>CAWKHG010000001.1:0-370843 GCA_963849405.1 uncultured Chloroflexia bacterium
GTCGGGCGCCCCGGCGAGGCCCACCTACGGCCGCGTCGGTCCGGCGGACCCCCACGCGGACCCGCCCACCGACCGGTGCTGCGCCGGCCCGCCGCCCGGCCGAAGCCCGACACCGATCCGGGTCCCCGCACCGTGAGGCGGTCCCCGCGGCGCCGACGTCCGACCGCGCCGCCCGAAAGCCCGAGCCGACCGTCCGGCGCACCCGAATGTCCGGGCTCTACGTGGGGCTCATCCTCTCCGCGCTCGTCCTGATCCTGCTGCTGGTGTTCATCCTGCAGAACCTCCAGTCCGTCGAGATCAACTTCCTCGGCCTGTCGGGTCAGCTGCCCACCGGCGTGGCGCTGCTGCTGGCCGCGGTCGCCGGCGTGCTGCTGGTCGCGATCCCGGGGACCGGCCGGATCCTGCAGCTGCGCAGGGCGGCCCGCCGCCGCGGGGACCGCTGACGTGCTGCGCATCGGCGCGCGCCCGGTGCCCGTCGTGGGGCGGGCCCGGATGTACGTCTGCGGCATCACCCCGTACGACACCACCCACCTCGGCCACGCCGCGACGTTCGTCTGGGCCGACGTCGCCGCGCGGGTGCTGCGCCACCTCGGCGTCGAGGTCGAGGTGTGTCGCAACGTCACCGACGTCGACGACGTGCTCGACGCCGCGGCCGCCCGGGCGGGGGAGCGGTTCGACAGCTTCGCCGCGGTCCAGCAGTTCCGCTTCGACCGGGACATGACCGCGCTCGGGGTGCGCCGGCCGACGCACGAGCCGCGGGCGCACAACCACGTCCTCCAGGTCGTGACGCTGGCCGCCGCGCTGCTGGACACGGGAGCGGCCTACGAGCGCGGCGGCACCGTCTGGTTCCGCGGGGCGGGCGTGCCGGAGCGGGCGGGCCTCGACGCCGAGCGGGCCGGGGAGCTCGCCCGCGAGTTCGGGCACGTCCGACGACGCCGGCGCCGAGCACCCCGCGGACGTGCCGGTGTGGCGGGCGGCGGGCCGCGGGGAGGCGGCCTGGCCGAGCCCCTGGGGCGACGGGCGGCCCGGCTGGCACGCCGAGTGCGCGGCGATGGCGCTGACCACGTTCGGGCCGGCCCTCGACCTGCACGCGGGCGGCGCGGACCTGCGCTTCCCGCACCACGCCTACGAGGCCGCGATGGCCGAGGCCGTCACCGGCGTGCGGCCGTTCGCGCGGGCCTGGCTGCACGTGGGCACCGTCGAGTTCGACGGCGCGAAGATGGCGAAGTCGACGGGCAACCTCGTGCTCGTCACGGACGTGCTCGCGACCCACCCGGCCGCGGCGCTGCGGCTGCTGCTGCTCGACCGGCCATGGGCGCGGCCGTGGGAGTACCGGCCGGCGGACCTCGACGCCGCCGCCGGCCGGCTCGAGCGGCTCTACGCCGCGGCCTCTCGGGGTGCCGGCGACGGCGGGTCCGGGCCGCGTCCGCGGCCGTCACCGCCGCCCTGCTCGACGACCTCGACGTCCCCCGGGCGCTCGCCGTCGCCGAGGAGGAGGGCGGCGAGGCGGCCCGGCTGGCGCTGTCGGTGCTCGGCCTCAGCTGATCTCAGGCCGCTCGGCGACGTCGCTGCGGCTTCGGCTTCGGCTTCGGCGGCTCGATGAGCGCCCTCCCCGACGGCTGGCGCGCGCCGGTGATGCCGACCAGCGCAGGTGCACCCGGGGTTACCGCCGTGGACCTCGCACGCACCCCGGCCTGGCGGGTCATCCCGTCCATCTCGCGGCGCTGGTTGGGCGACCAGGGTGACGACGCTGCCGGACTCGCCGGCGCGGGCGGTACGGCCGCCGCGGTGCAGGTAGTCCTTGTGGTCGGCGGGCGGGTCGACGTTGACGACGAGGTCGAGGTTGTCGACGTGGATGCCGCGGGCCGCGACGTTGGTGGCCACCAGCACGGTGATCGTGCCGTCCTTGAACTGGGCCAGGTGCGGGTGCGCTGCGGCTGCGACTTGCCGCCGTGCAGCGCGCGCGGCCGCACGCCGCTGGTCAGCAGGTGCTTGGTGAGCCGGTCCACGGCGTGCTTGGTGTCCAGGAACATGATCACGCGGCCGTCGCGGGCGGCGATCTCGCGCGTGGCGTCGTGCTTGTCGGCGCGCGTGGACGTGCAGCACGTGGTGCTCCATCGTGGTGACCGCGCCCGCCGGCGGGTCGACCGAGTGGGCGACCGGGTCGTGCAGGTAGCGCGCGGACCAGCAGGTCGACGTTGCGGTCGAGGGTGGCGGAGAACAGCATCCGCTGGCCCTCGGGGGCGCTGGTCGAGCAGGGCGGTGACCTGGGGCATGAAGCCCATGTCGGCCATCTGGTCGGCCTCGTCCAGGACGGTGATGGCGACCTGGTCCAGCCGGCAGTCGCCGCGGTCGATGAGGTCCTTGAGCCGGCCGGGGTCGCGACGACGACCTCGGCGCCGCCGCGCAGCGGCGCGCCTGCCGGCCGATCGACATGCCGCCGACGACCGTGGCCAGCGGACGCCGACAGCGCGGGCGTACGGGGTGAGCGCGTCGGTGACCTGCTGGGCCAGCTCCCGGGTCGGGACGAGGACCAGGGCCAGCGGGCGGCTCGGCGCGGCCCGGCGCGGTGCGGGCCAGCAGCGGCCAGGCCGAAGGCGAGGGTCTTGCCCGAGCCGGTGCGGCCGCGGCCCAGGACGTCACGGCCGGCGAGGGAGTTCGGCAGCGTGGCGGCCTGGATCGGGAACGGGGCGGTGATGCCCTCGGTGGCCAGCGCACGCGTCAGCGGTTCGGGCAGACCGAGTGCGCCGAACGTGGGCATCCCGGACGCGGGTACGGACCACAGCACCTCGGGCGGGGCGGTCGGGGTGGCGGTGCGGGCAGGACGGGAGTTGCGCGGGGACCGCTGGGGGTGCGGCGTAGTCGATCGGGGTTGGGCGCTGCCGGGTCGGCGGCGTCGGTTCGGCGCGCCTGTACGGCTGCGGGCTTGCGGGGATGTCACTCAATACCTCCGGGACGGGCGCGTCGCGCCGGAGAAAACCCGGACGAGCCCGGACGCGTCCAAAGCGCGTCCTCGTGGTGGCGCCTGCGGAATGGCCGGGCGCTCGATCTACAGCGTAGTGGAACGCCCGGCCGGTCCGCGTTCAGTAGCCGTGTGACGCTTACTGCAGCCCGATCTCGGCCCGCAGCTCGTCGAGCAACGCGTCGGGCGTGCACGTGTGGCCGCGTGCGGTGAACCACTCGCCGATGCGCTGCGACGTCGCGGGCGAGGAACTCGGCCCGTGCGGGTTGCCCACGACGTCGACGACCTGCGGCAGGTCGATCAGGACCAGCCGGCCGTCGTGCACCAGCAGGTTGTAGGCCGAGAGGTCGCCGTGGGCGAGCCCGGCGCGGGCGAATCCGACCAGGCCGTCGACGAGCTGGCGCCACAGGTCGGCCAGCTCGTCCGGGACCGGGCGCAGCTGCGCCAGCCGCGGGGCGGCCGTTCGCCGTCGGCGTCGCCGATGAACTCCAGCAGCAGCTCGGTCCCGACCAGCTGCACCGGATAGGGCACCGCGACGCCCGCCTGCCCAGAGCCGGCAGAGCGCGGCGAACTCGGCGGCGCGCCCAATGGCCGGCGAGCAGGTCGCGCCCGAACGCGGTGCGGCGTGGCCATCGCCCGCGTCTCGCGGGAGCGGCGCACGCGGCGGCCCTCCTGGTAGCCGGCGTCGCGGTGGAACAGCCGGTGCTCCGCGGTCGCGGTAGCGCTTGGCGGCCAGCAGCACGCGACCGGTCGGTGCCGGGCACGGCGCGCTCGAGCAGGTGGACGTCGGCCTCCTTGCCGGTCTTGAGGACGCCGAGTTCGGTGTCGACGGCGGCGTGCTCGGTGACCACCAGGCCGGGTCGGGGCCGGCCCGTGCTCGGCCGCGCGCCCAGGTCGACCAGCGGTCGCCGGCCGGGGGCCGTCGGGTCGGTGTCGCCGCGACCGTCGAGCGCGGACAGGGCGGGACCGTGCCGGCGGGCGGGGCGTCGTCGTCGTCGAAGCGGCGGCGGCGCCGGCGGGTGGGTTCAGGGTAAAGGTCGTACTCGCGGGGCAACGCGGGGTCTCCTGGCGGTGGGCCCCGCGGGCGGATCAGGCGCGCGGGGCGTAGGTGGGACGGCAGGCCGTCCACGACAGCGATGGACACGCGGCACACCTCCCCGGGCTCCGTTCGACGCGTTTTCCCAGCGAGCGCCAGCCTGACCTACGGCCCCGACGAGCCGCAACCGACTTTCCGCCGCGTGCGGAAACACCGGACTCACCGTGTCGAAACACCGGACTCACCGTGCTGAAACGCCGGACTCACCGTGGTGGGATGCCGGACTCACCGTGGGGGAGTACCACTGTCAGGGCGTTTCCCCTGCGCTCCAAGTTCAGGCCCGCGCGGCGGGGCGAGCGCGGCCACCGCCGCCGCGTCCGCCGGCTCGGCCGTGGTCGTGGCCAGCAGCCGCGCGACCCGGCCCTTGTGCGCCTTGTTGAAGTGGCTGACCACCGAGCGGGAGCCGCCGGCCGCTGGCTCAGACCTCCAGGGTGACCGCGCCGGGCACCGGGGCCAGGCTGGCGTAGGAGCCACTGCGCAGGTCGACGACGAGTTCGCCGGCGCCGCGGACGGGCGAGAGCGCCGGCTTCCAGGGCAGCGCCCGCAGCGTCGGCAGGCCGGGTAGGGAAGAACCTGCGGAGAGCCGGTACGCCGGGATCCGGTCCTCGGCCCGGACGAGCCCGAACAGCGCCGAGCCGACCGCGAGCCGGCGACCGGCCCGCGCGCGCTGGGCCCGGGTCAGCGAGCCGACGTCCAGGGCGTCGTAGAGGACGCCGGTGTACCGCTCGAGCGCCGGTCGGGTCGGGCGGTCCAAGCTCGGCATTGCGGGCGATCTCGCCGTCCTGCTTCGGGAAGAGGCCCAGGGCGGTGCGCGAGGCCGGGACGTCGCCCGCCAGCTTGACGAGCGCCTCGGCGATCTCGATGCGGACCGGGGTCAGCTCCGGGGCGGAGAGCGTCGCCAGATCGAGCGGCGGGCTGTCACCGCCGGGGGCCTTCGTCTCCGACGGGGGCAACAGCACGAGCACGGCCCGGACGGTAGCGGCTGCGTGAACGCGGTCGAGTGCCGTCCTCGTGTCTTTGTTGTGCGGTACATCGGCACCGGATTACGGTCGCGACCGTGGTCCGTCTTGTGATGCGCAGGCATGCGGATCACCTGCGGGTCGCGAACGCGGCCCGCCAACCCGGCCCCTAGCCGGAGAACCCGCAGTTCCACCCTGGAGACATCTGTGTCCGAATCCTGGTCCTTCGAGACCAAGCAAGTGCACGCGGGCGCCACGTCCGACCGCGACCAACTCGCGCGCCGTCCCGATCTACCAGACCACGTCCTACCTTCAACAACACCGAGCACGCCGCCGCGCTCTTCGGCCTGCAGAGTTCGGTAACATCTACAGCCGGATCATGAATCCGACCCGGACGTGTTCGAGCAGCGCGTAGCCGCGCTCGAAGGCGGCATGGCCGCGACTGGCGCTTCTCCGCGGCCAGGCGGCCGCAGACCCTGCGCATCCTCAACTCGGGAGCAGGGCGAGACATCGTCTTCGAGCCTCGCTCTACGGCGGCACGTACAACCTGTTCGACTACACGCTCCCGAAGCTCGGCATCGACGTCAGGTTCGTCGACGACCCGGACGACCCGAAAATTTCCGCAGGCGATCACGCCGAAGACCGCGCTGCTCTCGCCGAGACGATCGGCAACCCCCGCGGCAACGTCCTCGACATCGCAGCCGTCGCGAAGATCGCGCACGAAGCCGGCGTGCCGCTCATGGTCGATAACACCATGGCGTCGCCCTACCTGCTGCCGGCCGATCGAGCATGGCGCCGACATCGTCGTCCACTCGGCAACGAAGTTCCTCGGCGGGCACGGGACGTCGATCGGCGGCATCATCATCGACTACGGGGACTTCGCCTGGGCCAACCTCATCGTCCAGGGCTTCCTCGAGGTCTTCACCAAGGAGCTCCCGATGGAGTACGCCATCGAGTTCAACCGCCTGGTGAAGCTCGAGATGGAGGGTTCGCTCGGGTGACGGCGCCCGTCACCGAGGGCGCCGCGGAGGCTCCACCGGGGAGTCGCCAGCGGCCGGCCCGCCGGGGTCCGGCCGACCTGCCGTTCACCTTCCCCGACGTCGGGCTCGCCCAGGCCCTCGCGGCCGAGCGCTCCGAACCGGACTGGCTGCGCGCCGAGCGGATCGCCGCGGCGACGGCCTACGAGGCCCTGCCGCTCGAGAAGAACCAGCTCTACACGACGTACGTCGACCTCCGCGCGGCCGACCTGTTCAAGGCGCGCCCGTACGTGCGGACGGCATCGGCGCCCTCGGCCGCGGCCGAGACGCCATCGGCCGCCCGTCCGCCCGAGGGCGTGTCGGCGATCATCGAGCTGCGCGAAGACGGCGTCGCGCTTGTCGCCCTCTCGCCCGAGGCGACCACGGCCAAGGTGACCCTCGAGACGTTCGGGGCGGCCCTCGTCCGCGATCCCGCCGGCCTGCGCGCGGACCTCGAGGGCGGAGATGCGTTGCCCGCCGACGACAAGCTCGCCCAGCTCTCCCGGGGCTTCTGGAGCCAGGGCGTGCGGCTCGTCGTGCCCGATGGCGTGCGGCTCTCGCAGCCGGTCATCGTCCGCTGGGCGGCCGGCGTGCCGGATCGCGCCCTCGTCACGCGCACGATCGTCCACCTCGGCGAGGGGGCCGAGGCCGCCCTCGTGGAGGAGCTCGTCGCGTCCGGCCCGCCGATCGAATGCGCCGAAGGCGAGCCGGTCCCCCAGAGCCTGTTCACCGGCACGCTCGAGGTCACCCTCGCGGCCCACGCCCGCCTCGCGGTCGCCAGCATCCAGGACCTGCCGGCCGGCGTCACCGTGTTCCAGCACCGCAACGCGGTCATCGGCGAAGGGGCGGACCTGCACTGGGCGCTCGCCCAGCTCGGCGGGCGGATCGTGCGGAGCCGCGTCGACAACCGCCTCGACGGCGACCGCAGCTCGGTGGAGCAGGTCGAGATCGTCTTCGGCACCGACGACCAGGTCGTGGACCTGACCTCGTACACCCGCCACCGCGGTCGCGACACGACCGGCAACCTCCTGTCCAAGGGCGTACTCATGGACAAGGCCCGCAGCTACATGAAGGGCCTGATCACGATCGACAAGCCCGCCGTGGGCACGGACAGCTACCTCGGCGAGTTCGGGATGAACCTCTCGCGCCAGGCCCGAGCGGTGGCCATCCCAAGCCTCGAGATCGACCAGCCCGATTGCCGCCGGGCGGCCCACTCCTCGTCGGTCGGGCCGATCGACGAGACCCAGCTCTTCTACCTCGAGAGCCGGGGCATCCCGCCCGAACAGGCGCGCAAGTTCATCGTGCTCGGGTTCCTCGAGCCGGTCGTGACGCGGGTGCCGCTCGTGGAGGCCCAGGATCGGCTGCGCGAGCTGCTCGAAGCGAAGTGGGCCGCGTCCTCGCACGGGTTCGCGGCAACGGCGGCGGGCGAGGCAGGATCGGCCTCAGACGCGCCCTCGGCGCCCGACGCCGGGTCGGCCTCCGCCGCGTGAGGCGCGTCGACCTCGTCGGGGTCGATGAGGTTCCCGAGGGGACGATGAAGATGGGCTGGGTCGACGGCATGGACCAGGTGCTCGTCGTGCATGCCGAGGGTCAGATCCGCGCCTACCAGGGGATCTGCAGCCACGAGTACTTCGAGCTCGACAAGGGCTTCCTGACCGAGGGCTCGATCACGTGCGCGCTGCACCTGTCGCGGTTCGATCTCGCGACCGGCGACAACCTCGACCCGCCCGCCGAGCAGCCGCTCGCGATGTACCCGGTGGTCATCGAGGACGGCCGGGTCCTCATCGAGATCCCCGAAGGGCCGCTCCAGGTCAACGAGTAGCGCTCCGCGGGACGCTCGCAGGCGCTCCGCGCGGACTGACGCGGTCGCGTCGTGCCCGTCAGAATCCGGGGCGCCAGGAACGCCACGAACGAAGGAGTTCGACGATGAGCCGCCCGCGGGACGTGGGGGTCCAGCTCTGGGCCGTGCGCGACGCGCTGGCCGAGGACCTGCCCGGGACGATCGCCCGGCTGGCCGGCCTCGGTTTCGCGACCATCGAGCCGTTCGACCTCCTCACGGACCCGGCCGGGCTGGCGGCGGCGATGAAGGACGCCGGCCTGAGAGCGATCACCGCCCATGCCCGGGCCACCGGACCGGATGCCCTCGCCCTGTGCGAGGCGGCGACATCGCTGGGCATCGCGACCCTGATCGTCCCGTGGCTCGACCCGGAGCGGTTCGCCTCCCGTGAAGCCGTCCGCCACGTGGCCGACGAGCTGAACGACGGGGCGACGGAACTGGCCGCCCACGGCCTCCAGCTCGGCTATCACAACCACTGGTTCGAGCTGGAGAACGTGTTCGACGGTCGCACGGCCCTCGAGTGGCTCGTGGACGACCTCGACCCCGGCGTGATCCTGGAGCTGGACACGTACTGGGCGGCCGCCGGTGGCCAGGATGTCCCGGCCCTGCTCGGCCGGCTCGGCGACCGGGTCCGGTTCCTGCACCTCAAGGACGGCCCGCTGGAACCGCGCGAGCCGCATGTCGCCGCTCGGCGACGGGGTCATGCCGGTCCAGGCGATCCTGGATGCGGCGACCTCCTGCGAGCTGGCGGTCGTCGAGCTCGACTCGTTCGACGGCGACGTCTTCACGGCCCTCGCCGACAGCCTCGCGTTCCTGGACGGCATGGCTCCGTGAGCCGCCAGGGACCCGTCGGGGTCGGCGTCATCGGCTGCGGCAACATCTCGAACGAGTACCTCAGGACGATGTCCTCCTTCCCGGACCTGCGGCTCGTCGGCGTCGCAGACCTGGACCGCTCGCGCGCCGAGGCCCAGGCCGCGAAGTTCGCCATCGGCTTCGCAGGCGGCACGGCCGAGCTGCTGGCACGCGACGACGTCGAGCTGATCGTCAACCTGACGATCCCCGCGGTGCACGCCGAGGTGGGCCGGCAGGCCATCGCGGCCGGCAAGCACGTCTGGACGGAGAAGCCGATCGCGACGGACCGGGCGTCGGGCCGCGCACTGCTCGAGGCGGCCGCCGCCACGGGCCTCGTCGTCGGCTGCGCCCCGGACACCGTGCTCGGACCCGGGATCCAGACCGCCCGGCGGCTCGTCGAACGAGGCGACATCGGCAAGCCCCTCGCGGCCCTGGCCCTGATGCAGAACCCGGGCCCTGACCTGTGGCACCCGGACCCGGCGTTCCTGTACGCCGCCGGCGCCGGTCCGCTGTTCGACCTGGGGCCGTACTACCTGACCACCCTGGTGCTCCTGCTCGGGTCGGTCACCCGCGTCGCGGCGCTGGGCACGCGCTCGCTGGACACGCGTGTCGTCCGGAAGGGCCCGCGGGCCGGCGTCGAGTTCCCGGTCGAGGTCCCGACCCACGTCGCCGCACTCGCGGAGTTCGAGAGCGGAGCGACGGCGACGATCGTGCTGAGCTTCGAGTCGCCGCTCCGGCGGACGCTCATCGAGATCACCGGCTCGGACGCCACGCTCGAGGTCACCGATCCCAACGAGTTCGGCGGCGACCTGCGGATCGTGCGGGCCGGCCATGCGAGGCGGAAGGTCGTCCACGCCGACGCGACCGGGCTGGGTCGCGGTCTCGGAGTGCTCGAGATGGCCCGTGCCATCCGGGCCGGCCGCCAGCCGCGGGCGTCCGGCGAGCTCGGCTACCACGTCCTTGATGTCATGGTCGCGATCTCGGAAGCGGTCGGCTCGGGGGCGCCGCGCCTCGTCGAAAGCCGGGTAGAGCGTCCGCCGGTGGTGCCGGACGGCTGGGCCGCGGGCGAGGCGACGTTGTCGGGCGCAGCCACCGCGGCGCGGCCCGCGTGAGCGGGGAGTCGCGCGAACCGGCCGATCCGGACCTGGCCCTCGCCCGGCGCCACGCGCCCATCGTCTGGTTCGACGACGCCGAGCCGTTCCTGCCCCAGGCGGTCGGCTACGCGGTCCTTCGCAAGCCGACCCATTCGCCCACCTTCGAGCGCTACCTGCACCTCGGCGTCGCCGGGCGGCCGGATCGCCGCGGCCGTCATCGAGTACGCGTTGTGGACCGACTGGGACATCCAGCATCTGTACGAGCTCGAGCACGTGTGGAGCTACGTGGACGACGAGGGCCGGCTGATCCACGCCGAGGCCAGCTGGCACGGCGAATGGGCGCCGCTGCTCCAGGCCGGCCGCCTGTCGGCCGAGGACGAGCGCCCCGTCGCGTGGGCCCAGCCGGGCAAGCACGCGATGGCCCCCGATCCGCGGGCGTTCACGAGCATCGACGCGTACCGGCTGCTCGTCGCCCAGGAAGCGCGCCCGCCGGCCCGGGAGGGACTGCACATCGGCGACACCATGCGCGGCCGGCTGCGGCGCACGGCGCGCTCAGACGCGCTCGCCCGGGCCCATCTCCATACCCGTGCGTTCGAGCCGACGTTCCGGTTCGGCCGTCGCTGGGACGCCCGGAGCGCGCCATTCGAGCCGGCCGAACGCCTCGTCGACGGGATCCCGGCGCGGATCCGGGGAGTCCTCCGGCGGCTGGCGACCGAGCGCCGGCGACGGCACGTGTGGGCCGTGCTGTTCGACCTGGGCGACACGCTCATGATCGAGACGTCCGAGGAGAAGGACGCGACCGAGACGACCCAGCGGGCCGACCTGTTCGACGGCGCCGCGGAGCTGCTGTGGTCGCTGAAGCGCCAGGGCTACCTGGTCGGCCTGGTCGCCGACACGCGGCCGGGCACCGCGCGCAACGTGCTCCGTCAGCACGGCATCGAGGACGCCTTCGACGTCCTCGCGATCTCCGAGCTCCTCGGCACGGAGAAGCCCGACCCGCGGATGTTCCGCCACGCGCTCCGGGCGCTCGGGTTGCGCGATGGCGAAGCCGGGCACGTGGCGATGGTCGGCAATCGCGTGGAGCGCGACGTGCGGGGCGCGAATGCCCTCGGCCTGATCAGCGTCCTCATGCGCCACAACGACCGCTACCCGGCCACGCCCTCAGGCGCCGAGGAGGAGCCCCAGCACACCGTCAGGTCGCTGGCGGAGTTGGGCGAACTGCTTCGAACGCTCGGCTGAGCCTTGCCAGGCATCCGCCTCGGCCCCGTCGCCGGAAGGCCGTGCGCCGGGTCACCCCGGCGCCTTCGCTCGGGAGCCCTGCTTCGCGGGGTCCGACTGGCGCCGCGTCACCGCGGCGCTTCGGGACACCTTCTCAGGCGTCTGGCGCGATCGGCTCCAGGTCGATGGTCCGGACCTGGCGGGTGCGGCCGGCCTCGGTCTTGACGAGTGCGCTCGGGATCACGTTCCCGGCGAAGCGCACGATCGTGGCGGCCTCGCCCGAGTACAGCCCCGTGCCGATGATCCGCACCCTGGCCCCGATCGCGAGGCCGGTGCGGCCCGCGCCGGCGGTCGTGTCGATCGCGGTGCTGGTGCGGATGTAGCTCGGGTTCGGGCCCGCGTCGGCGGGCGCCGGATGCTTCGATGTCTTCGCGACCGGGTAGGTCACCTTGCGTTTGCGCGGGGGCATCTACCCGCCCCGCCGGGGTCGTTCGGTGGTCTTCGGCGGCCGGGGCTCGTGGCCCGGGCGCGGCGGTCGCGGTGCGGTCCCTGGCGCCATGTCCGGCCGGCGTTCCTCGGGTCCGCGGGCGAGGGCCGCCTCGACTTCCATCGCGAACGCCTTCGCCGTCGCCGGGGGCACGCTGCCCGCCCAGGCGGACTCGATCTCACGGACTCGTTGGGTCTCTTCGGCGCGCCGCTCGCGCTCTCGTTTCGAGTGCTTCGTCATCCGTACCTCATCCGGGTGCGCCGACAGGGCGGCGACTTTCCCGCGAGGATTGTACGCCCGAGCGAGCAGGGCTCAGGGTGATGAGGGCGGATCCAGGTTGAGGGTCGAGACGGTCGCCTTCTCCGCCGCCTCGGGCGAGAAGGGCAGGGGCACGGAGCCCCCGCTCAGCCAGAGCGGGATCATGTCGCCGCTGTGGCGGTCGAACGGGTTACCCGACTGGCCGGTCGTGTTGACGATCCTTGCCCCGTCGAGATCGCCCATGTCGATCGTGATCCGGAACGACGGGCCGTTCGTCACGTCGAACACCTCGCGCAGGCCACCCGGCTTGTACGACGGGTCCTGCGGGTCCGGGTAGGCGACCGAGAAGTGGTAGTACGTGTTGTCGACCGCGCCCGAGGCGCCAGCGACGGGGAACGGCCCGGAGTTGAAGTACCAGGTCACGACCGGCAGGCCGCTCGTGCCGAGAGTCCCTTCCTCGAACGTGATCGTGTGCTCGCGGCCCCACGTCCAGCGGTCCGGATCGCCGAGGGTCGCCCGCAGGTCCTTCGCCGCGCCGTCGAGGGCCGCCACGACCACGCTCGCGCGGGTCTCGGCGGCCGGCGTGGCCGGATCGTTCCACCACGGGCTGGCGGGCTGGTCGAGGAGGGCGATGAGCGCCTGCCAGCTCACCGTGCTCCCCACGTAGTCCCGGGCGATGTCGAGCCCGAGTCGCGGATCGAACAGCCCGCGCAGGAGGTAGTACTCGAACGTCATGTAGGCGGCGCAGCCCACGCTCTCCACGTCGCAGCGCCCGTTCCACGAGCGGATCCGGGCCAGCAGCGTGCGTCCGCCGTCGGTCGCCGGCACGACGTCGCCGATCCGGTCCATGACCAGCTGGGCCCGTGGGACGAACGTGTCCATCTGGATCGCGCTCATCGCCTCGCGCGTCACGCCGCCCTTGGCCGCGGCGGCCTCGAGGAGCTCCGTGATCCGGGCCGCCCGGTAGCCGGGGTCCCACTCGCGACCGATGAGGTGCGGGTACTTCGAATCGACCGCCGCGGCGTTCGCCGTCGCGATGATGGCCGAGGGCGGGTCGAACAGGCGGGGCATCTGGTCGTACGGGATGTAGCCGGTCCACTCGTGGGTCCCGGTCGACCCCGGGACTGGCCGGTCGCCCAGGTCCTTGGGATCCTGGCGGATCGGGATCCGGCCGGGCAACTGCAGGCCGATGTGGCCGTCGATGTCCGCGTAGACGAAGTTCTGGGACGGCGCCCCGTAGACGGACAGGGCGTCGCGGAACGAGGTCCAATCGCCCGCCTTGTTGATGCCCAGGAACGCGTCCAGGATCCGGTCCGGCTCCGTCGTCGCCGTCCAGCGCAGGCTGTAGACCCCGCCGGCGGCCTTGAGCTCATCGCTGACGTCCGTGATGACCGGGCCGTGCCCCGTGGAGCGGACGTCGACCGGCACGTCGGCGCCGCCGGCGACCTTGATGACCTCGTGCCGGACCTCGAACGGGACCGACTGGCCCTTGAAGATGTAATGGGTCGGATCCTTCGGGTCGACCTGCTCGACGAAGAGGTCCTGGACGTCCGGCTCGACGTTCGTGGCGCCCCAGGCGATCCGCGCGTTGTGGCCGAGGATGACCGCGGGCACGCTCGGGAAGCTGACCCCCACGACGTCATACGTGCAACCGGTGACGGGGTTCCGGCAATGCAGCCCGTTCATGATCCAGACGGACGGCATGTCCAACCCCAGGTGAGGGTCGTTGGCCAGCAGGGCGTGCTTCGTGGCGCTCTTGGACGGGCCGACGACCCAGTCGTTCGAGCCGATGCCGTGGTCGGGCCCGAGGCCGCCCGCCTTGTCGAGACCGGTGATCGAGTTGACCGAGCCCGCGATCCGGCCCAGGTCGAGCCAGCCGGCCGCCGCGGCCTCCCCGGAGCCGGCGCCCGTGGCGGCCGAAGCGGAGGCGCCGCCGGTCGCCGCCTGGCCATCCCCGCCGATCGAGCCGGTCGTACCGGAAGCACCGGCGCCGCCGGAGCCGGTCGCACCCGTCGGGACCTCGATCGGCCCGCCGGCCGGGTAATCGGGGAACAGCTGGTCGGTGAGGGCCTTGTCGCCGAGCCGGGCGTCGGTTGCGACCCGGAAGATCTCGCTGCCGAGGTTCCCGCCGAGGACGAGCGCCTGGAGCTTGGCGAACGTCGTCGAGTCGAGGGGCGTCCAGGGCTCCGGTTCGTAGCCTCCGAGGCCGCCGCCCAGGCCGGCCTTCAGCCCGACCACGACGAACGGCAGGCCGAGGTTGCCGCGATGGGCGCCGAGCCAGGCGTTGACCCCCTCCGCATAGGCGTCGAGGGCCGCCTTGCCCTCGGGCGACATGGCGTCGAGGTCGCGCTGGCCCGACTGGCGCAGGCCGAGCGTGCGGATGTACGTGTCCTGGTCGACCGTGGACTTGCCGAAGATCTCCGACAGGCGGCCGGCCCCGGCGCGTCGGAAGACCTCCATCTGCCAGAAGCGCTCGGACGCGTGGTACCAGCCCTGGGCCATGAAGAGGTCATGCGCGTCGGCGCCGGTGATCTGGGCGATCCCGTTCTCGTCCCGGAAGATCGACGCCCGGGCGTGGAGGCCGCTGATCTGGAGGGTGCCGGAGGTCTGGGGCAGAGAGCGCGCCGTGACGAAGGTGAGCAGGCCAACGACGGCGACGACGATGACGAGCACGACGGCGATCACCACGCGGAGCAGACCGCCGAGCAGCGGACCGATCATCGTCCCTTGGGCCACCTCTGCGGGCCGATCGGCCGGGCATTCGCTCCGGGCGGCCGTCGCGCCGCCGCCTAGTGTGGCAGCCCCTCGCCCGGTCGACACGGCCGTTCGGGCCGGCCGAGGTGCGTTCGTCGGGCGCGCCGGGCCGGTCAGCGCGGGAGCAGGATCCCCCGGTCGGCCGCCGCCGCGGCGGCCAGGATCGCGTCGCCGAACACGACATCGGCGAGGCCGACCCCGAGGTGGCTCACGACGACCCGCCCGGTGGGCCTGGCCGTTCCGGCGATGAGCGCCTCGCCGATCGTGGCGGCCGGGTCCGGGTACCCGGTGAACGAACCGGCGTCCCGGTTGGCGAGGAACTGGCCGCGATCGTCGACGAGGAACAGGGCGGCATCCACGGCCACCTCGGCGGCGCACATCGTGTCGTAGTCGACGGCCACGACCAGGGTCTCCGGTCCCAGCCAGTCCAGGGTCATCATCTGGCGGCGGTCCGGCGTCGTGAACGTCGCAAGGGTCAGCACGATATCGGCGCCGTCGATCGCCTCGCGCGCGCTCGTCGCCGCGGCTGCGTCCCCGATGCCCTCGGTCCGGGCCGCTTCGGCGACGACTGCCTCCGCCCGTTCCGGGTGCCGGTCGTAGACGACCACCTCGGCCCCCGGCGCGACGTGTCCGAGGACGGGCAGGTGGGCCCGCGCCTGCGTCCCGGCCCCGATCAGCGCAACACGCAGCGGCCGCTCCGCCGAGGGCGCGAACCGCCGGATCGCGACGCCGCTCACGGCCGCGGTCCGCTGGGCGGTGATCGGCGTGCCGTCAAGGATCGCAATGGGCAGGGCCGTCACGGGATCGTTGAGGACGACGATCGCGTTCACGGCGGCCAGGCCGCGCTCGTTGTTCGCCGGCGAGCCGGAGACCCACTTCATGCCCATCGCGTCGGCCGAGCCATCGGCCACGGCGCCGCGCAGGTAGGCCGGCATGGCGTGGGCGAACGTGGCCGCCTCGCGAGCGTGGATCCCGATCTTCGGCGGCATGTCCGCGTCAGCGACGAGCGCGCGCATCGCCCGCTCGGCCAGGGCCAGCCGTTCCGCGATCGGCGGCATGCACGCCACGACATCGTCCGAGGCGAGATAGCGGAGAGGCGGTGGGACGCTCGGCATCGAACGCATCATGCCGCAGCGCCGGGGCCGTCGCACTCGGGGCGAGCCGCACTCGCTACAATTCGCCCGTGACCGCCGCCGACATCGATCTCGACCAGAGCCTCCAGAACCTCAAGCTCGAGCGCGACGCGATCCTTCTGTACGACGCGCTCGCTTCGATCGAGAAAGACGAGCGACGGGCCCGAGCCTTCCACACGATCGCCGGCAACGAGCGGCGGCACGCCGAGATCTGGGCCTCGAAGCTGCGCGAGCGGGGAGCGGACGTGCCGGATCCCGGTCCAGCTCGGCTCCGGGTCCGCTTCATCATCCTGCTCGCCCGCCTCTTCGGGACGCGCGCCGTGAGCGACCTCGTGCAGGCGCTGGAGGGGGATGAGGAGGAGACGTACGACGCGCAGGCATCGCCGGAGGTCGCCGCGATCGCCGCCGACGAGCGCGAGCACGCGGAGATCTGGAAGCGCCTCGACGGCGCCGGCGAGGAGGCAGCCCGGGCGACCGTGCGCGCCCATCCGAGCGGTGGGGACGGCCGCTCGGAGCGCTGGCATCGGACCGGTCAGTCGGGCACCCTGCGAGCGGTCATCTTCGGGGTGAGCGACGGCCTGGTCAGCAACCTGTCGCTGGTGATGGGCGTGGCCGGCGCGACCGCGGTCGAGCCCAGGTTCATCCTGCTGGCCGGCATCGCCGGCCTGCTTGCGGGGTCGTTCAGCATGGCCGCCGGCGAGTACATCTCGATGCAGAGCCAGCGCGAGCTGTACGAACGCCAGATCGCCCTCGAGCGAGCCGAGCTCGAGGCGATGCCGGGGGAGGAGGAGGCCGAGCTCGCCCGGATCTACCGCTCGAAGGGCTTCTCGGCCGACGAGGCGGGGACGATCGCCCACCGCATCTTCCAGGACCCCGAGGCGGCCCTGGATACGCTCATCCGCGAGGAGCTGGGGCTCGATCCCTCCGAGCTCGGCTCGCCCTGGGGCGCGGCGGCCGGGTCGTTCGCCGCGTTTGCGGTCGGGGCGAGCGTCCCGGTGATCCCGTACCTCTTCGGCGGCGGCGCCACGATCTTCACCGTCAGCCTCGGTCGCGAGCCTCGTCGGGCTGTTCGTGGTCGGCGCGGGCGTGAGCCTCCTCACGGGCCGGGGCACCCTGTTCTCGGGAGCGCGCCAGGTGCTCATCGGCGCGCTCGCTGCCGGCGTGACGTTCGCGGTCGGCCGGGTCATCGGCGTCTCGGTCGCCTAGGCAGGCACGGGTGGCGGAGCGGACCTCCGGCTCGCGCGAGAGCGCGGACGCTGAGGCACGGCTCAGGGCCGAGGGCCTCGATCCCGGGAGCTGGTCGAACGGCCCAGGCGATCGCTACGGCGCGCACGACCACGGCTACGACAAGGTCCTCGTCGTCGCCTCCGGATCGATCGTCTTCGGCCTGCCCGATCGCGGCGAACGCGTCGCCCTCGAGATCGGGGACCGGCTGGACCTGCCCGCCGGCACGAGCCACGACGCGGTCGTGGGCACGAACGGTGTGACCTGCCTGGAGGCCCACATCCCGGCGGGGACCCTGCCGCCGACGCCGACGAAGCGGCGGGCCGGCCGGTGGTGACGCGGGCCTGACGGGCCCGTGTGAGCGTGGCCGCGAGCACGACGTGCCCGGAATTGAACGAGGCCCCGGGGTGTCGGGGCCTCGTGGGTTAGGCTACGTCGGGTCGCCCGGGCGACCGAGGGTCACCGGAGTCCGAAACGGACCCAGGTGTACTGCCTGGCGTCGGGTGTGGTCGACTCGCGGCCATCCTCAACGCTCAGCAGGATGCTGAGAAGCGAGAACAGCGCGAGGCCGGCGAGCGCGAAGACGAGCAACACGTTCTGGTTACCTCCGCTGCAGGGACTCCGTCGAGCAGGATCGACCCTGTCGATCTGGTCGCACCGCATCCGCGGTGGTTCGGCGTCCCGTTCTGATATCGATAGGATAGCCTAACGTATCGCCGCAGTCAAGGCGATTAGCCTAACGAAGTGGTACCAATGGTCGACAGTACCAAGATCGGCACGACCGATCTGCGGATCCTCGAGATCCTCCAGCGCGATGGCCGGCGGCCGTACGCGGACCTCGGAGCGGAGGTCGGCATCAGCGGCCCGTCCGCCCACGAGCGGGTCAAGAAGCTCGAGGCTCGCGGTGTCATCACCGGCTACGCGGCCACGGTCGATCCGGTCGCGGCCGGGTTCCCGATCCTGGCCTTCTGCTGGCTGACCCAGGCGCCGGGGACCATCGCGACCGACATCACCCCGGAGCTCGCTGCGGTCGCCGAGATCGAGGAATGCCACCACATCGCCGGCGAGGCGGACTACCTGCTCAAGCTGCGCGCCCGCAGCACGACGGACCTCGAACAGATCCTGCGCCGGATCCAGGCTATCCGCCACGTCTTCACGACCGAGACCGACGTCGTCCTGTCCACGACATTCGAGCGTCGACCCCTCGGGCGAGCCGATGAAACCGCGCCGGTGGCCGGAGCGTAGAGTGGACGAGACGTTCGCGATCGCCGATGACGTTGCCCTCGTGCGGGCGGTGGCGACTGGGTCGCAGGACGCTCTCGCGGCGCTTTACGATCGCCATGCAAGCGCCGTCCATTCCGCCGCGAGCCGGCTTACCGCCGACCGGCAGATCGCCGAAGAGGTGGTGCAGGAGACGTTCCTCGCCTTGTGGAATCGCGCTGAGTTGTTCGATCCGGCGACCGGCTCGCTTGCCGCGTGGCTGCACACGATCGCCCGCAATCGGACGGTCGACCGGCTGCGCGCCGGCGCTCGCCGTCCACGCCTCGTTTCGGCGGCCCTGACCGGCGGCCCGGATGAGCCGGAGGCGGTCGCACTCGACCGCCTGGCCGTCACCGGCACGGTCATCGGTGGCGCAGACAGAGATCACGGGCCCGAGGAAGAGGTCGTCCAGACCGAGCTTCGGGCGACGCTGCGCGCGGCCCTGGTCACGATGCCCGACGTCGAGCGCACTGTCATCGTCCTGGCCTACACGGACGGCCTCACCCAGACCGAGATCGCGGAGCGCCTTGGCTGGCCGCTTGGCACCGTCAAGACGCGGACCCGGCGGGCGCTCCTTCACATGCGGGCGCTCCTCGCCGAGCACCACGATCCGGGGCTTCGGCCGGTGCCGGTCCCGGTCGAGATGGGCGAGTCGTGAACCACGTCGAGGTCCGCGAGCGGTTGGAGCTCGCCGCGCTCGAGCCCGACGGGCTGGAGCGGCTCATGGCCGGCGACACGATGGAGGCCGCCGCGATCGCCACGCACCTGGCGGGCTGTCCGGCCTGCCTCGACGAGCTCGGTCGGCTCGAGCGTGCCACGGCACTCGTCCGCCGGGCCCTCGAGCCGGACGCCGGCGGCCGCCTGGACGCGCACGCCGACGACGCCGTCGGGACGTTCGAAGAGCCCGTCCTGCCGCCCGATCTGCGCGAGCGCACGCTCGCCTTCGTACACGAGCACGGCGTCCGCCGCCCGGTCGTGACGCTCGGCCAGGCGGCTGCGATGGTCGATCCGGCGATGCTCGTGGATCCGACCCGGCCGGCGGCTCTGACCCCGGCGGCGGCCGCTTCGTCGGCCGCACCGGTCCCGATCACGGCGCTCTCCGCGCGGGCCGGACGGCGCTGGCTGGCACCGTTCGCGTGGGCCGCGTCGCTCGCGGCCGTCCTGGTCGTGTCGGTCCTCGCGACGGCCATGTTCGTCGGCAATGCGAGCAACGAGGACACGGCCGACCTCACCCGGCTCGCCGCATGGTCGATCGACATCGCCCGCGCGCCCGACGCCCGTCAGGTCGCCCTCATCTCGCCGTCCGACGGCAGGTCGGTGGGCCTGCTCGCGTTCGTGCCGTCGACCGCGAAGCTCGTCGTGAGCGCCCACGATCTCGCCCTCGCGCCGGCCGGCAAGGAGTACCGCTGCTGGATGGAGAGCGGGACCGGACGGGTCATCGTCGGCAAGATGCACTTCGCGGGCGGCATCGCGTACTGGGTCGGTGCGGTCGGCGGCCTCGAGTCGGTCACACCCGGCACGCACTTCGGGATCACGCTCGTCGACGCGTCGGGATCCTCCATCGACGGCGCTCCGGTGCTCCTCGGCACGTTGTGACCGGCGATCCGGACCCGCCTCGGCGGAGTCGGACGGGCAACAGTGTCCCGCCACACGCGGTGGCCGCGATGTTCGACGAGATCGCGCCCGTCTACGATCGGATGAACACCCTCATGACATTCGGCCTCGATGCCGGATGGCGCCGCGCCGCCGTCCAGGCGAGCGGGCTTGGGCCGGGCGACGCGGTGATCGACGTCGCGTGCGGCACGGGCAAGCTGGCTGAGGCGCTCGCCGAGCGGGTCGGGCCGTTCGGGCGCGTGCTGGCGGTCGATCTCGCCCCGGGCATGATCGCCCAGGCGAAGGCCCGCCATCGCGACCTGGTCCAGCTCGAGTTCCGGGTGGGCGATGCCCTCGCGCTCCCGGCCGAGGACGGGTCGTTCGATGCCGCGACGATCGCCTTCGGGCTGCGCAACCTGGCCGACTTCGCGCATGGCTTCAGCGAGCTCGCCCGGGTCGTCCGGCCGGGCGGCCGTGTCGTCTGCCTCGAGCTGTCGATGCCCCGCCCGCGGGTCTGGGGCCGGATCTTCCAGGGGACGTTCCACCGGTCGGCGCCGGTCCTCGGCTCGCTCTTCGGCCGGCGCTCGGCCTACCGCTACCTGCCGACGTCGCTCGAGGGCTTCCCGACGCCGGAGGAGCTGGCGGCGACGATGCTGGACGCGGGGCTGACAGAGGTCATCCACCGCAGCTTCGGCCTCGGCTCGGTGGCGCTCCATCGGGGCGTGGTCGCGGAGGCCTGAGGGGCCAGCGCCCGCTGCGCGGAGTCGTCAGTCCTCGGGCGGACCCTTCTTGAGGAGCGCGTCGAGGGCCTCGTGGGCGGCCTTGAGATCGTCATCGGCCCAGGCGGGCTCGAGGGCCTCACCGTCCTCCGTCTCGGCCTCGCGGGCCACGGGTGGCGCAGCCGGAACCGGGGTGCCGGCCGCGACGTTCGCCGGTGCCGCGATCGGCGGCGCGGCCCTGGCGATCGGCCGTTCGACCTCCACGTCCTCGTCGAACGTGTCGCCTGGCTCGTCGTCGAAGTCGTCGTACGCGGTCTCGGCCCAGGCCGGCCGACGGCGCGTGCTCGCCTCTTCGTCCGGGATCCCGGCGAGGTAGATCCGATGGAGGCGCAGGACCTCCTCGACCGCCTCGGCGTCCGCGGCCACGTCGCGGCGGCGGAGCGTGTCGGCGATCCAGGCCGCCTCGGCGCGCATCTCCCGTTCGGCGATGTCGTCGTCGCGCCGGCGCAGGTCGAGCATCACGAGCCAGGCGAGCCCCGCGCCGATGGCCAATCCGACCACGATGAGCCAGGCGTCGAAGACATTCATCGGGGCGACCCGATCGTGCCGCAGGGTCCGGCCGCGGAGCGCGTGGCGGCCGTGAACGGCCGCGATACGGCCGTGAGCGGGGACCGGGGATGCATGCGTCCGCCAGTATAGGGACGCGTTCCGGGGGACGGGCACGGCCCTGCCGGGAGCACGGGCTCGGCCGCCCAGTGGCTGCCGCCGCTACACTCGCCCGACGATGATCGACTTCATCCCGCCCTCCGTCCTGGTCACGATCGGGCCCGTCCCGATCCACTTCTACGGCCTCGCCTATGCCATCGGGCTGGCGGCGACGTACTGGGTCATGAGCCACGAGGCACGTCGGCGGGGCCACGATCCGGAGCTGCTCGGCAACGGCCTCATCGTCGTCGCCATCGCCGCGCATCATCGGCGGACGGGCGTACCACGTGATCGACCAGTTCGCCTACTACAAGGACCACGTGGCGCAGGCGTTCCTGCCGGTCGACGCCGCGGGGAACTTCGTCGGCTTCGGCGGGCTCGGCGTCTACGGCGGGATCATCACCGGCACGATCGCGGCGTTCATCTACCTGCGCCGCCGCGGGGCGAGCTTCTGGATGTGGGCCGACATCGTGGCGCCCGGCCTGTTCACGATGCAGGCCATCGCGCGCTGGGGGAACTTCTTCAACCAGGAGCTCTACGGGCCGCCGACCAACCTGCCCTGGGGGATCGCGATCCAGTGCTCGCACCGGATCGTCCAGTACGCCTGCCCGGCGGGTTCGGACCCGAACGCGACCCTCGGGCAGCACTTCCATCCGCTCTTCCTGTACGAGTCGTTGTCCGGATTCCTGGGCGCCCTCGTGCTCCTGTTCCTGGCCCGGCGGTTCGGGCGTCGCCTGCGCACCGGCGACCTGCTCGCCGCGTTCTTCATCTGGTACGGCGTCGTCCGGTTCGGCCTCGAGACCCTGCGCGCCGACAACTGGACGTTCTTCGGCGTGCCGATGGCCCAGATCTTCTCGACGATCTTCATCCTCCTCGGCCTCGGGATCATCCTCGTCCGGCGTTTGAGCAAGGCGCCGACGCTCCTGGTGGTCGATTCGGCCGCGAAGGTCGCGGCGCTCGAGCCGGTCGGCGTGCCCGGCGAGGGTGGCGACGTTGCCGAAGAGGCGGCCGATGCCGCCGTAGCGGACGACCTGGCCGATGCGGCCGATGCCGTCGATGACGCCGACGCCGCCGACTACGCCGACGCGACCGCCGACGGCGCCGAGGGAGAGCCCGCTACCGACGGTGAGGCCCCCGATCCCGAGGACGATCTCACCGGACTGCTGGCTCCGCCGTCCCCGGACGCGCCGGCCGCCGCGGAAGCCGCGACGACAGCGCCGCCCGACACCGCCGCGCCGGCACCTGCTCCAGCGACCCCGCCGGCCGACGAGCCGGCCACGGCGACAGCGCCGCCGCCCACGCCCGACACCAAGCCGCCGGAGGCCTGATGACCGGGCCGGACGGGGATCCGGACGTCACGCAGACCGGTCGCCGTCGGAAGCGGGCCCAGGAGGCTCGCCTCTCGCCCCAGGCGCTGGCGGCCGCCCGGGGCGGCGTGCGGGAGGGCCTCGACTGGCTCGGACGCGAACCCGAATCCAGGGCCTCGCTGCTCTATCGGGCGCTGCGCCTGCTCGGCCGCGCGGTCCTGTTCGGCGCGTTCCGGTTCCGGGTGGCGACGTCGGGCCAGGAGCACCTGCCGCCGGGTGGCTACCTGCTCGTGGGTGCCGTCCACCGCGGCTGGATGGATCCGTTCCTCATCCAGCACGCGCTCCCGTCGGAGCCACGTGTCTGGTTCCTCGGCAGCGGCCCCTCCGCGTTCAGCAGCCGCTGGAGGGAGGCGCTCCTCCACCGGCTCGGCGGGATGCTCCCGGTCTGGCGGGGCGGCGTCGGCATCGACCAGCACGTCGCATCCGCACGGGCCGTCCTGCGCAACGGCGGGGTCTTCGTGCTGATGCCCGAAGGGGGCATCAGCGGCCCGCCCGACAGCATCGCGACGTTCCGGTCCGGGGCGGCGCTCATCTCCCTGCGCACGGAGGCGCCGATCGTGCCCCTCGCCATCGCGGGCTCGAAGGAGCTCTACATCGGGCGGCGGATGGCCACCCGCGTCCTCCGACCCACGACCGCCCGGGAGCTGCTCGGGGCGGAGTGGCACGAGATCCTGCCGGCCGAGGGCTCGCGCGCCGAGCTCGAGCTCGCCCATCGGCTGAGCGACCGGCTCGCCGAGGTCCTCGGGCCGGTCGTCGCGGAACTCCATGCGTCGACGGTCGACCCGCCGGATCGCCCCCGCCGGCTGCGCAACCTCACCTGGCTCCTCCTCGCTCGGCGGGGCCGCTGAGCGGGTTATCCTCGCCCGGATGCAGTACGCCGAATCGATCCTAGACCTCGTCGGCGACACGCCCCTCGTCCGCCTGTCGCGAGTGACGCGCGACCTGGGCCCCGTCGAGCGGCAGCCGTTGATCCTGGCGAAGCTCGAGATGCTGAATCCCGGCGGGTCCGTGAAGGACCGCATCGGCCTGCCGATGATCGAGGCGGCGGAACGCGCCGGCCTGCTCAAGCCGGGCGGCACGATCATCGAGCCGACGAGCGGCAACACGGGCCACGGCCTGGCCATCGCCGCCGTGCTCAAGGGCTATCGCTGCATCTTCGTCATGGCCGACAAGCAGTCGGCCGAGAAGCAGGCGCTCCTGCGCGCGTACGGGGCCGAAGTCGTCCTCTGCCCGACCAACGTCGCGCCGGAAAGCCCGGAGAGCTACTACTCGGTGGCGGCGCGGCTGGCCCGGGACATCCCGGGCGCCTTCAAGCCCGACCAGTACTGGAACATGGAGAACACGCTCGCCCACGAGCGGACGACCGGGCCCGAGATCTGGGCCCAGACCGAGGGCCGGATCACCCACTTCGTGGCCAGCGTCGGGACCGGCGGGACGATCTCGGGGGCGGCCCATCACCTGAAGGCCCAGAACCCGGGGATCGTGGTCGTCGGGGCGGACCCCGAGGGCTCGGTCCTGTCGGGCGACACCGCCCGCCCGTACCTGACCGAGGGCGTCGGGGAGGATTTCATGCCCGGAACGTTCGACCCGGCGTCGGTGGATCGATGGGTCCGGGTGAGCGACCGTGACGCGTTCCTTGCCGCCCGGCGGATCACGCGGGAGGAGGGCATCCTCGCCGGGGAGTCGTGCGGCACGGCGCTCGTGGCGGCGCTCATCGTGGCACGGGAGCTGACCGAGGCCGGCGCCGGGCCGGACGCCGTGATGGTCGTCCTGCTCGCGGATGGCGGCCGGAGCTACATGTCCAAGCTCTACAGCGACGAGTGGATGCGCTCGAACGGGCTCCTCGCCTCGACCGGCGCCGTCGTCCGGGTGGCCGACCTCATCGCCGACCGCCACCACGACGCCGATCGGCCGATGGTCGTGCTGGCGCGCAGCCGCGAGCGGGTGGGCGACGTCATCGCCACCCTCCAGCAGTTCGGCATCAGCCAGATGCCGGTCTCCGAGGACCCCGAGGGCGAGGAGGTCGCCGGGATCGTCGGCTCCATCTCCGAGAAGGGCCTGCTCGACCGCGCGTTCCGCGATCCATCCGTGGTCGAACGCACGGTCGGCGAGGTCATGGACGGCCCGCTGCCGCTCGTCGACACCTCGATGTCCCTCGACGAGGCCTTCGCGCTCCTCTCCGGCGGCGGCGCCTCGGCGCTCGTGGCCGTCCATGAGGAGCGACCGGCCGGCGTCGTCACGAAGCTCGACCTGCTCGAGTACCTGACCCACCACCCGCTCCAGC
The DNA here is from genome assembly GCA_963849405.1 of uncultured Chloroflexia bacterium. Classification (GTDB taxonomy): domain Bacteria; phylum Chloroflexota; class Limnocylindria; order Limnocylindrales; family CSP1-4; genus C-114. The sequence continues at coordinate 24,819 of CAWKHG010000001.1, forward strand.
GCGGCTGAACCGCGAGGGGGGCTCCGACCGGATCGATGACGACAGACCGAGGTCGAGACGACGGCGATCAGGGTGGCGGGGCGATCCCGACCCGGGTGCAGGTCGCCCGACGTTCGTGGCTGGTCCCCGGACTTGTCGTCGTCCTGGGGCTCGCGGTCGTGATCCTCGGCGTCTTCGGCGACAAGACCATCCCCCGGCCGCCCTCGCCCTCGACGACGCCGTCCACGACCACCCCACCCCACTCGGTATCGGTCGAATGGGAGGAGATCACGCTCGACCCGGCCACGTTCGATGGTGCCGTGGTGGGTCTCGTCGCCGGCGAGCCAGGGAGCGTACTGGCCCTCGGCCAGGTGCGAACGGACCGGCATCCGGTCGCCTGGACGTCGGCGGATGGCCGTTCCTGGGTACGCACCGACCTGCCTCCATCCACGTTCGGCGGCGGCGTCCCGGACAGGGCCGTGCACCTGCCGTCGGGCTGGGTCGCGGTGGGCTACCGCGCGACCGCGGATGGCACGACGCGTGACATCTGGACGTCGCCGGACGGCATCGCCTGGACCCGCGACCCGTCGGCCACGGGACGCGGCTTCGATCAGGTGGTCGCCCTCGCCGGTTCGGGCCGGTCGGCCGTCATGGTGGCCAGCATGGGCGATCGGCAGTCGCTCCTGGTCTCGCAGGACGGACATGTCTGGGCGGCGACTCCGGACCTCGACGCGACGCTCGGCCGGAATCCGTCCGTGCGCGACGTCGTCGGTTCGGCGGCCGGCTTCGTCGCCGTCGGCAGCGTCGGGTCGGAAGCTGCGATCTGGCGATCGGCCGACGGGCACGACTGGACGCGGAGCGGCCCGCTCGATCCGTCGATGCCCAGGCAGGCCAGGTTCGAGCGTGTGTTCCGAACCACCGAGGGCCTCCTCATCTCGGGTTCGAGCGATTTCTTCCGCGGCCCGTCGTCGTCCTGGATCTCGGCCGACGGCATCGCATGGACGCCGAGCCCGACCGCGGAGGGGTCGCCATCGGGCGTCCAGGCCGTGTTCCCGTTGGGCGGCGGCAACCTTGGGATCACCGGCGACAGTTCGATCGAGGGCCAGGACTTGCCGGTCGCCTGGGCGGGCGCGGCGCCCTCGGTCACGGTGGAGGCGCCTGCGGCAGGGCCGTTCGATTGGTCCCGCCAGGCGGCGGTCGTCAAGGGGCGCGTGCTCATCGTGGCCGACAAGGTTCGGGACGGACCGCTCGGGGCGTGGCTGGGGACCCTGACCGTCCTCGATCCGGCCGTCGCGTCACCGAGCCCCTCCGGACCGGGCGCCTCCGCATCGTCCGAGCCGTCGACCTCGACGCTGCCACCGATCGGTCGGCCTCGGGGGTCCGGCCCCGATCTCGCCTGGAGCATCCTCCGGTCCCCGGCGCTCTTCAGCGGGGACGGACGCGACCTGACGATCAGCGGCATCGAACGGATCGGATCCGGGCTCCTGGCGTATGGCACCAACGGCTACGACGCCCGCTTCTGGCGTTCGACCGACAAGAGCCACTGGCGGCTCCTGGCGCCGTCGCCGGCGATGCGCGGCACGCAGGTCCTGGGAGTCGCGACCGTTGGCGGCCGCATCGTCGCGGTCGGGCAGGTCCTGGAGAGGGACGGCGGAGGCACCCCGGCGATCTGGACCTCGGCGGACGGTACGTCCTGGAAGCGCGCCGCGAACCCCAGCGGTGCCGGACCCGGCCAGCTGAACGACGTGGTCGCGGGACCGGAAGGGCTGGTCGCCGTCGGCTCGCGCGGGGACTCGCGCGGAGACGGGAGCCCGAAATCGTTTCGTGATCTGGACCTCGTCCGACGGCTCGACGTGGACCTCGGTGACCGTCGACGAGGACCTCTCGACCACGCAGCTCAACGCCGTCGCCCGCGGCGCCGGCGGCTATGTCGCGGTCGGGATGTCGGAGGGCCAATCGGGGACCCAGGGCGTGGCATGGACCTCGCCCGACGGGCGGCGCTGGACGAGGGCCGAGGGCGGGACCGCGTTCGCGCCCGTCCTCGACCCGGCCATCGGTGGCGGCTTTGTCAACCTCACGGACGTCGTGGGCGGCGACACCGTGCCCGGCGGGCCGGCGTTCCTCGCGGTGGGTACGTCACAGTCCCGGTTCACGGCCGACGGCGCCATCTTCAGCTCTCCCGATGGCCGGACCTGGTCGCGAGCCCCGGCCGATCCGGCTCTCGAGGGCATGGAGCTCGTCAGCATCGTCGGTTGGGCCGGTGGGCTGGCGGCGGCGGGAAACATGTACTCGACCGGAGGCTCGCATCCGGTGATCTGGACCTCCTCCGATGCGGTGGCCTGGGCACCCCTGGGCGACGCCGATCTCGAGCACGGCCGGCCGGGCGACATGGGCGGCGCGTTCATGACCGACCTCGTCGCCGACGGATCCGGCCTCGTGGCGGTCGGGGGAGCGTTCCCGCCGTCCGAGCCGCTCGAGGCCACCGTGTGGGCCGGCGCCGCGCCCGGCGAGATCGTGGCCGACCATGCCTGCCCGCTCGTGATCGACAGCCCGGCTCGGCTCGGATCGATGACGCCGGCGGATCGCGCGGCATGCATCGGCGCCGTGCCCGTCACGGTGAGGGGGCTCGTCCGGTCGGAGAACAACGACTGCTCGAGCCCGGAACAGCCACCCGCGCTGTCAGGATGCGGCGCCTTGCTCTACGTCGCCCCGCTCGAGGGCGGGCCGGATGTCGCCCAGATCGGGATCGACCCGTCGCTCGTGGAGCGGTTCGGTCCCACGGACTCCACCGGCTCCACCGGCTCGACGCCCTGGAAGCTGACCCTGCGGACCGACGTGATCGGCCCCACCTGCGATCCGGTGCCCGCCCGGAACGGCGTGGTCTACGAGCCGCCCGAGGCGGTCCACCTCCAGTGCCGGGCGCTCCTGCGACTGGTCGCCCAGGAGCCGATCAAGGAGCCCTGACCGCGTCGCCGGTCCCCCGGTTCGGGCTAGGCCCAGGGCAGGTGGATCGGCAGGAGCGCGTTCAGGAGCAGGCCGAGCACGAGCAGGCCGCCGGCGCGGCGGGTGTGGATGAACGCGCCACCCACGTACCAGAGCGGCCAGCCCACGTACGACGCGGGCGGCGATGCCGGCCGGGGTGCCGCGAACTGGCGGAGCACCTGGACGAGCCGGGGCAGGCCAAGGACGACCAGGGCGACCCACGGCCCGACGTACCCAAGGGCCACGGCGCCGAGCACGATGGGGTAGAACGCGACCATCAGGACCATCGCGGTCCAGCGCGCCGCCTTCTCCCCGAGGATCACGGGCAGGGTCCGGATGCGCTTGGCCGTATCGGCCTCGATCTTGTCGATGTGCTTGCCGAACAGGACGGTCGTGACGAGGATCGCGTAGGGCAGGCTGGCCAGCCAGACCCAACCGGGCAGGGTGCCCGTCGCGACGAAGAAGGTGCCGCCGATCATGAGCGGACCCCAGACGAGGAACACGCCGGGCTCGCCCAGGCCGATGTGCTTGAGCCGGATCGGCGGGGCGACGTAGAACACCGAGACGAACAAACCGCCCAGCGCGAACGCGATGACGAGCGGGCCGCGGACCGAGACGAGGAAGAGGAGGATCGCGAGGTCCACGAGGTTGGCGATGAGGATCGCCGCGCCGAGCTGGCGCTTTGTCACCCAGCCCGACAGGATCGGGTGCGGCGCGTACAGCGCGCGGACGTAGTCGTCCGTATCCACGCCGCCTTCGAGGTCGAAGAAGTCGTTGATCATGTTGTTGGCGGCGTGGGCCACGACGAGGCCGAGGATCGCCAGGCCGAGCAGGCCCCAGTCGATCGAAACGCCGCCGGTGAGGCGGGCGGTCCCCACCGCCAGCAGGCCGCCGATCAGCCCGGAGGTGACGGTCATGCTGAAGACCGCGGCCCGGGTGATCACGAGCCACTTCGAGATCCCGTCCGGCTTGGTCATCCCCTTTGGCAGGTTCGCCGTGTTGAGGACGTAGCGCCAGGTCGCGAGTCGTTGGGCGAGCATCGGAGGTCCTTTCAAAAACGTGCGCCCTGATAGTAGCACCATCTGCAAGGGATACGTGGCAGGGCGCCGTCCGGATCAGCCCGCGATGCGATGATGCGGCCGATGCTGCCGATCGCGGACGACGACGACCTCCTCACCCCGCTGCCGATCGTCACGCCGCGCCTCGAGCTGACGACGTTCACGCTCCGGGCGATGCGGGCGACCCTTGCAGCGGATCTGGCCACGGCCGCCCGGGAGATCGACGCGGAGGTCCCGGCGGACCTGCGGGAGCGCCTCGGCGAGCTGTTCGAGATGCGCAGCATCCAGGTCCTGACCGACCCTCCGAGCCTTGTCTGGCTGGCCCGGGCCATGGTCATGGTCGACCCGGCGACCGGCCGTCGGCGGATGGTCGGCTCGGTGGGGTTCCACGCGCCGCCATCCGGGGACCCGCCCCACGTCGAGATCGGCTACCACGTCGAGCCGGACTTCCGTCGCCGTGGCCTCGCGACCGAGGCCGTCCGGGCGATGCTCGACTGGGCGGCGGAGCAGGGGATCCATCGCTACCGGGCCACGATCGCGCCGGCAAATGCCGCCTCGCTGGCCACGGCGGCCCTGTTCGGCTTCCAGCAGGTCGGCCTGCACTGGGACGAGATCGATGGCGAGGAGCTCGTCCTCGAGACGGAGTGGCCGCGGCCGGCCGAGGCCGGCTGAACGTGGCCGGATCGGCCCGCACGCCGCGTGCGAAGATGCGCCGGTGACCGAACCCGAGCGTCCCGCTCTCGACCCGCGCTGGTCGATCGACACCCTCGCGGTCCACGCCGGCCAGGAGCCCGACGAGCTGACCGGGTCGGTCGCCCCGCCGATCTACCAGACCGCGACGTACGCCCAGGACGGGGTCGGCCGGCCGCGGGGCGGGTACGAATACGCCCGGAGCCAGAACCCGACGCGCGAGCGCCTCGAGCGGGCCGTGGCGGCCCTCGAAGGCGGCGCCCACGGGATCGCGTTCGCGAGTGGCTCGGCCACGACCGCGGCGATCGCGGAGCTGTCCGGCCCGGGCGACGAGATCGTCGTCGGCGACGACGTCTACGGCGGGACGTTCCGCTACCTCGAGCGGGTCCATCGGGCCAAGGGCATCGACGCCCGCTACGTCGACCTGGCGGCCGGCCCGGACGTGCTCTGGGAGGCGCTGACCGGCCGGACCCGCCTCGTGTGGTTCGAATCGCCGTCCAACCCGCTGCTCAAGGTCGTGGACATCGCCGCGATCGTGGAGACCGTCCGGCGTCGGGCTGCGGAGGGTGGCGGCCAGCCGTTGATCGTCGTCGACAACACGTTCGCGTCGCCCGCCCTCCAGCGGCCCCTCGAGCACGGCGTCGACATCGTGTTCCACTCGGCCACCAAGTACCTGAGCGGCCACTCGGACACCGTCCTGGGCGTCGCCGCGACGCGTGACGCGGCCGTGGCCGAGCGGCTCCACTTCCTCCAGAACGCGATGGGCGCCGTGCCCGGTCCGTTCGACTGCTTCCTCGTCCTGCGCGGCCTGCGGACGCTCGCGCTGCGGGTGGAGCGACACGCCGCTAACGCGGCCGCCGTCGCCCGGTTCCTGGCCGGCCGCCCGGACGTGGCGCTCGTCGCCTACCCGGGCCTGACCGACGGCGCGCATGCCCACCGCGGGTCCGGGCTCATCGGCCCCGGCCGCCAGATGCGCGCGGGGGGCGGCATGGTCTCGTTCGTGCCGGCCAAGGGCGGCGCTCACGGGCGCGGCGCCCGCGAGCGAGCCGTGGCGATCTGCGAGGCGACCCGGCTGTTCACGCTGGCCGAGTCCCTCGGCGGCGTCGAGTCGCTCATCGAGCTGCCAGCGGTGATGACTCACGCTTCGGTGGCGGGCTCGCCGCTCGAGGTGCCCGAGGCGCTCGTCCGGCTGTCGGTCGGCATCGAATCGGTCGACGACCTCATCGCCGACCTGACCCAGGCGCTCGACGGGGCCTGACCTCTCGCCGGGCAAATCCTCATCCGATGGCAACCGGGACTCTCACGGTGCCTTCGCGCACCGCATTCTTGGCCCTCGACCGCCGGAATCGGACGACTCGCGTATCGCGTGGGGTTTGACCTCCTGCGCGCACGTAGGCTAGGGTCCGTATCACCCTCGCCGAACCGGCGACTGCTCCCGGATCAAGCACGTCTGAGTGGTTCCGCTGACTCACCCGACCCTCGACCGGCCCAGTGACAGCCGTTCGTCGCGCCGGATCGGACCATCCGTTTCGTGCCCCCCGGCAGGCCGCCTCCATCGGCGCCAATCCCGTCAGTCCGGAGGAGTGGAATGAGACGGAGGTTCCTTGCGGCCGTTGCCGTAGCGACGATGCTCGTCGGGTCGTTCATCCCGACCGCCATCGCCGCGAGTCCCAGTCATTCGGCGCATCGCGTCGACGTCGGGTCGAAGATCGACAACGGCCTCGTGCCGCGTCTCCTCGACAAGAACCGGAAGATCACCATCGTCCTGCAGATGGCCGGCGATCCGGTCGTGGTCCGGCAGACCAACGCCGGCCGCAAGTACTCGTCGGCCGAACGGACGTCGGTCCGGGCCAGCATCAAGAAGGGCCAGGATGCGATCGTCGCGCGGATCAAGCGCGCCGGCGGACGTGTCGTCGGACAGATGCAGGATGCCTACAACGGCATCCAGGTGAACGTCGCGGCCGGCCAGGTCGCCACGCTGGCCGCGCTGCCCGGAGTCACCGCGGTCCACGGGGTGATGGCCTTCAAGCCGAGCGCCTCGAGTCCCAAGAACACCGTCGGCGTCCCGTACATCGGCGCGTCGCAGGTGTGGTCGGACACCGGGTACACCGGCAAGGGCGTGATCATCGCCGACATCGACACCGGCCTCGACTTCTACCACGCCGACTTCGGTGGCAGTGGCAAGGTGGCCGACTACAACTACGGCTTCGCCCACAACACCACCGTCCCGGCCTTCAATGCGGATGGCACGACGGTCGCCTTCCCCAGCGTCAAGGTCCCCAAGGGCTATGACTTCGTGGGCGACGACTACAACGCCGATCCCGCGGCGGACTCCTACCAGCCGATCCCCCATCCGGATCCGAACCCGCTCGACTGTCCGGCCACGTCCGGCAGCGTCGGGCACGGCACGCATACCGCGGGCACGGCGGCAGGGCAGGGTGTCCTGGCCAACGGCTCCACCTTCACGGGTCCGTACAACAGCACCACGTATAGCAACTCGTTCCTGGTCGGACCGGGCAGCGCGCCCGAGGCGACCCTGTACGCGTATCGCGTCTTCGGCTGCGATGGCTCGTCGGACATCGTCGACCTGGCCATCAACAAGGCCGTGATGGACGGCGCCAACGTCATCAACATGTCGCTCGGCTCGCCCTTCGGCGGCGACAGCGATCCGACGTCGGTGGCCTCCAACAATGCCGCCCAGGCGGGCGTCATCGTGGTCGCTTCGGCCGGCAACGAAGGCCCCAGCGGCTACATGGTCGGCAGCCCGAGCACCTCGAGCCGGGTCCTGTCGGTCGCCGCGCTCGACTCCGAATTCGCCTCGTACCCCGGGGCGGTCGTGGGTCTCGCGTCCGGCAACATCACGGGCGTCAACGCCAATGCCGGCCCGCTGCCGGTCACGGGCCCGATCCGGGTCCTCTCGGACGGAGCCGGGGGAGTCTCCCTCGGCTGCGACGACGCGGACTACGCGGGCGTCCAGGCGGGTGACATCGTCGTCACCCTGCGTGGCGTCTGCGCCCGGGTCGACCGAGCCATCAAGGGCGACGCCGCCGGCGCCGCCGCGGTGATCATGATCAACAACGCCGCCTCCCTGCCGCCCTTCGAGGGCGACATCGCCGGCGTCGACATCCCGTTCATCGGCGTGGCCGGCGGCCTGTCGGGCACCTTCCTTGCCGCGAACGGGCAGACCGTCACGATCTCGAGTGGCGGGATCATCCCCAACCCCACCTATCAGCAGGTCGCCAGCTTCTCGTCGGGTGGCCCGGCCGCGCCGGATTCCGCCCCCAAGCCGGACGTCACGGCCCCCGGCGTCAGCGTCCTCTCGGCCTCGGCCGGTGGCGGGACGCTCGGCCAGCGGCTGTCCGGCACGTCGATGGCGGCGCCGATCACGACCGGCGTGGCCGCGCTCGTGCGCCAGGCCCATCCGTCCTGGTCGGTCAACCGGGTCAAGGCCGCGATCATGAACACGGCCGATGCCTCGGGCGCCAAGATCGTCGGCTATAACTCCCGGCTCGCGGGCAGCGGCGTCGTCTCGGCCACACGGGCCGTCTCGACCGTCGCCCTGGCCACGACCGCGGACAAGCGCGACAGCCTCGCCTTCGGCTACGAGCAGCTGGAACACGGCTGGTCGGAGACGAAGACGTTCACGATCACCAATACCAGCAACCACAAGATCACCTACAACATCGCCGCCGCCTTCAACGGCAGCAACCTCGGCGCGGTCGCCAGCGTGTGGCCGAACCACGTCACCGTCCAGGGCAACCACAGCGTGGACGTCCATGTCCGGCTCAGCCTGTCCGCAGCAGCCGTTGCGGCCCTGCCGGAAGCCGACACGTTCGCCGGCGCTGGTCCTGGTGGCGTGTCCACGGTCAAGGGCATCGTCACCGCGACGCCGACCACGTCCGGGACCGGCATCTACCCGCTGCGGGTCCCGTTCCTGGCAGTGCCGCGTGGCCTGTCCAACATCGCCGGTTCGAAGCGCACCAAGTTCGTCGCGGACGGCGACCTGCTCAAGGCCACCCTCAAGCTCAAGAACCGGGGCATCCACGCCGGCACCGCCGACGTGTACACCTGGGGTCTCGCCGACGCGCGCGACCTGAACGACACCGAGGACATCCGGGCCGTGGGCGTCCAGTCCCAGCCGGGAGCGTTCTTCGGCGTGCCGGACACGGATCGCGGGGTCATCTTCGCGATCAACACCTACGGCAGGACCGCGAATGCCGCCATCAACGAGTTCGACATCGAGATCGACTCGAACGGTGATGGCAAGACGGACTTCCTCGTGGTCGGCCTCGACCTCGGAGCGGTCCTGCTCGGTGACTTCAACGGCCAGATGGCGTCGTTCACGATCGACGCCAACACGGGCGACATCATCGACGCGTTCTTCGCGGACGCACCGATGAACGGCAGCGTCATCGAGCTGCCGGCTCTCGCCAGCGAGATCGGGATCACGGCCGCCAACCCGGCGTTCGACTACAAGATCACCGGTTTCTCCGTGCTGACCGGGACCCAGGACGACGTCGCGGGCGCCGCCCACTACGACGCCTTCACCCCTGCGACCTCGAACGCCGACTTCATCGCGCTCAACCCGGGCGCGTCGTCGGTCCTGAACCTGACCGTGGACCCGAGCGGCGTCACGGGCTCCAAGCACGCTCGCCAGCCGCTTGGCTGGATGATCGTGAGCCTCGACGACGCGAACGGCCGACCGCAGGCCCAGCTCGTCGAGCTCGGTCACATCCACTAGGAACCATCCCGGGGCAGCGCCCCGGCGACCAACGATCGAAGACCCCCGGCCACGCCGGGGGTCTTCCGTTTGTCACCCGTTCGGAATGCCCGAGGCCCACATTCCGGGGCTTCGCGTCACCGCCAGGAGGGGGTTGGCCGGGATGGCGGTGGTACCATCGCGCCGACTGCGAAAGCCGACTCCCTCCGGAGCGGTCCGGCCCCTTCCGGCCACCGTTCCCGAGCCACGCGCGGCCGGTCGACGACCCGACCATGACTCGGGCCGGTCGAGCCGGCCTGCCGCGACCAGGGAGACGACGATGAGCGCGACAACCTCGAGGACCGCTGCCGCATCGGCAACCAGCCGAGCCGCGTCCGGCCACGCCCTGGGCCGGACCGTGCGGGCCAACCTGTCCGTCGCCGAGCTGTACGAGGACGCGATCCGGGCGGGGGAGGGCCTCGTCGCCGCGGAGGGGCCGCTCGTCGTCCGCACCGGCAAGCACACCGGTCGTTCGCCCCAGGACAAGTTCATCGTCCGCGAGCCCTGGAGCGCCGACAAGATCTGGTGGGGCGAGGTCAACCGGCCCATCGCCGAGGAGCACTACGACCGGCTCCGCGCCCGACTGGTGGACTACGTCGCGCAGCGGCCGCTCTACGCGCAGGACCTGTTCATCGGCGCGGCCCCCGCCCACCGGCGCTCGCTCCGCGTCTACACCGAGACGGCCTGGGCGAGCATCTTCGCCCGGAACCTCTTCCGCCGGCCGGAGCTCGCGGACCTGGCCGCGTTCGTCCCGAACTTCACGATCATCTGCGTGCCGTCGTTCAAGGCCGACCCGGCCACGGAAGGCACGCGGACCGAGACCGCGATCCTGCTCCACCTGCGCCGGATGGAGGTCATCATCGTCGGCACCGAGTACGCCGGCGAGATCAAGAAGTCGGCCTTCACGGTCATGAATTACCTGCTCCCCGACGAGGGGGTGCTGCCGATGCATTCGGCCGTCAACGTGGGCGCCGCCGGGGATTCGGTCGTGTTCTTCGGGCTCTCCGGGACCGGCAAGACGACCCTCTCGGCCGACCCGCAGCGGAGCCTCGTCGGGGACGACGAGCACGGCTGGGGCGACGGCACGGTGTTCAACTTCGAGGGCGGCTGCTACGCCAAGACGATCCGCCTCTCCCCGATGTACGAGCCCGACATCTTCCAGACGACCCGGCGCTTCGGGACGATCCTCGAGAACGTCGACCTCGACCCGGCCACGCGGAAGCTCGACCTGGATTCCGAGCGCTTCACCGAGAACACGCGGGGGGCCTATCCGCTCGAGTTCATCGGCAACGCCGATCCCACCGGGGTCGCCGGCGAGCCGCGCAACGTGGTGCTCCTGACGGCCGATGCGTTCGGCGTCCTGCCGCCGATCTCGCGCCTCACCCACGCCCAGGCGGCGTATCACTTCATCAGTGGCTATACGGCCAAGCTGGCCGGCACCGAGATCGGGGTCAAGGAGCCGAAGGCCACGTTCTCGGCCTGCTTCGGCGCCCCGTTCATGCCCCGCCATCCGGGTGAGTACGCGGCGATGCTCATCGACCGCCTCGAGCGCAACGGCGCCCAGGCCTGGCTCGTGAACACCGGCTGGACCGGCGGGCCGTACGGCACCGGCGAGCGGATGAACATCAACCACACGCGCTCGATGGTCCGCGCGGCGTTGGATGGCAAGCTGGACGGCGGCACGTTCGTGGTCGACCCGATCTTCGGGGTCGAGGTCCCGACTGCCTGCCCCGACGTGCCGGCGTCGTTCCTCCAGCCGCGATCCACGTGGCAGGACGGCGCCGCGTACGACCGCCAGGCGGCGGCGCTGGCCCGGATGTTCGCGGCCAACTTCGCCGCGTTCGAGGACGGGGCGCCCGCCGAGGTCCGCGCCGCAGGCCCGCGCGTCCCGTAGCCTCCCCTACGCCAGGCTCGTGACGGCCACACCGTCATATGCGGGGTTGGCGGGCCGTAAGGGCAGGCCAGGCAGGCCCGACCCTCCGCCGATGGGCTGGATCCGTGCTCGTCGAGCGCGAGCCGCCGTCACCAAGGCCGTTGGGACGGGCCTTATGGGTCGCGTTGGCCCGGATATGACGACCTGGCCGTCACGGCGGAGGGCAAGCCCTCGGTTCAGCTGCGACGGGGTCTAGGCCCGGCGGTCGGCGAGCGCGCCGATCAGGCCCGCTCCGAAGATCGAGGCGAGCCCGAGGGCGATGAGGCCGACGCCCCCACCGACGAACAGGCCAAGCACGGCGATCAGGACGCCGAGCGTGGTCAGGGCCGCGACCGGGGCAGCAGCCGTGTTCACAGCCGGGCGGCGAAGCCGATGACCGACCCGCCCCAGGGATCGATGTCGTCGTCGAGGGTGCGGACGGCGAAGGTGAAGGCACCGAGCAGCAGGCCGACCAGGGCGAGGACGCCACCGGACAGGATGCCGAGGATGAGAAGGAGAAGGCCGAAAGCGGCGATCTGATACATCTGAGAGAGCTCCGAGTTGATCGATGGATTTGACGTGTCGATCGTGGCTCGGCCCGGCGCCCGGCGACCATCGACAGATGTCAAACCCGCCGCCCGACGAAGGTCGTCTCCTTCACGGGCTTGTACGCCGCCGTGCTCGGTGCATGGACGCTGGGAGCACAAGGTCGCTCGCCAAGCGCTGGATCGGACCGCCAGCGAGCGGCAACATGCGCTCTCGAGGGGCCGACCGTGCACGGACAAGCCCGTGGACCTTTGCGATCGGCTGGCGTCAACGGGGCAAATGGGGTCGTTGCCGCTCAGGGCGACCATGCAGCGGACATCGCGGGCGATAGGCTCGCGGGCCCGAGGGCAGGCGGCGACAGCGCGCGCGGCCGCAGAGCGCGCACGGCCGCCAGCGGCCGGGGACGCGCCGCTCGGTAGAATGGCGGTCCACCGTCGAGCGCCCGGCCCGATCACCCCACGAGACCCGGAGGAACCCCGGCCCATGGCCCGCAACAAGGTCACCGTCATCGGCGCCGGGAATGTCGGCGCGACCAGCGCCCAGCGGATCGCGGAGGCGGGCCTGGCGGACGTCGTCCTCGTGGATATCGTCGAGGGCCTGCCCCAGGGCAAGGGGCTCGACCTGGCCGAGGCGGCGCCCGTCGTCGGCCACGACGCCCGGATCCGCGGCACGAACGACTACGCCGACACCGCGGGGAGCGACATCATCGTCGTCACCTCCGGCCTCGCCCGGCAGCCGGGGATGAGTCGCGACGACCTCCTGGCCAAGAACGCCGGCATCGTCCGGGCCGTCGTCACGGCCGCGGCGACCGCGTCCCCGGACGCGATCCTCATCGTCGTGACGAACCCGCTCGACGCCATGTGCCATGTCGCGATGCAGGCCAGCGGCTTCCCCCGCGAGCGGGTGATCGGCATGGCGGGCGTGCTCGACTCGGCCCGGTTCCGGACGTTCATCGCCGAGGAGCTCGGCGTGTCGGTCAGCGACACCCACGCGTTCGTGCTGGGCGGCCACGGCGACACGATGGTGCCGCTGCCCCGCTACTCGACCGTGGCCGGCATCCCGATCACGGAACTGATGTCGCCCGAGCGGGTGCAGGCCCTGTGCGACCGCACGGCCAACGGAGGCGCCGAGGTGGTCGCGCTCCTCAAGACCGGCTCGGCGTTCTACGCGCCGGCGGCGTCGGTCTTCGAGATGGTCGAGTCGATCCTCCTCGATCGCAAGCGCGTGCTGCCCTGCGCCGTGCTCCTCAAGGGCGAGTTCAGGACCACGGACCTGTTCGTCGGGGTGCCCGTCGTCCTCGGCGCCGGCGGCATGGAGCGGGTCATCGAGATCGAGCTGACCGACGCCGAACAGGCCGCCTTCGACCGCTCCGCCGGAGCCGTCCGCGAGCTCGTCGCCACGCTCGCGGCGCTCGCCTGACGCCACGGACCGCACCCACCGGAGCCGCGGGGCGCCCATCACGATCGCGTGATCCGGTCGGGGATCCTGGACGTACCGGTGCTGAGGCGCACCCCGAACCGTCCCGGCCGTCGGCCGGGACGCAGATTCCAGATTGACCGGAGCCGCGCCCGACCGGTACCGTCCCCTTCAACATCCACCCGCAGGCGGAGCGCCGCCAGCGCCATTTCTGCCGCGGGTGAGACCGAATCCCTGACAGGTCTCGATCCCCCAGGTCGAGGACCGTCAGGACAGCCACCATGGAGGACCAGGCTCCGGCCTGGAAGGGGAGGCTCATGAACCGTCGCCTGCTTTCGGCAGCGTTCGGCGCGACCCTGATCGCGGCCGCCGTCATCCCGGCCACAACGCTGGCCCGGGCCCCTCAATCGGCGCAGGCGGCGACCCGTGTCGCCGTGCCGCCGGTCGACCACCGGCTCCACGCCGGGATGCTCGCCGACAAGGTCGGCAACGTCATGCTCGAGCTCACCGCACTGCCGGTCGTCGTGCGTTCGGCGAACGCGCGCGCCGCCGGTGCGCCCCTCACGGCCGCGCAGGAAGCGTCGGCCCGCAGGGCCCTCAAGTCGACCCAGAACGCCCTGCGCAAGGGCATCTCGGCCGCCGGCGGGCGCGTCCTGGGCCAGTACCAGGACGCCTACAACGGCATCAAGGTCCGGGTGAACCTCTCGCAGGTCGGCAAGCTCGCCAAGCTGCCCGGCGTCAAGGCCGTCCACGCGATCCAGGTCTACGCGCGTGACAACACGGTCGGCATCCCGTACATCGGCGTGCCCGCCACGTGGGGCGCCACCGGCTTCACCGGCAACGGCGTGAAGATCGCCATCATCGACACGGGCCTCGACTACTACCACGCCGACTTCGGGGGCTCCGGCGATCCGGCCGACTACACGGCCGCCGATCCGACCACGCTCGCCGACGGCGGCTTCCCGACGACGAAGGTCGCGGGCGGCTACGACTTCGCCGGAGACGGCTACGACGCCACCGGTGACAACGGCTCGACGACCCCGGCGCCCGATCCGGATCCGCTCGATTGCGGTCCGGCCGACCATGGCGATGGCCATGGCACCCACGTGGCCGGCACGGCCGCGGGCCAGGGCGTCCTCGCCGACGGCTCCACGTACACCGGCCCGTACAACTCGAGCACGATCAGCGGCCACTCCTGGAAGGTGGGCCCCGGCGTCGCGCCGAAGGCCACCCTCTACTCGTTCAAGGTCTTCGGCTGCGAAGGCTCGACCGACCTGACCGTGGACGCGATCAACGCCGCGGTCGCGGCGCACGTCGACGTCATCAACATGTCCCTCGGCTCCCCGCTCGGCGAGCCCAGCCCGGACGATCCGTCGTCCGTGGCCAGCGACAACGCGGTCAAGGCCGGCGTCGTCGTCGTGGCCTCGGCCGGCAACTCCGGCCACAACGCGTATGTCCACGGCTCGCCGGCCGCGGCGACCGGGGTCATCTCGGCCGCGGCGCTCGACGCCCTGCCGACCTTCCCCGCCGCGACCGTGTCGCTCACCTCGGGTGACATCCCCGGCATCAACATGAACGCGGCGCCGCTCCCGTTGACCGCGACGCTCGACGCCATCACCGCCAGCCCCACGACCCTCAAGCTCGGCTGCGACGCGGCCGACTACACGGGCTTCACCGCGGGCCGCATCGCAGTCGTCCAGCGCGGCGTGTGCGCCTTCGTCGACAAGGGCGCCCTCGCCCAGGCGGCCGGCGCAGCCGGGATCGTCGTCGTCAACCGCGATGACACGGCTCCCGGCGCACTGCCGGCGTTCCTCGGCGCCTCGCCGAGCTTCTTCACGATCCCGATGATCGGGACCGACAAGACCCCCAAGGCCGCTCTCATCGCCGCCGACGGCCAGTCCGCGACGCTCAGCTCGGCCGGGATCATCTCCAACCCCACCTACAAGAACACGGCCGACTTCAGCTCGGGCGGTCCGCGCGAGGGCGACAGCGCCCTCAAGCCGGACGTCACCGCCCCAGGTGTCTCGATCTCCTCGGCGTTCGTCGGGAGCGGGACCGATGCCCAGACGCTGAGCGGCACGTCGATGGCCGCCCCGATGACGACCGGCGTCGCCGCGCTCGTCGTCCAGGCCCATCCCACGTGGTCGCCGACCAGGATCAAGGCCGCGATCATGAACACGGCCGGAGCCAGCTCCAGCCTGATCGTCGGCTACGACCCGCGGCTCAACGGCTCGGGTCTCGTCCGGCCGCGCCGGGCGGTCGACACGGTCGCCCTGGCGGTCGTCGGCTGGGGTGAGGCGAGCATGTCGTTCGGGTATGACCCGGCGGGCGGCAGCCTCACGGACACGAAGACGTTCACGCTCGTCAACACGAGCGGCAGCGCGATCACCTACAACATCTCGAACCACTTCGTCGGCGACGACCTGGGCGCGACCGTCCAGATCACGCCGAGCCACGTGCGCGTCCCCGCCCACGGCAACCGGGTCATCACGGTCCGGATCCGCCTGACGCGCGCCGACATGGCCGATCTCCCGGGAGCGGATGCGCTGCCGACCGAGGCGGTCAACGTCCTCGAGGGCGCCATCACGGCGATCCCGACGAGCAGCGCCGCCGGGCGCTACCCGCTCCGCGTCCCGTACCTCATGGTGCCGCGCAGCCTCTCGGCCCTCTCGGCCGGATCGGCCGGCGGCTTCAGCGTCGCGGCCGGTGAGGCCAGCGGCACGATCAGGCTCACCAACCCCGGGCTGCACAGCGGCAACGCCGATGTGTACTCGCTGGGCCTCGTGGACCCGAATGACGGGCTCCGGGAGGTCGACATCCGGGCGGCCGGCGTGCAATCGCTGCCGGGCGCCTTCGGCGGCCTGCCCGATTCGGACCGGCTGCTCGGGTTCGCCGTGAACACCTACGGGCGCTGGACGAGCGCCGCGAACAACGAGGTCGACGTGCTCGTCGACACGGATCGGGACGGGACGCCGGACTTCGTCGTCATCGCCGCCGATTCGGGCCTCGTCCTCGCGGGCGCACCCAACGGCCAGGTGCTCGGGATCGTCGTCGACCTGTCCGACGGCAGCCTCGTCGACATCTGGACGGTCAGCGCGCCGGCCAACGGCTCCACGATCGTCATCTTCGCCGCGGCCAGTGACTTCGGTCTCACCGACAGCTCCGGGCCGATCGACTATGCGATCGACACGTTCTCGCTCGAGGGGTTCGGCAACGACTCCACGAGCGGGGTGGCCGGGTTCGATGCGTTCCACCCCGCGCTCTCGCAGGGTGACTTCATCGGCCTCGACCAGGGCGATGCCGCGAACCTGCACGTCTCCATCGATCTCGCCCAGTTCGCGACGGCCCCGGCCCTCGGCTGGATGGTCGTCACGATGGACGACAAGAACGGTGGAGCCCAGGCCGATCTCGTCAGCCTGGCGGGCGTCCCCAGCAAGATCCTGAGTCGCCGCTGACCAGGGAGCCCGAGGGCGCGTGAGCGCCCGAACCCAGCGAGCCGAAGCACGAGACCCGGGTCATCGACCCGGGTCTCGTCTCGTTCGGTCAGGTCGGCCGCAGGGCAGGCTGCGGGCGGGCGGCGTCAGGAACCGGCCGCGTAGGCCAGGGTCGGACCACGTCGGAAGCTCGTCGCGGCGACCCGGCGGCGGGATCGGACGACCGCGGCGGCCATCGCCGCGCGGTACGTCTCCACGGTCTCGGGCAGCGGCGCTTCGCCGATCTCGCCGGCCAGCAGCGCCTCGAGCCGGCGGAACTGGCGGAGGACCTGCGAGCGGGATCCGCTCGCCCCGTAGACCCAGATGAGCACCTGGTGGGCCTCCTCGCGGATCGGGTCGTGGGCCAGCAGCTCGAGGGCCGCCTCCCGCGCGCCGTCGAGGTCGCCCTGGGCAAGGCGCGACTCGGCGGCCATCGCCAGCGCGTCCTCGTAGGCGTCGGCCAGGCGCTCCCGATCGCGGGCGAAGCACTCATGCGGGAACCCTTCGGCAAGCTCGCCGCGGTAGACCTGCAGCGCCTCCTCCGGCCGCGCCGGGCGCCCGCGGACCAGTCCCTCGAACTCGGCCGCGTCGTGCTGGACGGACACGTCGCTCCGCAGGCCGATCGAATCGGTATCGGACTCGATGACCCGGTCGGGATCCGCGCCGGCGCCCGCGAGCGCACTGCGCACGAGCCACAGGGCCTGGCGGAGCGAGCCGGTGGAGCCGGTCGCCGCGTCGGGCCACAGATCGGTGGCGATCGCCTCGCGGGTCCGGCTTCGCGGTCGGAGGACGAGCAGGGCGAGGAGGGCCTGCGACTGGCGGCCGGCGAGGCGGACGGGCCGCTCGCCGATGTGGACGCTCATCCGTCCGAGGAGGCGGACGGTGAGGCGGATCGGGCTCCCGGTGTGGACGTCCAGCGCCATGATCGTCTCCCAGGGAGAGGATGGTGCCCGGCCCTCCCCCCGTCGGGCCGGGTACCGTCGCTACCGTCGACCTTCGCCTCGATCGGACATCCCCAGTCAGCCCGATCCCGCGAGCGATGCCTGCGGTCCGCCCACGCGAGGTGGTGACCGTGGCCATCGTGGCCGTTCGGTTGACCGATGATGCTGAGAGGGCATCCGGGCACGTGAGCGTCACGATGACATCGACCATGTCGGCCAGCCGACATCGAACCCGGAGCAGGGCTCGCGAGCGAAGGCGCCGCGGTGGCGCGGCACACGGCCTGCCCGGCGACCGGGCCGAGGTGGCTGCCCGCGAGCTCCGCGACCGGGACCGTACACTGACCGGCACCGTGCCGACCGTCCTCCTCGCCACGATCACCCTCGACTTCGATCCGTTCGTGCGCGTCGGCGACAGTGGCGTCCGGCTCGACACGTTCGCGCTCGCCGCGGCCATCCTCGTGGCGCTCGCGATCGCCGCGCGGCTCGCCGGACGGACCACGATCCACGATCCCCAGGTGCCCGCCTGGTCGCCGGCCTCGGTCGACCTCCACCTCCGGCGGGACGACCTCCTGTTCATCGTCCTCGGCGTGATCCCGGGCGCGGTCATCGGCGGCCGCATCGGCTACGTGCTCATGCACCTGGACTTCTACGCCGCGAATCCGACGTCCATCCTGGATCCCAACCAGGGCAGCCTGGAGCTCGGCCTGGCCGTGCTCGTCGGCACCGTCACCGGGGCCTACGTCGGCCGGCTGCTCGACGCGCCGGTCGGCCGCTGGCTGCACGTGGCTGCGATCCCGATGCTTGCGGGCCTCGCCCTCGGCGAGCTGTCGCGCGTCCTCGGCGGAGGCGGCCAGGGGAGCGCCTCGGATGCCCCGTGGGCCACCGCGTACGCCGGCCCCGGGCCGTGGGACACCCTCGTCCCGGCGACGCCGGCCCACCCCGCCCAGCTGTACGGCGCGCTCGCCGCGTTGGTAGCGCTCGGTGTCGTCGCCCTCGTGCTGCGCCTCGGCGGCTTCCGGGCGCAGGACGGATCGGCCTTCTTCGTCGGGCTGCTCATCTGGGCCTTCGGTCGAACCCTGGTCACGTTCGCCTGGCGCGACGACGTGGTCGTGGGGCCGCTGCGGGCGGGTGCGCTCGTGGCGCCTGGGTGTCGCGGCCGCGGCGCTCGCAGGGCTCGTCCTCGCCCGCCTGGCCGCGCGACGGAGCCACCGCCAGGCGCACGGTCACCCGGCGCCCGGCACGGAGCCCGTGCCCGACTGGCCGGATCCCGAGACCCGCCCCCGGTTCTGAGCACCCGGGCGCCCGGTGGCGCCGTGGCGCCCCGGCCCGGCCAAGTCCCGCTCTGGCGGGCTGGCAGTATCCTTGGCACCCCGGACGGGAGCGCGCGGGGATGCTCCACGCGCCAGCCCATGACCCGAGACGAGGCGAGAACGCAATGACCCAGGTCGTCGATCCGCGCGGCGCGACGAGCGCGCCGCGATCCACGCCCACCGAGACCGAGCGCGTCCACCACTGGATCGCCGGACGCCGGGTGGCCGGCACGTCCGGGCGGTCGGGCCCGGTCTACGACCCCGCCACGGGCCAGCAGGTCAGGGAAGTGGACTTCGCGAGCGTCGAGGAGGTCGATGCGGCCGTCGCCGCGGCGAAGGCGGCGTTCCCGGCCTGGCGGGCGACCTCGCTCGCGCGGCGCTCGGAGATCCTGTTCCGCATCCGGAACCTGGTCGACGAGCATCGGCGCGACATCGCGGCGTTCCTGACGTCCGAGCACGGCAAGGTCCCCTCCGACGCGGTCGGCGAGGTGGCCCGCGGCCTCGAGAACATCGAGTTCGCGTGCGGTGTCCCGCACCTCCTGAAGGGCGGCTTCAGCGAGCAGGTCTCGACCGGGGTCGACGTCTACCAGATCCGCCAGCCGCTCGGCGTCGCGGCCGGTATCACGCCGTTCAACTTCCCGGCGATGGTCCCGATGTGGATGTTCGCCAACGCGATCGCCTGCGGCAACACGTTCGTCCTGAAGCCGTCCGAAAAGGACCCGTCGGCGTCGATCTACCTCGCCGAGCTCCTGGCCGAGGCCGGCGTGCCGGACGGCGTCTTCAACGTCGTCCAGGGCGACAAGGTCGCCGTCGACCGGATCCTCGAGCACCCGGACATCGCCGCGGTCTCGTTCGTCGGCTCGACCCCGATCGCGCGCTACATCTACGAGACGGGGACGCGCCACGGCAAGCGGGTCCAGGCGCTCGGCGGCGCCAAGAACCACATGGTGGTCCTGCCCGACGCGGACATCGACCTGGCCGCCGACGCGGCGGTCTCGGCCGGCTATGGCTCGTCCGGCGAGCGGTGCATGGCGATCTCCGCGGTCGTGGCAGTTGGCAACGTGGCCGATCCGCTGGTCGCGGCCATCCAGAAGCGGCTGCCCAAGGTCAAGGTCGGCCCGGGGACCGACCCGTCGGCCGAGATGGGACCCCTTGTCACCAAGGTCCACCGGGACAAGGTCGCGACGTACCTCGATTCGGCCGCGGCCCAGGGGGCCACGGTCGTCACGGACGGCCGCGAGCACCCGCTGTACCGCGACTCCGATGGGTTCTTCCTCGGCCTGTCGCTCATCGACGACGTCACGACGTCCATGGACGCCTACCGGGACGAGATCTTCGGGCCTGTGCTGACCGTCATCCGGGTGGCCACTTACGACGACGCCCTGCGGATGGTCAACGAGAACCCGTACGGCAACGGCACGGCGATCTTCACCCGTGATGGCGGGGCGGCGCGCCAGTTCCAGTTCGACGTCAACGTCGGGATGGTCGGGGTCAACGTGCCCGTCCCCGTCCCGGTGTCGTACTACTCGTTCGGGGGCTGGAAGTCGTCGCTCTTCGGCGACCTGCACATGTACGGGCCCGAGGGCATCCAGTTCTACACCCGCGCCAAGGTCGTGACGGCCCGCTGGCCCGACCCGGGGACGTCCAAGGTGGACCTCGGCTTCCCGCGGACGCGCTAGGGCGGCGCGACTCGGCCGGCACGCTGCCGATGTGTGGCGGGAAACCGTGGAACGCTCGCGAGCGTCTGAGCGCTGTCCGGCCGGGCACCGTGTGCGTCCCGGCCGGTGCGACCTCTCGCAACCCGTGATCCAGGAGGGCAGGCCATGGCGAGACCCATCAGCGGCCCGCTCGTGTGCATCGTTCTACTCGCGTCCCTCGCCGCTGCCTGCTCGGCCGCGGCGACCCCCGCGCCCAGTGGCGGGACCGGAGCGCCCAGCCCAAGCCCCGCGGCGGCGTCCGCTTCGCCCGGCGGGTCGGCCAACGGGCCGGGTGACAGCGTGACCCGCCCGTCGTTCCCCGCCGTGAGCATCCCCATCGCCTCGCCCGGCTCGCCGGTCGAGCTGCCGGCGGTCCTCCTCGACCCGCTCCTCGCCGACGTGGCCCAGCGCTCGGGCGTGCCGCGCGAGCAGCTCGTGATCGTGAGCTCCATGGCCACGACCTGGTCCGACGGCAGCCTGGGTTGCCCCACGCCCGGCCAGATGTACACGCAGGCCCTCGTCGAGGGCTGGCAGGCCGTGATCCGGGCCGGCTCGACCGTCTACGACTACCGCGGCGCCGGGGTCAAGACGTTCAAGCTCTGCCGGACCTACCCCTGATCGCCCGGGCCTGAGGGCGTTCGCGCTCCCGGCCCGGATTCAGGCCAGGCGGGCGAAGTCCGCGACGTCCCGGCGCAGGAACTTGCCGGCGCCCTTGCGGCCCGTGAAGGCCCCGTCGCGGACCACCACGGATCCGCGCGACAGGACCACGTCCGAGCCGCCCTGCACGACCCGGCCCTCGTAGCACGAGTAGTCCACGTCCATGTGGTGGGTGGCCGCGCTGATCGTGTGCTTCCGGTTCGGGTCGTAGACCACGAGGTCGGCGTCGGAGCCCACCGCCACCGCACCCTTGCGCGGGTACAGCCCGAACATCCGGGCCGGCGCCGTCGAGCAGATCTCGACCCACCGCTCGCGCGAGAGCCGGCCGCCGACCACGCCGCCGTCGTGCATGAGGTCGAGCCGGTCTTCGACCCCCGGCAGGCCGTTGGGGATCTTCCGGAAGTCGCCCCGGCCGAGCTCCTTCTGGCCGTGGAAGTCGAACGGGCAGTGGTCGGTCGAGACGATCTGGAGGGCATCCGTCCGCAGGCCGGTCCACAGCTCGGGCTGGTGGTCCTTGGTCCGCATCGGCGGCGAGCAGACGAACTTCGCCCCTTCGAACCCGTTGCCCAGGTCGTCGAGCGAGAGGAACAGGTACTGGGGACACGTCTCGGCGAACGCCATCGCGCCCCGGTCGCGGGCCGCCCGGACCTCGTCGAGGGCGTCGCGCGCCGACAGGTGGACGATGTAGACCGGCACGCCCGCGGCCTCGGCCAGGCGGATGACCCGGTTCGTCGCCTCACCCTCGAAGATCGGGTAGCGGGCCATCCCATGGCCGATCGGGTCCGTCGTCCCGGCGGCGACCAGGTCGGCCGCCACGATGTCGATCGCCGGCCCGTTCTCGGCGTGCATCATGATCAGCCCGCCGTTCTTCTTCGTCTGCTGCATCGCCCGGAAGATCGCCCCGTCGTCGGAGAAGAAGACGCCGGGATAGGCCGTGAACAGCTTGAAGTCGGGCACGCCCTCCGCGACCAGGGTGTCCATCTCGGCCAGCGTCGCGTCGTTGACGTCGCTCATGATCATGTGGAAGCCGTAGTCGACGACCGCGTTGCCCTCGGCCTTGGCGTGCCACGCGTCGAGACCCTCGCGGAGCGACTTGCCGCGCGACTGGACCGCGAAGTCGACGATGCTCGTCGTCCCGCCGAACGCCGCCGCGCGGGTCCCGGTCTCGAAGGTGTCCTTGGCGAACGTCCCGCCGAACGGCAGCTCCATGTGGGTGTGGACGTCGATCGCGCCGGGGATGACGTACTTGCCGCCGGCATCGATCGTCTCGTCGACGGCCGCCCCGGCCACGAGGTCGCGCCCGACGGCGGCGATCGTCTCGCCATCCACGAGGACGTCGGCGGCATACGATCCCGAGGCGGTGACGACCGTGCCGTTCGCGATGAGCGTGCGCATGCGAGTCCTCCGCGCGATCGTCGCGGGCGCCGCCCGGCAGCCTGGCTCGGGGCGGCTGGGCCCGCCTGATGGTCAGGCGCCCAGCATACGTCGGGGCGACGCTCACTCGCCCGACCGGGTGTATCCGGAGGGCAGGTGTCGGCCCGCACCAGCGGTCGGGCGAGCGACACCTCTCCGCGGCATCCGTGTGGTACTTTCCCCGTCGCATCCACCGTCGACGCGATGCGCCGCCCAGACTCGGAGTCCCGCGCGATGCCTCCCCAGCTAGCCGTCACGATCCGTGGCGACGGCGTCCAACTGAGCCCCGGAACGACGGCCGCGTTCAGCATCGAGGTCCGCAACCTCGGCACCGTCGTGGACCGCTACCGCTGCGAGCTGGTCGGGATCGACCCGTCGTGGTACACGGTCACGCCCGCCTCGATGGAGCTCTTCCCCCAGAACGAGGGCGGCAGCTCTGCGCGCCCGGACGCGCCGCCGTCGACCGGCCGGTTCCAGGTGACGCTCCATCCACCGCGGTCGCCGGAGGCCAAGGCGGGACCGTGGCCGTTCGGGGCCAAGGTCACCAGCGAGCACGACCCGTCGAACCGGCGCGTGGAGGAGGGCAAGGTCTCCTTCCTCGCCTTCGGCGCCCTCGAGGCGGACATCCGGCCGGCGGTCGTGAGCGGACGGTTCGGCACGAACGCGTCGCTCCACCTGACCAACCGGGGCAACCGCCCCGAGACGGTGGAGATCCTGGGCTCCGACCGGGCGGCCCGCATAGCCTTCAACGTCAAGCGGCCGCGCGTCACGGTCGCCCCGGGCGAGGCCGTCAACGTGCCCGTCGGGCTCTCGGTGGGCGGTCCGCGGCTGTTCGGCGGGAAGGACACCCACCCGTTCTCGCTCGAGATCAAGTCGATCTTCCCCGACACCCCGCCGGTCCTGCTGACCGGCACCCTCGAGAAGCTGGCGATCGTCCCGTCCGGGTTGCCGGTCGCCATCGGCGGGCTCGTGGCGCTGGCGATGGGCGGGTTCGCGATCTGGGCGGCATTCCTGCGGCCGCCGACCACGCCGGCCGTCGCCCTCGTGACGCCACCGCCGCCGACGCCGATCATCATCACGCTGCCCCCGCCGACCGCGGCGCCGGCGACCCCATCGCCGAGCATCAGCCTCCCGCCCACGAGCGCGCCGCCGTCGCTGCCCTCGTCATTGCCGTGCCTGGCGAGCCCGATCGACGTGGCCTACCTCGCGATGGGCGGCCCGACCTCGTTCCTGGGCCCGGCCATCTCCTGCGACACGACGGCGCCCGACGGTGGGATCTCGCGCAACTTCCAGTTCGGGTCCATGTTCCTCGCCCCGGGTGCGACGCAGGCCTTCGCGCTGTCCGCGCCCCTGCGCGACTACTGGCTGTCCGTCGGCGGGCCCTCGAGCGCGCTCGGCTACCCCACGTCCAACGCGGTACCGAATCCGACCGTGGCCGGTGCGTGGTCGGCCTTCTTCCAGAAGGGCCAGGCGTCCTTCGATCCGGTATCCGGCGGCTCGAACTGCATCGGCACCAAGTGCCTGCTCATCATCGACCCGCTCCGGAGCTTCCCGATCTTCATCAACCCCTGACGGGGCGCCGAGCTGGCGCGAGCTCGGGCTAACGCGAGTCGGGGACGGCCTTGCCGCGCATGACCGGCACGATCTCGCGGCCGTAGGTCTCGAGGATCGCCTCCTCGTCGCCGTTCATCAGGTAGATGTTGAACTGGTCCACGCCCACGTCCTGGAGCATGTGGAGCTTGGCGATGTGATCGTCGACCGAGCCGAGGACGCAGAACCGGTCCGTCACCTCGTCGCCGACGAACGTCGCGTTCGATGAGCCCACCTCGGCGTGATGGCGGTAGTCGTACCCGCTCCGGTCGGTGATGTAGCCCGTCAGCGACTCCGGGAGCTGGTCGCGCGGGTACTTGTTCACCAGGTCGACCACGTGATTGCTCACGAGGGCCGGGAACCAGCGCGTCCGTTCGCGGCAGTCCGCGAGGTCGCCGATATGGGCCGGCGCCGCGGCCTGGATGCTGACCGAGCCCAGGGGCCGCCCGGCCGCCTTCTCGGCGGCCCGGACCTGGCCGACGAGCCACTCGATGAGGTCGGGATCGGCCAGCTGGAGGATCACCCCGTCGGCGATCCGGCCGGTCATCGCGAGGGCCATCGGCCCGTAGCCCGCGACCCACACCGGGAGCTTCCAGCGGCCGGTCCACGGCAGCTGGAGCTCCGTGCCCTCGTAGGTGACCGCGCGGCCCTCGACGAGGTCGCGGATCACGTTGATCGCCTCCTCGAGCGTGGCCATCGTGGTCGGCGGCTTGCCGAGGACGCGCCGGGCCGAGTCGCCCCGGCCGATCCCCAGGTCCATCCGCCCGCCCGACAGCTCATCGAGCACCGCGAGCGCGGACGCGGTGACCGACGGCTCGCGCGTGGCCGGGTTCGTGACGCAGGTCCCGAGCCGGAGCGTTTCGGTCGCCCCGGCCATGAGCGTCATCAGCGGGTACGGGTCGCGCCACAGCACGTGCGAGTCGAACAGCCAGCCGTGGGAGAACCCGGCGGCCTCGGCCTGGCGGGTGAGGGCCAGGGTCCGCTCGAGCGTGTGATCCGGCTTGAGGGTGAACCCGAACTGCACCGGTCGCCTCGGCTACTCGAGCGGGTCGCCGGCGTCCGCGTCGGCCGGGGCGTCCTCGGGTGGAGTCTCGTGCTCGCCGAGATGGGTGAGCCGGTCCACCCCGGCCTCGAACATCGACGCGACCGAACCGATGATGCTCACGGTCTCGCCGCCGGTGAACGGGGCGATCACGGCACCCAGGCCGAGCTCGGCGGCCGATTCGAGGGCGTCGGGAACCTGGTCCCCCGGGTCCTTCCCATCGTCGTCCGGTGCAGCCCCTCCGGCCTGCGCGACGTGCGCGATCTCGTGGGCGATCAAATCGCCGCCCGCCGCGGCGTCTTCCTCGGCGGGGCGGTAGAGCTCGTCGTCGGTCATGGTGGCCTCCCCTCGGGCGCCTACGGCGCGACGAGGTCCTCGTACATGTCGGGCCGCCGGTCGCGGTAGAACTGCCACGTCTGGCGGACCTCGGTGATCTTGTCGAGGTCCATGTCGCGGACGAGCAGCTCCTCGTCGTGCGGGCTGCCCATGGCCCCGATGAACTGGCCGCGCGGATCGCAGAAGTAGCTCTGGCCGTAGAAGTCGTCGTCGCCGAGCGGCTCGATGCCGACCCGGTTGATGGTGCCCACGAAGTAGCCGTTGGCGACCGCGTGGCTCACCTGCTCGATGCGCCACAGGTACTCGGACAGGCCGCGCGACGTCGCGCTCGGGATGAACACCATCTCGGCCCCGTTGAGGCCCAGGGCCCGGGCGCCCTCCGGGAAGTGCCGGTCGTAGCAGATGTAGACGCCGACCCGCCCGACCGCGGTCTCGAAGACCGGATAGCCGAGGTTGCCGGGCCGGAAGTAGTACTTCTCCCAGAAGCCCTTGACGTGGGGGATGTGGGTCTTGCGGTACTTGCCCAGGTACTCCCCGTCGGCGTCGATGACCGCGGCGGTGTTGTAGTAGATCCCGCTGGCGGTCTCGTCCTCCTCGTACATCGGCACGACGAGGACCATCCCGGTCTGCTTGGCCAGGTCCTGCATCCGCGCCGTGGTGGGGCCGTCCGGGATCAGCTCGGTGTAGCTGTAGTACTCGGGCTCCTGGACCTGGCAGAAGTAGGGCCCGTAGAACAGCTCCTGGAAGCACATGACCTGGGCGCCCTGCTTGGACGCCTCGTGGGCGGCCGCTTCGTGCTTCTGGATCATCGATTCCTTGTCGCCGGTCCAGGTGGCCTGTATGAGCGCACCGCGCACGATCCGAGGCATGTCTGGGTCCTCCGGTGGGCGAATCGGTCGATGAGGCCTCGCGGCCGTGGAGTGGCCTCGCATTCTACCGCCGGGCACGCGTGGCCGACCGCCCGCGGGGAAGGGGACCGGAGTCGCCGCCGGTCGCGGCGCCACGCCGGCTGTGCCCTCGCCGCCATCGTCGGCCGACCGCCGCTACGATGGCCGCCATCGAAAGGAAGGACAAATGGGCGATCGAAACCTGCTGCGCCGGACGGCCGAGCTGGCCGAGGCGTTCCTGGATGGGCTGGACGATCGCCCAGTCGGCGGGCCGGTGGACCTGGCGGCCCTTCGCGCGGCGATGGGCGGACCCATGCCGGCCACCGGCGAGGAGCCGCTGGCGGTCATCGAGAGCCTGGTCCGGGCGGCCGATCCCGGGCTGGTTGCCACCGCCGGACCGCGCTACTTCGGGTTCGTCATCGGCGGCAGCCAGCCGGCGGCGCTCGCGGCCGATTGGCTGACCAGCACCTGGGACCAGAACGCCGGGCTGTACGCGATCTCACCGGCAGCCGCGGTGGCGGAAGAAGTCGCCCAGGGCTGGCTCGTGGAGCTGCTCGGGTTGCCGCCGGGGTCCTCGGTCGGGTTCACGACCGGGGCCACGATGGCCAACTTCACGGCCCTCGCCGCGGCTCGTGACGCCCTGCTGCGGGCCCTCGACTGGGACGTCGAGGAGCGCGGACTCTTCGAGGCGCCGGCGATCAACGTCGTCGTCGGCGACGAGGCCCACGTGACGATCTTCGTGTCGCTCCAGATGCTCGGCATGGGCCGGGGCCGGGTGCACCGCGTCCCCGCCGATGAGCAGGGCCGGATGCGCGCCGACGAGTTGCGAACGACGCTGGCCGGGCTCGACGGGCCGACGATCGTGGTGGCCCAGGCGGGCAACGTGAACACCGGCGCCTTCGACCCGCTGCCGGAGATCGCCGCAGCCGCCCGCGAGCACGGGGCGTGGCTCCACGTCGACGGGGCCTTCGGCCTCTGGGCGGCGGCCTCGCCGGCGCTGCGCGACCGGATCGCCGGCCTGGACCTCGCCAATTCGTGGACCACCGACGCGCACAAGTGGCTCAACGTCCCGTACGACTCGGGCCTGGTCTTCGTGCGCGACGTGGCCGCCCACCGGACGTCGATGACGCTCGGGGCGGCGTATTACGTCGAGACCGAGGGCGCCGAGCGCGACCCGTACAACTGGGTCGCCGAGTCCTCGCGCCGCGCCCGCGGCTTCACGGTCTACGCGGCACTGCGCTCGCTCGGGCGGGACGGCCTGGCCGCGCTCCTCGATCGCTGCTGCGCCCACGCCCGACGGTTCGCGGAGCGTCTCGCCGAGCGACCCGGGGTCACGATCCTGAACGACGTCGTGCTCAACCAGGTGCTGGTCCGCTTCGCGCCGCCGAGCGACGGGGAAGCGGACGAGACGGCCATCGGCGCGTTCACCCGCGACGTGATCGCGCGGGTGCAGGCGGACGGGACCTGCTGGCTCGGGGGGACGACCTGGCACGGGATGGCCGCCATGCGGATCTCGGTGAGCTCGTGGGCGACGACCGAGGCCGACGTGGACCTCTCGGTCGACGCGATCCTCCGTTGCGCGAGCGACGCGGCCGAGGCGCACCCGCGGGCGACGCCCGTCTGACGGCCGGCCGGCTCCTCAGCCCGGGGTCGCGGCTTCGTCCGACACGGAGCGGATGCCGGGCAGCGGCGACAGGACGAGCAGCAGGATCGAGGCCGCCATGCCGGCCCACCCGAGCGCGATCCCTCCGCGGACGCCGATGACTCCGGCGACAGCGGCTGCGCCCAGGGCACCGATCGGGTAGGCGATGCCGTGGGAGAACACCTCGAGCGTGGCGTTGACCCGGCCGCGGATCCGGTCCGGGCTGAGTCCCTGGATCAATGAGAGCTCGGCGACGCCTTCGATCGTCTGGAGGCCGTCGCCGACCAGCTGGGGGATCAGCACCATGACGGTCGCGACGACCAGCGGGCCCTGGGCGAGCGGGGTGAGGACGCCCAGCACTGCCGCCCCGGCCGCGGCCCAGATGACGGCCGGTCCCAGGCCCACGGCGCGGATCGCCCGCGCGGCGAAGAGCGAGCCGACGAGCGAGCCAAGGCCGCCGGCCGAGACGACGACGCCGAGCAGGAACGGGTCCAGATGCAGGTCGTCGATCAGGTAGATCGTGTAGAGCACGCCGTAGAACGCGCCGGCGACGTGGGCCACGACCGAGCGCAGGACGAGCACGAACAGCACCGGATGGAAGCGCACGAGTCGCAACCCCTCGACGATCTCGCCCCGGATCGGCGTGGCGGCACCACGCGGCGGGCGCTCCGGTTCCGGCGTCCTGATGAGGAGCAGGGAGACCGCCGACACCGCGAACGACAATGCGTCGACGAGGATCGCGAAAGGGGCACTGAACAACTGGACGAGGCCGCCCGCCAGGCCCGGGCCGCCGATCTCGGCGATCGACGAGCTCGTGGCGAGCTTGCTGTTGCCCTCCACGACGCGATCGAGGCCGATCAGGGTCGGCACGTACGCCGGGTACGCCGAATGGAACAGCGTGGCCAGGCAGCCCTCCGCGAACGCGATGACGTAGAGCTGCTCGATCCGCAGGATGTTCGCCGCGTACGCGAGCGGGATGGAGAGCAGGAGCAGGGACCGGAGCACATCCGCGCCGATGAGCAGCCGGCGACGACGGAGGCGGTCCACCCAGGCGCCGGCGAAGAGCCCGACCAGGAGCACGGCGAGGCTCTGGGCCACGACGATGAGTGCCATCTCGAGGGGACCGGCCCGCAGGAGCAGGAGGGCGACGAGCGGCATGGCCGTGCGGGTCACGACGGACCCGAGCTCGGACACCGTCTGGCCGGCCCACAGCTTCAGGAAGTCGTCATGTCGCCACAGGGATGGGGCAGTCACAGAGGCGGAATGGTAATCGCTGCGGCTGCACGGAACGTGCCTCCCGACGTGAGGGACCCAGCCGCATCTGCGACAATCGCGGGCGCACACTGATCGTCGAGCGGGAGCCTCCCATGGCCGTCGAACACGACACCGCGATGTCGAGCGCCGAGATCGTCCGCCTGTCGCGCGAGCACACGTTCTTCTCGTGGTCGATCCAGGGCGCCGTCGACCCCATCGCCATCGACCGCGCCGAGGGCATCTACCTCTACACGCCCGAAGGCCAGCGGATCATCGACTTCAACAGCCAGCTGATGTCGGTGAACATCGGCCACGGCGACCGCCGGGTCATCGACGCGATCACGGCCCAGGCCCTGAAGCTCCAGTACGTCCAGCCGGCGTTCGCGACCGAGCCCCGGGCACGGCTCGGCCAGAAGCTCGCCGAGATCCTGCCGGGCGACATGGACAAGGTCTTCTTCACCCTCGGCGGGGCCGAAGCGATCGAGAACGCGATCAAGCTCGCCCGCCACTACACCGGGCGGACGAAGATCCTCGCCAGGTACCGCGCCTACCACGGCGCCACGCTGGGCGCGATGACGCTGACCGGCGACCCCCGCCGCTGGGCGAACGAGCCCGGCATCGTCGGCGTGGTGCGCTACCCGGACACCCACCGCTGGGGCGAGAAGGAGCCGCGGCCGGTCGCCGAGAGCCTGCAGGGCCTCGAGGACGTGATCATGTACGAGGGGCCGCACACGATCGCGGCCGTGTTCCTCGAGACGATCGTGGGCACGAACGGGATCCTCATCCCGCCGGACGGCTACATCCAGGGCGTCCGCGCCCTGTGCGACAAGTACGACATCCTCATGGTCGCCGACGAGGTGATGGCCGGCTTCGGGCGGACCGGCCACTGGTTCGCGATCGACCACTGGGACACCGTGCCGGACCTGATGACGATGGCCAAGGGGCTCACCTCGAGCTACCTGCCGTTGGGTGGCGTCGCGATGCGCCACCACATCGCCGAGCATTTCGACAAGCAGATGTACTACGGCGGGCTCACGTACAGCAGCCACCCGGTCAGCCTCGCCGCGGCCCTCGCCACGATCGGGGTGTACGAGGAGGACGGGCTCATCGAGCGGTCCGCCCGGCTGGGCGAGGTGATGCGCGGCCACCACGAAGCGCTGTACGCCAAGCACCCGAGCGTGGGCACCCACCGCAACCTCGGCCTGTTCGGGATCATCGACCTCGTTCGCAGCCGGGAACCGTACGTGCCGCTCACCGCGTTCAACGGCACGTCCGACGAGATGAAGGCGATCGGGAAGTACCTCCGCGAGCACGGCCTGTACACGATGATCGCCAACAACTCGATCCACACGAACCCGCCGCTGTGCATCACCGAGGAGCAGCTCGACGAGGCGTTCGCGATCGTCGACGGCGCCCTCGAGATCTCCGACCAGGCGGTCCAGGGCTGACCCGAGCCGGTTGACGGGGTCCATGGCGACCGCCACCCGTTCGCTCGCCCGTCCGGCCGTCCCGGACGAGGCCGCCGGCCTGACGCCCCGCCGCCGCATCGTGGCGGTCGTCGTCCTGGTGGTCGCGCTGGTCGCGATCTGGGAAGGGGTCAAGTGGCTCGGCGGCGACCCGTGGCGGATCCACGGGCCGGTGTTCGGCATCCAGGTCGACTACGAGCATTTCCCGCCGTTCGCCTGGCGCATCGCCGACGACCTCTCGCTGCCCCACATCTGGAACATCGTCGCCGCGTTCGTGGAGCCCGCCCAGCGCGACGGTCCGCCGCTGTTCCTGATCCTGGCCGGCAAGGCCCTGTTCACGTTCCGCGAGTCGCTCACGGGCTTCGTCCTGGGCGGATTCCTCGGCCTCGGGCTGGGCATCCTGTTCGTCCATTCGCGCCTGGCCGAGCGGGCTCTCGTCCCGTACGTCGTGGCGTCGCAGACGGTGCCGATCCTGGCCATCTCGCCGATCATCGTCGTGGCCATCAAGGCGGACTGGCTGTCGGTCGCCCTCGTGTCGGCCTACCTGACGTTCTTCCCGGTCACGATCGCGTCGCTGCGTGGCCTGCGCGCCGCCGATCCGCGGGCCCTGGAGCTGTACCGGTCGTATGCGGCGTCACGCTCCGAGATCCTGTGGAAGCTCCGCCTGCCGACATCGGTGCCCTATCTCTTCGCGTCGCTCCGGGTGGCCGCCGCGGCCGCCGTCATCGGCGCGATCATCGGGGAGATCCCCGCCGGCGTCGCCGACGGCCTGGGCAGCGCGATCGTCAATTACAACCAGTACTACGTGACCGCGCCGTCGCGGCTGTGGGTGACGATCATCATGTGCACGTTCGTGGGCCTGGCGTTCGTCGGCATCGTTCGCGTCGCCGAGGACCGCCTGACCCGGGGCAAGTACCGCACGACCGACGCGCAGTAGCGGGAGACTCATGACCGAACCGACGACCAGCCCGACGCCCGAGGCCTCGACTCGCGAGGTCGTGTCCATCGCGGGCGCCGGCAAGCGGTTCGGGACGGGTCCGTCGGCCGTGACCGCCCTCGACGGGATCGACCTGACGATCGCGTCCGGGGAGTTCGTCTCGCTCATCGGCCCGTCGGGCTGCGGCAAGTCGACGCTGCTGCGGCTCATCGGCGACCTCACCTCGCCGACGGCCGGCACGGTCCGGGTCAACGGCAAGCCGGCCCGCCAGGCGCGGCTCGACCGCGACTACGGGATGGTGTTCCAGGCGCCGGTGCTGATGGACTGGCGGACGATCGACCGCAACATCGAGCTGCCGCTCGAGATCATGGGTTTCGCCAAGGAGGAGCGGGCGCGTCGCTCGGCGGAGCTCATTCGGCTCGTCGAGCTCGAGGGGTTCGCGGGCAAGCACCCCTGGCAGCTGTCGGGCGGCATGCAGCAGCGGGTCGCGATCGCCCGGGCCCTGGCCTTCGACCCCAAGCTCCTGCTCATGGACGAGCCCTTCGGGGCGCTGGACGAGATGACTCGCGAGCGGATGAACCTGGAGCTCATGCGCATCTGGAGCCGGACCGGGACGACGGTCGTCTTCGTGACCCACAGCATCCCCGAGGCGGTCTTCCTCTCGACGCGGGTGGTGGTGATGTCGGCCCGGCCGGGCCGGATCTCGAAGATCGTCTCGATCGACCTGCCCCAGCCGCGCACGGTCGAGACCCGCGAGTCGGAACGCTACTTCGAGCTCGTCACGACGGTCCGCGAGGCGCTTCGCCAGCACGAGGGGGACGCCGCGGCCGACGAAGCCGGAGCCGCCCGGATCCGGGCGGAAGGCCTGGCGTGAACCTGGCGGGGCTGCGCCGCCGGGCAAGCGGGTGGCTGCCGGCCCTCGTCGTCTTCGTCGTCGTCATCGTCCTGTGGGAGGTGACGCTCACGGTCTTCAGCGTCCAGTCGTTCCTGTTCCCGAAGCCGAGCGTGATCTTCGCGGCCTTCCTGGACGACCAGGCGACGCTCCTGAAGGGCCTCGTGTTCACGGGCACCGAGGCGATCGGCGGCCTGCTGATCGGCGTCTTCCTGGGGACGGCCGCTGGCCTGGCCACGGCTCGCTGGGCGACCGCGCGCGAGATCCTCGTCCCGGTGGCCATCGCCGCGAGCTCGATCCCGATCCTCGCGTTCGCCCCGATCACGATCAACTGGTTCGGCTCCGAGAGCGTGCTGCCGCGCATGACGATCTCGGCCCTGATGGTCTTCTTCCCGGTGATGGTGAACACGGTCCGCGGCCTGACCCAGGTCGAGCCGGCCGCGCTCGAGCTGATGCGCTCCTACGCCGCCGGGGACATGGAGATCCTGCGCCGCCTGCGGATCCCGAACGCGCTGCCGTACTGGTTCACCGCCCTGCGCATCGCGACGACGCTCGCCGTCATCGGCTCGGTCGTCGGGGAGTTCTTCGGCGGGCCGCTGTACGCGCTCGGGCCAATACATCACGTTCTACACGGGCCAGTTCAAGTACCCGACCGCATGGGCGGCCATCGTGCTCGTCTGCGCGCTGGGGATCGGCTGCTACCTGGTGGCGGTGGCCGCGGAGCGATTCGCGCTGCCCTGGCAGCAGGCCCGCCTGGCAGGGGAGGCGTAGGCGGTTCCGGCTGGGCGTGGCCGGGTGTCGTCCCGGCGCGCGTGGGCCGGGCGGACCGGACCGACGGGCTGGTTAACGCTGCGCTAACCTGCCGAGGATCGAGGGAGCGAGTACGAGGAGGAACGCGATGTCCGTTCGCAAGCGATTCTGGGTCGTCGGCCTGGCCGTATGGCTCATCGCCGCCGGCTGTTCGAGCGGCACGGCCGCCCTGAAGCCTCTCAAGTTCCAGCTGCAGTGGGTCGCCCAGTCCCAGTTCGCGGGCTACTACGCGGCCCTCGACCAGAACTACTACAAGGAAGCCGGGCTGGACGTGACCCTGCTCCTCGGCGGCCCGCAGGTGAACAACGTCCAGGTCGTGGCGACCGGCGGGGCCGACATCGGGACCGCCTGGCTGCCCAACATGCTCCAGTCCCGCGAGGGCGGCACGGACCTCGTCTCGATCTCCCAGCTCTTCCAGCGCTCCGGCACCCGGATGGCCTCGTTCAAGGACAAGAACATCACGGATCCGAAGACGATGGCCGGCAAGAAGATCGGCAGCTGGCTCGGCGGCAACGAGCCGGAGCTCTTCGCCGCGCTGGCCAAGGCCGGCCTCGACCCGACCAAGGAGAACGATCATCAAGCAGAACTTCGACATGTCGGGCCTGCTCAAGGGCGACCTCGACGTGGCCCAGGCGATGATCTACAACGAGTACGCCCAG
This sequence comes from uncultured Chloroflexia bacterium, assembly GCA_963849405.1. Classification (GTDB taxonomy): domain Bacteria; phylum Chloroflexota; class Limnocylindria; order Limnocylindrales; family CSP1-4; genus C-114. Next base: position 59,167 of record CAWKHG010000001.1, read on the forward strand.
GTCCTCGAGGCGAACAACCCGGCCACGGGCAAGCTGTACCAGCCGAGCGACTTCAACGTCATCGACTTCAACGACCCGGCGGTCGGCACCGCGATGCTCCAGGACCAGATCTTCGCCGCGCGCCTCCTGGCTCAGCACCGGCGACAACGCCGCGACGGCGACCAAGTTCCTGACCGCGACCTACCGCGGCTGGATCTACTGCCGGGACAACGCCCAGAAAGTGCGTCGACGATCGTCCTGCCAAGCCGGATCCCAGCTCGGCGCGAGCCACCAGGCCTGGCAGATGAACGAGATCAACGCCCTGATCTGGCCGTCGCCGGGCGGCATCGGCCAGCTCGACCAGGCGCTCTACCAGCAGACGGTGACCATCGCGACGACCTACAAGGTCCTCAAGGCGGCCCCGTCGGCCGACGCGGTCCGCACCGACCTCTCGAAGGCGGCCCTCACGGCCCTGCCGAGCGGCACCGACGCGAACGGCGCCGGCTTCGCCAAGAAGACCATCACGCTCAACGCCGCCGGCAACTAGGCCGTCGCTCATCGTCCATCGCAGATCCGTCGAGGCCGGCCCACCCGGGCCGGCCTCTTCGATTCCGGGGCCCGCGTGCGTGGCGGGGCGCGTGCGTCGGGCGGCGGAGCATCGGGTCGCGGCACCGGCGCCCGAGCCGTGGCCCGGTGCCGCGGCCGTGGCCCGCGCCTCCGTGCACGGCCACGCTCGTCATATCCAGGCCAGGGACGCGGCTAGGCTCTCTCCCGGGCGCGTTCTGTCGTGGCCAGGTCGGCGCGGATCACGAGTTTCGTGCGCGGGCCCGTTGCTCCGAGCGTATGGCGGTACGCGTCGATCGACGGCTAATCGCCCGGCAAGTGCCAGCTATGACGATGTGGCCGACATGGTCAACGACGCAAGCGACCCGAGATCCGGCCGAGGCGGCTGGCGGCAATCGGGAGAGCCCAGGCCTCGCGGCGACTCTCGGTGCCTCGGGCCGCGCCGCCCGCAAGGACTGCGCCTGAAGCAGGTCGAGCTGGCCTCGCAGGTGGGCGATCAGCCGGCGGCGCCTCGGGTGATCTCGAGCGGGGCTCGGGGTGGCAGCCCCGCTCGACAGCTTTGGCAGCGCCTGCGCCTCGGCATCGGTCGATCGCTTCGGGTCGAGCTCGGCCGGGAGCCGCTCGAGGCCGAGACGGCGGATGCGGGGCATCTTGCGATCCAGGAGCTCGTCTTGCGGCTGGGGCGAAAGGCCGGCTACGGCCGGGCCTTCGAGGTGGCCACGAGGCCGGCCGATCCGGGCCGCTCGACCGACGTCGGGTTGCGCGACGACCGGCGACGGATCCTCGTGCTGGTGGAGTGCTGGAACACGATCGGGGATGTGGGGGCGGCGGCTCGGTCGACCGATCGGAAGCTCGCAGAGGCGGCCGCGCTCGCGGTCGTCGCAGGCGGGGAGCGGCCGTTCGCCGTTCGTGGCGTCTGGGTCGTGAGGGCCACGGCCCGCAACCGTGCACTCCTCGCGCGCTATCCGGAGGTGTTCGCGGCGCGCTTCCCGGGATCGTCGGCCGGGTGGCTCGCGGCCCTCACCAGCGACGCGGACCCGCCGGCCCAGCCGGGCCTGGTCTGGTGCGACGTGGCCGCGACCCGCCGCTTCGCATGGAGGCGCCGCGCCTAGGAGGCCCCGCCGCTCCGCCACGACGTGTAGACCGGCGGCCACGCATCCGGGTCGGCCCGCTCCCCGAAGACCGCGTGCTCGATGTCGAACTCGAACAGCCGATACGTGTCGTCAACCTCGAACGACCAGGCGGCGGCCGCCGCGGCCCACAGTCCTCGATCGGTGACCTCGCGGGCGCGGCCGCGGACCAGGAACTCGTGGGGCTCGGCCGGGTCCTGGTGGGCGTGGAGCGCGTAGCGGCCGTCGGCCTCGAGGTCGCCGAGCTTCGCCGATCCCACGATGAGGAACGCCACGAGCCGGCCGTCCACGATCGCCACGTAGATCGGATTGATCCGGGGCAGGCCATCGCCGCGGACCGTCGCGAGGAGGCCCTCCCCGATGCCCGACCGCTCGAACAACCGTTGCCCCGTGGCGGCCATCTCGGGCGCGGCCGAGGCGAATGCGTGCCATGTGCTCACCGGACAACGATAGCCGCCACGCCGGGAGCGTTCCTGAAAGGACTGATATGCGGCTGGCATGCGGATGCGAGCCACCCGGCCGAGGCGTGAAGGCGCCTTTGAGCCCGACCCGGGCGACGATGGTCGCCCCCGAGCCGCTGCCGCCCCAGGTGTCCGCGGCTCGGGCTTGCCATCCCCGAGCCCCAGCAGGAGACCCACCGTGAAACGACTCCTTGCGATCATCGCCATCGCTGCGTCCATGGCGGCGTGTGGGCCGACTGCGACGCCCACGCCGTCGCCCGTCTCGGTCCCGACGGCCGCGCCGTCGCAGGCCGCCCCCAGCAGTGCCCCGAGCAGCGCACCCACCGATTCGGGCTCGAGCTCGAGCCCGTCCACCCCGGCCAGCCCGAGCCCGTCCGACTCGGGGAGCCCGGCCGCGAGCCCGTCGGCCTCGTAGCCCGAAACAGACCCATCGCCAACGCCCCCGTCGGTCATCGATCGGCGGGGGCGCTTTCGTGCCCGGCGCCAGGCGCCGGAGGCACGACGCCGGACATGAAAAGGCCGGGCGACCCACCGAAGCGGGTGCCCGGCCGAAACGGTTCGGTCAGCTCTTGGCCAGCAGGGCCGCGAGGCGGTCCCAGGTCGCGATGGCGCCCTCGGCCATGCCGGTCGCGAGCGCGCCCTCCAGCATCTCGGGCGAGCCCATGTGCCCGATCGAGGTGACCTTGGTCTTCGAGCCGAGGTCCTCGAGGATGAAGGTCTCCGGCCCACCCTGGGGACCGACGCCCTCGACGTCGAACATGAACGTCCACTTGTAGCCCTTGGGCGGGTCGATCTCGGTGTACTCGCCGTAGAAGGCCACGTCCTCGCGGTCGCCGGCGTGGCTGACGTAGCGCCACTTGCCGCCCGGCCGGACGTCCATCTCGACGACGGTCGTCGTCGTGCCGTGCGGGCCCCACCAGAGGGGGACGATCTCGGGATCGGTGAAGGCCTTCCAGACCTGCTCGCGCGGCGCATCGAAGGTGCGCTCGAACACGAGGTCGCCACCTTCCGAGTAGATCGTCGTCGTGGGGGTGCTACCCCGGTCGATTCGTGTCGCGGTCATCGTCGTCTCCATGTCCGTGGTCCTGCCTTTCGTTGAGGTCGCGTAGATAGGCGTCGAGCCGTTCGAAGCTCTCCTCCCAATGGCGCCGGTATTGGTTGACCCAATCGGCGATGTCCCGCAGCGGGTCGGCCCGCAGGCGTCGCGGTCGCCACTGTGCCTGCCGGCCCTGCTCGATGAGCCCGGCCCGCTCCAGCACCCGGAGGTGCTTGGAGATGGCCGGCTGGCTCATCGCGAAGGGGGCGGCCAGGTCCTTGACCGAGGCCTCACCGGTGGCGAGTCGGGCCAGGATGGCCCGCCGGGTCGGATCGGCCAGGGCGGCGAACGTCGTGCTGAGCGGATCGGTCTGCTGCATGTCCATCACTTACGGGTTATATAACCTAGCGGTACTATACAGCGCGACGACGACCTGTCAAGCCCCGAGATTCGAAGCGCGGACACGCGCCGAAGATGCCGCCGCGCGGCCGGAGAGAGGAGGAGCGACGCCGCGGGACGAGCCCGCGCCTAGTCGGCCTTGCCGGTCCCGAACTGGCGGTCGCCGGCGTCCCCGAGGCCCGGGATGATGTAGCCCTTCCCGTTGAGCTGCCGGTCGAGCGCCGCGCAATGGATCGCCACGTCCGGGTGCGCGGCCGTGACCGCGGCCACGCCCTCCGGCGCCGCGATGAGGTTGACGAGCTTGATCCGCACGGCGCCCCAGCGCTTGAGGACCTCGATCGCGGCGGTCGCCGAGCCGCCCGTGGCGAGCATCGGGTCGAGGATCAGGCAGACATCGACCGTGGCGGAGTCCGGCAGCCGGTTGTAGTACTCGACCGGCCGCAGCGTCCGCTCGTCCCGGAACAGGCCGAGGTGCCAGACCTGGGCCGTCGGCATGAGCTCGAGCATCGCGTCGACCATGCCCAGGCCGGCGCGCAGGATCGGCACGAGCCCGATCCGGTCGGCCAGCTCGGCGCCCTGCATCGACTCCATCGGCGTCCGGATCGTGATCGGCCGGACCCGGGCGTCGGCGAGGGCCTCATAGCCGAGCAGCCACGAGAGCTCGCGGACGACCTCCCGGAACTTCTTCGGCTCGGTCTTCTCGTCGCGCAGGACGGCCAGCTTGTGGAGCACGGCCGGGTGGCGCGAGATGTGCAGGTTGCTCGATTCGGGCATGCGGGACTCCGTCGTGGGCAGGGGAGTCCGGACGAGCCGGGAGAGGCCCGAATCGTAGCACCGCCGATGGCGCCTCCTCGACCCGCCGGGACCCCTCCGCACCGCCCGCGACCCCACCGAAATGCCATTGACGAAGGGTTCCCGGGGACCTACGGTGCGCTGCACGGCCGGGTCCGGTTCGGATGGCAGCTCGGGTGCCCACGAGCGTCGTTCGAGCCCGCCCGGCCGGACTCCCTCGCGCTATGCTCGCGAGGTGCCGGTCCGGACCTCGACGTCACCTCCGCCGAAGCGCGCAACCGCCGGCCGCCGAGGTGCGGCGGCGGCTCCGTCCGTGTCGCCCGTCCTCGTCCGCCAGATCCGCAACGGCGTGGTCGAGAGCCAGCACCGGGGCGACATCGTCGAGGTCGATGCGGCCGGCCGGATCGTCCGGGTCCTGGGCGACCCGGAACGCGTCGCCTACCTGCGTTCGACCGTCAAGCCGTTCGGGCTCGTGGCCCTCATCGAGGCGGGCGGCATCGAGGCGTTCGGGCTGTCGTCGGCCGAGATCGCGATCATGGCGTCGAGCCACTCGGGCGAGGACCAGCACGTCCGGACGATCCAGGCGCTGTACCGGCGGGCCGGGATCTCGCAGACGGTGCTCGCCTGCGGGGCCGAGGGCATGCCCCTCGATGCGCTCACGGCCGCGCGGCTCGCCCGCGACGGGGAGCGGCCGTCGCCGCTCCGCCACATGTGCTCGGGCCAGCACTCGGTGTTCATCCTGCTCTCGCGGCTGCGCGACTGGCAGCTCGAGACGTACTGGCACGCCGACCACCCGGCCCACGAGGCCTACAGGAGCGCCGTCGCCCGGGCGTTCGGCGTCACGCCCGCCAGCCTGCGCACGGCGATCGATGGCTGCGGCGTCCTGACCTACGCGTTCACGCTGACCGAAGTCGCCCGGGCGTACGCCCTGCTCGCCGACCCGTCGGGAGCGCCGAGCGGCGACCGGCGCGCCGAGCTGGCGCCGCACCTCACGATCGTCCGCGACGCGATGCTGGCCAACCCCGAGATGATCGGCGGCAGCCGCGAACGGCTCGACACGTCCGTGATGAAGGCCCTCCCCGGCCAGATCGTCAGCAAGTCCGGGATGGAGGCCCTGCGCGGCCTCGCGATCCTGCCCGGGGCGCGGTCCACGGCCTCGAACGGCGGGGCGAGCGGGCTGGCGATCAAGATCGAGGACGGCGACGGGTACGAGCGCGGCTCCTGGGCGGCCACCGTGGAGGCGCTGCGCCAGGTTGGCGTGCTCGACGGGCAGCCACTTCGAGCCCTCGCGCGCTACCACCGGCCGGTCTCGCTCGATCCGCACGGGCGGGCGGGCGCCGAGGCGGTCCCCGACTTCGACCTCGCCCCTGTGGGGGAGCTCTTCGCCTAGGCGTTCGAGCCGGGCCGGCGGCCGCGTCCCCCCGCGTGCTGCGCCGGCCCCCGAGTGGCCTCGGCACGCACGTTGTGCCCCGGGGACCGATACTCGTGTCGATGGCCCGCCCGCTCGACCCGTACCGGACCCTCGAGTTGCCGCGCGACGCGACGCTCGACGACGTCAAGACTGCCTATCGGCGCCTGGCGAAGCTGTACCACCCCGATTCGGCCGGGGAGCGGGCACTGCCCCGGTTCCTCGCCGTGCAGGCCGCCTACGAAGCCCTGACCGAGGGGCCCGGCAAGCTCCGCTCGGTGATCGGCGGCCGGTCGCGGCCGGCGCCGTCGACGCGCCCATCGTCCGGAAGGCGCGCGACGGGGGCCGATCCGTGGGCGGGACGTTCGACTGGGGCCGGCCCGCGCGCGACCCGCGGCGCAGGCGCCACTCCCGGCTCGGCCGGATCACGAACCGGCGCCCGGACAGGCCAGGGCGCTGCCGGACCCACCGGCGCCGGAGCCGCCGGGCCCGCCTCGGGCGACGGCACATCCGGAGCCCGTGGAGGCTCGTCGCGCACCCGTGGCCCCGCCGGGCCTCGACCGCGAAGGACGCGACGGGCGCCGGGATCGACCTCCTACGACGGCGCCGAGAAGGAGCCGTTCGAACCGGAGTGGCAGGGTGCCAGCTGGTACGGCGGCTCCTCCGGGACGTACTGGACGCTCAATCCGCGCGAGTTCGCGGATCCCCGCAAGCACGGCCCCGAGTACCTGGCCCGCGGCGCCGACAAGGGGCGAGCTCAGACGAGGTCCCGCCGCGCGCGAGCCGGGGACCCGAACGCGGCCGGCGAGCCGACGGTGGACTGGACCGCCGGGACCGGCCCGGACGCCCAGCGACCACGGGACGGATCCTCGCCGTTCGGTGACCGGCCCGACGCCGATGACGTCGTGTTCGGCGCCAGCGCCTATCGATCGGCACCCTCGTCCGAGCGTCGCGCGCGCGGGCCCGAGGTGTCGCCGTTCGGGCTCATCTACAGCGCGCTGCTTGCGGTCGCGCTCGTGGCCGCCCTGTTCGCGGTGATGGCGGAGACCTCGACACCGGGCGCGGTCTCGGTCGTGCCCGTCGTCGCCTTCTGCGGCATCGCGATCGTCGCGCTCGTCCGGGTCCTGCGCAGGGACGGCCGCCCGCGCGCCTGACCGCGCGCCGAGACCGCCGCCACCGAGCGCCGGCCGGCCAACCACCCCGCCGTTCGCCGGCCTGACGCCTCCCGCGTCCCGTACCATCCGGACATGCCGCATCGACCGGACCGTCACGACCTCTCGGGAGCGGCCGGGGAGTACCTCCTGGCGCTCCGTGGCCTGGCTGTCGACCAGACCCGGGCGACGGCGGCCGAGGTGGCCCGCCACATCGGCGTGAGCACGCAGGCCAGCTCCGAGATGTTCCGCCGTCTCATCGCCGACGGGCTCGTCGGCCAGCCGGAGGGGCGGCTCCTCGTCCTGACGGATGCCGGGCGGGCCGCGGCGGATGCGATCTTCCGCCGCCACGCGCTCCTGGAGTGGCTGCTCACGTCGGTCGTCGGCCTGGGCTGGGCCGAGTCCGACGAGGAGGCCGCCCGCCTTCAGTCCGCGATCAGCCCGCGGGTAGAGGCGCGGCTCTATGAGATGCTCGGCCAGCCCGAGACGTGCCCCCACGGCAACCCGATCGACGCGGCGACCGCGAAGCGCCGGCCCGCCGGCGTGCCGATGTCGAGCGTCGAGGCGGGCCAGCACGCGACGGTCTACCGGATCACGGAGGCTGCGGAGGAGGACGCGGCGCTGCTCTCGTACCTCGAGGCACGGGCGCTGACGCCGGGTGCCCGGATCACCGTGCTGGCCAACTCCGAGTCGCTCGATTCACTCACGCTCGAAGGGCCCCGTGGCCGGGCCACGCTGGGCCTCCGCCCGGCCGCCCTCATCCGGGTGCTGCTCGGCGAGGCGGATCCGGCCCTGTTCCACAAGGTGCCTGCCGCCCGCTGAACTCGCCCGGACGGGCCACGCGTGTCGGCTACCATCTCGACCATGACCAAGGACGTCCGCGTGCGCATGGCTCCGAGCCCCACCGGGCCCCTGCACATCGGCACGGCGCGCACCGCGCTCTTCAACTACCTGTTCGCGAAGCGCGAAGGCGGCACGTTCATCCTGCGGCTCGAGGACACCGACGTCGTGCGGAGCGACGTCGCGTACGAGAAGGACATCCTCGACGGGCTGCACTGGCTGGGCATCACCTGGGACGAGGGGCCGGCCGTCGCCGGCGAGGAGGCCCGTGGCCCCCACGCTCCCTATCGCCAGATGGAGCGCCTGCCGCTGTATGCGGCCGCCGCCGACCGCCTCCGCGCGGACGACATGGCCTACCCGTGCTACTGCACGCCCGAGGAGCTGGAGGCGGAGCGCCACCGCCAGGAGGCCGCCCACCTGCCGCCTCGCTACAGCGGTCGGTGCGCCAACCTGACCGCGGACGAGCGGGCCGCGTTCGAAGCCGAGGGTCGCGTCGCGGCGCTCCGCTTCCGGGTGGGCGAGGGCATCGTCAAGTTCGACGACATGGTCAAGGGACGGGTCGAGATCGACGTCGTCAACCTCGGCGGCGACTTCGTCATCGTCCGCGGCGACGGGACGCCGCTCTACCACTTCACGGTCGTGGTGGACGACGCCGCGATGGAGATCAGCCACGTGATCCGGGGCGAGGACCACCTCTCGAACACGCCGAAGCACATCCTCCTGTTCCGGGCGCTGGGCTACCCGGTGCCCGCGTTCGGCCACCTGCCGCTCATCCTCAACGCCGACCGGACGAAGATGAGCAAGCGCAAGACCCAGACCGCGGTGAGCGACTACATCGCCGAGGGGTTCATCCGCGAGGCGCTCGTCAACTACCTCGCCCTCCTCGGCTGGTCGACCGGCTCGGAGGAGGAGATCCTCTCGCTCCAGGAGCTGGGATCCCGCTTCGACGTCGCTCACATCCAGAAGGCCGGCGCCGTCTTCGACCGGGAGCGCCTCGAGTGGCTCAACGGCCAGTGGATCCGCCGGTTGTCGCCCGACGACCTCGTGGACCGCCTGCGGCCGTTCCTCGCCGCCGAGGCCGATGCGGGGCACATCGACCGGATGCCATCCGACGACGAGATCGCGGCGCTGATCCCGCTCGTCCAGGAGCGGCTGCCGACGCTCGGCGCGATCGGCGACCTCGTCGGGTTCCTGTTCGTCGACCGCCCGACGCTCGACCCGGCGACCCTCGTCCCGAAGCGCTGGGACGTCGAGACGACGCTGGCCGGGCTCGCGGCGGCGCGTGAGACGATCGAGGCGAACGGCGAGCTCGCCTTCGACCACGAGGGACTCGAGATCGCCCTGCGCGGGCTCGCCGAGGCACGCGGCTGGAAGGCGGGCGACCTGTTCATGGCCATCCGCGTCGCGGTCACCGGTCGCACGGCGACGCCGCCGCTGTTCGAGACACTCGTCGCGCTCGGGTACCAACGGACCCTCGAGCGCCTGGCCAACGCACACGGCGTCCTGTCCGCCGTGGGAGCCGCCACGTGAGGGAAGGAGCGATCCATGACTCGCGATGAAGTCCAGCGCTGGCTCGACGATTACGTGCTCGCGTGGCTGAGCTATGACCCGGAGGCGATCGGCGACCTCTTCGGCGAGGACGCGGAGTACCGCTACCACCCGTGGGACGACCCGATCGTGGGGCGTGACGCGATCGTGGCCGACTGGCTGAGCGGCCGGGACGCGTCCGGCACGTATGAGGGCAAGTACTCGCCGTACGCGGTCGACGGGGACCGAGCCGTGGCCGTCGGGGAGAGCCGGTACACGAAGCCGGACGGGTCGTTCCGGACGCTCTTCTACAACCTGTGGACGCTCCGCTTCGACGACGACGGCCGCTGCGTCGATTTCGTCGAGTACTTCATGGAGCTCCCGGAGGCCCGCCGGCCCGCCTAGGCGCCCACAGGGCCGTCATCGGCCGTTAACACGCGTCGATATGCTTTGACGCAGATGGCACGGACGATCCTCGTCGTGGATGACGAGCCCACGTTGCGCGAAACGCTGGCCGAGGCGCTCGAATCGGAGGGCCACCGCGTCGTCACGGCGGCCGACGGGCGCGAGGCGCTCCTCCGCTTCCGGGCCGAACACCCCGACCTCGTCCTCCTCGACCTGATGCTGCCCGAGCTATCCGGGATCGAGGTCTGCCGGATCATCCGAGCCGAGTCGGGCGTGCCGATCATCATGCTCACCGCGAAGGACGCCGAGCTCGACAAGGTGGTCGGCCTGGAGCTCGGCGCGGACGACTACGTGACCAAGCCGTTCAGCCTGCGCGAGCTGACGGCACGGATCAGGGCGATCTTCCGGCGCAGCGAGCAGCAGGCCGTCGAACCGCTGCCGACGCTCATCGACCTGGGCCGCGTCCAGGTGGACCTGCCCGGCCACCGCCTGCTGCGCGACGGACGGCCGGTCCCGGTCAAGCCGAAGGCGTTCGAGCTGCTCGCGTTCCTCGTGCAGCACCCGGGCCGGATCTTCACCCGCGACCAGCTGCTGGAGCAGGTCTGGGGCTACGACTACGCGGGCGAGACCCGGACGGTCGACGTGCACGTCCACTGGCTGCGCAGCCAGATCGAGGAGAACCCGGCGACCCCAACGCTCCTCCACACGGTGCGCGGCGTGGGCTACGGGTTCCGCCGCCCGGCCTGACCTGCGGGTTCGCCCCGGCGGCCGCGCAGTGCCGCGCCCCGGTCAGCTCGACTTGGCGACGATCCGCTCGATGATCTCGCCGGTGTCCTCGGCGGCGTCGATCGTCTCCTCGAGCTCCCGGTAGATGTTCATCCACTTGATGACCCGGAGCGGGTCGTCGCCGGGCTGGAAGAGGCCCGCGATGGCCGCGCGAGAGAGGCCGTCCGCCCGATGCTCCAGCTCGTGGATCTCGCGCAGGTGCGGCTCGATGCCCTTGAACCGGTCGAACGTGCGCACCGCGCCCACCAGGTGCTCGGCCTGGCTGGTCAGGATCGCGGCGAGCTCCCGGGCCTCAGGCGTCGGCGCGTCGATGCCGTAGATGAGCATCGTCTCGGCCACCTCCTGGATGCCGTCCACGACGTCATCGAGCCGGGCGCTCAGCTCGTGGATGTCCTCGCGGTCGAACGGGGTGATGAACGCGCGCTCGAGGCGGGCCTGGATCTCCCGGTCGATCGAGTCCCCGTGCTTCTCCAGGCGCTGGATCTCGGCGACCCGCTCCTCGAGGCGGTCGAAGGAGGTCAACAGCGCGTCGAGCTCGCGCGCGGCCAGCAGGAGGTTCTCGGCGTCCTCGACGATGAGATCGACGAAGTTCTCGTCCTTGGGGATGAGTCGGACCATGCTTCTCTCCTGTCGGTCAGTGCACGCCAAGGACGTTGAGGACGAGCCAGCACGAGGCCCCGAGGAGGCCGGCCGCCGGGATCGTCAGGACCCATGCGATGAGGATGCTGCGAGCGACGCCCCACCGGACGCCGCGCACGCCCCGGCTCGTGCCGACGCCCATGATGGCGCTCGAGATCACGTGGGTCGTCGACACCGGCATGCCGAAATGGGCCGTGCCGATGAGCACGGACGCCGCGGTCATCTCGGCCGCGAACCCGTGGACCGGCTCGAGGTCGGCCACGCGCTGGCCCATCGTCTTCATGATCCGCCAGCCGCCAACGGCCGTGCCGAGCGAGAGCGCGGTCGCCGATACGACGATCACCCACACCGGCACGTCGACGCTCGGGATGACCCTGGCCGAGAACAGCGCGAGCGTGATGACGCCCATCGTCTTCTGGGCGTCGTTCGAGCCGTGGGCGAAGGCCATGTACCCGGCCGACAGCACCTGGGCCCGGCGAAAGCCGCGGCTCGCCGAGCGATGGTCCGCCCGACGGAAGATCCAGTACAGGGCGATCGTCAGGGCGAAGGCCGCGACGAAGCCGATGACGGGTGAGCTGACCAGGGGCAGGAGCACCTTCGTGGCGATCCCGTCCACCTTCAGCGCGCCGGTCCCGGTCGCGATGAGCGTCGCCCCGAGCAGGCCGCCGATGAGCGCATGGCTGCTCGAGCTCGGCAGGCCGAGTCGCCAGGTGATGAGGTTCCACGCGATGGCCCCCAGGAGCGCGGCCGCGACGACCGCCTGGGTGGTCGACGCGTCGTTCACGAGGCCGGATCCGATGGTCTTGGCGACGGCCGTTCCGGCAAAGGCTCCGAGGAAGTTGAAGGACGCCGCCATGAGGATGGCGTACTGCGGCCGGAGGGCGCGGGTCGCGACCGAGGTCGCGATCGCGTTGGCCGTGTCGTGGAAGCCGTTGATGTAGTCGAACGCCACGGCCAGACCGATCACGACGACCAGCGTCAGGGTGAAGCCTTCGAGCACGGGGTCACGGTAGCAAGTCGGGGACGCCGGCGCGGACCCTCCGGCGCGCCTCTCCGGGGCCTGGACGCGGCTCAAGCGCCCGGCCCGGTATCCTTCGCGGAATGCGCCTCTCGAACCTGTTCTTCACGACCCTGCGCGACGACCCGGCCGAAGCCGAGATGCCGTCCCACCGCCTGCTGCTCCGGGCGGGCTACGTGCGCCAGCTGGGCGCCGGGCATCTACTCGCTCCTGCCCCTCGGCTTCCGGGTCAACCAGCGGGTCGAGCAGATCATCCGCGAGGAGATGAACGCGATCGGCTCCCAGGAGATGGAGATGCCGGTCGTCCACCCGGCCGACCTCTGGCGGGAGAGCGGGCGCTACCAGAAGATCGGGCCCGAGATGGTCCGGTTCAAGGACCGCGCGGACCGTGACAACGTCCTGGCGATGACCCACGAGGAGGTCGTGGCCTCGCTCCTGCGCGACATCATCCGCAGCTATCGCCAGCTGCCGATCATGGTCTACCACTTCCAGACCAAGTTCCGGGACGAGCCCCGCTCGCGGGGCGGCCTCGTGCGCGTGCGTGAGTTCGTCATGAAGGACGCGTACAGCTGCGATCTCGACGCGGCCGGCCTGGACCGGAGCTACGAGCTCCAGTTCGGCGCGTACCGGCGGATCTTCGAGCGTCTCGGCCTCGACACCGTCGTCGTGGGGGCCGACGTCGGGATCATGGGCGGCAGCGGGGCCCACGAGTTCATGTTCCTCAGCGAGTACGGCGAGGACACCCTCGTGGTGTGCGACGCGTGCGGGTACGCGGCCAACCAGCAGATCGCCGTGGTCGGCAAGCCCGAGGTCCAGCCCGAGCCGCTCCAGCCGATGGAGGAGATCGCGACCCCGGGCACCACGACGATCGCCACGCTCGCCCGATTCCTCGAGGTCGGCCCCGAGCGCACCGCCAAGGCGGCGTTCTTCATGACCGGCGACGGCCGGTTCATCGTCGCCGATCGTGCGCGGCGACTACGACGTGAACGAGACCAAGCTGGTCAACGCGGTGAAGGCCACGGGCGGGCTGCGGCCGGCCACGGTCGAGGAGATCAAGGCGCGGGGCATGGAGCCCGGCTACGGCTCGCCGCTCGGCGCGCGCGACGCGACGGTCGTCGTGGACGAGCTGGCCGCCCGTTCACCGAACCTGGTCGCCGGCGCGAACCGCGAGGGCTTCCACGTCCGCAACGTCAATGTCGGCCGCGACTTCACGCCAGACCTGGTGGCCGAGATCGTGAACGCTCGCGAGGGCGACCCCTGCCCGCAGTGCGGCAAGCCCGTGAAGCTGCGCAAGGGGATCGAGGTCGGCAACATCTTCAAGCTCGGGACGGACTTCACCGTCCCGATGGGCGCGACGTACCTGGGCGAGGATGGCCAGGCCCATCCCATCGTCATGGGCTCGTACGGGATCGGCCTCGGCCGCAACGTCGCCTGCATCGTCGAGGCCCACCACGACGAGAAGGGCATCATCTGGCCCGCCTCGGTCGCGCCCTACCCGGCCCATCTCGTGACGGTCGGCGCGAACAAGGACCCGCAGGTCGTCGCGATCGCGGAGCGCCTGCACGACGCCGCGCTGGCCGCCGGGCCGGCCCACGAGATCCTCTACGACGACCGCGACGAGTCACCCGGCGTGAAATTCACCGATGCCGAGCTCCTCGGCATGCCCCGGATCCTCACCGTCAGCCCGCGCTCGCTGGCCGCCGGCGGGATCGAGGAGACGGACCGGGCGACCGGCGCGCGGACCATCCGGTCCATCGAGGAGGTCGAGGCCTCGCTCGTCGGGTCCTGAGGCAGTTCGGCCCCGGGACCGGGTCTGGCTCAGCTCGTGGGCGCGCCTCCGGCGAGTCTGCCGGCGAGCTTCGGTTCGATGACCTTGTGGTCGACCCACCAGCGGATCATGTCGGTGAGCGTCTCGTCGATCGGCCGGAAGGCGATCCCGAGCTCGCCCGTGGTGCGTGACGTGTCGACCACCCGGGCGTTGCCGAGGATGTAGTCCAGCGAGCCGGACGGCACGAGATCGACCAGGCGGCCGCCGGCGAGGTCGTTGGCCCTGGCGATGAAGCGCATCGCCCGTGGCGGCACGTAGAACCGGCGCAGGTGCCGGCCGGTGAGACCGTCGATCCGGGCGGCCAGGTCGCGGTAGCGTATGAACGCCCTGGGTGACCAGGTAGTGGCGGCCCCTCTCGGCCTGGAGCGCGGCGACGATCGTCGACGCCACGTCACGGACGTCGACGAGCGCGGTCCGGAAGTCCGGCAGCGCCGTGCCCTGCAGCACCCGCACGAGCAACTGGCCACTCGTGCCGGGGCCGGGGTCGTCCGGGCCGATGACCAGCGACGGGTGGACGGTGACCCGGTCGAGACCGTCGGCCTCGAGCGAGCGTGCGGCCTCCTCGGCCAGGACCTTGCTCCGTAGGTACGGGTCGCTCCAGCCGGGTTCGCCGGGCTTGACCAGCGGCGTGCGTCGGATCGACGGTGTCCAGGCCCAGCTTGAACACGACCTGCGAGCTCACGTCGACCACCCGGACGCCCGTGCGCAGCGCCGCGCCGAGCGTGCTCGCCGCCAGCGCCTCGTTGGCCGCCGACTCGGCCTCGGCCGCCCGGTCGTAGCGGTAGGCGGCCGCGGCCTGGATGAGCGCGTCGCGTCCCTCGAGCGCCGCTTCCACCTCGGCCGTATCGGAGGGGTCGCCGCCACGGACCTCGACCGGGCGGTCCCCGAACGCCGCCCGTGCCCGGCCCTCGTCCCGAGCGAGGACGCGAACCTCGTGCCCCGCCTCGAGGAGCGCCCGGACCGTCGCCCGCCCCACGAATCCCGTGCCGCCGGTGATGAGAACGCGCACGGCGGCATGCTAGCAGCCGGTCGTTTCGAGCCCGTCGGCGCGCCCAGCGGGTCTCGACCGTACGATGGCCCGATGCGAGGCCCGGAGCTCCCGACCGACGACCTGTACGCCCGGCTCGAGCTGCCGCCCGACGCCGCGCCCGAGGCCATCGAGATCGCCTGGCGGGCGCTGCTCAAGGTCCATCATCCCGACGTGGCCGGCGAGGCCTCGCTCGAGATCGCCAAGCGGATCAACATCGCCCACGACTGGCTCGCCGACCCGGACCTGCGCGCCCGCTACGACCGCTCACGCGGCGGGCGGCGAACGGTGCGACCGGCCGCATCGCGGTCGCGCCCGGCACCCCCGCCGCGCCGGACCCGGACGGCCGACCTGCACGACCATGTCCACGAGGGGCGTCCTCGGGACGTCGGCCTCGGCTCGGAGGTCATCGTCACCTTCCTCGACCGTGTGTCGGCCCTCGGCACGGACGAGATCGATCGCCTCGCGCTCGCGGCACCGCCGCCGCTCGCGTTCGTGGCGAGCATCCGGCGCTTCCTCGGCCGGGAACGGCTGACTGCGCTCGAGGGCCTCGAGGCGCTCGTCGCCCATCGCCTTCCGAAGCAGGCCCGGGCAGAGCCAGCCGCTCACGATGCGGTCACCAGCTACGGCCAGTACCTCGTCCTCGAGGGCTTCCTCGGCGACCTGCTGAGCGAGCCGTTCCTCGAGCGCGTCGAGGAGCGGATGACTCGCGGCTGGCTGGCGGCGGTCGGGCGGACCCGCTACGGACCGCGGACCGCCGACGTGCGTGCGCTCGTGACAAGGGCGGCCTCGCTGACCGCCCAGGAGGGCGCCGCGCTCGTCACGGCGGCCGCGGCGCTCGGCCTCACCGAGCGGCTGTGGCCGCACGGCACCGACCCCGAGGAGGACGAGGTCCTGCGCGTGTCGGCCACGCTCGCCGCCCGGGATGCGGCGGCGGCCGCCCGTAGCCGGTGGGGCGACGGCGCGCGCCCAGGCGGCCGTGGCCTCGTTCGGACGGGTGCTCGCCCTCGCCCCGGCCTTCGGGCCGGTCGAGACGGCCCGGCTCATGCGACCGTGGCGCGACCTCGACGCCCGGGATGGCCGCGGCCGCTCGGCCGGTCGCCGGTTCGGGTCCCCGCCGGGTGGACCAGTCGGGGTAGATTCTGGGCCATGATCCACGTCGGTTCGATCGTCATCCGCGTCGACGACCTGCCCCGCCAGATGGCGTTCTGGACGGCGGCCCTGGACTACGCGCCCGGTGTCGGCCCGTACGCCGACGACTTCGTCCTGCTCAAGCCGAAGAGCGGCGCCGGGCCGAACATCTCGCTCGACCGGGTGCGCTCCGAGGTCCACATCCCGCCGCGCATCCACCTCGACCTGTACACGGACGATCAGGCCGGCGAGGTGAAGCGACTCGTGGCGCTCGGTGCGACCGAGGTCCACTGGGACAAGCGCCCGGCCGACGCCGATTACGTGATCCTCGCCGACCCCGAGGGCAACCGGTTCTGCGTGGTGGACATCACGCTCTAGCCGTTCGGGGGCGGGAACCGGCCCGGTCGGGTATGCTTGCCGCCTTCGTGCTCGTACGGACGCTCCGGTCTGCGTCCGCGGTCTTCCCACCGTTCCGATCCCGATCCACTCGTGCCCTGACCGGGCCCCGCCACCGTGCGGGAGGGCCCCGTCAGGAGCCATCACCTCATGTCCTTCGATCAACTCGGGCTCGCGCCCGAGCTCGTCCGCGTCGTCGCGGACCAGGGCTACACCGAGCCCACCCCCGTTCAGGAGCAGGCGATCCCGCTCGTTCTGGCCGGTCGCGACGTGCTCGCGGCAGCCCAGACGGGCACCGGCAAGACCGCCGCGTTCGTCCTGCCGATCCTCCAGATGCTGACCGCCGGCCGGCCCGCGCCCGAGACGCCACCCATGGCCCCGCCGGCGCACCTGTATCGCGACAAGCGCCACAACCACGGCCGCGTCGATCCGCGCAACGCGACCCGTTCGCCGATCCGCGTGCTCGTCCTCACCCCGACCCGCGAGCTCGCGCTCCAGGTCGAGGAGAGCGTCCGGACGTATGGCGCGCGCCACCCGATCCGCTCGACGACCATCTACGGCGGCGTGGGCTACGACCCGCAGGTCCGCAACCTCCGCGCCGGCCCCGAGATCGTCGTCGCCACCCCCGGCCGCCTCCTCGACCACGTCGAGCAGCGCACGATCGACCTGAGCCAGGTCGAGATCCTCGTCCTCGACGAGGCCGACCGGATGCTCGACATGGGCTTCATCCAGCCGATCCGCAAGATCCTGGCCCTGCTGCCGGCCCGCCGCCAGAACCTGCTCTTCTCGGCGACCTTCAACGACGACATCCGGCGGCTCGCCGGCGGGATCCTCGTCGATCCGGCGTCGGTCCAGGTCTCGCCGCGGAACACCGCTCCGGAGCTCGTCGAGCAGCTCGTCTACCGGGTCGACCGGGAGCGCAAGCGCGAGCTGCTGAGCCACCTCGTACGGACCGGCAAGATCGACCAGGCCCTCGTCTTCACGCGGACGAAGTACGGCGCGAACCGGCTGGCCGAACAGCTCGAACGCGACGGGATCGCCGCGACCGCGATCCACGGCAACAAGAGCCAGGGCCAGCGCGTGCGCGCCCTCGACGACTTCAAGGCCGGCCGGGCGACGATCCTCGTCGCGACGGACATCGCCGCCCGCGGGATCGACATCGAGTCGCTGCCCGCACGTCGTGAACTTCGAGCTGCCGATGGTCCCCGAGGACTACATCCACCGGATCGGCCGGACCGGCCGGGCGGGCATCGACGGGGCCGCCATCTCTCTCGTCTGCGTGGACGAGGCGTCGCTCCTGCGCGAGATCGAGGGCCTGCTCCGGCACAAGATCCCGACGGAGGTGGTCGAAGGCTTCGAGCCCGACCGGAACATCCGTCCCGAGGCGATCCGCCTGCGATCCGTCCCCGGCGCCCGGCCGATGGGTCGCGGCCGGCCGATGGGCAACGGCCGACCGCAGGGCAGTGGCCGGCCGATGGGCGCGCCACGGCCCATGGGCGGACCTCGACCGAACCAGGGACGACATCCGGCGCCGGCCTCGGGCCCGATGGCGTACGACCGACCGATGGCCCAGGGCAGGCCCATGGCGCCGGCCCGGCCGATCAATCCGGCACGACCGTCCTACGGCGACCGCCAGCAATCCGCTGGCGACCGTCCGACCAACGGCAGGCGACCGGGCGGCCCCGGCCGGCACGGCGGCGACCAGCGACCCGCAGGGGTCGGCTTCGGCAACGTCGCCCGACCCCCGCAGCGCCAGGGCTCGGGTCCGAACCGCGGTCCCCGGCCCGGGAACGGCCACGGCCCGCGACCGGGCAACGGCGGCGGCCATGGGCCGCGGCCGTCTCGCCCGTTCTCGATGCCCGGTGAGCGCCTCGCCGGCCGACCCGAGCGCCGCCCGGACGCGCCCGCCCGCGACTGACCGCCCGGCCGGGCCCCGTCGGGCCGGGCACCGGTATGCGATGCTCCGTGCGTGGAGTGGACCACCGTCGCCGCCGGGATCGCCGTCCTGCTCGCGCTCGTCGCGATCGTGATCGCCGTGCGCGGGGGGCGTGACCTCCGGCGGCTCCGAGGACTCACCGACGCGACCTCCGATGGCGACATCGAGCGCCGCGTCCGCGGCCTGCTCGATCGGGTGACCGCCCTCGAATCGCGCGCCGACCAGGACGCCCGAGACCTGGACCACCTCGTCGAGCTCGTGGGCGTCGGTGTCGTCCACCTGACGGACGAGCTCGAGGTCGACGCCGCCAACTCCGCCGCCCACCTCTTCCTCCGCCGTGCCCCCGGCACGATGCGCGACCGACCGGCCCTCGAGGCGTTCGTCGACGCCCGGGTCGAGGCGATCGCCCGCGCGGCGATCGAAGGCGGTGCCGCGTCCGGCGAGGTGACCGTCGCCGACGCCGACGGCCCGAAGCTCCTCGTCCGTGCCCGCCGCTCCCCGGTGAGCGGCGCCTGGCTCGTCCTCGAGGACGTGTCCGAGCTCCGGCGGCTCCAGCAGATCCGGGCCGAGTTCATCGACAACCTGTCCCACGAGCTGCGGACGCCGCTGACGACCGTGAGCCTGCTGGCAGAGACGCTGCCAGCGCGACGCCGACGCGGCCGGCGACGCCGTGCCGGCCCGGATGCGCGACCGGATCGGCAAGATCGAGGTCGAGACGGGCCATCTCGTGCAGATGGTCAACGAGCTCCTGGACCTGACCCGGATCGAGACGGGCGGCGTGCTGCTCCTGCTCGACGACGTCGACATGGGCCGCGTCGCGACCGGATCCGTGGAGCGGCTGCGGCTCTTCGCCGAGCGCCAGGGCGTGCGCCTGGCTCTCGACGTCCCGGCGGTCGTGCCGGCCGTCCGAGGCGAGGAGGAACGCCTCGGGCAGGTGCTCGTGAACCTCCTCCACAACGCGGTGAAGTTCAGCCCGAACGGGGGCGACGGTCACCGTGAGCATCACCGTCGGGGGCGACGAGGTGGTCGACCGCGCGTCGAGGACCACGGGATCGGCATCCCGCGGCGCGACGCTGGCCCGGGTCTTCGAGCGCTTCTACAAGGTCGACCGGGCCCGCGTCCGGAGCGGCGGCGGCACGGGCCTGGGCCTGTCCATCGCCCGCCACGTCGTCGAGCAGCACGGCGGCCGGATCTGGGTCGAGTCGCGCGGAGGGCCGCGGGTCGACGTTCAGCTTCGCGCTGCCCGGTCGGGACCGCCCGCGACGGGGAGGCGACGACGCTCCCCTCGAGGGTCGCGCCGGCCGGCCCGCATCGCTGCCACCCATCCGCTAGGCCGGGAGTCCATGGATCGACTGCACGTCGCCACGCTCAACATCCGCAACCTGGCCGATCGCTGGGCCGAGCGGCTGGCCTGCATCCTACGCCGACATGGCGGCGCTCCAGCCGGACCTGCTCGGGCCTTCAGGAGGCCGTCTACGTCCTCCAGCAGGATCGGCTCATCGGCGCCGCGGGGAGGGCCGCTACAGCGCCGTCGCGCGGCTGGGCCGGGCGGCCGGAGTACGGCAACAGCCCTGCTGATCCGGCAGCCGCTCGTCGGCGGTCGACGCGGAGCGCCTCGACCTGGGCCTGGGCCGGTCGCGCCGGGCGGGCGCGCGTCGCCCTGCCGGGCGTCGCGGCCGTGGTCATGGCCGTGACCCATCTCCACCACCCCCAGACGCCGAACGCGGACGGGCTCGCGACGAGCAGGCGACGACAGTTGGTCGACTGGCTGGCGGCGGCGCCGGCCGCCGACGCGATGATCGTCGTCGGCGACTTCAACGCCGAGCCGCGCGAGCCGACCTACGCGCGGATCGACGGCGGCCGGGCTTCCGGTCCGCGTACCTCGAGGCGAATGGCTGGGAGCCCGAGGTGACGTGGCCGTCGGGGCTCGGGCCGACGGCGATGGACACGGACGGCGACCCGGGCTGCCTCGACTACATCTGGGTCCGCGGTGCGATCACGCGTCGATCGACTGCCGGCTCGCCTTCGACCGGCCGGCTGTCGAGGACCCGACGCTCTATCCGACGGACCACCTCGGGCTGCCGCCCGACCTCGAGAACGGTCGGTGACGGGACGCGCGAGCCCTTCGTCGGACCCGGTCCGACGGGACGTCCGGCGAGGGCGTCGTACCCTGCGGCTCGCCCACCGCGGCGACTGGCGCCGGCGCGCCACGGAGAACACGATCCCGGCGTTCCTCGCCGCGATGGCGAAGCCGGGCTGCGACGGCGCTCGAGTTCGATGTGCGCGCGTCGCGCGACGGCGTGCCGGTCGCTCAGCCACGATGCGACGCTCCAGCGCGTCCAGGGCCGCCCGGAGGCCGTGGCCGACCTGAGCGCGGCCGAGCTCGAGGGGCTCGGCGTGCCGACGCTGGCGGCCGTCCTCGCGGCGGTCCCGCGCCGGGCGTTCCTGGACATCGAGCTCAAGGAGGACCTCGGCCGGCCGCCTGCTCGAGGTCCTCGCCGGCGGGCGCGGACCGGAACTCGAGCACGCCGTGGTCTCGTCGTTCGGCCCGCGGCGCTGCGACGGATCGCCGGCCTGGCCGGCGGCTGGCCGCTGCTGGCTCAACGCGATGGACCTCGAGCCGCCCACGATCGCCCTGGCCGTGGAGCTCGACTGCCGCGGGGATCTCCGCCATACCTGGCGATCGACGAGCGGGGCGTCGACTCGGGCTCGCCAGGCGGGCCTGGAGGTCGCCGCCTGGACCGTCACGCGCCGGCCGACGTACGCCCGGATGGTCGAGCTGGGCGTCGTCGCCGTGTGCGCCGAGGGCCCGGCGCCTCGACGGCTAGGAGGAGCAGGGAAGCGCATGACCGACCGAGCGAGCCGATCTGGTCATCGTCGGCGCCGGGACGATCGGCGGCTGGGCGTCGGTCGTTCGCCGCGGAGGACGGCGCGGGCCGGGTGGTCGTCCTCGAGCGCGGGCTCGCCGGCGAGGGCGCGAGCAGCCGCGCGGCCGGCATCGTTCGCGCCCAGGGCGGCACGCCCACGACCGTTGCGCTGGGCCGCTGGTCGATCGACGTTCTACGACGGCCAGCGCGGCGCCTACGGCACCGACTCGGGCTTCCGCGAGCTCGGCTACCTGATCCTCGCCGTCGACCGACGACGACGAGGGCGGCCGCGCACGAGCGGTCGCGATGCAGCGCGCCGCCGGCCTCCCCGTTCGCTGGGTGGACGCCGCGCGAGGCGTCGGCGCTCGACCCGACGCTGGCGGCCGAGCGGCCATCGGGGCGGCAGCTACCTGGCCACGGACGGCGCCATCGATCCGCCTCGCAACGTGCGCGCCTACTCGCTGGCGATGCAGCGCGACGGGGGTCGAGCTTCGCGAGCGGACCGCGTTCCGGGGTCTCCGACCGAGCGTGCGGCCGGGCGGCGGCCGGCGTCGTCGGCGTCGAGACGTGCGCGGGTCCGATCGCGACCGAACGCGTGATCCTGACCGGCGGCCCGAGCCTGCGGGCCGTGGGCCGGCTGGCGGGGATCCGCATCCCGGCGGGCGCGGCCCGCCACACCGTCGCGGTCTCTGGAGCCCCACACGCGTTCGACGTCGCAGCGCCAGCCGATGGTCTTCGACATCGGCGCGGGCCTCTACTGGCGCCTGGAGGAAGGCGGCCTGCTCTTCGGCTGGAGCGATCCCGACGAGCAGCCGGGCGAGGCCCGGGCGATCGACTGGGCGATGTACGGCGCTGATGCGCGAGCGGCTGGCGGGGTTCGTCCCGTGACCCGCGGGCTGGGGCTGCGCAAGATCTGGGCGGCGACGATCGACTACACGCCCGACCACCTGCCGATCCTCGGGCCCGGGTCGGACGCCGGACGGCGCGCCGATCGGGGGCGTGACGGTCGCCTCGCCGGGCGGCCACGGGATGATGTGGGGGCCGGGCGTGGCCCGCGTGGCGGCTGACCTCGCCCTGCGCGGCCGGACGGAGATCGTCGGACGTGACGCGACCTCGGCCTGGACCGGTTCGATGCGCCGGGCCGGAGCCGGCTGGCCACCGACCCGATCGCCCTGCCGTTCCCGCTGGACGCGACAGAGCCTGGAGGCGGGTGACGCGGAGCCCAGCGGGCAGGCGCCGGCATCGCCACGAGAGGGGCGACATGGCCAGATGCAACTCACGCCATCTTCGGATCGACTGACGCGCGGTCCCCGCGGCCGGGAAGCTTCCGGACATCGTTTTTGTCAGTCGCCAGCGGCGATCTCTCGGCAGCAGGGCTCGCCGAGCGGCAAAGGGCTGGCCTGGTGGTGTCCTGATTTGCAAATGGCCGGTTACGTGCGAAACAGGCCCACAGGTTTGCACGTGAACGCCATCACTCGCCCGGGGAGCGCGTCCGGCGGGACGAGCCAGCGCAGGATGCCGCCGCCGGGTTCGATCGGCGTGGCGATGTCGATCCGCACGAGGGCGCCCTTCTTCATCTCCAGGGTCGGTACCCCGGACAGGTCCGCGGCGAGCTCGCTGAAGTCCGGATCGTGGCCGACGAGCATCGGTCGCCGCGGGTCACCAGCGTCGTGGAGGATCTCGCCGACGGTGCGGACGTCCAGCCCACCGGCAAGACGCTGCTCCTCGATCAGCGGCATCTGGAACGCCTCGGACACGGCCCTGGCCGTCTCGACGGCGCGAACTTTGGGGCTCGAGATGATCGCGTCGGGCCTGTGGTCGATGGACTTCAGCCAGGCGGCCGTCCGGGCCGCCTGCCGATGGCCCTTCGGCGACAGCGGTCGCTCCGCGTCCGGAGCGCGTCCAGGCCTCGGGGTCGCCGGCGTCCGCGTGGCGCAGGAGGAGGAGCTCGGTACGGTCGGCGCGCGCAGCCATGCCGCGAATCATGCCACGGCCGGCGCTGGCGGCCGCGAAGGCACGCCCCGGCCTACGGGTTCAGGTCTTCGATCTCGCCCGTGGCCAGGAAGACGACGTCCTCGGCGATGTTCGTGACCCGGTCGCCGATCCGCTCCAGGTAGTGGGCGGCGAACAGGAGCCGGGCGCCGCGGTCGACGTTGTCCGGGTCGGCCCGCATGAGGTCGAGCACCTCGTCGAAGGTGCGGTGGTAGAGCTCGTCGACCTCGTCGTCCCCGGCGGCGACCCGGCGCGCCTCGGCCTGGTCGACGTCGACGAGCGCCCGCAGCACGCCGTGGACGAGCTGCGCGGCGAGCTCGGCCATCTCCGGCAGGTCGCACGTAGGCCTTGAGCGGCGGCAGGGGAGCCAGCTTGCGGACCTGCTTGGCCACGCTGCCGGCGTGGTCGCCCATCCGCTCGAGCTCGTAGCTCACGTGGTCGATCGTCAGCAGGAAGCGCAGGTCGCGGGCCACGGGCTGCTGCGTGGCGATCGTCGTCGTGATGAGCGTGCTCACGGCGCGCTGCATCTCGTTGATCCGCGCGTCGCCCTTGATGACCGCCGAGCGCCGCCTCGGCGTCGTGCTCGACGAGCGCGTCGGAGCGACGCCCGGATGGCCTCCTCGACGAGGCTGCCCATCCGGAGCACGTTGTCCTTGATCTCGCGCAGGATCCGATCGAGCGTCTCGCGGGCCGGGATGCGGGCCGCCGCCCGTCGTGAGGCTCGACCCTGTCGGCGCGATCGAGGATGTCACCGAGCTGGCGTTCACATTCGGCGCGTGGTCGGGACGCGGAGCGGGTCTCGTCGGCCATCGATCGTCGGTCCTCCGTCCGGCTCAGCCGAAGCGGCCCGAGACGTAATCCTCGGTGAGCCGTTCGCGCGGGTTGGTGAAGATCTGCGTCGGTCGGCCGAGCTCGACGAGGTAGCCGGCCCGATCGTCGCCCATCGAGAAGAACGCGGTCCGGTCGACTGACCCGCGAGGCCTGCTGCATGTTGTGGGTGACGATGACGATCGTGTAGCTCGTCCGGAGCTCGCGGATCAGCTCCTCGATCTTCAGCGTCGCGATCGGGTCCAGCGCCGAGCAGGGCTCGTCCATGAGGATGACCTCCGGGTCCGTGGCGAGCGCCCGGGCGATGCACAGCCGCTGCTGCTGTCCGCCGGAGAGAGCCAGGCCGGACTTCTTGCGGAGGTCGTCCTTGACCTCGTCCCAGATCGCCGCCCGGCGGAGGCTGCGTTCGACGACCTCATCCAGTGCTCGCCCTTCATGCCGTGGCGTCGCGTGGTCCGAACGCCACGTTCTCGTAGATCGACATCGGGAACGGGTTCGGCCGCTGGAAGACGAGGCCGATGCGCCGGCGCGACCTCGACCGAGTCGACCTCGGGCGCGTAGATGTCCTCGCCGTCGAGCGTGACCTGAGCCCTCGACCCGGGCGCTGGGGATGAGGTCGTTCATCCGGTTGAAGCAGCGCAGGATCGTGCTCTTGCCGCAGCCCGACGGGCCGATGAACGCGGTGACCGACGTCGGCGGGCACGTCGCAGGTCCACGTCCCGCACGGCCAGCTTCGGCCCGTAGGAGACCCGCAGACCGGTCATGCCGAGCTTCACCGCGCCGATCGCCGGCCGGGCCAGGATGTCCACGTCCACAGGATGGATCAGCGGGGGCGGCGCCACCACCGGATCGGGGAATGACGGCGCGATGGCGCTGTCCGAGGCAGGGGTCGCGGCGGTCATCTGCTCCTCCGGGTCCATCGTGGTCATTGTCGGGTCAGGCGCCGGTCACGCGCCGCTGGAGCACCCGGCCAAGCCCGCGCGCCCCCAGGTTGAACACGAGCACGAGCAGGACGAGGACGGCCGAGCTCGTATCGGCGATCTGGCGCACGAAGTCCCCCAGGCCCTCCGAGTTGATCTTCCAGATGTAGACCGACAGGGTCGTCGCCCCATGGAAGGGGCTCCACGGCGAGCGCGGGTCGGTGAGGTTCAGGTTCCCGAAGTCGTAGTGGATCGGGGTCGACAGTCCGGCCGTGAACAGGAGGGCTGCCGCCTCGCCGAAGATCCGGCCGGCGGTCAGGACGATGCCCGTGACCAGGCCCGGGATCGCGATGGGCAGGACGACGTGGACGATCGTCCGCCACTTCGAGGTGCCCAGGGCGAGGCTCGCCTGGCGCTCATCGTCGGGGACGGCCCGAATGGCCTGCTCGGCGAGGCGCGACATGAGCGGCAGGTTGAAGACGGTCAGCGCGAGCGCCCCGCCCAATGCCGTGAAGCCCCAGTGGGTGGCGTTGACGAACAGGGCGAGGCCGAAGAGCCCGACGACGATCGACGGCACCGACCCGATGAGCTCCTGGCAGAACCGGATCGCCGACGTCACCCGGCCTTCGCGCGCGTACTCGGCCATGTAGATGCCGCCGAGCGTGCCCAGCGGGACCGTGATGAGCAGGGTGAGGACGAGGATGTAGACCGAGTTCCACAGGATCGGACCGACCCCACCAACCGTCTCGTCGCTCGGGTCGCCGAACAGGAATGAGGGGCTCAGGGTCCCGATCGCGGCGAGCATGAAGTGGGCGATGATCGCGACGAGGATCGCCACGACGAACACGCCGATCGCCCAGAACGCCGCAGTGGCGATGCGATCGGTCAGGACGACCCGGGCGGCCCGTGAGGATGCCATCGCGGATCGCCGCGGACCGCCGCCCGGAGCACCGGCCTGGGCCGTCACGCGATCACCGGCCGCCGGCCGAGGCGCCGGATGATCAGGACGAACGTGATCGAGATGACCAGCAGGATGAGGCCCATCGTCCAGAGGACCTGGTTCCACGGCTGGCCCGAGCACGGTGTTGCCCATGTCCATCGTGATCTGGCTCGTGAGGGTCGTCATCGGCTTCGTGAGACTCGTCGGCACGACGGCGGCGTTGCCGATGACCATCTGGACCGCCAGCGCCTCGCCGGCCGCGCGCATCATGCCAAGCACGACGGCGGTGAGCAGGCCCGTCCGCGCGGCGGGCAGGAGGATGTGCCGGATGGTCTGCCAGCGCGTGGTCCCGAGGGCCGCCGATGCCGAGCGCAGGTCGGGCGAGATCGCGAGGAACACGTCGTACGCGACGCTGGCGATGGTCGGCAGGATCATGAGCGCAAGGACGAGCGATCCGGCGAACCAGGAGAACCCGAGGGTGAAGCCGAGGCCGCTCAGGTTCTCCCGCAGGAACGGCACGAGGATCGTGATCCCGAGCCAGCCGTAGACGACGCTCGGGATGCCGACGAACACCTCCATCGCGGGACGGGTGATCGAGCGTGCCCAGCGCGGGGCGACCTCGGCCATGAAGATCGCCAGCCCGATCGAGAGCGGGGCCGCGAGGATCGCCGCGACGGCCATGACCCCCAGCGTGCCCAGGATGAACGGCATGACCCCGAACGACGTCTGGTCTCCGGGGTCGCCCGGCGCCCACTTCGTGCCGAGGAGCTCGGCCAGCGGGATGTGCGCGTCGGTGAAGACCTGGATCCCGTTCCAGCCGATGAAGCCGAGGAGCAGGGCCACGAGCAGGACGACGATCGCGGCCGCCGCGAGGGTCACCCGGCGCGGGACGTCGAAGCGCTCCCAGCGGGTGCGGGCCCGGTGCAGCGTCGAGGCGGGCAGGGGGAGGGTCGCGTCGGTCAACACGGTCTCCGGTACGGGGCGGGCGGCCGTCGGCTCACCCGCGGGGATGGTACGACGGCCGGACCCGCGTGGGCCGGGCCCGGCCGTCGGAGAAGTTCGCGCTTACGACCCGGCGGGGGCGTAGAAGAGGGTCGGCAGCAGGGTGTTCTGGATGTCCGGGCTGAGCACGTAGTCGAGGAACGCCTTGGACAGGTCCTTGGCGTCGCCCTTCGTGTACATGTGCCCGAACGCCTGGAGCTTGTAAGTCCCCGCTCTTCATGTTGTCGACGCTGGCGTCGACCCCGTCGAGCTGGAGGCCGGTGATGTCGGCCTTGGCCTGGTCGAAGTAGACGAAGCCGATGACGCTCGTCGCGCCCGGAGTCGTCTTGACGGCCGCCGTGACGGCGCCGTTCGAGTCCTCGGTCAGGGTCTGACCGCCGGTGGCCTCGGTGGCGTTGTTGAGGACGATCTTCTTGAACGTCGACCGGGTCCCCGAGGATGCCGGCCGGAAGATCAGGGTGATCACCTGATCGTTGCCGCCGACGTCCTTCCAGTTGGTGACCTTGCCGGTCCAGATGTCCGTGGCCTGCTGCGTGGTCAGGTTCGTGACGCCGGTCACGCCCTTGTTGAGCACCATGACCCAGCCCTGGCGGGCGACGACGTGGTCGGCGAGCTGGCTGGCCTCTTCGGGCTTGAGCTTCGAGTCGGCGGTCACGTCCGAGTCGCCGATCTGCACGGCGCCCTGGAGCACCTGGGTGAGGCCGGTGCCGGAGCCGCCGCCCTGGACGGAGACCGTCGATCCGGCGCACGCCGCCACGTACTTCTTGGCGACGGCGTCGACGAGCGGCTGGAGGGCGGTCGAGCCGGAGGCGGTGATGCTCCCGGCGACGCAGGTCGGGCCGGCTCCGGCGGCCGGTGAACCGGCTGCCTGGGACGCGGCGGACGTCGCCGCCGGCGGGGACGTGGGTGCCGGGGTGGCGGCCGAGGAGCAGGCGCCGACGGCGAACGCCGCCATGGCGGCGAGGGCCAGAAAGCGCTTGGCTGGGTGACTCAATGAAGTTCCTCCTGTGCACGGGACGGGGACGTCCGCAAACGGGTCGCAGGGCTACTCATGACGCGGTCAGCGTCGGGGGGCCGGGTGAACCGGCGGTTTCTGCCGGGTTAAGGCTCGATTAACACGGGCGGCCCGCCGGCGGTCCGTCGCGGCGCCTCAAAGGCCCGGTGGGTCGAGCCGGTAGCCCGTGCCGCGGACCGTGACGAGATTGGCCGGATGGTCCGCATCGGTCTCGATCTTCGAGCGGATCCAGCGGACGTGGACGTCGACCGTCCGCGGATCGCCTTCGAAGTCCGGGCCCCAGACGCGGTCGATCAGCTCGCGCCGGCTGAAGACCCGGCCGGGGTGCGTCGCGAGCAGCGCCAGCAGGGCGAACTCCTTGGGCCGGAGGTGGACCTCCTGGCCGCCGCGCCGGATCCGGTGGGCGATCGGATCGAGCTCGGTGTCCACGGCGACGCTGAGGCGGCCTGTCGGGCGGAGGCGCGGCCGGGCCAGGAGCCACGAGATCCGGCCGGCCAGCTCGTGTGCCGCGATCGTGCTCGGCAGGGCGTCGTCGAAGCCTTGCTCGAGGGCGTGCAGGCGGCCGGCAACGTCGGCCGGGTCGTTGAGCAGGACGAGGCGCAGGGCGGGGCGCCTGCTCCGCTCCACGGCGGCCGTCGCGAGGGCGTCGGGTCCGGCCGGGGGAACGCCGACGATCGCGACGCGGGGCCGCTCGCCGAGGAGGATGCGCACGAACCGTTCGTCGCTGTCGACCGCGACGATCTCCGCGCCCGGGTTGCCGAGGAGCGCCTTCGCCGATCCGTGCTCCGCAAGGATCAGCCAGGCCGAGCCGCGCGGACGATCGTGGGCTGGATCGCTCGATTCGAGGGGCAGCATCCTCGGAGGGTGGCCGCGCCGGATGAACGGCAGGTTGCGAGCGGGTTAGCCTCCCGTTAACGACGCAACCGTTCGGGGCGGCAACGAAAGCCGGCGCGTCCCAGTGGGAGAGACGCGCCGGCGGTGAGGAGCCCGGCGCGCACGCTCCGAGCAAGCGCGGCGCCGGTGGGAGGAGGAGTCGCTGGCGAAGCGGGCCGGTGGTCCCGGCTCGTCCCGTCGAAGGGCAGACTGCCCGCGGTCCCGTGAACGGACCGTTGGCGAGATGTGAGCGGGACGTTAATCTTCTGGGCGCATCATCGGGCCGGATCTTCCCACCGGGGCTCGACGATCGAGCCGGTGAGGAACGTGAGGAGGCACCATGGCGAAGAAGGCGCAGGAGCGCTCGATCGCGAAGGCGGACCGCGAGCTCAAGGACGCGCGCGCGGACCTGGTGCGACGGCAGCGCCAGGTGAGCAAGGCCTCGGCGAAGGTCGCGAAGCTCGAGGCGCAACGCGCCGGCCTCGCCTCCGGCACGTCCGCTCCGGCGAAGGGGACTGCGGCCCCGAAGGCGGCTACGGCCGCGAAGCCGGCGGCTGTGCGGAAGACCGGCCCCATCCGGCGTCCGACCGCTCGTCCGGCGGCCCGTGCGGCCGCTGCGTCCGCCGCGAAGGCCGCTCCGGCGAAGTCCGCGGCCAAACCCGCCGCGGCCAAGCCCGCCGCGGCGAAGGCTGCGCCGAAGAAGGCGGCGGCCGCCAGGAAGCCCCGCTCGACGGCCCGCTCGTCGGGTTCGGGCGCGCGCGCTCGGAGGTCACCCCGACCAGGCGCCAGCGGCTCCAGCCCGGCAAGCGGCTGATCGCCCGGGCTCGTCCCAGGGCCAGCGCGAGCCGCGCCCGGTCCCGCGCCGCCCGCCGTGGCATCGCCCCGGTGATCGCCGCCTCGGCCGATGCCGGCTCCAACTCCGTCCACCTGTTCGTCGCGGTCGTGGCGGGCCACCGTCTCGAGCCGCTGCTCGACGAATCGGCGTTCCTCGGCCTCGGGAGCGTCGTCGACGAGCGCGGCCGGCTCGGGCGCCACAAGCGGGCCGAGCTCGCATCGACCCTGAGCCGGTTCGCCGGCATCGCCCGGGACCTGGGGGCGGCCACGACCACGTTCGTCGCCACCGAGCCCCTGCGCCGGGCCAAGGACGCGAGACTCGCGCTCCGCGACATCGAGCGCGGCCAGCGGCGTGCCGCTCCACGTGCTCACCCACGAGGAGGAGGGCTATCTCACGCTGATCGGCGTCACTCACGGCCGGGAGCCCGCCGCGGATCTTGCGGTGGTGGACGTGGGCGGCGGGAGCAGCGAGTTCATCGTCGCGGGCCCGCGCCGCGACGCCGTCGCCACGGGCGTGCGGATCGGGTCGGCCCGGCTCACCGCGGCCAACGTCGCGCACGATCCGCCCACGGTCGACGAGATCACGGCGCTGCGGGCGGCCGCGCGCGAGCATCTGATCGGGGCGCCGGACACGGCGATCCGCCAGCTCGTCGCCGTCGGCGGCACGGCGACCAACCTGCTCAAGGTCGTCCCGGCCGCGGCCCTGGATCGCACGCTCACGCGGGCGCGACTCGCCCGGGCGATGGTCATCCTCGCCTCCGAGCCGGCCGCGTTCGCGGCGATCCACCACGCGGTCAACCCGATCCGGGCGCGCGTTCTGCCGGCCGGAGTCGCGATCATGGAGGCGATCCTGGAGCGCTACGGCCTCGATCGCGTGACGGTCGTCGACACGGGGATCCGCGAGGGCGCCGTTCTCGCCGCCACGCACGCCGGAGCGGCCTGGCGGGCGGAGCTGTCCAGCATCGCCCACGGCTGGCGCCCTTAGGTCCCGGAGCAGGCCCGCCTCAGAGCGCGGCGACGGCCCTGCCGAGTCCGCGCCGGAACGAGACCCCCACGATCGCCCGCCACGTCGGACCGACGGTGCGCCGGAGACGGACGACCTCGCGCTCGCGGTCCACGAGGTAGCGCCCGATCGCCGCCGTTTCGGCCTCCGACAGCCGCCCGGCACCCTCGACGAGGAACGCGCGGGTCATGGCCGCGGCGACATCCGCGTCGTGCATCAGCCCCAGGTGGTCCTGGAGGGCCACGACTCGCGCGATCAGCGTGGCCGAGTCGGGTCCCAGGCACTCCCGCACGAACTCGAGCGTGTAGCGCAGCCACTTGGACGTGATGCGCAGCTCGTGGAGCGTCTCGACGTCGGCCCAGCGCATGACGGGCTCGTAGGCGCGCACCTGTTCGTAGGCGGCCCAGATGCGCGAGGCGGCCGTCTCCCGGATGCGGTGCGGCGCCGTCGGCAGGGTCGAGGCGGTGGCCTGGCCCTCGGTGCGCACGAAATCCTTGAACTCGTCGACCCAGCGCATGTAGGCGTCGCTGTCGAGCTCGCGAGCGAGCAGCACCCGGGCGTCGTCGCGTTGGCGACGCCAGGCGGCGAACAGGGGAGCGATCGCCCGCCGCTCCGCGACGGTCAGCTCCTTGAGGTACGGCTCGGCTTCCTCGATGAGCACATCGAGGTCCCGGACGGCCCCGAGACGCGCCGCGACCTCGCGCAGGCGCTTGCGGTGGCGCTTCGTGCGGTCGGGGCGGTAGCCGTCCCCGAAGACGCGCCACGCCGCCCGCATCCGCCGCGTGGCGACCCGCATCCCGTGGAGCTCCTCGGGATCCGAGCCCTCGCGCGTCCCTGGTTCGCGGGCGATCATCCGGGCCAGGTGGAAGCGGAGCACCTTGCGGCCGGCCTCGGCGACGTTGTCGCTTGCCAGGACGCCCGGCGTCTTCCCGACGATGAGCCCCTCGCCGTGGCGGGAGGGCTGGGCCTCGGCC
The DNA here is from genome assembly GCA_963849405.1 of uncultured Chloroflexia bacterium. Classification (GTDB taxonomy): domain Bacteria; phylum Chloroflexota; class Limnocylindria; order Limnocylindrales; family CSP1-4; genus C-114. The sequence continues at coordinate 90,868 of CAWKHG010000001.1, forward strand.
GCGGCGGCGGCTGCCTTCGCGGCGGCTTTCCGGCCCGTGCCTCGGGGGCGGGTCGCAGGTTCGGTCGGCGATCCGGCGGCGCGCGCGATCGCGGCCTGGCCGGCGTCGTCGGGCGTGCTTCACCGGCCGGCGGAGCGCCCTCGGGGGCTGCCGCCGCGGGCTGAGGCGGACCATCGTCGTGGGCGGGCGCTTCGCCCTCGAGAACGGCCTTCGCCACCCCGTTCGGTGAGGCCTTGCCGTCGTCGGCCGAGGTCGCCGCCAGGGCGGCCTCGAGCTTGGACCCGGTCGCCGGGATGAGGCTGTTGTCGGCCTCGAAGATCGGCCGCAGCTCGATCAGCCGCGCTTCGTCCCCGGAGGTCAGCTCGGCCTCGAGCTCGGCGAAGCGATGGATGACCCGGCCGCGCGCGACGACGTCCACCTCGTCGATGCTCAGCTCTGCGGTCGCGTCGACCGCCTTGAGGCGGCGCTTGCGACGCAGCTGGCGGACGGTGACGAGCTCGACGAGCGGCGCATCACCGCACAGCTCGAGGATCAGGGAACGTGCCGCGGACGCTGGCCAGTCATGGGGCTCGGCCGTCCGGTCGGCGGGTCCTTCGAGCTCCTCCCGGCGGGCCAGGGCGCCATCCTGCGCGGTGGTCGACTTGACCGTGACGACCGTGCCACCCCGGGCCTGTCGCAGACGCGCGGCGTAGCCCGCCCGGGCCAGCGCGCCGTCCGACGTGTCCAGGTAGCGGTCCTCGTGCTGGGCGGCCCGGGCCGCGGAGACGGCACGGAACGGTCCGAGTGCCTCGGCAGCAAGGAACCGTTCGCCGGCCGCGAGGTCGAGCAGCCGGTACTTGAGCTCGACCTCCACGTTCTGCTCGATCGCCATCAGGCCCTCGGATCGAGCGAACCGGCCCCCGAGCGCGGCCGACGCGGCGTGTCGGTCTGGCGCAGGCCGGACGCGAGCGCGACCTCCTTGAGGGTCTCGAACGTGTCGTGCGCGCCGGGCGCCTCGTTGATCTCCTCGACCCGCCGCCACTTGGCGTCGGATCCCAGGCGCCAGGCCCGCCGGTCGTCGGCCTGCATGATCCGGATGATCTCGGCGATCCGATCTCGTGCGTCGTGGTCCTCCACGGGCACGAGCGCCTCGACCCGCCGGTCCAGGTTGCGCTCCATCAGGTCGGCCGAGCCGATGTACCACTCCTGGTCGCCGCCATTCAGGAAGCCGTAGATGCGCGAGTGCTCCAGGAACTCGCCGATGATCGAGCTGACCACGATCCGGTCCGAGATCCCCTCGCGGCCCGGCCACACGGAGCAGATGCCGCGGACGATGAGGTTCACGTCCACCCCGCCCTGGCTCGCCCGGTACAGGGCCTGGACGCAGTCCGGGTCCACGATCGCGTTGAGCTTGAAGTCGATCCGGGCGGGCCGCCCGGCCTTGGCGTGCTCGATCTCCCGGTCGATGAGCTCCAGCATCCGCGAGCGCAGCGACAGGGGCGCCACGAGCAGCCGTCGGAACGCGCGCTGGCGCGACAGGCCGGTCAGGACGTTGAACAGGTCCGTGACGTCGGCGCCGAGCTCGGGCCGGCACGAGAGGAGGCCCAGGTCGACGTAGAGCCGAGCGGTCTTCGGGTTGTAGTTGCCGGTCCCGATGTGGACGTAGCGGCGCAGGCCCGACCCCTCGCGGCGCACGACGAGGGCCGTCTTCGAGTGCGTCTTCAGGCCGACCAGCCCGTACACGACGTGGGCGCCCGCCTGCTCGAGCTTGCGCGCCCAGATGATGTTGGCCTCCTCGTCGAAGCGGGCCTTGATCTCGACGAGCACCACGACCTGCTTGCCCCGCTCGGCGGCGCGGATCAGGTCGCGCACGATCGGTGAGTCACCGCTCGTCCGGTAGAGGGTCATCTTGATCGTGAGGACTTCCGGGTCGTCCGCGGCCTGGGCGATGAAGCGCTCGACGCTGGCGGCGAAGCTCTCGTACGGGTGGTGGACGAGCAGGTCGCCGGCCCGGATCGCGTTGAACACGTCGGCCGGCTCGTCGTCGTCGAGCGGCACGAGCCGGCTCGGCACGACCGGGGTCCAGCCCGGAGCCTTCAGGTCGTCGCGATCGAGGTCGGCGAGCTGGGAGATGCCGGTGAGGTCGAGCATCCCCGTGACCTCGTAGCAGTCGTCCTCCGAGAGGCCGATCCCGCGCAGCAGGATGTGGCGCGTGGCGGCCGGCATCGAGCGCTCCACCTCGAGGCGCACGGCCTCACCGAAGCGGCGCCGGCGGAGCTCCTCCTCGATGGCCAGGAGCAGGTCGTCCGCCTCGTCCTCCTCGATCGCCAGGTCGGCGTTGCGGGTGACCCGGAACAGGTGCGTCTCGAGGATCTCCATGCCGCTGAACAGGAGGTCCAGGTTGGCCTCGATGACCTGGTCGAGCAGGACGTACGTCTGGGGCGCGATCTCGAGGAGGCGGGGCAGGATCTGGGGCACCTTGACCCGGGCGAACCGGCGCTCGCCGGTCTCCGGGTCGCGCATGCCGATCGCGATCGAGAGGCTGAGGGTGCTGATGTACGGGAACGGGTGGCCGGGGTCGACGGCGAGGGGCGTCAGGACCGGGAAGATCTCGTCGACGAACCGCTCGCGCAGGCGCTGGTGATGATCCGGCACCTCGCTGTAGTCGAGGATCGCGACGCCCTCTTCGGCCAGCTCGGCGCGCAGCTCGGAGAAGATCGCCGCGTGAGCTTCGGTCAGCTCCTGGACCCGGATCCGGATCTCGGCGAGCTGCTCGGCGGGCGTGCGGCCGTCCGGCGAGGTCGTGGTCGAGCCCGCGGCGACCTGCTGGCGCAGGCCGGCGACGCGGACCTGGAAGAACTCGTCGAGCATGTTCGCGAAGATCGCCAGGAACTTGACCCGCTCCAGGGGCGGGTTGCGCTCGTCGCGCGCCTCATGGAGGACCCGGGCGTCGTAGTCGAGCCAGGACAGCTCCCGGTTGAGGTAGGGCGCGGGAGCATCGACCGGAGCGCGACGATCGCGGCTCCGTGGGGTCGATGTGCGGGCGGCTCCCGCCCGTAGTGCGGCCATCGTGTCGAGGCTCCATCGGCGGTCCCGGGTCAAGACCGGGCCGACGATCGTAGCACCTCGCCCTTACCCTTCGGCCCGGTACCTCCGTTCACCGGTGCGTGGGTCGAGCCAGACCCGCATCCGGCGGCCCGAGGTGGGGTCCACGAACGCCTCCTCGGTGCGCAGGAACCGCGGATCGAGCGCGGTGTCCGGCTCGCCACCACCCGGGCCGGCCGGCGAGGACGAGCGCTCGGCGTGCTCGGAGCGGTAGCGGCCCCGTTCCAGGACGACGGCCAGGATGCCGGCCCCGCCGAACAGGACGAGCTGGATCGCCCCGAACCCGATCAACGGCAGCAGCGCGATGCCGCCGACGAACATCAGCACGGCGACGGCGGCTATGAGGACTCTCACGACGTCGTACATATCCCGCTGGCGCCGGCTACTCGGTCGTCGGCTGGGCGGCGGAAGCGTCGGGGACCACGACGACGGCCGTGCCGTACGCCACGATCTCGGACATCGTCTGGCCGATCTCCGACGAGTCGAAGCGGAACGAGATGACCGCGTTCGCGCCCATGAGCGTCGCGTTCTGGACCATCCGGTCGAGCGCCTGGCGGCGGGTGTCCTCGAGGAGCTGGGTGTACTCGTGGATCTCCCCGCCCACGATCGAGCGGAGGCCGGCCGCGAGGTTGCCCGCGAAGCCGCGGCTGCGCACGACGAGGCCGAAGACCTGGCCCTTCGTCTCCTGTACGCGCCAACCGGCGATGAACGGGGATGTCGCGGTCATCATGGGGTTTCGTCCCTCCTAATGCGTGTGGCCTGTGTGGTCCGTGTGGTCGGTGTTGGCCGGCTGGGCTGCATGCCCGTCGTGATCCGGCGCCGCCGGCGCGGCTCTTCCTTCCCTGACGCGCCGAGCCGCATCATCGTCACACGGGCAACGGTCGCGGAGCAGAGCGTACGTGTAATAACCGGTTCGGTGGCCGTCACCCCACACCGGTGCGACCGCGTACTGGCCAACGAGGTTGACGTCCACGAGGCGGGTCTGCTCGGCCGTCAGCTCCGGTCGCGAGTCGAGCCAGCCCGGCATGCCCGCCTCGCCCCGGCAGAACGCGCAGGGGCACAGCCAGCGCAGGGCCAGCGCGCCGTAGGTGGTCTGATGGCCGTCGCCCCACTCGATGGCGAGCGTGCCCGCCGCCCGGTCGGCATGGATCCGCACAGGGGTCGTGGTCTCGGAAGGGGCCGTGGTCACCCGTCGATGATAGAGGCGTTCGGGTCAGCGACCGGGCCGGCGTGCCCAGCCGCGGACGAGCAGGATCGCGCCCAGGGCGATGAGCGCGATCGGCCAGCCCAGCCGGCCGATCTCCTGGTAGCGGGTGCCGGCCAGCGACGCCGCCCCGATGCCGCTCAGGATGAGCCCCGGGATGAGCGGCCAGGGATGGTTCTCGCGGACGTGGAACGCCAGGCCGATGACCCAGATCGCGACGAACCCCGAGCCCAGCGCGAGCATGAACAGGGAGCCGCCCTCGACACCCGGCAGGTTGGCCGCGATGACGACGCCGGCTCCGACGCCGGTCACGATGCCGCCCGGGACGAGGAACCCGTACTCGCGGGTCACGACGAACGCCGCGAGGAACGTCACGCCGATGGCCAGGACGATGTAGTCGCCGGCGCGGGGGATCACCTGGCCGACGAGGAACGCCAGGCCGATGCCGATGAGGATCGCGCCACCCACCCACGAGCCGTCGCGCTGGCGGCCGAAGATCGGCAGGGTCACCTCCGGCGGGCCTGCCGGGCCAGGCGGGATCCGGACGGGGTCCGGGCCGCTCGGCGGGGGAGGCGTGATCGGTTCGGCCATGGGCGCAGAGTACGCCCGCGAGAGCGGCCGCGGAAGGGGTGCGAAGGTCGCCCGGACGCTCAGTCCCACTCCAGCGGCAGGCGCCGGATCACGGCCAGGACGGGGCTCCCGGTCGGGTCCGTCGCGGGGGACTCGAGGCCCAGCGTCGCCTGGTCTGCGTGGGCCGGATCCTTGTCCGTCCCGGGGGCCGGCTCTACGGGCGTCGGCCTCGATGCGCAGCCAGAGGCGGCTCCGGACGCCGGGCAGATAGGGCGCCGAGAGGACGCGGGCGACGGTCGCGGCGATGCCCTGGGCGCGCACGGCGGCGTGGAGTGCCAGCCCTTCGCCGACGATCGCCGGCACGGCGACGACCATGTCGCCCGGCGTCAGCGTCTGCTTGAGCGACTGCCGCCGGCGGGCCAGGGGCTGGCCGATGAGCTGCTTCCCGTCGAGCACGAGCAGGTCGAAGACGAGGTACGAGACGGCGGGGCCGGCCTCACCGCGCAGGCGTGCGGCCAGGCCGTCCGGGTCTGCCCGTCCCGGCGGCGTCGACGACCACGAGCTCCCCGTCGATCACCGCGGACCGGGCCATCACCCGCGAGGGCAGGTCGGCCAGCTCGGGCAGGAGCGATGCCAGGTCTTCGCCGCGTTCGTCCATGAGCCGGAACGGGGCGCCGTCGGCCGTCTCGATGAACGCGAGTGCCCGCTCGCCGCCCCACGACGGTTCGAACAGGTGCTTCGCCGAGTCGAACGGCTCGGCCGCGGACTGGGCGAGCATCGGCCGAAGGTCGGTCGGCAAGCGCGGCAGGGCCGGCTCGAACCGAAGCGACAGCTGATCGGTCATCGTCGGCCGATGGTAGCGGGTACACTGCCGCCGCGTCTGAGCAATACCCCGCGCGGGCAAGACTCCCGAGCGAAGGCGCCGCGGTGACGCGGCGCACGACGAGCCAGGACTCACGAAGCGGAGGATGCCCGATCCGATGAGCCGACCAGCCCGCCCCGAGGACCTCTACGACCTCTCGATCGCGACGGACCCACGGCTCTCTCCTGACGGTCGCTGGGTGGCGTTCACGGTCCAGGTCCCGGCCGTGCGGCGGGACGGCTACCGCCACTCGATCTGGCTCGTGCCGGCCGACGGCTCGGCGCCCGCGCGGCAGCTCACGATCGGTTCCAAGCACGACAAGCACGCCCGGTTCTCGCCGGATGGTCGCTCGCTTGCGTTCATCTCCGATCGCCGGCTGGCGGTCGAGGAGATGCCCGGCGCACCGGATGACCGGGAGGACGGCGACCAGATCCACATCCTGTCGCTGGACGGGGGTGAGGCGCGGCGCCTGACGGACCTGCCACGGGGTGTTGCCGCCTTCGCCTGGTCGCCCGACGGTGAGCGGCTCGCCGTGCTCTCGTCGTCGCGCGGGGCGACCCGCGACGAGGACCGGCGCAAGCGGGGCAAGAGCCGCAAGCCCGACCCCAAGGAACCGCCGCGCTCGGACTACCGGTTCGCGGACCGCCTCTCGTACCAGTACAACGGCGCGGGCTACATCGTCGGCAAGGAGACGGAGCTCTGGGTCGTTGAGGCCGACGACGGCTCCGCTCGCCGCCTGACGACCGCGGGCACCGCGATCCACGACCCGGCCTGGTCACCGGACGGCGCCCGGATCGCGTTCTCGACCGACCGGCGCGCCGATCGCGACCAGATGTGGCACCAGCAGATCTACGTCGCGAATGCCGAGAGCGGCCAGGAGACCCGGGTCACCGACGCGGGCCACAGCTACTTCGGGATCCCCACCTGGCTCCCGGACGGCCGGACGCTGGCCGTCCTCGGGCATCGTTTCCCGGCGCGGGCAGGGTCGCGCAACGACATCTGGCTCTTCGCGGCGGACGGCTCCGAGGCCGACCGGGGCGCCGGTCGCAACCTGTCGGGCCGCCACGACCTGATGGTGGCGCGCGTCGATGGGCAGCGATCTCACGCCCGGCGAGGACCCCCGCATCGCGGTCACGGCCGGCGGACGCTGGATCACGTTCAGCGCGCCGTACGGCGGCTCGTACGAGCTGTGGCGGATCTCGACCGAGAACGGCGACGTGATCCGCGCTGACCGAGGATCGGCACTACATCTCGGCCTTCGATCAGGTGACCCTGCCCAAGGCGGGCAAGTCGGGCGGCGGGGCGGGCGCCGATTCCGGGACCCGCATCGCGTACGCACGCTCGACGCCGACGAACCCGACGGACATCTGGACGCTCGACGTGCCCGCCGCCGGCTCCGGCAAGGACTTCGCCACGCCGCGACGGCTCACCGACCTCAACGCCGACGCCCTGGCCGAGATCGACCTCGTGAGCCCCGTGGAGCGCTGGGTGGAGGTCGACGGGCGCTCGGTCCAGGGCTGGTACATCGCCCCGGCCGGCGACGTGCCGCGGCCGGCCCCGCTCGTCACCGAGATCCACGGCGGCCCGCACACGCTCTACGGCTGGTCGCCCGTACATCGAGTTCCAGGTCCTCGCCGGCGCGGGGATCGGCGGTGTACTACTCGAATCCGCGCGGCTCGGAGGGCTACGGCCAGGACTTCAACGCGGCCAACTTCCGCGACTGGGGCCCGGGACCGACACGGGACGTGCTCGCCGGGGTCGATTCGCTGGTCGCGGACGGCCTGGCGGACCCGGCGCGGCTCGGCGTGACCGGCGGCTCGTACGGCGGCTACCTGACGAACTGGATCGTCGGCCACGACCAGCGCTTCCGGGCGGCGGTCACGTGCCGGAGCGTCGTCGACCTGACGTCGCAGTTCCTGTCCGGCGACCTCGGCGGCGCCGAGTTCGGGCGCGAGGAGTTCGGCTCGGCGGCCTGGGAGGACCCGGTCTTCTACCGCGAGCACTCGCCGCTGACCTATGCCCCGAGCATCCGGACGCCGCTGCTCATCCAGCACGCCGAGCAGGACCTGCGCTGCACGATCACCCAGGCCGAGGAGCTGTTCAGCGTCCTGCGCATCCACGGCCGCGTCGTTCGGCTCATGCGCGTCCCCGGCGAGAGCCACGAGCTCACCCGGTCGGGCACGCCGTTCCGCCGGTCCGAGAACCTCGTCCAGGTCCGGAACTGGTTCACGCACTACCTCGTCGAGGGCAAGCGCGGCCTGCCCCGCCTGCCGCGGGAGCGCGCGGGGCGCTAGGCCGCTCGGGCTCGTAGCGGGCGTCGTTGTATCCTCTCGGTCCCATGACGACCGCCCACCGAACGATCGACTCGGCGGCCCGCGAGCACGCCCAGGAGCTGATCCGGGCCTGGGACCCGCGGCCGACCGTGAGTGGAAGCGCGCTCGGCAGCATCCTCGGCCGCGTCACCTCCGTGGACCAGGTCGGCGTCGAGGAGCGCATCGCAGCGCTGAAGACCCGCTCCATCAAGAAGGCCAGCAAGCTCTGGGCCCTCGACCTGGCGATCCGGATGATGGATCTGACGACCCTCGAGGGGAAGGACACGCCGGGCAAGGTCCGCGCCCTGTGCGCGAAGGCGATGCGCCCGAAGCCGGGTGACGCGTCCATTCCCTCCGTCGCCGCGGTCTGCGTCTATCCCGCGCTCGTGGCGGACGCCAAGGAGGCCCTCAAGGGCTCGACCGTCCGCGTCGCCAGCGTGGCGACCGGGTTCCCGTCAGCGGCCAGACGTTCCGCGACATCAAGGTCGCCGAGACGAAGGCCGCCATCGAGGCCGGCGCCGACGAGGTCGACATGGTCATCGACCGGGGCGCGTTCCTGTCGGGCGACTACTACGCGGTGTTCGAGGAGATCGTGCGCCGTCAAGGACGCCTGCGGGCCGACCCACCTCAAGGTGATCCTCGAGACGGGCGAGCTCGAGACGTACGACAACGTGCGGCGGGCGAGCGTCCTGGCCATGGCGGCCGGCGCGGACTTCATCAAGACCTCGACCGGCAAGGTCGTCCCGGCCGCGACCCTCCCGGTGACGCTGGTCATGCTCGAGGCGATCCGCGACTTCGAGCGCCAGACCGGCCGCGGGCCGTCGGCATGAAGCCGGCCGGCGGCATCCGGGTCGCCAAGGAGGCGATCCAGTACCTGGTCGTGCTGTACGAGACGCTCGGCCCGCGCTGGATGACGCCCGACCGCTTCCGGTTCGGGGCCAGCAGCCTGCTCAACGACGTGCTCATGCAGATCGAGAAGGAGCACACGGGCCGGTACGCCGACCCGGACGACTTCTCGCTCGACTAGGCGGCGCGTGGGCAGGGCTCCCGAGCGAAGGCGCCGGGGTGGCCCGGCGCACCGGAGTGGCACGAACGCCTCGGCCCGGTTCCCGGCTACGATTCCCGGGTGACCGCGATCCGCATCCTCGTCCTGGCGAGCGGTGCCGCGTTCGGGGTCATCATGCCGTACAACGGGGTGATCCTCGCCAGCCTCGGCTTCGAGGCCGGCGCCATCGGGTTCGTCCTCTCGCTCGGCTCGATCGCGTTCGCGCTCTCCGTGCCGACCTGGGGCCACATCGCGGACGTACGCCTCGGCCGGTCGAGGACGCTCCAGGTGTGCGGACTCGGTTCCGCCGCCGCCCTCCTCGCCCTGCTCGGCTCCTGGCCGCCGGCCGTGATCGTGCTGCTCTTCGCCGTCTTCTGGGTCTTCCAGTCGGGCTGGCAGCCCCTGAGTGACGCGCTGACCGTCAACGCGCTCGGCGATCGGGGCGATCGCTACGGCCCCGTCCGAAGCCTCGGCAGCCTGTCGTTCGCCATCGCAGTGGTCGCGGCGGGCGCGGTGTTCCAGGCGGCCGGCTACCAGTGGGCGTTCGTCTTCGGTGCCGTGGCCGCCCTCAGCCTGGCGGTGGTGGCCGCCTGGATCCCCGACGTGGCACGGGCCGACCTGGCCGCGCACCGTCGATCGGTGGCCGCGAGGACGCCCGACGGAAGCGGCGCCGGAGACCGCCGACGACGCGCCGCGGACCTGGGGACTCGGATCGGCCGGCGTCGCGCTGCGGGTCGCTCCCCGGCTCGTCCTCATCCTCGTCGCGATCGCCCTCGTGCACGTCGCCCTCGTGGCCACCAACTCGTTCCTCGGGCTCCGCATCATCGAGCTCGGCGGCACGCCGTCGGACGTGGGGCTCGCCGCCGGCCTGTCGGCGATCACGGAGATCCCGGCGATGATGGGCGTCGGGTGGGTCGTCCGCCGGATCGGGCTGCGCGGCCTGTTCGCGGCGTCGGCCGTCCTGTACGCCGTCTGCCTCGGGAGCTGGGCGGTCCTGACCTCGCCGGAGCTCATCATCGCGAGCCGCGTGCTGACCGGCCTCGGGTTCGCCGGCGTGACCGTCGGCGTCGTGCTCACGATCGCGGTCGTGCTGCCGGCGGACCTCCAGGCGACCGGGCAGGGCCTGTTCCAGATGACCGCGTACGGCCTCACGGCCTTCGTGACCAACGTGGTCGGCGGCCTGCTCTTCGGCTCGTTCGGCGGAAGCGCCGTGTTCGCGTTCGGGGCGCTCGCGGCGGTCGCCGGGTGCGTCGTCGGCTGGTTCGCGTTCCCGCGCCGTGTCACGTCCATCGGAGATCGCGTCCGCCGATGCGATAATGGCGAGCACATGACGACCAAGACCGGACCGACCGCCGACAAGGCGGTCGTGACGCGCGGGAGCGGCGCCCCGAACAGCTGGGGCCTCGGCGACGGGCAGGCGATCCCGTGGGAGTACGCCCCGGCGCCCGAGATCGCGCGACATCGTCCACCTCAAGGCGCGCTACGGGCTGTTCATCGGCGGCAAGGAAGTGGCCGCCAGCGACGGCGCCGTGTTCACGACGGTCGATCCGGCCACCGAGGAGCCCCTGGCCGAGATCGCCCGCGGCAACGTCGAGGACGTGAACCAGGCGGTCACGGCCGCACGCAAGGCATTCCGCCGGCGCTGGGGCGACCTGCCCGGCCGCGAGCGCGCCAAGTACCTGTTCCGGATCGCGCGGATCCTCCAGGAGCGGAGCCGCGAGTTCGCCGTCCTCGAGAGCATCGACAGCGGCAAGCCCATCAAGGAGAGCCGCGACGTGGACGTGCCGCTCGCGGCGGCGCACTTCTGGTACTACGCCGGCTGGGCGGACAAGCTCGAGTACGCCTTCCCGGGCCGCAACCCCAAGCCGCTCGGCGTGGCGGCGCAGGTCATCCCGTGGAACTTCCCGCTGCTCATGCTGGCCTGGAAGATCGCGCCGGCGCTGGCGGCCGGGCAACACGGTCGTCCTCAAGCCGGCTTCGTCCACGACCCGCTGTCGGCCCTCCTCTTCGCCGACGTTTGCCGCCAGGCCGACCTGCCGCCGGGTGTCGTCAACATCGTCACCGGGCCCGGGCGAGATCGGCCTTGCCCTGGTCAAGCATCCGGACGTCGACAAGGTCGCCTTCACCGGCTCAACGGACGTCGGCAAGGGGATCGGCCGCGCCGTCGCCGGAGCTCGACAAGGCGCTCACCCTGGAGCTGGGCGGCAAGGCGGCCAACATCATCTTCGACGACGCGCCGCTCGACCAGGCCGATCGAGGGCATCGTCAACGGCATCTACTTCAACCAGGGTGAGGTGTGCTGCGCCGGTAGCCGGCTGCTTCGTGCAGGAGAGCATCGCCGAGCCGTTCATCGACAAGCCTCAAGGACCGCCTGTCGACGATCTTCGCGTGGGCGACCCGCTGGACAAGAACACGGACGTGGGCGCGATCAACTAACGCGCCCAGCTGGCAAGATCACGGAACTGGTCGAGGCCGGCCAGTCGCCGAAGGGCGCCGAGATGTACCAGCCCGCCTGCGACCTGCCCGCGCGCGGCTGGTTCTTCCGGCCGACGCTGTTCACGAACGTCGCCCAGAGCATCGCATCGCCCGCGAGGAGATCTTCGGGCCGGTCCTGTCGGTGCTCACGTTCCGGACCCCGGCCGAGGCGATCGAGAAGGCCAACAACACGCCTACGGCCTGTCGGCCGGCGTCTGGACCGAGAAGGGCAGCCGGATCCTGTCGATGGTCAACGGCTCAAGGCCGGCGTCGTGTGGGCCAACACGTTCAACCGGTTCGACCCCACATCCCGTTCGGCGGGTACAAGGAGTCGGGTTTCGGCCGCGAGGGTGGCCTGCACGGGCTCCATGCGTACGTGCGCCTGGAGGACCGCTGAGTGGCGCCCCGGATCGGCGTCCGCAAGACGTACAAGATGTACATCGGCGGCGCCTTCCCGCGCTCCGAATCGGGCCGCTCGTACGACGTGACGGCCGCCGACGGGTCGCCACTCGCGAACGCCGTGCCGAGCCTCGCGCAAGGACGTCCGCGATGCGGTCCGCGCGGCGCGGAATGCGTTCGAGCCTTGGGCTGGCCGCACCGCCATGAACCGCGGCCAGGTGCTGTATCGCGTCGCCGAGCTGATGGAGGGCCGGCGCGACCAGTTCGTCGAGGAGGTGGCGATCGCCGAAGGCGTCCGCGCGGCGAAGGCCGGCGACCTCGTCGACCGGGCCATCGACCGCTGGGTCTGGTACGCCGGCTGGGCCGACAAGATCGCCCAGGTGCTCGGCACGGTGAACCCGGTCGGCGCGCCGTACTTCAACTTCACGATCCCCGAGCCGACGGGCATCGTGGGCGTCGTCGCTCCCGAGGCGTCGTCGCTGCTCGGTCTCGTCTCGCGCCTGGCCCCGCCGCTCGTCGCTGGCAACACGGCGATCGTGCTCGCATCCGAGTCGCGGCCGCTGCCCGCGGTCACGCTCACCGAGGTCCTCGCGACCTCCGACGTCCCGGGCGGCGTCATCAACATCCTGACCGGTCTGCGCAAGGAGCTCGTGCCGGTCCTCGCCGCCCACGAGGACGTCGACACGCTCGACACGTGGGGCGTCCCGGCCGACATGCAGGAGTCTGTCGAGGTCGCCGCGGCCCAGGACATCAAGCGCCTGCTCCGGCGCCCGGCGAAGATGACCGACGCCCGGTTCGACTGGACCGACGACCGCGCCGCCCAGCGGCCCGAGTGGATCGCCGCGCACCTCGAGATGAAGACCGTCTGGCACCCGATCGGCGTCTGAGCCCGTCGATCTCGCCGCCGCGCGTGCGCCCCAAACCGGCCTCTTCCCGCCCGTAGACTGACCCGATGCCGCCCGGCGTCGTCGCGCTCGTCCTCGTCGTCGCCGTGCTCCACGTTGCGTGGAACGCGCTGCTCAAGACCTCGGGCGACACGCTTCGTACGGCCGAGCGGGCGATGATCGTCGGCGTCGCGGTCTTCGCGGTCCCCGTGCTCGTCGGCTGGCTGGCCGTCGGCCGGCCCGGGCCTCGAGCCCCAGACGGTGGCCCTTGCCGCCGTCTCCGGCATCTTCGAGGCCGCGTACTTCATCTGCCTCGCCGAGGCGTACAAGCGGGGCGACCTGTCGGTCGTCTACCCGATCGCCCGCGGCACGGCGCCGGTGCTTCTCGGTCGCGTTGGGGGTCACCATCCTCGGCGAGCGGCTGGAGCCGACGGGCGTCGTGGGCGTCGTCGCCCTGCTGGCCGGCATCCTGCTCGTCCAGCGGCCGTGGCGCGTCGTGGGGGTGATCCGGGCCCACCTCGCCCGGTCACGTCGCGCTCCCGGCTCGGGCGATCCGTCGGCCGCCTCGCTCGTCGGCGCGGCGGAGTTCGCGATCCTGACCGGCGTGATGATCGCGGGCTACTCGGCGGTGGACTCGGTGGGCGCCCGACAGGCCCCGATCTGGCTCTATGCCGCCGTCGTGTTCCCCGTGTGCGCCGTGGCCATGGTCGCGTGGGTCCGGCTCGTGGCACGGCGCCCGGGTCGCCTCGCGGCCGCCGACCCCGTCGGACCCGCGCCCTGGCTCCGAGCCGGCGCGGCGGGCACGATCAGCCTCGGCGCGTACGGGCTCATCCTCATCGCCTACACGCTCGCCCCGCTCACGGCCATCGCGCCACTGCGCGAGAGCTCGGTCGTCATCGCCTCGGCCTGGGGCGCGCTGCGGATGGGGGAGGGCGTCGACGCCCGCGATCGGGCACGACGCCTGACCGGAGCCGGCCTGGTGCTCCTCGGGGCCGTGCTGCTCGCCCTCTAGGGCTGGGCAGCCGCGACGCGCGACCTAGCCCGGTCTTCCGGCCTCCGCCTGGGGCCCGGGCGCGCGGCGGCCGAACAGTCGCCGCTGCCCGAACGGGCTGTTCACCAGGGCCACGCCACCCACGACGAGGGCCGTGCCGAGCGAGGACCCGGGCATCGATCGTCTCGTTCAACACGAGGAACCCGAGCACGATCCCGACGACCGGCAGGAGGTACGCGACCATCGACGAGCGGGTCGAGCCCCAGCGGGCCAGCAGCCAGAAGAAGCACAGGTACGCGAGCCCAGAGCCGAGGAGGCCGAGCCAGACGACGGCGAAGATCGACGAGCCGGTCCAGTTCAGCGCGAACGGCCGCTCGAAGGCGAACGCCAGGATCGTGGTGATCACCAGGGCGAAGAAGACCTGGAAGAACGCCTGCACCATCGGGCGCAGGCCGCGGACGTTGTGGCGGGCATAGACGTTGCCCGCCGCGTACGAGATCGACGATCCGATCATCGCCAGCTCGCCGGGCAGGCTGCCCGAGGTCCCCTCACCGAAGGCGCGGCTCGTGAGGACGAGGACGCCACCGAAGCCGACGAGAAGACCGACCAGCCGGTTCACGGTGATCGGCTCGTCGACCAGGACGAGCGACGCGATGAGGATCGTGAACAGCGGCACCGAGGCGTTGATGATCGAGGCCAGCGCCGAGTCGATCGAGGTCTCGCCCCACGTGATCAGCGAGAACGGGATCGCGATGTTGAGCACGCCCATGACGAACAGGTGGCCGTAGACCTTGCGATCCCTCGGCAACGGTTCGCGCGCGGTGAAGAGCACGACGGCGAGCAACGCGCAGCCGACCGCGAGGCGCCCGGCGATCAGCGTGAACGGCGTCAGCGTCTCGACGCCGATCTTGATGAACAGGTAGCTCGCTGCCCCAGAAGAAGCCGAGCGCGGCGAAGACGAGCCAGACGGTGCGGGATCGCGACATCGAGGTGGGCGCCTCCGGGTTGGACCTGCGGATGATACCGCTTGAATGGCCTAGACGGCTGTGCCAAGTCTCGCGCGGATACCTGACAGGACCCGTCATGTTCTTCGGCCGGTCGCGGGACACCTCGTCCCGTACCATCCGAACTCGTGAACCACCTCGCGTCCGATCCGGTTGCATCTGGCCCGATCGAGGCCTCGGCCGCGGCCGCCCTCCGCGCTGGCAGCCCATCGGACACCGGTCCCGAGATCCGCGTGGTTCGCGCCCCGGGCCGGGTCAACCTCATCGGCGAGCACACCGACTACAACGGCGGCTTCGTCCTGCCGGCCGCGATCGATCTCGCCATCGTGATCGCCTATGTCCCGACGGGCGATCGGCACGTCGAGCTGACACTGGCCGCGACCGGGGAGCGGGCGACGATCGACCTCGACGCGATCGGCGAGCCGACCGGGACGTGGGTCGACTACGTGGCCGGGACCGCCTGGGCGCTGGCCGACAAGGGCACGCCGCTCACCGGGTTCCGTGGCGTACTCACGTCCGACCTGCCGACGGGCGCCGGCCTCTCGTCGTCCGCAGCCCTCGAGCTCGTTACGGCCTGGGCCCTCGCCGGCACCGCGCCACCGCCGCTCGAGCCGCTCGAGCTCGCCCGGGTGTGCCAGATCGCCGAGAACCGGTACGTCGGGGTCCAGTCGGGGCTCATGGACCAGTTCGCCTCGGCCTGTGGCGAGGCCGGCTCCGCCCTGTTCCTCGACTGCCGCACGCTCGAGTATCGGACGGTTCCCATCCCCGACGGCCTCCGCCTCGTGGTCGTCCATTCGGGCGTCACCCACCAGCACGACGGCGGCGAGTACAACACGCGGCGCGAGGAGTGCGAGCGGGCCGTGGCGGCCCTGTCCAGGCTGTCGGGGCGGACGCTCGCCCAGCTCCGTGACGTCGACGCTGCGATGCTCATCCAGTTCGGATCGCAGCTCGACCCGGTCGAGCGCCGGCGGGCCGAGCACATCGTTGGCGAGAACGCCCGGGTCCTCGAGACCGAGGCCGCTTTGCGGGCCAGGGACCTCCCGGCGATCGGCCGCCTGTTCGCCGAGAGCCACGCCTCGATGCGCGACCAGTTCGAGATCACGACGCCCGAGATGGACACGCTCGTCGAGATCGCGGCCGCGACGCCGGGCGTCGTAGCGGCCCGGATGACCGGCGGCGGGTTCGGCGGATGCACGATCAACCTGGTGGAGCCGGACGCCGTCGAAGCCCTCCGGGCGGCGGTCGAGCGCGACTACGCGAGCCGGACCGGCCGGACGCCGCGTCTCTGGGAGGTCCAGGCCGCCGCCGGAGCCGGCGCCGCACGGCCCCCGAGGGAGCCCATGACCCTGTGGTGATCGAACGACCCGGCGTCCGCTTCGGTTGCTTCTTTGGCCAGGCCTCGCACACCTGGGCGGACGTCCTCGACGATTTCCGGACCGCCGAGGATCTCGGCTTCGACCACGCCTGGCTGGTTGACCACTTTGTCGACACCGATGGGCCACCGGACCTGCCGTGCCTCGAGGCCTGGACGCTGCTCGCGGCCCTCGCCGCGAAGACGTCGCGCATCCGGCTCGGCGTCCTCGTCTCGAGCAATACGTTCCGCCACCCGGCCCTGCTCGCCAAGGAGGCGGTGACCGTCGACCACGTCAGCGAGGGTCGGCTCATCCTCGGCATCGGCACGGGCTGGCACGAGGACGAGCACCGCCGGTACGGCATCGACCTGCCGCCCGTCGGCGAGCGCGTCGACCGGCTCGAAGAGGCGATCGTGATGATCAAGGGCCTCACGAGCCAGGCCCGCACGACGTTCCAGGGTCGCCACTACCGGCTCGACGACGCGCCGTTCTCGCCGCGCCCTGTGCAGGACCACATCCCGCTGCTCATCGCCGCCCACCGGCCGCGCATGCTCCGGCTGGCGGCCCGGTACGCCGACCAGTGGGACACGTTCGCCACGCTCGCGGGGAGCGCCACCGACGGGCTCGAGACCCCGGTCGCCGACCGCATCGGCGCGCTCGACGCCGCCTGCGCCGAGATCGGCCGGGACCCCGCGGAGATCCGCCGCTCGACCTGGGCGGGTCCCGAGGTCTACGCCACTCCGACGGCGTTCGAGGACTTCGTCCGCACCCACCATGCGCTCGGCTTCACGGACTTCTCGATCGAGCGCCCGCCCGCCGGCCGGCGCGACCTGCTCGAGCGGATCGCCCGCGACACGATCCCCAGGCTGCGGGCGGAGTTCGCCGGGTAGGCCCCCGACGGCGCCCCGCCCCGGCGGGCCCGAGCCTTCAGCCCTTCGTCGAGCCGAGCGTCAACCCGCGGACGAACTGCTTCTGGAGCGCGATGTACACGAGGACGGTCGGGATCGCGACCATGATGGACATCGCGGCGAGCACGTTCTGGTCGGTGAAGAAGGCACCCTGGAAGTTGTTGAGGGCCGCCGTGATCGGGCGCTTGTCGCCGGTCTTCAGCAGCAGCAGGCCCCAGAAGAAGTCGTTGTAGATGAACGTGAACTCGAGGGTCGCGAGGGCGGCGAGCGCCGGCCGGCACAGGGGCAAGATCACCTGGCGGTAGATCCGGAAGACCGACGCGCCATCGACGAGGGCCGCCTCGGTCAGCTCGCCCGGCAGCGTCCTCATGTAGTTGCTCAGGACGAACGTGCAGAACCCGGTCTGGAAGACGATGTTGATGAGGATGATGCCGATCGTCTGGTCGTAGAGCGCGCCGTTGTCGCTGAGGAAGTCGGGCAGCGGCAGCAGCAGGTACAGCCGGTACAGCGGCACGATGATGACCTGCGGAGGAAGCAGGTTGCCGGCCGTGAACATCATCAGCAGCGCGACGTTGAACCGGAAGCTGAAGCGCGACACGGCGAACGCGACCATCGAGGCGAGGAACAGGGCGAGGATCACCGCCGGGATCGCGATGACGAGCGTGTTGAGGAAGAAGTGCGGCAGCGTCGCCTGGTCCCACGCCGTGAAGAAGTTGTCGAGCGTGAGCGACGAGGGGAGGGAGAGCGCGGTCCCGGCCGTGATGATGTCGCCATAGGGCCGCAGGGCCATGTACAGCGCCCACGCGAACGGGAACAGCCACACGAGCGACATGGCGATGAGGAACAGGTGCAGCGCGAGGCGCCGCGACCGCGGGGCCCCGGCCGGCTTCGACATCCTGGTCTCGACCGGTGCCGATTCGACGGGCGCGATGGCCGCAGTCACTCGGGGCTCCCGCGGAAGGTGCGGACGAGGTAGAAGACGATCGGCCCGAGCGAGATCAGCAGCAGGATCACTGCGATGGCCGAACCGAAGCCGATGAGGCTCGCCTCGCTGATGCTGTTGTTCGTGATCAGCGTGGACAGCAGCTCCAGGCCGTTCTTGCCCCGGTTGATGATGTAGGCGATGTCGAAGGCCCGCAGGGACTCGATCACGGTGATGACGATGACCACCGTGTTGATCGGCTTCATGACCGGGAAGACGACCCGGATGAAGGTCTGCCGGGCGTTCGCGCCGTCGATCGAGGCGGCCTCCTTGAGCGTCGGGTCCACGCTCTTCAGGCCGGCCAGGTAGAGCACGAGGATGTAGCCGACGTGGCGCCAGCTCGCCGCGATGAGCACGGCCCACAGGTTCAGGTCCGGGTTGCCCAGGAAGTCGATCGCGGTATCGGACGAGGTATGGCCGAGGATGCTGTTGATGAAGCCCTGGGACGTGTACTGGAGCTCCCAGATGTACCCGACCACGGCCAGGGAGAGCACGACCGGGATGTAGAAGATGCTCTGGTAGATCCGTGTCCCGCGCATCTCCCGGTCGAGGAGGACTGCGAAGAAGATCCCGATCGGCGTCGCGATGAACACGAAGAAGAAGAGCCAGAGGATGTTGTGCTTGACGCCCTCCCAGAAGAGGGGATACGAGCTGAACAGGGTTTCGTAGTTCTTCAGGCCGACGACGTTCTCACCGGTGAGGGCGCTCACCCCCTGCCAGTTCGTGAACGACAACAGGATCGACGCAAACGTCGGCAGCCAGATCAGGGCGATGCACAGGAACGTCGGAACCCCGATCATCAGGCCGAGGGTCAGCTTGTCCCGCTGGGTCAGGAGGCTGTACTTCCGCCGGCCGGGAGGCCTGGCGGACGCCGAGCCACTCCGCGACGCCGGCGATCCAGCGCCTCGTCCCGCCCGGTCCGCCGGGTCGTCGCCCGCCGCAAAACGTTCGACCGCCCCGATGGTCGTGAGGCCAAGAGGGGCGGTCGTCGTCGGCTGGCTCGCGTCCATGGTCACGATGCCGCCAAGGATAGCGACAGGGATTACGTCAGCGGCGGCAACTGATCCCAGAAGGCCTGGATGGTCTTCTGGTAGGCGGCGAGGTCCTGGGTCGGGTTCTTGAGGAAGGTCTGGAGGAAGCTCTGCATCCCGTTGGCACCCGCGAAGTCCGGCCGCGTGTCACGGTCCAGGAACTGGGTGATCCGGGTCGCCTTGCTGACGATCTCCACGGCCTTCTTCTGGAGGGCCGAATAGGTGGCCGGGTCGGCGTCGTTCGCCGCGGGGATCAGGCCCGGCTGGTTCTGGAACATCAGGATCTGGGTGGATCCCTTGGCCCAGAACTCCATGTAGGCCTTGGCCGAATCGAGCTCGGCGGCGAGGTTCGCCGACTTGGAGCTGATCTGCCAGATGTCGATCGGCGCGTCGAGGGCGCCCTCGGCGTCGAAGGACGTCCCAAGGGTCGGGAACGGGAAGAAGTCGACGTCGTCGAGGTCGGCCGCGACCTTGGTCGCGGCGAACTGCGCCGTGACGAACAGGCCGAGCAGGTACATGCCCGACTTCTTCTGGACGAGCGTGTCGGCCGCGTTCTGCCACGTCAGGCCGGCGTAGTCCTTGGCGTGGAACGGCACGATCTCCGCCCACTTCTGGAACACCGCCGTGACCTTCGGGTCGGTCCACTTCTCCTTGCCGGCCATGAGGTCGACATGGAACTGGTAGCCGTTGATGCCGGAGGTTGAGGATGTCGAACGTGCCCATCGCCGGCCAGCCGTCCTTGTCGCCGAACGCGATCGGCGTCAGGCCGTCGGACTGCATCTTGGTGCACAGGGCCTTGAGCTCGTCCCAGGTCTTGGGGATCGTGTACTTCTTGTCCGCGAACACGCTCTTCCGATAGAAGACGGCCCACGGGTAGTAGTCCACCGGGATGCCGTAGACCTTCTTGTCGTCGCCGACGACGGACGTGGCGAAGCCCTCGGTGAAGTTGCCCTTCACCTTGGTCCACACGTCGTCGATGGCCGTCGCGAGGCCCTTCGACGCGAAGAACTTCATCCGGAACCCGGAGAACCAGGTGAACGCGGTGTCCGGCTTGCCGCCCAGGTAGCTCGTGATCTGATCCTGGAACGTGCCGTGGTCCACCTTGTTCAGGACCACCGCGATGTTCGTCGCCTTCGTGAAGGCGGCGTCGATCGCGTCCATGCCCTTGGCTTCGCCGGGGTCGGAGTGGTTGCTGCCGACGTGGACCGTGCCGGCGCCGGCCGATGCGGCAGTGCCGGGCCCACAGGCTGTGACGAGAATGGGCAGGGCCGCCAGGCCCGCGACGCCGGCGGCTCCCTTCAGGACATCGCGGCGGGTCACCGCTCGCGTGACCGCGTCCGCAAGGAGCGAACGAGGCGCTTCGGGATTGGCCATGACGGGCTTTCCTCCATCCAGATAACCAGGTCCGTGCGCCCACAGAATCCAACAGGACCGGACGGATTGTCAGATGCGGTGCGCCCCATGTCAAGGAGGAATGCGGCGATTTGGTGGAAAAGGTTCGAATACGTTGACTTTCCCGCCGGTTGTCATCAATCTAACCCACGACATGCAGACGTCCGCCGGCCGGGGTAGTCTCGCTCGGCCTAGGGTGTTCTCCGCGGAGGATCCGTAACGGTGCTGGCGCGACAGCGACAGGCCCTGATCCTGGAACGCATTCGCGACGACGGGGCGGTCCGGGTCGCGGATCTCGTCCGCCTGCTCGGCGTGTCGGATATGACCGTGCGGCGCGACCTCGAGTCGCTCCACCAGCAGGGCCTCGTCGAGAAGGTCCACGGCGGCGCCACCGCCCGGTCGGGCAACGCGCTCTTCGAGCCCGGGTTCGCGGCCAAGTCCGCCCTCCAGCAGCACGAGAAGGAGGCCATCGCGGCCGCGGCCGTCGCCCTCGTGGAGCCGGGGATGGCCATCGGCCTCTCGGCCGGGACGACGACGTATGCCCTGGCGCGGGCCCTGATCGACATCCCGAGGCTCACCGTCGTCACGAACTCGATCCCCGTCGCGGACGCGCTCTACGTGGCCAACCGGAGCGACCAGACGATCATCCTCACCGGCGGCGAGCGCACCCCAAGCGACGCGCTCGTCGGTCCGTTCGCGGTCGCGGCCCTGCGCAGCGTCCATCTCGACATCGTGTTCATGGGCGTCCACGGGATGGAGCCCCGCTCGGGCTTCACGACCCCCAACATGCTCGAGGCCGAGACGGACCGGGTCCTCATCGAAGCCGGCCGGCGCCTCGTCGTGGTGGCCGACCATTCCAAGTGGGGCGTGGTCGGCATCAGCTCGATCGCCCGCCTCGACGAGGCGGACACCCTGATCAGCGACGGCCAGCTGGAGCCCGAGGCGCGGACGATCCTGCGCGAGTCCGTGCGCGATCTCGTCCTGGTCGCCGAGGCCGAACAAGCGCGATCGGCCTGAGGGGATGGCCATCGCCGACCGGTTCGACGGTCCCCATCGCCGCTACGACGCCCTGACCGACCAGTGGGTGCTCGTCTCGGCCGGGCGCACCCAGCGGCCATGGCAGGGCCTCGAGGAGGACGTGACCGACGAGGCGCGCCCGGCGCTACGACCCGACCTGCTACCTGTGCCCCGGCAATCCCCGGGCGCTGGGCGACGTGAACCCCGACTACGCGACGACGTTCGTGTTCACCAACGACTTCGCGGCGCTCAGCCCCGAGACGCCGACCGAGCGGATCGGCGACGGGCTCCTGGTGGCCGAGGGCGAGAGCGGCACCTGCCGGGTCATCTGCTTCTCGCCGCGCCACGACCTCACGCTTGGCCTGATGGAGCCCGACGGCGGTCCGGGCGGTCATCGACGTCTGGGCGGCCCAGACCGCCGAGCTCGGCGCGACATACCGCTGGGTCCAGGTCTTCGAGAACCGGGGCGAGTCGATGGGCGCCTCGAACCCGCACCCGCACGGCCAGATCTGGGCGGGCACGGCGCTCCCGCGCGAGGCGGCCCGCGAGGACGCGGCCCAGCGCCGCCACTGCGACACGCACGGCGAGCGGCTGCTCCTCGACTACGCCCGCCAGGAGACGGGCGGGCCGCGGGTGGTCGAGGAGAACGACGAGTGGCTGATCGTCGTCCCGTTCTGGGCGACCTGGCCGTTCGAGACGCTGGTCATCCCGCGCCGGCCGGTCGAACGCCTGCCCGGCCTGGACGATGCCCAGCGGGACGCGCTGGCGGCCGGCCTCATCCGGCTGCTCGGTCGCTACGACGCGCTGTTCGAGCGGCCCTTCCCGTACTCGATGGGCTGGCACCAGGCGCCGTTCGGGGGAGGGGATGGGGCGGGCTCGGGCGACGGGCGGACCGACCACTGGCAGCTCCACGGCCACTTCTATCCGCCGCTGCTGCGGGCCACGGTCCGCAAGTTCATGGTCGGCTACGAGCTGCTCGCCGAGACCCAGCGCGACCTGACGGCCGAGGAGGCCGCCGAGCGGCTGCGCGCGGCCGAGCCGGCCCGGAAGGCCTGATCCGCGCGCCGATCGCGGCGCCGGCGCGGTCGCCGGCCGTCCCCACCCGGGATCCCGATCTCCCGCCGACCTCGGGCGGCCCGTTACGATGGCCGCCACGGAACGAGGAGGACGGATGCGGCTCTGGGGCGGGCGCTTCAGCGAGGAGAACGACCCGCGCGTCGCGGACTTCACCCGGTCGATCGAGGTGGACCGCGAGCTGGCCGTCGACGACCTGACGGGTTCGGTCGCCCACGTCCGCGGCCTCGGTCGTGCCGGGCTCCTGACGGCCTCGGAGGTGAAGGAGCTCATCGCCGGCCTCGACGAGCTGCGCGCCGACGTCGAAGCGGGCACGTTCGAATGGGATCCCTCGCTCGAGGACGTGCACCTCAACCTCGAGGCGGCCCTCGCGACGCGGATCGGCGCGGTCGCCGGCAAGCTGCACACCGGCCGGTCGCGCAACGACCAGGTGGCCACGGACCTGCGCCTCTGGCTGCGCCGGACCGTCGACCGGCTCGACGGGGCGATCGTGGGGCTCGAGCGCGCGTTCGTCGGCCTGGCCGAGCGCGAGGGCGACGCGGTCATGCCCGGCTCGACCCACATCCAGCCCGCCCAGCCCGTGCTCCTCGCCCATCACCTGCTGGCGTACGTCGAGATGCTCGAGCGCGACCGGGGCCGGCTCGCCGACCTGCGCCGCCGGGCCAACGTCTCGCCGCTCGGCGCCGGGGCGCTGGCCGGGGCGGGCTACCTGCTCGACCGGGTGAAGACCGCCCGCGATCTCGGCTTCGACGACGTCACCGCCAACTCCCTCGATGCCGTCAGCGACCGCGACTTCGTGGTCGAGTTCCTGGCCGCGGCCGCCCTGGCGATGGTCCACCTCAGCCGGTTCGCCGAGGAGATCACCTGGTGGTCGAACCCGCGCTTCGGCTTCGTCCGGGTGGCCGATGCCTTCTCGACCGGCTCGTCGATGATGCCGAACAAGAAGAACCCCGATCCGGCCGAGCTCGTGCGCGGCCGCGCGGCCCGCGTCATCGGCGCCCTGGCGGGGATGCTGGCGCTGCTCAAGGGCCTGCCGCTGGCGTACCAGCGCGACCTCCAGGACGACAAGCTGCCCCTGTTCGAGAGCGCGGCGATCCTCGACGCGTCGCTCGGGATCATGACCGGGCTGCTCGACACGCTCGCGGTGGACCGGGAGCGGATGCGCGTCGCGGCCACCGAGGGCTTCACGACCGCGACCGCGGTGGCCGATGCGCTCGTCCGCCACGGCCTCCCGTTCCGCGTCGCCCACCACGTGGTCGGGTCGCTGGTCGCCCAGGCCGAGGAGAACGGCGTCGGCCTCGACGAGGTGTCGGACGGGATGATCGGCCTGGCCCTCGGCTCCGCGGGCGACGAGAGCGCCCGGGAGCTGGCGGGCGATCACGCGATCGGCGACGACCTTCGGGCGGCCGCCTCGGTCGACGGCGCGCTCGCGTCGTGCGACGTCATCGGCGGCACGGCGCCCAACCGGGTGGCTGCCGCGCTTGCGGCGGCACAGAAGCGCCTCGCCCGCGAGGGCTGAGTCGCCCGGGGCGGGAAATGGAACGGCCCGGCGGTTGCCGGGCCGTTCGCGTTACTCCGAGGGAGCCCTCGGCGCTACTGGAAGTAGCCCGAGAGGTCGATGACGAGGTCGGTCGTCTTGCCGGCCGAGTTCGCCAGGTACGTGAACGACATCTCGCCGGCGCCGTTGAGCGGCCCCACGAACCCGTTCGCGATGACCGCGCCGGTCGTGAAGTTGATCGTCGACGTCGTCGGCGCGTTGTCCGGATCGGGGGTCGCCGAGACGGAGCCGTTCGCCGTCGAGCCGGTCACCGTCATGTTGCCGGTCACCGCCACGGCCGCATCCGGGACGCCCCAGTGGCCACTCACCTGGAGGGTCTTCGCCACGCCGGTGGCGAGCTTGCCGTGGAGGCCCGACAGGACCGCCGGCGGCCGCGTATCCACGATCCGTGACGGGTTCAGCGGGACGAACTTCAGGCCCGTCAGGTCGTGCATGAAGTAGCCCGTGATGTCGAGCACGACGTCCGCCGTGCCGCCCGCCGCGGCGTTGTAGACGATGGACAGCTCACCGGCGGCGGTGAGCGGTGCGAAGACGCCGTTGGCCCGGTTCGTGTGGGCCGGGAAGTTGACGGTCGAGGTGGACGGGGTCGCGGTGGGGTCCTTCGTGACCGCGCCCGAACCGAGCTTGCTCGGCTGGACGATCACGACGTTGCCGGTGATCGGCCGTCGCCCCGACGGGGACGCCCAGCGTGCCGGCGACGACGAGCGTGCGCGGCGTATTGGCGACGAACTTGCCGGTGAAGCCCGGTGCCGACGCGCGTATCGATCGCCCGGACCGGGGTGATCGGGTTGAACGTGTCGCCCGTGTTGTCGGCCAGGAAGTACCCGGTGACGTCGAAGACGAGGTGGGTCCCCTTGCCCGATGTGCCCTTGAAGACGGCCGAGATCGTCCCGCTGGACGACAGCGGCACGACGAGGTTGTTCGCGCGGGTCTCCCCGAGCGGGAAGTTGATCGTGGACGACGGCGGCGTGCCGGTCGGGGTCACGGTGACCGAGACCGACCCGGCCGACTGCTGGCCGACGACCGTCACGTTGCCGGTGATCGCGACGGCATTCGCGGCGATCCCCATGACGCCGGCGACCGTCCAGGTCCGGGCCGAGTTGGCGACGAACCGTCCGCTGAGGCCGGTCCCCACGCGGGTGTCGAGGATCCGTACGGGCGCCATCGGCACGTACGTCGCCCCGGCGGTCTGGAGCGGGGTCACCTTCGATGAGCCACTCCGTGCCGCCCGAATACTGGTTGGCGTTCCAGACCTGGTTGGGGACCTGGGGATCCTGGGCGATCCCGACGTAGTCGCCCCAGCGCTCGCCGTCGTAGGAGGCCGTGCCGGCCGCCAGCAGCTCGGCTGCGCTGATCGAGCCCGCGGCCTGGCCCTTCGACTGGTGCGCCGCGAACGATGACGGGCTGTCCGTCAACGAGGACCGGGTCCAGCCGACGTGCAGCGTGCCATCGCCGGCGAGCCCGATCCCGCCCATGAACAGGTCCTTGCCCGCCTCGTTGATGAGGAAGTCCTGGGTCCGCGTGGGACGGACCGTCAGGGATGCGAGTGCGGTGTTGAGCTCGGTGACCCGAACGCAATCACGGGGTCCCGCTCCGCACGGATAGGTCGATGTGAACACGAGGCGGTTGCCCTGCCAGATGGCGTCCGTGAACCGGAGATCCACGGCCGTGTCGATCGTGTCCGGTCCGGCCTGGACCGGCTGTGGCGGATCGATCGAGGGCGCCAGGATGCTGTCATCTTCGAGGTCGAAGGCCGTCTCGATGTCCAGCGTGTTCGCACGGACGCCGCCCTTGAACAGGTAGTAGATCGTGTCGAGCTGTCCCGGAACGTCGTCGTCCTGGAACATCGCCACGGCCTGCAGCTTCGGGCTGGTGGCCGGGATCTGGGTGGCCACGCGGAAGTCGAAGAGGAGGTCGCCCGAGCTGAATTCGGTGTACAGGTCCGTGGAGGGGTTGAGCAGGTCGGCCCAGTCGAGGACGTCGAGGTTGGTGCCGGCGTAGTTCAGCCCGGACACGCAGTTCCCGCCGGTGGTCATGTCGAAGACGTTGCTCGCGATCGCGACCTTGTCCGTGGACGTGCCCGGGGCGGGGAAGTCGGGGAGCTGGTCCGGGTAGGGAAGGTAGTCGAGGTGCCAGGTCCCGTTCGGATCGGTCGTGTCCGACACCGCGTAGTCGATGTAGCCCGTCCCGAAGTTGCTTCCGCCGGTCGTGTCGCAGTCCCAGCTGACCTCGGTCGCGATCCAGCGGCCGTGGAGGCTGTCGTAGATGACGTGCGGATCCGAGTTGAAGCTGACCGGGTTCGTGGGCAGGTTGAAGAAGTCCGCCATCGAAACGTCGACGGCCGAGCCGCCCGCTCGATCGGTGGTCCGGAACATGAGGTTGACGGCCTGGACGATGTGCTCCGGGCCCACGGCGACCCACGGGTCGGGCGGCTCGCCGTCCGTGAAGACGCTGGTCGACTGGGCGACCCCGGTGAAGCTGGGCAGGGCGGCCGCGGCGCCCGCGTTCGCCGTCGCGAGAGTCGGCGCCGGCGGGGTTCCCACGGTCCTGGGGCTGCGCGTCCCGCCTGAGCCCGCACCGTTCGCGGCGGGCGTGCGGGTCAGGAACGGCAGGTGGCCCGTCGGGCGAACCTTCGGGGCGTGCTTCGAGAGGGTGCGCACGTTCGACCGAGCCGCGCGAGACGCTGCTGCGCTGGGTCGTCTTCAGCTGCGAGCGCAGCTTCGCTTGCGTGGCGGCGTTGGAGGCCGGAGCGGCCGTGGTCCCCGATCCGCGTTGAGCGGCGTCGACGGCGCCCGCCATCGGGACGACGAGCAACACAGACAGGATGAATGCCGCGCTGAGGCGGCTGACCGAACGGCGCACGTGCATCTCCGCCCCTATCCGATGTGTGGAGTGACCCGGGCCATTGGGGACCCGGCGCCACCCGTGACACTACCACCCAGCGAAAGCGTCGAACGCGTTTTCGCACGCGTCGCCGAGGCGATAGAGTCGCCACCATGACGCTCAGCCTCCAGGCGATCGGGCGAGCCCCGAAGGTGCTCCTGCACGACCACCTCGACGGCGGCCTGCGGCCGCGGACGGTGATCGAGCTCGCCGAGGCGACGGGCTACCGGGGACTGCCCACGACGGACGAGGCCGAGCTCGGCCGCTGGTTCACCCGGGGCGCGGATCGCAAGTCGCTCGAGCTGTACCTCGAGACGTTCGCCCACACGGTCGGCGTCATGCAGACGGCCGACGCGATCGCCCGCGTCGCCCGCGAGTGCGCCGAGGACCTGGCGGCCGACGGGATCGTCTACGCCGAGGTGCGCTACGCGCCCGAGCTCTCCACGGAGCGTGGACTGTCGCTGGATGCCGTCACCGAGGCCTGGCTCGACGGCTTCCGTCAGGGCGCCGAGCGTGCCGCCGCGGCCGGCAACCCGATCGTCATCCGCGGCCTGGCCACCGCCATGCGCCAGGCCGACCGCTCACTCGAGATCGCCGAGCTGGCGCTCCGGTTCCGGGATCGCGGCGTGGTCGGCTTCGACATCGCCGGGCCGGAGGCGGGCTATCCGCCGAGCCGGGTGGCCGAGGCCTTCCATCTGCTCACCCACGCCAGCTTCCACCTGACGATCCACGCCGGCGAGGGCTACGGCCTGCCCTCGATCCGGGAGGCGCTCGAGCTCGGGGCCGAACGTCTCGGGCACGGCGTCCGCATCGTGGACGACATCACGGTGGGGCCCGACGGGCACGTGACGATGGGCATCCTCGCGGCGTACGTCCGCGACCGGCGCATCCCGCTCGAGCTGTGCCCGACCTCGAACGTGCACACGGGGCTCGCGCCGTCGGTCGCCGAGCACCCGTTCGACCTGCTCCGCCGGCTGCGCTTCCGGGTGACGCTCAACACGGACAACCGGCTCATGTCGAACGTGACCCTCTCGTCCGAGTTCGCGGCGCTCGACGCCGCGTTCGGGATCGGCCTCGGCGAGATGGAGTGGCTGACCCTGAACGCGATGAAGAGCGCGTTCCTGCCGTTCGACGAGCGCCTGCGGCTCATCGACGAGGTGATCAAGCCCGGCTACGCGCGCCTCCGCCGCGAAGCCGTCGGCTGACCGGCGGGCGGTCTCGGGCCCGCCTAGCGGGCTCCGGCGGGCTCCCGGTCCTCGACCGTCGTCGGCAGCGAGGCCAGCAGCGGCTCGGTCCACGACCAGGCCGCCCCGTGGTGCTTGCCGACCGCGCCGTGGCGGGCGGCCTCGGTGCGCAGCGGCAGGCCGAAGATCTCGATGAACCCGACGGCCGAGGCGTGGTCGAACGCGTCGCCCTCGTCGTACGTCGCCAGCGACTTCTCGTACAGCGACAGCGGCGAGCGGCGCCCGGCGACGATCGCCTGGCCGTGGTCGAGCCGGATCCGGACGTCGCCCGAGACGACCCGCTGGGACGACGCCACGTAGCCGCGCAGGTCGCGGTGGAGGGCGCTGAACCAGAGGCCGTCGTAGGTGAGCCGGCGCGAGCTCGTCGGCGACGAGCCGGTCGAACCGCAGCGTGTCCTTGGTGAGGGTCAGCCCTTCCAGCGCGCGGTGGGCGGTATGGAGGATCGTCGCGGCCGGCGTCTCGTAGATCTCGCGGCTCTTGATGCCGACGAGCCGGTCCTCGACGTGGTCGACGCGGCCGACGCCGTGCGCGCCGCCCAGCGCGTGCAGCCGGTCGACGAGCTCCACGGGCTCCAGGCGCTCCCCGTCGAGCGCGACCGGGATGCCGCCCTCGAACGCGATGACGATCTCGACCGGGGCGGGCGCCGTGGCCGGGTCGATCGTCCACTCGTAGACGTCGGCCGGCGGCGAGACCCAGGGGTCCTCGAGGACGCCGGTCTCGATCGAGCGGCCCCACAGGTTCACGTCGATGGAGTAGGGCGACGCCTTCGTGATGGGGATCTCGATCCCGCGCTCGGCCGCGTAGTCGATCTCCTGCTCGCGCGACAGGCCCATCCCCACGCGCATCGGGGCGACGACCTCCAGCCCCGGGTCGAGGGCGTGGACGGCCACGTCGAAGCGGACCTGGTCGTTGCCCTTGCCGGTGCAGCCGTGGGCGACCGCGTCGGCGCCCTCGCGCTGGGCGACCTCGACGAGCAGCTGGGCGATGAGCGGCCGGGCGAGCGCCGTCGCGAGCGGGTAGACGCCCTGGTACAGCGCGTTCGCCTGGAGGTGGGGCCAGACGAAGTCGCGTGACGAAGCGGTCGCGCGCGTCCACGACATACGCCCGCGATGCCCCGGCGGACATCGCCCGCCGCTCGACGCCCTGGCGCAGCGAGCCGCCGCCGACATCGACCGTGAGGGTCACGACCTCGACGTCGAACTGCTCGCGCAGCCAGGCGACCGCGACCGACGTGTCGAGACCTCCCGAGTAGGCGAGGATGACCTTCTTCATCGGGAGACCTCCTGGAGTCCGGGGATCGCTTGTGTGTCGCCGTCCGCTGACGAGCCGCCGGCGAGGACGCCGACGAGCTCGCGGGCGTCGGCCGGGGCGGGGGCTTCCTGGTCGGGCGCCGGCCCGAGCTCGCGGAACCGGGCGAGCCAGCGCTCGAGGTGCGCCTCGTCGCCGAACAGCACGAGCAGCGTATTGTCGCCCGCCAGCGTGCCCACCTGTTCGTTCAGCGTCGACTGGTCGATGCCCTGGGCGACCGAGCTGGCCGTGCCGGGTGGGCCGGTGAGCACGAGGATGAGGCCGCTGCGACCGACGGTGATGGGGATGTCGGCGAGCAGGCGGCGGAGCAGCGCGTCGGATGTGGGGGAACCGGCGAGGTCGGCGGCGGCCACGTAGACGTGCCGGTCGGCGCGGGTGATCTTGACCAGCCCGAGCTCGGCCACGTCGCGGCTCACGGTCGCCTGGGTGACGTCCATGCCGCGCGCCCGGAGCGCCTCGACGATGTCCTGCTGGCTCCCGATCGCCGAGCGGGCGACGAGCTCGCGGATGACCCGCTGGCGGGCCGACTTCAGGGCGGCCGGCGAGAGTCCCGCGACGTGGGCCAGCGAGGGTGACGGGGGCGCGGACGGGCGGAGGGACGCCGGGGCGGCGGTCGTGGCCGCTGTCGTGATCCGGGCGTTGGGCGCTCCGCCGCGTCGACCGATCATCGGACGGCCCTCACGCCACGCCCGCGCCGGCGGGCCGGCGCGCGGTGATGCGCGTGCCGAACGTCGGGTCGGAGAGCGCGCGCTCCAGGGCTCCCGGGGCGGACAAATCGGCGATGACCGCTTCGGCCTCGTCCCAGCCGAGCGCCCCGAGGGCCGCCCGGACCTTGGGCACCATGCCGCCCTCGATGACCCCGCTGTCGATGAGCGCCTCGGCCTCCCCGACCGTGAGCGTGTCGAGCCGCCGTCCGTCGGCGTCGCGGACGCCGTCCACGTCGGTCAGCAGGATGAGCTGGCGCGCCCCGAGCCCGGCGGCGATGCCCGCGGCGACGTCGTCGGCGTTGACGTTGCAGACGATCCCGTCCTCGTCCCGGGCGAGCGGCGCCACGACCGGGACCTGGCCGCCGACGAGCACGGCATCGAGGAGGTCGCGCCGCAGCCCGACCACGTGGGCGACGAGGCCGATGGCCGGGATCCGCTCGGCGATGAGCAGGCCGCCGTCCACGCCGGACAGGCCGACCGCGTCGACCCCCAGGTCGCGCAGGCCCGCCACAAGCTCGCTGTTCACGACGCCGCGCAGGACCGCCGCGGCGACCTCGAGCGACCGCGCGTCGGTGACCCGGAGGCCGCCTTCGAACGTGCTGGGCACGCCGAGGCGCTCGAGCCATTCGGTGATCCGGCGGCCGCCGCCATGGACGAGGACCACGGGTCGGCGACGGGCCACGACCGCGACCTCGGCCAGGACCTGCGCCTGGTCGGCGATGGTCGAGCCGCCGAGCTTGATGACGAGGACTTCGCTCATGTCGTGTACTCGGAGTTCTCGCGCACGTAGGTCTCGGTCAGGTCGCAGCCGAACGCCTCGCCCGAGCCGTCGCCCAGGCCGAGGTCGAGCCGGACGAGGCACTCCGGCGCGTCCATCGCCGCGCGGACGGACCGGCGGTCGAACTCGACGGGACCGCCGGCCGTGCCGTCGAAGACGAGCGTGCCGGCGATCGCGACGCGCAGCCGGTCGGGTTGGACGGTGGCGGGCTGGGCGCCGCGGGCGGCGGCCTCGGCCGCGGGCAATCCGGCCGCGACGAGGACGGCCGTCTCGGCCAGCCGGGCGTTGCCGGCAGCGCCCACGATGCGGCCCCAGTTCGGGTCGCGGCCGTGGATCGCCGCCTTGACGAGCGAGCTCGACACGACGGCCCGGGCGACCGCCCGCGCCTCGGCGTCGTCCGCGCCGCCGGTCACGTGGCAGGTCAGCAGCGTCGTGGCGCCCTCGCCGTCGGCCGCCTGCTGGCGGGCCAGGTCGCGGGCGACCGCTTCGATCGCCTGGCCGAGCGTCACGGCAGCCTCGCTCCCGGCGACGGATCGGCGCGTTCGCGGCCTCGCCGCTCGCGAGCAGGAAGACCGTGTCGTTGGTGCTCGTGTCGCCGTCGATCGAGAGCTGGTCCCACGTCCGGGCCGCGGCCGGCCGGAGGAGGCCGCTGAGGACGTCGGGCTGGACCGTGGCGTCGGTGAGCAGGAGGCTGAGCATCGTGGCCATCCGCGGATGGATCATGCCGACGCCCTTGGCCATCCCGGACACGCGGACCGTGACCGGGGCGCCGGCCGCGTCGGGCAGGGTCACCGTCGTGGTCGCGACCTTGTTGCGCGAATCGGTCGTCCGCAGCGCGGTCGCGGCGTCCTCGAAGCCGGCGTCGTTGGCGGTCAGGCCCTGCATGACCAGCTTGTCGATGCCCGGCAGGACCTTGTCGAGGGGCAGGCGCGTGCCGATGATCCCGGTCGACATCGCGAGCGTGCCGGCCGGCGTCGTGCCCAGCGCCGCGGCCAGGCCGGAGAGCGATCGCTCGCTGGTCGGCCTCGCCGGCGGCTCCGGTCGCCGCATTGGCGCTGCCGGATGGTCGAGATGACGCCCGTCGCCCAGCCCCAGCGGCCCTCGCCCTCGGGTGCCGTGATCGTGAGGTGGGCGCGGCTGACGTGGACAGGCGCGGCGGCCATCGTGTTCGGCGTGAAGACCGCGGCGGCGGCGGCCGGGAACGGTCCCTGCGAACCGCGCAGCGTCGTGACGACCGCGAGGTCCGGGCGACCGGACGCCTTGATCCCGACCGTCGCTCCGCCGGCCCGGAAGCCGTGCGGGATCGCCGGACGCCGCTCGACCGGCGGGGAGCGCGGACGGCGGCGCCAGGAGCGCGTCGGCGCGGTGCATCGTCGTCATCGCGGTACGCCGTCGTTCATGGCGCGAGCGGGAGCTGTTCGAGGCCGGCGGTCTCGGGCAACCCGAACGCGACGTTGAACGCCTGGATCGCCTGGCCCGCCGCGCCCTTCACGAGGTTGTCGATGACCGAGATCGCGAGGATCCGGCCGGTCCGCTCGTCGAAGCGGGCATGGACCCGGGCGTGGTTGCTCCCCGTCACGTGCTTGGTCGCCGGCGGCGCGTCCACGACGTGGACGAACGGCTCGCCGTCGTACGCGTCCGCGTAGAGCGCGTCGAGCTCGGCCTGGTCCACCTTGCGGGTCGGCCGCACGTGGCAGGCGGCGAGGATGCCCCGGGTCATCGGGATGAGGTGGGGCAGGAAATCGACCGCGGCCGCGCCCGGATTGGCGGCGCCGCCGGCGCTGAGCCGACCGAGCTCCTGCTCGATCTCCGCGACGTGGCGGTGGCCGCCCACGCCGTACGCCTTCACGCTCTCGTTGACCTCGCCGAACATCAGGTCGGCCTTGGCTTCGCGGCCGGCGCCGCTCACGCCGCTCTTCGCATCCACGACGAGGTCGCCGATGAGGCCGGCCCGGGCGAGCGGGGCGAGGGCGAGGAGGGTCGCGGTCGGATAACAACCCGGTGCGCCGACGAGGCCCGGCCGCGCCGGCGGCGCCGTGGCGGACGGCGGCCAGCTCCGAGCGGTGCAGCTCGGGCAGGCCGTACACGGCGCCGGCGAGGAGGTCCGGGCGGGGATGCTCGAAGCCGTACCAGCGCGGGTAGTCGGCGGGGTCGCTGCAGGCGGAAGTCCGGCCCGAGGTCGATGACCGTGACGCCCTTGGCGAACCATTCCGGCACGAGCCCGGCCGCGACGCCGTGGGGGAGGGCCAGGAAGGCCGCGTCGGCCTCGGGCGCCGAGCTGTCCACCGCGAGCCCGGTGCTCGAGAGGTGGGGGTGGACCTGGCCGACCGGGACGTCCGAGCGGTCGCGGCCGAGCAGGCCGACGACCTCGACGTGCGGGTGGCGCGAGAGCAGCCGGATCAGCTCCGCGCCGACGTAGCCGGTGGCCCCGCACGATCGCAACGCGCACCCTTGCCGAGGCGGCGCCGGGCGACCCCTGCTCCGTCTCCGGGGCCGCGACGCTGCCGGCGCTCACGGGCGCACCTCGCCGCTCACGGGCGGCGGCGGCAGGGTCGGGGATCCGAAGACGATCTGGAGCATGGGCGCATGACTATACACAAGGTTGCATAGTCATGCAACCGGGTAGCGGGACGGTTCCGGCCGGGGAGCGGCGACGCTCAGGTCGCGGGCTCTGGCACCCAGTGCGGCCCGGTGACGACGACCTCGCCGAGGGCCGTGAAGGGGTCGGCGCCGGTGTTCTCGATCCGGTAGCCGTGGTGGATCTCGGTCTCGCCCATCGCGCAGCATCGCGCTGACCGGGCAGTACTTGGTCGCCGAGAGCTCGATGCAGCGGCGCACGCCCGCCTCGGTCACGCCCGGCCCGCTCACGTCGTGGATCAGGTCGATGCGGGTGAAGACCTGGGGGTATTCCTCGCGCTGCGACGGACGTGGCGTGGACCAGGTACTTGTCGTAGTCCTGGCGCTTCTTGTCGAGGATCGAGATGATGTCCATCGCGGTGCACATCACGAGCGCCGCGAGCACGAGCTCGGTCGGCCGGGGGGCGCGTGTTCGACTCGCCGTCGTCGCTGGGCACCTCGTGGCCCGAGCCGGTCATCGCCCGGAAGCGCATGCCGCCTTCCCAGACGGCCTCGATCGACTTCTTGAAGCTCACCGGGACATCGTAGTCCGCTCGGGCAGAAGCGCGGCAGGTGCGGCCGGCTCCCGCCGGGTGCCCGCATCGGGCCGCGGCCTCAGGCGACGGGCCGGACCGCCTCCTTGGGCTGGTCGGTCGCGGCGAACTGCTCGCGGTACAGGCGGGCGTACAGGCCGCCGACGGCCAGCAGTTCCGCGTGCGAGCCCTGCTCGACGATCCGGCCCCGGTCGTACACGAGGATCCGGTCGGCGCGCAGGATCGTCGACAGGCGGTGGGCGATGGCGACGGTCGTCCGGCCTTCCATCAGCCGCTCCAGGGCGGCCTGGATGAGCCGCTCGCTCACCGTGTCGAGGGCCGACGTCGCCTCGTCGAGGATGAGGATCCGGGGGTCCTTGAGCAGGACCCGGGCGATCGCGATGCGCTGCTTCTCGCCGCCCGAGAGCTTGTAGCCCCGTTCGCCGACGACCGTGTCGTAGCCGTCGGGGAGCTCGACGATCCGGTCGTGGATCGCCGCGGCGCGCGCCGCCGCCTCGAGCTCGGCCTGGGTCGCGTCCGGGCGGGCGTACGTGAGGTTGTCGCGGATGCTCGAGTGGAACAGGTACGTCTCCTGGGTCACGAACCCGATCGTCTCGCCGAGCGACGCGAGGGCGATCTGGCGGACGTCGAGGCCGTCGATCTCGACCGACCCCTCGTCCACGTCGTACAGGCGCGGGATGAGGTACGTCGTCGTCGTCTTGCCCGAGCCCGACGGGCCGACGAGCGCCACGAGCTCGCCCGGCTCGACCGTGAAGTCGATGTCCTCCAGGCCGAACGGCGGGATCGCCACGATCGGCTCGGCCGCTTCGGCGGCCTCGGATGCGGCTTCCGCCGCTTCGGCCGCAGCTTCGGGCGTCTCCGCGGCGGCGGCCTCCGCCTCCAGGTTCGGCTCGCCCTCGTCGTCCGCCGGCTTCGGCAGCGGGGCCGGGTAGCGGAACGAGACGTGGTCGAAGTGGATGCGCGCCCTTCAGGGCCTGCGGGTCGAGCGCGACCGCATCGGGCGCGTCGGCGATCTGGGGATCCATCGCGAGGTACTCGAAGATCCGGTCGAACAGGGCCAGCGCGCCCTGGATCTCGACCTGGACGTTGAGCAGCTGGCCGAGCGGGAAGAAGAGCCGGCTCTGGAGCGTCGTGAACGCGACGATGACGCCGGCCGTGGGGGCCGACGCGTCGCCGCTCGCCGCGAGCGTCCCGGCCAGCCAGTACACGAACGCCGGGGTGATGCTGAAGATCGTGCCGATGATCATGAAGAACCAGCGGCCCACCATCGCCTGGCGGATCTGGAGCACGGCCAGCTTGCGGTTCAGGTCGCGGAACCGGGCGACCGACTGGGCCTGCTGGCCGAACGTCTTGGACAGCAGCATGCCGCTGACGCTGAGGGTCTCCTCGGTGTGCGCGGAGATGTCGGCGAGCGACTTCTGGGTCTCGCTGCTCACCTTGCGCCGGACCTCGCCCACCCGGTAGGTCAGGAGCATGAAGAACGGCAGCAGCCCCAGCGACAGGACGGTCAGCCGCCAGTCGAGCAGGAACATCGCCACGATCGTCGAGGCGGCGATCGCGAAGTTGCTCGTGAGCGAGCTCGCCGTGTCCGTGACGACCGACTGGATGCCGCCCACGTCGTTCGCCAGGCGGCTCTGGATCTCGCCCGTCCGCGTCTCGGTGAAGAAGCGCAGCGGCATCCGCTGGAGGTGGCTGTACAGGGCCGCCCGGAGGTCCTGCATGACGCTCTGGCCGATGACGTTGTTGAGGTACGACTGGCCGACGCCGATGAGCCCGGAGACGATCGGGATGCCGATCATCAGCCCCACGTACAGGTTCAGCCGGTCGTAGTCGTGCCCGACGATCACGTCGTCGATGAGCAGCTTGAGCAGGTACGGGTTGATCAGGCCGAGGAGGCTCGTGCCGAGGATCGCGACGAGCACGACGCCGACCTGGAAGCGGTACGGCCGGAAGAACCCGGCGATCCAGCGCAGGGTCCGCCAGCGGCGCTCGGGCGGGAT
Organism: uncultured Chloroflexia bacterium; assembly: GCA_963849405.1. Taxonomy (GTDB): domain Bacteria; phylum Chloroflexota; class Limnocylindria; order Limnocylindrales; family CSP1-4; genus C-114. Next base: position 127,103 of record CAWKHG010000001.1, read on the forward strand.
GCCGTGGCCGTCCTCGGCCGCGAGGCGCTGGTTGGGCCCGCGCAGGCTGCCGCCGACCGCTCCGCCGGTCACGCTCCGGAGGCCTCTGCCACGTGGAAAGCTCATCGTCGCGACGCTACCACGATTGGCGCGGATCCCCGGCCGGCGGGGTCTCGGGCGTCGGGCGCACCGGGTGCGAGCGGGTCACGCGGATGGCGCCGCGGCCTCGGCCACGATCGTGGACAGGCGCGATGGCGTCCGCCGGGCGAGGCGGTCGCCGATGATGCCGAGGGCGCGGGTCGTCCGCCGGCGCCCCCAGGCTCGGGCGAGGTGGGCGACGGTCGTGAGGCGGACGTCGACGAAGCCGGCCGCCTTGAGCTCGCGCTCGATCGAGGCCGGGTCGTTGCACGCCCCGACGAGCGGGTGGGCGTCGGCCGCGCTGGCCTTCACGAGGCGCTGGAGCGGGCGGCGCAGGCGCTCCGGGATGCTCAGGTAGGCGCGCACGAACGGGTGGCGCCGGTTGACGGTCGAGATGATGAGCCGGCCGCCAGGCCGGAGCCAGCCGCGCAGGTGGCGGAACGCGGCGGACGGGTCGCTGAAGTGCTCGACGGTGAAGCTCGACAGGATGACGTCGAAGGTGTCCGGCGGGAACGCGCCGGCGTCGGCGCACAGGTCCACGGCCACGAACTCGTCGAGGTACGGCAGCGCACCGGGGGCCGGCACGTGGATGTCCGCCCCGACGAACCGCCCGATCCGCGCCCGGTACGGCTTCAGGGCCGAGACGCGGCCGCAGCCGGCGTCCAGGACGGCAGTGGGCTGGCTCGCTCGTCGCGCTCGCCGCCCGCGCGTCGGCAGCATCGAACGCCGCGTCGAGGGCCGTCTTCACCGCGTCCGCGACGCTCAGCTCGGTCCGAGGGATGGCGCCGCGACTCACCACGCCGCCGCGTGGGCGTTCTGGACGATGCCCTTGGCCTCCAGCCAGCGCTCCGCGTCGATGGCCGCCTTGCAGCCGTCGCCGGCCGCGGTCACGGCCTGGCGGTAGCGGTGGTCGTGGACGTCGCCGGCGATGAACACGCCCTCGATCTTCGAGCCGGTCTCGTCGTGGACGACCAGGTAGCCCTTCGGGTCCACCTCGAGCCAGTCGCGGAAGACATCCGTGTTGGGGCGGTGGCCGATCGCGATGAACAGGCCCTCGGCCGCCATCTCGCGCTCCACGTCCGTGACCGTGTCGCGAACGCGCAGCCCGTCCACGTGCGCGTCGCCCATGACCTCCTCGACGGCCGTGTTGTAGTGGATCTCGATCTTGGGGTTCTCGATCGCCCGCTCGACCATGATCTTGCTGCCCCGGAACGCGTCGCGCCGGTGGAGCAGGTGGACCTTCGAGGCGAACCGGGTCAGGTACGTCGCCTCTTCGAGGGCCGTGTCGCCGCCGCCCACGACCGCGATCTCCTTGTCCCGGAAGAAGAAGCCGTCGCACGTCGCGCACGCGGACACGCCGCGTCCGCGCAGACGCTCCTCGCTCTCGAGGCCGAGCCACATGGCCGATGCACCCGTGGCGATGATCACCGACTGGGCGCGGTACTCGGTGCCGCGGGCCCAGATGCGGAACGGCCGCTCCGAGAAGTCGACCCGGTCGACGTCGACGTCGAAGATCCGGCGTCCCGAACCGCTCGGCCTGGGCCCGGAAGGCGGCCATCAGGTCGGGGCCCTGGATCCCGTCCGGGAAGCCCGGGTAGTTCTCGACGTCGCTCGTGAGCATCAGCTGGCCGCCCGGGGCGGAGCCGGCGATGACGATCGGCGAGAGGTCGGCCCGCGCCGCGTAGATGGCGGCCGTCAGGCCGGCCGGACCGGAGCCGACGATGACGACCGACGACTCGACCGGGCCGGACGCGGAGCCATCGGTGCCTGGACCGCCGGGGCCGCGACTGGAGCGCCGAACGCGATCGGGGCGCTGGCGAACGAGATCGCGGTCGCGTCGGCCGCCCCGTTGGCAGCCGCCGAAGGTCGATCGCGATAGCTCGCGGCGTTTTGGTGGTCTCGGATCGGTCCGTCATGTGCTCATCCTAGCACGTCGGCCATACTCCGGGGGAGTATCCGCGGCTGCGCGCCGCTCGCCTCGGGCTCTCACAGGTCGCGGAGCTGCGGGATGATCGCGCCGCCGACGGTCTCGAGCGTGGCCGGATCGATCAGGTGCGGCCCAAGGATGATGTGCTGGACGCCGGCGTCGGCGAGCTCGCCGAAGCGGTCGACGAGGCGTGCCGGGTCGCTCGACCCGCGGCCGCCCTCGCTCGTCAGGTCGACGCCCTGCATGTTCGACCGTTCGATCTCCTCGTACGGCCGGCCGACGGCCTCGCAGTGGGCGTGCAGGACCTCGAACTTGTGGTGGACCGTCTCGGGGCCGCCGAAGACGTTGCTGGCGTCGGCGTACTGGGCCACGAGCCGCAGCGTCTTGGTCTCGCCGCCACCGCCGACCATGATCGGCGGATGCGGCCGGCTCAGCGGCTGCGGGCTGTTCAGGAGGCGCGTCGGCGTGCACGCGGTTGCCGTCGAACGCGGCCTCCGTGCCGCGCGGCCCGGTCCACATGCCGTGGGCCATCCGGAGCGTGTCCTCGAGCAGCTCGAAGCGCTCGGCGAGGGGCGGGAACGCGGAAGCCGAGGCTCGCGCGACTCCTCCTCGTTCCAGGCCGCGCCGATGCCCAGCCAGGCGCGGCCGCCGGACAGCACGTCGAGGGTCGTGGCGGCCTTGATCCACAGGCCCGGCTGGCGGTAGTGGACGCCGCCGACCATCAGGCCCAGGCGCGCGCGCTTCGTCTGGCCGGCCAGGTAGCCCGAGGGTCGTCCAGCCCTCGAGCATCGGGTCGGTCGGCCGGCCCGAGGCCGCGGATCTGGAAGAAGTGGTCCATGACCCAGATCGAGTCGAAGCCGACGTCGTCGGCGATCCGGGCGATGCGGCCGAGGGTCGGCCCGATGGCCTCCGTGCCGCCCGGGCAAATCGAACGCCGGGATCTGGAGGCCGACCTTCATGCGCGGAGCGTAGCGCCGCTCCCGCTGAGGCGCCGCGGACGCCCACGCCCGGGTCAGCGGAAGAGGTCGGACTCGGTCGGGATGAGGGCGTCGGCGATGGTCGCCTCGGCCGGAGCGGCGACGCGCCGCGGACGAGCGGCGACCGGTCGCCGGCCGACCTTGCCGAGGGCGAGCTCGGCCGCCGACGCGATCTCGTCGGCGACGGCCCGGATCGTCGTGCGCATCGACCCGCCCGTCCGCGTCCCGGGAGTCCGCGCAGGTCGTCGAGCGGAGCGAGGCCGCTCACGCCGATCGCGACGTCGGCGACGCCCCAGCGCCACGGCCGGCCGAACGTGTCGCGAGACGATGACCGGGACGTCCGACGCCGGTCCGGTCGCGGATCGCGGTCCGGATCGCGGCCGCCGAGGCGTCCGGGTCCTCGGGCAGCAGGAGCACCACGTCGCCGCTCCCGGGCCCGACGTTCGAGGCGTCGACGCCGCCGTTCGCGCACACGAAGCCGTGGCGGGTCTCGCGTGATGATCACGCCGTTGCCCATCCGGACGACCCGCCGGCCTCGCGCAGGACGACCTCGATCTGGCGCGGGTCGCGGTCCCAGCGCTCCCCGAACTCGACCGCCTCGGGCCGCGGCTCGACCGTCCGCAGGTCGACGACGCGCGCCCTCGGCCTTCGAGACGACCTTGGCGTGACGACCACGACGTCGTCCGGCCGGAGCTCGGCCAGCCGCGGGTCGGCGGCGACGGTGTCGGCGAGGGCCGTCGCGATCGAGCGCCGGCAGGTCCGTGCCCGGCTCGACCTCGGGCAGGCCCTCGACCGCGAAGACCTCGAGGACGGGCGGCATCGCGCTCAGAGCGGCCTCGTCGCGGAGCGCGGGCCAGGTCGTCGACCAGGAGCAGGTCCTCGGGCGTGTCGACGTCGACGCCGAGGGCCCGCCGTGCTCGAGGTAGCGGACGCCCGCCGCCCGGGCCCGCAGCGCATGGCGCGTCCCGGCTGTCGCCACCGAAGGCGCTGGCGATGACGTTCGGCGGTCGCAGGAGCAGGGCGTTGGTGCCCCGGCCGTGGCGGTCCGGGACGAGCGCGACGAGCGGCTCGTCGTCCTCGCCGGCGGCGGCGATCAGCGAATCGAGGGCCGGCCCGTCCACGAACGGCAGGTCCCCGGGCAGGACGAGCATCGCGCCGACGCTCTCGGCGATGGCGAGGTCGCGGGCCTCCTCCACGGCGCAGTTGAGGCCGCGGCCCTTCTGCGGCAGCGCCCGGGCCCCGGCCGCGACCGCGAGGTCGAGCGTCGCCGGGTCCGGGCTCACGACGACCACCGAGTCGACCCGGCCGGCCGCCCGGGCAGCCGCGATCGTCCGGGCCAGGAGCCGCGTGACGAGGTCGCGCCGCTCCTCGGCGTCGAGGGCCTGGCCGAGGCGCGACTTCGCCTCCTCGAGGCCGCGGAGCGGGATCACGACCATGAGCCGGGGAGGGGGATCGCCCATGACGGGCCGTGGCTCCGTCACGGCTCAGGCCCGCACCGCGCGGCCGAAGCGCGAGGACCTCGCGGGCGAGCCGCTCGCGCGACGCGTCGTCGGTCATGACGGTGTCGGTGACGAGCGTCTTCATCCCGAGCGCCTCCACCGCGGGGCGAGCGCGGCGTCCAGCGTGTCGAGCACGAACCCGTCGACGAGCCCCTGGTACAGCCGGGCGACGCCCAGCGCGGTCGACTCGTGGCCGAGGCTGCACGAGCATCCGGTCGGCCGGGCCCTTGAGCGCCTTGCCGCCGACGATCGGGCTGACCGCCAGGATCGGCGTCCCGCCGCGTTCGCGCGGCCGCGAGCGAGGTCGCGCACGCCGCGCACCGCGAGGATCGGGCCGATCGAGACGATGGGGTTCGACGGGGCGATGACGATCGTCTCGCGCGAAGCCGAGCTCGCCCCGGACGCGCGCCGTCGCCTCCGCGCGGTCGATGCCGTCGAAGCGGACCTCGTGCACCTCGGGCGCCTGGTGCTGGTGGACGAAGTACTCCTGGAACTCGAGCCAGCCGTCGTCGGTGCGGACCTGCGTGCGCACCGTGTCGTCGCTCATCGGCAGGATCGTGGCGACGACGCCGAGCGCCGCGCTGGAGGCCGAGGCAGACCTCGGTCAGGCGCTCGCCGGCCTTGAGCCGGGCCGTCCGCACGATGTGCGTCGCGAGGTCGCGGTCGCCGAGGCGGAACCAGGTCTCCTCGCCGTAGCGCTCGAGCATCGCCGCGGCCGAGAAGGTCTCGTCGCGCGATGCCCCAGCCCTGAGCTCCGGTCGTCGAGCCCGGCGAGCGTGTACATGACCGTGTCGTGGTCGGGGCAGACGAGCAGCCCGTGGCGCTCGAGGTCGTCGGCCGGTGTTGACGACGACCGTCAGCTCGTCGCCGACGGCGGCCTGCAGGCCGGATGCGAGCTTCGCTCCGCCGACGCCGCCCGCCAGCGCGACGACCCGCATCGGGTCAGGCCCTGACCGGGACGTCCGCCAGGGCCGCCCGGAGCTCCGGCAGGCGGTCGATCGTCTCGTGGTCGTACGGCGCCGGCATCCGGACGATGATGTGCCGGAAGCCGAGGTCGATGTACGGGCGGAGCGCGGCGGCGATCGCCTCGGGCGGGCCGGCCAGGTTCGGGACGTCCTTGATCTCGGTGATCCCGTTGTGCGCGCAGAGCTCCGCGATCCGCCGCCGGGCCGCCTCCTCGGTCGCCCGGATGATGATCGGGAAGCTGATCGTCAGCTCGATCTCGGCGGGTCGCGGCCCGACCGCGTCGCAGTGCTCGGCGAGGATGCCGAGGTGCTTCGACGACCTCCTCGAGGCTCCCCGAGGTGTTCCAGGCGTCGCCCCAGCAGGGCCACCGTGCGGAGCGTCTTCTTCGGCCCGGAGCCGCCGATGAGGATCGGCAGGTGGGCCTGGACCGGCCGCGGCTCGCAGATCGCGTCGTGCAGCGTGTAGAACGTGCCCTCGTGAGCTGAACCGCTCGCCGTCGAGCAGGCGGCGCAGGATCAGCCGACCGCTTCGTCGAGCCGGTCGAGGCGCTCGCCGAACCCGGCGCCGAAGTCGATGCCGAACGCGTCGTGCTCCCGCTCGAACCAGGCGCCGCCGATGCCCGAGCACCGCCCGGCCGTCGCTGATGTGGTCGAGCGTCGTGGCGAGCTTGGCGGTCAGGCCCGGGTTGCCGGAACGTGTTCGCGCCGACCATGAGGCCGAGCCTGATCCGGCTCGTGACCGCCGGCCAGGCCCGCAAGGGCGGTCCAGCCCTCGAAGATCGGCTGCTCCCACGGGCCCTGAGATCGCCAGCAGGTGGTCCCACGTCCAGGCGTCGTCCCAGCCGGCCGTTCTCGGCCGCGATCGCGCCGTCGCGGAACCCGGGCCAGTCGCTGGCCTGCGGCCAGAGCTGGGCGCCGAACTCGCAGGTCGCCGGTCGATCGGCGTGCGCCTCCGTCACGACCGTCAGCTTCGGCAGCACCTCGCGCCCGAAGACCTCGATCCACTCCGTCTGGTTGCGGCCGACGTTGTGGAGGTAGATCTGGTCGAAGCCCATGTCGAGGAACTTCTGGATCTCGCGCCGGTGCGCCTCCGAGGTCGGACGAGATGAGCATCCGGCCCTCGAAGTCCTCGGGCCGGACGAGCTTGGCCATCTGCTCGAAGTCGAGCGGGCAGCGGATGTCCTGCTTGGGGAACTTCATGCCGCCGTTCGGCCACTCGACCATCGCGTTGGTGCAGCGCCTCCTCGTCGGTCGGCGCCCACGACAGGTGGAGCTGCAGGATGTACTTGAACTTCGTCGGGTCCTTGCCGGCCTCGCGGCAGCCCTCGCGGCACTTCTCGAAGATCATCTCGATCTTGCCTTCGGGCGCGCCGACCGTGATCAGCCCGTCGGCGTACTGCCCGGTCTTCTTGGCGGTGATCGGCCCGGCCGTCGCGATGTAGATCGGCGGCGGCTCGTCTCGGGCATCGTCCACAGGCGGGTCGTCTCGAGCTTGAAGAACTTGCCCGTCGTGCTTGACGTCCTTGTCCGGCTGCTGAACAGCTTGCGGATGATCTCGATCGCCTCGAACATCCGGGCGATCCGCTCGGGCGTCTCGGGCCAGTAGCCGGCCACGACGTGCTCGTTGAGCGCCTCGCCGGAGCCCGAGGCCCAGCCAGTGGCGGCCCGGGTACATCGCCGCCAGGGTCGCCGCCGCCTGGGCGACGATCGCCGGGTGCATCCGGAACGACGGGCAGGTGACGCCCGGGCCCGACGTCGCCCTTCGTCCGCTCGCCGATGGCGGTCATGACGTTCCACACGAACGCGGCCTGGCCCTGCTGGGGGACCCACGGCTGGAAGTGGTCGGCCGCCATGACGCCCGTGAAGCCGTGCTGCTCGGCGAGGGCCGAGTAGCTCGACGACCTCCTGTCGGCCCGAACTGCTCGAGCATCGCCGCGTAGCCGATCTTCGCCTGGGCCATGTCAGTCGATCTCCGAGGTCGGGATCCGCTCCGGGATCGACCCGGAAGCTGATCCGCTGCTGGGTCCGGAACCGGGCGATCGAGGCGGCCGCCTCGTCGGGCGGGTCGTAGGCGGCGGCCATCGCGGCGATGTCGGCCTGGGCGGTCGCCTGGTCCGTGATGGGTTCGGCCTTGCCGGTCGACCGAGACCCAGTCGTGGCCGTCGCTGACCGTGATCGTGATGCGGGGGTCGCGCAGGAGGTTCGTCGGCCAGCGCCGGCCGACGAGGCTGTTCAGGACGATCGTGTCGTCAACGAGGCGGTACCAGGTCAGGACCTGGCGCGGCCGGCCGTCCGGATCGATCGTGGCCAGGGTCGCGTAGCGATGGGGCGTCCGGAGGAACGCCAGCACGTCCGGCGGGAGTGCCGTGGCCGACGGCGCGATGGCGGGTTCGGGCATGAGGGGATGGTACGCGAGCACCCGGCGAATCGCCGGGCCGTGCGCCGCGTCACCGCGGCGCCTTCGCTCGGGAGCCTAGCCCGTCAGGCGCTCGCGCCCGCCTTGGCGACCCGGCCGCCGACGCGGGCCCGCTTCTTCGGCTCGTCGTCCGCGTCGGCGTGGCCGGCCAGCGAGCCACCCGGCAGGAGGCTGGCCAGTGGGCGCGGGGCCGCCGGTTCGGGGCTCGGCTTGCCGAGCAGGTAGCCCTGGCCGTACGTGACTCCCAGGCTCCGCAAGCATGATGAGCTCGCGGCGCGTTTCGATGCCCTCCGCGACGAGCTCGGCGCCGATCCGCCGCCCGAACGAGACGAACGCCTCGACGAGCGCCTGCTTGGCGTCGCCGCGCTTGTCGCCGATGCCCCGGATGATCTCGCGGTCGATCTTGATGATCGACGGCCGGAGGGCGGCGATGAGCGTGAAGCTCGCGTAACCGGCACCGGCGTCGTCCACCGCGAACCCGAAGCCGAGCTTGCGCATCTCCTTCACGTGCTTCGCGCAGGCCCGAGGTGTCGGGGATGTTCATCTGCTCGGTGCACTCGACCGTGATCTGGCGGCGGCTGAGCCCGTGCGCGGCGACACCGGCCGCGAACGCAGCGACCGAGAAGTTCGGGTTGAGCAGGCTGGCCGGCGTGAAGTTGATCGCGTAGCGCCGCCGGCGATCCGCGGGAGCCGGCCGGGCCTCGTCGATCGCGGAGATCCGATCGAGGATCCGGGCGACGATGAACTCGTCGAGCTCGACGGCGCGGTTCGTGGAGATCGCCATCTCGACCAGCTGGGCGATCGAGCCCGGCAGGCGCGGCATGTCCGGCCGGAAGAGGCACTCCCACTCGTGGACCTGGCCGGACTGGAGATCGACGATCGGCTGGAAGACCACGCTGTGATGGAGGTGGAAGAAGAGGTCGAGCATCTTGCGGTTGGCGACCTCGACCGACTGGCCCATCCCGACGCGCTCGGCGATGCCCGACTGCTGGACCGCGGACGCGAGCGCGACGAGATAGCGATCGGATTCGACGATCGAGGTGTCGACCTGGACGAGGCCGTATTCGGGCGCCCTGGCGTCGCGGGCGATCTCGACGGCGCGTGCTTCCGTGAGCTCGTTGGCCGGCGCGATGAGACAGGTACCCGAGTCGAGCTCGAGGAGCCGGCCGCTGGGCATCAACTGGGCGAGCCGGTTCACGAAACGGATGTCGCGGGACCAGAGCAGCGACTCTTCGGGGCGTCGGGGAGGAGTGAAGAAACGCATGTTCTCGGGCGTATCAGGGTGGTGGAGACCCATGATGCGCGGCCCCGCTCGTGCTGCGGGTAGGTCGACGGTCCCGGTCCCCGGTAGGACCATCGTACTAGTCCATCGTGGACCCCTCGGTCAAGCGATCCGTTCGCCTGCCCGCACCGCCAGGTCGAGCCGATTCTCGGGTGGGGCAAGGGGGCACGCCCACTGTGGATCGAACGCGCACGACGGCTGGTAGCTGAAGTTGAAGTCGCAGACCAGGGTCCGCCGCACGCGGTCGCCGCCGAGGTCTGCGCTCTTCGCCGCATCGACCAGGTACCGCCCCGCACCGTACGTCTCGGTCCCGTTCGTCGCGTCGCGGAACGGCAGGAACAGGCCGCCGGCGTAGCCCTCCATCCAGTAGAGCGCGAGCCGGCGGGCTCCCTCGGGGAAGGGGATGTCGAGCCAGCCGATGCGCCGGAACGCCATCGTGCCGCCGCCGCTCGTCGGCAGGGCGAGGGCCAGGCCGGGCATCGGCTTGGCGGCTGCCGGATCGAGCCCGGGGACGGTGGCGGTTTCCGGGGCGGGTTCGTCGGGCTGGACCTCGAGCTCGAAGGCCAGGCGCGCGTCGTAGCCCCAGTAGCGGCCGCGGAACGACCCCCGGTCGGCCGGCAGGAGGGGCGACTGGGGATGCTCGCGAAACAGGGTCTCGCGCTCGCTGCGCCAGAGCTGCCAGGCGGCGACCGGGTCGTCCGCGTACAGGAACCGGACGTCGGCGTACAGCCGCGCGACGCGCCGCCGCCAATCGGCCAGGTCGAGCTCGGTGCCGGTCGCGCCGCTCATCGGCCGCATCGTAGAGGAGCGGCGCGGCGCGCGAGCCGCCGCTCGGGGTAGCATCGGGCCTCACCCATGCAGGAGGCAGCGAGCGGATGACGGACAGGGCGGAGATCGGGGTCATCGGTGGCTCGGGCTTCTACTCGCTGCTCGACGACGTGCGCGAGATCAAGGTCGACACGCCGTATGGGTCGCCGTCCGACAGCGTCTTCCTGGCCGACGTCGCCGGGCGCGCGGTCGCGTTCCTGCCCCGCCACGGCCGGCGCCACACGATCCCGCCCCATCGGGTCCCGTACCGCGCGAACGTCTGGGCGATGCGCTCGCTCGGGGTCAAGGCGGTCATCAGCCCCTGTGCCGCCGGCTCCCTCCAGGCCAGCGTCAAGCCCGGCGACTTCGTCGTCTGCGACCAGTTCGTGGACCGGACGTCCGGCCGCGACCAGACGTTCTTCGACGGCCCGATCGTGACCCACGTCAGCAGCGCCGACATCTACGACCCGGAGCTGCGCCGGATCGCGATCGAGACCATCCGGGCCAACGACATCCCGGTCCACGAGCGCGGCACGGTCGTGGTCATCCAGGGCCCGCGCTTCTCGACCAAGTCCGAGTCGAAGTGGTTCAGCGACGCCGGCTGGGAGGTCATCAACATGACCCAGTTCCCGGAGGCGTATCTCTGCCGCGAGCTGGGCATGGCCGTCGTCAACATCAGCCTCATCACCGACTACGACGCCGGCGTCATCGAGGGCACCGAGGCGGTGAACGCCCTGAGCGTCCTCGAGGTGTTCGAGCTCAACGCGGCGCGCATCCGCAAGGTCGTGCTGGACATGATCGGGGCGTTCCCGGCCGACCTCGCCGCCCTGGGCGCGGCCGAGGCGCTCCGCTACACGCGGGGCGACGGCCACGCGGCGTCGGCCGAGGACATCCGCCTGTTCGAGACGAGCCTGTAGTGGGCGCGCCACTGCCGATCGGGGTCTGCATCCGCTCGATCCGGGCCGAGCCGCGCTGGTGGCTCGAGAGCGCGAAGCGGCTGGAGGAGGCCGGCTACTCGGGCGTCTGGGTCTGGGACCACTTCATGGGCCGCGGCGACAAGACCGTGCCGGTCGTGGAGTCGTGGACGATCCTGGCCGTGACGGCCGGCGCCACGTCGCGCATCACCGTCGGACCGTTCGTGCTCAATGTCATGAACCGGCACCCGGCCGTCCTGGCCCGGATGGCCTCCACGCTCCAGATCGTCAGTGGCGGCCGGCTCATCCTTGGCATCGGGATCGGCGGTCACCCGGCCGAGCACGAGTCGCTGGGCATCCCGTTCCCCGAGGCCCCGGAGCGCGTCGCCCGGGTCGAGGAGGCCGTGGCGGTCCTTCGGGCGTTGTGGGCCGGCGGTCCGGTGACCCGACCGTCGCCGTTCTACCCGCTCGTGGACGCGTACGCGCGGCCGATCCCCGACCCGCCACCGCCGATCATCATCGGCGGCGAGACCGCGCCGGGTGCCCGCCTCGCCGCGCGGGTCGGCGACGGCTGGTCCACGTTCGACGCGAACTTCGAGGCCAACCTGCCGCTCTACCTCGAGACCCTCGAGGCGTCCGGCAAGCGCCGCGCCGACCAGCACGTGATCGTGGGTTACCAGGGCGACGACTGGCTCGACAACGGCCGGCTGGCCGGCACGGGCTGGGTCCGCGACCCGCGTGCGACGTGGCAGCGCTGGAGCGAGGCGGGCGCCGATTCTGCGATCGTCACCGTGAAGTCGGACGAGGATATCGACGCGCTCATCGACGCCGCCGGGCGCTGGTGAGGGAGCGCTGGACGATTCCGTGGCACCATCGACCGTGCCGATGACCGCCGCCGACCCGACCCTGCCCAAGCCCGAACCGACCCACGCCTGCGTCCGCTGCGGCCGGCCGGTCGCGATGTCGCTCGGCATGTGCGACCGCTGCAACCCGCTCGGTCTGGCCGACCCAGCCGCGTCGCAGGTCCACGGGACGGTCGTCCTCGCGGTCGGCATCGCGATCGTCCTGCTCGCGGTGGGTGCCCGGTTCGCGCTGACCGGCGTCGGACCGTTCGAGGCGAGGATCGGGCAGGTGGCGGCGACGCCGGCCGGCCTCAACGTCACGGTGAGCGTGACCAACCACGGCAGCCGGACCGGCAGCTCCACGTGCCGGATCCAGAACGGGGCCGCCCAGATGAGCAACGCGGCTGCGTACTTCCTGTCGCCCCAGATCGAGCCCGGCGCCACCGTCACGTTCACCCGCGAGACCGCCTCCCTGGGCTCCGCGGCCGTGACCAGCCTCACCGTCGACTGCATGACCCCGTGACGGCCCGCGGGTGACCTCCGCCTGGGCGGCGGACCTTGCGTTCGCGATCGACATCGGGGCCCGGGCCGGGGCCGTCCTCATGGACCGCTACGAACGCCTGGAGCGGATCCACCACAAGAGCGCCAAGGACGTCGTGACCGAGGCCGACACGCTGTCCGAGAAGCTCATCCTGGCCGCCATCCGCGAGCACTCGCCGGGCGACGGGATGCTCGCCGAGGAGTCGGGCGGCCACGCGGCGGCGAGCGGCGCCAAGGCCACCGACAAGCACGGCCGGGTGTGGGTCATCGACCCGCTCGACGGCACCGTGAACTACGCCAACGGCATCCCGTTCTTCTGCGTCTCGATCGGGCTGGTCGTCGACGGCCGGCCGGTCGCCGGGATCGTCCACGACCCGAGTCGCGGCGAGACCTACGCGGCCACGGCCGACGGGCCGGCACTCCTCGTCGACCGGGCGAGCCCCGAGGGCCGGGTCATCATCGCCTCGGAGAAGGACAAGCTGTCGGACTTCGTCGTGTCGCTGGCGCTGGGCGGCCGGGCGGTGGCGACGCGGATCCGGGCCGTGCGCAAGGCGGTCCGGATCAGCCGGTCGATGGGCGCGGCGGCGCTCGCGCTGGCCTACGTCGCCAACGGCCGGTTCGACGCGTTCGCCCAGTCGAGCGGCCTCTCGACGTGGGACATCGCGGCCGCGGGGCTCATCGCCGAACGGGCCGGCGCCACCGTCACCGACATGGCCGGCGGCCCGTGGTTCGACCTGGGCCTGCCGAGCAGCCGGATCGGCCTGTTCGCGGCCCCGGCGGCCCACCACGCCGCGTTGCTCGCCCTCGCCCAGGGGCACTGACCCGGGAGCCGCGCCGGCCGCTGGGTCAGGTGGCCTTCCAGCGATGCGGCCGGCCGCGCAGCCGGTCGAGGCCGAGCTCGTCGCACAACGCCTCCCAGGCAGCCCGGTCGGCGCCTTCCCAGCGCAGCTCGTCGGGCGACTTCTGGGGCAGGTCGGCGTCCAGGCGCAGCCTGGCCAGGGTCCGGTACAGCTCCAGCTCCTCGCGCCGCTCGGCGATCGACAGCGGCGAGGTTCACGGCTCCCCGGAGGCCGGGCACGTCCCAGGCCGAGGCGCGCGGCGGCAGGTCGTCGAGGGAGCCCCAGCGCGCGAGCACGGCGGCCGCCGACTTCGAGCCCCAGCCGGGCATGCCCGGATAGCCGTCCGACGTGTCGCCGACGAGCGCGAGGTAGTCCGCGATCGCCGTCGGCGGGACGCCCCACTTGGCCCGGACGCCGGCGTCGTCGTACGTGATGTCGCGGCGGCGGTCCCAGAGCACGACCCGCGCGTCGCGCGACGCATTGGGCGAGGTCCTTGTCGACCGAACAGATGACCACCTGGTCGACGCCGGGCGCGTCCGCCCAGCGGTCGGCGGCGGTCGCCAGCGCGTCGTCGGCCTCGAGCTCGACCATCGGCCAGAGCACGAGCCCGAGCGCCTCGATCGCCCGCTCGGCCAGCGGGAACTGGGCGAGGAGCTCCGGCGGCATCCCCTCCTCGGTCTTGTAGCCGGGGTAGAGGTCGTTGCGGAACGAGCGGATGACCCGGTCCGTGGCGCAGCCGACGTGCGTCGCGCCCTGGTCGCGGAGCAGGTACAGCAGCTGTTCGACGAGGCCGCTGACGCCGGACAGTGGCAGCCCGTCCCGGCCGAGGACCGGCGGCCGCGGCGCGAAGTGGGCGCGGAAGAGCTCGTACGTGGCGTCGACGAGGTGGAGCTTCATCGTCCCTCATCCAGGGTTCCCGAGACCAGGTCCACGCCGGCGCCGCTCATCTCGTCGAGTGCCCGCTGCCCGTCGCCGTCGGCCAGGTCCACCGCGCCGATCGCGTCGACGAGGATCGCGGTCTCGAAGCCGAGCTCGATCGCGTCGAGGGCGGTGGCCTTGACGCAGTAATCGGTGGCCAGCCCGCACACGACGACCCGGTCGATTCCCGAGGCGCGGAGCAGCGGGGCGAGCTCGGTGGGGGTGGTCGTGCCGGACTCCGGGTCGCGCATCGTGAATCCGGAATAGCCGTCCTCGCCGGCCGTGCCCTTGTGGACGACCGGTCCGTCCACGACGAGCTCGGGGTGGAAGGCCGCCCCCCACGTCCCGCCGACGCAGTGGACCGGCCAGATCCCGCCATCCTGCGCGAAGTGGGGCGTGTGGGCCGGATGCCAGTCGGCGGTGTAGGCCACGAGCCCGCCTGCCGCCCGGATGGCGGCCGACCGCGGCGTTGGCGGCCGGGACGACCGCGGCCGCGCCGCGCACGGCGAGCGAGCCAGCCGGGTCGGCGAAGTCGTTCTGGACGTCCACGACGACGAGGGCCGTGGACCGGTCGAGGGGACGCACGAGCAGAGGCTACCGCACCGCGGGTCCGCCGCCTGCCCGGCCCTCCATCGGCACCCCGTCCGCCACCTCGGCGCAACGATCCCGCCACCGACGTGGCCGGCGCGGATGGGCTACGCTCCCGCCATGCCCTTCGCGCCTGCCGATCTGGCCGCCCTCGAGGCGGCCGAGGAGATCCGGATCGAGACCCGCGCCGCCGCCGACGCGCCGGTGCATCGCACGATCATCTGGGTCGTCACGGACGGGCCCGATGCGTTCATCCGGAGCGTCAGAGGCACCTCGGCCCGCTGGTACCGCGAGGCGACCGCCCATCCGGAACTCACCGTCAGTGCCGGCGGCACGGTCCTCGAGGCCAGGGCCGTCCGGGCCACGGACCCCGACTCGATCGCCCGGGTCAACGCCGCCCTCGTTGCCAAGTACACGGGGATCGACGGGTTCGAGCCGATGCTCGTCCCGGACATCTTCGACGCCACCCTGCGCCTCGAGCCTGCCTGAACCTCGATGCACCTCGACGAGTTCAAGCACCAGCTGCCCGACATCGACTCGGCGGAGACCGAGGAGTGGCTGACGTCGCTCGACCAGGTCGTGCGCGACGAGGGCGAGAACCGGGCGCGCTACCTCATGTTCAAGCTCCTCAAGCGGGCGCGCCAGCTCCACGTCGGGTTGCCGCCCCTCACCCAGACCCGCTACATCAACACGATCAGTCCCGAGCAGGAGCCGTTCTTCCCGGGCGATGAGGACATCGAGCTCCGCATCCGCCGGATCGTCCGCTGGAATGCCGCGGCGATGGTTCTCCGGGCGAACACGAAGTACGCCGGCATCGGCGGTCACCTCGCGACCTACGCCTCGGCGGCGAGCCTGTACGAGGTGGGCTTCAACCACTTCTTCCGGGGCAAGGACGACGGGCCGGGCGACCAGATCTTCTACCAGGGTCACGCGGCGCCCGGCATGTACGCCCGGGCCTACCTCGAGGGCCGCCTGACCGAGGACCAGCTCGACCACTTCCGGCGCGAGTCCGGCGCCGACGTCGGCCTCTCGTCCTACCCGCATCCCCGGCTCATGCCGGACTTCTGGGAGTTCCCGACGGTGAGCATGGGCCTCGGCCCGCTCAGCGCGATCTACCAGGCCCGGTTCAACCGTTACGTCCACAACCGGCGGCTGGCCGACACGAGCGCGCAGCGGGTCTGGGCGTTCCTTGGCGACGGCGAGATGGACGAGCCCGAGTCGCTCGCCGGCCTGTCGCTCGCGGCGCGAGAGAGCCTCGACAATCTCACGTTCGTCATCAACTGCAACCTCCAGCGCCTCGATGGCCCGGTCCGCGGCAACGGCAAGATCATCCAGGAGCTCGAGGGCCTGTTCCGGGGCGCCGGCTGGAACGTGATCAAGGTCATCTGGGCCCGCGAGTGGGACGACCTCCTCGCCCGCGACGTCGACGGAGTCCTGGTCGAGCAGATGAACAACACGCTCGACGGCGAGTTCCAGAAGTACTCAGTGTCCGACGGTGCCTATATCCGGGAGCATTTCTTCGGCCCCGATCCGCGCCTGCGCAAGATCGTCGAGCACCTCACCGACGACGACCTCACCAAGCTCCGCCGGGGTGGCCACGACTACCGCAAGGTGTACGCCGCCTACAAGGCCGCAGTCGAGTTCACCGGCGCGCCGACGGCGATCCTCGTCCACACGGTGAAGGGCTGGACGCTGGGCGCCGGCGTCGAGGCCCGCAACATCACCCACCAGGCCAAGAAGCTCTCCGAGGCCGAGCTGCGGATCTTCCGCGACCGGATCCAGCTGCCGATCCCCGACGCCGCCCTCAAGGACGCGCCGTATTACCACCCGGGGCCCAAGTCGCCCGAGGTCGAGTACCTCATGGAGCGTCGTGCGGCGCTCGGTGGCGCGCTCCCGAAGCGCATCGTCCGCTACACGCCCTTGCCCGCGCCGGCCGCCGCCGTCGACGCCGAGTTCGTCGGCGGCTCGGAGGTCCCCGTCTCGACGACGATGGCCTTCACCCGGCTCCTGCGCAACCTCATCCGCGACCCTGGGGTCGGCGCGCGCATCGTGCCGATCATCCCCGACGAGGCGCGGACGTTCGGCATGGACCCCCTCTTCAAGGAGGTCGGCATCTACGCCTCGGGCGGCCAGCGCTACGACCCGGTCGATTCGAACCTGGTCCTCAGCTATCGCGAGGCGACGGACGGCCAGGTGCTCGAGGAGGGCATCACCGAGGCCGGCTCGATGGCCAGCCTCCAGGCGGCCGGCACCGCCTACGCGAGCCACGGCCTGGCGATGATCCCGTTCTACATCTTCTATTCGATGTTCGGCTTCCAGCGCACCGGCGACCAGGCGTGGGCCTTCGGCGACGCCCGCGGCCGCGGATTCATGATGGGCGCCACAGCGGGACGGACGACGCTCCACGGCGAGGGGCTCCAGCACGACGACGGGCACTCGCACCTCATCGCCGCGAACATCCCCAACATCCGCGCCTACGACCCGGCCTACGCCTACGAGATGGCGGCGATCGTGCGCGACGGCATCGACCGGATGGCCGCCAAGGGCGAGGACGTCTTCTACTACGTGACCCTGTACAACGAGAACTACCCGATGCCGGCCAAGCCGGACGGCATCGACGAGGCGATCGTCCGCGGCCTGTACCGGCTGCGCGAGGCGCCCAAGGTGGCGGGCAAGGGCAAGGCGGCGGCTCCACGGGCGCGGCTCGTCGGCAGCGGCTCGATCCTGCAGGGCGTCGTGGCCGCCCAGGCCCTGCTCGCGGAGCAGTTCGGCGTGGCCGCCGAGGTCTACTCGGCGCCGTCGTTCTCGCTGCTCCGCCGCGATGCCCTCGAGGCCGACCGCTGGAACCGGCTCCATCCCGACTCGAAGCCGAAGGTGCCGTACGTCAGCAAGGTCCTGGGGCCGGACGGCGGGCCGATCGTCGCCGCGAGCGACTGGACCAAGGCCCTGCCGGACATGGTCTCGCGCTGGCTGCCGACGCCGTACATCTCCCTCGGGACCGATGGGTTCGGACGGAGCGACACCCGCGAAGCCCTGCGCGCCCACTTCGAGATCGACCCGCCCCAGATAGCGGCCGCGACGCTCGCCGCGCTCGCCCAGTGTGGGTCGGTGACGCCGGCGCGTGCCGCTGCTGCGATCAAGGAGCTCGGGCTGGATCCCGACAAGGTGGATCCGCTCCTGACCTAGGTCCCTCGCCTCGGGTGGTCGCCGCGGTGAGCCCGCGCACCGCCTGCGGAACCGGTTCGCCCCATCGTCCGTCAGAGCCCCACTTCGGCCGCGACCTCGCGGCCCATCCGTGGGAGCTACCGACCAATGGCCACGACCATCACGATCCCGACCCCGACCATCGGACCGCGCGCACGCTGGCTCGCCGTCGCCGCCGCGGCGACCGCGCTCCTCATCGCGACGGCCGCGCCGGCGTTGTCGCCCCGACCGTCGCTGGCCGCGGACCCGACCAAGCCCGACCACACGATCAGCGTCAGCGGCACCGGCCGGGTCATCCTCGCCCCGATGTCGCGGACCTCCGGCTCGGCGTCCTCATCCAGCGGACCACCGTCAAGGCGGCCCGGGCGGATGCCGCCAAGGCCATGGCCGGGGTCGTGGAGGCGCTCAAGAAGCTCGGCATCGCGCCGGCCGACATCCAGACGTCGGCGATCACGCTCAACGCGCAGTACGACTACAGCAACGGCAACCCGGCGCGCCTGATCGGCTACCAGTTCTCCAACAGCGTTTCGGTGACCGTGCGCAAGCTCGACGTGCTCGGCGATGCGATCGACGACTCTCTCGCGGCCGGCGCCACCACGCTCGACAGCGTCCAGTTCCGGGTCGATGACCAGACCAAGGCCGAGGCCCAGGCCCGCGCACAGGCGATGGCCGACGCGAAGGCCAAGGCCACGGCGCTCGCCAACGCGGCCGGCGTGACCATCCAGGGCGTCAGCACGATCTCCGAGTCCGTCGGCGCCATCCCGTACCCGATCTACTACGACCGCACACGGCCGGCGCGGCCGCCGACAAGGCGATCGCGACGCCGGTCCAGGCCGGCACGAACGAGATCTCGATCACGGTTTCGGTGGTCTATCTGATCCCGTAGGTCAACGGCCTGCGGGCGAAGGCGCCGGGGTGGCCCGGCGCACGGGAGTGGCGTCACTCAGGAGGACGGAGTCCCCGGGTGAGCAGCCCGCTCAGGGGGCGGCGGCGACGATCTGCAGGAGCTGGCCGGAACCGAGGTCGGTGAGGTAGAGCTCACCGGCCTCGTCCTCGCCGAACGAGCTGATCGCGCGCTGGCTCTCGAGGAGCACGACGGGCTTCTGACCGGAAGGCCCGCCGGCCGCGACCGCCCGGATCGTCCCGCTGCACTCATCGGCGAACAGGTACGTCCCCTGCAAGCCCGGGATCGCCGTGCCGCGATAGACGTAACCGCCGATGACCGCGCAGTCGCCCGAACCGTGCTCGTACTCCGTGAACGGCGCGGTCAGGCCGGTCTGGTCGCAGCCGACGATCGACTTGAAGCAGTGCGTCCCCTCCATCCGGTTCCAGCCGTAGTTCAGGCCACGGCCACCGCCGTCCGCGGCCCGGCCGACGTCGATCTCCTCGACCTGATCCTGGCCGACATCGCCGATCCACAGGTCACCAGTGGCCCGATCGAAGCTGAAGCGCCACGGGTTGCGCATCCCGAGGGCCCAGATCTCGGGCTTCGCGTTGGAGTTCACGAACGGATTCGTCGGGGGGACCACGTAGCGGGCGTCGAGCGGGTCCGAGGTCACGTCGATCCGTACGATCTTGCCGAGGAGCGTGCGCACGCTCTGGCCGTTGCCCAGCGGATCGCCGCCCGAGCCGCCATCGCCCATCCCGATGTACAGGTCGCCGTCGGGACCGAACGCGAGCATGCCGCCGTTGTGGTTGGCGAACGGCTGGTCGATCAGCAGCAGGTTCTGGAGGGACGCGCTGGCGGTGTTCGAGGCGCCGTTCGAGCCCGCGGTGCCCCGGGCGATCTGGGTGTTGCCATCCCGATCGGTGTAATCGATGAAGAACTTGCCGCTCGTCTTCCCGAACCCGGGAGCCAGGGCCAGGCCCAGCAGGCCCTGCTCGCCGCAGCAGCTGACCAGGTCGCCGACGTCCAGGAACGGCGGTGGACAGGACCTCCCCGTCGCGCACGATCCGGATCTTGCCCGTCTGTTCCACGACGAAGAGGCGGCCGCTGCCGTCGGCCGGACTGGCGGCGAAGACCGGCTGGTCGAGCCCGCGGACGACGGTCCGCAGGTCGATCCTGACCGAGCCCGGCTTGCCCGGCGTGGCGGACACGGCAGGGGCGGACGCGGACGACGGCGCGGTGGCGGTCACCGCCGGGGCGAGCGAACTGGCGGCGGAGGCGGACGGGGCCGCGGATCCGGTCGGGCTTCCGGTCGGCGAGGGGGAGCCACAGGCACCCGCGGCCAGCGCGCTCAGCGCGACGAGGGCGGCGATCCGGAACGAGCCCGCGGCTCGAGTGGTCCGCTGCATCTGGTGATGCTAGCCCGACTCGCCCGAACGGCCTTTGCTAGGCTCCCGCCAGGAGGTGGCCGATGGCGAACGAGGAGTGGACGAGGGACCCGGTCGGGGCATGGGAGCTGGCCGACGTCGTCGCCCGACGAGAGGCCAGCGGCCGGCCCTACCTCGAGTTCGTGCGCGTGCCCGAGCTGTCGGTCGGCCTGTACGTGCTGGAGGCGGGCGGCATCGACCGCCAGTCGCCCCATCTCGAGCCCGAGGCGTACTTCGTCATGAGCGGCTCGGGCCGGCTGCGGATGGGCGACGAGGATGTGGCGGTCGGCCCGGGCACGACGGCGTTCGTGGCGGCCGGCGTCGAGCACCGGTTCCACGACATCACGGAGCGACTGGTGATCCTGGTCGCCTTCGGCCCGGCGGAGGATCCAGGGCCTAACCCCGAGGTTGGCGCGACCTCTGTCCGTGGCACTCCGGTGCGCCGGGCCGCCCCGGCGCCTTCGCCGGCAGGCCTAGCTCGTTGAGCTCGTCTCGTCGCGACCAGCTCCTCCAGGCGCAGGGCACGCAACGGCGATGTCCCATCGTCGTCGTGGCGGAACACCACGTAGGCGTCGCGGCCGGCATCGAGGAACGGCACCAGGCGATCCGCCCAGGCCTCGAGGTCGGCCTCCGCGTAGGCCTCCCGACGCAGGCGGATGTACAGCCACGAACCCGTCAGCCGGAGCGTCGGGGGCTCCGGGTCCTCGTCGAGATCCGTCGCGCACCAGGCGGCCCCGGCCCGCCGTAGCAGGTCGAACACCTCGTCGACCGCCCACGATGGGTCGCGACACTCGACGGTCAGTGGCAGATCGGCCGGCCAGGCCGACAGCAGGGCCGCCAGGCGCTCGTCGTCGCGCGGGATCTCGGCCGGGACCCGGAACAGGACGCAGCCGAGCTTGTCCCCGAAGTGGCGGTAGGGCGCGCTGAGCCACCCCACCGTCCCGACCGGATCGGCCAGGAGGGCCCGCATGCTGCCGCCCCGCTGGGCCTTGACCGCGAACCGGAACCCGGCCGGGGTCGCCGCCCGCCAGCCGGCGATCGCCGCCTCGGTGGGGTGCCGGTAGAACGTGTTGTTGAGCTCGCAGCAGGACAGGCGCTTGCCGTACGCGGCGAGCAGGTCCTTCGAGCGCGTGCCTTCGGGATAGAACTTCGGCGCCCAGGCCGCGTACGAGAAGCCGCTCGTGCCGACGAAGAGGCGGCCGGTTCCCGAGGCCCGGTCGGGCGGGCCCGGCACGCTCGCCGGGGCCGGTCATCAGGCCCGCGCGGCCTCCGCGTCGCTCGCGTCCGTCGCGGGGCGAGCACCCTCTGGCTCCGTGCGCAGGCAATCCACGATCGTGCCCAGGGAGCGCCCGATCGCGCCAAGCTCGTCCGCGGACAGGGGACCGATGAAGTAGCGATCGATGCCCCGCAGGTGCGTGCGCGAGGCGCGGCGCAGGCGGCTGAAGCCCAGGTCCGTCAGGACGGCCTCGGCGCCGCGCGCGTCGGTCGTGCACTGCGAGCGGTCGACGAAGCCGGCCGCAACGAGCCGGTCGACCAGGCGCGTGACGCCGCTGCGACTGAGCAGGACCCGGTCGGCCAGCTGGCTCATCCGCATCCGCCGCTGCGGCGACACCGCCAGCTGCACGAGCGCGTCGTACTCGGCCAGCGACATCGACTGCTCGGCGCGGAGCTCCTCGTCGAGGCGCCGGCTGATCAGCGCGTGCGCCTGGAGGAAGGTCCGCCAGTCGTCGAGGTAGGGATGGCCGGTCGGGTCGACGCCGGCGCGGGGTTCGCGGGTCACGGTCCGATGATAGCGCATCGGGCCGATGGTTGACGACGCAACTATGGATGGAGCGCCTCGCTCCGATGGTAGACTGTCGACCGTTTCGGTCGGGGCGCCCCCAGCGCCCGCTCGTCGGCCACCGCGGGAGGTCACGTGAGCCTCACCCCCGAGCCCGACCCGGCCTCCGTCGCGGGCTCGCGGCGGCCGAGCCCCCGTGCCGATGGCCGGCCCGACCTTGACGCGCTGCCCGCCCTCCGGTTGCCGCGCTCGCTGGCCGAGGACGCCGCAGACGTGCTCCGGACCCAGATCCTCGCCGGTGGCCTGCCCCGAGGCGCTCACCTCGTCGAGGCCCGGATCGCCCGCCAATTCAACGTCAGCCGCGGCCCGGTCCGCGAAGCGTTCAAGCTCCTGCGGGCCGAAGGCCTGGTCGAGGAAGAGCCCCGGCGGGGCACGTTCGTGGTCACGCTGAGCAGCGTCGACGTGCGCGAGATCTACGACCTGCGAGCGGCCCTGGAGGGCCGGGCGGCCCGCTCGATCGCCCGCCGGCGCGATCCGGCCACGATCGACGAGCTGCGCGCGACGCTCGACGCGATCGCCGCGGCAGCGGCCTCGGGCGACGTCCGCGAGGTGGCCCGGCACGACCTCGCGTTCCACGAATCGATCTGCCGGCTGTCGGGCAACCGGCGCCTGCACACGGTCTTCCAGCGCCACGTGCCGGCGCTCCAGACGCTGATCAAGCTCGACGAGTACCTGTACCGCTCGATGTCCGAGATCGCCGCCCAGCACGAGCCGATCCTGGCGGCCCTGCGGGCGGGCGACGCGGAGCGGGCGGCGGCTGCCTGCGAGGCGCACTGCGACGACGCGCGCGACCTCGTGGCCGACTACATCGACCGCCTCCCCGGCCGCTGACATGACCTCCCCGGCGGTCGCCCGCCCCTCGACCGGCCGGGGGGGCTTGTCGGGTCGCGGGCCGCGCTGGTCGCGTCAGACGCGGCGCGACCTGCGGACCGGGCTGCTGTTCATCTCGCCGTGGCTGGTCGGCTTCGCGGCGTTCTACCTCTACCCCGCGCTCGCGTCGCTCTACTACAGCTTCACCGACTTCAAGATCCTGTCCGCCCCGCACTGGGTCGGCCTCGACAACTACTCCAAGATGCTGGCCGATCCGCTGTTCTGGAAGGCGCTCGGGAACACCCTCTACATCACGGTCATCGGCGTGCCGCTGGCGGTCATGACCGCCCTGGCGATCGCGCTCCTCCTGAACGTGAAGAAGATCGTCGGCATCGGGGTCTTCCGGACCATCTTCTACCTGCCGGTGGTCGTGCCTCCGGTGGCCTCCGCGCTGCTCTGGATCTGGCTGCTGAACCCGCAGTACGGCCTGATCAACCAGGCACTCGGCGCGGTCGGGCTGCCCCATCCGCAGTGGTTCTACGACCCGGCGTGGGCCAAGGCCGGGATCATCCTCATCGCGATCTGGGGCGTCGGCGACGTCGTGATCATCTATCTCGGAGCGTTGCAGGGCGTCTCCCAGCAGCTGTACGAGGCCGCTGAGGTCGACGGCGCCGGCCGCTGGGCGAAGGTCCGCCACGTCACGATCCCGATGATCAGCCCGGCGATCCTGTTCAACCTCATCACCGGCGCGATCGGGGCGTTCCAGTACTTCACCCAGGCGTACGTGATCAGCGAGGGCACGGTGGGCCGGGGGAGCGGCGCGGTCGGCGGCCAGAACGGCTCGCTCCTGTTCTACGGGATCGAGCTCTACAACGAGGCCTTCCGCTACTTCGACATGGGCTACGCGTCGGCCCTGGCCTGGGTCCTGCTCATCGTGATCCTCGTCACGACCGCGATCATGCTCCGGGTCTCGCGCAGCCGGGTCTACTACGAGGAAGGGCGATGACCGCCGCCGTCATGCGCCGGCTCTCGCGCAGCGACCCGGCCCGCATCGCCGTGTACGTCGCGCTCGTGGCCCTGGCCCTCCTGTTCATCGCGCCGTTCCTGTGGATGGTCTCGACCTCGCTCAAGACGGGTCCCACGTCCATCTCCGTGCCGCCGGTCTGGGTGCCCGACCCGGTCGTCTGGACCAACTTCCCGGACGCCCTCGCCAAGATCAACTTCTGGGTAGCGCTCAAGAACACGCTGGTCTACGCCCTGCCGTCCGTCGTGGGGACGGTCGTGTCGTGCAGCATCGTCGCCTACGGGTTCGCCCGGGTCCGCTGGCCGGGTCGCGACCTCGTGTTCATCGTCCTGCTCGGGACGATGATGCTGCCGAGCCAGGTCACGTTCATCCCGCTCTACGTGATCTACGCCAAGCTGGGCTGGGTCGGCACGTTCCTGCCGCTCATCGTGCCCACGTTCCTGGGCAATCCGTTCTTCATCTTCCTGCTCCGCCAGTTCTTCCTGGGCATCCCGCGCGAGCTCTCGGATGCCGCGCGGATCGACGGGGCGAGCGAGCTCCGGATCCTGCGCACGATCGTCGTCCCGCTGTCGGTCCCGGCCCTCATCACGGTCGGGCTGTTCACGTTCATCGACAAGTGGACCGACTTCTTCGGTCCGCGGGTCTACCTCAACGACCCGGAGCAGTACCCGCTGTCGATCGCCATCCAGACGTTCCAGGCCGCCCACAAGACCGACTGGCCGCTGTCCATGGCGGCATCGACGGTCATC
This sequence comes from uncultured Chloroflexia bacterium, assembly GCA_963849405.1. Lineage (GTDB taxonomy): Bacteria > Chloroflexota > Limnocylindria > Limnocylindrales > CSP1-4 > C-114. The sequence continues at coordinate 151,674 of CAWKHG010000001.1, forward strand.
ACCCTGCCCCTCGTGCTCATCTACTTCTTCGCCCAGCGCAAGTTCATCCAGGGCATCACCCTCACCGGCATCAAGGGCTGAGACGGCCCGCCCGCCGTCGAAAGGAGGCACCGATCAACGGAGCACAACCGGCACATGCCGATTCCGCGCCCGCGGGCGCGACCCGTCCCGCCGTCCCGGTCACCTTGGAGGAGGAAACTCGATGAGGAAGCTCAGGTACCTGGCTCCGCTCGCCGCGGTCGCGCTCGCCCTATCGGCGTGTGCCGGCGCTGCGACGCCGAGCCCCGCTCCGGCCACCGCCGCGCCGTCGGGCGCCGCCACGGCCGCGCCCGCGACCGCCTCGCCGGTCGCGCCGGTCACCCTGATCCTGCGCTACTGCTGGTCGGGCGACGGCGAGGTCAAGGCCATGCAGTCGATCATCGACACGTGGAACAAGGCCCACCCCGAGATCCAGGTCCGCGGGATCAGCGGATCGATCAAGATCGAGGAGATCGCGGCGGCCGTGGCCGGCGGCGCCCCGCCCGACATGGTCATCACCTGCAACAACGAGGCGGTGCCCGGGTTCGCCCACGACGGCGTCATCCAGCCGCTCGACGACCTGATCACCCAGGTGGGTGGCGACACGAGCAACATCATCCCGGCCTCGCTCGACTGGGTGAAGTACCAGGGCAAGCTGTACGGCTTGCCGTTCCTCCAGGACGACTGGGGATTCGCCTGGAACACCGACGCGTTCACGGCCGCGGGGCTCGACCCCGCCAAGCCGCCGACCACGCTCGACGAGCTGTGGAACGACGCCAAGGCCCTGACCATCCTCAATCCGGACGGGTCGATCAAGCAGGCGGGCTTCATCCCGTGGTACCCGGGCAACAACCTCACCGAGTTGAGCGAGCTGTTCGGATGCCACTACTACGACGAGGCGAACAAGAAGATCACGGTCAACAGCCAGCCCTGCGTGGACTGGTTCGCCTGGTACAAGAAGTACAAGGACACCTACGACAAGAAGGGCGAGCTGACCAACCTCATCGCGAGCAAGGGATCCGAGGATGAGGACCTCTTCTACACGGGCAAGGTCGCGATGGGCATGTTCGGCGAATGGTTGCCCGGTGCCGCCTATGCGCCCAACTTCGCCCCGAAACTGAAGTACGAGACGGCACCGTTCCCGGCCGTCGACGCCGCCTCGTACGGCGCGGGCTTCGTCAACGGCAACGCGTTCTTCATCCCCAAGGGCTCGAAAGATGCGGCGGCCGCGACCAAGTTCGGGCTGTATCTCATGACGGACGACCCGAGTCGCGCGATGGCGATCCAGAACGCGTCCGTCCCCCAGCTCAAGACGCTCATCTCGGACCCCACGCTCACGGCAGTCCCGCACTTCTCGACGTTCCTGAAGATCGCGGGCCACGAGAAGACGTGGACGAACCCGATGATCTCGGTCTGGGCCGAGCTCCATGACGGCATGGACACCGCGCTCGACTCCGTCCTGACGGGCGGGGTGGACCCGAAGAAGGCGCTCGACGACGTCGCCACCAAGGTCCAGGGAGACCTCGACAAGAACGGTCCGTAGGGGCCGGCTACCGTCATCGTTCTGGGAGGCCCGGGTCGACGACCCGGGCCTCTCGTCGTGTGCTGGTCGGGCGGCCTGAGCCGCCCGGTTCGGCTGGGGCCGGAGTCGTCAGCCGGCTCGGCCGACGGCCCGCCAATACGCGCCGTACTCCGCGACGAGGCCCTCGGCATCGACCTCGACCTCGGCCTCGAAGTCGCCCGAGCGGTATCGCCAGCTCCGGTCGCCGACGCGTTCGTACGTCTGCGAGCCGTGGATGAGCTCGAGGCCGGGGAACCTCAGCCATGCGGTTTCGATGTCGCGCCGCGCACCTGGCTCGAGGCCGAGCCGCCAGATCGGCAGCGAGTTCGTCACGGGCGAGAAGCCGAGATCCACGTCCAGGCAGCCCGGAGAGTCGATGACGATCTGGCCGTCGCGCTCCCATCGGCCGTGCCCGTCGGCGTGCAGGTCCATTCGGATCGACGCCGCCGCCCCAACGTGAGCGTCGACCTGGACCGTCCGAGTGGAGCCGGTCGCGTCTACCTCGATCGCGTACTCGAGCCGGTGGATGACACCGTCCTCGACGACGATCACGGTGCCGGCCATGCGGGTCGCGTCCGGAGCGCGCTCGACCTCCGCCCACTCCAGACCGGGCACATCCAGGCGCTGCCAGACGATCCGCGTCACGGCGTCAAGTATGCGAGCGCCAGGAGACCCAGTGGCCGCTACGATCGGTGCGTGCGACTGACGGAGCGGGTCCATCTCATCGGCAGCGGCGAGCCCGACCTCCTGACGACCGACCCGATCGACAGTCAGGTCTACCTCATCGAGTCCGCCGCCGGGCACGTCGTCGTGGACGGCGGAGCCGGACGGTCGATCGACGCGATCCTGGCCAACGTGACGACCGATGGGCTCGACGCCGCGGACATCGGCTGGCTGCTCATCACCCACGCTCACGCCGACCATGCCGGGGCGGGCCTCGCCTGGCGCGAGCGGATCCCGGGCCTGCGCATCGGCGCGTCGGTCGAGGTCGCCGGCTGGCTCGAGGCGGCCGACGAGGAGGCCACGAGCGTGGACCGTGCCCGGCGCGCCGGGATCTACCCGGATGACTACCGCCTGACCCCGTTCGAGGTCGACCTGCCGATGGCCGACGGGATGGCCATGGACCTGGGCGACGGCCTGCACCTCACCGCGCTGGCGACGCCGGGTCACGCCGCCGGCCACCTCGCGTTCGTGCTGGAGGGGTCCGGGCCTGCTGCCGGGCGGACGATGTTCAGCGGGGACGCACTCTTCCCGGGCGGGCTGATCCTCCTCCAGGACACGTGGGACTGCGACATGGCCGAGGCGTTGCGGAGCGTGGAGCGGATCGCGGCCGCCGAGGCCGACGACCTGTTCGCGGGTCACCTGCGGCCGGCCATCGGCGACGCCCGGGACCACGCGGCACTCGCGCTCGGGCGCATCGCCGGGCTCCTGCCGCCCGAGAACCTGCTGTGAGCTGCCGGCGGGGGAGGGCGCGGTGAGCGGGCTGTCGCCGGAGGCGCTCGATGCCCTCCTGCGCGAGACGATCGTCGCCCGCCTCGCCACGATCGACGACGACGGCTACCCGTACGTCGTCCCGGTCTGGACCGAATGGGACGGGAACGCGATGTGGCTCGTGGCGCGCGCCCGTTCGGCGTACGTCGGCCACCTGGCGACGCGGCCGAAGGTCGCCCTGTCGATCGTCCGGCCCGACGTCGACGACACACGGGCGCTCATCCTGGGCCGGGCGGCGATCGTGGCCGGACCCGGGCCGCTCGAGGGCGAGATGGAGGCGATGGCCCGCCGGATGGCCCGCCGCTACGAGGGGGCCGAGGGCGACCGCTACATCGACGAGTCGCTCGCCTGGCCGCGGGTCCTCGTCCGGATCGACGTCGACCGGATCCAGTCGTGGGGCGACCCGGGCTGGCATCCGCGGTACCGCTAGGCGGCGCTCGAGCCGCCGGCGCCGCCGGGCCGCGCGGTCAGTCGAGCTGGACGGTCCGGAGGGCCCACGGGCCCAGCTCGAGGTCGAGCCGGCCGGCGTCGTGCAGGGCGAGGTCCGGTCCCGGCCGTCCCAGCAGGTCGGCCTCGCGGGCGGCCGCGAAGGCGCCCCGGATCGTGGCGACCGTCCGGTCCGGGCGGAGGTTGAGGATCCGGGCCTCGATGCGGTCGTCGCGCAGCCGGAGGGAGGTCAGGAGCACGCCGGCGCCGAGGACCTGGAGGCCCTCGCCGACGCCCAGCGCGAGATCGGGCGCGCCGCTGCCCTCGGCGACGACGAACGGCACGCGATGGGCCTCCGCGGCGTCGTCGATCTCGGCCGCGGCCCAGTCGCCCGTGTAGGGCAGGATCGCGAACGCGACGTGCACGTTGCCGAGCCGCTGGGCGGCCGGCGTGGCGATGACCGGTCCGGCCGGCTCCTCGCGCCACGGGTGGAGCGAGCGGCTGATCGTGCCCGTCGAGCGGAGGACCGTGAGCGCGAGCTCGCGTGCGCCATCGGGCTTGGCATCGCGCCCCGTCCCGTCCACCAGCTCGTATTCCATGACGTGGTCGGTCAGGATCGCGGCGCCGCCGGCGGCGACCCAGCCGTGAGCCGGGAACGTGGGCAGCGGCCGCTCGCCGTGACCGCCCTCCATCGCGAGCGGCCGGTCCACGACCGCGAACTGGCCCTCGGCATGGGAGACGGTGGCCGGATGTGCGAGCGGGACGTGGAACCGAAGGCGGTGATCGACGACGGGGTTCTGCCAGTCCAGCGCGATCCGGGCGAATGGCTCGCCGGCCCGGACCTCGACCCGCATCGCGATCTCGACCGGGCTCGTCTCGGTGGTTCGCCCGGTGCCTTCGGGCGCGCTGTCCGGGTCGCCGACCAGGCCGACCGGGAGGTCGAAGGTGCGGCGGACGATCAGCGCGCCCCGGAGCGGGCCGGTCTCCGCGATATCCACATCGACGGCCCGCCTGGCACCAACGAGCGTGTCCGTCGCCGGCGGCGCGTAGTTGTAGGCATCGCCAACGTCGCCGCCGTCGACGAGCCGGCCGACCCCGGTGAGCCGGCAGCCGCCACCGGAGAGCGTGAGCGTCCCGTCGTCGGTGACCTCGACGGTCAAACGGCCGTTGGAGATCGAGCGCTCCGTCACGAGGACCGGGTCGGTGTCCGGCCGCGGTGTCGCGGCGACCACGCGGACCGCCGACCAGCCGAGCGCGGGGGCGGGGATCCGGGCCAGGAGGCGCCGCCGGTCCGAGGCGACGACCCGGATCCGCCACGGCTCGTCGCCCTCGGCGGCCGCCTCGGCGACCACCCGGTCGCGCCAGCTGTCGATGTCCAGGTCCGGCGGCTCGGGCCGCTCGTCGACCTCGATCGTCAGGGTCGTCCGTGGTGGCGCGACGGCCACCTCGGCGTGGCTGCCGTTCGTCGGCCCGTCGGCGCCGGCCCCGGCGTCCGCCGCGGCGGCTTCCGTCCGATCGACCCGGAAGGCGTTCATCTGGTACGTGTAGAGCTCGCGGGCGTGGGCGCGGACCGCGAAGAACGCCCCGACCTCCCGGGCCGGGACGTCGATCTCGGCGATGACCCGTGGCCCGCGGCCGACCTCCTGCACCGGCCGAAGCGACCCGTCGGCCAGCTCGACGGCGAGCCGGTCGGCCGACGGCTCGTCGCCCTCCGCGGCGGTCGTCGCCAGCTCGGCCGGCTCCGCGCCCGGCAGCGGCACGCGCGCATCGAGCTCCACGACCGCCTCCCGCTCGATGGGCGTCGGATTCAGGACGACATGCGCGCCGCGCGGGACCTGCCGCCCGACGTCGCGGCCCACGCCGGCCACGATGCCGGCGGCGATCTGCTCGGCCTCGGCGAAGCGCACGAGGACCTGGGCATCCACGGCGTCGAGCGAGCAGGCGCAGATCGAGTCGTGGGCCGAGTTCTCGATCACGCGCCGCCAGGCGAGCTCGAGGAGGCGGCCCGGCCACGTCGCCCCGTGCAGCGCGGCGAGCGGCTCCGCCAGGCGCTCGAGGAGCAGCTCCGCTCGGCCGGCGGCCTGCTTGACGTCGGCCCGATGGCTCGTGACGCCCATCAGGACGTTGGCCCGCGCGCTCGAGCGAAGCTCGCCCTGCCACGCGGCGAGCGAGGCCGTGTCGGCCGGGTCCTCGGCGGTCGCCCGGATGTACTCGGCGAGCGTGCCCACCACGACGTGGACCGGGTCGCCCGAGTCGTTCACCGAGTCAATGAGGTCGCCGTAGTCGTCCTCGGGCAGCGAGTGGTCCTCGCCGTACATGGCCAGGATCGGCCGGTCGCCGAAGATCGGCTCGCGGCTCCGGACGTAGGCGGCGACGCGCTGCCGGACGATGGCCGGGTCGGAGATCGTGAAGAGGTCGCGGGCGTTGCCGTAGCCGCCGAGCAGGTACTCGGTTCGGACGGTCGAGCCGTCAGGGGCGAGCCAGCGGAACGCGTGCCGGTCGATCGCCGCCGGGACGCCACGCCAGACGACCGCGTGGCCGATGCCGGCCCGGCGCAGGATCTGGGGCATCTGGGCGACGTGGCCGAACATGTCGGGCAGGTACCCGACCGCCATCGCGCCGCCGAGCTCCTCGGCCCGCCGCGTCCCGGCCTCGAGGTTCCGGACGATCGTCTCGCCCGAGACGAGGAACTCGTCCATCAGGATCAGCCACGGGCCGACCGCCAGGCGTCCCGCTCCGATGAGCGCCCGGACCCGCGCCTCGTGCTCCGGCCGGACCTCGAGGTAGTCGTCGACGGTCGCCAGCTGGCCGTCGAGGGTGAAGGCGAGCCGCGGGTCGGCCTCCATCGCGTCGAGCAGCCCGTCGATGAGCCCGACGAGCCGCATCCGGAACGTCTGGAAGGGCAGGTACCACTCGCGGTCCCAGTGGGTATGCGGGACGACGTGGACCGTCCGGACGGCGGTGGAGGAACCAGCGGCGGCCGGGGAAATGGAGGCCATACGTCGATTCTATGGCGCCTCCCCGCGGGGTGGGTTCGACCATGGTCGAAAGCCCCTGAGCGTCGCGCGCCACCGGCCCGGGACACCGCTGAACTTCGCCACTCCCGTGCGCCGCGTCACCGCGGCGCCTTCGCCCGCAGGCCCAGCTCGACGGCCCGGGTAACCACTGAGCCGTGCCACTCCCGTGCGCCGCGTCACCCGGCGCCTTCGCCCGCAGGCCCTGCTCAGGCAGGCGGCTCCCACAGCTCGATCGGGTTGCCTTCCGGATCGTGGATGCGGGCGAACTTGCCGAATTCGGGCGTGGCGTCCCATTCCGCCTTGGTGATGATCTCGATGCCCGCCGCCTTCAGCGACGTGAGCAGGCCGGCGAGATCGTCGACCCGAAGGTTCAGCATGTAGCTCTTGTCGGCGGCGAAGTAGTCACTGTCGTTCTCGAACGGCGTGAACACCGTCGGCCCGGCCTGCTGGTCCCAGAGGTACACGCCTTCGGGCGCGCCGACACCGAGGTTCTTCAGGTACCACTCCGCCAGACCCTGCGGGTCCTTCGACCGAAAGAAGAAGCCGCCGATCCCGGTCACCGCCATGCTCGTCTCCTGGTCGCTGTCATCGGATCCATCCGGCCGGGACAGCCGACCGGATACCATGGGCCGACCCATGATGACCTACGACGTCGATGCCCTCCGACGTGAGTTCCCCGCGCTCGGCCTCGTCGACGGTGGCCGCCCCGTGGCCTATTTCGACGGGCCCGGCGGCACCCAGGTCCCTCAGCGGGTGATCGACGCGGTCGTCGGCTACTACACGAGCGCCAACGCCAACGACGGGGGCGCGTTCGTGACGAGCGCCCGCAGCGACGCAGATCGTCCACGAGGCCCACGAGGCGCTGGCCGACTTCCTCAACGCCCGCTCGGCCGCCGAGATCAAGACCGGCTACAACATGACGACGCTCACGTTCCACGTCGGTCGCTCGATCGGCGCGACGCTGGAGCCGGGCGACGAGATCGTCGTCACGACGCTCGACCACGAGGCCAACGTCGGACCCTGGCGGGCGATGGCCGCCGATCGCGGGCTCGTCGTGAAGACCGTGGACATCCATCCCGAGGACGCGACCCTCGACCTCGAGGCGCTCGAGGCGGCACTCGGCTCGCGGACGAAGCTCGTGGCGATCGGCTACGCCTCCAACGCGATGGGCACGATCAACCCGGTGAAGGCGATCGTCGACCGCGCGCACGAGGTCGGGGCCCTGACCTACGTCGACGCGGTCCACTACGCGCCGCACGGGCCGATCGACGTGCAGGCCCTCGACACGGACTTCCTGGCCTGCTCCGTCTACAAGTTCTACGGGCCGCACCTCGGCGTGCTGTACGGCAAGGAGGCCCTCCTCGACCGGCTGCCGGCCGAGCGCTACAAGGTCCGCCCGGCCCACGACCGGTTCGAGACGGGGACCCAGAACTTCGAGGGCATCGCCGGCGCATTGGCAGCCGTGGAGTACCTCGCTTCGGTCGGCGAACGGTTCGGGGCGCCTTACGCCTCGGAGTTCCCCGGCTTCGGCGGGCGGCGGCTCGCGCTCAAGACGGCCATGCGGGCGATCCGGATCTACGAGATGGACCTGTTCGAGCGCCTGCTGGCGGGCCTCGAGGCCATCCCGGGCATCCACATCTGGGGTGTCACCGACCGCGCCCGGCTTGCGGCCGAGCGCACCCCGACCGCGGCGATCACGCTCGACGCCTGCTCGCCGCGGGCCGCGGCGGAGGCCCTCGGCCGCCAGGCGATCACGACCTGGGACGGCGACTTCTACGCCCAGGCGCTCATCGAGCGGCTCGGCCTGTTCGAGGCGCGGCGGGGTCCTGCGCATCGGCATCTCGCACTACAACACGGCGGCCGAGATCGATCGGCTGCTGGCCGTGCTGCGGGAGATCGCCGGCTCGCGATGACGATCCGGGTCGGGGTCGTCGGGTGCCGGGTTCATCGGCCGGGATCACCTCGCGGCCTATGCCGGCTGGCCCGACGCCGAGATCGCGGGCGTGGCCGACGTGGACCTGGAGCGGGCGCGTGCGGCGGCCGCGCCGTACGGGGCACAGGGCTTCCCGGATCTCGCGACGATGGCGGCGGCTGCGCGACTCGATGCCGTCAGCGTCTGCGTCCCGACGGGCCTCCACCTGGAGGCGGTCCGGGAGGCGACCGCGGCCGGCCTGCACGTCCTGCTCGAGAAGCCGATGGCCAGGACGGTCGCCGAGTGCGACGAGATAGCCCGGCTTGCCGACGCGGCCGGGGTCACGTTGATGCTCGGCTTCACGCACCGCTTCCATGCCGAGCTCATCCGGGCGCGGGAGCTCATCGCCACCGGCCGCCTCGGCACGATCGGGCTCGTCCACGACCACTTCAGCTTCGGCGAGACCGGGCCCTGGCCGGCCTGGTACTACGCCCGCGAGCTGGCGGGCGGCGGCGAGCTGATGCACGACGCGGTCCACCTAGTCGACCGGATGGCCTGGCTGCTCGATCGGCCCATCGTCGAGGTCCACGGGAGGACCAGCTCCTTCGTGCGGGGCATCGACGGCGTCGAGGACGCGGGCGTGGCCACGCTCGCGTTCGAGGGCGGGGCGATCGGATCGCTGTTCGTCCACGAGGCCTCGTTCCCGCTCCACAGGGACGACCCTCGCGTGCCGATGCCCGGCCGCCTGGAGCTCGAGATCCACGGCACGGCGGGCTCGCTCCGGTATCGGACGTGGCAGTCGCTCGAGTTCGACTCGGCCGACGAGCACTGGTCCATCGACGACGCGCCGCGCGACGAGATGCGCCTCGAAGTGGGCGAGTTCCTGGCGGCGATCCGGGAGCGCCGGGCGCCGTCGGTGGGCGCGGCCGATGGCCGTCGGGGCATCGCCGTCGTCCAGGCGATCTACGAGTCGGCGCGGCTCGGCCGGCCGGTGCGCCTCGACGGCGCCGGCGACGGGCTGACCGGTCGCCCGGCCGCGCCGGCTAGTGCTCGAACGGCCCCTCGGGCGCTTCGCGAGCGCTGACCGACACGGACTCGTCGCACGTCTTGCACTGGAAGATCCGGCGCTTGCCCCAGTCGCGCTCGGGGTCGACCTCGGCCGAGTCATGGGGGTGCGACTCGACCATCTCGCCCCAGCTGCCGTCGCGATGACTGTGTTCGACGCGGTACGTCATCAGGATCGTCCGGGGGTCCATGGCACTCCTCGTTCGTGACTTCGGCGGCAGCATAGCGCGCTCCCGGCCGGGCCGGCATCAGCGGTCGATGCCGACCCTCGATCGCTCGTAGGCGGCCCGCCGTTCGTGGAAGAGCGCCTCGCCGCCGGGGAGCTGCACGGAGCGATAGACGATCGGAGGCGAGCCCGCGGCCGCCAGCCGCTCCGATGCACCGGCGAGGATCGCCCAGCAGAGCGCCACGAGGACCGCCCCGGACGTCGGGGCGAATCGCTCCTCGAGCCCATCGATGTCGAGGACCGCGTCACCCACGTCGCCGCCGATGTCGATGAGGATGTCGGCGAGGTCCGAGAGCTTCGCGCCGGTCGGGTGCTCCACGACGACATCGGGATCGCGTTCGTACGCGACGTTGGTCAGGCCGACGACCGTCAGCCCGGCGTCCCGTGCCGCGATCGCTGACTGCACCGTTCCGGCGTCGGTGCCGGCGTTCGTGCCCACGAGGACGACATCGCCCCGCTCGGGGACGAACGCGCCATCGCCCCGCAGCAGCCCGGCTTCGATCGAGAGCATCGGCGAAGCGAGGTCGGGGGCCTCGCCGAGCGGGTGGACCGCCGCGAGGCCTCCCGCCCGCAGGTACAGCTCGGTGTGGAGGACATGACTCGTGGCTGCGACGTAGACCCGGTGCCCGCTCGCGATCGCATCGGCGACGGCGGCCGCGGCGCGGTCGATGCCGTCGGCCTGCGAGACCGTCAGCTCCTCGAGGATCGAGATCGTGCGGCGAAGGTAAGCGGCAGACGCTCCCATGCCCGTCACAGCGGCAGGTCGCCTTCGAGGTAAGCCTTCCATGGCCGGAAGCCGAAGCCGCCGTAGAAGTCGAGGAGCGTCGTCCAGTCGATGACGCAGTCGCGCACTCCACGGGCGTGGAGCGTGTCCAGGCCGGCCGCGAGGAGGGCCCGCCCGATGCCCCGGCCGCGGAGGCCCTCCACGATCCCGATCGGGCCCAGCCCCCCGCTGGATGGCTCGAGGAGCCCCTCCCAGAAGCGCGGGCCGAAGAGCGGTCGGTTGCCCCGCTGGTGGAGCATGGCGAAGCCGAGCATCGCGTTCGAGGCGACCGGTCCGCCGGGCGCGTCCGCGGGGATGAGGAGCAGGACGTCGTCCGCCGCCATTCCGTGGTCCATCGCCCAGCCCATGTCGTAGACCCAGTCGAGCCCGAACTCCCGATCGAGGAGCGCCAGCAGCGCCTCATCCTCCATCGGGTCCATCGGCCGGATCCTGAGGCCGGCCTCGGCGAGGGCGGCCCGCTCGCGGTCGCCGGTGGCCCGGCCGTCGAGCCCGGCCCGGACGTCGTACACCTTGTCCTCGAAGCGCGTCGCGAGGGCCTCGAAGAACGGCTGTGCCCCCAGCAGGTCGACGGGGACGCCCGGGAACAGGTAGTGGGTCCCGCCGCCGACCGTGATGCGCTTGAGGCCGTCGGCGCGCGCCTCGTCGACGAGCCGTTCGACGATCGCCCGCCCGATTCCCTCGCGCTGCCTCCCCGGGGTCACCGCCACGACCTGGAGCCAGCCTTCGTGGACCCATGCCCGGCGGCCGCCCACGAAGCCGCGCGACCGGCCGAGATAGCCGAAGCCGACGATCGGCCCGAGGCGGGCCGGGCTGCCCGGCCCCCGGTCGCCGGCATCCGCGACGGCCACGACCACGTCGGACGGCTGGAAGTTCGGGTTGTCGGCCGTGATCTGGCGCCAGAGCCGGGCCCGGAGCGGGTAGAGATCGCCGGCGCAGGCCTGCCAGACCGCGACGAGCTCGCGCTCGTCATCCGGCCCGAGGGGGCGGAAGGTGACGCCGCGCAGGCTCGTCCGGGCGGCCATCATGTGCGACCCCGGACCCGCTGGAACGACTGGCGGACCACAGACCAGGTGGCGGCAGGGTCCTCGCACTCGCAGGTGGACATCGCCGCGCAGCCGTCGTACGACCAGGCCGCGAGGTTCCGGGCGCCGGCGGCCACGGCCGCATCCACGGCCAGGGCGATCTCGCCCTCCCGGCCCGCGGGCACGCCGAAGGCCTGGATCCAGACGTGGTGATCCAGGCCGTGGCGCTGGGCGACCTCCACGGTCGCCTTCGCGTGCCGCCCGACGTACTCGGCCGCACTGCCGCCGAAGCTGAACCAGTAGGGATCCGTGCCGAAGTCGTCCAGGCCCGGGATCGAGGCCGCCCGGTCCCAGTCACGGAAGCCGGGGTTGGTGGCCTCCGGCGGCATGATGCAGACCGCGTTGCGCATCCCCTTCGAGCGGGCGTAGAGGCTTGCGTCACCCAACAGGTCGTGCATCGTCTGCTCGATGAAGGCCTCCACCTCCGGGCCGTAGGCCGTCGGCATCTCGCCGCCGTGGCGGTCCCGCCAGAGCGAGCGGCAGACCGCGCAGCGGCAGCCCCACACGCCGTCGGCGAAGTAGACCGTCGGCTCGTCCCAGAAGATCGTCCGGCCGCCGATGTCCGAGGCCCGGTCGATCCACTCGTGGAGCCAGGTCCGGAACGCGGGCTGGTTGAGGCACGCGATCGTCGTGGGCTCGCCATCGGAGCGGACCTGGACGGCGTCGGGGTGGAACGCGCCGAACCGGCTGAAGGGCTCGCCGCCGAAGACCTCGCCGACGCCCCACGGATCGATCCAGCTGTCCATCCCGCGGTCGGCGGTCATCCGGACGATCCGGGCCACGGAGTCCGGCTGCCAGCGCTGGTCGAACTCGCTGAAGCAATGCACGACGTACGTGCAGCCGGAGGCGGCCATGTCGTCGAGATCGGCGGCGACGTGCTTCGGAGCCCGCGAGTCGAAGTACGCGACGCCGGTCTGGATGCCGTCGGCCATGGGTGGTCGAGACCTCGCTCCTGGGGGTGGGCGGATGGTCGGACGGACAGCATACCGGCGGGGGGAACCGCGGGATGGTCAACGGTCGACCATTCGGGCGGGCGTCACAACGGACGGGCGGCGACGGTCCGTGACGGCGTGGAGATCGTCGATCGTCCGTCGGCGTGGGAGCGGCTCGGCCCGTTCGGCCGGTTCCTCGTGGGAGTGGTCGTCCTCTTCGCCGCGGGGATCGCCGGAGTGCACGGGCTCGAGGCATTCGCTGCCGCGACAGTTCGCGTGCCAACCGTCCAGACGCTCCCGGACAGGGTCTCGATCTGCGGCCGCTCGTATCACCGATCGGAGGGCGGGTCACTCGATCTCCTCCCGATCGACGAGTTGCGCGCGACGGGCATCGAGGTCGTGATCGTCCTGCCATCGCGGATGCAGCCGTGCATCCCCGGTCCGTGCAACCGCGGCTTCGACAAGGTCCGCGGCTGCGCGGCCGTCGTCTTCGTAAAGGTGGAGGGCGACCGGTACGCCGCGTATGACCTCCTCGGCGGCCCCTGACTGCGCAACCGATTTCCCTGGATGCTCGTCGCTCGACTACCATCGCGTCCTGGCGCTCTCGGAGAGCGCCCTACGGAGGGCTGGATGGCGGCGCGGATCGGGCTGGCGATCATCGGGGCGGGGCGGATGGGGCGCGGCCACGCCCGGCTCATCGCGGCCGGCGCGCCCGAGCTGCGGATCGTGGCCATCGGCGACATCGACGGCGCCGCCGCCCGCGGGCTGGCCGAGGAGATCGGCGGCGCGACCGCCTTCGACGACCCCAGTGCCGCCATCTGCGCGCCCGGCGTGGACGCGGTGCTCATCGCGGTCTCGTCCGTCCACCATCGCGCGATCGTCGAAGCGGCCGCGAGCGCCGGGCGCGACATCCTGTGCGAGAAGCCGCTGGCTCTCGACCTGGCCGAGACCGACGCGATCCTCGCCGCGGTCGCCCGCGCCGGGGTACGGCTGCAGGTCGGGCTGATGCGCCGGCACGATCCCGACCACGTCCGGGCGCGGGCTCGGATCGTCGCCGGCGACCTCGGCCGGCCGCTGCTGTTCAACAGCCGCCAGTACGACACGGATCCGCCGCCGCCGGCCATCCTCGACCCGCGGATCAGCGGCGGGATCATGCTCGACATGGGCATCCATGAGTTCGACTCGGGCCGGTTCCTCATGGGCTCCGAGATCGTCGAGGTCCAGGCCACGGGGTCGGCCCAGGTCTACCCGGAGGCGGCGACCCACGGCGATGTCGACACGGCCGTGGTCAATCTCCGGTTCGCTTCGGGCGCCATCGGCAGCATCGAGCTCGCCCGGCGCGTGGCCTTCGGCGAGGACGTCCGGACGGAGGTCCATGGCACCGAGGGCAGCGCGTTCATCGGCGGGTTGCCGATCGCCGGCGGATCGGCGTTCGGCGCCGAGGGCGGCGTCCGCTGGGACCCGACCGCGCCATCGACGCCCCGTTTCGCGGCCGCCTACACGGAACAGGCGCGCGCCTTCGCGCGATCGATCCAGGACGACGAGCCGGTGAGCCCCTCGGGCGCCGACGGCCGGGCCGCGTTCGTGATCGCGATGGCCGCCCAGCGCGCGCTCACCGACGGCGGCACGGTCAAGGTGTCATCACCCGAGGCCTAGCTCCGTCAGCGCCCCGAGGGTGTCGCCGTCGGACTGCCGCCGGGGACCGGTGGGAAGTACAGGAAGTTCTCGAACGATGGCGGCGGCTTCCGGAAGGACTCCACGCTGCCGGTGTAACCATCGGCGACCTTGGTCAGCGCCACAGCCGCGACCTTGTCGGTGCCGACGAACAGGACGTACGCGACGACGTGGCCGGGCACGCCCGGGCAGGTGACCGCGAGCTGGCGCTCCACGAACGGCTCGCCGCAGGGGAAGCCCCCGGGGTGGATCTCGACGCTCAGCGGGTAGTAGCCGAGCTGGCCGACCGCCGCCAGCGTCGCGTCGCGCTCCCGACCGCAGTCGTCGAACGGGTTGCCGTACGTGTCGCTGCACGATCCGTAGATGAATGGCGAGCCTTCCGTCGGCGTGGGCGTCGGGTCTTTCCAGGGTCGCGGATCGGCGGTAGGCGGGCAGGTTAGCGATGGCGTGAAGATGCCCGGCTCGTACGCCTGCTGGGCGGCCTGCCGCAGGACCAGCAGTCGCTCGCGGTACATCTCGCCGCCCCCGGCCGGGACCACGACCCCACACCAGAACGTATTGACCTCGTCCCGGGTCGCACCGTGCACGAGCGTGATCGAGACCTCGCCCCGACGAAACAAATTCGGGTCGTGATATTCGACGCGCACCACGAGCGGGTCGTTAGCGGCCCGGATGCGGTCGGCCACGCCGGGTCCGGGTCCGACGTACGCCGACCATGCCCAGACGATGCCGACGAGGCACACGGCGACGATGATCCCGAGAGCCAGCAGGCGCGAGACATGCCCGCCTGCGACGGGATGCGTCGTCCGCCACGTGCTCGCGGGCGGCCGCGGGGACTCGTTTGGTTCGCTCATGTTTCCCAGACGCGACCGCGGACGATTTGCTTCGCCGCTCGCGCCATCATCGCCCCCGCGCCGTCACGCCCTCAGGCGGGACCGTCGCCGCCCAGGTACGCCTTGATCCGCTCGAACATGAACCGCGACGACTCGACGGCCCGCTCCTCCCAGGCGAAGACGCACGCGGTCAGGATGCCGTCGAAGCCCACCCGGCGAAGGGCACCGAAGCAGGCCACGAAGTCCACCTCGCCCTGGCCGATGTCGAGGTGCTGGTGGACCCGGGCCGGGGATCCGGGCGGGTTGACGATGTAGCGGTTGCCGGACGACGCCCGGTGGTTGAGGACGTCGGCGATGTGGACCTGGGCCAGGACCGGCGCCGCGTACTCGATCATCGCCGCGATGTCGTCGCCCAGGTAGTAGGTGTGCGGGGCGCAGAAGACGTAGCGGACGAGGTCCGAGTCGATCCCCCGGACCATGTCGACCGCCTCGGTGTTGCGCTCGATGAAGTCGTCCGGGTGGGCCTCGAGGTTCAGGCGGATCCCCTCGCGCTCGAAGATCGGCAGGAGCTCCTCCAGTGAGCGCCAGAACTGGGCCTCGCTGCGGGCGGCCTGCTCCGGGCGGCCGTTGAACTCCGAGTTCATCGTCGTGCAGCCGACGTCCACGCAGAGCTGGATCGCCCGCTTCCAGTAGCCGACGGCGGCCAGCCGCTCGTCCTCGTCCGGGCTCGACCAGCGGTAGAGCGGCAGGATCGACGCGAGCTCCATGCCCGTGTCCTTGAGCGCCGTCCGGAACTCGGCGACCTTGGCCCGATCGGCGCGCGGGTGGGTGAAGAACGGGATGAAGTCGGGCCGGGGCGACAGCTCGATCGAGTCGTAGCCGATGTCGGCGGCGATCCGGCAGACCTCGGCGAACGGCCGGTCGCGCAGCATGTACGGGTCGAGGGCGATCTTCACGTCAGGCACGCTCCCGTCTTGTCGGATCGATGCGCTCGCGGAGGGCCGCCGCGCTGGTCGCGATCCGTTCGGCCATGCGGGCGCGGAGGACCGGATCGGCGACCACCGCCATCGTCTCGAGCCATCGTACGGTCCCGTCGATGACGGTGGCGATCGCCTCCGCGTCCTCCACGACGAACAACGGATGGTCGGCGACCTCCACGTACACCGGCGAGGTGTGGGCCGCCATGCTCGTGATGTAGGCCGACTGGATCTCGTGCCGGCTCCGCGAGCGCGCGGCGATCCAGGAGCCTTCGCGGATCTCGATGTCCGCCCGGAGCGCCAGGTCGTCGGCCCCGCTCGCGGCGTCCTCGCGGGCGACGACCCGCCCGTTCACGACGAGCTCGACGCAGCCGATCATCGGCTGGGCGGCACGGGCGCGGACGGTGGCCTCGAGGCGACCGCCGGCCGCCGGCAGCGCGATGACGTCGCCCGGCTCGTGCCCGTCGACAGCCAGCTCGATGACCGGGCCCGAGGTGGCGAACGTCCGGCCGGCGCGCACCGCGGTCGCCCAGGCCTCGAACGTGGGCGCGACGTCGGGGTCGAGCCGGGCGTAGGTCCGGATCGCGCCGAGCGGCATCTCCGCCGACATCTTGTCCGTGCCGCCGAGGACCGGCAGCCGGTAGCCGCAGTTCAGGAAGCGGTACCACTCGAGGATCGACGGGTTGTCGAGGCCCGGCGCGAACGTCTGCATCTCGACCGCGTCGATCCGTCCGGCGACGACCGCGGCCGCGATCTCCGAGAAGGGCAGTGGGAAGTGCGCGCCGACGACGAGGCCGCCCTCCGCGTGGCACCGGTCGGCCCAGTCGGCGAGCAGGTCCACGACCGGTGCCGCGATCCGGCCCTCCGGCCCGCCGCCCGACGTGAACGGCAGGACCGGGTGGCGCGCCCCGAGCAGGCCGAGGTGGCCGAGCATGTTGTGGCGGTTCTCCGTCCCGACGATGACGAAATGGTGGCCGCCCGGATCGGCCAGCGAGCCCCACGGCAGGTCCGTCACGTTCGTGAACTCGTCGCCGAGCTGCGTCGCGAGCAAATGGGTGAACGTCACGTCCTCGGCCGCGGCCTGAAGCAGGGCGGTCGACGGGGAAAGGAAGTGGACGTGGGAGTCGGTCGTCCGCCACCCGGCGGCGCGCATGTCGATGGTCCGCTCGATCGGGATCGCCAGTTCGCGGGTGCCGGGCTCGACGTCCAGCGTCCGGCGCAGGGGCGCGTGGTCGAAGCCCTTGACGACCTCGACCTCGACGGGACCCACCGGCAGGTCGATCTGGAACGCGCCGGGGACGTAGGCGTACGTGTCCCCGCCGAGGAGCAGACCCGCCCCGGTGTCCTCGAAGAGGCCGGGGTTGATCTCCTCGCGATGGCCGAGCGGCGGCAGGTAGCGCCCGTCCGCCGCCACGAAGCGGACGCGAGCGGCTGTCGGCTCGTCGTCGACCGAGAGACGGACGGCGACGCGCACGTCGGCCGCCGGCAGGGGCTGGATCGTGATCCGTCCGTCGGGGCTGACGGCCTTCGTGCCGAGGTCGGCGATGGCGACCTCCCAGCCCTCGATCGCGATGCGCGCGTCGGGCGTGACCGCGAGGTCGACGACGGAGCGCGAGACGGCGCCGGCCGCGGCGTGCGGCTCTGCACCGGTCGTGTCGCCCCAGCCCGTCAGGCGGCCGGTGTCCCTGGCGGCGGCCGGGTCGGGAACCGGCCGGGACTGGATCGCGATGCCGAGGTCCACGTCCGGCAGGCCGGCGCCGGCGCCCTCGACAAGGACCTGGCGGCGTGGCGTGAGGACGAGCGGATCGGCCGTGCCGCGGAACAGGGTCATGGCCGCGACCACGACATCGGTTCCCGGGCGGCCGTCGCCCAGCGGGACGAGCCGGACGCTCACCGGCTCCGCGTCGTCGCCCAGCGGGATCGCGTGGAGCCAGTACGTCGCGTCGTCGTCGAACGACGGCACGTAGTCCACGATCCCGGTCTGGGCCGCGCCCCAGGAGCCGGGCATGATCGTGAGCGCCCCGCCGTGCCCCGCCGGCGCGTAGCGACCCGGCGTCAGGCGCGCGTGCGGTCCGCGCCAGTCGATCGTCTCCTCGTCCCGATGGCCGATCGCGGCGAACGGCAGGTACCCCCAGCCGATGATCCCGTCGGCGATCTCGAAGCGGCGGCGGACGTCGACCACCCGGGTCGCTCCATCCGCGAAGGAGACCTCGTACCGGGCGAGCGGCTCGCCGGCCGGCAGCACGTAGCCGACGGGCGCGCCGGGCAGCCGTTCGCCGGCCGGATCGCGCCAGCTGTCCGAGAAGTGGGCGACCACGAGGTGGCTCGCCCGGCCATGTCCCCGAAGGTCGACGGTGAGCGCATCGCGGACCAGCACCCAGCGGCGACCCGCGGCGCGAGTGCCCAACGCGAAGGGCACGCCCGCGGAAGACCGAGGGGCCGTCAGGGAGCCGCTCGAGCGCCGGGCGGTAGAGTGGGTGGAAGCGCCCGGCCACGTCCTCATCGGTCGCGTTCCACGCCCCGGACAGGTCGACCGGGCGCGCCAGCGGGGTCGCGGACCGGGTGTGCCCGATGGCCATTGGCGGCGGACCCTCCGGACGATATTGACGCGGGGAAGGCCGCGATGATACCTTCCCTGCAATCGGTTGCGCAAGGAGAAACGATGGGGACTGTCCGACTGACCGTGGGCCAGGCCATCGTCCAATTCATGGCCGGGCAGTACGTCGAACGCGACGGCCACGAAGCGCAATTCATCGCCGGCGTCTGGGGCATCTTCGGGCACGGCAACGTCGCGGGATTGGGCCAGGCACTCGAAGAGCTCGGCGACGCCGAGGACATGCCGTTCTACAAGTCCCAGAACGAGCAGGCCCAGGTCCACCTCGCCGCGGCCTTCGCCCGCCACCTCAATCGCCTGCGGACGTACGCCTGCACGTCGTCGGTCGGCCCGGGCGCGATGAACATGGTCACCGGCGCGGCCGGGGCGACCGTCAACCGCATGCCGGTCCTGCTCCTGCCCAGCGACTACTTCGCCAACCGGGCCCCGGATCCGGTCCTCCAGCAGATCGAGCACCCCACCGAGCGCGACGCCAGCGCGAACGACGCGTTCCGCCCCGTCTCGCGGTTCTTCGACCGGATCACCCGCCCGGAGCAGCTCCTGGCATCCCTGCCCGAGGCGTTCCGGGTGCTCACGGACCCGGCCGACACGGGCGCGGTCACGATCTCCCTCCCCGAGGACGTCCAGTCCGAGGCCTTCGACTGGCCCGAACGGTTCTTCGAGCGGCGCGTCTGGCGCGTCCGCCGGCCGCAGCCCCAGGCGGCCGACGTGGCCGATGCGGTCCGGCTCATCGCCGCCTCCAAGTCGCCGGTCATCGTCGCCGGCGGCGGAGCGATCTACTCGGAGGCGACCGAACAGCTCGCCGCGTTCGCGACCCGCTTCGGGATCCCGGTCCTCGAGACGCAGGCCGGCAAGGGCGCCCTGCCCTGGAACCACCCGATGAACGCCGGTCCCGCCGGCACGAACGGGGGGCTGGCCGCCAACCGGCTGGCCAAGGACGCGGACGTGGTGATCGGCATCGGGACGCGGATGGGCGACTTCGTGACGGCCTCACGAACGACGTTCCAGCACCCGGACGCGACGTTCATCGGCATCAACATCGGCCCGATGGACGCCCACAAGCTCCGCGCCCTGCCCGTCGTGGCGGATGCCCGCGAGGCGATCACCGCCCTCGAGGCGCAGCTCGCGACGGCCGGCTACAAGGGCACGGCCGCGGCCTACCGCAAGCGCATCACGGACCTCAAGCGCGAGTGGGACGACATCGTCACGAAGCTGCGCGCGCCGGACGGGGCACCGGGCGACCTCGGCCAGGCCGAGGTCATCGGGATCGTCAACGATGCCGTCGGCGGGCACGCGACGGTGATCTGCGCGGCCGGCAGCCTGCCCGGCGACCTGCTGCGGCTGTGGCGGCCCGAGGACCCCAAGGCCTACCACGTCGAGTACGGCTTCTCGTGCATGGGCTACGAGATCGTGGCGGGCCTCGGCGTGCGCCTGGCCGACCCGGACCGCGAGGTCGTGGTGATGGTCGGCGACGGCTCGTACCTGATGCTGAACTCGGAGATCGTCACGGCGGTCGCCGAGGGCCTGAAGTTCACGATCGTCCTCCTCGACAACCACGGCTTCCAGTGCATCCTCGCGTTGCAGCGGATGGTCGGCGTGCCCGACTTCGGCAACGAGCTGCGGTTCCGCGACAAGAAGTCCAACCGGCTGACCGGCCCATACGTGCCGGTCGACTTCCGGGCGCACGCCGAGTCGATGGGCGCGCTCGCCCTCCACGCGTGCACGGCCGACGAGCTGCGCGACGCCCTCGCCCAGGCCCGCGCCGCCGACCGGATCACGGTGATCTCGGTCCCGACCGAGCCGGAGAAGCGGATGCCCGGCTTCGAATCGTGGTGGGACGTGCCCGTCGCCGGCGCGAGCGGCCAGAAGTCCGTCCGCAACGCCCGCACCGCCTACGACGCCAAGCGCCGCACCCAGCGCACCGACATCCAGTAGGACAGGAGACGCCCATGCCCGGACCCGGGATCGAGCTCATCGGCGCGGAAGAGACCGCCGAGGTCATGGAGGTGCTGCAGAGCGGCTACCTCAGCCGCTACGGCCCGTCCGACGACCCGAAGTTCGGGGCGAAGGTGCACCACGTCGAAGAGGCGATCGCGAAGCTGACCGGGGTCAAGCACGGGCTGGCGCTCCACGGCGGTGGTTCGGCCGCCCTGTGGATCACGCTGCTGAGCCTGGGCATCGGCGCGGGCGACGAGGTCATCGTGCCCGGGTTCACGTATGTCGCCTCGATCTCGGCGATCGTCTACACCGGCGCGACGCCGGTCCTCGCGGAGATCGACGAGACCTTCGACCTCGACCCGGTCGACGTCGAAGCCAGGATCACGCCGCGCACGGCGGCCATCCTCGTCGTCCACATGCTCGGCGGGGTCGCCCGGATCGAGGAGCTCAAGGCGATCGCCGACAAGCACGGCATCGCGCTCATCGAGGACTGCGCCCAGGCCTTCGGGGCCACCTACAAGGGCCGCAGCGTCGGGTCGTTCGGCATCGCGGGCACGTACAGCTTCAACGAGTACAAGACGATCACCTGCGGCGACGGCGGCATGATCGTCACGGATGACACCGGCCTGTACGAGCGGGCGTTCGCGATGCACGACCAGGGCCACGCGCCCGACCGGCTCGAGTCGAAGTACGCGCCGCGGCCGTTCCTCGGCATGAACTTCCGGATGACCGAGATGTCCGGGGCGGTGCTCGGCGCCCAGGTGAAGAAGCTCGACACGATCACCTCCCACCTTCGGGCCAACAAGGCGATCGTCAAGGACATGCTCGAGGAGGTCCCGTTCCTCGAGTTCCGCACGCTGACCGATCCGGCGGGCGACCTCGCCACCCACCTCGTGGTCATGCTGCCCACGAGCGAGATGGCCGACAAGGTCGTCGAGGAGGTCGGCTCGCGGACGCTCGCCGAATCGGGCTGGCACACCTACAGCCGGATGAACCACCTGCTCGAGAAGCGGACGATCAACGGCAAGGGCTGCCCGTTCGATTGCGGCGATCCGAACCACTCGCACGGCGACTACCGGGCCGGGATGCTGCCCCAGACGGACGCGCTCCTGTCGCGCTCACTGAGCATCGGCATCGGGGTCAAGGACCCGAACCTCGCGCCGTTCGGGCTCCGGATGCGCGACGGGGCGGCCGAGGCCCGGCAGGTCGGCGCCACGTTCCGGGATGCCGTGATCAAGCACCGCGCGTGACCGTCGGGTCGCGTCGATGATCGAGGCGGTCGTCATCGGTCGAGTCGGCGTCGACCTCACGCCACCGGAGCCCGGGACATCGCTCGGCGAGGCGGCAACGTTCGTCCGGGCCGTCGGCGGGTTCGCCGGCAACATCGGGACCGGGCTCGCCCGCCTCGGCATCGCCACGGCGGTCGTCTCGGCCGTCGGCGACGACGGGAACGGGACGTTCGTCCGGGCGTTCCTCGCGGGGAGGGGATCGACGTCGGGCCGGTCGCGATCCGCCCCGGCTCGCTGACCCAGGTCGCGTTCTTCGAGGTCTGGCCGCCGGAGCACTTCCCGACCACCTTCTACCGCTTCGCGCCCGCGCCGGAGACGCGGCTCACGGCGGAGGAGCTGCCGGCGGACCTGCTCGAGCGAGCGCCGCTCGTCATCGTGTCCGGCACGCTCCTGGCGGAGGAGCCCGCCCGATCCACCGCGTTGCGCGTCCTCGCCGACCGAGGCCGGTCGCGCCATCGCCGCCCCGTGACGCACACGATCCTCGACATCGACTGGCGCCCGACCCTGTGGCCGGATCCCGACGAGGCCCCGGAGCTCATCGGGCGGGCCGCCGGGCTGAGCGACATCCTCATCGGCAGCGATGCCGAGTTCGACGCGGCGCGCCTGCGCCCGGAGATCGCTGCCGAAGGCCCCGCGCTGATCGTCCTCAAGCACGGCGGCGAGGGCGTGTCACTCATCACCCGTGAGGGACGGCGCTCGCTGCCCGGGATCCCCGTCGAGGTCCTGTGCGGGATCGGCGCGGGCGACGCGCTCACGTCGGCGTTCGCGGCCGGCCTCCTGCGCGGCCTCGACCCGCTCAGCGCGGTCGAACGGGGCAACGCCGCCGGTGCGATCGTCGCGACCCGGCTCATGTGCAGCACGGCGATGCCGACCCCGGTCGAGATCGACGGGCTGCTGGCGCGACGCGCGGCGACACCACAGGAGGTGCACCGGTGAGCGCCACCGACGAGCCGCCGGGCCTCGTCATCCATCGGGCCAAGCTGCCCATGAGCCGGCCGCTCGAGTCGCTGCACGTCCATCCCGATGCCGAGGGCGCGGTCGCCACCGATCCGGAGCGCTCGGGCTGGCGTCACCTCTCGTTCCGGGCCTTCGGCCTCGACGACGGCCAGGTCGCCGTGCTGGACCACCCCGACCAGGAAGCCGCGATCGTGACGATCTCGGGCGGCGGCGTGGAGATCGCTGTCGACGGCGGGCCGACTCTCGTGCTCGAAGGACGACCGTCGGTGTTCGAGGGGATGCCCTGGAGCGCGTACATCCCCGCCGGGACTCCGGCACGGATCGTGGGCCGGCCACTGCCGGGACGACGTGCCATGGTCGCCATC
Source organism: uncultured Chloroflexia bacterium (assembly GCA_963849405.1). Taxonomy (GTDB): domain Bacteria; phylum Chloroflexota; class Limnocylindria; order Limnocylindrales; family CSP1-4; genus C-114. The sequence goes on from CAWKHG010000001.1 coordinate 174,835, forward strand.
GCCCAGGCGCCCCCCACCGGTCGTTCGGGCATCGCCACCGAGCCGATCCTCGTCGGCCCGCGCGACGTCGAGATCGAGATCCGCGGCGCCGGCAACGCCACCCGCCAGGTCAACAACATCATGATGCCGGGCTTCCCCGCGGACCGGCTGCTCATCTGCGAGGTGTTCACGCCGAACGGCAACTGGTCGGGCTGGCCGCCCCACAAGCACGACGTGGACGACCCGCCGCGCGAGGCGGTCCTCGAGGAGACGTACTTCTACCAGATCAGCCGGCCCGAGGGCTGGGCGATCCAGCGGGTCTACCACCGCGACGGCTCGCGGGACCTGATGATCCCGGTGCGCCACGGCGACCTGCTGAGCGTCGACCAGGGCTACCACCCGTTCGCCTCGACCCAGGGCTACGACGCGTACTACCTGAACGCGCTGGCCGGCGACCGGCGGACGATGGCCAACACGGACGACCCGGACCTGGCCTGGGTCCGGACGCTCTGGCCAACGATGGCGCCCGACCCGCGGTTGCCCCTCGTGCACCCGTGACGGCGGCCGCCACCGACCGCCGGCAGCGGCTCCTCCGGCTGGGCGGCGCGCGCGGGATCGTCGCCGGCATCGCGCTCGACCATCGGGACAGCCTCCGGGCGGTGCTCGAACGCCGCGGGATCGTCGGCCTGACCGACGCCGACATCCGGGAGCTCAAGCTTCGACTGGCTCGCGTGCTCGCGCCGGCGGCGACGGCGATCATGCTCGACGAGGAGTTCGGCGGGGCGGCGCTCGATGCGGGCGTGGTCCCGGACTCGGTCGGGCTGATCATGCCGCTCGAGGCGCAGGGCTACGAGACGGTCATGGACGGTCGGGCGACGACGCGGCTGGAGGACTTCGGGCCGGCCGATGCGCTGCGCCGCGGGGCGGCCGCCTGCAAGCTGCTGCTGCCGTACCGGGTGGACCACGAGCCGTCGTCGGAGCGGCAGGACGCGCTCCTCGCGGCCACCGTCGCGGACTGCCACGCGGTCGGGCTGCCCCTGGTCGTCGAGCCGCTCGTCTTCCGCGATCCCGCCGAGTCGCCCGCCCGGTACGCCGGCGCCTATCGAGCGCTGGTCGATGGGTGCGGTCGCGAGGCTCCAGCCGCTCGGCGCGGACCTGCTCAAGCTGCCCGTTCCCGGTCCTCGACCTGGCGGAGGCGGGTGAGACGGAGAGCCTCGACGCCTGCCGCGAGCTGGACCGCACCTGCGCCGGCACGCCGTGGGTGCTCCTCGGTGCCGGCGCCGACACGCCGACGTTCCTCGAGCAGATCCGCCTGGCAGGCACGGCGGGCGCGTCGGGCTTCCTCGCCGGCCGCGGGATCTGGGGCGCGGCGCTCGTCGGCGATCCCGGCGAAGCGGAGCGGCTCGCGGCGACCGTCTGCCTGCCCGACCTCGAGCGCTGCCGGGTCACCGCCGAGCGGTTCGCCCGGCCCTTGGCAGCCGCATGACCAAGCCCGAGCGCACCCGCCCGGCATGATCCCGATCCTCGCCGGCGTGGCCACCGCCATGTTCTTCGCGACGTCCGTGTTGGCGAGCGCCCGGGCGAGCCGGGTCGCCGGTTCGGCGCCGACGGTCGCGGTCGTCATGCTCGTCGGGGTCGTCCTGACGCTGCCCTTCGCGCTCTTCGTGACGCCGCTCCCCGCCACGCTCGACCGCCCGGGGGAGACGGTCTTCCTCTCGGCGCTGGCCGGCGCGGCGAACGTCGGCGGCCTCCTGTTCACGTACGCGGCATACCGGGCCGGCGCCGTCGGCATCGTCGCCACGATCGGCTCGACCGAGGGAGCGACCGCGGCCGTCCTGTCGGTCCTGTTCGGCCAGGTCCTCGCCCCGGGGTCCGGAGCCGCGCTCGCGGTGATCGCGATCGGGGTAGCGCTGGCCGCGACCGGTGGGGGCGGAGAGCTCGAGGAGGGCGAGCCCATCAGCCGGGCGCGGTCCCTGCGGGCGGCCGGCCTGGCCACGTGTGCCGCCTGCCTCTTCGGGTTCGGCCTGTACACGAGCGGGCACGTGAGCGCGACCCTGCCGCCGGCCTGGGTCATCCTGCCCGGCCGCCTCGTCGGGGTCGCCGCCGTCGCCGTGCCACTCTTCCTGACCGGCCGGCTGCGGATGCCGCGGCCCGTGCTCCCGTTCGCGCTCCTGACCGGGTTCGTGGAGGTCGCCGGCTTCGTGACCTTCTCGACCGGCGCGCGGACGGACATCGCGATCACCTCCGTCCTCGCGTCGATGTTCGCGCCCGTCGCGGCCGTCGCCGCGTTCGTGCTGTTCCGCGAGCGACTCGCCCCGCGCCAGATCCTGGGGATCGTCCTCGTCGTCGCCGGCATCGCCGTCCTCGGCATGCTCGCGGCGAGCCAGCCGGCGCCCTGAGGAGCCTTCGATGCGTCTTGTCTACAACTCCAACTCGACGATGCACCTGCCGGCGCTCATGCAGATCCGGGTCGCCCGGGAGACCGGCTGGGACGGGGTCTTCCTGCGCGAGGAGCATCTCCGGCGCTACCTCGCCCAGGGCTTCGATGCGGCGAGCATGCGGGCGGCGCTGGACGGCCTCGGGCCGGTCAATCTTGGCGCGCTCGCCGACGTTGAACGCTGGCGCCCTGGCGAGCACGCCGCGATGCTCCGCGAGGCGGAGGCGCTCACCGAGCTCGCCGTGGACATCGGCGCGTCGTTCGTGCAGGTGCTGACGGGTCCGGTCGCTCCCGGCGGCCCGTACAGCGGCCCGGCCGAGCTGTCCCCGGACGAGCTCCGGCGGGTCACGGCGAGCGCGATCAGGGCAGTCGCGGACATGGGCGCGCCGCACGGGCTGCGCTACTACCTCGAGCCCGTCGCGTGGACGCCGCTGTCGACCCTTCGCCAGGCCGTCGAGGCGATCGACGAGGCCGGTCGCGACAACGTCGGGCTCGTGCTCGACCTGTGGCACCTGTGGCAGCGCGGTGCGACGCCGGACGACGTCGCCCGGCTCGACCGGCGGACCATCTTCGGAGTGGATTTCGCCGACTCGCTCGGCCCGGCCGGCGATCACGGCCCCGACCAGCGCACGCGCTGCGTCTGGCCGGGGGAGGGCGCGATCCCGCTCAAGGAGTGGGTCGACGCGATCCGTTCGACCGGGTTCGACGGCTGGTGGGACAACGAGCTGTACAGTCCGCCGCACTGGGAGATGGCCGATCCGTTCGCGGTCGGCGCCGGGCTCCGGGAGGTGCTGGAAAAGTTGCTGCAGGATTGACCTGCGGTCGGGTATGTTGACTCCGCGAAGGCCCGAGTGCTACGGTTTGCGCAATCGGTTGCAGGTGGAGGGTGCGGTCCAGGTGCGAGCTTCGCCACGCGATCTTCCCGCGGCCGACGTCGCCTGGTCGGGCGACCTGCGCTGCCATCGCGGTGGATCGGTGGGTCGGGCACGCCAGCGCGCCTCGCTGAGCCTCTACGCCACCCCGTCGGACCGCGCCCAGCGCGTCGCGGTCTAGGTGGAGCGCCCGCGCGTGGCAGGCAACGGGAACGGCCCGCGCCGGCGGATCCTGCTCAAGGACGTCGCCAACCGGGCGAACGTGTCCGGGTCGACAGCGTCGCGCGCCCTCGCGGACGACCAGCGCATCAGCGTCGGCACCCGTCAGGCGGTCAAGGACGCCGCGGCTGAGCTGCACTACATCCCCAACGCCGCCGCCCGGAGCCTGCGGGTCCGCCGGACGCGCACGCTGGGCCTGCTCCTGCCGGACCTGCGCGATCCGGTCCACGGGCAGGTGGCCTCGGCGTTCGAGCAGGAGGCGCGCAAGCAGGGCTATTCGGTCATGGTCGTGGCCGGCGAGCGCGACGTCGTCCGGGAGCGGCTGGCACTCCGGATCTTCGCCGAGCACGGGACCGACGGCGTGGCGATCGTCTCGAGCGTGCTCTCGCCGAAGGAGCTCCGCGACCGGGTCGACCCCGACCGGCTCATCCTCGTCTGGCCGGACCATCGCAGCCTGCCCCGCCGCGACGGCCCCCGCGTCCCGGGGGTGATCCAGACCGACGACGCGAGCGGCGTGCGGGCCGCCGTCGAGCACCTGATCGACCTCGGCTGCCGGCGGATCGGGTATGTCGAGAGCGGCGTCCGGGCCTCGAACACGGTCCGCGCCGAGACGGTCGCGGCGACCCTGCTCAGCCGGGGGATCCGCACGCCGATGCGCACGTTCGTCGGCGCCCTCGACGCCTGGCGCGACCCGGGTGAGCTGGCCGCCGAGATCGCGGCCGACCTGCCCGACGCGATCGTCTGCTACGACGACCAGCTGGCGCTGTGGCTCATGGACGCGCTGCGCGACCTCGACATCCGGGTCCCCGACGACCTCTGCATCGTCGGCTTCGACGGCATCCCGTTCGCCGGGATCTCGAACCCGCGCCTGACCACGGTCGCGGTGCCGTCCGCGGAGATGGGCCGGGTCGCGGCCTCGTCGCTCATCCGGGCCGTCCACGAGGGCGTCCTGCCGGAGGGCGTGATGCTGCCCGTGGAGATCGTCGTCCGCCAGAGCACCCGGACCGTGCCGCGGCCGAACGGGGCGTGACGCCGGAGACCGACCTCGACGCCGTGGCCCGGCGCGGCCGGCTGCTCGTGATCGAGAGCGTGGCGCACAGCGGCGCCGGCCACATCGGCGGCCCGCTGTCGGCGATGGACCTGCTCATCGCGCTGTTCTTCCGCGTCCTGCGCATCCGGCCCGACGAGCCGGACTGGCCGGACCGCGACCGGTTCATCCTGTCCAAGGGCCACTCCGCGATCGGGCTGTACGTGGCGATGGCGCTCCGCGGCTACTTCCCGGTCGAGGAGCTCGCCACGTTCGACACCGGGGACAGCCGGCTCCAGGGGCACCCGGACATGACCCGCCTGCCGGGCCTCGAGGCATCCACGGGCTCGCTCGGCCAGGGCCTGGCGGTCGGCCTCGGCATCGCGCTCGGCCTGCGGATGCGCGGGCGCGATGCGCACACGTTCGTGATGCTCGGCGACGGCGAGACCCAGGAGGGCATGGTCTGGGAGAGCGTCATGGTCGCCGCCCGGTACGGGGCCGCCAACCTGACCGCGATCGTCGACTGCAACGGCCTCCAGCAGTACGGCTGGCCGCGCGACGCGTCCGACGCCGAGAGCCGAGGTGACCGCCGCGACCCGCTGGCCGGCACGCAGCTCCGGGCGGCGCTGGAGGCCTTCGGCTGGCGCGTGCTCGAGATCGACGGCCACGACTACGAGGCGATCGAGGCGGCCTGCGCCGATGCCCGCTCGGCGGCGTCCGGCACGCGCCCGACGGCCATCCTCGCCCGGACCGTGAAGGGCCGCGGCCTCTCGTTCACCGAGGGGCGCCACGAGTGGCACGCCAAGGTCGCCACGGCCGACGACGTGGCGGCCGCCCGCGCCGAGCTCGGGCTGGCCGAGGAGGCCGTGCCGTGACCGTGGCGATGCGCGACGCCTGGGCCGACACCCTGCGCGACCTGGCGCGCGACGACCTGGACCTGCTCGTGCTCGACGGCGACCTCGGGACGTCGACACGGGCCGATCGCTTCGCGGCCGCGCACCCCGACCGCTTCCTCCAGATGGGCATCGCGGAGCAGAACATGGTGGGCGTCGCGGTCGGGCTGGCGACCCTGGGCTACGTGCCCTGGCTCTCGTCGTTCGGGGTGTTCTTCACCCACCGCGCCGCCGACCAGGTCCGGATGCTCGTGGCCCAGACGCATGCGAACGTCAAGATCGGGGCTGCGTACACGGGCCTGCTGACCGGGTTCACGGGCAAGACCCACCAGGACGTCGAGGACCTCGCGATCATGCGGGCGATGCCGGGCATGACCGTGATCGCCCCGGGCGACGCCACCGAATGCGTGGCGGCCGTGCGCTGGGCGACCGGGATGCACGGGCCGGTGTACCTGCGCCTCGCCCGGGATGCCGGACCGGACCTGTTCGACGATGGCTACCGCTTCGAGCCCGGCCGGGTCATCCGGCTCCGCGAGGGCTCGGACGTCCTCATCGTCTCGACCGGCATGCAGACTGCCCGAAGCGTCGCGGCCGCCGAGTTGCTCGGCTCGTCGGGGATCTCGGCCGGCGTCGTGCACGTGCCCTCGATCAAGCCGGTCGACGCGGACGCGATCGCGGAGGCGGCCCGCACCGTTCCGCTCGTGGTCACCGTCGAGGAGCATTCGATCTACGGCGGCCTGGGCGGCCTCGTGGCCGAGATCCTGTCCGAGCGCGAGCCGCGCCGGGTCGTGCGCATCGGCATCGCCGACACGTGGGGCGAATCGGCGCCGAACGCGTTCCTGCTCGAGCGGCATGGGCTGTCGGCGGAGCGGGTCGCCGAGCGCGTGGCGACCGAGCTCGGCCGCACGCAGCAGCCACTCCCGGGCGCAGCGATCAACCGATGAGCATCAACAGAGTCGAGGTGGATGGATGAGCGCGTTCAAGGTGTCCGACCCGAACAACATCGGTGTCGCCTTCCTGGGAGTCGGGCGGATCGGGCGGACCCACCTTCGGACGCTCGCGGGCATCCCCAACGCGCGGGTCGTCGTCGTCGCCGACCTGGACCCAGCGGAGGCGGCCAGCGGGCGCGAGCTGGGGCGGGCGGAGCGGGCGACGACCGATGCCCTCGATGCCATCAACGACCCGGCCGTCGAGGCAGTCATCATCGTCACCCCGACCTCCACCCACGCGGCGCTCATCGAAGCGGCCCTGACGGCCGGCAAGGCCATCTGGAGCGAGAAGCCCATCGCCCTCGACCTCACCCAGACCAATCGGGTGGTCAACCTCTGGCGGGAGACGGGCATCCCCGTCCAGATGGGCTTCATGCGCCGCTTCGACCCCGGCTACGTCCGGGCCAAGGCGCTGATCGACGCCGGCGAGCTCGGGCGGATCGAGCAGTTCCGGGCCTACTCGCGGGACACGTACATGCCGGACGCCAAGTTCATCCGCGACAGCGGCGGGTCGTTCCTGGACATGAGCGTCCACGACTTCGACCTCGCCCGATTCCTCGTCGGCGAGGTCGAGGAAGTCTCCGCCTGGGGGACGAACGTGATCGACAAGCGCTTCGAGGACGGCGGCGACGTGGACACGGCCGTGACCATGCTCCGCTTCCGGAACGGGGCCCTCGGCGTGGTGGAGATGTCGCGCCGATCGAACTGGGGCTACGACATCCGGACCGAGGTCGCCGGAGCCGATGGCAAGGTGGTCGTGGAGGCGCCCCACAAGACCGACGTGACGTACTCCCGCCGCTTCGGCTACGAGGGCGACCACTACGAGAACTTCCCGGACCGGTTCGAGGTCGCCTACCGGCTCGAGTTCGAGGCGTTCTTCCGGACGCTCGCCGAGGGCGGCGTCCCGGCGCCCGGGCCGGATGACGCGCTGGAGACATTGCGCCTCGCCCTGGCGGCCAAGCGCAGCTGGCTGGAGGGCAAGCCGGTCCGGGTGGACGACGTCACCGCGGAAGTGCCCGCGTGAGCGATGCGCCGGTTCGCCACGTGCGGCCCGCGGCCGGACCGGGCACGCTGATCGAGGTCACCCCGGCCGAGGTCGGGTGGCGGTACCTGTCGTTCCGGGTCGTGGCACTCGCGCCCGGCGAGTCCATCCAGGGCGACACCGGCGAGAGCGAGATCGCGGTCGTGCCGCTCAGTGGGTCCGGCTCGTTCTCGTTCGCGGGCGCGACGTACCCGGTCGCCCGGAGGGACGTGTTCACGGCCAAGCCCCACGTCCTGTACCTGCCGCCGCGGACGATGTACACGATCGGCGCGGTCGACGCATTCGAGGTCGCGATCGGCTCGGCTCCGGCGGAGGGCCGCTACCCGGCCCGGCTGTACGAGCCCGGCGAGCTGCCGAGCTTCGCGCGCGGCGGGGCCAACGTCAGCCGCGGGGTGACCGCCACGCTTGACCCGACGTTCGAGTCGGAGCGGCTCATCGCGTACGAGATCCTCACGCCGAGCGGGAACTGGTCGAGCTTCCCGCCCCACCGTCACGACGGCCGGTTCGACACCACGTATCACGAGGAGACGTACTACTACCGGCTCTCGCCGACGGGACGGGTTCGCGCTCCAGCGGATCTACACCCGCGACACGGACCTCGACGTCTCGATCGCCGCGTCGGACGGGGACCTGGTGCTCGTCCACGAGGGCTATCACACGGTCGCGACGGCTCCCGGCACGAACGCGTATTACCTGAACTTCCTCGCCGGCGACACGAAGCCGGTGACCCAGCTCAACGACCCGGCCTACGCCTGGATCGTCGACGACTGGGCCGGCCGCCCGATCGCGATCCCGCTCGACCCGACCGCCTGAGGGCCCAGGCGCGGCGCCTACTCCGGCTCGCCGCGCATCCGCCGCTCGAACCGCGCCAGGGTCGCGTCGAGAAATGCGACCATCCGGGCCCGCTCCGCGGGTTCAGCCACGGCGGCGAGATCGGCGACCCACGTCCGCGCCCCGGCGATGACCTGCTCGACGACGCCGGCGTCCTCCGCGGACGGGACGAACGGCCCGCCCTTCGACCTCGACGTAGACCGGCGAGGTGTGGGCCGCCATGGAGGTCGTGAAGGCCGAGGCGATCTCGTTTCGGCTGCGTGACCGTGCGGCGATCCAGGCACCGGCCGTGACCTCGCACCGTCTCGTGCAGCGCCAGGTCGATCGATCCTGTCGCGTCGGTCGTCGCGGCCACGACGCGTCCGTCGACCACGAGCTCGAGCTCGGTGATGACCGGCTGGGCGGCCCGGGCACGGACCGCGACCTCGAGCCGGCCGGGCGACGGCGAGGCGGATGACCTCGCCCGGCTCGTGGCCGTCGACCGCCAGCTCCAGCACCGGGCCGGACGTCACGAAGGTCCGGCCGGCCCGGACGGCGGCGGCCCAGCCGTCGAACGTGAGCGGCTCGTCGGTCAGGAGGTGGACGTACGCGCGCACGGCGCCGATCGGGACCTCGGACGACATCTTGTCCGTGCCGGCCACGATCGGCAGCCGGTAGCCGAGGTTGAGGTAGCGGTACCACTCGAGCACCGCCGGGTCGTCGAGGCCCGGCGCCAGCGCCTGCGTCTCGAGCGCGTCGATCTTGCCCGCGACGATGTCGGCCGCGATCTCGGCGTAGGGCAGGGGGAAGTGGGCCGCGACGACCAGGCCGCCGGCGGCCCGGCAGCGGTCGGCCCAGTCGGCGAGCAGGACGTCCAGCGCGCCGGCCATCCGGCCCTCCGGCGGGCCGCCGGACGCGTACGGGCTCGTCGGGCGGTGCGCGCCGAGGAGCGCCAGGTGGCCGAGCATGTTCTGGCGGTTCTCCGTCCCGACGACGACGATCCGCCGCCCGGACGGATCGGCCATCGAGCCCCACGGCAGGTCGGTCATGTTGGTGAAGAGGTCGCCCCACTGGGCCGCCAGCAGGTTCACGACGTCGACGTCCTCGGCCGCGGCCTGGAGCAGGGCCGTCGATGGGGCGAGGAAGTGGACGTGGGTGTCGGCGGTGACCCAGCGGCCGGCGTGGAGGTCGATCGTCCGCTCGAGCGGCAGCTCGATATGCCGCGTCGACGGATCGACCTGGATGCGGGCCCGATGCGGACGGCGGTCGAAGCCGCCGACGACCTCGACGTCGACGGCGCCGGCCGGCAGCTCGATCTCGAACCGGCCGGGGACGTAGGCGTACGAGGCCGAGCCCAGGATGAGGTCGCCGCCGGTGTCCTCGAAGAAGCCCGGGTTCACTTCGTCGCGGTGACCGGCCGGCGGCAGGTAGCGGCCGTCTGCGGCGGTGAAGCGGACCCGGGCGGGGACGCGGTCGCCGGTCGACCCGTCGACGATCTCCACGGCGACGGGGATGCGGGCCGCCGGCAGGACCTCGATCGATCGACGCCCGGACGGGTCGCGGAGGATGCCGCCGGCCAGGAGGTCGCGGCCGGGCACGTCCCAGCCGTCCACGCTCAGGATCGCGTCGGGCGCGATCGTCAGGTCGACGAGGCTGGCGCCATCCGCGGCAGGGTTCCCGCCGCGGGGCGCGCCCCAGCCGACCACGGCGTCCGGGCCTTCGGCGGCCGGCTCCGGCGCCGGACGGGTCCGGATCACGGTGCCCAGGTCCACCTCGGGTGTCCGTCCGTCCGACCCACCGATGCGGACCGCGAACCGCGGCCCGCGAGCGAGCGGATGGCTCGTGCCGTCGAACACGGTCACGGCCGCGACGATGACGTCGCTGCCCGGCCGGCCCCCGCTGAGTGGCTCGAGCCGCAGCTCGACCGGTTCGCTGCCCGGCTCGAGCGCGATCGCGTGGAGCCATAGCAGTGCGTCGCCGGTGGGACTCGGCACGAAGTCGGAGATCCCGACCTGGTTGGCGCCGTACGTCCCGGGCATGATCGTGAGCGACCCCGACTGGCCGGCCGCCGCGTAGCGACCGGGCACCTGGGCCACGTGCGGACCCCGCCAGTCGACGACCTCGCCCTCTAGGTGGGGCACCGAGGCGAACGCGCCAGACCCCCAGCCGAGGATGCCGTCGTTGATCTCGAACCGGCGGCGGACGACGAGGCTCGACGTCCCGCCGGCGCGGTCCATCACGGTGTACCGGGCGAGTGGCTCGCCGACCGGGACGACATGGCCGAGGGCGAGCCCGGCCGGCCGCCGTCCCGTGTCGTCCCGCCAGGCATCGCACAGGTGGGCGACCACGATGTGGCTGGCCCGTCCCGGCGGTCCGAGATCGATCGTCGTCGGGCCGTCGACGAGGACCCAGCGGGCCGTCGCACCAGCGGTCCCGAGGTCGAACGGCAGGCCGTGGAAGACCTGCCGCCCGGCCGGCAACCGGCCCAGGGCCGGGGCGTAGCCGGGGTGGAACCGGGCGGCGACCTGGCCCTCGGTCGCGTTCCGGGCGGCGGCCAGGTCGACGGTTCGCGCGAGGGGGCTGGGACGCCCCATCAGGTGCGGTCTGGGAGGCTTCGCAGGACTCTGTATTGACGGGTCATAGGTCGGACGCTAGCATCGTACAAACGGTTGCACAAGAGGGTGCTCGATGCCCCGACCTCGTCCCCCCGTCGCGCCATTTTCATGATGTCCGTCGCTCCGCGATGGCCCGGCGCCCTGCCCATCGACCCCCCAGGATGGGTGGCCGCGCGCCCCGTGAAAACCTCGTGTCGTGGGTTCGACGTTGCCTGACTCGGTACCCGCCATCGAATTGCGCCATACGACGAAACGCTACGGGGACACGGTCGCCCTCAACGACGTTTCGATGGTCATCGAGCCGGGCGAGTTCTTCTGCCTCCTCGGTCCCTCCGGCTGCGGCAAGACGACGACCCTCAACCTGATCGGCGGGTTCATCCCGGTCAGCACGGGCGAGCTGCTCATCGAGGGCCGCCGGGTCAACGACCTGCCGCCCCACAAGCGCAACGTCAACACGGTCTTCCAGAACTACGCCCTGTTCCCGCACATGACCGTGGCCCAGAACGTCGCGTTCGGCCTGCGCATGGAGAAGCTGTCCGGCGCGGAGGTCACCCGGCGGACCGGCGAGTACCTCGAGCTGGTCGGCCTGGGCGGCCTGAGCCGGCGCCTCCCGTCCGAGATGTCGGGCGGCCAGCAGCAGCGCGTGGCCCTCGCCCGCGCCCTGGCCAAGCGGCCGGCCGTCCTCCTGCTCGATGAGCCACTCGGGGCCCTCGACCTCAAGCTCCGCAAGAACATGCAGACGGAGCTGTCGCGGATCCACCGCCAGGTGGGCACGACCTTCGTGTTCGTCACCCACGACCAGGACGAGGCCCTCTCGATGGCCACCCGGATCGCGATCATGTCGGGCGGCGAGGTCGCCCAGACGGGGACGCCCCGCGAGGTCTACGACAGGCCGGTCAACCGGTTCGTGGCCGACTTCGTCGGGGAGACGAACTTCCTGCCGGGGACGGTCGACATGGCCGATGGCCGGGCGATGTTCGCCATGGCCGGCGGCGATCGCATCTTCGCGCCGACCGGCTCGAGCGCCGGACCGGCGACCCTGATGGTCCGGCCCGAATCGGTCACCCTGCGCGCGGTCGACGCGCCCGCCCCGGAGCCGGGGATGACGGGGCGCATCGTCAACGTCGCGTTCCTCGGCAATCACACACGGATCACCCTGACGACGGCGGCCGGCGACATCGTCGCGGTCCGCCCTCATGGAACGATCGTTCGGTCGACCCACCTGGTGGAGGAGCTGGGGGAGGAGGTGTGCGTATGGTGGCCTGCGGACGACGCCGCACTCATCGAGGACTGACACGACGACTCATCGCCATTTCTAGGAGGAGCGTGGAATGACAGATCACATGCGCGAGTACAGCAGACGGCAGTTCCTCAAGGTGGCCGGCGCGGCCAGCGCAGCCGTCGGGGTGGGTGGCATCGTGGCCGCCTGCTCGACCGCGGCGACGCCGACCCCGGCGGCGACCGCTGCCCCGACGGCGGCGGGCTCCGCCGCCCCCACGGCCGCAGCGACTGCCGCCGCCTCGAGCGCCCCGCCGACCGGGACGTTCAACTGGATGACCTGGGGCGACCACTGGTACCAGGCCCAGGTCGACGCGATCGCGGCGACCAACAACATCAAGGTGAACAGCACGCTGTTCAGCGACAACATCGACGCCTACACGAAGGTCAAGCAGGTCGGCGGCCAGCTCGACATGGTGTCGGGCGACGCCCTGTGGGTCCCCCACTACTTCGACAACCCCGGGGGCAGGGACCTCTCATCGTGCCCTTCGACATCAATTCGCTCAAGGTCGCGAAGCAGCTCTACTCGATCGCCCGTGAGTTCCCCATCTGGACGAAGCCGGAAGGCTACCTGGGCTACCCGTTCGGGTGGTCGCCGGTCCAGATCTACTACGACCCGGCCCACGTCACGCCGGATCCCACCTCGTGGGACCTGCTGCTCGACCCGAAGTACAAGAAGCGCATCGTCGTCGAGAACCAGCCGGTCGAGATCATGGCCTACATGGGCAAGTTCACCGGGGCCAAGAACGCCTACAGCATGACCCCGGATGAGATCGCCACCGCCAAGGAGGCGGCGAAGAAGCTCAAGCCGAACATCCTCAAGCTGGCCGACCAGGCCACGGACACGATCGCCCTCCTCAAGACGGGCGAGGCGTGGATCGCCACCGGCAACCTGGGCACCGACATCCGGGTCAAGGACCAGGGTGGCCCGGAGCTCAAGGTCTTCACGCCCAAGGAGGGGACCATCGGCTGGATGGACTCCGAGATGGTCGTGAAGGGTGGCGCCAACACGAACCTGATCTTCCCGTTCCTCGAGCTGGCGGAGCAGGCCGAGTACATCGCCGCGAACTTCATGCTGAACGGCCGTCCGCTGTTCAACGAGGCCGCCTACAAGATCCTCGTCAACCAGGGCCAGCAGGACCGGGCCGACCGGTACCTGTACAACAAGCCGGAGACGGTCCAGACGATGGACCTCAAGGGCCCCGGCCTGTCGACCCAGGCCGTGATCGACGCGTGGAACGAGGTCTTCGGGCCGGGTAGTTCCGTACCAGGACAGGCTTCAGACATGACGACCGAGATCCGCGACGGAGTCGCCGAGACTCCGCTCGCGGGCTCAGGTCGGGGCATCGGCGCGCGGCTGGGACGGGCTGCCCCGTTCTGGCCGGGCCTGCTCATGCTCACGTTCCTGTTCGTGATCCCGATGTTCATCATGCTGCTGTTCAGCGTCTGGCGGACCAGCCCCAACTTCGACCTGGTCCGCGAGTGGAACCTCGACAACTACGCCCGGTTCTTCAACCGGTCCGCCTACTACCTGACGTTCTTCAAGACCCTCGTCATGGCCTCGGCCGTGACAGCGGCCGGGCTGGCCATCTCGCTCCCGTTCACGTACTTCCTCGTTCGCTACGTGAGCAAGCGCTGGCAGCGGATCATCCTGCTCGCGGTGATCGTGCCGTTCTGGACCAGCTACCTGCTGCGGGTCTATGCCTGGCAGGCGATCCTGGGTGAGACGGGCGCGCTCAACAAGTTCCTCATGGCGATCGGCGTCATCCAGGAACCGTCGACGCTGCTCGTCTACAACAACCTGACGGTCTTCGTCGTCCTGGTCTATGTCTACTTCCCGTTCGCGACGCTGGCCCTCTACGCGGCGCTCGAGAAGTTCGACTTCACCCAGCTCAACGCCGCCCAGGACCTCGGGGCGCGGCCGGACCAGGCGTTCCGGCACGTCCTGCTGCCCCAGATCCGGACCGGGATCATCACGGCCTGCATCTTCGTGTTCATCCCGATCCTCGGCGAGTTCCTGACCCCGACGCTGGTGGGCGGGTCCGACGGGACGCTGATCGCGAACCTGATCGTGAACTTCACCCGCCAGGGCCAGTTCTCGGAGGGCGCGGCCCTCGCGATCATCATCGCCGCGTTCGTGACGATCGTCCTCATCGTCTTCCGGCGATCCCTGCGGGTCGAGGACGTGGTGACCCGTGGCTAGGAAGGGCATCAGCCCGCTCGAGACGATGCCGGTCAGCCCGCACGCCCGGCTGCTGCGCGGGTGTCCTTGGCGTCGTCGCCGGGGCGACGCTGGTCTTCCTCTACCTGCCGATCGTGTTCCTCATCCTCTTCTCGTTCGAGGAGGCCGAGACACCCGGCTTCCCGATCACCGGGCTGACGCTCCACTGGTACGAGCGGATGCTCACCGACAGCGCGATCCACTCGGCGCTGTTCAACTCCGTCCTCGTCGCCGTGGTCGTGGCGATCCTGGCCACGGTCATCGGCACGATGGCCGCCTTCCCCCTCGTGCGCGGCGGGATCCGCTTCCCGGGGACGGCCCGGATCCTGTTCACGCTGCCGATCATGATCCCGGGCGTCCTGCTCGGCCTCGGCCTGCTCGTGTTCATCACGCTGCTCGGCTTCAAGCTCGGGCTGCACACGGTGATCCTCGGCCACCTCGTGTTCACGACGCCGTTCGTCGTGCTCATCGTGGCTGCCCGCCTCCAGGGCTTCGACCGGCGCCTCGAGTGGGCCGCCGCCGACCTCGGGGCCAGCAACGTGCAGACCCTGCGGCACATCGTGCTGCCCCTCATCGCCCCCGCGATCGTGGCCGGCGCGCTGCTCAGCGTCACCCTCTCGATCGACGAGTTCGTCGTCACGTTCTTCACGATCGGGCCACAACTGACGCTCCCGATCTACATCATCACCCAGATCAAGTTCGGCGTGACCCCCGAGGTCAACGCCCTGGCGACGGTCATCCTGTTCGGCACGCTGGCCATCTTCGGCGCCGGCTCGCTCCTGCTCAGTCGAGGCCGCCGGTTCCGGCGCAAAGAACCGGAATGACCGCCTTCTCCCTCGCGGCCCAAGCGTCAGTGCATGCGTGTGCCCCCGTGCGGTGCGACCGGTGAGCGGCGCCGACGCGTCTCCCGTCGCGGGGACCGGGTTGCTCGGGCCACGGCCCGGCCCGGATGCGCCGATCCGCATCGCGTTCCAGGTCTGGGGCCAGGCCGCCTCGTGGCAGGACCTCATGGCCGCCGGCGAGCGGATCGAGGCCCTGGGCTTCGCCAGCCTCTTCGGCAACGACCACCTGATGCCGATCCTCGGCGACGCGGACGGACCGGTGTTGGGCGCGCCGGGGCCGGTGTTCGAGGGCTGGATGACGCTCGGCGCCTGGGCGGCGCGGACGACCCGGATCCCGATCGGGATGATGGTCAGCGGGGTCGGGTACCGGAACGTCGGCCTCACGGTCAAGATGGCGACCGCGCTCGATCACGCGACGAACGGGCGGGCCATGCTCGGGCTCGGCGCCGGCTGGCACGAGCCGGAGCACCGGGCCTTCGGCTACGAGATGCTCGCCCTGGGCGACCGGATCAGCCGGTTCGATGAGGCGAGCCGCCTGGCCCGGGGCATGCTCGACGGCAAGCCGTTCACGCAGGACGGACGGTGGGTAAGCGCCGACGAGGTCCGCAACGACCCGCCGCCCGTGCAGACCCGGATGCCGCTGCTCATCGGCGGCAGCGGCGAGAAGCGGACGCTGCGGATCGTGGCCCGCGACGCCGACATCTGGAACGGCGAGGGCGACCCGGAACTGTTCGCGCACAAGAGCGCCGTGCTGGATGCGCATTGCGCCGAGATCGGCCGTGACCCCTCGACGATCCGGCGCACGGTCGGCGTCCAGCCCGTGTGCATCCGCGACACCCGGGAGGCGGCGATCGACGCGCTGGCCGCGATCCTCGCCACGCAGGGTGGCGACCGCGCGACGGCCCGGGCCTGGGCGGCGAGCTCGCCGCTGGCCGACACCCAGGACGCCGTCGTCCGGCTGTTCCGGGCCTGGCGCGACGCCGGGGCCGAGGAGGCCGTCGTCGACCTCCCGACGCCCCTGGACGACGAGACGATCGAGCGCCTGGCCGGCCCGGTCCGGGAGCGCCTGGCGTGATGCCCACTCACAGCGACGGAGGTCCCACCTGATGCGCGCCGCGGTCTACGAAGGTGAAGGTCGACTGGTCGTCAAGGACGTACCCGATCCCGTGCCCGGGCCGGACGAGGTCCTCGATCGAGGTCGAGGCGTGCGGCGTCTGCGGGTCCGACGTCCAGATCATCAACGTCCCGCCCGGCCACCCTTCGACGCCGCCGGTGATCCTGGGCCACGAGTTCGTGGGCTGGGTCCGCGAGGTCGGGAGCGGCGTCCGGGACGTGGCGATCGGTTCGCGCGTCGTCGTCGACCCCGACCCGAAGTGCGGTGCCTGCGAATCCTGCCGTGCCGGCCGCCCGGCGAACTGCACGAACGTCGTCGCCCTCGGGGTGCACCGCGACGGCGCCCTGGCCCGCTACGTCACCGCACCGGCGGACAGCATCTACGCGATCTCGCCGGACGTGTCCGCCGAGATGGCCGCACTCGTGGAACCCCTGGCCTGCGTCGTGAACGGCACGAACCGAGCGGCGGTCCGGCCGGGCGAGACCGTGGTCGTGTTCGGGGCCGGCGCCATCGGCTGCCTGTTCACCGCCGTGTTCCGCGCCTCTGGGGCGGCCCGCATCGTCGTGATCGAGCCGAGCGCCTATCGGGCAGGCGTCGTCAGGGCGGTAGGCGCCGACGAGGTCCTGACGCCGGACGAGTGGGCGGCCAGGCGCGCCGAGATCATGCCTCGCGGCGCCGACGTGGTCGTCGATGCCGTCGGCGCCGTCCTGCCCCAGGCCATCGAGGCCGCGGCGATGGGCGCCCGCGTCGTGATCTTCGGGATGAACGCCAACGCCCGCCCGCCGGTGCACCAGATGGAGATCGTCGAGAAGGGCCTGTCGATCCTGGGTTCGTACATCTCGAACTTCACGTTCCCCGCGGCGATCCGCCTCGTCGAGAGCGGCCAGCTCAACCTCGCGCCCATGGTGAGCGCCACGATCCCGCTCGAGGAGACCGTCGCCGGGATCGGCCGGATCCGCTCGGGCGAGGCCGTGAAGATCGTCATCAAGCCCTGACCCCAGCACACTCCGGAGGTCCCATGCCCAGCCCCGCGATGCGCATCGCCAGTGCCCCCGTCTCGTTCGGTGTCGACGAGATCCTGCTCGACGAAAACTGGATGCCCGCCCCGGACGACATGCTCGACTGGATGGTCGACATCGGCTTCGAGGGGACCGAGCTGGGCATGCCCGGCTACCTCGGCGATGCGTCGCAGGTCCGGCAGCGGCTGTCGTCGCGCGGCCTGGAGTTCATCGGCTCGTTCCTGCCCCAGCATTTCAGCCGCGCCGAGATGGCCGACGAGGACCGGGCCTGGCTCCGTGACAACCTGCGCCTCGTCCGGGAGGGCACGCCGGAGGGCTCGAAGCCGTACGCGATCCTGTCGGACCAGTTCGACGAGCCCGACCGGCGGACGTTCTCCGGCCGGATCGCCGAGCACCCCGAGACGTGGCTGTCGGCGGCACGGTTCGCGACGCTCGTCGACAACCTGCATCGGGCCGCGGAGCTGTGCCGGTCCGAGGGCCTCGAGCCGGTCATCCACCCCCACGCCGGCACGTACATCGAGACGGCCGACGAGATCGCCCGGGTCATGGACGCGCTGGACCCGTCGATCATCGGCCTGTGCCTCGACACCGGCCACTTCCGGTTCGGCGGCGCCGACCCGGCCAAGGCGGCCCGGGACTACCACGCGCTGGTCCGCCACGTGCACATCAAGGACTGCAAGACGTCGGTCATGGCCGAGGTGCAGAGGGAGGACAAGGGCCTCGATGAGGCGCTCCGGCGCGGCGTGTTCTGTCCCCTTGGCGAGGGCGACGTGGACACCGCCGGGGTCATCGATGCCCTGCGGGCGCACGACTACACGGGCTGGCTCGTCATCGAGCAGGACCAGGCCCTCGGGCCGTCCCAGACGCCCGAGTCGGTCGTGGCCGGGCAGCGCGCCAACTTCGAGTACCTGCGCCGCCTCGGGGTCTGAGGCCGGAAGCGGCGGCGGGCGAGCCGCCTCGCGCGTCGCCTCGCCTCGTCAGCGCGTCGCGGCGGGTTGGGACAGCAGGTCGCGGTACTCGCGGAGGAACGAGGCGGTGGCCTCGACGAGTCGCTCCACGTCCTCTTCGGTGTGGGCGCCCGTGAGGAAGCCCCGGATCATGTAGTGCGGATGGACGTAGATCCCGCGCTCGAGCAGCCAGTTGCGGTAGCCGCGCTGGACGGGGTGGTTCTTGTCCATCGCGAAGCGCGCGAAGTCGCGGAAGCGGCGGATCGGCTCGTCGGTGAAGTAGACCGTCCAGACGCCGGCGACCGAACGGACCTGCGCCCGGGCGCCCGTCTCCTCGATGGCCCGCTGGATGCCCGAGGTCAGGCGGTCGCCGAGCCGGGTCAGGTGCTCGTGGATCGACCCCTCCTGAACGATCCGGGTCACCTCGAGCGCGACCGCGCAATTGAGGATCTGGCCGGCGAACGTGCCGGCGAAGAGCACGTCGCCCTTCGGGCCGAGGTGATCCATGATGTCGCCCCGCCCGGCCAACACGGAGATCGGGAAGCCGTTGCCGATGGCCTTGCCCATCGTCGTGAGATCCGGTATCACCCCGTACCGGCCCTGGGCGCCGCCCGGACCGTGGCGGAAGCCGGTGATCACCTCGTCGAAGATGAGCAGCGTGCCGGCCGCCGTGCAGGCCTCCCGGAGGGCCTCGAGGAAGCCCGGCTCGGGCAGCACCGCCCCGGCGTTGTGGAAGACCGGCTCGACGATGACCGCCGCGATCGTGTCGCCCTCGCGGGCGAGCAGCTCGCGCACCCCGGCGGAGTCGTTGTACTCGCGGACTTCGACGAGGTCGCGCACCGCGGCCGGGATCCCGGCCGACGCCGCGACGGGTGACGGCACGCCGCCGCCCTCGTCGGTCGCGAAGTGGTGGCTCCACGCCACGTAGTCGTGCCAGCCGTGGTAGTTCCCCTCGAACTTGAGGATCCGCTCGCGGCCGGTGAAGCCACGGGCCAGGCGGATGGCGTGGTACGTCGCCTCGGTGCCGGTGCAGCTGAAAACGACCCGCTCGGCCGACGGGATCATCGTCACGAGCCGTTCGGCGAGCTCCACCTCGAGCGGGTTGGCCGACGAGAACGACACGCCGTGCTCGTCCATCGCCCGGCGCACGGCGGCGTTGATCCGGGAGTCGTTGTGGCCGAGGAGGACCGCCCCGAACGACGAGTGGAAGTCGATGTACTCGTTGCCGTCGACATCCCAGATCCGCGAACCCTGGGCCCGGGTCATGAACAGCGGGTACGGGGTCGCGCCGCGACCTTCGCCCTGGACGCCGCCCGGCGAGACCGCGCTCGCCCGGGCGAAGAGCTTCTGGGACTCGGTCGTGGTGACCGGCCAGCCCGACGCGGCGTCCGGCAGCGCGGAGGCTCCGGCGGGGTTGTTGTCGACGGTCGTCACGGTCTCTCCCTCTGGCCTGTTGTCAGATCCCGTCCGGCAGCACGACCGCGGTCCGGTTGCCGGACTCGGCCGCCGCGTAGAGCGCATCGAGGACGGCGCTGTCGCGAACGCCGTCGGTGAAGTCGGCCGAACCGGGGCGTCCTTCGGCGATCGCCGTGAGGAACTCGGCCCACATCGCGCATTCCTGGCCCAGCCAGCCGATCGACGTGCC
The DNA here is from genome assembly GCA_963849405.1 of uncultured Chloroflexia bacterium. Classification (GTDB taxonomy): domain Bacteria; phylum Chloroflexota; class Limnocylindria; order Limnocylindrales; family CSP1-4; genus C-114. The sequence continues at coordinate 194,784 of CAWKHG010000001.1, forward strand.
GTCCGTCCCGGCGATCGAGCAGTTCCGCGGCACCCGGATGGCCCGGGTTCACGAGCACCCGCCGGAACCCGAAGGTGAACGGGTCGCCGGGCAGGCAGAGGCGGAACTCGTCGGGGCTCTCGAGATCCCATTCGGCCGAGCCCTTCGAGCCGAAGACCTCGATCTGGAGTGAGACTCGCTTGCCGATCGCGATCCGGCTCGTCTCGAGGACGCCGTATGCTCCGCCGGCGAACGTGACCAGCGCGGCGGCCGCGTCCTCGACATCGACCACGCCGGTCTCGCGGATCCCCGCGGCGCCGGTCCGGCCACCCCGGTTGCCGACCGCGTCCGCGCCAGGTAGCGGCCGCTCGGTGACGAAGGTCGCGGCGATCGCCTGGACGGTCTCGATCTCGCCGACCAGGAATCGAGCGCAATCGACGAGGTGATACCCGGTATCGATGGCGATCCCGCCGCCAGAGAACGCCTTGCGGAACCGCCACAGCAACGGGACGTCCGGATCGGCGGCATAGTCGAGCATGAACGACGCGCGGATGCTCCGGATCGTGCCCAGCTCACCGTCGGCGATCAGCTTGCCGATGGCGCGCACGGCCGGGGACCAGCGGTAGCCCGCGGCAAGGCCATGGAAGACACCGGCCTCCCGGCAGGCGGCGAGCATCGCAGCGGCGTCCTGGGCCGATACGCCGAGCGGCTTCTCGCAGACGACGTGCTTGCCGGCTTCGGCCGCCCCGAGCACGACCTCCCGGTTGAACGCCGGCGGAAGGCAGGCCACCACGAGGTCGATGTCGTCGGCGCCCACCACAGCCCGCCAGTCCGGTGCGACCCGCTCGTACCCGAATCGTTCGGCGAGGGCGGTCGCCAGCGTCTGGTTGACATCGGCAACGGCGACGAGGCGCGGGCGCAGGGTGAGGCCCGTGAACAGGTGGGGAACGTTCCGGAGCGCCGCGCTGTGCGCACCGGCCATCGTGCCCGCGCCGATCATCCCGATCCGCAGCTCCCGCGTCGCAACCGCTGCGCTCACAGGAACGCCGTCGTGCGCATCTCGTCGAGGGTGACCCGCCGACCCTCCGCCGCCGAGGCCAGGATCGCGTCGCTCAGGACCGCCGCTTGGTAGCCGTCCTCGAACGTCGCCTGCTGGTCGTTCAGCGGCCGCCCCTCGATGACCGCCCCGGCGAAGTCGTGCCACTGGTGGGTGAAGCCGTGCTCCCAGCCGACGATGTGGCCAGGCGGCCACCACGACTTGAGGGAGGGATGCTCGGGCTGGGTGACCATGATGTCGCGGAACCCGCCGACCCCGGCCGCCTCGTCCGCGCCGTAGAACACGTGGAGGCGGTTCATGTCCTCCATGTTCCACCAGAGCCCGCCGGTGGTCCCGTTGACCTCCACGACGTGGCGGCCCTTCCATCCCCGGGCGACCCGCGACGCCTCCAGCGAGCCGAGCCCGCCGCCGACGAGGTCGAGTGCCGCGACATACGCGTCCTCGACGTCCGGGCCCGTCGTCGTCAGCTTGGCCGCCGTCGCCATGACGGCCTCCGCCTCGCAGCCCAGGTAGCGCAGGAAGTCGAGGATGTGGCCGTAGTCGGACACGGCGCGCGAGCCGTTGGGTGGCTGGAGTGCGGACGCGACGGCCGCGTAGTCCTGGAGGTAGGTCGCCCGGAAGTGGACGATCCTGCCGAGGGCGCCGGACCGGACGATGTCGCGGGCGAGGCGCATCGCCGGCACGTAGCGGTAGTTGAACCCGGTCGCGGCCTGGACGCCGGCCGTTGCCGCGGCGTCACGCATGGAGCGCGCCTCGAAGCGGTCGACGCCGAGCGGCTTCTCGCAGAGGACGGGCTTGCCGAGCGCGAGGGCCGCCTCGGTCGCCTCGCGATGGCCGGTGACCGCGGTCAGGTTGGCCACGACGTCGACCGCCGGGTCCTCGACGACCTCCCGCCAGTCGGTCGTGAACCGATCGACCTCGAGGTGGCGGGCCATGGCCTCGCCGCGCTCGCGCCCGCGCGCCGCGAGCATCGCGATCCGGACGGGACGACCGAGCGGGTCGAGATGGGGGAGGGTCCGGATCGCCAGCCCGTGGGCGCGCGTGATCCAGCCGGCGCCGATGATCCCAACCCCCAACACGTCGGCCATCGGGGCTCCCGATCCGCGTCATCGCCAAGCCGGCGAGGCCCGAGCGTACCACGAGTTGCAACGATTGCACTGGCCGATCCCGCGGGGCCGGCCGGGCCCCGCGGAACCTACGCGAGCAGGGGCCGGATGAAGGCCGCCGCCTCTTCCACGCCCTCGAGCGGCGAGTGGTACGGATCCTCGTTCTCGATGGACAGGGCGCCGTCGTAGCCCACCGCCCGCAACGCTGCGATGAACGACGCCCACCAGTCCCGGTCGTGGACGCGGCCGACCGTGCGGAAGACCCAGGCCCGCTGGCTCGGGTCCTCGAAGTTCGCCGTGTCCAGGACGCCGGCGAGCCCCAGGCGCTCGGCCTGCAGCGCCGGTGTCCTTGAGATGGACGTGCGCGACCGCCGGCCCCAGCGCGGCGATGGCCGCCAGCGGGTCCATCTGCTGCCAGAACAGATGCGACGGGTCCATGTTCGTCCCGATGACCGGACCGACCGCCTCGCGCATACGGAGCAGCGTGGGGACGTTGAACACCAGGTGCAGTGGGTGCAGCTCGAACGCGATGTGGCGGACCCCGTTCGCCTCCGCGTACGCGCCCATCTCCTGCCAGAACGGGATCGCGATCTCCCATTGGCGGTTCATGAGCGCCACCGCGTCGGCCGGCCAGGGGTAGAAGCCCCAGTTCACCGTGGTCGACCCGGGGCCGTCGCCGGGCGTACCCGACATCGACACGACCGTCTCCACGCCGAGCTCCCCGGCCAGCCGGATCGTGTCGCGGATGATCTGCGCCTGGGCCTCCCCATGGACCGGGTGGAGCGGCCAGGCCGAGCAGTTGAGGGCGGCGATGCGCAGCCCGCGCGTCGCGAACGCATCGGCGAAGGCGATCCGCTTGCGCCGGTCACCGAGCAGCTCGCCGAGGCGCAGGTGGGGCGCCCGCGACTGCCCGCCGCCGGCGATCTCGATGGAGCCGCAGCCGATCCGGGCGGCGACGTCCAGGGCATCCTCGAACGGGAGGTCGCCGAGCGAATTGGTGTACAGGCAGAGGTCCACGACTCAGCCGCCGGTGAACGCTGGCGTCACGAACGGATGTCGGGGTTCGGGAGGACGGCGTCGCCGACCTGGTGGAGCAGCTCGTGGTACGACGAGATGAACGCCCGGAGCGTGCGCACCGTGGGCGGGAACGCGTCGAACTCGTCGATGGTCAGCCCGTCCGGCTCGTACGCCCGCACGAAGTCCGGGAAGTGCCTGGCCAGCTCGTCCACGATCGCCGGGTCGACCGGATCGTCCATCCGTGGCCGCACTTCGACGTCCGAGGCGTTGAACCGCTTCTGCCAGGCGGACGGCATGGTGATGACGACGTCGCCGCCGATGAGCTCGCTCCAGTGGTAATGGTGGCGGATCGCCGCTCCGAGGAGCCTCGCCCGGAGGCCGCGCTCCCGGAAGACGCCGTAGGCCCGTTTGAACACGGCCACGCCGGACCAGGGCAGGGCCGCCGGATCGGCGACGATCCCGTCGCGTTCGACCTGGACGCGCAGCCAGTCCTCGATGCGGCCCATCATGATCGTGATGACCGGGCCCATCCGGTCGACGTCGAGGCCGTCCGCCTCGCGCCGGCGCAGGCCCCGCTCCACGGCCTCGGCTGCCGCGACCGCCTGGGCGACGCTGAAGCTGACCGTGCAGTTCACGCTGACGCCGCGGTAGGTGGCCTCCTCCATCACCCCGATCCCGACCGAGGTCGCCGGGAACTTCACGATGATGTTCGGGGCGAGGCCGTCGAAGTGGACGCCCTGGGCGAGCATCTGGTCGGGCGTCCGCCAGAACGTCGGGTTCGTCTGCACGGACAGGCGGCCCTGCCGGCCGGCGAACCGCTCGAAGGCCGGTCGCAGGAGGGGCGCCGCCTCGAGCGACATCGCCTCGACGATCGCCCAGGCGAGGTCAACCTCGGTCCAGGCCGGGTTCTGCCCGGCGAGGTCGCGAGTCGTGGCGCGCCACCGGCCCGGGTCGGCCTTCCAGACGTCGCTGACGATGGTCGGGTTGGCCGTGGCGCCGACCGCGCCGTTGGCGATGGCGTACTCGAGCTCGTCGACCGCGCACGAATCGTTCCAGATGTCGGTGGCGGTCTCGATGACGGTCCGGTGGAGGGGGCTCGACGTCGCGGTGGTCATGACCTCGCGCCTCGGGGCAGGAGAGGATTCGACGGGGCCAGTGTAATCGTTTGCCGGACCGACCCGGGATCGACCCGGGGCCGACGGGGATCGTCCCGGAGGCCACTCCACGCCGTATCCTGACGTCCATGGTCGACGTATCGGTCGGGCGAGCGTTCGGCGCCCAGAGCATGACCGCGCCGCTCCACGAGGTCCTCGTGAAGCGCCCGGGGCCGGCGTTCGGGCGGGCCTTCGACGACCCTGCCCATGGCTTCCTCCATCCGGTCGACCTCGATCTCGCCCGCCGGGAGCATGACGCCTTCGTCGACGTGCTCGGCGCGCTCGGCCCGACGGTCCACGTCCTCGACGTCGAGACCGACAGCCCCGATCTGATCTACCTGTTCGATCCGCTCCTGGTGACCGACGCCGGGGCGATCCCGCTGCGCTCCGGCAAGCCGAACCGGCAGGCCGAGGCCCTCGACGTGGAGCGCTGGACGACCGAACGGGGCATCCCCACGATCGGGCGGATCTCGGCGCCGGGCACGGTGGACGGCGGCGACACGTTCTGGCTCCGGCCGGATCTCCTGTGCATCGGCCACACGCTCCGGACGAACGCGGTCGGGGCCGGGCAGCTGGCCGAGCTCGTCGGCGGCGACGTGCGCATCTTCGACGTGCCCTACGCCGGCGGTCCGGCCGAGCTGCTCCACCTGCTGTCGGTCATCTCGCCGGTGGCAGACGACCTGGCCGTCGTCTACCTTCCGCTCCTGCCGGTAGCGCTCTGGGAGCTCCTCAACGAGCTCGGGTTCCGGCTCCTGCCCGTCCCGGCCGAGGAGTTCCCGACGCTCGGCTGCAACGTCCTGGCGGTCCGGCCCGGCGTCGTCATCCTGGCCGAAGGGAACCCGGCCACCGCGCGGGCGCTCGCGGCGGCCGGCTGCGAGGTCCATACCTACCCAGCCACCGAGATCGGGATCAACGGCTCGGGCGGACCGACCTGCCTGACTCGGCCGATCCTGCGGGGATGACCGCCGCGTCCCCCACGGATCTCGCGGCCCGGGCGGCCGCGGCCGTCGACCGGGAGCGGGCCGTCGCCGACCTGGCCGCCCTCGTCCGTGTCCCGAGCATCACCGGCTCGGAGGACGGGGTCCAGGACCTCATGGCCGGCCTGATGGCCGAGGTGGGCCTGGAGGTCGAACGCATCGCGGTCGACCCGGTCGCCTTCGCCGACGACCCGGACTTCCCGGGCGCCGAGATGCCCCGGACGACCCTGCCGATCGTCGTCGGCCGCCTGCCCGGCACGAAACCCGGGCCGCGCGTCCTGCTCGTCGGTCACGTCGACGTCGTGCCGATCGGTGATCCGTCGAACTGGACGGACGATCCGTTCGGCGGGACCGTGCGCGACGGACGGCTCTACGGCCGCGGCGCCTGCGACATGAAGGGTGGGGTGGCCGCGATCCTCGCCGCGCTCCGGGCGATCGTGGAGACCGGCGCCGCGGAACAGCTGGCCGGCGACGTGCGCTTCGTGAGCGTGCCGTCGGAGGAGGACGGCGGGCAGGGGATGCTCGCCGCGATCCGGGCCGGATGCACTGGCGACATGGCGATCATCACCGAGCCGACCGCGCTCGAAGTCGTCATCGCCCATGCCGGGGCGATCACGTTCCGGCTCGTCGTCCCGGGCAAGGCGGCCCATGCGTCGCGGCGGACGGAGGGCGTGTCCGCGCTCGACAAGCTGGGCGTGCTCCTGGCGGCCCTGGCGGCCGATGAGGAGCGCCGGAACGCCGCGGAGACCGACCCGCTGATGACGGCCCTCGGGCCTGCCCTACCCGACGATCGTGGGCACGGTCGCCGGTGGCGACTGGGCATCGACGGTCATCGACCGGGTCGTGGCGGAGGGGCGTTACGGCGTCCGGCTCGGCCAGACCGCGCGCGAGGCCGAGGCCGAGCTGCGGGTCGTGATCGAGGCCGCCTGCGCCGCGGATCCGTTCCTGCGCGACCACCCGGCGACCGTCGAGATCACCGGTGGCCGCTTCTCAGCGGCCCGGATCGCGCCCGATCATCCGCTCCCCGTGGGGCTGGCACGGACCGTCGAGGCGGTGACCGGGCGCCGCCCCGGGCTCATCGGCGAACCCTACGGCGCGGACATGCGGCTGCTCGTCAACGAAGGGGCGACGCCGACGGTCATCTTCGGCCCGGGCGACGTCCGGATCGCCCACGCCGCGAACGAATGGGTGCCGCTCGACGAGGTCGAGACGTGCGCCCGCGTGCTGGCGGCCTGGCTCGTCGGGACCCTGGCTTATCCCTACTTGGCGGTGCCGACGACCTCGTAGATGCCGCCGCTGCCGGTCAGGTTGGCGACGTACAGCGTGCCGTCCTCGCCCTCACCGAAGGTGCTGATGTTCAGGCCCGTCGAGTAGACGAGGCGGGGCGTCTGCGCGGCCGAGCTGTTGGCGACGAGCGCCCAGATCCGGCCCGAGCAGAAGTCGGACAGGAGGTAGGCGCCGTACATCGCCGGGTACTTCGTCCCGCGATACACGTAGCCGCCGGTGACCGAGCAGCCGTTGCCGTGGGTGTAGACCGCGACGGGCGAGGTCTTGCCGGAGGTCGAGCAGCCGGACGACGGCCGGTAGCAGGCCCGGCCTTCCATGACCCGCCAGCCGTAGTTCCGGGCGCGGCCGAGGCCGCTGGCCTTGGTCGCCCGGTCGATCTCCTCGTAGCGGTCCTGGCCGACATCGCCGATCCAGAGGTCGCCGGTGACCTTGTCGAAGCTGAACTTCCACGGATTGCGCAGGCCGCGCGCCCAGATCCGGTCGTCGCCGGAGCGCCCGACGTACGGGTTCGTGCTCGGGCTCCGGTACTTGAGGCTGCCCGAGGTGTGGTCGACGTCGATCCGCAGGAGCTTGCCGAGCGCGTAGCTCGTGCTCTGCGCCCGGTTACCCGGGTCGCCGGCCGAACCGCCGTCGCCCGTCCCGATGTACAGGTAGCCGTCCTTGCCGAAGACGAGCGTCCCGCCGTTGTGGTTCGAGTACGGGTGGCCGATGCGCATGATGTTCTCGCCGGCCGTGAGCGCCCGGTTGGCGTTCATCGGGTCGACGTGGTACCGAACGATGTTGATCACGCCGGCCGTGTCGGTGTAGTAGATGAAGAACGTGCCGTTCGTCTCGTAGGACGGGTGGAACGCGAGGCCAAGCAGGCCCTGCTCGCTGCCCGTGCTGACCTTCGTGTGGATGTCGAGGAACGGCGTCGAGATGGGAACGCCGCCGTCGATGACCCTGATCCGGCCGCCCTGCTCCACGATGAAGAGCCGATTGCTCCCATCGCCGGCGTTGACGATCGCGACGGGCTTCGTGTACGTCGTGTTCGGCACGCGCAGGAGGCTGACCGCGAGGTGCCCGACCGAGTACGAGGAAGGTGTGACGGCGGCCGTCTGAGCGCCGCCGGCCGCCATCGCGGACTGCTGCTTCGAGGCGACGGCGGGGCGCACGACGGCATCGGCGGCGGCAGCCGCGACGGCCCCGCCCCCCGCCGTTCCGCCGCCGGTCGTAGCCGCGGTGCAACTGGCCAGGATGGACACGACGACGATCGCCCGGGCAACGAGGCCCAGGCCGGGCAGTGAGTGATTCATGAGCGAAGGTTGACCCACGGAGCCTCGAAAGGTCAAGTAAGGCCGCCGTTACGTGACCCTTTCGGACACGTATCAAAAGCGCCTCATGCGCCGCTCGCCACCTCGACGTAGCGGCACAGCGCGTTGGCCAGCCGCATCTGCTCCGGGGTCCGGCAGCGGACCCGCAGGAGCTCCGGCGAGCAGACGAGGATCGAGAGCCCGCGGGCCCGCGACACGGCGACGTTGAACCGGTTGAGGTTGTACAGGAATTCGATGCCGCGGGGCGATCTCGTCGGGCGACGACGCCGCCATCGAGTAGACCGCCGCCGCGCCCTCCTGGCCCTGGAACTTGTCCACCGTCCCGACCCGGCCGCGGCGCCGAAGCGCGCCAGGAGCGTCTGCTCGATCTGGGCGACGTGGGCGTTGTAGGGGGCCACGACGAGGAAGTCGTTGAGCACCAGCGTTCGGGTGATCCCGCGAGCGTCGGTCCATGCGGCGCCGAGCAGGCGCTCGATCTCGTCGGCGACGATCGCCGCCTCGATCGAGGAGCTGGTCTCGTCGCCGTCGTGCTCGATCGGCACGAACTTCAGCCCGAGCGCCACGGACCTATCCGGCGCGACGATCCGTTGCCGCGCGGTCGACGGGTCGGTCGCGAGGCGGCCCTCGTAGAACGCGTCGGACACGAAGTGGTTCACGCGGGGTGCATCCGGTAGGTCACGTCCATGAAGAGCCCCCGGTCGGGCGCGATCGTCTTGGCCCTGCCGACGAGATGCTCCAGGCCGGATGCGCCCGCCCCGTCCGGATGGACGCCCTGCGAGACCTGGGGCAGCTGGTTCGGGTCGCCGAGCAGGATGATCGACTTCGCTCGAGCCGCCCATCGCGACGACGTTGGCGAGCGAAAGCTGGCCGGCCTCGTCGATCAACGAGTACGTCGACCGCACCGGCCATGTCCTCGCGCGCGAACAGCCAGGCGGTCCCGGCCGCGACGTCGTACGTGCCCGCCGCGCATCGCCGGCCCGACATCGCCCGACTTGCCGGCGACCACGACGATCGGGCAGGCCGGCGTTGATCGTCTCGTCGTCCGAGCGCTGGTAGACGCGGACATGTCGGCCGGCGTCGCGGGCCGCCTCGTCGACTGGGTCAGCATGTTGGTGATCGCCTTGTGCGACTGGGCCGTCACCCCGACCCGCCGGCCCGCCGCGACGAGCGCAGGATCTGCCGGGCGCCCGTCCAGGTCTTGCCCGTGCCGGGTGGGCCCTGGATGGCGATCGTCGTCTCCTCGAGGTCCAGTGCGAGGCGCACCGCGGCGTCGAGGATCGGCTCGCCGGGCCGTCGAAGGGCCTCGCCCGCGGCGACCCCGGCGATCCGGGGCGGGAGACCCGGACACAGGTCCCTGACCGCGCGGTACGGCCCCGGACCGGTCATCCCGTGCGCGAGCACGTGGTCCGCCACGGCCGCGAGCGCCTCGGGCAGCGGCCTGGTCATGAACGGGCCAGGCTCGATCAGGTTGAGGCGAAGTGGGGCCTCCCGCTTCGCGCCGAGACGGAACTCGATCGTACCGGCGAGCTGGTCGAGGGCCACGACCTCGCCCGAGGCCGCGCCGGTGTCGCGATCCTCCCATGTGGCGTCGCCGACATGGATCTTCGTGTCCTGCTCCGGCGGGAAGCGGTAGCGATGGATGATCGACTTCTTGTCCCGGCCCACCTCACCCTCGTACTCGAGGCCGGCCAGGGCCGCGCTCTCGTCGAGCAGGTCCTCGTCGGACAGTCCCTTCAGGCGGAAGAACTCCCACCACTGGGACTTCGCGTCGCGGCGGTGCCAGTCGAGGAGGCCGGCGAGGAGCCAGCGCCCCACCTGCTCGGACGTGCGGAGAGCCGGGTCCGCGGGCACGTCCGCCTTGAGCGCATCCTCGAGCGCCCGGGTTGCCGCCTGGCGCGCGGTGAGTGCCTCCGGCAGCTCGGCCGAGGGTGGTTCCGGACGGGGGATGTCCCAGCCGTTGACCAGGATCCCCTCGCGGCGCAGCCCTTCGAGCCAGTCGCGCAGCAGGAGCGTGGACACGCAGTCGTCGCGGTTGTAGTCGGCCAGGTCGCGCAGGTGCTGGTCGTCGTGGTCGCGCAGCCAGCGTCTCGTAGGCCACGACGCTGAACCCGGCCTCCGTGACGGGCCCCTCGCGGGCGGTCATGTAGAACTTCTCGATCTTCTTGATCGAGTACGACTCGACCGAGGCGCGGATGCCCTGGCGCACGACCTGGTACAGGTCGACGAGCACCTGGCCGCGCAGGATGCCGATCGACCTGGTCCTCCCGGGTCTGGTGGCGCTGCATGAGCCGCTTGATCGCGCCGTGCTCGTAGCCGGCGTAGTGGTAGACATGCATCCCGGGGTCCCGATCGAGCCGCTCGATGACCAGGTCGATGAACGCCTCGAAGGCCGCCTTCTCGCCGGCCCGGTCATGGCCCCAGATCGCGCGGTAGTCGTGACCGCCGTCGCCGGTCCGCCACGTGACGCCGAGCAGGTACTCCAGCCCGTCGTCGAACATCCATGGGTCGGCCTCGATGTCGAAGAAGAGGTCCGACGGCGATGGCTCGGGGAGCGCGGCAAGGCCGTGGCCGGGTGCCTCCGGGTCGGGCTTGATGAGCTCATAGAGGAGCTTGTCGCGGTCCTCGACCCTCGACCTGGATCCGGGCCTGCTCGCGTACGCGGGCCAGCGGCTTCGCGTTCATGTCCCGGACCTTGCGGTCCGCGGGCAGGACCGCGAGCGCGCGGCGGGTGGGCACGCCGTCGTCGACGAGCCGCTGGGTGGCGTTGCGGCTCATCCCGGCCACGATCGAAAGGTGATCGTCGGCCCGGCGCCGGTCCATGCAAGTCGGGAACCAGGTGCACACCCGGCAGTGGTCGACCGGATCGGGATACGTCGCGGGTGGCGGCCCGTCGAGGTGGCCGAAGATGAGGGCCTCGTAGCGCCGCCTTCACGGTGCGGTAGAACGCGCGCGTAGTCGGACAGCCGCTCCTCGTGCTCCACGTTGTCGCCCGTGACGATGACCAGCCGCTCGGGCGGCACGCCCTGGAGCGTCTCGAGACGATCGGCGTAGACGCAGACCTGGAGGATCGCGCCGGCCTTCACCCCGCGGGCGAGCTTCGTGTCGGCGACGTCGTAGCTCCAGCCGCCGAGCAGGCTCGGCCGTTCCACGCGGAGGAGGAAGTCCGCGTGGCCGCGCCAGCGCCCGTCGAAGAAGGTCGCCTGGTAGATGACCTCGACGCCGCGGCGCATCGCGTCGAGCGTCTCCGCCTCGGCCGCACGCAGCTCGGCCGGCGTGTGCGCGTCGCGATTGACGACCTCGTAGATCGTCCGGCCGGCAGCCCGATGGCGCTCGAGGTACGCCTTCTCGTGCGCGTCGCCCTTCTCGCGCAGGAGGTCCAGCTCCGGATCCGTGCGGTGGTGCGGCTTCTCCCAGCGGCCCTGGATCCGCCCGAGCTCGAGGCTCGCGAGGTGGTCGCAGGCGAGGTAGCCAACGAGGTCGCTGGCGCTGACGATGATCGTGCCGTCGATGAGCTGCACGCGGACTCCGAGCGGTTCTAGCCGACGACAGGAGCCTAGCCCAGGACCGTGCCAGCTCGCCCGTCACGGGCTCGGCGACCAGGTCCGCGACTCCGTGCTAGTAAGTGGCGACATTCGGCCCCATGGGGCGGGACTGCGGCCGGGATGTCCGATACATCGGGGCGAAAGATCGATGGGCAATGGTGGCGAGGTCGCTGCCGCGCCCATCCCTGCCCGGCGGTCGAGGCACCAACGACGCTCTATCTGGCGTGGGCGGTCGTGATCTGCTCACTGTGCCCGAGATCATCCGCGCGTCTCCTGCGGGTCGACACGTCATGGATGCTCCCCGCGCGCATCGGGTCCCTGGCCGTCCTGACCGCACTGACCGTCGTCTGGCCGCTCATCCGCCCGTTGCGGCGGGATGCTGCTGATCTTCCTGGTCATCTATGTGGTCGAGGCGTGGCGCTCCTCGGCGCCGTCGCGCAGAGCCGGGTGTACCTGGACGTGATCGGCGGCGACGCAGATCGCGCCTTCCTCGGCGAGCGACTCCTGCGGATGGGGGCTGTGCTGGTGATGCTCGCCGTGCTGCTCCTGATGGGCTTCCGCCGGCGCGACCTCTTCCTGGCGATCGGCGACCTCCGAGCCACCGCCACGGCCACGAAGATGAAGATCCCCCACAGGGACCGAACCGTGGACCACGTTCGGGCGGAACTACGCGCTCATCTCGGTCGGGCTGCTGCTGTTCTTCCTGATCCCGGCCCTGAAGCCGTCATTGGCCGACCTCTCGGCCGGGCTGGTCCTCTTCGCTGTCGCCTGTGCCGCGATGAACTCGTTCGCGGAGGAGTTCCTCTACCGTTCGGCCCTGATCCCGCAGGTCCTGCCGCTCTTTGGGAAGAGCGCGACCCTGATGCTCATTCCCGCCTGGTTCGGCCTTGCGCACTATTTCGGCGTCCCGAACGGCCTGACCGGCGTCCTCCTGGCGGGCATCGGGGGTTGGTTCTTCGCCAAGAGCATGATCGAGACGCGCGGGATCGCCTGGGCCTGGTTCCTGCATTTCCTTGCGGACTTCACGGTCTACATGCTGCTGTTGTTATCGGGCGGCGTGTAGAACCGTCGCCCGGCGCGCGGGAACGTCAGCCGAAGAGGGCGTCCACCGCCGCGGCGAAGACCTCGGTGTGCCGATCGACGTCGGCCTCGGTCGTGGCGGGGCTCATCAGGGCCATGTTGTGGAACGGGGTCATGAGCACGCCCCGGTTGAGCGCCCACAGGTGGAGGAAGCGCTCGAGCTCGAAGTCGCCGTGCTCCCACTGCTCGCGGCCGGTCCGCGGCGGCGATCGGCATGAAGTGGTACTCGGCCCGGGCGCCGAGGCGGGTCACGTGCCACGGCACGCCGCGGCTCGCGATGACGTCGTTGACGCCGGCGGTCCAGCGCTCGGCGAGCGGGATCATCCGGGCGAACGCCTCGTCCGTGAGCACCTCGCCCAGCGTCGCCCGCACGGCCGCCAGCGACAGGGCATAGCCGGCCAGGGTGCCCGCCGATCCCGCCGACGTCGGAATCCTCGAGGTCGATGTTGGCCGTGATCCGCTCGGCGACCGACTCGCGTGAAGCCGTAGGCCGCCGCCGGGATGCCGCCGCCGATCGTCTTGCCGATGACGAACATGTCGGGGTCGAGGCCGTCGGCCTTCGTCATGCCACCGGGCCCGGCGCAGATCGTGTGGGTCTCGTCGATGATCAGGATCGTGCCCGTCCGGCGGGTGATCGCGCGGATCGGCGTCGTGATAGCCCGGTTCGGGGAGCACGATGCCGACGTTCGTGAGGGCCGGCTCGATGAGCAGGGCCGCGACCTGGCGGTCGGCCAGGGCCGCCTCCAGCGCCGCGATGTCGTTGAACGGGACGACCCGGGTGGTGAGCGCCGGATCGACCGGCGGCCCGAGGTTGCCGCGGCGGGCCTCGACCCGTCCGTCATCCGTCAGCCAGGCGAACGTCTCGTCGACGCTGCCGTGGTAGTTGAAGTCGTGGACGGCGATGAGGGGCCGCCCGGTGATCTGCCGGGCGAGCCGGATCGAGAAGCGGTTGGCGTCCGTGGCGGTCATCGCGAACTGCCAGTAGCGCGGCCCGAACCGGCGCTGGAGCTCCTCGCCGGCCCACGCCGCGTCCTCGGTGGGGAGCATGTGGGTGATGCCGCGCGGGAGCTGGCGCTCGACGGCCGCGATCGTGGCTGCGGCGCCGTGGCCGGCCATCGCCCCGGTGTCGCCGAGGCAGAGGTCGACGTAGTCGTGGCCGTCGACGCAGGTGAAGTGGGCGCCGCTGGCCGATTCGACGAACGGCGGATAGGCGCCCGGCCACTTGACCATCCAGTTCATCGGGACGCCGGCCAGGAGCGAGCTCTTCGCGCGCTCGAAGAGCTCACCGGAGCGCGGGTGGGCGTCGACGAAGCGCCGCTGCTCGTCCGCCATGAGCGGCTCGAGGCGGGCTCGGTCGAGGGTCAAGGTGGCTGGCATGCCGCCATCATGCGCCGCGACGCGGGCGGTCCGCATCCGTGATGCGCGGGCCGCCCCTCGGGCCTGGTAATGACCCGGTCCGTGCCTCGCGCGCTACGTCGGTCGCGCGTCGTCGCCCAGGAGCACGAGACGGTCGCTCCAGTAGTTGTTGCTCACGCGCCGGCGAAGGGCCATCCACACGCGGCCATCGGGCGCGATACGCACCCAGAGCGGCTGCTCGCCCATTTCGCCCGCCACATCGGGCCAGCCCGTGACGGCGCGGCCGTCTGCACCGAGCACGAGGATCCCGGGCCGGCCACTGAGAAGCTCGGCGGGCGTCCCGCCCTGGTACACGGCCACATACACACCGGCCTTGCCGACGGCTGGGGGCAGCGGTCCGCCGCGCTCGCTCGGCGGACAGCCCGGACACGCGATGGCCGGCGGGTCGGCCGGCGTGACGGGCCAGCCAGCCGTCACCGCGCCACTCGTCTCGAGGCGGGTCGCTCGGGTCCTTCCCAGCACGAGGAGGGCGCCGGCACCGACCGCGACCGGCATCGACCCCGGTATCGGGGCCGGGCCGCAGGACGCCACGTCGATGCCCGCGCGTGGCCAGCCCGGAAGCGCCTGCCCTGTGAGCGACCACGCCAGAACCCGGCCGCCGGACGCCGCCACGACCATGGACCCGTCATCGCGAAGGACGGGGTCCGAGCCCCAACCGTGGATGCGGATCGGCCAGCCACGGGCAGCACGGCCATCGTCAGTCAGTCGGATGTAGGAGGTCGTATCGGTCGCCGGGCAGTCGATGCCGGCGTGGCTCGTGACCAGCGCGATGCGTCCGGCGGCGTCGAGGTGCGCGACCCCGTATCCCGGGAACGTTCGCCCATGCCAGGCGCGCGGCCGTCGGCCGTCCGTCTGCAGCTCCTCGACGCGCGCGACGGGCGAGTAGGTGGCGGACGTCACGTCGTTGACGCCCAGGACGATGGTGCCGTCGCGCAGGAAGCCCGCGATGTCGGCCGCACCGGTGATGCGCACGGGCCAGCCCGCCGCGATCTTGGCGTCGCGGCCGACCGTCGTGATCGTCGAGATCCAATTGGCAGGTTCGAACTCCTCCATGCACCGCGTGACCGCCGCTCCGTCGGGGACGACCGTGAGTGAACAGAACTCGTCGTCCTGGAGCCGGATGGGGAATCCGCTCATCTCTTGTCCATCCGCGTCGAGTCGATGGAGGGTCCACGACATGTCGACGATCTCATCGCGCTGACGGGCGATCACATAGGTGCTCCCGTCGGGCGCGAGCGCGATGTCCACGAGGTCTGCGCGGAGGACGTGCCAGGGCCAACCGTCCACGACCCTGCCGTCACGCCCGACCCGGTTGACCGCAACGCCCTCTACGTAGGAATCGACCTCGGCCGTCACGATGTCCCCGTTCGAGGCGAACGCAACGTTGTTGAACCAGCCGGAGCTGCCGTCGACGCCATTTGCCGTGTAGGACCAGCCTGGATGCAGCTCCGCGGGCGAGGCCGCTGAGGATGCCGTCGCTGCCGGCGACGCGGAGGACGGGACGGGGCTCGGTGACGCGACTCGGAATGGACGCATCGGCGGACGCGGTCGGCACCGCCGTCGGCTCGGGCGACGGACTGCAGCTGCTCGCGATGAGGAAGGCCGCGATCGCGGTCACGAGCGGCCGACGGATGCGAGCGAACATCTGCCGTGGGACGGGTGTCGCCCATCTCTCGTGACGGACGGCCGGCCTTCTGCCGGCGTCAGCTCAGCCTAGGACAGGTGGCGCTGGTACCCGCAGACGTGGCACGTCGCGACCTGGTTCTCGGTGTCGATCTCCAGGAAGCTCGTGCAGCCGTTGGTGGAGCAGTAGAGGCGGCTCGTCGATGCGACGCGCCGGCGGAGGCGGCGCATGGAGGCCGCGCGGAAGCTGAGGTTGGTGGTGGTTGCTCGTGTGAGCACGATTCGATGGTCCCTTCTTGGCCTGCCCGGACATCACAGTCCGCGGCACCGGCCGGGTGCTTGGTCCACTCGACGATCCGTGATGGTGGATCGGAGCGGCGATGGTTTCGTCAGACGGTCGGCGCGGGAGCCGTTGTTGAGCTTCGACCTGCGTCGCAGACTCGTCTTTCGATATCAACAGTGTGGGTGGGCCCAGCGTGGGTGTCAACCACGCCGGTGGTCCGGGGTGGGCCTACCCCGTTCCGATGAGCCCCTTGGATGAGTCCCTGCACGCCTAGACGACGGGTGCCGTGGCGACCTCGGAGAGGCGCACCGCGCGGCCCTGGACGCGGGAGCGGCCGGCGGCGATCGCGATGCGCATCGCCTCGAGGCCATCGCGCGCCGTGCACGGGCTGGGGATCTCCCCGCGGGCGACGCGCAGGAACGCCAGCAGCTCGGCGCGATAGGCGGCCTCGAACCGGGTCAGGAACGTCGACCACGGGGCGGTCGGGGCGTCGGCGCCGGCCTCCAGCGAGCGGATCGGCGCCTGGGGGCCCGACCCGACCGAGACGCTGTCCCTCGAGCCGATGACCTCCATCCGGATGTCGTAGCCCACCGGGTCGTGGCGCGTCTGGCCGAGGACGCCGAGCGTTCCGTCGGCGAGGGTGAGGATGACCGCCGCGGTGTCCACGTCGTCGAACTGGGCGAAGATCGGGAAGCCGCGCACCGAACCGACCGCATATACCTCGGCCACCTCCACGCCTGTGACCCAGCGCAGGGCGTCGAAGTCGTGGATGGACGAGTCGCGGAACAGGCCACCCGACCGCGGGATGTAGTCGTCCGGTGGCGGCTCGTGGTCGTGGGCGATCAGGCGGACCAGGTAGATCGTGCCCAGTGCCCCGGTCTCCACGCGGCTCCGGGCCTCCACGTAGGCGGGGTCGAAGCGCCGCTGGAACCCGACGTGGACGACGGCGCCGGCCCGCTCGACCCGCTCGACGACCTCGACCGTCTCCTCGAGGTCGAACGCCAGCGGCTTCTCGCAGAACACGGGCAGGCCGTGGTCCACGGCCGCCAGTACGAGCGAGGCGTGCGCGTCGGTCGAGGCGGCCACGATGACCGCGTCGGCACCCCTGAACGCGGCCTCCGGATCGGGCGCGTGGTCGCCGCCGATCTCGGCCGCGAGGGTCCTGGCCCGGTCGGCGTCGACGTCGGTCACGACGACCTCGATCCCCGACTGCTCGGCGATCAGCCGCCCGTGCAGCTGGCCGATCCGGCCCGCCCCGATCAGCGCGATCCTCACGATGTCGTTCCTCCGTTCGCCTGTCCGGGAGCGCCCTCGTCGATCGGGCCGAGCCCGTCGGCGAGACCGAGGTGGCGCAGGATTCGATCGAGCTCAAGCTTCGTGCCGGCATCGAGCGGCGCGACGGGGAGCGGGCACGCTCCGACGCCATCGCCCCGCGCCGCCGGTACACGTGCTTGCGCAGCGGCAGGTTGATCCCCGGCTGGTTCTCGAACCGGATGAGCGGCAGGTGCCGGTAGAAGACGTCGCGTGCCCCGTCCTCGTCGCCCGGCTCGGAAGCGGCCAACGATGTCGATGAGCACCTCCGGGAACCCGAATCCGGTCATCGTCCCGGCCGCCCCGGCGCGCAGCTCCTCGTAGAGCATGATCGCGCCCAGCCCGCCAAGGATGGCGATCCGCGGCTCGGCGCGGCAGACCGCGGCGACCTTGGGCGGTGAGGGCTCGTCCTCGAGCTTGAGGGTCCGGCACGTCGGCGCCTCGCCGGCGATCGTCGCGATGAGCGCGACGGACATCTGGACGCCCGACGCGGGCGGGTAGTCCTGGACGACGATCGGCAGGTCGATCGCGTCGGCGACCGCCAGGTAGTGGCGCTTGATCGCGTCATCGGTCGGCTTGGCGAGCTGGGGCGGGGCGAGCATCACGCTGTGGGCGCCGAGCGCGGCGGCTTCGCGGGCGAAGGCGACGGCGCGATCCGTGGCCGCGTGGCTGATCCCGACGCAGACGGGCCGCCGGCCGCCCGCTGCGGCCAGGGTCGCCTCGATGACCGCGGTCCGTTCGGCGTCGGCGAGCTTGGGTGCCTCGCCCATGACCCCGAGGATCGTCAGGCCATCGATGCCGGTCCCGATGACGAAGTCGGTCAGGGAGCGGACGCTCGCGAGGTCGAGGTCGCCCGAGGGCGTGAAGGGGGTCGGGACGATGTTCCAGACGCCGCTCGAGGAGAGCCGCGGACGATGCGTCGGGGCTGGGCATCAGGTGCTCGTCAGGGCGCCTGGCGCGAACGCGGGCGCGGTCGGGAGCGCGGGACGGCTAGCGCCGCTTGCCCCGGACGGCGAGCAGGTGCGAGGTCCACTCCGAGGTCTGGCCGTCGTTCGTCGCCGAGCTGCCCCGCCATCCGCAGACGCAGGTGACCTGCTGAAGCCGGTGCACGTACTGGTCGATCACGTGCTTCAGGGGCTCCTCGGTCAGGATCGCAGCCGACTTGGGCGGATTCGGATTTCACGGGCGGACTCCTGGGTAGGCCGACGAGGAGCGGCGCGGCACGGCGCGCGGGGGAGCTCTTATTGTGCGCCTTTTCGACGATTTCCGCTCGGCGTCGGCGTCCGGACGGTCCGGCGAAGCGGTCGTGGGCTCAGAACGGCGGCCAGGGGATCGCCGGGCGTTCCGGATCGGGCCGCGGGAAGCGCCCGGTGCCCAGCAGCTCCTCGACCCGTGCCGCGGTCGCCCGTACCTCGCGCGGCGCCAGGAGCCGCCGCAGGTCCCGCCCGAGCGCGCCGGTCAACCCGTCGCGCAGGCTCTCGAGGACAGCCACCTCGTCGGCTCTCAGGCGCTGCCCCCGCCAGCCCCACAGCACGGTCCGGAGCTTGGGCTCGTCCGAGAAGCAGATCCCGTGGTCCACGCCGTAGAGGTGGCCGCCGGTGGGCAGGATGTGGCCCACCTTGCGATCCGCGTTGTTGACGACGGCATCGAAGACGGCCATCGCGCGGAGCGCCGGGTCCGAGCGTTCGACGAGCTCCCACGGATCGACGGCGTCATCGGTATCGATCCACAGCTGGACCATGCCCTCGCCGAAGGGGCCGTCGCGCAGGACGGTCGGCGGCACGATCCCCCAGCCGGTCGCCTCCGAGACCGTATGCGCGGCGACCTCGCGACGGGCCAGCGTGCCGTCGGGGAAGTCGTCGAGGGGCCGCTCGCCGCGGACCGGCTTGTAGACGCAGGTCGCCACGAGGTCGGGCGCCGGATCCGGGCACGATCGGGTGATCGTGCAGTACATCGCGTAGTTGGTGGACGCGACGAGCCGGCCGATGACCTCGAGCTCGCCCTCGCGCAGCAGGTCGAGCGCCGTCGCGGGGTCGATGGCGACCGCGGGCGCCGGCTCTTCGGGCGGCGTGGACTCGTGGCTCGCCCCGGGTTCGTCCATCGCCTCGGTCAGTTCAGGTACCCGTTCTTGCGAGGGCAGATGTGGCCGAGAGGGTCGAGCGGCTGGCCGCACAGCGGGCAGGGCAGGCGCCCGGCGCCCACCACGTGGGTCGCCCGGTCGGCGAAGCCGCGCGCACTCGCTGGTCGCAGGATGACCCGGATCAGGTCCGGCCCATCCTCGTCGTCGTCGGTGTCGGTCGGGTCGATCGACTCGCCGGCCTCGTCCGCCTCGGTGATCTCCCGGGCCTCGACGATGATCCGTTCCTGCTCGCCGTCCCAGGTCAGGCTCAGCGTCCCCGCCCGGAACGCCTCCGCGATCGGCTCGTCGAGCGGGCCCTCGTCCTCGGGCGCCCCGGCGTCGGGGACCTCGAGGCCATGCCTGGCCAGCTCGTCGAGGAGCGCGGTCAGGCGCTCGGCCATCACCGCGACCTGGGCCTTCTCGAGGACGACGCTGACGACCCGGCCGCCGTCCCGTGCCTGGAGGAAGAACGTCCGGGCGCCGGGCTCACCCACGGTCCCGGCTACGAAACGATCGGGTTCATCGAAGGAAAAGATGCGCCGTGTCATATCCCCGACTCTACACGGACCTGCCCTGAAACGCCTGAACGTGACTCAGAGTGGCGTCGGGTAGCCGGTGATCCGCTGGATCTCGTCGTAAAGCGGGCGCAGCCGGGCGTACATCTTCCGGTAGACCCGCTCGTACAGCTCGTCGTACATCCGGTTGGCCGCCGGGTCGGGTTCGCGCTGCTCGCCCATCCGGCACATCGCGCCCACGGCCGTCTCGATGTCGGGGTGGAGGCCCATCCCGACCGCGGCATCGATGGCCGCCCCGAGCCCGGACGTCTCGTGGGTGTGCGGCCGGGCGGTCGGCAGGCCGAAGACATCCGCCGTGAGCTGGACGACCGCGTCGGACTGGGCGCCGCCGCCCGATACGCGCAGCTCCGTCATCGGCACCTTGGAGCGCTTCTGGGCCCGCTCGCCGCCCTCGCGCAGGGCGTACGCCAGGCCCTCCAGGATCGCGCGGTAGACGTGGGCCCGGGTGTGCACGGCGCCGAAGCCGACGATCGCGCCCTTGGCCTCCGGGCCCGGGATGCGCACGCCGGGCGACCAGTACGGCTGGAGGGTGAGGCCCATCGAGCCCGGGGCGATCGCCTCGACCATCTCGTCGAACAGGGCCTCGGGCTCCAGGCCGAGCTCGGCCGCCCGGGCCACCTCGTGGGCGCCGAACTCGCGCTTGAACCACTCGACCATCCAGAAGCCGCGGTAGACCTGGATCTCGAGCGAGTAGGCGCCCGGCACCGCAGCCGGGTAGGGCGGCACGAGCGGGATCGCCTCGACGTAGCGGCGGTGCGTCGTGTTGATCGTCGCGGTCGTGCCGTACGAGATGGCCCCGATGTTCGGTTCGAGGGCGCCCGAGCCCAGGACCTCGCAGGCCTTGTCCGCGGCGGCCGCGACGATCGGCGTGCCTGCGGCGAGGCCCAGGTGGGCCGCGGCGGCCGAGGTCAGGTCGCCCAGCCGCTCGGTCGGGGGGACGAGCTCCGGCAGCAGGCCGGGATCGACCGGGATGGCCCGCCACTTCCAGTCGCGACCTGGCGGCCCAGCGGAGGGCCTTGTAGTCGAACGGCATGTAGCCGACCTGGGCCGCGGTCGCGTCCACGAAGCGCCCGGTGAGGCGGTGGCTGAGGAAGCCAGACAGGTAGAGGAAGTGGGCCGTCCGCCGCCAGATGTCGGGCTCGTTTGCGCGGATCCAGTTCGCCTCCGCGTCGGCCTGGAAGGCGGCGACCGTGTCGCGGACGCCGAGGGCCCGGAACGCGAGGCCGGTGATCCCGCCGATGGCGGGCATGGCGCTCGCCCGGCGCTGGTCGAGCCAGACCATGGCCGGCCGGAGCACGCGATCGGCCTCGTCGAGGCAGACGATCGTGCCCCGCTGGGTCGTCAGCGCGATGGCCGCGACCGAATCGGGGGAAGCGCCGGGCATCGCCCAGAGCGTCCGGCAGGCGTCGCCGAGCGAGCGCCAGTAGAGCTCGGGATCCTGCTCGGCCCAGCCGGGCTGCGGCGAGACGTACGGCTCGATCGGGACCTTGGCCCGCGCGAGGAGCTCGCCGCGGGGGTCGAAGAGCAGGGCACGCACGCTCTGGGTGCCGACGTCGAGGGCCAGCAGCCGGTCGGCGGCAGCGGCGCGTGGGCCGGTCATCGGGCGGTCCTCCTCGTGCTCGGGGCGGGTGCTCGGCGGGGCGCTCGGGTCGTTGCCGCGACCAGAGCGGCCGGCGCGCCCGCTTCGGCGGTGTCCGCCCCGGCGTCGGCGAGCAGCGCGCCCGGGTTCAGGATCCCCTTCGGGTCGAAGGTCGCGGGCCAGACCTTCCAGGGCGGCCATGCCGGGTGCCCCCTTCTCGGCGGCCAGGTACGGGGCGTGGTCGCGCCCCACGCCGTGCTGGTGGCTGATCGTGCCGCCGCCGGCCACGATCGCCTCGGATGCCGTCGCCTTGAGGCGCGCCCAGCGCTCCAGCGTCCGGTCGGGGTCCTCGGACAGGCGGAAGACGTACGTCGTGTACAGGCTCGAGCCCGACGGGTAGACGTGCGACAGGTGGGTGAACGCGTGCACCCGCTCGCCCTCGGCCGACAGGCCCTGGCGCAGGCCGGGCGCGACGGTCGCCAGGAGTCCCGGCACGGCCGGCCAGGGCGCCGCCGTCTCGAGCGTGTCGACCGCGTAGCCCGCGTCCCACAGGGCGTTGCGGAGGTACGCGCGACCGGAAGCGCTGGGCGACCCAGGCATGGCCGAACGACCGCGGCAGGCCGATGCCGTGATGCCGCGCCGACGATCGTCGCGATCTCCCTTCGTGCCGCGCCCACGAGGCGGCGGCGGCCCGTCACGGCGAGGATGAGCAGGCAGCGCTCGGGGCCTGCGCCGCGCCAGCGCAGGTAGCGGGTGATCAGCGCGATCGTGCGCGGCCGACCCGCCATCGCCAGGGTCGTCCGCGTCTCGGGCGCCGTCTGGAGCCGGATCATCGAGAGCGGCAGCCGGGCCTGGGCCAGCTCCCGGCTCGCGGCGAGGCCGCGCTCCAGGTCCGGCATCGCGTAGGCGACCCAGTCCTCCCGTTCGGGGAGTGGCGCGATCCGGACCGTCGCCCGGGTGACGAACCCGAAGCCGGCCCTCCGAGCCCAGCACGACCTGGCGAAGGTCGGGGCCGGCCGCCGAGGCGGGGAAGGGCGGCAGGTCGAGCGGGCCCACGGGCGTCTCGAGGTGGCCGCCGGCGAACAGGTCCTCGATGCGCCCGTAGCCGCGCGACTGCTGCCCGGACGAGCGCGCCGCGATCCAGCCGCCGAGCGTCGAGTACTCGAACGACTGCGGGAAGTGGCCGAGCGTCGATCCGTGCTTGCCGAGCTCGGCCTCGAGAACGGGGCCGGCGATGCCCGCCCCGAAGGTCGCCAGCCCAGCCGCCGGGTCCACGTCGAAGACGGACGCGAGGCGGTCCAGGGCGACCGTGACGGTCGGTCCGGAACCGGGTGGCCGCGTGACGTGGCCGGCCACGGTCGTGCCGCCGCCGTACGGCACCAGGGACGTGCCCGTCTCGGCCGCCCAGCGCAGGAGCTCGCGGATGTCCTCGTCGGTCGAAGGATGGGCGACGCCATCGGGCAGCCAGCCGACGCGGCCGGAGCGGAGCGCGACCCAGTCGGGGAGCGACTGGCCACGGGCGTGGCGCAGGCGCTCCTCCGGGTCGGTCCGGACGAGGCGATGCGTCGGCGTCCGCGCCTCAGGAACCCCCGCGAGGGCGGTCTCGAGGGAAGCGTCCCGGACCCGCACGCCAGGCCCGATCTCACGTTCCAGGAACGCGTCCGTTCCGGCCGGCAGGGCGACCTGGATGGCGTCGTCTCCCCAGCCGTTCCAGCGCCGCACGACCACCTCCGCCGCGACGGGCAAGGACGCTGCCCGGCGCCTCCGATGGTAGTCCGCGACGGGCCGCCGGTGGTTGACACCGCGAGGTTGATTGCATATAACCTTATCAGCAAGATGGTCCCGGCCCCGAGGGGTCGGCACGGCGCCCACGGCACCCCCGGTACCGCGAGGACCCCGCTTGGCACCTTTCGCGCTCGAGCCAGGACCGATCCCGCTCCATCACCAGGTCTACGTCGACCTGCTCGCCCGGATCCAGAGCGGGGACTGGGCGGTCGGGCACCGCCTGCCGCCCGAGCGCGAGCTCGCCGAACGGTACGGCTGCAGCCTCATCACGGTCCGCCGAGCCCTGGCCGACCTCGCCCGCGAGGAGCACCTGGAGCGGACGAGGGGACGGGGCACGTTCGTGACGACGCCCCGGATCGTGCGCGACCTCACCTCCACGTTCAGCTTCGCCGAGGAGATGGAGCTCCACGGGCTGACGCCGCGCACGGAGCTGCTGACCGCCCGCCGCGAGCCGGCGAGCGAGGCTGTCGCCGACACGCTCGGCCTCGCGCCCGGTGCCCCGGTCGTCTTCCTCGAGCGCCGGCGCAGTGCCGCCGAGGTGCCCCTTCTGCTCGAGCAGGTCCGACTGTCCGCGGACCGGTTCCCGGAGCTCCTGGACGCGGACCTGGAGCACGGCTCGCTGTACGACTTCCTCGCCCGGCGCTACGACTGCCACGTCGAGCGGCTGCACGAGACGCTCGAGCCGATCCTCCTGCCCAGCCGCGAAGCGCGCCTGCTCGGCCAGGAACGCGGCCTGCCGGCCCTCCTCCTCGAGGGCACGGCCTTCGACCAGGACGGGCTGCCGGTCGAGGTGAGCCGGACGTACGTGCCCGGCAAGCGCTCGAAGTTCCACATCGAATCACGGGGTCGCTCGGCACGCGGGCTCCGAGCCATGCGCGCGCCGGCGGCCGAACCGCTGGAGATCGAACCGCTCGTGGGGGTCGCCGCGGCGAGCCTCGGACGAGTGGGCGGGCGGCGCCGATAAGGCGCTGTCGCGGAGAGAGGAGGCAACCCGACGTCCCAGCACCCGGATCCCGTCAACCCCCGGTCACCCAACGCGAGGAGTCCGATGCGCACGAGATATCTGCGTCCAGCCGTCCTGTTCGCGATCGTCGCGATCATCTTCTCGGCCTGCGGCGGCACCGCCACGCCGGTCCCGAGCGCAGCGTCACCGTCGACGGCCGTCGCGACGGCAGCGCCGTCGACCGCCGCGCCTGCGTTCAGCCCCACGCCGGAGCCCACGGGGCCTCCGGTCACGATCAGCTGGTTCTGCTGCCTGGGCGGCGGGGACGAGCCCAGCACGCTCAAGGTCTTCGACACGCTGGTCAAGGAGTTCAACGCGTCGCAGAAGCACATCATCCTGAAGTTCGACCACGTCGCCTATGAAGGCGCGCGCGACGCGTTCGCGACGCGGTTGGGATCGAACAACCCGCCCGACCTCGTCGGACCGCTGGGCGTCGGCGGGGCCAACGCCTTCGCCGGGCAGTGGCTCGAGCTGTCCCAGTACATCAAGAACAACAACATCGACCTGACCGGCTTCGACGAGGGCGTCGTCAACCTCAACAAGTCGACGACGGGCGAACAGTTCGGCCTTCCGTTCGCGATCTACCCGTCCGAGCTGTACATCCAGCCCGACATGTTCGAGGAGGTCGGCCTCAACCCGCCGCCCGCCACCTACGGCACGCAGTACCAGATGCCGGACGGCTCGATGGTCGACTGGGATTACAACACCGTGCGCACGGTCGCCATGAAGCTCACGCTGGACAAGAACAGCAAGAGCGCCGACGACCCAGCCTTCGACGCCAAGCACATCGTCCAGTACGGCTTCGAGCCCCAGCGCGACGACCTGCGGACCATGGACGCCGCGTTCTTCGGCAAGGGCAAGTTCTTGTCCGACGACGGCAAGACCGTCCAGATCCCCGACGCCTGGGCCGCCGCCTGGAAGTGGACCTACGACGGGATGTGGAAGGACCACTTCATCATGACCGGCCCGGTATTCCAGGGGCAGGCCTTCAACGGCGGTGGCTTCGCGTTCAATTCGGGCAAGGTCGCCATGCACGAGAACTACCTGTGGGGCGTCTGCTGCGTGACCGAGGCCGGCGGGAACTGGGACCTGGCCGCGCTGCCGTCCTACAACGGCACCGTGACCGCCCCGATCAACGCCGACACGTTCCGGATCACCAAGAAGTCGAAGCATCCCGACGAGGCGTTCACCGCCCTGAGCTACCTCCTCCTCGGAGCAGGCAAGACCCGGCTGCTCAACTCGATCTCGGCCTTCCCGGCACTCAAGGCGGATCAGGCGACGTTCTTCAGCCAGCTCGAGCAGCAGAAGGACGACAAGGGCAAGCTGATCTATCCGGCCAACGTCAACTGGCAGGTCGTGACGGACGCGATCCCGTTCGCCGATATCGATCCGAACTCCGAGAACGTCATGCCCAACTACAACAAGTCACTCGACACCCTGGCCAAGTACCTGACCAGGTGGACCTCGACCGCCGGACTCGACATGGACGCCGAATTCGGCAAACTCAAGACCGAGCTCCAGTCCGTCTGGGACTCCAAGTAGTCAACGCGCCTGACCGTCCCCGCCCGACGGGCGGGGACGGACCTCCCGAAGAGGAGTGATGGAGCCATGACCGCGATCCCGCTGCGCCGCCGACGCGGGCTGTCGCCCCTCGCCCGGCGCGAGGCACGCTGGGCACTGATCTTCCTGTCCCCCTGGATCATCGGCTTCTTCGTGTTCCTGCTGCTGCCGATGATCGCCACGCTCCTGTTCACCTTCAGCAACATCAACCTGAACCAGGCCGAGCCGCTCCGGTTCGTCGGCCTCGACAACTACGCGAAGGTGCTCCGCGACCAGCAGACCTGGGAGTCGCTGGGGGTCACGCTCAAGTTCGCGGCCATCGCGCTGCCGGTCTCGGTGATCCTGCCCTTCCTCGTCGCGCTGCTCCTCGCCAGCCCGCACCTCAGGGCTTCGGGACTCTTCCGGGTCCTGTTCTTCATGCCCTACGTCGTGCCGTTCGTGGCCGGCGTGCTGATCTGGCAGTCCATGCTCAACCCGGACAGCGGCTGGATCGCCCTGGTCCTCAAGGGCATCGGCATCGCCGACCCGCCGGACTGGCTGCAGGACCCCACGTTCGTCTACCCGGGCCTGGTGATCCTGGGCCTGTGGGGGATCGGTGGCGGGGTCATCGTCTATCTGGCCGGCCTCAAGGGCATCCCGACCGAGCTGTTCGACGCCGCCCGGATCGACGGCGCCGGCTGGTGGGCCAGCCTGCGCCACGTGACGCTGCCGATGATCTCGCCGGTGATCTTCTACACGCTCATCCTGGCCATCGTCGAGCTGCTCCAGTACTTCCTCGTCCCGCTCGTGCTCAACCAGGGGACCGGGGAGCCGGGCGGCACGACGCTGTTCCTGAACCTGTACCTGTACAAGAACTTCTTCGCCTACCAGGACATGTCGTACGGGGCGACCCTGGCCTGGCTCCTGTTCGGGGTGACCCTGCTCATCACGATCGTCCTCTTCAAGACCTCGCGGCGCTGGGTCTACTACGCGGGCGAGCGGTGAGCGGGCGATGAGCACACCCGACGCCCTCGCGGCCGGGGCGACCTCGGCTCCACGACCCGGGGTCCTGGTTCGTCTCCGACGGCGGCTGCGGCCTCGCGCGGCCAAGTCGGCCGGCCGCTCGTTCATCGTCACGTTCGTGGCCGTCGTGCTGGTGGCGGCCTTCCTTTCGCCGCTCATCCGCTCGGTGAGCCTGTCGATCAAGAACCCGACGCAGATCGCCGCCGTCGAGTCGCCGATCTGGCCGGCCAGTCCCGGGCTCTTCACGTACAAGGATCGCGACTACCCGCTGTACCAGGTGCCGATCGACGGCACGATCAAGAACCTGGCCCTGGTCCGGAAGGGCCTCCAGTCGAGCCAGTTCGCCGACCCGGCCGCCGGGCCGACAGGACCGCTCATCACCTGGCAGGGCGCCTGGCGGACGCTCCAGCCGGCCTACGTCCTGGATCCCCACTTCGAGAACTTCACGAACGTGTGGGACCAGATCCACTACCCGCGCCTGCTGTTCAACACGATCGTGATCGCCCTGCTCGGGATGATCGGCACGGTCGTGTCGTGCACGCTCGTCGCGTACGGCTTCGCCCGTTTCCGGTTCCCCGGCCGGAACACGCTCTTCCTGCTCGTCATCGCGACGATCTTCCTGCCCGGCGCGGTCACGATCATCCCCACGTACACGCTCTTCTCGGAGATCGGCTGGACCGGCACCTGGCTCCCGCTCATCGTCCCGGCGTTCTTCGCCAACGCCTATGACGTGTTCCTGCTGCGCCAGTACCTGCTCACGATCCCGCGCGAGATGGACGAGGCGGCGGCGATCGACGGGGCCGGCCCCTTCAAGACCCTGACCGCGGTGATCATCCCGCAGGCCTGGCCGGTGATCACGGCCGTGGCGATCTTCCACCTCGTCTACTCGTGGAATGACTTCTTCGGGCCGCTCATCTACCTGTCCGGGCACGAGGACCTCCAGACCGTGGCCGTCGGCCTGGCCAACTTCAGCGGCGCGCGCATCGCCCAGGACCCGGGCCTCATCATGGCGGGCACGCTCATGACGCTCATCGTTCCGGTCATCCTGTTCATCGTGTTCCAGCGCGTCTTCGTCCGCGGCATCGTCATCACGGGGGTGGAGAAGTAGCCAGCCCAGGCGGGGGTGCGTCCGCGCGACCCACGCGGATGGCCGCAGAGATCGCCGAGAGCCCGGACGTGGTCGCCCGCGTCCTCTCCGAGGGTGCGCCGGCCATCGCCGCCGCGGCCGCCGCGGTCCGGGCCGCCCGGCCGCGCTGGGCGAGCGTCGTCGCCCGGGGCACCTCGGACCACGCCGGGATCTACGGCCGGTTCCTCATCGAGACCCAGCTCGGGATCCCGGTCGGGCTCGCGTCGCCGTCGGTCACGACGATCTACGAGGCCCGGATCCGCTGGCGCGGCGGCCTGCTCCTGGCCATCTCGCAGTCCGGCCAGAGCCCGGACATCGTCGGGGTCACGACGGCCGCGCGGGCCGACGGTGCGCTGACGATCGCGGTCACCAACGAGCCCGAGTCGCCGTTCGCAGCCGCGGCCGACCACGTCATCCCCTGTCTGGCCGGCGAGGAGCGAGCGGTGGCCGCCACGAAGACCTACTCCGCCGAGCTGGCCGGCCTGGCCGGGCTCGTCGGCGCGCTCGCCCCGCGATCGCCGCTGGAGCGGGCGCTGGCCCGGCTCCCCGATGAGCTGCGGCGGGTCCTGGCGACCTCCGCGGCCTGGGTCACGGGCGACGGGGACGAGCTCGTCGGCCAGGTCGCCGCATCGGGGCGGGCGCTCGTCGCGTCACGCGGGTTCGACCTCGCGACCGCACTCGAGATCGCCCTCAAGCTCAAGGAGACGAGCCGCATCTTCGCCGAGGGCTACTCCACCGCGGACCTCGAGCACGGCCCGGTCGCCCTCGCGGGGCCAAGCATCCCGACGCTGATCCTGCGTCCGGACGGCCGGATGGGCGCGGCCATCGATCCGGCGATCCGGCGGGTGGAGGCATCGCGCTCACGGCCGTGGCTGATCGGCGGCCGGGAGCTGACGACGGCCGGCCGCACGCTGGGCCTCGCGTTCGACCTGCCCGAGGCGCTCAGCCCGCTGGCGTTCATCCTGCCCGGCCAGCTGCTCGCCGAGGCAGTCGCCCGGAGTGCGGGCTTCGATCCCCGATTCGCCCGCCGGCCTCACGAAGGTGACCCGGACGAACTGATCTCCGTCCGCGGCGCCGCGGCGGCCACGCCGCCCCCAGGATCGCCGCTCAGCCCACCGAGACGCTGATCGTGTGATGGCCGCGTGCGCCATCGGGCGCCGGTGGCGTGACGTCGGCGGTCTGCACGGCGCCGGTCCCGTCGGTCGCCCGGACCTCGATCGTGTGCCGGCCGGGCGTGGCCGTCCAGGGGACCCGCCACTGGACCCAGACCGCCTTCGAGATCTCGCCGGACAGCATGCACGTGAGCCAGGGGCCCTGGTCGATCGACACCTCGACCTTCGAGATCCCCCGGTCGGGCGCCCACGCGACGCCGGCGATGGTCACCGGCCCGGCCTTGACGGACTGGCCGTTCCGCGGCACGTCGATGCGCGACTGGGTCAGGATCGGCCCGAGCTTCGACCAGCCGAGCGGGATCCAGTAGCCGTCGAATGCCTCGAGGGTCGTCATCTGGATCTCGGACAGCCATTTCGTGGCGCTGACGTAGCCGTACAGGCCGGGGACCATGAGGCGGGCCGGGTAGCCGTGGATGACCGGCAGGGGCTCGTCGTTCATCGCCAGGGCGATCATCGGGTCGCGGACCGGGTCCATCGCGTGCGCGGTCGGGAAGCCGGCCGTGAAACCGTCCACCGAGCGCCCGACGAGCTGCGTCGCACCGGCCTGGACGCCGGCAGCGGCGAGGACGTCGCGCAGGTGGACGCCGGTCCACTTGGCGTTGCCGACGAGATCCCCGCCGACCTCGTTCGAGACGCACTGGATCGTGACGTACTGCTCGAAGAGGGGCATCGTCGTGAGGTCGGAGTAGGTCATCGTCAGCGGGTGGTCGACCATGCCGCTGACCTTCATGGACCAGCCGGCGGCATCGACGTGGGGCGGCAGGAGCGCCGTGTCGATCCGGTAGAAGGCGCTGTTCGGGACGACGATGGGCGTGATCCCGGGAACGGCCAGCGACTGGGCCGGCGTCAGCGGGGCGACGGTGACGGCCGGACGGGGGAGGGCGACGGCCGGCGGGAGGGTCAGCGCGCGACGGTCCAGCAGGAGACGGCCGACACCGCCGGCGAGGATCGCCCCGCCGGCCAGGACCCCGCTGCGGACGAGGAAGCCGCGCCGATCCCAGTCCGGCATGGCCGCCGCCGCCCGGGCGCGCGTGGGGGTCGCGGGTGCAGCCGTGCCCGTGCCCAATCTCTCGAGGAGGAGGCGCAGCGCCCAGAGCCCGGCCGCCACGGCCACGATGGTCGTGATCACGGACAGGATGGGTGCGATGAGCGGCTCGCGCAGCGCGGCCACGAGGGCCACCAGGCCGAACGCGCCGAACGCCCACGTGGCCCGGCCGATGTCGCGGCTCGCGGCGATCCCGACCGCCGCGGCGATGGCCAGGGCGACCAGCACGATGACGATGTTCAGGGCCAGCTTGTCGTTCGTGCCGAAGAGGCTGACGACGACGTCCTTGGCGCCCGGCGGCTGGAGGTCGATGATCAGGGCGCCGATCGCGAGGATGAGCGACGGGGCCCCCGAGACGACGCCGGCGATGAGCTCCGCGACCGCCATCGACACGCCGGCGGCGACCGCTCCCGCGAGGGCCGGGGCCCCGAACCGGCGCCATCGGCCGCCCACCGGCGCCACCGGCGGCGCGGCGGGGGTCTCAGGCGTCTTCTGTCGCACCGCCTTCTCGAGGGCGGGCACTCGCGGTTGGGTTTTGTCGGTCACGTCGTCCTACAGGCTATCCGTGATTGATTCGCCTGTCGTGCGTCGCCGGATGAGGGGCGAGCCGGCCGGCCCGGCCGTGCGTGTTGACGCGCCGCCACGGGTCGCGGACGGCGAGCGTGGCGGAAGGTATGCTCTGCGCCGCCCGGGCCCCGCGAGGCCGCCAGGGCCCACGGAGTCCGAACCCCATGACCGACACATCGACGATCGCCCGCGCGCCGTCCCTCAAGGTCCTCGTCGTCGACGACGAGCCCGCGATGGTCGGCGTCATCGGCGCGATCCTCGGCGGGGCGGGGCACCGGATCGTGGCCGCCTATGCCGGGGCCGAGGCGCTGCGCCGGTTCCGCGAGGAGGATCCCGACGTCGTCCTGCTCGACCTGGCCATGCCGGACCTCGACGGGGCGCTCGTGTGCCGCGAGATCCGGGCGACGAGCGACACCCCGATCATCATCGTCTCGGGCGAGACCGACGTCGGCGTGACGGTCGAGCTGCTCGAGGCCGGCGCCGACGACTTCCTGCGCAAGCCGTTCCGCGGCGACGAGCTGCTCGCCCGGGTCCACGCGGTCGTCCGCCGCGGCCGCCGGGCTCCGTCGCACCGCGGCTGGGCCGTCGATCGCACCCGCCTGGAGATCCTGTGGCAGGGCGATCCGCTCGACCTCACCCTGACCGAGTTCCGGCTCGCGGCGCGCCTGGTCGAGCGGATCGGGGAGGTCGTCGAAGGCCGCGAGCTGCTCGCCGTGGCCTGGCCCGGGCGTGACCGATCCGGATCCCCTCTGGCTCAAGCCCCACATGGCCAGGCTCCGGGCGAAGCTCGCCGCGGCGGGCGCGCCCTCGCCGGTCGCCGTGCGCGGGGTCGGCTATCGGCTGCCGGCCCAGGACGCGCCGGGCGCCGATGATCGGGGCGACGCGGGCGCCGAGGATGCTGGCGACGCAGACGCCGGGGCCGAAGCCGCCGCGACCTGACGACGGCGAGGCGAGCCCCGGAGGGTCAGCCGGGGCTCCGCTTGCGCGGCGCCGGTCCGTGGGCCGCCACGAGCTCCAGGACGAACTTGCTGCCCGCCGGCGGGCGGTCCTCGAGGCGCAGCTCGCCACCCATCGCCCGGGCGAGGTGACGGGCCGCGAACAGGCCCACGCCCGCGCCCGGTGAGGTCTCGTCGCGCCGGACGAACGGCTCGAACACCCGCTCGCGCCACGGCTCCGGGATGCCCGGTCCGTCGTCCGAGATCGTGATGTAGACCCGCCGGCCATCGCGCCAGCCGCGGATCTCGATCGCGCCACCCGCCGGGGCGTACTTGGCGCCGTTCTCGAGCAGGTATTCGAACAGCCGCCCCAGCAGGTCCGCCGAGGCGATCGCCTGGAGCGGCCGCTCGGCGAACGAGACGTCGGCCCGATGGCGGCGCAGGATCGCCGCCAGCGACGCGACCGTCGCCTCGGTCACGGCGGCCACGTCGGTCGGCCCGACCACGGGCGGGTCCTCGGCCAGGACGCGCAGCCCGGCCAGGATCGAATTGACCATCCCGTCGAGCCGGTCCACCTGGCGCAGCGCCTCGAGCTCCCACCCCTGGGCCTCGTCGTCGAGCGGGCTGCGCCCGATGAGCTCGAGGCAACCGCGCACGACGGCCAGGGGTGTGCGCAGCTCGTGGGTCACGATCGTGGCGAGCCTGGCGCGCGCCTCGTCGATCGCCCGGAGGCTCATCACCTGCGCCTCGGCCTCGCGCTGGAGGCGGCCCTTCTCCACGATCCCGGCCAGCAGGGCGGCGAGCGTCTCGAGGAAGCGCACGTCGGCGGCGAGGAACTTCCGGGCGCTGACCGTCTGCACGTTGAGCACGCCCACGACCGCGTCGTTCCAGATGAGCGGGACCGAGCACATCGAGGTCAGGCGGGGCTCGTCGAGGCCCTGGAGCCAGGCGAACCGCTCGTCGGTCTTGACGTCCGCGCTCACGATCGGCCGGCGCGTCCCGGCGACCCGTCCGGTGATGCCGACGCCGAGCGGCAGGCGGGCCACCCCGACCTGCTCACGGTCGAGGCCGTTGGTGGCCGCCAGGGTCACCCCCGTGCCATCGCGGTCCAGGAGGTAGAGGGAGCAGACCTCGGCCGAGAGGGCGGCGGTCGTCCGGTCGATGACCGTGCGCATGAGCTCGTCCCAGGTCCGGGCGGAGGTCGCCAGGCGGGCGACCTCGCCGAGGAAGGCGAGCTCGCGCAGGTTGCGTTCGGAGGGCTCGCTCGTGGGTCGGGGCATGGCTCGATCGTGCTGTGCGCGCTCGTCCGGGTCAAGCGGCCGCGTTCGCCCGATCCGCAACCGATACCGGACCGCAACCATCTCGGTCCCCCTGTGGCGCCGACGAGGGGCCCGAGCTCGCGATACGGTCACGCGAGCGTCGGTCACCCCGTCGCCCGGAGGAGATTGCCATGATCCACCCGTCCGACTCGCTCATGCAGTTCGCCTCCGTCCGCGATGGTCGCCTGGCCCCGGTCACCTGCGCCTCGTGCGGCTGCCGGCTGACCCGCCTCTCGGACGAGGAAGCGGGCGCCTGGGTCCACTTCTCGCCGATCGCCGGCCGCGATGCGCGCGGTTGCCTCGTGGAGTGCGCCGACCTGCCCCACGACGCGCTCGGGACGCCGTTCCCCCTCGCCGCGATCGCCTGACCGCCCGGGCGGATCAGGCCGGGGCGCCGCCCGTGACCTTGCGGACCGTGTCGCCGACGCGGACCGTGCCCGGCTCCACGATCGTGGCGTTGAGGCCGCGCATCCGATGGAACCGGCCCGTGGGTGAGTTCACCCAACGCTGGGCGTCGCTGCCGAACCGGGCGCTGAACTTCGCGCAGCCGGTATGGGGCGTCTCGCTGATCTCGATGACGGCCGTCCCGATCGCCAGGCGACTGCCCGGCGGGAGGTTCTCCTCGCTCAGGTCGAGGTCGACGAAGAGCTGATCGCCGGCCTGCGGCCAGCGCTCGCGGTCGGGCTCGATGGCCGCCAGGACCCGCGTGCTGATGACCGTGAGCTGCGACAGCATGTAGACCGGCGTCCGGTCGTCGCGCCTCGCCCAGCGGTCCCCCACGAGCCCGACCTCCAGGTCCAGATGACCCTCGTCGAGGAGCTCGCGCTCGTTCTCGGCGGGCCGGCGGACGATGATCTCGAGGCGGCCGAGGTCGTGCGGCGCCTCGAGGATGCCGGCGAGTCGTGCGTCGTAGGTCTGTTCGGCCAGGTCCTGCATGGCCCCAGTTTCGCAGATGGCGCGCCGCCGTGAAGGTCCGGCGTTGTCCGCAGGCCCCACCGACACCCACGCGGGATCAGCGCCCGGCGCGGTCCTGCTCGAGGCGATAGCCGACGCCGCGCACCGCCACGATCGACGGGCCGCCCAGCGCATCGAGCTTGGAGCGCAACCTGGCCAGGTGCGGCTTGAGCCAGAGGAGGTCCGGGTCGGCGTCGGCCGGCCAGCCGGCCCGGGCCAGCCGCAGATGGGGGACGACCGCGCCGTCGGCGCGCAGGAGCGTCTCGAGGAGCCGGAACTCGGTCGGGGTCAGGTCCAGGACCGCGCCGCCGACCCGCGCCTCGTGGCGGCTGGGGTCGACCGACAGCTCGCCGATCGTCAGGCGGCCGCCGTCCGGCTCGAGGCCCCGCCCGGTCCCTTCCGCGCGCCGCATCACGGCCGCGATCCGGGCCAGCAGCTCGGCCTTGCCGAACGGCTTCGTCAGGTAGTCGTCGGCGCCGATGCCGAGCGCCCGCACCTTCGCCGGCTCGCCGCTCTCGCCGCTGACCACGATGATCGGCGACGTGCCCGCGGCCCGGATCTGGCCGGCGACCGTGAAGCCGTCCGGGCCGGGCATGGCCAGGTCCAGGAGGACGAGGTCGGGCCCTTCCTCGCGGAAGCGCCGCACGGCCGTGAGGCCGTCGTAGGCGGTGATGACCTGGTGACCCTCGGTGCTGACGAGCGCGGTGATGGCGCCGACCATCGCCGGGTCGTCGTCGACGACGAGGATGCGCAGGGCGCGGGTGGGGTTCACGATCGCCTCAGACCGCCGCCGCGGCCGGCAGGGCGACCACGAAGCGGGCTCCGGCGGGCTCGGCCGGCTCGCACCACAGGCGGCCGCCCATCGATTCGACGATCCGCCGGGCCGCGTACAGCCCGATGCCCGAGCCACGGGCCGTGTGCGTGTCGCGCCGGGCGTACGGCTCGAAGATCCGGTCGCGCCACTCGAGCGGGATGCCCGGCCCCTCGTCGGAGACGCGCAGCTGGGCCACCCCCTCGGAGAGCGTGCAGTCGATCGTGATCGTGCTGTCCGGCGGCGCGTACTTCACCGCGTTCTCGACCAGGTGCTCGATGATCTGGCGCAGGCGGGGCGGATCGGCCAGGACGTAGCGCCGGACGTCGGACTGGAGGTCGACGTGGTGACGGCGGAGCAGGGGCCGGACCGAGTCGAGGGTCTCCCGGACGACGTCGAACACGTCGACCGGCACCACCTCGAGCTGGGCCGGGTCGGTCGGCCGGACCGAGGCGAGGATCGAGTCGACGAGCCGGTCGAGCCGCTCCACCTGGTCGAGCGCGCCGCGATGCCAGTCCTCGCGCACGGTCCGCCGGGTCGGGTCGCGCGACTCGCGGTCGATGAGCGGCGGGTCCTCGGCGAGGAGGTCGGCGTACGCCCGGACGACCGCTAACGGCGTCCGCAGCTCGTGGGTCACCAGCGCGATGAGCTCCACCCGGGCCTGGTCGAGCGCCTTGAGCTCGTCGACCTGGCGGGCCGACTCCTGCTGGAGCCGGACCTTCTCGACGATCCCTGCGAGCAGCTCCGCGATGTCGGAGAGGTAGCGGACGTCGTCCTCGACGAAATCGTGCGGCTGCTCCGTCTGCACGTTGAGGACGCCGATGACCTGCTCGCCCAGGGTGAGCGGCACGGACAGCATGGACGCGATGAATCGGCGCTGGTCGATCCCGCGGACCCACAGGAAGCGCGGGTCGGCCGGCACGTCCGGGATGACCATCGGCGTCCGGGATGCCGCGACCCGGCCGGTCACGCCCTCGCCCATCGGGATGTGCGCGCGGCCGATCTGGTAGCGGTCGAGCCCGTTCGTGGCCGCCAGGGTCAGGCCCTGCTCGTCACGGTCCAGCAGGTAGAGCGACGAGACGCTCGCCCGCAGCGCGTCACGGGTGCCGTCCACCACCGCGTCGAGGAGCTCGTCCCACGTCCGGGCGGTCGTCGCCAGGCGCGCGACATGGTGGAGGAAGCGGAGCCGTTCGAGCTGCTCCGCTGCCGCCGCCGGATCGAGGTCGCGGGCCGTCACCGTGGTCACGATACAAGGGTACGGAGGCGAAACCCCGACCGAGGTTGCGGGTCGGTCGCGGCCCGGGCCCGAAACGGTGACGGACGAAGCGCTCCCGACGCGGCTCGAACGTCGCGGCGGCTCAGGCGTCGCGCCGGTAGGGCACCTCCGCCACGAGCAGGTTCCGCCTGCCCAGCAGGTCCGCCCGGATCCGCCGGGTGTTCTGGTTGTACAGGATGCGCTCCCACCAGTGGCGGGGGACGTATTCGGGTAGCAGGACGACGACGACCTCGTCGGGCGCCTGGTCCGCCGTGAACTCGAGGAACCGGACCAGCGGGCGCGTGAGTGCTCGATAGGGCGACTCGACGATCGTCAACGGGATGCCCGGCAGCTGGCGGGCGAACCGCGCGCGCAGCTCCTCCGCCTCGTCGACATCGTCCGTGACGTGCACGGCGAGCACCTGGTCGGACATCGTGAGCCCGAACTTGATCGCCTGGATGACATCGCGGGTGATCTCGGATACCGGGACGACCACCCTCGTCTGGCGGTGTGGTGCCCCGAAGGTCAGCTCGGGGCGCACCTGCGTCGCCACCCGGCGGCGCTCGTACTGCCGATGGACGAATGCCATCGCGCCGACGAGGATCGGCACGATGAGGATGATCAGCCAGGCGCCGAGGGCGAACTTGGCGATCGCGAAGACGAGGGTCACGAGCGCGGTCGCGACGGCGCCGAACCCGTTGATGACGGCACTCCGCCGCCAGCCGGCACTCCGCTCCCGAAGCCAATGGCGGACCATCCCCGCCTGGGACAGGGTGATCGACGTGAACACGCCGATCGCGTAGAGCGGGATGAGCGCCTCCACCCGCCCGCCGAAGGCGACGAGGATGACGATCGCGAGGCCGGCGAGCACGACGATGCCGGTGCTGAAGGCGAGGCGCTCGCCACGGAACGCGAACCGGCTCGGCATGAACCCGTCCCGGGCCAGGATGGACGAGAGGCGCGGGAAGTCCGCGAAGCTCGTGTTCGCGGCGAGGATGAGGATGCCCGTCGTCGAGAACTGGAGGATGTAGTAGAGCGGCCCGGGGCCGAAGGTCGCCCGCCCGATCTGCGAGATCACCGACTCCCCGGTGGCGGCCGGCGCGGCTCCCGTCACTCCGGCCAGCCAGGAGATGCCCAGGAACATCGTCGCGACGAGCGCGCCCATGATCGTCATCGTGGTCCGGGCATTGACGGATTCGGGGGCCTTGAACGCGGGGACGCCGTTCGAGACGGCCTCGACCCCGGTGATCGCGCTGCAGCCGTCGGCGAACGCGCGCATCAGCAGGAGCACGCTCAGGGACTCCAGGGGGACCTGGGCGAGCGGCACATCGGTCACCTGCGGGGCCGCACCGAGGATCGTCCGGACCACGCCCACCCCGATCAGGGTCAGTGTCGCGGCCACGAAGATGTACGTGGGGATCGCGAAGACCGTCCCGCTCTCCCGGACGCCGCGAAGGTTGATCAGGGCCACGAGGACGATCGCGATCGCGCCGAGACCCACTCGCAGGTCCACGAGCTCGGGAAACGCCGAGACGAGGGCGACGATGCCGGCCGCGACACTGACCGAGACCGTGAGGACGTAGTCCGTGAGCAGCGCGGCGGCCGAGACGAGTCCCGCGGCCGTGCCCAGGTTGGCCTTGGCGACGATGTAGCTGCCGCCGCCGTTCGGGTAGGCCCGGATGGTCTGCCGGTACGAGATGACGATGATCCACAGGACGAGGCAGATGAGGGCGGAGATGGGCACGGTCAGGCCGAACGCCGCCGTCCCGGCGCCAAGGAGGGTGAACATCGCCGCCTCCGTGGCGTAGGCGACCGACGAGAGCATGTCGCTCGAGAAGACGGCCAGGGCCTTGACCCTCGAGAGCCGCTCGCCGTGCTCCTCGTCGGTCGCCAGGGGACGCCCGAAGAGCCACCGCCGGGCGACCGCGGCGAACCGTTCCGGGGCGCGGGTCGGCACGCTCGCGGCCGCCTTCGCGGTCAGCACGCCCGGCGCCCCGTAGCGGAAGTACGGCGAGTGCTCGCGCCGGACCCGGACTCGGCGGTCACCCGGCCTGCGTCCGCGGAGTGGCGCCTTGGCGCCGGTCGGACGTGCGCCTTCCCCACTCGGCGCGCGCCTCTGGGTCTTTGGTTCATCCACGATCCAAGTATCCGGTCGAGAATGGCCGTTCCGGCCGCCGGGCAGCCGCGAACGCTCAAGGCGGCCTCAACGATTCCGCGCGAGGACCCGTTTCGCGGTCCGCGGACGGTTCCCGACGCGGTCCGGCGCCCGGGGCACGACTACCATCGGTGCCATGGAGGGCATCTGGGGACGGCGGGGCTGGTCCGCCGCGCGGCTCGTCGGCCTGTCGATCCTCGCGCTCGCCGGATCGAGCCTGGTCGTACTCCTGCTGGAGCGCGTCGTCGAGGTGCCCAGCGCGGCGAGCGTCTACCTCCTCGCCGTGATCATCGCGGGCGCCTTCGGAGGAACGCTGGCGGCCGTGGGGACCGCCGTCGCGTCCGCCTTCCTGTACGACTTCTTCTTCGTCGAGCCGATCTACACGCTTCGTATCGCGGATGCCAGCGAGCTGCTCAACCTCCTGCTGTTCCTGGCGGTCGGCATCGCCGTCGGCCGGCTCTCGGGACTCCAGGCCGAACGCGCGACCGAGGCGGCGGAGCGGGCACGGGACGCCCAGGCCCTGTTCGCGGTGAGCCGCTCGATCGCCACGAGCGACGACCTGTCGACCGCGGCCGGGACGGTCCTGCGCCAGCTCGCCGCGACTGGCGGGATGGACCGGTTGTGGCTGGGTCTCGGTCCCTCCGTGGCCACCGAACAGACCGTGGCCGACACCGCGCCCGGGACGCCACTCCCGGCTCCGACCTGGCACGTCGTCCTCCAGCGATCGCTGGGCGAGGAACCGGCGCGCTGGACGCGGACGCACGTCGGCCGGCCGGTCGGTCGCGGGACGGTCGCCGGAGCGACCGCGCATCGGATCCGGGTGGAGGTGCCGGGCGAAGTCCTGGGTTCGCTCTGGGCGCTCCGGCCAGCTGGCTCAGCCGATCCCGACGCGGCACAGACCAGGATCCTGTCGGCCGCGGCGGATCAGCTCGGCCAGGCCGTCCGGCGCGAGCGGCTCGTCGCGGATGGCGTGCAGGCGGAGGTCGCCCTCCGGAGCGAGGGCCTCATGAGCGCGCTGCTGGACTCCGTGTCGCACGACCTGCGAACACCCCTGGCCACGATCCGGGCTGCCGCCGGCAGTCTGCTCGACGAGAGCGTGACCTGGACCGGCGACGAGCGCACGGCGGCGCTCCGCTCGATCGACCTCGAAGCCGAGAGGATGAACCGGCTCGTGCGCAACCTGCTGGACCTCAGCCGGATCGAGGGGGGTGCCCTGCACCCGGAGCTCGAGCCGCACGACCTGGACGATCTCCTCAACGGCGTCGCGCACCGCGTCCGGACCGACAAGACCCTGGACCTCGAGATCCCGACCGACCTCCCGCCGCTCGTGGTCGACGCGCTCTTCCTCGACGAGATCCTGACCAACCTCATCGAGAACGCGATGGCGTATGCCCGCTCGGCGATCCGCGTCAGAGCGCGGCAGCTTCCAGATGAGCCGGGGCCGGCGGTGGAGGTCACGGTCGAGGACGACGGCCCGGGTGTGCCCGAGATGGACATGGACCGCCTCTTCGACAAGTTCTACCGCGTCCATCGGCCACTGGAGGGATCGCGGCCTGGGATGGGCATCGGGCTCACCGTTGCGCGGGGGCTCAGTCGGGCGATGCGGGGCGACATCGTGGCGGAGCGGAGCGACCTTGGCGGACTGGCCCTCCGGGTCCGCCTGCCGGCCGTCCTGCTGCCAGGCGATCCGGACGACGACTCAGTGCCCGCGAACCCGACCGGGCCGGCGGAGATCGGCCGATGACCGCGAGCGGGCCACGGCTGCTGCTCGTCGAGGACGACGAACCGGCCCGGCGACTGCTGCACACCTACCTCGTGCGGCGGGGCTACCGGGTCGACGAGGCGGGCACCGCGGCCGAGGCCCTCCGATCATGGGACGCCCACCGGGCGGACCTCATCCTCCTCGACCTCGGCCTGCCCGACGCCGACGGCGTCGAGGTCGTGCGGAAGGTGCGCCGCGAAGCCACGACGCCGATCGTGATCCTCTCGGCACGTGGCGCCGAGCGCGACAAGATCGCAGCCCTCGAGGCCGGCGCCGACGACTACCTGACCAAGCCCTTCTCGACCGACGAGCTCAACGCCCGTATCCGGGCGGTGCTCCGACGGGCGGCCGGGCCGGACGCCGACGGCGGGCGGCTCGCCCTCGGGCCGATCGAGCTCGACGTCCTGCACCATTCGGTCACGGTGAGCGGCGTGGCCGTGCGGCTGACGCCACGGGAGTTCGAGCTCCTCAAGGTCCTGCTGGCGTACCCGGGACGGGTCGTGACGAAGGGCCGGCTGCTGCGCGCCGTCTGGGGCCTGGCCTACGCCGAGGAGAGCCACTACGTCCACGTATACGTGAACCGCCTGCGCCGCAAGCTGGCGGCGGCCGACCCGGACGGGTCGATCGATGCCCTGATCGCGACCGAACCCGGCGTCGGCTACCGCATGGCCGAGGATCCCGGCGGTCCGCCCGACGCGATCCGCCGACGCGCTAGCGCTCAGGCGCTGAGGAGGCGCACCTCGAGCTCGGTGGTGGCCTTGCCGGGCAGGGTGCGCGGCTCGAGCTCGACCGAATCGTCCTCCGCACGCGCCCGGAGGCGCTCGAGGACCAGGTCTCCGTGACGCAGATTGGCGATCGTGACCACGCGGGCCATCCCCGTGCGCACGAGGGCGACGGCCGCGTCGACTTCCATCAGCTCGCGATCGAGCTCGCGCGCGAACGCGGGATCGTCCCACTCCGCGGCATGAGCCATCTCTTCCATGACCCGAGCATCCGCCACGCTCCCAAGAGGCACGGCTGGACTGGGCGCGATGCCGGCTCAACCGGCGCTCAACGAATCGGCCAATCGGCCGTTCTAGCCGGCCGAGCCGGCGGCGGTGACGACCGCGCGCGTGAGCCGGTCGGTCAGGAGGGCATCGGCGTAGCTCGACAGGACGCGGCCGGGGTCGTCGTCGCGGACCGCGTCCAGGAAGGCCTCGGCCTGGACCTCGTACGGGTCCCGGACGGACTCGCGGACCGTCGTGCCGGACTCGTCCTCGACCGTCAGCGTCCAGCGGGGCCGATCGGGCAGGTCGTCCGGCTGGATCGTGGAGCGCCGGCCCTCGGCCACGAGGTCGAACTCGACGACGCCGGACGGCAGGAGGCCGGAGTTCGAGAACGATCCGATCGACCCGGATTCGAAACGGACGATCGCCGTGGCCACGTCGTCGACATCGGCGTCGGGGAAGGCGGGTCGCTCGTGGCGTGCCGACGCCGCGCCGACCACGTCCCCCTCGCCGAGCAGCAGGCGCGCCAGGTCGTAGAGGTGGGTCGCCTGCTCCACGACCTGGCCGCCGCTCTCGGCGACGTGGCGCCACCAGGTGGGTCCCGGCGTGGGGCCCGTCCAGCGCGCGATGAGCAGGTGGGCCGGCCGTTCGGCGAGCGAGGCCCGGAGCTCGGGCAGGAAGTCGAGGCCGCGCCACTGGTAGCCGACCGCGGTGACCAGACGCGAGCCGGCCAGCGCGGCCGCGACGCGCTCCGGATCGGCGGCCACGGCCCCCAGCGGTTTCTCGGTGAGGAAGGGGATGTGCCGGCGGATCAGCTCCTCGCAGGCCGCCGCGGACCGATCGGGCGGCAGGCATACGAACGCGACCTCGGGCGCCTGCTCGTCCAGCATCCGCTCGAGGTCCGTGTAGCCGGCGCCGCCCCACTCGGCGGTGATCGCCGCGGCGCGCTCGGCGCTTCGCGAGACGACACCGACGAGGTACGTCCGGCCGAGGCGGGCCAGGACCCGCAGGTGGCGCGGGACGATCCAGCCGGTGCCGATGAGTCCCAGGCGCAGGCGCGGCGCGTCGACCATCGACCGATGATGCCATGCGGGCCGGGTCCCGAACGGAGCGCCACGACGGCTCGGGTCGCGCCCGGGTCGCGTCCTCCATCTGCATGAGACCGCAATGCAACGGTTGGACTATCGCCGATGGCCCGATGGTGTCCCTCGTCGAGCGGCCGGGAGCGGCCCACGATGCGCTCATGCTCACGCGTCGCACGAACGTGTTCTTCGCGCTCCTCGGTCCCGGAGCGGACCGCGATCGGGCTCGTCCGCATCCGCCAGGCCAGCGGCCTCGTGGAGCAGTACGACGAGGTCAGCCAGACGTGGCACGTGGTCCCCGACGCGCGCTTCGCCGAGGCCCTCGCCCAGCGCCGCCTCGATCCGACGCGCGGCGTGGCGCTGGCCCGCGCTCGCGGCGTTCTCCAGGGCTCGTAGCCCGGTCCGGGCCCTCCCGGCACCGCGATACCCCCGCGGCACACAAACGAAGACCCCGCCTCAGACGAGGCGGGGTCGTTCAGTTCTTTAGCGGCTCGAGCCGTCGATCAGATCGACTTCCCGAGGCTGCTGAGGATCTTCGAGGTCTGGCCGCCGAGGAAGAGAAGCGCGACGATGGCGATGATTGCGATAAGCGCAAGGATGAGTGCGTACTCGGCGAGTCCCTGACCGCGCTGGGACATCGGTTGCGTCAGGCCCACCAGGGCCCGCTGGATCCGGTCGGTCACGACCACCTCCTGTGCGAGAGGCCTAAGCGTCGGGCCTTGTCAGGCGAACGCCCCACACAAGCTTCTACGCGCTCAGAAGGTACTCCTTCGAAGGGCCCGCGTTATCCGGCGCGCAGTACGGAGCGCCCGGTCTGAAAGTACTCTCGCGGTGCAGCGCCGGTGCCGCCCGACACCGGACCTCGGTCGACCGCCGCGGCGTCAGGCCCGGAACCGGCTGACGCCCTCCAGCACGATGTCCAGCGTCTCGCGCGTGTGGAGCGCCATCCCGAGCTGCACGTGATCCACGCCCTCGGCGGCCCAGGTCGCGAGCCCATCCGCCAGCTCGGCCGCATCCAGGGCCAGGTTGCGGGCGCCCTCGTCGGCCGGGGCGCCGGGCTTGCGCACGTCGATGCCCACGGTCAGCTCGAGCGTGGCCGGATCGCGCTTCTCGGCTCGGCAGGCCTCCAGCAGGCCGTCGTGGCGCTGCGTCCAGCGCTCATCGGGCAGGCCGAACCAGGCCGTCTGCCACTGGTCGGCGTGACGGGCCGTGAGCCCGAGCATCCGCTCGCCCTTCGCGGCGACGAGGATGGGCAGGTTCGTGCGCCGGGGCGGCGGGAGGAGGACCGCGTCGTCGACGTCCGCCCAGTCGCCGTGCAGGGTCACCCGTTCGCCGTGGATGAGCGGGGCGATGATCCGGATGGCCTCCTCGAACCGGCCGACGCGGTGGTCGAACGGATAGCCGAACGCGTCGTATTCGGTCTCGTACCAGCCGCAACCCAGGCCGAGGATCAGCCGGCCGCCGGCCACCTCGTCGGCGGTCGCGGCCATCTTGGCCAGGAGGCCGGGGTTCCGGAAGGACGTCGCGAGGACGAGCGTCCCGAGCTCGACCCGCTCGGTGATCGCCGCGAGCGCGGTCAGGAGCGTCCACGCCTCGTGGATCCCGACCTCGTGGCCGTCGTCCTCGCGGAAGAAGAAGTGGTCGCACACCCACAGGCTGTCGATCCCGCCGGCCTCGGCATGACGGGCGAGCGCGGCGATCTCGGCCCAGCTGCCGCCCTCGCCGTCGTCGGCGGACTGCGGCAACACCACTCCGACCTTCATCGCCTGCGAGTCTAGCGGGTCGCCCGGCCCGCCCGGCACATCGGGCCGACGGCGACGCCCCCGGCCGGGGAGGTCGGCCGAGGGCGTTCGCTTGGTCTGCGGTCGTGGGGCGGGGCGAACCCGACCCGGGTCAGCCGGTCACACCTGGTAGGCCGCCTCGCCGTGGACCGCCAGGTCCAGGCCGCGCTCCTCCTGGGCCGACGGCACTCGGATCCCGAGGATCACGTCGACGAGCTTGACGATGATGAACGTGGCCACGA
Source organism: uncultured Chloroflexia bacterium (assembly GCA_963849405.1). Lineage (GTDB taxonomy): Bacteria > Chloroflexota > Limnocylindria > Limnocylindrales > CSP1-4 > C-114. Next base: position 238,744 of record CAWKHG010000001.1, read on the forward strand.
TGGCGTAGCCGATCGTCGCGCCGACCGCGATCAGCTGGGTGCCGATCTGGCCGGCGTTGCCGTCGATCAGGCCCTTGTAGGCTTCCTGGACGGCGGACGTCGCGAACACGCCGGTCGCGACGGCCCCGAACATCCCGCCGACCCCGTGGACCGCGAACACGTCCAGGGCATCGTCCACCGTGGACCGCGCCCGCAGCAGCGTCGCGCTGTAGCACAGTCCGCCGGCCACGAGGCCGATGATCAGGGCGCCCCCGGTGCTGACGAAGCCCGACGCGGGGGTGATCGCGACGAGGCCGGCCACCGATCCGCAGGCCGCGCCGACGACGCTGACTTTGCCCGTGCGCAGGTAGCTCGCGCCGACCCAGGTGATCGTCGCAGCCGCGGCCGCGGTGTTGGTCACGATGAAGGCACTGGCAGCCAGGCCGCCCGCGCTGAGGGCGGACCCGGCGTTGAAGCCGAACCAGCCGAACCAGAGCAGGCCCGCGCCGAGGACGGTCATCGGGACGTCGTGGGGCTCCTTGCTGTCGCCGTTCATGACGCGCTTGCCGATGAGGATGGCCACGATGAGGGCCGAGACGCCCGAGCTGATGTGGACCACGGTGCCGCCGGCGAAGTCGAGCGCGCCGAGCTTGAACAGCCAGCCATCGGCCGACCACACCCAGTGGGCGATGGGGGAGTAGACGAAGATCGACCACAGGACGGTGAAGACGACGAACGCGCCGAAGCGCTTGCGCTCGGCGAACGCGCCCGTGATGAGCGCCGGGGTGATCGCCGCGAACATCAGCTGGAACGCCGCGAACAGGACGAATGGGATCGTCAGGCCGTAGGTCGGGCTCGGGGTGAGGCCGACGTTGTTGAACCCGACGTAGTCCAGGCCGCCGATCAGGCCCCAGCCGTTGACGTCCGGCCCGAAGGCCAGGCTGAAGCCGACGAGGACCCACGACGACGCTGACGAGGGCCAGGCCGAAGAAGCTCTGCATGATCGTCGAGAGGACGTTCTTGCGCCGGACCAGGCCGCCGTAGAACAGGGCAAGGCCGGGCAGCATGATCATCACGAGGGCGGTGGACGCGAGCATCCAGGCCGTGTCACCGGAATCGATCTTCCCCGGCTCGGCGGCCGCCACGCTCGAGGGCAGGGCCACCAGGCAGGGCTCCCGTGATCCCAAGGCCCATGCCCAGCCGACGCATCCTTCGCAACATCGATCCTGCCTCCGTCCTGCCATGCCCGTTGGTCCGTGCCGCGACACAGCCGGTCGGGCCGGCAGCGGCGCCTGGCCAGATGCTGCGCTCCGAGGAGGCTCGAATCGAGAGCCGGGCGGTGACGGCTCGGTGGCGTGGGGGTTACGCGTGGACCATGGGTGGTTGCGCGCGGGTAGCGGGCTCCGCGACGTGGACCGCCCCGGACCACACGCGAACCCACACGTCGCTGCTCATCCAAGCGCATGAGGCAGGCCCCGGACGCCCTGCGCCTCCGCCGCGACCATCGGGTGAGGGCGGCCGGCGCCCGAACGGCCCATCGTCATCCCATCGACCCCTCCATCCCGAAGGACCACGAATGACTGCGGCAACCACGACGATCGGCGCGACCAGCCTCGTCAATGACGTGCATATGGATGCCGCCCGGGACTTCATCGCCGCGATCCTGGCGATCGACCCGCTCTGCCGCCTGCTCGGCGAGCCGCATCTGACGCGCCGAGGCCGAACGCCTGTGGAACCGGTTCATCGACGGCTACACGGCCGCCGTCTCGGGTCCGTACGCCAAGCACGGCGCCGACGCCCTTCGGATCGCGCTCTCCGGCCTGTAGCCGGGCGCCTATCCCGGCTGCCGGCGTCAGCCCGCGGACGCCACCGCTTCGCCGGACGTGGCCGCCGCATCACGGCCGCCCAGCGACGACCCTGCCGGCTCCGCCGCCGCGGCCGCGGCCGCCACGAGCGGTTCCACGAGCCAGATGTCGTCGAGCGGCAGCGCCTCCGTGGCCAGGAGCGCCGCGGCGCGACTGGACCCGGCGGCCCGATGGGCCTCGACCAGTGCCCGGAACTGCCCGACGAGCTCCACGCCGTCGTCGCGCTCCCGGATCGCCTCGGACAGGCGGACGGCGCCCACGCTCTCCGCGTGGAGCTGCTCGCGATGCCGCCCGTGCGGGTCGACGAGGTAGACCCGGCCACCGGTCATCCCCGCCCCGAAGTTCGCACCCACCGAGCCGAGCACGGCGACCACGCCGCCCGACATGTACTCGCAGCCGTGCGCGCCCACGCCGTCGACGACCGCTTCGGCGCCCGAGTTGCGGACTGCGAAGCGCATGCCGGCCCGGCCGACCACGTGCAGGCGACCGGCCGTCGCGCCGTACAGGCAGGTATTGCCGACGAGCGCGCCACCGCCCGGCGTCGCGAGGTCCGGCTCGGGGCGGACGACGATCGTCCCGCCGGACAGGCCCTTGCCCACGTAGTCGTTGGCCTGGCCGGTCAGCCGGATCGTCACGCCGGCGGGCAGGAACGCGCCGAAGCTCTGGCCGGCCGAGCCGGCAAACTCGAGGTCCAGCGGCGCCTCGAGGACCCCGCGGGCGACCTCGCCGGCGATCCGCGCGCCGAAGGAGCGGTCGGCCGTCGTGATCTCGAGCGGGCCGTCGGGCGGCGGTCCGTCGCCTCGGAGCAGGGCAGCGACCAGCGCGGCCTCGACGCGGGAGGCGGGTCGCGTGGCGCCACGCCGCGCGCTCAGCGGGTGCTCCCGGCGCTCGTCGGACGCCGTCCAGGCGGCGGCTCCCACGACCGGTGCCAGATCCAGGGTCGCGGCCGGCCCGGCGCGCAGGACCCGGCGACTCATGCCGACGATCTCGCCGATGCTCCGGGCTCCGAGGGCGGCCAGCTCCTCGCGGACGTCCTCGGCGATCGCGGTGGCGAACCGGGCGACCTGCTCGGGTGTGCCCGTGAACTTGGCCCGCAGGTCGTCGCGCTGGGTCGCGATCCCGGTCGGACACGTGTCGAGGTGGCACTGGCGGGCCATGTCGCAGCCGATCGCGACCAGGAGCGCGGTTCCGAACCCGAACTCCTCGGCCCCGAGGAGCGCGGCGACCACGACGTCGCGCCCGGTCTGCAGGCCGCCGTCCGTGCGGACGACGATGCGGTCGCGCAGTCCGCTGCGCATGAGCGCCTGGTGGGTCTCGGCCAGCCCGAGCTCCCACGGCGCCCCGACATGCTTGATCGACGAGAGCGGTGAGGCCCCGGTCCCGCCGGCGTGGCCGGCGATGTGCACGTAGTCCGCGCCGGCCTTGGCCACGCCCGTCGCGACCGTGCCGACCCCCCGGCTCGCGACCAGCTTCACGCCGATGCGCGCCGTCGGGTTGATCGTGCGCAGGTCCGTGATGAGCTGGGCCAGGTCCTCGATCGAGTAGATGTCGTGGTGGGGCGGGGGACTGATGAGCGACTGGCCGGGCTGGGCGCGCCGGAGGGCCGCGATGTACGCGGTCGCCTTGCGGCCCGGCAGCTGGCCGCCCTCGCCGGGCTTGCTGCCCTGGGCGATCTTGATCTCGAGCTGGTCGGCATGGACGAGGTACTCGGCGGTCACCCCGAACCGCGCCGAGGCGACCTGCTTGATCCGGGCGTCCCGCCGTTCGCCGCGCGGGCGCGTCATAGAGCGCCGGGTCCTCGCCGCCCTCCCCGGTGTTGGCCGCTCCGCCGGCGCGCTGGATGCCGAGCGTCACCGCTTCGTGCGCCTCCGGGGACAGCGCGCCAAGGCTCATCGCGGCCGCCACGAAGCGGCGGACGATCGCCGGAGCGGGCTCCACCTCGGCGAGCGGGACCGGCGGCCCGATCCGGCGCATCCGGAGGCCGTCGCGGACCGTGGCCGGCGGCCGGGCGAGCGCGAGCCGGTATGTCTGGAGCGCCGCATCGGTGGCCGTGTCGGGAGTCTCCTCGCCGGGTCCGGCGAGCGCCTGGACCGCGTGGACGATCGGCGGGGCGTAGAGGTGGCGCTCGCCATCGGCGCGGAACCGGACGAACCCGGGGTCGGGGAGGCGCGCAGTCGCCGCCTGCATGCCCTTCGCGGCCTCGAGGCGTCGGAGCTGGCGGTCCGCGAGGTCACCGAGGCCCACCCGGCCCGGCCAGCCCGGAGCGGCCGGGAAGCACCGGGCCACGACGGCCGGGGCAAGCTCCACGGTCTCGAAGAGCGCGCTCCCGACGTACGACGCGATCGTGCTGATGCCCATCCGGGCGAGGACCTTCCGGAGCCCGGCCTCGAGGCCAGCGAGGAGGTTCGCGGTGGCCGCCTCGGGGGTCAGGACCTCGGTCGCCCGATGGCCGCCGTCCTGCTCGGCCGCCAGCTCGACGGCCAGCCAGGGCGCCACAGCCGTGGCGCCGACCGCGAGGGCCATCGCCAGGCCGTGGATGTCGAGGATGTCCGAGGCGACGACCAGCAGGTCCGTCCGGCCTCGCCGGCCGTGGTCGGTGAGCGCGGTGTGGACGGCTCCGGCGGCCAGGACCGAGGGGATCGGCAGCCGGCGGAGCGACAGGCGGCGATCGTCGAGGACGAGGAGCGAGGCACCCGCCCGCGAGGCGGCGACGGCCCGGCCGGCCAGCCGGTCCAGGGCTTCCTCGAGGCCGGTCCGCCCGAGCCCGCGGATCCCAGGTCGCGTCCAGCCGGCGGACCCGACCCGGGAACGAGGCGATGAGGCTGTCGGCGTCTGCGACGATCGGCCGGCCGAGGCCGAGGCCGATGCGCTCGCCACCCGGCAGGCCGCCGAGCATCGCCGGCCGCCGCCCGAGCTCGATCGAGAGGTCCATGACCGCCCGTTCCCGCTCGGGGTCGATCGGCGGATTGGTGACCTGGGCGAACGCCTGGCGGAGGTGGTCGGCGACCGGCCGGTCCACCCGGCCCTGGGCCGGCGTCGGCGTGTCGTCGCCCATGCTCCAGAGCGGCTCGTGCCCTTCGACCGCCATCGTCTTGATGTCCTGGCGGAGGCGCTCCGCGTCGAGCCCGGCCAGGTAGCGCAGGGCGGTCGGGGTCGCCATCGGCACGGCCGCGGGCTCGGAGCGGTCAGTGGGCGATGGGACGATCCACGGCCGGTCCGCGTCGTCGGAGACGGCATCCCGCTTCGGTCGCGGCATCCGGCCCAGGGCCGCGGCCTTCGCCTCGGCGTCCTCGAGGATGAGCCGCCGGCGCGGGTCGACGAGGAGCATCTCGCCCGGCCCGAGCCGGCCCCGCCGGACGGTCTCGGCCGCCGTGAGCGGCACGGCGCCGGCCTCGGAGGCGGCCGCCACGATGCCGTCCGCGGTGATCGCGTAGGCCAGCGGCCGCAGGCCGTTGCGGTCGACGAGGGCGCCGACGGTCCGGCCGTCCGTGAACGCGAAGGCGCCCGGCCCGTCCCATGGCGCCAGGAACCCGGCCGTGCGCTCGGCGAACGCGGCGATGACCTGGTTCGCTCCCGGGACGCTCGCCCGGCGCAGGCCCGGCGCCTCCCGAACGAGCGCCAGGAGCGCGGTCGCGATCGGCCAGCCGGTCGCCATGAGCAGCTCGAGGGCCTCGTCGAGCGACAGCGAGTCCGAGCCGTCCGGGCTGAGCAGCGGCCCCGCGCCGAGGAGGCGCGTGGCGGTCCGGCTGGAGACCTGGTCGGCCGTCCGGCCGCGGACCTGTTCGCGGTTGCCGCGGACCGTGTTGATCTCGCCGTTATGGGCGAGCAGGCGGAACGGCTGGGCGAGCGGCCAGGTCGGATGGGTGTTCGTGGCATAGCGCTGGTGGAACAGCGCGAACGGTGCGTCGCCGATCGGGTCCGCCAGGTCCGGATAGGCATCGGCCAGCCGGTCGCCCGAGACGAGCGCCTTGTAGACGACAGTCCGGCTCGAGGCGGAGGCGATCGCGAAGCCGGCGAGACCCGCGTCACGGGCGGCCTGCTCGGCCCGCCGCCGGACGACGAGGAGCGCGGTCTCGAACGCGGACTCGGACAGGCCGGCGGGGCGGTCCACGATCGCCTGCACGATCAGCGGCCGATGGGCGGCCGCCTGTTCGCCGAGCGCGCCGACGTCGAGCGGGACCTCGCGCCAGGACGGCGCCGGCAGGCCCTCATCCGCGAGTGCCCGCACGATCGCCCGGCGTCCGGATGCCGAGCCGGCACGCGTCCGGGGCAGGAACGCGACGATCACGCCGGGCCGCACGCCCTTCGTTCCCCGGCTCGCCGCCGGCGACCCGATCCGGGCCAGGAGCTCGTTCGTCAGCGGCAGCAGGACGCCTGCGCCGTCGCTCGAGGCGCCGTCGGCACCGACCGCGCCCCGGTGGCGCAGGGCCGCCAGCCCGGCGAGGGCCAGGGGCACGACCCGCCGCGCCGCGTGCCCACCACCGTCCGCGACGAAACCGACGCCACAGGCGTCGTGCTCGAAGCGAGCGTCGTAGAGCGGGTAGCGAGCGGGTCGGCGACGCTTGGACACCGGCTGCCTCCGGACCGGATCGCGCTCCCGGCGTCCGTCGCGCACGCTCGGGTCAGATCCGTTCGCACACCGTACGGCGCGCTACGGTTGCGGTCCGTCTCGAACGGTGGCCGCTTGGGTTGCCGTTCGGTGCTGGTCGCCGTTCCGGAGGCGGGTGCGCCGCCCGCTCCGGACCCGGGCGAGCCGGCGGCGCCGCGTAAGATGGACGCTCTACTCAGGGACGAAAGGACGGACGGTGATGGGCGGCCTCCTCAAGGGACTCCTGCGTCTGGCGGTGCTCGGCTGGATCGCCACACTGGTCGGCGGGGCGATCGGCGCGAACGCGGTCAAACGCCGAACGGTGGTCCAGGACGACCCCGACGCCGACGACGTCGTCCTCGTCGGGATCTTCGGTCCGCTCGACTTTGCCAGCACCGCCCGCAACTTCCGCGGCGGGCTCGTCGAGACGTGGTTCGGCGGTGGGCTCGTGGATCTGCGCGAGGCGGTCCTCGACCCCGCCGGGGCGGATCTCCGGCTCCGGGCGGTCTTCGGCGGCGGCCAGATCGTCGTGCCGGATTCGTGGCGGGTGACCATCTCGATGCGCGGTCTGGGTGGCGTGGGTGACACGCGCTCGAATGACGACCTGCCGGTGGACGCGCCGGAGCTCCGGATCGATGCGACCGTGCTCTTCGGCGGCTTCGGGATCTCGAGCGACGCGCCCGAGCGGGACGATGTCCCGGAGGCGCCGCGCTGGGCCGAGGTGTACGCCCGGCCGTCCTGAGGGCTCGAGAACCGCCCGGGATCAGAAACGCCGGGCGCCACCGATGGGCGGCACCCGGCGCGGAGTCGGTCGCGGCGTCAGCCGGCGGCCGTGATGGATCCGAAGGAGCCGTTCTCCTCGTCGTTCGGACCGGCGGTGAAGTAGAGGCTGTTCAACGGGCCGGCAGCGCTGCCGTTCCCGAAGCCGAGCGCCCACAGCCCGTCGACGACGATCGCGTGATGGTGCTCATCGCGCAGGGTGCCGTCGAACCGCCAGCCGTGACTGGTCCAGCGATAGGCGTTGATCTTGCCGTCACCGAAGTTGCCGACCAGCAGGTCGCCACTGAAGCGACCGAAGTCGGACGGCGCCCAGGCGAGGCCCCACGGCGCGTCGAGCGCGCCACGTGACGCGACGCGACCCAGGAACGTGCCGTTCGCGAAGAAGACGCTGACGAAGCCGCGATGCCGGCCGGCGATCTCGTCTTCCTTGTCCGCGTCCTGCTTGGCGTAGGTCACGAAGATCAGGCCGTTGAGGTTCTGGATGCCGAACGGCGCGTAGCCCCGGGGCAGCCAGCGGTCCTTGAACGCGTGCTTCCACGTCTGGAGCTGGAACGTGCCGTCGAAGACGTCGATCCGGTTGTTGTGGAAGTCGGCCGCGTACAGGTAGTTCTTGCCGTTGACCGTGCCGGTCGCCAGGCCCTTGTAGATGGCGTCGACGTTCGATCGATCGGCGCCGACCTCCGTCACGGTGCTTCCGGCGGCCGGGACCGTCGGGCTCCAGCCGAGGATCTGGCCGCCCTCGGTGGCGAAGATGAACCGGGCCACGCCCGAGACGCCACCGCCCGTGACCGAGAAGTCGGTGGTCGTGTTGGCGATGAGGCCGGTCGGGCCGCCGTCCACGGTCACGACGAGCGGCCGCGGAGCGCCGTCGCCACCGTACAGGGTGGACGTGTCGGTGCCGTTGTTGGCGACCCACCAGGGGCTCGTGGGCAGGGCCGCCAGGCCCCATCCGTTCTTGAGGTTGGCGTCCGTGCGGGCAGCCGGGACGCCGCCATCGGACACGAGATAGCTGACGGTGTACTGGTTGGCGCCGCGGCTGTGACCGCGGCCGTTGTCGTGGGCCGCCACGGGCGCTGCCATCAGGGCGAGCAGGCCGAGCGCGGCGACGATGGGTATGGCGCGTTTCGCCATGGCGAGACCTCCTGTGTCGTGCGGCCGGCGGGTCGCTGGGGCGGCTCGCGAAGGCCACAGGGATCACCGCGGACTACGTCCCGGCCGGGCGTGCGGTTTCGACGAGCGCCTTGCGCTCACGAGGAGCTGGGCGTGACAAACGCATGTCAACCCGGGCCGTCGCTGCCCGTGGTCAGGTCGCGGCGACGGGCTCGGTGTCCACGAGGCGTAGGAGGTCGATCCTGTCGGCGAGGTCGCGGTTGAAGATGCTCCGCGCGACGTCGAGCAGCTGGAACAGGTCGGCGTCGCGCACCGAATAGATGACCGTGGTGCCGCGCCGCTCGGTCGCCACGATGTTCCGGCCGCGGAGGATCGCGAGCTGCTGCGAGATGGACGACGCGGGTGCGCCGATCGCCTCCTGGAGCTGCCCGACGCTGAGGGGACCCTGGCGCAGCAGCTCGAGGATGCGGATCCGCATCGGGTGGGCGAGAGCCTTGAAGAACTCCGCCTTGAACTGGCGGATGCCCTCGGGATCGTCCGGACGCTGGTTGCGGGTCATCGAGGAAGCCTACCGGTCGGGCGCATACGACGCAATCTTCGAATGTCACGAAGAATGGAGATTTCGGCTACCATGGAAGCATGAGAGACCGGTACGAGAACGTTGGCGTCGTCGACGAGGCGCCACCCGTGGAGCCCTGGGCATTCCCGATCAACCAGACCGCCCGCGCCCACGACGTCGAGATCAACCTGCTGTCGTTCACGCTGGTGGGGGAGTTCTCGCCGGCTCACCGGCCTCGTGCGCCTGAGCGCACCGACCGACGTTCGCCTCGCCTCCGTGCCGGCGCTTTCGATCAGCGGCCCCGACGGACCGCCCCTCGTGCCGGTCTCCGCGCACGTCCTGCCCCAGGGCGCGCTCGCCTGGGTGTCCTGGGTGTTCCGCAGCCCCGAGGTCGGGACCACGACCTACGAGGCGCGGATCGAACGGGTCGACCTGGCCTACCAGATCGGCAAGCGGCCGACCGCCGCGTTCACCGGTCCCTGGGTGTTCCGCTTCGAGCTGCTGCCGGTCCTCGTCCCGGCCTGACCGCCGCGCGCGACGTGCCGCGATCGCTTTCCGTGCCGCCGCCTCCTAGCGGTCCCCCGCGCTCGGTGCATGGTCGCCCTGAGCACAACGGCGGTCGATAGGGGATCGGCGCGGCGTCGGATCGAGGCTCGGGACCGTCCGCGAGCACGGCCGCATGCTCGAACGGTCCACGGAAGGAAGCGAACGAACCCCTCCGACGTGTCCTTACGCCCGCGCTGTGCTCATGGTGTCCATGCAGCCGACATCGAGCCGCACAAGGGGCTTGACCCGACCGATGACGGCCAGGCCGTCATATCTGCGGCTGGAGCGGCGTTAGGGCCGCTCGCGAGCCGGCACCGGGGCGATCCGAACGTGGCCGATCGACGCCTCGGGCCAGATAGCCGTCCTTGAGGGTGCCCTACCCGCCGAGATGACGAGGTGGCCGTCACGGCGGGCGCCAAGGCCCGGAACGTTCCGCCGACCTCTTGACAGGATGTAGCATTACTACTACATTCCGATGTAGACATGACATCGGAAGGAGCGTTCTCGTGATGGTTTCACCGGTCCTCACCCTGTTCCGCCAGATCCCGACGAGCCGCCGACGGACGCGACGCCTCGCCGTGATCGCGGCGTTCACGGGGCTCCCCCTGCAGTTCCTCGGCTACCAGGCGCTGGTCGTACCCGGACGGCTGTCACTCTCGATCTGGGGCCCGATCACCGTCGTCCTCTTCGCGGCGACCCTGATCGGAGCCATCGCGACGTATGCCTTCGGTCAGGGCCGGATGGGCGACCGGTCGAGGCTGGACGAGCGGCAGCGCGCGATGAACGATCGAGCCCTCGTCATCAGCTACGGGGTCGTGACGACCGTCGTGACGCTGGTCCTCGGCGCCGTGTACCTCGTGGCGTCCTTCGTCGGGCCGATCACCTTCCAGATGGATGCCACGGCCCTGTCGATCGCGGTCGCCGCCGGCCTGTACCTGCCGCTGCTGCCATTCGCCGCGCTCGCCTGGATCGAACCGGACGCCCCGGCCGACGACGCGGCCTGACATGGCGACGTCGGCGCGAGCCTCCGACCGCGAGCTCGTCCACAACCGCCTGCCGCTGCTGCGGGCGGACCGGGGGATCTCCCGATCCGACCTCGCAGAAGCCCTCGGGATCCACTACCAGACGATGGGCTACCTCGAACGCGGCGAATACGCGCCGAGCCTCCACCTGGCGTTGCGGATCGCGCGCTATTTCGACCTGCCGATCGAGGCCATCTTCTCGCTCGAGCCGTTCGCCCCGCTCGGCGCCGACGCCCTCAGAGCCTGAACGGGCCTTCTGCGCCGCGGCCGTGGCTGTGCCCGTGCGCCGGGTCCACCCCGGCGCCTTCGCTCGCGAGCCCTTGCCCGGCTCAGCTGGCCCGCTTGCGACCGCGCTTGCTGATCGGCGAGCGGCTGAACAGCAACGTGTTCGGGTGATCGCGGTGGACGCCGACAGAGACCTTGGCGTTCATCCGTTTGATCACGCGATTGGCGGCCGCGCGCGCGGTGGCCAGCTTCGCCGAACCGAGGTCCCACGGCCATACCGAGCTTTCGGGACCGGCGCTCACTTCGTTCACCAGCTTTTCGATCTCAGCGTCGCGCGGATTCACCTTGCGCGTCGTGGTCCGCGCCCTCCGCAGCTCTTCGATGCTGAATGGCTTGCCCACTTTGATGACGTTGTACTTGGTCAACGAACGAGGCCTCCCACGGCAACGACTGGTGCCCCCCGACGCGACGGTAATGAAACGCCTGAGTGCATGTCAAGGCGGACATCCGTTCCGTCTGGTTTCGTATCACGCTCGTTCAATCCCGAGCGCGCGAAAAGGACAGGATTTTTGAACGAAACGCGGCGCTTCGGAGCACGCGATCGCGCGCTTGCGAGCCGCCGAGGCCCGCGGCGGTGATCCTGGGGCTGAGCGAAGCTAGTCGCCCGGGTCGGCCATCAGGGGCAGGGCGAACCCGACCTCGGCCCCGCCGCCCTCGCGCGGGCAGGCCCACATCCGGCCGCCCTGCGCTTCGGCGATCCGCTTGCACACGGCCAGGCCGATGCCCATGCCGCTGGCATGCCGCTTCGCGGCCGCGGACCGATAGAACGGGGCAAAGATCGTGGCGGGGTCGTCCGAGCCCAGGCCGATGCCCCGATCGAGGACCGACACCCGGGCCTCGCCGGCGTCCGCGCTGAGCACGACCTCGATGGGCTGCGTGCGGGGGCTGTACTTGTCGGCGTTGCTCAGGAGGTTGCCGACGAGCAGGTCGAGGTAGGTTCGGTCCGCCTCGACCACCACGTGGCTGCCGGGCTCGCGCACGAACGTCACGTCGCGCTCGTGGCGCTTCTGGAACGCATCGCAGGCCCGCCGGATCGCATGGTCCAGGAGCTGCGGCTCCATTCGGGGAGCGTCCCGGCCTCCGCGCGGGTCAGCAGCAGCAGGTTCTCGATGACCCCGAGGAGACGGTCCGAATCCTCGGCGATGTCCGAGAGCATCCCGCGCAGCTCGTCGCCGAGCTGGAGCCCGGCGACACGCTCGAGCAGGAGCTGGGCGTTGCCGAAGATCGTCGTGACCGGGGTCCGGAGCTCGTGCGAGACGAGCCCGAGGAACTCGTCCTTGACCCTGTTCGAGCGCTGGAGCGCCTCGGCGCTGTTGCGCAGCGCCTCCTCGGCCTTCACCCGGTCGGTGATGTCCACGAGGATGTTGACGGCCCCGATGAGCTGGCCATCCGCGTCGCGAAGCGGGCTCGGGTAGGCCTGGAAATGCACGCGCGTGCCGTCGGGCCGTTCGGCCTGGGCCGTCCCGCCGCGGACCGGGCGGTTCTCGTGCAGCGTCCTGGCCATGGGGCATTCGTCGTGGCGCATCGGGCGGCCGTCCGGCCAGAAGAGGCGCAGCGAGCCACACCACTCCTCGCCGAGCTCCGGGCGGCGGCCCCACAGGTCCGCCGCGGCGTCGTTGAAGAACGTGATCCGGCCGGCCGCGTCGGTCGTGTACAGGGCCACCCCGACGGCCTGGAGGAAATCCTGGGCGTCGGCCAGCGGGAAGGACCGCGGATGGGCGGATCCGGCGTCCGCGTCGGAGACGAGCAGCCGCAGCAGGGACGCCTCACCGTCGTCCGGGGCGGACGGCGCGGCCGGCTGCGGGACCTGGGTCTGGTCGACGTCGAGTGCCATGAACGTTGCGCTCCAGATTCGGTGGGCCGCCGGGAGTATGACGAGTGGCGCCGCAAACGGCTATACCCGGAGGGCCTGTGTGATGAGATTGCAAGGTCGCATGCAATGGGAGCCGTGGCGCCACGCGGGCCTCGTATCGGACTCTGGTACCCTCGGCCGGCGGGCAACCCGGATATCTGGAGCGGCACGGATGGTTCGACGAGACGCCCGGATCCTCGTGGGCGCCGATTCCACGATCATCGAGGCGACCGATGCCGCCCTCGAGATCCTGGGCATGAGCCTCGACGAGCTGCGCGCACTGCCGCCCGGCGGCCTGTCACTCGAGGAGGACAAGGCCGGTCGCGAGGGCTTCGAGGACGCCTGGCAGGAAGCCGGACGGGGGGCCATCGTCGGTGCCGGCACGGTCCGTCTGCTGGACGGCCGGCTGATCCGCGTCCGCTACCTGATCGATCCGCGCCCGGATGGGACGTTCGAGGTGATCATCGAGCGCAGCCAGGAGGCGATCGGCGAGCCGCCGCGGGCCTACACGGTCGGTTCGGTGCTGTCCGCCTGGCGCACGGCGGAGCGCGGCCTGGCCGAGCTCGAGCCGGACAGCCCCGAATGGGCGACCGCCCAGGCCGAGATCGAACACTTCCGGACGGAATACCAGCGGCTCGCCCGAACCGAGCGAGCCCGTCGCGAACTGCCGAGGTACGACGTCGGTTAGAAGGTCTGGCCCTTGCCTCGAGTGCCTGGCTCGCTGGCAAGGACGGTGAGGCCGGCCAGCAGGGCCGGGGTGAACGCGGCGACCGTCACGAGGCGCGGCGCGCCGGCAAGGAAGAGCCCGAGGCCCATCCCGAGCGACAGCGATGCCAGGACGCGCAGCGTCGGCTGGGACATCTCGCGGAACGAATCCCTGGTCGCCGTGGCGCCGGTCCGAGCCGCGTCGAGCGCGTCGGGAAGACGTTCGGCCACTCCGTCGACGCCGCCGCGGATCATCGAGACGACCTCCGGAACGGCCTCTGCAGCCGTGGCCGCGCCCGCCCGGACCTGATCGGCCGCGCCGCCTGCGGCATCCCGGGCCGCGGCGATCGCCCCGCCGGCGCCGTTCCGCGCCGACTTCGTCGGTTCCTTGGTCTCACTGGTGGTCATGGTGTTTCTCCTGGGCTCCGAAATTCGGCGCGACCCCCGGCCGGCTGACCGGGGGTCGCGGGAGGTGGCAGTTAGCGCCGAACGGGCTCGGTGTTCTTGTCCCAGGCCTCGTGGCCCTCACGGTGGAGGTCGTCGCCGGCCTCGCCGAGCTCTCGGCGGAAGTCGTCGCCGGCGTTGCCGAGGTCCTTGCGGATCTCGTCACCGGCGTTGCCGATGTCGTCGCCGATGTCGTGGCCGTCGAGCTCACGCGCGGCCTTCTTGGTGTCGGTCTCGAGCTCTCGCCCGGCCTTCTTGATGTCGTCCATCAGGACCTCCGATCGATCTGTGACGGACGGTTTCGCCCGCAGTCCAACGATGGGGGGTCGGGTGTTTCGGACGTCCACGCTGGCGACGGCGTGGGTCTCGCAGTGGTATCGCAGCACAGGGAGTCAGCGATGGAACTGCGCGGCGTCGGTCGCCGCGCTGTGCGCCGCGTCACCGCGGCGCCTTCGCTCGGGAGCCTTGCCCACGCGGTCCGGCAGCCTCAGCGAGGCACGCTCTCGTAGTGCGTGGCGTCGACCTCGACCAGCCGTTCGGCGTGGCGGGTGGCCGAGGGCGCCCGCGTCCCGGCCCCGGTCGACGCCTCGATCGCCGACCACTCGGACCACACCGAAAGCGTCAGGAACCCGATCCGGGGCCAGGGGCGCCAGGTAGAGCGCCAGGGGGCCCTGCTGCGAGGCGGCGTCGCGCAGCGTCCCGGCCCGGGCGTCCTCGACGTAGGCGTCCAGTTCGCCGGGCCGGACCCGGCCGCGGACGACGCGGATCACCCGTTCGGGATCCGCGCGGTCCGTCCGCACCGCGACCGCGAGGCGGTGGACGAGGATCGACCGATCGGTCGTGTCCGATAGGTGCTCGGGGTGGAACCGCGACTGCTCGACGTCCGGGCCCATCACCTCGAGCATGGCCTCCTGGGACTCCCAGATCGAGGCGACGAGCCTCTCGCCGATGGCATCGGGGCCGTGGCGCCCCACGTGGACGGCGACGACCCCGGGCTGGCGGACCAGGTCGGGGATCATCTCCTCGCGCAGCACGGCATCGAACTCGACCCGCAACGGGCGACAGCGGAAGATGCGGATGGTCAGTTCGTCGGCGGTCAGTGTCGTGCCCTCGATGGCGGGCGTCGGTCCGGGTCTGGGCTAGGTCCGGCGAGCGAAGCGAAGGGAACGGCGTGCAGAGCGTACTACGCGCGCGGTCGTCAAAGGGCGGCCGGGCGCCCATGGGACGCCCAGCCGCCTGATCCCCAGGGGGCCGGTGAGGGAACCGGCAGGGGGAAGGTCGGCATGATCTGGTCGTGGCGGCCGTCGGTGCCTGCCCTCGACATCGGCAGGTGACCGATCGACCTCCGTTCGTGGGTCAGCGGGTGTCCCTCCCAGCCACCGGCGCCGGCGCTGGCGAAGCCTCCTCGACGACCCTCTGGAGCTCGCGCTCGTGCTCCTCGACCTCGGCCTCCGTGGCCCGCTCGGCCACGATGAACTCGTTCCGCGCCTCCGCGTTGGCCCGGATGATCTCGTCGAGCTTGAGGTGGATCGCGCGGGCGTCACGGCCCTGGCTGTTCTGGATCACGAACACCATCCAGAACGTGATGACCGTGGTCGACGTGTTGATCACGAGCTGCCAGCTGTCCGAGAACCCGAATACCGGGCCGCTGAGCGCCCATACGATCACGACGACCACGGACAGGACGACCGCCTGGATGGACCCCAGCGCGCGCGTCGCGGCGTCGGCCATCGCGTTGAAGCGGTCGCGCAAGGTGCCGCCGCCCTCCCGGCGGATGTCCCGCTGGGTCGTCACGGCCGTACCGTTCGGGGCACGCGGGTGGTGAGATCGGGGCGCATCGCTCCTCCATGGGGACCTGGGACCCCATCGTCGGGCCGGGCGCGTGTCAGACCGGTAAGGGCGGGCACCGGACGAGGTGCCAAGCTCGTTGCAGTGCGCCGCGGCAGGACGAACCGGCCCCCCCGGCGGGCGGAGCCGAAGAGCGTCAGTCGGACGCGGCGACGAGCTCGGCTGCGTCCGCGTCGGCGCTGTCCCGCGCCGCTCGGGCCGCGGTCCGGCCGGCCTCGACGTCCACGTCGAGCAGGTAGCCGATGCCCTGGAACGTCTTGATCCGGCCGGGCTCCCCGGGCTCGGCGCCGAGCTTGCGCCGGACGCGACTTACCCAGACCCGCAGGTACTGCAGGTCATCCCGGTACTCCGGCCCCCAGACCTTCGTGAGGAGCTCGGTGTGCAGGACGACCTTGCCGGCGTTCGCGGCGAGATGCTGGAGCAGGAGCCATTCGGTGCGCGAGAACTGGACCAGCTGGCCGCCGCGACTGACCATCCGCCGCTCGAGGTCGATCTCGATGTCGTCGAACGACACGATGCCCTGGCCGGGCGTCGCCCCGGACGACCGCCGGATGACCGAGCGCACCCGTGCGGCGAGCTCATCCGGATGGAAGGGCTTCGCGACGTAGTCGTCCGCGCCCAGGTCGAGGCCCTTGGCCTTGTCGGCCGTCGAACCCTTGGCCGTCAGGAGGATCACCGCCACCGGCCGCCGCTCGCGCAGCTGCTGCATCACCTCGATGCCGTCGATGTCGGGCATCACGATGTCCAGGAGCACCACGTCGGGGCGGAACTCCTCCGCCTTCCGCAACGCCTCTTCGCCGCTCTCGGCGGTGACGACGCGGAATCCCTCTTCCTGCAGCGCGATCGAGACGAGCTTCGTGATCCGCGGTTCGTCGTCGGCGACGAGGACGAGGGGCTTGGTGCTCATGTCGCTCTCCTGACCCGGCCCGTTACCGGTGACCTTGCGCGGTGGCTATCGTGCGGCGTACGCAACCGGCCGTCCAGCGGCAACGGTGCGGTCCAGCGTGCGGGGCCGGAGGTCGCAGCAGCATGGCGAGGTGCATCGCGGCACCTTGCAGACGTCTTGCAATGGCCGGAAGCCGCGTAACGCGGCGCGCCCTTGCTCGTTGCGACGGTCAGAGATCGTCCTCGACCAGGACGGGCAGGGAAAACCCGAATTCGGCGCCGCCGGTCGGACGCGGGCTGGCCCAGATCCGGCCGCCCATCGACTCCACGAGGGCGCGACACGCGAACAGGCCGATCCCGGCGCCCGCGGACTGGGCGGCGGTGGTGGGGGAGCGGTAGAACAGCTCGAAGAGACGATCCACCTCATCGCTCGCGATGCCCGGACCCTCGTCGAGGATCCGCAGGTCGACGAAGCCGTCCACCTGCTCGGCCTGGACCGTCACGGTCGCGCCACCGGGGCTGTACTTCGCCCCGTTGCCGACGAGGTTGCGGATGACCTGCTCGACGTATGTGGGATCCGCCGAGACCGTAGGCAGGTTCGGGCTGATGCGGAGCTCGAACCTGGTGTCCGGCCAGCGAGCGCCCTCCGACTCGACGATGCCCGGGATGAGGTGCTGGACCAGCACCGGGTCGGCCCCGGCGCTGAGCGTGCCCCGCTCCGTCCGGGCGAGCACGAGCAGGTCTTCAACGAGGCGATGCAGGCGTTCGGCCTCCGCGCTGATGTCCTCGGAGACCTCGCGCCGGGTGTCCTCCGAGAGCCCCGGCCGGCTCAGGACCCGCGTCCCGCCGTAGATCGTCGTGATCGGCGTCCGGAGCTCGTGGGAGAGGATCGCCAAGGAACGCATCGCGCACCTGCTGCGAGACCCGGGCCGCGGTGACGTCGCGCAGGACGAGGATCGTCGCGGCGCGCTCGCTCGCGGGGGCGGCCGCCTCCCGGGAGACCTGGGCCGGGTCCGCCCCTCCCGCTCCGAAGGGGACTGGGTACATCATCAGCTCGAGCCAGCCACCGGTCGCCAGGAGCTGGACCTCGATCGGCCCCTGCCGGTCGGGACGGTCGAGCGGCGGAGCGTCCTCCGGCGCGACGAAGAGGCGCCGGATGTCGTCGTAGGAATCGAGCCTGGTCGCCGCGAGTGCGGTCCGGGCCGCCTGGTTGGCCAGGCGGACGCGACCCTGTCGGTCGCACACGATCACCGGCTCGCCCATCGCATCGATGACGGTAGCCAGCTCCGCGGCCGCGGCGCGCTCGGCGCGGACGGCCTCGCGCAGGATGTCGTTCAGGCGCCGGGTGTCCTCCCAGAGGCGGGTGCGCTCGAGCGCCTGCGCGCACGCGTGCGCGGTCGTGCGCAGGAACGTGCGGTCCGTCGTGTCGAAGCGGCGCGAGCCCTCGAAGCGGACCGCGAGCGCGCCGATCGAGCGACCCTCGAGGACGAGCGGTGCGCAGGCCAGCGCGCCGCCCGCCACGATCCCCGGCGCGGCGATCGCGAGCGGGAAGCGCCGGCGCACGGCCGCCTCGGATTCCACGAGCACGGGGCGGCCGGTGCGGGCCGCTTCCGTGATCGGGATCCCGGCATCGAGCGGCCAGGAGCCAAGGGCCGCGCGCGCCCGTTCCGAGTACCCGCGGGAGCCCAGGGTCACGAGCCGGTCGCCCTCGATCAGTCCGACGATGGCCGACCGGCCACCGAGCCAGCCGACGAGCTCTGCGGTGACGATGTCGGTCACCTCGATCGTGGTGACGGCTCCGGAGAGGGCGTCGGCGACCCGCAACAGACGCCGCAGGGTCTCCTCGGCGCGACCTCGCTCGAACCCCTCGCCGGGCGCCGCCCGGTCCGGCGGTTCGATCAATGCAGCGCTCGACGGGCGCTCATTGGTGGACTGCATGGCGTCATGGTGCCAGAGCCGCCGCTGCATCGACGCGGTCGCCAATACCGCATGGCTCTCGCGAGCGTGTCGGAAAGCGGCGCGCGGCATCCGCAGGCGTGCGCCCGGTTCCCGTCGGGTCTGCAGCGCCGCTGCAATGGCGCGGGCAGGTCTGACGGTCGATAAGCAACATCGGCGGCTGCACTGTGGCCTCGGCGCCATTCGGCGTCGGGATGGAACGGAGGCTTAAAGATGACTGACCGCCAGACGGTCGTACGCGAGACCGTCGTGAACGACGACGTCGCGCACGATGAGGTGATCGACAAGGAATACCTGCCGGGCGATCCGGACGACGGCGATGAGCAGGTCGGCGGCGCCCTGGTGGGCGGAGCCGGCGGGGCGGTCATCGGTGCGGTCGTCGGCGGCCCGGTCGGAGCGGTCGTCGGTGGCGCGATCGGTGCCGCAGGCGGCGCGACCGCGGGCCTCATCGACGAGGAGACCGATGACGACACGGTCGTCGTCGAGCACGAAGAGCGGAGCCTCTAGCCCGCGACCCAGTCCCCGAGTCCCCAGACCCGGAATCACTCGACAAGGAGAAACCACATGGGCGTCCTCGCATGGATCGTTCTCGGCGCGATCGCCGGATTCATCGCCAACATGATCTACGGTGGCAATGAGGGCGTGATCGGCACGATCCTCCTCGGCATCGTCGGCGCGGTCGTCGGCGGCTTCCTCGCCGGCACCGTCCTCAAGGTGGCCGACGTGACGGGCATCAACATCGAGAGCATCGTCGTCTCGGTCGTCGGGGCGATCATCGTCCTCGCCGTCGCACGGATGCTGTCGGGGCGACGCGCAACCGTCTGACCCAACCGGCGTTCGCGCCGGAACCCACACGAACACGACGCCCGCAGATCCTGCGGGCGTCGTTCTGTGTCCGGGCCCCCCGACGACGAGGCCGGGTCAGCCTCGCGAGGCCGCCCGCCCAGGCCCTGCCTTCGTGGCGCGATGTCTGGGTCCGGCCTTCGCCCGCGGCTTGGCCTTCACGTGTGGGCTGGCCTTCGCTCGCGGCGCGGCCTTCGCGCGTGGGTGCTCGATCTCGTCGAGGAGGCGCACGAGCGCCAGCTCCTCCCGGCGCGTGACCGGCTTGTCCGCCACGGTCTCCGGATCGCCGGCCCCGCGCGTGATGGATCCCTCGAGGTGGGCGCGGACGACGGCCGGGGCGATGTAGCTCTGCCGGCTCACCGCGGGCGTGTTGCCGAGGGCCTCGGCGACCCGGCCGATCGATCGCTTCAGGGCCGCCTGGACCTCGGTCCGGCTGGTCCCCCGGCGAGGCACGGAGCGTCCGGAACGCGAGCAGCGTGCCCGCCCAGGTCCGGAAGTCCTTGGCGGTGGCCTCGATGCCGGCGGCCTCGCGGATGTAGTCGTTGACGTCGGCGGACTCGATGGAGCGTGGCTCGCCGTCCTCATCGAGGTACCGGAACAGCTCCTGGCCGGGCAGGTCCTGGCAGCGCGAGACGACCCGGGCCAGGCGGCGGTCCTGGACGCCGACGGTGTGCGTCCTGCCGCCTTTGCCGCGGAAGCTGAAGCGCAGACCGGTCGAGCTCACGGATACGTGACGCCTGCGCAGGGTCGTGAGCCCGAACGAGCGGTTCGTCCGGGCGTACTCCTCGTTGCCGATCCGCAGGTAGGTGACCTCCAGGAGCCGGACGACCGTCGCCAGGACCCGCTCCCGCGAGAGGTCCGGCCGCCGGAGATCGCGGTCGACCCGGCGCCGGATCGCGGGCAGGGCCCGGCCGAAGGCCGCCAGCCGGGCGAATTTCTCGTCGTCGCGCCGGGCCCGCCATGTCTCGTGGTAGCGGGGCTGCTTCCGCCCCCGGGCGTCCCGGCCGACCGCCTGGAGGTGGCCTCGGGGGTCGCGGCAGATCCAGACGTCGGTCCAGGCCGGCGGGATGGCCAGTGCCCGGATGCGGTCGAGGACGGCAGGATCGCGGACGGGCCGGCCGGTCGGGCCCACGTACCGGAAGCCGCGTCCGGAACGCACCCGGCTGATCCCGGGATCGGCGTCCGACGAGAAGACGAGCCCGCCCCCCGCGGCATGTCACCCGTTCACGGACGCGAGCGCGCTCCCGTCACGGAACACGTACCAGGTGGTGGAGACCTCGCCGGACAGGATCCGCCGGCGGACGACGACGCGCGGGAACCTCGGCCGGAGGGCGCGTGCGAGCTCGTCCGGCGATCGCGGTCGCTGGGTGGCCATGACCGCCCGGACCAGGCGTCCGAACGCCCCGTCCGCGGACGGGAAGCTCAGGACGTACGGTGGACGACCGATGAAGGCGGCCGCGAATTCCACGACCGCTCAGGCCCCCTCGGTCTTCCAGGCCCGCGCGTACTCGTCCACGTGCTCGGCCCGGTCGAGGCTCGCGGTCTCGTTCATGATCCGCAGGGTCTCGTCGACGGTGCGGCCGTTCTCGGCCGCGACGTCACGGACGTTCTCGTACGTGATGTTGTCGCCCATGACCTTGTGGGCGTCCATGCAGCCGCACGTCAGGCACATGTCGGTCTCCCGTCTCGGGGCGTCCGGCCGGCGACTCGTCGGTGCGGAGGCCGCATGTCAATGCTCGCGCTCGAGACGTTGCAAAGGCGCCCCCAGAACCACCCGGCGCCTGCCGGACGGGCACCGGACGAGCGGGAGCGTGATCAGGCCCGCTTCCGAGTCGTCTTGCGGGCCGCCTTGGTCTCGCCGGCCTCGGCGCGCTGCTTGTTGACGGTCCGCGCGGCGATCTCCTCCGCGCGATCCTCGGACCGCCCGGAGTCGAGCTCGCTGTCCTTGATGTGCTCGTACTGTCGCTCGCGCTTGGGCGACCAGGCTCCCTGCGGCATCTCCGTCACCTCCTGGACGAGAAGAGGCCCGCCGTAAAGGGCGGGCCTCAAGGGATGCGGTTGGACGTGTTCGTTGGCGGCTACGCGTCGACGGTCGCCCGGCGGTCGCCGAGGCGCAGGACCGCGACGATCAGGGCCTCGATGAGGGTCCAGCCGACGAGCGCCACGAGGGCGGCCACGTCGAGCATCGAGCCCGAGCGCGAGGAGACCTGGTCGAGGCGGAACATGCCGCGGAACGGCTCCACGAACGGGTCCGTGATGGTCAGGATGCCGCTCACGATCGCGTTGTCGTTATTGGCGATCAGGAGCAGCAACAGGATGCGCAGGAGCAGCAGCGTCTGCAGGATCCCGAAGATGAGCGTCACGATGCCAACCACGTTCGGCCCCTGGC
The DNA here is from genome assembly GCA_963849405.1 of uncultured Chloroflexia bacterium. Taxonomy (GTDB): domain Bacteria; phylum Chloroflexota; class Limnocylindria; order Limnocylindrales; family CSP1-4; genus C-114. Next base: position 260,400 of record CAWKHG010000001.1, read on the forward strand.
TCGTGCGGGCGCTCGTCCGGGTGACGGTCGTCCGCGCGACCGGCGGCGGCGCGACGGGCGCCGGCGGCGGGACCACCGGTGCCTGGGTAAGGGGACGATCGACGGTCTCGTGGACCGTTTCTCTCTCGTAATCAGTCATGAGTGCTGGACCTCCAGGACGGGCCTCGCCATTGGCTGGCGACGCACCGTCACAGTCGGGGCCGAGGCCATGCATCCGCTCCCGTGCCAGCGCGCCGCGCGTTACAGCGTCGTTGCGTGGGTTCCGGGCTCGAACGTGGATCGGCGGGCGTCGACATGGCGCTGCAATGACCCAGGGCTCGGGCGACGCTTGTCCGTTTGCGCGGCGGGCGTACCGTTCCCGCGACGATGTCACCGGCCTCCGGCCGCGACACAGACGTCCCCGTCGAGGCCGGGCCGGGTCCCGAGGAGGAGCGATGGACGCGGAGATCGGGTCGTGGGCTCGCCGGGGCGCCGGATTCGGACTCGGGGTCCTCATCGTCACGGCGGTGGTGGTCGGGCTGTTCGTGACCGCCAAGCTCGTCGCGCTCGTCCTGATCTCGATCCTCCTCGCGTCGGCGCTCGCGCCGCTCGTGGACCGGCTCCGGAGCAAAGGGCCATTCGGTCGGGCCACGTCGGCCGGCCTGCTCTTCCTCGCCGCGGGCGCGATCGTGGTGGCCCTGGGCGTCCTCCTGGTCACGACCGCGTTGTCCCAGATCGACGAGATCGGTGAGCGCGTCCCCACGATGATCAAGTCGGCCCGCGCCACGGCCGACGACCTCCAGCCCGCGCCGGTCGCGGCCGCGGTCGGGGCGCTTCTCGACGCGCTCGACCGGACGGTCCGCCGGTCGCCCGCGCCCACGGCGGACCAGGTGATCGTGGCCGGCTTCACGATCGTCGAGGCGTTCGGCGCCCTCGTGACGGTCGTCACGCTCGTCTATTTCTGGCTGCTGGAGCGCGCCCGGATCCAGCGGTTCGTGCTGGCGTTCGTGGCGCTCCCGCGCCGGGGCGGCGTCCGAGAGGCCTGGAACGACGTCGAGGATGGCCTCGGCCGGTGGGTCCGCGGCCAGCTCATCATCATGGCCCTGATGGGCGTCGCGACGGGGATCGCCTACACGATCCTGGGCGTCCCCGGAGCGCTCGTCCTGGGCCTCACGGCCGGGCTCTTCGAGATCATCCCGATCGTCGGACCCCTGCTCGGCGCCATCCCCGCCCTCATCGTGGCGGCGACGGTGCGACCCGAGCTCATCCTGTCGGTCGCCATCGTCTACGCGGTCGTGCAGATCGCCGAGGCGAACATCGTGGTGCCCATCGTCATGCGCAACACGGTCGGACTGTCCCCGTACATCGTGCTCGTGAGCATCCTGCTCGGCGCCGGGCTCGGCGGCATCATGGGCGCCTTCCTCGCGATCCCGGTCGCCGCGTCGGCCGAGATCATCCTGGAGCGCCTCCAGGCGCGCACCGTCCCAGTCGGCCTCGAGCCATCGCCGGGCGCCGACCTGGAGGACGTCGACGATCCGGACGGCAAGCCGGCCACGAAACCGGCCCACGCGGGCGGCACCTAGCGTGCCGGCCGACCCGGCTGCCCGGATGACCGGGAGCACACCGCGCACGAGCGACGCTGCCATCGTGGGCGCCTGACCATGGCGATCTTCGCCGGGATCTTCGGGGTCCTCGGCCGGTTCACCGGCAAGCTGCTGACGACGGCGCTCGGCTGGGCGAGCAGCCTGCTCTTCGGACGCGTGCCCAGGTCGCGCCAGATCATGGTCGTCGCGATCATGGCCGGGTCGGCGGTCTGGCTGGTCCTCGTGATCGGGATCGTGCTGCCGGCGGTCGGCAGCTTCCTCCTGGCCGCGGCCCCCATCCCCGGCTGGCTCGACGAAGGCTGGGTGCGGCTGGCGATGCTGATCGGCGCGCTGGTCCTGCCCGCGGGCATCGGCCTGCTCGGCTATCTCGTCCCCGAGAAGGCCAGCCGCCCGACTGGGGCCGAGGCCGTGAAGCAGGTGCTGCGCGGCTACCCGCTCGCGTTCGTCCTCAGCGTGGTCATGGTCTTCCTGCCGCTGGTCGCCCTCGTCCGGCGGATCCGCAGCCTGGCCAAGGGGTGGTCGGACATCCACGTACCCGTCGTGGCCAAGCCGGGCGGCTACGAGCGGACCGTGCACGACATCGAAACGGCCCTGGACGCCGCCGGCCTCGACGTGACGTCACGTCCAGCACCTTCCGTCCTCTCGGTCCCGGGCGAGCTCGTGGCGCGCGCGGCGGGCGGCGGCGTACGTTCGCTGCTGCCCGACCAGCTGGTCAACCTCGTCGGTGCGCGCCTGGAGGTGGGCGTCTACCCCTCCGACATCATCATCTCGGGACCGCCGGCCGAGCGGCTGGCCGCGCGCGCCGCGATCGTCAGCCGGCTGGCCACGACCTCCGCCCACCTGACGACGAGCGCCGAGGCGCAGGCCATCGAGGACCGCCTCGAGGCGATCGCCAAGCGGACCCCCGCGACGTCGGACGTCGCCCAGCGGACCGCCGAGTTCGCGGAGATCGACCGGGTGCTGGCCACGCTGAACGTGCCGGGCGACGAATGGGACGTCCTCTACCGGGTCCGCCTGCAGGTCGAACGCGACCTGTTCGTGCGGGCGGATCCCGAGGCCGCCGCGGCAGCGGGCCACCTGGCCGACCAGGCCGGCGCGGCGATGGGCGTCCAGGCCGGCAGGCGTTCGACCGGGCCCTGGGAGACGGTCGCCGGGCTCGGGGCCATCGCGCTCCTCGGACTCGACGTCCTGGCAGTGGTCCTGGAACGGCTGCGCCGCCGGCGCATCCCGCGCGCCGGACGCAAGGTCTTCCGCCGAGGCTAGGCCGCCTCGGGCGCGTCCGCTTCGGTCGCCCGGAGCCAGGCGATCCCGACAGCCAGACTCGCGATCGCCGGGGCGGCCAGCCAGAGGAGGATCGCCAGCCCCACGAGCAGGAGCGCGTCCAGGGATCCGCCGAGAGCGGCTCCATCGCCGGCGAGGACGTCGCGCAGCGAGGTGACCTGCGCTCGCAGGGCCGTGGCGTCGGCCGAGACCGTTTCGAAGTCGGCCGTGTTGAGGTCGAGCGAGCCGGCCAGCGTGGTCATGCTCGCGGAGAGGGCGTTGGCTCGGCCCGCGACCCGGTCGAAGTCGTCGGCCAGGGCACCGAACGGATGGGAACCCAGGATCGAGAGGTCCGTGCTCGTGTCGCGCAGCGAGGCCATCGTCCCGGCCAGGTCGTCGGACAACGTCGCGGCGCTGCGAGCGGATGCCGCCGCGGACCGGAGGCTGCCGCCCGCCCGCCCGGCGCCGACGTCGATGTCGCCGATGGCGGTCGCCGTGAGGTCCAGCGCGCGCACGATCTCCGCCCGCTGCCGGTCGATGGACGAGAGCAGGGGCATGGCCCGCAACAGCAGGACGGCGCACGCGGCGGCCAGCAGGATGCCGACCAGGCCGTAGGCCACGAGGCCCCACGCGAGCTGGCGTCGCCGCCGAAGCCGTCGGGCGGTCGTCAAGCGCGCGCCGACATGCCCCGCCGGAGCACGAGCCAGGTGATCCCGACGGTGACCAGGGAGATCGCGGCCAGGACGCCCAGCCGCCACGTGTCCGGCGTGGAGCCCCGCAGGAGCAGGTCCTGGAGCAGGGCGATGCCCTGGGTGACCGGCAGCAGGTTGCCGACGACCTGCATGGCCGGCGTGAACTGGGACAGATCGAGCAGGAAGCCGCTGAAGAACACCGAGCCGAGCAGCACGAGCAGCGCGAGCTGGACCGCCTGGCGTTCCGAATCCGACACGACGGAGATGAACAGGCCGACGCCGAGCGAGGCGGCGAGCAGGAGGCCGATGGCCGCGACGACGAGCAGCGGGTCGCCCAGGAAGGGGACGCCGAGGCCTGCGGCGAGGAGCTGCAGGACGGCCGCCGCCACGAGAGCGCCCAGGATCCCGAACGCCAGGACCTTCCCGACGACGATCTCGCTGGCGCTGACCGGGGAGATCCGGAGCACGTCGAAGACGCCCGTGTGGCGCTCCCGGACGAGGGACAGGGCGGTCAGCGTGACGGCCATGTGCTGCAGTATGAGCGCGAGGACGGCCGGGCCGAAGAACGACGTGAGGGTCGGGGCGACCGGGGCGATGTTCGCCGACTCCGTCCGGATCGGGGCCGCGACCACCTCCGCGGGGATGGTCGGCTTCTGGCCGAGCTTGCCCGCCTCGGCCGCGGCCTGCGCGGCGACCTGCTGGATGATCGTCTGGTTTACGGCATATCCGAGCTGGCGGGCCAGGACGTCGGCGTAGGCGGCCTTGGCCGGGCTGATCAGGTCGTACTCGACCTGGATCGTGGTCTGCTTGCCGGCCTCGAAGTTCGCCACGACGTTCGGCGGCACCAGGATCACGACGTCGACCCGGCCGTCCTTGAGCGCGGCCCGGGCGGTGGCGGCATCGGTGACGACGTCGACGAGGTCGGCGCCGGGGACGTAGAAGGTCCCGTAGTCGGTCATGTTCTTCGAGAGGCCGGAGGCCGGATCGACCACGAGCATCGCGTGGACGTTGTTGAGCGTGTTGTTATAACCAAGGCCGAACAGGGCCATGATCAGGAACGGGCCGAGGATCAGGCTGAACAGCGCTCCCGGGCGGCGAACGACCTCGACGAGCTCCTTGCCGACGAAGGCGAGCAGGCGGGTCAGGACCTGGGCGACGATCATGCGGCCGCCGTGCCCGAGGGGCCATCCGTTTCCTGGGTGCCGTTCAGGTTGCCGCGCTCGGCCTCGAGCTGCTTGCGATGGCGGTCGACGAGGGTGGCGAACACTTCGTCGAACGACGGCCGGTACTCCCGGCTCGAGGTGACGGAACCCCCGGCGTCCTCGATCGCTCCGACGATGGCCGGCGCCGCCGTCCCCGCGTCGTCCACCGTGACGAGGAACCGGTGCGTCGAGCGCTGGTCGACCGCGCGGACCATCGGCAGGTCGACCAGGTGCGCGGAGTCGGTCACGCCGGCCGTCTCGATGTCGAGGACGTCGCCGCCGGTCGCGAGCCGTCGGAGGGCGTCCGGCTGGGCGAGGGCAGCCAGGCGACCCTCGGAGATGAGGGCGACCGCATCGCACTCCTCGGCCTCGCCGATGTACTGGGTCGTCACGACGATCGTCCGACCGCGCTCCCGGAGGCGGTGGAGCTCGGCCCAGACGGTGCGGCGGAGCAGGGGATCGAGCCCCGCCGTGGGTTCATCGAGGAACAGGACCGCCGGGTCGTGGACCAGCGCGCAGGCGAGCTCGAGGCGGCGCTGCATCCCGCCCGACAGGTCGGCGGCGCGGCGCTTCCGGGCGTCCCACAGGTCGAGCAGCTCGAGCATGGCCCGCACCCGGCGCCGGCGCCGGAACACGAGCATCCCGAAGAGGCTCGCGACGAAGTCCAGGTTCTCGCCGGCCGTCAGATCGGGGTACAGGCTGAACAGCTGGGGCATGTAGCCGATCCGGGCACGGGTCCGGCGGCTGAACCGCTGGGGGTCCTCGCCGAGGACCCGGACGGACCCGGCGGTGGGCCGCAGCCCTCCGGTCAGGATCTTCACGGCGGTGGTCTTGCCGGCCCCGCTCGGACCGATCACGCCCAGGATGTTGCCCGGCGGAACGGTCAGGCTGACGCCGTCGAGCGCGACGATGTCGCCGTAGCGACGCACGAGGGCGTCCGTGACGATGGCCGGCGGTGGGTCGGTCGGGGGAGCTGCAAGCGGGTTCGACATCGGTGTTCAGTTGCCGCCCACGCTCGCAGGAGAAATGAAGGCACCTGTCGCAGCGATCGCGGCCGCGACAGGTGCCGGGAAGGTCCGCTGGATCGGGTCCACAACGACTGGGAACCCTGATAGCCCATCGGCCGGTTCGAACGGTAGGGGCGCGGGGTCGATGGAACCATTCACGCGGGAACGCCCGACCTTGCAGGGGCGTTGCAGGCTCGCGCCCGACTCCCGCGGACGGGACACCGGACGGTCAGGCGTCCGTGCCGTTGCCATCGGCGCTTCGCTCGGCCGACGGACCCGGCATCGCGCCGAGCTGGGTCATCATGCCCATGAAGTCGCCCTGGTGCCAGTGCTCGGCGACCTTGCCGTCCGCGATCCGGAAGATGTGGATCTCCTCGATCGTGTACGGCTTGCCGCTCGGCGGCAGGCCCATGAACGGGCCGGTCTGGACCGCGTGCGAGGTCAGCCGCACCGCCACCTTGTCGCCTTCGGCGATGACGTCCTCGATCGTCATCCGCGCGTCCGAGAGGCCGGCCGACGTCCGCTTGATCGCGTCCGTCATGGCCCGCTTGCCGGCGCCGGTCTTGCCCCAGTTGTGGGGCACGAAGTCGTCGGCGAGGAGCTCGTCGACAGCCTCGGGGCTGCCCTTGAGGAAGATCTCGTCGATGAAGCGGCGGACGAGCGCCTTGTTGTCATCGGTGGTGGTCATCGTGGTCGGCATCGTTGCACCTCTGCCTGGAAACGGATAGGCCGACCCGCGCTGGGTCGGCCTCCGATCGTGGACCTCGGTCGAGGTCCGCTTGTCAGGACGCGGCCGGGGCGGCCTGGGATGGCGCCGCTGTCGGGTTGTCCTTGGGCTGCTCCGTCGAGGTCCCGCCGCCACCGGCCGGCGCGCCACTGCGGGTCCCCGGCTGGTTGAACAGGATGATCGCGAAGCCGACGATGACGATCGCGATGATCACGATGGCGATCATCGTGGCCGAGTTGTTGCTCCGGCTCGACCGATCGACGATCACCTCGCGGTCGCGGGTGTACTGGCCGCTCATTGGTTCACCTCTGTGCAAGGCGGTCGACCCGACCTCTGTCGGTCGGGCCTTCCGACGGCTCGTCGGATCGACCGCGATCCGGTCCTTGGTGGGCCCGAGGACCCGGATAGGCACAGGCTGACCGACGCGGCGTTGCGCCAGTACCCGCGCGGACCGGAAGCGGCTTGCGGAGACCTTTCGGTCGCCGCCGCCTGGCCGGGTTGGCTCGCAGCAGCGGCGCGACTGAGATATGGCTGACGCGCGCCCGGCCCGGTCGCAGACGCCCCTGTCGATGGCCGGGCGCCACGATCGGCCGGCCACCGATCCCGTGCGGGATCGCGATCCGAAAGGGGACTCCGTGAGCGATCCACGCGACACGACCACCGACCCACGCGACGCAAGTGACGTCGTCGACGACGACCAGTCCGAGGACATCCGTCCGATCGACGGGCCGGCGACCGGCCGGTCAGCGCCGGTTCACGATCGCCAGGACGCCGACCACGTCGGGGTCGACTGGGAGCGGACCAGCCGCGACGAGGGCTGAGTTCTAGGCGCAGATGCGAGGCGCCAGGCGGCTTGCTGTGGTAAGACAAGGACTCTTGCGACAACAATGCAAGGGTGCTTGACGAACGAGCGTGATCACCGGTAGCCTCTTCGCGATCCCCGGACCGGATAGGAGAGGTGACCTTGCTCGCGACGTTCGTCATCGGCCTGCGCGAAGGCCTGGAGGCGGCCCTCATCGTCGGCATCGTGGCCGCGTTCCTGCGCCAGCGCGGGCGGAGCGACGCGCTGCGCCTTGTCTGGCTCGGGGTCGGGGTCGCCGTCGCGATCTGCCTGGCCATCGGGATCGCGCTGCAGGTCTGGTCGGGGAGCCTGCCGCAGGCCCAGCAGGAAGCCCTCGAGACTGTCGTCGGCGCCGTGGCCGTGGGCATCGTCACGTACATGATCGTCTGGATGCGCCGGCACGCCCGGGGCCTCAAGCGGGACCTCGAGGACGCGGCCTCCGTCGCCCTGGCCCAGGGCACGACGTGGGCCCTCATCGCGATGGCCTTCTTCGCCGTCATGCGCGAGGGCCTCGAGACCTCGGTCTTCCTGCTCGCGGCCTTCAACGCGAGCGGTTCGGCGCTCGCCGCCGGAGCCGGGGCGACGCTGGGCGTCGTCGTGGCGTCCGCGATCGGCTACGGCATCTACCGCGGTGGCGTGAGGCTCGACCTCGCCCGCTTCTTCCGGCTCACGGGGATCGTCCTCGTGTTCGTCGCGGCTGGGCTCGTGGCCACGGCGCTGCACACCGCCCACGAGGCCGGCTGGATCGACGTCGGGCAGGCCCAGCTCCTCGACCTCAGTGCCATCGCGGCGCCCGGCTCCGTCCAGGCCGCCCTGCTCACGGGCGCGCTCGGCATCCAGCTCCGCCCGACGGTCATCGAGACCCTCGGCTACCTGCTGTACCTCATCCCGATGGCCCTCTACGTGGCCTGGCCCCAGCCCCGCCGCCCCCGGCCCGTCGTCGCGGCCCCGGCAGCCACGAGCGCTCTCACCGAAGCACGGGACCACGCCTGATGGCCGATCGCAGGATCGCGGCCACGTCCCGTGCGCCGGGCATGGCCGCCGGCGAAGGCGCAAGACTCCCGAGCGAAGGCGCCGCGGTGACGCGGCGCAGGACCCGGCGCACCGGAGCGGCAAGACTCGCCGGCGCCATCGGCCTCGTTGCCATGCTCGCAGCCTGCGGCAGCCCGGCGGTGTCGGCCCCGTCGTCGCCCCCAGGCTCGCCGGCGACCGGCGCAGGCGTCACGGTCGTGACCATCACCCTGACCAACGCGGGCTGCACGCCGGACCGGACATCCATCGCGGCGGGCGGCGTGACCTTCAAGGCCGTCAACGACGGCGGCGACCGCGTGTCCGAGGTCGAGATCGTCAAGGACGGCAAGATCCTGGGGGAGAAGGAGAACCTCGCGCCCGGCCTGTCGGGATCGTTCGCGCTCGAGCTCGCCGCCGGCGACTATCTCGTCGCCTGCCCGGGTGCCACGGTCCCCGAGACCGCGCTCCACGTCACGGCGGGCGCGGCCGCCGGCTCGGCCAGCCCGATCGACGCGAAGCTTGCCGCGGCCACCACCGCATACGCCGCGTACGTCGTCGACCAGGTCGGCCAGCTCGTCACGACGACCAAGGCGTTCACAGACGCCGTCATCGCCGGCGACATCCCTACGGCGAAAGCGCTCTACGGCCCGGCCCGCGTGTTCTACGAGCGCATCGAGCCGGTCGCCGAGAGCTTCGGCGACCTCGACCCCGAGATCGACGAGCGCATCGACGATGCGCCGCTGCCGGCCGACTTCACGGGCTTCCATCGCCTCGAGCAGGCGCTTTGGGAGAAGGGAGATCTCACCGACATGGCGCCGATCGCCACGAAGCTGCAGGCCGACGTCGTGAAGCTCCAGGGCCTGGTCGCGAACGAGACGTACCAGGCGGCGGCCCTGGCCAACGGGGCCGCCGAGCTGCTCGACGAGATCGCGGCGTCGAAGGTCACCGGGGAGGAGGAGCGCTACTCGCATCTCGACCTGCTCGACTTCCAGGCCAACCTCGACGGCGCCCGGACGGCGTTCGAGCTCCTGGAGCCGGCGCTCAAGGACGTGGATGCCGCGCTCGCGTCCTCGATCTCCGCGCGGTTCGCCGACGTCCAGAGGGCGCTCGACGTGCACCGCGCCGGCGACGGCTTCGTCCTCTTCTCGGAGGTGACCGCCGCCCAGGTCAGGGCCCTCGCCCAGGCGGTCGACGCCCTGGCCGAGCCGCTCTCGCAGGTCGCGGCGAAGCTCGTCGCCTCGTGACGAGGAGCCGCTCCGCGGCCGACACGCTCGAGGGTCCGGAGCCGCCCGCCCGCCCGTCGATCAGCCGCCGGCGCTTCCTGACGTCGGCGGCCGCGGTCACCGGCGCGGCGGCCCTCGGGGGGTTCGTCGGGTACGAGGCGGCGACACGCCCCGGCGGCCTCGGGACGAGCGACGTCGCGGCCACCGGACCGGCGATGTACCCGTTCGACGGCGCCCACCAGGCCGGTATCGTGACGCCCGCCCAGGATCGCCTCGCCTTCGCATCGTTCGACCTGACGACCACCAGCCGATGCCGAGCTCGAGCAGCTCCTGCGCACCTGGACCGCGGCCGCGCGGCTGATGACACGGGCAGCACCCGTGGGCGACGTCGCGGGCGCCCCGCTCGCCCCGCCGGTCGACACGGGGGAGGCCCTCGGCCTCCATCCGGCTCGTCTCACGATCACGGTGGGATTCGGGCCGGCTCTCTTCGATGGCCGGTTCGGCCTCGCCGGTCGGCGCCCGGCCGCCCTCGCCGAGATCCCCGCGTTCCCCGGCGATGCGCTGGAGCCCGGCCGGAGCGGCGGCGACCTCGCGATCCAGGCCTGCGCCGACGACCCACAGGTCGCGTTCCACGCGGTGCGCAACCTCGCCCGGCTGGCCCGTGGCGTCGCCGTCATCCGATGGTTCCAGCTGGGCTTCGGTCGGACATCCTCCACGAGCTCCGCCCAGACGACTCCGCGCAACCTCATGGGCTTCAAGGACGGCACGAACAACCTGCTCGCGGAGGACACCGCGAACGTGGACGCCTTCGTCTGGGCCGGCGCCGACACCGACCAGGCGTGGATGCGCGGCGGCTCCTATCTCGTCGCCCGGCGGATCCGGATGCGCATCGAGTCGTGGGATCGCACGCCGCTCGACGAGCAGGTGCGGATCATCGGCCGGGACAAGGTGACGGGAGCGCCGTTGGGCGCCACGGTCGAGCACGATCCCGTGCCCCTGGGCGCCGTCGGGGCGGACGGGGCGCCGCTGATCGACCACGGACGCCCACATCCGGCTGTCGGCTCCCGCGACCAACGGCGGGGAGCTCATCCTGCGCCGGGGCTATTCCTACACCGACGGCATGGACCAGCGTACGGGCGAGCTCGACGCCGGCCTGTTCTTCATCTGCTTCCAGCGCGACCCACGCCGCCAGTTCGTGGCCATCCAGGCGCGCCTCGCCGCGAGCGACACGCTCAACGAGTACATCCGCCACACCGGGAGCGCGGTCTTCGCCTGCCCACCGGGCAGCCGACCCGACGGTTCCTGGGGGGACCTGCTCCTGGCCGAGGGCTGAGGCTGACCTCGGTCAGTCGGCCCCGGCGGCCTCCGGGCCAGCGACCGGCAGGTCGTCGTAGCCTCGCCGGCGGTAGATGATCGTCGAGATGCCCCAGCTCAGCACGAAGATCGCGATGATCCCGAAGCCGATGATCCCGAAGTCGAGGCCGCCGACGAAGTCCCAGATCCCGCCGGAGAGGCCAAGGCGCTCACCGATGATGCTCAGGACCTCGATGCCGCCGATCAGGAACGCGATCAGGACCGACACGAGCGTGATGTTCAGGTTGTAGTAGAGCTTCCGGATCGGCTTCACGTACGCCCAGCCGTAGGCGCCGAGCATCATGATCCCGTCCGTGCTGTCGACGAGCGACATCCCGGCCGCGAACAGGGCGGGCAGGATGAGGATGAAGTAGATCGGCACGTGGTTGGCGCCGGACGTCGCGGCCAGGCCGAGCAGGGCGACCTCGCTGGCGGTGTCGAAGCCGAGGCCGAACAGGACCCCGAGCGGGTACATGTGCCAGCTCTTGCGGATGAGCCGGAGGGCCGGACGGAGCATCCGGGCGAGCAGGCCCCGGTTCTGGAGGAAGTCCTCGAGGGTCTGCTCGTCGTAGGCGCCGCCCTGCGACACGCGCCGGAACATCCGGTAGATGTCGACGAGCACGGCCAGGTTGATGAACCCGATGAGCAGCAGGAACCCGGCCGAGACGCTGGTGCCGATGAGCCCGCCGATCTCGCGGAGCGCCGGGATGTCGCTCACCAGGCCGGCGCTCAGGGCGATCACGATCGAGAGGGCGACCACGATCGTCGAGTGGCCGAGCGAGAAGAAGAGCCCGACGGCGACCGGCCGCTGGCCGTCCTGCATCAGCTTCCGGGTGGTGTTGTCGATCGCCGCGATGTGGTCGGCATCGACGGCATGGCGGAGGCCGAACGTGTATGCCAGCAGGGCCGTGGGGAGCAGGATCGGGTACTGGATGGACGCCAGGATCGCGAGGAGCCAGGCGCCGATGTTGAATGCGAACAGGAACGCGTAGACCCGCAGGATCCGGCTGCGCAGGGCGCTCGGAGTGGTCATCAGGCGCATCGCGTTCGAGAACATCGGGTCTCCCTGGACTGGACCTGGACCACTGGCCTGGAATGATGTGCTTTATTGCCACTTGTGGCAATAGTGACGTTGCGTACTATGGTTTCGTCCCAGCAGGCCATTTGGATCGCCGACCGACCGATGAAGACCATGACGAAACCGCTCCCGGCCAGCCCGTGGCACGGCGTCCGCGAGCTCCTGCGAGCTCGCGGCCTGCGCTGGACGCCCCAGCGCCGGTCGCTCATCGACGTGCTGGCGAGGAGCGAGGGCCATCTGAGCGGCGCCGAGATCCTCCGCCGGTGCCGCGAAGCCGACCCGCTGACGACGCCCTCGACCGTCTACCGGACGCTCGATGTCCTCGAGCTGCTGGGTCTCGTCCGGCACGGTCACGGCCAGGACGGCACGGAGGAGTACCACCTGCTCCCGTCGGATGAGCACGGCCATCTCTACTGCTCGTCGTGCGGCCGGGGCTGGGAGCTCAAGCCCCAGGAGGCGGGCGAACTCGTCGCGGCGCTCGACCGTCAGCGCGGGTTCGAGGTCGACCTGTCCCACGTCACGGTGGTCGGCCGCTGCGAGGCCTGCCGGACCGCGCCCCCCGACTGACAAGGGAGACGGGACGTCCCCGATGGGGACGTCCCGTCGATCATCCGCTGTGCCGGGCCCCGAAAGCCCGGCGGGAGGTCAGCGCCGGCCGAGGCGACGCGAGCCCGTGGCCATGTTCGCGACGTGCACGATGAAGCCGATGGTCAGGCCGGCTCGCGGCGGAAGATGGCCGCGACCCACAGCACGATCACCTCGAGGATCGTCCAGCCGATGAACGCCACCACGGCGGCGACATCGAGGATCGAACCGGCGGAATGGAGGTTGTTCGTCCGCAGGATCCCCTCGAATGGTGCGACGAACACCTGGCTGATGTTGAGGATCGCGGAGACGAGCCCGTTCGCTTCTCGCGCATCGAGCAGGAGCAGCACGAAGCGAGCCGCGATGACGATCTGGATGAGCCCGAAGATGAGGACGACGATCCGTCGCGTCATCTCTGAACCGCCAGGACCCGACCTGGTGATGCGGCGACTGTCCGTCCGCACCGTTTCCTGGCCCGCAACCCCCGCGGGCTCCTGGGTGACGACCGTCCGGTCGGTCTGATCGATGGACACTGCTTCTCCTACTGCCTCAGGCATCCGGGGAAGCGGGGGACCGCATGGCCACCGCCGGGCAACGCTCCGGCCACTGCTGCGGTTGCAGTGAACCACTCGGGGGTGCTAGTGTCAACTGTAGTGTGGTGTTAGCACAGTAGTGGGAGCGATGATGGCACCATCGTTCGGAGCCACGATCCGGCAGGCGCGCGAGGTGCGCGCGCTGTCGGCGATCGAGGCGGCGCGGGCGGCCGGGATCTCGGCGGCCTACCTCAGCAAGCTCGAGAACGACGGAGTGAAGAAGCCGTCACCGCACGTCCTGCACCAGCTGAGCGAGGCACTCGCCGTGCCCTACGCGGACCTGATGCGCCTCAATGGCTATCGGTTGCCCGGGGCGACGGCGGGGCCGGCCGGCGACTCGGTCGCGGCGGCGCTCTTCGCCGATCTGACCGACGAAGAGCGCGATGAGCTGCTCGAGTACCTGGCCTGGTACCGCGCCCGCCGGCGATCGGGACGGATCCCGATCGCGCAGCGCGGCTAGGGCCGTTCGGCTGGGCTAGGCGACCGCCCGGCGGCGCCGGTCGGTGTAGACGAGCATCCCGAGCAGGGTTCCCACGAACACGATGGCGATCGGCAGGAGCGCGCCACCGAGCGTCCCCGTGGCGACCGGCTCATCCGACAGCGTCGGCGGCGGGGTGACCGAGCCGCCACCGGAGGCCGCGGAAACGGTCCGGTTCACGATGCTCGCGGAGCAGTTCACGAGCGAACCGCCACCGTTGGCCGAGTTGTTGCACTGGTAGACGGTCACGCCGAAGGCCGAGGATCGCGTGCCGGTCGCGCTGCAGTTCAGCCCGACGAGCGTCCCGCCGTTGGCCGTGCCGTTGCACTGGGTGATCGTCGCGTTCGTCGTCGTCGCGGGGAAGGGGTGGCAGTGGTTGGTGATGCCGCCGCCCGAGCCGACGCACTGATTCACGGTCGCCTTGCTGGCGCCCGGGCTCAAGAGGACGAAGTTGTTCGTCACGTGGACGCTGCAGCGGAGCGTGCCGCCGCCGCCATTGATGGCGTAGTTGCACTGGCGGACCCGCGACACGGGCTGGCTGAGGAACGTGGTCCTGGTCGAACACGCCGCCGTGGGGGCGCCGGCCGAGCCGTGACATTCGCGGATCGTGACCTTGGCGGACCCGCCATTGGCGGTGATCGTGTTGACGATCGTGACCTGGCAGATCAGGCCGAGCCCGCCCGTGTTGTCGACGCTGTTGCTGCAGGTCGTGGTCGGCGCGACCGTGGCCGCGGCGACAGGGGAGGCGGTCGAGAAGGCGGTCGCGGCCAGGAGGCCGAACGCGAACACACCTGCGAACAGGATGCTGAGGGGACGACGCATCGAGACACCGTTGGTGAGGGTCGAGCGTCGTGGCCAAGGTGTTCAGCTACAAGGAGCCCGTCGCCAGACTATGGTCGCCGCTCCGCGCCGCGGCTACGGACCATCCGTACCCTCGGACGTGGTCAGTTTGCAGTAGAGCGGTGCGCTCAGGTGTGGTTCGGGTGGGGCCTGTCTGCCGCCTGGCCGCCGACGGGACCCACTAGCGCGAGTGGTGCTCGGCCTTGACGGCAAGCATCGCGGCGTCGGCGCGCTCGGTCAGCTGGTCGGCCGTCTCATCGGGCGCGAGCTCCGCGAGGCCGACGCTGATCCCGACATGGGCCTGCTGCTCGATGGCCGCCCCGATCACCTCGAAGCGACGGCCGGCCTCCTGGATGTCGGTCCCGATCAGCCCGCACACGAACTCGTCGCCCCCGTAGCGGATGATCGGATCGAAGGAGCGCAGGCGCATCCGGATCGCGTCGACCACCGTTTCCAGCACGTGGTCGCCGGCGGCATGGCCCTCGCGGTCGTTGACGTCCTTGAGCCCGTCCACGTCGACGAACGCCACGACGAACCGGCCGTCCGAGCGGCGCGCCCGGTCGATCTCGTGGGACAGGGCGAGCCGGCCCATGTCCCGGCGGTAGGCGCCCGTGAGATCGTCGAGATGGGCCGATCGGAGCTCGGCCTCGAGCCTGGCTCGTTCGCGGGCGGCATTCGCCCGGTCGATCGCCGCCCGGGCTCGATCGGCCGCCGCTCGTGCCCGGTCGGCCGCCGCCCGCGCGGCGAGCTCCTCGAGCTGCTGGAGGAGCGACGCGTCGGAGGTGTCCCGGGTCTGGGCCTCCACGGCGGCCCGCGCGTCACGGGTGCGACCGGCATCGTCCCGGGCCTCGGCGATCCTGTCGCGCTGGCGGGCCGTGGCGTCGCGATCCCGCGCCGTCGCGGCACGGGCCTGGCGGTGCAGCTCGCGCTGGAGGGCCACGGTCTCGCGAAGCTCGCGCGAGGCGACATACGCGGACTCGTCGGCCGCGCTCACGCTGGACCGGGCGTCATGCTCGCGGTCGGCGGCGGCCTGGTCGTTCTCCGAGGCCCGCATGTCGCGCTCGGCGTCGCTCTGGTCGACCGCGGAGGCCGTCTGGTCGGCGTCGGAGGCCGTCTGGTCGGCGTCGGAGGCGGTCTGATCGGCGTCGGCCGCCACCTGGTCTGCATCGATCGCCGCGCGAGCGTCGCCGATCGCCTTCCGGACATCGAACCGGGTCGGTCTAGCGCCGTTCTTCATCCACCCCTCATGCGAACCATCGCGCGCGTCAGCCGTGCACGAGACACGTGCACCGTTGCAACGGTACGCCCGGGTCGGCGACGGCCGCATCGATGAAAACCCGGTATCGATAACGAGCCCGTATCGGGAAGGGCCTGAGAGATCCGCCGGGTCAGGGGATCGGCACGACCATCACGTACAGGCCGTCCTTGTCCGGGTACGTGCCCCTGGGACGCTTCCAGGGCAGGAAGTCGATCGACAGGTCGGCGACCTCCTTGAGCGTGTCCGGCTGGTCGGACGGGCCCCAGATCGAGGAGATCCGCGGCCACCAGACATCCTCGATGTAGATCCCCTCGACCTTGAACTTGTCGCTTACGGCCGGGTCGGCCGTGGACGTGAACCCGGACATGACCCAGGAGTGCGCGCCGCGCCAGGTCATCATCCCGACAGGGCGGTTGGTGAGGCGCATCTGGACCGCGGCCATCTGGACGGCGGCGCGGATCGTCGGCGAGGTCCGGACCTCGTAGTTGCCGTAACCGAGCTCGGCCAGGCCCATCGCCCAGCCCTCGGGCTCGACGGCGCCGTCCGGTGCGGGGGCGAGCGATCGGGCGAGGTTGAACACGCTGCGCTGGGTCTCCTTCGTCCGGTCGTTACCGGCGTCCATGATGTTCATCATGGTCTGCATGGCCGCCGGCACGCACCAGATGTCGGTGAACTCGCCGGCATAGTCGCCACTCTCGTAGAGGTCCATCTCGAACGGACCCGGCGTGGGGGTCGGACCGAGGGACGCGGAGGGCGAGGGTCCGCCCGAGCCGCCGGGGCCTCCGCTCGGGCTCGGCTCGGACGTGGCCACGGCGCTCGGCGGCGGGCCGACCGATGGGGGTGGCGCCGACGGCCTCACCCGGGCAAATGGCGTGATGACCGGGGCGTACTGGAGGGTCGCCCCCGCGAGCGCGGCGTTCGTGGCATGGATGACGCCGATCGCCAGGCCGACCAGGGCGATGGACAGGACGACCGCGGCGAGCCGGCGGCCGAACGGTGTCCGGGGCCGCCATGGCGCGCCAGGCCCGGCCATGTCACGCGCCTGGGTCGCCTCCGCCGCCCGGCCGATGCGGGCCATCCGGGGCACGAGCGCGAAGGCCAGGATCGTCACCTTGAGGGCCATCCCGGCCGCGAAGCCAAGGGGCACGGCGGACAGCCCCGCCGTGGGTGCGAGGGACTCGGCCGCCAGCACGGTGGCCACGAACCCGGCGACGGATGCGATCGTCGGCAGGATCGTGTTGCGGGTGGCGTACAGCGCCCGGGCCAGGAGATGGGTCAGGCTCTCGAACGGGATGGCGAGGGCGAAGACACCGAGGATCGTCGCGGTCCGCGCCGTCGCCGGGTCGCTCAGGTCGCCGCCCAGGAAGATCGAGATGACCAGGCCGCCCGTGAAGAAGAGGACCACGGCTCCGGCGATCGTGAGCGCCGAGATCGTCAGCAAGTTGGTCGTGAACACCCGCCGGAACGTCGCCCGGTCGCCGGTCGCGAACGCCGACGAGAGGAGCGGGAACGCGGCGATCGCGAAGGACGCGCCGATGAGGCTGACGGGCACGCTCTCGAAGTTCCGGGCGACGCTGACGGAGCTGATGCTGCCGTCGTCGAACCGCGATGCCAGGGACGTGAAGTACAGGAACGTCAGCGGCTCGATCGGATGGCTGAGCATCTTGGGGGCCATCAGGACGAGGAAATCGCGCACCCCGCGGACCCGCAGGTGGAGCGTGGGGACCGGCCGGAACGGCGTTCGCCAGATGCCGATGAGCCGGATCGCCAGGTGCAGCAGAGCGCCCAGGATGGCCCCCACCGCCGCGCCGAAGATGCCGATCCGCTCGCCGAGCAGGAGCGTGCCGGCGACGATCCCGCCGTTGTAGAAGAGCGGCGCGAGCCCGTAGAACAGGAAGCGCCGTTCCGCCACGAGGATCTCGCCGAGCACGATCGAGGTCGCGAAGATGACCGGCGTGACGCACATGAGCCGGAACAGGTCGACGTACAGGTCGCGCTCGGCGGCATCGAAGCCCGGGGCGATCAGGCTCACGGTCTGCGGCGCGAAGACGATGAGCACGAGCGACGTGAGGCCCATCACGCTCACCGCCAGCGTCAGGATCGAGCGACCGAACGCCCGGGCGGTCTCGGCCGCCTCCGCTCGCAGGCCCGTGAACAGCGGCACGAACGGCGCGACGAGGCCGCTGGCGACGAGCACGTCGAGGGCGAGCTCGGGCAGGATGAACGCCGCGTTGTAGGCGTCGAGCTCCTGGCCGAAGCCGAACGTCCGGACGAAGATCCGGTCGCGGACCAGGCCCATCGCGTAGCCCGCGAACGTGAGGATCGACAGGACGACCGCACCGGTCGGCAGGAATCGCACGGCGAACGCGAACACGCGCCGGGCGAGCGAGCTCGGGGGCGACGCGGGCGGCGGCGGGGCGGCGGGGGCCGGGGCCGTCGGGTTCAAGCTCTCCTCAGCGTGCGCCACCGGATCGTCGCTGTCATGGGGCAGGGCGGCGGTCCGGGTCGACCACCAGACGCTCGGGCGGGTCCGCGCGCTGCGCCCGGCCGGCGCCGTTCACCGGTCCTGCGGATGGACGACCCTTACGGGATCACCACCACGTAGCGGTTCCGCCAGCCCTTCGGGATGTACGGGTCGCGGAACGGGGTGAGGTAGCGGGCGAAGCGGGAGACCGTCATCGTCACGTTCGGGGCGGGATCGTAGCCGTTGATCGCCGGCCGGACGCCGAACAGAGGGCCCTCGACGCTCACGCTCGTGACGACGTACTCGGACGTGACGGCAGGATCGGCCGTGGCCGTGAAGCCCGAGATCACCCAGACATGGACGCCGTGCATGACGAAGACGCTGGCCGGCCGGCCGGTCAGGCGGATCGCCCTGGCGGCCGCCCTGACGGCGTTCGTGTAGCCGGCCGCTGCAGCGATCCGGTAGTTCGGATGGACGTACTTCCGGAGCAGCGCCTGCATGCCGGCGGGATCGACTCCGGCGGCCCGTGGCGTGACGTACTGGTTGTGCGCCCGTCCATAGGCGTTGTACGCGCTCTGGTAGCGGAGCGAGTGGTCCTGCTGGTTGTAGACCATGTTGCGCATCATCTGGACCGATGCCGCGACGCACAGGCGCATCGTCGCCTGCTTGGAGTACGAGCCCGCCCGGTACACCGAAACGCCGCCCGTCCACTCGCCGAGGATCGTGACCGTGATCGTCGCCACGTCGGAGCCGGCCTCGTTCTCGACGGTCAGCGTGACCGTGTAGATCCCGGGTCGTCGTAGGTGTGCGTCGGATGCCGGCGGGTCGAGGTCGTGTCGCCGTCGCCGAAGGTCCATTTCCGGCTGTCGGGCTCGCCGGTCGATTCGTCGGCGAACGCCACTTCCTGGTCCTCGAAGTGGAGCCGTGCCGGTGACGACGATCACGGCGACGGGTGGGTCGGCCGCGAGCGCGCTGGGGGCGAGCGTCGTGGCCAGTGACGGCCGCCGCGGCCAGCCCCGCGAGCGCGCGCAGCACGCGTGCCGCGAGCACCATGCGTGTGCCGGCCAGGCTCGCGGTCCGCGGCTCGCGCGGACTCAGCCTTCGGCCAGCCCCCCGCTGTGCGCTTCGGAACGGCGACCGAACGCGCCCTGGGACGGGGCGCTCGACGCCAGGTGGGTGAGCTCCATTCGGGTTCCCTCGGAACGCCCTACGGACCCCTGGCGGGTTTCGGACATGGTAACCGCTGGTTCAAGCGGTCCAACCCAACAATAGTGTTACAGATGATAGGACGCCCGCTCGGGACGGGCCTCAATCGAGGTGGAAGATCTCCTCGAGGCGCTGGTGGAAGCCCGGTCGCCGGGATCGGTCAGCGGGTCGATCAGCGCCGGCCATCTCGGCCTGCCAGCGGTCGTTCGCCGGGCTCGCCGCCATGGAGGCCCGGAACGCGGCGAAGTCGTCCACGACCAGGTAGCGCGAACAGGTCCGCGCCGCGGATGAAGATCGAGTAGTCGCGGCGCGCCGGCTGCTTTGAGGGCCGCCAGCATCTCCGGCCAGACCTCGGCGTGCCGGCGGCGGTACTCGGCCTCCTGCCCGGGCAGCAGGCGCATCGTGAATCCAACGCGTTCCATGGCCATCCTCCGAATCGAAGGGCCCCGGAAGCGTAGCCTCCGGGGCCCGGCATTCACGCGTGTCGCTGCTAGAATGAAGACGTCCAGGTTCGTCTTGTCGAACCGGAAGGCCGGGCCGAGGACGACGATGTTGTCCTTGCCGATCGTGTACGGCTTGCCGCCATTGAGGCCCGGGACGGTGAAGGTCTCGCCTTCGGTGCCCTTGATCTCGCCGGTGACGAGCTTGGCCGCGACCGTAGGACAGGTAGCCGAGGTCGGGCACGTTCCACAGGCCGAAGACCGGGGAGGTGCCGTCCTCGACGAACGGCTTCATGTCGTGAGGGAAGCCGAGGCCGGTCACCTTGACCGAGCGACTTGGCCTGCTTGACGACCTGGGCGGCCGCGAGGATGCCGACCGTGGTCGGCGCGACGATCACCTTGAGATCCGGGTGCTTGGTCAGCAGGGCCTGGGCCTGCGTCTTGCTGCGTCGTGTCACGTCGTCGCCGTAGACGGTGTCGACGAGCTTGAGGCCCTTGTACTTGTCCTGGGTCAGGGTCGTCTTCATCAGCTCGATCCACGAGTTCTGGTTGGCGGCCGTGGCGGTCGCCGAGAGGATCGCGATCTCGCCGGTGCACCACGGAGCGAGCTCGCAGGCCCAGTCCGCGAGGTTCACACCGACGCCGCTGAAGTCGACCTGGTTGACGAAGACGTCATAGGAGCCGACGGCCGAGGCCGCGTCGAAGCCGACGACCTTGATGCACGCGGCCTTGGCCGCCTTGAGCGCCGGAGCGACGGCATCCTTGTCGTCGGCCGAGATGATGATCGCGTTCGACCTTTTGCGTCGTCAGGTCGGTGATGAACGGGATCTGGAGGCGGCCTTCGGGCTCGGCGGGCCGACCTGGGTGACGTTGCCGCCCAGCTCGCCGGCCGCCTTGTCGACGCCGGTCTTCGCGGCCGCGAAGTACTGGTTGACGATGTCCTTGGGCAGGTAGCCGACCTTGATGGACGCGGCCGGCGTCGTCGGGCACGTTCCGGCGGCCTGCAGGCCGGGCGGCGGATGCGGCGGCGGCCTGGCCGCCGTCGTCGGCGCGACGGATGCCGCGACGGGCTCGGCGTGGCGCCGCCCGAACATGCCGCGAACACCACCGCCGCGATGCTGGTGAGGGCGATACCTCGCCCGATGGACCTGATCTTCAACGCTGGCCTCCTCGATCTCATGACACTGCTCGCTCACCGTGGGGGACCGAGTCGGCCGGCGGAGGCCGTCCTCCGCGGACTCGATCGACAGCCGACTTGGCCTGGTGAGCGAAGGTGGGGAGGACGACCGAGAGGATCAGGAGCAGCCCGAGGGCGATGCTCTGGACCTCCACGGAAACGTTGGCGAGGCGCAGGGCGTTCTGCATGACCGCCACGGTGAGGACGGCCAGGACCACGCCTGGGATCGTCCCGCGCCCGCCGAAGATGTTGACGCCGCCGAGCAGGACGACGGTCACAACGGTCAGGGTCATGCCCTGGCCGGCGTCGGCGCGGACGTGTTGAGGCGGGCGGTGAGGATGACCCGGCCAGGGCCGCGATCGAGCCCGGAGAGGACGAAGAGCCAGGTCCGGGCCCGGGCGACGCGCACGCCCGAGAAGCGGGCGGTGCTGGCGTTCTTGCCGATGGCATAGATCTGGCGTCCCAGCCACGTCTGGTGGAGCACGAGCCCCAGCACGACGGCCAGGAGCAGGAAGACGACGAACGGCCACGGGATCAGGGTCCCCGGAACGTGTCCGAAGCCGAATTCCGTGAACGCATCCGGGAACTCGCTGACGCCGCGCGACCCGAGGACGATCAGGGCCATGCCCCGGAAGAGGGCGAGGGTGCCGAGGGTCACGACGAGTGACGGCAGTCCGCCGCGCGCGACGAGCAGGCCGTTCAGGAGGCCGCCGAGGGCGCCGACGAGGAGGACCAGCGGGATCGCGACCCGAGCGGCACACCCGCGGCGTACAGGAAGCCGAGGACCGCACAGGCGAGGCCGGCCATCGACTCGACCGAGAGGTCGATCTCGCCGGCCACGATGATCAGCGTCATCGGCAGGGCCATGATCGCGACTTCCATCAGGGCGGCGATGAGGTTGCTGAAGTTGCCGGCCGTGAGGAAGAACGGCGACAGGGCGTTGCCGAGCACGACGAGCCCGAGCAGGGCGATCAGCAGCAGCGTCTCCCACCGGGCGATCGCGCGTCGACCAGCGCCGCGCTCCGCTCACGGCAGGCGTGCCCGCGCTCATCGGCTGCGGTGCCCGGCGGTCGCGCGCTTGACCCGGCGCAGGATGAAGGCGTCGGCGCTGACGGCGACCAGGATCACGACGCCGTAGATGGCCTGGAGCCAGAACTGGGACAGGTCGATGAGGATGAGCGCGTTGGCGACGAAGCCGAGGAACAGCGCGCCCAGGGCGGCGCCGACCAGCGTCCCGGAGCCACCGAAGATGTTCACCCCGCCCACGACCACGGCCGCCACGACCGCCAGGACGACGCCCGTCGCCGACGTGCCGTTGATCGTCCCGAACTCCATGACCCACAGCACGCCGGCGACGCCCGAGAGGAGCCCGCACAGCGAGAAGCCGATGAACACGATCCGGCGCGAGGGGATGCCGAGGACGTCGGCCGCCTCCGGGTTGCTGCCGACGGCATAGACCTGCCGCCCGAAGCGGGTCGAGCGCAGGACCACGGACCCCACGAGGACGATCGCCAGCGCCACGAGCACGAAGATCGGGATCCCGAGGACGTCGTTGACCGCCGTGTCCGTGAAGCCCGGCGGGCAGGCTCGCCAGCGGGACCTGGTGGCTGCCGGCCACGAAGTAGTCCACGCCGCGGAAGATGCTCAGGGTGCCCAGGGTGGCCACGATCGCCGGGCACCCGCAGCAGCGTGACGATCGCCCCGTTGATCATCCCGAGGACCAGCCCCAGGCCGATGCTGACCGCGATCGCCGCCGGCACGTCGAGGGCGTGGAGCTCGAGGGTCCTGGCCAGGCAGTAGGCGACCAGCCCGATCGTGGCCTCGACCGAGAGGTCCACGTTCCGGGTGATCACGACGATCGCCTCGCCGACCGCGGCCACGGCGATGATCGACGCCAGCACCGCGACCTGGCTGATGTTCGCCAGCGTCAGGAACTGCGGCGCGCGGAGCGACACGAGCGCCGCCGAGCACGACGATGATCAGGACCAGGCTCAGCTCGCGCTGGCGGGCGAGGGCGACGAGGAGCCCGCCCGCTCGTCGAGCCACCGGCCGATGCGATCCGGGTGTCAGACACGGGCCCCACCATCCCCGGCGTCCGCGTCGTCCGGGCCGGCGCCGGCGCTCCCGGTCGCGGCGAACATCACCCGCTCCTCGGTCGCCCTGTCGTGCGGGATGTCGGCCGTCACGCGGCCCTCGTGGAGCACGACGATCCGGTCGGACATCGCGAGGACCTCCGGCAGGTCGCTCGAGATGAGGATGATCCCGAGCCCCGAGGCGGCCAGCTCGGAGATGATCCGGTGGACCTCGACCTTGGCCCCGATGTCGATGCCCCGGGTCGGCTCGTCGAGGATCAGGACCTTGGGCGACGAGGCCAGCCACTTGGCCAGCACGACCTTCTGCTGGTTGCCGCCCGAGAGGGCACCCACGAGCTGGTCGACGCCGGTCATCCGGACGTGGAGCTGCTCGGTGTGCTCCCGGGCGACCTTGCGCTCGGCCGAGGCGCGGACGAAGAGCCCCGGGAACAGGCGGGGCAGGATCGGCAGGGTCACGTTCTGGGCGATCGAGAAGTCGAGGACCAGGCCCTGCTGGTGGCGGTCCTCGGGCAGGTAGGCGATCCCGGCGCTCATCGCCGCCGACGGGTCGCCGAAGTCGACCAGCCGCCCGCCGAGGCGGACCGCGCCGGCGTCCCGGCGGTCGATCCCGAACAGGACGCGGGCGACCTCGGTCCGGCCGGCCCCGACCAGGCCGGCGAGCCCGACGATCTCGCCGGCGCGAACCTCGAACCCGACGTCGCGGAAGACCCCGGCCCGGGTCAGCCCGTCGACCTCGAGGAGGACCTCGCCGACCGGCGTCGCGACCTTCGGGAAGAGCGAGACGGCCCGTCCGACCATGTGCCGGACCAGGTCGGCCGTGGTGAGCCCGGCCGTGGCCGTGGTGATCACGTGCCGGCCGTCCCGGAAGACCGTCGCGCGGTCGCACAGCTCGAAGACCTCGTCCAGCCGATGGCTCACGAAGAGGATCGAGACGCCGCGCTCGCGCAGGCGGCGCACGATCGTGAACAGGCGGGCGACCTCGTGCGCGGAGAGCGACGCCGTCGGCTCGTCGAGGATGAGGACCCGCGCGTCGAGGGACAGCGACTTGGCGATCTCGATGAGCTGCTGGTCGGCCATCGAGAGGCCGCGGACCGGCGCCCGCACGTCGAACTGGACGTCGAGCTCGCGCGAACAGCGCCTCCGCGGCCCGGCGCATCGCGCCCCAGTCGATGCTGCCCATCCGGCCCGACGGGGCGTGGCCGAGGAACACGTTCTCGGCGACCGTCAGGTCCGGGAACAGGCGCGGTTCCTGGTGGACGACCGCGATCCCGAGGGCACGGGCGTGGGCCGGGCCCTGGATCTGGGTCGGCTCGCCGGCGACGCAGGATCGTGCCGCTGTCCGGCTGGTGGACGCCGGCGAGGATCTTGACCAGCGTGCTCTTCCCGGCCCCGTTCTCGCCGACGAGCGCGTGGACCTCGCCGGGCAGCAGGTCGAGCGACACGTCGTCGAGGGCCTGGGTCGCGGCGAACCGCTTCGAGATCCCGATGAGCTCGGCGCTGGGTCGCGAGGGCGACGGCCTCCGGCGTGGTCACCGGGCCGGCCTCGCCGCATCGGAGGGTGCCGAGGCACCGCCCGCGGCGCCCTCGCCCGGGCCGATGAGCCGGACCTCGATCGCCCCGCGCGGTCAGCCCGCGGACCATCGCGTCCGGCGCCTGCTCGTCGGTGAGGATGATGCTCAGCCGGTCGGTGGGGCAGAACGTCGCGAATGCCGCGCGCTCCCATTTCGTGTGGTCGACGATCGCGATGACCTCGCGAGCGGCGGCCACCATCGAGCGCTTGATCTGGGCTTCTTCCTCGGTCGCGTCGGCCAGGCCGGACTCGGGGGTGAACCCCGCGGCGCCGAGGAACGCCTTCTGGACGTTGACCCGCCGGAACAGGCCGTCGCCAAGCTGGCCGACGACCGACAGGGCCTCCCAGCGCACGCGTCCGCCGAGCATCAGCACCGTGATCCCGGGATGGCCGGCGAGCTCCGAGGCGATCCGCAGGCCGTTGGTGATGACCGTGAGCTGGCTCCAGCCCTGGCGAGCCTTGAGGTGGCGGGCCACCGAGAGGGCGGTCGTGCTGGCGTCCATGACGATGCTCTCGCCGTCGTGGACCAGCGCCGCGCCGGCTGCCCCGATCCGTGCCTTCTCGTCCGCCTGGAGGCGCTCCCGGATCTCGAAGGCCAGCTCGGGCCGGCTCCGGCCGATCGATGATCGCGCCGCCGTGGGTGCGGACCAGCCGGCGCTCCGCCTCGAGCGCCACGAGGTCCTTGCGGATGGTCACGGCCGACACGCTGAACCGGGTGGCGAGGTCGCTCACCCGGGCACGCCCGTGCTCTTCGACGATCCGGACGATGTGCTCCTGCCGCTCGCGGGCGAAGACGTCGCCGGACGGGGCGCTGGCTGGGACGGTCACGCCTGCTCCTCCGGCTCGACGGCGGTTCGACGGTGCCATTTCGATTGGTTTCGACGCACAGTAGACCCCGCGTGGAATGCAATGTCAAGAAGGTAATTGAAACCAAGCGAAACATGTGGCAGGCTATGCCGCGTCAGTCGGAACGGCGGCTCGGGGCCCCCAGGCATGGGCATCCGGACGCGGTCCCGGCGACCCGACCCGGTCGGCGGATGCACGGGCGCCACCTCCTCCGGTGCCCTCGCGCGATGGCGCCGACCGGGTCGGATACCAGCGGCCACCAACAGGTAGCATCGAGCGGCGCGAGAGCGACGAGATCCGCCCCGCGGGGCGACGGAGGCACAGGGTGATCAGCAACCAGGCTGTCGTCGCGACACTCCGGTCGCAGCGCATCGAGCTGCCTTCCTGGGCGTTCGGCAACTCCGGGACGCGCTTCAAGGTCTTCGCCCAGAAGGGCGTCCCGCGCGATCCCGTACGAGAAGGTCGCCGACGCGGCGCAGGTCCACCGGTTCACCGGCGTCGCGCCGACGGTCGCGCTGCACATCCCGTGGGACCGGGTCGACGACTACGCCGGCCTGGCCCGCCACGCCGAGGAGCAGGGGGTCGGCCTCGGGCACGATCAACTCGAACGTCTTCCAGGACGACGACTACATGCTCGGCAGCGTGTGCAACCCGGACGCCGCGCGTCCGGCGCAAGGCGCTCGACCACCTCCTGGCCTGCATCGACGTCATGGACGCGACGCGGCTCGCGCGACCTCAAGCTGTGGTTCTCGGACGGGACGAACTACCCCGGCCAGGACGACATCCGCGGCCGCCAGGACCGGCTCGCCGAGGCGCTCGCCGCGGTCCACGCGCGGCTCGGCGCGGACCAGCGGATGCTCCTCGAGTACAAGCTCTTCGAGCCGTCGTTCTACACGATGGACGTGCCCGACTGGGGCACCGCCTACGTCCAGTGCATCGCCGCCGGGCCCAAGGCGAAGGTCGTCGTCGACACGGGTCATCACGCGCCCGGCACCAACATCGAGTTCATCGTCGCGTCGCTGCTCCGGGCGGACCGCCTCGGCGGGTTCGACTTCAACTCGCGGTTCTACGCCGACGACGACCTCATGGTCGGCTCGGCCGACCCGTTCCAGCTGTTCCGGATCATGCACGAGGTCGTGCAGGGCGGGGCCCTGAACCTCGACGCCGGCGTCGCGTTCATGCTCGACCAGTGCCACAACATCGAGCCCAAGATCCCCGGCCAGATCCGCTCGGTCATGAACGTCCAGGAGGCCACCGCGAAGGCGCTCCTCGTGGATGCCGACGCCCTCGCCGCCGCGCAGGCGGGCGGTGACGTCCTGGGCGCCAACGCCGTGTTCATGGACGCCTACAACACCGACGTGCGGCCGCTCCTCGCCGAGGTCCGGACCGGCCTGGGCCTCGACCCCGATCCCATCGCGGCGTACGCCCGATCGGGCTATGCCGAGCGCATCGTCGCGGAGCGCGTCGGCGGGCAGCAGGCGGGCTGGGGCGCATGAGCGTCGAGCTCCGCGAAGTCCGACACGAGCCCGCCGGTCTCGGCGCTCATCGACCGCTCCAACCGCCTGGGGGCGGACCCGCAGAACACGAACTACGCGGGCGGCAACACCTCGGCCAAGGGGCTCGGCATCGATCCCGTGACGGGCACGCCGGTCGAGCTGCTGTGGGTCAAGGGCTCGGGCGGCGACCTGGGGACGCTCACCGAGTCGGGGCTCGCGGTCCTGCGGCTCGACCGGCTGCGCGCCCTCGTCGACGTCTACCCGGGCGTCGAGCGCGAGGACGAGATGGTCGCCGCGTTCGACTACTGCCTGCACGGCCGCGGGCGGCGCCGCGCCGTCGATCGACACGGCGATGCACGGCCTCATCGACGCCGCCCACGTCGACCACCTGCACCCGGACTCGGGGATCGCGCTCGCGACCGCCGCCGACGGCGAGGCGCTGACCCGGCGGTGCTTCGGCGATCGGGTGGCCTGGGTGCCCTGGCGGCGGCCCGGGTTCCAGCTCGGCCTCGACATGGCCGAGATCCGGCGCGACCCACCCCGAGGCGATCGGGGCGATCCTCGGCGGCCACGGGATCACGGCCTGGGGCGACACGTCGGAGGAGTGCGAGGCGCGCTCGCTGGAGATCATCGCGACCGCCGAGCGGTTCATCGCCGAGCACGGGCGGCCCGAGCCGTTCGGCGCGCCGATCGCCGGGCTACGAGCCGCTGCCCCGAGGCGAGCGCCAGCGCCCGTGCGGCCGCGCTCCTGCCGCTGGTCCGCGGGCCTGGCCTCGACGGACCGTCCGCTGGTCGGCCACTACACCGACGACGAGGCCGTGCTCGACTTCGTCGGCCGGGCCGAGCATCCCCGGCTGGCGGCGCTCGGCACGTCCTGCCCGGACCACTTCCTGCGGACCAAGGTCCGGCCGCTGGTCCTCGACCTGCCGCCGACCGCCGACGCTGGCGGACGTCGATCGCCCGGCTGCGCGAGCTGCACGAGGCCTACCGCGCGGAGTACCGCGCCTACTACGAGCGCCACGCGACCCCCGACAGCCCGCCGATGCGCGGCGCCGACCCGGCGATCGTGCTGCGTGCCGGGCGTCGGCATGTTCTCGTTCGGGCGCGAACAAGCAGACCGCCCGCGTCGCCGGCGAGTTCTACGTCAACGCGATCAACGTCATGCGCGGCGCCGAGGCGCTCTCGACCTACGCCCCGATCGGCGAGGCGGAGAAGTTCCGGATCGAGTACTGGGCGCTGGAGGAGGCGAAGCTCGAGCGGATGCCCGCGCCCAAGCCGCTCGCCGCCCGGGTCGCGTTCGTGACCGGCGCCGGATCGGGGATCGGCAAGGCGATCGCCCACCGGCTCGCGGCCGAGGGGGCCTGCGTCGTCGTGGCCGACATCGACGCGAGCAGCGCCGAGGCCGTCGCGCGCGAGCTGGGCGGCACCGACACGGCGATCAGCGTCGTCGGCCGACGTGACGGACGAGGCCCAGGTCGCGGCCGCCTTCCAGCGCGCCGTCCTCGCGTTCGGCGGCGTCGACCTCGTCGTCAACAACGCCGGCCTGTCGATCTCGAAGCCGCTGCTCGAGACGACCGTGCGCGACTGGGATCTCCAGCACGACGTCATGGCCCGCGGCTCGTTCCTCGTGCTCGCGCGAGGCGGCCCGCATCCTGATCGACCAGGCGATGGGCGGCGACCTCGTCTACATCGTCAGCAAGAACGCGCTCTTCGCCGGGCCGAACAACGTCGCCTACGGCGCGTCCAAGGCCGACCAGGCCCACCAGGTCCGGCTGCTCGCCGCCGAGCTCGGCCAGTACGGGATCCGGGTCAACGGCGTCAACCCGGACGGCGTCGTCCGCGGCTCCGGGATCTTCGCCAAGGGCTGGGGCGCCGACCGGGCGCGGACGTACGGGATCCCCGAGGACAAGCTCGGCGAGTTCTACGCCCAGCGGACGCTGCTCAAGCGGGAGGTGCTGCCCGGAGCACGTCGCCGCGGCGGTCTTCGCCCTGACCGGCGGCGACCTCAGCCAGACCACCGGCCTGCACATCCCGGTCGACGCGGGTGTGGCGGCGGCCTTCCTCCGGTGACCGGCCGGCTCGTCGCGGCCGTCGATCTCGGCGCGTCGAGCGGCCGGGTGATGGTCGGGCGGGTCGCCCCGAACGAGCTGGAGCTGACCGAGGTCCACCGCTTCCCGAACGAGCCGGTCCGGCTGCCGGACGGGCTCCACTGGGACATCCTGCGGCTGTACCGCGAGGTCCTCGCCGGGCCTGCGCGAGGCGGCCCGGGCGGCCGACGGCGCTCGTCAGCATCGGCGTCGACTCGTGGGCCATCGACTACGGCCTGCTCGACGAGGCCGGCAGCCTGCTCGGGCGACCCGTTCCACTACCGCGACGACCGGACCGCGCCGGCCGGTCGCGACCGGTCCACGACGTCGTCCCGCCGGCCGAGCTCTACGCCCGGACCGGCCTCCAGTTCCTGCCGTTCAACACGATCTACCAGCTCGCCGCGGCCCGCGGCACGCCCGGCGTTCGCGGCCGCCCGGACGATGCTGCTCATCCCGGACCTGCTCGGCTACTGGCTGACCGGGCGTGCGCGTCGCCGAGGTCACGAACGCCTCGACGACCGGGCTGCTGGACGTCCACCGGCGGACGTGGGACGACGAGCTCGATCGCGATCGCTCGGCGATCCCGCCGGCGCTCTTCCCGCCGCTCGGCGCTCCCGGCGACGTGGTCGGGCCGCTGCGGGAGGACGTGCGCCGCGAGACCGGCGCTGGCGCCGGCGACGCTGCTCACGCTCGTCGGGTCGCACGACACGGCCTCGGCGGTCGTCGGCGTCCCGGCCGCCGACGCGTCGTTCGCCTACATCGCGTGCGGCACGTGGTCGCTCGTCGGCGTCGAGCTCGAGCACGCCGATCCTGACCGAGGAGGGCCGGCGCGGCGAACTTCACCAACGAGGGCGGCGTCGACGAGCGGATCCGCTACCTGCGCAACGTCATGGGCCTGTGGCTGCTCCAGGAGTCGCTCCGGACGTGGGAGCTCGCGGGGCTCGCCGGAGCAGCTGCCGGCGCTGCTCATCGGCGCGGCCGAGCTGCCGGCCGGCGGCCCGGTCATCGACCCGGACGACCCGTCGTTCCTGCCGCCCGGCGACATGCCGGCCCGGATCGCGGCCGCCTGCGTCGCGCGCTCGACCAGCCGGTGCCGGCCGACACGCCCGGCCGCTCGTCCGGTGCATCCTCGACAGCCTCGCCGCGGCGTACGGCGCGGACGGTCCGCGACGCCGCGCGACTGTCCGGCCGGTCCGGTGCGAGGTCGTCCACCTCGTCGGCGGCGGCGCGCGCAACGCGCTGCTGTGCCAGCTGACGGCGGACGCCTGCGAGGCTGCCGGTGGTCGCCGGCCCGGTCGAGGCGACCGCGCTCGGCAACGTGCTCGTCCAGGCCCGGGCGCGCGGGCTGCATCGCCGGCGACCTCGAGACGCTGCGGGCGCTCGTCCGGGCGACCCAGGACATCCGGCGCTACGAGCCGCGGACGTCGCTCGCCCGGCGCGGAGCCTGACCGGATGCGCGTCGCGCTGTTCATCACCTGCTACAACGACGCTGCTGTTCCCGGAGGTCGGCCGGGCGATCGTGCCGCTGCTCCGGCGGCTCGGCCACGAGGTCGAGTTCCCGGCCGACGCAGACGTGCTGCGGCCAGATGCACTTCAACTCCGGCTACCAGGACGCGTGCATGCCGCTCGTCGAGCGCTTCGTCGACGCGTTCGCGGGCTACGACGCGGTCGTCACGCCGTCCGGCTCGTGCGCCTCGATGGTCCGCCACTACCACCCGCTCGTGGCGGAGCTGGCGGCCGAGCGCGGCGAGCGATCCGGGCCTGGCCGAACGGGTCGCCGACGGTCGCGCCGCGCGTCCTCGAGCTGAGCGAGTTCCTCGTCGACGTCCTCGGCGTCACCGACGTCGGGGCCCGCTTCCCGCACACGGTCGCCTTCCACCCGACCTGCCACTCGACGCGGCTGCTCGGCGTCGGCGACCGGCCGACGCGGCTGCTCGCGGCGGTCGAGGGCCTGACCCTCGTCGACCTGCCGCGATCCGCCGCCGTGCTGCGGGTTCGGCGGCACGTTCGCGGTGAAGAACGCCGACACGTCGGTCGCGATGGGCCTCGACAAGGTCGACGACGTGCTCGGCGTCGGGCGCCGAGGTGCTGACCGCCGGCGACACGTCGTGCCTCATGCACATCGGCGGGCTGCTGTCGCGCCGCCGGTCGCCGGTCCGGGTGATGCACCTGGCCGAGATCCTGGCCGCGACCGGGCGCCGACGCATGACGACCGCCGAACCGCCGGCCGGCGCGGACGCCCGCGCGCTCGCCGGCCCGAGCCGACGTTCGCCGGGCACGCCGCCGTTCCCCGAGGCCGCCCGAACGCGCCCTCGCCGAACGACCAGCTGCGGGCGAACCTGGGCCGGGCGACCACGACGATCCGCGACCAAGCGGGCCGCGCGTCGTCGCCGAGCGCGCCGACTGGGAGGAGCTCCGCCTGGCCGGCGCGGCGATCAAGGACGAGGTCCTGCGCGACCTGCCGGCCCTCCTCGAGCAGCTCGAGACGCGCGGTGACCGCCGCCGGCGGCATCGTCCACTGGGCGCGCGACGCCGCCGAGGCGAACGCGATCGTCGCCGCGATCGCCCGGGCCGACGGCGCGAGCGAGGTCGTCAAGGTCAAGTCGATGGCGACCCAGGAGATCGAGCTCAACGAGGCCCTCCGGCAGGAGGGGATCGACGTCTGGGAGACCGACCTCGCCGAGATGATCGTCCAGCTCGGCCACGACCTGCCGTCGCACATCCTCGTGCCGGCGATCCACCGCAACCGGACCGAGATCCGCGACATCTTCATCGACGAGATGGGCCGGGTCGGGCCGGCCGGCGCCGGCCGGCCTCACCGACGAGCCGCGCCGAGCTCGCCGAGGCCGCCCGGCTGCACCTGCGCGAGAAGTTCCTGCGGGCCCGGGTCGCCGTCTCCGGCGCCAACTTCGCCGTCGCCGAGACCGGGACGGTCGTCGTCGTCGAGTCCGAGGGCAACGGCCGGATGTGCCTGACCCTGCCCGAGGTCCTGATCACGGTGATGGGCATCGAGAAGCTCGTGCCCGACCTGGCGCGACCTCGAGGTGTTCCTCCAGCTCCTGCCGCGCTCGTCCACCGCCGAGCGGATGAACCCGTACACGTCGATGTGGACCGGCGTGACGCCCGGCGACGGGCCGCAGGCGTTCCACCTGATCCTGCTCGACAACGGCCGGACCGACGTCGCTCTCCGACACGATCGGGCGGCAGGCGCTGCGCTGCATCCGCTGCTCGGCGTGCCTCAACGTCTGCCCGGTCTACGAGCGGACCGGCGGGCAGGCCTACGGCTCGGTCTACCCGGGACCGATCGGCGCGATCCTCACCCCGCAGCTGCGCGGGATCGCGCAGCCATCCGGTCGACAAGCAGACCGCCTCGCTGCCGTATCGCCTCGTCGCTGTGCGGCGCGTGCTTCGACGTCTGCCCGGTCCGGATCGACATCCCGGAGGTCCTCGTCCACCTCCGCGGCCAGGTCGTCCGCCACTCCGAGGCGACGCACCGGCTGCCGGGCGGCGAGGCGGCCGGCATGGGCGCTCGCGGCCTGGACGCTGCGGACGCCCGCGACGCCTGCGGCCTCGCCGAGCGGGCCGGCCGGGCTCGCCGGCCGCGTCGTTCGGGCGGCGGCGGGCGGCTGCGGCGGATCCCGGGCCCGGGCCGATCGGCGGCTGGTTCCGGGCACGCGACCTGCAGGGCGCCGGCCCGCGAGTCGTTCCGGCGCTGGTGGCGTCGCACGGACGGCGGACGGCGGGACGACCGATGACGACCGACGAGACCCCGGCGTCGGACGTCGCCCGAGCGCGGTCCTGGCGCGGATCCGGGAGGCGCCTCGCCGATCGGCCCGCCGCGCGTCGACGATCCCGCGCGACTACGAGCAGCGCCTGCCGCCCGGCGACCGACATCGCCGGGCTGTTCGCCGAGCGGGTCGGCGACTACCGGGCGACCGTCCACCGGACGACCGACGGCCGGCCTGCCGGCAGCGCATCGCCGGCGTCCTGGCCGACCACGGCGGCGACGCGATCGTGGCGCCCCGGCCGGCCTCCCGGCCGCGTGGCTGTGCGGGCCTCGGCGTCGAGCCGCGTCGCCGACGACCCGCCGCTGCTCGTACGCCGACCTCGACGCGCTCGACGGCGTCGATCACCGGCTGCGCGGTGGCCATCGCCGAGACCGGCACGATCGTCCTCGACGCCGGGCCCGGACCAGGGGCGCCGGGCGCTGAGCCTGCTGCCCGACCTCCACGTCTGCGTCGTCCGGGTGGAGCAGGTCGTCGGCAGCGTGCCGGAGGCGCTGGCCCGCCTGGAGCCGACCCGGCCGCAGACGTGGATCAGCGGCCCGTCCGCGACCAGCGACATCGAGCTCCAGCGGGTCGAGGGCGTCCACGGGCCGCGCATCCTGGAGGTCATCCTCGTCGAGGGCTAGGCGCCCGGCGGCGGTCCCTCGGGACTAGCCGCGGTTGCGGTAGAGCTTCGAGCCCTGGTCGGCGAGGTTCGTGGCGTCGACCTTCACGTGCTCCCGCGCGGCGGCGTTGCGGAACTGCTCGCTCTCGGCGCGCTCGAGGTCGGTCGGCAAATCCAGGCCCTCGATCGTCAGGCGTCGGACCGCCGCCATCCAGACGGCTGCGGTGGGCACCCAGACGAACAGGCTCGCGCCCAGCGTGAAGAGCAGCGTGATCGGCGAGGCGATGAGGAACGCGCCGAGCGAACCGGGATCGCGAACCGCCAGCTCGCCCGCCACGCCGACGAGGGCGAGCAGGTGAGCGAGGCCGATGAACCGAACGAGGCCACCCAGGTTCCCGACGTCCTCGCGAGAGATCTGCGGGCCGACGATCGCCGCGGCGATGAGGGGCGCGATCCCGAACCAGAGGCCACGGTACGGACCGAACCCGAACGACCTGATGACGCTGTATGTGTCGGTCGCCGAAGGGTTGAAGATCGCGGTCGCGAACCAGGCCGCGAGGAGGCCGACGGGGACGGCGCACAGCACGCCGATGACGGTGAGACGCGCTGAGCCGTGCATGTTTGCCCCCGGAGACGGATGCCGCTATCGAACGGCTCGTTCGACCGTACGCCCTGTGCACTCTCGACGCAATAGGCCCTCTACCGTTACAACAAGGTCGGGGCCGCCGAGACAGCGGACGCCGCGGTCGGTATCTTCGACCCATGGGCTCTCCGACCAGGGACACGAGCGCGCTCGCCGCCTGCACCCTGCCGCGCTCGACCGCCATCTACCCGGACGAGGCGCTCCGCGCGATCTACGCCCGGACGTCGACCATCGCGATGGTCGGCGCGTCGCCCGAACTGGAACCGCCCGAGCTACTTCGTCATGCGCTACCTCCAGCGCAAGGGCTTCCGGGTCATCCCGGTGAACCCCCGGGCGCTCGACGCGCCGATCCTCGGCGAGCAGGTCTACCCGGACCTCGAGTCGATCCCGATGCCGGTCGACGTCGTCGACGTCTTCCGCAAGCCGGAGGACGTGCCCGGACATCGCCGCGGTCGGCCGCGGCGATCGGGGCGAAGGTGCTGTGGCTCCAGCTCGGGATCACGAGCGCCGAGGCGGGCGACCATCGCCGGCCTGGCGGGGCTGACCTTCATCGAGGACCACTGCATGAAGATCGAGTACGGCCGGCTGTAGCGGCGAGCTCGCCTGGAGCGGGGTCAACACGCGGATCATCTCGAGCCGGCGCGGACGGCGCTCCGGTGACCGACGACCCGGATCGCGAGGCCGACGCCGCCGCGCCGCCCTTCCCGGCCGACGAGCCGTACGGCTTCGAGACGCGGGCGGTCCACGCGGGGGCGCATCCGGATCCCGTCACCGGCTCCCGCAACGTGCCGATCCACCAGACGACGTCGTACGTCTTCGACGACGTCGACCACGCGGCGGCGCTCTTCAACCTCCAGACGTTCGGCTACATCTACTCGCGGATCACGAACCCCACGGTCGCCGCGCTCGAGGAGCGGGTCGCGGCGCTCGAGGGCGGCCGCGCCGCCGTCGCCGCGGCCTCGGGCCACGCCGCCCAGCTGCTCGCCTTCTACACGCTGCTCGAGCCCGGGCGATCACGTCGTCGCGGCCCGCCAGCTCTACGGCGGCTCGCTCACCCAGCTGCGCCACACGTTCGGGCGCCTCGGCTGGAGCGCCACGTTCGTCGACGCCACGGAC
This sequence comes from uncultured Chloroflexia bacterium, assembly GCA_963849405.1. Classification (GTDB taxonomy): domain Bacteria; phylum Chloroflexota; class Limnocylindria; order Limnocylindrales; family CSP1-4; genus C-114. The sequence continues at coordinate 295,658 of CAWKHG010000001.1, forward strand.
GCGGCCGCGGTGGCGGCCGCCGTCGGCGAGCGGACGAAGGCGATCTTCGTCGAGATCGCTCGCCAATCCCGGCGGCGTCGTCGTGGACCTCGAGGCGCATGGCGACGATCGCCCATCGAGTCGCTCATCCCGCTCATCGTCGACAACACGCTGGCGACGCCGTACCTGTGCCGGCCGTTCGAGTGGGGCGCCGACCTCGTCGTCCACTCGCTCACCAAGTTCCTGTCCGGCCACGGCACGTCGATGGGCGGGATGGTCGTCGAGTCGGGCCGGTTCGACTGGAAGGGGAGCGGCAAGTTCCCGTTCCTGGCCGGCCCGGACCCGGCGCTATCACGGCCTCGACTTCATCGAGACCTTCGGCGACTTCGGCTTCTCGATGAAGGCGCGCGCGGTGGCGCTGCGCGACCTCGGGCCGGCGCTCTCGCCGACCAACGCGTTCTACATCCTGACCGGCATCGAGACGCTGCCGCTGCGGATGGAGCGCCACGTCGCGAACGCGCTCGCGGTCGCCGAGTTCCTGGCCGCCCACCCGGCCGTCGCCTGGGTGTCGTACGCGGGCCTGCCGACGAGCCCGTATCGCGAGCTCGCCGCGCAGTACCTGCCGCTGGGCGCCGGCTCGGTGTTCACGTTCGGCGTCCGGGGCGGCTTCGAGGCGGGCATCCGGGTCGTGGAATCGGTGAACCTGTGGTCGCACCTCGCCAACGTCGGCGACACGCGCAGCCTGATCCTCCACCCGGCGTCGACGACCCACCGCCAGCTGACCGACGAGGAGCGCCTCGCGGCCGGCGCGGGGCCGGACGTCATCCGCCTGTCGGTCGGCATCGAGACGGTCGGAGGACCTCATCGCCGACCTCGATCGGGCGCTCGCGGCCGCAGGCTGACGCCGACCTGCGACCTCAGTGCCGTGGGTAGTCGCGGCGGACCATCTCCTCGATGCTGGTCTGGACGAGCGATGGAAATCGCTGGCTGACCGGCGGCGCGTGAAACCGCATGTCGCGGCCGTCCATCACGATGCCCGCCTTGATCTGTCCGGCCATGACGGGGTTGGCCACACGCATGATCAGGGCCATGGCGCGCATCATCGCGACGGGGACGTGGCTCTTGACTCCGGTCCGGCCAGTGATCGCCTCGAAGCGCGCCACGAGCTCGTCGAATGTCAGGTCGTCGGGTCCGCCGATCTCGACGACCTCGCCTCGAAGGCCTGCGCCGGCGACGGCGATGTCGACGATGCCGGCGACGTCCCTGGCCGACACGAAGTTGATGGGATTCCGACCGCTCCCGAAGATCCTGGTCTTGCCCGTCTCGAGCAGCGGACGGGCAAGCAGGTCGACCCACGTCTCCATGTAGGCGGTCGGCCTGACGATCGTCCACGCGAGGCCGCTGGCCCGGAGCTCCTGTTCCGCCGCGAACTTCATCCGGAACAACTCGATCGGGTGATCCGCCGCAGCCTGCGCGACCGAGATGAGGACGAAGTGCTCGATCCCGTGTGCCTTGGCGGCGGCGATGAGGTTCCGGTTGCCATCCCGATCGACCGCCCGCACTCCGGCCGCCCCGGGTCCGCCGAATCCAGTGATGGCCGAGATGACCGTTCGCCCTCCGGCCACTGCTCGGGCCACGGCCTCCGGGTCGCGCACATCCGCGGTGACGACCTCGATGCCTGCCGCGATGCGCGGTCGGGTGCGGGCGGGATCGCGAGTAATGACGCGGACGGGATGGCCCCGTGACGTCAGAAGGGGTATGAGGGCCGTGCCCAGATTCCCGGTGCCCCCGGCGATGACGATCATCGCTCCGAACCCGGTCCGCCGAGGACTTGCCGAACCGCGCCATCGGCATCCGGCCCGCCGAGGTCGACGGGCTCCATGTAGAAGCGTGCCCAGGCCGCCCCGCCGTCCCGGACGCCGAGGATGGTCACACCGCGCATCAGGTGCGGAGCGCCGTCGCGGCGTGTGCCCGACCACTCCCACTCCGCCCACGCGGTATCGCTCGTGGCGGTCGAGCGCACCAGGTGCGACTCGAGGTCGGGGACGGCCGCGAATATCTGTGCCCAGTTCCGGCGAACCTGGTCGCGGCCACGAAAGTCTCGGGCCGGGTGGACGGGCATCTCGCTCAGGTAGTGCTCGTCAAAGCACGCGACGAGCGACTCCAGGTCATGCTCGTTGGTGGCCTCGTGGATCCTCCGGATGAGGGTGTCCGCAGCTGCCGTCTCGATCTCGGTCACCGATGTGCTCCTCGCTCGTTTCGCTAGACTATGAGTCTGACGGTTAGATTGTTAGACTAGCGAGCATGGACACACCGGTCAAGCGACCATACCGATCGACTCTGCGGGAGGCGAACGCCGCCGCGACGCGGCGCGCGATCGTGCACGCGGCCGCGCGCCTGTTCGTCGATGCCGGGTACGTTGCGACATCGATCGAGTCGATCGCGGAGGCGGCCGGAGTGAGCCGCGCGACGGTGTTCACCTCGGTCGGTGGCAAGCCAGTCCTCCTCAAAAGGGCCTACGACGTCGCGCTCGTCGGCGACGACATCGCGGTCCCGCTGGCGATGCGCGAGCGGTCGCTGGCCATCCGCGCCGAACCCGATGTCGAGCGCTACCTCGATCGGTACGCCGAGCTCGTGACCGAGATCAATGGCCGACTCGCGGGCATCTATGAGGCGGTGCGCGGCGCGGCGAGTGCGGACCCGGAAGTCCGCGATGTCTTCGAGAAGATCCAGGCGGAGCGGCGGATCGGCGCCGCCCACGTGATCGACGACGTCCTTGCCAAGGGCCGCTTGCGCTCGGGCCTCGGTCGCGAGATCGCGGCGGATCTCATGTGGGTCCTGAACGACGCCGGGCTCTACCACCTGCTCGTCCATCGCCGCGGTTGGCGGCCGAAGCGCTTCCGGGCGTGGCTGTCGGCAACGATGCGGGATCAGCTTCTGCCGATGCGGAGCTCGACGGCGAAGGCCTGAAGCTCGGCGCGTCGCCTGCGCGGCGCCTTCGAGTGTGGTCCGTCAGCTCGTCCGGCGGGCGACGTGGAGGCGGAGCGCTTCGGACATCCCCTTGAGCTCGACCGGCCCGATCTCGGTGAACTGGACGCCCTCGCCGTCGAAGCCGTCGACCACCTCCTGGCTCACGAGCACCTCGCCCTGCCGGGCGTAGTCGGCGATCCGGGAGGCCGCGTTCACGGTCCGCCCGAAATAGTCGCCCTCCTGGAAGAGCACGGGTCCGGCGTGGATGCCGACGTGGGCCGGCAGCAGGCCCGCGCTCGACGCGCCTTCGACCATGTCGAGGGCCGCGAGCACGCTCGATCCGGGCTCGCGGAAGTAGAACATGACCCCGTCGCCCAGCCACTTCACGGCCTTCCCGCCGTGCTGGAGCGCCGTCCGCTGCACGAGCCGGGCGAGCTGTCCCGCCAGCTCGGCGGCCGCCGCGTCGCCGCGCTCGTCGGTCAGCCGGGTATAACCCGTCAGGTCCAGGAAGCAGATGGCCGGCGGGCGGTCAAGCCGCACGCGGGCGCCGGTGCTGGCCAGCGCCGCTTCGAAGCCCTCGAAGATGTTCTTCATCCAGGCGTTCGCCTGCTGCCCGTGGAACAGGGCCAGGATGGCGTCGTCGCCGAATCGCGCGAGGTCCACGTCGAGGCGGCCGGTCCGTTGGCCGATCTCGACCAGCGAGCTGCCGGCCACGAACATGGGCTCGAGGATCTCGGTCCTGAACCAGTCCGCCTCCGTCTCCGCGACTCGCCGCAGGCTGTCGCCGTAGACCCGTAGCCAGCGGTCGATGACCGCGGTCCGGAAGCCTTCCGCCATCTGGAGCTGGAGGAGCGGCACGACGCGGAGCTCCTCGTCACGGATGCGGTCGTCCGGCGACGGCTGGGCGAAGCCCATGGCCTCCCGGATGACCATGAGCAGCTCGACCGGCACACCGGTCCGGGCGCCGACCTCGCGGAAGGTCTCCGTCCCGAACGATGCGAACCGGCGGTAGCTCGGCTGGTCGACGAAGTCGAGCGAGAGACCGCCTTGCGCGATCGCCTCCCCGACGACCGGCAGCGTCATGCCGCTGCGTTCAAGCCCCAGGATGACGCCGACCCGCTGGATCGCCCCGGCCGAGAGCCGGCCGTCGACGCCCGCCTCGATGATGCCCAGCTCGACGAGCTGGTCGACGTAGGCGACGTCCACTCCGGCCCGATCGGCCGCCACCTCCCGGCTGAAGGTCTCCTCCTGGGTGCTCATCCGTCCACCGCCCCCAGGACGAGCGCCGCATTCAGGCCGCCGAACCCGAAGGACGTCGACAGCACGCGGCTATACGTCCCCGGGCAGCCCTCGCGCAGCAGGCTGGGCAGCAGGCCGATCACCTCCGGGTCCGGGTCGACCAGGTTCGCCGAGGCCGGCGCCCAGCCGTCGCGGATCGCCAGCGCGCAGATCGCCGCCTCGATGGCGCCCGACGCGCCGAGCGGATGGCCGTACAGCGCCTTCGTGCCGCTCACCGGGACCGTCCGCGCGCGGTCGCCGAGGGCGAGCCCGATCGCCCGCGCCTCGGCCAGGTCGCCGAGCGGCGTCGAGGAGGCGTGGGCGTTGACGTAGTCGATCGCGGCCGGTTCGACACCCGCGTCGGCCAGGGCGATCGAGGCCGCGCGGGCGGCCTCCGAGCCGTCGGCCCGCGGCTGGACCATGTGGTGCGCGTCCGACGTCGCGCCGTAGCCGAGGAGCTCGGCGTACGGGACGGCGCCGCGCCGCTCCGCGACATCGGCGGCCTCCAGGACGAGCAGCGCCGCGCCCTCGCCCATGACGAACCCATCGCGCCCGGCGTCGAACGGCCGGGCCGCGCCGCCCGGGTCGTCGTTGTGGCCGGCCGAGAGGGCCCGGATGATGTCGAATGCCCCGAAGGCCAGCGGGCTCAGCGGGATCTCGCAGCCACCGGCGATCGCGGCGTCCACCCGTCCCTCGCGGAGGTCACCAAGCGCCTCGCCGAGCGCCACCGCCCCCGACGCGCAGGAATTCGCGGTCGACAGGATCGGGCCGCGGACGCCGAGGGCGATCCCGAGGTTGGCCGGGGCGGCGCCGCCGAAGACGGCCAGGGCGAGGTTCGGCGCGACGCCCCGGATGCCCCGTTCGAGGTATCGCTCGTGCTGGCCCTCCGCATAGGCGATCCCGCCGAGCGCGGACCCGAGGTAGATCCCGATCCGCTCGGGGGCGGCCGCGCCGTCGGCGCCCGGGCTGAGCGCGGCGTCCTCGAGAGCGAGCCGGCCGGCCACGAGGCCGAACTGGCTGAACCGGTCGAGCTGGCGGGCCGTCTTCGGCGGCATCCAGGCGAGCGGGTCGAAGTCATTCACCTGGGCGGCGACCTGCGAGCGGAACGGACTCGGATCGAAGCGGTCGATCCGCCCGACGGGGGAGCGGCCCGCCCGCAGCCCGGCCCGGAAGGCCTCGCGGCCGGTGCCGATGGCCGTGATGAGCCCCATCCCGGTGATCCAGACGCGGCGGCGCTCCGTCATGGTCGTGGGTTCGTCCGGGCGGCCCGTCCGGACTTGACGGGCGGCGGGTCCGCGGCCGCCGGCGCGTCGCCTGCCTCCGCCAGCGCCTCGGCGAGCGCCTTGAACGTGGCCAGCGTGCGGCCGGCGATGGGCCGGGTGAAGGCGCGATCCACGAACGCCGCGAAGCCGGGCAGCCGGGGCCGGAAGTCATGCTCGATCGTGACCCGGCAGCCGGCCGGGGCCGGCTCGATCCGCCAGGTGACGTCCATCCCCTTCGTGGCGCCTGCGACGTGGACGAAGCGCAGCCGGCAGGCCTCGGGGTCGGCCCACGTCCGGGCACGCCAGGCGACCGGCAGGCCGAGCCCGAGGAACGGGACGAAGGTCCGCCGGGCGACGAACTCGGTCACGAGCGCACCGTCGGCGCCGGCCCCGACCGTCCGCGACCGCGCGTAGTGGGGGAGCAGCCGCTCCCAGCGGTCCACGCGCCGGGCGAGCCGGAACACGAGCTCCGGCGGGGCGGCGATGTCGATCCCGATCGTGCTCCGCATCGGACCCTCACGGCGCCAGGAGGGCCGCGAGGTAGCGCGGGTCGAGTGCCCGGCCGGCGCCGACGAGATCGCCCATCACGAGGCCCATCGTCGCACGCACGGCCGGTCGGGCGGCCACCCGGCGGGCGGCGTACTCGAACAGCGCGGGCCGGGCGAGGAACAGCTGGACCAGCGACGACACGCCGTCCTTCGCCAGGAAGCGGCGCTGCATCGCCCGTTCGTAGGCGGCGAAGGCGTCCCGCTTCCCGCGGGCGTTGGCGCGGATCGCCGCGGCCGCGAGCTCGGCCGAGACGAGGCCGCGGTGGAGCCCCTCGCCGGTGAACGGATCCAGGAACCCGGCCGCGTCGCCCACGAGCAGCCAGTTCCGGCCCGCCCGCCGGGTCACCCGGTGCCCGAGCGGCCAGGCGCCCTCGATGGTGTCGGTCGGGTCGCCCCGCCGCCAGTCGGCGGGGTCGTCGTCGGTCGCCGGGATCGCCGCCACGATCTCGTCGGCCACGGCCCGCGCCCCACGCGCGGCGACCTCGGGCTCGCCACGTCCGTCCGAGCACGATCCCCACGTTCACCCGCCCGCCGGCGACCGGTGCGATCCCCACGTAGCCGTCGGGCAGCAGGCGCATCCGGGCATCGCGGGCGGCCGCCGGGTCGTGATCGCGCAGGTGGTAGGTGAGGCCGATGCGCGGGGCGAGGCGGGCCGCCCGGGACACGCCGGCGGCGCGGGCCACGATCGACCGGCGGCCGTCGGCGCCAACGACGACCCGGGCCCGGATGCGTGCGGTCGTGCCGCCGGACGCCAGCATGTCGAGCCGGCCGGCATCCGGGTCGAGGGCGCTCACCGACCAGCCGAGGCGGACGTCTGCTCCGGCCCGCCGCGCGAGCTCCAGCAGCGTCGGGTCGAGGCTCGACCGGTCGAAGCCGACCGCGGGCTCGCCGCCGGCGTCGGCGCCGTAGGTCAGCCGGAACGAGGTCCCGCCGCGGGTCTCGACCCGCATCGCCGGGATCGGCCGGGCCACGACCCGCAGCGTCGTCTCGTCGAGGCCGGCCCGACGGAGCGCGGCCACGGCCGCGGGGGAGGTGAACACGCCGCCGGCCCGCCAGCGCCAGGTCGGGTTGCGCTCGAGCACGACGACTTCGTGGCCGGCACCGGCCAGCCGCGCGGCCAGCACCGCCCCGGCCGGTCCGCCGCCGACGATCGCGACCTCGACCTGCTCGCCGCTCATTCGCCGGCTCCATGGGGGTCCGGCGGCCCCATCGACCCGTCGTCCTCGGCGACCGGCACGGCGGCGATCGCGTAGCGCTGGCCGAACGCGCCGCGGATCGTGCGCACCGGGGTGAGGCCGGCCGACCGCAGGAGGTCGGTCACCTCGGGCACCCGATAGGCCCGCCGCACCGACATCGGCGCGTCGTGGCGGGTGTACCGGTTGCCGGTCAGCAGATGGCTCATCAGCCAGGCCCCGAGCCAGGCCAGCCGGCCGCGGTGGAGGTCGTTGACCACGACGCCCAGCCGGGCGACCCGGCCCATCTCCCGCAGGAGCGCCACGGCGTCCTCCGGGTCGAGGTGGTGGAGCACGAGCGAGGCGTGGGCCACGTCGAACGACCGATCGGGGTAGGGCAGCGACCGGCCGTCGCCGATCTGCAGCTCGAGGCGAACGTCCGTCGCACTCGCGAGATGGGCCCGGGCCGCCTCCGCGATGATCTCGGGCCGGCTGTCGATCCCGACGACGCTCAACCGCCGATCGCGTCGCCTGGCCCAGTCGAGCAGCGCGACCGGGATGTCGCCGCCGCCCGTGCCGACGTCGAGCAGCGTCAGCTGGACGCGATGCGCGGCGAGCGCCTCGATCGCCGCGGTGCTCAGGCTGGCGCCGCCCAGCCACCGGTTGACCCGGCGCAGGTCGCGCAGGTTGCCGGCCAGCGCGACCGGGTCGTCGAGGGGGCCGTCGAGCAGCTCGACGGCGTCGGTGAGACGCTCCATCGGGGGTGGCGGGTCCTTGGAACGCGGGCTGGGACGCGGTCATGGTAGCCCGCACCCGTTCCGCTCCAGCCGGCGTCGCCGCGCGGATGCAGCCTCACGTCGACACGTGCGGTCCCCGACAATGGGGCGCGCTCCGTCCTCACGGGCGAGTCAGCGAACCACCTCGGAGCTCGGGAGTCCGCCGTCATGGAGTTGGCCGGCAAGGTCGCGATCGTCACGGGCGGCGCGACGGGGATCGGGGCCGGGATCGCGGCCGCCTTCGTCGCAGCCGGCGCCCAGGTCGTGCTCGCGGCCCGCGACGCCGACCGCGGCCTGCTCGCCGCTCGCACGCTCGGCTGCACGTTCATCCCGGCGGACATCACCTCGGCCGAGGACATCGACCGCCTGGTGACGGAGGTCGTGGCGCGCGCCGGGCGGATCGACGCGCTCGTCAACAACGCCGCGACCACGACGGGCATGGGCCCGTTCCTCGAGGTGACCGAGGCCCAGTTCGACGCGATGTTCGACGTCAACGTGCGGGGCACCTTCTTCCTGAGCCAGCGGGTCGCCCGGGCGATGATCGACGGGGGCGGCGGCTCGATCGTGAACATCGGCTCGAACATCTCGCTCATGTTCGAACCGGACTCACCCCACTACATGGCCAGCAAGGGGGCCATCAACTCGCTCACGATCGCCCTCGCCGGCGAGCTCGGTCCGCATGGGATCCGGGTCAACACCATCGCCCCGGGCGAGATCCAGGTGGAGCGCGATCCCGAGGTCTATCGGTCGGGACCCGGCCGGGAGCGGATCGGGCGCGTCCCGCTGCGCCGGCCGGGCACGCCCGCGGAGATCGGCCGGCTCGCCGTCTTCCTGGCCTCCGACGCGTCGGCCTACATCTCGGGGACGGTCATCCCGATCGATGGCGGCCAGCTTGCGACCTGACGGCGCGGGCGGCCGAGGGTGACGCCGACCGGACGGACCGGGCCGCCGATCGCGTTCGGCCATCGGGGCGCCCTCGCCTACGCGCCGGAGAACACGATCGCGGGCTTCGCCCTCGCCCTGCGGATGGGCGCAACGGGCCTCGAGACCGACGCCTGGCTGGCGGCCGACGGCGTGCCGGTGCTCGTCCACGACCGGACGATCCGTCGTCCCGGCCGGCGCATCTTCGTCACCCGGCGGACGTCGACCGAGCTGGCCGCATGGGACGTCCCGACCCTCGCCCAGCTGTATACCGCGTGCGGGACCGGCTTCGACCTGTCCCTCGACGTGGAGCATCCCGAGGTCGGCCGGCCGGTCATCGAGGCAGCCCGGGCCGCCGATGCGCTCGACCGGCTGTGGCTGTGCCACCCGGATCTCGGGCTCCTGGCGGACCTCCGGACCCACGAGCGCCGGGTCCACCTCGCGAGCTCGGTCGACCTGCGGGTGAAGGCGCCGGTGTTCGAGGCGTACCTGGACCGGATGATCGAGGCCGGCGTCGAGGTGCTCAACATGCGCTGGCGGACGTGGACCCCGGCGCGCCTCGCGGCGGTCCACGAGCGGGGCCTGCTCGGGTTCGCCTGGGACGTGATCGAGCCCGCGACGATGGCCTGGCTGCTCGAGCTCGGCATCGACGCCATGTATTCGGACTATCCGGATCGGATGGTCCGGGCGATCGCCGACTACACGGCCCGCCGCGCGGTCACCTGAGCCTCGACGACGAGGAGGACCTAGGCCCGCCGCCGGATCGGGATCACCTTGCGAACCTCGGCGACGAGCTCTGGCGGAGGCGTGATCCTGGCCCATTCCTCGATCGGGGCCGGCCGGGCGAGGCGGTAGCCCTGTCCGAGGGTGACCCCGAGTCGCTCGACGGTCTCCTGTTCGGCTTCCGTCTCGATGCCTTCGGCCAGGACGACGGCGCCCGAGACGGCAGCGAAGTGGACGAGGCCGACGACGAGCGCCTGACGCGAGACGTCCGCATTGCATCCGCGGATCAGCCCGGCGTCGATCTTGATGACGGCGGGCCGAAGCTCGACGAGGTGACGGAAGTTGGCCACGCCCGCTCCCGCGTCATCGACGGCCAGGCGGACGTCCGAGCCCAGCGCGCGCATCGCCGTGTGGATCGGCCCGTAGTCGTCGATCGCCTCGTGCTCGGTGATCTCGAGGGTGATGGGGCGGGTTCGATGGGCGAGGATCGCGATGAGCCGCGCGGGGTCGTTGAGGAGGGACGGAGAGACGTTGACGCTGAGCCAGGCGTCGGGGGGCAGGCGACCGGCGTCCCGGACGGCGGCTGCCAGGGTCGCGGTTTCGAGCTCGATACCGAGGCCGACCTGTGCCGCATCATCGAACACCCGGTCCGGGGAGACGCCGTTCGAGAACCGGGTCAGGGCCTCGAACCCAACGGTCAGGCCGGTCTGGAGGTCCACGATGGGCTGGAAGACCGGATGGAAGGCCCCGGCGGAGATGATCGCGTCGGTCCGGACGCCGGCGGCGCGGAGCTGACGGCGGGCGACGAGGGCGGGCGCGAGGATCGCCCCCGCCACGGCCGCGGCCTCGCTGACGTATGGCAGGTCTGCGACGAGGTAGGTCGCGTCGCCGACGTCGGTCGTGCCGATGCCGACCAGCCCCACGATCTGATCCCCCGAGAGGATCGGGGCGAACGCCTGGCCCTTGAGGCCGCGTTCGGTCAGCAGGTCGTCGGCGATCGTGGGCATCGGCCGGTCCGCCCACAGCTCGGCCCACGCTCCCGGTCGCGACCGATCCAGGAGATAGGTCGAGCGGGCGTCGGGTAGCACGTCGTCCATGCGGATGGGAAGCGGTCGGTTGCCCGCGACAGCGAGCACCAGGAGCCCTCCGTCGGTGACCTTGAGGATGAACGCGATGTCGACCAGGGGCAGCTCGGCCAGGGCCGAGACGATCGTCCCGGCCGTCGCCTCCGGCGTCGGCAGGGCATGCAGCACCCGAAGCGCGGCGACGATCGAGAGACGAGACGTCGTTAGGCGCAGGTGCGACTGTGCCGCGTCCTGCATGTTGGCCAGCGAATCGCGGGCGTCCAGCGCGAAGTCCGCGAGACCCGCGAGCACGAGGACCATCACGCCGACGAGGATCCCGTCCTGGAAGATGACGCCGGCCAACCCGTCGATCGCCGGGATCGGACCAGCGGCCTTGTCCAGGGCGAGGATGGCCAGGGCCGACCCGACCGCTGCGGCAAGGAGCAGGACGACAGCTCCCCGCGAGACGTACCGCAAGACCAGGATGGCGGACAGGATCGGCAGAAGCGCGGTGGCGTGCCCCACTCCCGGGATCAGGTAGCCGCCGATCGCCCCAAGCAGGGCGAGGCTGATCGCGAGCGCGATGCGCGCCCTGACCGGCCGCCCCGCCCGGATCTCGTGGCCGGCCACCGCAACAGCCGCGGCGAAGAGAGCGGTCGATGCGGCGGCGGTCGTGAGAGCCGGCTGGGCGAGAAGGACGGAAGCGGCCGCTTCCAGGATGCCGGCCACGAGTGTGAGGACCAGCAGCGCCGGGAAGAAGCGCCCGAGCCGGCCGCTTTCCGTGACGAACGCACGATCGCCGTGGCGCTGTCGCATGCCGATCACAGCCGGCCGATCCGGTCGCGGGTTCGCCGGTCGCGACGGCGATGCCGGACAGCGAGGAGGACGGCGACCGCGCTCGCGAACAGGGCGGCCGCCGCGATGACGAGGGCGAGCAGTGGCACCTGGGAGTCGCCGACGCCACCGAGGACGTCGATCAGGCCGGGCGTGGCACCGCCGCTGGCGACGGGTTCGGGTAGGGCGTCGACCACGAGCGGGATGCCCGAGGCGGAAGCCTCGGCTCGAGGGGCCGCGTCGGCGAGCGTCAGCCGGACGGTGTACGTGCCGGGTGCCAGCAACGAGGCGAGTGGCAGCTCCACCGTCGTCGCGGTGTGGGCGTAGAACGTGTCCATCCGCAACGACGCCTGGCTGACCTGGCGCCCTGCGCCGTCGAAGAGCGTGAAGCCGACGACCGGCTTGAGCCGGACGTTGCCGGTGTTCTCCACGGCGACCGAGACGATCGACCGGCCGGCCACGACCATGTGGGTCGCGCCGCCGATCGCAAGGCCGGGCGATCTCGGGCCCGGCACGGTCACGACGACCGCGACGACCTGGCGGATCACTTCGGCCAGCCCGACGGCGCCGCCGCCCGGGATCGGCTTGTCGTTCTCGAGGACCAGGCCGGCGATGTATTCGCCTGGCGCTGCCGCCGCGGGAACGGTGACCGCGAACGAGCGACGGATCGACTTGCCCGGCGCGAGGACGGTGACCGTGTCGCGGTAGTCGAGCCACGTGGTCATGCCCGTCCGGGGTGACTCGCGCAGCCGGCCGCCGAAGCCGCCGTTGATGATCGTGTAGACGTCACTCGCGTACGTCCGGATGGCGAGCCCGGCCGGGCCGTCGTTGGCCACGTCGACCTTGAGGCTCCGGACCTCGCCCGGTCGCATGGTCAGGTCGAAGTACGAGCCGGCCTGGCCGACCGGAAGGAGGGCGAGCTTGATGCTCGGCTCGGCGGCTGAGGCCGCGGTCGGCGCGACGAGCGCCCCGAACGCGAGCCCGAGCAAAAGCGCGGCGCCGCGCAGGCGCTGCCTGCGCGGCGAGTTTGACGCCAACTACGGAGCCGAGGTGATCGTGGTCGTGAGCGTGCCGGTGTAGACACCGACGCGGCTCTGGGCCGGGATCGTGAGCGTGACTCCGAGGCTCTGGCTGTAGGTGCCGGCCCCGTACGCGGCGGTCGCGCTGAGGGTCTTGCGCGGGGTGTCAAGGGTGCCGATCGGCGAGGTCGGCGGGACCTGCGGGCCGGTGGCGGCAGCCACGCCGATGATCTGACCGGCGATCAACGTCGGTGCGGCCGCGGACGTGAGCGCGAACCTGATGGCGGGGATGTCGATGCCGCCGTTCGCGGTGCCGACCCACATGAAGTCGGACGACTGGATCGTGACGTTCCAGCCGGCTCCCGAGCCGGTGCTGTCGTCGGCCGTCAGGATCATGGTTCCGGTCACGGCGTGGGCGCCGTTCTGGTAGGCGACGCTGGGCAGGGTCAGGTCCGCGACGCTGGCGGTCAGGCCGCTGCCCGTGATCGCCTGGGTGATTTCGTTCGCCCCGAGGGCGGGGCCGGCCATCGCGGCGACGAGCATCGCGCTCGCGCCTGTGCCGAGCGCGATGCGTCGGCGGATCGAGATCTTGTGCATGGTCGTGTGCCTTCTGGGCTGGGTCGCTTGGGTCGGGCGTTGGTTGCTTGCCCACGAGGCGCCCGACTTCGGTCGCTCAGAAGGTGTGCGAACAGCCCCCGCGCCTGTCCGTACCAGTCACTCTGCGGTCGCGCCCCGCTGCGGGACAGGGAGAAGGATGGGTGGAGATGCACTACGGAGCATGCACTATGAGGGGGGCCGAATGGCCCTTGTACCCACGGATCGCTCGGGCGAACGCTCCGGATTGCCCCTTGGTGACGATGCTGTTACCGTAGCCGGGAAGTTACGGACAAGGAGGACGCGATGGCGACAGGGACCGGGACCAAGGCCGACCCGTGGGTGCTCAAGACCCCGCCCGGCACGTCCGAATACACGATGTACCGCGACGATGCGTCGGATCCGCCGACGATCGTCTGCCAGGTGGGCGGGACGAAGCTCCTGTACGACGCCCGGGCGATCGACGAGCTCCACGCGATGCTCAAGGCGCACGGCGACTGGATGGCGCTCGGCGGGGCCGATGAGCAGAAGCCCGCGCCCGAGGGCACGGTCGAGGCCTGGGGCCGGTCCGAGTCGAACCCGCGCGGCGGCTGGTACGGCCTGAAGAAGGGCCTCCGGGGCCGGTTCGGCGTGTACATGCCGCCGCTCCTCGAGGCGCTCGGGCTCGCCGAGATCACCCACGACGCGAAGAACAACAAGATGCGGGCTCGCTGACGATGGCGGTCCCGCTGCCGGCGGGCGACCCCTTCGACGCCCTTGGCGACCCGAACCGGCGAGCCATCGTCGAGCTCCTCGGCCGGGGCGAACGCTCGGTCCAGCAGATCGCGGACGTGCTGCCGATCAGCCGGCCCGCCGTGTCCCGCCACCTGCGGCTCCTGAAGCTGGCCGGGCTCGTCGTCGAGAAGCCCCAGGGGACCCGGCGGATCTACCAGCTCCACGACCAGGGCGTCGAGGCCGTGCAGGCCTACGTCGAGCGCGTCTGGGGAGAGGCGGCGTCCCGGTTCCGGCTCGTCGCCCGCAACACCGTGGCCGAGGGTCGCCCGCGGTGATCGAACCGATCCACCTGGCGTTCGAGGTGGAGTGCCCGGTCGACCACGCCTTCGACGTCTGGACGACGCGCATCGGCCAGTGGTGGCCCCTGGACCACACCGTGTCCGGCGAGGACGGGCTGACCGTCGTCCTGGAGGGCCGTCCTGGCGGGCGCATCTTCGAGCGTCGCCCGGGTGGCCAGGAGCACGACTGGGGCGAGGTCACGATCTGGGAGCCGCCGACCCGGCTCGGCTACACGTGGCATCTCAATCGCGATCGCAGCGACGCCACGGACGTGGAGATCCGGTTCCTGCCCCGCGACGACGGGGTCACCCGGGTCGAGATCGAGCACCGTGGCTGGGAACGGCTGGGTGCCGAGGGGGAGGGCTGGCGCGACCGGAACCATGGCGGCTGGGCCACGCTCCTGCCGCATTACGTCCGGGCCGCCGGGGCGCCGACGATCGCCTAGGGCCCCGGATCTCCGTCGGCGGGCAGCGGGGCTTGCGCCGCAGCCGGTGCCGAGGCCGGCCCCGGCTCGTCCGTGTCCCCGTCGCGGGCGATGGGATCGGAGACGGCGTGCTCGCGGCGGGCGAGGAAGACGAACGGGAGGGCGAGGGCCTGGATGGCGCCCGAGACCACGTACGCCGCGCCATAGCCGTAGACGTCGGAGACGCGGCCCAGGGCCGGCTGCGCGACCACGCCGCCGGCCGACCCCATCAGGTTGTCGAACGACAGGACGGTCGCCCGCTGCTCGGACGGGATGAGCCCGTTGAGGTACGCCTGGCGGAGCGGTCCCGAGACGGCGAACACGAACGCCCACGCGGCCATCAGGAGCAACGCGATCGCGAAGCTCCCCGTCAGACCGAGCAGGATGACGAGGACGACGTCGAGGACGCCACCGATGAGCAGCGCGGTCGTCCGCAGCCCGAAGAGCCGGCGCACCCGCGACACGATGAGCCCACCCACGATCTGGACCCCGGCCACGATCGCCGCCGCCAATCCGGCGATCCCATAGGCGGTCTTGTCGCCGTACAGCTCCAGCAGGTACGGCTGGGCGGCATAGAACACGAAGATGCCAGACCCGAACGTGAACGGCGCCGCGAGCATCAGCCAGCGGACCGGCGGGTTGCGGAAGCCGCCGTCGACCGAGCCACGGATGACAT
The DNA here is from genome assembly GCA_963849405.1 of uncultured Chloroflexia bacterium. Lineage (GTDB taxonomy): Bacteria > Chloroflexota > Limnocylindria > Limnocylindrales > CSP1-4 > C-114. The sequence continues at coordinate 310,990 of CAWKHG010000001.1, forward strand.
TGCGGATCGCGGCCACCGGGCTCACGTCGCGCTGGCGCGTGAACCCCAGGTCGCGCATGAACCGGATCGCGACGACCATCGTCACGCCCAGCATCGCCGCCCGGAACAGGTAGGGGATCCCCAGGTTCGTCACCTGCGCGACGAGTCCACCCGAGATCGTGCCGACCAGCATCGCCCCGCCGCCGACGACCTGCGCCCGGCCGAAGACCTGCTCGAGGTGCCCCGTGAAGTTGGTCGCCTTCAGCGCGTCCACCAGCCACGCCTCCGTGGCGCCCGAGAAGAACGTGAAGCCGAGGCCCAGCAGGATCGAGGCGATCGCCCAGCCCCACAGCGGCGCGTGGATCTGCCACATGACGAGGTACAGGAGGGTCGACACGAGCAGGGTGGCCGCGCCGAGCACGTACGAGAACTGCCGCCCGCGGGTGTCCGCCACGACGCCGGTCGGCACCTCGAAGATCACCTGGCCCACCGTGAAGAAGGCGTTGGCGGCGAACGCCTCGACGTTGCTGAGGCCCGCGTCGAGCAGGAAGATCGTGTTGATGCCCCAGATGAACGACGAGGCCAGCGTCGTCAGGAGGGTCAGGACGAGATACGTGCGTTGGACCGAGCGCGCGGTGTCAGTCACGGGAGCCAGTGCCACCCGACGACCCTACAACAGCCTCGATTCGGGAACAACACCAGCCCGCGACGCCGGCCGGGGCCGGCGTCGCGAACGGCGTGTCAGCCGCCTCGCTTGAGCGCGGCCAGGCGGTTCTCCACGTCGAGGTCCGACTCGGCGTCATCGAGGCTGTCGAACTGGGCATCGAGCGAGCTCGAGGCGACCTCGGCCATGCCCTTCGCCTTGGCCTCTTCGTGGCGGACCTTCTCCTCGAAGCGCGAGACTTCGCTGGTCGGGTCCATGATGTTCACGCTCTTGATGGAGGTCTGGACCTGCACCTGCGCCTGGGCCATCTTGGCCCGCGCGATGAGCTGGTCCTTCTTCTGGACGAGCTCCTCGCGCTTGTCGCGCATGACGTTCAGGCCGTCCTTGAGCTGGTTGACGAGGGCGGTCTGCTGCTCGATCTGGGGACCGAACGTCTTGACCTGGTCTTCGAAGCCGATCTGGCGCTTGATCGCGATCTTGGCCAGGCTGTCGAACCGGTCGGCGTCGGCCGTGTTGCCGGACGCACGCATCTCGTCGGCCCGCTTCGACGCGGCGGCGGCCTTCGAGCCCCACTCCGCGGCGGCCTCGCCGGCCTCCTTGGCATCGTCTTCCTGGAGGCGGAGGTTGCCGATGGTCTGGGCGACGGCCTCCTCGGCCTCACGGATGCTGTTCGTGTAGTCCATGACCATCTGGTTGAGCATCTTCTCGGGGTCTTCCGCGCTGTCGAGAAGCGCATTGATGTTGGCTCGGACGAGCTGTCCGACGCGTCCTAGGATCGATGACTGGGCCATGACCTGAGTCCTCCTTGTCGGGTTGTGCCGATCGCCGGCATCTCACTGATGTGCTGGAACGATTCGATGCATCGCTGGTGCGACCCCCTGGCCGCGCGGCTCACCAGCGGCCACCTCCAGAGGAGCCACCGCCACCGCCGCCGAAGCTTCCGCCGCCCGATGAGCCGCCGAAGCCTCCGAAGCCGCCACCACCACCGCCGAAACCTCCGAAGCCACCGTTGCCGCCGCCTCCGCCGAAGCCGCCGCCGCGATGGCCGCCGCCCGAAAGCAGGCCACCGATGATGCCGCCGATGATCGCGCCGCCGATGTCGGAGCCGGCCCCGCGGCCTCCGCCCCAGCCGGCCGGCGGCCCGCCGCGGAACGGGTCGTTCCAGCGGTCGTAGTCCTGGCGCGGCGAGCTGCTCGGCCTGGCCCGCCAGGCTCGTCGCGGTGTCGGCCTCCTCCTGCGCGCTCACGGGGTCGGTCGGCGCGAGGGCGAGGGCCGTCTCGAGGTGCCGGTTCGCCTCGGCGACGCGGGTCCGAGCCTCGGCGCCGATCCCGCCGCGCTGCCCGCCGACGTAGTCGGAGGCGCGCGTCACGGCCACCCTGGCGGAGTACAGCGAAGCCTTCAGCCGGGCCAGCGCGCGTGCCGCCTCCTCGCGCGCATCCCGGATGCCCGCTTCGATCGCATCGGCGGCCGCGTTCGCCCGACGGGCCTTGTCGTACGCGCCGGTCACATCCGGCTTGGGCGGATCGAGCGCCGTCCGCGCCTCGGCGAGCAGCTGGTCCACCTCGGCGAGCTTGCCTGCCACGTCCGGATCCGGCGGGCCGGCGGCAGCGGCGGCCTTGGCCCGGGCGAGGTCGGCGGTCGCGGCGGCCAGCTCGGCGTCGACTTCCGTTCGCGCCTTCGCCAGGTCGGCCGCGAGCCGCTCGATCGCGTCGAGGAACGCGGCACCCTGGGCCAGCCCATCCTCGCCGAGCTTCGCCGCATGGGCCGCGATCCCCGGCGGTTCCCGACGCGAGCGCCTTCGTTCCCTGGTCGGCGGCCGCCCGGACGGCCTCGATCCTCGTCTTTGCCTTCTCCACGTTCGAGGCGACCGCCTCCCAGTCGGCGTCGGCGTACGTGCCGAGGCCGGTCAGCGTTGCCTGGGCCGCCGGCAGCCGCGCCTCGAGCGCATCCGCCTTCGCGGCGAGTCCGGCGAGGATCCCGGGTGCCTCCTTCTCGAGCGCCCGGAGCTGCTCGAAGCGGTCCGTCTCGGCGCGCAGGCGGGCCTGCGCCCTGCGACACGCGATCACCAGGTCGATCAGCATCTGGCGCCGGGTGGGGGCGTCCTCCGGGGTCGCGTCGTCGAGTCGCTGGCGGATCGTGAACGCGCCCTTGAGATCGTCGCGCGCGGCCGCGACGGCGGCGATGAACGGCGCCGCGGCGTCGTCTCCGAATTGGGCCTGGGCGAACCCGAGCTCCTGGTCGGAGTCACGGATGGCGTCGTCCGTCTCGACGAGGATCCGGTTGGCGAGCTCGTCGAGCGCCTTCGGCGCGAGCGCCACGAGGTCCGCGTTCGGATCACGGGACGCGGCCCCGGTCGCCGGGCCGGCCATGCCCCGGCGCTGGGAACGCAGGATCCACCAGAGACCGCCGCCGATGAGCGCGAGCGCGATCGCTCCGACGAGGATCGAGCCCCACGGCGAACCGCCGGCGTCCCCTGGCGTCGGCCCGATGGGCGGCGGGACGATGACCCCGCCGCCGTCCGGGGGCAGGGTCTTCTCCGGAGGGACCGGGGCGGCGGTCATCGCATCCCCCAGCGCGTTCGCGGTCCGAAGGATGGCGCCGGGATAGTCGCTCGCCCGGAGGCCGGCCTCCAGGTCCTTCGAGAGGATGTCCTCGAGGCCCGCGTCCGAGATCCCGACGCTGTCGCCCTTCCAGTAGCCGTACGCCCGGTCGTCGAGGGCGATCACGAGCAGGAGGTCGGTCGATCCCAGGCTGCTCTCCTTGGCCGTCTCCGTCGCGAACTCGCCGGAATCGGCCCCGTCGAGCGTGTCCGTGTACCACACCCACAGCTGCGTCCCGGTCGCATCCTGGAGGCCGTCGAGCGCACGCTGGACATCCGCCGTTCGGCCTCCGATCGCATCGACGTCGTCGGTGACGGGCCCGGCCAGCCGGTGGGGCGATGCCGCAAGGGTCGCTGACACGAGGACCGCGAGGCATGCTATCGCCAGGGCCGCCGCCGAGGCGGCGACCCGGAACGACGGGCGGCGTTGGGCCAACGTGGGCATGGGTTCCTTGTCGCGGGCTGTTCGGGCTGGGGCGCGAGCCTGCGTCCCATTGTCGCGCGGCTCGCCCGATGCGTTACATGGCGACTTGGCGTGAGACGGGAGGTACACGCGAACGCCGCCGATGCCCTGGGCCGGGGTATCCTCCGGCGGTGGATGAGACCCGCCGCGCCTGGCTCGCGGAGCGTCGCGCGGGCGTGCTCGCGGACTACGAGGACGACGCCCCCACGTACGACGACGAGGAGTACACGGCCGAAGTCCAGGCCAGGTTCGTCAAAAGGCTCGCCGAGACGTGTCCGCCCGGCGGGGTCGTCCTTGACGCACCCTGCGGCACCGGCCGCTACTTCTCGATCGTGACGGCCACCGGCCGGCGCGTCGTCGGCATCGACCAGTCCGCCGGGATGCTCGCCGTGGCGGAGCGACGCGGCATCGCCGAGCGACTGGTCCACGTTGGCCTCCAGGAGCTCGCCTTCGAGCGGGCCTTCGACGCCTCGATGACCGTGGACGCGATGGAGAACGTGCCGCCGGAGGACTGGCCGCTCGTGCTGCGCAACCTCCATCGCGCGGTCCGCCCCGGCGGTCACCTCTACCTGACGGTCGAGGAACAGCCCGAGGATGACGTCGCGCGGGCGTTCGCGGAGCTCCAGCGGCGCGGCCTGCCTGCGGTCATCGGCGAGGTCGTCGAGGGCGACGTCGCCGGCTACCACTACTACCCGGGCCGGGCCAGGGTGATGTCATGGATCGCGGACGAGGGCCTGACCGTGGTGGACGAGGACTTCGACCGGCAGGAAGGCTGGGCGTATCGCCACCTCCTGGTGCGCTAGCCCTCGAGAACGCTCCACGGCCGGTCCGGCGGCTGGCCGGGTGGAGTAGCGGGCTCCAGGAGCGCCCGGTCCCAGCCGCCCAGGTCGGCGCCGGCCTCGTAGGTCGACCGGAAGAACGACAGCACGGCCTGGTCCGGGTCTGCGGCCAGGCGCACGGCATCCCAGGGCAGGGTGAACTCGCCGAACTGCGGATCGAATGTGGCGCCCGCTGGAATGATCCGCGCCTCCGGGTAGCCGGCCGGCTCCGGGTAGGCATACGCGTAGAACATCGGACCATGGGATTCGCTCGCCGGCCAGAAGCCGACGCTGCACTCCTCCCGGGAGTAGGCCTCCTCCATCACCCAGTCCGGGCAGTTCGGGGCCCCGCCCGGGTGACGCGGGGCGACTCGCCCGGAGAAGCGGGTGGTCGCGAGGTCGAAGCTGCCCCAGAAGAGGTGGACCGGGCTGGCCTTGCCGAGGAACCCGCTCTGGAACTCCTTCATCACCCGGTCGGCCGCGACCAGCCCACGCCACAAGGCTTCGACATGGCGCCGGTCGTACGAGGCGTGGGTCTCGTCTGATTCGAAGGGGATGGCGTCCGCCACCTCGGACGGTCGGGCCTGGATGCGCACGTCGATCCCGAGGCCGTGCAGCCCACCCATGAACCGGCGATAGAAGGTCGCGACGGACATCGGCTCGAGCGGCATCGCGAACACGCCGCCCTCGCCGTCGGCGATCGCCAGCCGATGATCGATGAAGTCGAAGTCGATCTGGAACCGGCCGTCGCCGTAGGGGATCGGCGATGTCGTCAGGCCGCGCGCCGTCACGTACAGCGGGATGTGCCACCAGTGGTTGAGCGGCGGTGAGAGGGCGAGCCGGATCTTCCCGACGATCTGTGTCCACATGTGGAGCGTGGCGACCGTGGGCTGCCAGTCGCGCCACGGCAGCTCCGGCCACGGAGCGCGGGTGGCCACGTCTGCCGCGGTAGCCGTCACGGACGAGCCGGCCCGCGGCCGCCCCCACGCGCCGTCACGCCGTCAGCCGGCGACGGGACCGGCGGCACGTCGTTCGACCAGCTCGGCGACCCACTCCCTCAGGCGGTCGAGGTGCTCGGCGTAATGATCGACCCCCGACTTGCGGATCCACCAGGCGGCCTCGTCCGAGGGTTCGCGCAGGGCATGCCACTCGGCGACCATCCGGCTGCGGCCGGCATTCGCCTGGATCCAGGCGACCTCCCAGGGCTGGTCGGCCATGGCCGCCAGGAACATGGCGTTCAGCCCGTCGATGTCGACCTCGTGGCCTTCGTACGTCCCGGCGCCGATCCGCTCGAACTGGACCTGCGCCTCGGCGAGCCATGTGCCGAGGTGGGCGACCACATCGCGAACCGTCCAGTCCGGGTCGCGCTGGTAGCCGGGCTCGAGGTACTCCGATCCCCGCAGCGACCGGACGAGCGCGCCGATCTCGTACCAGCCTCGCCGCTCGTCGTCGATCTCCCGGGCGTACGGATGGTCGACGTGGTCCGAGGGGTCGACTTCCGGCATGGTCATGGCGCGGTCACGTAGGAGCCCTCGAGCGGGAGCCCCGCGTCCTCCCAGTCGAGCAGGCCGCCCGAGTACCGCCGCACGTTCCGATAGCCGCGCCGGACGAGATCGCGGTACATGGCCACGCTCGAGAGGCAGTCGACGTGCGAGCAATAGACGACCACGTCGTCGTCGGGACGGACGGCGGCGTACAGCTCCTCGGGCGTGTCGAAGTGGATCGAGCCCGGGATGTGCTTGGCGTCGAACGCCCAGCGGTTGAGGGCCATGATCAGCGTGAAGTCGTCGCCCCGGGCGAGCTTCGCCTGCAGCTCCTCGCGGTCGATCGTGCGGATGGGTTCGGTGCCCAGGGCGGCGTTGCCGCGGGGCTGATCGGTGGGCGCCTGGATCACGGCTCGATCGCTCATCGTCAGTGCAGTCGCGACTGCCAGTCGGGGGGCACGCGGCCGGCCGGGCCCGGCACCGGCTGGTCGAGCGGGTGCCAGTGCGGCGGCGCGAGCTCCGGTCCGTCGAAGTCCACCTCGCGCACGTAGTCCCAGAACCAGTCCTCGCCGGGCTCGTAGCTCTGGACGACCGGGTGGCCCTCGCTCGCGGCGTGGCGACTCGCGTGCTGCGACGGTGACGAGTCGCAGCAACCCACGTGGCCGCAACGGGCACATCGACGCAGGTGGAACCACCAGCCGCCGGCCGCCGTGCATTCGACGCAGCCGGGGCCGCTCGGCGGGGTCTGGGGATCTATGTCGTTCTCGTTCGGCACCGCTGTCACCTCGGACACGAGCGTAGCGTTTTCGCGGAAACCTGCTCTGCTCGTGGCTCTGGTGACAGCGCGCCGATGGACGCTACCTGGAGAGCGCTCCGCTCGTCATGCCGCTCGAAGCCCGGCTGCCGTGACCCCGGAGCCGCCACGCGACGGCCAGGTACATCGCCCCGGCGACGATCGCGTACCAGCCGATCAGCCAGATGAGGGCCAGGGCTCCGGCCCCGGGCGAGATCAGCAGGAACGCGCCGAACGCGACCGAGATGACCCCGTTCAGGACCAGGACCCATTCCCGGTCGATGATCTCCCGCAGGCGGATCGCCGCGAGGATCTCGAAGATCCCGGTCGCGATCGCCCAGGCCGCGATCACAGTGAGCAGGGCCAGCGCCGTCAGGGTTGGCTGGGTGAAGGCGAACGCCCCGATGACAAGGCCCGCCACGCCGCCCAGGATCATCAGCCAGCGGGGACCGCCCGAGGCGCCCATGCCGGCCGCGATCGCGAACGCCCCGTCGACGATCGAATAGGCCCCGAACACGAGGATGAGCGCCGCCAGCGCCGGCCCGGGGACGAGGATCGCCAGCACGCCGGCGAGGATCGCCAGTACCCCCCGGATAGCGAATGCCCACCAGTTCCGAGAGAGCAGTGAATCCATCGCCTTTCCTCCTGACGGATCCCGAGGCGCCGACGATACGCCGCTGCCCAACACGGGACAACCCCGGTCAAACCCCTATTCGTCGCGCAGCCCCTATCGTGGGCGGAAGCGAACCCGGGTCCGCCGATCCCGCGGTCATCCCGGCTCGAACCATCGAAGGAGGACGTGATGCCAAAGGGCCGCGAAGCACGCCCATCGAAGGCCGGGGCCTCCCGGCGCTCCGAGTCGCCCGAGCCACGCCTCGCCAGCATGGGCAAGGAGGTCCAGCGCTTCGGCACGCTCCGACTGCTGCCGATCGCGCTCGCGTCCACCGCCCGGAGCGAGAGCGCCCGGCTCCTCAACGAGATCCTCGCCGACTCGATGGTCCTGTACGCGCTCTACAAGAAGCACCACTGGCTCGTGGCGGGCCCGACCTTCTACCAGCTCCACCTGCTCTTCGACAAGCACGCCGAGGAACAGGCCGAGCTCATCGACCTCCTGGCCGAACGGGTCCAGAGCCTCGGCGGGATCGCGGTGGGCGACCCTCGTCACGCTGCCGAGCTCACTTCGATCGGCCGGCCGCCGAACGGGGCGGAGGACGTCCCGGCGATGATCCACCGGTTGCTGGACGCCCACGAGTCGACGATCGAGCGGGTGCGCAAGGCGATCGACAAGACGGAAGCCTCGAAGGACTGGGGCTCGAACGACCTGCTGATGGGCGACGTGCTGCGTCGCCACGAGCTCCAGGTCTGGTTCGTGGCCGAGCACGCCGTGGACATCCCGCTGACGGAGTCCTGACCGCGCGAGCCGGACGCTAGACGTCAGTCGCGACTCCGGTCATCGGCGCTGGGGAACCGCACCTCGCGCGGCTCGCGGCCGCGCAGCGAACCGCGGTACTGGTAGGCCGCCAGGAGGCCGACGGTCGCGAGGCTCACGGCGACGGCGATCGCGAGGCCGAGCGTCGTCGGCACCTCCATCTTCGGCACGACGATCCCCGCGAGGACGCCGGCCAGGACGCCGTCGATGATCGCGACGACGCCGGGCGTGGTGACGAACTGGTGGGCGAACGTGCCCGGACCCACCCGCGCCCCGAACGTGGTCATGATCCCGGCCTCGTCGTCATGCCAGCCGCTGATGAAGTAGGGCCGCAGCTCGGGCGCCGCTTCGAGGTAGGCGTGGCGGAGCATGTTCATGCCGGCGACCCAGTTGAAGTCCTCGTGATTGATCTCGACGAGCCGTACGAACGTCGTGACCCCGACGAACAGCACGACCGGGAGCACGAGGATCGCGAAGGTGCTGAAGCCCTCCCCGAACGAGGTCGCCTGGGCGACCAGGGCCAGGGCGACCACCGCGCCGGAGAGCGCCGACAGGAACATCGTGGCCCGGCTGAACGCCTCGTTCCAGCTCATCGAACGCGAGGAGAGCAGGCTCCAGTGCTCGGTCGTGAGGATCTGGAGGCGCAGGGCCGGCGTCAGCTCCGTGTCGTTCGTACCGCTGAGCAAGGCGCTCGACCGTTCGGATCCGCCCCGAGCATCTCTGGGATCGCCTGTCATCGTCGACCTCCTTCGCCGCCGGATCGTCGATCCGTCCTGTGCCTAGAATCGGAATTGTTGCACGACGGCCGGTCGGCGGCGAGCCCGATGCGTGGCCGCCAGGGGCGGGCATCGGCCACGAGGGCCGGGCTGTGGGCGCCTAGGACTGGGCGAGGAGACGCAGAGCCGCGGCGCGCGCCGTCGCGACGGGTTCCGTCGTGCGCCGGGCGACCGCAAGCGAGATCGACCCAGCGAGCAGGGTCTGAACCTGGGCGGCCAGTCCTTCAGGGTCGACGAAGCCAGCCTCGGCAAGGATCGATCGAAGCTGAACCACGATATCGGCGAGGAATTCCTCGATCACTGGCCGCGCCGGGTGGTCGGGGTCGACGATCTCGACCGCGGCGTTGAGATATGGGCAACCGCGAAAGTCGTCGGCCGTCAGCCATTCCGCGACCGCCTCGAACAGGAGCGCCGGGATGGCGCGTTTGTCCGCACCTGCTCGAGCCTCGGCGACGCTCCGGATGCGATCGAACCACCTGGGTCGTGCGTCCTCGAGCCACCCGACGATCAGGTCGCCCTTTGTCGGGAAGTGGCGATAGAGCGTCGCTTTTGCCACATCGGCCTCGGCGATGACCGTGTCCACGCTGGTGGAGTTGATGCCCTGTGCGTGGAAGAGCCGATCAGTGGCCTGGAGGATGCGTTCGCGGGCCGAGGCTCGCATGTCCTCGCCGCGGGTCGCTCGCAACGCGCCGCCAACGAGCGCCAGGGGATGGGCGCCCAGGATGTCGACGAAGACCGGCGACTCGAGACTCCGCGAGCGGTAGGAGCAGATGGCGAAGTCGGGAAGCTTGCGCAGGGCGCGATCGGCGCGAGCTTCGTATTCGACGACCTCCTGGATCGGCGTCGTGCCCTGGAGTGCCCATTCCATGTCGGCGACGAACCGCGCTCGGCTGAACCCGTCCATGCGCCCCTTGGCAAGGATCCCGAGGAGGAGCGCCAGCATCGCGCCCGGATCGAACCTGCCGCCCCGCAGGTAGGTGTCCTCCCACACCTCGACCTGGAGCGCACCTGACGCAAGCGCGGCCCGCGTGTCGACTCCGGCGGCCTGGAGAGTCGTCAAGTCGGACTCCCGCCGTCCGGACGCGACCACCCGGACGACCCGTTCGCCGGCGGCCAGCCCCTCTCGCATGAACGGTACGAGCGCTTCCTCTGCCTGCGCCCGGTTCCGGAAGAAGGCGCAGATACGGCGGCCCCCGCTGAGTTCCTGGCCGGCCAGGTGCGCAGCCGGCTCGTCGACGCGCCGTGCTGCCCTGCCGGACGGGGTCATCGGGGCGCTCCTGGGCGTTGGTCAAGGGTGCGCGGGCGAAGCATCTCAGGCCGAGCCTAGCACGCCGACCACGAGACTATTAGGTACGGTCGCGTAACACGATCCTATCGAGTCTTGACGAGACTACATAGTCTTGTTAGCCTCTCCGCAGCCACTTCGAACCTGATCAACGCGAGACATGAGCCTGATCCCACCGCCATCCGCATCGATGTCCGGCCGAGCGTCCCCCGATCTCATATCTCTCCTGGAGCAGATCACTCCCTCCAGCGCCGAGACGACTCGCAACGCACTGATTCGCGCGTCCCGGATCCGGAGGTTCGCGCGGGACGAAGTCATCGTCCCGCAGGGCGAGAGCTCGGCCTGCGGCTTGGTGATCACCGGCGTCGTCGCCGCGCGACGGACCTCGTCGGACGGACGGGCTGTCGTGCCATTGGTGCTCGGCCGTGGAGGGGCGCTCGGGCACATGGTCCTGTCCGGCCGGGAGGCACTGTTCGACTACGTCGGGCTCGCCGCCGGTTCTGTTGCCCTTTGGTCCGGCAGCGAGGTTCGCGCGCTCGCTGCCACCGATCCTGGCCTCGCTCTCGATCTCCTCGATCACACGCTCGACCGCCTCGCTGTCCTCGCGACTCGACTGGACTCCCTGCACTACCAGGACGCGCGTCGGCGCGTCGCTCGCGTGCTCGTCGAGTTCGGCGACCAGTGTTTCGGCGACCGCCCGGATGTGGCGCGAACAGCAGTCTGGATGCTCGTTGGCACGAGTCGCGAGATGACGAGGCGCGTCCTGGGCCTCCTCGAGGCAGAGGGAGCGATCAGTCGCGTCGGGCGGACAGGGCTCGAGCTCTGTGACGAGGACCGACTCCGCCAGTTGGCCGGGACCATCCCGACGAACGTGGACGCTCCGGAGAAGTCAAGCCGCGCGCAACCTGTCTGAGTCTGGGCCAGGGCGGGAACGTACGGCCCGGTACATGTTCCTCGTCATCCGTGGCCGGCGGTGGGAGGCTCGCGGCGGTGGCGGCACGCCCAGGCGCGTGGCATCAGGCAAGCGAAGACCTCGCCTCCGACAACGAGTGCCCGCTGACATCCGACGGTGACCATGCCCGTATCCGAGCCCTATGCGCCGATCCTCGTGGTCGACGATGACCGAGGCGCTCGCAGCGTCGTCGCCCTGGCGCTCCGACGGGCGGGCTTCGATGTGATCGAGGCGGACGGCGGTAGGCCGCGCTCCGCATCGTCGAGGGCGAGGGGACGCACATCGGCCTTGTGGTCCTTGACGTCAACATGCCGGGCATGTCCGGGATGGACGTCGTCCGTGCCCTGCGCGACCGGCCCCAAACTACGACGCTGCCAGTGATCCTCATGACCGGGTCGGACGACGAGCAAGGCGTAGTCAGGGGTCTGGATGCCGGTGCAGATGACTTCCTGGCCAAGCCCTTGCGGCTCAAGGAGCTCGTCGCGCGCGTGCAGACACATCTCCGGAACCGGGCCGCATGGAGGGCCATCGAAGAGGAGCTCAGAGCAAGGTCGGAGGTCGTGCAGGCGCTCAGCCGCTTGCCGCCCAAGGCAGCGCCGGAAGAGGCCGCGGAGGCCATCGTGGCAGAGCTTGCGCGGCGCACGGCGACCGACTTCATCGCGGTCGCGCAACTCGTTCCCGGCGACCGCGTCATCGAGCTCGCGACGTACAACCGGGTCAGCGGCGTGCGTCGCGGCGGGGAAGTCCTGGCGCCGACCCTGTCGAAGGCGCTCGCCCGTCGGTCGCGCGCGGGCCCCTGGGTGGAGGACATCGCTCCGATCGGCGGTGATGCGCGCTCGAGGGCGTTCGCGGCGGCGGACCTCGAGGTGGGCGTCGGTGCGCCGATCTTCGCCGGGAACGAGGTCGTTGGCCTGCTGTCCCTCGGCGTCGGTCGCGATTCCCCGACGAGCGACGCCCGCCCACAAAGCCGCGCTGCTGGCGTCGGCCATCGATTACGCGAGCATGCTGAGCGCCCTCGTCGGGCCGGGGCTCGCTCACCTGCGCGACTCGGCGGACACGAGGGTCCGGCTGGAGCACATCCTCCGCGCGCGAGAGTTCCAACCGGTGTTCCAACCGATCGTCGACCTGGGATCGCTGGTCGTCATCGGCTACGAGGCGCTGACCCGGTTCGACGATGGCATGCGGCCCGATCTCCGATTCGCCGAGGCTGGCGCGGTCGGACTCGGTCAGGAGTTCGAGCTCGCCACGATCCGCGCCTCGCTCCTTGAGTCGGCGAAGCTGCCTGTCGGACCATACCTCTCCCTCAACATCTCGCCTCGACTGGTCATCGATCGCCCTTCGGCGCTCCTCGAGGCGATCGCCACAACACCACGACGACTCGTGATCGAGCTGACGGAACACGTCCCGGTCGACGACTACGTCGCCCTTCGCGAGGCCCTGGAGGCATTTGGCGACGTGGGGCTTGCCGTTGACGACGCGGGTGCGGGCTACGCGAGCCTGCGCCACATCGTCGAATTGGGGCCGACATACACGAAGATCGATATCAGCATCGTCCACGGCATCGAGGGCGACGATCTTCGCAGGGCGGTCGTTGCGGGTCTCGCCTCCTTTGCGCTGAGGACTGGCGGCCACCTCATCGCCGAGGGCGTCGAGACGGACGCAGAGGCGTCGGAACTCCGCAACCTCGGCGTCGAATTCGGGCAGGGATACCTGTTCGGGCGTCCGAGTGCCGGCCGCCGGCTGATCGATCGGATCCGAGGTCGCGTCTTCGCCATCGCGGATGACGGCATCGGAAGAAGTTGCTTGTACGCCGCGGCAGAGACGTCGATGGTGGCAGGCAGATGCGAGCATGGATCCGTCGGCCGCCCGACCAGCCCGATCGGCGCTGGCATCTCCAGGGCCTCCTGCCGTCGCCGGAACCGTTCCTTGTCGCTGCCTGCGGGCTCCGGTGGCAGGCATCCCGGTCGTATTCCATCGAGCGTTTCGACGGCCCGGGCGACCTCCCCGGGCCACCCCGATGCGAGACCTGCGAGGCGATCTACCTGCGCCAACGCGTGTAGCGCTGACCCCGGGCGGGGTGCGCGGGTTGGTGCAGCCTTGGGGTCCTGCCGCAGGACGGCGACGGTCACGCTCGACTGCGATGATTGCCGGGATGAGCGCGCAGGATCGGCCCGAGAAGCGGGGATTTGCAGCGATCGTCGCCGAGCTAGGCGACCGGCCCGGCGTCACGCCGCCGCAGCCCCAGACGGCGGCGGGCCGGTCGTTCGGGTCGGATGCGCTCCGTGTCCACGCCAGGATCTTCGCGATGATGAGCGACGGGCGGCTGATACTGAAGCTGCCGGCCCGCCGGGTCGCCGAGCTCATCGGGGCCGGCGAAGGCCAACCCTTCGATGCCGGCAAGGGCCGGCCGATGAAGGAGTGGGTCGCCATCGGCACCGATCGCCAGGACCGCTGGCTCCCGCTGGCGACCGAAGCGCTCGTGTTCGTTGGCGGGGGAGCCGGTCCCGATGGCTCATGACCCGGTGCTCGCCGACCGGGTCCGCCGCGTGCTGGCCGGGCGACCGAACCTGGCCGAGAAGCGGATGGTCGGCGGCGTCTCGTTCTCCGTCGACGACCGGATGTGCTGCGGCGTGTCCGGCAGCGCCCTGATGGTCCGGGTCGGCGCGGACGCGCGCGAGGCGGCGCTTGGACGTCCCCATGTGCGACCGATGGTCCTCGGCGGGAAGGTCGTGTCCGGCTTCGTGCTGGTCGACCCGCCCGGCGTCGTGTCGGACGGGGACCTCGAGGCCTGGGTCCAGCAAGGGATCGCCGTCGCCTCCGCGCTTCCAGGGAGCGGAGGCCGCCCGAAGCGGGCCCGCTAGTCGAAGGCCGGGTCGGACGCGGAGAGCACCGCCCGGCGCATCGCCTGCGCGCCGGCGTGGGTGCGCAGCAGCTCCTCGAGCTCGTCGAGCGCGCCGGTCACGTCGGCCGCGGCGCCCTCGTGGTGGCCCTCGACCGTGACGAGGATCTCGGTCGTGCCCTCGCGGGCGCGCGCTCGCCGCGCTCTGCCGCCAGCACCAGCGCCGGGCGACGACCACGTCGGCGTCGTCCGCGAAGATCACCTCGCCGGGCTCGGGATGCTCGGTCGTGCTCGAGCCGAGGTCCGACCAGCGCTCGTCGCCGCGGGCGAACCGGACCAGGATCCCGCCGCCGATCGCGTCCACGTCGAAGACGGCGACCGGCAGCGCGTGCCGGATCGACACGAGATTGGCGAGATCGACCAGGGTGCCGATGCGCGGCAGCTCGCCCTGCTTGGTCAGCCGGCGGATGAGGCCCTCGGCGGCCGAGCGGTACTGGGTCGGGTCGACGCCGAAGGCCCGGAAGGCCCGCCGCCAGGCCGCCAGCGATGGCACCTCGCTCAGGGAGGTCTCGCCGATCCGGGCGATGACCTCCGCCTGCGCGGCATCGAACGCGGCCGCCAGGCCGGGTGGCGTCGGGCCGTTCGCCACCCCGCTCGCACGGATCACGCCGCCCACGATCCCCGGGAATCGCTCGACGATCGGCGGGTCGTAGCGGAACAGCGGCATGCCCGGAGTATGTCATCGGCCGGTTCCGGCAGGCACCGGAATTTGGCGCTCGCGATTGTCAGGGCGGTGGTCTGGGAGTACTTTCGGCCCCCGCTAAGGACAGGACGAATGTACTCACAGATGCAGGAGGAAGCCGCTGACGTTGGCGCCACGGGCGAGGCTTCGGCGGAGGCCGCGCACCCTGACGACGCCGCCGCGGCGGCCCACAAGCCCACCTCGCTCGAATCGCTCAAGGCGGAGATCGCGCGCGCCATGCAGGTCGCCGCGGACCGCGAGCGCCAGCGGATCGACGCCACCATGGGCGAGGAAGAGACGGCCCAGGTCGAGAAGATCGTGACCCGGGCGGCGGCCGAGGCCGCCGAGCTCAGCAAGCACGCCGACGAGGACGTGAGCGTCGTCAACGCCTGGTACAAGGACGAGGTCAAGCGGATCCGCGCCGAAGCGGACCGCCGGATCGACGACCGCCGGATGGGCCTCGAGCAGTCCCTGACCATCCACGGGTCGCTCATCGAGGCCGAGATCGAGTCGGTGCACCTCGCGGTCGAGGGCTACCGAGGCTCGCTCGGCGCCTTCTTCGGCCGCATGGCCGACGAGAAGGACCCCAGCGCGATCGCCCGCCTGGCCGGCGACCTGCCCGACCCGCCCGATCTCGACGAGGTCCGGGCGGAGGCCCGCTCCAGCGCCATGCAGGCGCTCGAGCAGCGCGCCGCGACCGAGGCGCCCCACCCCGCCGGTGCGAGCTCGACGAATGGCACCGCGCCGGCCGGGATCGACCGCGAGCCCGTCCCGGTCATGGACCCTGACGCGATCGACGACACCGACGCGGCGATCGCCGCCGCCGTGCTCGCGACCGCGCCGACCGAGGCAGCCGAGGCCGAACCGGACGAGCCCGGCGCCGCCCCGTCGAGCGCCGACGAGACGGTCGCGGCGTCCGAGGCGCACGACTCGACGGAAGGTGTCGCCGTCCGCCTGAAGCGCGCCATCACGAGCTGGACCTCGTCCACGACGGGAGCTCCCGAGGACCGCTAGCGCCACCTCGCGCGGTCGTCCGACCGCGCTCGAGAAGGGCCGCCGACACCGGGTCCGGTGCCTTCGGACGCTTGCGTCAAGGCGCTGTTGACGGCCGGGTCGGCCGTCGCTATGGTCCCGCCATCGGTCACGTCGCGCGATCGTCCCCGCCGCCGACAACCCCCGGCCGGGCCCAACAGGCGACCGCGCAGGACCGAGCCCTTGTGAGCGGAAGAGGAGGCCGAATCCATGGGACCCAGTCGCATTCGTGGCGTCATCGGCGCATTGCTGATGAGCGCCCTCATCCTGGAGCGTGTACGTCCGGCGCGACCACCGCGCCATCGGCCGCAACGGCGGCAGCCACGGCTGCTGCGACTGCGGCGGCGTCGTCCGGCGCCCCGGCATCGCAGTCCGGCGCCAAGCTCAAGATCGGCGTCAGCTTCCCGATCCTCGACCAGTTCCTGCAGACCGTGGCCGACGGCATGAAGGCCCGGGCCGCGGAGCTCGGCAACGTCGAGCTGAACATCGTCGCCGCGCAGGAGAAGACCGACGTCCAGCTCGGCCAGGTCGAGAACTTCATCAGCCAGAAGGTCGACGCGATCATCGTGATCCCGGTCGACACCGATGCCGCCGGGCCCGATGACCGACGAAGGCCCAGGCCGCGAAGATCCCGCTCGTCTACGTCAACCGTCGCCCGTCCGACTCGCCGAAGGGCGTGCCCGTACGTCGGTTCCGACTCCCTCTACGCCGGCACGGTGGAGATGGAGCAGCTGGCCAAGCTCGCCAACGGCAAGGGCAACGTGGTCATCCTGATCGGCGACCCGGCGAACGAGGCCGCCGTCCTGCGCACCAAGGGCTGCAAGGACGTCGTGGCCAAGAACCCGGGCATGAAGGTCACCAAGGAGCAGTCCGGCAACTGGCAGCGCGACAAGGGCCTGGCGATCATGGAGAACTGGATCCAGTCCGGTGAGCAGATCGACGTCGTCTGCGCGAACAACGACGAGATGGCGCTCGGCGCGA
The DNA here is from genome assembly GCA_963849405.1 of uncultured Chloroflexia bacterium. Classification (GTDB taxonomy): domain Bacteria; phylum Chloroflexota; class Limnocylindria; order Limnocylindrales; family CSP1-4; genus C-114. The sequence goes on from CAWKHG010000001.1 coordinate 327,826, forward strand.
TCCAGGCGCTCAAGAACGCCAACCTGCTCGACAAGGTGCTCGTCGGTGGCGTCGACGCGACCAAGGACGCGCTCGCCGCGATGAAGGCCGAGGACCTCGAGGTCACCGTCTTCCAGGACGCCAAGGGCCAGGGTGGCGGCGGCGTCGATGCCGCGGTCAAGCTCGTCGGCGGCGGGACGCGTGCCGAACGACCTCGTCGACATCCCGTACCTGCTCGTGACGCCGGAGAACATGTCGCAGTTCGGCGGCTGATCGCCGGCCACAGACCGGGTCCACCGGATCCGTCCCAGCGCACAGCGTCGTGATCGGAGGCCCGCACCAAGGGCCTCCGTTCACGTACTGTGCGGGCTGACGCAGGTCAGCCCGAAGGACCACTTCTTCGAGCCCGTACCCCGTCTGTTCGAGCGTGAGGCAGGCGATGACCGACGAACCCCTCCTGCGCATGGAGGGCATCTCCAAGTCATTCCCGGGTGTCCACGCGCTCGACAACGTGCACCTGGAAGTCCACGCCGGGACCGTCCACGCGCTCATGGGCGAGAACGGCGCCGGGAAGTCGACGCTGATGAAGGTCCTGATCGGCATGTACCAGCCCGACGAGGGCACGGTCACCGTCGGCGGGGAGCGCCGTCCAGATCCACGGACACCGCGGCGGCGCTTCAAGCTCGGGATCTCGATGATCCACCAGGAGCTGTCGCCGGTCCCGGAGATGCAGGTCGCGGAGAACATCTACCTCGGCCGGGAGCCGCTCAACCGGTTCGGCCTGATCGACAAGCGCCGGATGGTGGCCGACACGAGGGCCCTGTTCGACAAGTGGCAGATCAAGATCAAGCCACGCGCGGTCATGCGGAACCTGAGCGTCGCCGAGACGCAGATGGTCGAGATCGCCAAGGCGATCTCGTACGACTCGCGCCTCGTGATCATGGACGAGCCGACCTCGGCGATCACGGAGCGCGAGGTGGAGCACCTCCACCGGATGATCCGGTCCCTGCGCGAGAGCGGCGTCGCGATCATCTACATCACCCACAAGATGGACGAGGTCTTCCGGATCTCGGACTTCGTCACGGTCTTCCGGGACGGCAAGCACGTCGCGACCCTGCCGGCGGCGGAGCTCGACCGCCAGAAGCTGATCACGCTGATGGTCGGCCGCGAGCTGACCCACATGTTCCCGAAGGAGCACGCCGAGATCGGCGAGGTCGTCATGTCCGTTCGGGGACTGACCCGGAAGGGCAAGATCGAGGACATCAGCTTCGACATCCACCGCGGCGAGATCCTCGGCCTGGCCGGGCTTGATGGGCGCCGGGCGGACCGAGGTCCTCGAGGCGATCTTCGGGGTCGCCCGGATCGACGCCGGCGAGATCATCGATCAACGGCAAGCCCGTCCGGATCCGGGAGCCGGCCGACGCGATCGCGCACGGTCTGGGGATGCTGACCGAGGACCGCAAGCTGACCGGGATCATGGGGGTGCTGTCCGTCGGCGACAACATGACGATCGCGAGCCTCGATCGGTTCAGCCCGCGCGGCTGGCTCCAGAAGCGGCGCATGAACGCGGCGGCCCAGAAGCAGCGCGAGGCGCTCGCGATCAAGACGCCGACGCTCGCCCAGCTGATCAAGCTCCTGTCGGGCGGCAACCAGCAGAAGGTCCTCGTCTCGCGCTGGCTGCTCACGACGCCGGACATCCTGATGATCGACGAGCCGACGCGGGGCATCGACGTCGGCGCCAAGGCCGAGATCCACCGCCTGATGTCGACGCTCGCCAAGGAGGGCAAGGCGGTCCTCATGGTCTCGTCCGAGCTGCCCGAGATCCTCGGGCATGAGCGACCGCGTCCTCGTCATGCACGAGGGCCGGCTCACCGGCGAGTTCAGCCGGGAAGAGGTCACCCAGGAGAAGATCATGACCGCCGCGACGGGCGGCGGCATGGCAGCAGCGTGAGGGAGACGACCGCATGACCCGTGTGACCGCGTCCCTCAACCGGGAACGCGCGGGCGACTACGTCCGGAAGTACGCGATCATCGGGATCCTCATCGTGATGGTCGCGCTCCTGGCGCGTCCTGACCAATGGCACGTTCCTCCAGGCCCAGAACCTGATCAACGTCATCCGCCAGGTCTCGGTCATCGCGATCCTGGCGATCGGCGTCACGGTCGCGATCATCTCGACCGGGATCGACCTGTCCGTCGGCTCCATCCTGGCGCTGTCCGCCGTGGTCTCGGCCAGCCTCGCCCAGCAGCCGGGCGCGACGAACGAGATGTATCCGTCGTTCCACCCGCCGGTCATCGTCGCGATCCTGGCCGGCCTCGGGGTGGGTGCCCTGGCCGGGTTCGTGAACGGCTTCCTGATCGCCCGGTTCCGGATCGCGCCGTTCATCGCGACGCTCGGCATGTTCACGTCGGCGCGCGGCCTCGCCCTGATCTACAGCAACGGCCGCCCGATCAGCAAGCTCGAGGACGGCTTCAACTGGCTCGGCCAGGGCTCGATCGTGGGCGTCCCCGTGCCGATCGTCCTCCTGCTGGTGGTCGCCGTCGGCGCGCACCTCATGCTCAACAACACGCGCTTCGGGCGCCACGTGTACGCGATCGGCGGCAACGAGCAGGCCGCCCGCGTGTCCGGGATCAACATCAGTCGCACGAAGATCGGGATCTACGCGTTCTCGGGCCTGCTGGCCGGACTCGGCGGGATGATCCTGGCCGGTCGGATCGGCTCCGGGAACCCCCAGCTGGGCACCGGATCGGAGCTCGACGCGATCACGGCGGCCGTGATCGGCGGGACCAGCTTCTCGGGCGGCATCGGCACGGTCTGGGGGTCGATCGTCGGGGCGCTGATCATCGGTTCGCTGAACACCGGACTCGACCTGCTCAACGTCTCGCCGTTCACCCAGCAGGTCGTGAAGGGCGTGATCATCGTCGTGGCGATCATCATCGACGAGCGCAAGAACCGCTGACCGGACGCAGGGCTCGCGCGGAGGCACGATGACCGACAAGCGCGGCCTGCGCATCGGGACCGCCCCCGACTCGTGGGGCGTGTGGTTCGCGGACGACCCGCGCCAGACGCCCTGGCGGCGCTTCCTCGACGAGGTCGTGGCCGCCGGCTACGTGTGGATCGAGCTCGGGCCGTACGGCTACCTGCCGACCGACCCGCAGCAGCTCGAGGACGAGCTCGGCGCACGCGGCCTCAAGCTCGCGGCCGGCACGGTCTTCACCGGCTTCCACAAGGGTCCCGAGCAGTGGGATCGGGCGTGGAAGCAGGCCCACGACGTGGCCGCGCTGGCGTCGGCGCTCGGGGCGCGCCACCTCGTCGTCCTCCCGGACCTGTGGCGGAGCGACGCGACCACCGAGGTCCTCGGATCGCGGACGCTCGACGACGAGCAGTGGCGGCGCCTCGCGGCCGGGCACGACCGGCTCGGCAAGGCGCTGTTGGAGGAGTTCGGCGTGAAGCAGGAATTCCACTCGCACGCCGACAGCCACGTCGGCACGACCCGGGAAGTGGAGCGATTCCTCGCCGAGACCGACGAGCGCTACACGAACCTGTGCCTGGACACGGGCCACTTCGCCTACTACGGCGGCGACAACGTCGCGCTGATCCGGCGCCACCCGACGCGGATCGGGTTCCTGCACCTCAAGCAGGTCGACCACGGCCTCCTGTTCGACGTCCTCAAGAACGACGTGCCGTTCGCGACGGCCGTGGGGCAGGGGATCATGACCGAGCCGCCGAACGGCGTGCCCGAGCTCGCGCCGATCATCGAGGCGGTCGCCGACATCGACCCCGAGATCCTCGCGATCGTGGAGCAGGACCTCTATCCGGTCGACCCCGACGTGCCGCTGCCGATCGCGACGCGGACGCGGGAGCACATCTTCGCGACGACGACACGCGCTCGAGTCGACTGATGGCGAGCGCAGGAGGCGGGAGCATGGCCGGCAGGGATCTCCGGGTGGCCGTCGTGGGGGCGGGCATGATGGGCGGCGACCACGTCGCGCGGATCACCCAGCGCATCAGCGGCGCGACGGTGGCCGCGATCGTGGAGCCGGACCCGGGCCGCGCCGCGGCCGCCGCCGCGCACGCCCCCGGCGCGTCGGTCCGCTCCGACATCCGGGACGCCCTGGAGCGCGACGACCTCGACGCGGTCCTGATCGCGACGCCCGGCCCGTTCCACGAGGCCGTGCTCCTGCCGTCCCTCGAGGCCGGCGTCGCGATCTTCTGCGAGAAGCCACTCACCCCGGACGTCGAGTCCTCGCTCCGGATCCTCGAGGCCGAGCAGCGCCTCGAGCGGCCCCGTATCCAGGTCGGCTTCATGCGCCGGTTCGATGCGGAGTACGTCGCGCTGCGCCGGCTGATCGCCTCCGGCGAGCTTGGCGCGCTGCTCCTCATGCATTGCGCGCACCGCAATCCGTCGACCCAGCCCGGCTACACCGAGTCGATGCTGATCACCGACTCGGTCGTCCACGAGATTCGACGCCGTGCCGTGGCTCGCGGGGGACCGGATCGTCGCGCTGGAGGTCCGCAAGCCGCGCCGGAACACCCTCGCGCCGGCCGGCCTGGACGAGCCGCAGCTGGTGCTCATCGAGCTCGCGTCGGGCGCGCTCGCCGACGTCGAGATCAACGTCAACGCGCAGTTCGGCTACCAGGTGACGACGGAGGCCGTCATGGAGCGCGGCGTCGCCGAGATCGGCAAGACCGCCGGACTGCGGGCCTGGCGCGACGGGCGCTGGGGCGGCGAGGAGCACGTCACCTTCAAGACCCGCTTCGGGACGGCCTTCGATACCCAGATCCAGCACTGGGTCGATGCGGTCAAGCGGGGCACGATCGACGGCGCCAGCGCCTGGGACGGCTATCTGGCCGCGGCCGCCTGCGAGGCGGGCGTGGCCGCGCAACGGACCGGCCGGCGGGTCGAGGTCACGAGTGTCCCGCGACCCGCCTTCTACGACCCTCCGGCCGCGCCCGTCCGATAGGAACGGTCAGCGGGGCCGCGTCTTCAGCAGCCCGAAGCTCGCACCCTGCGGATCGGTCGAGGATCGCGAAGCGTCCGCCCGGGAAGTCCTGGGCCGGGACCAACTCGCGGGCGCCGGCCTCGGTCGCCTTGCGGGCCGCCGCGTCGACGTCGTCCACGGTGAAGTAGACCTGCCAGTAGCTCGGCACCTGGGCCGGGACCATCGGGTTCATCTCCCACGCCCCGGCGATGCTGTGGCCGTCGAGCTGGAACTCGGTGTACGGCTGGCCCTCGCCCATGTCGCTCGTCTTCGTCGTCCACCCGAACACCCGGGTGTAGAACGGGAGCGCCTTGTCGACGCCGCGGGCGTTCAGCTCGGCCCAGCCGTACGAGTTGCTGACGTCCGTCTGGAAGCCGCCCATCCGGGTGCCCTGCCAGGCGGAGATGAAGGCGCCCGAGGTGTCCTGGAAGACGGCCATCCGGCCCTGGTCGCCGACGTCGAACGGCGGCGCGACCACGGTCCCGCCGGCGGCCTGGACCTTGCCGGCCAGGGCGTCGATGTCCTCGGTGCCGATGTAGATGCTCCAGGCGGTGGGCTGGTCCGGGGACTGGGTCGGGCCGATGCCGCCGACGTCCTTGCCGCCGAGCTTGGCGAGCGCGTAGCCGCCGTACTGCGGGTCGGGGTCGACCTCCACCTGCCAGCCGAAGACCTTCGCGTAGAAGTCGCGCGACCCCGCAGCGTCGGAGCTCGAGAGGTCGACCCACGCGGGCTTGTTGACGATCGCTGCCGTGGCCTGTGCCATGTCATGCCTCCTCACGGCTGACTGTCAGTGATCGTCCGTGAGTATCCCACCGACCCGGACGGGAAGGTTCCGCCAGTCCGGGTCCGCCGCGGGTCTAGTCCCTCCGCCCGATGCCGAACGCACCGACCCGCCGGCGCACGACCGGGAGCCAGGCCAGCGCGCCGAGCGCCTGCGCGAGCATCAGCAGGATGATCAGCCAGCCCGAGGCCACCGCGAGGAAGCTGGGGACCACGAATGGTCCGAGGAGGCCGAAGGCGCCACCCTCGGCGGTGACCCCTCCGCAGGACGTCGTCGGGGATGACGAAGACCAGGGGAGGCGAAGCCGCCGGGGGCGGGGGACTGCCGATCGGCCCCTGACCGGCGGGTCGGCTGGACGCCGACGGACCGGTGTGGCCGCGGACGTCGCGGTCGGCGTGGGCGTCGGTGTCGGCGTTGGTGTCTTCACCGGGGTCGGCGCCGGCGTCGGAGTCGGCCTCGGGTGGGGGTCGGGACCGGTGTGCGGTGCCGGCGCGGCGCACGAGCCCGAAGGCGGGATGACCGTATTGGTATCGAGGGTGATGGCCCCGTTCTGGGCGAACGCCCGGCCGCCGTTCCGCCCGCCGCCGACGCCGATGGACGCGCCGGTATTCATCGTGATGCTGACGAGGGCCATCAGGTTGCCCTGGAGCGACGTGCCCGTCCCGATCGTCGCCGAGGTGCCCACGGCCCAGAAGACCGCACATCCCGCAGCGCCGTCCTTCAGCACGACCCGCGCGCCGGTACCGGTGGTCAGAGTCGAACCGATCTGGAAGATGAACAACGGGATTCGTCTTGCCCTGGCCGTCGAGGGTGAGCGTTCCGTGGAGGGTTGCCGCGACCCCGAAGTGGTAGACACCCGGGAGCAGGGTCTTGCCGCCGAGGTCGCCGGCCATCTCCGTGACGGGTGCCGCGTCGGTGGCGTCGTGGTGGCCGGCCAGGACGTCGGCCTCGGCCTTGCTCGCGGCGGCGTTCCCGATGTCGCTCCGACCGGTGATGACACCCGGCCCGAACCCCGTCACCGACGGTCCCACCAGGGCCAGGTTCCCGTCGATGAGCGTGAGGCCGGTGTTCGTGATGGTCGTGTTGGCGACGAGGGCGTAGCCGGCTGCCTTCCCGAGGTCCGGGGCCGTCGCAGCCGCCAGGCCGACGGTCGGCAGGATCAGCGCGGCGACCGCCAGGCCGAGCGTGGCGGACAGGCCGGCGCCGGCCCCTCGCCTGGACTTCAGTCGCACGTCAGGCCACCGCCCGGCCCGCCGGAACGGCCGGATCGCCCGGCCTCCAGAGTCCGCCGCGACCGTCGCCCGGCAGGGGCGCGGTCGCGACCGTCCGGATGCCGTCCACGAACGCGATCACCAGGCGCTCGTCGAGCTGCGAGCCGGCTGCGTCCTCGAGGCGGGTCAGCGCCTCCTCCACGGAGACGGCCTTGCGATACGGCCGGGTCGTCGTCATCGCCGAGAACGCGTCGCAGACCGCGAGGATCCGGGCGATCTCGGGGATCTCGTCTCCGGCGAGGTGTTCCAGGTAGCCCTTGCCGTCCCAGCGCTCGTGGTGGTGGCGGATGCCCGCCCGGATGTCGGCGAGGTTCGGCAGGTCACGAACGAGCAGGTCGCCAAGGGCGACATGCTGCTTGACCATCTCGTATTCCTGTTCGGTCAGCGCCGCGGGCTTGCGCAGGATCCGATCCGGGACGCCGATCTTGCCGATGTCGTGGAGACGGCCGGCCCGATAGATGACGGAGCGGGCCTGCTCGTCGAGCCCCAGTTGCTCGGCGAGGAAGGCCGCGTACCGGGCGACGTCCTCGGAATGGTGGCGGGTGTAGTGGTCCTTCGTGTCGACGGCGATGATCAGGCCCTCGAGCACGTCGAAGCGGACCGCCTCGGCGAGCGGGACGTTGTCGACCTCGGCGACCCGGACCCCATCGCCGCCGCTCACCTTGGCCTCGTCGAGCGTGCGGGACGCGATCGAGATGAGCGTCGTGACCGATTCGCCGTTGACCGGGAAGGAGCAGATGCCCGCACTGATCGTGATCGGCAGGCGTTCGGACGACCCGAACCGCAGGCTGAGATCGGCCAGCCGGGTTCGAACCCCACCCACCGTCGCCTCCAGGTCGGCCATGAGATCGGGGGTCACGATCACGAGGAACTCGTCGGGTCCGTAGCGTCCCCATCGGGCGTCCGCCGGGAGCATGTCGCGGAGGACCTGGGCGACCGCCATGAGCGCCTGGTCGCCCGCGGGATGGCCGTACGTCTCGTTGAGGTTCCGGAAGTTGTCGATGTCGAGGAGCGCGATGTCGAGCGTCTCGCTGGTCTGGCGCGCGCCTTCGATCGCCATGGCGAGCACGCCGACCAGAGCCCCGTGATTGAGCGTGCCGGTCATCGGGTCCAGCGTCGTCGACTCGATGAGCTGGTCGGTCTGGCGCAGGATCCGCACCTGCGCGGCACGGAAGACGAGGTACAGGGCGACCGCCGCCAGGGCCCCGGCGAAGAGGGTGACGAGCATGACCTGCCGACGCAGACGGTCGAGGTCGCCGAGGATCGGGGCCGCGTCCCTCCAGATGCCGACGACCGCGACGACCTTGCCGTCGACCTGGATCGGGAAGTAGGCGCGCAGGATGTCGTCGGCGGGCAGGACCGGACCGACCGACTCCGCATCGGTCACCCCGTGGAACCCGGCAGTGACCGTCCCCTGGGCGGCGGCGGTGAAGTCCGGGCTCAGGACTCCCTGCCCGCCCAGGTCACCCGTGTCGGAGAGCAGCACTTTTCCGTCCGGCAGCCGGAGCTCGACGTGCAGGATCTGTCCTGCCGCGACGATCGTCCTGACCTGGGCCTGGAGGGCGGCGGCGCGGGTCGGGGACAGCCCGCCGGGGCTGAGGTCGGACGGGACGAGATAGCCGTTCGCGAAGCCGCGCACGGTCGCCGCGTCCGAACCGACGACCGCGTTGAGCATCGTCGCCGAAGACTGCGTGGATACGACGATGGCCTGGCTCACGGCCGTCATGCCGACGATCGTGAAGAAGATGCCGAGGACGACGATCAGGAGGACCGGTCGTCGGAGCGAGCGGAAGGGCTTACCGAACAAGGGACACACACCGGGTGGGCATCCGACCGTAACCCCGGCTCGTACGTACGTCCTATCCCCAATGGTCCCCTGGTGCCCTACGGAGACCGCACTAGCCGGCGGCGGCTATCCCTCCCGGCCCGCGGGCCAGGTCCCCATCACCTCGCGGAGGATCGCGAACTCACCGATGTGATAGGCGTTGTGGGCGCCGGTGACCCGGATCTCGCGGAGGATCGTGTGCCCCGGCGTGTCGGGGATCGTGGCGAGGAGGTCGGTCGCCGGATCCGCGATGATCTCGTGAAGGGCCTTGTTGTCGGCCCGGAACGCCGTGAGCGTCTGCCGGAACTGGGCCACCGTCGCGGTCGCATCACGGGCCGGCCAGTACTCCTCCGGCCAGTTCGGCGCCAGGTACTCGCGATTCCGGATGTAGTCGAGGATGTCCCACTGCGTCGTCCGGATGTGCTCGAGCAGGTGCCAGGGCGTATAGGCCACGTTGGACGGTCGTCGATTGATCGCGTCGTCAGGGAAGTCCCGCACGGCCTCTTCGAACGGCAGGTGCGCGCCTTCCCCATCGATGAGCTCGATCAGCTGTTTGCGCAGGATGTCGGTGGCAGGCATGTCGACCCTCGTCAGCGCGGCGTCCCAACGATGGGCGTGGACGCCGCCACGCCCATGATGACCTGTGCGCTCGACCGAGGCTCAGGCTCCCTGACGAGCGTCCGCGGTAGCATCGACGGGCCGTGAGCCCCACAGATACTCTCGCCGCCGAGCTGATCGCCGCGCGTTCGCAGATGGCGTTCACCCTGGGGTTCCACATCATCCTGGCCTGCCTCGGCGTCGGCCTGCCGAGCCTGGTCCTGATCGCGAACTGGATCGGCCTCCGCCGTGACGACCCCGTCGCCCTGCTTCTCGCCCGGCGCTGGTCGACCGTCATGGCGGTCACGTTCGCGGTAGGGGCGGTGACGGGCACGGTCCTCTCGTTCGAGATGGGCCTCCTCTGGCCGGTCCTGATGGGCCGCTTCGGCGGCGCCTTCGGCATCCCGTTCGCCATCGAAGGTGTGTTCTTCTTCCTCGAGGCGATCTTCATCGCGATCTACGTGTACGGCTGGGGACGGCTCTCGCCCAGGGCGCACCTGCTGAGCGGGCTGCCGGTCGCCATCTCGGGCTTCGGCGGGACGTTCTCCGTGATCGCCGCCAACTCGTGGATGAACCAGCCCGGTGGCTTCGTGCTGGGACCCGACGGCCGCGTCGCGGCGGTCCAGCCGTTCGACGTCATCTTCAACGGGGCGACCTGGTACGAGGTGCCCCACATGCTCCTGGCGGCCTACCTCGTCACCGGGTTCCTGCTCGCGTCGGTCTACGCGGTGGGCCTCCTGCGCGGCCACGCCGATCGCTACGTCCGGCTCGGCTTCGCGATCCCGTTCGTCGTCGCCGCGATCGCGGCGCCGGTCCAGGTGTTCGTCGGCGACGTGGCGGCCCGGGCGGTGTTCGAGGACCAGCCGGCCAAGTTCGCCGCGATGGAGCTCATCACCACGACCGGCCCGAACCAGCCCGTCACGATCGGCGGGATCCTCGTCGGCGACGAGGTCGTCGGCGGGCTCCGGATCCCCGAGCTCGGCTCGATCCTCGCGGGCTTCGACCCGAACACCGTGATCACCGGCTTCGACCAGATCCCGGTCGACCAGCGGCCGCCGGCGACCATCGTCCACCTGGCCTGGGACCTGATGGTCGGCATCGGGACGGCGCTCGTGGGGCTCGGGTTGTGGGCGCTTGTCCTCTGGCGCCGCCGGCGCGATGTCGCCCGGTCGCGCTGGTTCCTGCGCGCCGCGTCGCTGGCGGGCGTCGCGGCGATCCTCGCCCTGGAATCCGGCTGGATCGTCACCGAGGTGGGCCGCCAGCCGTGGGTCGTCTACGGCATCCTGCGCACGCGCGACGCCGTCACCCAGTCGGGCGGCGTGCGGGTGACGTTCACGATCGTCATCGTCCTTTACACGATCCTGGGGATCGCCACGCTCATCGCGCTCCGGACCCTGGCCCGACGATGGGCCGCCGCGGACCTCGCGGCCGGGGGCCGGGACACGGCCGGTGGCGGCCACCCCGATCGGGTGCCCTACGGCCCGCCGGGCGACGACGGCGACGAGGACGGCGAGCGATGACCGCGGTCGACCTGACGGCGGTCGTCCTGTGGCTCGGGCGTGACGGCCTACGCGGTCTTCGGCGGCGCCGATTTCGGCGGTGGCTTCTGGGACCTGCTCGCCGGCGACGCCGAGCGCGGCCGCCGGCCCCGGACCCTGATCGCCGACGCCATCGGGCCGGTCTGGGAGGCGAACCACACCTGGCTGATCTTCGACCTGGTGATCCTGTGGACGGCGTTCCCGGCAGCGTTCGCCGCGATCATGTCCACCCTGTTCGTGCCGCTCAGCCTGGCGGCGTTCGGGATCGTCCTGCGCGGCGCCGGCTTCGCGTTCCGGCCGGTCGCCGCGGGGCTTGCCGCGCGACGCGCCGCCGGGGCGGTGTTCGCGGCGTCGTCGGTGGTCACGCCGTTCTTCCTCGGGACCGCGGCCGGCGCGATCGCGGGCGGCCGGGTGACGATGGGCGACGGGCCGCGCGACCTCTTCGGCTCCTGGCTGAACCCGACGTCGGTCATGGTGGGAGCGCTGGCTGTCTCGACCTGCGCCTACCTCGCGGCCGTGTTCCTGGTCGCTGACGCGCGGCGGACCCACCAGCCCGATCTCGAGGCCTACTTCCTGCGGCGGGCGACGGCCGCCGCGATCGTCGCCGGCGTCCTGTCGATCGGCGGGATCGCGGTCCTGAGGCTCGACTCCCCGATCACCGCCGACAAGCTGGCCGGGGCGGGCCTGCTGTTCGTGGTCGCGGCCGCCGTGCTCGGGACGGTCGCGCTGATCCGGCTCCGGCAGGGCGCCACGCAGGGCACGCGCGTCCTCGCGGTGGGGGCCGTCGTCGCGGTCGTGTGGGGCTGGGGCGTGGCCCAGTACCCGGACATCCTGCCCGGGGCGCTATCGCTGGCGGCCGCCGCGGCGCCGTCCGGAGCCCAGGAGGCGCTGCTCGCAGTCTTCGTGGTCGCGGCGCTCGTCATCGCGCCGTCGCTCGGGCTGCTGTACACGCTCGACCAGCGGAGCCGCCTCGAAGGGCATGGGATCGGGGGAGGGTCGGCCGGGACCGAGCCCGACTGACCGAGGCCGGGGAGGGCGGCGCGCCCCGAGAAGCTCAGCCGAAGGTGCAGTCGACCTTGACCTTGTCGAAGGCCTGCTCGAGGACGGCGAGCTCCTCGTCGTCGAGCCGGGACACGAACAGGGCAGCGACGCCGCGGGCATGCACGGGCGCCGTCTCGGTGAGGCGAGCCACGCCGGCATCCGTCAGACCGACCACGATCCCGCGCCCGTCGGCGTCCGCGCCACATCGGTCGACCAGGCCCTCATCGGCGAGCCGGGCGACGCGGCGGGTCATGCCCGATCGGGAGATGAGGGCGCGGTTCGCGAGCTCCGTCATCCGCAGCGCGCCGCCACCGTGCGCCAGCTGAGCGAGGACGTCGAAGTCGGCGAGGCTCAGGCCCGTCTCCCGCTCCAGGTCGGTCTCGAGCTGGCGGACGAGCGAGGCGTGCGCGCGAAGCATGGATCGCCAGGCGTCGAACGTGCGGCCCTCGGGCAGCTCGCCGGCGGTCAGGCGGTCCATCAGGCCGCTCAGGTCTGTTTCAGGAAGTACTTGCATCTGCAATCAAGTAGCGGTATGGTAGTTGCAGTCGCAAATATAGCGGGTACAGGCCCGCTTGGGAAGGGACAGAACATTGGTCACCGAAGTCAAGCCAGTCATCGACGACGCCGTCCAGCAGCGTTTCGGCGTCATCGCCGACGACGCCCGCGTCAGCCGTACCGCCGCAGCGCTCGAGGGCAACGGCATCACCGTGCTGCGAGCCAGGGACGCCGATGAGGCGAAGCGGATCGTGCTCGGGCTCATCCCGGAAGGGTCGCAGGTCCATCACGGCGCGTCGCAGACTCTCCTGCAGACGGGCATCACCGAGGCGATCGAGACGACCGGTCTGTACGACCCGGTCCGCCCGAAGATCTGGAGCATGGATCGCGCCACGCAGGGTGACGAGATCCGGCGCCTGAGCGCGTCGCCCGCGTTCATGCTCGGCAGCGTGCACGCCGTGACCGAGACCGGGTCCCTCGTCGCCGCGTCGAACGGCGGGAGCCAGCTTGGCCCGTATGTCTCCGGTGCCGGGCGGGTGATCCTCGTCGTGGGGACCCAGAAGATCGTGGCGGACCTCGACGAGGCCATGCGCCGCGTATACGAGTACGCGTTCCCGCTCGAGGATGCCCGCGCCCAGGCCGAATATGGCATCCACAGCAACGTGAGCAAGCTCCTGATCATCAACCGCGAGGTCGCACCCGGACGGATCACCGTCGTCCTCGTCGACGAAGCGCTCGGCTTCTAGGGCACGACCGGCGCGGCGACACGCGAGTCGTCCGCGCCAGATCCACCCTGCATAGACTGACGGTCCATGACTCTTGACCTGGCCGACCCGGTCGACGCCCATGACCACGTGACGGGAGTGGGCGGCGGCCGGGAGCTGGTCGTGTACGGCGACTTCGAGTGCCCGTACACGGCCGCCACGATGCGCGAGATCGGTCGCCTGCGTGACGCCGGCGCCGCGTTCGCGCTCGTGTTCCGGAACTTCCCCCTGCGCGAGATCCACGCGCATGCCCAGGCCGCCGCAGAAGCGGCCGAGGCCGCCGCGCGCCAGGATCGCTACTGGGAGATGGCCGACATCCTGTTCCGCAACCAGATGCGCCTCGAGCCGGACGACCTGCGCCGGTTCGCGGTTGCGCCTCGACCTGGACATCGGGCGGTTCGAGGCCGACCTGGCCGATCCCGCCATCGGCGCCCGGATCGAGCGCGACATCGAGAGCGGCATCCGGAGCGGGGTCGACGGGACGCCGAGCCTGTTCATCGACGGCCTGCGGTACGAGGGTCCGCGAGATGCCGCGAGCCTCGGCGAGGCCCTCGGCGCGCCGACCACGTAGGCCGGGACCGACCGCGACTCGCTCGGCCTAGAGGGTTCCCTCGACCAGCAGATCGGGACGAAGCAGCTTCAGGCCGGCCCGCCCGAAGCGCGCGACCGTGCCTTCGCGCTCCAGCTGGCGCAGGACGTGGCTGGTCATCTCGCGGCTGGTTCCCACGAGCCCCGGAAGGTGGGCCCGCGTGAGCACAGCCGGCTCGCCGAAGAACAGCTCCCGATGGCGGGCCAGGATGCGGAGCACGCGCAGCCGGGCGTCCTGGTGGAGGAAGCCTTCGATGCGCTCGACGGTCTGGTGGAGGGAGAACGCCATCGAATCGATGGCCGCGAGGGCCAGGCCGGGATCCATGGCGACCAGCGCCCGGACCTCGTCTCCCGGCCACTGCGCGACCTCGCAGTCGGTCAGGGCGAACAGGCCGACGCTCGAAGGGACGGACGTGAGGCCGGACCAGCCGAACAGCACGCCGGACCGGGCCACGCCGCTCACGAGCTCCTTGCCGTCGACGGTCGTCCGCCGGGCCGCGCCGAACCCCTCGAGGATGATCGTGATCGGAACGGGCTCGCCCTGGCGATAGATCATCTCGCCCCGCTTCACGGAACGGGCGCGGACGGTCCGGACGAGCCGCTCGATGGTGTCGGGCCGGCAGTCGGGCAGCTCGTGGGCGAGGAGCTCATGCAGGGGACTGCGTTCGGGCATCGAGGCCGTTGGCGCGACGCGGCCGTCTCGAGTGATCCTCTGGGCGTAGGTCACCATGAACGGATGGTACGCGTCCGGTTAACCCCGGGTCGACCAGATATGGACGATGACGGACCGCGGGAGTCTCCTCCTCACCCCCGCGGTCCGCATCGCAAGGGAAAGGCTCAGCCGCCGAGGCGCGCCGCCCCGTGCAACAGGTCGAGGAAATCGTGGACCTGGTCGGTCTGCGGAAGATCCTCGGAGATCGTGTCTGCCTCCTCGGCAACGTCGCGGATCCGGTACCCGTCGATCCACGGGCTGCCGCGGAAGGTCTCGGCCGTCGCCGCGACGATCGCGTCGAGCTTGAAGTGGGGGTCGGTGGAGCGGAACAAATCCGCCATGTCCCGCCCGTCCACATCGAGGCTCGTCTCGGACGTGCGCTTCGTGGCCGGGTCGGTCCAGCGAAGCGTCACGGTGCCGATCCGGTCGGCCGTCCGGAGGCCCTCCCGGAACCGGATCGCGTAGAGCGCGGTGACCTCGTGACCGGCCCCGATGGCGCCGGCGGCCACGTGGTTGTCGCGGAACTGGGAGTCGGGCACGTCGCGGTTCTCGAACCCGACCAGCCGGTACTTCGCCACGACGGCCGGGTCGAAGTCCACCTGGACCTTGGCGTCGAGCGCCACAGTGTCGAGCGTGGACGTCAGGTCGTCCACGAACAGCCGGCGCGCCTCTTCGAGCGTGTCGACGTACGCGTAGAACCCGTCGCCCTGGTCGGCGAGCTGCTCGAGGAGGACGTCGTTGTAGTTGCCCATCCCGACGCCGACCGTCACGAGCTGGATGCCCGCCGATGCGTCGCGCTTGATCCGC
This sequence comes from uncultured Chloroflexia bacterium, assembly GCA_963849405.1. Lineage (GTDB taxonomy): Bacteria > Chloroflexota > Limnocylindria > Limnocylindrales > CSP1-4 > C-114. The sequence goes on from CAWKHG010000001.1 coordinate 343,205, forward strand.
TCGAGGATCGAGTTCGGATCGGTCAGGCCGACGTTCGCCACGCCATCGGAGGCCAGGATGACCCGGTTGATGCCGTCTTCGAGGAGGTGACGCGCTGCCACCTCATAGCCGAGCCGAAGCCCGGCCTCGGCGTTCGTGGAGCCTTCGGGCTGGAGGCTGTCGATCGCGGCGAGGATGCGTGAACGCCGGTCGCCGCTCGTCGGTTCGAGGACCGTCGCGGGCGTCCGACCCGAAGACCACGACCGCCACCGTGTCGTCCGGCTCGAGCTGATCCACGAGGAGCCGGAGCGACCGCTTGACGAGCTCGAGGCGATCCTCGCGGGCCATGGAGCCCGACACGTCGATGACGAACGTGAGCGAGGCCTTTGGGCGGTGGCGGTCCGCCACGGTCCGTGGCCTTGATTCCGATCCGCACGAGCTGCTCGCCGGCCGGCAGGAACGGGGTGGGCCCGCCGTCCGCCTGGATCGCGAACGCCGCGTCCTCGGGCGCCGCGTACCCCTGGTCGAAGTAGTTGACGAACTCCTCGGGCCGGACGCTGGCCGGATCGGGCAGGTGGCCGTCGGCGATGAACCGCCGGGCGACCGTGTACGAGGCGGTGTCGACGTCGAGCGCGAACGTCGAGACGCGGTCCCGGGTCGGGTCCACGTACGGGTTGGTGCCGGGATCCTGGAACGTGACCCCGTCGTACGGGGTGCTCGCGGGCAGCGGCGGGGGCGGGGGCGTGGGTACGTGATGCTGATCGATCGACGGGCCGCCTCCCTGCGGCGCGTACGTCGCCGACGACGAACAGGCGGACGCGGCCACCACGATCGCGGTCAGCAGGACGAGGGACGGTGTACGGCGCATGGCGACACCTCTCTCCGGGGCGCGCGGGCACCCGGCAGTCCTAGGGCCGGCGGCGACCGAGGTCGGCGACGGCAGGTCCCGGACCGGCGCCACTCCTGCACCGTCGGGCCGCGGCGTAGACGCCGGTCGGGCGGCTACGGTTCCGCATTTCGCGGGTCACTCAGGGGCGCGATATCGTGCGACGACGACCCGATCCCCGGAGGGCTGGATGCGCGACGAACCCGTGAGCCTGACCTGGGCCGATGTATCGGCCAGGCGCCTCGAACGCAACGGCCTGGCCAAGCCGTGGACCACGACGGATCCGGCCGTGGTGGTGGGCGCGATGTGCGGCGCACATGCCCAGATCCCCTCGGCGGCCGAGTTGTCGATCGCACTCCGGATGAACGGTGCGACGCGCGTGGACGTCCGGACGGCCCTCCATGAGCGGCACACGCTCATCCGGATGGACGGGCCGCGGGGCACGATCCACCTCCTGGCCACCGCGGACCTGCCGATGTGGATCGGCGGGCTGGCGTCCGTGCCCCGTCCGCCTAGTCCGTTCCCCGCCGACGTGCGCCTGAGCCACGAACAGACCGAGGAGGTCGTCGCGGCCATCGGTGACGCGCTCCGCGACGCGGAGCTCACCGTCGACGAGCTGACCGAGGCCCTGGTGCTGGCGGTCGGCTCGTGGGCCGGGGACCTGGTGATGCCGGCGTTCCAGACCCTGTGGCCCCGCTGGCGCCAGGTCGCGACGCTCGCCGCCCACCGCGGGCTGCTCTGCCATCGGGTCGGGCCGCGAGCGGAAAGGTGACCTACACGAGTCCTCGGCGCTTCCTTGACGCCGCGCCCGCCCCTGGATGCGTCGACCGCCCAGGCTCGCCTGCTCCGGCGCTACCTGCACGCCTACGGACCCGCGTCGCCCCAGCACTTCGCACAATGGCTGGGCGTGGCTCCGGGTTGGGCGAGCGAGATCTTCCGCTCGCTCCAGAAGGAGCTTCAGCGGGTCGACCTGGATGGCGCCCTCGCCTGGGTCAACGCCGACGACATCGAGGCTCCCGGGATCCCGCCGCGCGGCCTGCGGCTGCTGCCCTATTTCGATGCCTACGTGGTCGCCTGCCAGCCACGTGCCCGGCTGTTCCCGGGCCGAGCCGCCGCGCGCGCTCTGTCCCCGACGGGCCAGGCCGGCAACTACCCCGTCCTGCTCGTCGACGGGATGGTGGCCGGGGTCTGGCACCAGCGTCGCGCAGGGCGGCGCATCCACATCACGGTGGAGCCGATCGAGCCGCTCACCTCCGGGCAACGGCGAGCGCTCGAAGCGGAGGCCGAACGCGTCGGGGTCGCACTGGAAGGGGAACCGACGCTGACGATCGGACCGGTGAGCGTGGGCGGCCACGCCTGACGCTGGCGCCCGGCGGACGCCCGGTCAGTCGCGCCGGCTCGTCGGCAGCAGGCCGCGCTCGAAGGCCGTCGCGACGGCGGCGGCGCGGTCGTTGACGTTCAGCTTCGCGTAGATGTGGAGCAGGTGCGTCTTGACGGTCGCCTCGGAGATGAACAGCCGGGCCGCGGCCCCGCGGTTCGTCTGGCCCTGGGCGATGAGCGACAGCACCTCGAGCTCGCGGTCGCTGAGCGCGTCCGGGGCGGGACTCCCGGAGCTGGCTCATCAGCCGCGTGGCGACGGACGAGGCGAGCACGGACTCGCCGCGGGACGCGGCGCGCACGGCGCGGAACAGCTCGTCGCGTGGCGAATCCTTGAGGAGGTAGCCGGTGGCCCCGGCCTCGATGGCCGGCACGACGTCGCTGTCCGAGTCGTAGGTCGTCAGGACGAGCACACGCGACCGGGATCTGCCGCTCGGCGAGTGCCACGGATGGCGGCCGCGCCGTTGACGCCGGGCATCCGGAGGTCCATCAGGATCACGTCCGGGTCCAGGCGGCCCGCGAGCTCGATCGCCTCGGCGCCATCGGAGGCCTCGCCGACGACGTCGAACTCGGGGTCGCCCGAGAACATGCCGCGCAGGCCGTCGCGCACGACCGGGTGGTCGTCGACGATGAGGAGGCGGATCGGCGTCATGAGCGGCCGACCAGTGCCGGGCGCGACGATCGCCGGGACCCGTGCCGAGATCGCCGTTCCGGCGCCCGGCTCGGATTCGATCGCCAGCGTCCCGGCCACCCTGTTCACCCGCTGGCGCATCGCCGACAGCCCGAAGCCGGTTCCACGCACGTCGGATCCGGCCGGCACCTTGAAACCGACACCGTCGTCCCGGACGTCGAGCGTCACGACGTCGCCCATGTAGGACAGGGTCAGCCCGACCCGCGAGGCGTTGGCGTGCTTGGCGACGTTGGCGAGCGCCTCCTGCGCGGTTCGCAGCAGGGCCACCTCGACCTCGGCGTGGAGCGGCTGGACGTCGCCGGTCGTGGTCACCTCGACCGGGACGCCGTTCAGCTCCGACCACTGCCGGGCGACCTCGGCGAGCGCATCGGGCAGCCGCGCGGTCTCGAGGTGCTCGGGCCGCGAGCCCTCGACCGACCGCCGCGCCTCCGACAGGCTGTCGCGGGCCAGGCCGATCGCGTTCCGGACGTGCCGCTGCCAATCCTCGGGCCGGTCGCGGGCCTGCTCGGCGGCCTCGAGCTGGGTGACGATCCCGGTCAGTCCCTGGGCGATCGTGTCGTGGATCTCGCGCGGCCATGCGCTGCCGCTCGTCGAGCACGCCGGCCTCGCGGGCCTGGGTCAGCAACTGGGCGTGGAGGCCGGCATTCTCCTCGAGGGCCACCTCGAGCCGGGCCACCGCCTGGCGCCGCTGCTCGCTCTGCTCGGCCATCCGCTCGCCGAGGAGCCCGCCGCCGCCGATCGCGAGCGTCTGGATGACGATGATCGCGACGTAGATCGTCCACCACTCCGGGTTCGTCGGGAACCCGCCGATCACCGTGTTGACCAGGACCGACGTGGCGAAGACGCCGCCGATGAGGACCGGCCACGGCCGCAGCACCGTCGCGTGGAAGAACCCGGTGATCAGGAAGATGAAGAAGAGGTACTCGCGCGCCGCCAGGACCGACGCGATCGCCAGCAGGCCGACGAAGTACAGGATCATCCGGGCCGGATGCGCCTTGCCGCGGTCGCGGCGCCCGCGTGTACCCGAGGAACACCCACAGCCGCGGCGAGCGCGACCAGGCCCGCCGTCAGGAGGCGCTCGCCTGGCGTCGTCGTTCGACAAGGCGAGGCCAAGGGCGGACGACGACGGCCAGGGTGACGTACGGGCACCAGTCGATCAGCCGGTCGCTCCATCGCTCGTAGAGCGATCGGGGCCGGAGCCGGCGATCCCGGCGTCTCGTCGACCCGTTCATTCCCAGCGGAACCGTTTGGCGGCCACCGCCCCGGCGACGACCGTGATGAGGGCCATGACCGCCAGCTGGGGGAGCTGCGGCGGCGTGCCCGACCACGCATCGAGCAGCGCCTGGATGCCTGGCGGCGTGTAGTCACCGATGCGGATCAGGAACTCCGGCAGCAACATCCGTGGCAGGTATACCCCACCCAGGAACATCACGAGCGGCGAACAGCGGCACGAACAGGGCGGTGGCGATGCCGGGCGTCGGTGCCACCGCGGCGACCAGCAGGCCCAGGGCGAACAGGGCCGACATGCCGAGCAGGAAGGCGGCGGCGAACCCGATCGGGTCCTGCGGGAACGGGATCTGGAACACGACGTTGCCGACGACGATGAGCACGACCAGCGCTGACCACGGCCACGCCCATGTTGACCACGAGCTGGGCGATCAGCAGGGACCGCGGGCTGGCCGGCGTCGTGGACAGGCGGCGCAGCACGCCCTTCTCGCGGTACTTCACGAGGCGGGCCGGCAGCGTGTTCACGCCGAGGATCGCCAGGGTCATGACGACCATCGACGGGCGCGAAGATGTCGATCCAGCGCCGTCCGCCGAGCGCCGGGTCCGGCTCGACCCCGAAGAGCGAGCCCGACGACGACGAGGACGATCGTCGGCAGCAGGATCGTGAGGAGCCAGACCCCGGGCTCGCGGAAGAACAGCTTGGCCTCGACGGCCGTGATCTTGGTCAGCATCGGAGATCTCCTTGGGAAGGGCTAGCTGGCGAGCTTGCGGCCGGTGAGGGCGACGAAGGCGTCGTCGAGATCGGCCTGTTCGATGCGCAGCTCGTTGGCCACGATCTGGTTGCGGGCCAGGACCGCCATGACGGCCTGGACGAGGTTGCCGGTGCCGGCGACCACGACGGTCGTGCCGTCGCGGGTGACGGCTGCGAACCTCGGGCAGGTCCGGTCAGGAGCCCGTCGTCGATCGGGGCGGACGGCCGGAACCGGAGCCGCTGCTCGGCGTCGACGCGGGACACGATCCCGGCCGGCGTGTCGAGGGCCACGAGCGCGGCCCGCGTCGATCAGCGCGATCCGGTCGGCCAGCCGCTCGGCCTCCTCCATGAAGTGGGTGACGAGGATGACGGTGACGCCGCCGGCGCGGACGTCCTCGATGAGCTGCCACGTGTCGCGCCGGGCCTGCGGGTCGAGGCCGGTCGTGAGCTCGTCGAGGATCGCGATCTTCGGGTTGCCGACGAGCGCGAGCGCGATCGAGAGCCGCTGCTTCTGGCCGCCCGAGAGCTTGCCGGAACTGGCCGTGTTGCGCTTGTCGGCGAGCCCGAGATCGTCGAGCAGGCGCTCCCAGTCGCGCGGGTGCGGCGTAGAACGAGGCGTAGAGGTCCAGCGCCTCCCAGACGCGGATCTGGTCCGGCAGCTCGCTCTCCTGGAGCTGGACGCCGACGACGCGACGGAGCTCGTCGCGGTCGCGCCGCGGGTCGAGCCCGAGCACGCGGATCGTGCCCGAATCCGGCGTTCGCAGCCCGCCGATGGATTCGACGGTGGTGGTCTTGCCGGCGCCGTTCGGGCCGAGGATGGCGAAGATCTCGCCCTCCTCGACCGAGAAGGACACGCCGTCGACCGCGGTGCGGTCGCCGTAGCGCTTGACGAGGTTGGTGACTTCGATGACGTTCATGGGCCGAGTGTCGCCCGGGCGCCCGTGCCGCCGGCATCGCCCGGCCGGGTGGAACCCGCGGTCAACCCGGTTGATGGGCGCATCAACCGATCGGTTGGTGGCGCCTCATCCGGGCAGGTCTGCCGGGTGGAGCTCGAAGACGCGTCGACCCTCGGCCAGCTCCGGTGCCGGACGGTCGAGATCTACCCCGTCCACCAGCTTGATGAACCGGACCCCGAACGGAAGGCTTCGGGCGACCGGACCGAGGACGTCGGTGAAGAATGCGACTCGCTCGGCCGCGTCCAGCTCGGTCGCCCGGACCTCCTCCTGCCGGCCTCGCACGGTGATCGTCGCGCTGCCCGCCGCGCGCAGGTTGCGGACCCAATGGACATCGCCCCACGGGCACCAGACCCAACGCCGGCCGGCGACCTGGATGATCGCCACGGGCGTGCTCCGGGGCAGGCCGCTCGTGCGCCCGCGGATCGTGATGAGCCCGTTGAAGCTCAACGGGACGCCCGCCCGCAGCAGGATCCTCACGATCGGGTTGAACAGCCCGACGATCGATGGGGCGCGGGCAGTCGTCCTTGTCAGTTCGCTCATGGCGTCTGCTCCTTCTTGCGTGATTTCGTTCGTCACACAGGTGACCCGCAAGAAGGCGCGGACGTGACCGCCGCCCGGGGCGCGTACGTCAGCCGGCGACCACCGTGAGATCCAAGCTGGCCGAGACGCTCCGGGTCGGCGAGCACATCGATCGCGACGATCCGCCCGCCCCTGACGGTCAGGGCCACGACCGAGAACGGGCTCCCGTCGGGGGACCACGCGATGCCTCCGGGGACCCCGTTCACGAGGACGCGTGTCGCGGTACGCGCGAACGTGCGGAAGGCCATTGCCGCGGCGGCGACGGTCTGTGCGCCGCGGACGTGCTGGACCAGGCCGGGCCGCGCCTCGCCGCCGTCGGAGCGGAGCTCGACGTCGGGGTCGAGGACCGCGAGGAGGCGTTCGAAGTCGCCGTCACGCGCCGCCGCGAGGAACGCGTCGACGACGGCCCATTGGCCGTCGAGGTCGACGTCGGGCACCGGCGCGCCCTGGACCCGGCGGCGGGCACGGCTCGCGAGTTGGCGCGTCGCGGTGGAGGTCCGGCCGACGATCGGGGCGATCTCGTCGAACGGCACGGCGAAAACGTCGTGAAGCACGAAGGCGACCCGTTCGGCCGGGGTCAGCGCGTCGAGGACGACGAGCATCGCGAGCCCCACCGAGTCACCGAGCAGCGCCTCCTGCTCCGGGTCGATCCCCGCCTCCGGGCTCAGGATGGGATCCGGGAGGTGCGTCTCGAGCGATCCTTCGCGACGGGTCGCGCGTGCTCGCAGCATGTTGAGGCAGACCCGCCCGACGACCGTCGTCAACCACGCTCGCAGGTTCTCGACGTCGCTCGTATCGGTGCGGCTCAGGCGGATCCAGGCTTCCTGGACGGCGTCGTCCGCCTCGGTCACCGAGCCGAGCATCCGGAAGGCGATGCCGCGCAGGTGGGAGCGGTTCGCCTCGAACCGATCTGCCAGCCAGTCCTGATCGTTCACGCGCGCTCCTGCGATCCGTGGGGTCATGTCATCGACCCGCGAGCCCGGGCACATGTGACCGGGGTGCGCTGCAACGAGGGCGCGCCCATCAGTCCTCGCCCGGCAGGAGCTCCTGGAAGAGGGTGATCTGGAGTCCGAGCGCGTCACGGTAGAAACGGACGGCCTCGTCGTCGTCCTCGGCCTCGACGACCAGGCGCATCTGCACGACGGCCTGACGCTCCACCATCGATTGATCCTAACCTGACTCTGTTCGGGGACGGCACTCGAGCCACCCAGAGGGAGACCAGACGATGAACCTCGCGCCGGTCGCGGCTATCGCCGCCATCGCCCTTGCGGTGTACCTCGTCGTCACGGACTGGGTGAGCCTGCCGCCGTGGAACAAGGTCGACGACGTACCGCTCCGCCAGAAGGTGCTCCTGTCCCTGACCAACTACACGCCCCTGCTGGTCATCGCCCTCGCGGTCGTCCAGGACAGCCGGATCCTCGTGGCCGTCGCCCTGTTCGTCGGAGCGGTCGACCTCCTCCTGCACATCGCGTACTGGTGGCTGCCCTACCTGCGGGGAACGAGCGAGGAGCAGAAGGCGGAACGGGCATCGCTGTTCGGCGGGACGACCACGTTCCTGCCGCCGATCGGCGATCACCCGATCCCCAACGCGCAGCACGTCGTGGTCGGCGTGCTGATGCTCCTGATGGTCGCGGCGACCCTGGGCGCGGCCGTGGCCGCATTCAGCCGTGCCGGCTGACCGGCCGGCGGGCGAACCGGCGTTCCCGCCTGCCCTGGAGGCGGTTCGCGCCCGTTGGCCGGAGATCGCCCGGGGCGGATTGATCGTGACCGGCGGGGTCACCATCCTGTTCGGCCTGCTCGCGTTCGTCGTCGCCGCGGTCGCGGATGACGACGACCTGGCCCACCTGCTGGTCGCAGGAGGGGTCATCCTGATCGCCGTGGGCGCCGTGGTGGCACTGCGCATCGGCCAACGCTTTGCCGTCACCGTGGTGACCGGCCTGACCGGCGGCGTGTTCGCCCTCGTGCTCGCCGACATGACGTCGATCTCGATCGACGCCCCGGAGCGCTACTCCGCCCTGCGCTTCGTGGCCCTGCTCGCCGCGATCCTGGTCGCATTGCTGGCCTTCCAGGATGGCTTCCGGGATCGCGAACCGCGCGTTGAACCTGCAGATGCCCCGCCCGAAGAGGCTCGGCGAGCCGGCACGGGTGCGACCAGGCGCCGCGGCGGGCGGCCCGGAGGCACCGCCCGGTGAGTCCGGCCACTCCCGTAACGCGATCTACCCGGGTATCAATCCGGTGCCAACAGGCGCACACTCGGGGCTGCGAGGCACTGGGCCCTGTCCCTACCAGCCTGTTCGCGGTCTTGTCGCGGCTACGCGCGGTCTGAAACCTCACTCGAAAGGGCACGTGCGCCCAAGGAGTCAGATCGTGTCGACAACGCCGGGCGTGCCCGCCTTGAGCGGATCCGGACGCATGCTCCTGCTGCGGTGGGTCATCGCCATCGTTGCCTTTCCCATCGGTGGGGCCCTCGGGCAAATGATCGGCGGCCCTGCCGCGACGGTGCCAGCGGCCCTGATCTCGGGCCTGATCGCCGGTGCGATCATCGGCGCGGGCCAGGCGGTTGCGCTGGGCATCCTTCGCCCGCAGGATCTGGCGGTGTGGGTCGGGGCCACCGCTGGCGGCCTTGGCATCGCTCTCGCGGCAGTCACGGCGGCCATCGGTCAGATCGACACCCAGACGGAGGCCATCGTCCTCGGCGCGATCTCGGGTCTTGCTCTCGGAGGCGGGCAGGCCGCGCTGCTCATGCGGGAGCGCGTCGCGAATGCCTGGCTGTGGGTCGTGGCCTCGGGCGTGGCGTGGGCCGTCGGATGGGCGGTGACATCGGGGATCGGCGTCGCCCTCGCGGCAGGCTGGCCGGTCTATGGCCTCAGCGGTGCCCTCGTCTCGCAAGTGATCACTGGCGTCGTCCTGTGGAAGGTCCTGTCACGAGGGGAAGTGGGCGCCTTCGCCGCGGTGTGACAAGAGTCATCAGGCAGCCGTACGGGTGAACATCACGTGCGTCACGCCACTCGGCGATGACGTGGCTTCGATCTCGTAGTCCTTCTCAAGGCCCTCGAGCCCGTCGAAGAGACGGACGCCCCGGCCGAGCAGGATCGGGACGACCGCGAGGTGCATGTGGTCGACGAGCCCCGCGGCGAGGAACTCACGGAGCATCGTGGGACCCCCGCCCAGCCGTACGTCCTGGCCGCCCGCGGCCGCGCGGGCCGTCGCGAGCGCTTCGGCCGGCGAAGCGTCGATGAAGTGGAAGGTCGTGCCGCCCTCCATCTCCAGCGAATCGCGCCGGTGGTGGGTGAGGACGAACGTCGGCGTGTGGAACGGCGGTTCGGGACCCCACCAGCCCTTCCAGTCCGGGTCGCTCTGCCATCCGGGCGGGCCGAACTTGCCGGCACCCATGATCTCGGCACCCATGCCCGGCTCGTGCAGCCGCAGGAATGTGTCGTCGAGGCCGGCGCTGCCGCCCGGCTCACCGACCCTCTGGTGCCACCACCGGGTGGCGAACATCCATTCGTGCAGCCGTTCGCCGGCGTGGCCGAAGGGTGCCTCGAGACTCAGGCCCTCGCCGGTGCCGAAACCGTCGAGCGAGATGGAGAAGAACTGGATGCGCGCGAGTGACATGGTCGTGCTCCTTGGCGGCCCTCAGACGTCCCGGGTCTGCTCGCCGCCGCTGATCTCGGCGTCCACCACAGCGACGGCGCAGGTCGGGCAGAACCAGCGCGCCTCGATCGGCGTGCCACAGCGATCGTGGCGGAGTGGCTCGCCGCCCGTCCGCCGGCTCCCCCAGTCCGCGAGGAGCCGCAGCGCGGACGCCAGGTCGCGGCCGTCGCCGGTCAGCCGGTACTCCATCCGCGGCGGCCGCGTCGAGTAGGGCGCGGACACAAGGATCCGTTCCCGCTCGAGGCGGCGAAGGCGATCGGTCAGGATGTTCGGGGCGATCCCCGGCAGGGCGTCGCGGACCTCGCCGAACCGGCGCGGCCCATCGAGGAGCGCATCCACGATCAGCAGGGACCAGCGGTCGCCGACGCGTTCCAGGGCCGCCTCGAGGGCGGTCTGTGGCGCAGGAGCGGTGGAGGGATCGGTCACGCCGGCCATCCTACCCCGGGACTTGCATCGGTGGCGGGTCGGTTGTATGTTGCGAATTGCAACTGACAACTGACGACGAGGCACAGACATCGCGACAGTCGCGGAGGGCCTCGAAACGTCGGGCTAGAACGCACACCCGGAGGCCAGATCCACGATGTCCATCCTCGACGATCTTTCCAGCGCGATCCGCAGCGTCCATGAGTCGGCCGGACCGGCCGTGGTCGGGATCGGCCAGGGCATCCGCGGCAGCGGCGTCGTCATCGCCGACGGTCGCGTCCTGACCAACGCCCACAACCTCCGCGGCGACGAAGTCACGGTCACCTTCCGCGACGGCCGGAGCGAGCGCGGCAAGGTGCTCGGCGTCGATCCCGACGGCGATCTCGCGGTGATCGAGGTCGCCACGACCGGCGCCACGGCACTTGCCTGGTCCGACGCCGAGGCCAAGATCGGCGATACCGTCTTCGGTCTTGCCTCGACCGGCGCCGGGGCGGCGCGCGTGACCGCGGGCACGATCTCGGCCATCGAGCAGACATTCCGAGGGCCCGGGGGCAGCCGGATCGGCGGGAGCCTCGAGCACACCGCGCCGCTGGCGTCGGGCTCGTCCGGCGGGCCGCTCGTTGACAGCGCCGGCCACCTCCTCGCGCTCAACACGAACCGGATCGGTGAAGGGTTCTACCTCGCCCGCCCGGCGGATGCGGCATTCCGCGAGCGGGTCGATGCGCTCGCGCGCGGCGAGTCTGTCGAGCCGGCCGCGGCTGGGCATCGCGGTCGCGCCGTCGCACGTCGCGCGGCGCCTGCGCCGCTCGGTCGGGCTGGCCGAGCGGGAGGGCCTGCTCGTCCGCGGCGTCGAGGACGGCAGCCCGGCCGCTCGTGCCGGGATCCGCGAGGGCGATCTGCTCGTGGAGGCGGCCGGCAAGCCGCTGACCGACCCGGACAGCCTGCCGGCGATCCTGGCCGAGGCGGGGATGCCGATCGAGCTGAAGATCGTCCGCGGCGACGAGGAGCGCAGCGTGAGCGTGGGCGGCACCAGCGACGCGGCCGGCGAGGCCTGATCGATGGTCGCGTTGCGCGAGGTCGGGCCGCAGGACGGTGCGGCCGATGAGGCCCTGACCGAGGCGATCGAGGAGGAGGCGCTGGACGCCTACTCCTCGGCCGTCAGCACCGCCGCCGCCCGGCTGATCCCGTCGGTCGCGAGTCTCCGCGTCGAGCGCCGGACCGGCGGCTGGGGTGGCGGCACGGGCTCGGCCGTGGCGTTCACGCCGGACGGGTTCCTCGTGACCAACGCCCATGTCGTCGCCGGCGCGGAGCGGGGGACCGCCACGTTCGTCGACGGCGACGAGCTCGGGTTCGAGGTCGTCGGGCGCGACCCGCTCTCGGATCTGGCCGTCGTCCGGGCCGCGGGCTCGGATCTCGTCGCGGCACCGTTCGGTGACGCCGCCCGTCTCCGGGTCGGCCAGCTGGTCGTCGCGATCGGCAACCCGCTCGGCTTCGCCGGGTCGGTGACGGCCGGCGTGGTCAGCGCCCTCGGGCGCTCACTGGCGGCCAGGGACGGCCAGGCGAGCCGCCTGGTCGAGAACGTCATCCAGACCGATGCTGCCCTGAACCCCGGCAACTCCGGGGGAGCGCTGGCCGACATCCGCGGCCGGGTCGTGGGCATCAACACCGCGGTCGCCGGCGTCGGGCTCGGGCTGGCCGTGCCGGTCGACGCCGCGACGCGGCTGATCCTCGCTGCGCTGATGCGCGACGGCCGGGTCCGGCGGGCCTACCTTGGGATCGTGGGTGGCACGCGCCGGCTGCCGCCGGCCCTGGCGACGCGCCTCGGGCGGACCGTCGGGCTCGAGGTCGTCCAGCTCCTCGACGGCAGTCCCGCTGCGAAGGCCGGCGTCCGGGCCGGCGACATCATCGTCTCGCTCGACGGCAAGCCGATCGCCGGAGTCGGCGACCTCCAGCGCTCGCTCGTCGGCGATCTCGTGGGCCGGTCGATCGAGGTGACGCTGGAGCGCGACGGGACGCTCGCCGAGATCGCGCTCACCCCGGCCGAGCTGCGGGTCTGAGCCGGCGTTCGCAAGTCGCAGAGCGCGTCGGCAGGCTTCCGGCGGCCGTGACGCCGATCGACCGTAGAATCCATCGGTGAAGAAGATCGGGTTCCTCTCCTTCGGGCATTGGTCGGCGTCGCCGTATTCGGAGGTCCGGTCGGGCTCGGACGCGCTCATCCAGTCGATCGAGCTGGCCGAGGCGGTCGAGGACCTGGGTGCCGACGGCGCCTACTTCCGGGTCCACCACTTCGCCCAGCAGCTCGCGTCGCCGTTCCCGCTCCTCGCGGCGATCGGGGCGCGGACGAAGCGGATCGAGATCGGCACGGCCGTCATCGACATGCGCTACGAGAACCCGCTGTACATGGTCGAGGACGCCGGCGCCGCCGACCTCATCGCGGGCGGTCGCCTCCAGCTCGGGATCAGCCGCGGATCGCCCGAGCAGGTCATCGATGGCTTCCGATACTTCGGCTACGCGCCGGCCGAAGGCGAGACGGACGCCGACATGGCGCGCCGCCACACCGAGGTCTTCCTCCAGGCGCTGTCGGGCGCCGGGTTCGCCGAGCCAAACCCGACCCCGATGTTCCCGAACCCGCCCGGTCTGCTCCGCCCCGAGCCGCATTCGCCCGGGCTGCGCGACCGGATCTGGTGGGGCGCCGGGTCGCGGGCGACCGCCGAGTGGGCCGGGCAGCAGGGCATGAACCTGATGTCGTCGACGCTGCTGACCGAGGACGCCGGCGTGCCGTTCCACGAGCTCCAGGCGGAGCAGATCCGCCTCTTCCGCGAGGCCTGGACCGCGGCGGGCCACGAGCGCGAGCCCCGCGTGTCGGTCAGTCGCAGCATCTTCGCGCTGGTCGATGACCGCGACCGCGCGTACTTCGGGCGGGGCAACCAGGATGTCGACAAGGTCGGCTACCTCGATGCGCAGACCAAGGCGATCTTCGGGCGCTCGTACGCCGCGGAGCCCGACGTCCTGGTCGCCGAGCTCGCCAAGGACACGGCGATCCAGGCCGCCGACACGCTCCTGCTCACCGTCCCGAACCAGCTCGGCGTCGACTACAACGCCCACGCGATCGAGAGCATCCTCAAGTACGTGGCCCCGGAGCTCGGCTGGCGCTAGGTCCGGGCCTTCGGCCTCCTCGCGGCGGCCAGGAGAGTGATAGCCAGAGGGACTCGGCCAGCAGGACTCAAGTCAAAGTAGGGCCAGTCGGCTCATGTTCGAGGCGACACGGCCCTATCTCCAGGAGGGTCCGAGGACCGATGCTCGTCGTGGCGCATCAGGCGCCACGTACAGCAAAGGGACGAACGCCATGCTCCTCGTCGAACGCCTCATCGCCGCTACCGCCGTCTTCGTCGCCGCCCACTTCGCGATGGGCTTCATCAACGCGAGCGCGGGCGGTAGCGATGGTTCCTTGCTCTTCCCGTTCGCGACCAACGCACCGACGCGATGGGTCTTCGGAAGCCTCGACGGGATGCTCGCGCTGCTCGTCCCCGTGATGATCGGACTCGCCGGCGTCGCGGTCCTCGCCTTTTTCCTCGCCTTCTTCGCGGCGTTGGGCCTGTGGGTCCCGGCGAACCTGTGGCGCCCGCTCGTCCTGGTCGGCGTGGCGTGTTCCGCGGCCCTCCTCGTCCTGCACCCGAGCGTGTTCGCGGCCCTGCCGCTTGCGCTCAACGCCGGGTTGGCCTGGGTCGCCTGGACGTCCGCCTGGACGCCAGCGGCAGCCTGACGGCTCCCATGGCGATGACTCGAAGCTCAGCGCAAACCACCGAACCCCTGGAGAAGCCATGACCTCCCGCCTCAAGTTCGCCGATCGCCTGGCGCTGGTTGCCTGCACGCTCGCTGGGATCGCGGCCATCGCCGGTCTCGCGGTGTCCGGCCTCTATCGCGACACCGCCGACGGGATCCGGCAGGCCCGCGCCACCGATCTGGTGACACTCCTCGTGGCGGTGCCGGCGCTCGCGATCGGCCTGTGGCGCGCCCGCGCCGGCTCCGTCGGCGGCCGGTTCGTGGCGATCGCGGCCCTCGGCTATCTCGCCTACTCCTACGCCATCTACGCGTTCTCGGTGGTGATAGGCCCGCTGACGCCGGTTCACATCGCCATCCTCGGCTTCGCGACGTGGTCGCTGGTCCTTTGCGTCTTCGGCCTTGACGATCCGACTATCGAGCTGGCGTCGCGGTTCCCGTTCCCACGTCGGACCACCGGCGCGTTCCTGGTCGGGGTCGCGGGCCTCTTCGCGATGCTGTGGCTGAGCCAGATCGCGGGTGCCATCACAAGCGGCCGACTCCCGGCAGCCGTGGCGGATCTTGGGCTGCCGACGAGCCCGGTCTACTCGCTCGATCTCGCGTTCGCCGTCCCGCTGATCGCTCTGGCCGGTGTCTGGCTGATCCGGCGCGACCGTCGTGGGCCGGCGGGCGCGGCGGCGGGGCTCGCGTTCCTCGTCATCCTTGGACTGTCGGTCCTTGCGATCTTCGCCTTCGAGGCTGCCGCCGGCATCGCCGTCGAGATCCCGCCGATCGCGATCTTTGGCGCGGTCACGGCAACGGCCGCCGCTCTCCTGGGTTTGGGCTTGGGCCGTTTGACGTTCGGATCGTTGGCCGGCGAGGAAGGATTCGAACCTTCGATCTCCTGATCCAGAGGACTCCCGACAATTCTGCCGATGGTCGGTGCGGTTCGAGCGTGGCGCGGAGGAGGAGTGGGCGGCGGCTTGGACCGCGCCTCCCGCGTCTGCTCGGCGGTCACGCCGCACCTGCCTTTGCCGCGAGCCCCGCCTGCGCCTGACCGGACGCCTCCGTCTGAGCCCGACCCGACCGCTCGGCGAGCGCGATCGGGGAGTTCTCGTTGAAGCCCTTGAATGTCAGCCACAGACCGAGCGCCAGTTCCCAGAAGAAGAACGGCATGACGGCAACGACGTGGAACAGCGTCCCCGGTCCAGTCAGGCCGAGCATCATGCCGATGACCCAGGTGATGAGGACCGGCGCGCCGACGAGGCCGAGGGCCGGGATCGCGCGTGGGACGAGCCGCGCCTTGTAGAGCGCGGTCCCGAGCATCGAGCGCGTTGAACGCCGCCATGTTCCCTCCGATGACCATGGCCCAGGTCCGGACGTCGACGAGTGCCCTTGCGACGGGCACGAGCGACGCCGAGTCGCCGGCGGCCGCGGCCTGTTGGTGCAGCGAGATCACGGCGAGGAGGCAAAGCACGCCTACCGTGATGATCGCGCCCTCGAACAACCGGGTCGCCATGTAGCCGATCGCCAGGCCTTCGTGGGCTTTCTTGACGACCGAGAAGAGGGCAATCCCGCAGCCGATGAGCCCGAAGACGTTGACGAGCTCGAAGATGGCTCCGAGGGCGACCTGCTGGTCTGCCCCGGGACCGGTGATGTAGTTGGGGTCGCTGATGGCCGGGGCTACGAGGATCGCCGCCAGGATGGACCCGAGGAATGTCAACAGGTAGAGGATCCCGCCGACCAGGGCGGTCTTTCGATACGAGGTCATACAAGGTTCCTTTCGCGTCTTGGGTGCCGAGCGGCTATTGGGCGCCGCTGAAGCGGATCGACGTTGATCGGCGCGCCGAGCCCTCCGCGGCGGCTGACTAGAGCGTCAAACGGCGCGCACCCGATCGTCCGAGCCGATCGGGTGCCGCGCGCTGCAGTCGGGACGGCTACTCGGCCCCGACCGGATCGAGGTGCGAGCTGGCAGGGTTGGCGATGGGCCGCGCTGCCGGGGTGCGCTGCGCGCGCCACAGCGAGTATCCGAGGCCGACCAGGGCGAGGCCGGTCGGGATGGCGAAGAGCCGCTCGTACTGCGGAACGATCCCGGCACCGATGGCAGACAGGGTGCCAACGGCGAGGAGCGCCGAAGCCCAGCGGGCGAGGACGTTTGCACGGTAAAGGGCGATGGCGAAGAGGACGCCACCGACGATGTAGGCGAGCCCCATGAACAGGATGGCGGCCTGCATCGCTCCGATATCGCCGGTCGCGGGCTGATTGTTAGCGACCGCGATGACGTCATTCACGTAGGCGGTTGAACTGCCGGCGATGGACGGGAGCACGAGCGCAGCCACGTACTCGGTCCCCAGCATGCTGAGGTAGCCAGCAGCAAACACGACGTATCCGAACAGGCCGAGCACGCCGATCTTGGTCACCTGGAACAGATAGACGCCGGTGATCCCGGCAAGCGCAAGAGCGGCCATGATCATCTTCAGGGAGTTTCGGATGATCAGGTCGGTCGTGGTGATCGAAGTGGCGTCAAGGTGTGGGTGATTGATCTGGACGCCGATGAAGATCAGTCCCGCAACGGCGGCGGCAACGGCGGCCGCCCGGAGCAGGAATCCGTGGGTGACAGTCATCTCGTTCTCCTTGGGCGGATCGGTCAGCACCGATCGTGGTGCGGTTGGTTGGGTGGTCGAGCTCGTTCCGTGCGCCGATTCACGTTCCGGCCATCAATCGCCCCCTTCCAGCGTTGGGATCGACGTGAAGGTGATGACCTCGGAACCGCGCAACGCTTCGAGGAATGGCTGGAAGCTGCCACTCACAAAGCAGGTCAGCTGGCGGCCGTTGACCTCGACGTCGCTGACCCCCGATGGCGCGCGCCACTTGCCGAGCCGGCGGGGTGCCGACGAATGTCACATGAACTCGTTGCGTGGGCGCGGTTGTGTCATGCTCCCGAGGCTGACCACGCCGCCGAGCCGCGCATATCGTGTGAATTGATGATTCGCGTCGGCGAAGGTGCTCGTCGCGTACGCTGCATGGATCGTGGCCAGGCCAAGGCGCCGATCGGGCAACCTTCCATCTGAAGCGACCAGCTTTGTTGGGCGTCGCCGAGAGCTGGCCGAGATCCGCAAGAAGCTGACGACTGCTCGAGTCGTCAGCCTCGTGGGTCCGGGAGGCGTCGGAAAGACGCGGCTGGCGATCCGTGCGGCAGACAACCTCGGGCGTGGGTTCGCGGACGGTGCCTGGCTGGTCGAGCTTGCCGACCTGCACGATCCAGCGCTGGTAACCAACGCCGTGGTCGCCGCGTTGGACCTGCGAGATCAAACTGCGACGGAACCCATTCAGGTCCTCGCCGCGTATCTCCAGGACAAGCATCTCCTCCTTGTCGTCGACAACTGTGAGCACGTTCTCGAAGCGGCCGCCCAGCTTGTTGCCGGGATCATCCGAACATCGCCGAACGTGTGGGTGCTCACGACAAGCCGCGCGCCACTCCAGATTTCGGGCGAGTACGTGGTGCCGGTGCCCCCGCTGGAGCTGCCCGAACCCACGGCGGCAGGGCCGATCGCGCATCTGAGCCAGAACGAAGCGGTCATGCTCTTCACGGAGCGAGCCGCAGCAGCGTCGGGGACGTTCGAGTTGACCGAGGCGAACCAGGCGGCGGTCGTTCAGATATGCCGACGCCTTGACGGTCTGCCCCTGGCGATCGAGCTCGCCGCGGTGAGAACCAGAGCCTTGACGGTCGAGCAGATCGTCGGTCGGCTGAACGACCGATTTGCACTGCTCACTGGCGGGCGACGCGAAGCGCTACCGCGCCATCAAACGCTGCAAGCCACGATCGACTGGAGTCACGACCTCCTGTCGCCCGAGGAGCAGACCCTGCTGCGACGTCTATGCATCTTCGGTGGCTCGTTCACCGCGGAAGACGCCGGGTCGGTTTGCTCGTTCGATGAGCGGTTCGCAGCCGCCGTGCCGGACACGCTGGCCTCGCTGATGGACCAGTCGCTCATCCTCAGAGAGGACTTCAGGCGCAGCGCCGGCTATCGCCTACACGAGACGATGCGCGAATACGCGAGTGTGAAGCTGCACGAGGCGAACGAGGGAGACCTCCTCGAAGAGCGATGCCTCGAGCATTGCCGGACCAGGTGCCTGGCTCCGCGGATCAAGCTCGATACGGCCTCCTCGAGTGGCTGTCCTGGGTCGACCAGGAGATCGACAACATTCGGGCGGTGCTTCAGCGCTGCATCGAGCGCGGCGACCTCGCCCGTGGGTTGGATATCGCCGCCTCGCTCGGATTCTTCTGGATCACTCGCGGGACCACCGAAAGTATCCGCTGGCTCGACCAATTCCTTGCAGCGGACGACGTGTCTCCACGGACGGAGGTGCGAGCCTGCTACTTCCGCGGGTGGTTGAGCTTGCTGCGAGCCGATCCCGCTGACGCCCCGCGATGGCTGGCTCGCGCGGTCGCGACAGCTCGCGGAGCAGGACTGCGTTCCGAGCTTGCCCAATCGCTGTCTCTCGCGGCGACGGCCGCGAACGCCTCCGGCGACCCCGCCGCCGCGGGCCGTTTCATCGAGGAGGCGGCCGCTCTGACGTTACAGCTCGACGAGTACGAAGCCACGATCGAGCTGCTGCAGGCCCGGGCGGTGCATGCGGTCTTCGCCGGTGCCACGCAGGAAGCGAAGGATCTGTCCTCGGAGGGTGTGCGCCTGAGCCAGTGGCCGGTGACGTGTACTACCTCGAATCGTTCCTGCGCAACCTCGCAAGTGTCGCGATACTGGCCGCCGACCTCGACGGCGCAAAGGTGCACACGATCGTCGCGTTACGTCTCGCTCGGGACCTGGACAACCGGGTGGCCCAGTACTACGGGTTGTGCGTCCTAGGGTGGCATGCTGCGAACTCTCGAACCCCGACTTGGGGCACGACTGCTGGGCGCCGCCGAGATGGTGGGCATCGGCGCCGGCGCCGACATCGTCGGCCCCTTCGAGCCATTTCTGCATCAGGCCAAGGCGTCAGCTATCTCGGCGCTCGGCCAGCAGAAGTTCGAGGCCGAATTCATTGGTGGCAGGGGCATGAGTCGCGAGTCAGCGCTGCGGCTGGCAATGGGTGAACCCGCTCACGTCGGGGTCGACAGGGCAGGCGACATCGAGAGCGGACCGTTGGCGAAGCGGGAGGTCGAAGTCGCGCATTTGATCGCTGAGGGCCTGAGCAACAAGGAGATCGGAGCGCGGCTCTTCATATCGGAGCCGACCGTGGCTACCCATATCCGCAACATCATGAACAAGCTCGGCTGCAACTCGAGGGCGCAGATCGCGGGTTGGGTTGCGTCGGGAAGTCAGTAAGCGCCGCGGAATGACCTCTTCCGCCAGGCCCTCAGCGGACGCGCTTCACGGGCAGGATGGCGAAGGCGCCGATGATCGCGCAAAGCCCAGCGGCCGCGTACAGCACCCCGTAGCTGCCGCTGCCGATGGCCAGGATGGCAGGCGCGATCGCTGGTGCCATGGAAAAGGGAACCGCGCTGGCCATGTTGAACACCCCGAGATCCTTGGCGGCACTGTCTTTGGACGGAAGCACGTCGAGAACGAGCGCGAGATCGACGGCGAAGTACATGCCGAAGCCGAGGCCGCTGATGGCCATGCCGACCAGGAAGCCGTTGAAGCCGCTGGCGATGGCGACGACGAACATCGCCAAGCCATACACGATCGACGCGGAGAAGACGAAGATCTTCCGCCGGCCTGTCCGGTCGGAGAGCTTGCCACCGATGAGCGACGCGGCGACGAGCACGACCGACTGGGCAAGCGTGCCGAGGAATATCTGTTGGGGCACGTCGGCCTCGGCGCTGCCGATCTTGTCCAGCAGGTAGTAGGCCTGGTAGGTGACAAGGAAGGCATAGGCCAGAACGAACAGGAAGCGGCTGATGAAAGCCCAGGCGAAGTCCGGGCTCTTCCGCGGATCGACATAGAACGTGCTGGCGAATTCCCGCAGCGACCAGTCGGTTTGTCCTCCTTGGCAAGCCGGCGATCGTTCAGCGTCACCGCGAAGACCAAGATGAAGAATCCGCCGATCGCGCACGGGACCAGGAACATGGCGAGCTGGTTGCCCGTGAACAGTTTGACCAGGAAGGTGGCGGTCACCGACGCGATGGGCAGGCAGACGCCGAGGAGTCCGGAGACCAGGCCGCGTTGAGCGGTTGGGACCTGGTCCGGTAGCACCGCCACCTGGGCAGCCAGCAGTGCGTTGAAGGACAGCTGGGCGATGCACCATCCGATCAGGACGACCGGAATGCTGGGTGCAAGCGCGACGATGAGGATGCCGAGGGAACCGCCGACAAGGCCGCCGACCATCCATGGCCGCCGCATGCCCAGACCGAGATGTGGTGCGGTCACTCATCTTGCCGAAGAACGGATTGGCGAACATGGCCAACAGGGCGCCTACGCCGGCGACGAGCGCCAGGCTGTTCGGCGCCTGTTCGATTCCCACGAGCGAGTTCACCTTCAATGGCAGGGTGACGAGCAGTGGGGCCAGGAACACCAGGTTGGTGCCTATGAAGGCCAGCGTGTACAGCGAGATGAAACCCCGCCCGACCCGGCGGGCCGCGGGCGACCCCGGCTCAAGCGCGGCCTCGGCGGCGGTTCGGTACCTCATTCCGTCCAGCCCGGCGGTGGGAGGCAGACGCGGCTCGGTCGGCCCGCTACCCACAGGACCGGATGGATCCGGCATTTGCGCATACCTCAGAAATGGGCGGTTTCACGCCGGGTTACCCATCAGCTACTGCCACCATATGTCGTGCTTCGCGGTCAAGCGCTTTGCAACAGGTCGATGGTGCTGGCTGGCGAGGAAGGATTCGAACCTTCGATCTCCTGATCCAGAGTCAGGCGCCTTACCGCTTGGCCACTCGCCAGTGACGCCCCGTGGGGCGCCCGGAGTCTAGCGGACGTCGCGTCAGGCGCCCGCGGCGGACCGGTCCTGCGCCTGGACCTTGGCCCAGGTGTCCTTGAGCGTCAGCGTCCGGTTGAACACCGAGCGCACCCGGCCGGCGAGTCCGGGTCCGGCGTGAAGTAGCCGAGGCGCTCGAACTGGACCGTCTCGCCGGGCGACGCCTCGGCCAAGCGCAGGCTCCACGCATCGCGCCGGGGACGACCGTCTCGGACGCCGCGTTGAGGTCCGCGAAGAGGTCGCCGTCGGCGCCCGGGTCCGGGCGGCTGAACAGGTGGTCGTACAGCCGCACCTCGGCCGGCACGGCATGCGCCGCCGACACCCAGTGGAGCGTCGCCTTGGGCCGCCGGCCGTCGGGCGACGTCGCCGCCGCGCGTGGCCGGGTCGTAGGTCGCAGCGCAGCTCCACGACGCGGCCGGCCGCGTCCTTGACCACCTCCCGGCAGGTGATGAAGTACGCGTTCCGCAGCCGCACCTCGCGCCCGGGTGCCAGCCGGAAGAACTTCGGCGGCGGCTCCTCGAGGAAGTCGTCGCGCTCGATCCACAGCTCGCCGCGAGAAGCGGCACGCTCCGCGTGCCGGCCGCCGGGATCCTCGGGGTTGTTGACGACCTCCATCGCCTCGACCTTTCCGGCGGGGTAGTTCGTGATGACGACCTTGAGCGGATCGAGCACGCCGAACCGCCGCTGGGCGGTCCGGTTGAGCACGGCACGCACGGCGAACTCGAGCTGGCCGACCTCGATCACGGCGTCCGTCTTCGCGACCCCGATCATCGCCGCGAAGTCGCGGATGCCCTCGGCCGGGAAGCCGCGCCGCCGGAGGCCCGCGATCGTCGGCATCCGCGGGTCGTCCCAGCCGCGGACGTGGCCCTCGTCGACCAGCCGCTTCAGGACCCGCTTCGACAGCACCGTGTAGGTGAGGTTCAGCCGGGCGAACTCGTACTGGCGGGGGACCGAGGGCACCGGGAGGTGCTCGATCAGCCAGTCGTAGAGCGGCCGATGCGACCTCGAACTCCAGCGTGCAGAGCGAGTGGGTCACGCCCTCGATCGCGTCGGACTGGCCGTGCGCGAAGTCGTAGGTCGGGTAGATGCACCAGGCGTCGCCGGTCCGGGGATGGGCGGCGTGGACGATCCGGTACAGGACCGGGTCGCGCAGGTTGATGTTGGGCGAGGCCATGTCGATCTTCGCGCGCAGCACTCGCGCCCCGTTCGGGAACTCGCCCGCGCGCATGCGCGCGAACAGGTCGAGGTTCTCGTCCACCGGGCGGTCGCGCCAGGGCGATCCCGTGCCCGGTGACGGTGAGCGTGCCGCGCGTCTCGCGGATCTCGTCGGCCGACTGGTCGTCGACGAAGGCGAGGCCGCGCTCGATGAGGTGGACGGCCCAGGCGTACAGCTGCTCGAAGTAGTCCGACGCGTGGAAGAGGTGGTCGCCCCAGTCGAAGCCCAGCCAGCGCACGTCGCGCCTCGATGGCGTCGAGGTACTCCTGCTCCTCCTTGGCCGGGTTCGTGTCGTCGAACCGCAGGTTGCAGCGACCGCCGAACTCGCGCGGCGATCCCGAAGTTGAGGCAGATCGACTTCGCGTGGCCGATGTGCAGGTAGCCGTTGGGCTCGGGCGGGAAGCGGGTGACCGGGATCGTGATGCGGCCGTCGCGATGTCGGCGGCGACGATGTCGCGGATGAAGTCGCGCCGCTCGGGCGCCTCGGCCGGCTCGGTGCCGACGTCGTGTCTCACCGTCTCGCTTGGCAACGGCGCGGCTCCTGCTACCGATGGGGAGGAGTCGCGCAGCGAGGGGACGCACCACACTCCCGGAAGGAGTTGGCTGGCGCGCCAGGATTCGAACCTGGAACCCCCTGATCCAGAGTCAGGTGCTCTACCGTTGAGCCACGCGCCAGCGACGGACGCGCATTCTACCGCACGGGTCCCGAACCTCTGGCACTGGCCCGGGTGGCCGCCTACCATGGACCGGATCGGTGCGATCCGGCACCGACCGGACCAATGCGCCCGGGCGCTACCCCAACGGGGTCATGCCCGACCGGGATGGTGAGCCCGAGACTCCGGTCCACGGGTCCGCCGGACCTGCCATCAGTCACGCCGCCGAGGTTCCATGCGCCGTCCGTTCCGCTGGGTCATCGCCCTCGTCGCATGGGTCGTCGTCGCAGTGGCGCCCGCCCAGGCGGCCAGCCCGGGAACGACGACCGATGGCCTCACCACCACGACCGGCGTCCTGCGCGTCCTCCACGCCGACGACTTCGCCCATGACACGGCACGGTTCGTCTACTCGCTGAAGACGTCGACCGGCTGGCTCGACCTCGACTTCGGGCAGGCCGGGCCGATGGACGAGGGCGGCGCGACGGTCCAGGTCACGGGCCGGTTCATCGACGGCCGGCTGCAGGTCGCCACGGACGCCCCGGATCACGGCATCCGGATCCTGAAGAAGGCCTCCGCGCTCTACAGAACGGGCGCCCAGACGTTCCACCACGACGCGACCGGCGCCCACGTCCCCGACGATCCGGGCGCGATGACGATGACCGGGAACCTCCCGGCCGATCCGGAGATGGCCCCGCCGACCCGGCCGCCGCGGCCGCCGCGACACCGGTCAAGGTCGCCGTCATCCTGCTCAACTTCTCGAACACGAGCTCGACGGTCACGCCCGACCGAGGCGACCGGGATCATGTTCGGCAACCCGGCCAGCGTCGCGAACTTCTTCGCCGAGGAGTCCCGCGGCGCGGTCGCCCTGAGCGGCCAGGTCTTCGGCTGGTACAACATCGCCGCCACCAGCGCCGGCTGCGCCTGGAGCACCTGGCAGAGCCAGGCCACCGCCAAGGCCCAGGCGGCCGGCGTGAACCTCAACAACTTCGACCACGTCGTCTTCGCCTGGCCGTACGCCAGCTCGTGCGGCTGGGCCGGGATGGGCTACATGCCCGGTCCGACGTCCTGGAACAACGGCTCGTTCAGCCTGCGGGTCCTCGCCCACGAGCTGTCGCACAACTTCGGCACGAACCACGCGAGCTCGCTCCAGTGCACCCAGGGCGCGACGATCGTGTCCCTGTCGGCCACCTGCTCCTACAACGAGTACGGCGATCCGTTCTCGGTCATGGGCGCCGGGAACACGTATCACAACGATGGCGAGCAGGTCGGGCGAGCTCGGCTGGCTCAAGGCCGGCGAGCTGGTCACGGTCGTGCCAGGCGGCACGTACGCGGTGACGCCGCTGCTGACCGGATCGGCCGGGTCGCCGAAGGTGCTGCGCATCGTCCGCCAGTCGGGGACGTCGTTCTTCGTCGACGTCCGGGTCACGTTCGGGCCGAACTTCGACAAGTTCACGGCCGGGTCGCCGGCCGTGCACCGGGGTCATGATCCGCCTCTCATCCGACGCCGGCGTGCCCGATCTGGTCGCCGACCAACACGATGCTGGTCGACACGACGCCGGGGACGAGCAGCTACCTCGACGCACCCCTCGCGGTCGGCCAGACGCTGACCGACCCGGTCTCGCACATCTCGATCACGACGCTGTCGGTCGACGCCTCGGGGGCCTCGATCCGGGTGACGGAATCGGTCGCGCCGTCGGCACCGGCCGGATTGAGCGGCGCGCCGTTCGGGCCCGCACGCCGTCGACCTCTCCTGGTCGGCTGCCACGGACAACATCGCGGTCACCGGCTACCGGCTCCAGCGCGACGGCGCGGACGTGGCGACGCTGAACCAGTCGGCGCGGACGTACCACGATGCCGGGCTCGCCACTGAGACCGCGTATCACTACACGCTCATGGCGTTCGACGGGTCCGGCAACGACGGCCCGGCCGCGTCGGTCAACGTGACGACGACGCCGGACGATCCCGTCCCGCCGACCGCGCCGACGAACCTCGTGGGCACGCCGACGGCGGCGACGGTCGCGCTCAGCTGGACCGCCGGGACCGACGACCAGGCGGTGGCCGGATACCGGATCTCACGGAACGGCGTCGCGGTCGCGACGGTGACCGGCACGAGCTGGACCGACACGCATCGGACGCCGAAGACCACCTACACCTACGACGTCGTGACCCTCGACCGGGCCGCCAACGCGAGCCCGGCCGCGACCGTCGTCGTCCTGACCCTGGCCGATACGCACGCGCCGACCGCCCCGACCGGGCTCAAGGCGGCGACCTGGCACTCGACCTACACGACGTTGAGCTTCAAGGCCGCGACCGATGACGTGGGCGTCGTCGGCTACAAGATCTACCGGGTGGGCACGACGAACCCGATCACGTCGACCTCGAAGCTGTCGCTCCACGTCAAGCGCGTGAAGGGCGCCCGCTACTACGTCCGGGCCTTCGACGCGGCCGGCCACCTGGGCCCGCGCACGACGTACGTCAAGTCGCCCTAGCCGGCGACCCGGCCGGCGTCACGCGACGACGGCCGCTCCCTCGAGGACCTCGGCAAAGACCGCCGCGAGCTGCTGCCACTCGACGAGGAACGCGTCGTGGCCCTTGGTCGAGCTGAGCTCCCGGTACACGGCGCCCTCGACGCCCTCCGGCCCGCGCGGCGTCCACGAGCGCGTGGACCTGGGCAGGGCCGTAGAGCAGGTCGCCGGAGATGCCCAGGCCCGTCACGCGGGTCCCGCCACGGGCGAGGGTCCGGAACGCGGCCTCGACGCCACCCCGGCCGCGGCCGATGTCGTGGTCGTCCATGGCCTGGACGAGGACCCGGTACGTGTCGCCGTCGAAGCGGTCGAGGAGCTTCTCGCCCTGGTGCTCCAGGTAGCTCACGATGGCGGGCCGCCCATCGGCTTCCATGCTCCGGCCGAACCGCTCGTCGAAGTCGGCCTCGCAGCGATAGGTGGTCATGGCCAGCTGGCGGGCGAGCGCGAGCCCTTCGTCGCCGAGCTTCTCGATCAGTGAGAGCTGGATGTGGTTCCAGGCGATGGCCATGGGACCGGTCGCGACCGGGGCCGCGATCGGCACGACGTGGCGAACCGCCGCCGGACGGACGAGCGCGACCTCGAGGGCGACCATGCCGCCCAGCGAGCCGCCCGTGACCAACGCGATCTCACCGATGCCCAGGGCGTCGAGGAGCCGCCAGATCGCGGAGGCCTGGTCGCGCGACGTGACCCTGGGAAACGTCGCCCCGTACGGTCGACCCGTCGCCGGGTCGGCTGAGGTGGGGCCTGTCGTGCCGTAGCGACCTCCGAGCAGGTTGGCGCACAGGACGCCGACGCGATCCGTGTCGAGTCCCCGGCCGGGACCGATCAGAGGCGCCCACCAGTCCCCGGCCGCGTCGGCCGAGCCCGTGAGGGCGTGCACGACGACGACCTGCGGTGCGTCCGCGGGTCCCGGTCCGTCGTGCCGGTAGGCCACTGTCAGCTCGGGCAGGACCGCCCCGGATTCGAGCGTGAACGGGCCGAGGGCGGCGTGCTCCACCTGCCCAGTGCCGAGCGGCAGGCGGGCAGGTGGTCCGGTCGGGGGCACCGGGTCGATGCCCGGCGCCCCCTTCGCGGTGGTGGCGTCCGCCATCAGCTCGCGGCGCCGACGAGGTCGCCCTGGCGGGTGTCCTCGGTCGCCGCCTTGATGGCCTGGTCGAGGTCGGCGATGAGGTCGTCGACGTGCTCCAGGCCGACCGACAGCCGGATGAGATCCGGCGTGGTGCCGGTGGCGATCTGCTCCGACTCCTCGAGCTGCGAATGCGTCGTGGAAGCCGGATGGATGATCAGCGACTTGGCGTCGCCGACATTTGCGAGGAGGCTGAAGATCCGGACGTTGTCGATAAGCCGGCGACCGGCGTCGACTCCGCCCTTGATCCCGAACGTGACGATGCCACCGAAGCCGCCCTTGAGATAGCGGACCGCGTGGCGATGCGCGGGATGGCTCTCTAGGCCGGGGTAGCTGACCCAGGTGACCTGGTCGTGCCGCTCCAGCCAGCGCGCGACCGCGAGGGCGTTCTCGCTGTGGCGCGTGATCCGCAGCGGAAGCGTCTCGAGGCCCTGGAGGAACAGGAACGCATTGAACGGGCTGAGCGCCGGGCCGATGTCCCGGAGGCCCTGGACCCGGAGCTTGATGATGAACGCCGCGGGGCCGAAGGCGCCCGTGTAGCTCACGCCGTGGTAGCTCGGGTCGGGGTCCACGAAGTCGGCCTTGAATCGCGGGCTGGTGGTCCAGTCGAACTTGCCGCTGTCCACGACGACGCCACCGATCGCGGTCCCGTGGCCGCCGATCCACTTCGTCGCCGAGTGGATGACGATGTCGGCGCCGTGATCGATCGGCCGGCTCAGGAGTGGCGCGAAGGTGTTGTCGACGACGACCGGCACGCCCTTGGCGTGGGCCACGTCGGCGATCGCCGCGATGTCGTGGACGTCGAGGCGCGGGTTGCCGATGGTCTCGAGGAAGACCGCCTTGGTCCGCCCGTCGATGGCCGGCGCGAACGTCTCGGGCTTGGTCCCGTCGACGAAGCGGGTCGTGATCCCGATCT
>CAWKHG010000002.1:0-383993 GCA_963849405.1 uncultured Chloroflexia bacterium
CGTTTCACAGCTCGACCGCCATCTCGGCCCCGAACCGGCCGCGCGCCACGCGGACACCCGCCGCCTCGACCGCGGCACAGAAGCGTTCGTAGCACGGGATCGCGAGTCCGGGAGAGCGGCGTCGGTGAACCCGGGCCGCCGGCCGCGGCGCGTGTCGGCGTACAGCGTGAACTGCGAGACCACGAGCGCGGAGCCACCCACGTCGATGAGGGACCGGTTCGTCCGGCCCTGCTCGTCCGCGAAGATCCGCAGGTCGACGACGCGGGGCGCGAGCGCCTCGGCGGTGGCCTCGTCGTCGGCGCGGCCTACGCCGAGCAGCACGAGGAGCCCCGGACCGATCCACCGATCTCCTCGTCGCCGACCCAGACGGCCGCCCGCAACCCGCTGGAGGAGCGCCCGCACCTCCTAGGCGCCCGGCCCGTCGCGTGGCACGGCCGCTGCCCCGAGTCGGCGCGTCAGGCCCTTCCGCCACGTCTCGGCCTCGGCCTCCCAGGCGCCGCGAGCCGCCGCATGGCGCTCCTCGACGAGCTCGGCAGCGGACATCGGCACGCTCAGGTCGTAGTCGCGAATCCCGTCGGGGTTGAAGCCACCTTGGCCGCGCAGCATGAGCACCGGAATCCCGCCGGCCTCGATCTCGTCCATCGCCCGCTTGGCGATGTGGCAGGGCAGGCTGGCGGAAGGTCATCCAGCGGATCGCGCGGGATGGGCGGCTCGCCCTTGTCGAGCCCGGCTGGTAGCCCTCGTCCGCGAGCATGCGGATCAGCCGGATCTCGCGGGCCATGTCGTGGCCGCGCTGGACCAGAGCGCCGAGCCAACCACGCGGACGTCGACGCCGTGCCGCCGCACACTCGGCGTCTCGCGGCTGACGCCGCCGTCGACGTGGACCTCGCCGCCGTCGGCCTTGCGCCAGGAGTCGCGGCGGGCCGGATCTTCGCCGCGCCGTCCGCCATGAACCGCTGGCCGCCGAAGCCGGGCTCGACGGTCATGACCATCACGATGTCGACAGGTCGACGTACGGCTCGACCGCCTCGACGGCGTCTCCGGCCTGACCGCGAGGCCGGCCGCGCGGCCGGCGGCGCGGATCGCCCGCGAGCGTCGGCTCGATCGGCTCCTCGACCTCGACGTGGAACGTGATCGTGTCGCGCCCGCGTCGAGGAAGCGTCCATGAAGCGGCCGGCTCGGTGATCATCAGGTGGGCGTCGAGCGGCAGCGCGGGTCAGCGGCCGCGAGCGGCCACGACGTCCGGCCCGAACGTGATGTTGGGCACGAAGTGGCCGTCCATGACGTCGAGGTGGATCCGGTCGACGCCGGCCGCTCGAGCTTGCGGCGACCGCGGTCGAGGTTGCCGAAGTCGGCGTCAGGATGCTCGCCGCGACGCGCGCGCCGACCGGTCGCCACGGCCAGCTCTCGCCCGCGCGCCGGCGTCGGCGCCGGGCGTCGGCTCCGCTCGCCACGCAGCGCGGCCGCGCTCTCGGACTCGAGCAGCTCGCGGCGCCGCGCCACGGCCGGGGCGTCGGCTCGCCCGCGCGCTCGGCCGCGAGCTGGCCGCAGGCGGCGCCGATCTCCTGACCCCGGTTGCGCCGGACGTGTCGTGCGATGCCGGCCGCGCGCAGCGACGCCGCGAACGCCTCGATGCGCTCGGCATCGGGCTCGGGCGCCAGGGCGTGTGGGCGACCGGGTTCATCGGGATGAGGTTGACGTGCGCGAGGTCGGCCGCGCAGCAGGTCGGCGCAGCGGCCTCGGCGTCCACGGGCGTGTCGTTGATGCCGTCGATCATCACGTACTCGTACGTCACCCGGCGGCCGGTCGTGCGCGGCGTAGCGCGGCGCCGCGTCCACGACCTGCGTCGACCGGGTAGCGCCGGTTGAGCGGCACGAGCACGTCGCGCAGCTCCGGCGCGCGCCGCGTGGAGCGAGACCGCCAGCGTGTACTGCGGACCGAGCTGCGGTCAGCCGCTCGATGCCCGGGCACGACGCCGCTGGTGCTGACACGGTGATGTGCCGCGCGCCGAGCCCGAAGCGCGCGCTTGTCGGTGAGCGCCTCGCGCGGCGTCCAGGACCGCGTCGGGGTTGAGCAGCGGCTCGCCCATGCCCATGAACACGACGTTGGTCAGGCGCTGCCCCTCGCCGGCGAGCGCGTGCGCGCCAGAAGCGCGACCTGGTCGACGATCTCGGCCGTGTCGAGGTCGCGCTCGAAGCCGAGCTCGCCGGTGGCGCAGAACGGGCAGCCGACCGCGCAGCCGGCCTGGCTCGAGATGCAGAGCGTCGTGCGCTCGCGGCGTGGCCCGCGCGCCGGGTAGCGCATCAGCACCGACTCGATGAGCGCGGCCGTCGTCGAGGCGGTGGAGCGCCTTCTCGGTCAGGCCGCCGTCCGCTCGGCCTGGATCTCGGTGCTCGTCAGCGTGTCGACCCGGAACGCGCGCCTCGAGGTCGGCGCGCAGGCGCGCGGGCAGCGTGTGCAGCTCTCGGCCGACGGTCGCGCGTGCCCGACCAGAGGTGGTCGGCGACCTGGCGGGCCCGGTAGGCGGGCTGGCCGCGCTCGACGAGCCAGCTCGGCAGCGCGTCCGAGCCGATGCCGGACAGGCCCGGGCCGCGGGTCCCGCGCACGCGGCGGCGGCACGGCGATGACGCGGTGCACGGGCGCCGGGCGGCGGGTCGGAGGCATCGATGTCGACGGCGATCGCATCGGCGTCGAGCGTCGTCGAGGCCGGCGCCGGTCGACGCGTGGCTCTCCGATGGCAGCGTCGGCGGCGACCGCGGAGCAGGTCGGCGCCGCGTCATCCGCCGGCCACCGGCCGGCTGGACCTCGTCGAGCCCGAGCAGCCCGTCGGTCGGCCGCCGAGCGATCCGCCGTCCGGGCCGAGGCGGCCGGCTCCGCGATCCTCGGGCGCATCCGCGCCGTGGCTCCGCGGTCGCGGCCTCCCAGACGATGACCCGCCCGGCGATCGTCTCGAGGAACGTGCCCGGCCACGGCTGGTAGGCCCGGACCTGGCGCTCGAGCTCGCGCGGCCGAGCCTCGGGTCGAGCCGGCCGTCCTCGCGGCGCAGCGGCCGGGTGAGCGTCGCGTCGCTGCTCGGCCTGCGGCCGCGGCGCGATCTCGCCCGGCCAGCCACGGCCCGAGGAGCGTCGCACGAGCAGCGTCGCCGCGCGCTCGCCAGGCGCGCCTCGAGCTCCGGCGCGTCTCCGTCCGTCCAGCGACCACCGTCGCCGGCGCGACGATCGGACCCGTGTCGAGGCCCGGCGTCCATCCGCATCAGCGACACGCCCGTCTCGGCGTCGCCGGCGAGGATCGTGGCCGGGATCGGCGACGCGCCGCGATGGCGCGGCAGCAGCGACGGATGGAGGTTGAGCGCGCCGTGCGCGGGCAGGTCGAGGATCGCGCGCGGCACGATCTGGCCGTAGTCGGCGAGCACGCAGGAGGCCGGGCCGAGGCCGCGAGCGCCGCGATCGCCTCGGGGTCGCGCAGCGCGGCCGGCGTCAGCACCGGCAGTCCGAGCGCCAGGGCGCGGGCCGCGACCGGCGTCGGCGTCGGGACGCGCTCGTCGGCCGGCGGCTGGCGGGCGCCGTGACGACCCCCGCGAGCCGACACTCGGGCGCCGCGAGCGAGCGCGTCGAGGACCGGGACGGCGAACCGCCGCTCCCGAAGAAGACCGTCCGGGCGGCCGGCGCGGGTCACGCCAGCGGCGCGTCAGCGCCGCGTGCCTCCGCCTCGACTCGTCGTCGGCCGTCGTCGAGCGAACGGGGATCAGCTCGTCCATCGAGTCGAGGTAGTCGATGTAGAGCTTGCCGTCGAGGTGGTCGAGCTCGTGCTGGACCGCGCGGGCCAGGAGCCCGCGCCCGGCGAGCTTGATCCGCCGGCCGTGGCGGTTCTGGGCGACGACCCAGACCTTCTCCTTGCGGGTCACGTAGGCGACGTAGCCGGGGATCGACAGGCAGCCCTCGAGGTCGCGGTCCGTCGCCCTCGGCGCGGACGATGCGCGGGTTCACCAGCTCGTGGAGCTGGCCCTCCACCTCGATGACGCAGGCCTGGAGCGCGACGCCGAGCTGCGGCGCCGCCAGCCCGACGCCTGGCGCGGCGCGCATGGTCTCGGTCAGGTCGTCGAGCAGCTCGTGCAGGGACTTGCCGAAGCTGTCGACCGGCTCGCCCTTGAGGCGCAGTCGCGGGTCGCCGAGCGTCACGATGGGTTGGACGGTCATGGCGCGAGTATAGGTCGGCGGCGTCGCGGCCGCGCTCAGAGGCAGGCTCTCGGGGTCCACGTCGACGCTCCAGGGTCGCCCGGAGCTCCACCGCGAGGATCGCCGCCGGGTCCGCGGCCGCGCAGCACGACGTGGAAGCGCCACCGACCGCCGCGCCGGGCGATGTAGGCCGGCGCCGGACCGAGCACCTCGACGTCGACGCCGCGCTCGCTCGCGCGCGGCGCGCAGCGCGGTCGGCCATCTCGCGCGCCGCGCGTCTCGGCCGCGTCGCGATCGTCGAGCGCGACGGTCAGCTTCACGAGCGGCCGAACGGGCGGCGATCCGAACGGCCGCGGCGCTCGCAGCTCCGCGTCGTAGAACGGTCGCGGCATCGGCCGCTCGCCACGGCGCTGGATGAGCGGGATGGTCGGGCTGGTAGGTCTGGATGATCGCCACGGCCCGGCCGGTCGCCGCGGCCGGCGCGGCCCACCGCCTGGGCGAGCAGCTGGTACGTCCGCTCGGCGGCCCGCTCGTCGGGCAGGTTGAGCGCGACGTCGGCCGAGACGACGCCGACGAGCGTGACCTCCGGGACGTCGAGGCCCTTGGCGACGAGGCTCGTCCCGACGAGCACGTCCAGCTCGCCGTCGGTGAACGCGTCCATGACCCGCGCCGCAGCGCCACGCCGCTCGACGACGTCGCGATCGAGCCGGCCGACGCGCAGCGACGGGAAGCGCGGCACGCACCTCGCGCTCGACGCGCTCGGTGCCGCCGCCGAGGTAGCGGATGCGCGGCGAGTCGCAGGCCGGGCAGCGCGCGCGAGCGGCGCGCCGTCGCCGCAGTGATGGCAGCGCAGCGACATCCCCGCTGCGTGGAAAACGAGCGGCACGCTGCACTCCGGGCAGATCTGGACGTAGCCGCAGTCGCGGCAGAGGACGACCGTCGCGGCGCCGCGGCGGTTGATGACCAGGATCGCCCGCTCGCCGGCCGTCGCGGTCGAGGTCCTGCGAGGGCCGTCGACGAGCCGGGCCGAGAGCAGGCCGCGATTGCCGGCGGCCAGCTCCGCCCGAAGGTCGACGACCTCGACGATCGGCCGGCGCGCCGGCGGCGCGGTCGGCAACGCCGAAGCGCTCGATACTCCCCTGCGCGGGCACGGCCCGAGGCTCGACCGTCGGGCGTGGCACTGCCGAGGATGACCGGCGCGCCGGCGAGGCGGCCGAGCTCGATCGCGACGTCGCGCGCCTGGTAGCGCGGCGTGCGCTCGCGACTTGTACGCGGGGTCGTGCTCCTCGTCGACGATGATCAGCCCGAGATCGGCGAGCGGCGCCAGGACGGCCATCCGCGTGCCGACGACGACGGTCGCCCCGCCCTAGCGGATGCGGCGCCACTCGTCGGCGCGCTCGCCGTCGCTGAGGGCGCGAGTGGAGGAGCGCGATCTCGGCCCCCAGGTCGTCCCGCAGCCGGTCGACGAGGGGCAGTCGCCAGCGCGATCTCCGGCACGAGGACCAAGCGCCGGCCGGCCGGCCTCGATCGCCGCGACGATCGCCCGACGTAGACCGCGGTCTTGCCGCCGCCGGTCACTCCCTCGAGGAGCAACGGCGTGGCGTCGCGCGCCTCGATCGCCCGAAGCGCGAGCCCGATCGCCTCGGCCTGCGCCGGCGTGAGGATCGAGCCCGCCGGGCGCGCCCCGCGCCGGCCGACCGGGCGACCCTCCAGCGGCCGTCGCTCGGCGACGGTCGTCGCCACCTCCACGAGCCCGCGCCGGACGAGGCCCGCGCAACGTCCCGTCGCCGTGCCGCTCGGCGAGCTCCGGCGTGCGGATCGGGCCGCCGTCCGCCGCGAGCTCCGAGAGGAGGGCGACCTGGCGCGGACCGAGCCGCGACGCCGTCGGGTCGGCCACCGGCGGCCAGGGTCGCGGCAGCCGCCCGGCCGGCGTCGGTGGCGGTCGCGAGCCGGTCGGTCCGCGGCGCGGCGCCGGCCGTCGTCAGGGTCCAGTCGAGGGTCAGGCGGCCGGTGTCGGCCAGCCGGTGGAGCCGCCGGAGCAGCCCGGCCCGGCCCTCGGTCGGAGCGGAGCTCGTTGACCCGCCGGGCGCCCTCGGCCAGCTGCGCGAGGATCGCCTGGTCCTCCTCGGGCAGGTCGGCGGCCGAGTTCGACTCCTCGCCAAGCTGGGCGCCCGGGACCGCCTCGGCCACGAGCTCCAGCCGTTCGAGCATGCCCGGCGGGAGCATCGCCCGGATCACGCTCGACAGGGGCGCGAGGTAGTGGCCGGCGATCCAGCGGGCGAGCTCGACTGACAGCGCCGGCAGGAGCGGACCGTCGCTCCGAACGCGCGCGAGGAGAGGTTTGGTCGGGCGGGCGTTGGCCGGGTCTGACTCCGGCGCCGCATCGCCGACGACGACGCCCAGGGCCTGCCTGCGCCCGAACTCGACGATGACGGCGTCGCCGGCGACCACATCGGCGAGGTCGTCGACCGCGTGATAGGTGTACGTCCGGCCGCCTGCCCCGCCGGCCGCGTCGATGGCGACCTCCACGAGGCGCGCCGTGGCGACGCCTTCGTCGACGGGCGGGAGGACGGGATCGAGGATCACGCGCGCATTGTCTCAGCGCACCGTCGACCGGGCCGACGGCGGCGCCGGGCTCCGACCGGGCCGACGAGCGCTAGACCACGACCTGGCGCTTCGGGTGGAAGTGCCGCTCGGCGGCGATGATCTCGTCGATCCGGGCGGCCGTCCGCTGCACCTGGCCGGTCTCGTTGACCACGACGTAGTCGTAGTCGTCCTGGCGGGCGATCTCGAGGGCGGCGTTGCGCTGGCGTACCTCCAGCTCGTCGGCCGATTCGGTGGCCCGCGCCTTGAGTCGCTGGAACAGCGCCTCGAGTGACGGCGGGACGACGAAGATCAGCAGCGCGTCCGAGACCCGCTCCTTCACCACCTGGGCGCCCTGGACGTCGATCTTGAGGATCACGTCGTGGCCGGCCTGGAGCGCCATGGCGACCTCGGCGCGGGGCGTCCCGTACCACTTGCCGTGCACTTCGGTCGCCTCGAGCAGCTCCCCGGCGGCCCGCATCGCGATGAAGCGCTCCTTCGAGACGAAGTGGTAGGCGACGCCGTCCACCTCGCCCGGCCGCGGCGCGCGCGTCGTGCATGTCACGACGTAGTGGTAGTCCTTGGCTCGCGGGCGGGCGCGCAGGGCATCGATGATCGTGTCCTTCCCGACGCCCGACGGGCCGCTGATGATGACCAGCAGCGCTCCCGGGGCGCCCATGATCTCGTTCCGCGGGTCGGTCACGGGACGCTCGTCATCGGGCGGTGGCCGCGGTCCGGAGCCCGTCGAGGACCGACTCGAGGGCGGGCGGCAGCGGCGCCTCGGCGCGGATGAGGTGGCCGTCCGTCGGCGAGGCCAGCTCGAGCCGCCAGGCGTGCAGGAAGAGCCGTCCCAGCCCGTCCGGCCCGCGCCGGGACGTCCCGGTGCCGTAGACCGGGTCGCCGGCGACCGGATGGCCGATCGCATCGAGGTGGACCCGGATCTGGTGGGTCCGGCCGGTGATGAGATCGAGCTCGAGCAGCGTCCAACCGTCGAAGCGCTCGCGCACCCGGTAGCCGGTGACCGATGGGCGCCCGTCGGTGACCACCGCCATGCGCGTCCGCTGGCGCGGGTCGCGCCCGATCGGCGCCTCGATCCGTCCCACCGCGGCCGCGACCGAACCCTGCACGAGGGCGAGATACGTCTTCTTGATCCGGCGCGCCTTGAGCTGGGCCATCAGGCCCGTCTGGGCCCCGTCGCGCTTGGCGACCATGATCAGCCCGCTCGTGTCGCGGTCCAGGCGGTGGACGATCCCCGGCCGGGCGACCCCGGCGATGCCGCCGTACTCCGCACCACCCTGCCGGCCAAGCAGCGCGTGGACCATCGTGCCGGTCGAGTGGCCCGGCGACGGGTGGACGACCAGGCCCGCGGGCTTGTCGATGATGAGCAGGTCGTCGTCCTCGTACACCACCCGCAGGACGATGTCCGGCTCGGGTTCCAGGGCCAGCGGCACCGCCTCCGGCACGAGCAGGCGCAGGTGGGCGCCCGCGCCGACGATCGCGTTCGAACGGAGCGGCGCGCCGTCCGAGCCGGTCAGGTTGCCGGCCGCGATGAGCTTCTGGACGTGGCTCCGGGAGAGCCCGGTCGCATCGGTGACGTAGCGGTCGACCCGGACCGGGATCGCCCCGTCCGGTACGGTCAACTCGCGGACGAGCGCTCCAGACCCGGTCAGCCCGGTCATCGGGTCAGGCCGGCCGCTCGGCGCGGCGCTCCGGCAGGAGCGCCACCACGATGAGCAGGAGGATCGCCCCGTCGATCGCGACGTCGGACAGGTTGAACGTGAACCAGCGCACGTCACCCAGCCCGGCGTCGACGAAGTCGATGACGTAGCCGAGGCGCAGCCGGTCCGTGAGGTTGCCCACGGCGCCGCCGAGGAGCAGCCCCAGGGCGACCGACACGAGGAAGCTGGCGCCGGCCCGGGCCTGGTACCAGACGATGAGGCCGACCACCAGGAGGCTGACCAGGCCGAACACGACCGCGGACCCCTGGAAGAGACCGAACAGCGCCCCCTGGTTGTGGGACACCGTGATCCGCACCGCCTCACCGAGGACCGGCACCGGGACGCCGACCTGGAACGACGCCGCGACCCAGGCCTTGACGAGCTGATCGACGACCAGGACGGTGGCGGCGAGGACCCCGAAGAGCACCCAGCGAGGGCGCTCCGCCTCCGCGACGGGGGTCGGGGCGCCGACCGGCGTGGGCGTTTCGTCGGGCACGAGGGCGGACTCGGGGGCGGCGCCGGACATCGTCACTTGGCGCCCACCGGGCGGAGGCCGAGCCCCACCGTGCCGTGCTCGAGCTCGACGCTGGCGGTCGTGGCCCCGTCGGGTGGCGGACCTTCGTGGACCGCGTCGGCGAGCGCATCGGCCAGCACGCCGTCGAGGTGGTCCGCCACGACCTTGGGCAGGCCGTCGATCCAGAGCTCGATCCGGTCGGTCAGCTCCAGGCCCGCGTCCTTGCGCAGGTCCTGGACGGCTCGCGAGAGCTCCCGGGCGTCGCCCTCGGCCCGCAGGTCGTCGGTGAGCTCGGTGTCGATGACCACGACGAGCCCTTCGTCGTGGGCGACCGCCGTTCCCGGCCGCGGCGTGGCGAGGATCTCCACGTCTTCCGGCGCGAGGGTGACTCCGGCCAGGCGGACCGAGCCGTCGGGCAGGTACTCGACATCGCCGATCTTGGCCGCCGCCATGATCGCCGGGATCGCCGCCCCGAGCCGCTTCCCGATCCGCGGCAGGAGCGGCTTGACCCGCCGGTCCACGAGCTCCGATTCGTCGCCGATGAGCTCGATCTTCTTGACGTTCACCTCGTCGGCGATGAGCGCCAGGAGCGCGTCGCGCTCCGCCAGGTCGCCGCCCGGCAGCGCGAGCCAGAGCCGCGCGATCGGCTGGCGGACGCGGATCCCGGCGCCGCTGCGCAATGTCCGGGCCAGGTCGACCGCCCGCCGGGCCGTCGCCATCGCGTCCTCCAGGCGCTCGTCCCGGAGTGGCGCCAGCTCCTCGGCCGGCCAATGGGTCAGGTGGACGCTGTCGGGTGCCTTCCTGTCGCGGTCGGCGACGAGGTTCCGGTACATCGACTCGGCGATGAACGGCAGGATCGGGGCGCTCATCCGGGCGAGGCCGACGAGCGCGGCGTGGAGGGTGGCGAACGCTGCGTCGCGGTCGGGGCCAGCCTCGGCCCGCGAGAAGCGCCGCCGCGATCGCCGGAGGTACCAGGTCGAGAGGTCGTCGATGAACGCATCGATGGCCACCGTCGCCTCGCGCCCGTCGTAGTCCGCGAGCCGGTCGCCGACCCGCGCGGCCGTGCCGGCGACCCGCGAGAGGATCCAACGGTCGAGCGCGCTCCGCTCCGAGACCGGCGGGGCGGCCGTGCCGTCGTCGCGGCCACCCGCGGCGGGACTCCAGGCGGCGAGCCGGGCATAGGTCACGAAGAACGCGTACACGTTCCAGAGCACGAGCAGGCCCCGCCGCGCCTCGTCGGCGGCGTGCCAGCCGAACAGGATGTTGTCGTCCGGCCGGGCCGAGCAGTACATCCAGCGCATCACGTCGACGCCCATCCGCTCGGCGGCCTCGTCGAAGTCGATCGCGTTGCCCCAGCTCTTGTGCATCGGCCGGCCGTCCTCGCCGAAGAGCGTGGCGTAGCCGAAGAGCGCCTTGAACGGGCGCTCGCGGCGCAGGACCGTGCCCATCGCGAGCATCGAGTAGAACCAGTTGCGGAACTGGCCGGGGAAGCTTTCGGTGACGAGGTCGGCCGGGAACCAGCGGGACCAGTACTCGCGGTCCTCGCGGTAGTGCAGCGTCGAGAACGGCACGATCCCGGCGTCGAGCCAGGGGTTGCCGACGTCCCGGATCCGCTCCACGGGTGCGCCGCAACCCTTGCACGCGATCGTCACGGCGTCCACGTACGGCCGGTGGGGCGTGTGGCCCTCGAAGGTCTCCCAGCCGGCGATCGCCCGCTCCTTGAGCTCGTCCCGTCCGCCGACCACGTCGAACGTACCGCAGGCGGCGCAGTCGTAGATCGGCAGCGCCAGCCCGTAATAGCGCTTCTTGCTGATCATCCAGTCGTGCATGTTCCGGAGCCAGTCCAGCTCCCGGTCGTAACCGAAGTCCGGGATCCACCGGATCTGGTCCACGATCTCCATGATCTGGTAGCGCAGGCTCGCGTCGACCTGCTCCTTGGTCAGCGTCTCGCGCGGCTGGTCGTAGACCTGGCCCATGCTGATGTACCACTCGTCGACGAGGCGGAACACGAGCGGGGTCCCGCAGCGCCAGCAGTGCGGATAGCGGTGGACGATCGTCTCGAGGCGGTAGAAGCGGCCCTCGCGCCGAAGGTGTTCGATGATCGGCTCGGCCACATCGCGGACGTCGCGCCCGGTCAGCGACCCGAAACCCTCGACGACGATGCCGCTCTCGTCGAGCGGCGCCACGACCGGCAGGCCGAGGTCGCGACCGAGCGCGAAGTCCTCAGCGCCGCAACCCGGCGCGATGTGGACGATGCCGGTCCCCTCCTCTTCCCCGACCTCGGTCCAGGGGATGACCCGGTGCTCGTACGGGACGTCGGGCGCGTCACGGGTGCCCTTGGCGAAGGCATCCCGGACCGCCGGCAGGTCGTCGAACGGCCCGGCGTAGCGCCAGCCGACGAGCTCGGACCCCGATCGCTCCTCGAGCACCTCGAAGGACCCGCTCAGCGCCTGCTTGAGGGTGCCCCGGCCCAGCCAGAAGAGGTCGTCGCCCTGGCGGACCTTCACGTAGCGCAGCGCGGGGCCGACGGCCGCGGCGACGTTGGAGGTCAGCGTCCAGGGCGTCGTGGTCCAGACGAGGAGCGCCTCGCCGGGCCGGTCGACCAGCGGGAACCGGACGGTCAGCCCGGGGTCCTCGCGGTCCTGGTAGCCCTCGTTCATCTCCATCTGCGAGAGCCCGGTCCCGCAGCGGGCGCACCACGGCATCGTGTCGTGGCCCTTGTACAGCCAGCCCCGCCGGTTGCACTCGGCGAGGAAGCCCCAGATCAGGTCGTTGTTCTCGTTGCTGAACGTGAAATAACTGCCGCCGGTGTCGGGCATGCCGAGCCGGCCGATGAGCATCTCCACCGTGTCGGTGACCGGGCCGCGCGGCCCCTGGATCGTCGTGACCGCGCCGGGGTCGACCGCGAGCAGGTCGCGCAGGCGATGCAGCTCCTCGGGATCGTTCCAGTCCATCCACATGCCCAGGCGGATCGACTGCTCGGTCTGGCGCGCCGCGAAGGTCAGGACGCGCTGCTTGCACAGCGACACGAACTCGGCGATGCCGAGGGCCTCGATGTCACGCTTGCTCGTGAATCCCAGCTCCCGCTCGACGTTGACCTCGACCCACAGGCCCTGGCAGTCGAACCCGTTCTGATAGCGCTGGTCCTCGCCGAGCATCGCGTGGAAGCGCTGGAAGAGGTCCTTGTACGTCCGGCCCCAGGCGTGGTGGACGCCCATCGGGTTGTTCGCCGTGATCGGGCCGTCGATGAAGCTCCAGTGCGGACCCCCGGCGTTCTGCTCGCGCAATCGGGCGAACGTCCGACGCTCGGCCCACTGGGCGAGGATCCCGTGCTCCTGCGCGATGAGGTCCGGGCGTGCACTGACCGGTTCGAACAACTGTGCCTCTGTGGGGTCCCGCGGCTCGATGTGCGGAGTCCGGCTATCCTACCCGACGATGTCGCAATCGCAGGAGCCAGCTCCGCGCCGGCGCTCCGCCTTCGCGGCCGCGTTCCTGTCGCTCATCTTCCCCGGCCTCGGCCATGCGTACGCGGGCGCCTACACGCGCGCCCTGGGCTTCGCGGCCGGCCCGATCCTGCTCGTCGCGCTGAGCGCCGGGATCGGCCTCCGGGCGAACCCGTACGAGCTCCTCGGCTTCGCCGTCCAGTTCCTCGGCGTCATCCAGGTCCTCAACATCCTCGTCCTGCTGTACCGGATCGTCGCGGCGGTCGACGCGTACCGGGTGGCCGGCTACCTCAACGCGCTCGACACGGGCGGCGGGCGTCTCGGCCGGCCGCGGCGGACGATCGACCCCATCTCCGTGGCCGGCCTGGTCGCGGTGATCCTCGTCATGTCCGGCGTCCACGTCGCCGTCGCCTACTACGACCAGCAAGCCCAGAGCCTCGTCGACTGCGTCTTCGACCCGAACGGGACGGCCCAGTGCGACGAACCTGAGCCGTCCGGGAGCCCGGGAGCGACGGACAGCCTGGCGCCCGGCGACAGCTTTTCCCCGACGCCGGACCTCGGCACGCCGCCGCCGGGCGCCACGGCCGCGCCGGCCCAGACCGTCAAGCCGTGGACCGGCGGCCGGCTCAACATCCTGCTCATCGGGTCGGACGCGCGGCCGAAGCAGTCCGTCTTCAACACGGACACGCTCATCGTGGCCAGCCTCGACCCCAAGACGAACCAGGTCGCGATGTTCAGCCTGCCCCGCGACACGATCCAGGTGCCGCTCCCGCGCGGGTCCCGCGCAGTCCGTCTTCGGCTCCGTCTTCCCGTGCAAGATCAACGCCCTCTGGTCGCAGGCCAACGCCCGGCCGGACCTCTTCCCGGGCAATGACAAGCAGCGTGGCTTCCAGGCCCTCAAGGACACGCTCGGCAACCTGTACGGCCTCGACATCCCGTACTACGCGGAGGTGAACTTCGACGGCTTCCGGAAGGTCGTCGACGCGGTCGGCGGGGTCACGATCAACGTGCAGATCCCGGTCCTCGACGACCAGTACCCGGGCGACGACGGGCGGGTCCATCGCATCTACATCCCCGCCGGGCTGCAGCACATGACCGGCGCGCAGGCGCTCGAGTACGCCCGCTCGCGCCACGTCTCGAGCGACTACGACCGCGCCGCGCGCCAGCAGCGCGTGCTCTTCTCGCTCAAGGACCAGGTCAACGTGGCGACGCTCATCCCGAAGCTGCCCGACCTCGTCGCCGCGTTCAAGTCGACCATCCACACCGACATCCCGGTGGACAAGCTGCCCCAGATGTTCCAGCTCGCCGGCGGCGTGGACACGTCGAACATCCGCTCGTACGTGTTCGCCCCGCCGCTCTACGGCGCCCCGATCCAGAGCCCGAAGTGCGGCGACAGCAACGTCCCCTACGTGAACAAGATCCGCCAGGCGGTCAGCGACGCGCTGAGCGGCCACTCGAACGACGACGAGAAGAAGCTCAAGATCGCCAACGAGGCCGCGAGCGTGTGGGTCCTCAACGGCTCCGGCCAGACCGGCCAGGCGGCCGACATCGCGGCCTTCCTCGAGTACCAGGGGATCAGCGCCTCGGCCCCGACCCAGAAGCCGCCCAAGAACACGGGCGGCACGAAGATCGTCGTGTATGGCGAGGCGAAGGACCAGGCGACGGCGACGATCGCCTATCTCCAGACGCTCTTCGGGGTGAAGGCCACGTTCTCGAACGACCCGAGCGCCCGCGTGGACATCATCATCACGACCGGCGGCTCGACCCCGGACCTGACGCCGCCACCGGCGCCATAGCTTCAGCCCGGCGCCAGCGCGGCGACCGGGCCAGGTCGAGGGCGAGGCGCCGATCGGCGTGCCGAGGCCCCCTTGGCGCATCCCGTGTCCGCTGCATGGACGCGCCGAGCACAACGCCGCTCGATTGGGCCCTCCCTGGCCTCCGGATCGCCATCGGCGTGCCCATCCGTGCTAGGGGACGCTCACGTGTGGTGGTCAAAGGCGCGCGGATCGACCCGGATCAGGTCCTTGACGCGCGCCCACGAGCTCCAAGCGTCCATGCACAGAGCACGAAGGCGAACAATGTCCGGCGCGACCTCCCGGCGCTGGCCGGGGCACCGGACCTAGTCGATCGGGGTGAGCCAGCTCCGGTATTCGGGCAGGCGGCCGCGGACCGCGTCGAAGTAGCGATCCTTGATGAGCGCCGCGATCGGACCGACCTCGCCCGTCCCGATCGGCCGGTGGTCCACCTCGACGACCGGGCTCACCTGGACGCCGGTGCCACAGAGGAAGATCTCGTCGGCGATGTAGAGCTCGGACCGGTCGATCGAGCGCGACTCGACGGGGATCCCCGCGTCGGTCGCCAGCTGGATCATCGCCTTGCGGGTGATGCCCTCGAGGATGTCGTCGTAGACCGGCGGGGTGATGACGACGCCGTCGCGGACGACGAACAGGTTCGCCGCCGATGCCTCGGAGGCGTGGCCGCCGGCCGTCAGGACGAGCGCCTCGTCGAAGCCGTTGAGCTCCGCCTCGCTCTTCTGGAACGCCATGTTCACGTAGCCGCCGACGATCTTGCCCCGCGCGGGGAGTGCCTCGTCCGCGTTCCGCCGCCAGGACGAGCTCATGATCCGGATGCCCCGGCTCGTGTCGACGTAGTCCCCGAACGGGACCGTGATGACGTCGAGCTCGTGCTCCAGATGGTGGAGCCGGACGCCGATCGCGCGCGTGCTCTTGTAGAACGACGGGCGGATGTACGCGTCCTCGCGGAACTTGTTGCGGCGGACGGTCTCCAGGATGATCTCGGTCAGCTCGTCGGCCGACTGGACCGGGTCCATGAGCAGGATGCGAGCCGACTTCCGGATCCGGTCCACGTGCTCGCGGATGAACAGCCCGTACAGCTGCTGCTGCTCGGCGTTCCAGTAGGCGCGGATGCCCTCGAACGTCGCCGTCCCGTACATGAACGCGTGGGTCATGATGCTGACGTTCGCGTCGCGCAGGGGAACGTAGGCGCCCTGGAAGTAGCAGATGAGGTCGTCCAGGTTGCGCGGCGCCGTGGCCGGTGCGGCGGCCGTGTCGCCCTTCGGGGCGGCTGCCGGCTTGGCTTTTTCGGTGAGCATCTCGAGGCCGACTCCCGTGTTCTACGCGAGATGGGCGATGTGCGGCGGAGTATAACGCGAGGCCCGCCGGCACCCGGCTCGACCGATACTTCCGTGCGCCGGGCCACCCCGGCGCCTTCGCTCGCGAGCCTTGCCCCAGTCAGACCGCCGGCGACGAGGTCAGGCGGGCGATCACCAGGCCGATGTACCCCAGGTAGAAGACGCCGCCGATGAGCAGGCCCCGGCCGTTGAGCCGGCCGCGGACCACCATCGGCAGGAAGATCGCGGCGCACGCGGCCAGCGCGATCCCGGCCGACGCGAACGAGAGCAGCGAGTCCTCCGTCACGACCCAGTGGGCGGACGCGAAGACGAGCCCGACGACCGTGGGGATCGTGCTCTGGAAGACCATCGCCCCGGTGATGTTGCCCATCGCCAGGGTGTCCTTGCGCTGGCGGACCCAGAGGATGCTGTTGAACTTCTCGGGCAGCTCGGTCGCGATCG
The DNA here is from genome assembly GCA_963849405.1 of uncultured Chloroflexia bacterium. GTDB lineage: Bacteria > Chloroflexota > Limnocylindria > Limnocylindrales > CSP1-4 > C-114. Next base: position 16,026 of record CAWKHG010000002.1, read on the forward strand.
GGGCGATGACCAGCGCGAGCAGCGCCTCGTCGGCGCCGAGCAGGTGAGCGATCTCCTCCACGGCGCCCACGAACGCGTACGCCCCGAGGATGATGAGACCAAGGGCGACGACGACCTGGAAGGTCACGATCCGCAGGCGCGGGCCGGTCGGAAGGTCCGGCGCACGGCGATCGAGTTTCTGCAGCCGGAGCGGCGCCAGGTCGTCGGACTCGGCCGCCGCCTCGCCCTGGAGGTGGCCGTGGACGTACCAGACGTACATCCCGAGCAACAGGGCCGCGACGACCCAGCGGGGCCAGACCAGATCGGCCGGCAGGAACGCCGCCCCGACGGCGAGCGCGTAGGCAAGGACGAAGGTCCGCACGTCGTGGATGAGCACGTCCGTGTCGACGATCATCTCGTCGCCCTTCGGCCGGCGCTTGGCGACGCCGAGGACCGCGATCCCGGTCACGAACATCGCCAGCGTGGAGAGCATGAACGGGGCGCCCAGGATGGCTCCGACGCCGACCTCGTTGGCGGCCGCGCCACCGGTGATCAGGATCGCGATGATCGGGATCATCGTCTCCGGCAGCGCCGTGCCCACGGCCGCCAGGACGCACCCGACCGCGCCCTCGGCGAGATCGAGCTTCTTGCCGAACCACTCGATGCCGTTGGTGAAGAGCTCGGCGCCGGCCAGGATCGTCAGGAAGGCGACGAACAGGATCGCCCCGTCGAGAAGCATCTGCGCCTAGCCCCCGGATCCCGCGCCGTGGCCCACCCGCGGCTGCCGGCCCCGGGACGAACCCGCTCTCATCGCGCGACGGTCAGGGTCGGAGGTGCTGCGGGGCGTACGGCAGGAGCGCCACGTGCCGGGCACGCTTCAGCGCGACCGCCAGCTCGCGCTGGTGGCCGGCGCACGTGCCGGTCTTGCGCCGCGGCTCGATCTTGGCGCGCTCGCTCAGGTAGCGGCGGAGGCGGTTGACCTCCTTGTAGTCGATCTGCGCGGTCTTGTCGGCGCAGAAAGCGCACACCTTGCGGCGGCGGCTGTCACGGTAGAAGTCGTTGCGCTTCTTGGCGCGGACGGGAGGCGGCATCGGTGTCGAGTCTCCGTTACGTCGTCAGAAAGGAAGGTCGTCGAGGTCGGAATGGTCGAGCGGGTCGCCGTCGCGCGAGCCACCCGATCCGCCGGACGGGCGGAACCCCCGGACCCAGTGCCACCGGCGACGGCGGGAGCGGCGGCATCGGCCGGCGCGCGGGCCGGACGGGGCGTGAAGCCCGGATCGCCGTCCTCGCGCACGCGCTTCTCAAGGTTCGTCACCCGGTCGGCGACGAGCTCGGTCGTGTAGCGCTTGGCGCCCGTGTTGTCTTCCCACTGGCGGGTCTGGATCCGACCCTCGATGTAGACCTTGCCGCCCTTGCGCAGGTTCTCGGCCGCACGTTCCCCGACCTGGCCCCAGGCCACGACGCGGAACCACTCGGTCTCCTCCTGCCACTCGCCGTCCTGGCCGCGGAAGTTGCGGTTGACGGCGACCGTGAACTGGGTCACGGCCTGGCCGCTCGGCGTGTAGCGCATCTCCGGGTCGCGGCCAAGGTTGCCGATGATCATCGCCTTGTTGAGTGACATCGTCGGTCCCTCGTCAGTCGATGGCTGCCGGAGCGGCTTCGCTCTCGGATTCGTCGATCAACTCGGTGTCGCCTACGTCCTCGTCCTCGTCGGCCGGCGGCCCGGCGTCGATGTCGAGGTCGGCATCGTCGGCCGCGCCGTCGCGACGGGAGGCCTTGACCGGTCGGTCGTCGCGGGTGACGAGGTGACGCAGCACTTCCTCGGTGATGAGGAGGCCGCGCTCGAGCTCGGAGATCGCCTCGGCCGGGGACTCGAAGAGGACGATGTGGTACGACCCCTCGCGATGATGGCCGATAGCGTAGGCGAGTCGACGGCGGCCCCACGGTGAGACCTTGAGGATCGACCCGCCGGCCGTGACGATGCCGCGGGTGGTGCGGTCGATCACGGCCTGGGTGCGCTCGTCCGGCACATCCGGCTTGAGGACGAGCATCAGTTCATAACGGCGCATGCGTGCGCACGACTCCTTCCTGTGGGTATGCCCCGCTGCCTGCCGACGCCGGGGAGGCGATCGGGATCGTGCGGAGCCGAAAGGACAACTCGGGGAGTCTACCACGAGCTCGTGTCGAAACCTCCTGGAAGGACCGAGCCGCTCCGACCGGGCCGCCGTTGTATCCTCTCGACGTCGGGAGCTCCCCACCCGACCGCGCGTTCGACTGCCCGTTTTCCAAGCCCAGCCTACGGAGTCCCCGTGCCGGCCAGCAGCCTTCTTCTTCTCGAATCCGACCCCGCGTCCCGTGGCGTCATCGCCGGCGTCCTCGGGGGCGTCGGGTACGCCGTCACCCCGGTCAAGGACAGCGCCGAAGTCTTCGCCGCGGCGGGCGATCACCAGCTCGTGATCATCGACGTCGTGACGGGTACCCGGACGGCAGCCGACATCTGCCGCGAGATCCGGAGCACGCCGGCGCTGGCCGCGATCCCCGTCCTGTGCATCAGCCAGGCCGACGACGTCGAGGACCGGATCCGCTTCCTGGAGGCCGGGGCGGACGACGTGATGGCCAAGCCGTTCGACGCCCGCGAGCTCGAGGCCCGGGTCGAGGCGCTCCTGGTCCGCTTCCAGCGCTCGCGCGAGGTCGGCACGATCTCCCCGTTCGAGGGCACGGCCCACCCGACCCGCCGCCTCGTGACCGTCTTCTCGCCGAAGGGCGGCGTCGGCACGACGACGATCGCGGTCAACCTCGCCGTCGTGATGGGCGCCCGCCGCCCCGGCCGGACGCTCCTCATCGACCTCGACCGCCAGTTCGGGCAGGTGGCGACGCACCTGAACCTGACCGTGCGCCAGACATTGGCCGACCTCGTGCGCGACGAGCTCGGCATCCGCGAGCCCGAGCTCATCCGCTCGTACTCGAGCCACCACGAAAGCGGCCTCCACGTGATCCCGGCACCGGGCTCGCCCGAGCTGGCCGAGCTCGTCCAGGCCGAGCACGTCGACCAGCTGCTGGACACGGCGCTCCAGGCCTACGACCAGGTCGTCATCGATGCGGGCTCCCATCTCGACGAGCCGTCGCTCAGCGCGCTCGAGCGGGCCGACGGCGTCGTCTTCACGGTCTACCCGGAGATCGCCGCGCTCAAGGCGCTCCACTCCCTGCTCGACGTTCTGGCCGAGGTCGGCTCGACGGGCACCAAGGCGACGTTCGTGCTCAACAACATGTTCGCCCGGGACATCCTCAAGATGAGCCAGATCGAGAGCGCGCTCGGGACCCGCGTGGCGGTCGAGCTGCCGTACGACCCGTACATCTACCTCAAGGCCGTCAACGAGGGCGTGCCGGTGGTCCTGGGCGCCCCGCGGTCGGCCGCCGCCGAGCGGCTGTCGCGCCTCGCCTCGGTCGCGTTCGACCTCGAGAACGCGCCGCCCGCGCCCGTCCTCGTGCCGGACAAGAAGGGCGGACGACTCGGGGGCCTCATCCGCCGCTGAGGCCGTCGCGGCCGGCGATCGCGCCCGGTCAGAACTCGACGGGCAGGCTCTCGAACAGGCGATCCGCCGGCGTCGTGCCACGCACCGCCGGCCCGACCACGGTGTATTCCGGGATCCGCTTGAACAGCTCCTCGAACGCGACCTTCGCCTCGAGCCGGGCCAGCGGCGCCCCGATGCAGTGGTGGATCCCCTCCCCGAACGCGACGTGGCGGGCCGGTTCGCGGGTGATGTCGATGCGATCCGGCTCGTCCCAGCGTCGTTCGTCGCGGTTCGCGGAGGCCCACACGAGTCCGACGCGCGCGCCCTTCGGGATGACCGTGCCGAACGCCTCGACGTCGCGGGTCGCCGTCCGGGCGAGGGTCTGGAGCGGCGCCTCGAAGCGCAGGAGCTCCTCGATCGCGAACGTCATCCGCTCGGGCTCGCGCCGGAGCAGGTCGCGCTGATCCGGGAACCTCTCGAGGTGGAACAGCGAGTTGGAGATCAGTCCCTGGGTCGTCGTGATGCCGGCCATGAACAGGAGCACGCAGATGCCGAGCAGCTCGTCGTCGCTCATCCGCTGCTCGCGCTGGGCCGCGACCATCAGGCTCAGGAGGTCGTCGCGGGGCGAGGTTCGACGTTCCGCGGCGGCGATCCGGATGTAGTCATGCATCGCGTCGCGGGCGGCGATGACATCCGGGGGCAGCTCGACCTGGCCGGGAACGCGGGTCAGCATCCGCCCGAAGAGATCGGTCAGGTAGGGATGATCCTCCCTGGGGAACCCGAGCCAGCTGCACACCATCTCGGCGGGCAGGGGCCGCGCCAGCTCGCGCGCGAAGTCGGCCGAGCCGCGGTCGGCGAACCGCTCGATGAGGCGGATGGCCGCCGCCCGGACGACGGGCTCGAACCGCTCCTTGACGAGACTCGGCTTGAAGGCGGGGTGGAGCACCGCCCGGATCCGCTCATGGGTGGGCGGGTCGACACCCGCCAGGTCGCCGGCGGGCTGGAAGAGCTCGGCCCCGTTGTCGAGGTCGTTTCCCAGCGATCCCCCGCTCGAGTAGGTGGCCCAGTCCCGCGCCGCGGCCTGCACATCCTCGTAGCGCGTGAACGCCCAGAAGTCGCGCACGTCGTCGTGATAGAGCGGTGCTTCATCCCGAAGCCGGCGATAGACCGGGTACGGGTCGGCCAGGACGAGGAGGGGATCCCAGCGGAGCGGGATCTCGCTGCCGGAGAGGGTCTGCGTGTCCACCATCGTCGATCCTCGGGGTGCAAACGCTTGCACGGCCATGATAGCCGCGCAGCCGAGCCCGTCGCCGGGTAGACCAATTGTGAACCATTCGCCACGCGCCCGCTGGCGCGCTCGTGCCGCCCCCGTGGCGTGGCGGTCAGCCTGCGCGCGTGCGCTCCGCGATCGCGATCGACATGAGCACGCCAAGACCGGTGCCGAGGTCGCGGATCTCCCGCTCCAGATCGTCGACCCACTCGATGGTCGCTGCCCAGGCCGGGCTGGATGGCGCGTCGCTCAGGAGGTTGCGGCGGGCACGGCGCAGCTGGCGCGTCAGGTGGGCAAGCTGGTCATCAGGCATGAGTGGAGTGTCGTCCCGCGACCACCAGCCGGCGAGAGGCGGATTCGTCCGGGCGGTGCGTCGTGCAGATGGATGACGGCGCCCGGCGCCGTTCGTCGCTGGTGCCGAGGGCGAGATTCGAACTCGCACGCCCTTGCGGGCCGCGGTGTTTAAGACCGCTGCGTCTACCGGTTCCGCCACCTCGGCTCAGGCGCCAGCGTAGCGTCGGCGGCCTCGGTTCGTCGCCCTTCCGCAAGCCGGCCACCGGAACCGGTTGCGTGGCTGAGACCGGCATCCCGGCACGGTCCGCCACATGCAAGGCGATGGACTCCATGGCGACGGCGTGGCGCGCCCGCCGGTCGTACCCGAGGCGCCCGTCGAACCCGCCGAGTCTCAACAGGCCCTGCTCGACGCGGTCGTGCGGCGGGTGTTCGGCGGCGATCGTCGGCAACTCGAGCAATTCGTCGACTGCCTGCGCGCAGGCTTGCCCGAAGGGACGAAGATCGCGCTGCGCGGCAGCGCCGTCGCCGGGTCAAGCTTCGTGACAGGCGAACCCTTCGATGCAGCAGGATCGGGAACGAGCGATCTGGATGTCGTGGTGATCGGCACCGAGGCGATGGACCTCTTCTCCTCCGAGGCGTGGTATGTACCGGGCGTGAACAGCAAGCCACTGTGCGATGCCGACCGGTGGGTGGCGCCGGACCTCGATGCCGTGCGGACCCGGGCGCAGGAGCTCGTCGGTCGGCCCGTCGCGATCCAGGCCATGGCGGGCTGGTTCCTCGACGTCCGGGCGGTCGTCCAGGGTCAGCCGCACGTGCTCCTGGACGACGCCGCCTGATGCGGTTGGTGCTGGCCACCTACAACATCCGGGCTGGCGGGGTGGGACGGGTACCACAGATCGTGGAGGTCCTCGCCCGCGCGGCGGCGGACGTCGTCATCCTGCAGGAGGCGATCTACCCGGAGATCGTCCAGTCGATCGGTGAGGGCCTCGGGTGGACGACGGTCATCGCGCAGCGCTCGCATTCGGTGGCCGCCCTCAGCCGGCTCCCCGTACGGACCTCCGACTACCGTCGGGCGCCGACGGGGCGCGACGTCCTCGAGCTTCGGCTGGACGAGCCGGATCTCCGCCTCTTCGGGGTCCACCTCGCCGCCGGCCTGTCGCAGCGCGGCGAGCGCCGGCGGATCGTCGAGGTGACCCATCTCCTCGAGATCGCGAAGGACGGGGCCGGCGATGCGCCCATCGTGCTGCTCGGCGACTTCAACGCGGTCGCGCCGGGTGACGCGCCCTTCGTCCGGCGCATGCCGCTCTGGATCCGGGCCCTCCTCCGCTTCGATGGGGGCATCCGGACCGAGGCGATGACGGCCGTAGCGGGGGCCGGCTTCACGGATGCCTTCCGGGGGGCGAACCCCGGGCTTGCCGGGCTGACCCTGCCGTCCGGCGCGCCCGTCATCCGCCTGGACTACGTCATGCTCGACGAGTCGCTCGCGGGGCGCGTCGCCGGGTGCCGCACCGGAGAACCCGGACCACTCGCTGCCGCGGCATCGGACCATCTGCCGGTCATCGTCGAGCTCGACCTGGACGAAGCAGCCGGCTAGGCCACCGCTGCTCGCAGCCTCCGCCGGGTTCCCGTCGCGGCGAGATCGCGTGCGACGACCAGATCGGCGACCAGTCCCTCGAAGGCGCTCTCGCGGGCGTCGCGGTCCTCGGCGCGGAGGACCGCCGAGGGGTGGATCGTCGCCACGACGATCGGCGCGATCGTCGACGGCAATGGCTTCCCGTGGTCGCGCGTCACCCGCACGCCGGGACCGAGGAGCGCCTCCGCGGCCGTCGCGCCGAGGACGACGACGGCCGTGGGGCGCACCAGCGCGAGCTCGGCCTCGACCCACGGCAGACAGGCGCCCACTTCGGCGCGTGATGGGCGTTCGTGCAGCCGGCGCTTTCCCGATGCGGCTGGGCGCCACTTGAAGTGCTTCACGACGTTGGTGAGGAAGATGGATCCGCGGTCGATGCCCGCCTCCACGAGCGCACGGTCCAGCACGCGCCCGGCCGGACCGACGAACGGCGAACCAGCGCGGTCCTCCTGGTCGCCCGGCTGCTCGCCGACGAGGAAGAGGCGGGCCTTGACCGGACCCTCGCCGAACACCGTCTGGGTGGCTCGCTCGAACAGCGGGCAGGCTTCGCAGCGGCGGGCGGCCAATGCGATCGCGCCGAGGGTGCCGTGGCCGGATCGCGCCTGGGCCAGGGCCGCTGGAGGCAGCTCGGCTGGATCGACCCTGGAGAGCGGGACCGCCCGCGTCATCGGGCACGTCTCGATGGTATGGAGGCGGTTATCCACACAGGCCGGCTCCGGCCACCGTCCATGGGTGCTCCGACCGCAAACCGGTGCGCACGAGCCGCGCTGTCAAGGCCGGCAGACATTGCAGGCGCATCGCAGTCGGTGGACAAGCGTGTCGTGGGTGCACAGCTCACCCACAGCGGCGACAAGGCCATGCGAAAGGTTCAGGCCTTCTTGGGCTTGCTGGCGTACTTCTTGAGCTCCTTCTCGCTCATCCCCGTGCGGGTCTTCTTGCCCGCCCGCTTGCGTGCGAGTTCGGCTCCCATGAACTTGCGCTGCTTCTCCGTCTTCGCTGGCATCGGTGACTCCTCTCACCGCGAACGGTAGCCAGGCGAGGTCGCAGGGCGGCAACAGGCCGCCGGCTTCGGCTTTCGACACCGAATCAAGGAACCGGCCGAGACTGGCTCGACCGGTTCCTGTGACTTTGACGATCGGCGACGACCAGGAGGCCGCCGCGGCTCGATCAGAAGATGTCGGTGATCTTGTCCCAGGCGGCCTCGGCGGCGCCTTCGGCGAACTTGCCGACAGCGCTGGCGCCGTCGCCGATCGCCTCGAGATGATCGCCCTTGTCCCACGCCGCGTTCGCGTCGTCCCAATCGCGCGACGCGGAGAGCGCGAGCTCGGGATCGGCGTCGACCGCGGCGGTGGACAGCTTGTCGCTGGCGCCGGTGGCCTGGTCGATCTGCGTCCCGATGTCGTAGCCCGTCTCGAACGCCCCGACGATCTTCTCGCCTACCTCTTTGGCCTCTTCGACCATGGCTGGGTCCTCCAGGATCGCGTCCATCCTGTCAAGCCGGCGACGTGGACGGACGCTATCCACGACCCGGGTGAGTCCCCAGACAGGGGCCTCGAATGGTTACGCCTCCGAGGTCTCCGCACAGTCGCCAAACCGACACCGAGCGGGTCAAATCTCGGGCGCACCGAGGCGTTGACGCGCAGGGCGCATCGACGTTACGGGCGTGTCGCGGGAAGTGGAGGCGACGAGCGGATTCGAACCGCTGAATAGAGGTTTTGCAGACCTCCCCCTTAGACCACTTGGGTACGTCGCCTCGGACGCTCGCCGGCGGGGACCGGCAGACGCGGAACCTGGTCCGCTATGTGGCTGCCCCTCGAGGATTCGAACCTCGGTTCACGGATCCAAAGTCCGCTGTCCTACCACTAGACGAAGGGGCAGCGGGGCCTCGCGGGGTCGCTGGGGCTGACCCGGGACAGAAAAATGGAGCGGAAGACGGGGTTCGAACCCGCGACCTCAACCTTGGCAAGGTTGCGCTCTACCAGCTGAGCCACTTCCGCCCGATGATGCGCCCACCTCAAGGGTGGTGCCGAGAGCCAGGATCGAACTGGCGACACCGCGATTTTCAGTCGCGTGCTCTACCAACTGAGCTATCTCGGCCCGAAGACCGACCAAGCTGGTCGCCCGTCGGCCGAGGCAGGATACCACGTGGCTCGCTCGGGCCTCAACGTGGCCGAGAGGGCCGGCGAGCCCCTTCCCGAACCCGAAAACGGCTCGCGGGCGGGTCAGTCGAGGCCGGTCAGGGCGGCCTGGTCGGTCTCGTCCAGGGGCTGTTCGCCGGTCAGCTCGCGGAGCCGGTTGATCCGCTCGACGATGGGCGGATGGGTCGAGAAGAGACCGCTCGCCCGCTTCTCGAACTTCTTGATCGGGTTCGTGAAGTAGAGGTGCTGGGTCGCCGCGGACGCCACCTCGAGGACCTCCTTGTCGGAGGCGATGACGGCGAGGGCGCGCTCGAGCCCGTGCGGGTTGCGGGTCAGTTCCACGGACGACGCGTCGGCCAGGTACTCGCGCTGGCGGCTCACGGCGAGCTGGACGGCGCGCGCCGCGATAGGCGCCACCACGGCCAGGACGACCGCCACGATCAACGCAACGAGCTGGAGCGCTCCGCTGCCGCCGCTGTCACTGTCGCGCTTGCGGCCGCCGCCGAACCAGAACGTGTAGCGCAGGAAGAAGCTCGAGAGGAGGGCGACGCCGCCGACGAGGACCCCGACGAGCAGCGTGAACCGGATGTCGTAGTTGCGGATGTGCGAGAGCTCGTGGCCGAGGACGCCCTGGAGCTCCTCGCGGTCCATCTTCTGGAGCAGGCCGGTGGTCACGGCGATCGAGGCGTGCTCGGGGTCGCGCCCGGTCGCGAAGGCGTTGGGCGCCGTGTCGTCGATGATGTAGACCTTGGGCATCGGGATGCCCGCGGCGATCGTCAGCTCCTGGACGACGTTCATGAGCTGGGGCGCCGTCGTGGAATCGACCTCCTTGGCCTGCGACGTCGCCAGGACGAGCTTGTCGCCCCCGAAGTACGACCCGATCGAGGTCAGCCCGGCGATGGCCACGGCGATGAGGGTCGCGCCGAGGCCGCCGTTCACCGAGCCGGTCAGGGCGTAGCCGATGACGAAGCCCAGCACGCCGAGCAGGAGGCCGACGATCACGGCCAGGATCACGGACTGGCGCTTGTTGGCCGAGATCTGGCTATAGAAGGTCATGGTCGTCCGTGGGGGGTCGAAATCAGCGATCGGTCGGGGCGCCATAGACGCCCGCGCGGCGTCCGTCAGCGAAGCGAAACGACCGGCACTTCCTGCGCCTGCGGCTCGGCCTCGAAGAACTCGCGCTTGGTGAACCCGAGCGGCCCCGCCAGGAGCACGGCCGGGAAGACCTGGATCGCGTTGTTGAAGTCGAGGACGGTCGCATTGAGGTGCTGGCGCGAGAAGCTGATCTGGTTCTCGGTGGTCGTCAGCTGCTCCTGGAGGTTCAGGACGTTCTCGTTCGCCTTGAGCTGGGGATAGTTCTCGACGACCGCGAACAGCGAGCGCAGGGTCCCGGTCAGCACGTTCTCCGCCTGGGCCTGGGCGGCCGTGCCCTGGGAGCCGGCGGCGATGGCGTTCGCGCGGGCCTCGGTGACCTTCGTCAGGACGTCCTGCTCGAAGTCCATGTAGCCCTTGACCGCGTTCACGAGGTTCGGGATGAGATCGTGCCGGCGCTTGAGCTGGACGTCGATCTGGGACGTGGCCTCGTCGACGCGGTTGCGCTTCCCGATCAGGCCGTTGTACGTCGCGATGACGAACAGGACGATGACGACGACAACGACGAGGACGATGATGACCGGCAGGTCCATGAGGCTCCCTCAGCGTGCGGATGAGCGGAGGACCGCCCGATCCAGTCTAGCAAACGGTGGATCTACTCCCTGACGCCCGAAGGGCCAGTTCGTGTCAGGCAGGCCACTCCCGTGCGCCGGGCCACCCCGGCGCCTCCGCCCGGGGCCTTGCCGGGGTGGTGGGCGGTGAGGGACTCGAACCCCCGACATCCTCGGTGTAAGCGAGGCGCTCTGACCAACTGAGCTAACCGCCCGCGACCGTCGCCAAGGATATCCCCCGGACATGCGAACGGCGGTCCGCCGGACCGCCGTCATGGTGCAGGTGTGGTGCCCAGGCCGGGACTTGAACCCGGATGAGTTGCCTCATACGCCCCTCAAACGTACGCGTATACCAATTCCGCCACCTGGGCAGGTGTCTCGCACGGGTCGTCGGCGAGGGGTTGGTACCGAGGAAGGGAGTCGAACCCATACACCCTTGCGGGTACTAGCTCCTGAAGCTAGCGCGTCTACCAGTTCCGCCACCTCGGCAAGGGACCCGTCCCGGCCAGCGAGCACGGCTCACGGACCGGCAGCGAGGCGCCATGTTAGCACGTCCCAATACCGGCTTCCCGGATCGGAGATCTCCCGGATCGTGGGGCCGAAGACCCGGTCGCGGAGCACGATCGGCTCGGTCCGGAAGAACAGCGGGAGGCTGAATTCCGAGGTCCCGAGGTAGGTCTGGAGGTCCTTGAACGCGGCCAGCCGGGCGGCCCGCGACGCGTACTTGCGGGCGGCCAGGAGCTTCGCGTCGAGGGCCTGGATCTGGATGCCCGAGACGTTCGCGCCGCCGGTCGTCGTCTGGGTCGAGGCATAGAACGGATACAGGTCCGGGTCGAGGCCAACGTTGATGTCGACGATCGCGGCATCGAACGCGCCGGTGGCGAGGTGCTCGTCCACGAACTGCTTCGGCGTCAGGGTCAGGAGGTTCACGGTGAACCCGAAGGCGCGCCAGTCGGCGGCCACCGCCTCGGCCACGGCCGCGACCGTCGGATTCGAGTTCTTGTCGAGCGCCACGAGCTGGATGGCGAATGGCTGCTTCGCGTTCGGTGCGGTCCAGCCGGCGGTCGGCTTTTTCCAGCCTGCCTTCCTGAGGGCCGAGGCGACCGCCGTGGGGTTGTAGGCGACGACGGGTGCCGCCTTCGCATCGAACGCCCACGACGAAGGCGGGATCGGGCTGTCCGCCCGGCGGCCGCTGCCCGCGAGCAGGTCGCCGATGAGCTTCGAGCGATCGATAACCCCCAGCAGGGCCAGTCGCAGGCGCACGTCCTGCATGACTGTGTGACCCGGGCGCAGGTTCAGCACGACCCCGGTGAACGTCGTCCGCGGGTAGCCGAGGAGGCGCGATCCGGGCGTGGTCGACAGCGTCCGGGCATCCGTCGCCGACAGGCCCACGGCTGCGTCGAGCAGGCCGGCCCGGTAGTCGGCAAGCAGGGCCGTCGGCTCCGGATAGAAGTTGATGTCGATCGAGGTCACCGGGATCGAACCTGGCGGGATCGTGGGCACCGGAGTCGGTGACGGGGTCGGGATCGGTGTGGGCGCCGGGCTGGCGGTGGGCTTGACGGAAGGCTTGGCGGACGGCTTTGCTGACGGTTGGGGCGACGTGGACGGGCGGGGCGTCGCGGATGGCCGCGGCGTGGCCGACGGTGAGGGCGACGCCGCCGGGCTGGGCGAGGGACTTGGGCTGGCCGGCGCCTCGACCGGGGCGACCCGGACGAGATGGGCCTGCGACGCGTCCCAGCTCACGAGCTTGTACGGACCGGAGCCCACGGGCGCGTCGTTGAACGGGTCCTGGGCGAGCCGGGCCGCCGGCACGTCGTGGAGGAGGTGGTCGGGCAGCAGCGGCTGGGTCGCCGCGTAGAGGAAACCTCCGACCGGGGTCTCGAGGTCGAAGTTGACCGTCTGCGCGTCGACGACCGTGACCGCCACCTCGCGCCACGAGCTGGCGCCCGGACCGGTGTATTCGGGGTCCTTGAGCGTCGCGACCGTGTAGCTGACGTCGGCCGCGGTCACCGGCTCGCCGTCCTGCCATTTCGCGTCCGGCCGGATCGTGAAGACGTAGTGCGTGCCCTTGGGATTGACCGTCCAGCCGCTGGCCAGGTCCGGGACGACGGTGCCGTCGGGCCCGAGCTTCGTCAGGCCGCTGTAGACCAGCGCGACGAGGTCCCGGTCGACCTGGGTCCGCGCGGTCAGCGGGTCGATGGACTCGGGATGCCCGACGATCCCCTCGCGGTAGCCGGCGATCGGGCCGGGCGTGCTTGACGCGCTGGGACCGACGGAACCGGATGGGGTGACCGCCCCGGCCGGCTGGAACGCCGGGGCGCCGATCGCGATCGTGAGGACGGCCAGCAGGGCGACGAGACCGAGCACGATCCCGCGATCACGGGCGGTCATCCGTTGGGCCGCCGAGGGGCCCGGGTCGGGCCCGAATGGGCGCGACGGTGAGTTCGTCACCCGACCTCAGGCGGTCGTGCTGGGCGCGAATGCGTATGCGACGAGCGCGAAGATCACGAACAGGACGCCCAGCGCCACCGTGAACTGGAAGAGCCGCTTCTCGATGCCACGCCGGCTCCGATAGACGGCGGAATCGCCACCGAACGTGCCCGACAGCCCCGTGCCCCGGGACTGGAGCAGGATGGCGGCCATCAGCGCGATGCTGACGATGAGCTGGCCGATGGCCAGGAACGGGTTCACGTGCGGGAGCCTCCTGTCGATTTCAGCCGGGGGATGGTAGCACGGGACGCTCCGGATCCGGCCCGAGGCGCCTCCTCGGTCAGTGCCGAGCGGCCGTGCCCTGGGCGGCCACGGCGGCGATGGCCGCCTCGATCCCCGCGGCGTCGCCGAGGTAGCGGTGGCTCGTCGGTCGCAGCTCGTCGTCGAGCTCGTAGACGAGCGGCACGCCCGGTCGGGATGTTGAGCCCGACGATCGCCTCGTCGGAGACGCCGTCCAGGTACTTCACCAACGCCCGCAGGCTGTTGCCGTGGGCCGCGATGAGCACCCGGCGGCCGGCCTTCACGGCCGGGGCGATCTCCTCGTGCCAGTACGGCAGGAAGCGGGCGACGGTGTCCTTGAGCGACTCGGCGCGTGGCAGGTCGGCGTCCGCGAGGTCCGCGTAGCGCCGGTCGTGCCCCGGGAAGCGCTCGTCGGACGGGTCGAGCAGGGGCGGCGGGATGTCGTAGCTCCGGCGCCAGATCAGCACCTGCTCGTCGCCGTACTGGCGCGCCGTCTCGGCCTTGTCGAGGCCCTGCAGGGCGCCGTAGTGGCGCTCGTTGAGGCGCCACGATCCGTGGACCGGCAGCCACATGAGGTCGAGGTCGTCGAGGGCGATCCACAGCGTCCGGACGGCCCGCTTGAGCAGGGACGTGTACGCGATGTCGAACGTCAGACCCTCCGCGGCCAGCAGGCGGGCGGCCTCGTGCGCCTCGGCGACACCGCGCGCCGAGAGGTCCACGTCGGTCCAGCCGGTGAAGCGGTTCTCGCGGTTCCAGTCGCTCTCGCCGTGGCGCAGGAGCACGAGGGTCGGCATCGGAAGCGCCTCAGCCCACCGCGGCGAGCCGAGCCCGCGCCGTGACGCCCGCCCGGCCGACGATGCCGGCCATCTCGTCGGGCTTGAGCGACGCCCCGCCGACGAGCGCCCCGTCGATCGTGGGCTCGGCCAGGAACTCGGCGATATTGGCGGCCGTGACGCTGCCGCCGTACAGGATCGGCATGCCGGCGCCGCCGTCGGCGAAGCCGATCCGGCCGAGCGTGTCGCGGATCGCCTCGGCCATCGCCGCGGCATCCGACCCGAGCGCGTTCCGGCCGGTGCCGATCGCCCAGACGGGCTCATAGGCGATGACGAGGTCCCGCGCCGGACCGGCGTCGGACTGGAGCGCAGCGGCCAGGGCGCCTCGCAGCTGGGCATCCACGACCGCCTCGGCCCGCCCGGCCTCCCGGTCGGCCAGCTGCTCGCCGACGCACAGGATCGGCCGCAGGCCGGCGTCCCGCGCCCGGTCGAGCTTGCGGGCGATGAGCTCGTCGGTCTCGCCGGCATCGCGGCGCCGCTCGGAGTGGCCGACGATGACCCAGGTCGCGAGGCCGGCGAGCATCGGCGCGCTCACCTCGCCGGTGTAGGCACCGGCCAGCTCGTGATGGACGTTCTGGGCGCCCACCGCGACGCCCGTCCCGGCGAGCGCATCGCGAACGTCGGCCAGCGCGACGAACGGCGGGCAGATGACCCGGCTGACGTCGGGGTCCGCGGTCCGTGCCGCGATCGTGGCCGCGAGCGGTCCGGCCTCGGATGGGACGGTGTGCATCTTCCAGTTGGCCGCGATGATGACCGGTCGCATCGCCGCATCATGCCAGAGACGAGCGGGCCGCCGGATCGCCGGCCTGTCGGGGCGGGCGACGCGCCGCCCGCACCCCACCACGGCGCGGCGGCGGGTCGTCGTGGAGGGCCAGCCGCTCGATGCGTTCGAGGGCCCGCTGGACGGCCGACCGATGGAGCGCCAGCCGCTCAGCCAGCTCGCCGAGCGTCGACTCGGGCGATTCCCGGCGGGCGTCCGCCACGAGCCTGACGACGTACGGCTGGGCGGCGAGGCGCCCGTCGGCCGCGAGGACGTCGATCGCCGCGAGGTTGCGACCGGCCGCCTCCACCGCGCGGGTCAGGTTGGCCGACTCGGCGTTGATGACCCGGTTGAGCTCACCGGTCATCGCCCGCGAGACCTGGCGCGCCTCCAGCTCGAGGAGCGCGGCTCCGGCTCCGGCCCGGCGCAGGAACGTGACGATCGTCTCGGCGCTCTTCCACGTCACGACGCCCCGGCCGCGCCGGATCCGCCACGCGGCCGGCAGCCCCTCCTCCGCCAGGTGGGCCGTGAGGACCGGCGCACGCGCCGGACTCACCACGAACTCGAGGTGCGTCCGGCCGTTGGCCAGGCTGAGCGACCCGTGGGCCAGGAACAGCCCACGCAGGTAGGCCGCCCGGCAGTGCTCGCGAGCCGTTCCCCAGGCGAAGCCGTCGTCGGCGTCGCTCCCCTCGCGATTCGCGACCTCCGTGGCGCCCTCCGGGGCGCCCTCCCCCGCCCCGCCTCGTCCCGCCTCGGGGTCGCGGCGCGAACCGAGACCGAGCCGGATCGCGAGGCGCCGGAGGACGGGATCGCGGGTCGTGTCGGCCCCGCCGATCGCGATCGCCAGCGCGCTGCGGTCGCAGGCGCGGGACGGGTCCACGGCGGCCAGCTCCGCCCGCAGGGCGAGGACGAGGTCGCGATCCTGGGCGGTCACGGCCGGCGGCGTCCGGGGATCCGGCCTGCGATCAGGCGGACCTGGCCACGCCGGTCCGGCGGCGGGTGGCTCCCTCGCGCTCCACGACCCGCAGGACGGCGGCCGCCAGGCGCACGGGGTCGTGGTGATGGGGATGGCCGGCGTCGATGACGTCGTCGAGGACCAGCCGCGGGGCGGCCGGACCGGACGGCGGCCAGCGCAGCTTGACCGGCTCGCTGTGCGACCCGTCCGTGCCGTCGGTGACGACGTGGTTGTTGGCCAGGACGACGTCGATGAGGCCCGGCGCGGTGTGGGCGGTCATCGCCTCGAGGTGGTCGGCGAGGTCGAAGCCAGCGGTCTCCCCGTCCTGGACGGCGACGTTGCAGACGTAGATGCGCACGGCGCTCGACGCGAGGACGGCGTCCCGGATGCGCGGCATCAGCAGGCTCGGCAGGATGCTCGTGAAGAGGCTGCCCGGCCCGAGGATGATGACGTCCGCCTCCTCGATCGCGCGAACGGCGTCCTCCGAGACGACCACGTCGTCCGGTGCCAGCCAGACCCGCTCGATGTCCGATGCCCGGGCGATCCGGGACTGACCCTCGATCGTCTCCCCGTCGCTGCGCCGGGCGTGGAGGATGACCGGGGTCGGCGAGACCGGCAGCACCTGGCCGCGGACCGCCAGGACCCGGTTCATCTGGCGGACGCCCTCCTCGAAGTCGCCGCCCTTGACCGCCGTGAGCGCCGCGATGAGCAGGTTGCCCACCGCATGGCCCGCCAGACTCGTGGAATCGTCCCGATCGCCGGTCGCCTCCCCTTCCGGGAAGCGGTACTGGAGCAGCTCGGCCATGAGTGGCTCGGCATCGGCCAGCGCCACGATGCAGTTGCGGATGTCGCCGACGGCCGGCATCCCGAGCTGCTCGCGGAGCTTGCCCGACGAGCCGCCGTCGTCGGCCACCGTGACGACCGCGGTCAGGTTGCTCGTGTGCTCCTTGAGGCCGCGCAGGAGCGTCGAGAGGCCCGTGCCGCCGCCGATCGCCACGATCCGCGGCCCGCGGGCGAGGAAACGCTTCTGGTAGATGACCTCGACGAGCGGCTGGTCCGCGTCCGGCGAGCGCAGCGGCTCCATGATCGCCCGGATCGCCTTGACCGAGCCGATCCCGAACAGGCCGATCCCGAGCACGCCGAGGAGGATCCCTCGGCCGACGTAGCCGAGCGGCTGGAGGGTCAGCCAGTAGATGACCCCCTGGAGGGGGCCGGAGACGTCGGCGTCGCGGTACAGCTGGCGCAGCGCGAACGCCCCGCCGAGGGCCAGGCAGAGCTCGCCGATGAACACGACGAGCAACCAGCGCTTGAAGCCCATGCCCACCTGGAGCCAGCGGCGCAGGTTCATGACCGGTCGAGCTCGCGGTGGAAGACCGAGACCGGCGCGCCGCGCTCACCGAGCCAGGCGGCGAGCTCCTCCGCGATGACGATCGAGCGGTGGTAGCCGCCGGTGCAGCCGATCGCGATCGTCAACCGCGTCTTGCCCTCGGATTCGTAGGCCGGCAGCGTGAAGTCGAGGAAGTCGTGGAGGAACGCCACGAACCGGCGGGCGACGGGCTGCTCGAGCACGAAGTTGCGCACGGTCTCGGTGAGCCCGGACAGCTGCCGAAGCTCGGGGACGTAGTACGGGTTCTGCATGAACCGGACGTCGAACACGAGGTCCGCCTCCAGGGGGACGCCGAACTTGTAGCCGAAGCTGATGAGCTGGATGACGAGCTGGTCCTGCTCGACGTGATCCTCGAGGTGGCTGAAGAGCGTCTCGCGCAACTCGCGCAACGACAGGTCCGACGTGTCGAGCACGACGTCCGCGTCCGCCCGCACCGTCTCGAGGAGCCGCCGCTCCTCCGCGATCGAGCTGGCGATCCCGCGCTGGTCGCCGAGCGGGTGGCGATGGCGCGTCTCCGAGTAGCGGCGGATGAGGATCTCGTCGCGCGCCTCGAGGTAGAAGACCTGCGGCCGGATGCCCCGGCCCTCGAGGGCGCCGCGCATCCGGGCGAAGGCCAGCGGGGCGTCGCCCGACCGCACGTCGAGGACGATCGCGATCTTCGCGTATCGCGATGGGTCGCTCGAGACGAGCTCGGCGAGGTCGGGCAGCAGCTCGCTCGGCAGGTTGTCGACGACCGCGTAGCCGAGGTCCTCGAAGAGCTTCGCGGCCGCGGTCTTGCCCCCGCCGGACAGCCCGCTCACGACGACGACGTGCGGGGTCTCCTCCTCCGCCGTCTCGTCAGTGATGGGTTCCGCCTCGGGATCGCTCACCTGGCGAGTCTACCGCGCGTCCCGGCGACCACCGGTGGCCCTACTTGCCCCCGATGCGGATCGCCACGATCGAGGCTTCGTACAGGGCGTACAGGAAGCAGATCAGGACAGCCGGGCTGACGATGTCGCCACCGGGGGTGACGAGGAGAGCGAACACCGCGAACGCCAGGACCGCGTAGCGCCTGGATCGGCGGAGGCGGGCCGAGGTGACGATCCCCACCTTCGAGAGGAGGATGAGGACGATCGGGAACTCCATGACGACGCCGAACGCGAGGAACAGCGTCGAGACGAAGTCGAAGTACTTGTCGGCCGTGATGAGGGACTCGAGGACGCCCGGGACCTGGAAGCCCAGGAGGTAGTGCGACGCGTACGGCAGGATGATGTACGCGAGGCTCACGCCGGCCACGAAGAAGAGCAGCGCGAACGGGAGCCATGGCCGCGCCGCGCGACGCTCCGCGGCAGTCAGGCCGGGCGCGATGAAGCGCCAGCCCTCGAACAGGATGATCGGCATCGCGGCCACGAGTCCGACCACCACGGCGAGCTTGAACTGGATCATGAACGCGTCGCCGAGGCCGGTGAAGTACAGCGGCTTGTCGCCGAGGGGCGCCTTGAGGATCTCCAGCAGGCGTTCGGCGCGGGTGAACGCGACGATCGTGAAGACCCCGACCGCGGCGATGATGACGAACAGCCGCCAGCGCAGCTCGGAGAGGTGGTCGACGAGCGACATCGTCGCGTCGCCGCCGGCGCTCGGGGGCGTCGCGTCGGCGCCGGGCGTCGCTACATCGGTGACGCGCGCCGGGATCGTATCGGGCAGGGCTTCAGACTGGGCCACGGGCGTCGATCGGCCGCGGGCCTAGGGCTGGGTCCCGTTCGCCTCCGCCTCGGGGCTCGAGGTCACGGGTGCGGCAGGCAGCGGGCTCGGCGCCGTGCTGGCCGCGATCGGGGCCGGTGCCGTGGCCGCGGGCTGGGGGGCCGGGGCAGCGGCGAGGTGTCGACCCGGACCGAGTCCTGGATGTCCGAGGTGGCCTTGCGGAACTCGCGGATGCTCTTCCCAAGGGCCGCCCCGACGTCGGGCAGCTTGCCCGGGCCGAGGATGAGGAGCGCGATGATGAGGATGAGGATCAGGTGAAGGGGACTGAGTTCCATCGGGTTGGCTCCAAGTCTGTGGACGGGCGCCTCTGCGGGGGCGGAGCGCTCGGCTCAGCCGGGCAACGATAGCACAGGGAGTCTTCCAGCCCAGCTGAGCGCGGCCTCGGCGAGACGCTCGCCCGGATCGGTCCGTGCGCCGGGTCCGTGCCCGGCCGGGTCGCCGCGGCGGCGATCCCGCGCGAGACGTTGACGAGGAGGCCGCCACCGGGCCGGCCGACCGGCCGGGGGCTGCGTGGCCATCCCGTGGGCGAGTACCGGTTCCACGTCGCCGCCCTGCGCCCCGACGCCGGGCACGAGCATGGCGAGCCCAGGAGCGATGGCCCGGATCGCGGCCAGCTCGGCGGGCGCCGTGGCGCCGACCACGAGGCCCACGGTCCCGCCGGGCCCCCAGCTCGCCGCCCGCCGGGCGACGCGCGCCCAGAGCGGTTCGGCCGGGCGCGCCGCTCGCGGGGTCGGCCGCCACGACCAGGTCCTGCAGCTCGCCGGCGCCCGGGTTCGAGGTCCGGCACAGGACGTAGGCGAAGCGGTCCGCGCGCTCGAGCAGCGGGGCGATGGCCTCCGAGCCCAGGTACGGGCTGACGGTCACCGCGTCCGCCCCGAGCCGGTCGAACAGGGCGACCGCCTGGCGGGCGGCGGTCGTCCCGATGTCGCCGCGCTTGGCATCGGCCACCACCGGCAGGTCGTCGGGGATCGCGGCGCGCAGGCGCTCCAGGGCGGCGAGCCCGTCGGCGCCGAACGCCTCGAAGAACGCGAGGTTCGGCTTGACGGCCGCAGCATGCGGTCCGGCGGCTTCCAGGACGAGCCGGGCGAACGCCTCCACGCCTCGGAGGTCCGGGCTGAAGCCGTCGGGCAGGGCCGTCGGATCCGGGTCGAGGCCCAGGCACAGGACGCTGCCGACCGCGGCCGAACGTGCGGCCAGCCGCTCGAGATAGGTCGGTGGCACGACCTACGGAGCGCTCGGGGACGCCGAGGGCGATGCCGTCGGCGCGACCGAGGGCGGCGGAAGCTGGTCGGGCGGGATGTACCAGTCCGGGTGGGAGGCCCCGTCGAGCCCGGCGGCGACGGTGAGCCCGATCGGAGCCGACGCGGTCCAGCGACCGGGGGTGCCGCTCAGGATCACCTGCTGGAGGTCGGTGACCCCGCCGTCGATGTGCAGGTAGGCGAGCCGGTCGCCCGCCGGGGACCAGGTCGCGCCCCACGAATGCGCGTCGTCCGTGATCCGCAGCAGCTCGTTCCCGTTGCGGGCGTCGAGGATGACGACGTCCGTTCCGAGGGCGCTCGTCCGCGTGGCCGCGATGTAGCGCCCGTCCGGCGAGTAGCGCGGCGCGGAATAGCCCGGGCCGGTGATGGCCTTGAACGCCTTCGTCTTGAGGTCGTAGCGGTAGATCTGGGGCGCGCCCCGCGAGCCGTCGCGGCCGTTCTTCACGTACAGCAGCGTCTTGCCGTCCGGGCTCCAGTCGGCGTCCTGGTGGCCGAGCGGCGGGAACTCCGGCACCCCCACCTTCGTGAGCTTGTGCGTCGCGATGTCGTAGAACTGGAGCACGACGTTGCTGGCCGTCGGATCGGGGCCGTCCGAGAAGAGGGCGAGGGTGTGGCCATTGGGCGACATGACCGGCTGGCGCAGCCAGTACCACCACTGGTAGCGACCCGTCTTGTACAGCCCCGACGCGAGCTGTTGGCGGCCGGTCCCGTCGGGCTTGATCCGGTAGATGAGCGGATACGTCGCCGTGTAGTACGACGGCGGGTGGACGCCCAGCTTGAAGAGCACCCGGGTGGACCGGGTCTCGACGTAGACGATCCACTTCCCGTCCGGCGTGAACGTCGGCATCGAGTCGACGATCTTGTCGTCCGGCGTGCTCGGGCTCGTCAGCTGATGCGCGCCGCTGGCATCCTCGAGCCACAAGTTGCCGGCCTTGGCGTAGACGATGGAGCCCTTCATGACGTCGCCGGGCGACGCGCTGGGCACGATCACGATGTTCGACGGGGTCGGCGTCTTGGGCGGCCCGAGCGATGCCGCCGCGCCGCCCTTGTCGCCGATCTTCCAGGGCAGGTTGCCGGTCATGAGCCCGAGGCTCAGCCAGCCGATGACGATCAGGCCGACGATCGACACGATGGGGGCGATGAGCGCCGCCGACGGGCGGATCCCGTACGGATCGCCCGAGCCCGGGCGGCGGGCACCCGCGGCGGGCCGGCGGGCGCTCAACGGTCGAGGCCGCCGACGGCGGCGACGAGGTCGGGCGCGGCGTCGGGTGCGGGCCCGGCGGGCTCGGCAGTCGCGGCCGGCCCTCCGGCCAGGATCGCCATCGCCGCCGGGTGACTGCCGCTCGGCGCGACGTCCCGGACGAGGAGCTGGAGCGACTCGTAGCCGCCGAACGTTCGTGAGGCGAGGGTCGCGACGATGTCCACCCGGTCGCCTTCGGCGACGCTCTCGATGAGGTCCGCACGGCCGAACACGATCGCGTCGAGCACGTCCCGATCTCGGCGCAGGGTCAGCTGGGTGTGCCCGCCAGACGCCGGCCGGACGCGTGTGACCGACATGCCCAGGATCCCCACGAGCGGCTCGGGGTTCCCCTGCCCTGTTGGGGCCAGCCAGGCCAGCTCGCGCAGCAGGGCGTAGTCGACGTCCTGGGCCCGGAGGGCGAGGTCGAGCTTGAGTTCGGATCGGGGATCGGCCGCGGGGCGCGAGGTGCGGGCTGCGATGGCCAGGAAGCGCGTCCGGAACTCGTCCCAGCGGCTCCCCTCGATCTCGAACCCGGCCGCGCCGGCGTGACCGCCGTGCCGGATGAAGAGGTCGTGGCACTCGTCGAGAGCGGCGGCGAGGTCGAAGCCGGCCGCGCGACACGAGGCCCGGACGAGCTCGCCGATCTCGGCGCCGATGACGACAGGTCGGGCACCGTTCTCGGCCAGGCGGGCCGCGACGAGGCCCACGATCCCGACCGGCCAGGGGCCGCGCACGGCGATCGCCGGCTCATCGGCCGTGGCGGCTTCGGCGATCACTGCCTCGACCTCGGCCAGGGTCTGCTTCGTCAGGTCCCGCCGGGCATGGTTGGAGGCCTCGAGGCGATCGGCCAGGACGGTCGCCGTCTCTTCGTCTGCGGCGAGCAGGACGGCCTCGGCGTCGGACGCGTCGCCCATCCGCCCGGCCGCGTTGAGCCGCGGGGCGAGGACGAACGAGACGGTCTCGAGGTCGACCGACGCGGGCGCGACACCGGCCCGCTTCAGGAGCGCCGCCAGGCCGGGCCGGGACCCGCCACGCAGCCGGTCCAGCCCGAGGCGCGCGATCGACCGGTTCTCGCCGACGATCGGCGCCACGTCCGAGACGGTCCCGATGATCGCGAGGTCGGCGAAGTCGAGGGCCGCCTCCGGGCCGCCGGGGACCTCCGCCAGGACGAGCTGGGCCACCTTGAAGGCGACGCCGCTGCCGGTGAGGCGGCGGTCCGGATAGGTGCTGTCGGCGCGATGAGGATTCACGATCGCCTGGGCCGCGGGCGCGACGTCGGGCATCCGGTGGTGGTCCGTGACCAGGACATCCATCCCCCGTTCGACGGCGACGGCGATCTCCGCGTGACTCGTCGACCCGCAATCGACCGTGACGATGACCGTGCAACCGGCGGCGGCGGCCGCGTCGATCGCCAGCAGGGACAGGCCGTGGCCCTCGTCCTGGCGGCTCGGCACGTACGGCTCGACGCGCAGCCCGGCCCGGCGCAGGGCGAGGGTCATCGTCGCGAGGCCGGTCAGCCCGTCGGCGTCGAAGTCCCCGAAGACGAGCACCCCTTCCCCGCCCGCTCGGGCGCGGCGGATGCGTTCCAGGAACAGCCCCGCGTCGGGCAGCAACGCCGGGTCGTGGAGCCCGTCCTGGGCCGGCGCCAGGAACGCCTCCAGGCCGCCGGCTTCGAGGAGCCCGCGCCGGACGAACACCTCCAGGACCCGCCACGACAGTCCGCGCCGCGCGCCGTCCTCGCGCAGGAGGGCCGGGACGACGACCGATCGCGGGAAGGTCCAGCGGTGGCGTGCGGTGAGCATCGGCCTGATCGTCGCATCCGGCGCTCGACCGGCGCTTATCGCCCCCTCGACCCCCTCGACCGATTCCTCGACGGCCGATCCTGGACCGGCGGGCATGTCCTGGGGCGCCTGCGGGTCCGTGACGGATCTCCGGTCAGGAGGCTGTTCGGCGTGCCGGCCGGCCGGACTCGCGCGCCTTGCGCGCCGCGTCGCGGGCGTGCCAGGTCACCAGGAGCGGGCTGGCGTTGAAGATCGACGAGTAGGTCCCGGAGATGACCCCGATGAGCAGGGCGAGGACGAACGTCCGGATCGCGCTGCCGCCGAAGAGGAACAGGGCCAGCAGCGTGAGCACGACCGTGAAGCTCGTGTTGATCGAGCGGCCGAACGTCTGGAGGATCGAATGGTTGACGATCCGGTCGAAGGGCTCGCCCGCGTGGCGGGCACGGTTCTCCCGGATCCGGTCGAACACGACGATCGTGTCGTGCACGGAGAAGCCGATGACCGTGAGCATCGCGGTCACGAACAGGGCGTCGATCTGGACGTTGAACAGCGTTCCGAGCACCGCGAAGATGCCGAGCACCACGATCACGTCGTGGAGCAGGGACGTGAGGGCGGCCACCCCGAACCGGAAGTCGCGGAACCGGACGGTGATCCAGATGAGGATGCCGAGCGAGCCCGCGATGATGAGCCGGATCGCCTGGCCGATGAGGTCGGCCGAGACCACCGGACCGACCGTCGTGAGGCGGCGCTGCTCGGCGATCGGCCCGAGCTGGGTCTGGAGCGCGGTCGCGAGCTTGCCGATCTCCCCGCTCGTGGGGATCGTCGTGCCGCCGAGGGGTGTCGGGCTCGGGCTGGGACTCGCCGAGGCGCTGGCGGAGGGCGACGCACTCGGCGATGGCGATGGGCTGGGACTCGGGCTCGGGCTCGGTGACGGCGAGGGCGACGGGCTCGCGCTTGGCGCGGCGCTGCCCGAGGGCTTGGCGCTCGCCGATCCGGAGGGTGCGGCCGATGGCGAGGCCGCCGCGCTGGGCGACGCACTCGGCGGGGCGGTGGCGGACGCCGACGGGCTCGCGGCCGCCGAAGCGCTCGGGGACGCCGACGGATTGAGCGTGGGGACCGGCGTGGGGGTCGGCACGGGCGCCGGCAGGCCGATCGGGCGGGTGCGGATGATGAAGAACCCATCGGTGGAGGCGGTCACGGTCGAATCCGCCAGGCCCTGCCCGATCAGGACGGTCTTGATGCCGTCCGCCGTCACGTTCGGGTCCTTGAAGCGGACCTCCCACTCGGTCCCGCCCGTGTAGTCGATCGAGAACTTGATCCCGACCGCGTCGCCGGTGATCGGCGTCAGGAGGATGAACAGGAACCCGGGGATCGTGATGAGGAGCGAGAAGGCGTAGAACCAGCGCCTCCGCCCGATGACGTCAAACACGCCCGCGGGCCTCTCCTCGAAGCGAACCGCGGCCCACGGTCCGGCCCGCCACGAACTCCTCTTCGCGGACGCCGAACAGGGAGGCCTTGCGCGCCCAGTCCTGCTGGACCACGAGGCGCAGGACCGTTCGAGTGACCGTGATCGCCGTGAACATGGACGTAAGCACGCCGATGATCAGCACGAACGCGAAGCCGCGGATCGTCGAGCTGCCGAACCAGTACAGGATGCCGGCCGTGATCAGGCTCGACACGTTGGAGTCGAGGATCGAGTTCCACGCCCGGTTGAAGCCCGCCTCGATCGCCGCCGCCAGGGGCTTGCCGAGGCGCAGCTCTTCCTTGGTACGTTCGAAGATGAGGATGTTGGCGTCGACCGCCATGCCCACCGAGAGCACGAAGCCCGCGATGCCGGCGAGGGTGAGGGTCACCGGTATCAGCCGGAAGATCGCCAGCACGACCGCCGCGTAATAGATGAGCGCGAAGCTCGCGACCGCGCCCGGCAGCCGGTAGTAGATGAGCATGAACAGGAACACGAGGGTGATGCCGATGACCGCCGCGATCAGGGTCTGGTGCAGGAACTCGCGGCCCAGCGTCGCCGGGATCTGGTCGTTCGTGATCGGCTCGATCGGGAACGGCAGCGAGCCGTAGCGGAGCACCGTCACGAGGTTGTTCATGTCGACGGCCGTGAAGTTGCCGCTGATCTGGCCCGTGCCGGTCGTGATCGGTTCCTTGATGAACGGCGCCGACACGACGTTGCCGTCGAGGACGATCGCGAAGAAGTGGTTGATGTTCTCGCTCGACCACTTGGCGAACTGGCTCTTGCCGGGGTCCCGGAGGGTGAACGACACGGCCCGCTCGCCGGACGTGCTGTCGACAGCCGGGTTGGCCGTCTCGATCTGGTCGCCGCTGAACAGGGCCGGCTCGGGCACCGGCAGCGGCTGGCCCTCGATGACCCCGGTCGCCCCACCGCCGGCCGCCGAGGCCGTCCCGTAGATGTCGGCCGGCAGCGGCACGAAGTCGAGCCGGCCGGTCGTCCCGACGAGCTTCTCGATCGCCTCGGCATCCTGGACGCCTGGGAGCTCGACGACGACGCGGTCCGAGCCGACGGTGTAGACGAGCGGCTCGGAGACGCCGGTCGCGTTCACGCGACGCTCGATGATGTCGCGGATCGTGCTCATCGCGTCGCTGTCGGGGACCCGGTCGCCCACCTGCTTGGCCTGGTATTCGACCCGGAAACCGCCCTGCAGGTCGAGCCCCAGCTTCCACTCGAGACGCCGCGTGTCGACCGTCCCGGGCGCGGCTCCGATGACCGGCACGCGCACCGCGACGAGGTCGAGGAAGACGGCGAGCACGCCGAAGACGACGACGAACAGGGGGGCCGCTCTACGCATCGCGGCGGACTATACAGGAGCCGCCGGGAGGCCGCCGTCACGGCTCCGGCCGGGGTCAGGGAGTGGCGACGCGGCCGGGCCGGAGGCGCTGGTAGGCGTACGCGCTGCCGAGCAGGAGGAGGCCCAGGCCGACCAGCGACAGCACCCGGTAGGCGACGTCGAGGGAGGCCAGGTCGAACAGGAAGACCTTGGTCGTGGCGAGCGCCAGGAGCGCGAGGCCGGCCTGGCGGGCCGGCCCGATCCGGCGGACGAGCGCGGCCGCGAACGTGACCGCGCCGGTCAGCGTCCAGGCGACGCTCAGTGCGACCTGGGCCTGCTTCGCGCAGCTCTTCCACGGGCGTCGAGCCGCCGATCCGCCCGGCGAACGCATCCACGATCGCGATCGACGCCACGTAGACGAGGACGCCACCCGCAGCGATGAGCGGCCACGGACCGACGAGCCGGAGCGCGCCGAGATAGGTGCCGATCACGAGCGCCGCGGCGAGGGCGATGAAGGCGAGGTAGCCGAGGAACGGGTCGACGATCGGTCCGTCGGACAGGACGAGGCGGTCCGGTGGGGCAACGGCCGCGACCGCAAGGATGCCGCCGGCGGCGGCCAGCCACAGGCCGAGCCAGGGCGCGGCCAGTGCGGCCAATGGATCCAGCCGCGCGGCGGCGAACACGATCACGGCGAGGCCGGCCAGCGCCACGACGACCCAGGGCGTCGGCAGCTCGAACGGCAGCGCATAGGCGACGAGGATGATCGCGGCGACGCCGAGCCCCACCCGGATACGCGCGTCGTGCAGGAACCACGCGGCCACCGCTGCGGCCGCGAGCATGAACGCGAGCGTCGCGCCGGCCGGGTCCAGGAAGGGGGTGCCCGCCGTGGGCTGCCTGCCCAGGTGCCAGAGCGGGTCCTCCACCAGGACGAAGTGGCCAACGGCGAGGGCCGCGATCGTCGCCGCCGCGTAGCCGGCATGGGGATGGTCGCGCTTCGCCGACAGCCAGGCGAGGACGACGGCCTCGGCCGACCAGGCCAGGACGACGGCAGAACCGCCGAACTGGAGCGGCACGGCCATCGTCAGGGCGGCCAGGCCGGTCCCGGCGACGAGGAGCCCGAACGGGTGCCGGTCACCCTGGCGCCAGATGCAGGCTGCGGCGAGCGCCGCGTGCGCCAGGGCCACGGCGAGGAGGAACGCGCCTCGCCAACGCTCGAGATCGCCGTCCAGGAGCATGACCCCCGCCCAGACGAGGAACGTCGCGTTCGCCACGAGCAACGTGGCCGAACTGTCGCGCAGCCGGTTCGTGGGGCGGAGCAGCTCCTCGCCGCCGGCCGCGACGGCGTGGATGAGCCAGAACGCCGCGACCGCGACAAGGCCCAGCCCCACCGGTGCGTCGCCGGCGAGCCAGCTGTAGAGCTGGACCACCGACAGTCCGAACGCGAGCAGCGGGAACCAGCGCCACGAGCGCTGGAGGGCGACGACCGTCGTCCCGACGAGGGTCGTGGCGATGAGGGCGAACGTGACCGGGCCGGGCGTCGCACCGAGGAGCGGCGGCGCCCCGAGGACCGCGAGGAGCCCGAACGCCCCGATCGTCCGGGAATCGACCCGGATGGCGACGATCGCCGCGGCGACGCCGAGCACGAGGGAGCCGATGAGGCCGAGCTCGACCGGGACGAGGTCGTACAGCCGCGTCGCGCCGACGATCGAGATCGTGCCGACGCCGAGCCCGACGCCGACGAGCACGGTGGCCACGATCGCCTGCGCCGGCCGGGTCTCGAACAGCCAGACGCCCAGGCCGAAGGCGACGCCCGCGGCGACCAGGCCGATCGCCACCCGTCCCTCGGGGCCGATCCAGCCGCGGCTGAAGGCGAGGCTGAGGAACAGGACGGCGCCGAGCAGGACAGCGGCGCCACCCACGTAGGCGAGGAGGCGCCCGGTGAGGCGCTCCTCGAGCTCCGAGAACGACCAGCTCGGGGCGCGCGACGGCTGAGTTCCGGGCGAGACGAAGTCGGGGATGGCCACGTCGCCCGGGCCCGCGATCGGCGTCTGCCTGGGGCCTGGGAGGTTGGGCGGTGGCGGAGCGAGGGGCGCGTTCGGTGCGTACCGTGCCCAGCCCGCGGCCAGCTGCGGCGGCCCGGCCGGCGGTGCCTGGAACGCGGGACCCGGCGGGACGGGGGCCGTCGGCGCGGGCATCGCCGGCGCGGCGTCGAGGCGGGTCCCTGGGTCGACGCGGCCGGCGCGGCAGCGGCCGCCCGCAGCGCGGCGATCTCGGCGGTCAGGTCCGCGACCCGGCTCTCGAGCGCGTCGAGGCGGCCTTCGACACCGCCCTGCGGGTCCAGCGATCCCTCGTCCTCGGCCATCCGGCTGCTCCTGCTCGACCGGCCTGGGGCCGGATTCCAGCGTTGGGACGCCTTGGCAGCCGAAAGGTTACGCCTCGAGTGTCTCCTTGATCGTCGCGGCGAGGCGGGGACCGATGCCCGGGACCGCCGCGATCTGCTCGACCGGCGCCTCGCGGACGCGCTTGGCCGAGCCGAAGACGCGGAGCAGCGCGCGCTTGCGCTTCGGCCCGACGCCCGGCAGGTCGTCGAACGCCGAACGGATCGACGCCTTCGCCCGCAGGTCCCGGTGGTAGGTGATCGCGAAGCGGTGCGCCTCGTCGCGCAGGCGCTGGACGAGGTACAGGGCGCCGGACGTCGCCGGCAGCAGGATCGGGTCGCTCGCGCCCGGGAGGAAGAGCTCCTCGCGCTCCTTGGCCAGGCCGACGAGCGGCAGGTCGTGCAGGCCGAGCTCGTCGAGGACGGCCTTGGCCGCCGCGACCTGGCCCTTGCCGCCGTCGATGATCACGAGGTCCGGCAGCTTCCAGCGGAGCTCCTCGGCGCTGCCCTCGTCTCCGGCCTTCGCCCGGCGGAAGCGGCGCAGGAGGACCTCCTGGTGGCTGGCGAAGTCGTTCGGTCCCTGGACCGTCTTGACCCGGAAGCGGCGGTACTCGCCGGTCCGCGGCCGGCCCTCCTCGAAGACGACCATGCTGCCCACCGACTGGGCGCCCTGGAACGTGCTGATGTCGTAGCACTCGATCCGCATCGGCGGGCCGGGCAGGTCGAGCGCCGCGGCCAGCTCCTCGAGGGCTCCCAGCGTCCGGCCCTGGTCGGCCAGCCAGCGGGCCTGCTCGCGGGCCAGGGTCTCGGTCGCGTTGCGGACGGCCAGCTCCATGAGTGCCCGCTTCTCGCCGCGGCGCGGCACGAGCAGGTGCACGGGCCCGGAGCGGCGCTCGGCCAGGAACGCCTCGAGCGCCGAGGAGTCGCTGAGCGCGGCCGGGACGAGGATCTCGCGCGGGATCGAGCTCGCCCGCGCGTAGTACTGCTCGGCGAAGCTCGTGAGCACCTCGTCGTCGGTCGCCTCGCGCATCGCGTCGAGCAGGAAGACGTCGCGGCCGAGGAGCTTCCCGTCGCGGACGGTGAAGAGCTGGACGGCCGCCTGGTTGTCCTGGCGCGCGAGGCCGAGCAGGTCGAGCTCGGTCCGGGCGAAGCCGGCCATCTTCTGGCTCTCCATCGTCCGTTCGATCGCCTTGACCTTGTCGCGCAGGGCCGCCGCCCGCTCGTACGCCTGCTGGTCCGACGCGACCGTCATCTCGGAGCGGAGCGCCTTCACGAGCGTCTCCTGGCGGCCCTCCAGGAACAGCTCGATCTGGGTGATGTCGGCGCGGTACGCGTCCTTGTCGATCGCCTGGATGCAGGGGCCCTGGCAGCGCTTGATGTGGTACAGGAGGCACGGCCGCTGGAGCGCCCGCACGCCGTCCTTGATGTCGATCGTGCAGGTCCGGAACGGGAAGAGCCGGCGGACGAGGTTCATCGACTCGTCGACCGAGGTCGCCGACGCGTACGGCCCGAAGTAGCGGCTCCCGTCGTTCGGCAGGCGGCGCGTCCGCTCCACCCGCGGGAAGTCGTCGCCGAGCGTGATCTTGATGTACGGGTAGCTCTTGTCGTCCTTGAGCCGGATGTTGAAGCGCGGCCGGTGACGCTTGATGAGGTTGACTTCGAGGAGGAACGCCTCGGAGTCGGAGTCGGTGATCGTGTAGTCGAGCTCGGCGACCTTGTCGATCACCTCGCGGATCAGGTGGATCTGGCCCGCCGTCGTGCCCTTCTGCCAGTAGCTCCGGACCCGGTTGCGCAGGCTCTGGGCCTTGCCGACGTAGATGACCTCGCCGCGCTGGTCCTTCATGAGGTACACGCCCGGCCGGTCGGGCAGGTTGTCGAGGGTCGTCTGGAGCTCGGGGGTCACGAGCAGATGCTACCGGGAAAATGACCGGACCCGGGTTCGTGGCCCGGGTCCGGACGAGCGTGACGGTGTGGGCGTCGGGGCCCGCGACGATGCGGCCCTCGACGACGGGTGCGACCGGTGAGTGGGCCGTGACGTACTCGATCGAGATCTCGAGCAGTCCGTCGCCCGGCTGGAGGACGTCGGTGCCGGCGCTCAGCGCCGTCCAGCCGTCCCCGCCCGTGAACATGAAGTCGTTCGTGACGATCCGGACCGTGTCGGTGGGTCCGACCGGGGTGAGGGTGCCGGCCGGTCCATCGGGCGCCTTCGCGATGCTGTCGACGACGGCGGACGCGCCGGTGCAATGGAACGTGACCTTGAGCCCGGCCACCTGCGGGAACCGCCCCGTCGCGATGGCGGAGTTGCAGACCGGCGAGAACCCGTTGAGGAAGCCCGCCGTCAGCTGGGCGCCCGTGTAGGTCGCGATCGTCGTCCGGTTGCCGAACGGCAGGACCGCGAACATCTCGCCCCAGGTGATCTCGCACGGAGCCTCACCGGCACTCGGCGGCGTGCATACGAGATCCTGGCGGAGGCCGCCCGAGTTCGTGATGGCGGCATCCACGCCTGGGTACTTCGCCAGCATCGCATCGGCGACGAGGTTGCCCATCGCCAATTCGTGCAGGCGTGTCGGGTCACGCAGGATGTCGGCCGTCTGCGTGCCCACGACCTGGTTGCGCAGGACGGCCGTCTGGGCGTTGGCGTCATCGACGATGGCCTTGACGTCGGGCCGCGAGGCGACGCCGATGTCCTTGGCCACGCGGGTGGCACCGCCGGCCCAGGTGACATCGCCACCCTTGACCATGAGCTGGAGGACCGAGAAGGTCGCCCCGGCATTGATGCCTTCGGTGACCAGGATCTTGCCGCGCATCAGGTTCGACACCCGGTGCGTGTGCCCGACGATCATCGCGTCGACCGTCGTGCCCTGGAGGCCGTCCGCGATCGCGAGGATCGGGCCGTCCCACGGCGTGGCCGGCGTCTGACCGATGGCGTTGGTCCCGGACGCCGTCCCCTGGTGGATGAGGACGATCTGGACCTTGACCCCCTCGCGCCGGAGTCGTTCCGACTCGGCCTTGATCCGTTCCGTTTCGGGCAGGAACGTCAGCCCGGCCGTGGCGCCGGCCGACACGAGCTCGGGGGTCTCCTGGAGCTCGGCTCCGATCACCCCGACCTTCACGCCGCGGACCGTGAAGACGACCGACTTCCGGACCCACGATGGCCGGCGGCCGGTCGCGGTCTCCACGATGTTGACCGCGAGGAACGGGAAGTTCGCCCGCGCCTGGTGGGCCAGGAGGCGGTCGACCCCGTAGTCGAACTCGTGGTTGCCGTAGGACGTGGCGTCCAGGCCCCAGGCGTTCTCGACATCGATGGTCGGCCGGTCCTGGAGCAGCCCGGAGTTGGGTGGCGAGGCACCGACGTTGTCGCCGCCGGCGAGGATGAGCCCGTGGCGCGGCAGCGCCTTGAGCTCCTCGTCGAACATGGTCGCGAGCTGCCCTGCCCCGCCGACGTTGGCATTGACGCCATCGAAGGCCATGGTCGTCGGGTCGAGCTGCCCGTGGAAGTCGTTCAGGCCGATGATGGACAGGGCCTTGACCGAGTCGCCGCCCTTCGTGATCTCGAGCAGGACGCGGCCCTGGCTCTGCTGCGGCTCGGGGACGCCGAGCATGTAGGCGAGCGTCGGGGCGAGATCGATCGAGCGGACGCTGGCGCCGCCACGATGGATGCCCCGGCCGCCGGCCAGGAACGTGGCCCGCATGTTGACGGACGCCGAAGGTTCTGGACGTCGGGAACGTAGCCGTGCTGGCCGAAGAAGTGGGACGCGGCGATGAGCGTCCCCGGGGTCTCGGCGTCGAACTGGTACGGCGGATAGGCGAACGCCACGAGGTCGCCCGTCCGGGTCGGATGGGACATGTCTGCCGTGGAGTTCGGTCCATTGGGGATGTAGCGGGCCTCGGCCCGGGTGTACGCCCGATCCATGACCTTCCAGCCTTCCGGCTGGCCGTCATGGGTCCAGTCGTTCGGGTCCTTGACGCCGAGGAAGGCGGCCTTGATCGCGGCGACCGTCGTCGCCTCGTCCGCCGCAGCGACCTGCTGGATGCCACCACCAGCCGGGTCGCGTCCGGCCAGGTTCAGGTACACCTGCACCGTGCCGCCGGCCCAGCAGGCCTTGGCCTTGCCGATCGTCTCGCCGGTGGCGAGGCGACAGTTGGAGGTCTGGGGCTTCGCGAGCAGGCCCATGTCCACGAGGACCTTGCTGGCATCGATGGCCAGGAACTGCGGGGCGAACCCGTGGTCCGAGCCCACGAACGTGGTGGGATCCTTGCCCATCAGCTTGCGGGCGAGGGTGAGCGCCCGGTCCGCGCCCTGGTAGGCCTTGCGGATGAACTTCGTGCGGGCGTCGACCCGGTGGTCGCGCACGCCGTCGAGGTCGACGTCGTCGTAGGCGGGGTTGTTGGCACCGTTCGGGAGCTTCCTCGTGATGAGGCCCAGGAACTGGTGCTGGAACTCATCGGTCGTCGGATAGCCGGCGAGGAGCAGGTCCGGCTTGTACGTCTTCACGACGTACTCGAGCATCGGCAGGTGGCCGGTGGCCCAGTACAGGCCCTGCTCGACGTATGTCTCCTCGCTCGTCACGCCCGCCTCGAGGATCGCGAAGTCGGCGGCCGTGGCGGTCGGGAACTTCTGGGCCAGGAACTCGTCGAAGTCCGCGATCCCGCCCTCGCCCGGGAAGCCGGGCCAGGTTGCGAGCGCGCGGCTGACGGATGTGTGGAACAGGCGGACGCGCGACAGGTCCTTGGTCAGCTCCTCGACCTTCACGAGGAAGCCCGCGGTCTTGCCCTCCAGGGCCCCGCCGACGATCTTGACCTTGACGTCGGCCCACTCGCCCTTCCGGAGGTCGCCGACCTTGGCGGCGCCGTCCTTCGAGGCCGAGAACAGGACGTGGTCGTAGTCGACCTTGCCGTTGTCGGTGTGGTCGTAGATGAACGCATTCAGGCCGTACTTGTCGACGCCGAAGTCCAGGACGCGCAGGCGCATCTCCATGGCCGGGCTGTACGAGGTCGGGACATTGGTCCAGCCGTTCGCCGGGGCCGGCTTGGCGCCCGCGAAGGCGGGCTGGCCGGCGTAGCCGTCCGGATGGTCGAACTGGAGGCCGAACGCGGCGATGAACGGGGCGTCGTCGAAGAGCGGCTCACCGGCCTTGCCGATGAAGTTCGTGGCCACGCCGCGGCCCGAGAAGAACGACTGGAAGTCGATCGTGGGGCCGTTGATCGCGCCGTTGCGCCCGCCCGCCCACTCGACCTGGGCCACCTTGAGCCCGCCCCGCTCGGCGGACTGGGCGATCGTTTCGGCCTGGAGCACGCCCGGGTCGAAGGCGGCCGTCCGGCCGGTCGCGAACACGCTGCTCGGGCCGGACTTGTAGAACGTGTTGTTCGTCGAGCCGTGCACGCCCGGCCACGCGCCGGTCGCCATCGTGTACCAGCCGGCCCCGGTGTTCGGGGGAGCCTGGGTGAGCATGCCGTTGCCGGTCGCGAAGGCGCCGTTGCGCAGGAAGCCGCGCATCGTCGGCATGTAACCCTGATCGGCGAACCTGCGGATCAGGTCCTGGCGCATGCCGTCGGCGGAGAAGAGGACCGCCTTCTCGGCCAGCGGGGACCCGCTGCCATGTCCGGATCCTCCGCCGTGGTTCGGCGCCACCGCGCCCACGGCGGCCGGCGCGATCGCCGACGCGAGGAGCAGGACGAGCCCCAGCAGGACGGCCAGCGGCCGCGGGATCCGATGGGAATCGGAACGAGTCACAGGGCACCTCCAACAAACGACCGGTCGAACGCACGGACCGGTGGCAGGTTCGCGGGAGCCGCGGGGCCGCTGGGGCGGCGCGCTCCCTTCCCGGATAGGTGGCCGGCTGACAGGGCGGTGAGCGTTGGGCGCTGGTGAGCAGCGATCAAGTCACATGCCGGCCGAGCAAGTCGATCGCTGCCCGAGCCTGACGACGTCAGGATAGCGCCGCGATAACGGGCAGTGAACCAGCGGATACAAGTTCGTCACAGTTTGGTGAACTGCCATCGATGGGACCGCGATCCTTATTGGACGGCGCCCGCGAAGACCGTGAGGATGCCCTTCGTATCGACCCGATACACGGTCCCGTCGCCGTCCGCGACGTAGACGTTGCCAGTGGCATCGACCGCCAGGCCATACAGCTCCCGAAAGGGCGCCTCCAGGGCCGGCATCCCGTCATGGGGCCTGCCGGTCGCACCGATCCCGGCGACCGTCGTAATGACACCCTTGGCATCGATGCGCCTGATTCGAAGTCCCGACACGATCACGAGCCCGCCCGCGCCATCGATCGTCGGGAAATCGGCTCGGTCGACGAGCGCGGCCGTTGCCGGTCCACCATCGCCGGCAAACCCGAGCTTCCCGTTCCCGACGATCGTGCTGACGATCCCGTGGCTATCGACCTTCCGAATCCGGTTGCTGCACGGGTCACCGAACACGACGTCGCCAGCCGCGTCGACGGCCACGCCCTGAGGGCACATCCCTGCCGCCATCGCCGGCCCATGGTCACCGGAGTAGGCAGCATTGCCCGTGCCGGCGACCGTCGTGATCACGCCGTTCGGGTCCACCCGTCGGACGCGGTAGTTATCGCGGTCCCCGATGAAGAGGTTGCCGGCGCGGTCGAACGCCACATCCCACGGCTCCTGCAAGGTCGCCTTGGTGGCCGGACCGCCGTCACCTGAGAACGATCCCGCGTCGACTCCCGCCGGTCCGCTTCCCGCAACGGTGGTGATGATGCCCCCACCATCGATGCGCCGGACTCGATTGCTTGCGTGATCGGCGAAGTAGAGCGCCTCGTCGGGCCCGATCGCCATGCCGACCGGACACTGGAGGGCCGCTGCCTTCGCCGGGCCACCGTCGCCCGTGAAGTCCGTAGGCCCGGAGCCGGCGAATTTCGTCAACATGCCGTTCGGATCGATGCGATAGATGTAGCTGGCCGTCCACGTGCAACCCGAGACGTAGAGGTTGCCCGCCCGATCGAAGACGAGGCCGGTCGGGCCAACGAGAGAGGCACCGCGCGCCGCGACGGGCGCCGAGCTGGCGATTCCCGAGGATCTTGATGC
Organism: uncultured Chloroflexia bacterium; assembly: GCA_963849405.1. Lineage (GTDB taxonomy): Bacteria > Chloroflexota > Limnocylindria > Limnocylindrales > CSP1-4 > C-114. Next base: position 51,462 of record CAWKHG010000002.1, read on the forward strand.
CGTGGCGGTCGCTGACGGGGTGAGAGCGATCCCGTTCGGCGCGCTCGACACCAGGCTCGGCGCGCTCGACACCGGGCTCAACGGCGCTGCAGCACCGCAGGCGGCCAGGATCAGCCCGGCGACCATGCCAAACGCGATGTGCGGCTCGTGGCGCCTCGCCGATGGCCGTCGGTCCTGGTGAGTCATCACCAATCCACGTTGGCGTGCTTCAGGAGCAGGCGTGGCTCTCCGCCGGCCGTCGACACGACCCAGGCGTCTGGGTAGCAGCAGCTCGTATTCCTGTCATCGCGGCTGAACACCAACTCGGTGCCGTCCGGGGACCATTCGGGCCTCTCGTCCGGAGCATCGGTCAGTCGCGTGAGGTTCGATCCGTCGGCATCGACCAGATAGATCCCCTGGCTCTCGCCTGCGGCGTTCTCGCGCTGGAACGCGATGCGGTGCCCGTCCGGGGACCACGCCGGGCGAAGATCGTGGCCCTCAGTCAGGTTCATCTGGCGGCCGTCGGCCACGGCGACGATCGCGATCCCAGTCGGGGTCGAGTACGCGATACGGGAACCCTCGGGAGACCACAGTGCAGGCCTCAATTGATCGGTGACCCCCAGCAGGCTACGGGTCGCCGAGCCATCGACGGGCACGATGTAGAGATGACGCGTGCCCGCGCCACATGGACAGCCGACGACCAGGATCGAAGAACCGTCCGGGGACCACGACGGAAACCTTGCACTCGCTCCGTCGGGCAGGGCGAGCCGCGCGACTTCGTGGCCGCTCAGATCGAAGATGAGGACGCGTCGGGCACCGTCCGCCAATTCGCCCGGGATCAGGATGGCGAATCGGTCTGACGCCGGGCTCCAGGCAACCTCCTCGTCGAAGCTCCCCAGGCTGCTCCCGTAAGCCTGGATGGACCGGGTCAGCTCCCTCAATCCCGTCAATCGGTGGCTTCCGATATCCAGGACGCCGAGGGGTGTGCGGTCGGCATCGAACAGCAGCGCGTGAGTGCGATCCGGGGACCACTTGGCCCATGTCACGGGCCCCGACTGAGTGTCCGTCGGGAGCATCCAATCCACGATCGCCACGCGTGCACCGGTGGCGGCATCGAGCGTGAAGACATGCACGGCTGTCGCCGTCGAGAAGTGGCCGTTGGCGGTCACATCCAGCTGGCCCACCACCATCAGACCTCCCCCGCCAAGCGTGGTCCGCGGGCGCTGGACGTACGAGCCGACGACGAGCGCAGCGCTCAGGAGAAGGAGCGCCAGGATGGTGCCGACCAGGAGCCACGCCCGTGGGACGGGGAATGACCATCGGCCAGGTGCGGTGTCCCGCGTGACCGCCGTCGCCAGGGCGACGGCATCGACGTTGACCGGAGCGCGGTCCGCGTACGCGGCGAACGCCGAGCTCAGGTTGGAGTCGAAGTCTGCTCGATCGTTCATCGTCGGGATCCATCCATGGGTTCGAGGTCCGAGCGAAGGCGATCCAGGAGCCGGGCGAGACGACTTCGCACGCCCGAGGCCGAGATCCGCAGCTGGGAAGCGATTTCGGTTGAGTCGAGACCACCGACGAAGCGAAGAGCGAGAAGCATTCGATCGTCCGGCCCGAGCTTTCGCAGGGCCCGCTCGAGATCGAGGACGCCGATCTGGTCCGCTGGATCGCTGTCGCCGTGGCGATCGAGCGCCTCGGAGATGTCAACGACCGTGGTCCGGCGCTGGCGGCGGACGAGCTGGCGAGCCTCGTTGGCGGCGATCGCCACGAGCCACGGCCGGACCTGGTCCGGGTCCCGCAGGCCGTGCAACCGGCGCCAGGCGATAGCCCAGGCTGCCTGGACGGCGTCCAGAGTCATCTCGGAATCGCCGACGATGACGAATGCGACCCGCGCCATCGCCGCGTGGTGCACGGCGACAAGTCGCGTGAACGCCGCCACGTCCCCATCCGCCGCGAGGCGAACGATGTTCGCGACTGCTGCTGCGTCCCGTACAGCGATGTCCGTCATGAAAGGTAGATGCGACTCAGGCGCCAAGTGTCCCATGCTCGCATCCCTGGACTCGCTCGCTCGCAGGCGCGGTGCATCGCAAGGTGAGCCATAGCCGAGCGCTCCAGCTCAACATCCGGGCATGAGCGTCCATCCCTCGGTCTCCGCGCGCCTTGACCGCCTCGCGCCCGATCAGCGTGCGGCCGCGACGGCGCCGCCTGGGCCGATCCTGTGTGTTGCGCCCGCGGGCTCGGGCAAGACCACGACGCTGGTCGCCCGGATCGCCTGGCTCGTGGACAGTGGCGCCGCCCCCTGGATGATCGCCGCGATCACCTTCAACAAGCGGGCCGCGGACGAGCTCCGCGGACGGTTGGACGACGCCGTGGCACCGCTGGGCATCGAGCCGGGCGCGGTCCGGGTCCGGACCTTCCACGCGCTCGGGATGGAGATCCTGCGGTCGGCCGGCCGGAAGGTCGAGCCGCTCGTCGACCGGATGACGATCCTGCGCGAGGTCGCACCCGGCGCCTCCGCGGCGGAGCGGCGGCGGCTGGACGACGCCTTCTCGCGCCTCAAGCTCGATCTTGCCGTGAGCGCCGACCAGGTCGCGGCGGACCCGGACGCGGGACCCGTCGCCCGTGCGTTCGTGGCCTACGAACGGGCCATCGAGCGGCTGGGCGGCCTCGACTTCGACGATCTCGTCGTGCGCGCCGTACGGGTCCTGGAAACGGAGCCGCTGGTGCTCGCGCGTTGGCGCGACGCGTGCAGCCACCTGCTCGTGGACGAGGTCCAGGATGTGGACCGGAGCCAGCTCGGGCTGGCCATGCTGCTCGCGGCACCGGCGAACCGCATCTTCCTCGTCGGCGACGACGACCAGTCGATCTACGGCTGGCGGCTGGCCGACGTGCGCCGCGTCCTGGAGCTGGCCGGAGCACTGCCGGGCCTGCGCCGCGTCGACCTCGTGACCAACTACCGCTGCCCGGAGCCGGTCGTGACGCGCGCCGTCCGGCTCGTCGAGCGCAATCGCGAGCGGTTCGCCAAGGCCGTCGATGCCCGGCCGAATGCCGACGGGCAGCCTCATCCTCGCCCCGGACGACGCCGACGAGGTCGGCCGCGCCGAGCGGATCCTCGACGGGTGGCCGGACGATGGCGGCACGCGAGCGTTCCTCGCCCGGACGAACCGTGAGCTCCTGCCCGCGCTCGCGGTCGCGCTTGAGCGGCGGCTCCCGTTCCGTGCCGATCGCGTCGCAACGCCGCTCGACGACCCGCGGCTCGACGCCCTCCTTACCGAGGCCGCGGCAACGGATGTGCGCCTGCCGCTCCTCGTCCGCCTCGCCTGTCTCAGGGCGCCCGGCGGCAAGGACGAGCCCAGGCGCGTCCGACGACGCCCCCGAGGATGCGGCGTTCACCCGCGCCGAACTCGTCTCGGCGCTCCTCGCCTGGGCCGTCCCCTACCCCGACCTCGACGCGTTCGCTGCGGCGGTCGTCGAGCGTCGCGACCTGCTCGCCACGCTCCGCTCCGACGACGCCCGGCTCGGCCTGGCGACCGCCCACGCCACGAAGGGCCTCGAGTTCGACCACGTGGCGGTCCTCGGGATGGAGATCGGCCGCTTCCCGAGCGCCCGGTCCATCGCGGACGCGGCGGACCCGGAGCGGGCACTCGAGGAGGAGCGCCGGCTCGCGTACGTGGCCTGGACGCGGGCGCGCCGGACGCTGACCCTCAGCTTCGATCCAGCGGTCGCCTCGCCGTTCCTGCACGAGGCCTTCGCCGCGGAGGAGCTCCCCGCCGGCTGACTCAGTCGGCGCGCATCCGGTAGCGGGCCAGCACCTTGAGGAGGCGGTCCAGGGCGGCCAGGAACGGCAGGGTCAGGTCGTCCGAGAACGCGTCCCGGATCGAGTCGCGCGGCCCGTAGGCGGCACGCGCCGCCAGCGCGGTCTTGCGCAGCGCGGCCGGCTCCTCGTCCCGCAGCCGTTCGGGGAACGGCGCCAGGAACGTCGCCCAGCGCACGACCCCTACCTCGCGGGCCGCGGCGAGCAACCGGTCGGCGAGCCGGGCCGCCTCGAGGGCCGCCTCGTCGATGCGCGGGATCTCGTGGCGCGCCGGCGTCCGGTCCGAGTCGGGATCGAAGCCCGCGGTCATCCCTAGCGGGCGGCTGCGGCGGCCCGCTTGCGACTCGGGGCGATCGGCACCGCGACGCCGTTCCCGTCGCCGGACGACGGACGGCCGCGCCCGGCCTCCTCGGCGAACGTGATCGCGGACAGCGGGATCAGCGGCTCGCCGCGCAGCACCCGGGCGAGGTACTCGCCGGTCGCCGAACCAGGCGTCGCCGCGACCTGCTCGGGCGTCCCGGTCGCGATGACCTGGCCGCCGCGCAGCCCGCCGTCGGGCCCGAGGTCGATGATCATGTCGGCCGTCTTGATGACGTCCAGGTTGTGCTCGATGACCACGACCGTGTTCCCGCCGTCGACGAGGCGATGGAGCACTTCGAGCAGCTTATGCACGTCGGCGAAGTGGAGGCCCGTGGTCGGCTCGTCGAGCACGTACAACGTCCGGCCGGTCGCCCGCTTCGACAGCTCGGTCGAGAGCTTGACCCGCTGCGCCTCGCCGCCCGACAGCGTGGTCGCCGGCTGCCCGAGGTGGACGTAGCCGAGCCCGACGTCGTTGAGCGTCTGCAGCTTTGCCTTGATGGCCGGCACCGGCCCGAAGAACTCGAGCGCCTCCTCGATCGTCATCTCGAGGACCTCGGCGATCGAGCGGCCCTTGTAGTGGATCTCGAGCGCCTCGCGGTTGTAGCGCTGGCCCTTGCAGACCTCGCACTGGACGTACACGTCGGGCAGGAACTGCATCTCGATCTTGAGGATCCCATCGCCCTTGCAGTTCTCGCAGCGGCCGCCCTTGACGTTGAAGCTGAAGCGCCCCGGCCCGTAGCCCCGGACGCGGCTCTCGGGCACGCCCGCGAACAGCTCCCGGATCGTCCCGAACAGGCCGGTATAGGTGGCCGGGTTGGAACGCGGCGTCCGGCCGATGGGGCTCTGGTCGATCTCGATGATCTTGTCGATGTGCTCGACGCCCTCGACCGCGTCGTGCTTGCCGGGCTCGTCGCGCGCGCCGTTGAGCTGCTTGGCCAGCGACTTGTAGAGGATGTCCGTGACGAGCGTGCTCTTGCCCGAGCCGGACACGCCGGTGACCGCGACGAAGCAGCCGAGCGGGAACGACGCGTCGATGCTCCGGAGGTTGTGCTCGCGGGCGCCCCGGACGACGAGCGCCTTGCCGCTGCCCGCCCGCCGCTCGCTCGGGATGGGAACCGCGCGTTCGCCGCGCAGGTACGCGCCGGTGATCGACCGCGGCTCGGCGAGGACGGCCTCGAGCGGCCCGTTGGCGATGATCTCGCCGCCGTGCTCACCCGCCCCTGGACCGATGTCGAGGACCCAGTCGGCCGTCCGGATCGTCTCCTCGTCGTGCTCGACGACGAGGACCGTGTTGCCCAGGTCGCGCAGCCTGGTCAGCGTCGCGATGAGCTTGGCGTTGTCGCGCTGGTGGAGCCCGATCGTCGGCTCATCAAGGATGTACAGGACGCCCATGAGCGTCGTCCCGATCTGCGTCGCCAGGCGGATCCGCTGGGCCTCGCCGCCCGACAGGGTGACGCTCGTCCGGTCGATCGTCAGGTAGTCCAGGCCCACGTCGACCAGGAACCCGAGACGGCCGGCGATCTCCTTGAGGAGCTGGCGGGCGATCGTCCGCTCACGCTCGCTGATGAGGGCCGGCAGCCCCGAGACCCACGCCATCGCCTCGGTCACCGACAGCTCGGCGACGTCGCTGATGTTGCGCCGGTCGATCTTCACCGCCAGCGGCCCGGGCTGGAGCTTCTTGCCGCCGCAGGTGGGACAGGGCCGCGAGACCATGTACTTCTCGAGCTCGGTCTTGATGTACTCGGACTCGGTCTCGCGATAGCGCCGCTCGAGGTTGTTGACGAGGCCTTCGAACGTCGCGGCGTACTTGCCCTCGCCCCGGTCGTTGCGATACGTGACCACGACCCGCTCGTCCTTCGGCGCGTGCAGTACGTAGTCCATGGCGTCCGCTGGAAGGTTCCGCACCGGGGCGTCGTAGTCCCAGCCGTGCGCCTTGCAGATCGCCTCGAGGATCTTCGAGCGCCACGACTCCTCCATCGGCAGGCGAGCCCAGGGCACGAGCGCGCCGTTGCGCAGGCTCTTGCTCTTGTCGGGGATGAGCAGGTCCGGATCGATCTCGAGGCGGGTGCCCAGCCCGGTGCACGCCGGGCAGGCGCCGTGCGGTGAGTTGAAGCTGAAGTTGCGCGGCTCGAGCTCATCCATCGTGAACCCGTCGTAGGGGCAGGTGAACTTCTCCGAGTAGCGGCGCTCCTCGAACTGGGGCTCCTCCCCGTCCCGCGGCACCGGCGCGATGACCACGATGCCCTCGCCCAGCCGGAGGGCGGTCTCGACGCTGTCGGCCAGCCTCGTGGCGTCCGGGTCGGGGATCGGCACGCCCTTCGCATCGAGCGGTCGCCCGGTCGCGGGGTCACGCGGCGCGTCCTCCGGGGCCTCGGCGTGGCGGACGACATAGCGGTCGACGACGACCTCGATCGTGTGCCGCTTGTACTTGTCGAGCGGGCGCGTCTCGGCGAGGTCCATCGTCTCGCCGTCGACCCGGACCCGGACGAAGCCCTGCCGGCGCGCCGCCTCGAACACGCGGTCGCCCTCGGTCTTGCGGTCCTTGATGAGCGGGCCGAGGACGACGAGGCGGGTGCCCTCGGGCAGGGCCAGGACCTGGTCGACGATCTGCTGCACGGTCTGGCGCTCGATCTCGTGGCCGTCGGGGCAGAACGGGTGGCCGATGCGCGCGAACAGCAGCCGCAGGTGGTCGTAGATCTCGGTCACCGTGCCGACGGTGGATCGCGGGTTGCGCGAGGCGCCCTTCTGGTCGATCGAGATGGCCGGCGACAGCCCGTCGATCGCGTCGACGTCGGGCTTCTCCATCTGGCCGAGGAACTGCCGGGCGTAGGCGCTCAGGCTCTCGACATAGCGGCGCTGACCCTCGGCGTAGATCGTGTCGAAGGCGAGGCTGGACTTGCCGCTCCCGGACAGCCCGGTGATGACGACGAGCCGGTCGCGCGGGAAGGCGACCGTGATGTCCTTGAGGTTGTGTTCGCGGGCACCGCGAACGAGGATCCGATCCTGCGGCATCGTCCGTTCAGTCTAACCGGAATTGATGGAACAGAACAGGTGTTCGTGTCGCGGCGCCGGCCGCGTCAGGCGGGAACCCTGCCCCGTTCGAGCCGCTCGTCGGTCAGGCCCGCGCGCAGGCGGTCCACGACGCTCGGCGCCGTGACGCCGGCCCCGCCGACGCGGTCGAGGCCGAGCAGGGCCGCCCCGATGACCGGCGGCCGGTCGAGGACGACGATACGCGCCCGCCGGGCGACGGCCTGGACCTTCGACTCGACATACGCCAGGAGGCGCGGGTCGCGCGACCGGACGAGTCCGCCGGCCAGGACGACCTCGACGTCCAGGCGGACCGCCCCGATCCGGCGGATCGCCGCCGTCGCCAGCGCGGCGATCTCGTCGCCCAGGGCGTGCAGCACATCCAGCGCGACGACGTCGCCATCGGCCGCGGCGGCGTACACGACCGGCGGGATCTCGCGCAGGCGATCCTCGCGGATGCGCCGTCGGTAAAGGGCGTCGGTCAGGTCGGCCGGCCGGCGCAGGCCGAAGTGGGCGGGCACGAGCGTCTCGAGCGTCGTGCGCGGGCCGCGCCCATCACGGCCCCGGACCGCGGCTCGCAGCGCGTGCTTGCCGACGCCCTCGTAGTCGCCCGAGATGTCCCCGAGGCCACCGAACCGGGCGGTCCGGCCGGTCGGTCCGACACCGGCAGCATTCGTCCCGGCACCGGCCACCACCGCCACGCCCCAACCGGCAGAGGCGCCGGCCCGGAGGATCGCGAACGAATCGTTGCGCAGGATCAGCTCGTCGACGAAGCCCGCGCGCTGGAGGGCCCGCCGCAGCCGGCGCTCGTCACGCGGCGTGTCCACGCCGGCCATGCAGAACGCGCCGATCGGGGCGAACGCGCCCTCGGCACTCAGGCCGGCCTGGTCGGCGGCCGCCGCACTCAGCCGGCCGAGCGTGGCGATCGCCCGGTCGAAGCCGACCGCCTGGTGCGACCCACTCGGACCGCGCACCGCCCCGAGCACGGTCCCGTCGGCCGCGACGAGCGCCAGATCCGTCTTGGAGTTGCCGACGTCGACCGCAAGGACCGCCGCGGCCGTCACCTGGCGCTGCCTTCCCAACGCGCCGGGGGCAGCTGGGCGACGGTCACGAACTCGGCGCCCCGGTCGCGCAGGCCCTCGATCAGGGTCGGCAGGGCGTCGAGCGTCTGAGGCGGCCAGGAGTGGAAGAGCACGATCTGGCCGTCCGGGGCCGCTTCCACGGCGGCCAGGCCGTCGGTGGCGATGGCCGAACCCGTCCGGGCCGGCTCCCAGTCGTCCAGGACGATGTCGGACGGGACGTCGCGATAACCGTGCCGCGCGAGGATGCCGAGCACCCGCGGATCCTCCGACCCGGCGAAGAACGGGCAGCGGAACCACGGTCGCGGGTCCACCCCGGCGATATCGCGGATCGCCGCCTCGGCGTGCTGGATGTCAGTGACCATGCCGTCGTCGGACAGGAGCGGCATGCGCGCGTGATAGAAGGAGTGGTTGCCGACGAGGTGCCCGTCATCGACGACCCGGCGCGCCGTGGCCGGGAACGCCTCGACCCAGCGGCCCTGAAGGAAGAAGGTCGCGGCCACCGAGTGTTCGTGGAGCACGTCCAGGATCCCTTCCTGGACACCAGGCCGGTGGGGCCGGTCGGGATGCTCGGCGTCGAACGTGAGCGCGACCTGCATCCGCGTCATCTCCAGTGGCCGCAGCGTCGCACGCCGATGGTCGAACGCACGTTGGTTGCTGCTATAGTTATAAGCAAGATGGTGCGTGGGCGCCGCGGTGTCAAGGCGCCGGTCCAGCACGGGAGACGGGAGGGCGGTCGGGCCGTGGACGAGCGACGAGCGCGCCGCGCCGGCAACCGATGGGCGTGAAGATCGCCGTCGTCGGCGGCGGCAGCACCTACACCCCCGAGCTCGTGGAAGGCTTCGCCACCCGCGAGGAGCGCCTCGGCGTGGACGAGCTCGCCCTCCTCGACATCGACACCGAGCGGCTCGACGTCGTCGGCGGCCTCGCCCGCCGGATGCTCGACCACCGTGGCTGGGGTGGCCGGCTCGTGACGACGACCGACCGCGACGCCGCGATCGACGGCGCCGACTTCGTGGTCGTCCAGCTGCGCGTCGGCGGCCAGGCGGCCCGCCTGCGCGACGAAACGACCCCATTGCGATTCGGCTGCGTCGGCCAGGAGACGACCGGGGCGGGCGGCTTCGCCAAGGCCCTGCGCACCGTGCCGGTGGTCCTCGAGCTGGCCGAGCACGTCGACCGCCGGGCGCGCCAAGGACGCCTGGATCGTCGACTTCACCAACCCCGTCGGGATCGTGACCCAGGCACTGCTCGACGCGGGCCATCGGGCCATCGGCCTGTGCAACGTGGCGATCGGCTTCCAGCGCTCGTTCGCCGCGCGGTTCGGCGTCGATCCGTCGCGGGTCGAGCTCGAGCACGTCGGCCTGAACCACCTGACCTGGGAGCGCGCGATCAAGGTGGACGGGGTCGACCGGCTGCCGGAGCTCCTCGCCGACGCACCGCAGGAGCTGGCCGACCAGGTCGGCATGCCAAGCGAGCTCATCCTCGCCCTCCATGCCGTGCCGTCCTACTACCTCGCGTACTACTACCTCACGTCCGACAAGGTCGAGGCCCAGGGGATCGGCAAGACCCGCGCGGAAGAGGTCATGGAGATCGAGCGCAAGCTCCTCGACCTCTACCGGGACCCGAAGCTCGTCACGAAGCCGGCCCTGCTGGAACGCCGCGGCGGGGCGTTCTACAGCGAGGCGGCGGCCCAGCTCATCGCCTCGCTCCATGCCGGGACCGGCGACGTCCAGGTCGTGGATGTCCGCAACGAGGGCGCGCTGCCGGACCTGCCGGACGATGCCGTCGTCGAGATCCCCGCCCGGATCGATCGCGACGGCGCCCATCCGCTGCCGCTCGCGCCGCTGGCGCCGGAGATGCGCGGGCTCGTCCAGGTGATGAAGGCGTACGAGGAGCTGACGATCGAGGCGGCGATGAGCGGCGACCGGGGCATCGCCCTCAAGGCGCTCATGTCGAACCCGCTCGTGCCCGACCTGCTGACGGCGCGGCCGCTCCTGGCGGCGCTCCTCGATTCGGACCGCGCCCTCCTCCCCCGCTTCTTCCCGGCCTGAGGCCGCGTCGCGCAAGGCAGCGGCGCGGCTGGCACTCTGCCGGGGCTCAGGCGGCCCCGCGGTCGAGCTCGGCGAGGTGGTCGAGGGCGTGGAAGACCAGCCGACGGACCGACTTGGCCGGCGTCCATTCCTCGCCCCGGCTGTCGCTGACGAGGCGGTCCGGCTCGCTCTCGCCGACGGACTGGAGCAGGGCGACCGCCCAGGCATGCGTCGCGCTGAGATACGCGCGCACGTCGTCCTCCGGCCCCGGACCGTTGTAGCGCGCCGCCCGGTCGAGGCGCCCGGCGAGCCAGATCTCGGCCGAGCCGATGTGGCGGGCGACCGCGAGCGCCGGCCGCTCGACGGTCCGGTCGGGTCCGCGCTTGGCGATGCCGCCGGCGCCGGTCGCCGGAAGGGCGATCCGGTCGAGCACCTCGAGCAGGTCCACCCGCGCGGCGTCCAGGCGACGGATGCCGAGCGCCAGCCCGTCCTTCGACAACGCGGCCCGGTCCTGCTCGAAGAGCGGATTGATCTCCTCGTCCCCGACCCAGCGGGTCGCGACCTCCTCGACGACCTCGATGGCCGGCCCGGCCGGCGCGGGCGCCCGCTCGCGGTGGCGCTCGAGCCAGGCGCCGAACGAGGCACGGGCGGCAGGCACGGCCGCGAGGGCGGTCGCGCGGTCGTCGCGCCACGTCGCACAGCCGGGCAGGTCGAGGATCCACGCCCCGAAACGGCCGAAGTCGTAGCCGGGTTCGAGCCAGACGCGGATGGGCTGGTCGGTCATGCCCGGAATTGTACGCCCCAAGCTTGAGGTGGCGCTCGCCGTGGCGCACGGACCGTGCGCGGATGACCATCCGCCGGGTCGCGATCGGCGCATCATCCTCGCGAGCCGCTGGCACTGCGGCGGGCCGCCCACCCAGGGGCGGAGGAGGAACCACGCGATGACGACCCGGGCCTTCGGTCCGTCGGATCAAGCGAGCCTGCCGGTCTTCCGGCTCCTCCTCGGGGTCCAGGCGCTCGCAACGATCGTGTTCGGGGTCGTGCCCCTCGCCGTCCCGGAGACATTCGCGAGCATCACCGGGTATACCGGGAACGACCCGATCGTCTACCGGCTCGCCGGCGCGGCGACCGCCGGCTACCTCATCGCGGCCATCGTCGCGCTCGTCGGCCGCAAGCGCTGGGCGGACCTGCGGATCCCGATCGCGGCCACCCTGACGTTCAACGCGGCCGCCGTCGTGAGCTCGATCCTGGCGATCGTCGGCGGGGACAGCTCACTGGGTCGTCTTCGTCGTGCTCCTCGCCGCCGCGGCATTCGTCGGTCTCGCGACCTACTGGCTGCGTCGGGATGAGGGCGCGCCGGTCCTCGCGGGCGACGGCCTCGACCAGGTCAGCCGGATCATCATCGGGCTCGCGACGCTGTCGGCCGGGGTCTTCGGGCTCCTGCCGCTCGTCCTGCCGGCGACGTTCGCCTCGCTGTTCGGGCTCATCGGGACGGACGTCTGGATCTTCCGGATGGCCGGCTCGGCCTGCCTCGGGTATGCCGTGGCGGGCCTCCTCGAGCTCCGGGCGCCGGGCTACGGGCCGATCGCCGTCCAGAACCTGGCCGCGATCGCGTTCAACGCCTTCGCGGCCGTCGCGTCGTGGATCGCACTCGCGTCCGGGACAGGCGGCCTCCTCGCCCCGATCGTCGCAGTCGCCGCCACGTTCTTCGCCCTCGCCCTGGGCTGGCTCGCCGTCCGCGATCGCTGAGACGCGCAGGCGCCGGCGGGATACGGCTAGATCGGCCCCCAGGCGTCAAGCTCGCGGCGCACCCTGGCCACCCACCAGTCGAGGTCCGCCCGCTCACGCGCGCGGGCGCGCGGGTCCTCGTTCTCGAGGACGTCGAGCGCCTTGTTCCAGCCGAGCTGGGCGAGCGCACCGATGAGCGCCAGGCCGAGCGCGCGCGGGTCGTGGCGGGCGCCTTCGAGCTCGATGAAGTCGTCGATCACCTCGTCCCGTGTCGCCTCGATCCGGGTCGCGCCGACGATGAGGTACCAGGCGAGGTCCAGCGCGGCGGGACCGGCCACGCAGTTGCTGCCCCAGTCGATGACGACGACGCGATCGTCGCGCAGGCCGAGGTTGGCGAAGCGGTAGTCGCCGTGGACGAGGGTCCGCGGGGCGGCATCGAACGCCGCGCCGAACCGGAACGGGTCCGCGTGGATCGTCGCGATCGCGTCAGCGACGTCTGGCGGTACGGCCTCGGCGAAGCGCGCCCAGCCCCGACCTACGAGGGCGGGCAGCGGGTTCGGCGAGCTCGCCTCGGCCACGGCCATCGCCGGTGAGAGGAACCGGTACAGCAGGCCGACGCGGCCGATGGCGGGCAGGTCGGCGCCGGCGAACCGCTCGTGCATCGCCGCGGCGGCCGCCAGGAGCCGCCGGCTTTCGGCGCGGCTGATCGGTCGGTCGTCCGGCAGCAGCGCGTCGCCGACGTCCGCCATCACGACGAGCCAGCCGTCGCCCTCGCGCTCGACCCCGAGGAGCGCCGTGCTCCACGACGTCGGGCATCCGCTCGAAGATGCCGGCGTCCCACAGCCGGGCCAGCCGCCCGTCGTCGTCGAGGGCGCGGAGCACGAGATCGCGCCGCGGGTCGAGGTGCTTGGCGATGACGACGCGGCCGTCCGCCAGGGTCACCCGCTCGATGAGGCTGCCCGAGCGGGCGCTGCCGCCGGGGACGATCGTCTCGCGCGCGGTCGCGGCCGCGAGCAGCTCCGGCCACGGCGCACCAGGCGCGGTCGGCCGGCGGCTCACGTGATCGACCGGCCGCCGCGCGTCAGCGTCGGCGGCGTCCGGCGCGCGTGCCCGTCCGATGGCGGATGTTCGGCGTGACCGTGCGGTCCCAGGTGGGCCGGTCGAGCCAGCGGGCCTGCCAGCCGGGCGCCTCGTCGTGCTCGTCGCGGATCCCCGGCAGCCAGTCGGAGGCGGTGTCGGCGCCCGTGCCGGCCCCGTCGCCCTCCACGACGTCCGGCGGCGGCGGCGCGACCGGCTCCTCGGCCGCCGGCAGGACGGCCACGCTCGTGATCTCCATCCCGCTCGGGACGTCACGCGGCGCGCCGGGTCGCCGGCGACCCTTGGCCGGAGGAGCGCCCTCAGGCGTTCGGCGGCCGGCGGGCGTCAGCGCGGCCGCCTCGGCCGCCCGGGCGATGACCGTCGAGGCGTCGCCGTCGAGGATGCGCAACCGGATCGTCTGGATCTCGTCGCGCAGGGCGGCCGCTCGCTCGAACTCGAGCTGCTTGGCGGCCGACTTCATCTCGGCCTCCATCTGGGCGACGACCTTCTCGACCTGGACCCGGCTCCATTCGGCCAGCTCGGCGGGCGCCCGGGCGGCCGAGCCCGGCCGGTAGACCTCGGTCGCCTCGGCCACGGCCCGCAGCCGCTCGTTGATGTCGTGGATCTCCTTGACGATCGTCGTCGGCTCGATCCCGTGGGCGGTGTTGTACGACTCCTGGACGGATCGCCGCCGGTCGGTCTCGTCGATCGCGGCGCGCATCGACTCGGTGATCGTGTCGGCGTACATGACCACTTCGCCACCCGTGTTGCGGGCGGCCCGGCCGATCATCTGCACGAGCGACCAGGCGCTGCGCAGGAAGCCCTCCTTGTCGGCGTCCAGGATCGCCACGAGGGTCACCTCGGGCAGGTCGATCCCCTCGCGCAGGAGGTTGATCCCGACGAGCACGTCGAAGACCCCGAGGCGGAGGTCGCGCAGGATCTGGACCCGTTCGAGCGTGTCCACCTCGGAGTGGAGGTACTGGACCTTGACCCCGAGCTCGCGCATGTAGTCGGTGAGGTCCTCGGCCATCTTCTTGGTCAGGGTCGTGACGATGACCCGCTCGTGCCGCTCGACCCGGCCGCGGATCTCCTCGAGGAGGTCGTCGATCTGGCCGTCGGTCGGCCGGACGCTGATCTGGGGGTCCACGACGCCGGTCGGGCGGATGAGCTGCTCGACGATCTGCTGGCTGCGCTCGAGCTCGTACGGACCGGGCGTGGCGCTCATGTAGATCGCCTGGTTGACGCTCGACTCGAACTCCTCGAACGTCAGCGGCCGGTTGTCCAGGGCCGACGGCAGGCGGAACCCGAAGTCGACGAGGATCTCCTTGCGGGTCCGGTCGTTCTTGTACATCCCGACCACCTGCGGGATCGACATATGGCTCTCGTCGACGACGAGCAGCCAGTCCGGCGGGAAGTAGTCGAGCAGCGTCCACGGCCGGCTCCCGGCGGCCCGTCGCGAGAGGTGCCGGGAGTAGTTCTCGACGCCCGAGCAGTAGCCGAGCTCGCGCATCATCTCGAGGTCGAAGGTCGTCCGCTGGCGGAGCCGGGCGGCCTCGAGGACGCGCCCTTCGGCCTCCATCTGGGCGACCCGCTCCTCCATCTCGGCATCGATGTCGGCGATCGCCTCGCCGAGCTTGTCGGCCGGCGTGACGAAGTGCGTGGCCGGGATAGACGTTGAGCTCCTTGCGCTCGGCGAGCATCTCGCCGGTCAGCGGGTCGATCTCGGTGATCCGTTCCACCTCGTCGCCGAAGAACTCGACCCGGGCGAGGAAGTCCTCGGACGCCGGCTGGAGCTCCAGGGTGTCGCCGCGGACGCGGAACCGCGCCCGCTGGATCGCCGTGTCGTTGCGCTGGTACTGGAGGTCGACGAGGTGGCGCAGGACCGCGTCGCGACGGTACTGCCCGCCCACCCGCAGGTGGAGGACGGTCGCGCCGTAGTCCACGGGGGCGCCCAGGCCGTAGATGCAGCTCGACGCTGGCCACGATGATCACGTCCCGGCGCTCGAACAGGGCATGCGTCGCGGCGTGCCGCAGCTTGTCGATCTCGTCGTTCCGGCTCGAGTCCTTCTCGATGTACGTGTCCGATCGGGGCAGGTACGCCTCGGGCTGGTAGTAGTCGAAGTAGCTGACGAAGTACTCGACCGCGTTGTTCGGGAAGAACGAGCGGAACTCGGCGTACAGCTGCGCCGCCAGCGTCTTGTTGTGGGCCAGGACGAGGGTCGGCTTCTTGTACTGGGCGATCACCTGGGCAAGGGCAAAGGTCTTGCCCGTTCCGGTCGCTCCGAGCAGCGTCTGGTGACGCATCCCCTTTGCGAGCCCGGCGGACAGCCGCTCGATCGCCGCGGGCTGGTCGCCGGTCGGCGAGAAATCGGCGACGAGCTGGAAGTCGGGCATGCTCGAAGGGTACACGATTTGGGGCTAACAGAACAGGCGTTCTAGCCGCGTTGACGAGGCGCGCCCGGTACGAGTGGAACCTCGCCGCGAACGAAAGAGCCGCTCGATACGCGCTCCGCCTGCTGCCATGCTCGCCACCGGGTCGGGTGAGTGCCACGGTCGTGGCCGCGCCCGGCCATGTTCGAGTGGAGCGGTCGTGCGACGGATCGGGCTACAGGGAGGCGGTCGCCGCGGGCGCCCGCGGGAAGGCGGTCAGGGTCTTGTCGAATTCGCGCTGTGCCTGCCGATCTTCGTCTTCCTCCTGATGTTCATGGTCGAGTACGGCTTCCTCTACAACAACATCCTCACCGTCCAGTTCGCGGCGCGCCAGGGCGTCAGCGCGGCGGCCGCGGTCGGCGCCAACGACGGTGCGGACTGCACGATCCTCAAGGCGATCGAGTCCTCGCTCACCGTCCCGATCGACAAGACGAAGATCACGTTCGTCGACATCTTCCAGTCCGACTCGAACGGCGATCCCGTGTCGGGCAAGGTGAACCACTACACGCGGAGCGGCATCCTGGATTGCCCCGGCAGCACGGATCAGCCGTACACCCTGGTGGGCGGCGAGGGGTACCCGCAGACCGAGCGCCACGACTCGATCGCGGCCGGGCTCGACATCGTCGGCATCCAGATCGGCTACCTCTACAACGGGATCACCCCGATCGGCTCCGGCCGCAGCTGGAGCGTGTCGGACGGGGCGACGCTGCGCATGGAGCCCAAGCAGTGAGCGCGTCACGCTTCGGCCTCCGGCGCGGCCGGCGCGGCGCCCGCGAGCGCGGGCAGTCGCTCGTCGAGTTCACCCTCATCCTGCCGGTCTTCCTGCTCGTCCTCCTCGGGATGCTCGAGTACGGCTCGGCCTACGACCACCGCACGGCGATGGCCTACGCCGTCCGGGAGGGCGCCCGCGTCGGCGCGAGCATGGGCAACGGCGGCGCCTCGCCCGGCTCCGTCGACCCGGCCATCGTCGCGGCCGTCCAGCGTGGCCTGACGAACCCGATCCTCATCGACAACATCACGTCGATCGACATCTACCAGGCCGACGCCGCCGGGAAGCCGGTCGCCGGGAAGATGAACTCGTACGACAAGGACGGCAACATCATCGGCTCGCCCGGCTGGCCGGCCGCGAACCGGGTGATCGGGCTCAACGGCGACTCGATCGGCGTGCGCGTGCGCTACGACTTCCATCCGATCACACCGCTCGGCGCGCTCATGGGCGTCGTCTTCTCGCCGATCCCCGGCTACTCCGTCATCCCGATGGCGGACTCGTCGGTCATGCACCTGGAGCCGATCCCGTGACAGCCTTCCCTCGCGCCCTGCGACGTCGGCCCTCCGACGACGCCGACGCCAAGAAGCATGGCCGCGGCCAGGTCCTGGTCATGTTCGCGATGTCGATCAGCCTCCTGTTCGGGCTGATGGCCCTCGTCGTCGACGTCGGCAACTGGTGGAACGAGTCGCTCCACGTCCAGCTCGCGGCGGAGGCGGGTGCCCTCGCCGGCGTGCCCTACATGCCCGGCGACTTCACGACGGCGTCGACCAAGGCCAAGGCCGAGGCGACCAAGAACGGCTTCACGACCGGCACGGGCACGAGCGTGGTGGCGACGATCGACCCGGAGTCCGACCGCCGTCTCGACGTGACCATCTCCAAACAGTTCAACACGATCTTCCTGGGTCTCCTTGGCATGCCCAAGGTGACCGTCACGCGGCAGGCCGTCGCGGAGTACACCCTGCCCGTGCCGATGGGCAGCCCGCTCGACAGCTTCGGCGACAACTCGGGCGGCTTCTGGACGGTCGTTGCGGCCCAGGGCTCGGACCGCGGGAACGGCGATGCGTTCAGCTCGTACTACAACCCGAATCCGACCGTCAACAGCCAGTACAACCAGAAGGGCTACGACTACGCGATCGACGTGCCCCCCGGCGCGGGGTCCACGACGATCGACCTGTACGACCCGACCTTCTGCGCCGTGGACCCGACGAAGGGCACCGGCGACCGCTGGCTGGTGAACTCGGTCTGGCCCGCGTTCTCGACGTACTACACCCTGTGGAGCGACCCGGCCTCGACGCCGCTCGACTACAGCGACGACGTGCTCGTCGCCTCGAGCGGCACGACGTTCGAGGACAAGCGCCAGGTCGACAGGAGCGCCGCGTTCCGCGACACCTCGTACTCCTACCCGGGGGCCAGCTTCTTCTCGCTGCCCGACTGCACGAGCGACACGTACCACAACCGCTGGTGGACCCTGACGACCGTGACGACCCCGGCGACCTACCGGCTCAACGTCACGACGACGGACCCGACGAACATCAACGACCAGAAGGGCGTCAGCGGCTCGAACAAGTGGGGCCTGCGCGCCGTGAGCTCCAGACCCGACGTACAAGGCCCACGTCTACGGGATGGGCCGGATGGCGATCTACGCCAACGTCAATGCCGGGACCACCCTCTTCTACCTCGCCCGGATCGAGGCCGTCCATGCCGGCAAGACGATGGTCATCCAGCTCTTCGACCCCGGCGACGCATCCGGCAACGCGAGCATCCAGATCCTCCAGCCGACGGCCTCCGGGTACACGCCCGCGACGTTCAGCTACACCGCCGATGCGAACTCGACCGGGTCGAA
Source organism: uncultured Chloroflexia bacterium (assembly GCA_963849405.1). Classification (GTDB taxonomy): domain Bacteria; phylum Chloroflexota; class Limnocylindria; order Limnocylindrales; family CSP1-4; genus C-114. Next base: position 69,595 of record CAWKHG010000002.1, read on the forward strand.
GCTGGGCACGAATGTGACGTCGCTCGCGACGACGATCAGCGGCACCGCCCAGTACAACAACGCGTGGGTGACCCTGACGGTCTCGCTGCCCAAGACGTACGCCGCCCCGCTCCCTCCGGGCGAGCCGGCCGGCACGCTCGGCGGCTGGTGGAAGATCAAGTACAACTTCACGGCCCAGACGACCGACTCCACGACCTGGCAGGTGTCGATCCGGGGCAACCCCGTCCACCTCGTCCAGCCGTAGCACGGACGGGGCAGCCGGACGTAGTCCGGCGAGGTCCCGCGTGCTGGTACTTCCGGTGAGTGGTGGCAGCACGCACCACCCCGGACAATCCCGACAGGAGGGGGCGCTCCCTGCGTCCCGTATGAGGCGATCACCACATGGAGATGGAGTACAAGGACCCCAACCGCCGAGGACGGTTCATCGTGATCCTCGGCGTGGTCCTCGCTCTGCTGGCGGGCGGCGCGGCCTACTACACGATCAACCAGGCCCAGACCCAGGCCGGTAAGGGCGGACTCCAGACCGTCACGATCGTCGTCGCGCTCAAGGAGATCCCGGCCCGGAAGCCGATCGAGAAGGCCGACGTGGGGACCCGCGACGTACCCATCGACGAGACGAACGCCCAGGGCGTCTTCAGCGACGCCTCCAAGGTCATCGGCCTCGTGCCGAGCGTCCGGATCCTCATCGGGCAGCCCGTGTACGCCAACCTGCTCGGGACCGGCTCCCAGGGCGGGACGCTCGTGATCCTCAATCCCGGCGAGGAGGTCACGCCGACCAGCGAGGCCTGGCGCGCCGTGTCCATGACCGTGCCCGACGACCGGGCCGTCGGCGGCCTCCTCCGGGCCGGCGACACGGTCGACGTCTTCGTGACCCTCAGCGTCCTCGTCCCGCAGTCGCTCATCGAGGCCGGCAAGTTCTACACGGACAAGTCGACCAAGATCACGTACCAGAACCTGACGGTCCTCGCCAAGGCGACCTCGTTCTACGTCGTCAAGGTGCCCGAATCCCTGGCCGAGGAGATCAGCCATCTCCAGGCGAGCGGCGCGGCCTCGTTCAGCTTCGCCCTCCGGCCACCGTCCGATACCCGGATCGTGGACGCGACGCGGCTCGGCGAGACGACCAGCATCATCATCCAGCGCTACGGACTGCCCGTCCCGGTGGTCTACCCGAGCGGCTCCGGCGGGGTCGTCCTGCCCGGCTCGACGCTGCCGCCTTCTCCCTCCCCCGCCCCGAGTTCGGCCTCGCCGTCGCCCTCGGCTCCCTAGCTTCTCCTTCCTGGATGCACCGAAGCCCGCGGCAACGCGGGCTTCGGTGATTCGGGGCCGCGTCCACCGCGGCCCTCGGTGACTACAGGTAGCTCGACCTGCGGGCTTCAGTGATTCTGGACGAGCCCATCCCACAGCGCGGAGACCCGCGCTTCGGCCTCGGCGAGGCTGCCCGACGTGTCGACCTCGACCAGGTCGTCCCGCGCGGCCCGGACGCGGTCGGCCATCCCGGCCTGGGCCGCGATCCGGCGGTCGGCGTCGGCCGGCTCCATGCCCCGCGCCGATCAGGCGGGCGCGCTGGCTCGTGGCAGGTCACCCACCACACGACGTCGCACAGCTCGGCGAGGCCGCCCTCGACGAGCTTGATGGCCTCGATCGCGACGGCCGGCGCCTCCGTGCCCGCGGCGGCATCGATCGCGGCCAGGATCCGTGGCCGGACGAGCGGATGGACGATCGCCTCGAGGTCCCGCAGGGCCGCCGGGTCGGAGAAGACGATGCGGGCCAGCGCGGCGCGATCCAGCGTGCCGTCCGCCGCCCGAACCGGATCGCCGAACCGGGCGAGGACCGCGTCGTGGCCCGGCTGGCCGGGGGCGGTCACCTCGCGGGCGACGGCGTCGGCGTCGATGACGACGGCGCCACGCTCGCCGAGCCAGCGCGCGACCGTCGACTTCCCGCACCCGATCGGCCCGGTCAGCCCGATCCGCACGGGCCGCGCGGCGGTCACGGAGCCCGCTCCTCGGTCTCCAGCCAGGCCTCCTCGGCCGCCTCGAGCGCCACGCTGACGTCGGCCAGCTCGCAGGTGACCCGCCGGAGCTCGACGAAGTTGGCCAGGACCGCCGGGTCGCGACGCCGCGAGCTCGAGGTGGTTCTTGCGCAGCCCGAGCCGGGTCAGCTCGGCCTCGACTGTCGCCTTCTGGCGCCGGTAGGCGTCCTTCGACAGGCGCTGCCCGCGACGGGCCGCGCCGGACCGCCGGCTCGAGACGGGCGAGACCGCGGCGACGGGCTTTGGCGCAGCCGGGCGTACCGACGGGCGTCGGCGATCCGCGACCGCCCGCCGTGGAGGCGCCGCGCCTCGGCCTCGGCCGCGGACGCCGGCGTCCAGCCGTCGGCGATCGCCGAGCGCCAGGCGCGATAGCCGCCGTCGAACGGGACCGCCAGCCCGTCGTCGACGACCCACAGCCGATCGCAGATCGTCTCCAGCAGGCGCCGGTCGTGGGACACGACGAGGATCGTCGCCGGCGTGCTCGCCAGGAACGCCTCGATCGCCTCGCGAGCGGGGATGTCGAGATGGTTCGTCGGCTCGTCGAGCAGCAGCAGGTTGGACGGCATGATCCCCAGGAGGGCGAGCTCGAGGCGCGACCGCTCGCCGCCCGAGAGCAGGCGGACCTCCTTGAACACGTCGTCGCCCTTGAACAGGAAGCGGGCCAGGTAGCCGCGGGCCTCGCCGGCCGTGACCGGCATCGCCGCGAGGATCGCGTCGAGCACCGTCGACCCCGGGATCGCCGCGTCGCGCAGCTGGGCGAGGTAGCCGACCTGGATGGCGTTGCCGAAGATGAGCCGCCCGTCGAGCGGTGGCAGCTCGCCGGCGATCGTCCGCAGGAGCGTCGTCTTGCCCGCCCCGTTCGGGCCGACGATGCCGATCCGGTCGCCCCGCGAGGCCGCCAGCCAGACGGCGGTGGCCACCTTCGTCGGAGCGGTGCTCACGATCGGGCCGGGCTGGCCCGCCGCCTCGTCGTCGGCGCCGGGTGCGGGGCGGCGGCCGGGTGGGTAGCCGACGACCAGCTCGTCGAGCGTGACCACCGTCTCGCCCGAGCGGGACGGCCCCGCGCCGGCCAGCGCCGTCGCCGGCAGGCGCAGCTTGGACCTGGCCTTCGGGGCCTCGACCTTCGTGGCCTGGAGCCGATCGAGCCGCGCCTCGTGCTCGTGCATCTTCGAGTACTTGCGGTGGCTCCGGTAGCGCTGGACGAGCTCCTGCTCGCGGGCGATCTCGGCCGGCCCGCCCCTCGGCGTCCTTGGTCGCCCGCTCGTCGCGCTCGATGCGCTGGCGGTGGTACGCGGAGTAGTCGCCCCGGAACACGGTGATGCGCCGGTCGCGCAGCTCCCAGATGCGGGTCACGGTCGCGTCGAGGAAGGCCCGGTCGTGGGACGCCACGAGGAGCGAGCCGGCGCGTCGCCGGAGGTGCTCCTCGATCCACTCGAGGGCGTCGAGGTCGAGGTGGTTCGTCGGCTCGTCGAGGAGCAGCAGGTCCGGGTCGGCGATGACGAGGCGGGCCAGGGCCGCCCGCGTCTGCTGGCCGCCGGACATCGCGACCGGCGGCCGCGACCACTCGTCCCGGGCGAACCCCAGGCCGGACAAGGTCTCGTCGACCCGCTGGTCGAGCGTGTACCCGCCCAGGACGTCGAACTCGTGCTGGAGGGCCTCGTAGGCCGGCTCGGTGACCCGGTGATCCTGCTCGAGGGTGCGCAGCTCGGCCTCCATCCGCTCGAGGTGGTCGGCGCCGCCCCGGACGGCGATCCGCAGGTCGGGCGCGGCCATGAACGCCGGGTCGAGGTGGGTCTCCTGGAGCAGGAAGCCGAGGCGCAGGCCGCGCTTGCGCGAGACCTCGCCGCGCATCGGGATCGTCGATGCCGGCCGCGATCCGGAGCAGGGTCGTCTTGCCGGCCCCGTTCGGGCCCGACGAGGCCGATCCGTTCGCCGAGGGCGATCGAGGCGCTGATGTCGTCGAGGATCACGAACGTGCCGATCTCGCGGCGGATCGCCTCCGAGGCGCAGGATCGACATCAGCCGTCCTCGCCGGAGGGCGCGCGCGTGCCAGCCGCCGTGCCCGTCGAGGCGGTCGCTCGAGCGGCCGCGCGGCGCGTCGCCGCCGCACGCCGGGTTCGTTCGGTCCGTGCCCGCGCCTCGGCCGCGGCGGCATTCTTCGCGGTCTCGGCCGGCGTCAGGCCGAGCGACCCCTCCCCCGCGAGCTCGGTCCAGCGCCGACCGGCCCGTCGCCGCTCACCGGCCATCTCGCGCAGGATCGCGGCGCCGGCCTTGCGGTCGGCTGCCGAGAGCCGCTGGCACCACGAGCAGAAATGGGTGGCCCGCGCCCCGATGACGATCCGGCGCACGGGCCGGCCGCAGCGCGGGCACGGCTCGCCGGTCCGCTGGTAGACCTGCAGCCGCTCCTGCATCTCGCCGTCGCCGTCGGGCGCGGTGTAGTCGTCGATGGAGCTGCCGCGCCGCACGATCGCCTCGCGCAGGATCGACTGGATCGCGGCGTACAGCCGCCGCTCGTCGGCCGGGTGGAGCGTCGCGGCGGATCGGAGCGGATGGAGCCGGGCGGTCCACAGCGCCTCGTCGGCGTAGATGTTGCCGACCCCGGCCAGGAACGACTGGTCGAGCAGGAGCGGCTTGAGGCGGCCGCGCCGGCCCCGGATCAGGCGCCGGAAGCGGGCGAGGGTGAACGTCGGGTCGAGCGGCTCGGGGCCCAGGCCGGCGAACGTGGCCCGATCGTCGGTCAGCTCGACGAGCTCGCCCGTGGCCGCGTCGCGGACGTGCAGCCCGACCCGGCCGAACTTGCGGATGTCCCGGAACCGGATCTCGCGGCCGTCCGTGAGCTCGAGCACGAGGCGGACGTACGGATCCACCGGCTCCGAGGCCGGCACCACGAACAGCTGGCCGGTCATCTTGAGGTGGATGGTCAGCGCGAAGCCGCCCGACAGCTCCACGACGACCAGCTTGGCCCGGCGTCCCACGTCCTCGATCCGGCGGCCGATGACGCCGGCGGCGAACGCCTCGGGATCCTCGGACCGGAGCGTGCGCGTCCAGGCGACCCGCACCCCGGCGATCGTCGCGCCGACGATCCTGGGGCGAAGGTCGCGGGCGACCGTCTCGACCTCGGGCAGCTCCGGCATCGACGCCTACCGGGCGACCGGCTCGGCCGGCGCCTCCCCGCGCGGCACCGGCGTCATCGCCTCCCAGTCGTCGCCGACCTTGACGTCGACGGTGAGCGGCACGTCGAGCGGCATCGCGCTCTCCATCGTCGTCCGCAGGACCGGCACGAGGCGCTCGACCTCGTCGCGCGGCACCTCGAGGAGCAGCTCGTCGTGGACCTGGAGCAGCGGACGCGCGTGCAGGCCCTCGTCGCGCAGGCGATCGGCCAGCCGGATCATCGCGATCTTGATGATGTCGGCGGCCGTGCCCTGGATCGGCATGTTGATGGCCATCCGCTCGCCCGCCGAGCGGAGGGCCGGGTTGCGGGCCGCCAGCTCCGGGATGTGGCGGCGCCGCCCGATGAGCGTCGTCGACGAAGCCCTGGGTCCGGGCCTGCTCCTTGATCGCGAGCATGTAGTAGCTGATGCCCGAGTAGGTCGCGAAGTACGTGTTGATGAAGTCCTGGGCCTCCTTGCGGCCGATGTTGGCGCGCGAGGACAGGCCGAAGTCGCTCATCCCGTAGGCGATCCCGAAGTTGACCATCTTGGCCATCGAGCGCTCGTCGGCCGTGACGTCGGCCGGCTCCTTGTGGAGCACGCGCGCGGCCGTGTCGCGGTGGATGTCGGCGTTGCGCGCGAACGCCTCCTTGAGGTGCTCGTCGCCGGAGACGTGGGCGAGGATGCGCAGCTCGATCTGCGAGTAGTCGGCCGCGACGAGCACGACGTCCGGGCCGCCGGCCACGAACGCCGCGCCGGATCCGCCGGCCCAGCTCGGACCGGATCGGGATGTTCTGCAGGTTCGGGTCGGACGACGAGAGGCGCCCGGTGGCGGCCACGGCCTGGTGGAACGTCGTGTGCAGCCGCCCGTCGGCGGCGATCAGCGTCGGCAGGGCGTCGACGTAGGTCGAGCGCAGCTTCGTGTATGTCCGCCACTCGAGGAGCTTGTCGATCATCGGGTGCGCGGGGCGGAGCTCCTCGAGCACCGATGCATCGGTCGAGTAGCCGGTCTTCGTCTTCTTGCCCTTCGGCAGGTTGAGCTCCGAGAAGAGCACCTGCTCGAGCTGCTTGGGGCTGCCCAGGTTGAACTCGTGGCCGACGTCGACGTAGATCTCGGCCTCGAGCCGGGAGATCTCGGCCCCGAACTCGCGTCGCCAGCGCTGACAGCCGGTCGCGGTCGATCGCCACGCCGGCCGACTCCATCCGCGCCAGGACCGGGATGAGCGGCAGCTCGATCTCGGCGAACAGGCGATCGAGCTTCTCGGCGGCCAGGCCGCGCTCGAGCGGCGGACGGGCGGCGATGACCGAGAGGGCATCGAGGCCGGCCCGCGCGGTCGCGTCGAGGCCGGCCGGGTCGGGCAAGATCAGGTCGAGCTGCTCGGCGACGATGTCGGCGATGGTCTGGCTGCGCAGGCTGGCATTGATCAGGTACGCGGCGACCTGGGTGTCGAAGGCGACCTCCGGGAGCTCCTCGCCGGCACCGGCCGAGGCGACGAGCAGGCGCTTGACCTCATGGCCGACGAGCGGCACGCGGACGTCGACGAGCAACCGACGCAGGGCCTCGCTGGCCGCCGGGCCTTCGGCCGCGATCGTGCGCCCGTCCGTGCCGGCGACACCGAGCGCGAGCGCCGTCCCGCGACGCGGCCGCGGGTCGTCCTGGAGCAGCGCGACGCCGACGGCCGGCTGGGCCTCGAGCCACGAACGGAGATCGGGCACGGCCGCCTCGTCGACCACCGCGACCCGTGCCGGTTCCGCGATGAGCGCCGCGAGCGCGTCGCGTGGGTCTTCCGCGGGCAGGGCCTCGAGCGAGGCGGCGTCCACGATCCTTGTCGCCGGGCGCGACCCGAGGCGCGGGACCGGCGCGGCCGGCATTGGCCCCGCCGAGCGCATCGAAATCCATGGACAGCTGGAGGCCGGACGCTTCGCCGAGCAGCGAGGGTGCGCGGGCGGCGCCCCCGGCCCGCGGCCGTTGCCTCCCGCCGAGCCGGCGTCCGGCGCGCGGCCGGGCACCTGGGCCGCCGGGAAGGAGCCGTCCGCGGTCTCGGCCCGGAGCGCGAACACCGTCTCGTCGGCGCGCTCGCCGCTCAGCGGAGGCAGCCGCTCGATGAGCGTCCGGAACTCGTACTCGCGGAAGAGCCGGACGACCGTCTCCCGGTCGTAGTCGCCGAGCCGTGCGGTCTCCAGGTCGAGCTCGACCGGCAGGTCGCGCACGATCCGCATCAGCTCGCGGCTCTCGAGGACCCGCTCCTTGGCCGCGAGCAACGGCTCGCGGAGCTTCACCGGCTCGACCTCGTCGATGTGCTCGTAGACCCCGTCGAGGGTCTCCCAACGGTTGATGAGCTTGGCCGCGGTCTTCTCGCCGACGCCCGGCACGCCCGGCACGTTGTCCGTGCTGTCGCCCTTGAGCGCCTTGAAGTCGACGATCTGGTCGGGCCGCAGGTCGTAGCGCTCGCGGATCCGCTCGGGGTCGTAGAGGATCGTGTTCTGGACGCCGGAGCGGGTCGTCATGAGCCGCGTGTGGTCCGTGACGAGCTGGAGCATGTCGAGGTCGCCGGTCACGATCGTCGTATCGAGGCCGCGCCGTTCCGCCTCGACCGTCAGCGTGCCGATGACGTCGTCCGCCTCGTAGCCGGCGAACTCGTAGACCGGGATCCGGAGCGCCTTGACCACCTCGCGGACCTTGGGGAACTGGTCGCGCAGGTCGTCGGGCATCCGCTGGCGGGTCGCCTTGTACTCGGCGAAGCGCTCGTGGCGGAACGTGGGCCCGGGAAGGTCGAAGGCGACTGCGACGAAGTCCGGCCCGATGTCCTGGAATCCGCGCAGGACGATGCTGCAGAACCCGAACACGGCATTGACCAGCTCACCGCGTGACGTGGTCAGCGGTGGGAGGGCGAAATAGCCGCGATAGATGAGCCCGTTGCCGTCGAGCAGCATCAGGCGATCCATGAAGGACCTCGGAAGCGTCGGGTGGTCGGTCGGAGACCTTCAGTGTACCGGCGAGCCGGACACACCCGGGCATGAATGGGGGCGGCGGGAGGCCGTCCTGCGGCGGCGGGAGGGCGCCGAACGCGCCTGGATCGCGGCTACTGGCGCGCGAGCCGCTGGATGACGAAGAGCCCGGCCCCCAGGGCGAGGCACACGATCGAGCCGATGAGCAGGAGCGATGGGCCGGTCGGACGTCCACTCGGGGGGAGCGCGGCGTCGCGGACCGCCAGGGTCATGGCCAGGCCGCGCGCCTCGGCGCCCGCACCCGAGCGCGGGCCGCCCTTGCTGCCGCCCGGTGGGACGCCGGTGCCATCCGTGACGGGCCGTGCTGACCCGACCGCCTGCCCGACCGCGCCGAGTCCCGCCGGCGTGGGCTCATCCACCTTCACCGAGGTGGGCGTCGTTGCAGCCGCCGATGCCGCGGGCGCCGATGCCGCCGCCGACGGGGCGGCCGATCCGAAGAAGGCCGGCGCCTGGCTGGCGGCGCTGTCGGAGCCGCCATATGCCGAGGACGGAGATCCGGCGCCGTTGCGACCCGCCTCGGGCGCCTGGGCCGAGATCGGCGCGGCGCCCCCCGACCCGAACGAGATGCCATTGAGAGCGCCGGGGACGGTGCTCACGAGCAGGCCGACGATGCCCAGCGTCGTGAGTCCCGTGGCCAGCGGCCGGGAGAACGAGGCCCGGGCGCCGCCGAGGGCGTCGAGCAGGGCGCGCCAGCCGCGCGGCCGGAGCCGGGCCGCGTCGGCCGCACTGATCCGGAAGTCGCGGGTCCGCGGGACCATGGGCAGCGCGGCGGTCGCCACGGCGATCGAGCGCAGGTCGGCCAGCAGCTCGGCGCAGTCGTGGCACGAGGCGACGAGCGCCTCGGCGTCGACCCGGACCATCGGTTCGACATCGTCGGCGGCGAGGGCCGCGACGAGGTAGCGGTCGTGGCGAGCGTGGGGCTCGGAGGTTCCGTTCATCGTGGGTCTGACGAGTTTATCCACGGAACAGTTCCATCCGGCCCTCGAGCAGGCGTCGCATGGCCAGCCTGCCTCGATGGATCCGGGACTTGACCGTGCCGAGCGAGACCCCGGTCATGTCGGCGATCTCGGCGTAGTCGTAGCCCTCGATGTCGAAGAGGACGATGGCCGCCCGCTGGTCGGTCGTGATCATGGCCAGGGCCTCGCCGAGGACGCGCGTGCGCTCGTTGCCGAGGACGAGGTGCTCGGGGTCGACGTCGGCCCCGGTCGGGGGCTGCCACGACTCGTCGTCGAGCTCCGGGTAGGGCTGGACGGGCCGGCGCTTCTTGGCCCGCTGGGCGTCCATCGCCGCGTTGACGCAGATCCGGCTGAGCCAGCTCCGGACGCTGCCGCCACGGAACGAGGCCAGGTTGCGGAACGCGGAGAAGAACGCCTCCTGGACGGCGTCGGCCGCCTGGTCGGGATCGGGGACCATCCGCACGACGAGCGACCAGAGGTGGTCCTGGTAGCAGTCCACGAGGTCGTTGAAGGCGTCCAGGTCGCCCGCCCGCGCCCGTTCGATGAGGATGAGATCGCGCCGCTGGATCGGGTCCTCCAGCGCCGGCGCATCGGCCTCGGGTGGTCGAGGATCGGCCACGATCGGGCGGCTCCTCCGGAGGGCGGGACTAAGGCGCGCGGAGTCTAGCATGCGGTCCCGGCGGAGACGCCGGCCCACGCCCTCAGGTTCCGGCCGTGCGGCAGGCAGGCGGCCGGGAGCGGTCCGGCGCAGGCGCTACGATGAACTGGCCGGCTCGCCGGCGTTCGGGCCGAAGTGGCGGAATGGCAGACGCGGCGGTCTCAAACACCGCTGGCCGCAAGGTCGTATGGGTTCGACTCCCATCTTCGGCACCAAGCGTGGCTCGAGTATCTGATGCTCGAATGAATCGAGCTCAGCCGCGATCAGAGTGCGTCAGCGCTTCGTCCAGGTGCCGCAGTCACTAGATGTGAAGCCTTTGTCGGTGGACGCGATCGTCACGATCGTTGAGCCTGTCACGTTGTCGTTGGCGATGATCCCATCGGTCGTGCCCGTGAAGTTCTTGAGCCTCGCCCAGTAGCAACCGCTCCCTCCGGCCGTTCGATACTTGCCAGGCGCGATGTCGGTGCCCACGAAGTAAGTTCCCGGCCCGAAGCTCGCCTTGCTCTCGGTGAGCTGCGATGAGGTCCGAGGTCCACGTGCCGCAGTCCTCGGTGTGAAAGCCCTTGTCTGCCTTTGAGATTGTCACGATCGTCGGATCCCCGGTGTTCTGGTTGGCTGCGATGTCGTCGAGCTCGCCGCTGAACCCCTTGAGGCGCTCCCAGTAGCAGCTCGGCGAGGCCTCGCGGGTCCGGTAGGTGCCGGGCCTGATATCCGCGGGGATCTCGTATTGCCCGTCGCCAAACGTGACGAATGTCTTGCCAGGCTTAGATGGGCTCGCAGATGGAATGCCGCCGGAGGCCACCCCGTCAGGCGAGCCGGGTGAGGCTCCGAGCCCCGATGACGGGCCGGGTGTCACATAGATCACGATCGGAGTCGCCGCTGCTGCGCAAGCCGACAGGACCACAGAGAGCACGAGCCCGAGAAGTAACCGCTTGATCCCCCGCCTCCCCTAGCCGCCCGCGGGTGGCGGCCGGACACCCGCCGACAATACGCCTTCGCGAGGCGCGTGGTCACGGAGACAGGCAGCTTACGGAACCGATCGCACCGTGCTCCGCGATCCGATGGTCCTCACCGGACGTGATCACCGTGCCCGGTCCCGAGGACGTCGGCGGAGGCCATCGTGACCGCGCCTCGCTCGGATTAGACTCGCGGGCGATGTCTCCGGAGCGCAGGTACGACACCTACGAGATCGACACGGACGTCGGGCAAGCGTCGCCTCGAGTTCGACCCCGACGGCATCATGGGCCGGGAAGTACGCGTCCGTGTGGACGGTGCGAGGGTGGCAGACCGTTCCGTTTCCGAAGCCCACCATGCCGTTCCAGGAAGTCGCCCTGGTTCTCGATGGGCACCCGCTCGTCGGGGTGGCCTGGCTGCCGCCGGAGTCCGACTCCGCCTGGGGATCCCCGCTCGGCTACGACGTGTTCGAGGACGGCAAGTCCCTGTCGGGTCGCGAACCGCTGGCAGAGGTCAGACTCAGACGATCCACACCGCGCAAGCGATACCCGCTGGGCTTCACAGTCATCGACACCGTCGTCCGGGTAACACCGTGGGCGGCAGCGCCGGCGTTCATATTCGGGCTTGTGCGAGGCAATCCGCTCGGCTTGCCACGCACGATCACCCTCCTGCTCCTCGTCCTCGGAGCGCTCGCGCTCGCTTCGGCGGGCAGCTCGGCGCGCCTGGCAGCCTCATTCGTGCCAGGGATGAAGTGAGCGAGGTGCGCGCGCGTCGTTTGGTTGTGTCGCCGTACTGGCCACCTTCCTCATCGCAGTGCTCGCGGTAGTCGCCCTCATCGTCACGTACATCGTCGTGCTCGCGCACGCCCGTGAGTCCGAACCGGGTCCGCCTGCCGCCCGAAGTCGAGGCCGCGAACCGGACCCTCAACCGCAACGACTCGCTGGCGGTCGGGGTGGTCAATGCTGCCGCGCCGTTCCTGCCGGTGCTCCTCGTGCGGCTGGGCGCCGCGGGTGTCGCGGTCGGGCTGGTCACCGCCATCCCGGCAGTCGCCGGGGCGCTGCTTGCCCTGCCGATCGGCCGGCGGCTCCAGCGGCGCCAGGACATCGTCCCGGCCTACAGCCGGTCGCGCCTGATCGCCCACACGATCTACGCGCCGATCGCGCTCGTGCTGCTGCTCGTGCCGCAGGACTGGGCGGTCGCGGCGATCCTCGTGCTGTGGGCCGTCGCGATGGTCCCGAACACGATCGGCCAGGTCGCGTTCCCGATCGTCATGGATGGCGCCGCCGGATCGCGCGGGCGATACGACCTTCTCGGCCGGCGCTGGGCGATCATCGGCCTGGTCACGGCGGTCACGATGGCCGCCGGAGGCCAGCTGCTCCGGCTGCTCCCCTTCCCCATGAACTACGAGCTGTTCATGCTCGTCTGCGCCAGCGGCGGCATCGGCAGCTTCTACTTCGCCCGGCGCTACGTGATCCCCGCCCAGGTGCCGGAGGACGCCTCCACCAGCCGGTCGCCCGCGGCCCGGATCGGCGAGATGGTCGCCCACCTCCGCTCCGAGAGCTCGTTCACCGCGTTCGAGCTCCGGGCGCTCGTGTACTCGTCGGGCGTCGGCCTCGCGGCGCCGCTCCTGCCGCTCTTCTACGTGAAGGAGGTCGTCGCCTCCGACGCCGTCGTCGGCCTCATCGGCGCGGGCCAGTCGCTCGGGGCGCTGGCGGGCTACGTGACGTGGCGCCTCGTCTCGCGCCGCTTCGGCCGGCCGGCGGTCCTGGTCCCGGCCCTGCTCCTGAGCGCGCTCGCGCCGGCGGCCTTCTTCGCGATCCACGACCAGGTGCTCGTGATCATCGTGTCGGTCGCCTCGGGCTTCGCCTCGGCCGGCGCCGGGCTGGCCCTGTTCGACGAGATGATGCGGCGCATCCCGACGCGTCTCGGCGTGACCTTCGCCTCGATCGACCAGACGATCCAGAACGCCGCGCTCATCGTGGCGCCGCTCCTGGGTGGCGCCCTGTCGAGCCTCATCGGGATCCGCAACGCGCTCGTCGTGGCCGCCCTCGTGTCGCTGGCGGGCTTCGCCTTCTTCATGCTCGACCTGTACAACGAACGCACGTCCTGGAGCGGCGTGACGACCACCGAAGCGATGGGATACTCGCCCCGATGACGCATCCCCACGCTCAGCCTGGGCCGAGCCTCCAGGAGCGCTACGCGCCGCTGAGCCGCTGCTTCGGGTGCGGACCGGCGAACGAGCACGGGCTGCGCATCGAGAGCCGCCCGAGCCCGGACGACGACTCGACCGTGGTGGCGGACTGGACGCCGGAGCCCCACCACGAGGCGTTCGACGGCGTGCTGAACGGCGGGATCATCGGCACGCTCCTCGACTGCCACTCCAACTGGACTGCGGCCTGGCACCTCATGGATCGCCGGGGCGCGACGGCTGCGCCGGTCTGCGTGACGGCGGAATACGCCGTGCGGCTCCTCCGCCCGACGCCGACCGATCGCGCGCTCCACCTGAGCGCCCGGGTCGTCGACTCCACCGACGACCGAGCGACGGTCGAGGCGACCCTGTCCGCCGACGGCCAGGTCTGCGCGACGTGCCGCGGCGTGTTCATCGCCGTCAAACCGGGCCATCCGGCGTACGGGAGCTGGGACGCCCGCTAGGTCACCGGTCCGCGGCGGTCAGGCGAGGCGCAGGTCCACCAGGCCGGCCCCCAGCCGGCTCACCTCGCCGAGCAGCTCGGCGTCGTAGGCGACCCCGACCCGGAGCTCCATCGGCAGCGCGTCGCGGCCGCCGCCCTGCGGCACGTGGAGGACGACGCGAGTCGCGCCAGGCCGTGCCCGCAGCAGGCTCCGGACCTCCTCCATCGCCCCGACGAGCCGGTCCGTGGCGGCGTCCTGGTTGAAGCGGACATGGAGGATGCCGCCGGGTCCCGCGGCCAGCGGCGTCGTCGCGGCGGTCGTGGCTGCGGTCGCTCGGCGGCGCTCCTCGTCGGGAAGTGGCGGCTCGTCGTCCCGCTCCACCCCGACCGTCAGGCCCGGTGGTTCGCTGTAGGTGGGCATCGGCTCGGCGGGCTCGATCCCCGGGGCGAGGCCCTCGGCATCTCCCGCGGGCGCGCTCGCCACTTCCGGCCGGCGCGCCTCGGGACGGAGAGGCGACACGTACGGGACGCGCGGAGCGCCCGCCGGCCCGGCCGGCGTCTCGGGCGGACGTCCGGGACCCACGGCGACCGGCTCCCGGTAGGGTGGCGGGACACCGTCCGGCGGTCCCATCACGGGCACCGCGGCCGCCGCCGGCGGACCCCGCCGCTCCCCGCTGCCGCCGTTGTTGCCGTTGCTCCCGTTCCCGCCGTTGCGCGACCCATCCCACGGCCCGCTCCGCCGGCCGCCCCGGCCCCGATCCGTGGCCGCGACCTGCCGGGCGAAGGCCTCCGGTCCCGCAGCCATCGCCGGCTCCCACTCGACGACCAGATCGGCGAGCAGGCTCACCTCGTCGCCGCGATGGTCGATCCGGCCCGCGACGAGGAGGATCGCCCCCTCGGTCCACAGCGCGGCCGTCTCCTCCCAGGTCCGCGGGAAGACCACGATCTCGAGGCTGCCCTGGAGGTCCTCGAGCGTGACGATGGCCATGGTCGCCCGCGCCTTCGTGATGACGGTCCGCTTGCCGACGACGATCCCGGCGACCACGACCCGCTGGCCCTCGAGCGACTCGTCGGTCAGGTCGCCGGAGTAGGCGGTGACGTACCGCCCGACGACGCCGGCCACCTCGCCCATCGGGTGCTCCGAGAGGTAGACCCCGAGCAGCTCCTTCTCCCAGCGCAGCCGCTCGCGCAGCGGCGCCTCGGGCGTTCGCGGCAACGGGGCGTCGAGCGAGGCGGCGTCCGCCGCGCCGAGGTCGAACAGCGAGGTCTGGCCGGACGCCCGGTCGCGCTGCACGGCCTGGGCGGCCCCCATCGCGTCGTCGAGGCCGAGCAGGATCTGGGCCGGGTGCCCGAACGACGCCAGCGCGCCCACCCGGGCCAGCGACTCGAGGACCTTGCGGTTGGCCAGCCGGAGGTCGATCCGGGTGCAGAAGTCCGTGAGCGAGCGGAAGATCGCCGCCCTCGGCCCGCGCGGCGATGACGGATTCGACCGCGCCCTGGCCGACGTTCTTGACCGCCAGCAGCCCGAACCGGATCGAGTCGCCCTGGACGGTGAACTCGAGGCCCGACTCGTGGATGTCCGGCATCCGGACTTCGATCCCCAGGCGGCGACATTCGGCGATCGCCGCGGCGACCTTCTCCGCGTTGTCGCGGACGGCCGAGAGGACGCTCGTCATGTACTCGACCGTGTAGTTCGCCTTCAGGTACGCCGTCTGGTAGGCGATGAGCCCGTAGCACGTGGCGTGGGCCTTGTTGAAGCCGTAGCGCTCGAAGGGCTCGAAGGCGTGGAAGACCGCATCGATCGTCTCCGGCCGGACGCCTCGCTCGGCCGCCTGGTCGACGAACTTCTGGCGCATCGAGCGCAGGACCGAGGACTTCTTCTTGCGGATCGCGTAGCCGAGCGTGTCCGCCTCCGGCCCGCTGAAGCCGCCGAGCGCCACGGCGGCGGCCATGATGTCCTCCTGGTACACGAAGATCCCGTACGTCTTGTCGAGGTACGGCTCCAGGAGCGGGTGGAGGTACGTGACCGGCTCCAGGCCGTGCTTGCGCCGGATGTACGCCGGGATGTTGTCCATCGGGCCCGGCCGGTAGAGCGCGACCATGGCCGCCAGGTCGTGGACCGAGGTGGGCCGGAGCTCGCGGATGTAGCGGCGCATGCCCGCCGACTCGAGCTGGAAGATGCCCGTCGTCTCGCCCGAGGCGAGCAGCTCGAACGTCCGGCTGTCGTCGAGCGGGATGCTGTCGAGGTCGATCTCGACGCCGCGGTCCTCGCGGATGAGGTCGACCGCCCGGCGAAGGATCGTGAGGTTGGAGAGGCCGAGGAAGTCGAACTTGAGCAGGCCGAGCGCCTCGACGCCGTGCATCTCGACCTGGGTCATGAGCCCGTCCGAGTTGGTCGCCTTCTGGAGGGGCATGAGCTCGGTCAGCGGCTCGCGGGAGATCACGACCCCGGCGGCATGCGTGGAGGCGTTCCGGGCCACGCCCTCGAGCTGCTGGGCGAGGTCGACCAGGCGGCCCACCTGCGGGTCGGCGTCGACCAGCTCGCGGAACGCCGGGGCGGTCTCGATCGCCTCGTCGAGCTTGATGCCGAGCGTGTTCGGGACCGCCTTGGCGATCCGGTCGACGTCGCCGTAGCTCATGCCGAGGACCCGCCCGACGTCGCGGATCGCCGCCCGGGCGAGCATCGTGCCGAACGTGATGATCTGGGCGACGTGGTCCTGGCCGTATTTCTGGCCGACGTAGGCGATGACCTCCTCGCGCCGGCCGTCCTCGAAGTCCACGTCGATGTCGGGCATCGTCACCCGGTCGGGGTTGAGGAAGCGCTCGAACGGGAGGCGGTAGAGGATCGGGTCGACCGGCGTGATGCCGAGGGTGTAGGTCACGATCGAGCCCGGGGCGCTGCCCCGGCAGGTCGTCTGGATGCCCTGCTCGCGGGCGAACCGGATGAAGTCCGCCACGATGAGGAAGTAGCCCGCGTAGCCCATCGAGAGGATCACGCCGAGCTCGTAGTCGAGGCGCGTCTGGAGCTCCGGCGTGACCTCGCCGTAGCGGCGGGCCAGGCCGCGCTGGCACTCGGCCCGGAGCCAGCTCTCGGTCGTCTCGCCGTCCGGCACCGGGAAGTGCGGGATCCGCAGCTCGCCGAGGGGGAGCTTGAGGTCGACCATCTCCGCGATCCGGCGGGTGTTGAGGATCGCCTCGGGCTGGTCCGGGAACAGGGCGGCCATCTGGGCCGCCGACTTCACCCAGAACTCGCCCGACTCGAACTTCATCCGGTTCGGCGTGTCGAGGTTGTTGCCGGTGCCGATGCACAGCAGGACATCCTGGGCCTCGCGCTGGCCGGCGTTCACGTAATGCAGGTCATTCGTGACGACGAGGGGAGCCCCGACCTCCGGCGCCAGGCGGAGGAGCTGCTCGTTGAGGCGCTGCTGCTCGGGCAGGCCGTGGTCCTGGAGCTCGAGGTAGAAGTCGCCGCCGAGGATGTCCCGGTACTCGCCGGTGAGGCGCTTCGCCGACTCCCAGTCGTCGACCTCGAGCGCCCGCGCGACCTCGCCGTTGAGGCAGGCCGACAGGCCGATGAGGCCCTTGCTGTACTTCGCGAGGTGCTCCCGGTCGATGCGCGGCTTGTAGTAGTAGCCGTCGATGTGGGCGTCGGTCACGAGCCGGCACAGGTTCTGGTAGCCGGTCATGTCCTTCGCGAGAAGGATCAGGTGGAACGGCTGGGCGTCGGCCTTGCCCTCGCGGTCGTTCATCGACCGACGGGCGACGTACGTCTCCACTCCGATGATCGGCTTGATGTTCTTGGCGGTGGCCGCCTGGTAGAAGGCGACGGCTCCGTAGAGCGCGCCGTGGTCGGTCAGGGCGATCGAATCCATCCCGTGCGCGGCGGCCGCGTCGACGATCTCACCCACCCGCCCGAGCCCGTCGAGAAGGCTGAACTCGGAGTGGACGTGGAGGTGGGTGAAGTCCTTGGGCGCCATCGTCATCGGGACGTCCAATGGTAGCCGGGACCGGCCCCGGCGACCCGTTCGAGGCCGGCTGCGCCGCTAGGATAGGGCGGCCGCTCCGTCCGCCCAGGGAGAGCTCGATGACGACTTCCGGTCAGCCGCAAGCGGTCGGCGCGCGGCCTCGTGTCCGGCATGCTGTCATTGCCTTGGGGCTCTCCATCTTGATCGCCACCTGCGCGTCTCCGACCCCGACCGGGTCGCCCGCGGGCTCAGCGCCCGGCACGGGATCGGCTCCCCCGAGCGTCGCCCAAGGGTCCTCGCCGGGCGCCGCGGCCGCCCTCGGTCTGGACGCCATCCTGAACCCGACGAAGCCCCCCATCGACCTGACGGTCACGCCTGAAGCCGGCAACACGGTCACGGCGACGATCCCGGTCACCGGGGGTGAGATGACGGCCAATGGGGCCGACGGGACGGTGTTCACGCTGGCGATCCCGGACGACGCGCTGCTCGTGCCCACTGAGATCTCGATGACCCCCGTCGCCTCGGTCACCGGGCTGCCCACGAGCGGCGACCAAACGTACGCGGTGCAGCTCGGACCGGACGGGCTGCAGCTCGAGGACTTCGCGACGCTCACCATCGCCCCGACGAAAGACCTTCCGGTCGACCAGCAGATCCCATTCGGGTACGAGGGTGCCGGGAACGGGATGTTCCTCGCCTATCCGGTCGTCAAGGAGGCCCGGATCCAGTTGCGGATCCTCCACTTCAGCGGCTACGGCGTGACCAAGGGCCTCCTGGCAAGCATCGAACCGGTGAGACAGCAACTCGGGGGCGATGCGGAGGCCCGGCTGACGAGCTACCTGGCGTCCTTCCTGGCCAAGGAGCACGTCCTCGAGAGCAACGGGCAGGAGATGCCGAGCGACTACTGGGACGCGTTGGGGGACATCATCGATGCATACGAGCGTGATGTCGTCGAGCCCCGGGTGGCCGCCGCGGACAAGAGTTGCGCCAACGCCCGGCTGGCCTGGCTCTCGGTGTTGAGCCTCATACGCCAGAGGCAGTTGTTCCCCGGCGACAAGCCGCAGCCAGACACTGGGCAGCTCCAGACCACGCTCGCACACGTCTGCACGAAGGAGGAGTACGAACTCTGCCGCGACGAACACATCGTCCACCGGATGCTCGCGGTGATCCTCGGTTTCGAGCGCCAGCGCCAGCTGCCGGGTGGTCATCCCGACGAGGTGGAGTGGCAGTACGAGAAGGCCATGGCCAAGAAGTGCCTCACGTTCGAGGTGCGCTTCGCTTCGGTGGGCCACGACACCCGGTTCCCACTGGACGTGGTGTCGAAGGTCAAGGCGACGGTGAAGATCTTGCTCGATACCGAGTCGATGAAGATCACGGGCGAGTCCGCGCTCGACAACACGTCGATCGACATCAGGCAGACTCTCAGCAGCGATTGCACCGTCAAGGGCGTCCGCGGGGGCTCCGACTTCGAGGTGACCGACCTGAAGTTCAACGCGACGCGGGACACGTATGAAACGGTGGCCACCCTGACCTCTCGTGGCCACGTGGCTGAGCCCGGGAAGCTGACCGACCTCACTCTGACGTATCTGTTCACGGAGTCGACCGAAAGCGGGACGATGAAGTGCCCGCAGACGCCCGTCCAGACGCTCACGGGGCCATGGTGGTCGGCGACCTACTTCGGCACGCACGGGAAAGAGCGAACGGGTCCCGACGGGTCGTACATCGCGAAGGCATGGAAGACCAAGGATCGTGTCGAGAAGGTCGGCACGAAGGAGTGGCACCAGCCGGGGACCGCCGGCTTGGCCGAGGACGGGTCATTCGAGCTGTATCACCAGCCGTCGTAGCGGACGTGGGACCGGCGCCGGACGGTCAGCGCCCGGCTCGCGTCCCCGTCCACGGTGATGCCAGGTGGGTCAGCGGCTCCTGGTCGGGCAGGACGTCGGCCTGCGAGCGCCGGATCGGCCGCCGGCACGTAGCGCTCCTCGAGCCCGAGCTCCTTCAGGACGATGTTCCGCGCCTGCGCGATCGCGGTCGTCTTGTAGAACGCGACCGTCCGGTTGAAGCCCTGCCGGCCGAAGCCGCAGTCGCTGGAGAGGATCAGCTTGTCGGCCGGGATCACCTCGAGCGCCCGTCGGACGCGCCCGGCGACGACCGGCGCCATGTCCGCCTGCAGGGTGCGGTGGCTGACCATCCCGACGGCGATCTTCTTGGTCAGCCGGTCGGCGTACGGCTTGAACAGGTCGATCTCGGCCAGGTCGTTCTCGGTCGCCTCGACCGTCCAGACGTCGCCCTTCAGGCGCTCGAGGTAGATCTCGATCGAGTTCGCGTAGGACTCGCCCGAATAGACCTTCTGCATGTTCGGGTTGCCCCAGCAGGTGTGGATCCACAGCTCGACGTCGTCGAGGCCCTCCACCTCGTGGTTGAACGCGTCGACCATGAAGTCGAGCAGCTCGGTCTGCTCGGGATGGAAGGCCGCCGTGAAGTGGATCGTCGGCTCTTCGATCTGGATGACCTTCGCGCCGGCGGCGGCGAGCTGGCGCAGCTCCAGGTTCATCGCGCCGGCCATGTCCCAGATGAGCTGCTTCTTGTCGTCGAGGTCGTACTCGGCGGTGTGGCTGTCGAGGAAGATCGCGAGGACCTGCGACGAACAGGTCCCGAACTTGACGGGCTTGCCGGAGCCCGAGCGGGCCTGGGCGATCCGCCAGAGCTTCGCGTACTCGAGCGGGTTGCGCGGGTCGTGCTCGACCTTGCCGACCACGCGCGGCCAGCGCCACGTCGTCTCGATCTCGTTCATCAGCGTCCCCGCCGGGAACGCCAGGAGGCTGTCGCGCGAGCCGGCGTACTGGAGCTCCTCGTGTTCGAGCCCCTTCCAGCGCTGCAACGGGTAGTGATGCCAGGAGCGACCGGCGAAGTCCTCGTCGAGGTGGTAGTCGCCGTTCGTGAGGATGTCGAGGCCGGCGCGCTCCTGGTCGGCGATCACGGTGGCGTGCGCGTCCAGGAACTGCTCGCGGAAGCGGACGTCGAGGAGCGCCGTGTCGAGCGGCCGGCCCCACAGGCCGCCGTCGTACCAGCGAGGCCGCGGCCACGATCCGGTCACGGTCGCCGGGAGCATCAGGTCCTTGGTCGCGGTGAACATCGCGCGCGCCTCCTCGTCGAGATCCGGTGGTGCGTCGATCGTAGCCGTCCGGCCACCGCTCGCGGGGTCGCGCACAGCGGGGGCCGGCGGGGCCTCCGAAGCCTCCGGCGGTATCGTGGCGGCATGGACGAGGGAGAGGCGGCGGCTCCAGGCGACGTCGACTTCGGCGACGGTCATCGACGCGGCGATCGAGCTCCTGCCCCGGGTCTTCCTCGACCAGCTCGGGTCGGTGGCGATCACGGTCGAGGACGAGCCGACCCCGGAGCAGCTTGCGTCGGTCGGCGCGTACGGGCTGTACGGGTTGTACGAGGGCGTGCCGCGCACGCGCTGGGCCGCCGACAGCGCCACGCTCCCGAGCCGGATCACGCTGTTCAGCGGTCCCCTGGCCCGGGCGAATCCCGATCCTGCCCGGCTCGAGCGGGCGATCGTCGAGACGCTCTACCACGAGATCGCCCATCACTTCGGGATCGACGACGCCCGGTTGCTCGAGCTGCACCGGCACTGACGGTCCGGCGGGCCGGGGCCGGCCCCCTGCGGCTATGGGGCCGGCTGGGCGATGAGCGAGCGCACGAGGGGCGCGATCCGCTCCACCCACAGGCCGTACTGGCGACCGGACGGATGGAGGCCGTCCCGCGCCACGAGACCGCGGTCCGTGGCGGCCCCGGACGAGATGTCGAAGATGTCGACGACCGCGATGCCCAGGCGGCGCGCCTCCTCGGTCGCGATCGCGTTGACCCGCCGGATCCCCGCCCGCTTCGCGGCCGGGTCGCCGTAGTCCGCGCCGGCCGGCGTGACCGTGTAGTCGGGTGTCGTCACGACGACGATGCGGTTCGCCGGGAGGAGGCCGCGGAGCGTGGCCAGGATCTCCGCGATCCGCGCCCGGTATTCGGCCTCCGGAACGCCCTGCACGACATCGTTGACCCCGATGAGCAGCGTCACGAAGTCCGGCTTCAGGTCGGCCAGGCGCGGCAGCTCCACGGCGATGACGTCGGCCGAGGTGAAGCCGTTGACCGCCGGGTTCGCGACCAGGTCGAGCCGGACCGGGTCGGCCGCGAGCGCGCCGACCAGCTGGTTCGGCCAGCGTTCCGGCTCGTTCACGGAGGTGCCGATGGTGTACGAATCGCCCAATGCGACGTAGCGCAGCGCCCGCCCGGGCGAGCCCGACGGCGTGCCGCTGGGACTCGCGGAGCTGGTCACGGCCGGCTCGCCGGAACGAGGATCGGATGGGACCATGCCGCCTCCACACGCCACGACCAGCAGGGGGACCGCGAGAAGGCCGGCGAGGGCTCCGCGAACGCAACGGGACACCGCCCTCGAACCACGCACCTCGCCTCCCTGCTGGACGGCCACACGGCGCGGCCGGTCCTCCGAGCAGTGTCGCACGTGACCGCCGGACGACCTACACTGCGCCGGCACCGATTCGCCACTCAGGGCGACGGATTCCTGTTGCCCGGCCGCTGGCCCGTCGCTAGGATGCGGTCCAACGGTTTCCCGGCGTCGCCGGGCCCGCACTCGTCGAGTCCCCGCTGGCCCAATGCTGGCTACCTTGTGCTCGACACGTTGGAGGAGTACACATGCGCACCCGTTCACTGGCGGTCGCCCTGTTCGCGACGATGGCGATCGTCCTCTCGGCCTGTGGCGCGTCGGGCACACCCGCCCCGTCCACACCCGCCGCACTCAAGATCGGCATGGTGACCGACGTCGGCACCCTGGACGACAAGTCGTTCAACGAAGCGTCGTGGAAGGGCACCCAGGACGGCGCCGCGGCCGTCGGCAGCACGGCCACGAACATCGTGACCAAGACCCCGGCCGACTACGCGACGAACATCCAGAGCTTCGTCGACCAGAAGTTCAACGTCATCGTGACCGTCGGCTTCGCCATCGGGAACGCGACGCTGGCCGCGGCGCAGAAGAACCCGACCATCAAGTTCATCGGTGTCGACCAGTTCATCTGCGTTCCCAAGGACGCGGCTGACAAGACCTGCGCCGGGCCGATCCCGCCCAACTACCAGGGCCTGATCTTCTCGGAGGCCCAGGCCGGCTACCTCGTGGGCATCGTTGCCGCGACGCTGACCAAGACGAATGTCATCGGCGCCATCGGCGGCATCAACACGGTCCCGCCCGTCGTGAGCTACATCAAGGGCTACGAGAACGGCGCCAAGTCCGTCAAGCCCGACATCAAGGTGATCGAGACGTACGTCTCGACCGACATCACCAAGGCGTTCAACGACCCGACCACCGGCAAGGCGATCGCCCAGCAGATGATCGGCCAGAAGGCCGACTGGATCTTCCAGGTCGCCGGTGGCTCCGGAGCCGCTGCGCTCGAGGCCGCCTGCGCGACCCCGAACACGTACGGCATCGGCGTCGACGTCGACCAGGCGCCCGGGTTCCCGAAGCTCAAGTGCGTCGTCACGAGCGCCGAGAAGCACCTTGCGCTCGCCGTCGCGACCGCCATCAAGGCGATCAAGGCCGGCACGGACAAGGGCGCGAACATCCTCTACGACGCCAAGTCCGATCCGGTCGGGATCGGGATCTCCGACTTCCACGACCTCAAGTCCATGATGACCCCCGACCTTCAGTCGAAGATCGATGCGGCCCTCGCGGCCATGAAGGGCGGTACGCTCGATCCATGCAAGCCGGTGGCCTGCAACAAGCCGTAGGACACCTGCCCACCGCGACAGTCTGACGAGCGGGTCGGCTCCGGCCGGCCCGCTCGCCGTCATCCAGCCATCCGTTGAGGGAGCCGCACATGGCGGACGGCGCACCGGCGACCGTGCCGGCGCTCGAGATGCGGGGCATCACGAAACGCTATCCGGGCGTGCTCGCCAACGACGACATCAGCCTCGACCTGCGGCCTGGCGAGATCCACGCCCTGCTCGGCGAGAACGGCGCCGGCAAGTCGACCCTGATGAACATCCTGTACGGGCTGGCCGTCCCCGACCAGGGCGAGATCCTGCTCGACGGGACTCCCGTCACGATCCACGGGCCGTCCGATGCGATCGCCCGCGGGATCAGCATGGTCCACCAACACTTCATGCTCGTGCCCGTGCTCACGGTGGCCGAGAACATCCTCCTGGGCGAGGAGACCATGGCCAACCCGGTCTTCATCGACCGCAAGGAGGCCCACCGGCGGATCGTCGAGCTCGGCAAGCGCTTCGGCTTCGAGATCGACCCGGAGGCCAAGATCGAGTCGCTGTCAGTGGGCTGGCAGCAACGGGTCGAGATCCTCAAGGCCCTCTACCGGCAGGCACGGATCCTCGTGCTCGACGAGCCGACGGCCGTCCTGACGCCCCAGGAGACGGCCGAGATCTTCACGGTCCTCCGCCGCCTCGCTGCCGAGGGCCACAGCATCATCTTCATCAGCCACAAGCTCTACGAAGTCCTCGAGATCGCCGACCGCATCACGGTCATCCGGCGCGGCAAGGTCGTTGGGTCGCGGGTGCCGGCCGAGACCGACGAGGATGACCTGGCGGCACTGATGGTTGGGCGCGAGGTCGAGCTCACGGTCGACCGCGGCACATCGCACCCGGCCGGCACCGTGCTCGAAGTGCGCGGCCTGCGGGTCAAGGACGACCGGGGGCGGGAGGCCGTCCGCGGCATCGACCTGGACGTGCGCGCCGGGGAGATCCTCGGCGTGGCCGGCGTTGCCGGGAACGGCCAGGACGAGCTCGTGGAGGCACTGACCGGCTTGCGCAAGGTTGCCGCCGGGACCGTCAAGCTGGCCGGCGTGGACGTGACCACCCGACCGCCGCGCGAAACGCGCGAGGCCGGCCTGCGGTTCGTGCCCGGCGACCGCCACCGGTTCGGGCTCGTGCTGGCCTTCCCGGTCGAGGACAACGTCGTCCTGACGAGCTACTACCGGCGGCCGTACGCCCGAGGCGGGGTGCGCGACCAGGCGGCGATCGGCGAGGCGGCGCGCCACGCGATCACCGAGTTCGACATCCGGACGCCATCCGAGAAGGTCCCGGCAAGCACCCTGTCGGGCGGCAACCAGCAGAAGATCATCGTCGCCCGCGAGTTCAGCGGCGACCCCAAGCTGCTCGTGCTCGACCAACCGACCCGCGGCCTCGACGTGGGCAGCATCGAGTTCATCCATCGCCAGGCGATCGCCCGGCGCGACGCGGGGTCGGCCGTGCTGCTGGTCTCGGCCGAGCTCGACGAGGTGCTCGAGCTTTCGGATCGCATCGCGATCATGTATCGCGGCGAGATCGTGGCGCTCCGGGATGGCCGCACAGCCGACAAGGAGGAGATCGGCCTGCTCATGGCCACCGGCACCCGCGACTCGCCGGTCGCCTCCGCGGAGACGGTCGCATGACCGCCGCGGCGCCCGAGCAGCCACCCGTCGCCGGACCGCCGAGAGGCCGCCCGCGCTTCGGGATGCGACCGGCGATCGCGGTCCCGGTGTTTGCGGTCGTCCTCGCGTTCCTGGTCGGGTCCGTGCTCATCCTGCTCACCAGCATCGCGACCGTGGGCCACCTCGATCTCGCATTGCCGATCACCGCCTACCTCGCGCTCTTCGAGGGCGCGGGCTTCACGACCGACCCGGGCCAGGCCGTGAACGGGTTCGTCAACACGATCGTGCAAGCGGCGCCGCTCATCCTGGGTGGCCTGTCGGTCGGACTCGCCTTCAAGGCCGGCCTCTTCAACATCGGCGCTCACGGCCAGTTCCTCATCGGTGCGCTGGCCTCTGCGGGTACCGGGGCCGCCGTCGCCTCGTGGCCCGGGCCACTCGCGATCGCGACCGCGATCATCGCGGGCTGCATCGCCGGCGGCGTCTGGGGCTTCATCCCGGGGGCACTCAAGGCGTTCACCGGCGCCCACGAGGTCGTCACGACGATCATGCTCAACACGATCGCCGCGTCGGTGATCGGATGGATGGTGACCGGCCCGCTGCTGGCCACCGGATTCTCGTTCGATCGTACGGGCGACCTCGGAAACGCGACCCTGCCGATCCTGTTCGGGACCCGCAACCTCCACCTCGGGGTCGTCACGTCGGTCGTGGCCGTGCCGCTGATCTGGTTCCTGCTCTGGCGGAGCACGCTCGGCTTCGAGATCCGGACCGTGGGCGCCAACCCCAGCGCGGCCCGCTATGCCGGGATGCGGCCCGCCGCGCTGATCATCTTCACGATGTCTCTCGCCGGGATGCTCGCCGGGCTCGCCGGGAGCATGGAAGTGCTCGGCATCACGCACTTCATGAACGCCTCGTACGGCACGAACGTCGGCTTCGATTCGATCACGGTCGCCCTGCTCGGCCGGGCGCATCCCGTGGGCATCGTGGTCGCCGCCCTCCTCTTCGGGGCGATGCGGGCGGGCTCCAACCTCATGCAGATCAAGACCCAGATCCCCGTCGAGATCGTCGACATCATCCAGGCCATCGTCCTGCTCTTCGTGGCGGCCGACGTCATCGTCCGACGGGTCTTCCGGATCCGCTCGACAGCCGGCGGGTTTGCCGAGCTGCAGACCGTGACCAAGTCGTACGGGGAAGGCGCGGTCCGCTGATGGACCAATTCCTGTACGACATCCCCGTCCTGGGGGTCCTGTTCCAGCTCGTCGGCTACCTCATCGCCGTGGTCCCCCAGCCCACCGTCGCCCACCAGATCGTGTTCCTGGCCACCCCGCTCATCCTGGGCGCCCTGTGCGGGATCATGAACGAGCGGTCGGGCGTGGTGAACATCGGCATCGAGGGGATGATGCTGAGCTCGGCGTTCGTGGCGTTCGTCGCGGCCGGCCTGGTCAACCAGGCGATGCCCGGGACGCCGTCCGACATCTTCGGGATCACGTTCCCGCTCCTCGTCGGCATCCTGGCCGGCGTGGCCAACGGCCTCATCGTCTCGACGCTCCATGCGTGGCTCTCGATCACGATCCGGGCCGACCAGATCATCAGCGGCACGATCATCAATATCGCGGCCGTCGGTGCTACCGGCTACCTCCATCGCCTGATCGTGACCCCCAACCCGTCGCTGGGCGGGGGCATCTTCGCCGCCTGGACCCCGCCCGAGGCGCTGACTTCGATCCCGATCGTCGGTTGGATCATCGGCGCGTTCCTCGGGCAGGGACCGATCGCGTTCTCGGCCCTGTTCCTCGTCCTGCTGCTCCAGCTCTGGCTCTTCCGGTCGCGCTGGGGCCTCCGCACGCGGGCGGTCGGCGAGCACCCCAAAGCCGCCGAGACCGTCGGCATCGACGTCATCCGGCTGCGCTACAAGAACGTGATCCTGGGAGGTGTCTTCGCGGGCCTCGCCGGCGCCTTCCTGACCCTCGAGTCCCAAGGATCGTTCCAGCTCAACATGACCGCCGGCCGGGGATTCATCGCGCTGGCGGCCGTGATCATCGGGCGCTGGACCCCGCTCGGCGCGTTCGGGGCGGCCCTCCTGTTCAGCGCCACGACCGCGCTCCAGGTCGCCATCGGGGTCAACCCGCCGACCGGTCAGCTCGGATCGGTCCTCCTGGCGATCCCGAGCCAGCTCTTCGGCGCCCTGCCGTACATCGTCACGATCATCGTCCTTGCCGGATTCATCGGACGGTCAGTGGCACCGGCCGCGGACGGCCAGCCGTACTCCAAGGAAGTCCGCACCTGACGGCCGAGGAGCGCCGACGGGCCCGCGAGGTGCTCGACCTCCAGGAGGGCCGTGGGCCGGTCGCGCTCCTGGACGACGACGGGATCGGGGCGCTGCTGCGGACCGCGCGACGGATCGCGGTCATCGGCGCGTCCGCGGATCCGGGGCGGCCGTCGTTCGGCGTATTCCGGACGCTCGTCGCGGCCGGCTACGACTGCGTGCCGATCAACCCGAATGTCCCGGCCGTGCTCGGCGTGGCGTCCTTCCCGACCCTGGCCGAGGCCGCCGCGGCCACCGGTCCGTTCGACATCGTCGATGTCTTCCGCCGCTCGGAGCTGTGCGTGCCCCATGCCGAGGAGGCTGTGGCGAGCGGCGCAGGCTGCCTGTGGCTGCAGCTCGGGGTGGTGAACTGGGAGGCGGCGCGGATCGCCGCGGCGGGCGGCCTGTCGGTCGTCATGGACCGCTGCACGGCCATCGAAGGTGCGCCGGATCCGGGTGCGCTCTAGAAGCCAGCGACCTCAGCGGACGACGAAGCCCACGATGATCGCCACGAGCCCGGCGACCGCGATCGCGGCCCCGATCTGGGCCTGGCGCCGAAGGATCGCCATCGCCACCGAGGCGCCGGTCGTCCCCTCGTCGTCGTCGCGGACGCCGCCGCGCCACGACTGGTAGCGGGCCACGTTCGCGTCCTGCGCCTTGAGGTCCTGGTAGCGCGCCCACGGCCCGCGGGCCCGCGTGTAGCCGATCCACACGAGGACCGCGCCGCCGGCCCACAGGATGAGGTTGATCGGGCCCACGTCAGCCCTCGCCCGGGCTGCCCGGTTCGCCCAGGCGTTCGCGTAGGGCGGTCTCGACGAGCGCGGCATTTGCCTGGCCCCGGGAGGCCTTCATGACCTGCCCGACGAGGAACTTGAGCGACGGCTTGCCGGCCCGATGGTCGGCGATGGCCGCCGGGTTGGCCGCCAGGACGGAATCGACGATCGGCCCGATGGAGCCGGCGTCCGAGATCTGGCGCAGGCCGCGCGACTCGACGATCGCCGCCGACCGCCGTCCCCTGCTCGAGATGCTCGACGAGGACCTCCTTGGCGTTGGCCCGCGACAGCTCGCCTGCGACCACCCGGCGCAGCAGGTCGGCCATCTCGGCGCCGCTGGCCCGGCCGACGAGCCCATCGGGCGTCCGGCTCGATTCGATCTTCGCGAGCCGACCGTAGTCGCCGGACACCAGGTTCGCGACCTCCTTGGCGGGGAGCTGCCGGACCCGCCAGCCGGATCGCGTCGAACGCCACCGCCATGGCCGGTTCCGCGACGATCACCGCGGCGTCGTACGCGGACAGGCCGAGCTCTTGATAGCGGGCGCGTCGGGCGGCCGGTAGCTCGGGCAGGCGCTCCCGGAGTGCGTCGAGCCACGCGGCATCGACCCGCAGCGGCGGCAGGTCGGGCTCCGGGAAGTAGCGGTAGTCGTGCGAGTCCTCCTTGGAGCGCATGACGTACGTCGCCTGCTTGCCGTCGTCCCAGCCGCGCGTGTCCTGGGTCAGCGTCTCGCCCGCGTCGAGCGCCACGGCCTGGCGCTCGATCTCGAAGGCGATCGCCCGCTCCACAGCCCGGAACGAGTTCATGTTCTTGACCTCGACCCGCGTCCCGAACGGCTCCGTGCCCCGCGGCCGGAGCGAGACGTTGGCCTCGACCCGCATCTGGCCACGCTCCATGTCCGCGTCCGACACCCCGATCGAGCGCAGGAGCAGGCTGCAGCTCCTCGGCGTAGCGCCGGGCGCCCTCGGCCGAGCGGACATCGGGCTCGGTGACGATCTCCATGAGCGGCGCACCGGAGCGGTTGAAGTCGACGAGGCTGACCCGGCTGCCGTCGGCGGCCGTGGCATGGATGAGCTTGGCGGTGTCCTCCTCGAGGTGGGCCCGGGTGATCCGGATGGTCACCGGCCCGCTGGACGTGTCGAACGTGAGCGAGCCCGCCGCCGCGAGCGGCAGGTCGTACTGGCTGATCTGGTAGCCCTTCGGAAGGTCCGGGTAGAAGTAGTTCTTGCGATCCCAGCGGGTCGCCGGCGGGGTGGTCGCGCCGATCGCGATCCCGGTCGTCAGCACGTGCTCGACGGCCTGCCGGTTGATCGTGGGGAGGGCGCCGGGCAGGCCCAGGCAGACCGGGCACGTGTGGGTGTTCGGCGGGGCGCCGTCGTAGTCCGTCGAGCAGGCGCAGAACATCTTGCTCAGGGTCCGGAGCTGGCAGTGGACCTCGATCCCGATGACCGCCTCGTAGCGCTCGAGGGCGGCGGACGGCGGCGCGGCGGCGACGCTCACGAGCCCAGCTCCAGGCCGACGAGCGTCGAGGAACAGGCCGTAGAGCGCGATCACGATCCAGCCGATCGAGATCGCCAGCGCGCCGGAACACCAGCCGGACGCGGGGCCGTTCCAGGATCGGCCGGGTGGCCTCGATCGCGGTCCGAGTCGGGTCGCCGCCGTGGACGAGCGGCGCGATCGCCTGCCGCGCCACGGCATAGCCACGCCAGGCGCCTACGACTGCGGCGATCAACCCACAGAGCCCGAGGATCGCGCCCATCGCGCTAGTCTCGCGCCTTGTTGCGCTCGACGAACCGGCCGATCCGACGGAGCGCCTCCTCGAGGCCCTCGTACGAGGTCGCGTAGCACGCCCGCACGTGGCCCTCGCCGGATGGGCCGAAGGCGCCGCCCGGGACGACCGCGACGTGCTCCTCCTCGAGCAGCCGCTGGGCGAACGTCTCGCTGTCGAGGCCGGTCGCCGTGGTCACCTCGGGGAAGGCGTAGAACGCGCCGCGAGGCTCGAACGTCGGCAGCCCCAGGGCATTGAAGCCATCCACGACGAGCCGCCGCCGCCGGTCGTACTCGGCGACCATCGCCCGGACGTCGCGCTCGCCGTCGGTCAGCGCCCGGAGCGCCGCGTCCTGGGCCATCGTGGGGGCCGACATGATCCCGTACTGGTGGACCTTGACGATGCCCTCGAGGAGATGGGCCGGCGCGCACAGCCAGCCGACCCGCCAGCCGGTCATCGCGTAGGCCTTCGAGAACCCGCCCATGAGGATCGTCCGCTCGCGCATGCCGGGCAGCGCGCTCATCGCCCGATGCTCGTACGTGCCGTAGGCGAGGCGGTCGTAGATCTCGTCGCTGTAGACGAGCAGGTCGTGCCGGACCGCGATCGCGGCGAGTTCGTCCTGGACGTCCGCCGGAAGGACGGCGCCGGTCGGGTTGCAGGGGTAGCCGAGGAACAGCGCCTTCGTCCGCGGCGTGATCGCCGCCTCGACGGCCGCCGGATCGAGCGCGAAGTCGTCCGCCAGCCTCGTCGCGACGTGACGCACGACGCCGCCCGAGAACGTCACGGACGGTACGTACGACACGTACGACGGCTCATGGAGGATCACCTCGTCGCCCGGGTCGCATGTGGCGCGCAGGGCCAGGTCGACGGCCTCGGACGCGCCGACCGTGATGAGGATCTCGGTCGCCGGGTCGTAGCGGACGCCGTACAGCCGGTCGAGATGCGCCGACAACGCCCGCCGGAGCTCGATCGTCCCGTAGTTCGAGGTGTAGTGGGTGCGACCGCGGCGGAGGCTGTCGATGCCGGCCTGGACGATGTGCTCGGGCGTGTCGAAGTCGGGCTCGCCGACGCCCAGGCTGATGACGTCGTCCATCGTGGCCAGGATGTCGAAGAAGCGCCGGATGCCGGACGGCGGCACTTCCAGGACGCGTCGGCTCAGCGCCCGGTCGGCGAGGGGCACGCGGTCCTCGGTCGTGCTCATGCGTGCGCTCCCGCGAGGGCCGCGGCGCGCTCGGCCGGGCGTCGGCCCGTCGGGGTCGTCGGCCATCGCGAGCTGGGCCGGTTCGAGGCTGCGCCAGGCGGCCCCGGCGCTGATGGCCTCGTAGCCACGGGCGAGCCCGAAGAGGGCCGCCTCGGACCAGGCCGCGCCGATGAACTGGAGCCCGACGGGGAGGCCCTCCGACAGGCCGCACGGGACCGAGACCCCGGGCAGGCCGGCCATGTTCACGGGCAGCGTGCACGCGTCCGAGAGGTACATCGACACCGGGTCGGCCAGGCGGGCGCCGAAGCGGAAGGCCACGGACGCGCTCGTCGGGGCGACGATCGCGTCGAAGCCCGCCTCCCAGACCTTGTCGAAGTCCTGCTTGATGAGCGTCCGGACCTTCTGGGCCTTGAGGTAGTAGGCGTCGTAGTAGCCGGCCGACAGGGCGTAGGTCCCGAGCATGATCCGGCGCTTCACCTCGGCGCCGAATCCGTCGCCGCGCGTCGCGAGGTAGTTCGCCAGGACGTCGCCGGCATCCCGACGGGCGAGCCCGTAGCGGATCCCGTCGTAGCGGGCGAGGTTGGCCGAGGCCTCCGCCGGGGCGACGATGTAGTACGTGGCGAGCCCGTAATCCGTGTGGGGCAGGCTGACCTCCTCGACGATCGCGCCGGCCGCTTCCAGGGCAGCGACCGCCTCGCGGATCCGGCGCTCGAGGTCGGGATCCATCCCGGGCAGGAAGTACTCGCGCGGCAGCCCGAAACGGACGCCCTTGAGTCCCGCGGCCGCCTCGTCGTCATCGGGCAGGTGCAGCAGCTCCTCCGGCACGGGCACCGGCGCCGAGGTCGAATCGCGCTCGTCGCGGCCGGCGACGGCGTGCAGGAGCGCCGCGGCGTCCCGGCAGTCGCGGGCGAACGGCCCGATCTGGTCGAGCGAGCTCGCGAACGCCACGATCCCGTACCGCGAGACCCGGCCATACGTGGGCTTCATGCCCACCACACCGCTCAGCGCCGCCGGCTGGCGGATCGAGCCGCCGGTGTCCGTGCCGATGCCGAGAGGCGCGTGGTAGGCCGACACCGCGACCGCCGAGCCGCCACTGCTGCCGCCCGGGACCGTTTCGAGATCCCAGGGGTTGCTCGTCGGCCCGAAGGCGCTGTGCTCGGTGGACGAGCCCATCGCGAACTCGTCCATGTTCGTCTTGCCGAGGATGACCGCGCCCACGTCGCGCAGCCGCTCGGTGATATGGGCGTCGTACGGGGCGAGGTAGCCCTCGAGGATGCGCGACCCGGCGGTCGCCTGGCCGCCCTTGACCGAGACGAGGTCCTTGAGGGCGACCGGGATGCCGAGGAGGGGATGCAGCGCATCGAGCGCGGCAGGGCCGTCGCCGCGGGCCACGGCCAGGCGGGCATCGGCCGCGTCGGCTTCATCCAGCGCCCCGTCGTTGAAGCACAGCCAGGCGTTGAGGGCGTGGTTCTGGCGCTCGGCACGCTCCAGATGGGCGACCGCGAGCTCGCGCGCCGTCACGTCGCCGGCCCGGAGCCGGGCGGCCATCTCGTGGGCGTAGAGGCGGGTGACGTCGCCGTCGGTCATGGTCGGTCCCTACTCGCCGATGATCGCCGGGACGACGATGAAGTCGCCCTCGCGGGCCGGCGCGTTGGCCAGCGCCTCGGCCGGGGTGAACGAGGGGCGCACGACGTCCTCGCGCAGGATGTTCTCGAGCTCGATCGTCTGGGCCGTCGGCGGGATCGCGTCCGTGTCGAGCTCGGCGAGCTTCGTGTACTGGTCGAGGATGTGGTTGAGCTGGCCCTCGAGGCGGCCGAGCTCCTCCTCGGCCAGCCCGAGGCGGGCGAGATGAGCGACGTGAGCGACGTCGTCGCGGGTCAGTCCCATGGCCCGATGATATCCGCCGTCGGCGGGCCGGGGCTTCGGGCCGCCTCTCGGCGGGGATCGTTTCATCGATCGACCGTAGGCCGGACGGGACGTTTGGCCTACGCCGAATGCCGAATCAGGGGATTCACTCCGGCGCCGGCCGATGGCATCCTGCCGACGATGAGGCGGATGAGGAACGTGTTCAAGGGTGGGCTCCGGAAACGGGACGTCCATGTCGTGGCGCCCGTCACGCCCGTCCAGCCGGCCGCGCCCGTCCAGCCGGCCGCGCCCACCGCGCCGACGCCCGATGAGGTCCTCGCGACGGTCGAGCTCACGATCCCCCGCACCCACCTCGACGGCTTCACCGCCGCCCTGGTCGGCGACCATGCGATCGGGGCCGGCCCGGTCTCCCCGGCCAGGCTCACGGCCGCGTTCGGCGAGGCGATCGACCGCGCCGGTGGCACCGGATCGCCCTCGGTCAGCCGAAGCCCGGCCGGCATCTATACACCCGAGTACTGGCGCTTCCGCATCGAAGCCGCCGAATTCGATCGCCCAGGCAGTCCTCGCGCGGGCCGGCCGCGCCGGACGCCTCGCATGAGCGACCTCGTCTGCCTCCAGTGCGGCACGCGGGCGCGGCTGAAGAAGAGCACCTTCTGCGGGCGATGCGGCCTGCCGTTCGGGGAACCGCCGCGCTCCGAGGGTGAGCTCGCGTCCTGCCACATCTGCTACCAGACGACCGGCGAGGACGGCAAGCTCGACAGCCTGGACATGCGCGGCCTGCGAGTGAACCTCCAGCAGCACCTGGCCGAGCACGACCATCACTCGGTCGGCGACGACGAGTACCTCGAGTCGCTCCGCGAAGGAGACAGGATCCGGATCGGCCGCTGGACCGCCTCGTTCGATGTCGTCCGCCGCTACCTCGTGACCGGCGCGGTCGATGGCGGCCGCCGACGAGCCTACGAGCACGACATGATCGTCACCGCGATGACGCAGCTCCGCCGCTTCGGCGCCGACGCGAACAACATCATGGGCGACCAGCCCGAGTGGCAGGCGTCCCGCCAGGCCGTGAGCACGCTGATGGAGCGCTACCACCGCTCCTAGGGGAACGCGACCGCGACTATCCTTCGGGCGCCTCGCCGGCGAGGAGCTTGCGGAAGCCGTCCTCGTCCAGGATCGGGACGTTGAGCTCCTGGGCCTTCGTGAGCTTGGAGCCGGCCGACTCGCCCGCGATCAGGTAGTCGGTCTTGCGCGAGACCGAGCCGCCCGCCTTGCCGCCGGCCGCCCGGATCGCCTCCTCGGCCTCCTCGCGGCTGAAGCCCGGGAGGGTCCCCGTGACCACGAGGGTCTTGCCGGCGAGCGGGCCGGACTCGGCCGCGGCGCCGGGGGCGCGCTTCGGTGGCCGCTCCGGCTCGACCCCGGCGTCGATCAGGTCGTCGAAGATCCCGGCCGTCGCCGGATCGGAGAGCCAGCTCACGAGCGCCGTCCGCACGGTCGGGCCGACGCCCATGACCTCCTCGAAACGCTCCGGCGCCGTCTCCGCGGTCTCGCGCAGGAACTTGGCGACCCGCGCGAACCAGCCATCCGGCCCGCCCATCGGCTCGTCGTCGCCCGGCGGCAGGACCTCGCTGAGCCAGGTGACGAGGTCGATCGCGGTCTGCCAGCCGACCTGGGGGATGCCCAGCCCGTTGAGGATCCGGCCAAGCGGCCGGCGCTTCGACCGCGCGATCGAGGCCGCCAGGTTCTCGGCGCTCTTGCGCGCGTACCGGTCGAGCGTCTCCAGGTCCTCGACCTTGAGCCGGTAGAAGTCGCCCCGGCTCTTGACCAGGCCGCGCTGGAGGAGCTGCTGGAGCACGGCCCAGCCGGCGCCCTCGATGTCCATCCCGCCCCGGCCCGCGAAATGGCCGAACTCCTGGCCCACCCGGGCGGGGCACGCGAGGTTCGGGCAGTAGTGGCGTACCGCGCCCTCATCGCGGGCGATCGGCGTGTCGCAGACCGGGCACGTCGCCGGCATGTCGAATTCGCGTTCCTTGCCGGTTCGCCGCTCGACGATCGGCCGGACCACCTCCGGGATGACGTCGCCGGCCTTCTGGAGCACGACCCAGTCGCCGATGCGCAGGTCCTTGCGCCGGACCTCGTCGAGGTTGTGGAGGGTCGCCCGGGCGACGGTCGAGCCGGCGACCTTCGTCGGCTTGAGGTGCGCGACCGGGGTCAGCGTGCCCGTCCGCCCGACGTACGGGACGATGTCCTCGAGCACGGTCTCGACCTGCTCCGGGGGGAACTTGTAGGCGATCGCCCAGCGCGGAGCCCGGCTGACGATACCGAGTCTCACCTGCTGGTCGAACCGATCGACCTTGACCACGACCCCGTCGGTCTCGTACGGCAGGTGGTGGCGCGCCTCCCGCCAGGTCTCGGTGAACGCGATGACCTGCTCGATGTCGAGGCCGGCCTCGCGGTCGGGGTTGACGGGCAGGCCGAGGGCCGCCAGGCGATCGAGGGCGGCCGACTGGCTGTCCACGCGGCCGGCCTGCTCCCCTTCCCCTTCGAGGAGCTGGTAGAACCAGGCCGACAGGCGCCGGCTGGCCGTGACCGCCGGATCGATCTGGCGAAGCGAGCCCGCGCCGCTGTTGCGCGGGTTGGCGTACAGCGGGAGACCGGCCTCGCCACGCTCGGCGTTGATCCGCGCGAACTCGGCCTTCGGCATGAAGACCTCCCCGCGCGCGTCGACCGTGGCCGGCTCCTTCAGCCTGGCCGGGATGACCGAGATCGTGCGCAGGTTGGCCGTGACGTCCTCGCCGGTCGTGCCGTCGCCCCGCGTCGCGCCCTGGACGAAGCGGCCCTTCTCGTAGTGGAGGCTGATCGCGAGACCGTCGATCTTGAGCTCGGCGACGTAGCTCAGCTCCGGGGCGGGCTCCGGGGCCGCCGGCATCCCCAGGCCACGGCGGACGCGCGAGTCGAACGCCCGCAGCTCGTCGTGGCTGAACGCGTTGGCCAGCGAGAGCATCGGCCGGCTGTGGGGCACCTCCGTGAAGCGCCCGGACGTCCCGACCGAGCCAACGCGCTGGGTGGGCGACTCCGGCGTCCGCAGCGCCGGGAACGCGGTCTCGAGCGCGACGAGCTCGCGGAACTGGGCGTCGTACTCGGCGTCGCTGAGCTCCGGCGCGTCCTCCTCGTAGTAGAGGCGGTTCGCGCGCTCGATCGACTCGGCGAGCTCGGCGTGGCGGGCGGCGGCCTCGTCCGGGCTCCGCGCCGAGGCCGCCTCGACGAGGGCCGGGTCGACGGGCGTGAGGGTCATGGCGGCGATGCTCGGCGCACGTGGGCGCGGGTGATCGCGCCGACCGAGGGTGTGCCGAGGAGGGCGAATGTGACCTCGAGGTCCTCGCGCAGGAGCTCGAGGGCCCGGACGACGCCGTCGCTGCCGCCCGTCGCCAGCGCCCAGACCATGGGCCGGCCGATCAGCACGCCGCGGGCACCGAGCGCCAGCGCGACCGCGATGTCCACGCCCCGACGGACTCCGCCGTCGACCCAGACCTCGGTCCGGCCGGCGACGGCGGCAAGGACCTCCTCGAGCGCGTCGATCGGGGCGCCGACCCGGTCGAGCTGGCGGGCCCCATGGTTCGACACGACGATCGCGTCTGCGCCGTGCTCGGCGGCGAGGGCCGCGTCTTCGCCGGTCAGGATGCCCTTGAGCACGAGCGGCAGGCCGGTCCAACCGCGGATCTCGGCCAGGTCGTCCCAGGTCAGCGCCACGCGGGGCCCGACGCCGGCACGGTCGTGATCCGGCTCGATCAGGCCCTCCGGATCGGTGGCGCCCGGGAAGTTGCCGAGCGGCACGTCGAGGGTGAACCCGTTGCGGCGGTCCCGCTCGCGGATCCCGAGCAGCGGCAGGTCGACGGTGAGCACGATGGCGCCGTAGCCGGCCGCCGCCGCGCGTTCGCAGAACCGCCGCGTGAGGCCGCGGTCTCGCTGGACGTAGAGCTGGAACCAGCGGACCCCGTCGGGCGCGGCCGCCGCGACCTCCTCGATCGAGCGGTTGGACATCGTGGAGAGCGTGAACGGGATCCCGGCCGCGGCCGCCGCGGTGGCCATGGCCACCTCCGCGCCATGGTCGGCGATCGCATGGATCGCCATCGGGGCGATCGCGACGGGCAGGGCCGCCGGCGCGCCGAGCAGCGTCGTGGAGAGGTCGATGGACGAGACGTCGACGAGCACGCGCGGACGGAGCGCGTACCGTCGCCACGCCGCGAGGTTCTCGGCCAGCGACTCCTCGCCGCCCGCGCCGCCGGCCACGTAGTCGTAGGCGCTCGGGGTCATCCGCTCGCGGGCGATCGCCTCGAAGCCGTCCAGGTCCACGACCGAGCCGAGCCGCGGGTCGGGCGGCCGGGCGGGCGCGAGGATCGAACGGTCGGGCATGGCGGGCAGGGTAACGGACACGCCGGCGCCTATCCGACCAGGTCGAGGCCGGCCAGGCTCGCCAGCATCGTCTTGCGCCCGACGGCCGGATCGGCGAAGGCGATCGTCACCTCCTCGTCCGAGCGGGTGAGCTTGGACG
The DNA here is from genome assembly GCA_963849405.1 of uncultured Chloroflexia bacterium. Lineage (GTDB taxonomy): Bacteria > Chloroflexota > Limnocylindria > Limnocylindrales > CSP1-4 > C-114. Next base: position 106,826 of record CAWKHG010000002.1, read on the forward strand.
TCACCACGATCCCGTCCCCGAACCGGGCGTGGCGGATGCGGTCGCCGTCGCGGAAGCGCCGCTCGCCCGGGATGACCGGCCGGGCAGGACGGACGGGCGCCGTCTCGGCGTCGCCGGCATCGAGCCGGCGGACCGGCAGCTCCTCCGCTCCGGCGTCGGCGAAGTCGGCCAGCTCGTCGTCGTCCCAGGCCGGGATCCCGCGGCGTCGCTGCGGCCCCAGGCTGCCCGACGGCGCTCCCGCGGCGAACGCCGCCCGCTTGGCCGCCAGGTCGCGTGACGGCTGGAACGTGCTGCCGGGGATCGGCGCGCCGGGCGTGCCGCTCCCGGTCCGGAACGCGGCCGCGCCCGGACGGACCCCGCCGATGAGCCGGCCGGCGCGGCGCCCGAAGACAAGGTCAAGGTCGAGCGGGCCGGCCGCTCCCCCGCCTTCCACGAGCAGCGGGCCTTCGATCAGCTCGGCCGGGATCTCGGTGAGGAAGCGCGACGGGATCGAAAGCTGGCCCATGCCGCGGAAGACCCGCCGCGAGGCGTGGGTCAGGTACAGCCGGCGCTTGGCCCGGGTGATCCCCACGTACGCCAGCCGGCGCTCCTCCTCCATCGGCTGGGTGCGGACGGGCATCTCGCGCTCGGCGTCGATGGCCCGGCTCGTGGGGAACACGCCCTCTTCCAGGCCGGCGATGAAGACGACCGGGAACTCGAGGCCCTTCGCCGCGTGGAGCGTGATGAGCGTCACGGCTTCCGTCTCGCCCTCGTACGAGTCCTGGTCGGCGACGAGGGCGGTCTCCTCGAGCAGGCGGTCCAGGGCATCCTCCGGCGAGAGGTCGTCGTAGCGGGTGGTGACCTCGCGCAGCTCGAGCAGGTTCGCCCAGCGCTCCTCGCCCTCCTCGGTGCCGTCGGCGAGCATCGCCCGGTAGCCCGACTGCTCGAGGACCTCGTCGACGAGCTCGGGGAGTCCCAGCACCCCGATCCGTGCCCGGAGGCGCTTGATGAGGATCGCGAAGTCCGTGATCGCCCGGCGAGCCGCCGATCCGAGCAGCTCCAGGCCGTGCGTGCCCTGGACCGCGGCCTCGATCGCCTCCCACGTCGTGAGCTCGCCGCGGGCCGCCGCCCCGCGGAGCGCCTCGATCGTCTTGTCGCCGATCTTCCGGCTTGGCACGTTGATGATCCGTTCGAAGCTCACGACGTCCGTGTCGGAGCGCAGCACCCGCAGGTACGCCAGGGTGTCCTTGACCTCGCGCCGCTGGTAGAACCGCGTCCCACCGACGAGCTGGTACGGGATCCGGTAGCGCAGGAACGCTTCCTCGATGGCCCGGGACTGGGCGTTCATCCGGTACATGACCGCGACATCGGTCGCCTTGAGCTTCTCGCCGTCGTCGTCGGCCCGCCGGGTGAGCACCGATCCGCCGCCCACGAGCTCCTCGATCCGGCGCGCGATCCACTCGGCCTCGTCGTCCTCGTCGTACGCCTCGTAGCGCCGGATGAGGCGCCCGCCGGCGTTCGAGGTCCAGAGCTTCTTCTCGGTCCGTGCCGTGTTGCGCGACACGACGGCGTGCGCCGCGTCGAGGATGAGCTGGGTGCTCCGGTAGTTCTGCTCGAGCTTCACGACCACGGCGTCCGGATAATCGCGCTCGAAGTCGAGGATGTTCCGGATGTCCGCCCCGCGCCAGCCGTAGATCGACTGGTCGTCATCGCCGACGACCGCCAGGTTGCGGTTCTTGGCGGCGAGCGCCTTGACCCACAGGTATTGCGGGCGGTTCGTGTCCTGGTACTCGTCCACGTGGAGGTAGCGCCAGCGATCCTGGTAGCGCGAGAGCACCTCGGGCGCCTTGTCGAAGAGCCGGACGGCGGCGAGCAGCAGGTCGTCGAAGTCGAGGGCGCCGGCGGCCGCCAGCCTGTCGCGGTACAGGCCGGCCAGGCGAGCCACCGCGACGCGCCCGCCGGTGACCGGGATGAACTCGTCGATCTCGGTCGGGTCGACCATCTCGTTCTTGGCCCGGCTGATGCGACCGAGGATCGCGCTCGGGCGGGTGGGTCCCTTGGCCTCGATGCCCTCTTCGTTGAGGATCCGCTTCATGAGCGCGCCCTGATCGTCCGTGTCGTAGACGACGAAGTTGCGGCCGATGCCGATCGCCTCGCCGTCACGGCGCAGCACCCGGGCGCACAGGGCGTGGAACGTGCCCGCCTGGACGTCCCGGCCGGCCCGCTCGCCGATGAGGGCGATGATCCGGTCGCGCAGCTCCCCGGCGGCCCGATTCGTGAAGGTGACGGCGAGGATCTGCCACGGCGGCACGCCGCGCACGCCGACGAGATATGCGACGCGATGGGCGAGCACGCGCGTCTTGCCCGAGCCCGCCCCGGCCAGGATGAGGATCGGGCCGTCCGTCGTCGTGACGGCCCTTGCCTGCTCCGGGTTGAGGTCGGCCGTGATGCGCGCCGCGAGGGCCTTGGTGGCCGCGACCCGCTCCTTGGCGGTGGGCGGCGGGGCGGACACCGCGGGCTCGGACGGCATGGGCGCCTCGTCCGCGACGAACGTGGGCTCGGAGGTCAGGGCGGGTTCATGACCCAGGTCGAACCAGCCCTCGTCCGTTGGCGGGGCCTCGCCCTCATCGGCGGCGGCGACGACATCGGGCGGTGGCGGGAGCTCGTCGGGGGGGTCGGCCGGAGGGGCCGAAGCGGACTCGGGGAGGGCTTCGACCTGTCCGACGGCGGCGCGCCGGGCACGCTTTGTTGCCGGACCGTCTGGTCGTCGGGGAGCGCTGGGTGGCACGTTCCGATTGTATCGGCGCCCGCTCACCGGGGCGCCGATCGGCGGTCGACGACGGCGCCTATTCGACCTGGTCGGCGGGCGGCGGGTCGATGACGACGGGTACGTCGATGTTCGAGAGCGCGGTCGTGATCGTGACGGTGCCGCTCGCGCCGGCATCGACGGCCACCGTGACCTGGGCCGGCCGCAGGTCGTTCTTGCGGACCCAGACCCCGATCGTCGCACTGAACGGGGCGGTGGCGGGCGACGGCAGGGCCGGATTGAGGCCACTCGTCGCCACATCGGCCTGGGTGATCTTGATCGTGACCTTGTAGCAGTCCTGGTCGCCGATCTTCTCGTCGGGATCCTTGGTCGGCGGCGTGGTCAGCTTGCCAAGGGAGTCGCGGATCGACTGGGCGACTGCCGACGGGTTGACCGACGGCACGACGACGCTCGGAAGCGGGCTCGGCAGTGACGTGCTGCCGCCCGGGATCAGGTTGAGGAGGTCGGCGAGGGCGAACTTCTTGTACTTGGGGCCGAGCAGGCTGACCTTGTAGTACGCGTCTGTTCCGGTGTAGATCACCTCGGCGTTGATGAACAGCGACTGGGCGCTCAGCGAGGCCTTGGCCTTGCCGTTCGCGAAGTCGACGTCGGCGTCGGCGGTCGTCCCCTGGAGGTCGACCGGGAGCGCGTTCCCCGTCCCGAGCAAGTCGATCTTGATCGACCCGCTGGCCGTCGCGTGGAGGTGGAACGACTTCATCGTCTGGAGCGTGGCCACCGACTGGGCGACGATCTCCTTCGGATCGGTGAGCGTGGGCAGGGAGCTGCCGCAGGCGCCCGCGACGAGCGCGATGAGCGCCACGCATGCGGCCAGGCGACGGATCATTCGGACCCTCCTTGGGGCGCCCGTGGGTCGGGTCGGCGCCCGCCCGAGGGTGACGTGCCCCGCCCCGTCCGTCAAACGCCGGGGACTCCGCCGGATTGATATGCGGGCGCGATGCGGATAGGCCGAACGGCCCATTGTTCCGATTCGCGCCCAACGCCTACCGTGTGCCGGCGAGGAAATCGAGGGAGCGACAAGGATGCAGGCAACTTCTCGGCGGGACGTCAGGGCGATCGCTTCGGCGGCGTTCCGCAGCCTGGTCTTCCTCGCGATCGCGCTCCTGCTGATCTTCGTGTTCCTGCCCGCGGCGCTGGCGGGCGCGGCGAGCTGACGGCGGAAGCCCCGCCTCGAATTCAAAAGGCCCCGGGCGATGCCCGGGGCCTTCTGTTTTGCGAGGAACGACGGACTAGAAGTCCATCCCGCCGCCGCCACCGTGATCGTGGCCGCCGGCCGCGCCGGCCGCTTCCTTCGCAGGAAGGTCCGTGATGAGCGTTTCCGTCGTCAGGACCATCGCCGCGATGGAGGCCGCGTTCTGGAGGGCCGAACGGGTGACCTTGGCGGCATCGACGATGCCGGCCTTGAACATGTCCGTGTACTCGCCCCTGAGAGCGTCGAAGCCGTGGCCGATCTTGGCCGCCTTGACGGCGTCCACGACGACCTCGCCGCGAGCGCCGGCGTTGTCGGCGATCTGGCGGGCCGGCGCTTCGAGCGCCTTGCGGACGATGTCGACACCGACCTGCTCGTCGCCTTCCAGCTTGAGCTTGTCGAGCGCCGGGATCGCCTGCAGGAGGGTCGTGCCGCCGCCGGCGACGAGGCCTTCCTCAACGGCCGCGCGGGTCGTCGAGAGGGCATCCTCGATGCGGTGCTTCTTCTCCTTGAGCTCGACCTCGGTGGCCGCGCCGACCTTGATCACGGCGACGCCACCGGACAGCTTGGCAAGGCGCTCCTGGAGCTTCTCCTTGTCGTAGTCCGAGGTCGTCTCCTCGATCTGGGCCTTGATCTGGGTCATCCGGGCCTTGATCTGGTCCGGGGACCCGGCGCCGTCGACGAGGGTCGTGTCGTCCTTGGTGGCGACGACCCGACGGGCCTCACCGAAGTCCTCGAGGGTGACGGAGTCGAGCTTGCGGCCGATCTCCTCGCTGATGACGGTGCCACCGGTGAGGATCGCGATGTCGCGGAGCATCTCCTTGCGCCGGTCGCCGAAGCCCGGGGCCTTGACGGCCAGGACCTGGACGGTGCCGCGGAGCTTGTTGACCACGAGCGTGGCGAGCGCCTCACCGTCGATGTCCTCGGCGATGATCACGACCGGCTTGCCCTGCTGGACGACCTTCTCGAGGGCCGGGAGCATGTCCTGGACGCTCGAGATCTTCTTGTCCGTGATCAGGATCTTGGGGTTCTCGAGGACCGCTTCCATGCGGTCCGGGTTGGTCACGAAGTACGCCGAGATGTAGCCCCGGTCGAACTGCATGCCCTCGGTGTATTCCTTCTCGAGGCCCAGGCTCTGGCCTTCCTCGACGGTGATGACGCCATCCTTGCCGACCTTGTCCATCACTTCGGCGATGATCTCGCCGACTTCCGGATCCGCGGCGCTGATGGCGGCGACGGCCGCGATCTGCTCGCGGTTGTCGACCGGGCGGGCCTGCTTGGCGATCTCGGCCACGATGACCTCGACGGCCTTCTCGATGCCGCGCTTGACGACCATCGGGTTGGCCCCGGCGGTCACGACGCGGAGACCCTCGGTGACCATCGCCTGGCCGAGGACGACCGCGGTGGTCGTGCCGTCGCCGGCGACGTCGTCGGTCTTGGTCGCGACTTCCTTGAGCAGCTGGGCGCCCATGTTCTGGAACGGGTCGTCGAGCTCGATGTCACGAGCGATCGTGACGCCGTCGTTGGTGATCGTCGGCGAGCCGAACTTCTTGTCGAGGACGACGTTGCGGCCCTTGGGGCCGATCGTGACCTTGACGGCGTCGGCGAGGCGGTCGATGCCCGCCTTGAGCGAACGACGAGCGGACTCGTCAAAGATGAGTTGCTTTGCCATGGGGTGGGTTATCCCTCCGTGTTGAGTGAGCTGGCGCGAGTCGTGTCTGCGGGTCCGACCTTCGGTCAGCCCTCGACGACGGCGAGGATGTCCTTCTGGCTGACGATGAGGAGGTCCTCACCCTCGACCTTGAACTCGGTCCCGGCGTACTTGGCGTACAGGACCTTGTCGCCCTTCTTGACGTCGATCGCTTCGCGCTTCCCGTCGTCGAGGATGCGGCCCGGACCCACGGCGAGGACGGTGCCCTCCTGGGGCTTCTCCTTCGCGGTGTCCGGCAGGACGATGCCGCTCTTGGTCATCTCCTCACGCTCGGTCGGCTGGATCACGATGCGGTCGCCCAGGGGGCGAAGCTTCGTCGCGGTCGATGGCGCGTTCTTCGTGGCGGTTGCCAAGGTGCGATCCTCCTTCGGCGCCTGTCGCGGGCGCCATGGACGCGAGGACGTGGCATCCGGTCGGTGATGATCGGAGGACGTCCGGTCGATGTGTGTGAGCGCGTCCGGCGATCCTGCCCGGCGATCCGTTGCGACCCCTCTGCCGCACGCGGCGGATGGTCGGCGGTTCGGGCGTCGATCGTCCGATTAGCACTCTCCTTGCGAGAGTGCCAGCATGGTAGGCCACGGCCGTCTGCGGTGTCAACTCCGGGGGCGCAGACAGACGATGCCCGGCGAAGCGGCCGTGAAGCCGCCCGCCGGGCATGAGGGTCGCGAGGGGGCGTCAGGGCTGGGCGACGGAGACGACGATCCGGTCCGGCGCTGTCAGGCGCGTGACGGCGACGCAGCCGGGGCCGTCGACGCCGACGAGCCAGGTCACGACACCCTCGAAGTTGTCGACGAGCAGGAGCTCGCGGACGGCCGGCGCGTTCGGCTTGATGTCCGACGGGCCGGTGTAGCTCGGGTTGCCCTGCTCGTCCGCGACGGCTTGGCCGCGGAACGTGACGGCGACGAAGCGCTGGCCATCCACGTGGACCGGCTCGCCGGAGCCACCGTGCATGAACGGCGGCGCGGTCGGCTTGACCTCCCCCGTCGGGTCGGTCCCGGACGGGATGCCCGTCGAGGGTCCGAACGTGAACACGATCTTGTCGACGCCGATCCCGGAGGTGACGGCGACGCCTGTGAGCCGATCGCTCGGAGCGATGCCGGCCGCGATGCCCGTCACGCAGGCGGAGGGACCCGAGGACGCCGTCGGGGCGACGCTCGGCGCGCCAGTCGGCGCGGATGAGGCAGATCCCGCGGGGGTGGGTACAAGCGTCGGGCTCGGGCTCGTGGCCGGGACCGACGGACCGACCGTCGGCGCGGCGGTCGCGCCGGCGCTGCACGCTCCCAGCGCGAGCAGCACGGCAAGAGTGGCAAGGGACGCCCGGCTGGCCGATCGGATCGGCGACGTGGGCGATGGCATCGATGTACCTCTCATTCGGGACTGGATCACTGGGAGTTGGGCTACTGGCGTCAGGGACGCGGCCGGTCCCCGTCCCGTTGCAGGGCGGCGTCGTAGGTCGCCACCAGCTGCGCCCCGAGCGCCTCCGGATCGATCCCCCGGCGTTCTGCGAGCCAGGCCGCCGTGATCGCGCACGTGTTCCGGCTCGTTGCGCCGGCGCGGGGCGCCGGGCGGGCTCAGGAACGGCGAATCGGTCTCGACGAGCAGGCGGTCCGCCGGCACGAGGGCCGCGACGGTCGCGCTCGCCTCCTCGCCGGGCCGGAACACGAGGCCACCGAACGAGATCGCGCAGCCCAGCCCGAGCATCGTCTCCGCGTAGTCGACCGGCCCCGAGAAGCTGTGGACGATGGCCGGTGGCCGGCCCCCGAACGCGGCCGCGACCGACGGCCCCGCCGAAGCCGGCGGCGAGCAGCTCGCGCACGAGCGCGTCCTGGGCATCGCGCTGGCCGGCCGCCGACCGGCAGTGGAGGATCGCCGGCTTGCCCGTCTCGATCGCGAGCTCGAGGTTGCGCCGGAGGTTGACCAGCTGGTCCGGGATCGGGCTGAACGCGCGGTCGAAGTCGAGGCCGGTCTCCCCCACCGCCACGACCCGCGGATCCCGCGCCGCCGTCACGAACCAGCCCCAGGCCGCCTCGTCCACCTGGGCCGCCTCGTGCGGATGGACGCCCACGGCCGCATCGAGCCAGGGCAGGCGCTCCGCGAACGCCAGGGCCCGTTCGACTCGACGGACGGTCCCAGCCGGGCACGAGGATGCGCTCGACGCCGGCCAGGCGCGCAGCACCCAGCACGAGGTCGGCATCGGCATCGAACCGGTCGGCCTGGATGTGGCAGTGGCTGTCGACGAGGCGCATGGGTCCGCCGGCGAGCGGCGGCCGGCTCAGCCGGCCTCGGCCGTGACGTCCAGCCGGGGGAAGAGCGGCTCCGGGGCGGTGAGCCGGCCCGGCCGGTCGCCCAGGGCGCCCCAGCGCAGCTCGTCGGCCAGGAGCGGGCCGCCGTTGCCATCGGGACCGTAGGGATACACGTACCCGAGCTGGGCGAGGACGCGCGGTGCCGTATTCGGCATGAAGGGCGCCGCCGCGAGCGCGATGAGCCGGCAGGCCTCGATCAGGTCCCCGAGCACGCCCCGCAGCCGGGCGGCCGAGTCGGCGTCGCCGATCGCGGCCGCCTTGTTGAGGTCCCACGGCCGTTCCGCGTCGACGAACCGGTTGGCATCGCCGACGAACGTCCACAGGCTCGCCAGCGCCTCGTGCAGGAGGCACGCCTCGAGGTTGGCGTCGTACCCGGCGCGGGCGATGGCCCACGAGGCGTGGAGCGACCCGTCGCTCGTGGGGGCCGGCCGTTCGCTGTCCAGGTAGCGACCGGCCATCGACACGGTCCGGTTGACCAGGTTCCCGAAGTCGTTGGCGAGGTCGGCGTTGTAGCGCCGGACGAACGAGTCCCACTGACACGTCCGAGTCACGGTCGAAGGCGACCTCGCGGAGCAGGACGAACCGGGTCCCATCCGTGCCGAGGGCCGCGACCACGTCGAGCGGATCGAGGAAGTTGCCCCGGCTCTTGCTCATCCGCTCGCCCTGGGCGAGGAGCCAGCCGTGGACCCAGACGCGCTTCGGGAGCGGCAGGTCCGCGCTCATGAGCATCGCCGGCCACATGATCGTGTGGAGGCGGTTGATGTCCTTGCCGATGACGTGCAGGTCGGCCGGCCACCACTTGCGTGTAGTCCGGGTCGTCGGGGAAGCCGGCGCCCGTGATGTAGTTGATCAGGGCGTCGAACCAGACGTAGACCGTCCCGGCCTCGGGATCCCACGAGCCGTCCTCGCGCTGGGCCGACTCGCCGTTCTCGGCGATCGGGAACGGGATGCCCCACGTCGCGTTCTGGCGGCTGGCCGAGAAGTCCTCGAGACCACCGGCCATGAACCCGAGCATCTCGTTCTTGCGGAACTCCGGCTGGACCCAGTCGGGGTGCTCGGCGTAGTGGCGCTCGAGCGCCTCCTGGTACTTCGAGAGCCGGAAGAACCAGTTCTTCTCGGTCAACCATTGGAGCGTGACCGTGGGATGGTTGGCGCAGTGCGTGCCGGAGGCGTCCTCGACGAGCTGGCTCTTGGGGATGAACCCCTCGTTCGGGCAGTACCAGCCCTCGTACGTGCCGGGGTAGAGGTCGCCCTTGGCGTGCGCGCGGCGGATGAACTCGTGGACGGCCTTCTGGTGATCGGGGTCGGTCGTCCGGATGAACCGGTCGGGCGAGATCGCGAGCGCATCCTCGGCGGCCCGGAACAGCGCGACCATCTCGTCGACGAACGCCTTCGGGGCCTTGCCCTGCTCCTCGGCGGTCATCGCGATGTTGACCGAGTACTCGTCGGTGCCGGTCAGGAAGCGGGTGTCGTCACCGCTCATCCGGTGCCAGCGGGCCAGGACGTCGGCCGCGACGACCTCGTACAGGGTGTGCAGGCCGGGCCGGTTGTTGGCGTAGGCGATCGCGGTCGTGAGGTAGTAGCGTCGGCGGTCGGACATGGGCCGCGATCGTAGCAGGACGACCGCCGATGCGGCCCGGGCCCCGATCGGGAACCGGGCCGGTCAGGAGCGAGGAGGAGCGGCGGTCAGCCCTCGGTGAAGGGGGTCTGGCCGGTCGTCTCGGGGGCCGTCTCGGTCGCCGGGGCGGCGATCGCCTCGGTGGTCGACTCGTGGCCGTTGCCGTTCGTCCCGGCGTCGGTCTCGATCACCCGGCGCATGTCGGCGGCGAAGTCGCGGCTCTTCGCGGCGACCTTCTGGCCCATGTCGCTCGTAACGCCGGCGGCCTTGTGGGCGACCGGACCGGCCGCATCGCCGGCCTTGGCGGCGAGCTCGGCGGCCTTCGCCGCGATCTCCCGGACGTGGGGTGCCGCGGCGGTCGCGACACCGTCGATCATCGTCTGGAGCTGGGCGATCCAGTCGCGGAAGCGGGCCTCGTTCGCGCTGGCGGGCGGCGGGGGCGTCCAACCGGCGTCGACGGACTCGGGTCCTTCGGGGGTCGTGGATGATGCGTCCGCGGCGGTCTGGGCGACCTGCGGATCCAATTGCTCGACCATGGTGCACCTCGTCGGTTGCAGGCTCGCTGCGCGCGAGCGGATGTCTCTTATCGAACGTCAAGTCTACCTTCGAACCTGACTTCCGACACCTGCCAACGGTCACGAATCGTGTTGCGGCTCAGTGGCGGAAGTGGCGGACCTCCGTTACGAGCATCGACGCGCTCGCCCCGTCCACTGTTGCTATCACGTCGGCGTCGCGCACGGATCCGCCGGGCTGGACGAACGCGGTCACCCCGCCGGCCAGGCACGCCTCGACCGCGTCGGGGAACGGGAAGAAGGCGTCCGACGCGCACACCGCGCCGGTCGTGGCGTCCGGGCCGGAGATCGCCCGGGCCTTCTCGACCGCCTGGCGCGCGGCGTCCACCCGGCTCGTCTGGCCGCTGCCGAGCCCGATCAGCCGCCCGTCGCGCACGAGGACGATCGCGTTGCTCGTGGCCCCCCGGCACAGGCGCCAGGCGAGGTCGAGGTCGCGCCGCTCCCGATCGGTGGGTGGCCGGGCGCTGACGACGCGCCAGGTCGCGGGATCGTCGGGCAGGATGTCGGGCGCCGTGACGAGCACGGATCCGCCGGCGGTCCGGAACGCGCCCGTCGGCGAGGCGGTGGCCGTGGGCCGCATCGGCCGCGAGGGGCGGGTGGACGAGCACGCGGAGGTTGGCCTTGGCCGCGAGGATCGCCAGGGCCGCCTCGTCGTACGCCGGGCGCGACGACGACCTCGAGGAAGATCGACGTCAGCGCGCCGGCCACGGCCGCGTCGACCGGCCGGGTGAGCGCGACGACGCCGCCGAACGCCGACACCGGGTCGCCGGCCAGGGCCGCCTCCCAGGCCTCGAGGAGCGTTTCGCGCTCGGCCGCCCCGCACGGGTTCGTGTGCTTGACGATGACGCAGGCGGGACCGCGGAGGGCTCCGGCGAGCGCGGCCGCGGCCGAGGCGTCGAGGACGTTGTTGTAGCTCAGCGCCTTGCCCTGGAGGATCGTCCCGCCGGTCGCGAACGGCCCGGCCTCGGGCCGCTCCCCGGGGCGCCGGTAGCGGGCCGCCGGCTGGTGCGGGTTCTCGCCGTAGCGCAGGGTCTCGACCTTCTCGAGGGCGATCGTGAGCGTCGGTGGGTACGGATCGGGCGAGCCGGGCAGGCCCGGGTCGGGCGGCAGGTCGACGCCGGCGGCCGCCATCCGCGGCGGCAGCTCCTCCACGATCCGTGCGTCGTACGCGGCCGTGTGGCGGTACGCCTCGATCGCGAGGGCGGCCCGCATCCCGGCGGGCACGCTCCCCTCCTCCGCCAGCGCGGCGAGGATCGCCGGGTAGCGCTCAGGCGCGGTGACGATCGCGACGCTGGCGTGGTTCTTGGCCGCGGCCCGGACCATCGACGGCCCGCCGATGTCGATCTCCTCGACGAGCGCGTCGAGCTCGATCCCGGGTCGTGCCGCGGCGGCCGCGAACGGGTAGAGGTTGACGACGACGAGCTCGAACGGGGCGATCGCGGCGGCCACGAGCTGGCGCCGGTGGTCGACGAGGCGGCGGTCGGCCAGGATCCCGCCGTGGACCCGCGGGATGGAGCGTCTTGACTCGTCCGTCGAGCATCTCCGGGAAGCCGGTGACGGCGGCAACGTCCGTGACCGGCAGGCCGGCCTCGCGCAGGGCGCGCGCCGTGCCGCCAGTGGAGACGAGCTCGAACCGGTGAGCCAGGAGACCCGTGGCGAGCTCGACGAGGCCCTTCTTGTCGCTGACCGACAGGAGGGCGCGCCGCGGGACGGGGATGCGCTCTTCGGCCCGGGCGACGTCGATCGTCACGCGCCGCCCGTCGACGGCGACCGCCCCGGCCAGCAGCAGGGCCGACGACCCGTGGCAGCAGCCGGTGCTCCACCGCCCGGATGCGCTCCTGGACGCTCGCCTCGTCGTCGCCGGCCACGATCGGGACGGCCTCCTGGGCGACGATCGGGCCGCCGTCGAGCGTCGCGTCGACGAGATGGATGGTCGCGCCGGTGACCGCGGCCCCGTGGGCGAGCGCGTCGCGGACGGCGTGGGCGCCGGGGAACGCCGGCAGGAGCGAGGGATGGGTGTTGACGATCCGGCCCGGGAAGGCCTCGAGCGTCAGCGGCCCGATGAGCCGCATGTACCCGGCCAACGCGATGACGTCGGGCGCCGCCCCGCGCAGCGCGTCGGCCACGGCGTCGTCGGCGCCATCGGGGACGAGGGCCGTATCGAAGCCCTGCTCGACGGCCCAGTCGAGCGCCGGGCAGGGCCGGTCGGCCAGGACGAGGACGATGCGCCCGCCGAGCTCGCCACGCCGCTCGGCCGCGACGAGCGCCCGGAGGTTGCTGCCCGCGCCGCTCACGGCGACCGCGATCCGGCCCTCGGACCCGGGCTCTGGCCCTTCGGTCACCGGCGCGCGCCTCTGTCCGTCACCGGTGCGCGGCTCCGCCGGCGAGCGCCCCCTCCGCGTACCGTCCGCCGAGCGCCTCGACCGGGGCGACCTCGCCGACCCGCCAGGCGGGGATGCCCGAGGCGGCGAGGCTGGCGATGGCCGGCTCGACCGCCTCGTCCGCGACGATCGCGATCATCCCCAGGCCGCCGTTGAAGGTCGCTCGCAGCTCGACGTCGTCGATCCCGGCGGCGTGGGCGATCAGCCGCATGACCGCCGGCAGCGGCCATCGACCCGGGTCCAGGCGCGCGCCCAGGCCGGCCGGCAGCGCCCGCGGCACGTTGCCGGGCAGGCCGCCGCCCGTGATGTGGGCGAGCGCCGCGCAGGTCGTGGCCGGCGCCCTCGAGCGTCCGCGCGCAGGCGCAGGACCGCCCGGGCGTAGATCCGGGTCGGCGTGAGGAGGACGTCACCAAGCGTGGCGCCCGCCATCTCCTCCTCCGGCTCGACGTCTGCGCCGAGGACGCGCCCCAGCGAGCGACGCATACGCAGCGTCGAGCTCCCAGCCCGCCTCGGCGATGACCGACCGGACGAGCGAGAAGCCGTTGGCATGGAGCCCGCTCGCGGCGAGGCCGACGATCGCGTCGCCCGCCCGGACCGCGGAGCCGTCGATGAGCCGGGAGCGCTCGACGATCCCCGTGCAGGCGCCGGCCAGGTCGACCTCGTCCGGGGCCATCGTCCCCGGGTGCTCCGCCGTCTCCCCGCCGACCAGGGCACAACCGGCGAGCCGGCACCCGGCGGCGACCCCGCCGACGATCGTGGCGACCCGCTCGGGGTCGATCCGGCCGACCGCGAGGTAGTCGAGGAAGGTCAGCGGCTCGGCGCCGCTGCAGACGACGTCGTCGGCGCACATCGCCACGAGGTCGATGCCGAGCCCGTCGTAGCGGCCCATCGCCCGGGCGATCGCGGTCTTCGTCCCCACGCCGTCGGTCGACGAGACGAGGAGCGGCTCGCGATAGCCGTCCGGGATCGCGATGACCCCGCCGAAGCCGCCGAGCCCGCCGACGACCTCCGGCCGATGGGTCGAGGCGACCGCCGCCCGCATCAGCTCCACGGCCCGGTCGCCGGCCTCGACATCCACGCCCGAGCGCCGGTAGGCGGATCGCTCCGCGGCGCCCTTGCCCTTCGAGCACGGTCACCCTCATCCGGGCGCCCCGACGGGCGCCTCCTCGAGGATGAACTTGCGCGCCTCGACGTCGTACGGGACCGGCTCCGGGTACGTGCCGTCGAAGCATGCGAAGCAGAACCCCTCGTAGGGCAGCTCGAGCGCCGCGAGCACGCCGCGGATCGAGAGGTAGCCCAGCGAATCGGCGCCGATGAACTCGCGGATCTCCTCGATCGACGAGCGGGCCGCGATGAGCTCGGTCTCGACCTGCGTGTCGATGCCGTAGAAGCAGGGGTGGTAGATCGGCGGGGCGCTGATCCGGACGTGGACCTCCTCGGCGCCGGCGCGTCGCAGGAGCGAGACGATCTGCTTGGTCGTCGTGCCCCGCACGATCGAATCGTCGACGACGGTGAGGCGCCGGCCGCGGACGACCTCGCGCAGCGGGTTGAGCTTGATCGTGACGCCCCGCTGGCGCATCACCTGGGAGGGCTGGATGAACGTGCGGCCCATGTAGCGGTTGCGGACGAGGCCCTCGCGGTACGGGATCCCGGACGCCTCGGCGTAGCCGGCCGCGGCGGGCGCGCCGGTGTCCGGCACGGGCATGACGAGGTCCGTCACTGCCGGGTGCTCGCGGGCGAGCTCCATGCCCATCCGGCGCCGGACCTCGTACAGGTTGCGGCCCTGCATGTACGAGTCCGGGCGGGCGAAGTAGATGAGCTCGAACACGCACAGGGCCGGGGTCGCCGGGGCGAACCGGATCGAGCGCGGCTCCTTCCCCTCCTCGAGGACGACCATCTCGCCCGGCTCCACGTCGCGCACGTACTCGGCGCCCACGATGTCGAGGCCGGCCGTCTCCGAGCTCAGGCACCAGCCGTCCGCGGTCGCCCGGTCGGCCGGCCACAGCTCGGGCGAGCGTGCCGTGTCGTCCGGAGCGGGCAGGCGGCCCAGGACGAGCGGCCGGAAGCCGTACGGGTCGCGGATGCCGATGACCCGCTTCTCGTCGAGGACGACGAGCGTGTACGCGCCACGGACGGTCGGCAGGACCCGGACGAGGGCATCGACCGTGTCGGCGGCAGGCTCGTCGGCCAGGAGCGCGGTCAGGAGCTCCGTGTCGGTCGACGCGGGTAGCCGGGCGCGCCCACCCCGGAGCCGGGTCAGCAGCTCCCGGGTGTTGACGAGATTGCCGTTGTGGCCGATCGCCAGCGCCCGGCGGGGACCGAGGCGGAACGTCGGCTGGGCGTTCTCCCAGATCGTCGAACCGGTCGTGGAGTAGCGGCAATGGGCGATCGCGAGGCCGCCCGCGCAGGCTCGGCAGCCGGCGCTCGTCGAGGACGCTCGAGATGAGCCCGAGGTCCTTGTAGAGCATCAGCTGCTCGCCGTCGCTGACCGCGAGGCCGGCCGATTCCTGGCCCCGGTGCTGGAGGGCGAACAGGCCGAGCGCGGCGACCGCGGCCGCCTCCGTGCCCGTGGCGTCGTAGCCCGGCGGCAGGACGGCCCCGAAGACACCGCACATGTCAGGCGCCCTCCGGTCCGTGGGCCGGCGCGGCCGCGTCCGGGACGATCCCCAGCGCCCGCTCCAGGCCGTGGTCCCAGGCGTGGCGCAGGTCGTGGACCGCGACGTCGAGCGCGTCGGCGACGTTGGACCCACGACCCTCCGATGCGCCGGTCGCGCCGTGGCCGGTCAGCTCGATGACGAGGCGCTCGCCGCCCACGACCCCGATCTCCTCGACCGGCAGGCCGAACTGGCGGGCCAGGAGCAGCAGCGCGGCCGCGTGGCGGGGTCGGCAGCTGAGCACGAGCCGTGACGGGCTCTCCCCGAACAGCTCGACGGCCGGCGAGCCGTTGATCGGCAGCCGCAGCCGGGCCCCGAAGCCGCTCCAGATCGCGGCCTCCGCGAGGGCGACGCCGAGGCCGCCGCCCGACACGTCCTGGGCGGAGGCCACGAGGCCGGCGGGCGATCGCCTCGCCGATGAAGCGCTGGATGGCTCGCTCGCGATCGAGGTCGAGGGCCGGCGGCCCGTCCTCCGGCGCGACGCCGGCCAGGTCCGCGTAGGCCGAGCCCGCCATGCCCGGGGTCGCCTCCCCGACGAGCACGACCGCGTCGCCCTCGGCGGCGAACGCCGGACCGACGAGCAGCGCCACGTCCTGGAGCAGGCCGACGACGCCGATCTCCGGGGTGGGAGCGATCGCGCCGGCCGGCGATTCGTTGTACAGCGAGACGTTGCCGCCGGTGACCGGCAGGCCCAGGGCGCGACACGCGTCGCCCAGGCCGCGGACGGCCTCGCCGAGCTGCCAGAACGCCTCGGGCCGGGTGGGATCGCCGTAGTTGAGGCAGTTCGTGACGCCGAGCGGCCGCGCGCCGGTGATCGCGACGTTGCGGGTCGCCTCCGCGACGCTCAGCGCCGCCCCGAGCCACGGGTCGATCGCGCCGACCGACTGGTTGGCGTCGGTCGAGGCCACCAGGGCCTTGGTCGTGCCCTTGACCCGCAGGACGGCCGCGCCGTGCCCGGACGTCGCGACCGTGTTCGTCTGGACCGTGGCGTCGTACTGGTCGGTGACCCAGCGGCGGGAGGCCTGGTTCGGGGCCGCCGATGAGCGCCAGGAGAACGGCGCCGGGGTCCATCCCGCGCTCGGGCAGGCCCTCCCGCGTGGCCCCGAGGTCCGCGGGGCCGGGCGCCGGGGCCTCGCGGCGGCGAGGCGGTGGCGCGGCGAGCCGGTCGTGGACGATCGCATCGGACGTGAGGGCGCGGGCCGGGATCCTTGCGATCTCGCGGGCGGCCGGGCCGGGCTGACCCGCGGCGGTGAGGCCGCCGGTCACGATCGCGATGTCGCCGTCCGCGGTGACCCGGCCGATGACCTCGGCGGGCAGGCCCCAGCGGGCGCAGACGGCCCGCACCTCGGCCAGCCGCTCGGGCAGGACGACCGCGCACATCCGCTCCTGGGACTCGCTGATCATCACCTCGAACGGGGCCATGCCCGGCTCGCGGCGCGGGATCGCGTCGAGGTCCACGAGCATCCCCGTCCCGCCCCGGTCGGCCAGCTCGGACGTGGCGCAGGTGATCCCGCCGGCGCCCAGGTCCTGGAGACCGGCCACGAGGCCGCCCTCGATGAGCTCGAGGCTCGCCTCGATGAGCAGCTTCTCGGCGAACGGATCGCCCACCTGGACCGAAGGGCGCTTCGAGGGATCGTCGTGGGTGAACGTGGCCGACGCCAGCACGGACGCTCCGCCGATGCCGTCGCGGCCGGTCGTCGAGCCGAAGAGGACGACGAGGTTGCCCGGGCCGGGCGCGCTCGCGAGGGTCAGCCGCTCGAGCGGCAAGCAGGCCGATGGCCATGACGTTGACCAGCGGGTTACCGGCGTACGAGGGGTCGAAGACGAGCTCGCCACCGACGGTCGGCACGCCGACGCAGTTGCCGTAGCCGCCGACGCCCCGTACGACCCCGTCGACCAGGTGGCGCGTCCGCGGGTCGGCCGGGTCGCCGAAGCGCAGCGCGTCCAGCACCGCGATCGGGCGGGCGCCCATCGTGAAGATGTCGCGCAGGATGCCGCCGACGCCCGTGGCCGCGCCCTGGTACGGCTCGACGGCCGACGGGTGGTTGTGCGACTCGATCTTGAACGCCACGCCGAGCCCGTCGCCGATGTCGATGACGCCGGCGTTCTCGCCCGGGCCGGCCACGACTCCTTCGCCGCTCGTCGGCAGGGTCCGCAGGAGCGGCCGCGAGCTCTTGTACGCTGCAGTGCTCGCTCCACATGACGCTGAACATCGCGAGCTCGAGGTCGTTCGGCGCCCGGCCGAGCTTGCCCTCGATCGCGACCAGCTCCTCGTCGGTGATGCCCGAGGGCACGATGGAGCCCGGTGGCGGGCGGAGTCTCCGCTTCCACCGCCGCGGCGGGCACGCTCGGGGCCATCGGCTCGACCGTCACCGCGCGCCCACGACTTCGGGCACCGGTCCGGCCGCGGCCGCTCGGCGGCGGACTCGACGAGTGACTGCAGGATCGCCAGGCCGTCGTCCGAGCCCAGGATGCCCTCCGCGGCCCGCTCCGGATGGGGCATCAGGCCGGCCACGTTGCCACCGGCCGCGAGCACGCCCGCGATCGCCCGGAGCGAGCCGTTCGGGTTCGCCTCCGGATCGGTCCCTGCCGGCTGGCCGTCGGGGTGGACGTACCGGAACAGGACCTGGCCCTCGGCTTCGAGGGCGTCGATCGTGGCGTCGTCGGCGTACCAGCAGCCCTCGCCGTGGGCGATCGGCAGGCGCAGGGGCCGGCGCCCGGCAAGGGAGCGCGTGAACGGCGTGTCGAGCCGTTCCGCGACGACGTGGACGTCCCGGCCGAGGAACCGCAGGTTCCGGTTGCGCAGGAGCGCCCCGGGCACCAGACCCGCTTCGGCGAGCACCTGGAACCCGTTGCAGATCCCCAGGACGAGCCCGCCGTCGGCCGCGAACGCCGCGACGCTGCGCATCACCGGGCTGAACCGGGCGATGACGCCGGCGCGGAGGTAGTCGCCGTACGCGAAGCCGCCGGGCAGGACGACCGCCGCGACTCCCCCGAGGTCGGCGACCTCGTGCCACAGCGCGACCGGCTCGGCGCCGGCCAGCTCGAGGCCGCGCAGCGTGTCCGTGTCGCAGTTGCTGCCCGGGAAGACGACCACGCCGACGCGGACGGTCATCGGCCGGGCACTCCCACGCTGCCGGCGCGAGCCCACCGATGAGCTCGACCGTGAACGATTCGATGAGCGGGTTCGACAGGAGCTCGCGGGCCAGGCGGTCCACGATCGCCCGGGCGGCAGCCTCGTCCGCGGCCTCCACGGTCAGCTCGACCCGCCGGCCGACACGGACGGCGGACACGCCGCTCACGCCGAGGTGGCCGAGGCTGCCCTCCACCGCCCGGCCCTGGGGGTCGAGGATCCCGTCCTTGGGCAGCACGTTGACCGCGAACGCGAACCGGCTCAGCTCACTCATCGGGCGAGGACGTCCTCCTTCAGGTACCGGGTGAAGCTCGCCCCGGTGATGCGCTCGAACGCGGCGATATAGCGGTCGCGCGTCCCGGTCACGACCTCGGCCGGGAGGTCCGGCCCGGGCGCCGTCTTGTCCCACGCCTGGGCGATGAGCCAGTCGCGCACGAACTGCTTGTCGAACGAGGCCTGGGCCCGGCCCGGCTCCCACGTCTTCGCGTCCCAGAAACGCGACGAGTCCGGGGTGAGCACCTCGTCGGCCAGGACGAGGTCGCCCGACCCGGGCTCCAGGCCGAACTCGAACTTCGTGTCGGCCAGGAGGATGCCCGCCCGCTCGGAGACCGCGGCGCCGTAGCCGTACAGCCGGAGCGCGATGTCGCGGATGCGGCCGCGCGAGCGTGTGGCCGGCGCGATCGCCGCCCAGCAGGGCGACCATCGCCTCGAACGTGATGTTCTCGTCGTGAGCCCCGATCTCGGCCTTCGTCGAGGGGGTCAGGATCGGCTCGGGCAGGCGGTCGCTCTCGCGCAGCCCGGCCGGGAGGCGGACGCCGCAGACCTCGCCGTCCTTCTGGTAGGCGATCCAGGCACTCCCCGAGAGGTAGCCGCGTACCACGACCTCGACCGGCAGGATCTCGAGCTCCCGGCAGAGCATCATCCGGCCGCGCAGCTCCTCGGCGGCCGTGCGGTCGTCGTCGCGCGCCGATCGGACGGCTCGACCACCGCGTGGCGGAGCTCGCCCGGCAGGGCCAGCGGGTCCGTGGCGATGAGGTGGTTGGGCACGATCCGGCCCGTCTCGGCGAACCAGAAGCGGGACAGGCCGGTGAGGACCCGGCCCTTGTCGGGGATCTCCGTGGGCAGGACCACGTCGAACGCGGAGAGGCGGTCCGATGCCACGAGGAGCAGCTGCCCGTCACCGAGCCGGTACAGGTCGCGGACCTTGCCGGAGCGCGAACGTAGCGACTAGCCAGCGACACGGCTGCGTGCCTCCAGGCTATCGAGTCGGGCGATGATGGCCGGCACGTGACGGAGCGCGGCCGCGTCGTCGAAGCAGGCGTCGAGGGCCGCGGTCGGGAGGCGGGTCGTGAGGGCCGGGTCGAGGGCCAGGAGCTCGCGCAGGGGCCGCCGCTCATCGGCCGCGCGGAGCGCGGCGCGCTGGACGATCGCGTACGCGTCCTCGCGCGACAGCCCGCCGCCGTCCATCAGGGCGTCGAGCACGCGGCTGCTCGCGTGCAGCCCCAGGCCCCGCTCGATGTTCTCGCGCATCCGTTCGCCGCGGACGACGAGCCCGTCCACGACGCCGGTGAACCGGACGAGCATGTAGTCGAGCAGGATCGTGGCGTCGGGCAGGATGACCCGCTCGGCCGACGAGTGGCTGATATCGCGCTCGTGCCACAGGGGCTGGTTCTCGAACCCGGCCTGGGCGTAGCCGCGCAGGAGCCTCGCCAGGCCGGCGATGCGCTCGCACAGGATCGGGTTGCGCTTGTGGGGCATCGCGGAGCTGCCCTTCTGGCCGGCCCGGAAGGGCTCCAGCAGCTCGCCGATCTCCGTGTGCTGGAGGTTGCGGATCTCGGTCGCGAAGCGCTCCAGCGACCCGCCCGTGACCGCGACGGCCGCGAGGAATGCCGCGTGGCGATCGCGCTGCACGATCTGGGTGCTCACGGGATCGACGTGGAGGCCCAGCGCGCCAAGCACCTCGGCCTCCAGGTCCGGGTCGAGGTGGCTGTACGTGCCGACCGGCCCGGAGATCTTGCCGGTCCCGATCTCGTCCACGGCGGTCGCCAGGCGGCGCCGGTCCCGGTCGACCTCGAACGCCCAGCCGGCGAGCTTTACCCCGAGGGTGGTGGGCTCGGCGTGGACGCTGTGGGTGCGGCCCATCATGATCGTGTCGGCCTCGGTCCGGGCACGTTGGACGAGCGCGGCGATGAGCGCGTCGCAGCCGGCCAGGAGCCGTTCCCCGGCGGCCCGGAGCTGGAGCGCGAGGGCCGTGTCG
Source organism: uncultured Chloroflexia bacterium (assembly GCA_963849405.1). GTDB lineage: Bacteria > Chloroflexota > Limnocylindria > Limnocylindrales > CSP1-4 > C-114. The sequence goes on from CAWKHG010000002.1 coordinate 127,447, forward strand.
ACCACGTCGCTGCTCGTCAGCCCGAGATGCAGGTAGCGACCCTCCGGCCCGACCGATTCGGCGACCTGGCTCACGAAGGCGATGACGTCGTGGTCCGTCGTCTGTTCGATCTCGGCGATCCGGTCCACGTCGATGGTCGCGCGCCGCTCGATCGCGGCGAGCGCGTCGGCCGGCACGAGGCCGCGGCCGGCCTGGGCCCGGGCGACGGCGATCTCGACCCGGAGCATGGCCGCGAAACGGGCCTCCTCGGTCCAGATCGCGCCCATCTCGGCGAGCGTGTAGCGCGGGATCATCGGCCGGCCCCGACCGGCACCGCGCCCGACGCGATGTCGTGGCGGCGGTGGACCCCGTCGAACGAGATCGCATCCGCGGCGTCCTCGGCGGCGTCGCGGGCATCGGCGAGGCTGGGACCGCGGCCCACGACCGTGACGATCCGGCCCCCGTTCGTCTCGAACGTGCCGTCGGGGCGCTGGCGGGTGCCGGCGTGGAAGACCAGGGCTCCTTCGGCCTCGCGCCGCGGCCAGGCCGCTGATGCGGTCGCCCCTGGACGAGGAGACCGGATAGGCGCCCCCGGCCAGCACGATCCCGACCGCCGCCCCCGGCAGCACCGGCGCCACCCCGCCATGAGCCGCGGCCACCGGGCCGAGGGCGCCGCGGGCGGCCGCGAGCAGGAGCGGACCGAGCGCGACGGCCAGCCGTGGCAGCACGACCTGCGTCTCCGGGTCGCCGAAGCGGGCGTTGCATTCGAGAAGCTTCGGACCGTCGGCGGTGAGCATCAGGCCCGCGTACAGCGCGCCGACGAAGGGCGTCCCCCGGCGGGCCATCTCGGCGAGGATCGGCCAGTGGACCTCGCGCAGGACGTCGACGAGGAGCGATTCGGGCAGGTCGGCCAGCGGCGAGTAGGCGCCCATGCCGCCCGTGTTCGGGACCGTCGTCGCCGTCCCGCAGGCGCTTGTGGTCGCGAGCCGCCGGCAGCGCGACGACGTCGCGGCCGTCCGAGAGCGCGATGACGCTCGCCTCGCGGCCGGTCAGCCGCTCCTCGACCAGGACGATCCGGTCGGGGCCGGCCCGGAAGAGCCGTTCGAGATACGGCCCGATCGCGGCGGCGTCCCGCGGATCGTGGACGCTCACGCCCTTGCCCGCCGCAAGCCCGTCCTCCTTGATGACGAAGCCGCGACCCGAGCTCGCGAAGGCGCGCACGGCCGTCATGGCCTCGGCCGGCGACCGGCAGACGCGCGCGTCGGCCATCCGCACCCCGGCCGCCTGGGCGACCTCGTGGCAGAACGCCTTGGAGCTCTCGATCCGGGCGGCCGCGGCGGACGGCCCGAACGTCGGCACGCCGGCTGCCCGCAGGGCGTCGGCGAGGCCGTCCGCGAGGGGCTGCTCGGGGCCGATGACCGCGAGCTCGACCGCGTTCGCGCCGGGCGACCTCGACGATCGCGGCATGGTCGGCGGCCGGGACCTCGACGCACTGGACCCGCGGCAGCTCACCGATCGCGTCGCTGCCCGGCGCCACGACCACGAGGTTGACCCCGGGTTCGTCGGACAGCTTCCAGGCCAGGGCGTGCTCGCGGCCGCCACCGCCGACGACGAGGATCCGGGTCGGCATCACGGCCGGGCTCACGCCGGCGCTCCCGTCGCGCGGCCGGCCCCGGTGAGGGCCGGCGAGCGGCGCATCGGCCGCCAGGCACGTTCGATCGTCTGGGTCCGCTCGGGACCGACCGAGACGAGCACGATCGGCACGCCGGCGTGGTCCTCGAGCGCGGAGACGTAGCGCCGGGCATTCTCGGGCAGGTCGGCCAGCGCCCGGACGCCGTGGATCGCCTCGCTCCAGCCGGGGAAGATCTCGTAGATGGGGGTCGCCCGGGCCAGAACGTCGGCCGATGTCGGCCAGGTGTCGACGTGCCGGCCGTCGATCTCGTAGGCCACGCACAGCCGGATCTCGTCGAGGCCGGCCAGGATGTCGAGCTTGTTGAGCATGATCGCGCTCACGCTGTTCACCGCGACCGCATAGCGCAGCGGCACGGCGTCGAACCAGCCTACCCGGCGGGGGCGGCCGGTCGTCGTCCCCACCTCGTGGCCGCGGGCCGCGATGCCCTGGCCGACGTCGTCGATGAGCTCGGTCGGGAACGGGCCGGAGCCGACCCGCGTCGCGTAGGCCTTCATGACCCCGATGACCTCGTCGACCTGGAGCGGCCCGATCCCGCCGCCCGTGCAGGCGCCGCCGGCGATCGGGCTCGACGAGGTCACGAACGGGTAGCTCCCGTGGTCGATGTCGAGGAGCGTGCCCTGGGCGCCCTCGAGGAGCACGTGCTCGCGCCGGCGCAGGGCGTCCTGGACGAGCCAGGTCGTGTCGGCGAGATGGGGCTCGAGGCGGCGGCCCCAGGCGAGCGCCTGGTCGACGAGCGGCTCGACCTCGAACCGGAGCGCCTCGGCGGCCGTGCCAAGGAGCAGGTTCTTCTCGGGCAGCACGCGCGTCGAGCTTGTGGCGCAGGACGGCCTCGTCGAGGAGGTCCTCCATGCGCAGCCCGATGCGCGACGCCCGGTCCGCGTAGGCCGGGCCGATCCCCCGGTGGGTCGTGCCCACGGCCTCCTCGCCCAGTCGCGCCTCGGACAGGCGGTCCAGCGCGGGGTGGTAGGGCATGATCACGTGGGAGCTGCGGCTCACCCGGACCTTGCTCACGTCGATGTGCCGCGCGGTCAGCCCGTCGAGCTCGCTGATGAGCGTGGCGGGGTTCACCACGACGCCGGCGCCGATGACGCACGTGATGTGCGGGTAGAGCACACCCGATGGGACGAGGTGGAGCTTGAAGACCTCGTCGCCGAGCACGATCGTGTGGCCCGCGTTGTCGCCGCCCTGGTAGCGCACGGCCATCGCGACCTGCTCGGCAAGGAAGTCGGTCGTCTTGCCCTTGCCCTCGTCGCCCCACTGGAGCCCGACGATCACCGTGGCCGGCATCAGGACACGCGCTCGAGGCGAGCCCGGCGAGGGCGCGCGGATCGGGGTCGTGCCCGTGCTCCGGGCCGGACATGAAAAGACCCGGGCCGAGCGGTCCGGGACCTGGATAGACTTCCCCCTCGCACCGCCGGCGGGCCGGCAGAGAGGCTGGTCGATGGTGGGCGCTCGTCTCACTGGACGAACGTTGCCCTTCCTCGCGCGATCGTCGTACTCCTGGGCGGCGGGCCGTGGGCCTGGGGTCCGAGGACCCGCGGAGTATAGCAGCCGGCCCGTACCTTCGGATGGGGGTCGAAGGGTCCGTCGACGGCCCGGCCGGCCGCCTCGCGGATGATGCCGGCGCGGTCGGTGAGGGGACTTCCGGTACCCCTGGGTGGTACCTTCGGGAACCTCTCCGGGGCCTTCGGGCACCGCTAGATTTCACGTGTGATCCGCGCCCTCGCGGGATCGTTGGTGGCGATCTCGCTTTTCCTGTCCGCCGTATTGGTGGCCGTCCCGTCGCTGCTGCCCGACGCCTGGTCGATCGACGCCCGGACGGGCGTGCGTGCAGTCGCCGCGATCGTGCTCGGGGCGACCGTCTCGGCCGGCCTCGTGTGGCTGTACATGCGGGTCCGCCTCGACCCCCTCGTGGAGGCCGCCGAACGGCTCGTCGCGGGTGACGCCGACGTCGACCTCGAAGCCCTCGCCGCCGGTCCCAACGGCCGCCTCGCCCGCGCCCTCCGCTCGCTGGCCCAGGCCTACGCGACCGGCCGCGACGTCGTGGCCACTGACCGGCTGACCGGCATCGACAGCCGCCAGGCGATCATGTCGGCCCTCTCCGCCGAGGTCGACCGGGCGAGCCGCTACCTGCGGCCGCTGACCGTCGCCTTCATCGACATCGACCACCTCTCGCGGATCAACGAGAGCAACGGCCACCGGGTGGGCGATTTCGTGCTCCGGGCCGTCGCCCAGACCCTGCGCACGAACATCCGGGGCACGGACTCCGTCGGCCGCTACGGCGGCGAGGAGTTCCTGCTCATCTTCACGGAGACCGCCGTGGACGACGGCGCCGCCCTGGCCGACAAGCTGCGCCAGGAGATCGAGCGCCAGCGCTACGACATCGACGGCAAGAGCCTGAGCGTCCGCGTGTCGGTAGGCATCGCCGGCGGGCAGGGCCAGGGGCTCCGCGCCGACACGCTCGTCCGTGACGCGGACGCGGCGATGTACTCCGCCAAGTCGCTCGGCCGGAACCAGACCTACGTGTTCGCCGAGCCGGAGGACGACGCCGGGGTCCTGCGGGCGCCCATCTCGCCCGCCGGCCGCGCCCGGGCCGAGCAGATCGGCCTCGCCGCGCGGGAGACCGTCCTGTCATCGCTCGCCGCGGTCATCTCCGACCTGCCCGGTGACCGCGGCCGGCCCTCGCCCGTTGCCGTAGCCATCGCGACGAGCATGGCGATCGCGCTCGAGCTGCCCGAGCCCGAGATCGACCGGATCCGGGTCGCGACGCTGCTCCGCGACATCGGCAAGGTCGCCGTCCCGACCGAGATCCTCACGAAGTCGACCGCCCTCACGAGCTCCGAGTGGCGGGCCATCGTCCAGCACCCCCGGATCGCCCAGGTCATCCTCGAGCAGGCCACGGCCCTGCGCGAGGCCGTGCCGCTCATCCTCCACCACCATGAGCGGTTCGCGGGCCACGGCTATCCGTTCGGGCTGCGGGGCGACGAGATCCCGCTCGGGGCGCGCATCGTCGCCATCGCCGACGCGTACGACTCCATGACGAGCGATCGGCCGTACAAGCGGGCGATCGGCCACGAGGCGGCGATCCGCGAGCTGCGGCGGCACGCCGGCACGCAGTTCGATCCCGCCCTCGTCCGGCTGTTCTGCGAGCTCTTCTCGTTCTCGGCGCCCGCGCCGGATCCCGACTCGGTCCGGCTCCTCGCCGCGCCCCGGGACGTCCCGGCTACCTCGTTCGAACCCGCCCGTCCCGCGCGTCCGCTCATCGCCACCACGATGTCGCGGCCGATCATCGCGAAGCAGCCCGCCGCTGCGCCGGCCGCGTCCCGGCGGGCCGGCAACGGCCATTCCACGGTGCGCGGGCACTCGGCGGCCGCGGCGCCCGGACCACGATCTGCCGCACGTCCCGCCACGAGCCGGCCCAAGCCCGCCGCGCAGGCCGCCTCCAGGCCCGCCCAGCCGACCCCGCCGAGCGCGACCGCGCCACGACCCCGACCGGTGGCCACACCGGCGCCTGGAGCCACCAACGGGGCCGCCAGCAATGGCTCGAAGCGTGCTGCCGCCCCGACCGGCCCGGCCACCAGCGGCCGGCCTGCCACTGACCGGCGTGTCGCGGCATCGACGCCCGGGGACGGATCGCCATCCGGAACCCGTCGACGGCGTGCGTTGGACGCGCCCGAGGCCGCCGCGGGCTGACGCCGGTGCGGGCCGACCGGCGCGCGCTCCCTCTAGTGGAAGACCGTCAGCGTTACCGTCGAGGTGTTACCTGCCGCGTCGGTGGCGACCACCGTGATCGTGTTCTCACCATCCGTCAGGCCCACGATCCGGGAGAACGTGCCCTCGCTCACCGGCGCCGGTGCGCCGTTCACGGTCACGCTGACCGGACTCAGGTCCGACACGTCCCCGAAGACGGTGACCGATGAGCCCGCGATGAGCGCTCCGTCGCGCGGCGATGCGACGCTCAACTCGGGCGCCGTGCGGTCGATCGTGAAGGTCCGCGTCACCGATGCCTGGTTGCCGGCGCGGTCGGTGGCCGTCACGACCACGACGTGGTTCCCCTCGTCCGAGACGGTGTCACCGCTGGTGAAGGCGACGCCGTCGAGGGTCGCGGAGACCGTGGCCAGGTTCGCGTCGGCCGCGTGGAAGGTGACCGTCGCGGGATCGCGCCGATAGGACCCCTCGGCCGGGGCGTCGAGGTCGATCGTCGGGTTCGTGCGATCGAGGGTGAACGTGACGGTCGCGCTCGATGCGTTGCCCAGCGTGTCGCTGGCCGACACCTGCAGGACGTGGGTCCCCTCCGCGCTGACCGGCGACCCGCTGACGAACGGGCTGCCATCGAGCGTGGCGCTGACCGTCGCCAGGTGGGCGTCGGTGGCCCCGAAGGACGGCGTCAGGGACGCGGCCGCCGAGTACTGCCCGTCGCTGACGCCCGACACGGAGATCACCGGCGGCACCGAGTCGCGGACCACCGAGACATGGCGCGTCGAAGAGAGGCCATAGCCATCGGTCGCGACGACGTCGATCGTGTTGCCGCCCTCGGCGAGCGGGACGGTCGCCGAGAAGGTCCCGCCCGTGATGGTCGCCGCGTGCCCGCCGACGGTCACGGCGAGGTGGGTATCGGTCGGATCGGCGGCGCTGACCGTGCCCGCGACGCCGATCGTGGCCGACGCGGTGAGCGTGCCGGTCGCCGGCGAGGTGATCGCGAGGTCGGGCGGGACGACGTTCGAGCGGACGACGATGCTCGAGGTCGCCGTGTTCCCGGCGCCATCCGTGGCGACCGCCGCGATCGAGTTCGCGCCTGGCGCCAGCGACACGTTCGACTGGTAGTGGCCGCCGACGAGGGTGGCCGGAGCACCGTCGATCGTGACGTCGTGGATGCCGCTCGCATCGCTCGCGTCGACGAGGACCGTCACGGAGCTCGCCGGGAGACGCGCGCCGTCGGCCGGCGTGACGAAGTTGAGCTGCGGGGGTGTCGTGTCCGTGTTCGACGAGCCGACGACGATCGACGGGGTGGGCCGGAGCCTGACGACGCGGAGCGGGTTGCCCAGGACCAGCTCGGTCGTGAACGCATAGGTGCCTGCCGTGCCCGGCACGGTGACCTTCGTGCCACCGCCGCCGTAGGCCAGCGCGAGAGTCGCGCCGGCCGGGCAATCGATCGAGGCGAGCAGGAGCGACGTCTTGCCGAGGCGCACGACGGCCGGGCCGACGGCGCGGCAACGCGACGCGGCGAACGCGACGTAGCCCGGGCCCTTCGGATCGCGGATCTGGGGCGACGTGAACCCGGCCGGGAACGTCATCACGAGGACGGCCTGCGTGCGCGAGCCCGCGGGGGCCGCGTACGTGAACGCGAAGGCGTTCGCACTGCTGCCGGCCACGGCCGAGGCGGGTGCGACGGTCATGGACCCGGCGTCGGCCGGGGTCGACGCGCTGGCTGCCGTCACGGCGACGAGTGACCAGGCGGCGAAGGCGGCCAGGGCAAGCGTCCGCCCGGCGCCGATACGGCGGGCGTGACGGAGGGTTCGGGGATCGATCAGGAGACGCATCGCGCTCGTCCTCCTATGGGCAGACCTCGACCGTTCGATCATGGCCTCTCTCGCCCGGCGCGGTGATGAGTCGAAAGTAAGCCGTGGTGCACGCGTGCACGGGACCCAAGGGGTCGTGCGACGGGGCCGTGCAGCCCCGTCCGATAGCTTGTTCCCGACCTGCCGAGTCGCCCGCCACGCAGGGTCGGCCCGATCCCCGTCGGCCGACCGGGAAGGAGACCGGACCGTGAACAAGGTCCTCATGACCGGGCGCCTCACGCGCGACCCGGAGCTGCGCACCTCGCGAGCGGCAAGGCGGTGACCCAGTTCAGCGTCGCGACGAACGAGTATCGCGCCAACGGCCAGGAGAAGGCGGAGTTCCACAGCGTCGTCACCTGGGATCGCCTGGCCGAGATCTGCGGCACGTACCTCGGCAAGGGCCAGCAGGTCGCGGTCGAAGGCCGGCTCCAGACCCGCACCTGGGACGACGATCGCGGAGCAGCGGCATTGGAAGACCGAGGTCGTGGCGACCCACGTCGAGATGCTCTCCGGGCGGCGAGAAGAAGGACTACGAGGCCGAGACGGCCGCCGACGCGCTGGCGGCCCAGGCGAATGCGCTCGGTGAGCTGCCGCCCGATGCGGCCGCGGCCGGCGACCCGATCCCCGAGGCGTCGGCGGACGGCGCCGATGAGGACGACGAGGAGGACGCCGAGGCCGCCTGACGCGCCTTTCGACAAGCGGCGGCGGGCGTGCCCCCTCCCGCCTGCCGCCGCCCTAACCCAGAACGCGCGGCGGCCACCGGTCAGGCTCCCGGCCGACCTCGCCCCTCGTCGGGAGCGCCGTAGAGCGCTCGCCGCGATACGCCCAATGTCCGGGCGACGCGACGGGCCGCCTCGCCGCGAGCCACGCCGGATGCCACGAGCTCGGCGACCTGCGCCTTCGCCCGTTCGAGGGTGTCCTCGCGCGCGCCCGCGCGAGCGCCGGTTCCTGTCCCCGCGACGCCATCCTCCGTGCCCGGCCCGACGACGATCACGAACTCGCCCGCGGGCTTGAGCCGGCCATCGGCCGCTGCCTCGGCCAGCTCGCCGAGCGTGCCGCGCACGATCTCCTCGTGGAGCTTGGTCAGCTCGCGGCACGACGGCCGCCGGGCGGTCGGCGCCGCAGGCCGCGGCGAGGTCGCGCAGGGTGGCCGCCAGCCGGCCGGCGCCTCGAACAGCACGGTGCCCCGCTCGTCGGCGGCGATCCGCGCCAGCCGCTCGCGGCGCTCCCGGCCCGCTGCGCGGCAGGAAGCCCTCGAACGACCAGCGCGGGCCGGCGATGCCGCTCGCCGACGAGCGCCGCCAGCACCGCCGACGCGCCCGGGATCGGCACGACCGGCCGCCCTCGCGCGCCCAGGCCCGCGACCAGCTCGTCGCCCGGGTCGCTGACGCCGCGGCGTGCCGGCGTCGGTGACGAGCGCCAGGTCGGCGCCGGCCGGCGAGGTGCGCGAGCAGCTCCGCCGCTCGCGCGCGGCGCGCTCCGCGCGTGGTAGCTCGATCGAGCGGCGTCTGCGATCTCGTGGCGGCCGAGCAGCCGCCGCGTGATGCGCGTGTCCTCGGCCGCGATCAGCGGCACGGCGCGCAGCACCTCGAGCGCGCGCAGCGTGATGTCGCCGAGGTTGCCGATCGGCGTGGCGACGACGTAGAGCGTGCCGCGCCTCGCCCGCGGCGGTCACTGTCCGGGCGGACCCGGGCCGCCGCCGCGGATAGAGGTAGTCGACGCCGGCCGTGCGCGGGCCGAGCTTCGCGATCGGCGGCACCTGGCGCTTGAACTCGGAGCCGGCGACCATCCGGTCGACCCGCTCGACGGTCGCGGCGATCGAAGCCCATCGCGACCAGCTCGTCGATCGAGCGCCGCCGGTCGACCAGCCAGAACAGCAGCCGGTCGAGCTCGGGGTAGCGAGAAGCCCGCCTCGGCCTCGTCGGTCTGGCCGGGCCACAGGTCGGCCGACGGCGCCTTGCGGATGATCGCGTCGGGCACGCCGATCGCCGCGGAGAGCTGGCGGACCTGGCTCTTGTACAGGTCGCCGATCGGGTTGAACGCGCACGCCGCTGTCGCCGAACAGCGTCGTGTAGCCGATGAGCGACTCGGTCTTGTTGCCGGTGCCGACGACGAGCCCGCCCCAGGTCACCGAGCGGTCGTACAGCGACCGCCATCCGCATCCGGGCCATGAAGTTGCCGCGCCGCAGCGGGCTCGGCGTCGCGGCCGTCCGGGCAGTGCCGTCGAAGTAGCCGTCGACCATCGGGCGTGATGTCGACCAGCTCCAGGCGCAGCCGAGGGCCGCCACGACCTCCTCGGCGTCGCCTCGCGAGTCGGGCGACGACGTCCGGTAGGGCATGAGCACCGCGAGCAGCTTGTCGGCGCCGATCGCCTCGGCGACGAGGTACGCCACGAGCGCCGAGTCGATGCCGCCCGACAGCCCCAGCACCGCCCGCTCGAAGCCGGCCTGGCTGCAGCTGGCCGCGGATGAACTCGCCGATGACCCGCCGCGCGACGTCCGTGTCGATCGCGAGCTCGTCGGGCAGCTCGAACAGCGGCAGCCCGCCGGGCGTCGTCCTCGCGCGGCGGTCGTCGATCGGAGCGACCCGTCGATGCGCGGCGAATCGGGCGCCACGTCGAGCCCGGCGTTCGGCGTCGTCGGCGGCGGTCGTGTCGTGGGCGAGGCCGGCCCGCTCGGCACGATCCGCTCCAGCTCGCGCACCTCGAGCTCCGGCCGCTCGTCGCGCAGCAGCGGCAGGGCGATCCGCTCGCGGCGGACGTCGGCGAGGTCGACGTCGACCACGAACAGCCCCTCGTCGTACAGCGGCGCGCTGAAGAGCGGTCGCCGGCCGGGCCGATGACCTCGGAGCCGCCCCAGAACGAGATCGACTCGTCGACGCCGACCCGGTTGCACGAACACGACGAAGCTCGTCGTGAGCTGGGCGTAGGTGCGCATCAGCGTCCGCCACGAGGTCGCCGTCCCCAGGCCGACCTCGTTGGTGGCCGCCAGGTCGCGCCCCGGCGACGACGAGACGTTGATGAGGATCTGGGCGCCGTCGAGCGCCAGCAGCTGGGGCACGCTGAGGTGCCAGAAGTCCTCGCAGATCGCCATGCCGATGCCCACCCCGAGCCGCGACGGACGGCTCGCCAGGATGTCGCCGGCCGCGAAGAAGCGCCGCTCGTCGAACAGGCCGTACGTGGGCAGGAACACCTTGCGGTGGACGTGCCGGATCTCGCCGTCCTCGAGCAGCGCCGCGGCGATGAACAGCCGGTGGTCGGCCGACTCCTCGACGAACGACGACGACGGCCGACAGCCCGCGCGTCGCCCGCGCGAGCGCGGCCAGCCGCGGGTCGTCGAGGCGCATCGCGACCTCGGCGGCGAGGTCCTGGAGCAGGTAGCCGGTCAGGCCGAGCTCGGGGAAGACGACCAGGCCGGCGCCGCCCGCGCCGCGCCTCGTCGATGCAGCTCGTGGTGGCGCGCGAGGTTGTCCTCGAGGTCGCCCGAGCCGGGGCGCGATCTGGGCGAGGGCGATGCGGAGCGGCTGCACGGTCGCGAGTCTAGCGCGCCGCCGTGCACGGTCGACGGCAGCGCTCGGCAGCGCACTGCGACTGATCGGACGACCGTGCTGCGGCGTCCGGTGACGAGGCGTCGCCGGCACCTGCGAGGCGCGCAACGCTCGCGCGTCGGTGGCACGGCATCGCGCACGCGCGCGGCCGGTGCGACGTCGCGCCGCGAGGCGAGCGACCCCGCGCTCACGGACCGCACTGCGTCCGGCGACTCGGGATCGCAGGAGGAGGAACGCAGCATGACCCGACAACCGAGGTCGGTTGCGCCGACTTGCGCGCTCGCTGGTCGCCGGCGCGGCATCGTACTCGCGATGCCGTGTGCCGCACCAGCGACGCCAGCGCCGACCGCCGCGCCGCACCGCAGCGCCGCCGACCGCGCCGGCCGCACCGCAGCCGCAGCCGACGCGCCGGCGCCGCTCACCGGCACGCGTCTACCCGGACGTACCGGCGAGCGCGCCGTCGACTGCCGAGACCGACGACGCCGCGATGCGACGCCGGCCGTACACGGGCAACCTCAAGAAGATCACGGCGCCGACGCGAACACGGTCGTGTTCACCTCTGCAGCCCGGACGTCGCGTTCCTGTCGAAGGTCGCGTTCAGCTCGTTCGCCATCAACGACGCGGACTACCTCGCGGCGCACGCGCCGGACGAGATCCGATCCTCGACCCAGCCGAACGGCACCGGCCCCTACAAGCTCGAGCGAGTGGGACACGGGCGACCAGCATGACTTCGACGCCAACGCCGACTACTGGGGCGACGCCGGCCAAGGCGCCGAACGCTCGATCCTCCGCTGGAGCGACGAGGCCGCCCAGCGGCTGACCGAGCTCCAGGCCGGCACCGTCGACGGCATCGACAACCCGGGCCCGACGACATCGCGACCATCGAGGGCGACCCGAACCTGCAAGCTCGTACCCGCGCGACGGCGCTGAACGTCTTCTACCTCGGCTTGAACAACACGTTCAAGCCCGTGGGACGACGAGAGGGTCCGCCAGGCGATCGCGATGGGCATCGACCGCCAGCGGATCGTCGACAACTTCTACCCGGCCGGCTCCGAGGTCGCCGACCACTTCACGCCGTGCGCGATCCCGTTCGGCTGCGAGGGCGACGACGTGGTACGAGTTCGACGCCGCCGAGGCCAAGGCGCTGCTCGACCGAGGCCGGCTTCCCGACGGCTTCAAGACCAAGCTCCAGCTACCGCGACGTCGGTCCGCGGCTACCTCCCGACCCGCCGGCGTCGCGCAGGAGATCCAGGCCCAGCTCAAGACGAACCTCAACATCAACGTCGACGATCGACGTGCAGGAGTCGGCGGCACGTTCCTCGACAACGCGCCGCCGGCAAGCTCGACGGGCATCTTCCTGCTCGGCTGGGGCGCCGACTATCCCGGACATGACCAACTTCCTCGACTACCACTTCGGCGCCGGGCGCCGGCACGCAGTTCGGCGACGCCGTTCCCGGACCTCGTCGACGCCGCTCGACCAGGGCGCGCAGACGGCCGACGAGGCCGAGCGCGAGGCCGCTCTACGACGAGGCGAACAACCTCGATCAAGCAGCACGTGCCGATGGTCCCGATCGCCCACGGCGGCTCGGCGACGGCGTTCAAGGCCGACGTCGAGGGCGCCCACTCTCGCCGCTCGGCAACGAGCTGTTCTCGGTCATGACGCCCGGCGACCGCGACACCAGTTCGTCTTCATGCAGAACGCCGAGCCGCTCGGCCTCTACTGCGCCGACGAGACCGACGGCGAGACGCTCCGCGCCTGCGAGCAGATCATGGAGTCGCTCTACGGCTACGAGGTCGGCGGCACCGCGACCGAGCCCGCGCTCGCGACCGAGTGCACGCCCGAACGACGACCTCACCGACGTGGACCTGCACGCTCCGCGAGGGCGTCACGTTCCACGACGGCGCCGACGCTCGACGCCAACGACGTCGTCGTCTCGTACGCCGCCCAGTGGGACGCGACAGCACCCGCTCCACAACGGCCGCACCGGCGGCGTTCGACTACTGGCCGGCCTGTTCGGCGGGCTTCCTCAACCCGCCGGCCCGTGCGCCGAACAGCCCTGACCGCCGAGTCAGGACCGACGTAGCGTCGGAGCGAGGCGCCGCCGATCGGCCGGCGCCCCTTCGTCCATCCTGCGGACGATGCACGAGCTGACGATGACCCGGTTCATCATCCGCCGGCTGCTGCGTCAGCATCCCGGTCCTGCTCGGGATCGTCTTCATCGTGTTCGTCGCTCGCCCGGGTCATCCCCGGCGACCCGTGCGTCGCCGACGCTCGGCGAGCGCGCCACCGACGCGCGGCTGCGACGCGTTCGACGCCCGCTACGGCCTCGACCAGCCGATCCTCGATCAGTTCGGCGATCTACCTGCAGGACGCTCGCTCAGCGGCGACCTCGGGCACGTCGATCCAAGTTCGGCCGCCCGGTCACGCGAGCTCCTCGTCGAGCGGCTGCCGACGACCATCGAGCTGACGCTTCTCGCGCTGCTGTTCGCGATCGTCGTCGGCATCCCGCTGGGCATCGTCTCCGCGTACCGGCGCAACTCCCCGCCGACGTCGGCACGATGATCGTCGCCAACCTCGGCGTCTCGATGCCCGTGTTCGTGCTCGGCCTGCTGCTCGCCTATCGTCTTCGCGATCGTGCTCAAGGACACGCCGTTCGCGCTGCCGCCATCGGGCCGGCTGAGCTCGGGCGTCGAGGTCGATCGCCGCTCGCCGAGGCCTGGGGCCTCCAGGACCTCGACGGGCCCGCTGCGGGCGATCCTCGACTTCTCTCGGGCATCTACACGCTGACGCGCTCTCATCACGGTCCAGTGGGAGCGTCCTCGTCGACGCGCTTCCGGCACCTGATCCTGCCGGCGATCGCGCTGGGCACGATCCCGCTGGCGATCATCGCCCGGATCACCCGCTCGAGCCTGCTCGACGTGCTGGGCCTCGACTACGTCCGGACGGCGCGCGCCAAGGGCCTCGCGCGAGCGGCTCGTGCGTCCTCCGCCACGCGCTGCGCAACGCGCTGCTGCCGGTCGTGACGGTCATCGGCCTGCAGCTCGGCGGCTCCTGCTCGGCGGCGCGGTGCTGACCGAGACGATCTTCAACCTGGCCGGCGTGGGCCGACCGTGTACGAGGCGATCACCGGCCGCGACTACGTCGTGATCCAGGGCTTCACGCTGATCATCGCGATCGGCTACGTGGTCGTCAACCTGCTCGTCGACATCTCCTACGCCTTCCTCGACCCGCGGGTCCGGCTGAGCTGACCGATGACGACCGACGCACGACCGCTCGACGCGCCGCCGGCGTCGGCGCGACGCTCGTCGCGCGCGCGCCGGCAGCCTGCTGGCGCGACACGCTGCGGCAACGTCCTCCGCCAGCGGTCGCGCGGTCGTCGGCCTGATCGCTCCTCGGGCTCCTCGTCCTGGTCGCCATCTTCGCCGACAGTTCTCGCCGCTACGACCCCGACCAGGTCGCTGCTCGGCGTCGAGCCGGGCGGCGTCACGGCGCGCGCCGCGCCGTGCATCCACCTCCTCGGCTGCCCGGCCGACCAGCCCGAGCACCTGTTCGGGCCTCGACGGCAACGTCCGCGACGTGTTCAGCCGCGTCGTCTACGGCGCGCGGGTCTCGCTGCCGATCGGCTTCGTCACGGTCGGCTTCGCGATCGTCATCGGCCGCTCATCGGCGCGGTCGCCGGGCTACGTCGGCGGCTGGATCGACAACGTGCTGATGCGGCTGATGGACGTGCTGCTCGCGTTCCCGGCGCTGCTGCTGGCGATCGCGATCGTGACCGTCCTCGGGCCGAGCCTGCATCAACGCCCAGCTCGCGATCGGCATCGTGGCGATCCCGATCTACGCGCGCGTCATGCGCGCCTCGGTGCTCTCGGTCCGCGAGCAGGACTACGTCACCGCGTCGCGGGCGCTCGGCGAGTCGCGAGCGGGATCCTGATCCGGCGGATCATGCCCAACTCGCTGACGCCGCTCATCGTCAGGGCACGCTGGGCATCGGCGGCGCCGTCCTCGAGGTCGCGGCGCTGTCGTTCCTCGGCCTGGGCGCGCAGCCGCCGACGCGCCGAGTGGGGCTCGATGATCGGCCTCGAGCGCAACCAGCTCTTCACCGCGCCGCACCTGATCCTGCTTCCCGGGCATCGCGCTCACGCTCACCGTGCTCGGCTTCAACCTGCTCGGCGACGGCCTGCGCGACGCGCTCGACCCGCGGCTCAACCGATGACCGCGTCGATGACCGGCGCCGTGGCAGCCCGACGGCCGGGCGACCTCGACGACGCCGTCGATCGAGGAGCTCACGCCGGCAGCCGGCCGAGCGGCGCGGGAGCGACCGCTGCTCGAGGTCCGCGGCCTGCGCACGTCGTTCCACACGCGCGACGGCGTCGTGCGCGCCGTCGACGGCGTCGACTTCCACGTCGACCGCGGCGAGATCCTGGGCCTCGTCGGCGAGTCGGGCTGCGGCAAGAGCGTCACGTCGCTGTCGATCATGCGGCTCGATCGCGCCGCCCGGGCCGGATCGAGGCCGGCGAGGTGCATCTTCGACGGCGAGGACCTGCTGAAGCTGCTCGGACGACGAGATGCGCAAGCATCCGCGGCGACCGGATCGCGATGATCTTCCAGCAGCCGACCTCGTCGCTGAACCCGGTCATGGACGTCGGCGCGCCAGATCGGCGAGGTGCTCGAGATCCACCGGAACATGAAGCGCAAGGCGGCCCGCGGCCGCGCGCTCGAGCTGCTGCGGATGGTCGGCATCCCCGACCCGGAGCGGCGGCTCGAAGGCCTACCCGCACGAGATGTCGGGCGGCATGGCGCAGCGCGTGATGATCGCGATGGCGCTCGCCTGCGAGCCGGAGCTGCTCATCGCCGACGAGCCGACGACCGCGCTCGACGTCACGATCCAGGCCCAGATCCTCGACCTGATGCGCACGCTCCAGCGAGGAGACCGGCACGGCGATCATCCTCATCACCCACGACCTGGGCGTGGTCGCCGAGATGTGCGACCGGGTCGCGGTCATGTACGCCGGCGAGATCGTCGAGCAGACCGACGTGCGGACGCTGT
Source organism: uncultured Chloroflexia bacterium (assembly GCA_963849405.1). GTDB lineage: Bacteria > Chloroflexota > Limnocylindria > Limnocylindrales > CSP1-4 > C-114. Next base: position 143,271 of record CAWKHG010000002.1, read on the forward strand.
TCCGCGAGCCGCGCCACCCCTACACGCGGGGCCTGATCGGCTCGATCCCGGTCCTCGGCGACGGTCCGCGACGAGCTGGCCGTCATCCCCGGCAACGTGCCCAACCTCGATCGACCTGCCGCCGGGCTGCCGGTTCGCGCCGCGCTGCGCGGCGCGGATCGAGCACGGACGTGCGCGACTGGCGACCGAGCGTCCATCCCGAGCTGCTGCCGGTCGCGGCGCGGCCACGACGTCCGCTGCTGGCTCTACCACGACGCGGACGGCGAGCTCGATGCCGCGGCCCGACGTGGCGTCGACCGCCGGACGACGGTGCCGCGTGACCCGGTCCCGACACGCAGGCCAGGCGTGACGCGCCGAGCCGTCGCACGAGCCCGCGCCGGACGCCGCGCCGCCGAGCGCCGACGGCCGGACGCCGCTCGTCGAGGTCGCGCGACCTCGTCAAGCACTTCCCGATCAAGGGCGGCGTCCTCCAGCGGACCGTGGCCGAGGTCGCAGGCCGTCGACGGCGTCGACTTCGACGATCCGGCGCGGCGAGACGCTGGGCCTGGTCGGCGAGTCGGGCTGCGGCAAGACCACGGTCGGGCGCGCTGCTGCTGCGGCTGATCGAGCCGACCGCCGGCCAGATCCTGTTCGACGGCCAGGACATCACGCAGGCTCCAGCGGCGCGGCGCTGAAGCCGTACCGGCGGCGGATGCAGATCATCTTCCAGGACCCGTACGCGTCGCTCGACCCGCGCACGCCGATCGGCGACAGCATCGGCGAGGGCCTGCGCATCCACGGCATCGGCACGCCGGCGGAGCGGCGCGCGCAAGGTCGCGCGGATGATGGACCTGGTCGGCCTGCAGCCCGTACCACGCCCGGCGCTACCCGCACGAGTTCTCGGGCGGCCAGCGCCAGCGCATCGGCATCGCCCGGGCGCTCGTCCTCGAGCCCGACCTCGTCGTCTGCGACGAGCCGGTCTCCGCGCTCGACGTGTCGATCCAGGCGCAGGTGCTCAACCTGCTCAAGGCGCTCCAGCGGGAGCTCGGGCTGACCTACCTGTTCATCGCCCACAACATGGGCGTCGTCGAGCACATCAGCGACCGCGTCGCGGTCATGTACCTCGGCAGGATCGTCGAGCTCGCCGACCGCGACGCAGCTGTTCCGGCGACCCGCGGCACCCCTACACGCAGGCGCTGATGTCGGCGATCCCGATCCCCGACCCGGAGCATGCGCCGCCAGCGGATCATCCTCAGCGGGCGACGTGCCCGAGCCCGGTCAACCCGCCGACCGGCTGCCACTTCCACCCGCGCTGCCCGGCTGCGATGCCGGTCTGGCGGCCGGCCATCTGCGCCGACCAGCTGCCACTCGTGGTCGCGGGCGCGGCCACCTCGCCGCCTGCCACTCGCGCGCGACCCGGGCTTCGCGCGTCACGCGGCGTACCGAGCCGCCTGCGCGTCGGACCGCTCGAGCGGGCTGCCCGCCGGCCCGTCGGCCCGACGACGGGACCGTCGGCGCCGGCGACCGCACTCGGCGGAGCGTCAGTCCCGGCGGCGGTCGTCCTGCGGGGCCGCAGGCGGTCGGCGTCGAGGTCGTCGCCGTCGGCGCGCGACCGCGCGTCGGTCGCGACCGGCACGAGCTCGCGCGACCGTCGCGTCGGTGATCTCCTCGGCCAGTGGCAGGCGACCTGGTGGCCGCCGCCGATGTCGCGGAGCGGCGGCTCGGTCGTCACGCAGTTCTCGGGGTTGCCCGAGCTGCTCGCGGAGCCAGCAGCGGGTGTGGAAGCGGCAGCCGGACGGCGGATTCGCCGGCGAGGGCACGTCGCCCTGCAGCACGAGCCGCTTCTTGCGGATGCGCGGGTCCGGGTTCGGGCACGGCCGACAGCAGCGCGATCGTGTACGGGATGCCGCGGGTCCGCGTACAGCGTGCTCGACGGCGGCGAGCTCGACGATCTTGCCCAGGTACATGACCCCGACCCGGTCGCTGATGTACTGGACGACCGAGAGGTTGTGGGCATGAACAGGTAGGTCAGGTTGAAGTCGCTCGCGCAGGTCGAGCGAGCAGGTTGAGGATCTGCGACTGGATCGAGACGTCGAGGGCCGAGACCGGCTCGTCGCAGACGATGAACTCGGGGTCGAGCGCGAGCGCGCGGGCGATGCCGATGCGCTGGCGCTGGCCGCCGCGAGAACTCGTGCGGGTAGCGGCGCGCGTACGTCGCGCCGGAGGCCGACCGCCTCGAGGTAGTCGCCGACGCGCTTGTCGCGGACCTTGCGGTCGCCCCAGCCGTTCTCCGTGTCGGCCTGGGCGAGCAGGCCCTCGCCGATGATGTCGCTGACCGGCATCCGCGGGTTGAGGGATGCCGACCGGGTCCTGGAAGATGATCTGCATCCGGCGGCGCATCTTCTTGAGGTCGTCTGCCCTTGAGCTCGAAGATGTCCTCGCCGTCGAACCGCGCCGTGCCCGTCGGTCGGGCGCTCGAGGCGGAGGAGCGTCCGGCCGAGGGTCGTCTTGCCGCAGCCGGACTCGCCGACGAGCCCGAGGGTCTCGCCGCGGCGGATCGTCGAAGCTGACGTCGTCGACGGCCTTGACGTGCGCCGATCGTCGCGGCGGAGGAGCCCGCCCGGATCGGGAAGTACTTCTTGAGGTCGCTGGACCTCGACGAGCGGCTGCGCCGTCGACCGCGCGAGGCGAGCGCCGCCGGCACGGGTCGTCGCCGGCGCGCCGGCGTCGACCGGTGTCGCGGTCACGCCGTCTGGGCCTCGCACCGGCTCGTCGACGCGCAGCGACCGTCGATGCGTCGGTCACTGTCGCTAGCGCGGCGTGCCAGCGCCGGCGTCTCGGCCCCGCGGGTCGTCTGCAGCCAGCACCGGGCGCGGCGACCCGCGCCGATCCGAGCCTGGATCAGCGTCGGCTCGGCCTCCGACGCACGGTCCCAGGCATACGGGCAGCGCGGCTCGAACTTGCAGCCGGGCGGCATGTGGAACGGGTTCGGGACCGTGCCCTTGATGGCCGCGAGCCGCTGGCCGCGCTTGCCTCTCGACGGGATCGAGTCGAGCAGGCCCCGCGTGTAGGGGTGCCGCGGCGCCAGCAGGACCTCCTCGACGGTGCCCGTGCTCGACGACCCGGCCGGCGTACATGACGACCACGTCGTCGACGGTCTCGGCGACGACGCCGAGGTCGTGCGTGATGAGCAGCAGCGCCGTGCCGGTCCGCTCCTGGATCGCCTTGATAGCTCGAGGATCTGGCGCCTGGATCGTCACGTCGAGCGCGGTCGTCGGCTCGTCGGCGATGAGCAGCTTCGGATTGCAGCGACAGCGCCATCGCGATCATCACGCGCTGGCGCATGCCGCCCGACAGCTCGTGCGGGTACTGCTTGACGCGCCGCTCCGGGGTCGGCGATGCCGACGTGCCGCGAGCGCCTTCACGCGCGATGTCCTGGGCCTCCGTCTTGGCGACCTTCTGGTGGAGCAGGACCGCCTCCGACGATCTGGTCGCCGACCGTGAAGACCGGGTTCAGGCTGGTCATCGGCTCCTGGAAGATCATCGCGATCTCGCCGCCGCGGATCGTCGCGGATCTCGTCGATCGGCAGGGTCAGCAGGTCGCGCCCGTCGAACCTGATCTCGCCCGCCGGCGATCTCGCCGGGCGGCGTCTCGATCAGCCGCATGATCGAGAGCGCGGTGACGCTCTTGCCGCAGCCGGACTCGCCGACGACGCCAAGCCGGCCGCCGCGCTGGATCGAGAAGTCGACGCCGTCGACCGCCTTGACGGTGCCGTCCATGACGTGGAAGTAGGTCCGCAGGTCGCGAACGTCGAGCAGGACGTTCGTCCGGCGGCGGCGCGCCGCTCGCGTGCGACTGCGGCGTCGTCGAGTCGTAGGTCGGTCATGCGCGTCGCCGCGGGTCGAGCGCGTCGCGCAGGCCGTCGCCCATGAAGTTGATGCCGAGGACGGTCAGGACGATGGCCATGCCCGGGAAGAACGCCCACCACCAGTTGCCCTGGCTGGATGAACGTCGAGCGAGCCGGCGAGGATGTTGCCCCAGCGTCGGCGTGATCGGGTCGACCCCGAAGCCGAGGAAGCTGACGAACGCCTCGCCGATGATGACGCTGGCGACGCCAGCGTCGTCGCGACGATGATCGGCTGACAGCGCGTTGGGCAGGATGTGGCGGAAGATGATCCGGCCGGTCGCCCACGCCGACCGCCCGCGCGGCGTCGACGAAGTCCTCCTCGCGCAGGGACAGGAACAGGCTCCGGACGAGGCGGGCGATGCCCGGCCAGCCGAAGCAGCGCCGAAGATGATCAGTCACGCCGATCCAGTTGCCGCCGCCGAGGAACTTGCGAACGACGAGGATGACGAACAGGAGCGGCAGGCCGAGCAGCGACGTCGACGATGCGCATGAGCACGTTGTCGGCCCAGCCGCCGAAGTAGCCGGCGACGCCGCCGACGATGGCGCCGATGACGCCGCGATCGAGCGACGCGCCGACGCCGATGATGCAGCGACAGGCGGGCGCCGTTGACGACGAGGGTGAGGACGTCGCGCTGGAGGCCGCCGGTCTCGCCGAACGGGTGCCGCAGCTCGGCGGGCGGCCGCGCGACGACGCTGCGCGTCCGGGCTCGCGGGCATCTGTGTCGAGAGTCGAACGGGAGGAGGAATCGGGCCGAAGATCGCGAGGAGGACCATCGCCGAAGAACAGGAGTCGAGCCGAAGACCGCCAGCCGGTGGCGCTTGAACCGCCGCCAGGCGATCTGCCACTGGTTGAGCGACTCGAGCTGGACCTCGTAGTCCGGCGCCCGGCCTCGACGTCCTCGATCGGCCGGCTCGGCGGCGACCGTCGGCGCGTGGCGGTGCCGTGTCGACGCCTCAGTCCATAGCTGATCCGCGGGTCGACGATCGCGTACAGCGACGTCCGCGAGCAGGTTGGCGAGCGACGACGATCACCGCCGTGATGACCAGGATCCCCATCAGGACCGGGTAGTCGAACGCGTCGATCGCCTCGATGTAGCCGCGGCCCATGCCCGGCCAGCAGAAGATCGTCTCGGTGACGATCGCGCCGGTGAACAGGAACGGGAACTCGAGGGCGATGTTGGTGACGACCGGCAGCAGCGCGTTGCGGAGCGCGTGCCTGAAGATGACCGTCCGCTCCGGCGACGCCCTTGGCCCGGGCGGTCCGCACGTAGTCCTGGTTGAGCGAGTCGATCATCGAGGCGCGGACGAACCGCGAGTCGCCGGCGATGTTCACGAGCGACCAGCGTGAAGACGGGCAGGATCAGGTGCTGTGCCCAGGTCGAGCGAGCGCGTCGACGCGGCTGCTCGCCGAAGAAGGCCCAGTACTCGGCCGACCCGAAGATCGGGACGTCGCGGGTCGTCCCACATCCCGCCCGCCGGGAGGATCTTCAGGTGGGCGGCGAAGACGATGATGAGCATCAGGCCCAGCCAGAACGTCGGCAACGAGAACCCGACGTAGTTGAAGACCGTGATCGCGGAATCGAACTTGCCGTAGCGCCTCACGGCGGCGATGACGCCCGGCAGGAACGCGAGCGGTGATCCAGATGATGCAGCGCGATGCCGGCAAGGATCAGCCGTCGGCAGGATCCGCTGCGCCGATCACGGCCGCGACCGGCGCGCCCGTCGATGACGAGTAGCCGAGGTCGCCGTGCAGGACGCCGTTGTCGCCGCCGCCGAGGAAGGCCGGCAGGAAGTTCGGGCACGTCCGCTGGTCGCTGATGAGGAGCCCAGGCCCTCGCCGTCGGGTTGCAGACGCCGACCCAGCGGCAGTACTGGATCGGGATCGGGCTGGTCGAGGCCCCAGCGCTTGCTGGAAGGCCTCGATCTGGGCCTGCGGTGATCTTGCGGGTTCTGGGCGAACCGCGGCTCCGGCCCGCCGGGGGCGGTGAGCAGGATGCCGTAGATGAGAGCGACGCGACGAAGAGCGTCGGGATCGTCCCGATGAGGCGTCGGATGATGTAGCGGGTCACGCTCACGTCCCACGCTCTAGAGTGGAGAGCGGGACTGCCGAGCGAGAGCGGCAGTCCCGCCTCGTGTGCACGGATCTGGCCGTTGCCGAGCCGGACGGCATGCGGTCGAGGTCTACTCGTCCCGCCACCAGTCCTCGATGTTCCACGTCTGCGTCGAGGCGCTGCCGTTGTTGGCGACGTTGTGCAGCTTCGGGGCTTCGAGCATGACCGTCGTCCAGTTGTACAGCGGGATCTCCGGGAACGCGTTGGCTGGATCGACGTAGATCTTCTGGAACTCTTGCCATCGCGTCCTTGATCTTGGTCGAGGTCGACGCGTGGTCTGGTGGCCGTCTTCCAGCGCCGCGTCCAGCTCGGGGATGTTGACCCGGATGTAGTTCTGGCCGTTGTGGTCGCCCTGGCTCGGGTTGAACTTGGAGTGGTACGAGTGTAGATCGACGTCGGGTCCGGCGTGCCGACCCAGGCGAACTCGGCGACGTCGAAGTTGCCGTGGGTCAGGTTGCAGGGGTGTCGGCCGGGAGTCTGCGACCGGCCCAGGCGAAGACGCTGGCGGCCGGGACGCGCCATTGACGTTGAGCTTGATGCCGAGCGGCGTGAGCTGGCTGGCGACGCAGGTCGCAGGGTGTCGAGCGGTACTGGCGGTCGGCTCGGGCGCAGACCATGGAGCTCGACCTTGCGTGCCGTTGACTCGCGGATGCCGTCGGAGCCCTTCGTGAAGCCGGCCGCGGTCAGGATCGAGCTGCGCCTTGGCCAGCGTCATGCGCATAGCACTCGAGGCTCTTCCTCGTAGAACCACGCATCCGGGTAGATGCCGTTGCACGATCGGCGTGACCGCACCACCGGCGATCGCTGGGTTGATCGCGTCCTTGTCGATCGGCGTAGTGGAGCGCCTCCATCAGCGCCTTGGCGCCCGCGTCACCGAACTTCTTCGGTGAGCGAGGCCATGTTCCACGAGTGCTGCTCGTAGGTCAGGGCCCGAGGACCTTGTCCATGCGCGCCGGGTCGATGCGCCGTCATGGCCGCCAGGTGGTTCTGGTTGAACTCGAGGGCGACGTCGAACTCGCCGTTCGCGAAGCCGGCGATCTCCCATCGGTGTCCGCGTAGTACTTGAAGGTCAAGCGCTCGAACGGCGCGGTCGGCCGTTCTTGATCGTCGCTCCAGAACTTCGGGTTCGGGCGTAAGTCGATCTGCGCGCCCGCGCGCCCAGCGCGTCGGGATGTACGGGCCGCTGTAGACGCCGCTCGCGACGGTTCGGGGTTGGCAGGGTGTACAGCTTGGTCGCCGCGTCCTTGACCGGGACGGTCTCGAGGTAGTGCGTCGGAAGCAGCGGCGCGACAGGCCCAGGTACTGCTCGTAGACTCTGTCTTGAAGTGGACGACGCAGTTGAGTGCCCGTCCCGCCGTCGATGGAGGTGATGTCCTCCAGCCCGCGGTGCCCCGGACGAGGCCCGTGTGGCCCGGGTCGATGTATCCACTGCCACATGTAGCTCGAGGTCGGCGCAGGTGATCGGCTGGCCGTCGGACCACTTGCCGCCCCGCGGATCAGGTCGATCTTGACGTCCATCTTGCCGAGCCGTTCACGTCGACGCCGCCGTTGCTCGTCGTCGGCACGTCGGTGCGAGCTGGCGTAGTACTTGAGGTCGTACGTGTTGTCCAGCAGGCCCAGAGGGCCGGGCCGACGGCCTCGATGTCGGTGGCGAATTCGTCGTAGACGCGTACAGATGGTCGGCGTCACCGGCGATCGCCGAACGACGAGGTTGCCGCCCTGCTGCCGACGGGCTCGGCGACTTGTAGTTGGATCGCGGTCGAGCTCCGGCGCCGGCCGGTGCTTGCGACGCGGCCGGTCGGCCGGCAGCGGCGTGGCCGACCGACGCCGCGCGGCCGCTGCGGCCGTCGACGATGACGGTGGAGCCACCGCACGCCGCGCGAATACCACGCCGCCACCGACAGCACCGAATAGACGTTTCTGCATCAACTGTCCTCCGAACGGGTGGATTACCCAAGATCTCCCGCTATCGACCACCACGTGCACAACGCCGGCCACGGAAGCCCGCGCTCGTTCCTGATCGAGCCTCCCACTCGAAGCTGATTCGGGGCGAGCCGGGGCGGCAGCACGGCTCGGGTCGGTGCGCTGCGGGTACTATCCACAGCGCCTTGTCGGGGCTGTCAACAACGGCCTAAGGAACCTTCGCACGTGGCCGCCGATGCAGGACGTCCGTGTCAGTCCGGGCAGGGCATCTCGCGGCCGGTCATCGGCCGCCAGCGCAGGTTGGGCTGGCGCGCGGCGGTCGCCTCGTCGAGCCGGCGGACCGGGGCGTCGTGGGGGGCGCTCTTCACGAGGTCGGGTTCGGTCCGCGCCTCGGTGGCGATCTCGATGAGCGCGTCGGCGAACGCATCGAGCGTGTCGAGCGACTCGGTCTCGGTGGGTTCGATCAGCATCCCTTCCTCCGTGATGAGTGGGAAGTAGATCGTCGGCGGGTGGAAGCCGTGGTCGATGAGGCGCTTGGCGATGTCGAGGGTCCGGACGCCGGTCTCCTTCTTGATCGTCGCCGCCGAGGCCACGAACTCGTGCTTGCACGCGCGCGGGTACGGGATGTCGTAGGTGCCGGCGAGGCGGGCCTTGAGGTAGTTGGCGGCCAGGACCGCGTCGTCGCTCACCTCGCGCAGGCCGCTGTCGCCGTGCGCCGAGATGTACGTCCAGGCGCGCACGAGGACGCCCGTGTTGCCGACGAAGCTGCGCATCCGGCCGATGCTCGTCGGGGCGCTCCCCGTGCCGCTCGAGGCGGTACGACCCGTCCGCCTCGCGCAGGACGCGCGGGCCGGGCAGGTACGGCAGGAGCTCGTCGCGGACGCCGACCGGCCCGGCGCCCGGCCCGCCGCCGCCGTGCGGCGTGGAGAACGTCTTGTGGACGTTGAAGTGCATGACGTCGAAGCCGGCCTCGCCGGGCTTGAACCGGCCGAGGATCGCGTTGAGGTTCGCGCCGTCCATGTAGGCCAGGGCGCCGACCTCGTGGACCGCCGCGAGCAGCTCCCCGATGCGCTCCTCGAACAGCCCGAGGGTGGATGGGTTGGTGATCATGACGGCCGCCGTGCGTGGCCCGAGGGCCGCCTTGAACGCCGCGATATCCACCCCGCCGTCGGCCGCCGACGGCACCGTCACGGTCCGGAAGCCGGCCATCGTGGCCGTCGCCGGGTTCGTCCCGTGCGAGCTGTCCGGGACGAGCACCTCGGTCCGCTCGAGGTCGCCCCTGGCCCGGTGGTAGGCCCGGATCATGAGGATGCCGGTCAGCTCGCCCTGTGCGCCGGCGGCCGGCTGGAGGGTGACGGCCTTCATCCCGCTGATCTCGGCGAGGGCCGCCTCGAGTCCCCACAGCAGCTCGAGCGTGCCCTGGGCGAGCTCGTCGGGGGCGAGCGGATGGAGCGACGCGAAGCCGGGCAGCCGGGCGGCCCACTCGTTGAGCTTCGGGTTGAACTTCATCGTGCACGAGCCGAGGGGGTAGAAGCCCGTGTCGATCGAGTAGTTGAGCTGGCTCAGGTTGACGTAGTGGCGCACGACATCCGGCTCGTTCATCTCCGGCAGGGCCGGCGCCACGGTCCGGCGCTGGCCGGCCGGCAGCCGGTCGAGGGCGTCCTTCGGCGGGTGCGGGATCTTGCCGCCGCCGCGGCCGGGCCGCGAGCGTTCGAAGATCGTGGGCTGGAGGCGCGGCCCGGTGACGCTCACGGGACGCTCACGGGGGTCGCGGCCAGGCCGGCGGGCGTCGACAACTCCTCGCGGAGAGCCGCCGCGAACGTCTCGATCTCGGCGGTCGTCGTGACCTCGGTCGCGCAGACGAGCAGCCCGTCCGCGAGGGTGGGGTCGTCGGGCTCCAGCGACGCCAGCGGGATCCCGGCCAGGACGCCCCGGCCGAGGAGGCGCCGGTGGACCTCGGGCGCGTCGGGGACGCGGATCGCGAACTCGTTGAGGTACGGGCCCGGGTGCAGCCGGGGCGCGCCGACCGCGGCGAGGGCCGTCTCGAGCTCGGCCGCCCGGGCCGCCCCGCCGGCGGCCACGTCGCGCAGCCCGTGGGGGCCGATCGTGGCGAGGTAGATCGACGCGGCCAGGGCGAGGAGCGCCTGGTTGGTGCAGATGTTGCTGGCGGCCTTGTCGCGCCGGATGTCCTGCTCACGCGCGCGCATGGTCATCACGAAGGCGCGCCGGCCTTCGGCGTCCGTCGTCATCCCCACGAGCCGGCCGGGGATCTGGCGGACGAGGGCATCGGTGGTGGCCAGGATCCCGAGGTACGGACCGCCGTACTGGAGCGGGATCCCGAGCGGCTGGCCCTCCCCCGCGGCGATGTCGGCCCCGTACGCACCGGGTGGCTCCAGCACGGCCAGGCCGACCGGCTCGATGACTGCCACGAACAGCGCCCCGGCTGCGTGCGTGAGCGCCCCGATCTCCGCCATCGGCTCGAGCAGGCCGAGCACGCTCGGCTGGGCCGCGACGACGCCGGCCACCGGATGCTCCGCGTCGGCCAGCAGGCGTTCGAGGGCGGCGAGGTCGGTGGTGCCGGCCGCCGGTCCATCGGCGACGAGCGGGATCTCGTCGACCGCGAGCTCGCCGCCGGTGAAGTACGTGGCGAGCGTCTCGCGGTAGTGGCGGTGGACGCCCCGCGAGACGAGGACGCGCTCGCGCCGGGTGGCCCGGCAGGTCATGAGCGCCGCCTCGGCGGTCGCCGCGGCGCCGTCGTAGTGGGAGGCCGAGACGACGTCGAGACCGACGAGCTCGGCGATCAGCGACTCGTACTCGTAGATCGACTGGAGCGTGCCCTGGCTGATCTCCGGCTGGTAGGGCGTGTACGCGGTGTACCACTCGCCGCGCAGGAGGAGCTGGTCGACCGCGGGCGGGGTCCAGTGGCGGTAGGCGCCGGCCCCCAGGAACGAGGCCAGGTCGATCCGGTTGCGGCCGGCCAGCGCCTGGAGGCGGCTGGCCAGCTCGAGCTCGGGGACCGGGGGCGGCAGCCGCAGCGGGCTCGCCCGGAGCTCGGCCGGGATGTCCGCGAACAGGTGCTCCACGTCGGGGACGCCGATCGTCCGGAGCATCTGCTCCCGGTCGACGGGGGTATGGGGGCCGTAGGGCATCGAGCGGTCAGCCGGCCTTGACGATGTCGTCGTACGCGGCCGCGCCGAGCAGGCCGTCGACCTGGCCGGCGTCCGCCAGCCGGATCTTGATCATCCAGCCGCCGTCGTAGGGGTCCTCATTCACGAGCTCGGGCTTCCCGGCCAGCGCGCCGTTGGCCTCGACGACCTCACCGCCCACGGGCGCGAACAGGTCGCTGACCGCCTTGACGCTCTCGACCACGCCGAACGTCGCGAACTGGTCGAGGGTGCGCCCGACGTCGGGCAGCTCGACGAAGACGATGTCACCGAGCTGCTCCGCCGCGAAGGCCGTGATCCCGATGGTCGCCACGTCGTCCGCGACGCGGACCCATTCGTGATCCTTGGTGTAGTGCAGGTCGGCTGGGACCATCGGCCGGATGACCTCCTGGAGGCGACGGTGGCCGCCCCGCCGGGACGGTCAGCGGGCTCGGCGGTAGAACGGCAGCGACACGACCTCGGCCGGGACCGGCTGATCCCGAACCTCGACGGCGAGCATCGTACCCGGTCGCGCGTCACCCGGCGCGACGTAGGCCATCGCGATCGGCACGCCCAGGGTCGGCGACTGCGTGCCGCTGGTGACGACACCCGTCCGGCGCTCCTCGGCCAGGACCGGATATCCGTGTCGGGCGATGCCCCGGCCGCGCACGATGAGCCCGACACGGAGCCGGGCCGGGCCGTCCTCGGCGACCTTGCGCAGCGCGGCCCGTCCGACGAAGTCGTCGGGCTTGTCGAGCTTGACGACCGACCCGAGGCCGGCCTCGTACGGGTTCGTCGAGGTGTCCAGGTCGTTGCCGTACAGGGGCATCCCGGCCTCGAGGCGCAGGGTGTCCCGGGCGCCCAGGCCAACGGGCACCATGCCGTGCGGACCACCGGCCGCCTGGAGGGCGTCCCACAGCTCCTCGGCCCGGGCCGTGTCGACGAAGACCTCGAAGCCGTCCTCGCCGGTGTAGCCGGTCCGGGCGACGTGGGCCGGGATCCCGGCGACGGTCCCCTCGGCGATCGCGTAGTAGCGCAGCTTGGCGAGGTCGATGTCGGTGAGCGGCCCGACGATGTCCACGGACCGGGGTCCCTGCACCGCGCACAGCGCGGTCGCCAGCGAGCGGTCGTCGAGGATGGCCTTGGAGCCCTGGAGGCGCTCGGCCAGCGTGTCGCTCACGAGGGTCGCGTTGCCGGCGTTGGCGACGACGAGGAACCGCTCCGCGCCCACCCGGTAGACGATGAGGTCGTCGAGGATGCCGCCGTCCGGCGCGCAGATCATCGAGTACTGGGCGCGCCCGACCGCGAGGGCCGGTGGGTCGCTGACGAGCGCCCGGGCGAGCGCCGCGCCGGCCTCGGGGCCCTCGACGAAGAGCTCGCCCATGTGCGACAGGTCGAACAGGCCGGCCCGTTCGCGGACCGCCCGGTGCTCTTCGATGATGCTGCCGTACTGGACCGGCATGAGCCAGCCGCCGAACTCGATGAGCCGGGCGCCAAGCGCGGCGTGGCGGCGGGCCAGCGGGCTCTCGCGGGGCGCCGCTTCGTCGAGGAGGACGGCCTCGGCCGGCCCGCCCGTGGAGCTGTCGTTCATCGGCCCGGGGCGGCCCGTCCGGCGGGCGTCGCCTCCTCGTCGCGGTCGTCCGCGTCGCTCGGGGCAGTCGACCCGAGATGCTCGGCCGCCCGGGCGACGAGCGCGCGCTCCGTCTCGAAGGTCAGGATCTCCGGCGCCTCGGCAAGCGCGATCCAGCGGACTTCATCGAACTCGTGGTCGTGGCGCGCCAGGTCTCCCCCGGTCGGGGCCATGAGGAAGTAGTGGACCGTCTTGTGGATGCGCGTCCCGCGCTGGACGAACGTGTAGGCGATCGAATCGAACGGAGCCAGGATCCGGACGGTCAGGCCGGTCTCCTCGCCGACTTCGCGGAGGGCCGTCTGCTCGGTCGTCTCACCCGCCTCGGGCGTGCCCTTGGGGAGGGTCCACGTCCCATTCAATTCGCGCCGACGACGGCCGGCCACGAATTGGGGGACTCCAGACTCGTACCTGATGACGATGCCGCCGGCAGAAGTGGCGGTCGAGTTCCTCAGCCGTGCCACGGCGCCGGGGCGGCGCCGGACCGGGGACCCACACCGGATCGACCGAATCCCGCCCACCTCATCGAGACGACGGGGCGGAGGCGGCCACCGACCGGGCGCAACGCCCGGGCGGGCTGCACCGCGCGCCAGCTGGCTCGCAGACGGACGAGGGGCGGCAGGTCCGCCCGGCGCAGCACAGTGGCGCGCACCGACGCGGGCTGGAACGAGCCCGTGACGCGCAGGCCTAGACGGCGCTCGCGTACCCGCGAGGTGGGCCGGACGAAGCTCGCGACCGGCCGTGCCGCGTACTTCGCGGCGATGCTGTGCTGCATGCGGCCAATCGTACTGGTTCAGGCGGGGTTTGCAAGTGAGCGACGCACGATTTCGACGCCCTCCGGTGCCAGGGCGCCACGGGCCTCTGCCAGCGCCAGCTCGCGCCGGGCCAGCGCGCGGTAGAGCTCGAGCACGCCGGGCGCGTGCGCTTCGAGCTCGGCCAGGTGCGCCTTGAGCGTCCCGGCGTCGCCCCGGATGAGCGGTCCGGTCAGGGCGGCCTTGATCCCGATCGCCTGCGCGTTGCCAAGGGTCTGCTCCATCAGAGGGGCGTAGACGGCGAGCGAGCCCTTCTCGTCGAGGCCCGCGACGCGGCCGAGCTCGGCGATCGCGTCGAGCAGGGCGACGAGACCGCCGGCGGCCAGCATCGCCGCGGCGTGATAGGCGGCCTTGGCACCCGGCGCGAGGCGGACGGGGACGCCGCCGATCGCCTCGGCCATGCGGGCCAGGAGGTCGAGCAGCTGGTCGTCGCCCTCGATCGCGATCGTCGCGCCGTGGAGGGCCGCGACCGCCCGTTCGGTGTCGGCGAACGCGACGAGCGGGTGGAAGGCCCCGATCTGGGTCCCCGCCGCCATGGCCGCCGAAAGGGCGTTGGCGCCAAGCAGGCCGCTGGTGTGGACGATCGCCTGCCCGCTGTACAGGTGGAGCCGGCCGGCGACGGACGGGATCGCGTCGTCCGGGACGGCCACGATGACGAGCTCGACCTCGTCGAGGAGGGCGTTGGCCTCGGCGAAGGCGCGGGCGCCCGGCACGAGGGACCGGAACCGTTCGCGCCGGCCCGCGTCCCGGCTCGCCACGGCCTGGATCGGCCAGCCGGCCCGGCTGAGGGCGACGCCGAGCGCGGTGCCCACGGCGCCCGCGCCCACGATGCCGACGACCGGCGGCTGGTCCGGTTGGCTGTGGACGTGGGGATGGGCGTGCGGATGCGCGTCGTCGTGCTCGTGCGGCTGCTCGTCCGGTCCGGCGTCCACCGCGCCGCCCGGCTCCCGCAGGGGCCGCGCCCCGGGCCCGCGCCCGGTCGACGGGCGTCGGCGGGTCGAGCTCGATGCCGGCCTCGGCCAGGTCCTCGAGAGCATCGGCCCGCGGCCCCCTCGGGCCTTCGCGGCCCCAGGCCTTCACCGTGGTCCCCGCCGGGGACGGCGCGTGGGGGTCGCTCGGCGGGCGGAGCGACCCGCGGCTCGCCCCGGGGAGCCACGGCGGGCGCGGTTCGAACGGTCCGCGCGGTACTCTTCCACGAGACGAGTGTAGCCACAGCGAAAGGGCAGGCGTTGGCAGCGAGCGATCCGTTCGGCGCCCGGAGGAGCCTGGGGACAGGGCTGCCGGACCTCTACGCGCTGTCCGCCCTGGCCGACCGCGGCGTGGCGCCCGGGCTCGACCTCGCGGCCAGCCCGGTGACCCTCAAGATCCTCCTCGAGAACGTGCTGCGACACGCCGGCGGCGGGATCGTCACGGAAGCCGACGTGGCGACGCTGGCGTCCTGGCGGCCGGGCCAGCCCGCCGAGGCCGAGGTCCCGTTCATCCCCGCGCGGGTGATCCTCCAGGACTTCACCGGCGTCCCGGCGATCGTGGACCTGGCCGTGATGCGCGACGCGATGGCCGATCTGGGCGGCGATCCGGGGCGGGTCAATCCGCTCGTGCCCGCCGACCTCGTCATCGACCACTCCGTCCAGGTCGACCAGTACGGGACGCCCGCCGCGTTCCTGTTCAACGTGTCGCGCGAGTACGACCGGAACACCGAGCGCTATCAGCTCCTGCGTTGGGCCCAGACGGCGTTCCGCGGCCTGCGCGTCGTGCCGCCGGGCACCGGCATCGTCCACCAGGTCAACCTCGAGTACCTGGCGACGGTCGTGACGACCCGCGACGGCGTGGCCTTCCCGGACACGCTCGTCGGGACGGACTCGCACACGACGATGATCAACGGACTCGGGGTCCTGGGCTATGGCGTCGGCGGCATCGAGGCCGAGGCCGTGCTCCTCGGCCAGCCGCTGTACCAGCCGATGCCCCGGATCGTGGGCGTGCGCCTGACCGGCGAGCTGCCCCGCGGCTCGACGGCGACCGACCTCGTGCTCGTCGTGACCGAGATGCTGCGCAGCTTCGGCGTCGTCGGCGCGTTCGTGGAGTTCGCCGGGGACGGGCTCGCCAGCCTCGCCCTGGCGGACCGGGCCACGATCGCCAACATGAGCCCCGAGTTCGGGGCGACGTCGACCCTCTTCCCCATCGACGACGAGACGCTCACCTACCTGCGCCTGACCGGCCGGCCGGCCGAGCTCGTCGACCTCGTCGAGCGCTACGCCAGGGCCCAGGGCCTGTGGCGCGAGCCGGGCCCGGGCCCGGAGTTCGACGCCCGCCTCGAGCTCGACCTGGCGACCGTCGCCCCGTCCGTGGCCGGGCCGCGCCGGCCCCAGGACCGGGTCCTCCTCGAGGACCTGCCGGCGAACTTCCGGACGTCATTCCCGAACGCCTTCCCGGGCCCGGCGACCGCGGCCGCGCACTCCGAGATGACCGACGAGGGCGGCACGACCGGTGCCCTCGACAACGGCAGCGTCGCGATCGAGGTCGGCGGCCGGCAAGCCGTGATCCGGTCCGGCTCGGTCGCCATCGCGGCGATCACCTCGTGCACCAACACCTCCAACCCCACGGTCATGGTCGGCGCGGGCCTGCTCGCCCGGAACGCGGTCGCCCGCGGCCTGACCGTCGGGCCGAGCGTGAAGACGTCCCTCGCGCCGGGCTCCAAGGCGGTCACCGGCTACCTCGAGACCGCCGGGCTCATGGCGCCCCTGGCGGACCTGGGGTTCGCCCTGGCCGGCTACGGCTGCACGACGTGCATCGGCAACTCGGGCCCGCTCGAGGATGCGGTCGCGGCGGCGATCGAGGAGCACGACCTGGTCGTGGCCGCGGTCCTGTCGGGCAACCGCAACTTCGAGGGCCGGATCCACCCCCAGGCCCGGGCGAGCTACCTCGCCTCCCCGCCCCTCGTGGTCGCCTTCGCCCTCGCCGGCCGCGTCGACATCGACCTCACGACCGAGCCGCTCGGCATCGACCGGGACGGCCGGTCCGTGATGCTCGCCGACCTGTGGCCGTCGCCCGACGAGATCAAGCGGGTCATCGGCACGGCCATCGACCCGGCGCTCTTCCAGCGGACGTACGCGACGGTCTTCGACGGGGACGACCGCTGGCGGGCGCTGCCGATCCCCGACGGCGATCGGTACCTGTGGGAGGACGCCTCGACCTATGTCGCGAAGCCACCCTTCTTCGAGGGCCTGACCGCCCGGCCGGCCGAGCTCGTGGACATCGACGGGGCCCGCGTCCTGGCCGTCCTCGGCGACTCCGTCACGACCGACCACATCAGCCCGGCCGGGTCCATCGCCCCCGCGTCGCCGGCCGGCCGGTGGCTCCAGGAGCACGGCGTGGGACCGCTCGACTTCAACTCGTACGGGGCCCGCCGGGGCCACCACGAGGTGATGATGCGCGGCACGTTCGCCAACATCCGGCTGCGCAACGCGCTCGCTGGGGGGCCGGGAGGGCCCGAGCACGATCCACCTGCCCGACGGCGCCGAGGGCTCCATCTACGACGTCGCGATGCAGTACCGGGTCGAGGGCACGCCGCTGCTCGTCATCGCCGGCAAGGAGTACGGCTCGGGCTCCTCGCGGGACTGGGCGGCCAAGGGCCCGATGCTGCTCGGCGTGCGGGCGGTGCTGGCCGAGTCCTTCGAGCGGATCCACCGCTCGAACCTCGTCGGGATGGGTGTCCTGCCGCTGCAGTTCCTCCCCGGCGAAAGCGCCGCGTCGCTCGGCCTTTCGGGCCGCGAGACGTACACGATCCATGGCCTCGCCGGCGTCGGGCCGAAGGCCAGCCTGCCGGTCGTCGCCCGGGCCGACGACGGCACGGAGCGACGGTTCACCGCGATCGCCCGCCTCGACGGCGACATCGACGTCGGCTACTTCCGCCAGGGCGGGATCCTGCCCGCGGTCCTGCGCAGGCTCGCCGCCGACTGATCGGCTCCGGCGAAACCGCGCGGCGCGTCACGGCGTAGCGGCTCCCGACACCCACCGCGTCACTGGGAGCCTCTCGATGACCGAACCCTCGGCGATCCGCCGCCCCGCTCGCCTCCGTGGTCCGGCCCGCCTCGCGGTCGTGGTGCTGGCGTTGCTCGTCGGCTGTTCGTCCGCGGCCACCCCATCGGTGGCGCCGCCGGCCACGTCGAGCCCGGTCGCGGTCGCAAGCCCGAGCGTCGACGCAGGCAGCCCCAGCGCGGCCGCCGCGAGCCCCAGCGCGGACGCCGCGAGCCCGTCGCCGTCGAAGGCACCGGGCCGCTACGGCTCCGGCGACCCCACGCCGACGCCCAAGCCCACGAGCGGGCCGACGCCCAAGCCACGCCAAGCCCACGCCCAAGCCGACCCCGAAGCCCGCCTCGCTCGTCGTGAAGTCGCGGTCGACGAGCCTTGGCAAGGTCCTCGTCGGGCCGAACGGGCGGACGCTGTACACGCTGAGCACCGATCCCACCAACGGGTCCGGGTGCAGCGGTGGCTGTGCCTCGAACTGGCCGCCGCTCACGGTCGCGGCGGGGACCGCGATCTCCGGCGGCTCGGGCGTCGACGGGAAGTTCGGTTCGTTCGCCCGCGGCGGCCGGCGCCAGGTGACCTACAAGGGTCGCGCGCTCTACTACTACGTCGGCGACTCGGCGCCCGGCCAGACCAACGGTGACGGCGCCGGCGGCGTCTGGTACGTCGCGACGCCATAGCCGCTCGCCCGTTGTGCCGGGCGGCCGGCCCGCGCACGATACCCGGGTGGATCGTCGACACCTCATCGCCCCGTGCGCCGGGATCGCGCCGAGCCGCTCGATGCTGCCGGTCAGGCCGCCGACCTCCGCCGACCGCGACCGCCTCGCGGAGCTGATGCTCGACGCCTACCGCGGGACGATCGACTACGAGGGCGAGACGCTCGTCGAGGCCGTCGCCGAGGTGGATGCCTGGTTCGCGAGCCCCGGCCACCGGATCGATGACAGCCTGGTCGCGATCGAGGCCGATGAGATCGTCAGCGCGGCCCTCCTGTCGCGGAGTGACGGCATGCCGGTCGTCTCATATCTATACACGGGCGCTGCATGGAAGGGACGGGGGCTGGCCGAGGGCCTCCTCCGTGCCGTGATGGCGTCGCTCGCGGCAGCCGGCCACGAACGGATCCATCTGTGGGTCACCCCCGGCAACGCCCCTGCCGAGCGGATCTACGAGCGCCTCGGCTTCACCGACGTCCCGCCGGAACCTCCCGTCGATAGTTGACAGGTCCACGCCGCCGAGCCCGGTAGAGTGAACCCATGACGAACTCGATCCTGGACGACGCCTTCGCCCATCATGTCTGGGCGACCATACGGCTGATCGAAACCTGTGAAGGCCTCACCGACGAGCAGCTGCGGACGCCGGTCCCCGGCACCTATGGCTCGATCATCGACACCCTTCGCCACCTCGTCACCGCCGACAGCGCCTACCTGTGGGCCCTGAGCCGCTGGGAGATCGACCCGATCGACGAGGAGGCCGAGTGGAGCCTCGCGGAGCTGCGCTCCGTCATGACCGCCAACGGCCCGGCCTGGGCGAAGGCGGTCGCCGGGGAGATCGACCCGGACGAGGACCTCGTGCCACGGCCCGAGTACGACCCCGTGGGGGGCCACGCACCCACCGGCATCCGCATCGCCCAGGTCGTCCACCACGGCACCGATCACCGCAGCCAGGTCTGCACCGCCCTGTCGAGCCTCGGGGTCACCCCGCCCCTCATCGACGTCTGGGACTTCGCCGAGGCGACCGGCCGCGACCGCGGAGTGCCCGCGCCGCTGCGCAAGGTACTCGACGCGGGTGCCTGACCTCGCTCACGGCCCCCAGAGGTCGACCTGAGGCAAACCGGTCCGCCCGAGCGACTCGTTCAGCTCGGTGATGTGCGAGACGTCATGGGCGAAGCCGCGCTGGATGACCCAGCCGCGGGAGTGAGCCCGATCGTCGTCGCCCCATTCCGGGTGCCGGATCACCTCGTCGAGCATGGCCGGCGTCCACCGGTCGAGGCAGCCTTCGACGATCCGGAAGGTCGAGTCCAGCGCGTCTGCCAGCGCGCCGGGGCTCCACACATGCTCGAGGTCGTCGTCGCCAGGGCAGTCGTACGCGGCGTTCGTGAACGGCGTGGTCTCCGCGCCGGGTTCGCCGGCGAAGTCGCACAGCCAGAACACGCGCTGGCAGGCGACGTGGCCCACGGTGGCCCACAGCGGCCAGCGCTCGGGCGTCGGCTGGATCGCGAGCTGCTCGTCGGTCATCGCTGCCACGACGTCGCGGAGGCGCTGGTTGAACAAGGGCCACGTGCCGAACGCCGGCCTGATCGTCATGCCGCTCCCTCCGCTCCCAGCGCACCCACGATCCGGGCGATGTGCTTCCAGTGCACCCGCTCGTGGCCGGCCAGCCAATCGCCGTAGTAGCGGACGCTTCGGTCATTGGTGTCACCGAGGACGCCTCGCACTCTGGCGATCCGCGCCCAGGCACCGGGCGGCATCGGCTCCAGGACGGTCAGCAACTCGGCTCGCTGTTTCCTGAAGGCCTCGAACGCGGGAGCGAATTCCCAGTCCGGGTAGTCGGTCTTCTTCATCCACGTTCGGGGATTCATGACCTTCCACGTCGGCTCGTCCTCGGCCAGGATCCGCAGCATGAAGCCGCCGAGGACGTCGTGGCAGGCCCGGAGATGGGCGAGGACGTCGTTGACCGACCAGCTCGCCGGCTCGGGCGGCGTGCGCAACTCAACCGGCGTCAGCCCGTGCGTGAGCGCGGCGATCCGGCGCGGGGTCTCGGGCAGGATCGCCATGATCTCGTCGACGGTGAGCACCCGGGCCATGCCACCTCCTCCGTATTCGGGCGACAGTGCCAAGCGTACGTCCCGATCCTGTCGGAATGTGTCGCCTTGGACGCGACGGCAGGAAGCATGCCGGTCGAGACGAGAGTGGTGGGCGATACTGGATTCGAACCAGTGACCTCGCGGATGTGAACCGCGCGCTCTAACCGACTGAGCCAATCGCCCGAGGTCGCCGCGTCGCTCCGGACGGGCGGGGTCGGGCCATCATACCGCGAGGTCCGGCCAGCGGGCGACGAGCCCTTCGGGTTCGATCCCCTCGACCGCGACCACCTTGTTCCGGCCCGTCGCACCCGCGATGAGGCGCACGGCGTTGCGGGGCAGGCCGAGCTCGCTGGCCAGCAATCGCAGCAGGGCCTCGTTGGCGGCTCCGTCCGCGGCCGGTGCCGCGACGCGGATGCGCAGGCAGCCCTCGACGACCCCGTCGATCCGGTCCGACCCGCCGCGCGGGATGCAGCGGACCCCGACCCGGACGCCCTCGCCTCTCACCTGGCCCCCTCGCGAGCGCCGAACAGGGCGCGGCCGACGCGGACGATCGTCGCCCCCTCCTCCACCGCGACCGGGTAGTCGTCGCTCATGCCCATCGACAACGCCGGCCCCAGCGCCGGCGACGCCGGCGCGCAGCCGTTCGGCGAGCTCGCGCAGGGCCGCGAACGTGGGGCGGGCGGCCTCCGGCTCGACGGCCAGCCGGCCGATCGTCATGAGCCCCTCGAGCTGCAGCGCACCGAGCGCCCCCAGCTCCGGCAGCGCGTCCGCCAGGCCGTCCGGCTCGAACCCGGACTTGCCGGGGTCCCCGTCGACGTTGACCTGGAGCAGGACCGGGAACCGGCTCTCGTCCGGGACGGGCCCTCGGCGGGCAGGCCGCCCAGCTCGCGGACGATCCGGTCGAGCCGGCGGGCGAGCTCGACCGAGTCGACCGACTCGATCACGTCCACGACCTCGAGCGCGCGCCGGGCCTTGTTGGACTGGAGCGGCCCGATGAGATGCCACTCCCCCGCCCCGACGGCCGGGACCTTGGCCTCGGCCTCCTGGACCCGGTTCTCGCCGAACACGTCGTGACCCGCGGCGACCGCCGCGCGCACCCGCTCGGCCGGGACGGTCTTGGAGACGGCGACGAGCCGGACGCTCGCGGGGTCGCGACCTGCGCGCGCGCAGGCCGCGGCGATCGCATCCAGGACGGCGCGACGGGCACGCGCGAACGCGTCGACCGACTCGGCATCGGGCCGCTCGGGCCCGTCAGGCATGTTCCGGACGCCGGCGAATGCCGGCGCGGCTCACTTGCGGCGGAGGAAGCTCGGGATCTCGAGCTCGTCGGCGTCGACGGTCGCGCGGCGCGGGGCCGGCACGGTCTCGCCGACCGACCGCTCGGGGCGGACGACAGGCACGCCGACGGCAGCCGGGCGCTCCTCGCTGTGGATCGGTCGCCGTTCTGCCCGTCGCCGGAGGCGAGGCGCTGGCGCTCGAGCTCCTCGAGGAAGTCGCGCTCGCGACCCGCTCGCGACCCACCGATGGCATCCGGCGCGAGGCTCGCGTTGGCGACCTCGTGGCGGATCGGCGTGCGCTTGCGGTTCGTGTCGAAGCCCGTCGCGATGACGGTGATCATGACCTCGTCGCCCAGCCGCTCGTTGAAGCTCGTGCCGAAGATGATGTTCGCCTCCGGGTCCGCGGCGGCGCGGATCTCCTCGGCCGCCTCGGTGACCTCGTAGAGCGACAGGTTCGCGGAGCCCGTCGATGTTGAACAGGATGCCCTGGGCGCCGTTGATGTTGACCTCGAGCAGCGGGCTGGCGATCGCCTGGCGGGCCGCCTCGAGGGCGCGGTTGTCGCCGCTCGCCCGGCCGATGCCCATGAGCGCCGAACCGGCGTCGCGCATGACCGTGCGGACGTCCGCGAAGTCGAGGTTGATCAGGCCGGGCACGGTGATGATGTCGCTGATGCCCTGGACGCCCTGGCGGAGCACGTCGTCCACGACGCGGAAGGCGTCGAGGATCGTCGTGTTCTTCTGGACGACGTCGCGCAGGCGATCGTTGGGGATCGTGATGAGCGTGTCGACCTTCGCCTTGAGCTCCTCGGCGGCCTTCTCGGCGATGAGCTTGCGCCGGTCGCCCTCGAAGCCGAACGGCTTGGTGACGACGCCGATCGTCAGCGCGCCGACCTCCTTGGCGATCTCGGCGATGACCGGCGCGGCGCCGGAGCCCGTGCCACCGCCCAGGCCGGCGGTGATGAAGACCATGTCCGAGTCGCGCAGCGCCTCGGCGATCTTCTCGGTGTCCTCTTCGGCGGCGCGCTGGCCGATCGACGAGTCCCCGCCGGCGCCAAGGCCGCGGGTGATCTTGTCGCCGATGCGGATCTTGTGGGGCGCGTCCGATCTGGAGCAGCGCCTGGGCGTCCGTGTTACAGGCGATGAACTCGACGCCCATCATCTCGGCGCGGATCATCCGGTTGACGGCGTTGCTTCCGCCGCCACCCACGCCGATGACGCGGATCAATGCGAAGTTCTCTGAGTCGGACCGCAGCGGCATCGCCCTCTCCTCGGTGGCTCGTCCCTGAGGGGTGTTCAACTTTCGCGGGACCCGCGCAAATGCTCGGCGATTCGGGCGACCCGATCCCGGGGGTCGCGTCGACGTCCGGGGAGTATAGCGCCGTGGTTCAAGCGGGGCGGTTCGCCGTCGTTCGGGGCGGTGCGCGGCGGAACCGGAAGGTCGGAGGGGCCGGCTTCAGGCGCCGCCAGGGCCGCGACGCGCTAGGGAAAGATGCTCCGCAGCGCGTCCCGGATCCGGCCCAGGCCGCCCATGGCCGGCGCGGATTCGTAGCGGGCCGGCTCCCCGGCCGCGAGCTCCCGGGCGCCCCACAGGAGCAGCCCGATCGAGTTGCTGAACGCCGGCGTGAGCAGGCCATCGACCAGGCCGCCGATGCCGGCCGGCGTCGCGATCCGGACGGGCATCTGGAGGACCTCCCGGCCAAGCTCGGCCGTGCCCCCCAGCTGCGATCCGCCGCCGGTCAGGATGAGCCCGGCCGGCAGCATCCCGTGGCCCGACTCGCGCATCCGGTCGCGCATCAGCTCGAAGGTCTCGCGCATCCGGGCCTCGATGATCTGGCACATCTCGAGCCGGCTGACCTCGCGCCCGGCGTCCTCGCCCAGGACGGAGACCGCGATGTTCTCGTCCTCCTCGAGGCCGCGCAGGTCGCACGTGCCGTGGCGGATCTTGAGCTCCTCGGCGACCTGGAGGCTCGTCTTGAGCCCGATCGCCACGTCGTTCGTCACGTTGTTGCCGCCGACCGGCAGGACCGCGCTGTAGAGCGGCGAGCCGTCGGCGAAGAGGGCGAGGTCGATCGTGCCGGCGCCGATGTCGGCGACCGCGACGCCCAGCTCGCGCTCGGTCTCCGAGGCGACGGTCTCGGCGGCGGCCAGCGAGCTCGCCACGAGCTCGTCGATCTTGACCCCGGCGGCGATGACGCACTTGGTCAGGTTCTGGACCGCGGTCGCCGAGGCGGTGACGATGTGGACCTCGACCCCCAGACGGATCGCGCTCATGCCGAGCGGGTCCTTCACGCCCTCCTGGTCGTCGACGCTGAAGTCCCGGGGCAGGACGTGGAGCACCTCGCGGTTGGACGGGATCTGGACCGCGCGGGCGACGTCGGTTGCCCGGGCGATGTCCTCGCGGGTGACCTCGCGGTTGTGGCCGCTCACCGCGACCGTGCCGGGCGAGTTCTGGCTCTCGACGTGGGACCCGCCGACCGAGACATAGGCGCGGTCGATCTTCATCCCGGACAGGCGCTCCGCCTGCTCGACCGCCTGGCCGATCGAGTGGACCGTCTGGTCGATGTTGACGACCACGCCCTTCTTGAGCCCGGTCGCCGGGACGGTGCCCTTGCCGATCACCGTCAGCCCACCGTCACGGTGGACCTCGCCGATGAGGGCACAGACCTTGCTCGTGCCGACATCGATCCCGACCAGGATGGCTTCTCGTTCCACAGTCCTACGTCGCCTCGTTGGTACGGTCTAGAGGAAGTGGCGCCGGATGAGGGCCACGTTATTGAAGATGCGCGGGCCGAAGGTGATGAGCGCTACCAGGTACAGGTCCACCCCGAGCCGATCGCCGATGAAGGTGAGGATGACGGCCACCACGCCGTTCGTCAGGAAGCCGCTGATGAAGATCCGATTGTCGTACGCCCCATCGAGCTCGGCACGGACCGCGCCGAGGACCGAATCGAGCGCCGCCACGATGGCCACCGCGCTGTAGCGGGCGAATTCGAAGCTGACATTGACCTTCAGGATCAGCCCCAGCAGGACGCCCACGACGAGGCCTGCCAGGGGGAGAAGCACGGTCGGTCGCCCTCGCTCGGTGGGTTTGACCAAGGCTACCCGACCCGGCAGACGCGCGGCAACCCGCGGCCGTGCGGGCGTTCGGCCGGCCGCCGGTCGTCACCGGCCGTTCTTCAGCTCGTACGTGCCCTCGCGCGAGCGGGCGAGATCGATCCGGGCCACGTTCGCCTCGCCCCGCTCCACGAGGATGCTCCGCAGGAGGCGGACCTGCTCGGGCACGATCGCCGGCGGGCGGAGGGTCGGCGTGTAGATCCCGAACGTGGCGATCCAGCTGTCCGCGCCGCTCGTCATGACGAACCCGCCCGTGTCGTCGACCGTGACCGTGAGCTCGTGGGCCGCGCTGGCGAGGTCGGCCGGCTTGAGCGATCCCAGGCGGGTCGCGACGTCGAGGTCGATCGGATCGAGGACGGCGCCGACGAACAGGGCGACCGCCGACGTCCGCCCGTCATGGATGACCCGCAGGTCGGCGATGGCGCCGGCCGCCTCGTCGCCGGACTTGGCGAACAGGAGGCCGGACCGGTCGACCAGGAAGCGGTTCTCCCCGGCGGCCCAGACGAGGATCGGCTGGCGCTCCTCGATCTTCACCCGGACGGTGTCCGGGAGCTCGATCGAGACCTGGGCATCGAGCACGGTCGGGATGGTCCGGAGGGACTCGGCCAGGCTGTCCGTCCGCAAGCGGACGAGGTTCGTGCCCTGCTGGAGCGCGAGGACCGACGTCACCGCCGATTCGGGCGTGTAGTGCTCGCCGTCGACCTTGAGGTGGCGGAACGCGAACGCCCCGGTGCCGACCACGCCGTACGTGCCGGCGACACACAGGAGCATGAGCAGGATCGCGCCGGCGCGCAGAGGGGTCATCCCGGCCGACCGGCGGCGGATCCCCGCGCCTCGCGGGGCCCGGGCGGGCGACCGGCGGCCGGGCCGGACGCTCATGGAGCGCTCACCGGGGCAGGTCGCCGGGCTCGAGGCGGCCGGCGATGCGCGCGGCGTGGTGCTCGATGGCCAGGTCCACGACCCGCTCGCAGACCGCCCGGAAGTCGAGGCCGGACGCGGCCGGCATCGTCGGGAAGAGGCTGATCGGGGTGAAGCCCGGGATCGTGTTGATCTCGCTCAGGTAGATCTCGTCGCCGACGATGAGGAAGTCCATCCGGGCGAAGCCCTCGGCGCCGATCGCCCGGTACGCGTCGCGGGCGATCTTGAGGATCGTCGCCCGCATCGATGCCGGTACCTCGGCCCGGGTCGAGGTCTCCGACAGGCCGGCCGTGTACTTCGCGGCGTAGTCGTAGAACTCGTGGCCGGCGACGATCTCGCCCGGGCCGTACAGGTCGAGTGGGCCGCGGTCGTGCCCGATGACGGCGACCTCGAGGTCGCGGGCGCCGGCCAGGTAGTGCTCGACGACGGCGAGCGTGTCGTAGCGGAACGCCTCGTCGAGGGCCGGACCCCGCTCGTCGGGGCCGTGGGCCAGGGTCATCCCCACGCTGGACCCGAGGCGGGCCGGCTTGATCATGAGCCGCGGGTCGCCCGTTCCGGCCGCGAACGACTCGAGCTCGCCGAGCACGGCCGCGGGCTCGGCCGACCAGCGCGCCGCGGGGATCTCGCGCCAGTCGACGACGGGCAGGCCGAGGCCGCGGGTGAGCCGCTTGAAGAGCGCCTTGTCCATGCCCAGCGCCGACGCAGCGACGCCGGATCCCGTGTACGCCAGGCCGGCCGCCTCGAGCACGGCCTGGACCGTCCCGTCCTCGCCGAACGGGCCGTGGAGGGCGATGAACACGAGCGGCGCGGGCCGGCTCGCGGCAAGCCGGTCGACCGCCGCCCCGATCTCGAGCGGGCCCTCTGCACCCAGGGCCGCGGGGTCGTCGTAGTCCGCCTGGGGGCGCCCGTCACGCCGATGGTCGTCCGGCAGCCACCACCACCGGCCGGCCAGGTCGATGAGGACGCGCGAGACGCGGTGGCCGCCGTCGGCCAGGGCGTCGGCGACGGCGTTGCCCGAGACGATCGATACGTCGTGCTCGGCCGAGGGGCCACCCAGGAGGACGACGATCGGCGGGCGCTCGGCGGCCGTCATGAGGCGCGCCTCGTCCGGTCGCGTCCCAGCCCGCCCAGTCGCCGAGGAACACGACCTCGAACGCTAGGTTGGTGCCGGTCGCCCGGGCGACCTCCCCACGAACCCGCTCCGCGAGGCGGCGTACGTCTGCGGCGCTCCCCTTCCGGTCGTTGACGATGAAGTTGGCGTGCTTCGGGCTGACAGTCGCCCCGCCCTCCGTGGCGCCCTTGAGCCCGAGGCCCTCGATGAGCGCGCCGGCGGACGGGCCATCGGGTGGGTTGCGGAACACGCTGCCGGCGCTCGGGATGCCCAGCGGCTGATGAGCCTGGCGCCAGTGCCGGATGTCGTCGAGGCGCTCCTTGATCACGTCAGGCTCGGCCGCCTCGAGGCGGAATGTGGCGCCGAGGACGATCTCGGCCGGGGTCGCCGGCGTGGTGGCGTCCGCCGGCGGCTCCGCGGCCCCGCCGGACTTGAACCGGCTCTCGCGGTAGGCCAGCCCCAGCTCGGCCGCCGGCAGGCGGCGCTCGGACCCGTCGCCCAGCAGGACGAGGGCGGACTCCAGGATCGCCGCCACGTCGGCGCCGTGCGCTCCGGCGTTCGCCCACACGGCTCCGCCCACGCTGCCGGGGATGGCCAGGCCGAACTCGAGGCCGGACAGCCCGGCGGCCTGGGTGACCGTCGCGGCCCGGGCCATCGGCAGGCCGGCCTCGGCGACGAGGCGTCCGTCGGCGATCTCGGCGCCCTCCGCGCGGTCCTGGATGACGAGGCCGCGGATCCCCGCGTCCGCGATGACGATGTTGCTGCCCCGGCCGAGGACGACGTGAGGCAGGCCACGCGACCGGGCGAACTTCACGAGCCCGCGCAGCTCGAACGCGTTGTGGGCCACGGCGAACAGGTCGGCCGGGCCGCCGACGCGCATCGTCGTGAACCGGGCCAGCGGCTCGTCGCGCGACGTCTTGACCCCCAGGCGGCGCTGGATATCGGTCCCCAGCGT
This sequence comes from uncultured Chloroflexia bacterium, assembly GCA_963849405.1. Classification (GTDB taxonomy): domain Bacteria; phylum Chloroflexota; class Limnocylindria; order Limnocylindrales; family CSP1-4; genus C-114. The sequence goes on from CAWKHG010000002.1 coordinate 170,972, forward strand.
GATCGCATCGAACGCCGGGCCGAGGGTCATCGCGGTCATCCCGCGCCTTCCCGCGACAGGCGGTCCACGGCGCCCTGCTCGGGCAGCGGGCGATGCTCGGCCGCGGCGAGGACCAGGTCGGCCACGGCGTCAGCCGCCCCCGGCCGGCCCAGCGAGCGACTCGCGGCGGCCATGGCAGCGTGCTCCGCCGGGTCATCGAGGATGCGCGTCGCCGCGAGGAGGGCCGGGCCGTCGAACGCCTCGTCCTCGATGAGCCGGGCCGCCCCCGCGTCGGCCAGGACCCGCCCATTGGCCAGCTGGTGGCCGGCGGCATGGGGATACGGCACGACGATCATCGGCAGGCCGAGCGCGGTCACCTCCGCCAGGGTCGAGGAGCCGGCCCGGCCAACCACGAGATCGGCGGCGCCCAGGGCCTGGGCCATGTCGTCGCGCAGGAACGGCACGGGGCGATAGCGCTCGCGCAGCTCCGGCCGGCAGCGCCTCGCGCGACGTGAGCGCGGCGGCATAGCCATCGTCGCCGGCGACATGGACGACGTGCGTGCGCTCGACGAGCTTCGGCAGCACCTCGGCCACGGCCGCATTGAACCGCCGGACCGCCTGCGACCCGCCGAAGACGAGGAGCATCCGGTCGCCGGGCGGGATCCCGAACTGGGCGCGGGCGGCCTCCCGGTCGAGGCCGCGCAGGTCGCGGATCGGGGTCCCGGTGACGTAGCACGGGTGGCTCGTGCGCACGGCTGCGCACGTCGGCGCGAAGCTCACCGCGAGCACGTCGGCGAGGCGGGCGGTCGCCCGGACGCTGCGGCCCGGGATGACGTTGCCCTCCCACATGACGACCGGGATCCGCAGCGGCGCGGCGGCCATGAGGACCGGGATCGCGGTGTAGCCGCCGGTCGTGAAGATCGCCGCCGGGCGCTGGCGGATGAGGATCGCCGATGCCTGGGCGACCGACGCGCCGAGGCGGACGGGGTCCAGGACGAGGTGGACGTCCCGCTCGGTCGTCCGAAGCGAACGCAGGACGAGCCGCTGGAACGGGATCCCGGCGGCACCGACGAGCCCGCGCTCGAGGCCCCGGTGGCCGCCGAGCCAGTGGACGTCAGTCTCGTTCCGCGCGCGCAGCGATTGGGCGACGGCCAGGGCCGGGTAGATGTGCCCGCCCGTGCCTCCGCCCGCGATCAGCAGACGCATCGTTCCAGGTCCCCTTCTCCACGGTCTCCCGAGATACGGACAGGAGGATACCGACGGCGGTGAGCGTGATCGCCAGCGACGAGCCGCCGGCGCTGACGAACGGCAGCGTGATCCCGGTCACCGGCAGGAGCGCCACGACGACGCCGATGTTGATGAACGCCTGGACGCAGATCCAGGCGGTGATCCCGGCCGCGAGCAGGGCGCCGAACGTGTCGGGAGCGCCCAGTGCGATCCGGATGCCCTGGTAGCCGATGGCCACGAACAGGAAGATGACGAGCGCCGCGCCGACCAGGCCGAACTCCTCGCCGATGATCGCGAAGATGAAGTCGTTGTAGGCGTTGGGCAGGTGCCCGGCCGGCGAGCCGGCTCTCGCCGAGGCCCGACCCGAACAGGCCGCCGAGGCCAAGCGCGAGCAGGCCCTGGATCGTGTGGAACCCGCTGCCGGACGGGTCGCTCCACGGGTCGATGAAGGCGCGGACGCGAGTGAGCGCGTACGAGTGCGTGGCGATGAAGGCGGTGGCGCCGAGCAGGACCGTCCCGCCGAGCGCGCCAAGGTGGACGAGGTTCGCGCCGGCGACGAAGAACATGACGAGCGCGGTGCCGACGAGGACCGAGGTCGTGCCGATGTCCGGCTCGCGCAGGACGAGCAGGACGACCGGGCCGGCGATGACCAGGAAGATGACGGTGCCGCCCCAGAACGCCTTGATGCCGGATCCCCGGCGGGCGAACCAGTGGGCCAGGTAGATGACGAGGGCGAGCTTCGCGATCTCGGCCGGGTGGAACAGCGGCAGCGGCCCGATGCGCAGGAAGCGGGCCGACCCGCCGACCACGTAGTTGAGCGACGGGACGAACAGCACGATCACGAGCAGGGTCAGCGCGACGATGAACAGCGGCACCGAGACCAGCCGCCAGTAGCGGTAGTCGATCCGGGTCACGATGGCCATCGAGACGAGCCCGAGGGCGGCCCAGATGACCTGCGGGCCGACGACCTTGAACTGGTCGTCATCGCTCAGGAACGAGGTCATCGCCGACGAGGAATAGACCATGAGCACGCCGATCGCGACCAGGCCGATGACCGCGGTGAGGAAGATGTAGTCGGGCTGGTGCTGCTCGCGCTTGAGCGTGTTGGTCCGGCTCCGCGTCGGGGCCAGGGCCTTGGCAATGGCTGTCATCGATCGGCCTCCCGGGTCGCCGCCCGTCGGGCGGCCAGGGCAGCCACGGCCGCCTTGAAGGCGCGCCCGCGTGCCGCGTAGTCCACGAACATGTCGAACGACGCCGCGGCCGGGCTGAGGAGCACGGTCGCGGCGTTCGGATCGGTGGTCGAAGGGGCGTCGGCGATGAGGGCTCGGGCCAGCCCGTCGGCCCGCTCGACGGCCTCCTCGAGCGTGGTCGCCCGTTCGATGAGCGTCAGCCCCGCCTCGCGGAAGAGCCGCTCCAGCACCGGGCCGCTCTCCCCGACGAGGACGGCCGCGGCCGCCCGTTCCGCCACGACCGGAGCCAGGGCCGACAGGTCGACGCCCTTGTCGCGGCCGCCGGCGATGAGCACGGTCGGCGCGGGGAACGCGCGCAGGGCCGCCTCGACGGCGTCGGGCTGGGTGCCCATCGAATCGTTCACGTAGCGGACCCGGTCGACGGTCGCGACGGTCTCGAGGCGGTGCTCGACGCCGGTGAAGGCCGTGGCCGCCCGCCGGATCGCTGCGGGCGCCAGGCCGAACAGCAGCCCGACGGCCACCGCCGCCATCGCGTTCGCGACGTTGTGCCGGCCGGGGATGGCCAGCTCGCCGACGGGCAGGATCCGTCCGTCGCGGCCGAGGGCGAGGCCCGGGCTCACGGAGAGCAGCGGCGCGACACCGGTCGCGACGACCCAGCCGTCCGCGATACCGACGCCGCCAGGTGCGGGCGGCCCGTCCCTATAAGTGACCGCGCGCACGCCTCTGATTCCCGCGTACTTCGCGACGATGGGGTCGTCGGCGTTGAGAACGAGCGCTCCGGCCGGGTCGACCAGCTCGGCGAGGAGGCGCTTGACCCGGCGGTACGCCTCGAGGGATCCATGGCGGTCGAGGTGGTCGGATGTCACGTTCGTGTACACGGCGACGGTCGTGCCGCGTGACAGGGTCGGCAGCTGGAGCTCCGAGAGCTCGACCACGACCCGGTGGTCCGAGGTCAGCGACGGCAGGAGCTCGACGAGCGGGCGCCCGATGTTGCCGCCAAGCTCGACCGGGTGCTCCGGATCCGCGGCGAGGATGGCCGCTGTCAGCGCCGATGTCGTCGTCTTGCCCTTCGTCCCGGTCACCCCGATCGTGGGAGCGGGGCACAGACGCAGGAACAGGTCCATCTCGGACACGAGGGCGGGGGCGTCGGGATCGCCGGCCCGCCGGGCCTCGACCATTGCCGTGAGCGCGGCTCGAAGGCGAGGCTCGGTCGTCGGGTAGTCCGGGTTGATCGACGGCGATGTCGCCACGAGGGCGGCGCCGGCCAGGGCATCGGCGGGATCGACCGCCGGTCCCGCGAGCAGCCGCACGGGGGTCGACGCCGGGTCGCCCGGCCCCTCGGCCTCCGCCATGGCATCTGCGAGCTCCTCCGCCGGGCGCCCGTCGTAGACGGTCACGCTGGCCCCGGCCGCACGGAAGAACCGGACCAGCGAGATCCCGCTGCGGGCCAGGCCGAGCACCGTGACCGGCCGCCCGCGCAGGGCGCCGCCCTGGACGTCGGCGAGGGTAAGTCCGTCGAGGTCGATCGGGCGTTCGGTCGTGGCCATCATCGCCATCGTCCGGGGGTCGGCGGTCGGGCGAAGCACAGGACGTTCACGGCAGCGCGTTGATCGATGCGAGGAAGAACGTGACGCCGAGCAGGCCGGCCAGGATCGAGATGATCCAGAAGCGCAGGGTGATCTTCTCCTCGTCCCAGCCACCCAGCTCGAAGTGGTGGTGGATCGGGGTCATCCGGAAGATCCGCTTGCCGCCCGTGGCCTTGAAGTAGGCGACCTGGAGGACGACCGAGCCGGTCTCGATGACGAAGATGAAGCCGATGAGCGGCAGGACGAGGATCTGGCCGGTGATGAGCGCGGTCACGGCCAGCATCGCCCCCAGGGACAGGGCGCCCGAATCGCCCATGAAGATCTGGGCGGGGTGGACGTTGAACCAGAGGAAGCCGAGCACGGCCCCGATCACGACCGCACAGACGAACGCGAGGTTCGGCTGGTGGGGCACGTTGAGCACGGCGATGATGAGGAACGCGACGAACGCGAAGATCGTCGTCCCGCCGGCCAGGCCGTCGAGCCCGTCGGTGATGTTCACGCCGTTGCTGGCGGCGATGATCGCGAACGCCGCGAACAGGATGTACAGCGGGCGGCCGATCTCCACGTCGCCGACGAACGGGACGCGGATGTCGGTGATCGCGAAGTGGTTCTGGATGTACACCGCGGCCAGGATCGCCACCACCAGCTGCCAGGCGAACTTCTGGCGGACGCTGATGCCCGTCCCGGTCTTGGCGTTGAGGTAGTCGTCGAAGGCGCCGAGCAGGCCGACGCCAAGGAGCGCGGCGAGCGGCGAGTAGGTCGAGGCGTCCATCGCGCCGAAGAAGAATGCCAAAGCCACGACCACCAGCACGATGAGCAGGCCGCCCATCGTCGGCGTGCCTTCCTTGACCAGGTGGCTGTTCGGGCCTTCCTCGCGGATCTGCTTGCCGATCCCCACGTAGCGCAGCAGCCGGATGTAGCCGGGCATGAGGATGACCACGATCGCGAAGGCCAGCAGCAGGCCCTGGATGATCTCGACGGTGCCGCCTTCCCTCACTCGCCGGCCTCCGCGACGAGGTGCGCGACGACGCGGTCCAGGCCGATGCCCCGCGAACCCTTGACGAGGATGGTGTCGCCCGCCGCGAGGCGCGGCCGGAGGGCATCCAGGGCGGCCTCAGCATCGCCGACACGGATCACCCGGTCGGATGCCAGCCCGGCCTCGAGCGCGCCGTCCGCGAGCGCACCGGCCCCGTCGCCCACGACGATGAGGAGGCTCACGACCTCGGCGGCCGCCCGGCCGACCTCGGCGTGGCCGGCCTCGTGGGCATCCCCGAGCTCGAGCATCTCGCCGAGGACGGCGACGCGCCGACGGGCGGGCAGCGTCACGAGGAGGTCCAGGGCGGCTCGCACGGTGTTCGGCGAGGCGTTGTAGCTGTCGTCCAGGATCGTCACGTCGCCCGCCGTGACCAGCCGGTCGCGATGGGGCGCCGACCAGCCGGCGGCCAGCCCGGCCGCGATGTCGTCGAGGGTGCAGCCGGCGGCGAGCGCGACGGCCGCGGCGGCCAGCCCGTTGTGGACGCCGTGGCGCCCGAGGACGGGCGTGCTGATCGGGCGCCGGGCACCCTCGGCCCGCAGCGTGAAGCGCATGCCGGCGGCGCCGGCAGGCGTCACGTCGTCGGCACCGACTTCGGCGCCGGGGTCGAAGCCGTACGTCACGACCCGGGCGACGGTCGAAGCGGCCATCCGGGCGACCCGTGGATCGTCCGCGTTGAGGATCGCCGTGCCGTCGGCCGGCAGGGCCTCGACGAGCTCGGCCTTCGCGCGTTCGACCGCGTCGAGCGTGCCGATCCGGCTGAGGTGGACCGGCTGGACGGCCGTCACCACGCCGATCCGCGGCACCGCCATCGCGGCCAGGTCGGCGATCTCGCCGCCGATGTACATGCCCATCTCGAGGACGGCCGCCTCGTGCTCGGGGCCCAGCCGCAGGAGCGTCAGCGGCAGGCCGATCTCGTTGTTCTGGTTGCCCTCGCTCCGGAGGGTCGTGAAGCGCCGGCCGAGGACGGTCGCCACGGCTTCCTTGGTGGACGTCTTGGCGATGCTCCCCGTGATCCCCACGACGAGCGGCGTGAACCGGCGCCGCCAGCCCGCGCCGAGCGCGCCCAGGGCCCGCAGGCCGTCGGGCACCTGGACCACGGTCACGTCGCCGAGCGCCTCGAGCGCGTTGGCGTCGAGCGGCCGGCTGACGATGAGCGCCGCGGCGCCCGCGGCGGCCGCCCGGCCGAGGAACTCGTGCCCGTCCGTGCGCTCGCCCGGCAGGGCGACGAACACCTGGCCGGCCTCGACGAGACGCGAATCGACCGCTCCTCCGCGGATGGGGCGCTCGCTCGAGCGAAGGAGGCGGCCGTTGGTGATGCGGGCGATGTCGGCGGCCGAGAACCCCGTCCCGGCGGCCCCTCCACGCTGCCGCGGCAGTGGGTCGCTCACGCCCGGAAGTGTCGCATAGGCCGCGCCATGGCCCGCGCTCACGGAGCCGTCGAGCCGGCCACCTGGCCGGGCGGTGGCAGGTCCAGCGTCGCCATCGCATCCGTCGCCACGCGCCGGTAGAGGGCATAGCTCTCGACGTTCAGGGGCAGGTTGCCCTGGGAGACGCTGTTCGGCTTCGCCTCGCGGATCGTGATCGCGATGACCAGCTGCGGCCGGCCCTTGCCGACGTACCCGATGAACGAATAGTTATACGTCTTCTTCCAGGCGCCCTTGCCGTGGTTCGCCTTGGGGTCCCAGATCTGCGCCGTGCCGGTCTTGCCGCCCATCTGGAGGCCGGGGGTGAGGGTGTTGGCCTTGTACCAGGGCACGGTGTGCAGGACGTGGCTCATGAGCTCGACCATCTGGGTCGACATCTCGGTCGTCATGATCCGGCCCCTGGACGCGACGTCGACCGGCTGGTTGCCGATCGAGAGGACGACGTGGGGCGTGGGCAGCGTGCCCCCGTTGACCATCGCGCTGTAGGCCGTCGCGAGCTGGATCGGCGTCACCGCGACACCCTGGCCGAACGAGCCGTTGGCGAGGTCGACCTGGCTCCACGGCCGGATCGTGGGGTCGCGCATGATGCCGGGCGCCTCGCCCGCGAGGTCGATGCCGGTTCGCGCCCCGAAGCCGAGGTCCATCCAGGTCTTGTGCAGGATCGCCGAGGCATTGCGAGTCGAGTCGGCGAGCCCGATGGCGACCCTGGCCGCCCCCACGTTCCGGGAGTAGGCGACGATGTCCTCGAAGGGCAACATGCCCATCCCCCGCTTGTCCGCGTCGTTGACCTTGCTCTCGCCGTGATCGAGCGTCAGCGTCCCGCTGTCGAGGATCCGCGTGTCCGGGGTGACCGTGCCGTTCTCGAAGCCCGCCAGGGCCGTGCACATCTTGAAGACCGAGCCGGGCTCGTACACCGAGCTCACGATCGGGTCGATGAACCGGCGGGGGTCCTTCGCCGCGATCGCGGCGTAGTCGTTGCCGTCGTACGAGGGATAGGTCGCCTCGCCGTAGATCTCGCCCGTGTACGGGTCCATGACGATGCCCGACACGCTGAGTGCGCTGTCGGCCATCCCGGCCGCCAGGAGCTCCTGCTCGAGCTGGAGCTGGAGCGAGGCGTCGATCGACAGGCGGAGGTCCACCCCCGGCACGCCTGCGGACTGGACGACGAGCGAGCCCGGGACCGGATCGCCGTACCCGTCGGCGACCGCCTGGGCGACCTTCGGCTGCCCGGCGAGCTCCTTCTGGTAGCGCTCCTCGATGCCGTACTGGCCGACGCCCTCGCGGTTCACGAACCCGAGGAGCTGGGCGGCGAGCGTCGAGCCGGGCGATCCGCCGGCCAGGGGATAGCGCCGCTCCGGCTCGGCCTCGAGGGCCAGCCCGGCGAGCGTCCCATCGGCCAGGCCCGCCCGGATCTCGCGGGCGACCGGTTCGTCGAGGCCCCGTCCGAGCACGACGTAGCCCCGATCCGAGGTCATCCGGGTGGCCAGCTCGACCGCCGGCTGGCCAGTCAGCGAGAGCATGGTGACCAGGGTCTGGGCGGTCTTCTGGCGGGTCGCAAGGCTGAGGGGTCGGGGCGAGGCGACGAGCCGGTAGCGGTCGACCGACGTCGCGAGGACGACCGTGCCGCTCCGGTCGTAGACCGTCCCCCGCCGCGAGGGATCGGTCAGGTTGATCGTCGTTTCCTTGCGGGCGTCGGCGGCGAGGTCCGCGCCGCGCACGACCTGCCACCAGGCGAGCCGCCCGACGAGGCACAGCCCCACGACCGCGAACGTGACGAGGATCGCGAGGTGGCGCAGGCGTGAATCGGTGCGACCCATCATCGATCGGTCGACGGCTCAGTGAGCCGGGATGACGATGGGCGCCGCGAGCGGGTCCAGGCCGGCGTCGAGCGCTTCCTTGCGGATGGCCGGCCCGCTGCCCAGGCGCTGGATGTTCGTGATGAGGTCCTGGGTCGTCGCGTCGAGCCGGTCACGGTCCGCCTGGAGCGCGGCGATGTCGTAGCCGGTCGTGGTCAGGCGCACGTTCTGGACCAGCCAGAAGAACGCCAGCAGGAACGCGATGACGATGCCGCCGAGGACGAGCCCGACCCGTCCCGACCGGCGGCCGGCCCGGACGGCGGTGCGCGACCGGCGCCGCGAGACGGGCGGGGCCAGCGTCGCGCCCTGGACGAACGCACTCCGGCGGCCGCCGGACCCGATGAACCCGGAGCGGGGGCGTGCTCCCTGGTAGGTAGCCGCCATGCTCAGTCGCCCATCGCGTAGCCGAGGCGCCGGGCGCCGAGGTCGAGGTCGAAGAACGGGAAGCCGTCGGCTTCCTCCTCTTCGCGCCGGAGGTCGAACTCCGCGAGGTCGCGCGGATGCGTCTTCTCCACGCGCTCGCGGAGCTCGTGCTGGCGACGACCGTACGACCGACGACGACTGGTCTGATGGCGCTTGCTCACGCGAGCCCTCCTTCCTCTCTGCGACCGACCGGCACGGCGGTACATCCGCCGGTCACGTTCGGCTCAGGCGGCGATCCTTTCGGCGACACGGAGCCGGGCGCTCCGGGAGCGGGGGTTGGCGGCGACCTCTTCGGGCCCCGCGGTCAGCGACTTGCCGAGCGGCCGGAGCCGCGGGTTGCGGCCGCACACGCAGATGGGCACCTCGGGCGGGCAGATGCAGCCCCGTCGTTCGGCGGCGATGAACCGTTTGACGATCCGGTCCTCGAGCGAGTGGTAGCTGAGGACGACAAGGCGGCCGCCGGGGCGCAGCAGGTCCATCGAGGCGGCCAGGGCGGCCTCGAGCGCGTCGAGCTCCGCGTTGACCGCGATGCGCAGCGCCTGGAAGACCCGGGTGGCGGGGTGGATCCGCTTCCGCTTGCGGGGGTCCTGGGGCACGATCCGCTCGATGAGCGCGGCGAGCGCCTCGGCGGTAGTGATCGGAGCGGTCCGGCGTTCGTTGACGATGGCCCGGGCGATCCGCCCGGCGTTGGGTTCCTCGCCGTAGCGCCGGAAAAGCGCCGCGAGCTCGTCGGCGTCGAGGGTCGCGAGCAGCTCGGCCGCCGGGACGCCGCGGGTCGCGTCGAAGCGCATGTCGAGCGGTCCGCCGGCCCGGAACCCGAACCCGCGCTCGCGGTCGGCGAGCTGGAAGCTCGAGAGGCCGAGGTCCATCAGGAGGCCGTCGACCGTGGCGAAGCCGGCCGCCGGTGCCACCGCCACGAGCTCGCGGAAGTTGGCCTGGCGCAGGACGAGGCGATCGCCGAACCGGGCGAGCCGCCGGCCGACTCTGGCGATGGCCGCCCCGTCGGCGTCGAGACCGAGGAGGCGGCCATCAGGATCTGACGCTTCCAGGATCCGCTCGGTGTGCCCACCGCCGCCGACGGTGGCGTCGATCTGGAGGCTCCCTGGTGCCGGTGCGAGCATCTCGATGACCTCGTCCACCAGTACCGGCAGGTGCCCTGCCTCCGTCTCTTCCGCCATCGCCGTCGAACGGATACCGTCCGAACCCTGGAAGCGCATGTGGTACCGCCCTCAGATCCCGAGGCCGTCGAGGTGCGCCGCGAGCGTCTCCGGGTCCTCGAGGCCGCGCCGGACGTCGTCCCAGCGGGCAGGAGCCCAGATCTCCGCGTGGTCGCGCGCACCCACGATGACCACCTCGCCGTCCAGGGCCGCGTACTCCCGGAGGTAGCTCGGCAAGACGACCCGACCCTGACGGTCGAGGTCGACCTCCGCCGCTCCCCCGAAGATGTGGCGCTGGAAGGCGCGGGATCCGGGGTTGGTCAGGGGCAGGGTCGCCGTCTTCTCGGCGAGGTCATCCCACCCGTGACGCGTGAGGATCGCGAGGCAGTTGTCCAGCCACTTGCACACGACGGCGCCGCCCTCGAGCTGCGAGCGGAAACGAGCCGGGACGGCGAGCCGTCCCTTGTCGTCCACCGAGTGCCGGTACTCGCCGGTGAACACGTGCCTGGCTACCCCTGTCGGATTCGACTGGTGTGCCGCGGAGGTGATGCTCCCCTCGGACTGGTTCCGAGGATATGGGACCAGTCCCCACTTCTCACCACTTCACGCCACTTGGAGGCGAATACTACACCCCGGGAGGCGTACGTCAATGCTCAAAACGCATGAGACCGAGGGACGGGACGGCCGGCCCGGTTTTGACCCGTCCGGATCGCTCGGCTACGCTCGGTCCCACGGCGATGGCGTCCGCCGAGACGCGCTCCGCGTCTGAACCGCCATCCGGGCTGATGGCACCTGCTTGACCGGTCAGACATGGCCCATCCCGGAGGCAGGCGATGACGTACCTGGCGATCTCCATCGGTGCGGTGCTCGGGGCGAATGCGCGCTTCGTCCTCGGCGAGTGGGTCGCGAGCCGGCTCGGCTCGGCCTTCCCCTACGGCACGTTGCTCATCAACGTGACGGGGTCGTTCCTGGTCGGCGTCGTGCTGGTGGCCGTGGCCGAGACCTCCGTCGCGCCGGCCTGGGTCCGGCCCGCGCTGGCCATCGGGTTCCTCGGCTCCTACACGACGTTCTCGACGTTCAGCTACGAGACCCTGGCCCTCGCCCAGAACGGGAGCCTCGGGCTCGCCGCCGCGAACATCGCGGGAAGCGTCGTGGCGGCGCTGGCCGGGGTCTACCTCGGGACGCTTCTCGGGCGAGCGATCTGACGGGCCGGCGGTAACGGCCCTGGCGCTCTCTGCGCAAGGTCAGGGCTTGGGCGTCGCCTTCGGGGCCGGCGGCGGGATCGTGATCCGATCGCCGATGTGGATCACCGACGGGTTGGTGATCTGCGGGTTGGCCGCCAGGAGCGCCGGGTACTCCACGCCGAAGAACGTCGCGACGTTGCGCAGGTTGTCGCCCGACACGATCCGGTACTGGTAGCAGCCGGGCTTGCCCGGGCAGGGCCTGAGGAGCGCGAGCTGTTCGGGCGTGAAGGGCGACGCCGCCGAGGACGACGGCGACGGTGACGCCGAGGGCGGGGCCGAAGGTGACGACGACGGAGAGGGGCTGGCCGACGCCGACGGCGACGGGCTGGCAACAGGCGATGGCGTCGCCGGGGCCACCGACGGGCTGGTCACGACGATGCCGGCCGACGGCGATGCCACGGCCGGCAGGGTGAGGTTGCCGCCGGCGGAGAGGATCGCGATGACGACCACGACGGCACCGACGAAGATCAGCCACGCGATCGCCGTCGCGGGGCGGAGGGTGATGTGCTGCCGCGCGGAGGCCCGCGCCGCGGTCAGCGCGGCGGCGATCCGGCCCGGTCCCGGACTCGTTTCGGACGCGGTCCCGGCGCGGGTGCGGCGCCTGGTGTCGGTCGTCGCGGCCGCCGCCGGTGGAGCGGGAGGCGGGACGCGCACCGGCTCGGCGGGTGCCGGCGCGTCGGCCGCGTCGGGCAGTGGTAGTCCGGCGGCCTCGGCGACGTCGGCGGTCTCGGAGATCGGCTCCTCCGGAGCCAGGGTGGTCGCGGCGGCGAGGGCAGCACCGGCGGATGCCCCTGCCGTGGCGGTCTCGCCGAGCGCCAGGGCTGCCGCAGGCCGCGGCGAGGCCCTCGGGATCCGCGGCTTCGGTGGGTGGCCGATCCTCGCGCCGGGCGCGAGCTGGCGGCGGGTCGATCTGGACCGGGACCCGGCCGGCGTCCGCCTTGATCAGGCGGGGGCAGGAGACGTGGGCGGCCACCGCGCAGACGATCTCGACCTGGCGGCGCGACAGGCGGATCGCCGGAGCGAGCGCGAGGCAGCTCGGTCCGTCGTCGTCGAGATGGAGATACGGGCAGTCGAGCGCGGCCGGGACGGGGCCGAGGACGGTGACGTCGGCCGAGGCCGTGGGTCGCGCGGCGACGGCGCGATGCCGTGCCAGGCCGGCGAGCTCCCGGTCGTCAACCTGCTCCTGCACGCACCCTCCGTGCTCCGGACGGTGGCCGGAGGCCCGGCCCGCGGCGGGAGTCTAGTACCTTTCGCGGGTTGTCGCCGGTCGAATGAGGGTGGTAGGGTGACCGCCCAAAGGGACCCGAACAGCACGCGCGTACCGTTCGCCGACCCGGGAGTCGAGGTTCGAGACCGTCGCGATGGCCCTGCAGGCCTGCCTGTGATCCACGCCGCTCCGGATGGGTATCGGCTCGCCGACGCCCGCATCCGGCGCTGCACGTTCCGGCGACTCGTCCAGGTCGAGACGGCCACCGACCGGATCTACGACGTCGAGTGCCTCTTCCCCGAACGGCGCCTGCCGATCCCCTTGGGCGACCTCGAGACCGCCACCCCGATCTGCAACGCCTGCACGGCCGCCCACATCTTCCGGCCGGACGAGGACTGACCCGCCCGTCCGTTGCGGCGCACTCGATCCCAGCAGCTCGCCGGCTCACCACGTCGCGATGGCTTGTCCCGCCGCGTGCTCGCTGCATGGACGCTGGGAGCATGAAGGACCCCGATAGGCACCGCAGCCGAACCTTTGGCGAGCACCACACCAGCGCCGCCACGCACGCGGCGATCTCGCGGGGAGCCTTCCGAGGTGTCCGCGGCATCCTATCGACGCCGGCTACGCACGCAGCGTCCATGCACAGAGCACGAGCCGGGACAAGGGCGGGAGTGCGGGGGCGGACTGAACGGGGGCGGCGAGGCAGCGCCACACGAGTCGCGGTGGGCGACCGCCGTCCGTCGGGTGTCGGAGCGCCAGCGAGGCGGCCTGTAAGCCGAGTTCTGGCCCGTCGACCTTGCGATCGCCGGGGATGGCCATCCATCTAGGCCGCCGGTCGCCCGACGGCTCATGCGGCCGACCCGAGGGTTGGGCAGCGCACCCCTCCCCCCGGCGAACCGGGGTTGCACCCTCCTACTTGGCCTTGCTCCGGGTAGAGTTTGCCGCGTTTCACTCCGTCCGCTCCGGCAAGCCGGGGCGGTCGGCATCGTCACTGTGGCACTGGTCCTCGCCTCACGGCGGACGGGCGTTACCCGCTACCCTGCGCTGAGGAGCTCGGACTTTCCTCGAGCCGCGACCCGACCGAAGTCGGACGCGACGCGCGGCCATCCGGCCGCCTCGCTGGCACCGCGGAGTCTACCCGCCCCGCGCCGAACCGCCGAGGCCAGCGCCGATCTCACCGAGGACCGCCCCGATGCCGCCCCTCAGCCCGACGGCCGGACCACGACCGAGGCCGGCCCGCCGGCCAGGGCCCGGTCGATCGCGGCGTTGCACAGCGCGTCGGCGGCGTGGTTCTCGGCCCGCCGGACGTGCTCGGCGGTCCAGCGGTCGAAGGTGCGCAGGATCCGTGACGCCTCCGCGTGGAGTGGCTTGAGCTTGGCGTCCTTCACCCGCCACCGACCGTGGAGCTGCTCCACGATGAGCATCGAGTCGAGCAGCAGCCGCACCTCGCGCGCGCCGAGCTCCGCGGCCAGCCCCAGGGCCCGGACGACCGCGGTGTATTCGGCGACGTTGTTGGTCTGGATCCCGAGGTAGTCCGAGATCGTGGCGTCGGGCGACGCCGCCGGATCGAACGCGTCGGGACGCTCGAGGTCGATGAGGACGGCGCCCGCCGAGGCGTGGCCGGGGTTGGCACGCGACGCCCCGTCGGTGCGGATGACGAAGCCGGGCAGCGTCGAGGACGGCCCTTCGAGCCCGGGCCAGAGCGTCTCGTTCAGTCCTTCGGCTCCCCGGGGAACATCGGCAGCTCGACCCCCGCGGCCGATCCCGGCGTCCGCCCGCGCAGTTTTCGCCACGCCCATCGCAGCGGGTCGTAATACTCGTCGGCGACGCGCTCCTTGAGCGGGATGATCGCGTTGTCGGTGATCTTGATGTGCTCCGGGCAGACCTCGGTGCAGCACTTCGTGATGTTGCACATGCCGATCCCGCCGCTGTCCTTGAGGTAGCGAGCGGCGATCCGCCCGGTCCATCGGATGGAGCTCGAGCCCGGCGGCCCGGACGAGGTAGCGCGGGCCCATGAACGGCTGGTCGGTCTCGTGGTTCCGGAGCACGTGGCAGACGTCCTGGCACAGGAAGCACTCGATGCACTTGCGGTATTCCTGGACCCGCTCGACGTCCTCCTGCTGCCAGCGCCACTCCTCCTGGGGCACGTCGTCGGGCGGGCTGAACGGCTCGATCGTCGCGTTCACCGCGTAGTTCCACGACACGTCGGTCACGAGGTCGCGGATGAGCGGGAAGGCCCGCATCGGCTCGACCGTGATCGGCTCGTCCAGGTCGAAATCGGAGAGGCGCGTCTTGCAGGTCAGGCTCGGCCGGCCGTCGACCTCCGCGCTGCACGACCCGCACTTGGCGGCCTTGCAGTTCCAGCGCACGGCGAGGTCGGGCGCCTCGTGGGCCTGGATCCAGTGGAGGGCGTCCAGGACGACCATCCCGTCCTCGACCGGCACGTCGAACTCGTCGTAGTGGCCCGGCTCGCCGGGGCTGCCGCGGAAGACCTTGAGGTGGGCGTCGGGCATCGATCCCTCCGTCAGTGGCTGCCGAGCAAGGCCTGGAGCTCCGGGGGCATCGCCGGGAGCGGCGACGTCCGGGCGGTCATCGCGCCCTTGGCGTCGCGGGCGATCACGCAGTTCTGCTTGCCCCAGTGTGCGTCGTCGAGGTCCGGGTAGTCGAGCCGGCTGTGGGCGCCGCGGCTCTCCGTCCGTGCCCGGGCGCTGCGGGTCACGGCCTCGGAGACGATGAGCAGGTTGCGCAGCTCGAACACGAGGTTCCAGCCCGGGTTGTAGATCCGCCCGCCGGCGACCCGGATGTTCGACCAGCGCGCCCGGAGCTCGCCGAGGTGGCCGAGCGCCTCGTCCAGGTCCGTCTCGGTCCGGAAGATGCCGACCAGACGGCCCATCATGTCCTGGAGGTCGCGCTGGATCGCGTACGGCTCCTCGCCATCCGCGCGCTCGAGCGGGGCGGCCAGCTCCGCGACAGCCCGGGCGACCTCGAGGGGGTTCATGTACGGCGGCACGTCCCGGCTCGCGGCGTGCGCGGCGGCCCCGGCGCCGGTGCGGGCCCCGAACACCAGCAGGTCCGACAGGGAGTTGCCGCCCAGCCGGTTGGCGCCGTGCATGCCGCCGGTCACCTCTCCCGCCGCGAAGAGGCCGGCGACCGTCGTCGCCCCGGTCTCGGCGTCCACCCGCACGCCGCCCATCACGTAGTGGGTCGTGGGGCCGACCTCCATCGGGCCCTTCGTGATGTCGACGTCGGCCAGCTCCTTGAACTGCTCGTACATCGAGGGCAGCTTGCGCCGGACGTGGTCGGCGGGCAGGTAGCTGATGTCGAGGAAGACGCCGCCGTGGGGCGAGCCACGGCCCTCGCGGACCTCCGTGTAGATCGCCCGCGCGACGTTGTCGCGGGTCGACAGCTCGGGCGGCCGCCGGTCCTCGGTCTCGCGGCCTGCGGACAGCGCCGTCGACCCAGCGCGCGGCCTCCTCGTCGGTCGCGGCGTACTCGTCGCGGCGGTCCTCGGGCAGGTACTTCCACATGAAGCGCTCGCCGTCCGCGTTGCGCAGGATGCCGCCCTCGCCGCGCACGGCCTCGGTCACGAGCAGGCCGCGCACGCCGGGCGGCCAGACCATGCCCGGTGGGGTGGAACTGGACGAACTCCATGTCGATGAGCTCGGCGCCGGCCTCGTAGGCCAGCGCGTGCCCGTCGCCGCAGTACTCCCAGGAGTTCGAGGTGACCTGGTAGGCCTTGCCGATCCCGCCCGTGGCGAGGACGACGGCCTTGGCCGGGAAGGCGATCGGCCGGCCCGTCGTCCGCCAGTAGCCGCACGGCGCCGGTGACCCCGGCCCGGCCCGTCATCAGGTGGCTGATCGTGCACTCCATGTAGACGTCGATGCCCATCGAGACGGCCCGGTCCTGGAGCGTCCGGATCATCTCGAGCCCGGTCCGGTCGCCGACGTGGGCCAGCCGCGGGTGGGAGTGGCCGCCGAACGGCCGCTGCAGGATCCGGCCGTCCCGCGTCCGGTCGAACACGGCCCCCCAGAACTCGAGCTCGCGGACGCGGTCCGGCGCCTCCTTCGCGTGGAGCTGGGCCATCCGCGGGTTGTTCAGCAGCTTGCCGCCGACCATCGTGTCGCGGAAGTGGGTCTGCCAGGAGTCGCTCGGGGCGACGTGGCCCAGCGCGGCCGCGACCCCGCCCTCGGCCATGACGGTGTGGGCCTTGCCGAGCAGCGACTTGCAGACGAGCCCGACGCTGGCCCCGGCCGCCTTCGCCTCGATCGCCGCCCGCAGGCCGGCCCCGCCGGCGCCGATGACGAGGACGTCGTAGGGATGCGTCTCCAGGTCGGGGTTGGCCATCGGCGGTCGCTCGCTAGAAGCGGATGGCCGGGTCGGCGATCAGCCCGAGCGCCAGCAGGCGGACGTAGACGTCCGCGAGGGTGACCGTGATGAGGCTCGCCCAGGCCCAGGCCATGTGGTGGCGGTTCAGGGCCGTGACGCGCTGCCACAGCGAGTAGCGCACCTGGGTCCGCCGGCTGCACGAGAAGCAGTCGAGGCGTCCGCCGACGATGTGGCGCAGGGAGTGGCAGGACAGCGAGTAGCCGGTCAGCAGCGCGACGTTCACGAAGAAGAGGACGCTGCCGAGCCCGAGCCGCGGCGCGCCGGCCGGGAAGAGCGAGACGAACGCGTCCACCCACAGGAAGAACAGCGGGATGAACGCCAGGTACAGGAAGTAGCGGTGGATGTTCTGGAGGATGAACGGGAACGCCGTTCTCCATCTTGTAGCGCCGGTGGATCGTCCGGCTCGCCCACCGCACAGCCGGGCGGGTCGGCGAAGTAGAACCGGTAGTAGGCCTTGCGGTAGTAGTAGCAGGTGGCCCGGAAGCCCAGCGGGATCCACAGGATGAACAGGCCGGGGCTGAGCCAGCCGGCAGCCAGTCCGGCCGGAACAGCGGCGAGAAGAGCGGCGACAGGTAGCCGTCCACCTCGTAGGCGCGTGCCGAACAGCGGCGTGCAGAGGATGCCGCTCACGAACAGGTACGTGGCGCAGATCGTGAAGAGCGTCGCCTGGGCGCTCGGCGCCACCCACCAGCGGTCGCGCCGGTTCGTCTCCGCGTAGCCCTGGCGCGCGGTGCCGGGCGGCTTGAGCGGGGTCGCGGCCGGCGTCGAGCGGGGTCGACGCCGTGGTCACGAGGCCGATCCGTCAGGCCGCCAGCCGCGGCGCGCGACGGCCGTCGCCGAACGCCGCCGTGCCGGTCGTCCCGCCGAGGTCGTAGGTGACGGTCTCGCCGGCCGCGATGACGTCGCGGATGGCCGTCTCCACGCGCTCGGCGGCCGCGGTCTCGCCGAGGTGGCGGAGCATCAGCGCGCCCGGACAGGATGAGCGCGGTGGGGTTCGCCCGGTCCTGCCCGGCGTACTTGGGCGCCGACCCGTGGACCGGCTCGAACACGGCCGCCTCGGTGCCGATGTTCGCGCCCGGCGCGACGCCGAGCCCGCCGACGAGGCCGGCCGCGAGGTCGCTGACGATGTCGCCGTAGAGGTTGGGCAGGACGAGCACGTCGTACAGCTCCGGCTTCTGGACGAGCTGCATGCACATGTTGTCGACGATGCGGTCCTCGAACTCGATCCCCGGCCCTCGTAGGTCGCGGCGACGTCGCGGCAGACTCTCGAGGAACAGGCCGTCGGACAGCTTCATGATGTTCGCCTTGTGGACGGCGGTCACCTTGTGCCGGCCGTTGGCGACGCGCGTAGTCGAAGGCGTAGCGGGCGATCCGCTCGGAGGCCGCGCGGGTGATGATCTTGATGCTCTCCGCGGCATCGCGGCCCGACCATGTGCTCGATCCCGGCGTAGAGGTCCTCCGTGTTCTCGCGGACGATGACGAGGTCGACGTCCTCGTAGCGCGTGTCGAGGCCCTTCATCGAGCGCGCCGGGCGGACGTTGGCGTACAGGCCGAGGGCCTGGCGGAGGGCGACGTTGACGCTCCGGAACCCCTCCCCGACCGGCGTCGTGATCGGGCCCTTCAGGGCGACCCTGTCGCGCCGGATCGACTCGAGGACGTGGTCCGGGAGCGGCGTCCCGAACTCGGCCATGACGCGCTTCGCCGGCGTCGACGACGTCCCACTCGAAGGCGACGCCGGTCGCCTCGAGGACGCGATCGGGTGGCCGCCGCCAGCTCCGGCCCGATGCCGTCGCCGGGGATGAGGGTGACACGGTGGGGCATGCCCGAATCCTACCGGAGCGACCCCTCTCACGAGGGGCAGGCCCGGCCGGCGCCTGCTCCCGGGCGGGCGGGACGCGCGGTACGATGGGCGCGTCCCAAACCCGATCCCGGCGAGGCCCTGGGCGGTCAGACCGAGCCCTCGGACGCCGCCTCCGACGCCGAAGCCCTCCGTCCCGCGAGCCGTCCCACCCGGAGCGAGCGTGAAGATCCAGGAAGCCGACGCCAAGTCGCTCCTCGTCGACCCAGGGCCTGCCCGTCCCCGCCGTGGGAGGTCGCCCGGACGCCGGCCGAGGCGCGCGGGGCCGCGGAACGGGTCGTTCGCGCTCGGCGCGGACGCAGGTCGTCATCAAGGCCCAGGTGCTCGTCGGCGGCCGCGGCAAGGCCGGCGGCGTGAAGCTCGCCTCGGCACGCCGCGGAGGCCGAGGCGGTCGCCGGGCGGATCCTGGGCATGGACATCAAGGGCATCACGGTCCGCAAGGTGCTCGTCGCCGCCGGCCGCCGACATCGTCAAGCGAGTTCTACCTCGGCGCGGTCCTCGACCGGGGCGCCCGGCGGATCCTGCTCATGGGCTCGGCCGAGGGCGGCGTCGAGATCGAGCAGGTCGCCGCCGAGCGACCCGAGGCGATCGTCCGCGTCCAC
Source organism: uncultured Chloroflexia bacterium (assembly GCA_963849405.1). Classification (GTDB taxonomy): domain Bacteria; phylum Chloroflexota; class Limnocylindria; order Limnocylindrales; family CSP1-4; genus C-114. Next base: position 190,148 of record CAWKHG010000002.1, read on the forward strand.
GCCCACCCGCATCTCGGGCTGCTCGACTGGCAGGCCCGCGAGCTCGGCGTTCGCGCTCGGCCTCGGACGCCCACCTGAAGGCGGCCGTCGCGATCGCCAAGGGCCTCGTCCGGACGATGCTCGCCAACGACGCCGACCTCGTCGAGATCAACCCGCTGGCGATCGTCCGCGAGACAGGCCGCCGACGGGACCGAGAGCCTGAGCGGCTCCAGCTGCCTCGACGCCAAGGTCACGCTGGACGACTCGGCGCTGGCCCGCCACCCGGGCTGGAGGACGCTGCGCGACCTCGACGAGGAGGACCCGACCGACGCGAGCCGCCCGGGCCGAGGGCATCAGCTTCATCAAGCTCGACGGCACGATCGGCTGCATGGTCAACGGCGCCGGCCTGGCGATGACCACGATGGACCTCGTCAAGCGGGCCGGCGGCGAGCCGGCCAACTTCCTCGACATCGGCGGCGGGGCGCGGGCCGACAAGGTCAGCGCCGCGATGCGGCTCATCCTCGCCGACCCCAAGGTCAACGCGATCCTGGTCAACATCTTCGGCGGCATCACCCGCGGCGACGAGGTGGCCCGCGGGCTGATCGAGGCGCGGGCGAACCAGGTCCGCGACGTCCCGATGGTCGTGCGGATCGTGGGCACGAACGCCGAGGAGGCCGCCGAGCTGCTGACGAGGCCCGGTTCGAGACCGCGGCGAGCCTCGACGAGGCGGCCGCCAAGGCCGTCGCGGCGGCGAAGGCGTCGGCGGCGTGAGCATCCTCGTCGGGCGCGACACGCGCCTGGTCGTCCAGGGCATCACCGGCCGCGAAGGCGAGTTCCACTCGCGGGCGATGCTCGAGTACGGCACCCCGCATCGTCGCCGGCGTGACGCCCGGCAAGGGCGGCCAGACCGCGCTCGACGGGCGCGTCCCGGTCTTCGACACGGTCGCTCGATGCCGTCCGCGAGACCGGCGCCAACACGACCTGCATCTTCGTCCCGGCGGCCGGCGCTCCGGACGCGATCCTGGAGGCCGTCGGCGCGGGGATCGCGACGATCTTCTGCATCACCGAGGGCATCCCCGCGCTGGACATGCTCACCGGTCGGTCGAGGCCGTCCGCCAGGCCGGCGCCCGGCTCATCGGCCCCAACTGCCCGGGCGCGACGTCGCCGGGCCGGGCCAAGGTCGGGATCATCCCGGGCTCCATCCATCGCGAGGGCCGGGTCGGGGTCGTGTCGCGCTCGGGGACGCTGACCTACGAGGCCGTCCAGGCGATGACCGACGCCGGGATCGGCCAGTCGACGTGCGTCGGCATCGGCGGCGACCCGATCATCGGCAGCCAGTTCGTCGACATCCTGGAGCTCTTCGCGGCCGATCCGGAGACCGACGCGATCGTGCTCATCGGCGAGATCGGCGGGGCGGCCGAGGAGGAGGCGGCGGCCTGGGCCAAGGCGAGCACCTGGCCGGACGGCCGATGGCCGCGTTCATCGCCGGGCGAACCGCGCCCGAGGGACGCCGGATGGGCCACGCCGGAGCGATCATCAGCGGCGGGGCCGGCACGGCCGCCGGCAAGGTCGCCGCGCTCGAGGACGGCGGGCATCCGGGTCGCCGGATCGCCGACCGAGCTGCCGGCGCTGTTGCGCGACGCCGGGTACCACTGAGGGAGGACGATGGACGCCGCCGATATCCGGTTCCTGTTCGCCTACGACCGATGGGCGACGAACAAGGTCCTCGCCCTCGCCCGTACGGTCCCGTTCGAGGACTGGGAGGAGTCCAACCGCATCGACCGGAGGGGTCTCGGCGGGATCCTGGTCCACGCGCTCGGCTCCCACGAGCGCTGGCGGTCCGGCTGGCAGGGCCTGCCGAGCCCGGCGCGCCTCGAGGACGGTCCCCTGCCCAGCGCCTCGGAGCTGAGCGACCTGTGGGTGGCCGAGTGGGTGGCCCTCGACCGCTACCTGGACGGGCTCACCGACGCGCAGGTGCGCGACCAGTTCGACAACGTGACCCTGTGGCACACGTTCGTCCACATCGTCAACCACGGGACCCAGCACCGGAGCGAGGCGGCCGTGCTCCTGACGATCATGGGCCGCTCCCCGGGCGACCTCGACCTCATCGACTTCGCACCGGTCACCGGCGGCTGAGCCATGGCCGCGCGCATGGACCTCGTGGCCGGCGACTCGGGCGCGATCCTCACCGCGCTCGGGGCCGATGACCGGGAGGCCCTGGCCGACCGGACCCGCTTCACGGCGTTCCTGTCGATGGGCGGCGGCCTCGATCCCACCTGGCTCGACCTCTTCGCCGAGGCCTGCCGCGACGTGACCGGGGCGGGCGATCCGGTCGATTTCATCGACGCCCGGCGAGAGCTCGACGAGCCCGTGGACACCGGCGAACGAACGATCGAGCGGGTCGACGAAGGCTGGGTCGGGGCGGTCGGCCGGATCGCCGACCAGGACGTGGACCGGGTCGCGGGGCGCTGGATCGACCTCCTCGACGAGGAGTTCGGCTCCCTCTCTCGCGAGGACAAGCCGTGGATCCGCCAGCTCGCCGCTGACCTCGTCGCCTTCGCCCGGTCCGCCGATCGCGCCCCCGACGTGCTGTTCGCCTGGTCGCTGTGAGCGATCCGGTCCACGGGGAGCCGGTCCTCCGGCTCGGTGGCGCCGGCGTCCGTCGTTCCGGGCGCTGGATCCTCTCCTCGATCGACTGGACCGTGAACGCCGGCGAGCGCTGGGTCGTGGTGGGGCCGAACGGGGCCGGCAAGACGACCCTCCTCGCGATCGCCTCGACGTACCTGTGGCCGACCGCGGGCACGGTCGAGGTCCTCGGCGAGCGGATCGGGCGGGTGGACACACGGGAGCTCCGGCGCCGGGTCGGCTACGTGAGCGCGGCGCTCGAGGAGCGGATCGATGCCGACCTGACCGCGCTCCAGGTCGTCGTGAGCGCGCGCGATGCGGCACTGGCGCCGTGGTGGGGGCACTTCGGCGAGGACGACGATGCCCGGGCGCGCGCGTGCCTCGCCCGGATGGGCTGCGCCGAGCTCGCCGAACGCTCGTTCGGCAGCCTGTCCTCCGGCGAGCGCCAGCGGGTCCAGATCGCCCGCACGCTCATGACGGCGCCCGACCTGCTGCTCCTGGACGAACCGGCGGCCGGCCTGGACCTCGGGGCGCGGGAGGCGCTCGTCGAGCGGCTGGCCGAGCTGGCCGCCGAGCCGTCGCCCGCAGCGATCGTGCTGGTGACCCATCACCTCGAGGAGATCCCGCCGGGATTCGGGCACGCGATGGTGCTCGCCGCGGGCCGCTGTGTGGCCGCGGGCCCGGCCGGGACCACGCTCACGGCGCCGACCCTGTCCGCCGCGTTCGGCCTGCCGCTTCGCCTCGACGCGACCGACGGCCGCTACCACGCGCGTCGCGCCTGAACGGAAGGGCCAGTCACGCTCGCGTCGCCGGTGTGCTAGCGTCGTGGCGATCGTAACCCGCAGGCAGGAGCGAGACCCAATGACCACAGTCAACCGCGGGCGCTCCCCTGCCGTACACGGTCTGCGCGACTGAGCTAGTCGCCACCGGGAGCGCCCGATACGCATCTTGCGAAAGGCGACTCCCATGAACTCGACACCATCTTCGACTCCGGACCTCAGTTCGACGACGGCCTCCGAGCGGCCGAGGCCCGCCCAGGATCAGCCGCAGATCGACACCACGAAGCGCGTGCCCGCCGCGGGCGGGCGAGCGCTCGTCCTCGGTGGCGGCGGATCGACTGGCAACGCGTGGCTGATCGGCGTCCTCGCCGGCTTGGCCGATGGCGGGCTGGACGTGACCACGGCCGACCTGACCATCGGGACGTCGGCCGGCTCCACGACCGCCGCCCAGATCGCCGGCGCGTCCCCGACCGAGCTGTATGCCGCGACCGTCGGCGCCGTCCCTCCGCCTCGGACCGGTCCGGTCGGTTCGGGCGCCGGTCGCGCTCCGTCCAGGCCGGTGGCGGACCACCTCGACAGGATCGGCAAGATCATCGCCGCCTCGCGTGATGCGGCCGACATGCGCCGCCGGATGGCCGCGGCGGCCCTCGAGATGGATGCGGCGTCGGACGGGTCCTGGACTGCCCAGTGGCGCGCCACCGTCGCCGCGCGGCTGCCGAGTCAGCGCTGGCCGCAGCGAACGGTGCTCATCACCGCGGTCGACGCCCGGACCGGCGAACCGGTCGTGTTCGACCGCCACAGCGGCGTGGACCTGGCGGACGCCGTCGCCGCCAGCTGCTCCAGTGGCCGTCCCTACCGGATCGGCGACGGCCTGTACATCGACGGGGGCTACCGATCGAACGCCGAGAATGCCGACCTGGCCGCCGGGTACGAACGGGTGCTGGTGCTGTCGCCCTTCGGCGGCCGATCGCTCGTGCCGCCGGACTGGGGCACGCATCTCGCGACCCAGGTCGACGAGCTCCGCGGAGGCGGCAGCAGGGTCGAGACGATCTTCCCGGACAGCGACGCCGAGCACCTGTTCGGTGCGAATGCGATGGATCCGTCGTTGCGCGCGCCGGCTGCGCAGGCGGGCTACGACCAGGGCAGGGCCCGCGCGAGGCAGCTCAGCGACTTCTGGCGCTGACCCCTCGGGCTCAGGGGGCCCTCATCCCAGGGCGCTCCATGCCGGTCCGCCGGGTGCCTCGATGAGCTCGACGAGCACGCCGTGGCAGGAGCGCGGGTGGATGAACGCGACCGGGCCTTCGGCGCCCCGCCGCGGCGCCGAATCGATGAGCTCGACGCCTTCGATCCCCAGGCGGGTCAGCTCGGCGGCCAGGTCGGCGACCTCCAGGCAGACGTGGTGGAACCCCTCCCCCTTGGAGGCCAGGAACCGGGCGACCCCGGTCGACTCATCCGTCGGCGAGACGAGCTCGATCTTGGACTCGCCGACGCTCAGGAACGCGATGCGGACCCGGTCGCTCGGGATCTCCTGGACGACGTCGAGCGGCAGGCCGAGGACGTCCCGGTAGAGGCCGAGGGACGCCTCGAGGTCGCGAACGACGACCGCCACGTGATGGACGCGCCCGAAGTGGCGCGGATCCACCGCCGCGCCCGGGTCGGTCACTCGGCATCGTCGGCCTCCTCAGACGGTGATGAGCTCGCGGTGCTCGCCCCAGGCGGCCCGCAACCGATCGCTCAGCTCGCCCACGGTCGCGTAGGCCTCGACCGCCTCGATGAGCGGTGGCAGCAGGTTGTCCTCGCCCCGGGCGGCCTCGTCGAGACGGCGCATCGCCGCCTCCCAGGCCGCGCGGGTCGCGCTCCGCCCGGACCCGCCGGAGCCCGGCGATCTGGGCCGCCTCGGCCGCGGGGTCGATCCGCTGGAGTGCCGGGCGGACGGTCGTGGCGTCATCGTCCACGAACCTGTTGACGCCCGACGACGATCTGGTCGCCCCGCTCCACGGCCTGCTGGACCCGGTAGGCCGACTCCTGGATCTGGCGCTGCTGGAAGCCGCGCTCGAGGGCGGCCAGCGTGCCGCCCAGCGTCTCGATCTCGTCGAGGTAGGCCCAGGCGGCCGCCTCCACCTCGTCGGTCAGGCGCTCCACGAAGTACGAGCCGCCGAGCGGGTCGGGCGTCTCCGTGACCCCGCTCTCGTAGGCCAGGATCTGCTGGGTGCGCAGGGCCAACCGGGCCGCCTCGGCGGTCGGCAGGGCCAGCGCCTCGTCGCGCGCGTTCGTGTGCAGGCTCTGGGTGCCGCCGAGCACCGCGGCGAGGGCCTGGATCGTGGTCCGCACGACGTTGTTGTCGATCGACTGGGCGGTCAGGCTCGAGCCGGCCGTCTGGACGTGGAACCGGCACATCATCGAACGGACGTTCGACGACCCGAAGCGCTCCTTCACGATGCGTCGCCCACATCCGCCGGGCCGCCCGGAACTTGGCGACCTCCTCGAAGAGCTCGCTCCAGGCGGCGAAGAAGAACGAGAGCCGGCCGGCGAAGTCGTCGATGTCGAGGCCGCGGCTGACCGCGGCGTCGAGTAGGCGATGGCGTCGGCGAGCGTGAAGGCGAGCTCCTGGGCGGCCGTCGCCCCGGCTTCGCGCATGTGGTAGCCGGAGATGCTGATCGTGTTCCACTTGGGGAGCTCGCGCGAGCCGAACTCGAAGATGTCGGTCACGAGGCGCATCGACGGGCGCGGCGGATAGATATAGGTACCGCGCGCGATGTACTCCTTGAGGATGTCGTTCTGGGTCGTGCCGCTGAGCCTCGCCCCGGGGCACGCCCTGGCGCTCGGCGGCCGCGACGTACAGGGCGAGCAGGATGGCCGCCGTGGCGTTGATCGTCATGGACGTGCTCACGGTCCCCAGCGGGATGTCCGGCGAACAGGGTCTCCATGTCGGCCAGCGAGCTGATCGGCACGCCGACCCGGCCCACCTCCCCGCCGCCTGGGGCGCGTCGCTGTCGTAGCCCATCTGGGTCGGCAGGTCGAAGGCCACCGACAGCCCGGTCTGGCCCTGCTCCAGGAGGTACCGGAAGCGCTCGTTCGTCTCGGCGGCCGTGGCGAACCCGGCGTACTGGCGCATGGTCCAGAAGCGGGCGCGGTACATCGTGGGCTGCACGCCTCGGGTGAACGGGTACTCGCCGGGCCGGCCGAGGTCGCGCTCCTCGTCGAGACCGGCCAGGTCGGCGGCCGTGTAGAGGTCGGCGATCTCGATGCCCGAGCTCGTCTCGAATGGATCGCGCCGTTCGGGGGCGGCCGCGAGGGCCTTGGCCCTGACCGTGGCCCGCCAGGCGTCCCGGCCCGGATCCGGCGCGGGCGGGCGCGGTCTGGCGCGTCACTCGATCACCAGGAGGAGGTCGCCGACTTCCACGGTCTCGCCGACGGCGATCGCGACCCGATCCACCGTCCCATCCCGCGAGGCCCGGAGCTCGTTCTGCATCTTCATCGCCTCGAGGACCAGCAGCTGCTGGCCGGCCGTCACGACGTCACCGGGGGCGACGTCCAGCGCGACGATCCTGCCGGGGATGATGGCACGGACGTCGAGCGGTCCCCGGCCCGGTTCTCGTTCCGGCCACGCGTGGCACGCTCGCGGAGGGATGCGTGCACCTCCGACTCCATCTCGACGACGACCCGCCAGCCTCCGACGACGATCTCGCGGACGTCCGTGCCCGCCTTCCGGCCCTGCTCGACCGGGCCCAGCAGGACGCGGACGGTACCGCCGCCTTCGTCGACCAGGGTCGCGCGGCTGCCCTCGAACGGGACAAGGCGGAGCGTGGAGGCCTTCCCGTCGACGAGCGGCCCGTCCCGCGACGGGGAGACGACGACCACCGGGTCGCCCTCGATGTGGGTCGCCCGGCCGACGGCCGACCCGGACGGCTCGGGGATCCGGGCGACCGTCCGTGCCGGGGCTCGCGTTCACCGAGGCCACCGGTCGAGCGCCGCCTCGCGGCCGTCCAGGCGCCAGGCCGACCGGCCATCCGGGGAGGCACCTCCCGTCAGGGAGGGCACGCCGGCTGTCGCGCCCGGCGTCGGCCCCGCGAGCGCAGCCAGGCCGGCCGCCACGAGGGCGACCCGGACAGCGCCGGCGCGATCGGCCGGCCCGTGCCAGTGTTCGTCGACCCAGCCGGTGGAAAGGTCGCCGTCGATGAAGGCGGGATGGCGGACGACGAACCGGTCGAACGGCAGCGTCGTCTGGATCCCGCCGATCTCGATCTCGTCCAGGGCGCGCCGCAGCCGGGCGATCGTGGCCGTCCGGTCCGCGGCATGGGCCATGACCTTGGCGACGAGCGGGTCGTAGTCGGGCGGCACACGCTCCCCCGCTTCGAGTGCCGTGTCGACCCGGATGCCCGGTCCGCTCGGCATGACCCAGCGGGTGACTCGACCCGGCGTGGGCGCGAACTCCCGGGCCGGGTCCTCGGCCGAGAGGCGGACCTCGATGGCGTGGCTCGTCGGGGTCGCGGCCCGCGCCGGCCGCCTCCACCGCCCGCTCCGAGAGCGGCCGTCCCGCCGCGAGGAAGAACTGCTCGGCGACCAGGTCTAGGCCGGTCACCAGCTCGGTCACCCCGTGCTCCACCTGAAGGCGTGTGTTCACCTCGAGGAACCAGAACCTGCCGTCCGGAGTCCCGCAGGAACTCGGCCGTCGCCGCGTTGTGAAGGCCGGCGGCGGAGGCGACCCGGACCGCCATCTCGTGGAGCTCACGGCGCTCGGCCTCGGTCAGTCCGGGCGCCGGCGACTCCTCGACGAGCTTCTGGTGGCGGCGCTGGAGCGAACAGTCGCGCTCGCCCAGAGCGACCACGGCCCCGGCCCGGTCGCCGAGCAGCTGGACCTCGACGTGGCGAGCCGGCAGGACCTCCCGCTCGAAGTAGACCGTGCCGTCGCCGAAGCTCGAGGCCGCTTCGGCGGCCCCGCCGGCGAGCGCGGCCGGCAGGTCCTCGACCCGCTCCACGCGGCGCATCCCCCGGCCTCCCCCGCCGGCCGCCGCCTTGACGAGGAGCGGGAATCCGATCCGTGCCGCGTCGGCGGCGATCGCCTCCAGCTGGTCGGGGCGGTCCACGCCGACCGGCTCGAGACTCCCCGGGACGACCGGGACCCCGGCCTCTGCCGCCAGGCGGCGCGCCGCCAGCTTGTCGCCGAGGGCCGCGATCGCCCGGTGGTCCGGACCGACGAAGACGAGCCCAGCCACCTCGACCGCCTCGGCGAACGAGGCCCGCTCGGCGAGGAAGCCGTAGCCCGGGTGAACGGCCTGCGCGCCCGAGGCGACGGCGGCCGCGACGATCGCATCGGCCCGGAGGTAGCTCTCGGCCGCCGGCGCCGGCCCCAGCCGGACCGCGATGTCGGCGGCCCGGACGTGGGTGGCCGCGGCGTCCGCGTCGCTGTAGACGGCGACCGCTTCCATCCCGAGCTCATGGCAGGCCCGGATGATCCGCAGGGCGATCTCGCCGCGATTCGCGACGAGGACGCGAGTGAACGGAGGGCTCACCGGATCGGCCGGCTACTGGGGCATCGTCTTTGCGCAAAGACGGTCGCGGGCTCGACGACCTCAGAGCGGGATGTTGCCATGCTTCTTTCGGGGGTTCGTGTCCCGCTTGTCCTTCAGCATCGCCAACGCGGCGATGAGTCGAGGGCGGGTATCCGATGGCAGGATGACGTCGTCGATGTAGCCACGCGCCGCGGCGACCTATGGGTTCGCGAATTCTGCCTCGTACTCGCCGACGAGCCGGGCCCGCTCGGCGACCGGATCGGCGGCTTCCGCGATGCGGTCCTTGATAGATGATGTTCACCGCGCCCTCGGCGCCCATCACGGCGATCTCGGCGCTCGGCCAGGCGAAGTTCATGTCGCCGCGGATGTGCTTGCTGCTCATGACGTCGTAGGCGCCGCCGTACGCCTTGCGGGTGATGACCGTCAGCTTCGGGACGGTCGCCTCGCAGTAGGCGTAGAGCAGCTTCGCGCCGTGCCTGATGATCCCGCCGTCCTCCTGGCTCACGCCCGGCAGGAACCCGGGCACGTCGACGAACGTGACCAGCGGCACGTTGAAGCAGTCGCAGGTCCGGACGAAACGCGCGGCTTTCGTCGATGCATCGATGTCGAGCGCGCCGGCCAGGATGGCCGGCTGCTGCGCGACGATGCCGACACTCCTGCCGCCGAGCCGGGCGAAGCCGACGATGATGTTCTGGGCGAAGCCGGGCTGGATCTCGAGGAACTCGCCGATCGTCGACGACGCGCTCGATGACGCCATGCATGTCGTAGGGCGGCCCGGGTCGTCCGGGATGATCGCGTCGAGCTCTACGTCCCGCCGGTCGGACGGATCGCTGGTCGGCGCGAGCGGCGGGTCATCCACATTGTTCTGCGGCAGGTAGCCGAGGATGCGCCGCGCGAAGTCGAGCGCCGAAGCCTCGTCGTCCGCGGCGAGATGCGCGACGCCGCTGCGCGTCGTATGCGTGAGCGCGCCACCGAGCCGCTCCGAATCCACGTCCTCGTGGGTCACCGCCTTCACGACGTTCGGTCCGGTGACGAACATGTAGCTCGTGCCGTCACCATGATCGTGAAGTCCGTGATGGCCGGCGAGTAGACCGCTCCGCCGGCGCACGGCCCCATGATCACCGAGAGTTGCGGCACGACGCCCGACGCCAGGGTGTTGCGCAGGAAGATCTCGGCGTAGCCACCGAGCGACGCGACGCCTTCCTGGATCCGCGCGCCGCCGGAGTCGTTGAGGCCGACGATCGGCGCCCCGACGCGCATCGCCAGGTCCATGATCTTGCAGATCTTCTCGGCGTACGCCTCGGACAGCGAACCGCCGAACACCGTGAAGTCCTGGCTGAAGACGAACGTGAGCCGGCCGTCGATCGTCCCGTGGCCGGTGACGACGCCGTCGCCGAGGAAGCGCTCGTCGTCGGACTCGAACTCGCGCGCTCGTTGCGTGACGAACGCATCGAGCTCCACGAACGAGCCCGGATCGAGAAGCAGGTCGAGCCGCTCGCGCGCGGTCAGCTTGCCCCAGGCATGCTGCCGCTGGACGCGGACCTCGCCGCCACCGAGTCGGGATGTCTCGCGCATCTGCCGCAGGCGCTCGATACGGTCGCTGTTCGATGACGACACGCTGGTTTCCTCGCTGCTCGCCGCTGTCCGAGAGGGCCTGTCTTTGCGCAAGGACAGGCGCGCATTGGTCGTCGAACCATCATAAGCGGGTCGACGATCGCCAAATGGGGCTGAGGACAGCCAAATGGGAATATCCACAGAATCGGTGAACAAGTCGCATCCGATGTGGACAAACGGTGTGTCCGTGACGCGCGGACCTGGAGTAGGATTGGCGGTCCCAGCGGCCCAAGCCCTCGCTGACGTCCCCGAAAACCGCCATCCGAGGTGGATCCCCAGTGACGAATGTCATCGCCATCGCGAATCAGAAGGGCGGCGTCGGCAAGACGACGACCGCGATCAACCTCGCGGGCGCACTCGCCGAAGAAGGTTTCCGGGTCCTGTGCATCGACATGGATCCGCAGGCAAACCTCACGGCGGGCCTGGGCATCAACCTCAACGTCGTCGAGCTGTCGATGGCGGACGTGCTCGCCGACGGACGTTCGACGATCGACCAGGTCATCCTGCCGACGGAGACGCCGGGCATCGACGTCGCTCCGGCCAATATCGACCTGGCCGCGACGGAAGGTGAGTTGTTCACTGCGTTCGGTCGCGAGCAGACCCTGCGCGACGCGCTGGAGGGCCGGCTCGAGGATCGCTACGACTACGCGATCATCGACTGCCCGCCCAACCTGGGCCTGCTCACCGTCAACGGCCTGGTCGCGGCGAACAGCGTGATCATCCCCGTCCAGACGCAGTACTACGCGATGAAGGGCTTGACGAACCTCGTCAAAGTGATCAACACGATCCGCGCGCGAGCTCAATCGCGACCTGCGGATCCTCGGACTACTGCCGACGTTCTATGACAGCCGGACCATCCTCGCGCGCGACATGCTCGACGAACTGCGAGTCGTCGGCGACCATCACGTCTTCAACAGCATCGTGCGCAACACCGTGAAGCTCGGCGAAGCACCGCTTGCCGGGCGGCCCATCACGGCCTATGCCGGATCGTCGGAAGCTGCGCGGACATACCGCGAGCTGGCTCGGGAGGTAGTGGACCTTGGCTAGACCGGATTTCCGCGCCGCGGCGGCGCGGCGACTGTCCGAGGAGCAGGAGCTCTCCCCCGCCATCATCAGTCTGCTGTCATCGGATGCCCCGTCCCGCCCGGGCGGGATCCGCAATCTTCCGCTCGACCGGATCGTCCCGAATCCCGAGCAGCCGCGGGTGACGTTCATCCAGGAGACGATCGACGAGCTGGCGGCATCCATCCGCGAGCATGGCGTCCTCCAGCCGGTCCTTGTTCGACCGCTCGGCCCTGGCCAGTTCCAGCTCGTCGCCGGCGAGCGCCGCTGGCGCGCCTCCCAGCGGGCGGGGCTCACGACGATCCCCGCGATGATCGAGGAGATCGACGACGAGACGGCCCTCGAGATCGCGATCATCGAGAACCTCCAGCGCGAGGACCTGTCGCCGCTCGACGAAGCGACGATGTACGACAAGATGATCCGCGAGCATGGCTACAGCATCCGCAAGCTGGCCGAGAAGCTCGGCAAGGACAAGGGCTATCTCGAGAACCGGCTTCGGCTCGCCGACGCGCCGCCCGAGGTCCGCGAGCTGGTGTCCTTGCGCAAAGACACCCTCTCCCACGCCTACGAGCTGCTGAAGATCGCCGACCCGAAGAAGCGCCGCCGGCTGGCCGAGCAGGTGGGCCGCGGCGAGCTGTCGCTGGTCAAGCTCCGGGAGCGAGTCGAGGGTCGGCGGACCCGGCCGGCGCCCGAACCGGCGATCGAGGTCGCCCAGGCCGATGTGCCGTCCGTGGCGGACACGGGCGTGGGTGACGGATGGACCGGCGCGCGGTCGAGGGTTCCCCTGACCGACGAGTCACTCGTGACGGCGAAGCAGCAGCTCTCCGATTCGATCGAGGAGCTCATCGGCGTCCTCCAGTCCCAGGATGTCCTTGACTCGATCGGGGTGACGGACCGGGCGAACCTGGCCAAGTACCTCACGATCGCCAAGCTCCGCCTCGAGAACGTCATCGCGATGGTCCGCAGCGGCGAACCGCGCGAGTACGAGTAGGCCCGCCCGACGGGTCAGGGCTGGCGCGGGACGGCGGCCAGCCACACGGCGGCGAGGACGCCGATCGCGATCGCCTGGACCTCCCACGCGCGCTGCGCGGCGGGCGACCGATGACCCGGCGCCCAGCAGGACGCCGGCCGCCAGGAACGCCGAGCGCGACCAGCAGGGCCGGCCACAGGTCGGCCCGACCGTCGAGAGCCCGGAAGCCCAGCGCGGCACTCAGCCCCACGACGGCGTGGAGCGCGGCGCCGATGGCCCAGGCATAACGGCGCCCCAGCATCTGGCTGAGCGTGGACAGCCCGGCCTGCTCGTCGCGCTCGATGTCGGGGAGCTCGTTGGCGAGCGCCAGGGCCGCCCCGGCCGGGAAGGCCACGACGGTCGCCACGAGGATCGACGCCGGGATCGTTCCGCTCGCCCCGAGCCACGCGAACACAGGCAGGAGCGGGATGCCGAGCGCGAATGGGAGCCACGACACCGGCGTGCCCTTCAGGCGCAGGTCGTAGAGGACCCCGACGCCCGCACCAAGAGCGGCCACCGCGAGGGCCCCGCGGCTGACGGTCGCGGCGAGGGCCAGGCCCGTGATCAGGGTCCCGACACCGACGACACGGGCGGTCGCCAGCGGGACCAGGCCGGCCGGGATCGGTTTGGACCGCTTGGCGTCCGCATCCCGATCGGCGTCGGCCAGGTCGTTGATCGTGCCGATCGCAAACTGGATGGCGAGCATCGCCAGCCCGAGGCGGGCCACGGTGCCCGGGTCGCCACCGGCCATCACGGCGAGCGCAACGGTCAGGGCCGCGGTCAGGATCGAGGGGAACGGATGGACGAGCCGGGCGACCCCGAGGAGCGTGTCCCGCGCCCCCACCGCCGGCAGCGGTGGGTCAGACGTAGACGAGGTCCTCGAAGTTCGCGACGAGGTAGTCGATCAGGCGGCGCCGGCCGTCCGGCGTCTCGGAGCGGATGCCCGGCACGAGCGCGAAGAGGGTGATCGCAGGGACGAGGAGCCGGCCCTCACGATCCCGACCGATGACCGCCGGCGGCCCTCCCCCGGCGGCGAAGACCCGCTCGAAGCCGCGTTCGTCGATCCCGGCAGCCCGCAGGAAGTCGGCGATGACCGTGAGCACCCCGCGCCGGATCGCGATGTCGCGCATGAGCTCGGCGGCCCACGCGTCGATCTGATCGTCGGTCTGCTCGTCGAGCCGCGCCCGGTAATCCTTCGGGTTTGCGGCGAGCCCGGTCGCGGCCACGGCACCTCCTCGCTGGTCGTCCGAGTATGCCAGATGCCCGCCCTCGTCGAGGCGCGGCCCCGGGACTAGAACGCGCGTTCTAAACCTACTCCGGCCGCGATCCCTCTGGCCAGTCGTTGAACAGCTCCGTCAGCCACGCCCCGAACCGGCCGGGCCGGCGCCGCTCGGGGAACCCGGCCGCCAGATCCTTCATCGCGGCCCACGTCCGGGCGGTCAGCGCATCGACCGCCTCGCGCGTCGGGCGACCCTCGACCGGGATCGGCTCGCCTACCCGGATCCGCACCCGGCTGCCGATGCTGAACCAGGTCAGACCCGTTGACGGTGACCGGCACGACCGGCACGTGCGAACGGAGCGCGAAGTAGGCCGCGCCCTCCGAGATGGGCAGGACTCTCGTCCTCGTGGGCGTGGATCCGGCCCTCGCCGGCGATCGCGAGCACGCCGCCGCCCTTGAAGATCGCCTGCACCCGGCGGGTCGCCTCCAGGAGGTCGTTCTTGCCGGGCCGGTACGGCACGGCGTTGCCGGCCCACAGCATGAGCCGGTTGCGACCGCCGACGGTCATGTCCTCCTCCTTCGGCCCGAAGAAGAAGAGCCGCGGCCGCCAGGGCAGGACCGCCATGAGCACGAACGGGTCGACCCACGACTCGTGGCTGAAGCACAGCAGGTAGGGCTCCTTCGGCAGGCGTTCGCGGCCCTCGACCGAGACCCGGAGCATCGACCGGATGATGACCGTCGAGGTGCCGCGGGTCAGCCAGTAGCGGAGCGTCCGCCGGATCGGGTGGATGTCGGGCATGGCGCGCGCGGGCTCGTCAGCCGGCCGAGCTGGCCGCGCGGATCGCCGACGGGTCGAGCTCGGCGATCGCCTCGAGGCAGACGTCGGCCGCCTCGCGGGCACCAGGGGCCGGCGGGACCGCGGCATTCGGGACGAGCACCACGGTCATCCCGGCGGCCCGGCCGGCGAGGACGCCGTTGAGCGAGTCCTCGACCACGAGGCAGGCGGCGGGAGCAACACCGAGGCGCTCGGCGGCCAGGAGATAGACGTCCGGGTCGGGCTTGCCGTGCTCCACCTCGTCGGACGAGGTGACGGCGCGGAACGCGTCGGCCAGCCCGGAGGTCCGCAGCGCGGCCTCGATGACCCGCGGGTGGGCCGACGACGCCACGCCCAGCGGATACGAGGCGGCGAGCCGGCGCACGGTCGTGACCGCGCCGTCGATGAGCGGTGCGCCGTAAGCCTCGAATCGCGCGAGCATCGCGTCCACCACCGCGTCGACGATCGTCTCGAGCGGCTCGTCCAGCCCGAGCCGGTCCCGCATCACCCGCGCCCAGCCGAGCGAGTTGTGGCCCATGACCGCGGCCCGGTCGTCGGTCGTCCAGGCCCTCCCCCGCTCCTTGGCGAAGTCCTGGCGGACCTCGTCCCACCAGATCTCCGTGTCGACGAGCACGCCGTCCAGGTCGAAGATGATGGCGCCGAACGGGTGGCTCACGGGTCGCGCGGGGGGCGGCGACGGGAGGGGATGGTCAGGCCTGCGACCCGCGGCCGGCGCGCCCCGTCCCCGGGGTCCGCGTCGTCAGGGCCATCTTGGGGTTCGCCGCGCCGGTCGCTCGGGACGTGCCGGGGGACGCCTTGGCGGCGGAGGCCGAGCCCTGTGGGCGCTTGGGGGCGCCGGCGCGGGCCGAGCTCCGCCGCCGGCCGGGCGCGTCGAACGGCGGCCAGGGGCGTCCCTCCACCGCCGCCAGCAGGACGAGCGCGAAGCGCCCAACCGCATCGGCCGTCTCGTCGGGGCCGCGCAGGACGAACGATTCGACCTGGAAGCTGATCATCCGGTGCGGACCCTCGGTCTCCACGGACAGCTCGCCCATCTGGAGACGCGACCAGCGAACGAGCTTGGCCGTCGCCCGGGGACCCGACCCGGCCAGGTTCGCCCGGATGGCCACCACGACGAGGCCGCCCTGGATCGGCACGAGGATCGAGTACTTCGTCGCTGGGTCGTCGCCCCACTGGACCCAGGCGTGCGGATCGTCCTCCACCCCGAACACGCCGAGCACCGGGGAGACGACCGCCATGATCTTTGGCCCGAGGGCATCGCGCACCGGCGGCTTCGCCCGCCACTCACTCAACCGCATGCCTGCCCTCCCAGCGACGGCCTCGTTCGCCTCGCCCGCCGAGGCTAGCACACGCAGATCCGGCCACGGTCGCCGATCGTGCTTGCCGGACCGCTCTGCGCGTGGTCTGATGCGGACGTGACGACGCATCGGAGTGGCCGCCGGGCAGTCCTCGACCTCGGCAGCGCGACGATCAACCTGCTCGTCGCGGACGTCGTCCGGCGGGGCAAGAAGATCCGGCTGAACCGCGTGCGCACGGACTCGATCCTCGTGGAGCTGGGGCGGTGCCTGGCCGAGACCGGCGGCGTGGGCGCGGGCCGCGAGGCGCTCGGCGACGGCATCGCCCGCTTCCTCGTGGGCGCGTATGACGCGAGCTCGGTCGTCGTCGTCGGGACGGCCGCCCTCCGGACCGCGCCGGACGGTGCCGAGGTCGTCGCCGACCTCGAGCGGCAGTACCGGATCACGATCCGCCTGCTTGACGAGCGACGGGAGGCCGAGCTCGGCGTCCTCGGCTGTGCCACGGATATCCGCCCCGAGGGCCCGTCCCTCTTCGTCGACATGGGTGGCGGATCCACCCAGATCGTGCACCTTGCCGACGGGGCGATCGTCGCCAATGACTCGCTTCAGCTTGGGTCGAGCCTGCTGGCGGCCGCCCTCTCCGACCCCATAGACGAGGACGGCTGGCGCGCGCTCGAGGCGCGGGTGGGCCATGCGGTCGATGCCCTGCCGGCACGTCTCGGGACCGATCTGCACGACGCGCTCGCGGTCGGCGGGACGGCCCGGCGCCTGGCGTCGATCGCGGGAGGTCGAGCGCGTGGCTACGGGGATGCCGTGCTCGAACGCGCAGCGATCGCGAAGATCCTCGGCGACCTGTTGCGCACCGACGCGGGCGCCTACGCCCGGCGTCACGACGACGACCCGGCACGGGTCCGGATGCTCGCGCCGGGCGCCCTGCTCCTCGGGGCGATCCTCGACCGCTACGGGCTCGCCTCGGCGAGGGTCAGCCCGCAGGGGCTGCGCGAGGGCGTGCTGCTTGCGGCCCTCGCCGACCCCGAGGGCTGGTGGCTCGACGCCGGCGCCGGACGCGACCCGGCCGACACGGTCAGCGCGCCCGGCTGAGCGGCGGGCCCGACCGCCGGCCGGTGCCAACCCCCGGGTAGGCGGTCGCCTCGACGATCCGGTCGAGCGGGAAGCCGGCCCGCTCCGTGACCCGCTCGATCGCCTGCGGGTCGGGCGCCTCGAAGATCGACAGGCAGGTGTCCTCGCCGTGGACCAGCACTGAGAGGACGTGGCGGACCGGTTCGTCCGAGACGGCCCGGTCGAGCCGGTCGATCGCGACCCCGACGTCGGCCGCGGTCATCGACGGGACATAGCGCTCGGCGAGGTAGAAGCCCATCCGTGCGACCTCGGCCAGCGGACTCGGTAAGGCGAAGATAGGCGGCCGGCCGGCGGGCCCGCATCCGTGGAACCACCGAACATCGACCGGCCCATGGACCGGTCGAACGGTTCAGCTGGCCTCGGCGTCCTCCGCCGGGGAACCGGCCAGCGCGCCGACGAGCTGCCCACGCGAGCGGACGCCGAGCTTGCGATAGGTCGAGGCCAGGTGGCTCTCCACCGTCCGGACCGAGAGGACGAGCCGGTCGGCGATCTCGCGGTTCGAGTGGCCGCGCGCGGCCAGCTCGGCGACGGAGCGCTCCGAGACCGTCAGCTCCCAGCGCGACGCCGGCCGCCCGCCGATGCGGGCCAGCTCCGCGCGCGCCCGGGCCGCCCAGGCCCGTGCCCCCAGGCCCTCGAAGACGTCGGTGGCGGCCTGGATGTCCTCCCGGGCGGCCCGCCGCCGGCCGGCCCGCAGCAGCGCCTGGCCCCGGGCGAGCTGCGCTCGCGCCCGCTCGAACGGGATGGGCAGCGAGGAGTCGAAGACCGCGAGGCTCCGGTCGAACCAGTCGATCGCGGCCTCCGCGTCGCCCCGCGCGGCCGACAGGAACCCGCGCCCGCGGGCGCCCATGGCCAGGATCCACGGGATCGGGATGCGCTCCGCGGGCTCCTCAAGGCGCTCGACGAGCACCTGCTCGGCCAGCTCGAGCTCGCCGGCCAGCACGGCCGCCTCGACGTAGTCGCCGAGGTAGCGGAACACCGTCGGCAGGACGATCTCCACCCGGTCGGCATAGTCGGCGGTCGCCCGGAGGTGACGCAGGGCCGCCGGCGGATCCGGGACGGAGAGCTCGATGAATCCGAGCAGGGCGCCGAAGATCGCCGACTCCCAGGTGTCCCCTTCGGCCTGCTGCTTGGCCAGCCCGCCGAGGGCCATGGCGCGCGCCGGGTCGAGATCGCCCTCCCAGGCCAGGATGCGCGCCTCGGCCATCAGGGCCCGATCGCGCCACACCTCCTCGCCCTGGTCCACGAGGTCCACGCACTCCCGGGCGTATCCGCGCGCGGCCGGCCAGTCGCCGAGGAGCTGCTGGAGGACGGCCATCGACTGGACGAGCGGCGGCAGCAGGCCGACCTGCCCGAGATCGCTGAGCCGGCGGTACTCCGCCTCGTCCATCGCGAACGACGCCGCGATCCGACCGGTGTGGTACAGGCATCGCTCGGCGACCTCCTGGGCGCGGCGGGCGATGAAGGAGTCGCCGCGACCGGTCAGCAGCCCGATCGCCCGGTCGATGTCGTCCAGGGCCACCCGCTGGCCGCTCGTGAGCCACAGGTACGCCCGCTCCAGGAGGGCGCAGGCCAGGTGGTCGGGGTCGGGCTCGACGTCGAGACGCTCCAGGATCTCGAGGGCCGCGACCGCGCTGCGCGCGTAGGCGGCCGGGTCGGCGTCGGCCATGCCTCCGACGTAGGAATGCACGGTCGCCTCGAGCACGGGGTCGCCGGCCGCGTGCTCGAGGGCCTCCATCAGGAGCGGGACCGCTTCGCCGGGGCTCGTGGCGTAGACGATCTCGCACAAGGCAAGCAGGGCGTCCGTCCGCCGCCGGCCCGGCGCGACGTCGAGCAGGGTCTCCCGGAGCAGGGCGTCGGCGCCCTCGGCGTCGCCGGCGCGGTAGCGCGCCCCGGCCGACCGGATGCGCAGCGCCGCGCGCCGGTCGGGATCGGTCACCAGGCCGGCGGCGCGCTCGAAGAGGTCGGCCGCCACACCCGGGGCGCCCCGGACGAGCGCGGAATCGGCGGCCTCCTCGAGCTCCCCGGCGATCGCCGGATCGGGCGCGTCGACCGTCGCGGCGCGATGCACGGCGCGCTCGAGCGGATCGTCGGCGGCGTCGGCGAGGGCCAGGCGGAGCGACCGTCGCTCGCCCGGCGGCGTGTCGGCGTAGCCGGTCGAGGCGAAGAGCGGATGGGCCGGCCGCAGCCGCGCACCTTCCGCTACAAGGACCCCGGCGCGGCACGCCTCGTCCACGGCGCCGGCCGCACCGGATCCGATGACCCGCTCCAGCAGCCCGATCGTCGGCTGCGACGACATCGCGACGACCACGAGGGCACGTCGCGCGGGCGCACTGAGCGTCGCCAGGTGGTCGCGGACAAGCGGCCCAGCCTCGGGCGACACCGGGAAGGGCTCGCCCGGCGCCGGCTGGACGCCCCGCGCCAGCAGCGACCGGCTCATCTCGAGCGCCACGAACGGGTTGCCCGCGCATGCGTCGTGGACCCGCACGAGCAGCGGCCGGGGATGGGTCACCCCGAGGCGGTCGTGGACGAGCCGGCCGAGCGCGCCGATGGTCAGCGGGCCGACCGGGACGCGGTCGCGACGCTCCACCGGGAGCGCCGTCTCCAGCTCCGATGGCGGCCGAGGCGGCGAGACCGTGCGGCTGGCGAACACGAAGGCGATCGGTTCATCGCGCAGCCGGCGCGCGGCGAACGCGAGGGCGCCCGCGGACGCCGGGTCGCCCCACTGGATGTCGTCGATCGCGACCACGAGCGGCCCGGCCGCGGCGAGCGCCCGGAGGAGGTCCAGCACGGCGAGCCCGACGAACCCCGGAGCCGGCGCGCGCCCCGATGCCTCGATGCGACCCAGGGCGAGCTCGAGGGCCCGGCGGCGCGGCGGCTCGAGCGCGTCGAACGCCGCGTCCTCCAGGCCGTCGAGGAGGCCCATCAGCGCCCCGAAGGCGAGCTCCTGCTCAGCCGAGCTCGCGCGCCATGCCAGCACCCGATCGCCCCGGGCACTGGCGGCGTCGATGGCGAACGTCCAGAGGGTCGTCTTGCCGATGCCGGCCTCGCCCTCGACGATGACGGCCGACGGCCGCGGGCCGGCGAGGGAACGCTCGATCGACGCGCGTTCCCCATCTCGCCCGATGATCGCGGCGATCTGCCCGTCCATGCACTTCCCTCCGGCCGATGATAGCCAACGCCCGGCCCCGCGACCGAAATTCGGTGGTTCCACGGATGCCCCGGCGCAGGCGTCGGTCCTACCGTCCACTCCATCGGGCGAAGGCACGGGGAGAGCGACGTGGCGCGATGGCTGCAGCGAGTCGTCCTGATCGGGGGGATCGGGATCCTGGGCGCGACCGGTGTCGGTTGCAGTTCCGCTGCCACGCCCGCACCGGCCAGCTCCGCCATCCAGCCGTCCGACGCGGCATCGACCCCGTCCGGCACTGCCGTCTCGAGTGGCGCACCGGCGACATCGGCCGCGAGCCCGGCGACCCCCGGGGCCAGTCCGTCCTCGGCCGGCGGGCAGCCAGGCGATCCGGTCCCGGCGGCCACGAAGGTCTACAAGTGCTCGGAGCTGATCAGCGAGGCCGAGATGCGGTCGGAGAGCGGTTACCCCGAGGCGAAGTCCTCGGGCGACGACCAGAGCGGGGAGCTCTCCGGCCAGACGTACTGCCAGTTCTTCACGGGCAGCGCGGGGATCTCGATCACGGTCAACGTCTTCACGGCCGGGCAGGGCTGGGACCAGGCTTTCCTGCCGCTGTGGAAGCTCGGCCAGGTCAGCCCGGGCCGCGTCCCGCTCCCGGGGATCGGCGACAGCGCCGCGTACAACGGCGCCGGCCCGGACAAGGCCGGTGGCGCACTCGTGTCCGGGCACGGGATCATCGTGATCTTCTCGGACATGCAGACCGGCAAGCTCAAGGGGGCCGATCTCCAGGAGCAGGTCACGAAGATCCTGAGGATCGTCGCCGGGCGGGTCTGACCGCCCTCGTCAACGCGTCAGGCGAGCTGCTCGTCGGGATCCGGCAGCGGGTAGTCACCCGGTTCCGACATCGGCACGTCGCCGCCCGGAGCGCCCTCGGTCGTGTGCTGGCCGCTGAAGTCGGGGTGGTCGAGGCCCGTGGCCGGATCACGGACCCAACCCGGCTGCACGGGCAGCGGGTTGTAGACGGGCTCGTTCGGATCCCGCATGTCGGGGACCCAGGGCTGCTTATGGTCCGGGTGCGACGGGTCGTCCGGCTTCCACTCCACGTGGGCCGGGTCCGATCCGCCGGAGGTGCCCGGGACCTTGGCGTCAACCTCGATCTTCCGCACGTGGCCGTCGGAATCGATGGTGATCGAGCCGCCGACGTCCGGCTTCTCGGGTTTGACGCCCGAACCGGGCACGTCCTTGCGATCGTAGTTGTCGACCATCGGAAGCCTCCCCGCTGTCCCGCCGGCAGTGCGCCGGGACGGAATCGTGGCACGCCTCGCCGCCAAGGGCAACCTGATCGCAACATTCCCCATCTTGCGCTCGGGCTCCTGTCCTGCGAGAATGCCGAATCTCATGGACGTTCGGTCGACCTGCATGCCCTGCCTCTGTACCTCCTGTCCCGCGTGGGGAGGGTCGTGTCGCTGACGGTCAGACACCGCTAAGTCCAGCAGAGCGCTGTACCCCTCCCCAAGCCGGGCAGGGGTTTTTTGTTGCCCCGGCCCGCACTCATCGTCCGAGCTCATGGATCGAAGGGAACCAGACAGATGACATCGATCGCCACGAACGAATTGCGCGAACGACTCGGTGAACCGGGCCTCACCGTGGTCGACGTACGCCGCATGCCCGCCTACAACGGCTGGCGCCTCCGCGGCGAGTCCCGCGGCGGCCACATCCCCGGCGCCGTGGTCTTCCCGCGGGCCTGGCTGACCAGCGAGGACGCCGTCGAGATCGACCGCCAGCTCGACGCCAAGGGGATCGTGCCCGGCCGGACGATCGTCGTGTACGGCGACGGTCCAGAGGACGCCGCCACCCTGCGGGATCGCCTCGAAGCCGCTGGCTTCGACGACGTCCGCACGTACGACGCCGGCTTCCCGGCCTGGGCCGCCGATGAGAGCCTGCCCGTGGAGCGCCTGCCCAAGTACCAGAAGCTCGTCTACACCGAGTGGCTGCGGGAGCTGATCGACGGCGGCACGCCGGACACGTACGACGGCACGGGCTACCTCCTCTTCCACGTCAACTTCGGGGTCCCCGAGGAGTACGAGGAGAACCACCTCCCCGGCGCGCTGTACCTCGATACGAACCGCCTCGAGGACCCGGCAGACTGGAACCGCCGGTCCCCCGCCGAGATCGAGGCGACCCTCCTCGCCCTCGGCATCACCGCGGACACGACGGTCGTGCTGTACGGCCGCGACACCGTCGGCGACGCGAACGAGAAGTGGCCGGGCCGGCGGGCCGGGCAGATCGCCGCGACCCGCGCCGCGCTCATCTTGAGCTACGCCGGTGTCAGCGACGTCCGCCTCCTCGACGGCGGCTACGACTGGTGGGTCAACGGCGGCCACCCGCTCGAGACGGTGCTGCGCGAGCCGTCGCCGGTCGCCTCGTTCGGCGTCCAGATCCCGCTTCGGCCCGAGTACATCGTCGACATCGACGAGGCCAAGGAGATCATCGCCGACGACCTTGGCGCCCTGGTGAGCGTGCGCACCTGGCGCGAGCACGTCGGCCAGGTCAGCGGCTACAACTACATCGGCCCCGCCGGCCGGATCTCCGGCGACGTCTGGGGCAACTGCGGCACGGACGCCTATCACATGCAGCACTACCGGAACATCGACAACACGATGCGGGCGTACCCGGAGATCGCCGCCAACTGGGCGGAGGCCGGCATCACGCCGGACAAGCACGTCGCGTTCTACTGCGGCACCGGCTGGCGCGCCTCGGAGACGTGGTTCTACGCCCTGCTCATGGACTGGCCGAGGATCGCGGTCTACGACGGCGGCTGGTTCGAATGGAGCGCCGACCCGGCCAACAACCCGATCGAGATCGGCGAGCCCGGCGCCGGGGACGAGGCCGCCGCCTGACCGCCCGGGTCCCTCGCAGGACCCACCTCCGCACCCACCCACCGAAGCCGCCGGTTCCCCCACCGGCGGCTTCGCCCTTCATGTCGATCCGCCGCCAGCCGCTGCCGTGTTTGTCCTCGTCCCGCACAAACCAATGCGATAAGCTCGCGGTGCAGTGGTGGTCGGGCCCCCGGCGGGTCGGCCGGGGCGCAAGGAGGGTCGGGCGTGAGCGAGGACTTCTTCTCGGACGTGGCGGGGCCGATCCCCTTCGGCGGGCTCGATTCGAGCGACCCGCTCTCGTTCAAGGTCTACGACCCGGATCGGCTGGTCCTCGGCAAGCGCATGGAGGACCACCTCCGGATCGCCGTCTGCATGTGGCACTCGTTCGCCTGGCCGGGCTCGGACGTGTTCGGCGTCGGGACGTTCGACCGGCCGTGGCTCGACCCTCGCCTGCCTCCATTGATCGCCGCGCGCGCCAAGCTGGAGGCGGCCTTCGAGTTCCTCGCCAAGCTCGGCGTCCCGTACTTCTGCTTCCACGACCGCGACATCGCGCCCGAAGGGACGACGTTCGCCGAGACCAAGGCGAACCTCGACGCGATGATCGACGAAGTCGCCGGGCACATGGCCCGGACCGGGAAGAAGCTCCTGTGGGGCACGGCCAACCTGTTCAGCCACCCCCGTTATGCGGCCGGCGCGGCGACGAATCCTGACCCGGAGGTCTTCGCCTTCGCCGCGGCCCAGGTCAAGCAGATGCTCGAGGCGACCAAGCGGCTCGACGGCGCGAACTACGTCCTGTGGGGCGGCCGCGAAGGCTACGAGACGCTGCTCAACACCGACCTCGCCCGCGAGGAGGCCCAGCTGGCCCGGTTCCTGGCCATGGTCGCCGAGCACAAGCACCGGATCGGCTTCAAGGGCACCCTGCTCATCGAGCCGAAGCCCCAGGAGCCGACCAAGCACCAGTACGACTACGACGGGGCCACGATCCTGGGCTTCCTCGAACGCCACGACCTCGAGAAGGAGTACCGCCTGAACCTGGAGGTCAACCACGGGACGCTGGCCGGCCACAGCTTCCACCACGAGGTGGCCTACGCCATCGCCCACGGCGTCTTCGGCAGCGTGGACGCGAACCGGGGCGACTACCAGAACATGTGGGACACGGACCAGTTCCCCAACTCGGTCGATGAGCTCTCGCTGGCGCTGTACGAGATCCTGCGGGCCGGCGGCTTCACGACGGGCGGGTTCAACTTCGACACGAAGCTGCGGCGCCAGAGCATGGCCCGGACGGACCTGTTCCACGGCCACATCGGCGGCATCGACACGCTCGCCCGGTCGCTGCTCGTCGCGGCGGCGATGATCGAACGTGGCGAGGTCGAGCGCCTGCGCAAGGCCCGCTACGCGGGATGGGACGGCCCGCTTGGCCAGTCGATCCTCACCGGCGACGCGCTGCTGGAGATCCTGACGACCGGCGTGGCGTCGGGCGAGATCGACCCGAGCCCGGTCTCGGGCGGGCAGGAGCTCCTCGAGAACATCGTGAACCAGGACATCTGGGCCGCCGACCGGAGCGCCCGCTCCGGCTAGGTGTGGAGCTCGGTGAGCTCCAGCTCCTTCTTGGTCGCCTCGGCCGGCTTCTTGCCGAGGATGATCATGCCCAGGATGTCGTCGGTCGTGGCGTGGTTCTTGTCGACGACATCGACGAGCCGGCCGTGGTACATGACGGCGATCCGATCGGACAGGTCGAAGACGTCGTGGATGTCGTGGCTGATGAGGAAGATGCCGATGCCCTCGGCCTTGAGCTGCTTGACGAGGTCGCGGACCTGGGCCGTCTCGGCCGGGCCAAGCGCCGCCGTGGGCTCGTCCATGATGAGGATCCGGGCATTGAAGTGGACCGCCCGGGCGATGGCGACCGACTGGCGCTGGCCGCCCGAGAGTGACTGCACCGGCACCTTGAAGTTCTTGAAGTTGGGGTTGAGGCGACCCATCACCTTGCGGGTCGCGTTCTCCATCGCCGAATCGTCGAGCACCCCGGCGCGCGACGTCAGCTCCCGGCCAAGGAACATGTTGCCCGGCGCATCGATGTTGTCGGCCAGGGCGAGCGTCTGGTAGATGGTCTCGATGCCGTAGGTCTTGGCTTCGCGGGGGTTGTTGATCGTGGCGGGCTTGCCGTTGATGAAGAACTCGCCCGAGTCCGCCCGGCGCGCCCCGGACAGGGTCCGGATGAGGGTCGACTTGCCGGCGCCGTTGCCACCCACCAGGCCGACGACTTCGCCGGCGTGGAGGTCGAGCGTGACGTCGCGGACGGCATGGACGCCGCCGAAGGCGACCGAGATGTTGCGCATCTCGACGAGCGGAGCGCCGTTGGGAACGCTGGCAGTGGTCGTCAGCCGCGGTCATCGGGAGGCCCGCCGGCGGATGATCGAGTCCAGGCCGACGGCGAACACCAGCACCGAGCCGACGACGATGTCCTGGATCGGCGAGTCGAAGCGCAACAGGACCATGCCCGAGCGCAGCGACTGCATCACGACGGCGCCCAGGATCGCTCCCGTGATCGTCCCGATACCGCCGGCGAACGACGTACCGCCGATCACCGCCGCGGCGATGACGTCGAGCTCGTTCTGCTGGCCGAGGCTCGTCACGCCGGCGTTGAGCCTGGCCGCACCGATCGCCCCGGCGATCGCGGACAGGACACCCATGACCACGAAGGTCAGCATGATCGTGCGGCGCGTGTTGATGCCGGCCAGCTCGGCCGCCTCCGGATTGCCGCCGATCGCGAAGACGTTGCGGCCGAAGCGGAGCCGCCGGGCCACGAAGGTCATCACGATCCCGACGCCGATCAGGATCAGGACCGGGAAGGCGATCCCGGTGGGGATGATCAGGCCGCCTGCCGGGGGCGTGATGTTGTGCTCCGCCGCGTACTGCGCGGCCAGAGCCTCCGGCCAGGGGTAGCTGTTGGCGACCCATGTGGCCCCGACCACCAGCACGACACTGGCGACCATGAGCGTGACCTCGGCCCACATCGGGCGCACGCCGAAACCGTACTTGCTGGCGGCGCCGACCGGCTCGCGACCAGCAGCACGACGATCGCCACGCTTGCCACGAGGGCGAAGGCCCAGCTGCCCATGTCGCCGGCCGAACCGGTCGGTCCGCCGCCGAGCAGCTTGAACGTGGTGTCCATGGGCGCGATGGTCTGGCCGGACTGCATCTCGAAGATCAGGCCGCGCCAGACGAGCAGGCCGCCCAGCGTGACGATGAAAGCCGGGACCTTCAGGAAGGCGATGATGAAGCCCTGGAAGGCGCCGATGAACGCGCCGAGGGCGATGCCCACGACGAGGGCGATGATCCAGGTGTACGGCTGGTTGACCCCCACATTGAAGATGCTGGGGATCCAGATCGCCTGCACCATGGCCATCGTGTAGCCCGTGATGCCCACGATCGAGCCGATCGAGAGGTCGATGTTGCGCGACACGATGATCAGCACCATGCCGGTCGCCATGATCGCGATGGACGACGACTGGACCGAGAGGTTCCAGAGGTTGCGCGACGTCAGGAACAGGCCACCCGACAGGAAGTTGAAGCCGACCCAGATGATCGCCAGGGCGATGAGCATGCCGACCAGGCGGGAGTCGACCTCCGCGACCTGGACGAGGGATCCGAACGTCCGGCGAGGCCGCTCGCTGGCCGGGATCTCGGTGTCGACGGTGACCTCAGTCATGGTGCCCTTCCGTGCTCAAGGAAGTGCGCCCTGTATCGCGAACGCGACACAGGGCGCTTGACTACCTGACAGGGAGCTAGCTGAGGATCAGCAGCCCGGGACGGAACCGGCGGTCACACCCTGGCACAGCTTGTCCTTGGTGATCCAGCCGGCATCCAGAACGATCTGGAGGTTGGTCTTGTCGATCGGCTGAGCCTTCAGCAGGATCGACGAAACGCTGTTGCCACCCGGCGTCGTGAAGGCGGCCGCACCGGTCACCTTCGTGACGTCCTTGTTGGCGCACAGCTGCATGGCCGCCTCACCGGCGGTCTTGCCGAGGAGGCGGGAGTCCTTCCAGACGTCGACCGTCTGGGTCCCGAGCGCGACACGGTTGAGGGCGGCCTGATCGCCGTCCTGACCCGACACGGGCACCTTGCCCTGCAGGCCCTGGGCGGTGAGCGCCGCGATGACGCCGCCGGCCATGCCGTCGTTCTCGGAGAGGACCGCGTCCACCTTGTTGTTGTTGGCCGTGAGGAACTGCTCCATCTCGGTCTGTGCAAGCGCGGGCTTCCACGAGTCCGTGAAGGTCTCACCGACATTCTTGATCGCCCCGGACGCGATCGCGTCCTTGAGGATCTCGTCCATGCCGGACTTCAGGAACTTGGCATTCGCGTCGGCCGCGTTGCCCTTGATGAAGACGTAGTTGCCGGTCGGCTTGACCGCGAAGATCGCGCGCGCCTGCATCCGTCCGACCTCGACGTTGTCGAAGGTGACGTAGAAGACGCTCTTGTCCTCGATGAGGCGGTCATAGGCGATGACCGGGATGCCGGCCGCAGCGGCCGTCGTGACGGACGACTTGATGGCCTGGTCGTCCTGCGCGAGGATGATCAGGACCTTGGCGCCCTGCGAGATCAGGTTCTCGACATCGGTGGTCTGGGTCGCGGCGGACGACTTGGCGTCGCTCGAGATGTACTTGCCGCCACCGGCAGCCACGGCTGCCTTGATCGCGGGCTCATCCCACTTGGCCCAGCGCTCTTCCTGGTAGTTGTTCCAGGAGACGCCGACGGTGCAGCCTCCGGCTGCGACGCTGCCGCCCGCGCTCGGAGCCGCGGTGGCCGCCGAGCTGGGAGCCGCCGTCGCCGGGGCCGAGGTCGGGGCCGGCGTGGCCGCTGCTGAACACGCAGATGCTGCGATCGCCGTGACCGCGAGTAGCGCCGCTATTCGGCGATGGAACATGTGTCTCTCCTCCTCCGGATTCCTTGGTCGTTCAGGTTCGATCTGTCACATCTCGGCGTAGTCTAGCAACCTCCCCTCACCGCTAACCGGGCAACGCAACGGGCGCTGCGCGGCGATGTGCCTGATTGATCCGGCCGCGTGGGCCGTGGTGATGGCGATATCGGGAACCTCGTCGGCATCGTCAGGCGCTCGCCAGCTCGGTCAGGCCCGAACGGGGCCGAAGCCAGATCGCCGGATCTGCCAGGAGCGGTTCGAACGCGAGCTCGGCCGCGCCGATGAGCGGGGCGTCCACCCCGAGGGACGCAGGGACGACGCGAACGAGGCCGCGCGGCGCCGGCAGGGCCCGCCGGTCGAGCTCGCCGGCGATCGTGCGGGCGACGAACGGATGGATCCGCCCGAAGAGGCCGCCCAGGACGACGAGACGGGGATTGAAGATGTTGACCAGGCCGGCCAGCCCGAGGCCGAGCCAGTGGCCGACGCTGTCGAGCGCGCTGAGCGCCTCGGGCGCGCCCGCCTCGGCCTCGCGGAGGACGGCCGCGACCTCGAGCCGGCCGCCGCCCGGGGCGTGGCCCGCCCGCAGGAGCAGGGCGCCTTCGCCGATCTCGGTCTCCCAGCAGCCCACCGAGCCGCAGCGACAGGCCGAGCCATTCGGGTTGACCGGGATGTGGCCGACCTCGCCGCCATAGCCCGCGACGCCGGTGAGTGGCTTGCCGCCCAGGATGAGGCCGCCGCCGACGCCGACCTCGCCGTGGATGAACAGGACGTCCTCGGCGCCGATGGCCGCGCCGCGCCGGACCTCGGCGAGGGCGCCCAGGTCGGCGTCGTTGCCCACCGAGATCGGAGCGGCCGTGTCGAGCGCCAGTGCCAGGCGCTCGTCCAACGGCACATCCCGCCAGCCAAGGTTCGGGGCCATGGACACGAATCCGTCGCTGCGGCGCACGACGCCGACGATCGCGACGCCGACACCGATGTAGGGGTCGCCGGACGGGCGGCGGCTGCGGATCTCGGCCGCCAGGTCGGCGAGGTCGGTCACGATCTCGTCCACCGAGGAGTGGCCGCGGGGCCGGTCCACGCGCACCAGGTCGAGGACCTCGCCACCCAGGCCGACCTCGGCGGCGGCCAGCGAATCGACCGAGATCTCGAGGGCCAGGACGACCGCGCTCTCGGGGTTCATCCGGACCAGCGCCGACGGGCGGCCGGGCGTGCCCACGGGTGCCGCGCGCTCCTCGGACACGAGGCCCGCCTCGACGAACTCGCCGATCAGGCTCCGGATCGCGCTCCGGGTCAGGCCGGTCAGGGCGACGAGCTCCGACCGGGAGAGGGGGCCACGAACGTGCAGCTCACGGACGATCGCGCTCAGGTTCGCCCGGCGGACGGTCTCGCTCCGTTGCCCGATGACGAGTTGCCGGATCGCCACGTGTTTTGTGTTCCTCTCTTTCAAATATGCGCGCCACAGACTCTACCAACCCGGTAGCGGTGTCAAGAGTCGGGGCCGCGATCCGGGCCCTGTTCGGGAGCGGCGCGCGCGCGAGCGGGGTCGGTCAGCCGGGGACGGTCAGCCGGGACCGTCGAGCGAGGCCTGGCCGGCCTGTTCGACGGCTCGATCGCGGACGATCCGGAACCGGCCGAGGAGGTCCTCATCCCGCGGCTGCGCCTCGAGCAGCCGATCCCCCACGGTCGCCCCGACGGCCCAGCGCCGGGCGATGGCCGGGCCGTCCTCGTCGGTCAGCAGCGAGGCGGCCTGGACCGCAGCTCCGAGCGCCACGAGCTCGGGCTCCGCCGGCAACCGGATCGGACGCCCGGACAGGCGGCGCGTGGTCTCCTGCCACACCGACCCCTCCGCGCCACCCCCGATGAGGACCAGGGGCGCTTCAGGTTGGTCGGGCGTGCCGGCCGCGACTCCGATGGCCGTGATCCGGTCGAGCGCGTCGAGCAGGCCGGCCAGGACTCCCTCGTACGTCGCCATGAGGATCGAGCCGGGTCCGCTCGACCGGGCGAGGCCGACGATCGTCGCGTTCGCCCGGGGCAGGTTCGGGGTCCGCTCGCCCTCGAACCAGGGCAGGACCACCACGCCGCCGGACGGCTCCACGGCGTTCCGGTCGATCCCGAACCAGCCGGCCACCCGGTCCACCGCGAGCGTGCAGTTGAGCACGCAGCCGAGGGGCAGGAACGCACCCGTCGCATCGGCGAACCCGGCGACGACGCCCGTCGCATCGGCGGTCCGCGTCGGGCTGACGATGTAGGCCGTGCCCGACGTGCCGAGGCTGATCACGGGCTCGCCGGGCCGCAGCCCGAGGCCGAGGGCCGCCGCCATGTTGTCGCCCGTGCCCGGCGCGACGAGGACGTCCGTCGACAGGCCGAGATCGGCGGCGGCCGCGTCGCGCACCCGGCCCACCGTCTCGCGCGGCCCGGCCACCTCGGGCAGGAGCGCCTCGTCCAGCTCGACCGCCGGCAGGGCGAGCACGTCGCGCTCGTACGTCTCGGTCGCGGTCGACCACCAGCCCGTCCCGGAGGCGTCGCCCCGGTCGGTCACGGCCCGGCCGCAGAGCCGTTCCGTGAGGTAGTCGTGGGGCAGCCGGATGGCCCGCGTCGCCTCCGCCGCCTGCGGGTCCGTGCGCCGCAGCCACGCCCAGCGGGTGACGGTGAACGAGGGGACCGGCACGCTGCCGATGCGCTCGGCCCAGGCCTCGGGCCCCCAGAGCGTCGACGAGCGCCTCCGCGTCGGGAGCCGAGCGCGTGTCGTTCCAGAGGACCGCCGGGCGGACCGGGCGGCCGTGCCCGTCGAGGGTCACCAGGCCGTGCTGCTGGCCGGCGATCGAGATGGCCGTCACGTCGCCGCGCTCGGCCGGTCTGGGCAAGCGCATCGCGGAGGGCGGTCCACCACGTCTCGGGATCGCTCTCCCGGGCGCCCATCTCGCCGGTCACCTCGTGGGCTGCGCGTCCGAGGGCCACCCGGCGCCCGGACTCGGGATCGACGATCACGACCTTCGTCGCCTGGGTCGAGCTGTCTACGCCGGCCACGAGCCCGCCGCGGCGTTCCGCCATGTTCTCCTCGGCCAGCTGGGGATGGCGCCCGGGGGTGCACGGAGCAGGCGCCCGAGCGGTTCGTCGGACAGTATGCCAAAGGGGCGGGCGGTATCATCCGGCGCGTGATGACGACCGGCCAGGCGCCCACGGCGCGGTTCGCGACTTGCGCCGGGCGGGGCGGCGCCCGATGACCGTGCTCCGCTGGGGCATCCTCGGGCCCGGCCGCATCGCGACCCGGATGGTCGGCGCGGTCGCCGGATGCGCCCGCGGCGAGCTCGTCGCGGTCGGCAGCCGGGACGCGGGCCGGGCGGCCCAGTTCGCGGCGGACCACGGGATCGCCGATGCGTTCGGGTCGTACGACGCGCTCGTCGCATCGCCCGACGTCGACGTCATCTACATCGCGTTGCCGAACCACCTCCACGTGCCGTGGACGATCAAGGCACTCGAGGCGGGCAAGCACGTGCTGTGCGAGAAGCCAATCGCGCTCGCGGCGCACGAGGTGGACGAGATCGCTGCGGCGTGCGAGCGGACCGGCAGGATCGCGGTCGAGGGCTTCATGTACCTCCACCACCCGCAGATCCTGCGGACCCTCGAGATCGTCCGGAGCGGCGTGCTCGGGCCGCTCGAGCTCGTCAACGGGACCTTCTCGTTCCTCCTGACCAACGAGGCGGACGTGCGGGTCGACCCGACGATGGGCGGCGGTTCCGTATGGGACGTGGGCTGCTACCCGGTCAGCATGGCCAGGCGGATCGCCGGCGAGGAGCCGGACCGGGTGGGCGCCTTCGCCCGATTCGACGCGCGCGGCGTCGACCGGACGTTCCTCGGCCAGCTCCACTTCCCGAGCGGGCTGCACGCCCAGTTCGACAGCGGGTTCGCCGCGCCGCACCGCGAACGCATCGAGATCGTGGGCCAGGAGGCCTCGCTCGTGCTCGACCACCCGTTCCTGCCCGAGCCGTACGGCCCGCCGGGGACGCTGACGATGTGGCGCGACGAGGCGTCCGAGGCGATCGACGTCGGCCCGGCCGACCAGGTCCTGGCCGAGGTCGAGGACCTGACCGCGGCCATCCTCGACGGCTCCCCGCCCGGGTCGACCTGGCCTTCAGCCGGGGCAACGTCGCGACGCTCTTCGACCTCGACCGGGCGGCCCGGTCGAACGCCCCGCCGATCGCGGACTGACCATCGACGTGAGCGCATGAGCCGCCGGACGACGGCGCTCGTCGCCGGCGGAGTGGTCCTGGCAGTCGCAGCGGTCGCGCTCGTCGGCGTCGGGACCGGCGCGGTCCGTTTCGGGTCGCCGGGAGCGCTGGGCGCGCCGCACTTCATCGAGGAGGCCGCGGCCGCCGGGATCGACCATGCCTACGACGGCGACCCGACCTACGCCGTGGGCGGCGGCGTGGCCGTCTTCGACTGCGACGGCGACGGCCGGCCGGAGCTCTACCTGGCCGGCGGCGCCGGACCGGCCGCGCTGTACCGCAACGCCAGTCCCATCGGCGGGCCGCTCCGGTTCACCGCGCTCCACGCGCCGGCCACGGACGTGATGGGCGTCACCGGCGCCTACCCGCTCGACATCGACGGCGACGGCCAGGTCGACCTGGCCGTGCTCCGCGTGGGCGGCGTCGACCTGCTCCGCGGCCTGGGCGATTGCCGCTTCGAGCGCGCCAACGAGCGTTGGTCGTTCGACGGGGGGAAGGCGTTCACCACCGCGTTCAGCGCCACGTGGGAGGGGTCGAACACCCTGCCGACGATCGCCCTCGGCAATTACCTCGACCCTCGACCCCGCGGGCAAGCCGACGGTCGACTGCGCCGAGAACGCGCTGCTCCGGCCCGCCGCGGGAGGGGGTGCCTACGGTCCGCCGGCCAGCGCTGGCGCCCGGCTACTGCACCCTGTCCATGCTGTTCAGCGACTGGGACCGGTCCGGGCGACGCGACCTGCGGGTGACGAACGACCGGCACTACGCGGCCAGTGCGCAGGAACAGCTGTGGCGGGTGGCCGCCGGCGACCCGCCCCGGCTCTACACGGCCGCGGACGGCTGGGTCCCGATGCAGATCTGGGGCATGGGCATCGCGAGCTACGACGTCACCGGCGACGGCTTCCCCGACGTGTACCTGACGAGCCAGGCGGACAACAAGCTCCAGACGCTGAGCTCGGGGGCGGGCTCGCCGGCCTACCGCGACATCGCGCTCTCACGCGGGGTCAACGCGGCCCGGCCGTTCACCGGCGGCGACGTCCTGCCGTCGACCGCCTGGCACCCGGAGTTCGCCGACGTCAACAACGACGGGTTCATCGACCTCTTCGTCTCGAAGGGCAACGTCGAGCAGCCAGCCGGACTACGCGTCGCGCGACCCGAGCGACCTGTTCCTCGGCCAGCCCGACGGGACATTCGTCCAGGCGGCCGAAGCGGCCGGCGTCCTGACCTTCGCGAAGGGCCGGGGCGCGGCCCTCGCCGACTTCAACCTCGACGGCCTGCTGGACCTGGTCGAGGTCAACTACGGGGACAAGGTGCTCCTCTGGCGGAACGCCGGAGCCGGTACGGCTGCGACCCCGGTCGCCGATGGGGACTTGGCTCGATGTCCGCCTCAGCCAGCCAGGTCCGAACCGCGACGCGATCGGCGCCTGGATCGAGGTCCGGGTCGGCCAGGCCACGTCACGCCGCGAGCTCACGGTCGGTGGCGGGCACATCGGCGGGCAGCTCGGCTTCGTCCATTTCGGCCTCGGCACGGCGCGCGACGCGGAGGTCCGCGTCCAGTGGCCGGACGGCGAGACCGGCCCATGGCTCCCCGTGGCCGCCAACGCGTTCTACGATCTCGAGCGGGGGGCGTCCGCGGCTCGTCCGTGGCAACCGGCTCGATAGGAGGCACGCATGGCAACGGCCCGGCTCGCACGGATCGACCTGCCGGACTTCGGGATGCCCGAGGTCGAACCCGACCTGCCGGCCGCGCTCTACGCCGATCGGCTGGCCCGGCTCCGCGCCCGCGCCGACGCGCAGGGCTTCGACGTCCTCGTCGTGTACGCGGACCGCGAGCACAGCGCGTCGCTCGCCTGGCTCACCGGGTTCGACCCCCGCTTCGAGGAGGCGCTCCTCGTCGTGGGCGGGAGTGGCGAACCGGCGATCCTCGTCGGGAACGAGTGCTACGGCATGGCCGGGGCCGCTCCCCTGCCCATGCGCCGGATCCTGTTCCAGGACCTCAGCCTGCCGAGCCAGCCGCGCGACCGGTCACGGCCGCTGGACGAGATCCTGACCGCGGAGGGCGTCGGGCCAGGGCGGCGGGTCGGCGTGGTCGGCTGGAAGACGTTCGCCCGGCCGGACATGCTCGACGTCCCGTCGTACCTCGTGGACGCGCTGCGGACCATGACCGGATCGACCGGCTCCGTCGCGAACGCGACCGACCTGCTCATCGGGGCCGCCGACGGGCTGCGGGTGATCAACGAGGTCGAGCAGATCGCGGCGTTCGAGTACGCCTCGTGCCAGACCTCGAACGGGGTGCGCACGCTCCTGCGCGGCCTCCGGCCGGGGATGCGCGAGCGCGAGGCGGTGCGGCTCCTCGGCTGGAACGGCATGCCCCTGTCCTGCCACACGATGCTGACCGCCGGTCCCCGCGCCACCTTCGGCCTGCCGAGCCCGGGCGACCGCCGGATCGAGCGGGGCGACCGGTTCACGACCGCCTTCGGGGTGTGGGGCGCGCTGACGTGCCGGGCGGGCTTCGTGGTCGAGGACGCGTCGGAGCTCCCGGCGGGGATCGGCGACTACGTCGAGAGGCTCGTCGGGCCGTACTTCGACGCCGTCGCCGAGTGGTACCGGACGCTCCGCATCGGCCAGGCCGGCGGGGCGCTCCAGGAGGTCATCGACCGCCACCTCGGCGACCCGTTCTTCGGCATCTTCCTGAACCCGGGCCACCAGCTCTCGCTGGACGAGTGGGTCAACTCGCCGATCTCGCGGGGTTCGCCGATCGAGCTGCGCTCGGGCATGGTCTTCCAGGTCGACATCATCCCGGCCACCGGGACCGACTACTTCACGACGAACATCGAGGACGGTGTGGCGCTGGCCGACGCGTCGCTGCGCGCGGCGTTCGAGCGCGGCTATCCCGAGGCGTGGGGACGGATCCAGGCGCGCCGCCGGTTCATGGCCGACGCCCTCGGGATCGACCTGCACCCCGACGTCCTGCCGCTCTCGAACATCCCCGCGTACCTGTCGCCGTTCGTGCTCAGTCCCGACCGGGTGATGACCCAGGCGTAGCCCATCCGGGCGGCCGAGCCGGCGCGCGCGGTGGACCCTAGGGAGCGCCGACCGGCAGGAGGCTCAGGGACCCTTCGGCGGCTCGCGGATCCGGGCGGGTCAGCGAGTTGGCGACCCAGCCCACGGCCCCGCTGGCCGTTCGGACCTGCAGCCACAGCCGATGGGCCACGTAGCGCGATCCGATCACGGTGAGGCGGGTGCCCCGGTGCAGGTACGCGATCAGCCGTTGCGTGGTGTCCGGCGCGACGCGCAGGGATGCCTGGGTGGTCACGTACCGGACGTATGTCCGTGAAGGGCGCGACCTTCGGGGCCCCGGCGATCGGCAGGCGCAGCGTGGTGAGGTGCGTGTGGAGGTAGGCCGTGAAGCCCGACAGGACCGCGCTCACCGGCGCGATGCGGACGCCATCGACCAGCGCGCTGATCGCGCGGCCGTTGCCGACGTAGATGCCGATGTGCGCCCCGCCGCCCCAGACGACGAGGTCGCCGAGCTGCGGTGACGTCCGCGACGCCAGGTGACGCGCCGAGAACCAGTGGTAGAGGCCGGAGGCGGACTGCAGGCCGCCGATCCGGCTCGCGAGACCCACGTCCGCGAATGCGCGGTACACGAGGCCGGAGCAGTCGAACCGGCTGGGGCCGGTCGCGCCGTGCTGGTAGGGAGCTCCGAGGTACGCCCTGGCCGCCCGCACGACGGCCGTCGCCGCCGATTCCGTCGCGGCCGGCTCGCTCGCGGCGGCCGTCTGGGGGGCCTGGCCGGCGAGGAAGGCGGCGGCCCCGAGCGCCGCGATGGTCAGGGTTCCGAGCCGGCCGATCCGGCGGTGCGATCCGATCAAACGTAGGTCCTCTCTGCCAGAACACCACGGGTGAGCCGGGTGCCGGTCTGGGTCGTGCCGGTGAGCGGCAACGAGACTCCCGCGCCAGGGCACGGGAGTCGTGGTCAGTTCGTACGGCGGATCGCCGGACACGCCGGCAACGGAGTCGGTCCATGAGGCTCCGCTGGGTGGCGGCCTCGGGGTCCTCCCTGACCAGGGACGTGGTCAGCCAACCCGACCGTAGCAGGTGGCCCGTCGGGAGAGCTCCCGCGAAAGTCCCAGCGCACCGGCCGTTAGTCCCGGCGCGCACCGGCCGGGGATCGTGGCTACGCCGACTCGCGTGCCGCCTTGGTGCTCGGGCGCGCTTCGGGCGTCGGCGCGCTCGGGACTCCCGCCCGGCCAAGGAACGCCACACTGTTCCGGCCGGCTTGCTTCGCCGAGTACAGGCCCTGGTCTGCGACGCGCAGGAGGGTGAGCCGCTCGGTGCCCTGGTCCGGCGCGATCGCGAAGCCGATCGATACGGTGAGCCGTTCGGTGACGCCGGGCGCGAGAGAGATGAGGGTCGACTCCGTTCGCGATCGGATCCGCTCGGCGATCGCCAGCGCGCCTGCCTGGTCGACGCCCGCGAGCATCACGGCGAACTCCTCGCCGCCATAGCGCGCGGCGAGGTCGCCATCGCGCATACATGACCGGAGTACGCCGGCGAAGACCCGCAACGCCTCGTCTCCCGCCGGATGGCCGTGACGGTCGTTGACGTCCTTGAAGTGGTCGAGGTCGAGCATGAGGACCGCAAACGATTCCTCGGGCGCCCGCGCCGTGAGCGCCGTCTCGACCGCGCGATCGAACGAGCGGCTGTTACGCAGGCCGGTACGCGCGTCCGTGTCGGCCTGGCCCTGGAGTGCCGCCATGAGCCGGCGGTTGGCGATCGCGAGGGCCGCGTGCTCGGTGATCCGGGCCACACCGGACCGCAGCTCGAGAGGAAAGGCTCCCGGCCGCTCCCAGAACAGGTGGACCGCGCCAACGTTGTCGCCGTGGGCCAGGGGCACGCATGCCACGGTGCCGTGGTCGCTGGGGTAGATCGGGCAATGGACGCTCAGCGGTACGGACGCGTCGTCGGTCACGTAGATCGCGCCGCGGACCACGCCCGGACAGCTGGACAGGGCATACAGCGGGAGGATCTCGGCGACCACGCCGCCCAGTGTCGCCTCCGGGACGGCCCGGTCCTTCGAGCGATTGAGGACGTGCGTCACGGCCACGTCGGGCCTGGCCAGGAGCGAGATGGCCTCGAGGTTCGACCGTGCCACGTCCTCGTCGTCGATCGCGAACGTCGTCACCTCGGTGAAGCGGTTCAAGACGCTCGACCGGGCGGCATCTCGCTCGAGGCGGCGACTGTAGCGACGCACGAACACGAGCGAGACCCCGGCGGCGAAGAGCTGGAACGTGACTCCGAGGCCGGTCCCGATGGCGCGGCCGGTGTTCAGGGCGTTGGTCCGCGCGTTCAGCTCGAGGGCGTGTGCGTCGAGCGCGACGATGAGGGCGCTGCCCGTCCGCTCGGCCTCGTCCAGGTCGCTGACAGCGGCCTTGGCGATCGCCGCACGCGAGGCGGCTGTCCCGATGACCAGCGACATGATGGCTGGTTCCGCGTAGGCCGTGCGCCATCGCGCCAACGCCGAGACGGCGTCCGTGAGTGCCTCCGCGATCGCGGGATCGTCGCGGCTGGCGCCACGGATCACCTCGGCGGCAGCCGCCCCCACCGCCCCTGCCTCGCGATACCGCGTCAGGGACGCGTCATCGTTCGAGAGCAGGTAGTCGTCGATCGCCTCCGACTCCTCGCGCATCGCGTTGTTGTATGTGTCCCCTTCGACCTGGAGCCGCCCCGAGGCGTCGGACGCGGCCTGGATGGCGCCCCGCTCCCCGTCCGTCGCGACGAAGACGGCCAGTACCGTCAGGCTGGCCGCGAGGGCGAGCCCACCGATGAGCACGAGGATTTGGTTGTTCAGGGACATGCCGGGAGACACCCGTTGGTTGGACGCACGGTCAAGCGTATGCAGCGGCTCGCCCGACGCCACTCCCCAATGGTCAGCCCCGATGCACGCCCACGGGCGAACCCGCCAACCCCGATGCCATGATCGGCCCGATGACGGGTCCTGCGCCCGCCGGTCCCGCTAGGAGAGGTGGCTGCCGAGCCAGGCGATCGCGTCCGCGTAGGCGGCGGCCGCCTGCTTCGCGTCGTAGCGCGCGCCCGTGTCGTTGAAGAAGGCGTGGTCGACGCCGGGATAGACCTTCATCTGGTGCTCGAGGCCGGCGGCGGTGAGGGCCGCCTCCGCGGTGGGCCGCGAGGCGTTGACCCGCGCGTCCAGCTCCGCGTACACACCCAGGACGGCCGCATGACCACCGCTGAAGTCGGGCGCGGCGGGTGCCGGGCCGTAGAACGGGATCGCGGCCGCGAGGCGCGGATCGCCGGCGTCCAGCAGCGCCCAGACCATCCCGCCACCGAAGCAGAAGCCGATCGCGCCGAGCTTCGCGCCGGGCGTCCGGCGGGCGAGCTCGTCGAGGCCCGCCTTCATGTCGCCGGTCAGCCGTTCGGTCGAGGCCTTCGACAGCGCGGCCTGGACGTCGCCCTGGGCGAGCGCTTCGCTGCCGCCTTCTTCCGAGAGGAGGTCGATCGCGAGGGCCGGAAAGCCGTCCCCGGCGAGTCGTGACGCGACCGACCGGATGTGGTCGTTGAGCCCGCGGTTCTCGTGCACGACCAGGACCGCTCCCCGGGGACTGGCGGCGGCCGAGTAGAAGCCGCGAAGCGTGGCCGTGGGCCCGGGGAACGTGATCGCCTCACCCTTGAGCGCCGCCGTCGGACCGGCCGAGCCGCCGGAGCCGGACGAGGCGGCCTGGCTCGCGGACGCGCTCGCGCTGGCGGCCGAGGTCGCGATGGGCGTCCCCGCGGCCGGCGCGCACGACTCGAGCAGTGCGACGGCCGAGCCCACCGAGAGCCCGAGGAGCAGGAGGCGGCGAATGGCCTCGCGGCGGCTGAGGATCCCGTCGGCCCAGTCCTCGCCGACCTCGCCCGCGAGGTAGTCGTGGAGTGCCATCGCCAAACCATACGGCGGATGCCAGCCGTGGGTTCTCGGCGACCTCGGCGCGGTGGTACGGCATACTGCGTCGCATTGCCATGCGAACGACGGAGGAGCTGTTCATGACACGCGACGCGGAGCGCCTCGAGCGCTCCCAGGAAGACCCGATCGTGGGCGGATTGCCGGACGTCCCCGGGATCCTCACCGCCCTGCGGCTGACGCCCGTCCTCGGCCTCCACCTGCGCGGGCTGGCCGACGAGCTGCTCGTGAACGACTTCGAGGGCGCGACGATCGGGCGCGCCGAGCGGGAGATGCTCGCCACGGCCACCTCCGCGGCCAACGACTGCTTCTACTGCATGGATTCCCACGGCGCCTTCGCGACCGCGCTCCTCGAGCGGGATGGCGCGACGGAGCGGACGCCGCTCATCGACGCGATCAAGCTCGGGTCCTCCGACGGGTTCGACGACAAGATGCAGGCCCTCCTCCACATCGCCCGAACGGTCCGCCGTGAGCCCCGCGAGCTGGCCGCGGCCGACATCGCTGCCGCCCACGCCGCCGGGGCGTCCGACGCCGACGTCCAGCTGGCCGTCCTCATCGCGTCCGCGTTCTCGATGTACAACCGGATGGTCGAAGGGTTCCGCGCGCGGACGCTGCCGAGCGCCGACGCCTACCGCGCTCGCGCGGCGGAGATCGCTGCGCACGGCTACAGCGACCAGCGTGTCACCTCGGTCCCCGGCTGAGGGCCGAGACCGGATCCCGATCCCGATCCCGGACGACTCGACGTTGAGTGCGTCGGCGTGGCCAGCGTGACGGCCCGTTCGCTCACCCTCGGCGGCACCAGCTACCCGCTGGTCCTGCCGAACGCGCGCGATCCGCGCCTGCACGTGGCCTCGGTCATCATCACCGTCCACGTCCTCGGCCAGGTCGGCTTGCGCTTCCAGGTGAGCGTGCCGCAGATCCTCGCCGCGATGCTGACCTGCGCGATCCTCGAAGTCGCCATCACCTTCCGCCAGACCCGGACCTTCGTCTGGCCGGCCAGCGCGATGCTGACCGGCAGCGGCGTCGCGCTCATCCTGCGCGTCGTCGGGACACAGGCGGGTGACCCATGGAGCACGAACGCGTGGTGGCTGTTCGCGACCGTGGCGGGCCTCTCGCTCCTCTCGAAGTACGTCATCCGCTACCACGGCTCGCACGTGTTCAACCCGTCGAACATCGGGCTGGTCGTCGCGTTCATCGTGCTCGGCAGCTCGGTCGTGGAGCCGCTCGACTTCTGGTGGGCGCCGCTCAACGTCTGGATGATCGCGGCCTACGCGGTGATCGTCACCGGCGGCCTGCTCATCACCCGGCGGCTGAAGCTGCTCGGGCTCGCGGCAACGTTCTGGATCACCCTGGCCGCCGGCGTCAGCATCCTGGCCGCCTCGGGCCACTGCATGACCGCGCGCTGGTCGTTCACGCCCGTGTGCGGTCCGGACTTCGTGCGCGTGATCGTGATCTCGCCCGAGGTCCTCATCTTCCTGTTCTTCATGATCACGGACCCCAAGACGGTGCCGACCGGGCGGGTCGGGCGGATCGTCTTCGGCCTCCTGGTCGGCATCGCCAGCACGCTCCTGATGGCGCCGCAGGTCGACGAGTTCGGGACGAAGGTGGGCCTGCTGGCCGGCCTCGTCGTCCTGTGCGCGGCCCGACCGCTCCTCGACCGGGTGCTGCCCGAACCGCGCTCGGCCGACGACGACATGGGCCGGTTCGCGGCGAGGCTCGCCGGGGGTGGGTCGGCACGGACGGGGCTCCGCGGCGCCGGGCTCGCCCGCGGCGCCGTCCGGGTCGGGCTCGTCGCGGTCGCGGTGCTCGTCGTCGGAGCCGGCATCGTCGCAGCCGGCACGCCGGCCCGCGGGGTGATCGTCCCGGGCGCCGCCGACATCCTTGATCGCGTGCCCCACGACGTCGATCCGGGGACGTTCCCCACGATCTCGGTCGGGCAGGATGTCGCCGATTGGGATCAATCGATCGTCGGTCCGGGCGCCCAGGAGATCATGCTGACCCTGGCCGAGAACCTCGAGCTCGAGAACCAGGCGCTGCTGCGCCACGACGCGTCGATCCTCACGGCCGTCGATCACGGCGACCGGCTCAAGGAGATGCAGGCCCGCCTCCAGGCCGCGGTCGCGAGCGGGACGACGACGATCGCCCGCTACCGGATCGATGCCGCGTCGGTGTCCCTCCTCGTGCCGTTCGGGGCGCAGTCCGGGCTGAGCCTCGGCTTCGATGCCCGCGGGACCGTCGTGCAGGAGACCTATGACGCGGCGGGCGTCCTCCAGGGCCAGCAGTCCTCGCCGTTCGCGCAGACGTTCGTCGTCCGCCGCGCGACGGGTGCGCGCTGGCTCAACGTGGCGGTCCTCCCGCCCCGGACCGGGAGCTGACGCCGTCCGAGTGGCGTCGCCAGCGGCCGCGGCGGCTCAGACGCCGAGCTCGGCCGAGGCCATCTCGGTTCCCGTGATCCGTGCCTGGATCTTGGCGAAGGCCGTGTCCCTCGACGTCGACGTGTCGTCGCCGAACGGCGAGAAGCCGCAGTCGTCCGTCGTGCCCAGGTGGCTCGGGTCGATGAAGCGGGCGGCCTCGAGGACCCGGTCGCGGACGTCCTCGGGGGTCTCGATCCGCGGATTCAGCGGGTCCGTGACGCCCACGAAGATGCGCCGGCCGTCGGCGGCCAGGCCGCCGAGGATCCCGAGCACGCGCTCGCGGTCGTTCTCGCTGGAGAGCTGGACGAAGAACGTGTCCACGTTCAGGCGGAAGAGGCCGGGCAGCAGCGCCGCGTAGTCGATGTCGGCGCTGTGGGTCGAGTCCTGGTCGCCGCCTGGGCAGGTGTGGACGCCCACCTTCGACCGCTCGTCCTCGGTCAGCCGGCCGAGGACGCGGTTGTTCAGGTCGACGAAGGAGTCGAGCAGTCCCCCGGACGGATCGAGCTTGAGGGACAGCCGCGCTTCGGTGAAGTCGATCTGGACCGTGGCCCCGCGCTCGACGCAGCCGCGGATCTCCGTCGTCGCCTCCCCCACGAGGTCGTCGAGGAACGTCTCGCGCGGGTAGCCGGCGATCCCATCCGGCGGGTACATGAGGCTCAGCGCCGAGGCCGAGATCACCGCCTGCTTCAGCTGGGCCCGGGTCTTCCCGCGCGCCGCATCGAGGTACGACCAGGCCTGGGTGGCATAGCGGAACGGGGCGGTCGTCAGGACCGGCAGCTGGCGGGTGTGGCCGTCCGCGAAGCCCAGGGTCACGCCGCCCCCGGCAAGGGCCAGACCCGCAACGGGATACGTGGCGAAGCTCGGCTTGCGCTGCTCGCCATCCGTCACGACGGGTGAGCCGGTCTCCTCGAAGCGCCGCACCGTGTCGTCCACCGCCTCGTCGAACAGGGACTCGAGCTGCTCGGAGGAGATCCGGCCGGCGGCCGCCGCCTGCATGCCGGCTTGCAGCTCCGGGGAGCGCGGGATGCTGCCGATGGGCTCGGTGGGTAGCGTCATCGAGGGCTCCTCATCGCTGGGTGGTGCTCGGCGCCTGGGTGAAGTGGCTCCGGCGGTAGGATTCGAACCTACGACATGGCGGTTAACAGCCGCCCGCTCTACCACTGAGCTACGCCGGAACGATGCGACCGTCGCGGCCGCGGCGGGCAGTGTAGCAAAGGGACCGGCCGCCTGACTTCGGGGTATCCCTGCCCATGCCGACGCTCAGTTCGCCGCTCATCTCCCCGGAGGAGCTCGCCGACCGGCTGGCGGATCCACGACTCCGGATCGTCGACGTGCGCTGGTACCTGGGCCGTCCCGGCGACGGGCGCGCGGCCTACGACGCGGGGCACATCCCGGGTGCCCTGTTCCTCGACATCGACGGCGACCTCGCGATCCCGCCGGGACCCGGACGGCCCGGCCGGCATCCCCTCCCCGATCCTGCGGCGTTCGCTCGACGGCTGGAGGCGGCAGGGATCGGGGACAAGCACCTCGTCGTGGCGTACGACGATGTCGGCGGCTGGGTGGCCGCGCGGCTGTGGTGGATGCTCGACTCGCTGGGCCATCGGGATGTCGCCGTGCTCGACGGTGGTTTGGCGGCGTGGCTCGCGTCGGGCGGCGCGATGTCGACGGACGTGCCGGCGTTCCCGGCCGGGCGGCTGTCGCTGGCGCCGGCGTGGGGCGGCACGATCGATCGGGAGGGGTTGCGTGCCCGCCTGGGTTCGGTGACGGTCATCGACGCGCGCGCCGCTCCGCGGTATCGCGGGGAGACCGAGCCGATCGACCCGGTCGCCGGGCACATCCCCACCGCGGTGAGCGCCCCGACCGACGGGAACGTCGGTCCCGACGGACGGTTCCGGACGGCCGAGGAGCTGCGGGAGCGGTTCGCCGCGTTCGGGGAGCCGTCACGGCCGGTCGTCACGTACTGCGGCAGTGGCGTCGCCGCGTGCGCGACCGCGCTGGCGATGCGCGTCGCAGGCCTGCCCGATCCGATCCTCTACCCGGGTTCGTGGAGCGACTGGTCCACGTCGGGCTTCCCGGTCGCGACCGGGGCCGAACCGGGCGAGCCGCCGGCCTGACCGGGGCTTCCAGCCCTTCGCGCGGAGCGCCGGCCGCGCCGCGCGAGCCTCGGTGCCCGCGGGGTCAGTGGGGTCAGTGGGGAGGCAGGGCCCCCGCCACGAGGAACGTGAGCGTGGCGCTCACGACACCCACGAGCAGCAGCGGGCGAGCCACCCAGCGGGCCAGGTCGGGCAGCAGGAAGCCGTTGGCGGCCGAGCCCACCGCGGCGCGCGCGGCGACGAGGGGTGCCAGGAAGTCGGCCCGGGCGTTGGCCAGCCGGCGGGCCTCCTCGACGGCGAGGCGGGCGCGGGCCCTCGTGACGTCGGCCTCGGCGGCCCCGGCGTCGGCGTCCGCGAGCGCATCGACGGCGGCTCGGGCCTCGGCCAGGTCGCCGTCACCCGATCCCACGAAGCTGACGAGGGCGACCTCGAGCGCCTTGTCGAAGCGCTCCTGCGGGGTCGAGGCGGGCAGGCCGAGGGCCACTCGTCGAGCGGTGTCGAGCTCCCCGATCCAGAGCAGCAGCTCGATCCGGGGCAGGTCGCCTCCGCCGCCGCGGGCCGGATGGGCCTCGAGCCAGGAGCGGGCACGGGACGGGGTCGACGGCACGCGATCGCCGGTCGCCGCCTGCCAGCGCAGCCAGTCGGCCCGCGCGGCCCAGCGGTAGAGCTCGAGCGCGCGGGCCACGTCCCGG
Organism: uncultured Chloroflexia bacterium; assembly: GCA_963849405.1. Classification (GTDB taxonomy): domain Bacteria; phylum Chloroflexota; class Limnocylindria; order Limnocylindrales; family CSP1-4; genus C-114. The sequence goes on from CAWKHG010000002.1 coordinate 234,519, forward strand.
GGCCGCGCCACGGCCGCCAGGACGAACGTGATGACCGCGAACGCGATGCTCGACCCGACGAACGCGACGATCGTCACGGGCCAGCCCGGCCGGGCCAGCGCCACGCTCCGGGCCACGATCGCCAGGACCGCGATGCCGACGACCGCCGCGACCGACACGCGCCGCCGTTCCCGGTCCCGGAACGCCCGCACGAGCGCGAACTGGCGCGCCATGGCGTCGGGCGCCGTCGCCCGGACCCCGAACCGCCGCCGGATCAGCGGCCGCTCACGCACCGTCGCCGCACCTCACCGATCGCATACCCCGGAGCCTACGTCCGCAGCTAAGCGTTTGTGCATGGCCATTTCGGATGATCGACCCATGCCGACCCGCGAACGCCCGGTCGATCGAGGCACCGAACGAGGCCGCCGCATCCTCGCCGACCTCGGCCGCGAGCTCCGCACCGCCCGCCGCGATCGTGGCCTGAGCCAGAAGACCGTCGGCGCCTCGGTCGGGCTTTCCGGCGTCAAGGTCGGACGCAATCGAACGCGGCCTCGCCCAGACGGCCTCGGTCCTCCAGATCGCCCGCCTCCTCGAGACCGTGGGCCTCGAACTGTCGGCGCGCGCCTATCCCCGGTGGATCCGCCGATCCGTGATGCCGCGTCAGATCGAATCTCCTCGACCGGTTCCGCCGGGACTCCTCGATCCCTGCGCTGGCTGGCCGCGAGGTGCCGCTCCCGATCGACCGGGCGATCGGCGAGCGTGGGACGGTCGTGATCGTCGGCGAGCGGCTGGCGCGTCGGGGTGGAGGCCGAGACTGCGCCGCGCGACGCCAGGCCCTGCGTCGCCGGCTCGCCCTCAAGTCCCGGGACGGCGGAGTGGACGGCGTGATCCTGCGTCCTGCCGCGAACGCGCGCGGCCCGGGAGTTCCTGCGCGACGCATCGGGAACCTTGTCGCCGGCTTCCCGGATCCGGGCCGCGAGCGCTCGAGCTGCTGGCGGCCGGGTTCAAGTCCGCCGGCCAGCGCGATCGTGCGGGTAGTCGAGCGGCCGAGCGTCCGTCAGCCGCGATCTTCACGGGATGCAAGCTAACGGACGCGCCGGGCCAGCAAATCGGGCCCGGAAGCTTCACCCGGTGAAGCTCCTGGCGCATGGTGCGCAGGGTTCCGGCCGTGACGAACGGATCGCAGCTCTTCAAGCCGGATGAAGGCGAACGTTGCACCGGGTGCAAACCGAAGGCCTGCGCTCGTGGCTTCACCGGGTGAAGACCAGCGCGGCGCCACGGCGGTCGCGGCGGCACGCGACGGCGGCCGGCCACTCCCCTACGAGGCGGCTCGGAGGATCGGGGTGTCCGAGCGGGCGCGGAGGTGGAACGCCACGCCGTAGGTTTCGGAGGTGTCCGGGTCCACGCGGGGAGCGGCGGTGATCCGCCACTCCTCGTCGTCGCGGCGGATCCATCGGGCGAGCGGGCGGCCGGACGCGAAGACCGCGTCGAGGACCGCGAACGCGTCGGCCGGCAGGCCGAGCATGCCCTCGCGCGCGGGCAGGCCGACGCAGCGGTCACCGAACTCGGCCACGAAGGCCGCGTTGCCGTACACGACCATGTGGCCGGGTCCCACGCAGAACCCGGCCGGCCTGGGCGGCACGACCGCAGAGCCCTGAGGATTCGGTCATCGGCAGACCTTACTCCAGGTAGTCCTTGAGCTTGCGGCTGCGGGACGGGTGGCGGAGCTTGCGGAGCGCCTTCGCCTCGATCTGGCGGATGCGCTCGCGGGTCACGTTGAACTCCTTGCCGACCTCCTCGAGGGTCCGGGCACGCCCGTCCTCCAGGCCGAACCGGAGCTGGAGCACGCGGCGTTCGCGGCCGGTCAGCGAGTCCAGGACGGCCTCGACCTGCTCCTTGAGGAGCTGGTGCGACGCGGCCTCGGCCGGGGCGAGGGCGCCCCGGTCCTCGATGAAGTCACCGAGGTGGGAGTCCTCTTCCTCGCCGATCGGCGTCTCGAGCGAGACGGGCTCCTGCGAGACCTTGATGATCTCGCGGACCTTCTCGGGCGTGACGACGACCTCCTGGCCCTTCGACATGGCCTCGGCGATCTCCTCGACCGTCGGTTCGCGGCCGAGCTCCTGGAGGAGCTGGCGCGAGACGCGGATCAGCCGGTTGATCGTCTCGACCATGTGGACCGGGATGCGGATCGTGCGGGCCTGGTCGGCGATGGCCCGGGTGATGGCCTGCCGGATCCACCACGTGGCGTACGTGGAGAACTTGTAGCCCTTCTCGTAGTCGAACTTCTCGACCGCCCGGATGAGCCCGATGTTGCCCTCCTGGATGAGGTCCAGGAACGACATGCCCCGGCCGATGTACTTCTTGGCGATCGACACGACGAGCCGGAGGTTCGCCGACGTCAGCTGCTCGCGCGCGTCGCGCCCGATCCGCACGAGCTCACCGCGCCGGTGAGCCAGCTTGGTGGACAGCGGCACTTCCGGGTCGAAGCCCATGAGCTTGAGCAGGTCGGCGTCGTGGGTGGTCTCGATCCAGCGCTGGAGCGCCGGGAAGGCGACCTCGTCGCGGGACCAGTCGTAGATCGCTCGCAGGCCGACGTTGTCGCGCGAGTCGAGATCGCCGTTGTGGACGGCGAGGTAGGCCCAGTCGAGGAGCGTCACGAACGAGTCGGCGTCGAGCTTCTCGTTGTAGGCCGCCACGAGGTGGCGAGCCTCCTTGAGCAGCGTCTTGGTGCCGTCGCTCTGGGCGTCCTTGCCCGCCTTCACGAGGTGGAAGTCGGGCGAGGGCACGAGCAGGTCCGCGGCCGCCGGATCGGCGATCGCGTCGCGGACCATCTTCGTGGCCTCGGGGCCGAGCGGCAGCCGGTGCTGCGTCTTGGCCGTGCGCGTCTTGCGCTCGGTGTCGTGGAGCGTCCACTCGTGGAGCGAGACGATGCCCTTCCAGGGCGCCTCGACGAGGAACTCGCCGAGCTCGATGGCCTTGGCCAGGACGACCTCTTCCTCGGCGGTCAGCAGGGCGACCTTGCCGATCTCCTTGAGGTACATCCGGACCGGGTCGTCGATCCCGATCATGTCGGCGGAGAGGGCCTCGAGCTCCTCCGCGGTGGGCTCCTCGAGCTCCTTGGCGTCGAGCTTGGCCGGCGCGTCGAGCGGCGCGACGATGCTCTCGGCCTCGGCGGTGAGGTCGACGGTCACGTCGACCACGGCCTCCGCGAACGCCTCGGGCGTGGCCAGCTCGAGATCCTCGTCCTCGTCCTCGTCGTCGTCATCGACGGCGCCGGCCGGGACGGCGGTCTTGATCACCCGCATGTTCGCGAGCCGGGCGGCCTCGAGGTCGTCCTTGCCCCGCTTCGGCCGGCTGAGCACGGCCTCCACGAGGAGCTTGTCTGTGGGGTCGACGGTCATGATCTGCCTCCGATCGGCGTACGGGAGAGAAGGTGCGTCTGTTCGGCTCGACGATCGAGCGAGCGGCGTGCTTCGTGGTATTGGCGTTCCAGGTCGAGCAGCCGGCGCATGGCCTCCGGGTCGCCCCGGAGCTCGGCGTCGGCCTGTTCGGCCTGCGTGTAGGCGATCTGGTCCTCGAGCTGGTCCTGCTCGAGGGTGATGAGCAACTTGTCGATGGCGTAGACGATCCGCGCCGGCGGGAGCTCGACCGGATCCGGCCCCGGCCGGGCGTACAGGGCGATGGCCAGGGCCCGGGTCTCCGGGTCGAGGGCATCGAGGAGCGCGCCCCGGACGAACGGGACCGGGTCGGCTTCGACGCCGGCCTCGCCATCGAGACCGCGCTGATGGAGGATCGCGGCGTAGAGCTCGCGGGCCACGGTCGAGGGGAGCTGCAGGCCCCCGTCCCGCAGCGCGATCGCGACCCGTGCCTGCTGGTCGGGCACGAGGAGCATGAGCCGGAGCAGCTCCTGCTCGACCGGCGTGATCGAGCGGACGACCTCCTCCGGGCTCACCTGTTCCTGGGCCGCCCGGACGGCCTCGAGGGTCAGCCGGACGCCGCCGTGATCGGGCGCCGGGGAGCCGTCGCCGGGCCGGCCCGGGCCGACCGGTCGGCCGGGACCCGGCCGCTCGCCCCGCGGCGCCTGGTGGAGCTGCTCGAGGAGTGTCCGCTCCTCGACCGTGCTGCGCTGGGCCAGGAGGCGCAGGTACGCGTCCCGGACCGTCGGGTTGCCGATGCGGCGCAGCGTCGGCAGGACGGCCGCCACGAGGCGCTCCTTGCCCTCCGGGGTGCGCACGTCCACGCGTGACGCGTGGTAGTTGATCAGGTAGTCCATGACCTGGACCGGCGTCCGGGTGGCCTCGCGCCACAGGTCGGGCTGCTCGCGGATGACTTCGTCGGGGTCCTTGCCCTCGGGCAGCTTGACGACGCCGACGTCGACGAGGCCGATGCCCGCGTCCGAGCCGCCCGACGCGCCCTGGACCTCGCCGATGAGCGAGTTGAGCTCCGTGACCCCGAACGTGCCGGCACTCTGGCCGGCCGGGTCGACGTCGTAGGCGAGGGCGATCCGCTTGGCGTACTTGAGGACGAGCGCGACCTGGCCCGGGGTCAGGGCCGTGCCCAGCGAGGCGACGACATTGTCGAAGCCGGCCTGGTGGGCCATGAGCGCGTCCGTGTAGCCCTCGACGATGACCGCCTGGCCGCCCTTCCGGATGGGGCCCTTGGCCTTGTCGATCAGGTACAGGGTCCGGCTCTTGTCGAAGAGGGCCGTGCCCGGGGAGTTGAGGTACTTCGGTCCGTGGTCGCGGGCGTCCGGGCCTTCGGTGGGTTCGCCGGCCGGGACGAGGTACCGGCCGCCGAGGCCCACGGCGCCACCGGACTGGTCGCGGATCGGGAAGATGATCCGTTCGCGGAAGCGGTCGTACGCGCCGCCCCGGCCGCCGGAGCGGGCGGTCGTCAGTCCGACCTCGGCGAGCTCGTCGGGCCGGATGCTGCGCTTGCGGGCGAGCGTGCCGCTCATCGTGTCCCAGCCGCCCGGCGCCCAGCCGAGCTGGAACCGGGAGATCGTCTCGTCCGTGAATCCGCGCTCGCGCAGGTAGTCGAGGGCCGGCTGGCCGGTCTTCGAGCTGGTGAGCACGACGTGGTACCAGGCGATCGCGGTCTCGAGGACGTCCCGCAGGCGGGACTTGCGCGCGTCGTCACGGGTGGTCCGCTCGTCGAGCTCGACGCCGGCCCGCGCGGCGAGGCTCTTGAGCGCCTCGGGGAAGGTCACGCTGTCGCGCTGCATGACGAAGCTGAAGACGTCGCCGCCCAGGCCGCAGCCGAAGCACTTCCAGCTCTCGCGGGCGGGCGTCACGACGAAGCTCGGGGTCTTCTCCCCGTGGAACGGGCACAGGCCCTTGAACGTCGTGCCCGCCTTCCTGAGCGCGACGGTCTCCCCGACCACGTCCGCGATCTGGAGCCGACTCTTCACTTCCGCAGCGACACCGACAGCCGTGCTGCACCTCCACAGGTCATGTCCGATGTACGTACCGACGCCGGGGCCCCGAGGTTCGTTGCCTGTGGCGGACATGACGAAGGGCCTGTCAAGACTTGACAGACCACAACTGCGAGCATCTTACACCCGAATCCGCGATTTGTATACCCCTGGGGGGTATTGACACGCGAATCTTGTCAAGACCCCTTCGTCCGGGCCCGCGTGTTGCAGATGCGTGACGATTTGCCCGCTCCCGAGCGGGACTTCTGTGCGGTCGTCACGCACGATCCGGCCTGCCACGATCGTGCTGGCACTCACTCAGCCGGTGACGGAAGTCCGTCCAGCTTCCTTCGGCTGGGTTCCAACCCGAGTCGAACGCCGGCTCGCCGTTGACACCCACGATCGATAGGGAACCCAACCGGCATGCGATCCCCCCGTCGCCACTCCGCCGACCGTCACGCCCTGAGGTTCCTCAGCGCGCTCTTCGCCTGCGTGGTCGCCCTCTCGCTGGTGGCCCCGACCGCCCTGGCCGGTGGCCCCAACGTCGCGCGTCCGCCGGCCCCGGACAAGGATTCGGGCACGCCGCACTTCGTGACCCAGACGGACGTGTGGGGCAAGTGGACCGACTGCGAGTGGGCCTCCGCGGCGATGCTCGTCGAGAAGTGGACCGGCGAGCGGGTGACCCACCAGGCCCTGCGCATCGCCGCGAACGCCCCGAAGGGCGCCTCGTCGCTGGACGACATCGCCCGGGGCACGGCGAACCTGCTGGGCCTCCACCTGCGCTACTCGCCGGACGGCGGCGACCCCATGACGTGGGGCATGCTGCTCACCCGCCTGGCCCGCGGCGGCGGCGCGGTGCTCGAGGGCGCCTACAGCCGCATGCCGCGCTGGTTCCAGCGACTCGACCGCAAGTTCGCGGCCAGCGGCCCGGAGAAGTCCGGCCACGCCGTCTACGTGGAGCGCTACGAGCCGCGTCGCGGACGGGTCTGGCTCATGGACCCCCTCGGGCAGGGCGACTACCGCGGCGAGTGGATCTCCGTGTGGGACCTGCGCCGCTTCGCCTCGTTCAGGGGAGGCCTCGTCCGGGCGGCGGCCACGCCGGCTCCCCTCCCCCCGATGTCGCTCAAGAAGGTCCATTTCGGGCAGCCCCGGCTCACCGGCACCCTGGCGGTCGGCACGCTCGGCGTGCTCGTCGTGCCCATGGCCCATCGCGGCCGGCGACCCCCGACCCTCGTCCCGTTGCGGATCTCGACGACCTGGGTCAAGGTCGATCCGGCCCTGCCCGACGGACCGACCGCCGCTCCTGCCACGGTCCACGCCCCGGCGCTTGCGGCGGGTGTCCCCGGCGCTCCCGGCTCGCTCGTCGGGGCGACCAGCACCCCCGCGGCCGACCCGATGGGCACGACCGCTCCGGCCACCTGGGTCGCCAGTTCCTCGGCCAGCCTCGTCACGAGTGGCCGCATGGGCATGGTCCTGCGGCCGACCGGCTGGGACCTCGTCGCGAAGGTGAACCTCCCGACCGAGCCCGGGCGCTATCGGCTGACCATGGCGCTGCGCAACGCGCGCGGTCGCGCCATCAGCCCCAAGAACGTGCCGGCCTTCAAGCCGATGATCGTGTCGATCGCCGGGCCGTACCGGGTCGGCTTCGACGCCCCCGAGGCGCTGGAGCTGGGCGATCACGCGGTCACGTTCGGCGTGACCAATACCGGGCGCGCGGCCTGGGTCCTGACGGCCGGCCGGGTCGGCGGACCGCTCGCAACGAGTCCCCACCTCGTGGCCGACTGGACATTCCCGGATCGCAGCACGACGCCGGCCGGCACAGTCTTCGTCGAGCTCGAGCCGGGCGCCTCGGCTACCGTCGCGCTGCCGCTGTCCGCCATGCCCGTCGGCGCGACCGGCCTGCGCCTGGACCTCGTCGGTCCCGATGGCCGGCCGATCTCGGAGCACGGCGGCCGGCCGACCGTCATCCCGATCCTGACGACGGGCGCGACACAGAAACCCACCTAGACGCCTGCCCGCCCGACGCGGCCCTCCCCCGCCCGTGGCGGCCCTGTCGTAGAGTGACCCGGAGACCACGCACCAGCGTGTGATCCGAGCCCTCGAGGGATTGCCCGATGGATGAACGCGACGTTCGCGAGCGCGCCGAGGCCGTCTGTGCGGCCCTCGTCGCCGGCGACATCGAGCGGGCCGCGGTCGACTTCAGCCCTGAGCTCCGGCGCAACCTGGGCGAGGTGGTGGCGCTCCTGCCGCTGCCGTCGCACGAAGGGACGGTCGAGAGCGTCGCCCACGGCGGCACCGGGTTCATCGTCGCCCTCCGCCTCGTCGGCGAGACGGAGGAAGTCGTGATCCAGACCCGTTGGAAGGATCGCGACGGGCACCCGACGCTCGTCGAGGCGAGCCATCTGAGCCGCCAGGAGTCGGCGGCCCGAAGTGGCGAACCGGAGGGCGAGGCAGGCGAAGCGGGCGACGGCTCGGACGGGGGCGGCGCACCGGCCTGATCCAGCGGGCCATCCGCGCGCGGGCGGCAGGCGGCGGGGCGGCGTCAGCGGCCGCGCAACGGCCCGCCACGGCCCCGGAAGCTCAGGCCGCGGGCATGTCCAGGCGCCGGATGCCGGCGGTGGCGCGCCGCAGGAGCGTGTCGATCTCGCGGTCCACCTCGCGCAGGCCGGCCTGGAGGTCGTCCACCTCACCCGCCTGCCAGCGCAGGGCGAACGCCGTGAGCACCCCTTCGTACTCGGTGCCGGCCGCCGTGACCGGCGCCGCGCTCGACATCGGGTGGCCGAAGATGTCCAGGAAGACCGCGAAGTGCGGATCCGCGATGAGGTCCGGCGAGCGCAGCGCGCTCTTGGTCGAGGGGACGTTGCGCAGGCCGTTCGAGAGCTTGACCAGCGCGTGGTCGTTCGTCGCCAGGTACTTCACGAGCTTCCAGCTCTCGTCCTGGAGACCCGAACGGGCGGGGATGCCGATCACGCTGCCGTTGATGTAGCCGGATCCGTAGTGGCCCGTGAGGGACGCCTCCGACGGCACGGGCGCGCACGCGTAGGCCAGGTCCGGCACCTCGCCGGCCAGGAACGCGACCCGCCACTCGCCGTCGAGGCACATCGCGAGCCGTTGCTCCTGGAACGCGTTGGCGGGCGTGAACTCGCGACCGGCGGCCGCCTCGAACGCCACGAGGTCCGCGTGGCCGTACCAGTCGACGAGCGCCTTCTGCCAGATGAGCATCCGGGTCCAGGCGGGATCGCTCGCGATCGCCGAGCGACCGCCGTCCGTCGCCCAGCGCGCCCCGAACATCTGGCCGAGGATGGCCGTGGAGTTCTCGTAGAACCCGATCATCGGGTTGAAGCCGACGACCTGGAGCGATCCGTCGGGATTCCGCGTCGTCAGGCGTCGCGCGAGCTCGGCCAGCTCGTCGGTCGTGCGCGGCGGCCCGTCCACCCCGGCCGCCTCGAGCATCCGGCTATTCATGAACAGGCCGTACGTGTCGGCGAGCATCGGCAGGGCCCAGCGCTTGCCGCTCCGGCGGGTGTAGGCCTGCGTCGCGTCGGTCAGCAGCGACTCGTCGATCCGGTCGCGGATCATGTATGGCCCCAGGTCGATGAGACCGCCGTCCGAGAAGTAGACGCCGAAGTTGTCGGACTCGAACGAGGAGACGACGTTGGGCGCCGTGCCCCCGGCGAGGGCGGCCATGATCCGATCGCCCGAGACGGCGCCGGTCACCTCCACGCGCAGGCCGGGATTGGCCACCTCGAAGTCGCCGATGACCGATTTGATGACCTCGAGCTCGTGGCCCGAGTGTCCCACCCACATGGTCAGGGTCGTGTGCCCGACGATGTGGGCCGTGGCCGCCTCGACGTCCATCGGCTTCGCGAAGTAGAACCCCTGGGCCTGGTCGCTGCCCATCCGGCTCAGGCCACGGGCCTGGCCCTCGAGCTCGACACCTTCGGCCACGGTCTTGATCTTGAGGCTGTGGGCCAGCTTCACGATCGCCCGCGCCAGGGCCGCCTCGTTGGACCCGGCCGAGATCCCGTCTACGAAGGTCTTGTCGATCTTGACCAGGTCGATCGGGAAGCGGCGCAGGTAGCTCAGCGACGAGTAACCGGTCCCGAAGTCGTCGATCGCGAGGCAGACCCCGAGGCCCTTGAGCTGGCGGAGGCGCCGGGTGACCTCGTCACTCTCGTGGGCGAGCACGCGATTCGGTGATCTCGAGGGTCAGCAGCTCGGGGGGCAGCCCGCTGTCCTCGAGGGCGAGGCTGACCGTCGCGACGAGCCCCGGATGACGGAGCTGCACGCCCGACAGGTTCACGCTCATCATCAGCGGCGGCTGGTTCGGCCGGGCGAGCTGCCAGATGCGGGCCTGCCGGCAGGCTTCGCGGAGGACCCATTCGCCGAGCGGGATGATCAGGCCCGTGCGCTCGGCGAGCGGGATGAACTCGAGGGGCGGCACGAGTCCCCGGACCGGATGCGCCCAGCGCACGAGGGCCTCCACGCCCGTCACCGTCGCGCTCGGCAGGCTGACCGTGGGCTGGTAGTGGAGGACGAACTCGCCGCGCTCGACAGCCCCGCGCAGGTCGACGCTCAGGCGCATGCGCTCGGCTGTGGCGTGCTGCATCGACGGCTCGAATACGCGGAACCGGCCCTTGCCGTCGTCCTTGGCCGCGTACATGGCGATGTCAGCGGCGCGCAGCATGTCGGTCGCCGTCGGCAGGTCCGGCGAGCTCAGGGCGATGCCGATCGTGGTTCCGATCCGCATCGGGCGCTCGCTCAGGTCGAACGGTCGGTCGAGCGCGGCCAGCACCCGGTTCGCGACGCTCACGGCCTGGTCCTCGTCCACGTCCTCGAGCAGCAGGGCGAACTCGTCGCCGCCGAGGCGCGCCGCGGTGTCCTCCGGGCGGAGCGTCTCCGTCAGGCGGGTGGCCACCTGCCGGATGAGGTGGTCACCCTCGACATGGCCGAGGGTGTCGTTGACCGTCTTGAAGTCGTCGAGGTCGAGGAACAGGACCGCGGCGCCCTTCGTGTGGTGGCGCCGCCGGCCGAGGGCGTGCTCCAGCCGGTCGACGTACAGGGCCCGGTTGGCCAGCCCGGTCAGCGGGTCGTGGAACGCCTGCTCCCGGAGCTGATCCTCGAGCTCCTTCCAGCGGGTCACGTCGTGGATCGTCAGGACGAGTCCGTCCTTGTCGGGCAGGTTCGTGATGCTGACCTCGGCGCGCAGCCAGCGCCCGTCGTGGTGGAGGACCTGGCAGTCGAGCCGGCCGTCGGAGTGGGTGCCGGGGCGGGGTTGCATCGCCAGGATCGTCGCGGCGTCCTCGGCGGACACGAGTGCATGGATCGTCGTCTCGAGCAGGTCGGTCGGGTCGTAGCCCAGCGTCGCGGTCACCGAGGGACTGGCGGAGGTGATCGCGCCGAGCCCGTCGATCGCGATCGTCGCGTCGGTTGCGGTCTGGACCATGGAGCGGATGAGCTCCTCGCGCCGTTCGGCGTGCTGGGTCAGCTCTTCCCGGCGCCGTAGCTCGGCGCGCCAGGCGATCGTCTCCCCGGTGAGCCCGGCGAGCCACAGGGCGATCCCGAGGCGCAGCAGCTGGTCCGCACCGAAGGCGAGATGGAGGGCGAGGAAGGCCAGGGCGGCGGCCGGCACGATGAGCGTCGCCCTGGCCGGGATGCGCTGCCACGGGACGATGACGGCCACGACCCCGAAGATGGCGAGCGCGGCTCCGGTCGTCTCCGCGACGGTCGTGCCCCGCGTCCCGGGGCCGGACAGCAGGGCGCCGATCACCGCGATGGCGCCGGCCACCACTTCGAGGACGCCCCACATCCGTGGGACGCTCGAACGCGTCGGGATCAATTCGAGACTGCGCATCCGCGGTCGATCCGCCATCACTTTCGGGGCTGCTGGTCTTGGGGGACCCGGAGACAGAAAAGTGACCGAATCGCCGGTCTGCCACCATCCCCCCTAAGTACGGGTATCCGCACACGCCGGGTGCCTGGGGAACACGACCGGGCGCCCGTCCGTCTGAGCGCCATCGAACCGTTCTCGGAGGACCCATGCGCCGGCTGATCGCGTCCGCCCTGCTCCTTGTCGTGCTCGGGGCGTGTTCGGCATCGGCTCCCAGCCCGACGGCGGCCCCCAGCGCGGGCGGCGCGCAGGCGGCGGACCTCCAGGCGCCCTACCTCCTCACGCTGGAGCTCCCCTCGGCCACCTGGAAGGCGAACCAGCCGATCACGGGCCGGGCGACCCTCGCGCTCGCCCAGGGCGCTGGGATGGACCTCGGCGGCTCGGGTGGCGGGCTCGTCTACTTCGAGTACGTCTCGGTCGATGGGGTGCATCACGTCGAAGGGGCGATGACCGCCGACTGCCGGGCCTACCGGCTCGTGCCCGGCGCCCCGATGACCGCCCCGCTATCGCATTCCGGTGGCTTCTACCCCGAGCAGCCCGACTTCGAGTTCAACCGGGCGTTCCTCACCGCCCCGGACGTGCGCCTGCCCGCCGGCGACTGGAAGATCACGGCCGTCGCCTCGTTCGTGGAGGGCGAGGGCTGCAGCGGCGCGAGCCGGACGATCAGGGCGACGGTCACGATCCACGTCACGCCGTAGGTCGCTTCGCGCCCCTCAGTAGATGGCGACCGGCCGCTCGATCGCCGTGTCGGGCATGAACCGCCGGTCGATCAGGACCCGGACGATGTAGTCGATCTGGAGGCCGGCCCCGTCGAACGAGGGCGCCGTGCCCGGCGGCACGGGCAGCGGGACGCCCTGCAGCCCGCCAGAGAGCGCGGCCGGGTCGATCGCGACCGCCGCGACGATGCCCTCGGCGCCGTTCGGGGCGTTCGTCCGCCGGTGGAGCTCCACGCGGGCGCCGTTACCCTTCGGCGCCGAGGGCCAGCGCACGTCGACGAGGATCTCGCTGCCGGCCCGCGCGGGGAGCGGCGACGTGACCCCGATGACGGCATCGCCGATCGAGACGGCATCGAGCAGGCTGGCGCCACCCTGCCGGCCCACGCCGGCCCGCAGGAGGTCGGGATGCTGGGCGACGGGCACATGGATCGCCACGAAGTGGTCCGAACCGCGAGGGACATCCCAGCGGGCCTCGAGCGCCCACGCGATGAGCGATTCGCCGAGGTGGGCGGTCGGAGGGCCGAGCGCCGGCGCCGGGATCGCGAACCGACCCTGCCAGCTCGCGCCCGCCTCGAGGACGGCCGGGATGGCCGGCTCCATGTACGGATCCTCGATGAACAGCCGGCCGTGGCACTCGACCCAGTTTTCCGTGGAGGTCACGTTGCCATTGCTGTCGCGGTGCTCGACCGACTTGCGCTGCTCGTCGAGACGCAGGCCGACCAGGCGCAGCATGGCGCCGCGTCCTTCGACCCGCTCCTGGGCCTGGATCGTCAGCGAGCCGGTGATCGTCTCGCCGACGACGACCGGGGCATCCAGCACGAACGTGCCGGCGATCGGCCCGTCGCCGGCCAGGACGAGCTCCTCCACCGTGACGTCGTGGAGCGGGTGGCTGCCCTCGCCTCCGGCCAGGCGGCCGCCGTCGAGCGCGTTGAACGGCTCCGGCGCCGAACCAGAGTGGCCGGCACCGAAGGAGAGGCCGCCGATGGACAACGACATGGATGATCCCCCGCGACTGCTGGCCATCATCCTAGCGAGGCCGGCGCCTCAGTCGTCCGGGCGGCCCGTGATCGCGAGGATCTCGGCCCCGTACTTCTCCAGGCGGCCAGGCCCCATCCCCTTCACCGCGCCGAGGGCATGGATCGTCCCGGGTCGGGCCTCGGCGAGCGCCGTCAGGGTCGCGTCGTGGGCGATGACGTAGGCCGGCACCGCGTCGTGCCGGGCCCGGGCCGTGCGCCAGGCCTTCAGCGCGGCGAGGATCCCTTCGCCGGCCGGGCTGAGCGGCGGCACGAACGGGTCCCTGTCGGGCGTGGCCGGGCCTGGGCTGCGGCCGGCCCGCGGCACGCCCCTCGGCTGGAGCGCATCGAGGAACCGCGACGGGCGCTTGCGACCCGTGGAGCCGTTCGGATTGGCCCGGCTGTCCGCCCACGAGAGCGCCAGGTGGATGCGTGCCCGGGTCATCCCGACGTAGAGGAGCCGGCGCTCCTCCTCGAGCGCGGCGGGATCGTTGAGCGCGTGGCTGATCGGGAGGCTGCCCTCCTCGAGCATCGGCAGGAAGACGGCGTCCCATTCGAGGCCCTTGGCCCGGTGGTACGTCAGGAGGTTCACCCCGGACACGGCGCCCGCCCGTTCGGCGCTCGCCCGGGCCGCCAGATCGGCCAGGAAGGCCTCCGCCCCGACGTCCGGGCTCGAGGCCAGGAGGTCGCCGGCCATCTCGAGCAGCGTGTCCAGGGCCGCGGCGCGCTCGCGGCCTTCGGCGCCCGTCCAGGAGGGCCGCGTCGCCGTAGCCGAGCTCGGCCGCCCACAGGGCGCGGACGGCATCGATGAACGCGGCGCCGTGCTCGCTGATCGAGCCGCGCCGGACGAGCTCGATCGCGTCGCGGACCTCGCGCCGGTCGAAGAAGCGCTGGCCGCGCACCTGGTAGGGCACGCCCGCGGCCGTCAGGGCCGCCTCGATCGTCGTGAGCTGGGCGTTGATCCGGGTCAGGACCGCGATCTCGTCCGCCGGCGACGCCGGTCGCGATGAGGCGCTTCGCCTCGAGCGCCAGGGCAGTGGCTTCGGCGTGGCCGTCGCGATACGGGCGCAGGCTCGGTGGCGGCCCATCGCCCTTTGTCGCCCGGAGGGCCAGCGACCCACCGGCCCGGCCGATCGCGCGGTTCGCCAGGTCGAGGATCTGGGGCGTGCTCCGGTGGTTCTCCGTGAGGGCGACCACGGTCGCGCCGGGGTGGCGGTCCGCGAAGCCGGTCAGGTAGTCGCTCGTCGCGCCGGTGAACGTGTAGATCGTCTGGTCCGGGTCGCCCACGACGCACAGGTCGCGTCCGATCGCCGAGCCACAGCTCGAGCAGCCGCTCCTGGAGGGGGTTCGTGTCCTGGTACTCGTCGACGCAGATCCAGCGCTTGCGCGCCTGGACGGTGGCGCGGGCGTCCTCGTCCGCCTCGAGCAGCTCGACCGTCCCGATGAGCATGTCGTCGAAGTCGATCCGGCCGGCCCGCTTCTTGGCCCGTTCGTAGTCGGCGTAGAGGCGGGCGAAGAGCTCGACCGGGATCGGCGGCGTCCGGACGCCCTGGGAGTCGCAGCTCCGCGGCATACGTGGCCGGGGCGATGCGCCGGCTCTTGGCCCATTCGATCTCGTCGGCGAGGTCCTTCGCGGTCGTGAACCGGTAGCCGCCGGGGAGCGACCGGGCCAGCCGACCCACGATCGGGATCTTCGAAGCCAGGATCTCGGGCATCGGCGCCCCGTCGTGGCGACTCGGCCAGAACCAGCTGAGCTGGCTGAGGGCGTGGGCGTGGAACGTGCGCGCCGTGACGCCGGGCTGGCCGAGGCTCGCCAGGCGGGAGGCCATCTCGCCCGCGGCCTTGTCGGTGAACGTGACCACGAGGACGTCGCTCGCGGGCACGACACCCGTGGCGATCGCGTAGGCGGCCCGGCGGCTGATGACCGTCGTCTTGCCCGTGCCGGCCCCGGCCAGGATGACGACCGGCCCCGTCGTCGCCCGCACGGCGGTGCGCTGGGCGTCGTTGAGGTCGTCGAGCAGGGTCGCTTCGGTCATCTGCCGGCAGCGTAGCCGGTGGCGCTCACCTCGGGCTATCCGCGCCCCGCGACCTGTGGCACCGCGCCGGCGGGCCGTTCAGAACCCGCCGCTCGCGCCGCCGCCTCCGCCGCTGCTCCCGCCGCCGTAGCCGCTGCCCGACGACGACGCGCTGGTCGTCGAGATCGAGCCGATGACGCTCCCGAAGTTGGCCACGGACCCGGCGCCACCGACGTACCAGGCCGGCGACCAGCCGGACGAGGAGCGGCCGGTGTCGTCGAGGCTGCGCTTGAACAGGTCGTCGATCTCCTTACGCAGGCCGAGCGCCGTCGCCCAGACCGCCAGCTCGTCCGGCGTGCCGATCCAGGGCAGGCGCGGCTGCGCCGTGGCCACTGCCGAGTCGATGTTCGGGGCCTGGCGCATGACGTGGCGGAGCGTGTTGCGGTACGCGAGCGCCATCCCGAGGGCCTGCCCGCCATCCGGCGTCCGGGCGGCGAGGAACCGGCTGAACAGGATGACGATGACCGCCCCGATGGCGAGGATCCCGAAGCCGATCGCCATGGGCTCGCTGTGGAGGCGGATCGTCGTCTCGCCATCGACGCCGTCCTCGAAGACCGCGACGAAGGCGCCGATCACGGCCCCGATGACCACCGCGATCCCGATGCCGTGCCACAGGTTGGTCAGGCGGGTCGGGTCGTCTCGGAACCAGGGCGATGCCTTGGCCGCCTTGCCCAGGTCCTTGCGGAACGCGGCGTACAGCTTCGCGCCCTCGCCCTTGCGCAGCTCGTCGTTCGAGAGGACGCCATCGCCGTCGGCCCGGATCTGGGTCCTGACCGCCTCCACGAGGGCCGATTCGGCCTCGCCGAGGGGGCGCCGGCGGGCGTGCTCTGCGCCGGGATCCTCGAGCGGCGTCGGCGGGACAAGGAAATCCACCTTCTTGCGGTCCGACTCCTGCTGCCGGAAGACCATCAGGCCACGATGACCGAGGTCGATGAGCGCGGTCGTGAACGCGTCGGTGTCTATCGTCTCCTTGCGCAGCACGGTCGCCAGCGCCGGAGTGAGGCCGGGTGGCGGGGCCGGCAGGAGGACCGAGTCGTCGATGAGCGGGATCGCCGCGTCGCGACCGCGCCGCCACCAGGTGCATCCCGAAGTACACGACCATGGCCAGCCCGGCCATGCCGATGAGCCCGCCGCCGATGAGGAACATGGTCCCGGCCAGCCGGTGGCCCGGATTGCCCCCGGGCACGACCACCTTGTCGATCCGCTCGAGCGCCGCGACGAGGGCGCCGTCGAGGTCGCCGGCCTTGGCCCGGGGCACCATCGCGTCGTCGACGATCGACTTCGCCTCGCCGTCACTGAGGTAGAGGTCCTTGAAGCCTGAGCCCGTGACGAGCGTGACCTGGCCGTGCTTGCCGCCTGTCCGGAGGCTGGTATCCATGTCGAAGAGCACGATCAGGCCGTCGTTCACGCCCGCCCGGCCCACGCCCCAGGTGTCCATGATCGTGCGCCCGTCGGCGAGCGCCTCCTGGGGCGAGATCGAGCTGAAGTCGCTCGGCCAGGAGACGACCGCGATCTCGGCCCGGGTCCGTTCCCGGATGGCCGCCACCATCGCCTGGGCCTGGTCGATCGTGGCCTGCTTCCAGACCCGGGCGAGGTCGTAGACGTAGCGGCCGGTCTGGGTCGGCGGCAGGTCGAGCGCCGCCGCGCCGGCCGGCGCCGCGAGCATGACGAGCAGCCCGACGGTTGCCAGGACCGACCCCACCCGGGCGGGACGCGAGGTGCGCTTCACGGGCTCACGATACCGGGTGCCCCGGGCCCGGTGCCGACCCGCCGCCCGAACGGTGCCTACTTCAATCGCGAGAGGAGCAGGGTCGCGAGCTTGACCTGTTGCGGGTGCAGGGCCTGGTACTTGCGCTGGTCGTTGAACAGGGTGATGTTGAGGATCAGCCCGCCCGACCTCACGACCAGGTCACCGGCCGTGCCCGAGAGCCCGATCTCCTTGCGATAGGCGTCGTCGCCAACGCCGGTCACCATCTCGGCGTCGGGCTCGTTGGCGTCGGGTGGGAACCAGGCCCCCTCCCTGAACGCGTACACGGCGAGGGTCACGAACTGGATCCCCCGGGATGAGGTGCCGTCCCACTGGCAACCCGCGGTCTCGCTCTGCACCTGGAGCTTCTTGCCCGCCTTCACGTCGTAGCCGACGATCGCCTCGACCTCCTTCGCGGTGATCAGGGCGCAGATGTCCATGTCCTTGATGCTGCCCACGCTCGGCGGCGCGCTGGGCGGCGCGGTTTGCGGCTGCGTGGACCCGGCGGTGGCGCCGGCTGGGTGCTCACGGCCTGCGTCTGTGGAGCGCCGCTCGCAGCTGGGGATTGAGCCGCCGGTGCCGCGCTGGAGCAGGCAGCGAGCCCCAGAGCAAGGGCGGCCACCGCGAACAGGGGCTTCCGCAGTTCACGAGGATGCAGCATCGTGTCCCTCCCACTGACGTCGTGTGGGCGCATTCTACGGTGGAGGCGTCACGGTTTCGAGGCCCGTTCGGTCCCCGATCGGCCGGCAGGACCAAGGTCCGCCGGTCTGCGCCCCTTCGGCCCGGGGGAGACGCGGCGGCGGCAGTGTAGGCTTCCCGCATGTCGCGAACCGGCCGCCTGCCGTCACGCACGCGCGTGATGACCGGCCTTCGGCGTTCCGTTGCCGTGCTCATCGCCGGCGTCCTCACGCTCACCCTCACAGGTTCGAGCGGAGCCGTCCAGCCCGCAGCCACGGTCGCCTCGCCGTCCCCGCTCGCCGCCGTCGCCTCACCCGCGGCGACCCCGGTGCCGTCGAGCCCGGTCGTGCCCGCGAGCCCCGCTCCTTCGAGCCTCGCCCCGACGCCGAGCCCCACCCCGGCCACGGCGACGGTCGGCACGCCGAACGTCGGCCGGCCGCCGCACCCGCTCCCGATCGCCCGGCTCCAGGCCCGGCTCGACACGATCCGCGCCAAGTACAAGGTGCCTGGCGTGTCGGTCACGATCGTCTGGCCGGACGGCCGCTCGTGGACCGGGGTCAGTGGCTACGCCGACATCGGCCATCGGATCAAGGTCGTGTCCGGCACCGCGTTCTCGATCGGCAGCGTCTCCAAGACGTTCCTCGCCACCCTGATCCTGGAGCTCGTCCAGGAGCACAAGCTGTCCCTCAATGACACGGTCCTGGACTGGCTGCCCGCGGCCCGGGTGTCGCCCCAGATCACGATCCGGCAGCTGCTCGATCATACGAGCGGCCTGTACGACTTCTTCGAGAACCCGAAGATCGACCCGGCTCTGCTGAAGGCGCCGCGGCGGATCTGGTCCCCGGCGGAGGCGTTGAGCTACATGGGCAAGCCCTGGTGCGCGCCGGGCGCCTGCTGGGCCTACTCCAACTCGAACTATGTCCTGCTCGGCCAGATCGTCGAGCGGGCGACCGGCCACACGGTCGCCACGGAGCTGCGCAAGCGGTTCTTCGATCCCCTGGACCTGAGCCGGACCTTCGTCCAGGGCGTGGAGCCGCGCAAGGGCACGGTCGCGACCGCCTACAAGCTCGGCGGGACGCTCGCCCATCGGTTCGCCAAGAGCCTGGCCGACGGGACGACGGTCTCGCCGTTCATGTCGGTCGTGACGGCCGCCGGATCCGCCGGCAACATCGCCTCGAGCTCGGCCGACCTGGCGCAGTGGGCGCGGGCCCTCTACGGCGGCAAGGTCCTGAGCGCACAGTCGCTGCGCCCAGATGCTCGACACGTCGATCAGCCGGCGCCTCCACGCGCCGACGCCGTACGGGTTCGCGGTGAGCACCATCCCCCTCGGCGGGCGCCTCACCTGGGGCCACAACGGCCGGCTGATCGGGGCGCGGGCGTCGATCCGCTACCTGCCCGTGTCCGGGTTCACGGTCGCGGTCGCCACGAACCAGGATGTGATCGGCCCGGACGTGTTCGGGACGTCGCTGCTCAACATCGCCTTCGAGGCGCTGCCGCTGCCCGTGGTCCCCATTCCCTACCCGCCGATCCCGACGCCACCGCCCGTGCCGGGGCCGCCCGGGGCCGCGCCGAGCCCGGCCGTCCTGCCGGACCCCACCCCGACCCACGGTCCCCCGGTCTACCCCTACCCGCTCGACTAGCCGAGCTGGGCTCCCGAGCGAAGGCGCCGCGGTGGCGCGGCGCGGGCTGGCTCTCGCGGAGCAGGGCTCCCGAGCGAAGCGCCGCGGTGGCGCGGCGCGGGCCGGCTCTCGCGGAGCAGGGCTCCCGAGCGAAGGCGCCGCGGTGGCGCGGCGCACGGGCTCCCCGCCGACTAGCCTGTGGCGAGTTCCTGCGCGGCGGCGGAGATGGCCGCCACGATCTTCTGGTAGCCCGTGCAGCGGCAGAGGTTGCCCGCGATGCCGGCCCGGATCGCTTCATCGCTCGGTGCCGGATCCTCCGCGAGCAGGGCCGTCGCCGAGATGAGCATGCCCGGGGTGCAGAACCCGCACTGGACGCCGCCGGCCTCGAGGAACGCCCGTTGCAACGCGCTCGGCCGGCCATCGGCCGCGAGGCCCTCGACCGTCGTCACTCGCCGGCCGGCCGCCTGGAGCGCGAGGAACGAGCACGAGTTCACCGGCCGCCCGTCGAGCAGGACCATGCACGCCCCGCACTCGGAGTCGTCGCAGCCTTCCTTGGTCCCCGTCAGGCCGAGCTCGCGGACCGTGTCGAGGAGCGAGTGCTCCGGCTCGACCGCGACCTCGTAGGGCACCTCGTTGATGGTGAGCGTGGCGCCGACCTTCATGCGGCTCCCGCCCCGGCCCGGACGAGCGCCGCCTCGATGGCCCGGCGAACGAGGACCGGCACCATCGCGGACCGGTAGCGGGCGCTTGCCCGGACGTCGTCGATCGGTTGAGCCGCGTCACCGGCGGCGGCCGCGGCGGCGGCGATGATCTCGGCCGTGGGGGCGTGGCCGCGGAGGATTCGCTCGGCCGCCTCGACGCGGAGGACCGTCCGCGCGACCGCGGTGATGGCGATCCGCGCCTCAGTGCACCGGCTCTCGCCGTCGAGGGTCACGAGCGCGGCTGCGCCCACGACGGCGATCTCCATCGCGCGCCCGGTACTCGAGCCGCAGGTACGCCGAGCCGGCCCGCCCGGCCGACAGCGGCGGGACGACGACGGCAACGAGCAGCTCGCCGGGCGCCAGCGCGGACGTCCCCGGTCCCGTGATGAACTCGGCGACGGGCAGCGTCCGCGTTCCGCCGGCCGAGCGCAGCTCCACGGAGGCGTCGAAGACGAGCAGCGGCGCGCCGGTCTCCATGGCCGGCGAGGCGTTGCAGAGGTTGCCGCCGAGCGTCCCGACGTGACGCGTGGCGGGCGAGCCCACCAGTGCCGACGCGTCGGACAGGGCCGACCAGCGCTCGCGGATCAGGCTCGAGTGCTCGAGATCGGCGTGGCTGACCAGGGCGCCGAGGCGCAGGCCGCCGTCCGCCGCCGGCTCGATGCCGGCCAGGCCGGGCAGCCGGTCGATCGCGACGATCGCCTCCGGCAGGGGCTTCCGGCCGCCCCGTGCCGCCACGACCAGGTCCGTGCCGCCCGCGACGACCCCGGCGCGCGGGCCAAGCTCGGCCAGGAGGCGCAGCGCGTCGTCGAGCGAGGCCGGGGCATGGAACGTCCGGCCGGGCGCCGCCACCGCCACCTAGGACTCCTCGCCGGCCAGGGCCGCCCAGATACGCGGCGGCGTCATCGGCATGCGGTGCAGGCGCGTTCCCGTCGCCGCCGCGATCGCGTTCGCCACGGCTCCGGCCGTCGGCACGACCGGCGGCTCGCCGACCCCCTTCGAGCCGTACGGTCCCCCGTCGGCCGCCGGCGCGTCGATGAAGGCGATGCTCACCGCGGGCACGTCGGCCGCCGTCTGGAGCTTGTAGTCGAGCAGGTGCGGGTTCCGCTGCCGACCGCCGTCGAACACCGTGCCCTCGGTCAGGGCGATACCGAGGCCATGGGCGATGCCACCCTCGACCTGGCCTTCGGCGCCGGTCGGGTTCAGGACCCGTCCGAAGTCGTGCCCGGCCGACACCTTGAGCACGCGCACGACGCCGGTCTCGCGATCGACCCGGACGTGCGCGCCGTGGGCGAAGAAGGCCGGCGCGGCGAACGTGGGGAACGAGACCCGGCCCACGCACGACGAATCGCCCGCCGGTGCGACCGGCGCGGGTGGCGACGCCTCGCCCGTGATGAGCTCGCCGTCGTCCTGGGCCTGCTGGGCGAGCGCCGCGATCGTGACCGAGCGGCCCGGAGCGTCCTTCGCCCGGACCACCCCGTCGGCGAGCTCCAGGTCGGCCGGATTGGCCTCGAGCGTCTCGGCGGCCATCCGCAGGAGGCGCTCGCGGATGTTCCCGGCGGCCCGCACGACCGCCCGGCCGACGTTGAACGTCGTCTGGCTGCCCGAGCTGCCCCAGTCGAAGGCGCCGGCGTCGGTGTCCTGGTAGACGAGCGAGATCCGGTCGGTCGGCAGGCCGAGCTCACGCGAGGCGAGCAGGGCAAGGCCCATGACCGACCCGGAGCCGTTCTCCTGCGCCCCGGTGACGATCGTGGCGCTGCCGTCGGCGTTGAGCTTGATGTAGGCACCCGACGGGCCAGGCGCGCTGAACCACCAGCCGAGCGCCAGCCCCTTGCCCTCCCCCGCCGGCAGCGGCGCACCCCAGTCGATGAGGCGGGCCGCCGCCTCGAGGCTCTCGCGCGCGCCGATCTTTTCGTACGTCTGGCCGGACGGGCCCAGGTCGCCCTCTTCGGCGACGTTCTGGAGCCGGAACGCGAGCGGGTCCATGCCGAGCTCATTGGCGACCGCGTCGACGTGCTGCTCCATCGCCCAGCAGACCTGCGGGCCCGGAAGGCGCCCGGGTCGAGCCGGCCGGCGTCCGGTTGGTGTAGGCGGTGCGGCCCTCCACGAACAGGTTGGGCAGGCGGTACGGGCCGGCGGCCATCATCGTGGCGATCTCGGTGATGACCGGGCCGTGGGTCGCGTAGGCCCCGGTGTCGAGCACGAGCCGGGCCTCGTGGGCGGTGATCGTGCCGTCGCGCCGGACCCCCGTCCGGAACGCGGCGACGACGCCGTGGCGGGCCATGTCCGTGGCCACGAACTCCTGCGCGGCGGTCGAACACGAGGCGCACCGGCCGCCCGGCGGCCCTCGACAGGGCGGCGATGTGCGCCTCGAAGTGGAACTCGCACTTGCCGCCGAACCCGCCGCCCAGGTGGGGCACGACGATCCGCACCAGGCTCTCGGGCATCTCGAGGGTCTCGGTCACGCCGCTCCGAGCGGGGAACGGGGTCTGGGTGGTGCTCCAGACCGTGACCTTCTCGCCCTCCCACTGGGCGATGACCGCGTGGGGCTCGATCGGGACCGGGTGGGTCATGTCCGCGACGTACCGCCCTTCGACGATCACGTCGGCCTCGGCGAAGCCTGCGTCCAGGTCGCCCCGGACCATCCGGACGTAGCCGCAGTCGTTGCCGTCCCGGACCACGCCGTCGTTCGCGTCATAGTCGGACCAGCCCGCGTGGACGAGCGGGGCGTCCGGGCGGAGCGCGGCCTCGGCGTCGACGACGGCCGGGAGCTCCTCGAGCTCGACCTCGATCAGCCGGCAGGCTTCCTTCGCCAGCTCGGGGGTCATGGCGGCGACCGCCGCGAGGATCTCGCCCTCGAACCGCACCACGTCCCGGGCGAACAGCGTCCGGTCGTGGACGGCCGCTCCGTAGCGGACCTCCGGCACGTCCGCGGCGGTGATCACGGCCAGCACGCCGGGCAGGGCGCGAGCGGCGGCGGTGTCCAGGCGGCGGATGCGGGCGCTTGGCACGCCGGCGTAGAGGAACGCCGCGTGGGTCATGCCCGACATCGTCAGGTCGGCGGCATAGCGGGCCTGACCGGTGACCTTGGGCAGGCCATCCGACCGGATGTACCGACGTTCCTCGACGGCCGTCATCGCTCGCTCCTCCACCAGCCCCTCCGCCCGATGATAGCGGCCCATCCGGCGGGAAGGCGCCCTGACGCGGCCCGCGACACGGTCGGCGGAGGCGCGCAGGCGCCGAGCCGGGAGCGCCGGGCTCTAGCGGGTGTGCACCTTGAACGTCGTGACCTTGAGGTTGGCGAGGAACGCGCCCGTCGCCGAGACGATCCGGGTCTTGACCGTATACGTGCCGGTTCGAGCGCTGGAGGACACCTTGAAGCCGGGGTGGTACGTCGTGGTGGCGCCGCCCAGGAACGTGTAGACGCCGTAGAGGTGGCTGTAGACCCGGTGATTGGCCGCGTCGTACACGTCGACCTGGACCCGTGCCTTGACCGTGACCGACGCCTTGACCCGGACCGTGAGCGCCACCGAGTGGCCCCGGATGACGGTCGTGGGGTTGGCGGACCCGCTCACCGTCCAATGCGCGACCGGCGGCGGTGGCGGGGGCGGATCGGAGCCCGATCCGATCGTCAGTCCGCCGCCGGCGTAGTACGCGGCGGCGCGCTCCTTGAAGTACCCGCCGTCGTCGTCGGCCGAGAGTGACGTGCGGGTGTTGCCGTTGATCGCGGCCGGGTTCGTGGTGCCGTCGCCGGTCGCGTCGCAGGAGCAGGTCGTCCCGCCGGCGCCGCCGCCGTAGAGCAGGGCGACCACGCCGGCGTCGCGCCACAGGGCGAGATGCGTGCCGCCCGGGTCGTCGAGGAACCACTCGACGCGGTTGTCCTGGTAGTGGCCCCAGGTGTTGTTCACCGCGCGCATGACCGTATTGCCGAGCGGGATCTGCCAGACGACCATCCGCTTGCCGGTCGCGGCCACGAAACCGCCGATGAACCGGGCGTAGCGCACGAAGTCCGCGCCGTCCCACCACGACGCGCCGTTGTCGCCGTAGTGGGCCCGCTTGAACTCGGCGTCGCGGTCGGCGATGTCCGTGAAGGCGATGTCGAAGGAAGCGCCGAGCGACGCGTAGAACGCCGCCGCGCGGGCACTCAGCTGGTCGACGTGGGCGTCGGAGTCGTTCGAATAGCTGATGTCGAAGTTGGTGCCCCAGACCGAGAGGTGGTAGGCGAGGATCACGTTCGGGGCGAGCGCGTTCCGGAGGCGGACGATCGCCTGGGCGAAGCCGGCGGCGGTGTTCGGGAGGCCGGCCAGCGCCGCGTCGCCCGAGCTCGCGACGGAGGCGGGCACGGTCGCGGCGTTATCCGCCGTGGCGGCCTGCTCGATGTACCCCCACAGGTCGGGCTCGACGTGGAGGACGACCGGCGTGGAACCGGCGGCCTTCGAGAAGAACAGGCGCAGGTCCGCGTAATAGGCGGCCATCGTCGCGGTGTTCGCGAGGTTCGAGAGGTCCCTCGCCTTCTCGTCCGCGCCGGCCGACGGGTTCGACTGGAGGAGCATGTAGTACGGGAACACCGGGGTCAGCCCGTGGGCGACCGAATCCGCGACATACATCGACACGAACGTGCCGTTGGTGTTCCAGGTCGCCCAGCCGTTGCCCGTGTTCACGCCGCCGGCGAGGTACTGATAGCGAAACCCGAACGCCGCGGAGGCACGGAGCGCGGCCGCGCCACCGGGTGCGTCGGCGAGGCCGAGCTCGAGCCTGGTCGACGGCCACGCGGCGGGAACGGCCGGCAGGCCGGCGGCCGCATGCACCGAGGCGGACGGTCCGATGAGGACGCCGGCCGCGACCACGAGCGCGGCGAAACTGGCGCGGAGCGATCGATGCTTGGTCATGGTCGAGTCGGGATCGTCGCCCCGCACGGCGCCGATGTCACTCCCTGATTAGTCCCGCAGGCGGCCGTACCAAGGGGGCGGACGGCGTAGGCCTTCGCACACCGGCCGGGAGCGCAGGATCCCTCGGCGAGCCCCGTCAGGCGAATGTGAGATCGATCGTCTCGGCCTCGCGGTCGCGATCGCGCCGGCCGGTGCTCCGGCGCTCGACGGCGTCCAGGACGTCCAGCGCGAACCGGTCCAGCCAGATCTCCTCCTCGTCGACCGTCTCGATCGCGTCGAGGCGCTCGATGAGGCGCTCCACGCTGACGACAGTCGGCAGGGGGACGATCCATTCCTGCGACCGGGAGCGCGTGATGAGGAGCGCGCGCCGCGCCGCGACGAGGGTTCGATCTGCAGGTCCCGGTGGCCGCCGCAGGGCGTGCCTCGAGGCGAGGTCGTCGTAAGTGTCGAGCGCCCGCTCGAGGAGCGCTCCGGACGGTTCGGCGGTCGGCATGTCAGCCACCCAGAACAGTCCGCGAAACGGCGTCTTCGGAGGGGACACTCCAAGGGCCACGCGCCGCGGAGGGCTAGGGTACGCCGCTCGTCAAAGGCCGTCGAGGCCCACGGCGGTCCCGATCAGGCCGGCCCGGCCGCCTCCAGGACGAAGAGGCGGGCCCAGAAGTCGCCCTGGTGCGCGGCCGCCCAGCGTTCCGCGTCCAGGTACAGCCCGGCGGCCATGAGGTCGTCGCCGCCCCGGAGCAGGGTGTTCGCGTGCTCGACCACGTCGTCGCTCGCCGGCCACACGGAGACGTGGTACGCAGCGGCCGGGTCGAGGCCGCGCAGGCGCAGGCGGCGGGGGCCTGGATATGGCCGGTTCAGCTCGCGGTAGAAGCCGACGACCGCGCGGCGTCGGTCGGGTGCGACGCACATCCAGGCGGTCTCGTTGCCGTCGCCCTCGAAGGGGCTCACGAGGCGGACGAACCGGCCCCGCTGGAAGAGCTCGCGGTTGACCTGGTAGAAGCCGACCTGTTCGGCGACCTGCCGCCGCTCCTCGTCGGAGAGACTCGTCGAGTCCAGCTCGTAGCCGAACACGCCGAAGAACGCGGCGGCCGCCCGCGTCGGGAGCGGGGTCGTCCGCGAGACCTGGTGGTTGGGCACGGCCGAGACGTGGGCGCCCATCGAGCTCAACGGGTACACGAGCGACGTGCCCCACTGGATGCGCAGGCGCTCGACAGCGTCCGTGTCGTCGCTCGTCCAGCCCTGCGGGGCGAAGGCCAGCAGCCCGGGGTCGAAGCGGCCGCCGCCGCTGGCGCACGACTCGAACAGGATCTCCGGGAAGGCCGCGTTCAGCCGCCCGTACAGGTCGTACACGCCGAGGATGTAGCGGTGGAAGAACTCGCCCTGGCGGTCGGCCGGCAGGGCGGCACTGTACGGCTCCGTGATGTTGCGGTTCATGTCCCACTTGACGTAGGACACGGGCGCGCTGCGGAACACCTCGGAGAGGACCGTGAAGAGGTGATCGACGACCTCCGGGCGGCTCATGTCGAGGACGAGCTGCTGCCGGCCCTCGGTCCGCGGCCGGCCGGGCACGCCGATCGCCCAGTCCGGATGGGCCGTGAACAGGTCGCTGTGCGGGCTCACCATCTCGGGCTCGATCCAGAGCCCGAAGAGCATGCCGAGGGCCTCGATCCGCCCGGCGACGCCGGAGATCCCGTTCGGCAGCTTGCGCAGGTCGACCGTCCAGTCGCCGAGCGAGGTCGTGTCATCGTCGCGCTTGCCGAACCAGCCGTCGTCGAGCACGAACAGCTCCACGCCGAGCTCGTGGGCCACCCGGGCGATGTCGACGAGCTTGTCCTCGGTGAACTCGAAGTACGTGCCCTCCCAGTTGTTGATGAGCACCGGCCGCGGCCGGTCCCGCCAGACCCCGCGGGCGAGCCGCTCGCGGTACAGCCGGTGATACGTGTCGCTCAGGTCGCCGAGACCGCCGGTCGTGTAGACGAGGACGGCCTCGGGCGTGCTGAACTCCGCGCCCGGCTCGAGGGTCCAGGCGAACGTCTCGGGGTCGATCCCGATCCGCAGCCGGAGCCCGCCGAACGGGTCGCCATCCGCCTCGGCCAGGAAGTTGCCCGAGTAGACCAGGCTCAGGCCGATCGCCTCGCCGGTGGACTCGGTGGTTGCCGGGCGGCGCAGCAGGAGGAACGGGTTGTGCTCGGCGCCGCTCGCCCCGCGCTGGCTGCCGACGGATACCCGTCCGGGCGTGAGCCGGCGCTCGACGACGTGGCGCTCGCGAGCCCAGGTGCCGCTGAGCTGGACGAGCTCCCAGTCGCGGTCGGGCAGGTCGAGCGCGGCGCTCATCGCCGTGCGCAGGACGAGACGCCCCGAACCCGTGTTCCGGACCTTGACGCTCCGCGCGATGGCCGGCGCGTCGCGGAAGATCGTGTAGGAGCAGCGCACCTCCGTGCCGCTCTGCTCGTCGAGGAGGGTGACCTCGAGCGTCTCCGCCTCCTCGTCCGCCTCCACGTAGGTCGCCGGCAGGCCGGCGATCGGCGGCTTGCCGGGCAGGATGCGGTGGCTCGCGTAGACGAGCTCGAGGACGGTCGAGCCGTCCGGCTGCTCGACCGTGATCGCCGGCACCCGGTAGTCGCCAAGGCCGTAGGTCGGGTACTCGAGTGCCGTCCACTCGCCCAGCCGATTGCCGAACCCGCGGAATGGCTCGCCCGCCAGGTGGGCGTAGGAGCGGGCGGGGGCCAGGGCCGGTCCCAGGTACAAATGGACGAGCGCGCCGTTCGGGGCGATGCCGATCAGGTAGCTGAGGCGCTCGTTCCGGAGGTGGAAGACCCGGTCGGCCTGGTCGAAATGGATCGCCACGCTCATTCCTTCGCGAAGGGCATCAGCGTCCACGACCAGCGGTAGGTGCCGGGACCCACGAGATAGCCGGGCAGCGTGTCCGGACCGCAGCTCGCCGTCCCCACGCCGCGATGGGCCGCATCGAGGTGGACGATCGTCTCGGGCCGGGCGACGAGCTCGACGTCGTGGGTCGCCGTCGCGAGGTCCTCGGCCCGGAAGTGGCTGACCGAGACCTGGTGACGCTCGTCGAGGTCGATTCGCAGGCCCCGGCCGTTCCCGTCGTCGAGGGCCAGCCAGCGCGTGTCGGCCCGCCCGCCGGTCTCCTGCGGCCGGACGTACGGCACGATGTGCTCGGTGACGGTGTCGCTCCAGCGACCGACGAGCCCAGACGCCTTGCGGTCGGGGTATGTCTCGTGCGGCCCCGTCCCGTACCAGGTCAGGTGCTCGAGCCCGGGGACCGTCTCCAGGACGGTCCCGACCCGGGCCAGGTCCGTGAGCCCGCGCGGGATCGTGACCTCTTCCTCGACCCGCACGCCGTCGCCGGCCAGCGGCGAGATGCGCTGGACGTGCCCGATGACCTGGCCGGCGCCTGTCCGGTGCTCTGCCTTGACCGTGACGCGCCCGTCGCGCCGCCGGTCGACACCGAGCAGCCGTCGCTCGAGCCGGTCCAGGCCGGCCGCGGTCCACGCGGCCGCCATGCCCCCGATCCGATCGTTGTCGGTCGGCGCCCGCCACAGCGAGATGCCGGGCGGGCGGGCGAGGTCGCGGTGCTGGAGGAGGCCGTCGTCGTCCACCGTCGCGAAGCTGGACCAGCTTCCAGGGGTGAGCGGAGCCGCCACGGCATCGCCCGTGCCGGTCTCGATGGCCGGGACACGAACCTGGCCGGCGCAGACCTCGAAGCCGGCCGGTGCCCAGGAGGTCGCCTTCGCGGTGCGGAAGCGAACGGTCAGCCGCGCCTCGCCCGCCCGGCCGTTGGTCTCCGGCCAGCCGGCGAGATCGACGACGGTCCGCTCGCCCGGCTCGAGCGGCGGCAGGGCCAGGTCGCCCTGGGCGATCGGCTCGCCATCGACAGCGAGCTCCCAGCGCGCCCGCAGCCAGCCGAGGTCCCGGAAGTCCTGCCAGTTCTGGATCTCGATCCGGCCGGCGGCCTTGCCTTCCGGATCGGCCGCGATCCGCACCGGCGACGCGAGGTGGCGGTGCTCCCACATCCCGGGCTTCGGCGTCCGGTCGGGGAACACGAGACCGTCGAGGCAGAAGTTGCTGTCGTTCGGGTCATCGCCCCAGTCGCCGCCGTACGTCCAGCGCGTCGAGCCGTCCGGGAGGCGCTGGACGAGCCCGTGATCCCAGAACTCCCAGATGAACCCGCCCTGGAGGCCGGGCGTGGACTCGATCGCCGCCCAGTACTCGGCGAGCGTCCCGTTGCTGTTGCCCATCGCGTGCGAGTACTCGCACATGATCAGCGGGTGGCGCTGCGTGCCGTTCGTGGCGTGGTCCACGATCGAGGCGATCGTGGGGTACATGGGCGACGTGATGTCGCTCACCGTCTGGGGGCTCGTCCAGTCGTCCCGGATCGCACCCTCGTAGTGGAGCGGCCGGCTCGGGTCGTAGGCCCGCAGCCAGCCGGCCGCCGCGTCGTGGTTCGGGCCGTAGCCCGACTCGTTGCCGAGCGACCAGGCGATGATCGAGGCGTGGTTCTTGTCGCGCAGGGCCAGCCGCGCACAGCGGTCCACCCAGGCGCCGAGGTAGCGCGGGTCGTCGCACAGGGTCCCGTAGTACGCGTGGGACTCGATGTCGGCTTCGGCGATGACGTACAGGCCGAGCTCGTCGGCGAGGTCCACGAGCGCCGGATCGTTCGGGTAGTGGGACGTCCGGACGGCGTTGAAGTTGAACCGCTTCATCGTGATGAGATCGGTCCGGATCGCGTCGGCCGTGACCGTGCGGCCCGTGTGCTGGTCGAAGTCGTGGCGATTGACGCCCCGGATCAGCACCCGCCGGCCGTTGATGAGCAGGTCCAGGCCGGCGATCTCCACCCGCCGGAAGCCCAGCCGGATCCGGACCTCCTCGGCCAGCTCGCCCGAGGGCGCCTTGAGGCGCACGGTGAGCGGGTACAGCGTCGGGACCTCGGACGACCACGGTGCGATGCCCCGGACGTCGGCCTGCCACGCTGCGCTGCCGTCGAGCGGCTCGACGTGGGTCAGGGATGCGTCGACCCCGGTCGCGGCGCGGATGATCCGCAGGCCGCGGTCCTCGGTGGGCTCCCAGCGATCCCGGATCGTGTCGACCACGTGGGCCTCGGCGCGGAACGTGAGCGGGATGCCCGGCACGCCGAGCTCCGCCTCGATCATCCAGCCGTGCTCCGGGACGCCCCGGTCGAAGGCGACCTGGACGCCGAGCTCGAGCGTGCCCGTCGTGAGGTCGTCGGCCAGGCCGGTGATCGCCTTGACGTCGGCGAGGTAGGTCCGGCCGGTCGAGTAGAGGAAGACCGAGCGGGTGATCCCGCCGAGCCACCACTCGTCCTGGTCCTCGATGAAGCTCGCGTCGGACCACTTGACGACCCGGACCTCGAGCGTGTTCGTGCCCGGGCACGAGGACGTCGCCGATCTCGAACTCCGAGGCGAGATGCGAATCCTTGCCGATGCCGACCTCGCGGTCGTTCACCCGGACGATGGCCACGCTCTCGGCGGCCCCGATGTGGAGCACGATCCGGCGGCCGGTCCAGCGCTCCGGGACCTCGAAGTCGCGGACGTACAGGCCCGTCGGGTTCGCGGCCGGGACGGCGGGCGGCAGGTCCGGGAAGGGCATGACGATGTTCGTGTACTGGGGCAGGTCCCCGGTGTCCTGCATCGCCCAGCTGCCGGGCACCGTGATCGTGCGCCACGCGTCGGTCGCGGCCGCGTCGGCGGCGGGCAGCAGCTGGAAGCGCCACTCGCCGTCGAGGGGGACCCGGTCCTCGTGGGGCACGCTGTGCATCGGGACCCGATGCAGCCCGGTGAGCTCAGGCGCCGCCCAAGGCGCCATGTCCAGCGATGCCACGTCCGCCTCGCCTAGCCTGTCCGTCCGTACGTAGGCAAGGTTACGGGAACCCGCGGCCTCGGGCATTGCGGCGCGTCGAGGGAGCCTCTCCGCGCTTCACCCGGTGAAGCTAACGACCCATCTGGCCGGTCGCAGGGCTCGAACGGTGCCAGATCCTTCACCCCACGACGACAAACGCCCGGGATGGCCCGTTTCCTTCGTCCCGTGAAGCGCGTGATCCACATCCGCCCCCCGATGCGCTGTTGGCTTCATGGGATGAAGCTCCGCCGCGGGGAGGAGCCCACGAAACCGGTCGTCCGAGCCACGCGTTGGGTCAGCTATGGGGTGGCGGTTAAGCTTCCGTTACGGTCGCCCGGACGGGCATCGGCCTCAGGATGGCCTCAGGGACGGCGGGTAAACCAGACGCATGGACGAGCAGACGAACCCCCACCCGACCCCGGACTCCGACCCGACCGTTTCCCCGGGCGGCCTCCCTCCGACCGCCTCCCCGTGGACCGCGCCGACCGCGCCGCGGGCATCGGAACCCGATCCCCACGCCTACGCCTGGCCCGATCTCCGGGTCGACCCACCGGCGCCCGCGCCCGCACCGGCCGCGGAGCGTCCCCGGGCTCGACGGACGATCGGCCTCGTGCTCGCCGGCTCACTAGCCGCCGCGACGCTCGCGTCGGCGGGCACGGCCGCGTTCGTGCTGAACACCCGCCCGGCTGAGGCCCCGGCAGCCGCGACCGCCTCGGCCCCGGCGTCCTCGGGCTCGGGCACGCTGGCCGGCCTCGATGGCGCGTCGGCGATCGTGGCCGTCGCCAAGGCGGCCAGCCCGGCGGTGGTGACGATCACGACCACCTCGGCTGGGTCCGCCCGCGGCGGCACCACGGAGGGCATCGGTTCCGGCTTCATCTACGACGCGAAGGGCTGGATCCTCACCAACTACCACGTGATCGAGGGCGACGGGACGCTGACCGTGACCCTGAACGACGGGCGCGAGTTCCCCGGGCGCGTCGCATCGAGCGACGAGGCCCACGACCTCGCCGTGGTCAAGATCGACGGGACGGGCTTCCCGACGCTCCCGATCGGAAGCTCCGCCAACCTCCAGGTCGGCCAGCTCGTCGTGGCCATCGGCAGCCCGCTCGGCCAGTTCACCGACTCGGTCACGAGCGGGATCCTGTCGGCCACCGGTCGCTCGATCACCGTCACCGATCAGGCGAGCCGCCAGCGGCGGACGCTGACCGGCCTGCTCCAGACGGACGCAGCGATCAACGAGGGCAACAGCGGCGGCCCGCTCCTCGACGGCCGCGGTCAGGTCATCGGCCTCAACTCGGCGACCGCATCAACGGCCCAGGGCATCGGGTTCGCGATCCCGATCGACGCCGCCGCCTCGATCATGGCCTCGGCGCTCACTCACTGACGAGCCCCCAGGGGTTCGATCCCGGGTCGCGAGGAGCCGACGAGGCGCCTCGCGGCTCCATGTTCAGCCCGGTTTCTGCTCGTCGTGGCCGCCGAACTCCTTGCGCATCGCCGAGAGCAGCCGGTTGGCGAAATCGGCCTCGCCGCGCGACTCGAAGCGGTCGAACAGGGCCGCCGACAGGACGTGGGCCGGGACGCCCTCGTCGATCGCGGCGAGGAGCGTCCAGCGCCCCTCCCCGGAGTCGGACACGCGGCCCCCGAACGCCTCGAGCGTCGGTGACACGGAGAGGGCGTGCGCGGTCAGGTCGAGCAACCACGACGCCACGACGCTGCCGCGGCGCCAGACCTCGGCGACCGCGGGGATGTCGATCTCGTACTGGTAGAGCTCGGGGTCGCGCAGCGGCGTCGTCTCGGCGCTGACCTCGCGGCCGGCCCGGCCCACCCCGGCATGGTTGAGGATGTTCATCCCCTCGGCGTAGGCGGCCATGATCCCGTACTCGATGCCGTTGTGGACCATCTTGACGAAGTGCCCGGCACCGGCCGGCCCGCAATGGAGGTAGCCCTGCTCGGCCGCCGTCGGCTCACCGGTCCGGCCGGGGGTGCGGGGCGCCGTGGCGACGCCCGGGGCGATCGTCCGGAACAGCGGGTCGAGCCGGGCGACGACGTCGTCCTCGCCGCCGATCATCAGGCAGAAGCCGCGCTCGAGCCCGAACACGCCACCGCTCGTCCCGATGTCGACGTAGTGGAGGCCCTTCTCGGCCAGGGCCTTGGCGCGCCGGATGTCGTCGTGGTAGTAGCTGTTGCCGCCGTCGATGATCGTGTCGCCCGGCGCCATCCGCTTCGCGAGCTCGTCGATCATGGCCTCGGTGGCCGCGGCGGGGACCATGACCCAGGCGACCCGCGGCGGGGTGAGGCGGGCGACGAAGTCGTCGAGGTCGGCCGCACCGATGGCGCCCTCCCCCGCCAGCTCCTTGACGGTCGCCGCATTGCGCGTCCAGACCACGCACTCGTGCCCGCCGCGCATCGAGCGGCGCACGAGATTGGCGCCCATGCGTCCCAGCCCGAGCATCCCGAGTTGCATCTGGTCCTCCTCGCGTGCGGCCGGGTCCCTCGGCCCAAGGATACGGCGGGCCGGGCGGGGCCGCGGCCCCGACCGCTGGCGCGCGCCTCGGCGGCGGAGCCCTCAGCCTGCGTCCGGGGTAGCATCGCTCCGTGCCCGTCGCGCCGCGGCGGATCCCCCTGCCGCCGAGGACCGCGTGACGACTCCCCGACCGACCGCCGCCCGCCCGATGGGAGCCGCCGAGCTCCTCCGTTCCGTGGGCCTCATGGCCGACGGCCCCGTCACGTGGGGCCGTCCCGTGCCCTCCGCCGGTCCGGGCATCTACATCGTGGAGTGGCCCGAGCCGCTCGAGGCCGCGCCGGTCGAGCTGACCCTGGTCGGCAAGTGGCTCGAGCGCCTGCCGGCGATGCGCCTGGACGGCGAACGTCCGACGTCACGCGAGATCGCTGCCCGGCTGCACGGCTTCTGGCTGCCGAACCAGACGATCCTGTACATCGGAATGACCCAGGCATCGATCGGGGGCCGCGTCGGGGCGCTTGTACCGGACGCCGCTCGGCGACCGGAAGCCGCACGCGGGTGGCCACTGGCTCAAGACCCTGCGCGGGCTCGACCGGGCCCGGATCTGGTGGGCCCAGACGACCGCCGCCGAGGAGTACGAGGATGCCCTGTTCTCGGCGTTCGCGGCGGGCGTCGACGCCTCGCCGGAGGCCGCCCCGCGCCTGGCGGATCGCGAGGTGATCCTGCCGTTCGCCAACCTCCAGACCGCGACCGACGTGCGCAAGGCGCACGGGCTGACGGGCGTGGTCGAGCCGGCGCCGCCCGCGCTGCCGGTGCCCGGCACGACGGTCGTCGAGGTCCCGGCGGGATCGGCCGACGGCGCCGACGACTCGGCCGTCGTCCGCCCGGTCGTGCGTCGGGCGCCCGTCCCACGGCCACCGACGGAGCCTGCCACCGCGACTGCCGGGGGCCTGCGCGGACCGGCCGCCCGGGAGGACCTTGGCGCGCTCAACGAGGCGGTCCAGACGATCGCCTGTCGACGGCTCGTGCGCGAGCTCACGGTGGCCGAGGCCGCCGCCGAGCTCGTGGCGATCGGCTTCCTCCGGGCCACCCGGGCGGACCCGGTGTCGGTGCTGCGCGAGCTGCTCAAGGCGGGTGTCATCGAGGGCGGGACGCAGGATCCCGACCGGCGCTGGACGATCCGCTGCACGCGCAAGCCGATCTGAACGGGACGGCAAGACTCCCGAGCGAAGGCGCCGGGGTGGCCCGGCGCACGCACGGTCGGCAAGCCGACCGGACTCGCGAGCGTCGCGCCCGCGCGACCTAGCGCGAGGCGCGGGCCGACAGGCGGGTCAGGGCCGGGCTGATCGCGCCGAAGGACGCGCTGAACGTCGCCGTCTTGCCGGGGCCGAGGGTCGAGGCCGACGGCGTGACGTAGGCGACCCCGATGACGTTGCCCAGCGTGTCGTACTCGGTGACGAGCACCCGCACCGAGCGCATCGTCGTCGACGTCGAGTTCCGGACGGTCCCGGTGACCGTCCAGGAGCCGGCCACCATGCCGCCGCCGGTGCCCGTGACCGACGGGATGAATGGTGTGGCCGACGTCGTCGGTGCCGAGGCGACGCTCAGGACCGCGTGATCGAACCCGGCCGGGGCGGCCCCCACGATGAGGAACGGCGAGCGGGCCAGCGCGCCGAGGACCGGCGCGTAGGCGGCCTTCGTCCACGTCGCCAGCAGGTGGCCCGCGGCGTCGTAGAGCCTGGCCCGGACGGTGACCGGGCCGCGCCGGGTCGTCGCGGCATTCAGCACCTCGCCCCCGATCCGCAGCTGACCGGCGGAGACCGTCGACGTCGACGACAGCACGACCGGCGAGGTCCCGAGCGGACGGATCCGGACCTGGTAGGGATCCGAGATGTCGAAGCCGCCGTGCCCCGACACGCGGACCGAGTAGGTCCCGGCGGGCAGGGTCCGGACGATCTCCTCGGGCACCAGCGACGAGTGGTCCGAGGTCCCGAGGAGCGCCCCGCATGCGTGGTACAGCTGGAGCTTGTGGTTGCTTGGCAGGTCGCCCAGCACGATCTGGACGGCCTGCGCCTTGGGCAGCACGAAGCGGTACCAGTCCACGTCGCTCGCGCTCCGGGTCGTGCCGCTGAACCACGTGCCCACCGACGCCTGGGTCTTCGCCGACCCGCAGCTGTCGGGGGCATCGACGTCGATGAGCTGGTAGGTCGCGGTCAGGGTGGCCGGGCCGGGCGTCGCCGTGTACGAGTGGTTCACGGCTCCCCCATCCGACCAGCTCACGAACGCATAGGTCTTCTCGCCCTTGGCGGCCGGCGTCACGGCGCTGACCGTGCGGGTCGACCCGATGACCATGACCGGGGCGATCGGAGCCGCCCCGCCGAGGCTGCCCATGGCGACCGGCAGGCCCGTCGGCGACGTCGCGACCGTCACGGTGCTCGTCTCCGGGAAGATCTCCACGGTCTCGGTGTCGGTCTGGCCGCCGGCGTCGGTCACGGATGCCGTGATCTCGAGCTTGGTCGGCCCGTCATGGTCCGGCGCGGCGATGTCGCCGCTCGCGCCGGTGAAGCTGACGAGCGGATGGTCGTGGCAACTTCCGCCGGGTGGGCAGTGCTTGATCGTCACGGTCCAGTCGATGTCGGCCGAGAGGTCGCCCTCCTGGGCGTCCGTCGCGCTGCCCGAGACGTGGATCGTGTCGCCCACCCGCCAGGTGAGGGTCCCGGCCGGCTCGTCGATCGACACGAGGGGTGGCGTGTTGTTCGACGACACGGTGCGGGTCGCCTGGCTCACCGCCCCGTTCCCGTCGGTGACCGTCAGGCGCACGTGGTACGTGCCGGCCGCGAAGTCGTGGTCGAAGACGGCCGGGCCATCGAACGGCGCGCTCGCGTCGTCGAGGTCCCAGGTGTAGGTCAGGCCACCGGCGACCTGGGTGGTCGACGCCGACCCATCGAAGTGGACGCCGAGCGGGGCCGCACCGGAGGTCGGGCTGGCCGTGAAGGCAGCCTGCGGCGCCGCGTAGCGGATGCGGTGGATCTCACCGGCCGAGTTCGTCGACGCGCCCAGGTTGACGTACAGGATGTCGCCGGCCGGATCGACCGACGTCGGCACCGCGAGGAGCTGCACCGGACCGGCCCCTGCGGCGGCCGAATCCGGGGCGTTGGCCTCGAACGGCATCACGGCAGCCGGGTTGGGCAGGCCGCCGGCGCCGGCGGGCATGAACGCGATGCAGCGGCGCGTGTAGTCGGCGATGAAGAGGCCGTCCTGATAGGCGGCGGGATAGGCCGAGCCGCCGTAGAACGCGAGCCCGGAGATCGATCCGCCGCCCGTCGCGCAGCCGTCGCCGGCGACCATGTGGCTCGTCCCGTGGCGGTACGCCCACACCGGCGGCGTGGCCGTGCCGGCGGCATGGAGCGACGCGCACAGGGCCGGCTCGCCCACGTTGTAGTAGGTGCCGTAATCGAGGTTCTCGAAGCACGGCCAGCCGAAGTTGGTCGGACCGCTCGGCGAGGTCGGGGTGGGCAGGTGGTCGAGCTCCTCCCACAGGTTGTAGCCCACGTCGCCGATCCACAGGTCGTTCGTTCCGGGCCGGACTGCGAAACGGAACGGGTTCCGGAGGCCGTAGGCCACGATCCGTCGCTTGTTGAGGTCGGCCGACCCGATGAGCGGGTTGCCGGGAGCGGCGGCGCCGGTGGCCGAGTGTGGGTCGATCCGGATGATCGAGCCGGCGAGCGAGACCAGGCTGCGCGACGTGCGCACGTTCTGGGCCCGCAGGCCGCCGCCCTGCGCGGTGGCATCGAACGTGGGCGGGTTCTGGGCCGGCGGGCGGTGGGCCGGATCGCCCGGGTCGGCGCATGGGTTGGACGGCGTGATCGGGCTGCCCGTGTTCGGTACCGTCCCGCCGAGCTGGCCCCAGTCGGCGCCGTTGAAGTTCGCCCCGTCGCCGGCGCCGGCGTAGAGCATCTTGTCGGCGCCGAAGATGAGCGTGCCGACCGAATGGCTCGGGAACTGCTGGCACCAGTCCGTGATGAGGTGGGTCGCGGCGCCGCTGGCCACCCCGGTCGTCGTGTTCATCGGGATCCGGTCGAGCCGGCCGGTCACGACGCAGCCGTCGGTCGTGGAGCCCGGCCCGGGCGGGACCGCGGCGGGGCTCGGGCAGACATCCGACCAGCGCGGCGCGCTGCCGCCGGGCACCGCGTCGTACGTGTACAGCACGTAGATATAGGGCTGGGCGGGCCAGTCCGGGTCGACCGCCAGGCCGAGCAGCCCGCGATCCCAGTAGTTGTCGACCTGGGTCTGGATGTCGAGCGCGACCGCCGGAGCCTGGTCGGCGACGAGGGCCGCGTACGTCGGCCAGGTCTTGACGACCCCGCGCTGCTCCGCCACGAAGACGCGGCCGGTCGGGCTGAACGCGAGGGCGCTCGGGTGGTTCAGCCCATCCGCGAGCAGCTCGTCCGTGAAACCCGAGGGCAGCACCGGACCGGCCGCCTGGACCACGGCGACGAGCTGGGTCGGCAGGAGTCCCGCGACCAGTGCCAGGGTCGCGAGCAGCGTCCCCATCCGGCCGGGGACCGACCGGCCGCCGGGACGCGAGAGATGACGCAAGGAGACCTCGATGGACCGCCGGCGATGGATGGATGAGCGGTGCCGGTGCCGTGGCCCGACGATGCCGCAGCGCGGGGCCTCCGTCAAGCCTTCGGGCGGCCACCGGTGTCCGGCGGCACCGTGTGGGCGACGCCGCCCGCCCGTCCCGGCTCGATCACCCGCGGACGGCCGTGCGCGGTGCCGTAGAGTGGCGCGATGATCAGGCTGGGGGTCATCGACGATCATCCGGCGATCGCCGATGCGATCGGGCGGCGCGCCGAAGCGGCCGGCGATCTCGAGGTCGCCGCGGTCGCCCGCAACGCGACCGACGGCGCCGACCTGTTGCGCTCAGCGGATCTCGACGTCGTGATCCTCGATCTCGACCTCGGGGCGGGACCGTCCGGCCTCGAGCTCCTGTCCGACGCCGCGCGCGACCGACCGCCGGTCATCGTCGTCAGCGCCGTCCGGACGCCGTCGCTCGTCCGTGCGGCGGTCGAGCTCGGCGCGAGCGGCTACCTGGTCAAGACCGCGGACGTCGACGAGATCCTCCTCGCCGCCCGGACCGTCGTCGCCGGCGGGACGTGGTACCGGGCGGCGGACCTCCAGGCCTCGGCGACCGCACCGCGGGCGCCGTCGGGCCGCGAGCTCGGCGTGCTCGACTGCGTCGTGGCCGGGCTGACGAACGACGAGGTCGGGCTCCACCTCGGACTGAGCGTCAAGACGGTCGAAAGCCACCTGCGCCGGCTGTTCGACCGGTACGGGGTCGCGAGCCGGACCGAGCTGGCCGTCCTCGCCATCCGCGAGGGCTGGGTGAGCCCGGGTGACCTGAGCCCGGCTTCGCCCGAGCGGCAGTGATCGAGCGCGTCGACCGGCGCGCATCGATCGCACTGCTGGCGACGGGCGGGCTCATCGTGGCCGGGGTGGCCACCAGGCTGGCGCGTCCGGCCGACCCGAGCGGCACGGCCGGTGCGGCGCTCCCCCTGCTCTTCGCGATCGCCGCCTGGCTCGCCGCGCTGCTCCTCATCGCACGTGCGCCTGCCATCGCCTGGCCATCGACCGTCGTCGGCTCGATCCTCGCCGTCCGCGAGCCGGTCGCCCTCGCCGGGACGCTCCAGGGGACCGGGGTCGCGGCGGAGGTCTGGCTGCCCGCCGCGGTCCTCGTCGCGCTCACCGCCGCGACGGCGACCGGCGTCGCCGCCCTGTACGCCGCCCACGGCGCGAGGACCCGTCCGGCGGTCCGCCTGGCGGCGTGGGGACTCGTGGCGTGGCAGGCCGCCGCGGCGTGCCTGTCCATCGGTCTCGGGCTGGCCGGCAGCCGCGAGGATGCCATCGGCCCGTCGGCGTTCCGCGCGCTCGCCCTGCCGGTCGCCGCGTGGCCGCTCCTGCCGCTCGTCCTCATCGGCGTCGGGGCCATCGCCGACCTGCGGGAACCGCTCCGCCGGGCGCGCGCCGTACGCAACGACCCCGGCGGACCGGCCGACCTGCCGGCCTTCGCCGGTGCCTTCGCCGACGAGCTCCTCGGTCGGGCCACGTCGCGCCGGACGACCGAACGTCGCGAGCGGGCGCGCCTGGCGGCCGATCTGCACGCCGACGTGCTGCCGGAGCTCCGGGCGGCGGTCGTCGACCTGGAGGCCGGCCGCGACCCGGCGATCGTGGGAGCCCGCCTCGCCGCGGTCGCGACCGAGCTCCAGGCCCTCACGCTCGAGCGGCGCAACCTCATCGTCGAGCAGCTCGGCCTCGTTCCCGCGCTGGAGGCCCTCGCCGAGCGCGTGGAGCAACGCGACGGCTCGACCGTCGAGATCGACGTCGCCGATACCGCGCTCAGGCCACCCGTCGCGATCGAGCGGGCGGCCCTCCGCATCGCCGAGCTCGCCGTGGTCAACGCGGTCCGCCACGGGACAGGGCGTGTCCGGGTCGGCGTGCAATCGGGCCCGGCCAGCCTCCGCCTCGAGATCGCCAATCCGGGACCACCATTCGATGCCGCCGTCGCCCGCGAGGCCGTCCGCCGGGGAGCCCGCGGCCTGACCGAGATGCGCGAGGTCGCCGCCGAGATCGAGGCGAGCCTGGAGATCGCCGCCGGTCCCGAGGGCGGCACGGTCGTCCTCCTGGTCTGGCCGCGGGCCTGACTGCCTGAGGGTTTTCCCTCAGCCCGGCAGGGGCGGCCCATCGATGGACGCCGGCCTCCCGGCGAGGGACCGTCTGGGCACGGGCACCGGTCGTCGGACGGGCGCCGCGCCCGCCTCATCGTTCCCGTCCGGAACTCATCGGGAGTCAGCCATGTCTGCGATCCGCACCGCCATCGGCCTGCCGCTGCTCACGCGCGATCCGCGCTCGGCAGGTCAGGGTCTCGCCGAGTACGCGCTCATCCTCGCCCTGATCGCGATCGTCGCGATCGTCGCGCTCATCTTCCTCGGCGGCCAGGTCTCGAAGATCCTCAGCGACGCCGGCAAGTCCATCTGACATGGACCGCCGGCTCGTGTCCGGCCAGGGCCTCGCGGACTACGCGATCGCCCTGGCCATCATCGCCATCGTCGTCGCGATCGCGATCATCGCGTTGGGAGGCAACGTCCCGCGGATCCTGAGCAATACCTCCGGGGGCGTCTGACGGTCAGCGGTTCCAGAGCGGCGGCTGGG
Organism: uncultured Chloroflexia bacterium; assembly: GCA_963849405.1. Classification (GTDB taxonomy): domain Bacteria; phylum Chloroflexota; class Limnocylindria; order Limnocylindrales; family CSP1-4; genus C-114. The sequence goes on from CAWKHG010000002.1 coordinate 274,786, forward strand.
CGCTGCGCGACGCCACGAACGGGATCGGCGCGTTCCGGGAGCTGACGAGCAGGAACCGGCTCGGCGAGAGGGCGCCCGTCTTCGGGTCCATGAGCGCCCAGACGATCGGATCGCTGCCCCAGTCCGTCCCCGGGGGCACGAGGAGGTCCACCCCGAACGTGCCCTCGGCCAGGTAGAGCTGGCCTTGGACCGCGTGGCGCAGGTCGTTGAGGAACGCGAAGAGGACCTGCGGCGCGACCGGCGCGCCGGTCGCGCCCACCGTCGGCTTGAACTTGAGCCGCACGTGCACGATCTCGCCGGGGCGGGCCGCCCGCGGCGACACGATCCAGGCCGGTCCGGTGGTCGCCGCGGCCGTGAATGGGTCCATCGCGTCGGCTTCCGCCCGGGCCGGGGCCGCGGCGGCCGACGCCGAGCTCAGCGCCAGCAGCGCGCCCACGGCCGCGGCCAACACAGCGGCCGAGAACGCCTCGCGGCGGCTTGGCCGGTCTCGTCGGGCGGGCAGCGGGGTCATCACGCCGCGCGGAGCCCTACTTCGTGGCCTTCGTCAGGGTGCCCGACAGGAGCACGCTCATGTTGCAAGCAGGCTGCCCGGCGGTCGCGAGCGGACCCGGCTGGCACCGCCACGAGATGCCCATGTCCTCGGTCGCGGTGACCCGCAGCCCGGTCACGAAGTGGTCGTCCAGCGTCCGGAAGTCCGAGGCGTTCCACTGGAACAGGGTCTGGGTGCCCTTCGTCAGCGTCACGACGCCACCGTCGCCACCGGTGTTGTTCAGGAAGATGTCCGTGAGCGAGAAGGTGAACCCGGTCGGCACGTTGAACGTGCGGGCGTCGTTCGCGTTGGGGGACCCGATGGAGGCCGCGAAGACCTGGGGCGAGAACGATGCCCCCGGCGCCGGCGTGACGATCGGGACCGATGGGGGCGCGGTCGTCGGTCCCGTGCTCGCGCTCGGGCTGGGCTCCGGGGACTCGGTCGGTTCGGGCGAAGCTGTCGGTGCCGGCTGGTTGCTCTTCAGGTCCGCGACCTGGGACGCGACAGGCGCCACCGCGTCGTTGATCGCCTTGTCGATCTGGGGCTTGAAGAACAGGCCCCACAGGGCGAGCGCGGCCATCGCGAACAGGAGGAGGGCCCCGAGGACCTTCGGTGTCGACTGGGGGATGATCGAGCGCTGGCTCAGCGTGCCGCTGAGCGTGGCCGGCGGGGTGTCCGGGCCGTCGCCCCGCACGTCGACCGTGAAGGTGCGGGTCACCGACGAGCCGAGGAGGATCGCCTTGATCGGGCGCACCCGGAGCTTGACCGGCTGGTCCTCGCCCGCGGGCAGCGCGACCGTCGGGGGCTCGAACTCGAACTTGAGGAACTTCGCCTTGTCGTTGCCCTCGGTGTCGAACGACTCGGGGCGGTTGCCGGCATTGCGGACGCTGAGGATCGTCGACGCGCTCAGGCGGCCGCTGACCATCGAGGGCATGAGGTCCGCCTCGAGCTGCCCGAACGGCAGGAGCGTGACGACCGTCTCCTCGACGGCCCGGCCGGCCGGATCGTGCTCGCTCTGGACCTTGGCGCCGATCGGCCAGTCCCCGGCCCGCGCCTCGGGAGCGCGGGGCGGCCGGATCGTGACGTTGAACTTGCCGGTGGTCGGCGGCGCGTCCGGGCGGCTGCGGCCGTCCGCCGCCGTGTCGCGCTCCGGGAAGAGCTCGAGCGCGGCGGGCGACACGGTCCACCAGGCCGGGTCGAGGCCCACGATCTCGCAGCTGTAGCGGTCGACGACCGAGCCGAGGTTGCGCACCTCGACCACGAAGGACACCCCGCTCCCGGGGGTGACCCGGAGAGCGTCCGCGATGATGGAGACGGCGAGGTCGGCCAAGGGTCGATCGCCTCTGCTAGGGCCGGGTGTTCCCGAAGAACGCGAGCTCACTGATCGCGCACTGGTCCTCGGTCGCGCCGTCCGAGTAGACGTCCGCGATCGCGAGCTTGATGTTCGTGTTGACCGGCTTGTTGATCGTGATCACCTGTTCGCCGAAGACGTCATCGAGCTCCCTCGTGAAGGGGGTCCCGCCGTCGATCGTGATCTCGAGGGTCTTCGGCCGCTGGATGGTCTTCCACACGTCCTCGTCCGTCTGGTCGCCGGCGCGGATCGTGATCGACGCGACCTGGACGTTGCCGTTGCCCTGCTTCGGCTTCTCCCCCGGCCCGACAGCTGGCACGTTGCCGCCGTAGAACGTGAACAGGACGAAGGCCTCGCGACCCTCGCACTGCTGCATGAAGGACGTATCGGGCTTGCCGTCGATCGTCTTGCCGCCCGAGTGGGCGGCCGTCGGATCGGCCGGCACGGCCTTCGAGTAGCTCGTCGTGAAGAGGCGCAGCTTGGTCCCCACAGGGCCGACGGATCCGCCGCTCGGCGGCACGGAGTCGGTGGGGGTCACCCCACTCGCGGTCGTAGTCGGTCCGGGCGACCCGGAGGCGACGGCGGATGCGGACGGCCCGCCCAGCCCCTTGAGGAGCGCCGCGCCGCCGAACCCGACGACCGCGGCGACGATGACGATCGGGATCAGGAACAGCACCCAGCGGTACGAACGGGGCTTCGGCTGGGCCGTGAACTCCTGGACCGGGGCGGTCATCACGAGCGGCGTTCCACACGACTGGCAGAACCGTCGCGACGCTTCGTTCTCCGTCCGGCAGGCGGGGCAGATGATGCCCGGCGGTCCGGCCGGGGCGATGAGCTCGTCGGGTGGCTTCACCGTCTCGATCTCCGTGCGTTCGGCGTTGAGGCGCTCCCACGGCGAGTCGACCGGGCCGGTCGCCTTCGGCGCGGCCACCGCCTCGATGATGGGCATCGGCGGCGGTTCCGGATCCGCGTAATCCACCGACGGCGTCATCCAGGGCGATGCGGTCTTCGGCGGAGGCGGAGGCGGCGGGGGCGGTGGAGCGACATAGACGGGTGGTGGCGGCGGGGGCGGGGGCACGTACACCGGCGGGGGCGGCGGGGGCGGAGGGACGACCGGGGGCGGCGCGGGAGGCGGCGGCTCCGGGGCCGGCGCCGCGGGCTGCACCCAGACGGGGGGTGGCGGGGTCGCGGCGGGCGCCGGAGCCGGCGGTGGCGGCGGGACGACGACCGGAGGCTCAGGCGGCGCGCTCGGCGCCGGCGGCTCGGGCTCGGGAGTGGGGGCGGCGTCCTTCTTGCCACCCTTCCCGGCCTTCGGGGCGAGCGGCGGGGTCCCGCGCGGCGCGGGCGGCTTCGGAGGCGCCGGGGGCGGGCTCGCGGCCGGGGTGGGCGGAGGAGGCGGCGGCGGCGCGACCTCGACCACGGGCTCGGGCGGCGGAGGTGGAGGCGAGACGACCGGTGGCGGCGGAGGAGGCGGCGGCGGGGCCGCCGGGGGCGGTTCGGGCGCCGTGGCGGGCGGCGTCGGCGCGGCCGCCGATGCCTTCGAGTCTCCCGCGGGTGCGGCGTCGGTGTCATCGCCGCTGGTTGAACTGGCCATGACCGGCAACATGGCCCCGCACGACTTGCAGAAACGGCGCGTCGCCTCGTTCGCCAGCCCACAGTCGGGGCATTGACGCGTCGTCAGGACTTGGCCCTCCTCGTGCGCACCTCGATCCGATAACCGGCGTGAGCCGGCTTCGCGAGTTCCACGATAGCACGCAGCCGTGCGAGCTCCGCCTCGTTCACCGGCCCGTCCACGACGACCCGGAACGACGGCGCCACTTCGGGCCCGTCCGTGACCGGCGCGTCGGCGACGACCACCCGGTCGGCATCGTCCACCACGTCCGGCACCGTGCCGAGGTACGCGGTCAGGTACTCGATCATCCCGCGCCGGGTGCCCCGCCAGCGGTAGAGCACGACCGCAGAGGCCACGAGGCGGCGCCGCCGGTCGATCTCCCAGGTCTCGTCGAGCGTCGCGTCCAGCCAGCTCGCGAGCCAGCGCAGGAACTCCTCGTTGGTCGTGAACGGATCGAGGTACGCCGCGAACGAGTCGAGCACCTCGACGACCGGCCACAGCGCCGGCTCCAGGATGGCCAGGAAGCGGCGCAGGAACGGATCCGCGGAGAGCGGCTCGCCGAGCATGGGCGCGAGCAGCTCGGGCCGGCCCGTGATCGGCGAGAGCGGGATCGGCGCCGCGAGGGATTCGGCCAGCGGGTCCCAGCGATCGGCCGTCGTGACGGAGAGGAACGTCATAGCGGCGTCACCGTGACGGCGTGGGTCGCCGAGCAGATGACGCCCGTCGGCGGCAGCTCGATGCGCTCGGCGGCCGTGCCGGGGCGGCCACGCTCCATGTCGACCGGCGAGAGGGTCGCCGCCTCGACATACGCCACGCCGTCGACCCCGCCCAGGACGGCGAACAGCTCGCCGACGTGGATGGGCCGGCCGAACGGCCAGCCATTCTTCGCAGGCCCGCCGGTCCACGGGGAGCAGTAGCGGTGCAGGGCGTCCATCGCCCGGCCGCGGACGGCCTCCGGGTCACTGCCGGGAGCGGAGCGCAGGGTCGCCGAGACCGCGACGCCGACCAGGGTGGGCGGCGACACGACGACGCGGGCCGTGAGCAGCCGCCGTGCGTCGAGGTAGCGGGCGACCTGCTCGCGGAGCACCTGGCTCGGCCGGATCTCGTCGAGCGGCACGGCCCGGACCGGGTCCGCGACCTTGGGCAGGACCAGGACCGCGATCGTGCCGGCCGGCGGCCGCGACGCGTCGCCGTCGGCACCCGGCTGGATGCAGGCGACCCGGGCGACCTCGGGCGAGGCCTCGAGCGCGAGGGACTCGAAGTCGTCGGCCGTCACGGCCCGGTTGCGCGCCTTCAGGAGGCGCGGGCCGCGCTGGAGGGCGTTGGCCAGGTCCTCGGCATCCACGCCGCCCCGCGCGGCGTGGCGGTTGACGACCTGGTCCACGTACGGAACGGTCTCGCGGAGGACCGTGATCGTGCCCGCCCCGACGTTGCCGATCCGGCCCCCGCCGATGCGGTAGGCGTGCATCCGCAGGAGCGATCCGGGTACCGGCAGGCGGCCGAACTGGCGGACGCTGCCGTCCGGCTGGCGGACGAGGGGCCCGAAGCGGATCCCGCCGCTCGCCGCGTCCAGCGTGTAGTGCGGGTCGTCGGCCTCGGAGACCGAGAAGTCGTCGACCTCGGTCCAGGCCTCCCATGCGCCGTCCGGCGGCCGGACCTCGAGGACCTCGTCCTCGTCGCGCGGCAGGACCGGGGCGAACCGGGTCCGGAACGCCTCGGCCGGGATCCCCTGGGCACGGCCGAGCAGCTCGGTCTTGACGAGCTGGGCGTGCATCGCGTCGACCGTGCCGCCCAGGGCCCGGGCGATGAGCCCGCGCAGCTTGGGCGAGCGGGAGTACGTGGCGCCATTCGCGGCCGGCACGACCCGGCAGCGGACCCAGCGGGCGGTCGTCTCGCCGAACTTCGCGTCGACCTGGCCCGGATCGACGTGGATCACGACCTCGCCGGTCCAGTTGAGCGCGGCGGTCTCGTCGCGCTCCACGTCGCAGGGCGCCCAGCGGTCGCCGACCCACGCCTCCCAGACGAGGGGCGGATGGGCCGGGTCGCCGCCGATGCCGCCCACGTCCAGGTCGAAGACGAGGCCGAGGGCGTGGCTGGCGCCGCTGTTCTTGAAGCCGAACAGCAGCTGCTCGTCGGGGACCGGATCCGGGTCCGTGAACGCCAGGAACGGCTTGTTCGCGCGGAGCGCATCGAAGTGGTCGGTGAAGACCTTGCCGTCCGTGCTGCTGAGGCACGCCACGAGGACGGGCGGCTCGATGGTCATGCCGCTCTCGACGCGGAACACGATCGGGGCCGATCCCTCGCGACGGGCGGTCGAGACCTCCACGCCGGCCGGGATCGGGGTCGCGGACTTGGCCGGGCCCGAGAGCCAGAACGTGACGCCCGCCCGGGCCGGCGCCGGCGGGAACATCCGCAGCCCGATGAGCTCCAGGAACTTGACGTAGTGGCGGTCGGGCACGCGGTTGAGCCGGTACAGGAGCTGGTCCGTCATGAACGCGAAGAGCTCGATGAGCGCCACCCCCGGGTCGCTCACGTTGTGGTCGGTCCACTCCGGGGCGAGGGTCGGGATGCGACGCTTGGCCTCGTCGACGAGGTCCTGGAACGTGCGGTCGTCGAGCCGCGGGGCGGGCAGGGTCATCGGGAGGCCTCCTTGGGTCCGGCGGAGGATCGGGCGGAGCGAGAAGTGGGCGAGGGCGCGCGGCCCGTGGCGGTCGGCGCGGGCGCCGAGCCAACGCGGACGGGCGCCTTGGCCGGCACGTTGCCGGGCTCGGCCATCGCGGCCGCGGTCTCGGCGACCTTGGCCGCTGCGGCGCCGGGCTCGTCGGGGATCAGGTAGAACGGGAAGACGAGGCTGCGCCGGTCGTGCGTGGCCCGGATCGTGTAGTCGACCTCGACCTCCACGGCCGCCGGGTTGCCCGGGTCGGCAGTCGTGCGAACGTCATCGACCTCGATGCGCGGCTCCCACCAGCCGAGCGCCTCGCGCACGTGGTGCCCCGCCATCGTCCAGGTCGCCGAATCGTTCGGCGCGAAGAGCAGCTCCCAGATGCGGCAGCCGAACTCGGGACGCATCACCCGTGCGCCGCGCCGGGTCCGGACGATGAGCAGGATCGCCTGGCGGATCTCCTCGTCGCCCTCGGCGAGCGCGATCCCACCGCGCGCGTCCACGCCGAGCGGGTACGCCCAGCCGCGGCCGATGAGGTCGAGTGAGGCGGGCATCGTTCGGGTTCTCCTCCGCTCAGTTGAGCTTGACCTGGGTGCCCTTGATGGTCACGTTGCCGCCGCTGGCCGAGAGCTCGACGGCCTGGCCCTCGAGCTTGAGCGTCCCGGTCGCCGAGACCTTGAGGTCGCCCTTGCTGACGATCTCGATCTTGCTGTTCGCCGCGTCCCAGGTCATCTCGTTGCCGGCCGAGTCGGTGATCACGATCGACTTCGAGCTGTCCGAGTCGTCGAGCAGGATCGTGTGGCCGATGCGCGTCTTGAGCATCCGCTTCTGGACGGCGCCGTCGCCCGAGACCGCGTCGCCGCCGAGCGGAGGCGCGTCCACGCCGTTCCACATCGAGCCGATGACGATGGGCCGGTTGGGGTCGCCACGCTCGAAGACCACGAGGACCTCATCGTCGACCTCGGGGACGAGCTGCAGGCCACGGTCGGGGCCGGCCATCGGGCTCGACAGCCGGGCCCAGGCCGACTCGTCGCTGTCCGACAACCACGGGAACTTGACCTTGACCTTGCCCTCGTTGTCCTCGTCCTTGACGTTCGTCACGATGCCGATCACGGGGCCGAGCCGGCGCGATTCGGGCGCCCCGCCGCCGGAGGCAAGCTCGATGAGGGTCCCCCGCCGGCGCCCCCGGACCGCGAACCGGGTCTCATAGCCGACCCCCGGCGTGACCGTGTGGGTCGTCGACGTGACGTCGTACGTTCCGGACAGCCGCTGGCCGAGGCCGCTGATCTTGACCTGGGCGCCCGCCCGGATGTCCGGATCGCCGTTGGCCATGCCGTCCGCCCGGACGATCGCGCTCGTGAGGTGGTCGAGCGCCGCGTGCCCCAGCGCCTCGGCCTCGGCCGTATCGCGGACCGGCCGGTCGGTCACCAGGGCCGTGGCCTGGCCGAACGCCGACGAGCGGATCTGGCCGGCGTCGGCACCGATGCGCGGAGCGGCGTCGCTGTCGGAGATCGTCGAGGTGATGGCCTGCTTCTGGGTCGGGTCCCAGCCGCGGACCTCGACCTCGCTCACCTGGTCGGCGGCGGTGAGGCGCACCGAAAACGCCAGGAGCCCGCGGTCCCAGGCGAGCTCGATCGGAGAACCCTCGGCCGTCGGTCGCTTGAAGCGGATCGTCTCGTCGTCGACGGACAGCTCGAGGCCGGTCAGCAGGGCGCGCTCGGCAAGGAACGCGTAATCGGTCTGGTTGTCCTGGATGAGATAGGCGTGCTGGGCGTCGGCGCCGTCGATGTCGGTCTGCAGGCCGGCGTCTCCGGCGATCCGGCTGACGACGTCCCCATCGGACATCTCCTGGAACGTCCTGACGCGGCGGCCGCGATGGAGCCGGTGGGACCGATCGAACGCCTGGACGATGACCCGGCTCGTGCCCGGGCGCTGTTCCAGCTCGATCGCGACGATCTCGCCGATGCCGACCCGCAATCGCTCGTCACCGCGCCCGAGGAGCACTTCCATCTCCGTCCCGACCGCGATCGAGGAGTGGTCGATCCATTCGAGACGGGGGTCGCTCAGCACGAGGGTCATGACGGTGGGCAGGTTGAGGTTGTCCTCGACGACGACCTCCTCGATCGCGGCGAGCATGTCGTCGGGCGCGTCCGAGCCGCCGAACTTGATGCCGCAGGTGTCGAGGAGGGGCGCCGCGAGGACCATGTCAGGCGCGGGTCTTCAGGTCGTCGGCGCTGGCCGGCAGGAGGATCGGGTCGCCGGCCTGGAGGCGGAGAGGATCGTCGATGCCGTTGAAGGCGGCGAGGCCCCGCCACAGGCCGGTCTGGCCGTACGCCGCATAGGCGACCTGGTCGAGGGTCTCGCGCGGCCCGAGGTGATGGACGCGCTCCCCCGTCCGGCCACCCGACGTGGGGTTCTGGCTCGGGAAGATCGCCTCGTCCTCGATCTGCTTGAACGTCACGACGACCGACGCGCGGACGGGTGTCCCGTCGTCGAGGAACAGCGAGAACGTCGCCGCCACCTTCCAGATGACCGCCTTGAACGAGAGGTAGTTGCCCCACAGGAACTGCACGGTCGGAGGTCGATGCTGCTGCGACTGGGACTGTCCGCCGCTGCCGCCACTGCGCGTCCCGTTCCGGATCGAGTCATCGACCTTGGTCAGGGCGTTGAGCTTGTCGACGGTCTTCGCGACGCTCTCGCCGTCCTCGGTCCCGTCGAACATGAGGGTGACCGTCAGCGTCGCCGGACCGCTGGCCGCGTAGCTCAGGCCCGGCAGGCTGCGACCGTTCGTGGGCTGCGCCGTCCAGGCATTCTCCTTGTTGTAGACGATCTGGTCGGGGTTGAACATGGCGTCGATCACGGCGCCGTTCCCTTCGAGCGGCTTGATCTGGGCCTTCTGCAACGTCATCGGATGAGGCCTCCCAAGCCACCCATGCGTTCACGTTCCTCGAGCAGCCGCCGCTGGACGGCGTGGACCAGCTCGCGCTCCTCCTGCCGCCGGCGCTGATCCTTGCCGGCGGGTCGGGCGGGGTCGTCGCCGATGAGCGGTTCGCCGCCGCCCGGTCCGCCCGGGGTCGGGCCCGACAGGGCGGGCACCTGTGCGGTCTCGGCGAGGGGCGGGCCCGGGCGCTCCGCCGGTGGCGCGATCGGCCAGTCCGCTGGCAGGTTCATGGTCCCGAAGATCCCGGCGGGAAGCGCCGCCGCGGTTTCGAGCGGCGCCTGTATGGCCGGCGCTTCCTGCAGCCCGGCTGCCTCGCCGCCGAACCGTGCGGCCGCTGGGCTGGGGATCTCGCCCGTGAAGGCGACCGCCTCGGCCCTGCCCGGCGCCCCCTCGGCCGCGCCGGCGGCACCGCCGACGGCCGCACCCGCGGCCTCCAGGTTGCCGATGAGCGTGGCGAGCGGCCCGGCGGGAGCGGCTTGCGACGTTCCGGCCGAGCCCGCCCCGCCCAGCGCACCGCGCCGCGAGTCCGGCAAGGGGCCCTTCGAGATCCGCAGGGACGGCCGCGGGGCCGCCCGCCGGCGGAGTCGCCACCGAGGCCGGCGATGGCGCCGCGGCGGCCGCCTCGATGGTCGCGGCCGCTTCGGTCCGCAGGGCCAGGAGCTCACCGATCGTCGGGCCCTGCGCGGCCCCCGCCGAGCCGCCGGCTCCGCCCGCTCCCTCGGCGACGGGGACGGGAGCTCGCTGCCACGGCCTGGACGCCTGCCGCCTGCTCGGTCGCCGAAGCCAGCGGCGCGGTCGGCTCAGCGACGGCACCCGGCCCGGCCGCGGCCTCCGCGATGGTTCCCGGTCCGGCCGTCCCGGCGACGGCCACCGCTTGGCCGGCTCCGGCCGGTGCCTGGGCGGCGGCGATCGCGGATCGGACCCTCGGCGGCCGGCGCCTGAGCGGCCGCGGCCTGGCCCTCGACGGCCGCCTGGCCCTGGGCGGCGGCAGCCTGGACGCCGGCGACGGCGGTCGTCGCCGCCGAGGTGAGCGCGGCCTCACGCTCGCCCGCCCTCGCCTCGAGCGCCTCGCCGATCGTCTGGCGCTGGTCCGTCGCCGACTGCTCCATCGCGCCCAGGTGGGTGGCCGTCTCCTCGGCCAGGCGGAGGGCTCCCCCGCCGGCGGCAGCCTCGATCGCCCCGGCGTGGCCGGCCGCCTCGCCGGCCAGGGTCTGGGCATGGCCGAGGGCGGACTCGCCCAGGGCGGTGGCCTGGGTCGTGGCCTCGGTCACCAGGCTCTGGGCGTGGCCGGCTGCCTCGCCGGCCAGGGTCTGGGCGTGGGTGGCGGCCTCGCCGGCGAGGGTCGTGCCGTGATCGGCGACCGACTGCTCCATGGCGCCCAGGTGGCCGGCCGCATCCTCGGCCAGGCGGAGGGCTCCCCCGCCGGTCGCCTCCTCGAGCGCGCCCAGGTGGCCGGTGGCCTCGGTGGCCAGCTCCTGGCCGTGGGTGATGGCCGACTGGCCGAGCGTCTCGGCGTGGGCGAGGGCGTCCCCGGCGAGGGTCTGGCCGTGGGTCGCCGCGGCTCCCTCCAGCGCGCCCAGGTGGCCGGTCGCCTCGGTGGCCAGGGTCGCGCCGTGATCGACGACCGACCGCTCCATCGCGCCCAGGTGGGTGGCCGTCTCCTCGGCCAGGCGGAGGGCTCCCCCGCCGGCGGCAGCCTCGATCGCCCCGGCGTGGCCGGCCGCCTCGCCGGCCAGGGTCTGGGCATGGCCGAGGGCGGACTCGCCCAGGGCGGTGGCCTGGGTCGTCGCCTCGGTCACCAGGCTCTGGGCGTGGCCGGCTGCCTCGCCGGCCAGGGTCTGGGCGTGGGTGGCGGCCTCGCCGGCGAGGGTCGTGCCGTGATCGGCGACCGACTGCTCCATGGCGCCCAGGTGGCCGGCCGCATCCTCGGCCAGGCGGAGGGCTCCCCCGCCGGTCGCCTCCTCGAGCGCGCCCAGGTGGCCGGTGGCCTCGGTGGCCAGCTCCTGGCCGTGGGTGATGGCGGACTGGCCGAGCGTCTCGGCGTGGGCGAGGGCGTCCCCGGCGAGGGTCTGGCCGTGGGTCGCCGCGGCTCCCTCCAGCGCGCCCAGGTGGCCGGTCGCCTCGGTGGCCAGGGTCGCGCCGTGATCGACGACCGACCGCTCCATCGCGCCCAGGTGGGTGGCCGTCTCCTCGGCCAGGCGGAGGGCTCCCCCGCCGGCGGCAGCCTCGATCGCCCCGGCGTGGCCGGCCGCCTCGCCGGCCAGGGTCTGGGCATGGCCGAGGGCGGACTCGCCCAGGGCGGTGGCCTGGGTCGTCGCCTCGGTCACCAGGCTCTGGGCGTGGCCGGCTGCCTCGCCGGCCAGGGTCTGGGCGTGGGTGGCGGCCTCCGTGGCCAGCCGCTGGCTCGCCTCGGCCAGCTCGCGACTCGGTCCGGCGAGCTCGTCGGCGATGCCCTGGGCCCGGGCGAAGATGTCGTCGGCGAGCCGGGTCGCCTCACCCAGGATCTCGCGTGGATCGACCACGCTAGGACTGCCGCTCGAGACCCTGGTGGGTCAGCTCGATGGTCTCGAAGGCCATCGTCGAGCTCTTCGTGTCCAGGGTGGGACCCGTGTACTTGACCGGAAAGGCGCCGGTGAACGTCCAGGTCGCCACAGGGGCAGGTTGTTCGCCGTTGCGCAGGGCGATGATGCCGTCCGCCCGAGCCTTGGCGATCTTCCCGATCTTGACGCTGTCGAACCAGGCGAAGAACGCCGTCTCGCCGAGTCCGATGACCCCTTGCAGGACGAGGTTCGGCCAGCTCTTCTTGCCGGGCAGCATCCGGTACTGGCCGGATGCGCCGCCCTCCCAGATCGCCGTCGTCTCCATCGTCTGGTTCAGGCCGTTGATGGAGCGGCAGAGGAGCCATGTGGACACGGTCCAGACCGGCACGAATCCGCTCGGCGGGTCGACCAGGATCTCGAACCAGTGGGCGCCCGATCCATCGATCAGGCTGCGTTCGCTGACCATCGCTCACCGCCCCCGGTGGTTGAGCTCTTCATGGAGCTCGAGGAGCCGGGCCCGTCGCTCGGCATCGGTCATGACGCGTGGCCCGGCGGGGAGTTGCGGCGCGGCGGGTGTCGCCGGAGCGGCCTTGTCGGCGACGCTCCGTGCGGCGGCCAGCCACAGCCGTCGCTCGGCGCCCGACATGGACATGAGCGTCTCGTAGCTCCACCCGAAGCCTTTCGCCAGGCTGGCCACCTCCTCCACGGTCACGTGAGAGGGGTGGCCGGCGCTCCCCCCAGGCCGCCGACCTCCGGCGGAAGGGTCTCGCCACAGTGGGGACAGGTCGGCGGTGCCTCGGCCGGGTCCAGGTTGAGTCGCCGGTACAGCCGCTGGAGGTAGCTGAAGTCGGTCGTGTAGAGCCCCTCGATCACCTCGGGCGTGACCTCCGGGACGGTGCCCAGGCGGGTCACGACGCGGGCGAGCAGGAGCACCACGAGATAGGCCCGGTTCCTGACGACCCGTGGATCGACGAGTGGCGCGAGCTCGTCCCGTGCCGTGGCGAGGCGCATCCGGCCGTCCCGATGGACGGTGCCGGACGCGTCGCGGTAGCCCTGGGGCAGGGTGAAGCCGACGTCCGCCTGGACGGCCGTCAGGCCACCCGGCGAGGCGAACGAGGTCTCGTCCGCCGTCGCCTCCGCGGCCGGCGGGTCAGCCATGACCGCCATGGCTCACACCCACTCGAACTTCACGGACTCGCACTGGAAGACCACGGTCTCGACCCAGAGGATGCTCTTCTGGATCGACAGGTCGCTGGCGCTCCACTTGGATGGCCAGGCGTCCTGGAGGACGACGATGAGCACGGGGAGCTTGGCCGTGCTCCAGAACGTGATCGTGCAATCGGCCCGGGTGGAGCCGATCTCGCCCTCCTGGATCTTCTTGAGGCCGGCCCACCAGGGTCCTTCGGCCTGGAGCTGCTCCATGTACCCGGCCGAGAGCGTGACGGGATAGCACCCGTACTTGCCGGGGATCTTGAGGATCTTGGGGCTGCCCTTCTCCGAGGACACGTTCTGGTCAAGGACCGCCGTGTCGCTCTTGATGCCGGCGATCTTGGTGAAGACCCCGGCCGCGGTGCCCCAGTTGACGGTGATGGCGTATCCGCCGAGTACAGGCATCCGCTACAACCTCGTTCGGGTGATGCCCTCGTGGGCGAGGGTGACGTCGACCTGGATCCAGCCCTCGCCGCCGACGGGGACGCTGTTGACGGCGATCGCGGAAGGCCAGGCGGCCTCGAGGTCGAACGACAGGACGGGCAGGTTCGTGGCGTCCTGCATGATGATCGAGACGTGCTTGCGTTCCATCGTTCCCGACTCGATCTTGTTGCGCCACATGCCGAGCTGGGCCGCCTTCTCGAGCTCCATGGTCGACACCGTGACCGTGGAGTTCTTGTTGACGCCCGGTGACCGATGAGGTGCGCGTCCCGCACCGCCACGGGCCTCGGCGTCCTCGAGGACGGCGACCTCGAACCCGATGCCCGTGACCGAGGTCATGGACATGGGCTCGAGACCGTCGATGAGGACCTGGAAGTTCCCCATCGTGAGATCGGGGATCCGGGGAAGGGCCATGGATGACTACCTCCGCTGCGTGGCGATGACCGGACAGCCGGTCATCAGGCCTCGCCGCCCCCGCCACCCTCGCCGGGCGCGATCTGGCGGATGTTGAAGATGACGAATTCGGCCGGCCGGACCGGGGCGAGCCCGATCTCGACGACGACCTGGCCCGCCTCGATCACTTCCTGGGGATTGGTCTCGGCGTCGCACTTGACGTAGAACGCCTCGTCCGGCGTCACGCCGAACAGCGCGCCGTCGCGCCAGACGCGGTTGAGGAAGGCCGAGGTGTTCCTGCGGAGCTTGGCCCACAGGATGATGTCGTTCGGCTCGAAGACCGACCACTGCGTGCCCTGCATGATCGAGCTCTTGATGAAGTTGAACAGGCGGCGCACGTTGAGGTACTTGAACTCCGGATCGATCTGGGCGAGCGTCCGCGCGCCCCACACCCGGACCCCGCCGCGCGGGAAGACCCGGATGCAGTTGATGCCGGCCGGATTGAGCAGGCCCTGTTCGGCGCTCGTCAGCTGGAGCTGGACGTCGAGCGCGCCACGGACCGTCTCGTTGGCCGGTGCCTTGTGCACGCCCCGCGTGTCGTCGTTGCGGCCCCAGATGCCACCCAGGTAGCCGGACGGCGGCATGAACACGGGCTGGCGGCTCAGCGGATCGATGACCTTGACCCACGGGTAGTAGAGCGCGGCATAGGAGCTGTCGACCTTGAGCTGGTCGCGCCGCCAGTCGAAGACCTCCTGGGCGCCGAGGCCCGGAGGCGAGTCGAGGATGGCGACCCGGTCGCCCATCCGCTCGGCGTGCGACACCAACGCGAGTTGGATGCCGATCGCCTGGTCCATCGAGATGGCGCCCATCGCCTGCATCGGCATGACGTCGGGGGCCAGGACCATCGTGACTTCCTCGATCGCCTCGAGGCCGGCGACTCCGGTCCGCTCTGCCACGTCGCCCGCGAAGGCGCTCGTCTCGACTTCGGCCGGGGCCGCGTCGGCGGCGGCGAACGTGTACGTCCCGTCGGCCGGGCGGCGCTCGACGAGGCTGCCTTCGGTCGAGACCTCTTCGAGGGTGATGAGCTTGGAGCGCGTCTTCACCTCGGTGAGGACGTTGCCCTTGCCCTTCTTGAGGGTGACGTTGTCGTATTCCTCGACCGCGCCGCCGGGGCCGTGGACCGTGAGCTTGAACGTCTCCTCGGTCGGCTCGCTGGCGGGTGCGATATCCACGGACACCTGGCCGCTGGGATCGACGGAGCGGGCGCGCAGGCTCTTCAGGGCCGGGTTGCCGCCCGGCAGGAGGGCCTGCGGCGCGGGCACCGAGCTGTCGCTGTTGACCCGCACGATGTAGGCACGGCCGCCGCCGTTGTCGAAGTAGCCATAGACCGAGAGCGGGGTCGCGTAGCCGGCGACGAAGCCGCCAAACGTGCGCGAGTAGTCGCCCCAGTTGCTGATCATCGTGGCGACCCCGGCGGGGCCCTTCTCGGTCATCCCGATGAACGCGGCGATCGCCGTGCCGACACCTTCGATCGGCTTGCTGCCGCCGGGGAGTTCCTTGACGTAGACGCCTGGGCTCTGATAAACGGCCATCGGACCTCCTTGTGACCTCCCTTGGTTGACTAGCGCTCGACGGTTTCGCGGACCCGGGTCCGCAGGTCATCGGTATGGAGTCGGCGGCTCCGGACGATCCCGACCGGAGCGAGCTCGAACGGCTGCACGGCGACGGTGATGACCGCCTTGAGTGCCGCCCGGGATCCGCCGACGATCCCGCCGCCCCACCACGAGTGGAGCTCGTCCTCGCTCGGCGTGTCGATGAGGGCGTAGACCGGGTACTCGCTCTCGAGCCCGAGCGTCCTCGCCAGGTCGCCGGCACGGAGACCGGCAGCGAGGAGCCGCTCGTACGAGTCGGCGGCGGCCAGCTGGTCCCCGCCGACCTCGAGTGCGACGGTCAGGTCGAACCAGCCGGGACCCTGGCGCATGGTCGTCGCTCCGCCGTTGGCGTCGCGGGCGATCTCCCGGTTCATCGTCTGGAACCGCTCGGTCCGGGCGATCGAGACGAGGTGGAGCGTGACCCCCGTCGCCTCGTCGGCCGAGGCGGGCTCGGCGGGCGCCCCCTTGTCGGCCGGAGCGGTCAGCGCGGCGGCCGTGCCGGCCCGCCCGACCCGGGCCGGCTGGCCGGTGGCCTCCCCGACGAACGTCGCCAGGGCGGTGAGTGCCTCAGGAAACACCGGGCACCCCGTGATGCTCCCCGCCGGCCAAGGCCTCGCGCAGGGTCGACGCGGTGACTGGCTCGAGCGTGAAGCTGGCCCCGATCGCCGGGTGGACGCGCAGCCGGGGCTGGTCGTCGTCGCACTCGACCACCTGGAGGGCCGGCTGCCGCGCCCGCAGCGCGCGCACGATCGCGTCGGCCTCCGGGCCCATGCGCACGATCACGGCGTCCGGATGGAGCCGGACCACGGCTTCGGTCAGGACGCGCGGATCGGCCAGGCCGCCGGCGATCGCCGCATCGAGGACGTCGAAATGCTCCTCGATGAGCGTCTGGGTCAACCCCCGCGCGACCAGGGGGTCGAGGTCTCCGATCAGGACACGGCTCGCCACGCGGTGAGTGTCGAGCCGGGCCGCGGCGGCCCGGAAGCCATGCGAGGGCAATCATCAGGGCCGGAATGGGCAACCCGACCGAACCGCCCGCTGCCCAAAGGTGCCTCCGCCGCTGCCCGGATGGGTCGTTCGGTGGCGCGGCGGGTGGCGGGCGGGTCGTGGCGGGCGCCGCGCGCTCGCGCCGGCTCCTTAGGCGCGCTGCCCGCCCTAAACCCTGGCGATGCTCCCTGCATGGACGCCAGGAGCGTAGCGAGGCCGTTTGGGCGCCGATGAGAGGTCGATGGAGATCTCGCGCAGGAGGCATCGTGCGTGGGACGCGTCGGTCCGGCCCGTTCCAGGCGCCGTCAGGACCCTTATATGACCGGCTTGCGCTCGGGGCGACCATGCACCGAGCGCGGAGGACCGGAAGCCGACTCCGCGGCAAGAACTGGACGGGGGGACGGTTAAGCCGCCCAGGTACCGGCTCGAAGCCGCTGTCTACTCGGGTCGGCGGCTCCACCATCTCGCCATCGCCACAACAATCGCGAATCCCGTGACCAGCTGTGGGCCGACGAGGAGCACGATGACAGGGCCGACGGATGACGACGACCACGAGATCGCTGCAAGCGTCACACCGCCGGTGATCCCCGAAAGGCCCAGCCCCGACACCGAGCAGCATCACGGCTAGCTTCGGGGCAGGCCTCGCCCCGCGGGCGACCGCCACGGCGCACCAGCCCGTACCGACGATCCAGATGAGCATCGACGCGATGAGGAGTGTCAGTGCGAGTCCGACGACCAACCCCCTAGGTCCCTCCAGGTGGCGCGTAGAAGGATTCTGACCGCATCCAGTCCCGCCGAGCACGAGAGCCTTTAAGAACGGCACCGGGCGGGCGAGACCCCCGGTGAAGAGCTGCCAAATCCACTGCTTATGAAAGTTGGCGGAAGTGGCCAAATGTTCCCCGGGAGAACCTTCGGCGGGCCCGATCGCGGTCATGCGGGTCGCCTCGGCCAGACCTGGCGTCAAATCAGCCGGCAGCGGCTAACGGCGTGGTGCTGTCGGGCCGCGAAGCCACGAGGTCCCTGCCTTGTGCTCGCGTGGAGAACATGTGGCGAGGATCGCCGGGGGCGCCTGGGCCGGGGCCGCGGCGCCGCTCGTTTCAGTTGATCGGCAGGTCGTCCGTGCCGAGCGGGCCAGGGAACGGCTTGAGCTCCGGGTCGGGTACGTCGGTCGGGTTCGTCGGGTCCCAGGGCGGCCTGACCTCGGGTCCGGGCTCGATCGGTCCGGGCGGCGGCCACGGGAGCGGGTTCTCGGGATCCGACGGATCCGGGAACGGCTTCGGGCCGGGCAGCGGGTTCTCCGGGTCCGTGGGATCCGGCCACGGCTTCGGGCCGGGCAAGGGGTTCTCGGGATCGGTCGGGTCCGGCCAGGGCTGTGGGCTTGGCTCGGGCCCCGGGTTGATTGGACCTGGCCCCGGGAACGGCTTGAGGTCCGGGTCGGGGTTGGGGTCCGGCGCCGGCTCCGGCGGTCGGTTCGGGTCGATCTCAGTCATCGGTTCCTCCTGGGCGAGCGGATCGCTCGCCTACATCTGGTCGATCGGCTGGTTCGGGATCCGTGTCCGGCCACGGGATGGGCTGCGGGGATTGGGTTGTTCCGGTCGGGATGTTGCGGGTCGGAATGCGGGATGATCTGGATTATCGGGATCGGAAAGTCCGGGATGGGATGGGGGATATTCGGATTGTAGGGTCAGGGAAGTCCGGGATCGGGTGCGGGATGTTCGGGTTGTCGGGATCGGGGAAGTCCGGGATCGGGTGGGGAATGTTGGGGTTGTCCGGGTCCGGGAAGTCCGGGATGGGCTGCGGGATGTTGGGGTTGTTCGGATCCGGAACATCCGGGATGGGCTGCGGGAAGGTCGGGTCGAAGTCCGTCATCTGTTCCTCGATCAGCTAGATGAGGTTCTTGCGCAAGGCGTAGGCGACCGCGTGGGTGCGGTTGCGCAGGCCGAGCTTGATCACGACGTCGTGGATCGCGTTCTTCACGGTCCGCTCGGAGTAGGACAGCTTGAGGGCGATCTCGCGCGTGTCGTCGCCCTCGGCGGCCAGGCGCAGGATCTCGACCTCACGCGGCGACAACCCGCTCAGCCCCACCCCCCGGGGCGTCCACACCTCGCGGCTCATCCGGCCGATGTGCTCGACCAGGTCGCCGAGCATCGCGGGCGGGATGAGCCCGTCCCCGCAGGCGATGGCGCGGAGGCTCGAGGCAAGCGTCTCCGTGCGCATGTCCGCCTTGAGCAGGTAGCCGACGGCACCGGCCTCGATGGCCCGGTAGAGTTCGAGCGTGTCCGGCTGCGCGGCGCAGACGACCGCACGCGTGCCTGGCGACGCTTCACGGAGCGCGTTCACGACGCGCAGGCCATCGCCGTCGGCGAGGCGCATGTCGATGAGGGCCAGCGTCGGCTGCTCGGCCATCCCCACCCGGACGGCCGTGTCGCCATCCTCGGCCTCGCCCGCCACCACGAAGTCGGGCTCATTGGCGAGGCACGACGCGATGCCACGCCGGAACATGGCGTGATCGTCGGCGATGAGGGTCCGGATCACCCCGTCGGGCGGGCGCGGTTCTGGTCGTTCCAACGGGGGGTGCTTCTCGCCTCCGTGCAACGCGCGTCGTCTTACGGTCGCCCGAGTATAGGTTGGGGCCCTCGGGCGGCACTACCCGGTTATCCACGAAGACCGTCCACATCCGCCATCCGGTCGTACACTCGGGGGGTGGTACGAGCGGCGATCCTGGAACGTCCCGGCGAGCCGCTCACCATCGGCGAGGTGACGCTCGACCCGCCCGGACCCGGCGAAGTCCGCGTCCGGATGACCGCGAGCGGGGTCTGCCACTCGGACCTCCACGTTCGGGACGGCGAGTGGCCACGACCGGGACCGTTCGTGATCGGCCACGAGGGCGCCGGCATCGTCACGGCCCTCGGCCCGGATGTGGACCCCGCGACCACCGGGTTGCGTCCCGGGGTCGCCGTTGCGCTGAGCTGGATCGCTCCGTGCGGCCGATGTCGCCACTGTCTCGCTGGGCGGGCCTGGCTGTGCGTCGACAACGGCGCGGTCCGCCATCGCATGGCCGACGGCACGACCCGCCTCCACGCTTCGGATGGCCGGGAGCTGCTGGCGTATTGCGGGCTCGGCACGATGGCCGAAGAGGCGGTCGTGGCCGCGAGCGCGGCCGTGCCGCTGCCCGATGGCGTGGACCCTGCGGTCGCCGCCCTCATCGGCTGCTGCGTCTCGACCGGCGTCGGGGCCGTGCTCAAGACGGCGGCCGTGGCGGCCGGCTCGGCGGCGGTCGTCATCGGCCTCGGGGGCGTGGGGCTATCCATCGTCATGGGCCTCGTCCTGGCGGGCGCCGACCCGATCGTGGCCGTCGATCGCATGCCGGCCAAGCTCGACCTGGCCATCGCGCTCGGGGCGACCCACGGGCTCCTGGCCGGTCACGACTCGGATGCCACGAGGCGGGAGATCCGCGACGTGACGGGAGGCGGGCCGGATCACGCCTTCGAGGCGATCGGCCTGCGGACGACGATCGAGCTGGCGATCGCCTGCCTGCCGCCGGGCGGCACGGCGACGCTGGTCGGCATGACCCCGTTCGGCGAACGGGCGAGCTTTGAGGTCTTTCCGTTCGTGGACGGCGGCCGACGCATCCTCGGCAGCAACTACGGCTCGGCCGTGCCCGCGGTCGACTTCCCGCATTACGCACGTCTCCATCTCGAAGGTCGCCTGCCGGTCGACCGGCTCATCGAGCGTCGGATCGGCCTCGACGATGTCGAGGACGCGTTCGCCGCGATGCGCCGGGGCGAGGGTCAGCGACGAGTCATCGCCTTCGACTGAGCATCGCCCGCGCCGCAGAAGTGACGCGCCGGGCCGGGATCAGTTACCGCGCCCGGCCGAGGAGGTGGCTACTTGTCCCGCTCGGCCGCCGGCGAGGGCGGCCTGGGCCGCCGCGAGGCGCGCGACCGGCACGCGGAACGGCGAGCAGCGACACGTAGTCGAGCCCGATCCGCTCGCAGAAGCGATCGAGTCGGGATCGCCGCCGTGCTCGCCGCAGATGCCGATCTTGAGGTCCGGCTTGGCGCGAGCGGCCCTTCTCGACCGCGATCGCATCAGCGCCGACGACCGCGTCGTCGAGCGTCTGGAACGGGTTGGACGGCAGGATCTTGTCGCTCGACGTACTTGAGCAGGAAGCCACCCTCGGCGTCGTCGCGGCTGTAGCCGAACGTCATCTGGGTCAGGTCGTTCGTGCCGAAGCTGAAGAACTCGGCCTCGCGGGCGATCTCGTCGGCGGTCAGGGCGCCGCGCGGGACCTCGATCATCGTGCCGAACTTGTAGTCGACCTTGACGCCGGCCTTCGCCTCGACCGCGTTCGCCTCGGCCTCCAGGAGCCGGCGGGTCGCGGCCAGCTCGTTCACGTGGCCGACGAGCGGGATCATGATCTTGGCGATGCGGGTTGCCGCCCGGCCCGCTTGACCGCGATCTCGGCGTTCAGGATCGCGCGCGTCTGCATCTTCACGAAGTCGGGGATCATCAGGCCAAGGCGGCAGCCGCGCAGCCCGAGCATCGGGTTCTGCTCGTGCAGCGACTTGATGGCGGCGAGCAGCTCGCACGTCCTCGGCCGAGCGCCGTCGTCGTCCGGCCCGTGCGTGACCTTGACCAGCAGCTCCTCGAGGTTCGGCAGGAACTCGTGGAGCGGCGGGTCGATGAGCCGGATGACGACCGGCAGGCCGTCCATCGCCTCGAAGATGCCCTCGAAGTCGCCCTGCTGGAGCACCTCGAGCTTGGCCATCGCGGCGTCGAACCGGGTCGACCGCTTCGCTGTCCTCGGCGTCGAGCGCTCGCCGGCCGCGACGCGCGCCTTGGCCCGCGTCGCCTGGAAGGCGACGAGGATCGCGTCGCGCACGATCTCCAGCCGCTCGCCCTCGCGGAACATGTGCTCGGTCCGGCACAGGCCGATGCCCTGGGCGCCGTAGCTCCGGGCCAGGGCGGCCTCCTCGGGCTTGTCGGCGTTCGTCCAGACCTGCATCCGGCGGATCTTGTCGGCCCAGTCGAGGACCGTCTGGAGGTCGGCCTGGTCCTCGAAGCGTGCCGCGACCGTGGGCAGCTGCGCCGAGGAAGACCTCGCCGGTCGAGCCGTCGACGCTGATCCAGTCGCCCTCGGCGAACGTGGCGTCCGTGTCTGCTGCGCGCCGTCTTCGTCCCGTAGTCGATGACCAGCTCGGCGCAGCCGGCGACGCACGGCTTGCCGATCTGGCGCGCGACGACCGCCGCGTGCGAGGTCGCGCCGCCGCGCGCGGTCAGGATGCCCTGGGCGGCGGCCATGCCGTGGAAGTCGTCGGGCGAGGTCTCGATGCGCACGAGGATGACCTTCTCGCCCGCTGCGCCAGCTCGACGGCGCGGTCGGCGTCGAAGACGGCCTTGCCGACCGCCGCGCCCGGCGACGCGTTGAGGCCCTTGGCCGCGCGCACGGCGCGCCTTGCCGGGCGTCCGGGTCGAACTGGTCGCGCAGCAGCTGGTCGACATGCGCCGGCTCGATCCGCGGCGAGCGCCTCGGCCTCGGTGATGATGCCCTCGTCGACCATGTCCGCGGCGATCTTCACGGCCGCCGCCGCGGTCCGCTTGGCGGAGCGGGTCTGGAGCATGTACAGCCGGCCGCGCTCGATCGTGAACTCGAGGTCCTGGACGTCGCGGTAGTGCCGCTCCAGCCGCTCGGCGATGCGCTGGAACTCGGCGTACGCCTCGGGCAGGTCGTCGGCGCATCTGGCTGATCGGCTGGGGCGTCCGGATGCCGGCCACGACGTCCTCGCCCTGGGCGTTGGTCAGGTACTCGCCGTAGAGCACCTTCTCGCCGGTGTTCGGGTCGCGGGTGAACGCGACGCCGGTGCCCGAGTCGTCGCCCATGTTGCCGAAGACCATCGTCACGACGTTCACGGCCGTGCCCAGGTCGTGGGCGATCTTGTTGTACTCGCGGTAGTCGCGGGCGCGCTTGCCGAACCAGGACGCGAAGACGGCCTTGATCGCGAGGTCGAGCTGCTCGTACGGGTCGGCGGGAAGTCGCGGCCGGTGTCGGCCTGGACGATCTTCTTGAACTCGCTCGGCGACCTCGCGCAGCGCGGCCGCGTCGAGGTCCGTGTCCTGGCTGACGCCGCGGCTCGCCTTGGCCGCTCGAGCGCCTGGTCGAACTGCTCCGCGTCGACGTCCATGCACGATCCGGCCGAACATCTGGATGAAGCGCCGATAGGCGTCCCAGCCGAAGCGCTCGTTGCCGGTCAGCGCGATCAGGCCCTGGAGCGTCTGCTCGTTGAGGCCGAGGTTGAGGACCGTGTCCATCATCCCGGGCATCGAGAACTTGGCGCCCGAGCGGACGCTCACGAGCAGCGGGTTCGCCGGGTCGCCGAAGCCCTTGCCGGTCTCGCGCTCGACCTCCCTGACCGCCTCGAGGACGTCGTCCCAGAGGCCGTCGGGCAGCTTCTCGCCGGCGCGCGAAGTAGTCGTTGCACGCCTCGGTGGTGATCGTGAAGCCCGGCGGTACCGGCAGGCCGGCGTTGGTCATCTCGGCCAGGCCCGGCGCCCTTGCCGCCGAGCAGGTCGCGCATCGGCGCGTCGCCCTCGGCGTGACCGCCGCCCCACGCGTAGATGTAGCGCTTGGCGGCCTTGTGGGCGCGCTCGGCGTGGGCTGATGACGGTGTCGGCCATCGGGGGTTGGCTCCTTGGGGATCGGCGTAGGCCGCGTCGTGCGCCGGTCGTGCGCCGCGCGACCGCGGCGCCTTCGCTCGCGAGCCTTGTGCCTTCGCTCGGGAGTCTTGCCCTCGATCGTACCACCGGGCGTGCTCGGAGACGGTTGCGGCCCGGTTGCGGCGCGGGTGAGACGAGGCTCCGCCGCCACTCTCGCGACCGTCCGTCGGGAGGTTCGAGCGACCAGCGTCCGGCTACACTGGCCCTGCCGTCAGCCGACGCCCGACGAGGAGACGCCCGAGCCGTGATCCAGCCCGAGGTGGACGCGCGGGTCATCGACCCGCCGCGCCCGTGTACAACGCCCGCCTCGTGCGGCGCGAGGACGAGACCGACAGCCTCGCCTACGTCTGGGTCCGCTTCGACGGCGACGCGACCCCGTTCGAGCCCGGCCAGTACATGACGATCGGCGTCTTCGCCGACGGCAGGCTCGTCCAGCGGCCGTACTCGGTGGCGTCGTCGCCGCGGGTCGCCGGGACCGACGGCTACGAGTTCTACGTCCGCCTCGTCCAGGGCGGCCAGTTCACGCCGCTGCTGTGGCGCCTGCCGATCGGCCACCGGATGCGGATGATCGGACCGAAGGGCAAGTTCACGCTCGAGCCCGACGACGACCGGACCCACCTGTTCATCTCGACCGGGACCGGCAACGCGCCGTTCGTCGTCGATGATGAAGACGATGCTCCTCGACGGCGCGCCGCGCCGCGGCGGTCTTCCTCAACGGCGTCTCGTACGCGGACGAGCTCGGCTACCGCGACGCTGCTGGAGGACTGGGAGTCGTCGGGCGACGTACCCGGTCACGCTTCGTGCCCACGGTCTCGCGACCGGCCGATCCGCGCAACGCCGGCTGGACGGGCCGGGTCGGCCGGGCGGAGGCGGTCCTCGGCGACGTCCTGGACGAGCTCGGCCTGACGCCCGACAACGCGATCGCCTACATCTGCGGCAACCCGGACATGATCCTGGCCGCCGAGGCAGACGCTGCTCGAGCGCGGGTTCCCCGAGCCGCAGATCAAGAAGGAGCTCTACTGGCCGAAGGGCAAGGAGCCCCGCGGCGTCGCTGAGCGACGAGCAGGTCTAGCCGGGCGGCGAGCGGCGCCGGCGGTGCAGCCGAGGCCGGCGGCACGACGCGGCACCGGAGGCCCGGCGGCCACCCCGGCCAGCCACATGGCGGCGACGACGCCGACGACCACGGCGACGACCACCCAGATCCACAGGTACTGACGCAACAGGGCGCTCATCGCGGTCGTTCCCTTCCGGTCCCGCTCACGAGACGCTCGCTGTGTCGGAGGCCGAGGCGAGCAGCGCGGCCTTGGCGGCCGCGAACTCGGCATCGGTGAGGTCGCCCCGGGCGTGGCAGGATCGCGCCAGGCGCTCGAACTCGCCGGCCAGGTCAGGTCCGGCGTCGGCCATGGCCGCGTCGAGGCAGGGCACTGCAGCGAGCACGTCGCCGAACGACGGGCGGGCGTTGGCGGCCGCGCGCAGGCCGGCGGCGCAGCTCGGGCCGCTCGCAGGCGGTCCCTCGCCGCGCGATCGCCCGAGCTTCCCCCACTTGCAGGCCCAGGGCGAGCGGGATCCCGCCCGATCGAGCTCGAACAGGATGCCCGGGATGAGGAAGCCCGAGCTCGACGCCCGCCAGCCGCCGGGTCGGCGCGACGCCTGTACTGGAGCGAAGTTCGAAGCCCAGCGTGCAGACAGACGGGCCGGCCAGGCGAGCGAACGGCACCGGCGCCGTACCGCCCGCCGCGATGCTCGTGGCCCGACCCGAGAACGCGAGGGCGCCCCGAGCCGAAGCCGCCGAAGATCGCGACGGAACATCGAGCCACGGCGCCCGCGGGCAGGGCTGCGGCTGACGTATGGTCCGCCGTCCGCGCACGAGCCGCCGACGTCGAGGACGGCCCGCATCTCGATGAACATCAGGGTCGATCGAGAACGCCAGCCCGGACGATCCCGGTCAGGTCGAGGCAGGACGGTCCGGGTCGAGGGACCCGCCGCGGCGCCCGCGTCGTCGGCAGGCGGCCCGACCGGTGGCGGACGCGTCGCTCATCGCGGTCAGCGGCCAGCCAGCGGCGGCGAGCCGGTCGAGGATCGCGCCGCTTGACGCCTTCGACCGGGACGCGCTCCTGGGTCATCGCGTCGCGGTCGCGAACCGTCACGGCGCCGTCCTCGAGCGAGTCGACGTCCACCGTGACGCACCACGGCGTCCCGATCTCGTCCTGGCGCCGGTAGAGCTTGCCGATCGACGCCGTGTCGTCGTAGACGGCCATCATGTCCCGCGCCAGGTCGGCCCTGATGCCGCGCGGCCAGCTCGACGATCTCGGGCCGCTTCTTGAGCAGCGGCAGGACGGCCACCTTGTACGGCGCGAGCTCCGGGTGCAGCGCGAGGACGACGCGCTTCTCGCCGCGGACCTCCTCCTCGCGATACGCGTCGATCAGGAACGTGAACGCCGCCCGGTCGGCGCCCGCCGCCGTCTCGACGATCCACGGCATGTACTTCTCCTCGGTCGCCGGGTCGAAGTACTCGAGGTTCTCGCCCGACGCCTCGGCGTGGCGCGACAGGTCGAAGTCGCCCCGGTTGTGGATGCCCTCGAGCTCCTTCCAGCCGAACGGGAAGCGGTACTCGATGTCGACCGCCTTCTTGGCGTAGTGCGCCAGCTCGTCCGGGCCGTGCTCGCGGAAGCGCAGCCGCGCCGGCGTGACGCCGTAGCTCGTGTACCAGTCCCAGCGCCGCGGCAGCCATTCCTCGAAGATCGTGCGCCGCCGCGTCGGGCTGGACGAAGTACTGCATCTCCATCTGCTCGAACTCGCGCATCCGGAACACGAAGTTGCCCGGGCTGATCTCGTTGCGGAACGCACTTGCCGATCTGGGCGATCCCGAACGGGATCTTCTTGCGCGAGCTCTGCGGACGTTCTTGAAGTTCACGTACGAGCCCTGGGCCGTCTCGGGCCGCAGGTAGACGATCGCGGCGTCGTCCTGGACCGGGCCCATCCACGTCTGGAACATGAGGTTGAACCGGCGCGGCGCCGACAGCGGGCCGCCGTCGACCGGGCAGCTGAGGCCGAGCCGCGCGACGACGCGGGGTCCATCAGGTCCGTCGGCAGAGGTCCTCCGCGCCCGGGCAGCTCGTCGAGGCGGAAGCGGCGATGGCAGGTCGCGCACTCGACCAGCGGGTCGCTGAACCGCCGACGTGGCCCGACGTCACCCAGACCTGGGGATGCATGAGGATCCCGGCGTCGAGGCCCACGATGTCGTCGCGCTCCTGGACCATCGCCCGCCACCACGCGCGCTTGACGTTGTTCTTGAGCTCGACGCCGAGCGGCCCGTAGTCCCAGACGGCGTTGATGCCGCCGTAGATCTCGCTGCTCGGGAAGACGAAGCCGCGGCGCTTGGAGAGCGACACGATCGTGTCGAGGCTCGGCGACGGCGGGCGCGACGGCGTTCGGGTCGAGCTGTTCGGTCACGGGTGGGAGGTCTCCGTTCGGCGGCCGGCCGTGGCAGGGTCGGTCGCGGGATGGGTCGTGGGTGGCCCGATGCTAGCAGACCGGTCCGCCGGTCGCGCCGTTCAGCCGCCTCAGCGGCGACGGGCGCGACCCGCACCTCGTCGAGGAAGGCGAGCGAGCGCGCCTCGCGCTCCAGGGCATCGGCGATGAACTCGCGCATCGCGCTCTCCACCTCGCGCTCCACGGCCGGCGCCAGGCGCAGGTCCGGCCAGCGCCTCGGCGTCCATCCGCTGGTACGCCTGGAGGAGCTTGAGCGCCTCCAGCGACGAGGGCGGCCCGGGCGGCGGGCGGTCCCGGGTGCCGCTCGCACAGGACGCCGCCGAGCGGCGGGACCCAGCGGAACGTGTCGGACGGCTCCAGCATCCGGTCGCACTCGACGCAGCGCTCGAGCTCGGGGCGCACGCCCAGCTCCTCCGCCAGGTGCATCTCGTACCAGCGGGCGACCCGGCCCGGGCGCCATGCCCGCATCGAGGAGCTCGTACGCCCGATGGAGCAGCGCGTAGAGCGGCTCGGCCGCGTGGCGCTCCTCCGAGGCTCCGGTCGGCCAGCTCGGCGAGGTACCAGGCCGTCGCCGCCGATTCGAGGGTGTCGCGCAGGCGCAGCCAGGCGTGACCCACGGTCACCTGGGTGACCACGTCGAACGTCCGCCCGCGGGCCAGCGGGACGCGGAGCTCGGCGAACGGCTCCAGGCTGCCGCCGATCCGGCTCTTCTGGCGCCGGACGCCCTTGGCGATCGCCTTGAGCTTGCCGTACTCCGGCGTGATGAGGGTCAGGATCCGGTCGGCTTCCCCGAAATCGAAGCGCGACAGGACGATCGCGTCGGTGACATAGATGCGGCGCTCGGGCACCTCGCGACGGTAGCACGAGGCGGCGAGGCGGCCATGCCGCCGCTCCCGGCCGACCGCCCTAGTGGATGATCCGCTCCTGGCGCACGAGCTCGCGCAGGAACAACAGGCCCTTGATCTCGCGGACCGTCCAGCCGGCGTCAACGGGCTTGAGACCGACGACGAAGCCACTCAGGTTGCCGGCACCAGCGGCGCCGAAGCCGGCCGACGTGAGACGCCGGTATAGCCTGCGGATGTCCTCGTCCGCGACGCGCCCGCCATCGGGGCCGACTGTGGCCTCATCTGCTCCGGGACCTGCGGCGCGTGGTGTCCTCATGCGCGGAAGATAGGGTCCAGGTCTTGCGGCCACTCACGACCCCCCACCCGCCACGTTGCAGCGCGATATCGGTCAGGCCGGGCTGGTCGCCTCGGCCCGGACGATCCGGATGGCCGATCGGGGTGAGGTCGGATCGGGCCGTTCGCCGCCGTCCTCGTCCTCGGGCAGGAGCTTGTCGGCGCCGGGCAGGTCATCGGGGATCACGAGCGCCGACGCGCCGTGCTCCATCGCGAAGCTCGCCAGCGCCCCCGGACCCGGCTCCGCCGGCAGCCAGCCGGCCGCCGCGACGCCGTGCGCGCGGTACTCGCGGACCTGGCTGGCGATCCTGGCCCGTCCGGCCTTGTCCAGCTCATCGGGGTCCATGGGCCCGTCTGGCCGCTCGCCGGGACCGTCGCCGGACCAGAACGTCGGGACGGGGGCGGCGAGCAGGCTGGCGGCGTCCCAGTCGTACAGGATCAGCGGCCGCTTCTCCGCGCGTGCCAACTCGGCCGCGCGGTCCAGAGCCGCCCGGAACCGGTCGTCCTCGGCGGACACGACCACGATCGAGCCGCGGATCTCCACGTCGACCTGCTGGGAGCCCGCCGGATCGCCTGTCGCCGGCGCGCTCCGGGAGCCGGTCACCGCTGGGGGACCTCCACCTCGTCGCCGTGGATCTCGCCACGCCAGGCGCCCGTCGGCGTGCCGCGCTTCTCGATCAACTCCTTGAACCGCTCCAGGTCGCCCTGGATGCGCCGATCGAGGAAGCCGAGCACGGTACCCAGCGTCTCCACCGGTCCCTCGGGCTGGACCTCCATGCGCACGACGATGCGCGTCCCGCCGTCCGGCAGCGACTCGAAGAGCACGGCGCCGTCGTTGCGCTCCCCACTCGTCGAGCGCCAGGCGACGCGGGTGTCCGGTGTCTGGTCGACGATCTCGGCCGTCCAATCCCGGCGCTGACCGGCGATCTCGGCGGTCCAGGCCAGCGTCTTGTCGGTCAGTTGGACGACGCGCTCCACGCCCTCCATGAACCGGGGGAAATCCTCGAACTGGGTCCACTGGTCGTAGGCGACCCGGACCGGGACGGCGAGGTCGATCGAGTGCTCGAGTCGGTTCACTGTGTGCTCCTTCGGAGTGGGCGGTCAGTCGTCGAGGATGCGGTCGGCCTTGCGGTCGATCTTCTGCTTCTCGGCCTTGGTGATCGTGCCCTTCTTGACCTGCTGGGCCGCGCGCGCCTTGGCATTGGCGGCGTGCGATTCGTCGGGCATCGGGTACTTGCGCTCGTCCGGCAGCCCGAACTTGGACTTCGGGAGCGAATCGCGCTTCTTCTCGCTCAGGGTGGCCATGGGAACCTCCTCGTCCGCGTGTCGCGAGGTGATGCAGCCTGACCGTACCGAGCCCAGCTCGATGCCCGGGTCAACGCAGTCGCCCCGGTCGTTACAGGGCGGTTGCGGTTCGGCCGAACGCGGTCGTGCGGGCAATCCGCTACCATGGTCGCGCAAGTTTGTTTCGGAGCGGATACACTGGGCCAGATGACCGCCACACCGACCTCGCTCGACATCGCGGAGCTCGTCGCGGCCACCGAAGGCGAGATCCTGCGCCTCGTCGCCGATCGGGACGACCCGACGCGTGGCCTCTACGAGCAGGTCCGCTACCACCTGGGGCTGGACGGCCCCGACGCCCCGGCCGGCAAGCGGATGCGCCCGCTGCTCGGCCTGCTGGCCTACGCGAGCATCACCGGTGAGTACGAGCCAGCCCTGCCGGGCGCCGCGGCCGTCGAGCTCGGCCACAACTTCAGCCTGGTCCACGACGACATCGAGGACGGCGATACGGAACGCCGCCACCGGCCCACGCTGTGGTCGCTCCACGGTGTGCCCCAGGCGATCAACACGGGCGACACGCTGTTCACGCTCAGCAGGATCGCGCTGCATCGGCTGACCGACCTGGGGTTCTCGGATACGAAGGTCCTGCGGCTCATGCGCCTGTACGACCTGACCTGCCTCGCCCTGTGCGAGGGCCAGTACATCGACATCTGGACGTCCGAGCACGACACCGCGATGTCGGTCGAGCTGTACTTCGACATGATCGGCCGCAAGACGGCCGCGCTCATCGCCGCCTCGATCGAGGCCGGGGCGCTCCTGGCCACGGACGACGAGGAGGTCATCGCCCGCTATCGCGCCTTCGGCTGGGCCCTGGGCCTGGCGTTCCAGCTCAACGACGACCTGCTTGGAATCTGGGGCGCCGAACAGGCGACCGGTAAGGAGGCGTCCGACCTCGCGCGCCACAAGAAGACGCTCCCGGTCCTGTACGCCATCGAGCACGGCTCGCCCGAGGACCGGGCCCGCCTGACGACGCTCTACTCGACGACGACGCCGAGCCTTGCCGAAGTGGCAGAGGCGCGGGCGATCCTGGAGCGGACCGGCGCCCGCGACTACACCCGCGACCAGGCCCACCGCTACCGGGACGAGGCGATCGCCGAGCTCGACGCGGCCGGAGTGGTCCAGCCCGAGGCGCGCGAGGCCCTCGAGTCGATCATCGTCCGCGTCATCAGCGCCTAGCAGGGGTCGCTGAAGGACGGGCAAGCCCTGCGGGCGAAGGCGCCGGGGTGACCGCGGCGCACGGGAGTGGCGATCACGGCCGCAAAGGTCCATCTCCGAGAGATCGACGACGCGAACCGGGACGCGGTCGTAGCGCTGCGCGTGCGCCCGGGCCAGGAGCGCTTCGTCGCCTCGGTCGCCGAGTCGATCGACGAGGCGGCGGCCACACCCGAGGGCAACCCGTGGTACCGGGCTATCTACGTCGGCGACGAGCCGGTCGGCTTCGTCATGCTGAGCTGGGACGTGACGCCCTCACCCGGGATCATCGGGCCGTGGTTCCTGTGGCGGTTGCTCATCGACGAGCGTTTCCAGCGCCGGGGCTACGGGCGGGCCGCATTGGAGCGGATCGTCGAGATCGTCCGTGGGGAAGGCGCCACGGAGCTGCTCACCAGCTACCAGCCCGGCGACGGCGAGCCGTGGCCGTTCTATGAACGGTTCGGCTTCGAACCCACCGGCGACGTGGATGGCACCGAGATCGTGATCAGGCTCCGATATCTCCAAACGGCTGACGTCCGTCGGCCAACGTCACTCCGGTGCGCCGGGCCACCCCGGCGCCTTCGCCGGCAGGCCCAGCTCAGGCGCACCGGAGTGGCGAGCGTCAGCGATCCTCCTCGTCGTCGCGGGAGTCGTCGCCCGCGCGCGGCTCACGGACGGCCAGGACCTTGCGGACCCGCCGGCCGTCGGTCGACTCCACGGTGAGGGTGATCCCGTCGAGCTGCACCGCGGCGCCCGGAGTCGGGACGACGCCGAGACGGTGGAAGACGAGTCCCCCGATCGTGTCGTACTCGTCGCGATCCTCGAGCAGTGAGCTGAGGTCGAGGTCGCTCCACACCTCGGCGAGGTCGTCGACCGAGGCGCGGCCGTCGATCCGCGCCCGGTCGTCGTCGAGCCTGACGATCATGTCCTCCTCGACGTCGTACTCGTCCTGGATCTCGCCGACGATCTCCTCGATGAGGTCCTCGATCGTCACCAGGCCGGCTGTGCCGCCGTATTCGTCGAGCACGATCGCGATGTGCACCTTGCGCCGCTGGAGCTCGTGGAGCAGGTCGTCGATGGACATGCTCTCGGGCACGAACACCGGGGGCCGCAGGAGCGTCCGCAGGGCCGGCCGCGGACCGGTCGGATCCTTGAGGAACGGCAGCAGGTCCTTGGCGTAGAGGATGCCGACGACGGTGTCGATGCTGCCGTCGTACACCGGAACGCGCGAGTGGCCCTCGGCGACGACCGTGTCGATGGCGTCCTCGAACGTCGCGTCGACGGCCAGCCCGACGATCGCGATGCGCGGGACCATCACCTCGTGGACGCGGCCCTCGCCGAGCTCGATGACCGCGTGGATCATCTGCTCCTCCTCGGCCTCGAGGACGCCCTGCTCGCCGCCGCGCTCGACGATGAGCATCAGCTCCTCGGCGCTGATCCGCTGCTCGGGCGTGACCTCCGCCCCGAACAGGCGGGCGATGCGGCGGGTCGTGCCCGTCAGGAAGGCCACGAGAGGCCCGAGGATGCGCGCGATGAAGTCGATGGGCGGCGCCACCGTGAGCGCGAACCGCTCCGGGTGGGCGAGAGCCAGCGTCTTCGGGACAAGCTCGCCGAAGACGATCGTGAACAGGGCCAGGAGAGCCGTCACGACGACGAGGGCGATCGGCTCGGCCGCATCCCGGAGCGCGTCGGCCTGGCGCAGGAGCACGGTCAGCTGGTTGGTGAGATTCACCGCCGCGAATGCCGATGCAAAGAAGCCGAGGAACGTCAGGCCGAGCTGGCTGACGGCCAGGAACCGGCCGGGGTCCTCGAGCAGGCGGCGGACGCGTCTGGCGTTGCGGACGCCCTCGTCCACGAGCTGCTCGACCCGGCTGCGCCGGACCGACACGAGGGCGATCTCGGCCGCGACGAAGAACCCCTCCAGGACCGTCAGGAGGGCGATCACGAGCAGCTCGGGTATCGGCAGGGTCATCGCTCCGGACCATCCGGTTCGGGCGCCGGGACCCGCGGCTCGCGGATCCGGGCAGGCACGCCCACCGCGAGCTTGCCGGCCGGCACGTCGCGGGTCACCACGGCGCCGGCGCCGGTCTTCGCCCCGTCCCCGATCTCGAGCGGCGCGACGAGCATCGAATCGACGCCCAGGAAGACCCGCTCCCCGATCTTCGTCCGGTGCTTGCGGGTCCCGTCGTAGTTGGCGGTGATCGTGCCGGCGCCCACGTTGCTCCGGGCGCCCACGTCGGCGTCTCCGAGGTAGCTCATGTGGTGCTGCTGGACGCCCTCGCCGAGGCGCGTGTTCTTGATCTCGGCGTAGTTGCCGAGCTTGACCCGGCTGCCGATCGAGCTGCCCGGCCGGACGTGGGCGAACGGGCCGATGTGGACCTCGTCCTCGACGGTCGACGACTCGATGACGCTGGACATGATCCGGCAGTCCCGGCCGATGACCGTGTCGACGATCTCCGAGCCGGCCCCGATCGTCGTGCCCTCCCCCACCTTCGTCGCGCCGCGCAGGCGGACGTTGGCCTCGAGGGTGACGTCCTGGGCCAGCTCGACCGAGGGCTCGATGTAGGCGGTCGAGGGATCCTGCATGGTCACGCCGGCGAGCAGGTGGCGCTCGTTGATCTCGGCCCGCAGGTCGCCCTCGGCCTCCGCGAGCTGGAGCCGGTCGTTGATGCCGAGGAGCCGCCCGTCGTCCTCCACGACGACCGCGGTGGCTCCGGCGCCGTCCTCGTTGGCGAAGCGGACGAGATCGGTGAGATACAGCTCGCCGGTCCGTGGCGACGGGCGGAGGTCGCCGATGCGCCGGCGCAGCCAGGCGGCGTCGAAGGCGTAGATGCCGGCGTTGATCTCGGCGATCTCGAGCTCCTCGTCGGTCGCGTCCTTGGCCTCGACGATGCCGCTGACCTCGCCCTCGATGTCCCGGACGACGCGCCCGAGGGAGCCCGGGTCGTCGGTCTCGACGCTCGTGATCGCCACGGCCGCGTTGGCGGCCCGTCGCTCCGCGAGCAGCGTCCCGGGCAGCTCGGGGTGCATCCGGGGCACGTCGCCGTTGAGCACGAGGACGACCTCGGCATCTGCCGGCACGGCCGTCAGCCCGGCCCGCACCGCGTCACCGGTGCCGATCGGCGCGTCCTGGAGCGCGAAGTCGGCGACGTCGGCGAACACGTCTCTCGTCGAAGCGGTCGCCGGTGAGGTGACCACGATCGGGCGCCGCCCGGTGGTCGCGACCGCGACGTCCAGCACGTAGGCGAGCATCGGCCGGCCGAGGAGCGGGTGGAGGAGCTTGGGCACGCGCGAACGCATCCGTGTGCCGAGGCCGGCCGCGAGGACGATCGCGACGGCCCGTTCGCCGGACACCGGTGAGTCGGTCACCTCGGGGCTCGCGCCGGCGCGGTGAGCGGTCGGACCGGCGAGGGGGGTTCTGTGGTCATCGTTGGGTCGTGAAGCGTATGAGGGGCTGCTCCGGGGTGTCAACCGTGGTGCGCCGGGCCACCATGGCGCCTTCGCTCGGGCGCCCTGTCCGCGCGCACGTTCTCGATCTCGGCCAGCACGGCATCGACGTGGGGCCGGATGGCCGCTCGGAGATCGTCCCAGCGCTCGTTCGGGTCCTCCTCGCCGGTGTAGATCGCCCGCGCGCGAACGAGCACGGAGCGGTGCTCCTCGGGCAACTGGGCGAGCGCCCAGTCGGCCGCTCCATCCTTCGACCAGATCGTGCCTGTCGCGACCGTGGCCCAGATCCGGACGAACGTGAGGACGACGTTGGCCGTGTCGGAATCCAGGTCCTCGAGGAGGCTCGGGATGCCGGCGACGATCGCCCGGACGAGGTCGTCCCGGGGCACGGGATCGAGCAGGTCCGACGGAGGCGGCCCGAAGACCGGCCGGTTCCCGTGCAGCACCATCGTGATGATCGGTGCGAGATCCGGGCTCGCGTCGGACGGGGCCGGGATCAGGCCGCGCTCGTAGTCGGCCCGCAGCCACTCCCCGTACTGGAACTCGGAGCGCGGCGGGTACAGCCATGGGCGGATGTCGGCCTGGACGACGATCGTCAGCTCGATCGGGCGCGGCTTGCCCCAGGCCAGGCCACCGCCCGAGATGGCCATCAGCCCCTCGACGAGCATCCGCCGCTCGTCCGGGGTCGTCCGCCGCCGTGCAACGACGAGCACATCGACATCGCTGCGCGGGCGCATCTCGCCCAACACGGCCGACCCGTGCAGGTAGGCGCCGATGGCGTCGTCGCCGAGGACGCGCCGGACCAGCCCGACGATCTCGTCCAGCTGGGTCAGGAGGCCGGCCCTCTCCGGGTGTTCGCGAGGGCTCGGCCGATCTGCTCGGCGTGCTCGTGGGCGTGGGCCGCGTAGATGCGTAGCCAGTCCTCGACCCCGTAGCGGCCCGACTCCGTGTGCGTGCCCGAACGCGCCCACTGGTCCTCGGTCAGCCGATCGAGGATCTGGAGGGTCGTCGTCCGGGCCGCCCCGAGTGCCGCGAGGGATGGCTCGATCGGGCGGGCGTCGTAGAACAGCTGGCGGGCGAACAGCGGCTCGTCGTAGCCCTGGATGACCGGGTCGTCCTCGGCGATGAGCCGGCGCAACCGCATCGCCGACATCATCTCGCTGTCCGCGAGGTGGTGGACGACCATCCGGGCCGTCCACTCGTCCGGGGCCGGCGGCGGCGCGTCGAGGTCCTCGGCGGTCGTGCCGGCCAGTGCCTCGACCACGACGTGGTGCCCTTCGCGGTACAGGTCGACGAGGGCGGCCCGCTCGGCGGGCGTGAGTCGAGCCGGCGTCGAGCTCGTCATCGGCGTCGGATCGCCGTCGCTTCGATCTCGATCCGGGCGCCCTTCGGCAGGGCCGCCACCGCGAACGTCGAGCGCGCCGGGGGCGGATCGGGCATCCGCTTGCCGTACACCGCGTTGACCGTGGCGAAGTCGCCGATGTCGGCAAGGAAGATCGTCGTCTTCACGACGTCCGCCCAGGTGCAGCCGCCGGCGTCGAGCACGGCCGTGAGGTTCTTGAGCGCGCGCTCCGCCTGCGCCTCCACGCCGCCTTCGACCAGCTCGCCCGTCGCCGGATCGAGGCCGACCTGGCCGGAACAGAAGACGAGATCGTCCGTGAAGATGCCCTGGCTGTACGGCCCGATGGCCGCCGGCGCACCGTCCGTCTGGATGGCGTCGCGGATCGTGCTCATGAACCCTCCTTCGTGCTGGCGAGCGTCGTGGCGATGATGGATGGGACCCCTCCGGGGATCGCGATCGTGTCGTCCCTGAGGGCCCCGTGCACGACCTCGGCGGCCGCTGTTGCTTCCTCGAGCGAAGGATAGAGCGCCCAGGCCGTCGGCCCGGAGCCGGACTGGCCGATCGGGCGGCCGAGCAGGCGCGCGAGCCCGCGCCGGAACGGGAGCAGCTCCGGGACGAGGCTCGCCGTGGCCGCGAAGAGGTCGTTGGCGACCGCGAGGACGCCGGCCCGCTCGACGAGCCGAGCCGAGGTCAGGCCGGCCGCGAGCTCCGAGGCCAGGTGGGTCGACGACATCCGGACCGCGCCCGGGTCGCCCGAGCGCGCGCCGCCGTCGAAGGCCGCGTACACCGCGGCTGTCGGCACGGCCACCGATGGCGTGACCAGGAGCACGCCCGGCGGCGTGCCGCGGAGCGGGGCGAGCGGCGTGCACCGTTCGCCGCGCCCCTCCACGAGGGCCGGGCCGCCGACGAGGAAGAACGGGACGTCCGAGCCGAGGCGGCCGGCGATGTCGAGCCGGGCCCGAGGGTCCAGCTCCGCGCCCCACGCCTCGAGGGCGGCGTCGAGCGCCGCGGCAGCGTCGCTGCTGCCCCCGGCGAGCCCGGCGGCGACCGGGATCCGCTTGTCGAGCCGCACGGCGAGCGCCGGAGCCGGACCGGCCGACGGGCCTGCCGGGCCGCCCAGGTCCACCCATCCGGCGCCGACCGCCCGGCGCGCCTCGGCGATGGCCCGGAGCACGAGGTTGTCGGCCGGCGGGCCGGGATCGTGGCCCTCGGCGTGGAGCGTGTCGGTCCCGGCCGGGGCGCGGGCGAGCGTCAGGACGTCGGCGAGGTCCAGGGGGACCATGACCGAATGGAGCTCGTGGAAGCCGTCACGGCGGTTCCCGACGACCGCCAGGGTCAGGTTGAGCTTCGCCGGGGCGAGCCGGACGACGGGGGTGAGCCGGCGGGCGGCGTCGAGCGATCCCGGCTGGCCGATCACGGTTCGCCGCGTCCGCCATCGTCGGGCTCGCTCGTCGCCATGCGGATGGCGGCGGCCGCGCCGGTCGGGCCCGATCGGGCCGAGCGCCGCGGCGAGGGCCAGCCACTCCCCTACGGCGAGGGTCTGCGGCCGGCGGGTCGGGGCGATGCCCGTCGCCGCGAGCATGGCATCGACCCGGTCCGGCGGGATCGGCAGCTGGCGGGTCGAGCACGTTGTGGATCATCTTGCGTCGCTCGCGGAACGACGCCTGGACGAGCCGCCAGAGGTCGTCCCGCTCCTCGTCGGACAGCGTCGTCAGCGGCCCCTTGGCGAAGGGCTCCACGACGATCACGGCGGATTCGACGGCCGGCTCGGGCTCGAACGCCGCCGGCGGGACGCGGAACGCGATGCGCACGGCGGCGTGGGCCTGGACGAACACCGAGAGGTAGCTCATCGCGCCCGGCGGAGCGGCGATCCGCTCGGCGACCTCGCGCTGGACCATGAGCACGGCCCGGGCCGGCCGGGGCGGCGCCTCGAGCAGGCGGTGGAGGATCGGGCTCGTCACGTGGTACGGCAGGTTGGCGACCACGTCGTAGGGCTCCGGGAGCAGCGTCGTGAGCTCCTGGTCGAGCGCATCGCCCTCGATGAGGTCGAGCCCGCCCGGCGCGCCACCGTCCGCCTCGGCGAGGGCGATCGGCTCGGCGAACGCCGAGCGCAGGCGCGCCGCGAGGGCCCGGTCGAGCTCGATCGCGGTGACCGCCGCGCCGGCGTCGAGCAGGCCGCCGGTGAGGATCCCCAGGCCCAGGCCCGATCTCGAGCACCCGGCGGCCGGGGGTGGGCGCGGCCTCGGCCAGGATCGCGTCGAGGACGTCGACGTCGGCCAGGAAGTTCTGGGAGAGCGAGTGGCGTGCCTGGAGGCCGGCTTCCTTGAGCGTGCGCCGCACGGCGTCGGCGTCCAGGCGCGGCGGCGTCGGGGCTCGCGTGCCGAGCGTTCCGGTCCTGGGGCCACTCATCGGCGCGCGAGCGGCAGGGAGGGCCGCGCGTCGAGGTCGAGGCCCGAGCGCTCCCCCGCCAGGAACCGGCGTGCCCCGGCGGCCCCGATCATCGCCCCGTTGTCCGTGCACAGCCCCGGTCGCGGCACGATCAGGGGCAGGTTGCAACGCTCGGCTTCCGCGGCCAGGCGCGCCCGGAGGACGCTGTTCGCGGCCACGCCGCCGCCCAGCACGATGGACCTGGCCCCGGTCGCCTCGGCGGCCCGCATCGTCTTCGTCACGAGCACGTCGACGACCGACTCCTGGAACCCGTAGGCGAGCTCGGCGACCGTGGCGTCGCTGAGGTGCGCCTCGGGGTCGTCGGCCGGCAGCCCCTCCTCGGCCCGTGCTGCGTCCACGATCCGCCGGGCGGCGGTCTTGAGGCCGCTGAAGCTGAAGTCGTACGAGTCGCCCAGCCAGGCCCGCGGGAACAGCACGTCCCGCCGGGTCGCGCCGGCCGCGGCCTTCTGGATCGCCGGTCCCCCGGGGTAGCCCAGCCCGAGCAGGCGGCCCACCTTGTCGAACGCCTCGCCCGCCGCGTCGTCGACCGTCGTCCCGAGGAGGGTGTAGGTGAGGTGGTCGGTCATCGAGACGAGGAACGTGTGGCCGCCGCTCACGACGAGGGCGACGAGCGGGAACGTGGGTTCGAGCGGCTCGGTCCCCTTGTCGGCGAG
Organism: uncultured Chloroflexia bacterium; assembly: GCA_963849405.1. Classification (GTDB taxonomy): domain Bacteria; phylum Chloroflexota; class Limnocylindria; order Limnocylindrales; family CSP1-4; genus C-114. The sequence continues at coordinate 312,912 of CAWKHG010000002.1, forward strand.
CCAGGCGGCGTACACGTGGCCCTCCAGGTGGTTGACCCCGATGATGGGCAGGTCGTGGACCCACGCGAGCGCCTTCGCGAAGTTGATCCCGACGAGGAGCGAGCCGGCCAGGCCCGGCCCGTGGGTCACCGCGATCGCGTCGAGGTCGGCCCAGGCGGCGCCGGCGTCCGTCATCGCACGATCCAGGACCGGCACGACCCAGCGCAGGTGGGCCCGGGCCGCGACCTCGGGCACGATCCCGCCGGTGGCCGCGTGCAGGGCGACCTGGGTCGCGACCACGTCGGAGTGGATCCGCCGCCCGCCCTCCACGACCGCGATGCCGGTCTCGTCGCAACTGCTCTCGATGGCCAGCAGGAGCGGGCCGCTCACCGTGTCGGGTCCTCGGGCCCGGGACCAGGCCCATCCTCGCCCGCGGCACTTGCCCCGGCGATCGCCTCCATCCCGGACTCGTCCTCGAGGCTCGTGCGCAGCCTGGCCAGGCGCTCCACCATCGCGGGCTCGCCCAGCGGCTCCGTGGTCATGATGAGAGCGTCCTCGTTGTCGTCGCTGTAGTAGCGCGGCCGCAGCCCGACCGGCCGGAAGCCGTACTTCTCGTACAGCCGGCGGGCGGCGACGTTCGAGAGGCGCACCTCGAGCGTCGCCTCGCGCGCACCCTTCGCGATCGCGACGTCGAGCATCGCGAGGAGGAGTCGTTCGCCGATCGACCGGCGCCGGAACTCAGGATCCACCGCGAACGTGGTCACGTGGGCCTCGTCGAGCATGAGCCAGATGCCGGCGAACGCCACGATCCGGCCGTCGAGGCGGGCGACCCGGTAATGGGCCAGCCGGTTCGTCTCGATCTCGGCGGGATAGGCGTGGGCCGGCCACGGCGTCGAGAAGCTGCGCCGCTCGATCTCGCGGACGGCGTCGAGGTCGGGCAGCCCCATCGGCTCGATCTCGAGCCTCACCGGGGGTCGTGCGACCACGTCACCGCTCCTGATTCACGCTCGATGCCCCTTGGCAGCGTCACGTACTCCGGCACGAGGCCGGCGAGGTCGTCCGTGTCGTCTTCGGCGAGCCGCCGGGCGCCGAGGCGAAGCAGGGCCGGGCCGAGACCCTCCAGCGCCCGCGCGCCGAGCGCGCACGCCTCCTCGGGTGCCCGGCCGTCCAGGTCGACCGCGACGAGGACGGTCCCCGGCGGCAGATCGGGCTCCTCGCCGGCGACGAGGCGGACCGGGCGGCCGCCACTGACGAGCACCCGGTCCTGTGGCCCGGCCGGCATGAGGAGGGCGAGCGCGGCGTGCGTTGGTGCGCCGTCCGACTCTCCCAGGGCGATCGCCGCCGCGTCGAGGAGGGCGGCGCTCGTCGCGACGCCCACGATCGGGATCCCCAGCCCGTGGGCCAGCCCCTTGGCGGTCGCCACTCCGACGCGCAAGCCGGTGAACGTGCCCGGCCCCGTCCCGACCACGACCGCCTTGAGCCGGGACTTGCGGACGTTGTTCTCGCCGAGCACGCGGCCCAGCGTCGGGAGCAGCGTCTCGCCGTGGCGATGGCCGGCCAGCCACGTCGTCATCCCGACCGGCGTCCCGTCCGGACGGCCGATGGCCACGACGACGCGGGACGTCGCCGTGTCGATGGCCAGGATCGCCGGCAGACGACCGTCGTGCCGGCCGGGGCCGGTCAGGGGATCGCCTCGAGGTATCGGGCATGCGCGGCGTCGCTCGGTGCGATACGCACGATCCGGAGCCCGTCGCCCGTCCCGTCGATCCGGACGTCCAGCCGCGACGCCGGCAGGGCTTCGCCGAGCCGGTCCGCCCATTCGATGAGCGTGACGCCGTCCGCCTGGCGCTCGTCGAGCAGGCCGTCGGAGATCGCGGCGCCCCCGCCCGCCAGCCGGTAGAGGTCGATGTGGAACAGGGGCAGCCGGCCACGGTATTCGGCCATGAGCACGAAGCTCGGTGAGTTGACCGTCTGGTCGACGCCCAGCCCCGCACCGAAGCCCTTGGCCAGCTGGGTCTTGCCGGCGCCCAGGTCGCCGAACAGGCAGAGGACGTCGCCGGGGCGGGCCACGCCGGCCATCGCGGCGCCCAGGGCGCGCATCGCCTCGGCGTCGTCGACCGTGAGCTCGCGGGTCGCCACCGCGGCCCGCGGGGCGGCCTCGGCCGGGACACCGGGCGAGAGGGGGGATCGCGCCATCGAGGGGCTCAGGCGAACCGCTCGAGATCGGCCAGCGGGACGACCGCGGCCGTCCCATCGTCGAAGCGGACCCGGCCGGCTTCCAGGTGGGTCCCGGCCCGGAACCGGCGCAGCCCGGCGAGACCTTCCCAGCGGCCCTCCCGGCCGGCCCACGGCCCGTGGACGATCCGGACGTGGACCGGGTCGAGCTCGGGCAGATGCGGCCGGATCGGGACCGAAGAGCAGGCTGGGCGGGTCGGCCGCGATGCCGACCTCGCGGCCGGCGTGGGCGCGCAGCAGGTCCAGGGCGGGCTCGGCGATCGGCCGGCGGAGGTGGCCGTCGAGGACGAGGACGGCGAACGGGGCGGCCCGGTGGAGGCTCGCCCGATGGCGCGCCTCGGACGCCGCGAAGTCGCGGCCATCCTTGTCGGAGAGCGCCGCGACGACGATGCCGCGCACGCCCATCGCCCGCGCCCGGCTCAGCGTCTCGGCGTCCACCCGGGCATCGAAGACGAGGATCGTGCCGGCCCGGCCGACGTCGATCGCCCCCGGGCGCGAGTCGCCGTCCCCCGCCGCGGCGATCTCGAGGCGGCCGCGGGCCGGCCCGCCGAGCGCCTGGACGCCGAGGAGCGCCAGGCCCGGGACGTGGAGCGTCAGCCCGATCCCCGGTCGCACGTCGCGGACGACGCCGTCGGCCGGCGCCTCGAGCGCGTCCACGGGAGTGCCGACCGCCATCCGCCAGCGCCCGTCGGCCTGGCTCGACGAGCTCGCCGCCGTGGGCGTCATCGCCCGTGATCCAGCCACCCGAGCGCCACGCCCATTCGGCCGCGCGGTCCCCTGCCGCGGCCCCATCGGCCGGATCGGCCGGGCGGCCACGCGACCCGACATCGACGAGGTTCGTCTCGGCCATCCGCTCGGCGAGTGGCGAGCCAGCCGTCACGGTGTCGCCCGCCCGGACGAGCGGCCGGTCGCCGACCGACAGCGGGAAGCGGACGAGGGGATCGCGAAGGGTCAGCCGGCGCGATCCGACGAGGGCCAGGCCCGGTGCGAGCTCGGCGATCGAGAGGGACCGGCGCTGGGTGCCCACCGGCTGCTGGTCGATCATCCGATGCCCCCGGTCCACAGCGCGTCCTGCCAGGCGACGAGCAGCTCCCGGCGGTGCTCCGGCCGGTCCGGCAGGCGCAGCGGCACGTCGCGCAGGTCGATGAGCAGCCCGCCGAGCCCACCGCCGACTTCGACCGCGAACCGCCGGCCGCGCGTCCCGAGCACGACCGCTTCCGCGAAGGCGAACTCCGCCGTCGCGACCTGGCCGGGCGGCAGGTCCACGAGCTGGAGCGCCCCGGGCACGAGGTCGAGCTCCGAGAGGCCCGCTCCGGCCCGGATCGTGAGCCGTCCGGCACTGCGCCCGGCACGCATGCCCTGGGGAGAGATGACGCTGCCGAGCGGGGCGAGCATGTCGTCCGCGAGGTCCTCCATGAGCCGCTGGCGCTGGGACTCCTCGGGGACGATCCCGAGCGGGGCGAGGAGGCGGGCATGATCGAGCGCGAGCTGGCACGCGGCGGGCCGGCGCAGCGTGTCGGCGAGGGCCAGCGCGACCGCCGGGCCCGGGGCGACCGCGAACGCCCCGCCCGTCGCCACGATCAGGTCCGGCGGGGGCAGGTCGTCGAGCGCCGGCGTCGCCTCCACGAGGCGGACGAGCGCGGCCCGTGCGGCGGCGAGGCGCAGCGCGGCCCCGTCGCCGTCGGCGTCGCCCCACGGGGAGCGGCGCAGCTCGCGCGAGCCGGTCGCGCAGCCGCGTCCGGTCCATCGCCACCGTCGACCAGGAGAGGACGCCGCCGACCAGCTCCTCGTCGAGCCCCTCGGCCACGAGGCCGGCGTCCGGCGCGATCGCCGCCCGCCATGCCGTGCCGGCCGGCTCGTCGGTGTCGGTCGGGGGCGTCGGCCAGGCCGCGATGCGGGCGCCAGTGTCGAGCCCGATCGAGACCGTCTCGACGCGGCGGCCGATGATCCCGGCCAGCGTGGCCGTGGCCCGCACGAGGCCGCCGAGCGCATCGTTGGGGCGGGCGCGCAGGCGGTCGAGGAAGGCGACGAGCGGATCGTCGAGCAGGTCCGAGCCGGGCCCCGGCGCAAAGCAGCGCGTCGGCGAGGGTCCGCCGTCGGGCGTGTCGTGGCCGGTCTCCGGCAGGGCAGCCGCAGTCGCCAGCCCGCCGCTGAGCACGAGCGTCATCTCGGGCCGCCGCTCCTCGATCGCGGCGAGCAGCGCGCTCAGCTGGGCGAGACGGCTGCGTTCTCCTCCGGCCGGCGGATCGAGGGTCCCCGCGAGCACCGTCCGGACGGCCGGGTCCAGGGCGAGCCGGAGCAGCTCGAGCGGTCCGTCCCGTTCCACGCTCGCCGACGAGGTCCGCCAGCCGGCGGCGTTGGCCGCACGGGCGAGGCGGTCGCGCGTCGCGTCGGTCGCGGCCAGCACGGCGGCCCGAGGGGGCGGCGCGCTGCGGGCGACGAGCCGTGGCCAGCTCGGGGCGGCGCCGAGATCGGACGCGCCGATCTCCCGCCCGATCGCCGGATCGGCCGCGAGCACCCGTTCGAGGAGCCGATCGAGGATCGCCTCGAGGGGGATGCCGGCCGGCAGCGCGAGGGAGCCGAGCAGGCGCCAGTGCCCGGACGCGCGGCCGACGAGGGCGGCGGACGTCGTCGCGGCGCCGTGGTCGACGGCGAAGAAGGCGTTCGGTTCGCTCACCCTCGTATGCTACCCGCGGTCACGGGCCAGGGGTCCGCGATGAGGTCACCGGAAGGTCTCGGGGCCGCGGCGCCGGACGGCGCTTCTCGCGAGCGCGGCTCGCGCTCAGGCGTCCCAGCCGGTCTCGCCCTCGAGCTCCTCGAGGCGCTCGATGAGCTGCTCGATCCCGTCGTCATCGGCCAGGATCTCACTGGCCGTCGCGAGCTCGCCGCCGAAGAAGCCGCGCAGCACGGGGTCGAAGAAAAGCATCGCGTTCGCGCCGAGCGGGCGGTACGGCCGGCTGGCCTGCAGGAAGTGGACGGCCGGCGTGGTCAGCCCGCGCAGCTGGATCTCGCGAGCAAGCTGCTCCACGAGCTCGTCGCGCTGCTCCTCGGGGGAGGTCAGCGGACCGGTCATACGCCGTTCGCCACGCGGCCCGACTCGGTCGCCGCGATCGCCGCCTGGAACGCCTTGTAGGTCTGGGCGCCACGGAGCGCGAAGATGACGTGATCGAGCTTCGGCACGCTTGGCAGTGCCTGGCGGACGCCGGTGACCGTGATGAGCGCCGCCTCTGCGAGCGGGAACCCGCCGACGCCCGTGCCCAGGGCCGGGAACGCGATGCTCGTCGCCTCGATCTCGCGGGCACGGTCCATCGCGCTGCGCACGGCGGCGGCGATGGCGGGGCCGCTCGTCCGCCGGGCGACGTCGATCGATACGGCGTGGATGATGAAGCGCGCCGCGAGCTCGCCGGCCGGGGTGACGATGGCGTCACCGATGGGGACGGGCGCATGGCGGACCGCCGCGAACTCGATCGAGTCCCCGCCGCGGCGCTTCAGGGCACCACCCACCCCGGTGGACATCCAGAGGGTCGTGCTGGTCGGGTTGACGATCGCATCGACCTCCAGGTCACAGATGTCCCCGTTCCAGAGCTCTATTCGGGCGGCCATAGGCGGATCTCCTCCGTGAGCGTCCTCACACCCACCGGTACGGCCGAGGCATGGTACACCCGGGGCAATCGCCGAGCCATCTGGGTCACGACCTCCCAGGTGATCGTGGTGCGCTCGTGCGCCAGCTCGGCGGCCTCGATCGCCGCCTCGCCGAGAGGCCCCGCCTGCTCGCCGAGGAGCACGAATTCGTCGTCCACCGAGACCGGGGGCCCGGGGATGTCCGTGACGTCGGCGATGACCGCGTCCATGGCCACCGTCCCGACGAGCGGGACCCGCCGGCCGCGTACCAGGGCCGCCGCCCGGTTCGACAGGATGCGCGGCCAGCCGTCGCCGTAGCCGACCGGCAGGGTCGCGATCCGCGAGGGCCGGCTGGTCTCGAAGCTCGGGCCGTAGCTGAGCCCGTGGCCGGCCGGCAGGTCGGCGACCCGGATCGGGCGGGCGTGGAGGGACATGACCGGGCGCATCCGGGGGGCGGCCGCGGCCGGAGCCCCATCCGGGACGAGGCCGTCCGGGACGATCCCGTACAGGCCCAGCCCGAGGCGGACCCGGTCGTACGTCGGGACGGTCGCGGCCAGCACGCCGCCGGTCGCCGCGAGGTGGCGGATGGGGCCGCCGGGCAGCGCCCCGAGGAAGGTCGCTGCGATCGCCGCGTCGAAGGCCGCCACCTGGCGCGCCGAGCGGGCCGGATGGTCGGGCGCGGCCAGGTGCGACCAGACGCCGCCGAGCTCCGTGCCCGGCGTCGCCCGGATCGCCGCGACGGCCGCCGGCAGGTCGATCGGGGCGATGCCGGCCCTGCCCAGGCCGGTCTCGATCTCGACGTGGACGGCGAGCCGGGGCGCCGGGGCGTGGCCCGCGGCTCCAAGGGCTGTCACGGCCGCCAAGGTCCGCTCGAGGAGCGTCGTGTCGGCGGCCGTGATCGCGAACCCGCCCCGGATCGCGTCGGCGACCCCGTCCGGGGGGATCGGATAGAGGATGAGGATCGGCAGGCCGACGCCGGCGGCCCGGAGCTCGAGCGCCTCGTCGAGCGTGGCCACGCACAGCCCTGATGCGCCGGCCCGCTCGAGCCACGCGGCGACCATGGTCGCGCCGTGGCCGTATGCGTCCGCCTTGACGACCGGCTCGACGGCCACCCAGCCGGGCAGCAACCCGCGGATGGCCCCCAGGTTGCCGGTCAGCCGGTCGAGGTCGATCTGGAGCCAGGCAGTCCGCGGCAGCGGCGGCAGGCCGGCCGCCACGAGGCGCGCCTCGATCGGCTCGCTCAGCTGGAGGCCCCCGGCCCGATCTCGTGGCGCACGCCGAAGCCGAGGCGGCGCTCGCGGCGGTTCCGCTCGGCCATCGTGGCCAGGCGCCGCCGGGCGAGGGCGATCTCGATCGGCAGGTCCGAGGCGAGGAGGCCGGCGTCGCCGATCCGCTCGCGGACGGCCTCTCCCGCGAACCCGTGGAGCATGACGCCCAGGCACGCGGCGTCGAAGGGGCGCAGGCCCTGGGCCAGCAGCGAGCCGATCGTCCCGGCCAGGACGTCGCCGGTCCCGCCGGTCGCCAGGGCCGGGTTCTCGAACGGCGCGACGGCCGTCTCGCCGGTCGGCGACGCGATGACGGTCCGGGCGCCCTTGAGCACGACGACGTGGCCCCATTCGATCGCGGCGGCGCTGGCGGCCGCGGCCCGGGCCGCGTCGTCGTCGATGAGGTCGCCGTCCTCGTCGGGGGCGTGGCCGCTGCCCGCCCGCAGCCGCCGGAACTCGCCGACGTGCGGCGTGAGGACCGCCGGCCGGCGCACGCCCTCCCACCAGTTGTCGGTGGAGGCGAGGCCGCGCAGCGCCTCGGCGTCGAGGACGATCGGCGGCGCCGATGGCTCCTCCGCAGCCACCAGGAGGTCCTCGATGAACGCCCGGGTCGCGAGGCCGGGCCGGAGTCCGGGGCCCACGACGATCGCGTCGTGCTCGTGATCGAGGATCCGGGTCAGCGCGTCCTCCGGTTCGAGCTCCTCGACGTCGTCCTCGGGCAAGCCCATCGTCGTGGCCTCGACGACCTTGGCTGCGAAGAGCGGCTGGAGCGATTCGGGGACCGCGAGCGTCACGAGCCCGGCCCCGGCCCGCGCGGCGGCCTGGCAGACGAGGAGGGCCGCCCCGGCGTAGTCGAGCGAACCGGCGAGCACGAGGAGCTTGCCGAACGAGCCCTTGTGGCCGCGCGCCGGCCGGTCGGGCAGCAGGGCCGCGGCGCGGTCGTCGTCGAGCTCGACGACGCTCACCGGGGCGACCGTCGCAGAGCCGCTCGAGGCATCCGCGGCCGTCGCGGGACTCGGACTCGAGGACCGGCCGAACCCGACCGCCCGGTCAGGCACCCGGATCCACCTCGGCGAGCTCGCGCAGGCGCTGGATGCGGGCCAGGATGCGCTGCTCGCGGTCGTCGAGGCGGGCCTCGATGTCAGGCGGGAAGACGTACGCGCCGCCGGTCGTCCGGACACCGAACGCGACCGCGACCGCGTAGTCCGATTCGTGGCTGATGGAGACCGCGACCCGGTCCATGCCGAGCTGGGTCGCCCGGGCTGCCGCCCTGCCGTGGAGGCGCACCGACGGCTGGCCGGTGGGCAGCCGCTCGATCTCGATGTCGCGCCAGCCGATGCCCCGGACGCCCAGGCCGAGGACCTTCGAGACGGCCTCCTTGGCCGCCCAGCGGCCGGCCATCGTCTCGGCCCGGCCGCGGACGTGGGCGCGCTCGTGCGGCGTGAGGACCCGCTTGGTGAACCGGTCGCCGAACTTGGCGAGGGAGGCCGCGATCCGCTCGACCTTGATGATGTCGATGCCCAGCTCGGTCGTGCCCGGGGGCACGAAGCCCGGCGGCACCACCGGGTCGACCCGTCCGTCGACAGCGCTCATCGGCCGATTGTGCGCTACTCGACCGTCACCGACTTGGCGAGGTTGCGCGGCTGGTCGACGTCCGTGCCCCGGGCGACGGCCATGTGATAGGCGAAGAGCTGGAGCGGGATGACCGCGAGGACGGGGCTCAGGACCTCGTGCGTGTCCGGGACCCAGCAGACCTCGTCCGCGAAGCGTTCGATCTGCTCGTCGCCCTCGGACGCGACGGCGATGACCCGGGCGTCGCGGGCGCGGCCCTCCATCACGTTGCTGATGATCTTCTCGTAGACCGACGAGCGGGTCGCCACGGCCACGAGCGGGCACTCGGCGTCGAGCAGGCTGATGGGGCCGTGCTTGAGCTCGCCGGCCGCGTAGCCCTCGGCGTGGATGTAGCTCACTTCCTTGAGCTTGAGCGCGCCCTCCATCGCCGCCGGGTACGTGTAGCCCCGGCCGACGAACATGAAGCCGCGCGAGTTGACGTAGCGGCGGGCGAGGAACGCGGCGCCGGCCGCGTTGTCGAGGGCCTTCTGGGCCGCGTCCGGGAGGGCCCGCAGCGCGTCGCCGAGCTCCATCTCCGCGGCCTCGCTGAACGTGCCCCGCGCCTTCGCGATGGCGGCGGCGAGGATGACCAGGGTCGTCACCTGGGTCACGAACGTCTTGGATGCGGCCACGGCGATCTCCGGGCCGGCCTGCAGGAACAGGACCGCATCGGACTCGCGGGTGATCGCCGAGCCGACCGTGTTCGTGACCGCGATGACCGGGCAGCCGCGCTCGCGGGCCAGGCGGGTCGGGGCGATCGTGTCGGCCGTCTCGCCGGACTGGGTCACGGCGATGACGAGCGTCCGCGCGTCGAGCGGCGGCGGGGAGTAGCGGAACTCGGAGCCCACGTTGGCGCGGGCCGGCAGGCCGGTCCAGTCCTGGAGCGCGGCCGCGCCGACGAGCGAGGCGTAGTAGGCGCTGCCGCAGGCGATCGAGCTCGATCCGGTCGATCTCGCCGAGCGTCTTCGTCAGCCCGGCGATCTCGTCGACCTCGATCCGGCAGTCCTTCGTGACCCGTCCGGTGATGGCCGCCCGGAGCGCGAGCGGCTGCTCGTGCATCTCCTTGAGCATGAAATGTCGAAGCCGCCCTTCTCGGCGGCCTCCAGCGACCAGTCGATGATCGACACGACCCGTTCGCGCGGCGCGCCGTCCACGCCGGTGATCGTCGACGCCCGCCGGATGGAGGTCGACCACGTCGCCCTCCTCGAGGAAGATCACCCGGTCGGTGTGGGCGAGGATCGCCGCCACGTCACTGGCCAGGAACGTCTCGCCGTCGCCGATGCCCACGACGAGGGGCACGTTCATCCGGGCGCCGACCAGGCGGTCGTTCTCGCCCTGGTGCATGACCGCCAGGGCGTAGGCGCCCTCGACCTTGCGCAGGGCGGCCCGGGTGGCCTCGGCGATGTCGCCGTCGTAGGCCTCCTCGATGAGGTGGGCGATCGCCTCGGTGTCGGTGTCGGAGCTCAGCTTGTGGCCGCGCTCGGACAGCCCATCGCGGAGCTCGCGGAAGTTCTCGATGATCCCGTTGTGGATGACCGTGATCCGGCCCGAGCAGTCGATGTGCGGATGGGCGTTAAGGTCGTTCGGCCGGCCGTGGGTCGCCCAGCGGGTGTGGGCCAGGCCGATGGCCGCGTGGGGCGTGCGGTCGGCGATCGCGGTCTGGAGGTTGACCAGCTTGCCGGCCCGCTTCTCGACGAACATGTCGCCGCGCTCGTCCACGAGGGCGATCCCGGCCGAGTCATAGCCGCGGTACTCGAGGCGCTTCAGCCCCTCGATGAGGATCGGTCCCGCCTCGCGGGGACCCGTATAGCCGACGATCCCGCACATCCTAGGTCGTGTCTCCTCGCGAACCCCCGCGAAGGCACGCCCGCGGCCGGGTCAGTTTAGTCGTTCTCCCGCCAGAGTGGCCAAACGATCGGCCAATTCCGCGACAAGTGGTGCGTCCGTGCCCTCGACCATCACCCGCAGCGCCGGCTCCGTCCCGGAGGGCCGGACGAGGATCCGTCCGCCCGGCCCGAGGCTCGTCCTGGCGTCCCGGATCGCGCTCTGGAGGACGGCATCGCCCTCCCACTGGTCACGATGACGGGCGGCGACCGCGCGCTGTTGCTGCGGCAGGAGGGGGATCTCCGCGGCGAGGTCCTGGAGGGAGGCGCCGCGGCGGGCCATGACCCGCAATACCTCGAGGCCGGTCACCACGCCGTCGCCCGATGTCGTGTGCTCGAGGACGATGACGTGGCCGCTCTTCTCGCCACCCAGCGACGCTCCGCTGACCTGCATCCCCTCGAGGATGTACTTGTCGCCGACCGGGGTCCGGATGACCTGCCCGCCGGCCGCCTCGACGACGGACTGGAGCCCGCCGTTGGAGAGGACCGAGACGACGAGGCCGCCGTTGGTGAGCACGCCCCGCTCGAGCCGGTCGAGGGCGAGGATGCCGAGGACCTGGTCGCCGTCGACGACGGTCCCCGTCGCGTCCACGGCGATGAGCCGGTCGGCGTCACCGTCGAGCGCGAAGCCGATGTCGGCGCCGCGCGCCTTGACCTCGGCGGCCAGCGCCGCCGGCGCGGTGGCCCCGGCCCGGACGTTGATGTTCACCCCGTCCGGATCGTTGTGGATGACCTCGACCCGGGCGCCGGTCGCCGCCAGGATCTCCGGCCCGACCACGCCGCCCGAACCGTTGGCGCAGTCGACCACGATCCGGACGTCGGTCGAGATCGTCCGGGCGAGGGCCATGCGTGAGCTGCGGTAGCGCTCCAGGAGGCCGCTGGCCTCGTGGATCCGGCCGAGCTCTGCGTTCCCGACGCCGCCGAGCTCCTCGGACCGCCAGATGAGCGCCTCCAGCTCGTCCTCGATGTCGTCGTCGAGCTTGAGCCCGCGCTGGTCGAGGACCTTGAGCCCGTTGTCGTCGGCCGGGTTGTGCGAGGCAGAGACCATGATCCCGGCCGCGAAGTCGCCCTGGCCGGCCAGGAACGCGAGGGCCGGGGTGGGTACGACGCCGACCTGGTGGACCTCGACGCCCATGCTCGTCGCGCCCGCCGAGATCGCGGCCACGAACATGTCGCAGGAGCGGCGGGTGTCCTGGCCGACGACGAGGCCGCCGCCGGCGCCGATGAGCCGGTGGGCCGTCGCCCGGCCGAGGGCGTACGCGATCGTCGGCTTGAGGTCGACGTTCGCGATGCCCCGGATCCCGTCCGTGCCGAAGAGTCGGGGCATCGTCAGGGGCTCGGCGAGGGGGATGGGGACGGCGACGGACTGGGGCTCGGGGGCTCGGGCACCGTGATCGTCACCGTCACCCTGGGCGGGCTGACCGAGAGGAGCGTGATCCCGGCCGGCAGCGTGATCTTGAGGCCGAGCTCGTGGGCCCCCGCGCCGAGGCCATCGACATCGGCCGTCGCGACGAGCGTCTCGCCCTGGAGACCGGCCAGCGCCGCGGTGCTGCCACCGAGCGCGACGAGCACCTGGTCGGTCGAAAGCGCATAGCCCCGATCGGCCTGGGCGCCGGACAGCACGATCGCCACGCTGAAGGTGCGCGTCTCCTGGGTCGCCTCGATGGTCGCGGTGATCCGGACCGTGGACACGCCGAGGACGTCGACGCCGTCGGGCAGCACGAGACCGACCGTCCCGGACACGTTGGCCTTGGCGCCGGTGATCGAGAGCGGCTGGGTGTCGATCTTGACGAGCGCCTGGAGGATGTCGGCGTCGCCCTCCAGCGTGACCGTTGGCGTGTCGATGGTGACGCCCGTCAGCTCGAAGCCGATCGCGGGCGTGCCGGTCACGAGCGCATTGATCGGCAACGGCCGGCTCGTCAGCTGGTTGCCAACGAGGATCGTGACGTGGACGCTCGATGGCTGGAGCCGGACCTGGCCCACCTCGAGGCCCCGGATGTCGATGGGTATGAGGTCGACCTGCTGGTCCACCTTCACCCCGCTCGGATCGATCCGGACGCGGGCCAGGGCCGCGACGACCTGGGAGACCGCGGACTGGGTGCCCGAGACCGTCACCTGCTGGGTATCCACGAGCGGCGGATTGACCTGCAGGCCGGGTGGCCGGACGCCCTGGTCGACCTGGACCGGCACGAACTTGGAGGTGAGGGGGTCGAGCCGGACGGATATCTGGCGGGGCGACCAGTCGAGGACCTGGACCTGCGGATCGGGCGAGCTGACGTTCACCTTGACGACGATGTCGTTGGAGGCGTCTGGCGTGGCGCTCGAAAGGTCGATCCAGGCCTTGAACGTGTCACTCGTGATCCGGCTGGCCACGTCGACCGGGGCGAAGTAGCGGATGCTCGTCACGTACTGGACGCCGCCGATGAGCACGGCCTGGCCGGGCTGGTTGCGCACGTCGATGAGGATCTGGCCGCGCCACTCCTTGGAGTTCTGGGCGAGCACAAGACCCACGTACAGGAGCGAGGCGAGCACCACCGCGGCCACCTTGAGGGGCCAGTTGTGGGTGATGACGGAAAGGACGCGGGTCACCGCGGCGCGTGGACGGCCGGTGTCACGGCGGGATCGTCGTCCGGCCGTTCGGGGCCGCGTTCGACGGCTCGTTCAGGCGCCTTCGGCCGGCGCCGGACGGCGCGACCCAGCTCGGCGAGGCGTGGGGCCCGTCCCCCACCGATGGCGCCGCGGCCGGTGGCCGGCCGGAAGCCCAGGATCGAGCGACGGCCGGCGGATGGGTCGAGCAGCGCGGTCAGGGCGCGGGCGAGCTGGCCCTCGGAGAGGTTGCGCACGATCCGGGCCCGTTCGACGAGGCTGATCTGGCTGTTCTCCTCGGAGATGACGACCACGACCGCGTCGGTCTGCTCGGTGATGCCGAGGGCGGCCCGGTGGCGTGTCCCGAACCGCTCCGTGTGGATCGTCGTCTCGGCCAGCGGCAGGAGGGCGCCGGCGGCGACCACGGTCTCGTCGCGGACGATCACCGCGCCGTCGTGGAGCGCCGTGCGGGGCATGAAGATCGTCTGGAGCAGGTCCACCGACAGGTCGCCGTGGATCATGACCCCGGTCTCGGCGATCTCCTCGAGCCCGGTCTCGCGCTCGAGGACGATCAGCGCGCCGTGGCCGTCGGCCGACAGGCGTACGGCGGCCCGGGCCACGATGCCGGCGACCTGCTCGGCGCTCCGGCGCTCCCCGGCGAGATGAGCCAGGCCATGGACCCGACGCGCCCGATCCGCTCGAGTGCGCGCCGCAGCTCGGGCTGGAAGACCACCACGAGCGCGAACAGGCCCACGACGGCCCCGGTCTGGAGGATCTGGGACAGCAGCCGCAGGTCGAACGCCTGGGCCGCCGCGTAGACCAGGAACAGGACGCTGACGCCGATGACGAGGCGGACCGCGCGCGTCCCGCGGATCAGGATGAACAGCCAGTAGATGAGGACGGCAACGATCGCGACGTCGACAACGGTCGCCGGTCGGACCTGGTCGAGGATCGACTGGACGAGTTGGGACATCGTTCAGAGTGTAGCATCGCGCCTTCGGCCGACCCCCTCCCGCACGCCCACCAACCGAGCCTGTGACGGGCCGCGGAGCAGGACTCCCGGCGCGAAGGCGCCGGGCGTGGCCCGGCGCACCGGAGTCGGCGCCATCGCCGAACGTGTCCTGCACCGTCCCTCAGGCGCAGATCGCCGCCAGCTTCGGGTCGTCCGGGAAGCGCGACGCGATGACCGCGCAGAGCCGCTCGCGGGCGGGGCCGTCGCCGTCCAGCTCGATCAGGTGGCTGAGCAGGACCAGCTTGTCGGCCGCCAGGGGCCGCCAGCCGCGGGCCAGGTACAGGTCGACGAGGGCCAGGTGCAGGTTGGTGTCGGACGGCGCGACGGCCAGTGCGCCGTAGCAGGCGTCGATGGCGGCCGCGAAGCGACCCGCCGCCTGGTGGGCCGCCGCGAGGGACAGGAGCCGGTCGCGAGCGGTCGCGAGGTCGCCAAGGTCCAGCGCCTCCTCCGCTTCCAGGGCGAGGGCCAGCACGTCGGGCGGCGGCTCCGGGACGGCCTCGGTCGCTTCCGGGCCGGCTTGGGCGGCCTCGTCGGGGGCGGCCACGGCGAGCGCGGCGGGCGCGGCGGCGGCGGGTGTCCGAGGCAATCCCGGCGAGACCTCTTCGAGGACGTGCAGCGCCCGGGCGAGTGCCTGCTCGGCCGCCTGGTCGCCGACCGCCTCGCGGAGCTTGTTCGTGAGGTCCTCGATGTGGCGACGGCGGGCCTTCGACTCGGCCTGCTCGAGGGCTCGCCGGGCGGTGTCGCAGGCCTCGGCCAGTCCGGCCGGCTGCCTCGTGGATGTCGGCCAGGTAGTCGAACGCGTCGGCCGCGTCCGTGCGGCGGCCGAGCCGGGCCAGCGCCTCGGCCTTGCCGCCGAGCGCCGCCACGTCGCGCGGGGCCAGTCGCAGGGCGCGCTCGTAGCCGGCCAGGGCCTCGTCGAACCGGCCCACCTTGACGAGCACGCCGGCCCGGCTGATGTGGGCAAGCGGCCGGTCGGGGGCCAGGGAGATCGCCTCGGCATAGGCGCCGATGGCCTCGTCCGTCCGTCCCCGGAGGGCGGCGACGTGGCCGCGCCGGAGGGCGTCCTTGTAGCGCTCGTACAGGATCTCGGTCGTCATGCTGCGCCCATGATCTCGGCGAGGAGGCCCTTCTGGGCGTGCAGCCGGTTCTCGGACTGGTCCCAGATCAGGCTGCGCGGCCCGTCCATGACCTCGTCGCTGATCTCCTCGCCCCGATGGGCGGGCAGGCAGTGCATGACGAGCGCTTCGGGCCCGGCGGCCTCGAGCAGGCTCGCGTCGATCCGGTAGCGTCGCGAACGCATAGCGCCGGACGGCCGTCTCGGCCTCCTGCCCCATCGATGTCCATGAATCGGTGTACAGGACCGCCGCGCCGCGGACCATCTCGCGCGGGTCGTGGCCGACGACGACCTTGCCGCCCGTCGCGTCGGCGATCCCGGACGCCCGCGCGACGATCTCCGGGTCCGGCCCGTAGCCCTCGGGGTGGGCGAGGCGGACCTCCATCCCGAAGATCGCGCCGGCCAGCGCGAGCGAGTGGAAGACGTTGTTGCCGTCGCCCACGAACGTGAGCACGAGCCCCTCGAGGTTGCCGAACTTCTCGCGCAGGGTCAGCAGGTCGGCCAGGGCCTGGCAGGGGTGCTCGCGCAGGGTCAGCGCGTTGATGACCGGGATGGCGGCCTCGACCGCGAGGCGCTCCACGACGTCGTGGGCGGTGATGCGGGCCATGATGCCCTCGACGAAGCGCTCCAGGTTGTGGGCGACATCGCCGACGGTCTCGCGCTCGCCGAGCCCCACGTCGCCGGCGGCGAGGTAGATCCCGTGGCCGCCGAGCTGGGTCATCCCGGCCTCGAACGTGACCCGGGTCCGCAGGCTGGGGTGCTGGAAGAGCATCGCGAGGGTCCGGCCACGGAGCGGCGGCTCGGCATGGCCGCCGGTCGCGAGATACTCCGCCTTGAGCTCCAGCGACCGGGCGAAGACGCGCTCGAGGGCGGCCCGATCGAGGTCGGCGAAGCTGATGAAATCCCGCCCGCGAAGCGTGCGTGGCAGCAGACGCCGAGGTCACGGCTTTTCTCGCAAGCGGCCGTCCAGGGTGGCACCAGCCGCCCGGCGGTCGTCACGTCCGCGTGGGGAGGCCTGCACCAACACGGGCCTCCGTTCCGGGGCCACTCCCGATGCGCCGGGTCGACCCCGGCGCCTTCGCTCGGGAGCCCTGCCCGCGAGGTCATGCGAGAACTAGCGCTTGGTGTACTGCGGCGCCTTGCGGGCTCGCTTGAGGCCGTACTTCTTGCGCTCCTTCATCCGCGGGTCGCGGGTGAGGAGGCCGGCCTGGCGCAGCGGCACGCGATGCGCGTCGGGATCGAGCTGGAGGAGGGCCCGGGCGATGCCGTGGCGGATCGCGCCGGCCTGGCCGGTCACGCCGCCGCCCTCGACCTTGATCATCGCGTTGTAGCGGCTCTCGGTCCCGGTGACCCGGAACGGCATCCGCAGGTCCGCCTCGTTGACGGCATTGCCGAAGTGCTCGACCAGGGTCCGGCCGTTGACGACGATCTCGCCCTCGCCGGGCAGGAGCCGCACGCGGGCGACCGCGGTCTTGCGGCGTCCGGTCCCGAACGAGAAGGCGGTTGGGGTGCTCATACGGTGTGGCTCCTCGTCAGGCCAGTGGTTCCGGCCGCTGGGCCTGGTGCGGGTGGTCGGATCCGGGGTAGATCTTCAGCTTGCGGAGCTGCTGGGCTCCGAGCCGGTTGTGGGGCAGCATGCCCTTCACGGCGCGGCGCAGGACCTCTTCCGGCCGCCGGGCGAGGAGGTGACCGAGGGTCTCCTCCTTGTAGCCCTGCGGGTGTCCGCTGTGGCGCGCGTAGATCTTGGTCTCGAGCTTGTCGCGGGTCACGGAGATGAGCGCGGCATTGAGGATGATCACGTGATCGCCGGAGTCGAGGTTGGGCGTGTAGGTGGGCTTGTCCTTGCCCTCGAGGACACGCGCGACGCGCGTGGCGAGGCGGCCGAGCGTCTGGCCCGTCGCATCGACGAGGTACCAGCGTCGGTCGATCTCGCTCTCGCGGAGCGTGTACGTCTTGGCGTTCATCGGTCTCCGTGTTCTCCGTTCGATCCGGCGGTCCCTCGTCCCATGACGACCCGCCGCAGCGTGAGCCCTTTCGCCGGGGCCATCGCCCCGTCGAGCGCCGGCCGTCCGGCGCCCAGCGCCGCGGCGACCGCCGCGTCATCCATCGTTCCGTGGCCGACCTCCAGGAGGACGGCCATCATCCGGCGGACCATCCCGCGGAGGAAGGCGTCACCCGCGACGTCGACCGTCACGAGCGATCCCGCCCGCCGCACCCGGACCCAGAAGAGGGTCCGGACCGGTTGCCGGTCCGCTGCCCCGAAGGCGGAGAAGTCGTGCCGGCCGATGAAGACCTGCCCGGCTCGCGCCATCGCGGCTGTATCGAGCGGGTCCCGCACCCCGAGCGCGTAGCGCTCGCGGAGTGGGCTCCGCGGCCCGTTCCAGACGGTGTAGCGGTATTCCCGGTACCGCGCCGCGAATCGTGGGTGGAAGCCGCCCGGTGCCCGTCGCAACCCGTGGATCGCGACATCCGCCGGGAGGAGCGCTCCGAGCGCCCTGCCCAGCTCCTCCGCTGGGAGCCGGCCGTCGTAGGTGAATGCGATCACCTGTCCGCTGGCATGCACCCCGGCGTCGGTCCGACCGGCCCCGTCGACCCGAAGTCGCCGTCCGCCCGCCAATCGGGCGAGGGCCGCTTCGAGCTCCCCCTGGACCGTCCGCGCCCCAGGCTGAGCCTGGAACCCGGCGAAATCCGTTCCGTCGTATTCGACCCGTGCCCGGTAGCGCACGGGCGCGCCCTCTCGGACGCCCTTCATCTCGACCTCGTCAGACGAGCTCGATCTGGACGATCTCCGCCGCGTCGCCGAGGCGCGGCCCGATGCGGGTGATCCGGGTGTACCCGGAGGTCCGATCGGCGTACTTGGGGGCGATCTCGTCGAACAGCTTGTCAACGACGAGCGGCTCGTTCGGGAACGCCGCGACCACCGCCCGGCGAGCCGAGAGGTCGCCGCGCTTGGCGATCGTGATCATGTGCTCGACCTGGCCGCGGATCTCCTTGGCCTTCGCCTCGGTCGTCTTGACGCGCTCATAGCGCAGCACCGCCACGGTCAGGGCCTTGTAGAGGGCCAGTCGCGGGCCCATCTTGCGACTGAGCTTGCGACCGTCGATGCGGTGGGCCATCGGTCAGGCGTCCTCGGCATCATCCTCGAAGGGCTCGTCGGCGTCGATGCCGTCGAGACCATCCGATTCTTCGGAGTCGGGGACGATGAAGCCGCGCATCCGGAGGCGCTCCTTCATCTCGTCGAGCGACTTCTTGCCGAAGTTGCGCATGCGCAGGAGGTCGTCATCGGAGAGCTGGAGCAGCTGGCCGACCTTGACGATGTTGTTGCGCTTCAACGAGTTGTAGGCGCGCATCGGGAGGTCGAGCTCCTCGATGGGCATGTCGAGCATGTTCGGCGGGAGGGCCGGAGCGCCACCCGGGACGCCGGCGACCGCGAGGGCGGGCATGCCGACGGCCACGAAGTGCTGGAACTCATCGACCAGGCGGCCGGCGGCCCGCGACAGGGCCTCCTCGGGCGAGATCGTCCCGTCGGTCTCGATCTCGATCGTGAGCTTGTCGTGGTTGGTGTCCTGGCCGACGCGCACGCTGTCGATCCAGTAGTTCACCTTGCGGACCGGGGTGAAGATCGCGTCGACGGCGATGACGCCGATCGGCAGCGCCTCGGCGCGCTCGGCGCCGATGTAGCCGACGCCCCGCTCGACGGTGAGGTCGAGCTCGATCGTCACGTCGTCCTTGTCGATCGTCATCAGCAGCTGCTCGGGGTTGACGATCTCGACATCGGCGGACTCGGCGATGTCGGCGGCCACGACAGGTCCCGCGCCGCTCTTGATGAGCCGGAGCTGGACCGGGTGGCTGGCGAAGCTCTTGAGGCGCAGCTTCTTGACGTTGAGGACGATCTGGGTGACGTCTTCCTTGACGCCCGGGATCGTGGAGAACTCCTGGTAGACGTCACGGATCTGGATGGACGTCACGGCGGCGCCTTCCAGCGACGACAGGAGGACGCGCCGGAGCGCGTTCCCGATGGTGACGCCGTAGCCGGCTTCGAGCGGGCCGGCTTCGTACTTGGCGTAGAAGCCCACTTCCTCGATGGATTCGATCTGCGGGCTCTCGAGTTCGATCATGGTCTGGGGCTTACCTCGAGTAGTACTCGACGACGAGCTGCTCGTTGAGGTCGAGCGGCATCTGGTCTCGGCGGGGTAGATCGGCGACGGAACCGGCGAGCTTCGCCGCGTCGACGGACAGCCACTCCGGGCTCTGGTGGGAGCGGAGCGTTTCCTTGGCGAGGGCGAACGGCTCGCGGGTCGCGCGGGTCTCGCGGACCTCGACCCGATCGCCGGACTTGAGCTGGTAGGAGGGGATGTCGGTCGGCCGGCCATTCACCGCGAAGTGACCGTGGCAGACGAGCTGGCGGGCCTGGGCGCGCGAGGTCGCGAAGCCCATCCGGAAGACGACGTTGTCGAGCCGCAGCTCGAGCATCCGGAGGAGGTTCTCGCCGGTGATGCCGGGTCGCGCGTCGGCGGTCTCGAAGTAGTTCTTGAACTGGCGCTCGAGGACCGAGTAGACGCGGCGGACCTTCTGCTTCTCGCGCAGCTGCATGCCGTACTCACCCACCTTGCGGCGGCGGACGCCGTGCTGGCCCGGCGGGGTGGGCCGGCGCTCGAAGGCGCACTTCTTGGTGTAGCAGCGGCTGCCCTTGAGGAAGAGCTTGGCGCCCTCCCGACGGCAGAGGCGGCAGACGGAACCGGTGTAGCGGGCCATGGCTCAGACCCTGCGCCGCTTGGGGGCGCGGCAGCCGTTGTGCGGGATGGGCGTGACGTCGGTGATGGCGGAGACCTCGAGGCCGGCGGCCTGGAGCGAGCGGATCGCCTGCTCGCGACCGGCGCCGGGGCCCTTCACGAAGACCTCGACCTGGCGCATGCCGTGCTCCATGGCGCGCTTGGCCGCGCCGTCGGCGGACAGGGCCGCGGCGTAGGGCGTGCTCTTGCGCGAGCCCTTGAAGCCGGCCGTGCCGGCCGAGCCCCAGCTCACCACGGCACCACCGAGATCGGTGATCGTGATGATCGTGTTGTTGAACGTCGCCTGGATGTGGACGTGCCCCTGGGGCACGTTCTTCTTCTCCTTGCGACGCTGCTTGAGCGCCTTTTTGCGTTCCGCCATCCGGTGCGTCTGTCCTCGCTACTTCTTGCGCCGCACGCCGACGGTCTTCTTCGGACCACGGCGGGCTCGGGCATTCGTCTTGGTGCGCTGGCCGCGGACCGGCAGGTTGCGCCGGTGGCGCAGGCCGCGGTACGAGCCGATCTCGATGAGGCGCTTGATGTTCAGGGCCACCTCGCGACGCAGGTCGCCTTCGACCTTGTAGCGCCGGTCGATGAGGTCGCGCAGGCGGTTGACCTGCTCGTCGGTGAGGTCGCGGACCCGGGTGTCCGGGTTGATGTTGGTCTGGGCCAGGATCTTCTGGCTCGTGGGCAGGCCCACGCCGAAGATGTACGTGAGGGCGATCTCGATGCGCTTCTCGCGCGGGACGTCAACGCCTGCGATACGTGCCATCGATCAGCCCTGCCGCTGCTTGTGCTTGGGGTTGGAGCAGATGACCATGACCGTCCCGTGACGGCGGATCACTTTGCAGTTGTCGCAGCGCGCCTTGACGGAGGCTCTGACCTTCACAGGATCCTCGAGAGGGTGGAATGAGCGTTCACTTGAGTCGGTAGGTGATGCGGCCGCGCGTGAGGTCATAGGGCGACAGCTCGACGCGGACACGATCCCCCGGCAGGATCCTGATGAAGTTCATCCGGAGCTTGCCACTGATATGGGCCAGTACCCGGTGCCCGTTCTCGAGTTCGACGGCGAACATCGTGTTCGGGAGCGGCTCGATGACCGTTCCTTCGACTTCGATCGCGTCTTTCTTGGCCACGGGCTCGGAGGTTCCCTTTCTCGTGTCGAATGCCGGTCGGGGGACCGGCACACGAACGTGCAGCTTATCAAACTGGCGCCGGTGAGGCAACCGTGGGGTTCAGACGGTGGTCAGGATCTCGGTGCCGCTGTCGGTGATGGCGATGGTGTGCTCGAAATGGGCCGCCAGCGAACCGTCGGCGGTGGCGACGGTCCAGCCGTCGGCCAGGGTCTTCGTCTCGTACGAACCGAGGGTGAACATGGGCTCGATGGCCAGGCACAGGCCGGCTTCGAGCTTGCGTCCGGTCCAGCCTGTTCGGTAGTTGGGGACCTGCGGCTCCTCGTGCATCTGGCGGCCGATGCCGTGCCCGACGTAGTGCCGGATGACGCCGAAGCCCGCCGGCGCGGCGATGTCCTCGACGGCCGCCCCGATGTCCTCGATGTGGTTGCCCGGTCGGGCCGCGGCGATCCCGGCCATCATCGCCAGGCGGGTGCCCTCGATGAGCGCCCGGGTGGCGGTCGGCGGCTCGTCGCCGACGTAGAAGGTCCGCGCCGCGTCGCCGTGCCAGCCGTCGAGGATGGCGCCGGCGTCGATCGAGACGACCATGCCCGGGCGGATCGTCCGCTCGCCGGGGATGCCGTGGACGATCTCATCGTCGATGGAGATGCAGATGCTGGCCGGGAACGGCTTGCGCGGGTTGCTCCCGGGATAGCCCTTGAACGACGGGATGGCGCCGGCCGCCCGGATGTGGCGTTCGGCCAGCCGGTCGAGCTCGCCGGTCGAGATGCCCGGCCGGAGCTCGGACTCGACGAGGGCCAGGACCTCGGCCACGATCCGGCCGGCCCGGCGCATCTTGGCGATGTCGGCCGGCGACTTGACGGTGATCTGGCGGGTGCGTGTCAGGGCCATCAGGCGCCCTTCGGGACGGCGGTGACCTGGGCGACGAGCGCGCCCGTCACCTCCGGCACGCTGACGGTCCCGTCGACGGTGCCGAGGACGCCTCGCTCTCGGTAGTAGGCGATCACGTCGCCGAGCGCGCCCAGCTGCTGCGCGAGGCGGGCCCGGATCGTCTCGGGCCGGTCGTCGTCGCGCTGGTAGAGGGCGCTCCCGTCGATGTCGCAGATGCCATCCTTGCGGGGCGGGTGCTTGCGCTCGTGGTAGACGTGGCCCTCCTTGCGGCAGATCCAGCGGCCGGACAGGCGGCGGACCAGCTCGTCGGCCGGGACTTCGATGAGGATCGCCCGGTCCACCTTGGCGCCGCGGGCCACGAGCGCGGCGTC
The DNA here is from genome assembly GCA_963849405.1 of uncultured Chloroflexia bacterium. Lineage (GTDB taxonomy): Bacteria > Chloroflexota > Limnocylindria > Limnocylindrales > CSP1-4 > C-114. Next base: position 335,385 of record CAWKHG010000002.1, read on the forward strand.
GAGCGCGGCGGCCTGCTCGCGGTTGCGCGGGAAGCCGTCGAGCACGGCGCCGGGCGCCGCGTCCTTGCGGCCGAGCCGCTCGAGGAGCATGCCGATCGTGATCGCGTCGGGGACGAGCTCGCCCCGGGACATGTAGGCGCCGGCCTCGCGCCCGATCTCCGTGTCGTCACGGACCGCCGCCCGGAAGAGGTCGCCGGTGGCGATGTGCGGGACGCCCAGTCGCTCGGCCAGGATCGTCGCCTGGGTCCCCTTGCCGGCGCCCGGCGCGCCGAGCAGGACCACGACCGTCAACGGATGAAGCCCTCGTAGTTGCGCATCATCAGCTGGGCCTCGATCTGCTTCATCGTCTCGACCACGACGCTCACGACGATGAGCAGGCCGGTGCCGCCCAGGCCGATCCCGCCGAGGGTCGGCACGATCGCCGCGACGACCTGGGGCGCGAGCGCCACGGTGCCCAGGAAGAGCGCACCGGCGATCGTGATCCGGAAGACGACCTTGGCCAGGTACTCCTGGGTCGGTCGGCCGGGCCGGATGCCCGGGATGAAGCCGCCGTTCTTCCGTAATTGCTCGGCGGTCTCGTCCGGCTTGAACGTGAAGGCCGTGTAGAAGTACGTGAACCCAACGGTCAGGACGAAGTACAGGATCAGGTACGGCGCCCCGCGTTGGTCGAGGAACCCCACGATGCCCCGCGAGATGTCGGCGATCGGCCCGATCGTGCTCGTCTGGAAGTAGGCGGCGAGCTGGGTCGGGAAGAGCAGGATGCTGATCGCGAAGATGATCGGGATCACGCCGGCCTGGTTGACCCGCAGGGGCAGGAACGTGGATCCGCCCGAGTACTGGCGCCGGCCGCGGACGCGGCTCGCGTACTGGATGGGGATCCGGCGCTGGCCCTCCTGGATGTACACGATCACGAAGATCGCGGCGAGGCCGATGAGCAGGAAGATGACGATCGCGGCCAGGTCCGGGGATTCCATGAACCGGCCGATCGCGGCCGGGATCCGGCCCACGATGCCCGCGAAGATGATGAAGCTGATGCCGTTGCCGATGCCCTTCTCGGTGATGAGCTCGCCAAGGAACATGAGCAGGATCGAGCCGGCGCTCAGGGTGATGATCTGGGTGACGGTCTCCCAGTTCGACAGGCTGAACGTCGTGGTGAGCACGCCCTGGGAGGCCAGCAGGGCCAGGAAGCCGTACGACGAGAGGAGGGCCATCGGCACGGCCAGCACCCGGGTGTACTGGTTGAGCTTGTTGCGGCCGTACTCACCCTCGCGGCTGAGCGCCTGGAGCGAGGGGATGACCCCCTGCATGAGCTGCATGATGATCGAGGCGTTGATGTACGGGTTCATGCCCAGGCCGACCACGGAGAACGTCGACAGGCCGCCGCCGCTGAACAGGTCGAGCAGGCCGAAGAGCGCGTTCCCGTTGAAGAAGTTGGCCAGCGCGGTGTGGTTGACGCCCGGGACCGGGACGTGGGACAGGAAACGGAAGAGGATCAGGATCCCGGCGACGTAGAGGAGACGCCGCCGCAGGTCCGGTGCCCGGAAGGCGTTGAGGAGCGACTCGAACACGTCAGGCGTCTTCGCCCGGGGTTGGGCCTGCGGGGGCTGGGCCTTCGGGCGAGGGCGCGGCGGTGGCGCCGCGCTCCGGAGGGGCAGTCTTCTCGGCCTGGGATGGCTTTGTGGCCGGCTCGGCGTCGGAGTCGTCGTCGGGGTTGTGCTCACCTCGGACGTTGCGTCGGCTTCGGGGGCTGGCCTGCGGGGGCTGGGCCCTCGGGCGAAGGCGCGGCGGTGGCGCCGCGCACGGGAGCGGCAGACTTCTTGCTCTGGGCTGGCTGGGTGGCCGGCTCGTCGCCTGGGGCGTCGTCGGAGGGGGTGCTCACCTCGGACGTTGCGTCGGCAGGGCCCTCGGGCGAAGGCGCGGCGGTGGCGCCGCGCACCGGAGTGGCAGGCTTCTCCGGGCGGGCTGGCTTCGTGGCCGGCCCGGCGGTCGAGGCAGCGTCGGGGTTTGTGCTCACCTCGACGGTGGGCTTGGCTGCCTTGGCCGGCTTTGCGGGGGCCGCATCGTCGGCGGCTTCCTCGGCGTCGCGCTTTGCGGCCCGGCGGGTCGCGGCAGTCTCCTTCGCCGGGGCATCGCCGTCGGCGCCGTCACGAGCCTCGACGCCCAGTGCCTTGAGCGCGGTCGTCGGCAGCTCGATCACCTGGACCGACCCGCCGGCCGCCTCGATCTTGGCGACGGCCGTCCGGCTGAAGGCATCGGCGACCACGAACAGCGCCCGGTCGATCTCGCCGTGGCCAAGGACCTTGAGCGGCTTGTCCAGGGTGCGCACGGCGCCCACGGCCCGCAGCAGCTCCTGGTTGACCGTGATCGGGGCCGCCTTGGCCGGCTTCGCGGCGTCCTTGTCCTTGCGCGGCGCGCCTTCGCCCCGGGCATCTCGCCGGGCTCGAGCGCGCCGAGCTCGACGAGCGCGGCGATCCGGCCCAGGTTCACGATCTCGAACTGGGTCTTGAACGGGTTCTTGAACCCGCGCAGCTTGGGGATGCGCTGGTGGAGCGGCGTCTGGCCGCCCTCGAACCAGGCCGGGATCGAGCCACCGGCGCGCGCCTTCTGGCCCTTCGTGCCGCGACCCGCGGTCTTGCCGCCGCCGGCCGCGATGCCCCGGCCGACGCGGGTGCGGCGCGTGTGGGCGCCGGCCGCGGGGCGGAGGTCGTGGAGCTTCATGCCTTCTCCTTGGACGCCTCGGGAACCTCGGGGAGCTCCTCGACCTTGACCATGAACTGGACCTGCCGGACCATGCCGCGGGTCGCCGGGTTGTCCGGGATCTCGACCGAATCGCCGATGCGATGCAGGCCGAGGGCGCGCACGGTCGCCCGGTTGCGCGCGATCTGGCTGATCGTGCTCTTGGTCTGGGTGACGCGCAGCTTACCGGGCATCGCCGACCTCCTGCAGTTCACCGCTCGTCTGGCCCGCGATGAAGCTGCGCAGCGGGACGCCACGGCGGGCGCTCAGCTCCTCGGCCGAGTGCAGGCTGCGCAGGGCCTCGATCGTGGCCCGGGTCACGTTGACCGGGTTCGTGGAGCCGTGGGTCTTGGTCAGGATGTCCCGGATGCCCGCTGACTCGACCACGGCGCGCACGGAGCCGCCGGCGATCACGCCGGTGCCCTGCGAGGCCGGCTTGAGCAGGATCTTGCTGGCCGAGTACTCGTGGCGGACTTCGTGGGGGATGGTCGTGCCGTACATCGGGATCCGGATCAGGTTCTTCTTCGCGTCCTCGACGCCCTTCCGGATGGCCTCGGGCACCTCGCCGGCCTTGCCCAGGCCGACGCCGACATGGCCGGCGCCGTCGCCGACGACGACGATCGCGCTGAAGCTGAACCGTCGCCCGCCCTTCACGACCTTCGCGACACGGTTGATCTGTACGACGCGCTCTTCGAGCGTCAGCTTGTTGGGGTCGATCCTCGCCACGTGGTCAGCTCCTAACCGATCAGAAATCCAGGCCGGCTTCGCGGGCCGCCTCTGCGAGCGACTTGATCCGCCCGTGATACCGGAACCCGGCGCGATCGAACACGACGCGCTCGACGCCGGCGGTCTTGGCCCGCTCGGCGACGAGGCGCCCGACGACCTTGGCCTCCTCCGTCTTGGTCTGCTTGGAGCCGCGAAGCTCCTTCTCGACCGTGGAGGCGGCGGCCAGCGTCTTGCCGGACCCGTCGTCGATCACCTGGGCATAGATGTGGTTGAGGCTGCGGAAGACGGCCAGGCGCGGCCGCTCGGACGTGCCCGACAGCGAGAGGCGGATCCGTTCGTGGCGCTTCTGTCGGGCGCCGCTGCGATTGGTCACTTCTTGCCGCCGATCTTGCCGGCCTTGCCGGCCTTGCGCCGGATGTACTCGCCCGCATAGCGAACGCCCTTGCCCTTGTACGGCTCGGGCTTGCGGGTCGCCCGGACGCGCGCGGCGACCTGGCCGACGAGCTCCTTGTCGATCCCGACGATGGCGAGGCGGGTGGGGTTCTCCAGCTCGAAGCTGATCCCGTCCGGCGCCTCGATCTCGATCGGGTGGCTGTAGCCCAGGTTGAGCTGCAGGTTGTTGCCGATCTTCGTCGCGCGGTAGCCGACGCCGGTGATCTCGAGGCCCTTGCGGTAGCCGTCCGAGACCCCGATGACCATGTTGGCGACCAGCGTCCGGGTGAGCCCGTGGAGCTGCTTGTGGACCTTCTGCTCGCTCGGCCGGGTGACGACGATCGAGTCGCCCTCACGGGCCACGAGCATGTCCGGATGGAGGTCCCGGTGAAGGGTGCCCTTGGGCCCCTGGACCGTGACCGACCGACCGTCGATGGTCACATCGACCCCGGCGGGGACGGCGATGGGAAGGCGACCGATGCGTGACATCTCGGCTACCAGACGTACGCGAGGACTTCGCCGCCGAGCTGGGCCTTGCGGGCCTGCGCGCCGGTCATGATCCCCTGGCTCGTGCTGATGATGACGACGCCCAGGCCGCCCAGGACGCGCGGGATGTCCGTCTTGCGGGCATATACGCGCAGGCCGGGCTTGCTGATGCGCTTGAGGCCGGACACGACCGGCGCCTTGCCGTCCACGTACTTGAGGGTCAGGTGGAGGGTGAGCGTCGCGCCGACCTGGTCCTCGCGGACGTCGGCGATGAAGCCCTCGTCCTTGAGGATGCGGGCGATCTCGCGCTTGGTCCGGGAGGCCGGCACGATGACCTCGAGGTGTCGCGCACGAGAGGCGTTGCGGATGCGGGTGAGCATGTCCGCGATCGGATCGGAGATGTTCATCGTCGTCCTACCAGCTCGACTTCGTCACGCCCGGGAGCTCGCCGAGGAGCGCGCGTTCCCGGAAGCAGATCCGGCACAGCCCGAAGCGGCGCATGAAGGCGCGCGGCCGGCCGCACACGAGGCAGCGGTGATAGGCCTGCGACTTGTGCTTCGGCGGTCGCTTCTGCTTGGCGATGAGTGATTTCTTGGCCATCGGTTCTCCTCCCCGCGCCTAGACGGCGAAAGGGATGCCGAGGAGTTCGAGCAGACGCTTCGACTCCTCGTCGGTCTTCGCCGTCGTCACGATGCTGATCTCCAGCCCGCGGAGACGGTCCACTTTGTCGTAGTCGATCTCCGGGAAGGCGAGTTGCTCCCGGAAGCCCAGCGAGTAGTTGCCCCGGCCGTCGAACGAGCGGCTCGGCACGCCGTGGAAGTCGCGGATGCGGGGCAGCGCGAGCGACGTCAGTCGATCGAGGAAGTCCCACATGCGCTGGCCGCGCAGCGTCACGACCGCACCGACCGGGTTGCCGGCCCGGAGCCGGAACTGGGCGATCGAGCGCTTGGCCTTGGTCACGATCGGCTTCTGGCCGGTGATCGCGCTGAGGTCGCCCGTCGCGGCGTCGATCGCCTTGGCGTTCGTGAGCGCCTCGCCCAGGCCGATGTTGACCACGATCTTGGACAGGCGCGGCACCTGCATCGGGTTGCCGTACTCGAACTGCTTGGTGAGCGCCGGCACGATCTCGGCCTTGTAGCGCTCGTGGAGGCGCTGGGTCATGGCTTGGCTCCCAGCTGCTCGCCACAGTGGCTGCACGTGCGGACCCGCTTGCCCGAGTCGAGCAGCGCGTGACTGACCCGGGTAGGCCGCTCGCAGTGCGAGCAGACGACCATGACCCGGCTCATCGGGATCGGCTGGGCCAGGTCGATGATGCCGCCCTGCTGGACCTTGGGCATCCGGTCGTTGGCGCCCTGGGACTGGCGCGGCTTCGTGTGGCGCTTCGCGATGTTGAGCCCGGTGACGATCACGGTGGCCCCGGACAGGGCCGGACCGGTGGGCCCGCCCCGATGGGCGGTCAGGATCGTCGCCCGCCGCGTGCGGGCGACCGACTCGACCTTGCCGCGCTTGCCGGCGTCCTTGCCGGACAGCACGACGACGGTGTCGCCGGTGCGGATCTCGGGCACTTTTGTGGTTCGGCTGACGGTGGCACGGGCCATCACAGCACCTCCGGGGCGAGAGAGACGATCTTCATGTAGTTCTTGTCGCGCAGCTCGCGGGCGACCGGGCCGAAGATCCGGGTACCGCGTGGGTTGCCCTGGTTGTTGATGAGCACCGCCGCGTTCTCATCGAAGCGGATGTAGCTCCCGTCCGGCCGGCCGTACTCCTTGGCCGTCCGCACGACCACGGCCCGGACGACATCGCCCTTCTTGACCGCGGCGTTGGGGATGGCCTGCTTGACGCTCGCGACGATCACGTCACCCACGCCGGCGACGGTCTTCTGCGAACGACCCATCACCCGGATGCACTGGATGGTCCGGGCTCCGGTGTTGTCGGCGACCTTGAGGCGGGACTGGGGCTGGATCATGCGTCGGTCCCGGTCCCCTCGCTGGCTTCGGCGGCCTCGGCTTCGGCCGCCTCGGCGGCCTCGGCGGCCCGGTCACGGCCGGGATGGGCGGCCGCGTGGATCGCCTCGGTGGTGGCGGCCTCCTCGACCACGATGTCCGAGGGCAGCCCGTGATCGCCGGCCTTGGCCGTGATCTCGACCAGCCGCCAGCGCTTGGTCGCGGAGAGCGGGCGGCTCTCCTCGATGAGCACGGTGTCGCCGACGTGGGCCTCGTTGGCCTCGTCGTGGGCCTTGAACTTCGTGGTCAAGCGGATGACCCGCTTGTACAGCCGGTGGCGTGCCAGGCGTTCGACGGACACGACGATCGTCTTGTCCATCTTGTCGCTGACGACGCGGCCGACCTTCGTCTTCCGCTTGCCGTTCACGGTGGTTGCTCCTGTCATCGCGTGATCTCCTGGGTCAGGCCGAGCGGGCGCGACCGGCGCGCCGCTCCAGCTGGACCGTCAGGATCCGCGCGATCGTCCGACGGGTCTGGGGGATCTTGGTGTAGCTCTTGAGCTGGCGGGTGGACAGGTCGAAGCGCGCCTGCCAGAGCTCCTGCTTCGCCTCGCGGAGGGCGATCTCGAGCTCGGCGTCGGTCAGCCCGCGGACCTTATCGATGTCCATCGGTCGCCTCCCCCACTCCGTCCCGCTGGACCACGCGCGTGGCCACGGGCAGCTTGTGACTGGCCAGGCGCATCGCCTCGACCGCCTCTTCCTGGGGCACGCCGGCCATCTCGAAGAGGATCCGGCCCGGCTTGACGACCGCGACCCAATGGTCGGGGGCGCCCTTGCCGGAGCCCATCCGGGTCTCGGCCGGCTTCTTGGTCGCCGGCTTGTCCGGGAAGATCCGGATCCAGATCTTGCCGCCGCGCTTGACCGAGCGGGTCATGGCGCGCCGGGCGGCCTCGATCTGGCGGCTGGTGATCCAGGCCGGCTCGGTCGTGGCCAGCCCGAAGTCGCCGAACGCGACCGAGAAGCCGCCCTTGGCCTGGCCGGACATGCGCCCGCGCATGACCTTGCGATGCTTGACCCGGCGTGGCATGAGCATGGGTCAGGCTCCCGCTGCCGCGACGGCGGCCGCCTGGGCCGGCGTCAGCTCGCGGTTGCCGCGCTCGGGCGCGATGTCGCCGCGGTAGACCCACACCTTGACCCCGATGCGGCCGTACGTGGTGTGGGCGTGGACCTGGCCGTAGCTGATGTCGGCGCGCAGCGTGCCCAGCGGGATGCGCCCCTCGCGATCCCACTCGCGACGGCCCATCTCGGAGCCGCCGAGGCGGCCGGCCACGGCGATCTTCACGCCCTTGGCGCCCGCCTTCATCGTCCGCTGGATGGCCTGCTTCATCGCCTTCTTGAACGCGATGCGGCGGGCCAGCTGCTGGGCGATGTTCATGGCCACGAGGTACGCGTCGAGCTCGGGCTGGCGGATCTCCTTGATCTCGAGCTTGACCTTGCGCTTGGTCAGCAGCCCGATCTGGGTCCGCAGGATCTCGACGTTCGTGCCGCCCTTGCCGATCACGATGCCCGGCTTGGCGGTGTGGATCGTGACCGTGACGTGGTTGATGCCACGCTCGATCTCGACGCCGCTGACGCTCGCGTTGGCGAGCCGCTTGGCGACGAGCTTGCGGATCCCGATGTCCTCCTGGAGGAGGGCTGTGTATTCCTTGTCGGCGTACCACTTCGCGGTCCAGGTGCGTGAGACACCCAGCCGGAAGCCGTACGGGTGAACCTTGTGACCCATCCGGCTAGGCCTCCCGCTCGGCGACGATGACCGTGATGTGGGTCATCGGCTTGTGGATGGCGAACGCCCGTCCCTGGGCGCGCGGGCGGAACCGCTTGATCGTCGGTCCCTCGTCGGCGCGGGCTTCCACGACGACCAGGTCCTCCGCGGACATGTTGTGGTTGTTCTCGGCGTTGGCGGTCGCGCTCTTGAGCACCGCCGCGACGTCACGGGCGGCGTGCTGGGGCATGAACCGCAGGTATGCCGCGGCCTCCTCCACCGGCTTGCCGGTGATGGCCCTGGTCACGAGTCCGATCTTGCGAGTGGACCCGCGCTGGTACTTGGCGGTGGCTGAGACACGCATCGTTCGGTCGTCCTACTTCAACGACGTCGAGCGTTCGGTGTGCTTGCCGTGCCCGCGGTAGTTGCGGGTGGGCGCGAACTCACCCAGCCGGTGTCCGACCATGTTCTCGGACACGTAGACCGGGATGTGCTTCTTGCCGTTGTAGACGGCGATCGTGTGGCCGATGAAGTCCGGGAAGATGACGGACGCGCGGGACCAGGTCTTGACGACCTTCTTCTCGCTGCGCTTGTTCATCTCCTCGACGCGCCCCTTGAGGCGCTCCTCGACGAACCAGCCCTTCTTGACGGATCGTGACATCGCTCGCCCTTACTTCCGGTGTCGGCTGCGGACGATGAGACGTCCGGTGGTCTTGGCGCGCCGGGTCCGGTAGCCCATGGCCGGCTTGCCCCACGGCGTCTTGGGGGGCATGCCCGTGGGGGACTTGCCCTCTCCGCCGCCGTGCGGATGGTCGCGCGGGTTCATGACGACGCCGCGCACTTCCGGCCGCTGGCCGAGGTGGCGGGCCCGTCCGGCCTTGCCGAGGTTCTGGTTCTCGTGGTCGAGGTTGCCGACCTGGCCGACGGTCGCCATGCACTTGAGTGACAGGCGGCGCACTTCGCCGGACGGCATCCGGACCTGGGCCCATTCGCCTTCCTTGGCCAGGAGCTGGGCCGAGACGCCCGCGGAGCGCACGATCTGGCCGCCCTTGCCGGGCACGAGCTCGATGTTGTGGATCGTCGTGCCGAGCGGGATGTTGGAGATCGGCAGCGCGTTGCCGACCCGGGCCTCGGCCGAGGGGCCGGAGACGACGACGTCGCCCACCTTCAGGCCGTGGGGCAGGAGCATGTACCGCTTCTCGCCGTCGCGGTAGTGGAGCAGCCCGATGCGAGCCGACCGGTTCGGGTCGTACTCGATCGTCGCGAGGCGGGCGGGCACGCCGGCCTTGTCCCGCTTGAAGTCGATCTTGCGGTAGTACTGCTTCTGGCCGCCGCCCCGGTGGCGCACCGTGAGGCGTCCCTGGTTGTTCCGTCCGGAACCCCGGATCTGGGCCTCGAGCAGCGGCTTGTAGGGCTGGTCGGTGGTGATCTCCTCGAACGTCGAGCGAGTCATGCCCCGGAGGCCCGGCGAGGTGGGTTTGTAACCGCGGAGGGGCATCGTCAGACTCCCTCGAAGAAGGTGATCTTCTGGCCGGCGGCCAGGGTGACGACGGCCTTGCGCCAGGGCGTGGTGTGACCCACCTGGCGACCGCGACGGGTACCCCGGCGCTTTTCCTTCGACTTCGTCGTCAGGACGTTGACCCCGACGACGGTCACGCTTTCCTTCGCGTAGAGCTCCTCGATGGCCGCCTTGATCTGGATCTTGTTGGCCTCGCGGTGCACTTCGAAGGTGTAGCGGTGGTTCGGTTCCTGGTTCGAGAGGTCGATCGACTTCTCGCTGATGACCGGCCGCACGATCACCTCGTGGGCCGTGAGCTCGCTCATGCGTACACCTCGTCCATCCGGGCGAGGGCCGGCTGCTCGATGAGGACCATGTCCGCGTTGAGCAGGTCGACCACGTTGAGGGAGTCGGCGAGGATCACCGCGACGGTCGGCAGGTTGCGCGACGACAGCTCGAGCTTCTGGTCGCGGCCCGGGGCCACGACGAGGACCCGGCCGCCGGCCTTGAGGGCCGCCAGGACGTCGACGAAGTCGCGGGTCTTGATCGCCTCGAGCCCGAACGTGTCGATCACGCGGATCGCGTCGTCGCCGAACTTGGCGGTGAGCGCGCCGCGCAGCGCCAGGCGCTTCATCTTGCGGGGCAGGCGCTGCTCGTACGAGCGCGGATGCGGCCCGAAGACCTGCCCGCCGCCACGGAAGTGGGGCGCCGTGCGGTGAGCCCTGGCGGGCCCGGCCGGTGCCCTTCTGGCGGTACGGCTTGCGGCCGCCGCCGCGGACCTCGCCGCGGGTCTTGGTGTCGCTCGTCCCAAGGTGGCGGCCGGCCAGCTGGGCGATGACGACCTGGTGCAGCACCGCGGCGTTCACCGGGGCGGCGAACAGGTCGTCGTTGAGCTCGACCTTGCCCACCGAGGCGCCCTTCCGATCGTAGAGGGTGGTCTGCGGCATGTCAGGCCTTCTTCACGAGGATGAGCGCGTTCTTGGCACCCGGCAGGGTGCCCTTGACGAGCAACAGGTTCCGCTCGCCGTCCGTGCGGACGACGCGCAGCTTCTTGATCGTGGCCCGCTTGTCGCCCATGTGGCCGGCCATCTTCATGCCCTTGTAGACCCGACCCGGGGTCGTGCCCGGCCCGATCGAGCCCGGCGCGCGGTGATGGTCGGAGCCGTGGGTCTTGGGGCCGCGCTTGAAGTGGTGGCGCTTGATGTGGCCCGCGAAGCCCTTGCCCTTGGACACGCCCGTGACGTCGACGAGATCGCCCTCCGCGAACAGCTCGGCGACGCCGACCTGCTGGCCGACCTCGTAGCCGTCCACGGTCTCGGTCCGGAACTCGCGGATCGTGGCGACCTGGGGCAGGCCCTCGAGCTGGCCGGCTTCGGGCTTGCTCAGGCGCTTGCTCGGCTCGATGCCGAGCTGCACGGCCGTATAGCCGTCGCGCTCGGTCGTCCGGAGGCGCGTGACGGTATTCGGCTCGACGGCCAGGACGCTCACCGCGACCATGGTCCCGTCGGCCTGGAAGACCTGGGTCATGCCGATCTTTCGGCCGATCAATCCGATGCTCATTACATCTTGATCTCGATGTCGACGCCAGCGGCAAGGCTGAGTCGCATCAGGGCATCCACGGTCTTCGACGCTCGGATCCAGGATGTCGATGAGCCGCTTGTGGGTGCGGATCTCGAACTGCTCCCGGCTGTCCTTGTCGATGAACGGGGAACGCAGGACGGTGAACTTCTCGATGCGCGTAGGCAGCGGCACGGGGCCGGCGACATCCGCGCCGGTCCGCTGGGCCGTCTCCACGATCTGGGCCGCCGACTGATCGAGCAGGCGGTGGTCGTAGGCCTTGAGTCGGATCCTGATCCGCTGCTTTGGCATCGTTCGTTACTCGGCGATCGAGGTGATGGCGCCGGCGCCGACGGTCCGGCCGCCCTCGCGGATGGCGAAGCGCTGGCCGGTCTCGAGGGCGATCGGGGTGATGAGCTCGACGGTCATCTCGACGTGGTCGCCGGGCATGATCATCTCGGTCCCCTCGGGCAGGCCGATGCTCCCGGTCACGTCGGTCGTGCGCAGGTAGAACTGGGGCCGGTAGCCGTTGTAGAAGGGGGTGTGGCGGCCGCCCTCGTCCTTGGTCAGGACGACGACCTGCGCACTGAACTTCGTGTGGGGCTTGACCGAGCCCGTCTTGGCCAGGACCTGGCCCCGCTCGATCTCCTCGCGCTCGATGCCCCGGATGAGGCAGCCCACGTTGTCGCCGGCCCGGCCCTCGTCGAGGAGCTTCTTGAACATCTCGACGCCGGTGACGACGATCTTGCGGTTGGGCTTGATCCCGACGAGCTCGACCTCGTCGCCGACCTTGATGACGCCGCGCTCGATGCGCCCGGTGGCGACGGTGCCCCGGCCCTTGATCCCGAAGACGTCCTCGACCGGCATGAGGAACGGCTTGTCGACCGCCCGCTCGGGGGTCGGGATGTACGCGTCGACCGCGTCCATGAGCTCCTGGATCGGGACGTAGGCCGGGTCGGCCGGATCGTCCTTGGCCTCGAGCGCCTTGAGCGCGCGAGCCCCGGATGAACGGGATGTCGTCGCCCGGGAAGTCGTACTTGGTGAGGAGCTCCCGGACCTCGAGCTCGACGAGGTCGAGCAGCTCGGGGTCGTCGACCGCGTCGACCTTGTTGAGGAAGACGACGATGTACGGGACCTCGACCTGGCGGGCGAGCAGGATGTGCTCCGGGTCTGGGGCATCGGCCCGTCGGTCGCGGCGACGACGAGGATGGCCCCGTCCATCTGGGCGGCGCCGGTGATCATGTTCTTGATGTAGTCGGCGTGCCCGGGGCAGTCGACGTGGGCGTAGTGGCGGGCCTCGGTCTCGTACTCGACGTGGGCGATGGCGATGGTGATCCCCCGCTCGCGCTCCTCGGGGGCGTTGTCGATCGTGTCGAAGGCCCGGTACTCCGAGGCGCCCTTCAACGCGAGGTACTTGGTGATGGCCGCGGTCAGGCTCGTCTTGCCATGGTCGATGTGACCGATGGTCCCGATGTTGACGTGCGGCTTGGTGCGATCGAACTTCTTCTTCGCCATCGTGGCTCCCTGGCTCCTCTCCCGTCCCGCGGGTCGGTCGTGACTAGAACTTCGACTTCTGGACGAGCTCGGAGGCGACCGAGGCGGGCACCTCCGCGTAGTGGCTGAATTCCATCGAGGAGCTTGCCCGTCCCTGGGACATGCTCCGCAGATCCGTGACGTAGCCGAACATGAGGGCCAGCGGGACGAAGGCCCGGACGACCTGCGTGCCGCCCCTGCTCTCCATGCCGTCGATCTGGCCGCGCCGGCTGTTGAGGTCGCCGATCACGTCGCCCATGAACTCCTCGGGCATCGTGACCTCCACCTTCATGATCGGCTCGAGGACGACCGGATGGGCCTTCGGGATCGCGTCCTTGATGGCCAGCGAACCGGCGATCTTGAACGCCATCTCCGAGCTGTCCACGTCGTGGTACGAGCCGTCGAAGAGGGTGACCTTGACGTCGACCATGGGGTAGCCGGCGTAGACGCCCGTCTCGAGCGTCTCGCGGATGCCCTGGTCGATCGGCTTGATGTACTCGCGCGGGATCGTGCCACCGACGATCTTGTCGATGAACTCGTAGCCCGAGCCCTTCTCGCCCGGCTCGACCTTGATGACGGCATGGCCGTACTGGCCCTTGCCACCGGTCTGGCGGACGTGGCGGCCGTTGCCCTCCGCCGCGCGGCGGATCGTCTCCCGGTAGGAGACCTGGGGCTTGCCGATGTTGGCCGCGACCTTGAACTCGCGGACCATCCGGTCGACGAGCACGTCGAGGTGGAGCTCGCCCATCCCGGCGATGAGCGTCTCGGCGGTCTCGGGGTCGGTCTTGACCCGGAAGGTCGGGTCCTCCTCGGCGAGGCGCTGGAGGGCGATGGCCAGCTTGTCCTGGTCGGCCTTCGTCTTGGGCTCGATCTTGACCTCGATGACCGGCTCCGGGAAGGTCATCGATTCGAGGATGACCGGATGATCCGGATCGGTCAGGGTGTCGCCCGTGAACGTGTCCTTGAGCCCGACGGCCGCGGCGATGTCGCCCGCGAAGACCTCTTCGATCTCCTCGCGGTGGTTGGCGTGCATCTGGAGGATGCGCCCGATCCGCTCGCGCTTGCCCTTGGTCGGGTTGAGCACGTACGAGCCGGCCTTGAGCGTGCCCGAGTAGACCCGGAAGAACGCCAGCTTGCCGACGAACGGGTCGGCGGCGATCTTGAAGGCGAGCGCGCTGAACGGCTCGGTGTCGTCCGGCTTGCGCAGGACCTCGGCGCCGGTGACCGGGTCGAGCCCGTTCATCGGCGGCACGTCGAGCGGCGATGGCAGGTAGTCCACCACCGCGTCGAGGAGCTTCTGGACGCCCTTGTTCTTGAGCGCCGAGCCGGTCAGGACCGGGATGATCCGCGTCGTCAGCGTGCCCAGGCGGAGGCCGCGCTTGATCTCCTCGGCGAGAACTCCTGGCCCTCGAGGTACTTGTGCAGCAGTTCGTCGTCCATGTCGGCGACGGCCTCGATCATCGCGTGGCGGTGCTTGTCCGCCTCTTCGCGCAGCTCGGCCGGGATCTCGACCACGTCCACCTGGTTGCCCAGGTCGTCGCGGTAGTAGATGGCCTTCATCTCGACGAGGTCGATGACGCCCTTGAACTGGTCCTCGCGGCCGATCGGGATCTGGATCGGCACCGCGTTGGCGCCCAGCCGGTCGCGGATCGAGTCGACCCCGCGCCAGAAGTCGGCGCCGGTCCGGTCGAGCTTGTTGATGAAGCAGAAGCGGGGCACGCCGTAGCGGTCGGCCTGACGCCAGACCGTCTCGGACTGCGGCTCCACGCCGGCCACGCCGTCGAAGACGACGACCGCGCCGTCGAGGACGCGGAGGCTCCGCTCGACCTCGACCGTGAAGTCCACGTGCCCGGGCGTATCGATGATGTTGATGCGATGGTCGCCCCAGAACGCCGTCGTCGCGGCGGAGGTGATGGTGATCCCCCGCTCCTGCTCCTGGGGCATCCAGTCCATCGTGGCGGCGCCGTCATGCACTTCGCCGAGCTTGTAGATCTTCTTCGTGTAGAAGAGGATCCGCTCGGTCACGGTGGTCTTGCCCGCGTCGATGTGGGCGATGATCCCGATGTTCCTGGTGCGTGCCAGCGGGACCTGTCGCGTCGCGGCGCCCTTGCGCTCCTGCACCGGGGTTACCACTTGAAGTGACTGAAGGCGCGGTTCGCCTCCGCCATCTTGTGGGTGTCCTCGCGGCGCTTGACCGCCGCGCCCAGCCCGTTCATCGCGTCGACGAACTCGGCCGCCAGCTTCTCGCTCATGCTCTTGCCGCTGCGCTTGCGGGCGGCCTGGACGAGCCAGCGCACGCCGAGCGACAGCCGGCGATCGCCCCGGATCTCGACCGGGACCTGGTACGTGGCGCCACCGACGCGGCGCGGCTTGACCTCGATGATCGGGGTCGCGTTGCGGAGCGCCGCCTCGAGCACCTCGAGCCCCGGCCGGCGCGACTGCGCCTCCGCCCGGGCGAGCGCCTCGCGCAGGATCCGCTCCGACAGGTTGCGCTTGCCGGCGGTCATGAGCTTGGAGGTGAACCGCGCGGTCGTCCGGTTGGCGGGCGCCGTCTCGTACTTGAGCTTGCGCGGGATGTTGACGCGACGGGGCATCTAGCTACGGCCCCCGACGCCCGCGGCGGCCTTGGCCCCGTACTTCGAGCGGCCCTGCTTGCGATCGCGCACGCCGGCCGCGTCGAGGGTGCCCCGGATGATGTGGTACTTGACCGACGGGAGGTCCTTCACCCGGCCGCCCCGCACGAGCACGACCGAGTGCTCCTGGAGGTTGTGCCCGATGCCCGGGATGTAGGCCGTGACTTCCATCTGGTTGGTCAGCCGCACGCGGGCGATCTTGCGCAGCGCGGAGTTCGGCTTCTTGGGCGTCATCGTGCGCACCTGGAGGCAGACGCCACGCTTCTGCGGGGCGCCCGGGATGGACTCCTGGCGCTGCTTCAGGCTGTTCCAGTTCTTGCGCATGGCCGGCGCCTTGACCTTGGAGATCTTGCGCTTGCGGCCGTGGCGCACGAGCTGGCTGATGGTCGGCACGGAGACGCGGTTCCTTTCAGGGTCGTCGGTAAGTGGTGGCGGCGATCGGCCGCCCGGTCCGCCGGAGCCGCCACAGGAGGGCGGATATGTCACCGGGGCCGTTGACGTCGTGATCCCTCCGGGGCCCTCGGCGCACAGACGAGGGTGCCCCCCCAGAGGCCACGAGCGCGGAGTGTATCAGCGGGTCCGAACGAGTGTCAAACGTGGAGACACCCGTCCGGGACCCCCTGTAGGTGCTTGGGTGGTGGCCTTTCAGTCCTCCGCGGCGGGCTTCTTGGCGCGCTTGGGAGCGGCCTTCGTCGCGGTCGCGGAGCCGCCGGCGACCGGGTCGCCGCGCCGGCCGCCACCGGGGTCGCCGCCTCGGCCGCCGCATCGGCATCGGCCACGTCGGTGGCCTCCGCGTCGGCGCCGTCGAGGAACGGGTTGGGCTCGTCCGACTCGAGGTCGGGCGCGTCCGCCAGGAACGGGTTGGCGAGCTCGTCGTCGTCCTTGTCGCCGTCCGCCGCGCCGGCGGCGAGGAGCGAGGCAAGGCCCGCCGTCTCGTCGTCGACCGGGGGCCGGCCACTGCCGTCCTCGAGGAACGGGTTGAACTCGGCTTCGCCGGTCATCCCTTCGATGGACTCGCCGGCGAGGGCCTCCAGGGCCGCCCGGCGTCGCCGCTCGGCGGCCGCCGCCAGGTTCGCCGGCGCACCCGTCCCGGCCGGGATGAGCTTGCCGATGATGACGTTCTCCTTGAGCCCGATCAGGTGATCGCGCGAGCCGTTGATGGCGGCTTCGGTCAGCACCCGGGTCGTCTCCTGGAAGGACGCCGCGGCGAGGAAGCTCGAGGTGTTCAGCGAGGCCTTGGTGACCCCGAGCAGGACGGTCTGGGCCGTGGCGGGCTCGCCGCCCTCGGCCAGGATGCGGTTGTTCTCGGCCTCGAGGTCCAGCCGGTCGATGAGCTCGGTCGGCAGGAGGTCGACGTCGCCCGGCTGGTCGATGCGCACCTTGCGCAGCATCTGCCGGACGATGATCTCGATGTGCTTGTCGTTGATCGTGACGCCCTGGCTCCGGTACACCTTCTGGACTTCCTTGACCAGGTAGCGCTGGACGGCGTCCTTGCCCCGGGTCTCGAGGTATTCCTGCGGGTTGACCGGACCATCGGTGATCGAGTCGCCGGCCCGGACTTCCTGGCCGTTCTCGACGAGCAGCTTGGCGTTGTGGGGGATGCCGTACTCGCGCTCGACCACGTCCTCCGCCCGGACGACGAGGCCGCTGCTGTTCTTGGCGATGAAGCCCTTCACCGGTGAGGCGACCTCGACCGGCGTGTCGCCGGCGAGCCGGGCGACGACCTGGTTGGCCTCGACCGCGTCCCCTTCGGCCTGGAGCATCTCCGCGCCCTTGGGGATCGTGAGCGAGGTGTCGTAGGACTCGGTGCTGCGCACCTTGACCTTCGTGCCGACGTCGCCGCGGACGATCTCGACGATCCCGTCGATGTGGCTGATCTCGGCCTTGCCCTTGGGGACGCGGGCCTCGAACAGCTCCTCGACGCGGGGCAGGCCGGCCGTGATGTCGAGCCCGGCCACACCACCGGTGTGGAACGTGCGCATCGTCAGCTGGGTGCCCGGCTCGCCGATCGACTGGGCGGCGATGATGCCGACCGCCTCGCCGGACCCGACGAGCTCGCCGGTGGCCAGGTTGCGGCCGTAGCACGACCGGCAGACCCCGTAGCGGGCCTCGCAGGTCAGCGGTGAACGGACGAGGACCTCGTCGATGCCCGCCTCGTCCACGAGGATGGCGATCGCCTCGGTGATCTCCTGGTTGCGCTCCACGAGGGTCGTGGCCGCCTTGCCGGAACCGGATGTCAGGGTCGCCGCGGACAGCCGCCCGACGAGCCGGCGCTGATAGGCGCCGCGGCTCGTCGCTCGACTCGGCGCGGGTGATCCAGCTCCCCTCTTCGGTGCCGCAGTCGTCATCGCGAGTGATGACGTCCTGGGCCACGTCGACGAGGCGCCGGGTCAGGTAGCCCGAGTCGGCCGTCCGGAGGGCGGTGTCGGCGAGGCCCTTGCGGGCGCCGTGGGTGGAGATGAAGTACTCGAGGACCGTCATCCCCTCGCGGAAGTTGCTCCGCACGGGGACGTCGATGATCCGCCCGGCCGGGTCGGCCATGAGGCCGCGCATCGCGCCGAGCTGGCCGATGTTGCCCTTGTTCCCCCGGGCGCCGGAGCTGGTCATCATCGTGACCGGCCCGACGAACGGGTTCGGGTCGACCATCGCGTCGGCCATCTCCTTGGTCGTGTCCTGCCAGACCCCGACGACCTGCTCGTAGCGCTCCTCCTCGGTGATGAGGCCGCGCTGGAACTGGCGGTCGATCTGGGCCACGCCGGCGTCGGCGGTGGCGAGCAGCTCGACCTTGTTGGGGCTCGTGGGGATGTCGCTGACCGCGATGGTCATGCCACCCCGCGTGGCGAACTCGAAGCCGACGTTCTTGATGCCGTCCACGAGGTGGGCGGTCGCCTCGGGGCCGAGCTGCCGATAGCACTCGTCCACGAGGGTCTTGAGCTCGGAGCGGCGCATGATGTCGTTGTTGAAGCGCAGCTCGTCGGGCAGGATCTGGTTGAAGATGACTCGGCCCACGGTCGTCTTGCGACGCTCCGTCCTGAGCTCGGCGGCCTCCGCGTCCCAGACCCGGACCTCGGCCTCGATGGGCTGGTGGAGCGAGACCGACCGGAGCTGGTAGGCCCGGATCGCCTCGTCCTCGTCGAGAACAGGCGCGCCTTGACCTCGGTCGAGCCGGAGCCGGCGCCGTCGAGGGTCAGGTAGTAGCAGCCGAGGACCATGTCCTGGGTCGGCGCGACGACCGGTGAGCCGTCGGCCGGCGAGAGGAGGTTGGCCGTCGAGAGCATCATCTCGCGGGCCTCTTCCTGGGCGGCCGAGCTGAGCGGCACGTGGACCGCCATCTGGTCGCCGTCGAAGTCGGCGTTGAACGCCGTGCACACGAGCGGGTGGATCTGGATGGCCGAGCCCTCGACGAGGACCGGCATGAACGCCTGGATGCCCAGCCGGTGGAGCGTGGGCGCGCGGTTCAGCAGGACCGGGTGGTCCTTGATGACTTCCTCGAGCACGTCCCAGACCTCGGGCCGGACGCGCTCGACGATGCGCTTGGCGCTCTTGATGTTGTGGGCGAAGCCCTTCTCGACGAGCTGGCGCATGACGAACGGCTTGAACAGCTCGAGCGCCATCTTCTTGGGCAGCCCGCACTGGTGGAGCTTGAGCTCCGGGCCGACCACGATGACCGAGCGGCCCGAGTAGTCGACGCGCTTGCCGAGCAGGTTCTGGCGGAACCGGCCCTGCTTGCCCTTGAGCATGTCGCTCAGCGACTTCAGGCGGTGGTTGCCGGTGCCCGCGATCGCCCGGCCGCGGCGGCCGTTGTCGATCAGGGCGTCACACGCCTCCTGGAGCATCCGCTTCTCGTTGCGGATGATGATCTCGGGCGCGCCGAGCTCGAGGAGCCGCTTGAGCCGGTTGTTGCGGTTGATGACGCGCCGGTACAGGTCGTTGAGGTCGGAGGTCGCGAAGCGGCCGCCGTCGAGCTGGACCATCGGGCGCAGGTCGGGCGGGATGACCGGCAGGACCGAGAGGATCATCCACTCCGGGCGGGTGCCCGAGCGACGGAACGCCTCGATGAGGCGGAGCCGCTTGATCGCCTTCTTGCGGCGCTGGCCGGAGCTCGTCCGGACTTCGATGTGGAGGCTCCGGGCGAGCTCCTCGAGATCCATCCGGGTGATGATGTCGCGGATCGCCTCGGCGCCCATGCCGGCATGGAACAGGCGGCCGCCGCGGGCGCCCGAGCCGTACTTCTCGTCGAGGGCCCGGAACTCGGTCTCGAGGAGGAGCTTCTGGGGCTTGAGGCCCTCGATCTCGTCGCGGAACTTGCGGATCTCGTCCTTGAGGCCCTGCGCCTCGCCGGCGAGGCGGCCCTTCTCGGCCGCGAGGGTGTCGCCGATCGCCGCCTCGAGGGCCGCGATCTTCTCCTCGGTCGCCCGGTCCTCGTCGGCCTCGCGCTGCTGGAGCTCCTCGTTGACCCGCTCGGTCTCGGCCCGGACGAGCTTGTGGAGCTTCGCGGTGGCTTCCTTGCCGCCCTTGTCGCCCTCGGCCACGACGATCTCGCCGGTGGGGGCGAACGCGATCGTGGCGGTGGCGGGCTTTCCGGCGAGCTCCTTGAGCTCGGCCTCGACGACCTGGGCCGCCGCGACGAGCTCCTCGGTGCGGGCGGTGCGCTGGGCTTCGAGGTCGGCCTTGGTCGCGGCCAGCGTCTCCTTCAGCTCGTCGCGCGTCTTGTGCGAATCGGCGCGCAGCTCGTCCTCGAGCTCGTTGAGCGCCTTGCCGGCCTTGCCGCCGCGGCCCTCGGCCTCCTCCTCGAGCTGGGCCAGGGCGCGCTTGCGGGCGTCCTCATCGACGTGGGTGACGATGTACAGCGCGAAGTAGAGGATCCGCTCCAGGTTGCGCGGGCTGATGTCGAGCAGGATGCCCAGCCGGCTCGGGGTGCCCTTGAAGTACCAGATGTGGCTGACCGGGCTGGCCAGCTGGATGTGGCCCATGCGCTCACGGCGGACCTTCGAGCGGGTGACCTCGACGCCGCACTTGTCGCAGATGATGCCCTTGTAGCGGATCCGCTTGTACTTGCCGCAGTAGCACTCCCAGTCCTTCGTGGGACCGAAGATGCGCTCGTCGAACAGCCCGTCCTTCTCCGGCTTGAGCGTCCGGTAGTTGATGGTCTCGGGCTTGGTGACCTCGCCCTTGCTCCATTCCCGGATCTGGTCCGGGCTGGCGAGCGAGATGCGGATCGCGCTGAAATTATTGACCTCGAGCATGGTTCTCCTCCGCGCCTCTGCCTGGCTCAGCGGCGCGATGCCGACCGAAAGCGAGCGGGACCGGGCCGGCCGAGCGCCGGTCCCGCGGGTGGTACGTGTGCTGGACGGACGTGATGATCAGTCCTCGAACCCGGCGAGATTGATCCCGCCGAGGTCGGGGAGCATGTATCCCGACGCGTCGTCTTCCGCGAGCGGGATCTCCTCGTCGTTCTGGTCGAGGATCTCCGCGTTCAGCCCGAGGCTGCGGAGCTCCTTGATGAGCACCTTGAACGATTCGGGGACCCGCGGCGGCTGGATCTCCTCCCCCTTCACGATGGCCTCATATGTCTGCACCCGGCCCAGGACGTCGTCCGACTTCACCGTCAGAAGCTCCTGGAGGATGTTGGCGGCGCCGTAGGCCTCGAGCGCCCAGACTTCCATCTCGCCGAACCGCTGGCCGCCGAACTGGGCCTTGCCACCGAGCGGCTGCTGGGTGATGAGGCTGTACGGGCCGGTCGAGCGGGCGTGGATCTTGTCCTCCACCAGGTGGTGGAGCTTGAGCATGTAGATGTAGCCGACGGTGATCGACCGGTCGAACGCCTCGCCGGTGCGCCCGTCGCGCAGCTCGATCTTGCCGTCCTGGGGCAGCGCCTCCTCGTGGCCGTAGACCACGTGGCGGGCCCGGCCCAGCTCCTCGCGGATCTGGACCTCGGTCGCCCCGTCGAAGACCGCGGTGGCGGCCTTCTCGCCGGTCGCATGGAGCGCCCAGCCGAGGTGGGTCTCGAGGATCTGCCCGATGTTCATCCGGCTCGGCACGCCGAGCGGGTTGAGGATGATGTCGACCGGGGTGCCGTCGGGCAGGTAGGGCATGTCCTCCTGGGGGAGGATCTTGGCGATGACGCCCTTGTTGCCGTGGCGGCCGGCCATCTTGTCGCCGACGCTGATCTTGCGCTTCTGGGCCACGCTGACCCGGACCAGCCGGTTGACGCCGGGCTGGAGGTCGTCGTTGAGCTCGCGCCGGAACTCCCGGATCTCGACCACCTTGCCGCGCTCGCCGTGGGGCAGGCGCAGGCTGGAGTCCTTCACCTCGCGGGCCTTCTCACCGAAGATCGCCCGAAGGAGGCGCTCCTCGGCGGTCAGCTCGGTCTCGCCCTTCGGGGTGATCTTGCCGACCAGGATGTCGCCCGGCCGGACTTCCGCGCCGACGTAGATGATCCCTTCCTCGTCGAGGTCCTTGAGGGACTCCTCGCCGACGTTCGGGATGTCCCGGGTGATCTCCTCGGGGCCGAGCTTCGTGTCGCGCGACTCGATCTCGTGCTTCTCGATGTGGATGCTCGTGAAGAGGTCGTCGCGGACGAGGCGGTCGCTGATGACGATCGCGTCCTCGTAGTTGCCGCCCTCCCAGCTCATGAACGCCACGAGGACGTTCCGACCGAGGGCGAGCTCGCCCTTGTCGGTCGAGCTGCTGTCGGCGATCGCGTCGCCGGCCGCGAGGCGCTGCCCCACGTCGACGATCGGCCGCTGGTTGATGCAGGTGCCCTGGTTGCTGCGGACGAACTTCTGGAGCCGGTAGCTGTCGAGCTCACCGGCGTCCGTCTCGACCTCGACCCGCTCGGCGGTCACGCTCGTGACCACGCCGGCCCGGGCGGCCACGATGACCTGGCCCGAGTCGAGCGCCGCGCGACCCTCCATGCCGGTGCCGACGATCGGCGACTCCGGCTCGAGGAGCGGGACGGCCTGGCGCTGCATGTTCGAGCCCATGAGGGCCCGGTTGGCGTCGTCGTGCTCGAGGAACGGGATGAGCGCGGTCGCCACGGAGACGACCTGCTTGGGGCTCACGTCCATGTACTCGATCTGGTTGGGACGGGCCTCCGGGAACGTGTCCCGGAAGCGCGACGGGACGCGCTCCGCGGTGAAGTGGCCCTCGTCGTCGAGCGGCGCGTTCGCCTGGGCGACGACGTGCTGCTCCTCCTCGTCCGCCGGCAGGTACTCGATCTCGTCGGTCACGACCGGCCGGACCGGGAACGCCAGCGCCTTCTGCTTCTTGAGCTCGGCCGCCGCGGCGTCGTTGAACGCCAGGCCCGCCTTGAGGACGACCGTGCCGTCCTTGGCCAGCAGGTCCGTGCCCGCCTCGAAGGTCTTGAGGGCGGCGTCGTCCCAGGCGATCGTCCGCTTGACCTTGCGGTAGGGCGTCTCGATGAAGCCGTAGCTGTTGATCCGCCCGTACGTGGCGAGCGAGCCGATGAGCCCGATGTTCGGGCCTTCCGGCGTCTCGATCGGGCAGATCCGGCCGTAGTGGCTGTGGTGGACGTCGCGGACGTCGAAGCCGGCCCGCTCGCGCGACAGGCCGCCCGGCCCGAGGGCCGACAGGCGCCGCTTCGAGGTGAGCTCGGCCAGCGGGTTCGTCTGGTCCATGAACTGGCTGAGCTGGCTGCCGCCGAAGAACTCCTTCATCGCGGCCACGACCGGCCGGATGTTGATGAGCGCGTTCGGGGTGGCCTTGTCGATCTCCTGGATCGTCATCCGCTCGCGGACGACCCGCTCCATGCGCAGCAGGCCGATCCGGAACGCGTTCTGGATGAGCTCGCCGTTTGCCCGGATGCGCCGGTTGCCGAGGTGATCGATGTCGTCCTTGGGATGGAGCCCGCGGTTGCACTCGATCAGGTGGCCGACGATGGCCGCGATGTCTTCCTTGCTGATCGTGCGCCCGTCGCGGGGCAGCTCGATGCCCATCCGCGAGGCGACGCCGTCGAGCTTCTTGTTGAACTTGTAGCGGCCGACCCGGCCCAGGTCGTAGCGCCGGAAGTTGAAGAAGAGGCTCTCGACGAGCTGGCGCGCGTTGTCGCCCGTGGGCGGGTCGCCCGGCCGGAGCTTCTTGTAGACCTCGATCAGGGCGTCCTGCTGGGTGTGGGTCAGGTCCTTGTCGAGGGTGCTCGAGATGTACGGGTGGTCGGGGTCCGTGTCGACCGACGCGAACAGCTTGCTGATCTCATCGTTCTCTTCGTAGCCGACGGCGCGCAGCAGGGTGGTCGCGGCGAGCTTGCGCTTGCGGTCGACCTTGACCCACAGCTGGTCCTTGTTGTTCGTCTCGAACTCGAGCCAGGCGCCCCGGTTCGGGATGACCTTGGCGCTGAAGAGCATCCGGCCCGTCGTCGGGTCCTCGCTCTCGCTGTAGTAGACGCCCGGCGAGCGAACGAGCTGGCTGACCACGACGCGCTCGGCGCCGTTGATCACGAACGTGCCCTGGTCCGTCATGGTCGGGAAGTCGCCCATGTAGACGCGCTGGCGCTGGATCTCGCCGGTCTCCTTGATCAGGAGCTCGACGTTGACGTACAGCGGCCGGCTGAACGTCAGGTCCTTCGTCCGGCACTCGAGCTCGTTGTACTTGGGCGGCCCGAACTCGTAGTCCAGGAACTGGAGCTCCATCACCTTGCCGGTGAAGTCCTTGATCGGGCTGATCTCGTCGAACAGCTCCCGCAGGCCCTTGTCCACGAACCAGGCGAACGAATCGAGCTGCAGCTCGATGAGGTTCGGGATGGGCAATCGCTCGTCGATCCGGGCGTAGGAGATCCGGCCCGACGAGGTCAGGGCGCGTGTAGACGACTCAGCAGCAGACAGCATGAAGCATCGCTCCTTGGCGAAGGAGGAAAGGGGGAAAAGGGGCCGCGCTCACAGAACAAGAAAGGATACCGCGCGATCCCGAAATGTCAAACGGGGTCGGCGGCCAGCGGTGCGCGGCCCGGTGTGCGTGGCATCCGGCGCGGGATAACCGCGCCGGCGCCGTTGCCTGGTTACTTGATCTCGACCTTCGCGCCCTGCTCCTCGAGGGCGGCCTTGATCTTCTCGGCCTCCTCGCGGGTGACGCCTTCCTTGACCGGCTTCGGGAACGCGTCGACCACGTCCTTGGCCTCCTTGAGGCCGAGACCCGTGAGCTCGCGGACCACCTTGATGACCGGGATCTTGTTCGGCCCGATCTCGATGAGGATCGCGCTGAACTCGGTCTGCTCCTCGGCCGCCTCGGGGGCGGCGGCAGCAGCGGCAGCCGGAGCGGCCGCGGCGGCGACCGGGGCGGCGGCGGTGACGCCGTAGCGGTCCTCGAAGCGCTTGATGAACTCGGACAGCTCGAGGACGGTCATCTTGTCGATCGCCTCGAGCAGATCGTCCTGGGTGAGAACGGCCATGGGGATGGGCTCCTTCGTCTGGCGGGTCCGGGGACCCGTGGATCTCGTTCGGTGGTGGGCGGGGTGGCGGCTACTCCGCCGGCGATCCGGCGGCCTTCTGGTCGCGGACCTGGGCGAGCGCGTAGCCAAGGTTGCGCAGGTTCGCCCCGAGCAGCCCGCCCAGCGTCGCGATCGGCGCCTGCATGGCACCGGCGAGCTTGGCCTGGAGGATCGCGCGCGACGGCAGGGCCGCCAGCCGCGTGACCTGGTCGGCCCCGATCGCCCGGTCGCCGAGGATGGCGCCGGTGATCCTGACGACCTTGTACGGCCGGATGGCGTCGATGACGGCCTTGGCGGCCGTCGACTCGTCGCCGCTGGAGAACGCGATGGCCGTCGGGCCGACGAGGAGCGGCGAGAGCGCCTCTCCCGTGGTGCCGTCCGTCGCGGCGATGCGCATCAGCCGGTTCTTGACCACCCGATACGACACGTCGCTCTTGCGCAGCGCGCGTCGGATCTCGGCGATCTCATCCACCTTGAGGCCGCGGTATTCGGACACGATGAGCGTCGTCGAACGGGCGAGCTCGCCCTTCAGCGACTCGATCGTCTCGCGCTTGGCCTCGGTCGGCATGGGGACCTCCCTTGGAGCGGCGTGCGGCCGGCACGCGGCGGTGGTGCTGCCGCGCCGGCCACTATCGGCCGACGGGTCACCCCTGCGACGGTCCTTCGAAGGCTGCAGGGGGCACTCACCGGGAGGTGGGGTCCTGCCTCGGCGTGCTCGCCGTCGTCCCCGGCGGCACGAGGCCACCGGTCCGGTGCGGCGGATCGAGTCCCGACCGTCCGTCGTCCCGGGCTGACCCGGAGCGGCGAGCGGTCCGCGGACGCAGGCTGTCTGCGGCGGTCCGTCGGTATTCGGTTGTCAGACGACGCGCCCTCCGCCGGAGCGGCGGACCGTCGTCACGTATGGTGCGCGATGGCGCGTCCCGCAGGACGCCGCGCGTCCGTTCAGGACGCGGCGGCCACCGCGAGGAGGGCCGGCAGGTCCATCTTGATGCCCGGGCCCATCGTGCTCGCGACCGTGAGGGTCTTGAGGTACTGGCCCTTGGCGCCGGCCGGCTTGGCCCGGTTGATCGCGTCGACGAGCGAGGCCAGGTTGGCGGTCAGCTCCTCGGCGCTGAAGCTCGTCTTGCCGACCGAGCAGTGGATGATGCCCGACTTGTCGACCTTGAATTCGACCCGGCCGGACTTGACCTCGCGGACGGCCCGTTCGAGGTCGAACGTGATCGTGCCCGACTTGGGGTTCGGCATCAGGCCCCGGCGGCCGAGGATCTTGCCCAGCCGGCCGACCATGCCCATCGTGTCCGGGGCGGCCAGGGCGACGTCGAACTCGAGCCAGCCGGCCTCGATCTTCTTGACCAGGTCCTCCGAGCCCACTTCGTCCGCGCCGGCTCGGAGCGCCTCCTGGGCCTTCTCGCCCTGGGCGAAGACCGCGACCCGGACCACCTTGCCCGTGCCGTGCGGCAGGACGACCGTGCCGCGGACCATCTGGTCGGCGTGGCGTGGGTCCACCCCGAGACGAAGGTGGATCTCGACCGAGGAGTCGAAGGCGACGTAGTCGGTCTGCTTGAGCAGCTCGGCTGCCTCGGACGGGCTGTACAGCTTCTCGTGGTCGACGAGCTTGGCCGCGTCCTGGTATTTCTTGCCGTGAGCCATGGTTCAGTGATCCTTGTGCTGGCGGTCGGCGTGCCGACCTCCCCCGTCACGTGGGGTGGACGTCCGGCAACTGGTGGAGGCGCGGCCGGTCGCGCGGTGGTGCAGTCTAGCCGACGACCTCGATACCCATCGAACGGGCCGTGCCCTCGACCTGGCGCATCGCGGCGTCGATGTCGTTGGCGTTGAGGTCGGAGAGCTTGATCGAGGCGATCTCGCGGACCTGGTCGCGGGTCACCCGGCCGACGGGATCGGCTTTTCCGGTGGCCTCCGCGCCCTTCTCCACCCCGGCTGCCTTGCGCAGCAGGTCGGCTGCGGGTGGCGTGCGCAGGATGAACGTGAAGCTGCGGTCCTCGAAGACCGTGATCTGGGCCGGGATCACCTGGCCGGCCTTGTCGGCCGTGCGCTCGTTGTAGGCCTTGGTGAACTCGACGATGTTGATGCCGTGCGGGCCCAGCGCCGTACCGACCGGCGGCGCGGGGGTCGCCTTGCCGGCGGGCAGCTGGAGGGTCAGGACGATGCGGATCTTCTTGGCCACGGTGGAGTCGGTCCCCTTCTAGTGGGCGTCAGCCCAGTGAGCGCCGGCCGGGCGCGTCCAGGCCGAGGCCGAGCCGAGCACGCGAGCGAGCGCACTCCGGTGCGTGAGTGAGCGAGCGGAGGCGAGAACGACGGCCTGGGCCGTCCGGTCGGGGCTCACAGCTTTTCGACCTGGAGGAAGTCAAGTTCGACGGGCGTCTCGCGGCCGAAGATGCTGACGAGCACCTTGACCTTGTTGCGCTCGGGGTTGACCTCGTCGACCGTGCCGATGAACTCGGCGAACGGCCCGTCGGTGACCCGGACGCTCTGGCCCTTGGTGAAGGCGACGCGGTACTTGGGGGTCTCGACGCCCATCTGGCGGAGGATCTGCTTGACCTCGTGCTCGTCGAGCGGGATCGGCTCGCTGCGCACGCCCGGGATGTTCGCGCCGCCGACGAAGCTCGTGACGCCCGGCGTGTTCCGGACGACGAACCAGCTGTCCGGGTCGAGGGTCATCTCCACGAGCACGTAGCCCGGGTAGACCTTCTTCTGGACGGTGTGGCGCTGGCCCTGGCGGATCTCGATCTCGTCCTCCATCGGGACGAGCACCTGGAAGATCTTGTCCTCCATGCCCATCGACTCGATGCGGTGCTCGAGGTTGGCCTTGACCTTGTTCTCGTAGCCCGAGTAGGTATGGATGACGTACCAGCGCTTGTCGGGCGCCGCGGTCGCCGTGGTCTCGGTCGTGTTCATGTCGGTCATCGTCAGGTGCCTACTGAGTTGTTCACGAGCTTGATCGCCTCAAGGAAGATCGCGTCGAACACGGTGATGAACAGGCCGACGGCCGCGCTCACCGCGAGGACGAGCACGGTCAGGTTGCGCGTCTGCGGGATGGTCGGCCACGAGACCTTCTTGAGCTCCGACCAGGCCTCGTCGATGAAGCGACGGATCCGGCCGAAGAAGCGACTGATGCGATCCACTGGATGTACGTCTTCCTGATGGGTCCTGGCTGCTTGGAGTGGCAGGGGCGATAGGACTCGAACCTACAACCGCTGGTTTTGGAGACCAGTGCTCTGCCAATTGAGCTACACCCCTGCGGTCGAGACCTCCTACTTGGCCTCGCGGTGCAGTGTATGGCGTCGTTCGCGCGGACAGTATTTCGAGAACTCGAGACGACTCGGGTCGTTCTTCTTGTTCTTGCGCGTGGTGTAGTTCCGCTGCTTGCACTCGGTGCACGCGAGCTGGATCACCGGACGCGCCTCGACCTTGGCCATCTCGTTACTCGGCGATCGAGGTGATGGCGCCGGCGCCGACGGTCCGGCCGCCCTCGCGGATGGCGAAGCGCTGGCCGGTCTCGAGGGCGATCGGGGTGATGAGCTCGACGGTCATCTCGACGTGGTCGCCGGGCATGATCATCTCGGTCCCCTCGGGCAGGCCGATGCTCCCGGTCACGTCGGTCGTGCGCAGGTAGAACTGGGGCCGGTAGCCGTTGTAGAAGGGGGTGTGCCGGCCGCCCTCGTCCTTGGTCAGGACGACGACCTGCGCACTGAACTTCGTGTGGGGCTTGACCGAGCCCGTCTTGGCCAGGACCTGGCCCCGCTCGATCTCCTCGCGCTCGATGCCCCGGATGAGGCAGCCCACGTTGTCGCCGGCCCGGCCCTCGTCGAGGAGCTTCTTGAACATCTCGACGCCGGTGACGACGATCTTGCGGTTGGGCTTGATCCCGACGAGCTCGACCTCGTCGCCGACCTTGATGACGCCGCGCTCGATGCGGCCGGTGGCGACGGTGCCCCGGCCCTTGATCCCGAAGACGTCCTCGACCGGCATGAGGAACGGCTTGTCGACCGCCCGCTCGGGGGTCGGGATGTACGCGTCGACCGCGTCCATGAGCTCCTGGATCGGGACGTAGGCCGGGTCGGCCGGATCGTCCTTGGCCTCGAGCGCCTTGAGCGCCGAGCCCCGGATGAACGGGATGTCGTCGCCCGGGAAGTCGTACTTGGTGAGGAGCTCCCGGACCTCGAGCTCGACGAGGTCGAGCAGCTCGGGATCGTCGACCGCGTCGACCTTGTTGAGGAAGACGACGATGTACGGGACCTCGACCTGGCGGGCGAGCAGGATGTGCTCCCGGGTCTGGGGCATCGGCCCGTCGGTCGCGGCGACGACGAGGATGGCCCCGTCCATCTGGGCGGCGCCGGTGATCATGTTCTTGATGTAGTCGGCGTGCCCGGGGCAGTCGACGTGGGCGTAGTGGCGGGCCTCGGTCTCGTACTCGACGTGGGCGATGGCGATGGTGATCCCCCGCTCGCGCTCCTCGGGGGCGTTGTCGATCGTGTCGAAGGCCCGGTACTCCGAGGCGCCCTTCAACGCGAGGTACTTGGTGATGGCCGCGGTCAGGCTCGTCTTGCCATGGTCGATGTGACCGATGGTCCCGATGTTGACGTGCGGCTTGGTGCGATCGAACTTCTTCTTCGCCACGTTGAGCGTCCTACTCCGAAACTGAGCGGCAAGGCCGCGGATACTCCGGCGCCACGGCGCCGGTGATGGATGGAGATCGAGGGGACCGCAGCCCGTGCCGCGGAGGTGGAGCCCACAATCGGACTCGAACCGATGACCTCTTCCTTACCAAGGAAGTGCTCTGCCAGCTGAGCTATGTGGGCCCGGTTCCTTCGGTGCGGGCTGGAGGTTGTGTGGTGGGCAGGGAGGGAATCGAACCCCCACAGTCGAAGACGGCTGATCTACAGTCAGCGGAGCTCACCACCTGCTCAACCTACCCATGAGGCATACGGCGGTCGGGCAACGCTGCGGCATCGTGGTGACCCCGGCCGATCCGGCTTTCTTCTCTTGGAGCCGACGACGGGACTCGAACCCGGAACCTGCGGTTTACAAAACCGCTGCTCTACCAATTGAGCTACGTCGGCGCGCATGGGCACATACCGCAGCAGAACCTGGCGCCCGCGAATGATAGGGCTCCACGCGCCAGAGGGTCAAGCGAGCTCGGGCGTGGCCGGTGCGAGGGGTGTGTCGCGGGCCGCTGGCCGCCGGGCAGTAGCTGGCCGGCGGCCATTCCCGGCCAAACTTGCACCCTGGGAACGCTAACCCGGCCGAGGCGCCGATTCCCGGCCATATGTACATGTGGTGAGCCTTAGGCCGGATCCTTGGCCTCCAGGTCGCCAGGAATCGGTCTGTTGGCGGCGCCGCGAGCACGAGCTGAGCACGAAACCGGGTCCCGGATCAGCGGCAGGGGCCTCAGATCGTGGCCAGAGTCGGCTTAAGGCTCCCCTGGTGCACGTTTGGCCACAGATCGGGTCCGCGGCAGGCGGCCAGCCGCCGCCAAACCGGCCAGATTCAAATCAGGAGATCTTGGGGCCACCTTCGCGGCGCGCAAACAGCGCACGTTCGAGGCTCGTCGCCGCACGTTCGTGCTCATGGCGATCCCGCCGACGCCCACATCGGACCGGATCAGCCGTGCAAGCTGCCTCGTGATCGCGTGGTTTGCATCTGGCCGGATCGACGTCGGTCGGCGACTAGGGCTTCGCAGGGCCGCCCGGCAGGAGCTCATCGTCCGTCGCGGCTCGAAGCGGGCGCGCGAGCTGGCCTTCGCTGGCTTCGCGGCCGGCGGCCGATTTCGCCTTCGCGGTCGTGGCTCGCTTGGCGGTAGGCGTCGTGCGCGCCTTCGCGGTCGAGGCCTTCGCGGTCGAGGCCTTCGCGGTCGTCGCCCTTCGCGGTCGTGGCTCGCTTGGCGGTAGTGGCCGTGCCCGCCTTCGCGGTCGAGGCCTTCCTCGGGTCGCGGCCTTCGTCGGCCGTGGCCGCCTTCGCGGTCGTGGCCTTCGCGCGTCGTGACCTTCGTGGTCGTGGCCTTGGCGGTCGTGCCGCCTTGGCGGTCGTGACCGCCTTCGTCGGGGCGGCCTCGGCCGCCGCCGGCTCGGCCGTGAGGCCCTTCGGCGCCTTCGCGGCCGTCGGCTCCTGTGGCTCGCTCGCCGCCGCCGCCGGTGCCTCGGCAGTCGCCGTATCCTTCGCCGCCGCCGCGCGGAGAGGCCGCGGAGCCGTCGCCGTCCCGTCCGGATCGCGTTGCGCCACCGCCTCGAAGAGCAGGATCGAGCCCGCGACCGACGCGTTCAGCGACCCGATCGCGCCGCGCATCGGGATCCGCACGAGCAGGTCGGTCCGCTTGCGGACGGCCGGCCCGAGGCCCTGACCCTCGCTGCCGACGACCAGCGCCAGCGGTCCACGCAGGTCGGCCTGGCGGGCGGTCAGCGGTGCCTCGGCTTCGGCGCCCACGATGCGCAGCCCGCCGATGTGGAGGTCGGCCAGCGCGCCGGCGAGATCGTCGACCGGGGCCAGGAGCAGGTGCTCGACCGCGCCCGCCGACGCCTTCACGGCAGCCGGGCTCAGCGGCGCCTGCCGCCTGGTCGGGAAGAGCACGCCGTGCACGCCCGCAGCCTCGGCGCTGCGCAGCAGGGTCCCCACGTTCTGGGGGTCCTCGAGCGAATCGAGGACCAGCACGAACGGGGGCTCGCCACGCTCCCGGGCGCGGGCGAGGATCTCGTCCGGCGTGGCATACCGCCGCGCTTCGACCACGAGGGCGATCCCCTGATGACCGTCGAAGCCGGCCACGGACGTCAGCGTTCCGCCCTCGACCTCGAGGATCGGGATGCGCAGGCTCGTGGCGTGGAGGACGAGCTTCTCGAGGGCCTGCCGGCGCTGCGGCGTGACGAGCAGTCGATGCGCCGTGCGGCGGGCGACGAACGCCTCTTCGACAGGGCGCCGTCCGGCCACGATCTCCTCGTCCTCACCGATCGGGGGCGGAGCGGCCACCGGTGCGCGCGACGAGACATACGGTCCCTGCCCCTGGCCCTGGCGCCACGGGACGTCCCGAGGTCGGCCGGTCGGCGCGTACGGCGGCCGCGGGCCACGCGGGCCGCGGTCCTCCGGCGGTCCGAAGTCAGGTCGCGCCTCGTCGTCGCGGCGGAAGCCAAGACCGCCCGGGCGACCGCCCGGTCGTGCGGGTGGGCGCCCGGGCCGGCTGCCGCGTTCCTGCCATGTCCCGGCTGGCCGCCCCGGCCACGGTCGTGGCCGGTAGCCCGACGCGTCCTGCCCCGCGCCCGGCTCGAACGGCTCGTCCTGTGTGGGACGGCGCGGCGCGAAACCCTGCTCGCGAGGAGGCCCGGGACGGTCGAAGCGGCTCGGGCGAGATTCGAACGATCGCGGTCCGGCGCCCGGCTCTTCCGACCCCCCACCGAAGCCGGGACCCGCCGGCCGCGGACCGTAGGGCGGCCGTCCGCCACCGGGTCGGCCTCCCCCGCCTCGTGGCCCGGTGCCCGGTCGGCCCTTCGACGGACGCGGCGTGAATGGCCGCGGGCCACGGCCGAAGGAATCGTCCGGGCGGCGCTCGGGTCCGGCGCCACCATCCGCAGCCCCTTCGGGCCACGGACCTGCCACCGGGCGGCCGAAGTTGCCGGTGCGAGGACCCCGGAACGGACGATCGGGGCCCGATCCGCGCTGGCCCATCGGTCGTGGCCCGCGCGACCGGTCGCCGCCCGGCGGTCGTGCGCCGAAGGGTCGCCCGGAGCCTCCGCCCGGCCCCGAGCCGCCGCCCGGCCCCGAGCCTCCGCCCGGCGCGCCGCCCTGACCGCCACCAGCGCCCGGCCCGCCACGCGAGCCCGCCACCGCCGCCCGGGCCGCCGCTGCCCCCGGATCCCTTCCGTGGCTTGCGATCAGGCACGGATCGCCGCCTCGGCCCTGCGCCAGCGCTGGCCGTCCTTCGTGTCCTCGACGAGCACGCCCCGCTCCGCCAGCTCGCCACGGAGCCGGTCCGAGGCGGCCCAGTCGCGCGTCCGGCGCGCCTCATCGCGGGCGTCGAGCAGCGCGCGCAGCTCGGGCTCGAGGTCGTCGGCCGCCTCGGGCCCCAGGCCGAGGACCGTGTCGAACGCCGCGAGGGCGGCGAGGGCTTTTGCGGCGTCGGCCGTCGACAGGCTCCGCGCCTGGATACGCCGGTTGAGGTCGCGCACCAGGTCGAAGACCGACGCCAGCGCGGCCGAGATGTTGAGATCGTCGTCCAGGGCCGCCTCGAACCCCATTCGCGCCTGCTCGAGCGCCTCGTCGAGGTGGGGGTCGTCGGCCCCGTCCTCGCGATAGGCCGACAGCGCCGCGAACACCGCATCGAGTCGGTCCACGGCCGCATTCGCGGCCGTCAGCGACTCGTCCGAATAGTTGACGCCCATCCGGTAGTGGACCGCGATGAGCGCGTAGCGCAGGGCGCGCGGCGAGACACCCGTGGCTACCAGGTCGGCCACCCGGGCGATGTTGCCGGTCGACTTGGCCATCTTCAGCCCGCCCATCCTGAGGTGGGCGCAATGCAGCCACGTGCGGACGAACGGCACGCCGGTGGCCGCCTCGCTCTGGGCGATCTCGTCCTCGTGGTGCGGGAAGATGAGGTCGACGGCGCCGGTATGGATGTCGAACGACTGGCCGAGGCAGGCCATGCTCATCGCGGAGCATTCGATGTGCCAGCCCGGCCGGCCGGCCCCGATCGCCGTGTCCCACGACGGCTCGCCGGGCTTCGATCCCTTCCACAGGGCGAAGTCGCGGATGTCGCCCTTGCCGTACTCGTCGGCCTCGACCCGCTCGCCGACCTGCATGTTCTCGACGTCGAGCCGGGCGAGCTTGCCGTAGGCCGGCCAGGAGGCGATCTTGAAGAAGATCGACCCGTCGTCGGTCCGGTACGCGTGGTCCTTCTCGATCAGCGTGCCGATCAGGTCGGCCATCTCGGTGATGTGCTCGGTCGCCCGGGGCAGCGCGTCCGGCGACGTCATGCGCAGGGCCGTGGCATCGGCCCGGAACCGCTCGATGAAGCGAGCCGTGAGCTCGCCGATCGGCTCGCCGGCCGCGGCCGCACCCTTGATGATCTTGTCGTCGACGTCGGTCAGGTTCATGACCCAGGTCACGCGCAACCCGCGATAGCGCAGGTAGCGCACGAGCAGGTCGGCGAACAGGAACGAACGGAAGTTGCCGATGTGGGCCGGGCCGTAGACCGTGGGCCCGCAGCTGTAGATCCGGACGTGGCCGGGCTCGATCGGCTCGAGCGGGCGCTTCTCGCCCGATAGCGTGTCCTGGAGCGCGATCGTCATGCGCGCGTCCGGACGACGGCCAGGGCCTGGGCCGAGATCCCGCGGCCGGCCCCTTCCATCCCGAGGAGGTTGCCCGTCGAGGCCTTGACGTCCACGTCCCCCGGCGCGAGGCCGAGCAGGGCCGCGATCGCGTCGCGCATGCCGTCGAGGTGGGCGCCGAGGCGGGGTCGAGCCGCGACGACGGTCAGGTCGACCGACACCGGCGCGAGCCCGGCCGCCCCAAGACGGGCGACGACCTCGGCGAGCAGCTCGCCGCTGGCGATGCCCCGCGGGGTCGAGGCATCGGCCGGGAAGAGCCGGCCGAGGTCGCCGAGCCCGGCCGCGCCGAGCAGGGCGTCGGCCACGGCGTGGAGCGCCACGTCGCCATCCGAGTGGCCGTGGAGTCGTGGCGCACCGGCGATCGTGATGCCGCCCAGCGCCAGGGGCTCGCCCGGGCCGAACGGGTGGCTGTCGGTGCCGAAGCCGACGCGCAGGCCGGCGGCACGGACGGCCGCGGTCGCCGCGGACGTGGCGGACGGCGCGGGCGAGGCGGACGCCGGCGCGCCAAGATGCTCCGCGGCTCGTTCGAGGTCGGCGGGCACGGTCACCTTGATGTTCGTCGGTTCGCCGGGGATCGCATGAACGGGGATTCTAGCCGCCTCGAGCAGGCCGGCCTCATCGGTGAACTCGCGCGGGCCGCCCGGCGGGAACGCGGCCCACGCGGCGCGCAGCGATCCGGCATGCACGCCCTGGGGGGTCTGGGCCGTCGCGAGGGACGAACGGTCCACGGTCTCGACGACGACCCCGTCGGCGATCCGCTTGACGGTCTCCGCCACGCCCATGACCGGGATCGCGGCGCCGTGGGCGGCCGTCGCCACCGCCACCGCCTCGACGAGGCCCGGGCTGACCGCCGGCCGTGCCCCGTCGTGGATGAGCACGACCCGGTCGTCGGGTGCCCCGAGTGCCTCGAAGGCGGCCGCGACCGATTCCTGGCGACGAGTGCCGCCGGCCACCACGGCGACGACGCACGGCGGCAGCCAGGCCGCCCCGGTCGTCTCGGCCAGGCGGTCCGGGGCGACGGCGAGGACGACCCGCTCGATCCCCGGCGCGGCCGCGATCGCGGCGAGCGTCCAGGCGAGCAGTGGCCGGTCCCCGATCCGTGCCGTGACCTTGTCCCGGCCATCCATCCGGCCGGCTGCTCCCCGCCGCCACGACGATCGCGTCGAACCGCAAGCCGTTCGTGGCGCCGTCGCGCGCCGCCGGCATGGTCGCGATCAGTCCACCCGTGGCTGGGCGAAGATCATCCGGCCGGCCACGGTCTGGAGGACCCGGGTCACCGCGACATCGAGCTCCCGGTCGATGTGCTTGGCGCCACCCTCGACCACGATCATCGTGCCGTCGTCCAGGAATCCGACGCCCTGGCCGAGCTCCTTGCCCTCCTGGATGATCCGGACCCGGAGGTCCTCGCCGGGCAGCAGGGCCGGCTTCACGGCGTTGGCCAGCGAGTTGATGTTCAGGACCCGGATGCCCTGCAGCTCGGCCACCCGGTTGAGGTTGAAGTCATTGGTCAGGATCGCCCGGCTGCGCGTCTTGGCGAGCGCGACGAGCTTGGCGTCCACCTCGTCGATGTCCGGGAAGCGCTCCTCGGAGATCTCGACCGGGGTCCGGGCGTCCTTCTGCATCCGCGACAGGATCTCCAGGCCACGCCGTCCGCGATTGCGGCGGAGCGTGTCGGAGCTGTCGGCGATGTGCTGGAGCTCATCGAGCACGAAGCGCGGCACGACGAGCGTCCCGTAGATGAAACCGGACTCGACGATCTCGGCGATCCGGCCGTCGATGATCGCGCTCGTGTCCACGACGATGTGCGGCTCGCCCTCGCGCGCGTTCGTCTCTCCTTCGGGGGTCGGTCGCCGGAACAGCCCGATCGTCTCGGCCGCGGCCATGAGGTCGGTCCGTTTGGCGACCGTGAGCCCGACCATGCCGAGCCCGAAGAACAGCGACACGCCAAGGGGCAGCCACTCGCCGAGCGGCCCGCCGATGTTCGAGAGCGGCAGGCCGAGGAGCAGGCCCATGAGGAGGCCGATAAGGAGGCCGAGCACGGCGGTCACGAACTCGGCCGTCGAGAGCTGCTGGCCCTGGCGGAGGACCCAGCCGGCCGGCACGACCGTGAGGTAGGGCAGCACGCCGAACCCCGCCACGAGCCAGGCGATGGTCCAGGCCGCCAGCACGGCGCCCGAGTACTGCATGCCCGTGAACAGGCCGCCCTCGAAGGTCGCCAGGGTGAGCCCCACCACGACGCCCAGGGCCGCGCCGAGGAGGCGGATACTGCGGATCAAGAAGGATGATTCCCGTCGTGCTTGCCCGTTGCGGATACCCGCAGCGGGGGCCTCGTGCGGCCATATGACCGCGACCGTCGGGAGAGCCTAGCATCGCGGCCGGTCGGATGCCACGTAGCGGAACGGCCGGACGTCACCGCAGGACGGGTTCGGGCGCCTCGCGCAGGGCCTGCTCGACGGCGTCGCGGAGCGTCGCGACGGGCACGATCTCCAGGCCCGCCACGGCCGGCGGGGTCTCGCCGCGACCGGCCGCCGGGACGATGGCCCGCCCGAACCCGAGCCGGGCCGCCTCGCGGAGCCGCCGCTCGAGGCCGCTCACCGCGCGCAGCTCGCCGAGGAGTCCCACCTCGCCGATCGCGACGGTCCCCACCCGCACCGGCCGGTCCCGCAGCGACGAGGCCAGGGCGAGCGCCAGGGGCAGGTCCATGCCCGGCTCGTCGCAGGTCAGGCCGCCGGCCAGGTTCGCGTACACGTCGTGGTTGCCGAGGCCGATCCCGGCCCGTCGCCCGAGGACGGCGAGGAGGAGCGCCAGCCGGTTCGGATCGAGCCCGCTCGCCGTTCGGCGGGGCATCGCGCTGCTTGACGGCGCGACGAGGGCCTGGACCTCCACGAGGATGGGCCGGCTGCCTTCCAGGGTCGGGGCGACGACGCTCCCGGGGGCCGGCGTCTCGTGCTCCACGAGGAAGGCCCGGGCGGGATCCGTGAGCTCGGCCAGCCCGCCCTCGCCCATCTCGAACACGCCGACCTCCTCGGTCGACCCGAAGCGGTTCTTCGACGCGCGCAGGAGGCGCAGGCTCGCGTACCGCTCGCCGTCGAGGGTCAGGACCGCGTCGACGAGGTGCTCGAGGGTCTTCGGGCCGGCCAGCGTCCCGTCCTTCGTCACGTGGCCAACGAGGACCACGGCGATCCCCTCGTCCTTGGCGACCGACATCAGGCGGACGGCCGACTCGCGGACCTGGCCGACGCTGCCGGCCGGTCCGTCGAGCTCGTCCACGGTCATCGTCTGGATCGAATCGACGATGGTCAGGGCGGGCCGCTCCGCGCGGACCAGCTCCGCGATCCGGCCCACCTCGCTCTCCGCGATGACCCGCACGGCGCGCCCGGCCGGCCCGTCGAGGAGGCCCAGCCGTGAGGCGCGGAGGCGGACCTGGGCCGCCGATTCCTCGCCGGTGGCGTAGAGCACCCAGCCCCCGGCCGCCGCGGTCTCGTGGGCGACGCCGGCCGCCGCCTGGAGCAGGAGCGTCGACTTGCCGATGCCCGGCTCGCCGCCGACGAGCACGAGGGAGCCCGGGACGAGGCCGCCACCGAGCACCCGGTCGAGCTCCCCGATGCCGATCGGCAGGCGCGGGACGTCGGCCGTGCCGATCTCGTTGAGGGCGGTGAGCGGTGCGCCGCCCCGGGTCAGGGCCGTGGCGCGGGCGGCCGCTCGAGCGGATGGCGCGGGCGCCCGGACGAGGGTCTCGACGAGGCTGTTCCAGCCGCCGCAGGCGCGGCACTGGCCCTCCCAGCGCAGGAAGGACTCGCCGCAGGACTGGCAGACGTACCGACTCTGAGCCTTGGCCACGCGTAGCCCGCCGGCGAGGCTAGGCGGTCTCGACGGGGATCTTCGCGTCTTCGGCGTGGATCTCCAGGCCGGCGTCCTCGTCCCTGTCCACGACGATCGTCGTCCCGGGCTCGTAGCGGCCGAGGAGCAGGTGCTCGGCGAGGACGTCCTCGACCAGGTTCTGGATCACCCGGCGCAGTGGCCGCGCGCCGTAGGCCACGTCGTAGCCAAGCTTGATGATGTGGTCCTTGGCGGCCTGGGTGACCTCGAGCTTCATCTGCTGGGCGCGCAGCTGGTCGCGGACCCGCTGGAGCATCAGGTCGACGATCTGGGTGATCTCCTCGACCGTCAGGCTGCGGAACACGACCGTGGCGTCGATCCGGTTGAGGAACTCGGGCCGGAAGTTCTGCTTGAGCTCGTTGGCGACCTTCTCCTTCATGAGGTCGTACGAGGCCTCGGCCCGCGTCGCCTCGCTGTCGCCCTGCTGCCGGAAGCCGAGCGCGGAGTTCGTCTGGAGCTGCTTCGCCCCGAGGTTGCTGGTCATGATGATGATCGAGTTGCGGAAGTCGACCCGGCGGCCCTTGGCGTCGGAGAGGTGTCCGTCCTCGAGGATCTGGAGGAGGATGTTGAAGACCTCCGGATGGGCCTTCTCGACCTCGTCGAGCAGGATCACGCAGTAGTTCTTGCGGCGGACCGCCTCGGTCAGCTGGCCGCCCTCGTCGAACCCGACGTAGCCGGGAGGCGCCCCGACGAGCCGGCTGACGTTGTGGCGCTCCATGAACTCGCTCATGTCGATCTTGATGAGCGCGTCCTCGCTGCCGAACATGAACTCGGCGAGCGCCTTGGCCAGCTCGGTCTTGCCGACGCCCGTGGGGCCGAGGAAGATGAACGACCCGATCGGCCGCTTGGGATCCTTGAGTCCGGCCCGTGCCCGGCGGACGGCCTTCGAGACGGTCTCGATGGCTTCCTGCTGGCCGATGACCCGGCCGTGGAGCGAGTCCTCCATCTGGAGCAGCCGCTGGGACTCCTCCTGGGCGATCCGGGTGACCGGGATGCCGGTCCACATCGCCACGACCTGGGCGATCTCCTCTTCGCCGACGGTCGGCTGGTCCGCCGAGACCTGGCTCTGCCACTCGGCGCGGAGCGTCTCCACGGTCTCCTTGGCGGTCGCCTCGGCCTCGCGCAGGCGGGCCGCGCCCTCGTACTCCTGGGCGTTGATCGCGGCGTCCTTCTCCTTCGTGATGCGCTCCAGCTCGCGCTGGGCCTCGCGGAGGGGCGGCGGCGCGGACGCATGGCGCAGGCGGACGCGGCTGGCGGCCTCGTCGATGAGGTCGATCGCCTTGTCCGGCAGGTGCCGGTCGGTGATGTAGCGGACCGACAGGTCGGCGGCAGCGTTGACCGCCTCGTCCGTGATCGTGACCTTGTGGTGCTGCTCGTAGCGCTCGCGGATCCCCTTGAGGATCTCGATCGTCTGCTCGAGGGTGGGCTCCTCGACCATGACCGGCTGGAAGCGCCGCTCGAGGGCCGCGTCGCGCTCGATGTACTTGCGGTACTCGTCGAGCGTCGTGGCGCCGATGCACTGGAGCTCACCGCGGGCGAGCGGCGGCTTGAGGATGTTGGCGGCGTCGATCGCGCCTTCGGCCGCGCCGGCCCCCACGAGCGTGTGGAGCTCGTCGATGAAGAGGACCGCGTCGTTCGTGTTGCGGAGCTCCTCGATGATCTTCTTGAGGCGCTCCTCGAACTCGCCGCGGTACTTCGTGCCGGCGACGAGCGACCCGATGTCGAGGGTCAGGACGCGCTTGTTGAGCAGGGTCTCGGGCACATCGCCGCTGACGATCCGGTGGGCCAGGCCCTCGGCGATGGCGGTCTTGCCGACGCCCGGCTCGCCGATCAGGGCGGGGTTGTTCTTCGTGCGCCGGGACAGGATCTGGATGACCCGCTCGATCTCCTTCTCCCGGCCGATGACCGGATCGAGCTTGCCCATCCGGGCCGCCTCGGTGAGGTTGATGCCGAGCTGGTCGACCGTGGGGGTCTTGCTGGCCCGCTTGGTCTCCTGGGCGGGGCCGGCCGAGGAGCTCTGGGACAGGACCCGGATGACCTCGTGGCGGACCTTGTCGAGGTTGACGCCGAGCGACTCGAGCACGCCGGCGGCGATGCCCTCGCCCTCGCGGACGAGGCCGAGGAGCAGGTGCTCGGTGCCGATGTAGTTGTGGCCGAGGCGGCGGGCCTCGTCGATCGCGAGCTCGATGACCCGCTTGGCCCGGGGCGTGAGCCCGACCTCGCCGACGACCGGCCGGTCGCCGCGCCCGATGATGAACTCGACGGCGGTCCGGACCTTGGCCAGCTCGACGTTCATGTTCTCGAGGACCCGCGCGGCGACGCCCTCGCCCTCCCGCACCAGGCCGAGGAGCAGGTGCTCCGTCCCGATGTAGTTGTGGTTGAAGCGCTGGGCTTCGTCCTGGGCGAGCGTCAGCACCTTGCGCGCTCGGTCTGTGAACTTGTCGAAACGATCCACGAGGGTCAAGCCTGTCCGGTTCGGTCGTCTCTCGAAGACGACGCCGAAAGCCATGCTAGCACTACGGTCCTGCACCGCAATGAACCGAAGAGGCTAGTCCACGCACGCGCAGTCCCCGATCGGGGCGCCCTGACGGGCTGGAGGGGGCTCATGCGACGGTTCCCGGTGCATCCCCGCGATGTCGGCAGACGGCGGGTGCCGTCGGCCGGGCGGGCGAACGTCAGCCGGCGCTCTCCGGATCGTCGGCCGGGGCCGGGGTCTCGGCGTCGGCCGCCGGGGCGTCCTTGGCCGCGGCCTTGGCCGGTTCGGCCTTGGCGGCCTCCGCCTTCGGCGTCTCGGCCTTGGCTTCGGCCTTGGCTTCGGTCTTGGCGTCCGCCTTGGCCTCGGTCTTGGCGTCGGCCTTCGCCTCGGTCTTCGCGTCCGCCTTGGCGTCCGACTTCGGAGCCTCGGCCTTCGCCGGTGCCTTGGCCTCGGGCTCGGCCGTGTCTGCCTTCGCGGCGGCCTTGGGAGCCTCCGCCTTCGGCGCCTCGGCCTCGGCCGCGTCCGCCTTGCGGCGGCCTTGGGAGCCTCGGCATCGGCGGTCTCGGTGGCGGCTGCCTGGGCCTTTGGCGCCTTCGCCTCGGGCTCGGCGGCGTCCGCCTCCGGGGCTTCCGCAGCCTCGGCGTCCTCGGTCTCGACGGCCGCTGCCGCCTGGGCCTTCGGCGCCTCGGCCTTGGCTGCCGACGCGGTCGGCTCCTCGGACTCCTCGGCGTCGCCGGTGCCGGCCGCCTTCTCGGACGCTGCGACCTGCTCCCGGACCTGCGCGAACGCGGCCGCGAGCGTGTTGTCGATCCCGCCCTCGGGCTCCTGGACCGCGTCGGACAGCGAGTAGCCACGCTCGGGGCGGGGCCGGCTGCGCTCGGCGCGCTCGGGTCGCGGGGCGGCCGCGACGACGGGCTCCGGTCGAGCCGGCGGCTCTTCGGCCTGCTTGAGGCTCAGGCCGA
The DNA here is from genome assembly GCA_963849405.1 of uncultured Chloroflexia bacterium. Lineage (GTDB taxonomy): Bacteria > Chloroflexota > Limnocylindria > Limnocylindrales > CSP1-4 > C-114. The sequence goes on from CAWKHG010000002.1 coordinate 376,781, forward strand.
GGCGATGGCGCTCGGAGTCGAGCGAGATGATCTTGAGCTTGAGCGTCTGGCCCTCGTGGACGACGTCGCCCGGGTGGGCGACCCGCTGGTGGGACAGCTCGCTGATGTGGATCAGGCCTTCCAGGCCGTCGCGGACGCGCACGAACGCACCGAAGTTGACGAGCTTGGTGACCGTGCCCTCGATGAGGTCGCCGACCTTGTAGTCGGCCACGGTGGAGTGCCACGGATCCGGCTGGAGGCGACGGATCGACAGGCTGATCCGGCCGCGCTCGTGGTTGATGTCGATGACCTCGGCCTCGACCTCCTCGCCGACCTTGTAGCCGGCTTCGGGGTTGTTGACCTTGTTCCAGCTGAGCTCGCTCTTGTGGACGAGGCCGTCGATGCCGCCGAGGTCGATGAACACGCCGAATGGCGCGATCGAGCGGACGGTGCCGGTGACCTTCTGGCCCACCTGCAGGCTGCTGAACAGCTCGTCCCGCTTCTCGCGACGCTCCTCGTAGAGGGCGACCTTCTCGGAGAGGATGAGCCGGTTGGCCTTGCGGTTGACCTCGAGGATCTTGAGCCGGAGCTTGCGGCCGACGAACGGCTGGAGCTTCTCGGCGATCTCCTGGGCCGCGTCGCGGGGCTGGTCGTTCTGGGGCCGGCGCGGGAAGTCGACGATCTGGCTGATCGGCACGAAGCCGCGGATGCCGCAATCGACGATGAGGCCGCCCTTGTTGTGGTCGATGACCGGGGCCTCGATGATGAGGCCGGCCTCGAACTGCTCCTGCATCGCCCGCCACTTGCGCTCGAGGCCGGCGCGGCGCAGGGACAGGACGACGTGGCCCTCCTGCGACTCGGGCTGGAGGACGTACACGAGGACGACGTCGCCGACGTTGAGGGCCGGCGAGGACTCGGCGTTGCGGCCGTAGAGCTCGCGGTTCGAGACGACGCCTTCGCTCTTCGCGCCGATGTCGACGAGGATCTCGTCCTTGTCGATGCGGACCACGTGGCCCTCGACCACGTCGCCGTGGCGGAAGCTCTTGATCTCGGTGTCCTGCTCGGCGAGGAGCTCCTCCATCGTGGAGGGCTCGGGGCCGGTCCGGACGGGTGGCGGCTCGGGCGCGTCGGGCTCGCCGGCCTCCGGTGCGTCCGCGGTGTCCTCGTCAGTCAGGACGGCGACGGCTGCGGCCGGTTCGGCCGAGGCGGCACCAGCGGGCGCTTCGGCGGACGCGGCAGCGGGGGCGGGGGCCTCCGCCTCGGCGGTGCCGGCGGTCGCTGCCGGGGCAGCGGGTGCGGCATCGTCGGCGGCGGCAGGCACGGCGGCGGCCGGAGCCGGCGCGGTGGCGGCCGTCGGAGTCGCGGCGGATCCCTCGGCGGGCGTGGCGGACGCCGTGGGTGCTGGAGCGGACGCGGGCGCGGCGGCCGGCGTTGCAGCGGCGGCGACGGGCTGCGCGGCGACAGGGCTGGGCGGCACGGCCGCGGACACGGGCGGAGCGATGACGGGGGCCGCCGGGGCGGCGGGCGGGGCGACTGGCGCTGCGGTCGCACCGGACGTCGGGGCGGGCGGAGCGCTCGGGGCGCTGGGAGCGCCCGTGGTGTCGGTCTTGTTCGCGGCGGGCTCGTCGGCGACGGTCAATGTCGCGACGGCTTGTTCGGACGCCTGGTCGGCGGCGGAGGCATTTGCCCCCGGCTCCGGCGCGGTCCCGCCCGGGTGGTGTTCGGTCAAGTGATCGTTACTCCTGCTCGTGTGGTCGACCCGAACGTACGAACGGCTCGGGCGCTGCCCGAGCCGTCAGGTCGATCATCAGGTCCGAGCTTCTTGGGCCGCGGTCCGATCCTCCATGATCAGTTTCGGGAAGGCGTCTTCATCTGTCCGCCGCAAGGGCCGGGAGAGTCTAGCACGCGTTCCCGATGGCTACAATCAGCGGCCATGCCCGAATTGCCCGACCTCACGATCGTCGCTGAGGCCTTCCACGCGGCGCTCGCCGGGCGGTCGGTCACGCTCGCCGAGGCCCCTGCCCCACTCGCCGTGCGCGGCACCCCCGCAGAGCTCAAGGCCCTCGTCGGCCAGCGCGTCGAGCGGATCGCCCGGCGGGGCAAGTTCCTGATCATCGACCTCGAGCGGGATGCGGTCGTCGTGAACCCGATGCTCACCGGACGCTTCCAGCTCGCCGCGCCCGGCACGAAGCACCCGACGAAGACGGCCGTCGTGCTCGGATTCGGCCCGCGTCCGGCGCCGGGCGTGCCGCGCGACGCCGCGAAGTGGACTGCCGGGGCGTCCTGGCTGCCCGCCGACGACGCGCCGGCCGAGATCCGCTACAAGGACCCGACCCAGATGGGCAAGGTCTACCTGCGCCCGGCGGGCGTCGACCGGGCCATCCCCGGCCTCGACGCCGAGCAGGGCCCGGACGCGGACGACCCGTCCCTCACCCTCGACGTGTGGCGGGCCCGGATCAAGCGCCACCCGGGCGAGCTCAAGAACCTGCTCCGCAACCAGGCCTTCGTTGCCGGGATCGGCAACGCGTACAGCGACGAGATCCTCCACGCTGCCCGGCTCCTGCCGCTGCGGACCAGGGCGAGCCTGGCGCCCGAGGAGGTCGACGAGCTCTACACGGCGATGCGCACGACCCTCGCGCGCGCGTTCGAAGTACTGCGCGAGCGGGTCCCGCCGACGTTCGAGAAGCAGGTCCGCGACTTCCTCGCGGTCCACGACAAGGGCGGGACGCCGTGCCCCCGCTGCGGGACCACGATCACCGAGATCCGCCCCGGCGGGATGATCACCTCGTACTGCCGGGGCTGCCAGCGCTGACGTTCACGCGCGCGGGCGCGCGCGCCCGAACCGTACGCGTCAGGGCTTGGGGATCTTGAGCACCTGGCCCGGGTGGATCGTGTTCGAGGTGAGCCCGTTGAGGTCCTTGATCGCCTTCACGGTCGTGCCGAACTGGGCGGCGATCCCCGACAGCGTGTCGCCCGGCTTCACGGTGTAGGTCGTGCCGGCGGTCGCCGGCGTTGGGCTCGGCGAGGGCTTGGCTGTCGGTCGGGGCGTGCGCGTCGGGCTGGGCGAGGCGCTCGGCGACGCTGACGGCGAGGCCGGGGCCGACGGTGACGCAGTGGCGCTGGGACGTGTCGACGGAGATGTGGTCGGGCTCGAGACCGCGGCCACGGACGCGGACGGCGGCACGGTCGCGGCCGGCGCGCTTCCGAGGCGGGCGAAGAAGACCGCCAGGAACGCGACCGCGAGGAGTCCCACGAGCACGAGCTGGCCCACGCCCCGCTGCATCGTGGCAGGGATCGGGAGGGCCGGGCGGATCCGCTCGAGGAGCACGGGTGTCGTCACCGGGATCGCCCGGCGTCGGCCCGTCCCGGCGGTCCGACCGTCGCCGATCGGGCTGCCACCAGGGCCGCGGAGCTCGAGCGCGGCGATGTACGTCGCGCAGCTCACGTGGTCGGCGGTCAGGCACAGCCGGCGTTGCTTGGCCGGGGCGATCCGGACTGGCGGCACGACGGCCGTACAGCGATGCTCGCCGGTGGGGAACGCGGCGCGCCAGGCGCCCGATTCGGTCGCCAGGAAGGGGCACATGACCGCGGCCGTGGCGCGCCCGGAGAGGGCGACCGCCGGCCGGGCCGGCCCGCCCGAGGCCGGCGCCGCGGAGCTCGAGCGCCCGTCCTCGGCGTCCGGCCCCCAGCGTGGTGGAGCGGGATCCGCTGCGGCCGGACCCGACCAGGATCCGGGCTCGTTGCCCTCGGGGTCGTGCTCGCTGGTCATCCGCCGAAGTCTAACCGGCCGGTCGGCCGCGCTCCCGCGAGTCGGCGATCTCGGACGTCGGGACCACTCGCTCAGGACGGCCGCGACGATCCCCGGAAACGACAAAAATCCTGGCGACGACCTATTTTCCCGAAAGGCTGCCCTCTCAGTATCTTCGGCGCTGGAGAGCTTAACTTCCGTGTTCGGGATGGGAACGGGTGTGGCCTCTCCGCTAGAGTCACCAGGATTTCTGTCGCGTTGGTACGTTTCGGCAACGGAACGGTTCGCGCGGATCGCGCTCATGCGTTACGGAAGAACTTCGATATTCGAGTCGTCGCGCCGTGACGGCGCGTTGATCGATCACGACCCCAGCGTCTGACCCCTGGTCAGTTGCTGAAGAGGTCAAGCCCTCGACCATTAGTACGGCTCAGCTTCACCCGTCACCGGACTTCCACATGCCGCCTATCAAACAGGTGGTCTCCCTGCGGTCTTACCCGGTTGACCCGGTGGGGAACCTCATCTTGAGGCGAGCTTCGCACTTAGATGCTTTCAGCGCTTATCCCGACCGAACATAGCTACCCAGCGGTGCCCTTGGCAGGACAACTGGCACACCAGCGGTTCGTCCACTCCGGTCCTCTCGTACTAGGAGCAGCTCCTCTCAAGTTCCCTACGCCCACGATGGATAGAGACCGAACTGTCTCACGACGTTCTGAACCCAGCTCGCGTGCCGCTTTAATTGGCGAACAGCCAAACCCTTGGGACGTACTTCCGCCCCAGGATGCGACGAGCCGACATCGAGGTGCCAAACGGTGCCGTCGATGTGAACTCTTGGGCACCATCAGCCTGTTATCCCCGGGGTAGCTTTTATCCGTTGAGTGATACCCCTTCCACTCGGAGGTACCAGATCACTAAGCCCGACTTTCGTCTCTGCTCGACTTGTGGGTCTCGCAGTCAAGCTCCCTTATGCCTTTGCACTCTACGGCTGGTTTCCATTCAGCCTGAGGGAACCTTTGGGCGCCTCCGTTACACTTTAGGAGGCGACCGCCCCAGTCAAACTGCCCGCCTGACACTGTCCTGCGCCCGGATTACGGGTCGCGGTTAGAACCGAAGATCCAACAAGGGTGGTATTTCAACGTTGGCTCCACCGAGGCTAGCGCCCCAGCTTCTCAGCCTCCCACCTATCCTACACAAGCAGAACCCCAATCCAATGTCAGGGTGCAGTAAAGCTCCACGGGGTCTTTTTGCCCTATCGCGGGTAACCTGCATCTTCACAGGTACTTCAATTTCGCCGGATCCCTCGTTGAGACAGCGCCCAGATCGTTACGCCATTCGTGCGGGTCGGAACTTACCCGACAAGGAATTTCGCTACCTTAGGACCGTTATAGTTACGGCCGCCGTTTACCGGGGCTTCGATTCAGAGCTTGCACCCCTCCTCTTAACCTTCCGGCACTGGGCAGGCGTCAGCCCCTATACGTCAGCTTTCGCTTTCGCAGAGACCTGTGTTTTTGCTAAACAGTCGCCTGGGCCTTTTCACTGCGGCTTCGATCGACCACTGCAAGCAGCAGCCGCGAAGCGCCCCTTATCCCGAAGTTACGGGGCCATGTTGCCGAGTTCCTTAACGAGGGTTCTCCCGATCGCCTTGGTATTCTCTACCCGCCTACCTGTGTCGGATTGCGGTACGGACACCTTTGATCTCGCTAGACACTTTTCTTGCCAGCTTGGCTCACTCGAATTGGGGCATGCGCCCCTTTCATTCGCTTCTCGGGGTTGAAATGAGAGGACGGATTTGCCTGTCCTCTCCCCCTACCGGCTTAGACGCGTATAGCCAAAACGCGCTCGAACTACCCTGCCGTGTCATGCCCTTGCTCTCACCTGGGATCAGCTCCGGGACTCGACCGACTTTCGCCAGCCAACCTCCCTTCGCCTACCCCCAGGCGACACCTTGCGGTGCAAACGATCTCTGGTGGTTCCGGAATATCAACCGGATGTCCATCGCCTACGACGTTCGTCCTCGGCTTAGGCCCGACTAACCCTGAGCGGACAAGCCTTCCTCAGGAAACCTTAGGCTTACGGCGTGTGAGATTCTCACTCACATTGCGCTACTCATGCCGACATTCGCACTTCCGTCCACTCCAGCCGTCCTCACGGTCGACCTTCACTGCTGACGGAACGCTCCCCTACCAACCGATCGATCGGCGAACCGATCGACAGATCCGTAGCTTCGGTACCAAGCTTGAGCCCCGCTGAATTTTCGGCGCAGATCCACTTGACCAGTGAGCTGTTACGCACTCTTTCAATGATGGCTGCTTCTAAGCCAACATCCTGGTTGTCTATGCGAATCCACATCCTTTACCACTTAGCTTGGATTTAGGGACCTTAGCTGACGGTCCGGACTGTTTTCCTTTAGACCACGAAGCTTAGCCCTCGCAGTCTGACTCCCGGGCTCTGAAATCACGGGATTCGGAGTTTGGTTGGGTTTGGTAAGCGGGAAGCCCCCTAGCCCATCCAGTGCTCTACCCTCACGATTGAACGCCCGAGGCTAGCCCTAAAGGCATTTCGGGGAGAACCAGCTATCTCCGAGTTCGATTGGCATTTCACCTCTATCCACAGCTCATCCCCTAGCTTTTCAACGCTAGTGAGTTCGGTCCTCCACGGGACATTACTCCCGCTTCAACCTGGCCATGGATAGGTCACTCGGTTTCGGGTCTACTGCACGCGACTCAACGCCCTATTCAGACTCGCTTTCGCTCCGGCTCCGTCCTTCTCGGACTTAACCTCGCCACGTGCAAGTAACTCGTCGGCTCATTCTTCAAAAGGCACGCCATCAGGCTACCGACCGAAAGCCGGCAACACCCTTTGACTGCTTGTAGGCACGAGGTTTCAGGTACTATTTCACTCCCCTTCCGGGGTGCTTTTCACCTTTCCCTCACGGTACTCGTTCACTATCGGTCGCCAAGAGTATTTAGCCTTGGACGGTGGTCCGCCCAGTTTCCCACATGAGAGACCTTCCACGTGGTACTCAGGTGGTCGATCACGGAGGCCATCTCGCTTTCGTCTACGGGGCTGTCACCCTCTATGGCCTGCCTTTCCTGACAGGTTCGACTAGCGAATGGCTTTGTAACTCCGCCGGAACCCTGCAGGGTCCCGATGATCAACTCCTACAACCCCCACTCAGAAACGGCTGCAGCCTATCGCGCTGAGTGAGTTTGGGCTATTCCCGTTTCGCTCGCCACTACTCAGGGAATGATCTCTTTTCCTCCAGCTACTGAGATGTTTCAGTTCGCTGGCTTACCTCCACCTGGCCTATTTTATTCAACCAGGAGTGACTGGGCATGACCCCAGCCGGGTTTCCCCATTCGGACATCTCCGGATCAACGTCTGCTCGCGACTCCCCGAAGCTTTTCGCAGCCTGCCACGTCCTTCATCGGCTCTTGGCGCCAAGGCATCCACCCCGTGCCCTTTGTAGCTTGACCCCCTTCAGCATCT
>CAWKHG010000003.1:0-493284 GCA_963849405.1 uncultured Chloroflexia bacterium
CCGACGTCGGCGCGGTAGACGTCGGCGGCGGTCACGACAGTCCCGTGCTTGACGATCAGGTCCACCGGGTCCTCCGACCTGTTCGGCAGTATACGGCTGTCATCACGGCCGGGGAGGGCGAGGGCCCGGGTTGGCATAACCCGGCACAGTTCCTGCCTGCGGATCGCCGACGCGCCAGGGGTCCCCACCAGCGCGTCGCATCGAGAGGCGGCCCCGTGAGGGGGCGGTGGGGACTCGGGCGGGGTCGGCGTTTCTGGCGCGCCCGGACGGAGCATCGACCGCTACGGCGCGTCGTTCCCCACCGACTACGCGTGATCGGGGACGGCTATGGCGATCCGGCGACGACCGACCGAGCGCGGCCCGGAGTGGGCTGACCGCGTTCGCCAGCGCGTCCCTGCCCCCTCTGCGGGGCGGTCGCCGGGTGCGCAATCGCCGAGGATGCCGAGGCGCTCCTGTGCCGCGTCGTCGCCTCGCAGCACCCGATGGCCGCCGGCGGGTGGTTCCACCCGCTGTCGCAACCTTCCGAACCAACTCGGACGCGACGGGGACAGCGCGCCCTAGGTCGCGCGCATCGCCGGGGGCCGGGACTCCCCCATGCGCCCGGATGTGCGCCGCCTTGCGCTCTGCGTAAGCAGGGGATACTCTATAGGAGTCCCCCTTATGTACGTCTCCGATGTGCGTCCCCGCCAGTGGTCGGCCGGCGTCCACTCTTTCTCCATTCAAATCACAAGGTGAACGCCACACTGGCCGTTGATACTGTGCGCCCCGAATCCGGGGGATCGTGAGACCTTGCGCCGCTGAACGCGGCGCCGGGCCGCCAAAGGCGCGTGGCGCAAACGGAGGCTTGATGTCCAATCGAACGCCGCAGAGCCGGCTCGCGCGTGTCCTCGCGTGCGCGCTCAGCGTTCTGCTCCTCGTCGGAGGTCCCGATCCGACGCCCGACTTCGGGAGTCGGAGCTGGCCGGGCCGAAGCCGCCGGCCATCTGTCGGCCGATCGAGATCGTGCGGAACCAGGACGGGTCGTCCCGTGACTACCGCAACCGCACTCCGACGCGGACGCCGACCCGCACTCCGACGCCACGCGCACCCCGACCGCGACCGCCACGCCGACCAGCCATCGCCTGCTCGGCTCGTCGACGATCGGTCCGAAGGCCGACCGCTTCGACGAGGGACAGGCCGAGGCGTTCGTCGCGATCGCGAGCGCGAGCGGCCGCGTCGACGCCCTGCGCGTCTACGTCGACCGCATCGACGACGAGGACGACCGCGGTCGGACGCGACGACGCGACGACGACGATCGGGCCGGCGCGCCTGGTCGCCGGCCTGTACGCCGACAACGGCGCACGGCAACGGGCCGGGCCTCCTGCTGACCCAGGGCCGTCTCGACGGTCCGGACGAGCCACGCCTGGAACAACGTCATCGTGCCGCCGGTCTCGGTCGTGGCCGGCCAGCGCTACTGGATCGCCCTGCTCAGCCCGGAGCGACGAGATCGGCTCTGGTTCCGGATCCGCCCGGGCGGCCCGCCGTCGGCGCAGTCGAGCGCGCAGGAGCGCCTGACCACCCTGCCCGACTCTGGCGCAAGGGCGAGGGTCGCGCGACGGACCCGTCTCGGCCTACGCGATCCAGTTCGACGGCGCCTCTCCGACCGCGGTGTCGACGTCGACGCCGACCCGGACCTCCACTGCGACCATCACCTCGACGCCGACCCGCACGCCGACGATCACCTCGACGGCCAGCGCGACCGGCACCAAGACGCCGACCCGGACTCCGACCGCCACGTCGACCAAGACCAGCTCGCCGACCAACGACGTCGACCTCGACGAGCTCCGCCGGTCCCTCGAACACGGCGACGTCGACCGAGACGGCGACCAACACGCCGACCGAGACACCGCGACCGAGACGCCGATCGCACGCCGACCAACACGCCGACGAACACGCCGACCGACACGCCGACGAGCACGCCGACCGACACGCCGACGAACACGCCGACGACACGCCGACCAACACGCCGACGAACACGCCGACCAACACGCCGACCGACACGGCCACGAGCACGCCGACCGAACACCGCCGACGACCGCACGCCGACCAACACGCCGACGAGCACGCCCGACGCGAACACGCCGACTGACACGCCGACCAACACGCCCGACGCAACACGCCGACCTTCACCGCCGACGAACACGCCGATGGACCCGTGCCGGGGCAGGTCCTGGTCGGCGACGAGCAGATCGAGACGAACCTCGACTTCGAACCCGCCCGGCGTCGCCGAGGCGTTCCGCTACACGGCCATGAACAGCGGGCTGGCCGGGCGCATCTTCCTCTACGTCGACGGCACCATTCCGTGCCGGCCCGGATCGAGGTCGGCCTCTACGCCGACGGCGGCGGCGTGCCGGGCGCGCTGCTGACCCGTGGCGAGATCGTCGGCGCGACGCCCGACGCCTGGAACTACGCCGACGTGACGCCGGCCCCGGTCATGGCCGGGAACGTCTACTGGATCGCCGCGCTCGGGCCGCGGGGCGGCACGAGCCTCTACTTCCGCGACATCGTCGCCGGCGGCCCGGCGAACGTCAGCGCGCAGAACGACCTGACCGCGCTGCCGGCGACCTGGAGCCCCGGCATGACCTTCCCGAACTCGCCGATGTCCGCCTACGTGACCACGCCGGGGGCATCTGGCAGCACGATCACGTTCACGCCGACCAGCACCGCGACCGCCACGTTCACCGCGACGAGCACGGCGACGCAACACGCCGGGCAGCGTCGGGACCGCGGTCTCGCTCGGGATCGGACGACGCGGCGCGCGGGTTCACGGACGTGGTGCCGCACCAGCTGGTGCGGACGGCCGACGACCGGCGTGTACGTGTTCGCCGGGTTCGCGCAGGGCGACGAGCGGGTCGTGGCGCACTGGACGACGGCGCCGGGCGTGCCGGCGTCGGGGGCGGCGTTCGACGGGCGGGCGGAGGTGCACGCCGGGGCGGCGGTGGTGTCGGTCGAGGCGGCCTACGACGGGGCGACGACGGTGCACGTGCTGGCCAACCTGCGGGACGGGCGCGCTGGTGCACTACGGGTTCGACACGGCGAGCGAACGCGTTCGGCGGCGCCGACGGCGCTGGCGACGGGGATGCCGACGCCGGGGGCGGACTACGTGGGGACCTCGGGGGTGTCGGCGATGGTGGACCTGGGCGGGGCGCTGCAGGTGGCGTACTGGGCGGCCGGGGAGCACGTGGTGCACCGGTCGTACGGCTACGACGCGGGGGCGAGCGCGCTGAGCGCGGTGGAGGGGCCGACGCAGCTGGACGCGGCGGGGCCGGCCAACCACCCGTCGGTGGCGGTGTCGCCGCTGGACGGGTCGGTGACGGTGGCGTGGGTGTCGGAGGCGGCGGGACGCCGGCGCGGATCCTGGCGCGGACGCGGCCGGCGGCGGGGGTCGTTGGGGCCGGTCGAGGCGGTCAGCGCGGCGCCGGCCGTGGACGAGCCGGCTGTTCGGGGTGAACATCGACCAGGGGCCGAGCCTGGTGGTCGGCCCGGACGGGGTGCGGCACCTGGCCTACATCGAGGACTACGACGCGGAGCTGACGCCGCAGGACTACGGGCGGGTGCACTACGCGCGGAGCGCGGGGGCGGGGCTGGGCTGGACGGACGAGCTGGTGCCGGCGACGCGGACGCACGACCCGGCGCTGGCGATCGAGGGGGACGGGCCCGGGGTACCGGATCCAGCTGCTGGGGCACGGGCACCCGGCCAACGCCGCGTGCCTGTCGATGGACGAGATCTGCGCGAAGACGCGGGAGGCCGGACGGGACGCTGGGGGCCGTTCGGCGCGGGTGGCGGCGCCGGTGCCGGGGGCGGAGACGTTCGACGCGAGCGTGTCGACGAAGTGGTCGGCGGTGGGGCGGACCCGGCCGGGGCTGGTCGAGTTCGCGTTCTTCGGGGCGCCGAAGTTCGGCGAGTCGACGTTCTACGACCAGGCCCGCCTGTACTACGGCCACCTGGGCGGGCCGGGCGCGACCGAGCCGGGCCGACCGCGACGCGGCCGGCCCCGACGGCGACGCCGACCCGGACGCCGACGCCGACCGCGACCGCGACCGCGACCGCCGACCCCGACCGCGACCGCGACCCCGACCAGCACGCCGACGGCGACGCCGACCGCCGGCGACGACGGCGCCGGTCGCGCGTGCTGGTCGGGGACCAGCGCGGTCGAGGCGAACCTCGACTTCAACCCGCCGGGCGTGGCCGAGGCGTTCCGAGTACACGGCCGCGGCCAGCGGGACGGCCGGGCGGATCTTCCTCTACGTCGACGGCGGCAGCGCGGCCGGCCAGGTCGTGGTCGGCCTGTACGCCGACGCGGGCGGCGTGCCGGGCGCGCTGCTGACCCAGGGCACGATCGTGGGCCGGTCGCGGGACGCCTGGAACGTCGCGACCGTGCCGGCCGCGCCGGTCGTCGGCCGGGACCAGCGTACTGGATCGCGGTGCTGGGGCCGGCCGGGAGCGCGCGAGCCTCTGCTTCCGCGACGTCGACGGCGGCGGCCCGGCGCGATCGTGAGCGCGCAGAACGACCTGACCGACGCTGCCGCCGACCTGTACTCTCCTGGCGACGCTGTACTACAACTCGCCGATGTCGGCCTACGTCTCTCCCTGACCGACCTCGGCTCCGATCGCGCGGCCCCTCGCTCCCCTCCTGGTCGGAGAGGGCGGGGTGCTTCCGCGTCGCGCTACTCGATCGCCCGCGCCGGCGGCTCCATCAGCGCCGAGCCCTCCCGCGCCGGCGCCAGCTGGCCGACCTCGCGGGCCAGGATGTCGTTGCACAGCCCGACGCAGCCGTCGCAGATGTGCGCCCCGTTCGGCCCGGCGATCAGGCGCCGGACCTGGAGCTGCTCCTTGCCGCAGAACGAGCAGCGGCGGGTCTGCCCGCGCACGAACTCGCGCAGCGCGCTCTCGGAGATCTTCCAGCCGCCGCCGAACTGGAAGGCGCGGATCTTGCCGTCGCGGATGTACTCGCCGACCGTGCGCGGGTGGATGTCCAGGATCTCGGCCACCTCGGCCGCGGTCAGCAGCTCGCCGCCGACCAGCTCCTGCTTGAGCGCGGCGATCCGGCGCCGCCGCTCGCGCTGCGCCGCGTCGATGTCCTCGAGCGTCGCCTCCAGTCTCTCGTCCACGGCTGTCTCCGGCAGGTGGGATATTCTCGCGAAGTCTAGCGCAGTTTCGCGCCATCTCGGCAGCGGCTCCGGGGCCGGCCTCGGTGCGGGTAGACTGGGCCCCCGACCAGGAGGTGGATAGCTCATGCGCATTCTGCGTGATGGGCGCCGGCGCGATCGGCGGCAACGTCGGCGCGCCGCTGGCGCGGGCCGGCCTCGACGTGACGCTGATCGACCAGTGGCCGGCCCACGTCGAGGCGATGAAGGCCGGCGGCCTGCGGGTCAGCGGCACGGCCGGCGACTACGTCGCAGCCGGTCACGGCGCTCCACCTGCACGAGGCGCAGTCGCTCGACCGAGCCGTTCGACGCCGTCTTCCTGGCCGTCAAGGGCTACGACACCGAGTGGGCGACGATGTTCGCCCTGCGCTTCCTCGGGCCCGGACGGCGTCGTCGTCGACTTCCAGAACGGCATCAACGACCAGCGCGTCGCGGCGGTGGCCGGCCGCGAGCGCACGCTCGGCTGCGTGATCACGATCGGGGCCGGCCTGTACGAGCCCGGCCACGTCGTGCGCACCGACACCGGGCGGCGGCTTCAAGATCGGCGAGCTCGACGGCCGGGACGACCGAGCGCGCCGGCCGCTGGTCGAGGCGGTCGGACCACGCCGCCCCGACCAGCCTGACGACGAACCTGTTCGGCGAGCGCTGGTCGAAGCTGGCCGTCAACTGCATGGCCAACCCGCTGGCCGGCCTGAGCGGCTACGGCTCGGCCGAGGTCCGCGCGCCGAGCTGCCCGCGCCGGATCGCGATCCAGGTCGGCGCCGAGGTCGTCAGGGTCGGCCGCGCGGCCGGCCACGAGGTCGAGCCGCTGATGGGCATCGCCGCCCAGCGCATCGTCGACGCGGCCGAGGGGCGCGGCCTGGCCGCCGTCGAGGCCGAGATGGTCGAGGTCGGCGCGCAAGAGCCAGGGCGGCCGGCCGTCGCTGCTCCAGGACGTGCATGCGCGGTCGCCGCACCGAGGTCGACGAGCTGAACGGCTTCGTCGCGGCCGAGGGCCGGCGCCTCGGCGTCCCGACGCCGTTCAACGAGGCGGTCGTGCGCGAGGTCCACCGCCACGGCGTCGGCACGCTCGTGCCCGACCCGAAGAACCTCGACCCGCTGGCCGCCCTGCTCCCCACGCCTCGCCGGCGCGCGCGTTCCTAGACCGTGGCTGCGCTCTCGACCGGCTCGCCTCGAGCGGCCGCACCGCCCTGATCACCGGCGCCTCGAGCGGCATGGGCCGCGCGACGGCCGGCTCTTCGCGGCCGAGGGCGCCGCCCTGGTCGTGACGGCGCGCCGCCAGCGCCGAGCTCGAGCGGCTGCGCGAGGAGATCGGCGGCCGCGTCCACGCCGAGGCCGGTCGACCTGACCGATCGCGCGGCCGTCGCGGCCGCGGTCGAGCGCTCGGTCGCGGCGCTCGGCCCGCTCGACGTCGTCGTCCACGCGGCCGGGACCAACATCCCCCGGCGCGCGCTCAGCGTCCTCGACCCCGCCGACTGGGACGCCATGGTCGCGGCCAACCTGACCGCCAGCTTCAACCTGACCCACGCCGTGCTGCCGTCGATGCGCGGCCGCGGCGGCCTGATCGTCTACGTCGCCTCGGTCGCGGCGCATGCAGGCCGACGGCTCGGGCGTCGCCTACCAGGCCACCAAGCGCGGCCTGGTCGGACTCGCCCACGGCGCGATGGTCGAGGAGCGGGCCAACGGCATCCGCACGACCGTGATCTTCCCCGGCCTGACCGACACCCCGCTGATCCTCAAGCGCCCGGTCCCGACCCCGCCCGAGGTGCTGGCGAAGGCGCTCCAGCCCGAGGACATCGCCCAGGCCTGCCTCTTCGTCGCGACCCTGCCGCCCCGCGCCCACGTGCCCGAGCTGACGATCGTCCCTCGCCGCCCTGACCCGGGGCCGCGCTCCCTGAAGAGGTCGGGCCCGTCCCGAGCGGCGCACCGGTCCCGGACTCAGGATGGCGGCTGGCCCGGGCGCTCCGCGATGCCGGCCGCCGGATCGGACTTCGCCTAGGTCGACTGCGTGATCGGCGCGTTCTGCTCCGCGTTCGCGTAGGCGATCGAGCTGTCCGACAGGACGTTCAGCGCCGCCGCCAGGTTGACCGGGGCCGCCACGTTGGCGTTCACGAGCGACATCGCCTCCCGATCCGGCAGCTCCGTCCCGCTCTGCTTGGCCAGCTCGGCCTTGCTGAGCCCCTTCTTGCGCAGCTTCTTCGGCATTTGAGCAATCTCCTCCCGAGCCGCCAGCCGGCGGTCTCTCGATGCGCAGGGAGGGCAGAACCGGTGCCACCGCGCCGGCAGCTCGCCGCGACGACCGCCCGCACCCGCTCCAGGTGGCGCTGCCAGGCGCCACCTCGCGCGCGGCTCCAGCGGCGCTCGCCAGTCGGCCCGCAGCTCGCCAGCCCGTCTCGCCAGCTCCGCCTCCAGCGCGGCCAGCCGTCGTAGACCCGAGCAGGTACAGGTAGTACTCGCTCGGGTGGTGCGCCGCCCCGCCGGCGCGCAGGCGCGCGTTCCAGCGCTCGACGACCGCGTGGTAGACGTCGAAGTCCATGCGCGCCCGCTGCAGCGCCGTCTCGCCAGGCCGGCCGGGCCGCCTCGTCGGCCGGCCAGGCGCCGGGCGGGCAGAGCGGGTCGTCGCGCAGCGCGATCGTGTCGCGCCGCAGGATCATCGGGTAGGCGCCGCAGGCGGCCGGGCGGTGCGCGTAGATGCCGCAGCGGTCCTGGCCGCCCGGCAGCGTCAGCAGGAACAGGCAGGTCGAGCGCTCGGCCGACCAGCCGCGCCGGTCGAGCACGAGCGTGTAGCGCGGGCCGTCCGGCTCGAGCCGGAAGCGGTCCGGGCCGTCGTCCTCCTCGCGCCAGGCGACCACGAACCGCTCGGGCGCGAGGTGCAGCTCGCGGCTGATCCGCCAGACGTCCTGGCCGCAGAGCGGCACCAGGTAGCCGCGGCAGCAGGCCCCGCAGGTCGCGCAGGGGTGCGCCGGGCCGGGCCGGGCCGTCTCGCGCCCGGCCCGGCAGCGGCCGCGACCGTGCCCATCCCGCGCCCGCCGCGGGCCGGCCAGCCGATCTTTGCCCTCCGCCTCACGCCGGCAGATCATAGACAGGGCCCGGCTCGGACCGCCCGAGCGGCTGGCGCGGTTCTTGCTGAGCAGGCAGCGGAGCGAGGCAGCAGGAGGCGGCGGTGGCGCGGATGCCCAGGCTTCCGGCCGCGGCGAGGGTCTGGCGGACCCACGAGGTCGCGATCACCCTGCCGATGGCGGCCGCTCAGGCGATGCTCGACCGCGCGCGCCGCTGGGCCGTCGACGCCGGCGGGCGCTTCGAGGCGCAGGACGACATGGTCCTGCTGTGGTCCGGATCGTTCCTGGCCTGCTCGTCTCCGCGCCCGATCGGCTGCTTCACGATCCGCTGGCGCTGGCCGACCCACGACTCGGCCACGATCGACCGGCTCCAGTGGCACCCCTCGTACTCGACGCCGGACGAGATCCGGCAGGCCGTCGACGTGCTGGCCGGGCTGCCCGGCGCTGAGCGGGCCCGACCGGGCCGTCGATCGGCGCGCGCGGCGCGGGACGGATCGCCCCGGCGCCTGAGCAGTCGCCCCGATCCTGCCGATTATCAGTCGGTGAGGTGCGTGGCGACGAGGACCGCCTGGCTGCTGGCTGCTCGCGGCCGCGCTGCTGGTCGGCTGCACGCCGGCCGCCGCCCAGACCCCTCGGCGCGCCTACCTGCCGCTCGCCCAGCTGCGCGAGCTCGCGCCGCCGACCTCGACCCCCGGCCCGACCGGACACCGCCATGCCCGGGCGCGCCTGCGCCGCCGATCGCCTGGCCGTGCGCGCGCTCTCGGACGCCGACGCCGCGGCCGTCAGCCCGCTGGCCGGTCGCGCGCACGACCGCCGAGCTGCAGGGAGGCCGCGCCGCCGGCCGAGCTCGGCCCCGACGCGCCCCGGCAGCCGCGGGTCGAGCGCTCGACCTTCCAGCTCCAGGTCGACGGTCGTCGAGGTCGCGCTGCGCGAGAGCGGGGCGCTGGCGCTGACCGTCGCCGACCCCGACGACGCCGTCGCTGACCGGCCTGGTCGAGCTGCCGGACCCCGAGTGCGCGGCCGTGGCCGCCTCGCCGCGCGCGGCCGAGATCGCGGCCGCCCGGGCGGCGCTCCTGCGCGGCTGCGGCGTCAGGCCCGGCCCGGCGCCGACCCGCCTCTACGGCGGCGCGACCATCACCGGCGTCGGGTTCTTCGATCCCCGCCCGGCCGCGGCCGCGCCGCCGAACGGGCTCGTCCTCTCGCCGGCGCTCAGCTTCGCGAGCGGCGACTGCAACACCTCCGGCCCGCCCAGCCCGACCGCGACCCCGCGAGCCGCCGGCACGCCGGCGCCCGCGCCCTCGCCGACCGCGACCCGGACCCGGACGCCCACCGCCCCGACCGCGACGCCGACCAGCACGCGCACCGCCGACGCGCACCCCGACCGCCACGCCGACCGTGCCGGCCCAGATCACCTTCGCCGGCAGCCGACTCGCGCCGCAGCCCGGCCTACCACCTCGCGGCCGGCCGCTGGCGCTTCGAGGTCAGCTACGGCGGCGCGACCCAGCTCGACGCCTACGTCCTCAGCGGCGGCGTCGAACAGGGCTACTTCGCCCAGTGCCAGGGCGCCTGCGCGACCGGCGCGACCCTGACCCTGGCCGAGGGCGACTACAACGTCCAGGTCGTCGCCGTCGGCGCCTGGACCGTCACGATCCGGCCCGGGCTAGCCGTCGCCGCTCCTCGCCCCGAGCGCCGCCTCGCGCTGCGCGACCTCCTCGACCTCCCGGCGCAGCAGCAGCCTGGTCGGCCGCTCCTCGCCGGTCGCTCCGACCGCCTCGGCGACCGCCAGCCGCCCCTGCAGCACCATCAGCGCGATGCGCTCGCGCGTCGTCCCGAGCCGCGCCGAGGCCTCCTCGACCGTCATCAGCTCGTCCCGAATCGCGTAGCGCTCGAAGACGTAGGCCAGCTTCGCCCGGGAGACCCGGAACCGCTCCGGCGGCTCCTCGGCCGGCTGGCCCCGGCTAGCCAAGTCGCCGCGCCAGCATCAGCCGCCGGCCGTCTCGCTCGGGTCGAGGTCGAGCAGCTCGTAGCGGCGGGTCGGCTCGCGGACCAGGTAGTGGGGCTGGTCGCCGAAGAGCCGCTCCCGATCCTCGCTGGCGTGCCAGGCCTGGTAGGTCGCCTGGTCCGGCCAGACCATCACGGCCAGGTAGTCGTGGCGGTCGGTGCGGCTGCGCATGATCGCGTGGGGCAGCATCCCGGCGCGCTCGCGCGCCGCCATCGCGTCGCGCAGCCAGGCCAGCCCGACCTCGGCCCGCCCGGGCGGGAAGTGGACCGGACGAACCAGCACCAGCTCCGCCATCGCCCGTGATGCTACATCGCCGGCCCTACGGGTAGTCGTCCAGGACCGCGAAGACGAAGCCGAAGATGGCCCGCCGGCAGCTCGTCGGGTCGACCAGGTCGATCGAGGCGCGGTAGAGCCGCTTGCGCCGACTGGTCGGGGGCGTCGAGCGCCGCGGCCTCGTGATGGCGTTGTACGGCTCGGGCGGGACCGGCACCGGGATGTCGATGTGGATCGGGACGTAGGCGCCGGCCGACATCGGCTCGAGAACCTGCTGGTTCGAGAGTGTGAGCGGCGCGCACAGGCGGCTCTGCGTCGTCCCGGCCGCCGACCAGCGCGGCACCCACCAGCGCATGACCGGCGCCTCGATGTCGATCGCCGGGCGGAAGTACAGGTTGACCCCCGCGACGCCGCCGACGTCGGCGGTCGGCAGCCGGTCGACCATCCCCAGACGCCGAGCGGCTTCGAGCGCTCCGGCTTCGGCTTGAGCGGCAGCGTCGCGCGCCGGCCGCCGGCCGCCGGCAGCGCCAGTGCCGCCAGCAGGGCGCGTCGACCCAGGAGCCTCATCTTGCCAACATGATCGGCCGAGATGCGTCCTCCGCAGGGCTGTCCGCGGGGCGCTCGACCGACCGGCAAGCGGACAGGACTTTCGTCCCGTTGACGGGGCGACCGTGCCTCCCTAAGTTCATTCCGACCGGGCGAGGAGTGGCGGCGGTGGCGGTGGAGCAGGCCAGTGCGATCCGGGGCCGCCGTGGCGGTGCGCGACGGATCGTCGCGCCAGGTCGCCCGCTACCTCGCCAGCCTCAAGCCCGTCCTCGCGACCGGCACCGACGCGCGCGGCGTCTGGGTCCGCTTCCTGAACGAGCTGTCGCGGCGCGACGACCTCCAGGCCGCCCACGCCGAGGCGCAGCAGATGGCGCTCGGGCAGGGCCAGAACCTCGACGAGGCCAGACGGGCGCTCGCCTCGGTGCCGGTTCCGGCCGGGTTCGAGGACATGCACCGCTCGGTCGACCGCTGGCTCAAGGCGCTGATGGACTCCTGCGAGGTCGTCTTCCGCTCGCGACCGCCGCTCGCCCCCGACACGCTCGCCCGCGCGCGCCAGGCGCGTCTACGAGGCCGGCGTCGAGGCCGACAACTTCAACCGCCAGCGCCACAGCGTCGTCGAGGCGCTGGCGGCCGCGGCGCGGCCGCCGACGGCGCCGCGCCCGCGCTTCATCGCCAACGCCAAGGAGCTGCGCGCGCTCGGGATCGCGCTCGTGCTCGCGCTCGGTCATGGTCGGCGGGGTCGTCTACGCGATGATGAGCCTGACCGCGACGCCGGCCGCGGCCTCGGCCGCCAGCAAGCCCGGCGCGGCGGACGCCCGACCGGCGCGTCTACCCGCAGCCCGAGGTGCTCGGCGCGCCTCAAGGCCGAGATCGCGACCCGCAAGGTCGCCTTCGGCGACTCCGACGTCCAGCTCGTCCCGCCCGACCGCCTGATCGTCAAGGGCAAGATCCAGGGTCCGAGCACCCAGATCCCGGTCGAGGCCGAGCTGCAGATGTCGGTCACGCCCGACAACAAGCCGCGCATCGACTCTCGACGCCTCTCCGCCGTCGGCGTGACGATCCCGACCGAGGCGTTCGACGCGCTGAACAAGCGGCGTCGAGGAGGCCAACCGGACCCTGCCCGACCAGATCCCGGCCGGCTTCATCCTCAGACGGCTCTACGTCGAGAACAACGCCGTCGTGGCCGAGCTCGAGAGCACGACTCCGGCCAAGCCGGCCGCCAAGCCCTAGCCGGCCCCGTCACCCGGCGTCCGGGGCGGCCGCGGCGCGCGCGGCCGATACAATTCCCGGAAAGCACCCCGACAGAGGAGCCACGCCTTGGCCGAGCGCCGCCGCGCCCGCGAGCGGGCCCAGACCTCCGACGTCCCCGCGCCGGTCCGGCCGGCGCCTGAGCCGCTCAGCCGCGTCATGGTCATCGCCGTCCACCCCGACGACCCCGAGTTCGGCGCCGGCGGCACGATCGCCAAGTGGGCGCGCGCCGGGCCGCGAGGTCAACTACCTGCTGATCACCAGCGGCGACAAGGGCAGCCACGACCGCTCGCTGCGGCCCGAGGAGGTCGCCGCGATGCGCGAGCGCGAGCAGCGGGCCGCCGCCGACGCGCTCGGCGTCAAGGACGTGCATCTTCCTGCGCCACGCCGACGGCGTGGTCGAGAACAACATCGCGCTCCGGCGCGAGCTCATGGCGATCGTGCGCGAGCGCGAGCCGCACGTCGTCGTCACGATCGACCCCTGGCGCCGCTACCAGCTCCACCCCGACCACCGCGCCTGCGGCTGGGCCGCCCTCGACGCGGTCTGGGCCGCGCGCGAGTGGAACATCTTCCCCGAGCAGATCCGGAGCCGGCAAGGACCCCTGGCGGGTCAAGGAGGTCTACCTCTTCTGGACCGACCAGGCCGACCACTGGGAGGACGTCACCGAGACGGTCGAGCAGCGCATCGAGTCGCTGGCCGCCCACCGTCGCAGACCGGCCAGCGCATGGAGCAGATCCGCGAGCGCATCCTGGCCGGCTGCCAGGAGACCGGCGCCGCCGCCGGCGTCCAGTACGCCGAGTCGTTCAAGCTGCTGCGGCTCGGCTGAGGGCCGAGGCCGGGTCGGGCTACGGCTCGGTCGGCGCCGGCCGGCCGGCGCGGCATGCCGGCCGGCGGCGCGCGCCGCGCCAGCGCGTAGGCGCCCAGCCCGAGGAACGGGATCAGCCACCAGGAGAACGCGATCGTCAGGACCGCCAGGTCGACGATCGCGCGCACGATCCGCAGCGAGGCCTGCCAGCCGACCTGGGCCGAGGTGAGCGGGCTCCACTGCGGCGACCGGGGTCGGCGTCGCGGTCGGGGCCGGCGTCGCGGTCGGCCCGGGCGTGACCGCGAGCGGGGACGGGCTGAGCGTGACCGCGATCGTCGAGAACTCCGACCGGTTCGACAGGAATCGCTTGCGCCCCTCGATCCGCTCGATCTGGGTGCGGACCCCGGCCAGCTCGCGCTGCAGCGTCAGCACGTCCGGCAGGGTCTGCGCCTTCTCGAGCATGGTCATGACCGCGTTCTCGGTCGCGCGCAGGCTGCGCAGGTTCGAGTCGAGGTCGACGTACTCCTCGGTCACGTCCTGGCTGGTCCCGTTCTCCGACTCGACCTTGCCGAGCTTGCGCATCGACTGGATCGCCGCGTCGAACAGGTCGACGCGCACCTGAACGGTCAGGTTGGCGCTCGCCCGCTCGCGCTCGGCGTCGCCGATCCTGACCTTGTCGATCTTCGTGTTCGAGGCCGAGACGAACCCGCCGCCGGCCCGCGCGATGTTGCGGACCGCCCCGATCGCTTCCTCGACGCTGTCGACCTGGACCGCAAGCTGGGCGTTGCGCACGATCATGCGGTCCCAGGGCCGGTCGGTCGCGGCCGCGCTCGTGACGGCCGACCCGGCCGGCCCGGTCACGACCGCCGGCGTCCCGGCCGGGCCGGCCGCGGCCGCGGCTCGCCGGCGCGGCGCGTCTCTGCGGCCGCGCTTCGCCGGCGGCGCCGCGGCGGCCGGCGTCGGCTCGGCGGCCGGCGCGACGGCGCTCCTCGCCGCCGCCGGCCGGCCGAGCCGCGTCGACCGACCGGCCTGGCCGCGTCGGCGGGGCCGAGACCGCCGCCGGCGCGGTCGTCGCCGCGGCCGCCGGCGGCCGTCGACGCCGACGGCCGGCCGGCCGCCGCCCGGCGCCTCGACGCCGACCCGCAGGCCGTCAACGTCCCGAGCACCACCCCGCCCGCCAGCAGGACCCTCGCCAGTGAACGCACCGCCAGACCGCCAGGCCTGCCCGCCATCGCACCTCTCCTTTCGCGCTCGATCGCTCGCCGAAAGACGCCGGGCCGCGGCCGGAAAGTTCCCGGAACCGAACGCGGCCGGCCGGTGTAGAGTCGTTACCGATCGCTCCGTGGAGGGCCGTCCACTGGACGAGGCCGATCTGATCGCGCGCGCCAAGGCCGGCGAGGAGGCCGCCTACGCGGCGCTGGTCGCGCCAGTACCGCGACGCGGCGCTGCGGACCGCCTCGCTCGTGCTCGGCGACGCGGCCGAGGCCGAGGACGCGGTCCAGGAGGCGACGTCAAGGCCTACCGCGCGCTCGGCCGCTTCCGCGACGGCGCGCCGTTCCGGCCCTGGCTGCTCCAGATCGTCGCCAACGAGGCGCGCAACCGCCGCCGCGCGCGCCGGGCGTCGCGCCGAGCTGGCGCGTCGCGCCATGGACGAGGGCCGCCCCTCGGGCGACGCGGCCCCGTCGCCCGAGGCGGCGGTCCTCGCGGCCGAGCAGCGCGCCGTGCTGGCCGCGCGCGATCGGCGGCTCTGCGCGAGGAGGATCGCGAGGTCATCGCCGCCCGCTACTTCCTCGACCTCTCCGAGGCCGAGACCGCGGCCGCGCTGGGCTGGCCGCGCGGCACCGTCAAGTCGCGCCTCTCGCGCGCGCTCGGGCGCCTGCGCAGCGGGCTGGCCGTCGGCATGCTGCTGCTGCTGGCCGTGCTGGCGGCCGCGCTGGCGTCGTCGGCCGACCTGCGCAGCGCGGTCGCCGATCGGCTCGGCCTGCGCGGCGTCGAGATCGGCCACCTCCCGTTCGTGCCCGCGCCGACGCCGACCTCGGTGCCGCTCCCGATCGCCGAGCGGCTCGGCCTGGGCGAGCCGCTCTCGCTCGAGGCGGCGCGGACGCGCTTCGGCGCCCCGATCGCCCGGCCGGACGGGCTCGGCGAGCCGGACGAGATCTACCTGCGCGAGCCGCCGGCCGGCGGCATGGTCTCGCTCGTCTACCGCCCGCGCCCGGGCCTGCCGGCCGCCGGCTCGACCGGCGTCGGACTGCTGCTGAGCCAGTTCCGGGGCGGGCTGGCGCCCGAGTTCCTCGGCAAGGGGCTCGGGCCGGGGTCGCGCGTCGAGCAGGTCGCGGTCGCGGGCGGGGCGGCCGGCCGCGCGCTCTGGATCGAGGGGCAGCCCCACCTCTTCTTCTTCCGGGACCGGGCCGGCCAGGTCAGGGACGAGAGCGTCCGCCTGGCCGGCAGCGTCCTGCTCTGGGAGCGCGGCGACCTGACGCTGCGGCTCGAGGGCGCGCTCGGGCGCGACGACGCCCTGCGCGTCGCCGCCTCGGTCCGCTGAGCGGAACCGACCCGGCGCGGTCGGTGTACTAGCCCCGAGACCGGACGGGGAGGTGCCCGATGCTTCGTCGCTCGACCCGCGCGCTCGCCCTCTCGCTCGCCCTGCTGACCGCGCCGGCCGTGCGCGCCGGCGCGGCGCCGGGACTCCGACCGCGGCTGGCGACCTCGTCTTCGTCGCGGGCCGGACGCCGTGGCCGCGATCGACCCGGCGCTCGGGCGCACCGCTTCACGGTCGGCGGCGCGGTGCCGTCGGCCGACTGGTCGCGCCTGTTCGCGGCCGGTCCCGGGCGCGCCGGGCGCCTGAGCACGCTCGACGCGGCCAGCGGCGGCGAGCGCGCCAGCCGCCCGGTCGCCGGCGACCTGACCGCCCGGATCGTCTCCGGCAGCGGGCGCCTGGTCGCGCTCGCCCCGCCGCCGAGGCCGGAGCCAGCGCCTGGCTGCCGCCCGGCCGCGAGCGCACCAGCCTGGTCGTCGCGCCGACCGACGCGACCGCCGAGCCGCGCCGCTTCGACCTCCGGGCAACTTCGAGCCCGAGGCGTTCTCCTACGACGACAAGCTCCTCTACCTGCTCGAGTACCTGCCGCCGATCGGCGCCGGACCGCTACCGGGTGCGCGCCCTCGCGCTGGCCGACGGCAAGCTCGGCAGTGTCCTGACGCGCAACAAGGTCCCCAACCTCGAGGAGATGCGCGGCCAGGGCCGCATGCAGGCGCTCTCGCCCGATCGCCGCACGCTCTACACGCTCTACACCCGCCAGCCCGACCACGTGCACGCGCGCGAGATGGCGGCCGGCGTGGTCGACACGAACCACTCCCACGCCTTCGTGCACGTGCTCAGCCTGGCCGGGAACTGGACGTACTGCGTCGACCTGCCGCTGCCGTTCGGGACCGCCGACCCGGCCGGCCACGCGCTCGCGGTCGCGCCGGAGGGGCACTGGCTGTACGTCTCCGACCGGGCCAGCGGCCGGCTGGTGCGCGTCGACACGCGCGATCTGGCCGTCGACCGGGTCGCCGACGTCCCGGCCGACCCGGCCGCCGAGCGCGGCTCGGCGCTGGCGTCGCGCCGGCCAGGCCGGGCTCCGGGTCGGCCGGCCTCTACCTGGCCAGCCAGGGCGGCCTGACCGTCCTGTCGGCCGACGACCTCGCGCCGCGCGAGCGCTGGCCGATCTGCCGGCGCGGTCGCCGGCGCGGCCGTCAGCCCGGACGGGCGCCGGGTCTACGTCGGCGCCGAACGGTCGCTCGTGATCCTCGACGCCCTGACCGGCCAGCGGCTTGGCGCCGTCCCATGCCGCCCGCGGACGACCGTCCGGCACGTCGCGCGGGCGGGCTAGCGTTCGGGCGGCGCGCTCGGGCGCTGGGCTGGCCGCGCGTCTGTCCGGACTCGTGGGCGGGACCCTCGGTCGCGCACCGGTCCTTCGGGATGACAGATCCGCCGGCGGCGCCGTCCGGACCGGGGCAGGAGAGCAGCCCCTGCCCTACACTCTCGGTCGTGCGGGGGCGATTCATCGTGCTCGAGGGGCTCGACGGGGCCGGGATCAGCACCCAGGCGCGGCGGCTGGCCGCGCGGCTCGACCGCGAGACGACCGGCTACTACTGCACCCGCGAGCCGACCGACGGCCCGATCGGCAGCCAGATCCGGCTGGCGCTGACCGGCCGGCTCGAGCTCGACCCGACCACGATCGCGCTCATGTTCGCGGCCGACCGCAGCGACCAGATCCGCGCGGTCGTGCTGCCGCGTCTCGAGGCCGGCGTGCACGTGATCTCCGAGCGGCACGTCCTCTCGAGCCTCGCCTACCAGGGCGCCCAGCTCGGCGACCCGGCCTGGGTGCGCGAGATCAACCGCGAGAACATGCGCGCCCTGACGCCCGGACCTGACCGTCTTCCTCGACGTGCCGCCCGACACGGCGCTCGACCGCATCGACGCCGGGCGCCACGCCCGCGAGCTGTTCGAGCAGCGCGACACGCTCGCGAGCACGCGCGCCGCCTTCATGGACGCGATCGCGACGGTGCGGGGCGTCGGCGCGCGGGTCGAGGTGCTCGACGCGACTCGCCCGATCGCCGACCTCGAAGACGAGATCGCGGCGCTGGTCCTGCCGCTGATCGAGCGTCGCCCGCAGGTCGTCCGAAGCGACCGCCCTAGCCTCCGGCCCGCGCGCCGGTAGCTCCGCGGGTCCCGCACCGCCAGCCGCATCGCGGCCGCGCCGGCCAGCGCCAGCGCGGCCGCCAGGCCGAAGACGGCCCCGTAGCCGGCCGCGTCGGCCAGCGCGCCCCGACCAGCGGGCCGACCAGCGCGAACGGCGCCCGCGACGAGTTCGTGATCGCGACGTAGGTCGGGCGCTCCTCCTCCGGACCGAACTCGAGCCCGATCGGCATCCCCGAGACGTTGGTCGCGCCGATGCTGAGCCCGTAGAACACGAAGACGACGTAGACGAGCGCCAGGCTGGTCGCGCCGAGCGCGGCCAGCGAGGCCGCGCCCGAGGCGAGCGCCCCGATCGTCAGCACGATCAGGTGGCCGTGGCGGTCGGCCAGGAAGCCGAAGGCGAGCATGCCGACGGTCTGCGCGGCCATCAGCACGAGCGTGAAGGTGCCGACCGCGCTGTCCGGCGCGCCGAGCTCCTTCAGCGCGTAGACGGTGTAGAAGCCGCTGGCCATGCCGCCGGCGACGTCGAGCCCGCGCGC
This sequence comes from uncultured Chloroflexia bacterium, assembly GCA_963849405.1. Lineage (GTDB taxonomy): Bacteria > Chloroflexota > Limnocylindria > Limnocylindrales > CSP1-4 > C-114. The sequence continues at coordinate 18,339 of CAWKHG010000003.1, forward strand.
GGCGAGGAAGCGGGCCAGGTTCGGGTCGGCCCTGACCAGGCTCGGCAGGCGGCGCAGGTAGGCCGCGGTCGGCAGCGCGCTCGCTCTGGCCGTGCTGACCGGCTCGCGCGCCAGCGCCAGGCAGACGAACGAGATGGCGAAGAAGACCGTCGCGGCCAGGAAGCAGAGCCCGTAGCCGACCGGGTAGCCGTAGGCGGCCAGCAGCTGCGAGACGCCGGCCGCGCCGATCAGGCCGAGCCCGGTCCCGACCGAGGTCGAGATGGCGAAGAAGCGCCCCGCAGCGTGACCGGGACCGACCTGGCGACCAGGTCGAGCCAGGCCGGCATCAGCAGGCCGCCGGTGAACGTCATCAGGCCGAGCAGCAGGACCAGCAGCAGCCAGCGTGAGCGTCGGGTGCGACGGCGCGAGGTAGATCGCGGCCAGCCCGAGCAGCGGGTAGCGAGATCCGCTCGAAGACCGTGTACTTGAGGATGAATGGGAGCTTGCGGGCGAGCGACTGGGTGTAGTTGGCGGCGAAGACGGCCGGCAGCATCCAGCCGGCCGTCATGAGCGCCGGGATCGCGCCGATCAGCAGGTTCGGCGCGCCGAGACGCTCGGCGAAGGCCGGGATCAGCGTCGCCGGCGTGGCGAACGCCATGCCCGAGCATGAACGTCGAGAAGTCCGCTCCCAGCGCGAGCACGTTGCGGCGGAAGTGCGGGGGCATCCGCTCCGGCGCGCTCTGGTCGGGCGCCGCCTGGGTCGCGACGCTCACGTCGGCGGCCCGGCCCGTGCCGAGACGCTCGCGGCGGTCGTGTCGGCTCGGCCTCGACGGCCCAGGCGCGGACGCCCGGCTCCCTTCGCCCGAGCGCGCCGAGCAGCGTCGCGAGCGCGGCCAGGCCCGGCCGCGGCGGCGCGGCGGCCGGAGCGGCTGGCCGGCCAGCGCGGCCTGCGCGGCGGCCCGCGCCTCGGCCTCGTCGGTCGGAAGCTCGTCGAGCGCGACCGCCGCCCGCAGCCCGCCGGCGTCGACGAGCAGCGCGCAGCCCTCGGCGCGCCACGGACGGTCGGGGAGGGCGAGCCGCGGCCGTCGAGCGCGGCCGCGGCCGCGGCCTCGCCGGCCGGCCGCGTCCAGCGTCGACGCCGCGCTCGTGCAGGCGGCCGCGTCGGCTCCGATCGCTCGGTCCGCTCGCGGCGCGCACGAGTGCCCGGCGCGCGGCCGGCGGCGGTCCGCGTCCGGCCCGTCGGAGCGCCGGTCCGGCCGATCGAGCGCGCTCCAGCCGCGGCTCGTCCAGGTCCGACGCGTCGGCTCCCGGTCCGGCTCGTCCAGCTCGTCGAGCAGTGCGCGAGGCGGCCAGGCGCGGTCGTGCCGCTCGCGCGTCCAGCTCTCCTCGACCTCGTCGGGCGGCTCGTCCGGCGGCTGGCCGGACCGGGCGCGCCGGCGCGACGACGAGCAGGCCGGCCAGGTCGGCCGCGCGCAGGCCCGGCCCGACCTCGGCCAGCGCGGAGCTCCGCCTCGACCTGCGGCCGCCAGGACGCCGAAGCGGTGGAGCACCGCCGGCGGCGCCGGCCGGGCGGCGGCGCGCGGGCGCGGCGGCCACCAGGCCGCGCGCGCCCGCCGCAGCGCGGCCTGCGCCGCCGGCGCGGTCGTCAGCGCCCCGGCCTCGTCGTCGAGCCGCCAGCCGCGGCACCACGCGGCCGCTCGGGTCCGGCTCGCCGTCCAGCCGCAGCCGCGCGCGCACCGACAGCGCGCGACCGGGGCTGCGCTGCACGTTGTAGGTCGGTCGCTCGGCCGCGATCAGCTCGGCCTCCCGCAGCCTGGCCGCCAGCTCGCCGGGCAGCGCGTCCCACTCGAGCCGGTCGGTCGCCTCGACCAGGCCCGGCATCCGCCGGATCAGCGGGAAGCTGCCCGGTCAGGTAGCTCGCCAGCCGGTCGCGCAGGCTGGTCGCCTTGCCGACGTAGAGCAGCCGTCCGTCGGCGGCCTGGAAGCGGTAGATCCCGGGCCGGTCCGGGTACGCGGCCGAGCAGCCGCGCGTCGAGCAGCCGCCGCCAGGCCGTCGCGCCGAGCGCGCCCGCCGGCCGCTCGGCCGCCGATCGACCGGTCGGCCAGCTCGGCGGCCAGCCCGGCCAGCCCGGCCGGGGTCGGGCGGCTCGGCACCGGCAGGCCGGCCGACCGGGCCAGGCGCGCCAGGTCGGGCTTCTGCTCGCCCGGGACCGACAGCTCGATCGTCGGGTTGTCGAGCGGCGGCCGGCCGAGCCGCGCAGCGCGAACTGCAGCCGCGCGACCGCCAGCGCGACGTCGAGCCCGGCCAGCGGGGCCGCGCCGACGAAGTCGAGCAGCGTCTCGAGCGCGCGCGATCGAGCGGCGGCGCCTCGTCTAGCTCGCTCGGCCAGCACGCCGTAGGCGCTCAGGTAGGCCGGCACGCGCACCGGCCGCCCGTCGTCGCTGGCCGGCTGGACGAGCGTCCCCCAGCGCTCGAGCGCGCCGTCCGGCCCGCCGCCGCGCCGCGCCGAGCGCGACGATCGGGTGCCGCCACGGCTTCGGCCCGGTCCCGAGCACGACCAGCCCGACCCGGGCGAGGGCTGCGTCGGCGTCCCTTCTCCCAGCGGGGGAGGGGACGCGCAGGGGCAGCGTCGGCAGAGGCGTCTGGCGGCCCGGCCCGGTCCATCGGGGCTACGCCCCGCTCTCGGGAAGAGCGGACGCGCGCGGCGACCGCTGCGGACCTCCAGCGACGATGTCGCCCAGCGTCCGTCCTGCAGCGGAGACCAGCCGCCCGTCGGCCCCCAGCACCTGCCCGAGCAGGCGCGCCCACGGGCCGCCGGCCGCGCCGAACAGCTCGCGGCACAGCTCCCCGGCCTCGACCGGCTCCCCTCGCTCCTCGATCAGCCGCAGCGCCCGCTCGACCAGGGCCGGGTAGCGGTCGTCGGTCGCCGGCACGCCCCTATGATAGGTGTCAGAAATCGGCTCTCGGCGGTGTTCTCCTGGTCGAGCATCACCCCGGGGAGGCGAGCTTGCTCAAACCGACCGAGGCCGCGCCGCCAGCGCCGGTCGATCGCTTCGACGACGCTGTTCCAGCGGCTGTACGCCGGCCTGGTCGGTCTGACCCGGCGCGTCGTCGGCGATCGGCTCGACGCCGAGGAGGTCGTCCAGGAGGCCTTCGTCCGCCTCGACGGCCAGCCGGTCCTCGAGCGGCCGGACGAGGAGGTCGCGGCCTGGCTGCGGCGCGTCTGCCTCAACCTCGGCTTCAACCGCCTGCGCGAGCGGCGCCACGCCCGCGAGCGGCTCGAGCGGGTCGGCGCGGCTCGAGCCTCCCGGTCGGGACGGCGGTCCAGACCCGGCCCGGGCGGTCGTGCGCGCCGAGGAGCAGGCGGCCGTGCGCGGCCGCGCTGGCGCCGCTGCCCGAGCGCCAGCGCGACTGCCTGATCCTGCGCCACACCGGCCACTCGTACGCCGAGATCGCGGCCACGCTCGGGATCGCGATCGGCTCGGTCGGCGTCATCCTGGCCCGCGGCGAGCGGGCCTTCCGCGAGACTTTCCAGGAGCGCAGCCATGAACCTGTCCTGACGTCGGCCTCTGGCGAGCCTGGCTCGACGGCGAGGCCGGCGACCGCGAGTCGGCCCTGGCCGACCACCTCGACGTCCTGCCCGACCTGCCAGCGGCGCATCGGCGACCTGCGCCAGGCCGCCGGCATCGCCGGGGCGGCCGTCGCCGTGCTCGCCCCCGCCACCGTCCCCTCGCCCGCCTCGCTCGCGCTCGCGCGCGAGCGGCTGCTCGCCGCGCGGGCGAGCGGCCGCGCCCCAGCAGCTCGAACGGAGGAACCTGCCGTGACTCTTGCCAGTCCCCTCGCGCGCTGGCGCGTCGCCGCCGCTGGCGCGGCCGCCGCGCTCGCGCTGACGCTCGCCGTCGCGACGCCGGCCGGCCAGGCCGCCGCCGCGCGCTTCCTGGCCCAGTTCCGCAGCGAGCGCTTCGCGGTCGTGCTCGTCGACTCGAGCCAGGCCCTCAACCCGCTCTCGCAGCTCGAGAAGCTCGGCGACGTGCGCGACGCCCAGAAGGAGCGGGCCCGCCGCGGCGTGCTGGTCGACTCGGTCGCCGAGGCGAGCCGCGCGGGTCGGCTTCACGGTCCAGCAGCCCGAGCCGAAGGCGCTGCCGGCCGACCTGCGCGGCGCGCCGCGGATCCGCGTCCTCCCGGCCGCGGAGTTCCGCCTCAAGCTCGAGGGCGCCAAGATCCGCAAGTACCTGCAGGACGTCGGCCATCCGGAGGTGCAGATGCCGGCCAGGCTCGAGGGCGCGACCCTCGTCGTCGGGCTGCCGGCGGCCGCGATGCTCGAGTACGACTCCGGCTCCGGGCGCGGCCGCGCGCTGATGATCGGCCAGTCCGGCCAGCTGACCGCCGGCGTCGAGGGCAACGCGACGCTCGACGAGGTGCGGGACTTCCTGCTCGGGCTGCCCGGCCTGCCGCCGGGCGCGGTCAGCCAGATGCGCGCCCTCGGCGACTGGAAGACGACGCTGCCGCTGCCGGTCCCGGTCGACAAGGTCGACTGGGAGCAGACGACCGTCGCCGGCGCGCCGGCCGTGATGCTGAGCGATCGGTCCGGCGCCGGATCGGGCCTGCTCTGGCAGCGCAACGGCCTCATCTACGGGGTCGGCGGGACCCTGTCATCCGGCGAGCTGCTGAGTGCCGCAAACAGCCTACGCTGACCCACCAGCGCGGCCGGACGCGGCGGCGGAGCGATCCGCCGCCGTCCCGGCGATCGAGACGCTCGGCCTGCGCAAGGAGTACGGGCGCAAGGTCGCGCTGCACGACCTCTCGCTGCGCGTCGAGGCCGGCGAGGTCTTCGGCTTCCTCGGCCCGAACGGCGCCGGCAAGACGACGACGGTCAAGATCCTGCTCGGCCTGGTCCGCGCCAGCGCCGGCGAGGCCCGCATCTTCGGCCAGCCGGCCGGCGACCTGCGCGCGCGCGGCCGGATCGGCTACCTGCCCGAGAACTTCCGCTTCCACGACTGGCTGACCGGCGAGGCGCTGCTCGACTTCCACGGCCGGCTGGCCGGGCTCTCGGCCGACCAGCGGCGCCGGCGCATCCCCGAGGTGCTCGCGCGGGTCGGCCTGGCCGGGCGCGGGCGGGACCGCATCCGCGCGCTACTCGAAGGGCATGACCCAGCGCATCGGCCTGGCCCAGGCGATCCTGGCCAGCCCGAGCCTGGTCCTGCTCGACGAGCCGACCTCGGCGCTCGACCCGCTCGGCCGGCGCGACGTGCGCGACCTGATCCGGTCGCTGCGGGCCGAGGGGATCACCGTCTTCCTCAACTCGCACCTGCTCGGCGAGGTCGAGATGGTCTGCGACCGGGTCGCGATCGTCGACCACGGCCGGGTCGTGCGGGCCGGCCGGCTGGAGCGACCTCGTCTCCGGCGCAGCCCGAGCTGCGCATCACGCTCGAGCGGGTCGACGCGGCGCTGCTGGCCGCCCTGGCGCGCCACGGCGAGGTCGTCTCGGTCGAGGGCGAGGCGGTCGTCCTCGTCGGTCGGCGACCTCGCGGTCGCGCCGGAGGTCGCGGCCGCGGTCGTCGGCGCCGGCGGGCGGCTGCGGGCGCTCGTGCCGGCCCAGCGCTCGCTCGAGGACGTCTTCGTCGGGCTGGTCGAGGGGCGGACGACCTGAACACCCTGACGATCGCCCGCTTCACGCTGCACGAGGCCGTCTCGCGACGGCTGATCCTGGCCGGCCTGCTCCTCAGCCTGGCGTTCCTCGGCCTCTTCCTGCTCGGCTTCACGTTCGTCTACGGCAAGGCGACCGAGGCGGCCGAGGACCCGCGCCGCGGCCTGCTCGCGGCCGTCGCGGCCTCGACGCTGACGCTGATGGGGCTGTACGCCGTCAACTTCCTGGCCAGCTTCCTGGCGCTCTTCGTCTCCGTCGGCGCCATCTCGGCCGAGGTCGACTCCGGGACGCTGCACGCCGTGCTGGCCCGGCCGCTGCGGCGCAGCGAGTTCGTCCTCGGGCGCTGGATCGCCTACGCCGGCATGCTGGCCGTCTACGTGCTCGGGATGGCCGGCGCCGTCTTCGCTGATCGCGAGCACGGTCGCCGCAGTACGACGCGCTCGACCCGGTCCGCGCGGCCGCGCTACATGGCGCTGAACGCGGCCCTGCTCATGACGCTGAGCCTGTTCGGCAGCACCTGGCTGTCGACGCTCGCGAACGGCGTGGTCGTGTTCTCGCTCTTCGGCCTGGCCTGGCTGGCCGGCATCATCGAGTTCGTCGGCGAGGCGCTGCGCAACGACGCCATGGTCAACCTCGGCATCGCGGTCAGCCTGCTCGTCCCGAGCGACGGCCTCTGGCGCGCCGCCTCGTACTACGTGCAGTCGCCGCTGACCGCCCAGATGCTGTCCCAGGGTCAGAACGTCATGCCCTTCGCCGCGCTCGGCGCCGCCGGCCGCGCCCGTTCGTCGTCTGGGCGGCCGGCCTACCTCGGCGTCACGCTCGGCCGGCGCCGTCCTGGCCTTCCGCGCGCGCGACCTCTGATCGCGCGGCGTACTGCTCCGGCAGTAGCCGGGTCGGCACGTCGATTGCCTCTGCAGCGGGCAGGCAGAGGAGGCAGCGACCTTGAATCAGTTCTTTCGGAAGATCTCGCAGCGCACCTCCAACGCGGTCGGGTCCCCCTGGGCGTTCCTGACCGCGGCGCTGGTCGTGGTCGTCTGGGCCGCGACCGGGCCGCTGTTCGGCTTCTCCGACACCTGGCAGCTCGTGATCAACACCGGCACCACGATCGTGACCTTCCTGATGGTCTTCCTGATCCAGAACACCCAGAACCGCGACTTCAAGGCCATGAACCTCAAGCTCGACGAGCTGATCCGGGGCACGAAGGGCCCGCGGACCGAGATGGTCGCGCTCGAGGAGATGAGCGACGAGGAGCTCGAGCGGCTGCACAAGCAGTACGTCGCGATGCAGGCGAAGAGGCGCGCCGGCGCGCAGGAGCAGTCGGTCGGCGGGCGAGGACGCCGTGCACGACGAGATGGAGCGGCGCGACCTCGACCCCGACGAGCACCACCGCGAGGCGGCGGCCTAGCGACCGGCGCCCGACCGGGACCGACGATCGGACCCGTGTCGACGCGGCCGCCGGCGCGACCCGCGCCGATTCGGCCGGGCTTACAATCGAGCGACCGACAGCATGAGCCACAGATCGAGCGACCCGCGGCCACCGACGCTTCGCCCGCCCGAGGTCGCCGCCGCAGGTCGCCCCGGACGGGGCGGCCTCGCTCTCGGCCACGGCCAGCAACGCGCTGATCCACCTCTACCGCGGCGAGCTCGGCCGGCTGACCGCCTACCGCGCCCGCCTCGACACGACGACTAGCTGGGCGATCAGCGCCAGCGCGCTCGTGACGACGCTCGACGTTCGGCAGCGCGGCGACCCCCCACATCGCGTTCGTGTTCCTGATGGCGCTCAACTACGCCTTCCTGCACATGGAGGCGCGGCGCTACCGCTACTACGAGCTGAGCCGCCACCGGGTCCACATAATGGAGGGCTTCTTCTACCCGGCCGTGCTCGGCCAGAAGGTCAATCCGCAGTGGACCTCGATGCTGGTCGAGTCGCTGCAGCACCCCTCGCTCCCGCTCGCGCACCAGGTTTCCGATCGCGACGATCTGGTTCGTCTGCGGCGCGCGCGGGATCAGATGGATCGTGAGTACGCGCAGCCGCTCGACGTGGAGGCGCTGGCTCGAACGGCCGTCATGTCGTCCGGCCACTTCTCCCGGAGCTTCCGCGAGGCCTACGGCGAGACCCCGTACAGCTACCTGATGACCCGGCGCATCGAGCGGGCCATGACCCTGCTGCGCCGCGGCGACCTCTCGGTGACCGACGTCTGCTTCGAGGTCGGCTGCTCGTCGCTGGGGACCTTCAGCACCCGCTTCACGGAGCTCGTCGGGGAGAGCCCGAGCGCCTACCGGGCGCGGGACCACTCGTGGATGAAGGACCTTCCCGCCTGCCTGGTCCGGGCGGCGCTGCGACCGGTCAGGATTCGAGAAGCGGCCACCACCGAGAGCGGGTAGGCTCCGGCCATGGACGTGAAACTGGATGCCTGCTTCCTCTCGGTCGACGATCACGACAAGGCGATCGAGTTCTACCGCGATGCCCTGGGCTTCGAGGTGCGCAACGACGTTCGCGCCTACGGCATGCGCTGGGTGACCATCGGGCCGCCGTCGCAGCCCGACATCAACATCGTGCTGGAGCCTCCGGCCGCCGATCCCGGCATCTCGCCGTCGGACCGGGAGGCGATCAGCGACCTGCTCGCCAAGGGCCTGCTGCGCGGGCTGAACTTCCGGACCCCGGACCTCGACGGCGATCTTCGACCGGGTGCAGGCGACGGGCGCCGAAGTGGTCCAGGAGCCGATGGACCAGTCCTACGGCCGCGACTGCGCCTTCCGCGATCCGGCCGGGAACATGATCCGGATCCTCCAGACGCGCGGCTGACCCCGACGTCGCGCGAGCGGCTGCGCGGTCGATGCCGTCCGGACGGAGCCGAGTTCCGATGATCCCGAGCGCGTACCGCAGCCTGCTCCAGGATCGGCCGACGCGGCTCCTCCTGACCGGCCTTGGCGCGTCGTCGCTGGGCGACGGGCTGAGCACCGTCACGATCGCCTGGCTGGCGGTGCAGCATCGCCCCGGCCAGCGACGTCGGCCTCTTCGTCGGGCTCGCGGTCGCCGCCTACACGCTGCCCGGCGTGATCGGCGCGGTCGCGTTCGGCCGCTTCCTGCGCGGCCGCCCGGCGCGCGTCATGCTGCTCGGCCACTGCCTGCTGCGAACCGGCTGCCTGGGCGGGATCGCGCTCCTGTACGCGGCCGGCATGCTCGCTCCCGCAGCTCTACGTGATCCTGCTGGCCGGCTCGTCGCTGATGACGGCGTGGGGCACGGCCGGTGAGTACACGATGCTCTCCGAGCTGGGCGGCCCGGAGGGCCGGCTGGCCGTCAACTCGCTCGCGAGCGCCCAGGTGTCGTTCGCCACCATCGTCGGCCCGTTGCTGGCCGGGCTGCTCCTCGGCTTCGTCAGCCCGGGCCTCCTGCTCGCCCTCGATGCCGCGTCGTTCGCGTTCCTCGGGATCGTCGCCTGGCGCGCCGGCGCGTCGACGGATGCCGGTCGGGGAGCCGATCGATGCGCAGGCGGCGGAGTCCGGTTTCCGGCTCCTCCGGCGCCCGGACCTGCTGAGCCTGACCCTCGTGACCTGGGTCTTCTTCTTCCTGTACGGCCCGGTGGAGGTCGCCTTGCCCGTGTACGTGGCCGTCGACCTGCAGGCTCCCGCCGGGCTGCTCGGCGCCTACTGGACGACCTTCGGCGTCGGCGCCCTGGCGGCGAGCCTGATCACCGGCACGATCCGCGGCCGCAACATGCGCCGGATCACGCTGCTCATCATCGCCGGCTGGGGTGCCTGCCTGCTCCCGTTCGCCTTCGCCCCGATCCCGGTCACGCTCGTGGCCTTCGCCATCGGCGGGCTGATCTACGGACCGTTCATCCCGCTGACCTACGCCCTCTTCCAGTCCGCGACGACGGCCGCCAACCTGCCCTTCGTGCTGGCCGCGCGCAGCGCCGTCGTCATGGTCTCGACGCCCCTGGGAACGGCGATCGGCGGCCCACTCGTCGGCAGCCTCGGCGGCGTCGGGAACGCTCGCGGTGTCCGGTGTGGCGACCGTCCTGCTGGCCGCGGCCGCCGCGCGTCCTGTGGAGCGGCAAGCGGGCACAGGCCCCGACCTCGACGACCTAGCCCGCGCCGCGACTGGTCAGGAATTGAGAAATGACCGGTCAGGAATTCGAGAAGCGACCTCCACCGGGCGCGCCTAGGCTCGGTCCATCGATCACACCCAACCGATGATGACAGGAGAAACGCCATGAAGATCGGATTGACCAGCATCTACGTCGACGACCAGGAGAAGGCGCTGCGGTTCTACACCGACGTCCTGGGGTTCGTGAAGAAGGCGGACTTCAGCCAGGGGCCGTATCGCTGGCTCACGGTCGCCCCGGCCGAGGACCCGGACGGCATCGAGCTGCAGCTCGCGGCGAACGACGATCCCGCGGCCAAGGCCTACCAGGGCGCGCTCTTCGAGCGCGGCGAGCGGGCGATCATGTTCTACGTCGACGACGTGCAGGCGGAGACCGACCGCCTGACCGCCGCCGGGGCGGAGTTCACGATGCCCCCGACCAAGGTCACCGGCTCGACCATCGCCGTCCTGAACGACACCGTCGGCAACCTCGTCCAGCTCACCAAGCTCGACCGCTGGAAGTAGCCGATCGCGGGATCAGCGGGTGACGGAGCCCCGGACCGGAGAACGACTCCCGGTCCGGGGCTTCGCGTTGCCTATGTTCAGGAATCCGAACCGTTCCTGAATCGGGATGGAGTTGCGGTCGCCTATGCTTCTTGGCAAATTCGGGCGACCGACGTGATTCGGCCCGCAGCTGGAGCAATCGCCGATGTCCTGGCTCGTCCATTTTCGCCGTCCGACGCTCGCCTTCACGGCCGCCTTCCTGGCCGTCGGCACCCTCGCCCCAGCCACACTGGCGGCCGACACGCTCAGCATCACCACGCCGTACCCGTCGATCGTCGTGGGACCGGGCGCAAGCGCGAGCTTCGACCTGTCCGTGTCGTCGACGATCGAGGGCACCGCGTCGCTCACGGTCACCGGCGCACCCAGCGGCTGGAAGGCGACGCTCCACGGCGGTGGGTTCGTGGTCGAGGGCATCTCCGTCTCGACGAACAAGCCTGGCACGGCCCGTCTCGACGTCGACGTCCCCGGCGATGCTGCCGCCGCGACCGTCCATCTCGACATCGAGGCGAAGCTGGGCGGCGCGACCGCCCATCTGCCGATCACCATACGGGTCAACGCCGAGGTCGCCGGTGACATCACGGTCGCCACGACGACGCCGACCCTGACCGGCGCGAGCAACACGACGTTCACCTTCAGCCTGAACCTCGAGAACGGGACGGCCCAGGACCAGACCGTCTCGGCGACGGCCACGGGGCCGGCCGGCTGGACCGTCGAGGCGGACCTGGCCGAGGCACAGGCCGCGAGCACGATCGTCAAGGCCGGCAGCTCCACGACGATCACCGTGAAGGCCACGCCACCCACGAACGCCCCGGCCGGGCACACGGACCTGTCCGTGACCGTGACGGCCGGCACGAAGTCGATCCCGGGCACGCTCGGCATCGACATCACGGGGTCGTACGCCATGACCCTCTCGACGCCGGGCGACCTGCTGTCCGCCCACGGCTCGGCCGGAGCGGCACTGAGCCAGGCGCTCGAGGTCCGCAACACGGGCACCGGCAACCTGACCGGGGTCGCGGTGACCGCCACGCCGCCCTCGGGCTGGACGGTGACGTTCGACCCCAAGACCGTCGACGTTGCGGCCGGGGCGACGGGCCAGGTGACGGCGCTGATCACCCCGTCAGCCGATGCGATCGCGGGCGACTACGTCGTGAGCTTCACGGCAACGAGCGGCCAGGCCACCTCCACCGCCGACATCCGCTTCACGGTCGAGACCTCGCCCCTGTGGGCGCTCGTCGGGATCGGGATCATCGTGGCGATCGTCGCCGGCCTGCTGTTGGTCTTCCGGATCTACGGACGCCGATGACCCCGCGGTCCAGCCCGCGCTCCTCCCAGACCTTCCGCAAGCGGGTCATCCGCCCGCGACCCACGTTGGATCCCGAGGCCCGGCGCGGAGGGCCGGCGGACATCGATGACGCGTCGGTGCCCATCCGGACGCGCGGGTTGACCAAGGCCTATGGCGACCTCATCGCGGTGGACCACCTCGATCTCGACGTGAAGGCCGGCGAGATGTTCGGCCTGCTGGGCCAGAACGGCGCGGGCAAGACGACGACGATCCTCATGCTCCTCGGCCTCACCGAGCCGACGGAGGGCAAGGCACGGGTCATGGGCCTGGACCCGACGCCGGCCCCTCGAGGTCAAGCGCCGGGTTGGCTACCTGCCCGACAGCGTCGGGTTCTACGGCGACCTGACCGGCCGCCAGAACCTGCGCTACACGGCGAACCTGAACCGGATCCCGCGCGCGGAGGCCGACGCCACGATCGAGCGGGTCCTCGAGCAGGTGGGCCTGTCCGCGCGCGGCGACGACCCGACGGACGCGTACTCCCGGGGCATGCTCCAGCGCCTGGGCATCGCCGACGCGCTGGTGAAGGACCCCGACGTCCTCATCCTGGACGAGCCCACGACGGCCATCGACCCGCTCGGCGTGACCGAGATCCTCGACCTGCTCCGATCGCTCCGGGACGCCGGGATGACGATCCTCCTCTCGAGCCACCTGCTCAACCAGGTCCAGTCCGTGTGCGATCGGATCGGGATCTTCGCGTCCGGCCGGCTTATCGGCCAGGGCACGATGACCGAGCTCGCCCGGCGCTACGGCGACGACACGGCCCACATCGAGGCGGGGTTCCAGGCCACGAGCGCCGCCGACGAGGGACGGATCCGCGCCTTGCTGGCCGGGATCCCCGGCGTGGTCGACGTGGCGGCGCCGGATGGGCAGGCCGGCATCTGGACACTTGGCGTTCGACCGGCGACCGACGAGCTGCGTGTCCGTCGGTCCGTCCTCGCCGCCGCGGCCGCCGACGGACCTGGACCTGACGTCGGTCCGACCGCTCACCCCGTCGCTCGAGGAGCTCTATCGGCGTGCCGTCGAGCGAGCCAGCGGCGGGCACGCCCGGGACGTCCGATGACAACGGGAAGGAGCGGCCGACACTCCGCGCCGCGCCGCGCGCCCGGTGACACGAGCCGAGCGCCGCACCCCGAGCCGGCCACCCGGCCCGCCCGCTCCGTGCCACGGGCCGGCTGGATGGTCGTCGCGCGCAAGGAGCTGTCCGACCACCTCCTGTCGTCCCGATTCGTCGTCCTGTTCCTCGTCGTCGGGCTGGCCGCGTTCGTCCCCCTCTACTTCGCTGCCGACACCATCCGGACCGCGGCGTCCTCGGTCAGCGGCGCCGAGGCGATCTTCGTCGCCCTGTTCTGGATCGCGCCCAAGGTCGGCGACACCTCGATCGCGTTACCCAGCGTGTCCGCGTTCCTCGGCCTCGTCGCTCCGCTCCTCGGCCTGGCGTTCGCCTTCGACTCGGTCAACGGCGAGCGGGCACAGGGGACGCTCCCGCGCCTGCTGTCGCAACCCGTCCATCGTGACGACGTCATCAACGGCAAGTTCGCGGCCGGGCTGGCGGTCATCGCGCTCGTCGTGGCGGCCGTGCTCGGAGCCATCGCGGCGTACGGCATCGTCCGGCTGGGGATCGTGCCGGCCGCCTCCGAGGCGCTGCGCCTCATCCTCTGGGTCCTGGTGACGTTCCTGTACGTGGCGCTCTGGCTCGCGTTCGGGATGCTCCTCTCGGTCGTGGTGCGCCGGGCCGCGACGTCCGCCCTGATCGGGTTCGGGGCGTGGCTCGTGCTGACGATCTTCGGGAGCCTCGTGACCCAGCTCATCGGCGGGTTCCTGGCGCCCCTGAGCGGCACGGCCCAGCAGCAGCTCCAGAACGCCGGCGTGCAGCAGCTCATCAGCCGGCTCCTGCCGAACACGCTCTACCGGGAGGCGTCGCTCGTGCTGCTCGACCCGCAGGTCACGACCGTCTCCGCGCCCGCCACCGTCGCGGGCTACGACCAGGCCCAGCAGCAGATCCCGTCACTCCTGTCGCTCGACCAGAGCTTCATCCTCGTCTGGCCCCAGGTGGTGGCCCTCGTCGCGCTCATGGTCGCCTGCTTCGCGATCGCCTACGTCCGGTTCATGCGCCAGGAGGTGCGCGCCTAGGGGACGACGACGCCCCGGACGCCGGGGTGATCCCGGTCCGGGGCGCTTTGTACGTCTATGTGCGCGCGTCTAGCGGGCGGTCCGGTCGCGCCCGAAGGCGTCACCGGCGATCGACTCCGTGTGGAGCACGCACTGCCACGCGTCATCTCGCCGTTGCCAGACGGACGCATCGAACGCGTCGACCTGGACCTTGGCCCCGTCGATCTCCACGTCCTCGTGCACGGCATACGAGATGGCCACGCAGTCCTCGGAGAACCGGACGATCCGGGTGGTGTCGGGGTCGATCCGGGCCGACCTGATCTCGTACGGGGCCGACTCGAGCATCTTGGCGATCGCCGGTCCGGTGACGGCCCGCACGCCACTCGCGCCGACGATCGTGCAGTCGTCGGCCGTGAGCCGTGCGATGCGAGCGCCGTCGCGCGTCCTGAGCGCGTCCCAGAACGCGTTCTCGAGGGCGACGATCTCGGAGTCCTGGAAGGTCATCGTCGCGGTCATGGTGGCCATGGGTCACCTCCTGACCCCATGGTGAGGCGGCGGCGGTATCGCCCGGACAACACCGTCATGACCCGGGTTTCAGCCCTGAAACAAACTGCAGCGTCGGTGATCTGCGCCCTGGTCACCCTTCGGCTGTCGCCGCGGCTCCCCTGGAACGCGGGCGTAGGATGGCTCGGTCGGACGACTGCTCCATTCACCCAGCAACTGAATGTCCCTCGGCGGCTTGATCCGCAAATGGCAGAGATCTGCCTGCGGAGCACGGCAAAGGAGCCCAGGGACGATGAACCGACGACTCCTCACGATCGGGCTCGTGACCGCCGCGCTCACCGCGTGCCAGGCAACGCCAGCCTTGACCTCGCCCGGCACCACAGCCGTGGCGCCCACGTCGACCGTGGACGCCACCGCTTCCCTCGCCGCGTCCGGGCCCGCGGGGCGGGCGATCGCTTCACTCTTTCGCGACCCTGTCGAGCTCCGCATCGAGGGTGATCCTGCGACCGTCGGCGTCGCAGACATGGATGCGGACGGGAAGGTCGACATCGTCACCGCGAACTTCGATGGCAGCGTCTCGCTGTTCCTCGGCTCGGGCGGTGGTCAGTTCCGGCGCGCCCCGGACCTTGCCGGCGGTGATGGGCCGGCGACGATCGCCGTCGGCGACCTCAACGCCGACAAGCACCTCGACATCGCGCTGGTCCATACCGGCCCATCCGACGCCGGGACCGGAGCCGATGACCTCGTCGTCTTCCTCGCAAAGGGCGATGGGACGTTCCGGCGGGTCGCACGAGCCGCCGGATCGAGTCCCCAGGGACTCGTCATCGCGGACTTCGACAAGGACGGCAAGCCGGACATCGCGACCGCGAACAACGCAGACCACGTCTCGATCTTCAAGGGCCACGGCGACGGCACGTTCGGCGACCCGGCTTCGCCTCCGATCGGCCAGACATTCTCGTCCGGGATCGCTGCAGCCGACCTCAACGGGGACGCCCTCGTCGACCTCGTGACGGCAAACTCACTCGTCGGCATGGGCCGAAGCACGCGGACGGTATCCGTCCTGCTCGGCCGGGTGGGCGGAGCCTTCGCCACACCAGTCGTCTACCACGTCGGCGGCGCCCAGCCGATCATCCCGGTGCTTGCCGACCTCAACGGGGATGGCGCGCCGGACATCGCGACGCCGAACGGCTACCCGGCCCACGAGGTGAGCGTGCTGCTCGATCACGGTGACGGAACCTTCGCCGCGTCTGTCGAGTTTCCCTGCGGACCCAACGCCCATAGCCTCCTGGCGGCCGACCTCGATGCCGACGGTCACCCGGATCTCG
Organism: uncultured Chloroflexia bacterium; assembly: GCA_963849405.1. GTDB lineage: Bacteria > Chloroflexota > Limnocylindria > Limnocylindrales > CSP1-4 > C-114. The sequence goes on from CAWKHG010000003.1 coordinate 33,898, forward strand.
TGGCCGGTGACCTTGGCGAGGACGGGGGCCCGGTGGGGAAGGGGATATCGCTCCTGTTCGGCGTCGGCGACGGGACGCTGGAGCCGAATGTCGACTTCGGGCTGGCGACGCGTTTCGAGCAGATCGCAGCGGCGGGGGACCTCGATGGGGACGGCAAGGTCGACCTGATCGTGATCAGCGACCATTCGATCCTGTTGCTCTTCAACGCGATCGTCCGGACGTAGGGGCCACGATCACCCCATCGTGGCCGAGATCGTGTCGCTCCGGCGTAGAATCCGAGCGTGGCTTGGTTCGAACGCGACGCGGTCCGGATCCGATACGAGGAGCACGGTGAGGGCGATCCGGTGCTCCTCCTGCCCGGGTTCGCCGGCCGCATCGAGGAGCTCGCCAGCGTCATCGATGGCCTGTCGCCCCAGTTTCGCGTGGTCGCGGCGGATCTCCCTGGCTCGGGCCAGTCCGAGCCGATCCCGCGCGAGTACACGCCTGACTACTACGAGGACGATGCCCGCACGTTCGTGGCGTTCGTCGACGAGGTGATCGGCGGTCCCGCGCACCTCGTTGGGTTCAGCGACGGAGGCGAGGTCGCGTTGCTGATGGCGATCCACGATCCGTCGATCGCCCGGACCGTCGCCGCGTGGGGCAGCGCCGGCTTCCTGCCGGGTGATGCTGCCGGGATGGCCGCGGCGATGGGCGACATCGTGGATCACCCGCCGCCGGGCATGGAGGGCTTCCGCGACTACTTCGTGGGTGCCTATGGCGAGGAGAACGCGCGCTCGACGATGCGCAGTTGGTCGGCCGCGATCGGCGGGATCATCGCCCGGGGTGGGTCCATCAGCCGGGATCGCGCCGGCGAGATCACGTGCCCGGTATTGCTCATCACCGGCGAGCATGACGAGCTCGCCACGCCCGATATGGTGCGAGACCTGGCCAGCCGGATCCCTGACGCACGAGCCGTGATCGCCAGCGGAGCGGGCCACGGGGTCAGCTGGGAGCAGCCGGCGTGGCTGAACAGCACGCTGCTCGATTTCCTGACGGCAAGCTAGGCCGGGCCCGCGAGCCAGGCGCCATCCCGTTCATTTCGCCCGAGCAGGAGCGACCATCGGATGCGACTGCAGCGACGCCGATTCAGCGAGGCGACGGACGTGCGCCAGTTCCCGCACGGCCACATCGATGTGGTCGAGATGGATGACAACGTCGTTGGTCGGATGACGTACGAGCCCGGTTGGCGCTGGTCATCGGACATCCAACCGATCGCGGGTGGCACGGCTTGCCAGTTCCATCACCTCGGCTTCACCGTGTCCGGCCGGCTCAGGGTCCAGATGTCCGATGGAGCCGAGCTCGAGACCGGCCCCAACGAGGTGTTCGAGTTCCCGCCGGGCCACGATGCCTGGGTCGTCGGCGAGGAGCCGTGGGTCGGCATCGACTTCGAAGCCATGCGGACATTCGGCAAGGACTTCCGTCCGCAGACCGATCGCACGCTGGCGTCGATCGTCCTCACCGACATCGTCGACTCGACCCGGCTCGCCGCGGAGATGGGGGCCGCTCGCTGGCGGGAGACGATCGGTGCCCACAACAGCCGGGCCTCCGCGGCGATCGATCGGCAGCGGGGACGGCTGGTGAAGACCACGGGCGATGGCGTACTGGCATCCTTCGACTCGCCCGAGCGGGCTGTGCGCGGCGCCATCGCGATGCGACGGGTTGCCGATGACCTCGACCTTCGGATCCGCGCCGGGGTCCACAGCGGCGAGGTCGAAGTCACCGCTGACGACCTGCGCGGCATCGCGGTCCACACGGCGGCGCGGATCATGGCGGTCGCCGGGCCGAACGAGATCCTGGTCTCGGCGACGGTGATGGACCTCGTCGACGGGTCGGGCCTCGAGTTCGAGGACGCCGGCGTGCACGAGCTCAAGGGCTTCCGCGGCGCCCGGCAGCTCTTCCGGTTGATCGAGGGCGAGCAAGCCGGCTGACCCACCACCAGCGCGGATTCGTGGCGTTTGCCGCGAGGACCGAGCTCAGGTCGTATCGCGCGCCCGACATGTGTCGGACGCGCGCCAACGGGCGGTGTTGGTCGCGATCCGCTGGCTGCGGCCGAAGCTCGGCGCGACCGACAGGCCAAGTCCCTGACCGTCGCTCCCGCGACAGGCGCGCGCGATAGTCACCGAGCCGCGGAGGCAGCCGCCGATTCGATCTGTGGGCCTGCGGGCGGCCTGCCCGCGTGATAGCTCGCCCTACGACCGCCGGCTCGGCATGTCGATGTCATGGTTAGCGACGCCTCGCCCCCGAAGGGTGCGGCCAGCCACCGGGTCGAATCTTAAAGGAGACCTCGCGTCAGGTTTAGCGCTTAGTCATTGATCGGTCGCGGGCGCCCGAACAGGAAGCCCTGGGCGAGCTCGACCCCCAGTCGCTCCAAGGTGGCCGCTTCAGCTTCCGTCTCGACGCCTTCGGCGATCAGACGAAAGTCGCTCCTTAGGGCGAAGTAGGCGAAGCCTGCCGCGAGGGCCTGGCGGAGCTCGTCCGAAATCGATCCCTCGGATGAGGCTGATGTCGATCTTCACGAACTGTGGACGAAGCTCGAGTATGTGATGGAGGCTCGAGTAGCCAGCCCCGGCATCATCGACTGCGACGTCCACGTTCCCCAGATCCCTTATCCCCTCCCGAAGGGCCCTGTAGTCGTTGACCTGGGCAAACTCGGTGAGCTCCAGAACGAGCGGTCGGCTCGAAGCATGGACGATCGCTCGAAGCCAGGCGCCCCGCTCGAGCACGAGAGCAGGTGTTACGTTGAGCGAGAGGAACGAGTCGCTGGGAAGCGATGCTACGGCGGCCAGCGCGGCCTCGAGCGTCATCGTCTCGAAGTCGAGTCCGAGCCCGACAGACACCGCCTCGGCGAACCGCAGATCCGGTCGCGTGCCGTCATCGAACCGAGTCAGTGCCTCATAGCCGACGATCGCCCGCGACTCGACCTCAACGATGGGCTGAAAGACGGGATGGAATGCTCGGGCCGTGAGGGCGGCCCGCAGCCGCTCACGGATCGCATCGAGATCACGCCGATCAGCAAGTGCAGGCCCGACGACCACGCTGAGAATGTTCGCGTAGTCGATCGCCTCCGCCAGAAGCCCCGATCTCCGCGTCGCCGTCGGCCGGCGGCCCTCGCGGGTGACGCCGATGGAAAGCAAGCCGACGAGCTCGTCGCCCATCCTGATCGGCGCGTGGGCAGCGATGTCGACCTCAGTCGCGGCAAACCCGGCGATCGGCGCAGGTTCACCGACTATGTCGATGTCTTCCACCCAGGGACCCCCCGGGCGCGCGCAACGATCGCATCCGACGCTGTGGCGCTCATGAGCACGTCCCTGCGACGCACACCGGACATCCGGCTGAACGTCGCGAGCTCGCGGAGCCGATCACCATGCATGAGCTGCGACACCGATATGAAGCCGTAGGCCGTTCGGTGCGCGAACTCGGTCACCAGCACCTCCGCGGCCTCCTCTGGCGCTGGCGGGAGGGTAAGGTGACCAAGCGTCTCGACGACGGCGGCACGACTGCGCAGCTCGACTTCGAGGGCGCTTGACCAAGCGGAGCCGACTCGAAGGTGCGCCCGGACGCGCGCGACGAGCTCATCGAGCCGGACGGGCTTTGCGATGTAGTCGTCGCCACCCGCTGCGAGGCCGGTGACCAGGCTGTAGTCGTCTCCCGAGCCAGTCATCAGGATGACCGGCAGGGTAGCCGTCTGCGGCCGCTCCCGGAGGGCTCTGACGACGTCGGTGCCCGACATACCGGGGAGCCCCATGTCGATGACAGCGAGATCGATCGTCTCGTTTTCGACGACTGTGAGGCCTGCCTCGGCGCTGGCCACTTCGCGTACTCGAAATCCGGCTCGCCGCAGTCCGAGCGCAACCAGGTCTCGGACGTCGTCATCGTCGTCGATGACGAGGATCACCGCCGATGTATCGGTTGGTTCCGGCCTGGTCGACACCTGGGTCACCCGTCGATCACGGGTTCGGAGCCTCGGCCCGCCGGGCGACCTTGGCTTGCTGAACAGCTGCTGCGAGCTGAGCCCGGGAAACCGGTTTCGATACGAATATCGCGCCCCGGCCCATCACCCGCTCGAGGTTCAGGGTGGCCGCGGTATAGCCCGACAGGAGGACGACTCCCACCTCCGGGTAGCGATCCATCATCCGTTCGGCGAGCTCGATGCCTGACATCTGCGACATGACGACGTCCGTGACGAGCACCTCGATCGGCTCGTCGCGCGCCTCGAGGCGAGCCATCGCCTCCGCACCACCGGCGACCGCGATCACGGCGTACCCCGATCGAATGAGGAGCTGGGCCGTCATGTCGCGGACTCCCGGCTCGTCCTCGGCAACGAGATACGGTTCCGATCCCGATCGGTGCCCTCGGTGTCGTGGGCCCGTCAGGCCTGCCTCGTCGCTTCGGCGCGAGGGAAGTAGAGCCTGAACGTGGAGCCCTTCCCTGGCTCGGAATCCGTTTCAGATGTAGCCACCCGCCTGACCAACGATGCCGTGCGTCGTGGCAAGGCCAAGGCCGGTCCCCTTGCCGAGCTCCTTCGTCGTGAAGAACGGCTCGAAGATGTGCTCGCGTGTCTCGCGGTCCATCCGACTGCCGGTGTCGCTGACCGCGAGGAGCACATACGGACCCGCGCGCGACGTCGACGTGTCCGATCGTCGTGCGGATCGTCAACGACGACGTTGGCGCTCTGATCGTCACGGTTCCGCCGTCGGGCATGGCGTCGCGCGCGTTGACGACGAGGTTGACGAGGATCTGGTCGAGCTGGCCCGGCGTCGGCCCGGATGTGGCCGGCGTGTCGAGGTCGAGCTTGAGCACGAGATGGACGTTGCCGCCGATGAGCTGCCGACAGCATCGGCTCGATCGCTGTCGACGCCGCGTTGATGTCGAGCGCCTTCGGCCTGACGACCTGCTGGCGGCTGAAGGCGAGCAGCTGGGCCGTCAGGGCGGCCGCCCGTTCGGCCGCAGTGGCTGATCGCGTTGACGCTGCGGAGCGCGCCGTCCGGATCGAGGCGCGCTCGATCCGTCGCGGTCAGGTCCTCGCCGAGGAGCTCCGCGTAGCCATGGATCGCGAAGAGCATGTTGTTGAAGTCGTGGGCGATCCCCCGGCGAGCCGCCCGATCGACTCGAGTTTCTGGGCCTGCAGGAGCTCGTTCTCTGCCGCCTTGCGGACGCTGATGTCGCGGATGGCGGCGGTGACGAGGATGCCCTCGGCGCTCTCGAGCGGGCTGAGCATGATCTCGATCGGGAACTCGGTGCCGTCCTTGCGCCGGGCGGAGAGCTCGATCCCGGTGCCGATCTGCTGGGCGAGGGCGTCCGCGGCGGAGCGCAGGTCGTCGGCGATGAGCCGCTCGGCGAAGCCCTCCGGGATGATGTTCGTCGACCTGCTGGCCCGACGAGCTCGTCGCGGTGGTAGCCGAACTGCTTCTCGGCCTGGACGTTGAGCAGGACGATCGTCGCCGCCCTGGTTGACGACGACCATCGCGTCGGGCGCCGCCTCGAGCAGGCCGCGGTAGCGGCCCTCCATCTGGGCGAGATGTCGCTCTGCCGCCTTGCGCACGCTGATGTCGCGGATCGCGGCGGTGACGAGGATGCCCTCGGCGCTGTCGAGTGGGCTGAGCATGATCTCGATCGGGAACTCGGTGCCGTCCTTGCGCCGGCCGAGAGCTCGATGCCGGTGCCGATCTGCTGGGCGAGGGCGCCTCGGCGGCGGAGCGCAGGTCGTCGGCGATGAGCCGCTCGGCGAAGCCCTCCGGGATGATGTTCGTCACCTGCTGCCCGACGAGCTCGTCGCGCTGGTAGCCGAACTGCTTCTCGGCCTGGAGGTTGAGCAGGACGATCTCGCCGGCCTGGTTGACGACGACCATCGCGTCGGGCGCCGCCTCGAGCAGCCCGCGGTAGCGGGCCTCGGATTCCCTCCTCGTATCGCGCTTGGTACGGCTGAGCACGTTTCCCCTGTCGAGCTCGCCGCCGACGATGGCCGAACGGGCAAGGACAAGGTACTCCATGCCAAATGAGATGAGGTCGTGCCGCTGGATGAGGCCACACGCGTACCTCGCTCGGCTCGGAGCCCTCCGCAGCCAATTGAGCGAGCTGGAGGGGAGCGTCGACGTCGTGGTCCCCGCTGAGCGAGCCATCGCCTGGCTGCGGGCGATCGGGGAGACGTGGGCACAGGTCGAACTGCCCGAGGAGAAGTCCGACCTCGTCCATGCGATCTACGAGCGGATCACCGTGGCGGGCCGCGGTTCGTCGGCCTCGCCTCACACCTGCGGCATACGCGCACGGATTGGCGCTGGCGCTGCCACAGGTTGTTATGGCGCGCCCGACAGGATTCGAACCTGCGACCTTCGGCTCCGGAGGCCGACGCTCTATCCACTGAGCTACAGGCGCGCGATGGGCTGGGCCCGTGCGCAGTCTAAGCGCAATCCCCGAACCTGCGGCGCGCCAGGTCCGACGGCCCTCGGGTCACGGCCAGTGGCCCTAGAGCCGGGATGGGATACTCCCCCGACCGCCTGGGCCCAGAGCCGGCTATGGAGGAGACGCATGACGACCGCGACGACCGATCGGCCCTACAGCGGCGAGGCGCTCGTGGGGCGCCTGTTCGACCAGACCCTCGGCGCGCTCGAGCTGCTCAACGTGTACATCGGCGAGCGCCTCGGGCTGTACCGGGCCCTGGACGGCGCTGGTCCGGCGACGGCCGCCGAGCTCGCGGCACGGGCCGGGATCGCGCCGCGCTACGCCCGCGAATGGCTCGAACAGCAGACGGTCGCCGGCGTCCTCGAGGTCGACGACGTGGCGGCCGGCGAGGAGCAGCGCCGCTACGCGGTCCCGGCCGAGCACCGCGAGGTCCTCCTGGACCAGGAGAGTGCGTCGTACATGGCGTTCCTGCCCCGATTCGTCACGTCGGTCGGATCGGTCCTGCCGGCGCTCCTCGAGGCGTACCGGACCGGCGGCGGCGTCGACTGGGAGGCGTACGGGACCGACATGCGCGAGGCCCAGGCGTCGGCGAACCGGATCGTCACGCTGACGGTCGTCGGCCAGGAGTGGCTCCCGACCATCCCCGATGTCCACGCTCGGCTCTCGGCCACAAACCCGGCTCGCGTCGCGGACCTCGCCTGCGGCGAGGGCTGGCTCTCGATCGGGTTGGCCAAGGCGTACCCGAACGCCCGGGTGACCGGGTTCGACCTCGACGGCCCGTCGATCGAGGCCGCCCGACGCCACGCGGATGCGGCCGGGGTGAGCGACCGGGTCACGTTCGAGCGGAGCGACGTCGCCCGGTCCGCGTCGGACGACCGGTTCGACCTGGTGACGATCTTCGAGGCCCTCCACGACCTGAGCCAGCCCGTGGCAGCCCTGCGCGGCGCTCTATCGCGGCTGGCGCCCGGCGGCAGCGTCCTCGTGTTCGACGAGCGGACGGCGGAAGCCTTCACAGGCCCGGCGCTCGACGACCCGATGGAGCGCTTCCTGTACGGGTTCAGCACGACCGTCTGCCTGCCCGGCGGCCTCGTCGAGGAACCCTCGGCGGCCACCGGCACGGTCATGCGCCCGTCGACGGTCGAACGCTATGCGCGCGAGGCCGGGTTCAGCCGGACGGAGATCCTGCCGATCGAGCACGAGCAGTTCCGTGCCTACCGGCTGCACCCGTAGGCGTCAGGAGGACGCGACCCGTCCCGGCGCCTGCCCGCTCATCGCTCATGCACCCGCCCAGAAACTAGAACGGAGCGGCTCCCGAAGGAACCGCTCCGTTGCTGTCCCGGTGAAGGGTCCGCCGAAGCGGACCGTTTTCTGCCACGCATCAAGGGCATCTATCACGTCGGCTGCACCGACTACCCTGACCCTACCTACCCATGACCTTGATGCTGGGGCAGCTGGCCGCTCTCGCAGCGACCTAACTGTACGCCCCAAACGGCCGAAAGCCAAGGGTTTTGTCACGAACGCCGGTGTAAATTCCTTAACCTTCGTTGCGGCCCGGCACGGCCCAATGGCAACAAAACCATGCTAGTGCAGGCCCCAGGAGCCCCGAAACGTTCAGTCCGGGTGGACGGTCACCGTCGTCATCTTGACCGGATCGATCGGCAGGTCGCGGGCGTTGCGCGGCGGCCGAGACGATCTATCGACCACGTCCATGCCCTTGGTCACGAGCCCGAAGATCGTGTAGTTCTTGGGCAGGCGGCCGGTCAGGTCGTCCGTGCAGATGAAGAACTGGCTGCCGTTCGTGTTCGGGCCCGCGTTCGCCATCGCCAGCGATGCCCCGGTAGTAGTCGCCCTTGATCGGCTCGTCGTCGAACTTGTAGCCCGGCCCACCCGTCCCGACGCGGCCGCTGTCGAGGCTCGCCTTCTTGCCGTACTGGCCGTCGCCGCCCTGGATCACGAAGCCCGGGATGCACGCGGTGGAAGATCACGCCGTCGTAGAAGCCCTTCTGGCGAGGTCGAGGAAGTTCTTGGCGGCCTTTGGCGCGCTCTGGTCGTAGAGTGTCGACCTCGATGTCGCCCTTGTCGGTGCCGATGGTGGCTCGGGTCATGGGTGCTCCTTCTGTTCTGGGCTACGGGGTTGAAACGGTGACCTTGGTCATCGCGACCGGGTCGATCGCGGCGTTCGCCGGATCGCCGCTGTTGGGCATCGCGGCGATCGCGTCCACGACCTCCATGCCGGAGGTGACGTGGCCGAAGATCGCGTAGGTGTTGGCCGATGCGAGCGCCTGGCGCGCGTCGTCGCTCAGGACGATGAAGAACTGCGAGCCCTGCGAATGCGGGCTCGAGGTTCGGGCCATCGCCACGCGCCGCGCTTGTAGTCGCCTTCACCGGTTCGTCCTCGATCGTGTAGCCCGGGCCGCCGCCGCCGACGCGCGTCTTGGTCAGGGTCGCCTGGCGCCCGTACTGGCCGTCGCCGCCCTGGATGACGAAGCCCGGCACGAGCCGGTGGAAGACGACGCCGTCGTAGTAGCCGCACTCGGCGAGGGCGACGAAGTTGCCGGCCGCCGTCGGGGCCAGGTCGGCCTCGAGCTTGATGACGATCTTGCCCTTCGGCGTGTCGATGGTCACGGTGCTCGACGGTACCGGCCGCCGGCCTTCGGCGGGCGGCTGCGGTCGGGCACGCCGGCGATGCCTGCCGGCGCCGACCGGCCGCCGGCGCCGCCGGAGCTGCGGCTTGGGCGTCGTCGCTCGCCGCAACCAGGCCAGGAGCGACGACGCCGACGAGGCAGCGCGGCGACGATGGCACGGGCCGCCGACGGACAGCGCCGCGACGGGATGGACGCGAGTCATGCGGCGGCCTCCAGGGCGGCGGGGAAGTCGATGGCTCCGGAGAGGAGCGCCTCGCCGAGGATGACGCCGCCGACGCCCGGCGTCGCGCAGCCGCCGGATGCCGGCGAGATCGTGGACGCCGCCGGCGACGAGGACCTCGAGCGTCGAGCGAACGGGCCAGCGCGACGAGCCGCGGCAGGTCCGCGTCCGCCGCCGTGGGTCAGGACGAACCGGCGGACGCCCGCGCTCGGCGAGCTCGGCCACGAGGCCCTCGAGCGTGGGCGGCGTCGCCCGCCGCCAGCGGAACTGCGGCGAGCCGGTCCGGCCGCGGGTCGAGGCCGACGGCGAGCCAGTCGCCGGCGACCGCGAGGCAGTCGGCGAGGAGTTCCGGGTCGTCGACGACGCTCATCGCGAGCACGACCCGCGTCGCACCGGCCGCGAACACGAGGCGGATGTGGTCGGCCCCCTCGAGGCCGCCGGCGACCTGGATCGGGATCGCGACGCGCGCGGCGACGCTGGCCGACCGCCTCGAGGTTGGCCGGGCTGCCGGCCCGCGCGCCGTCGAAGTCGACGAGGTGGACGATCCGCGCGCCCTGCGGCGACGAACCGCTCGGCGATCCGCTCCGGGCCGGTCCGTCGGCGCGCCGATGCCGGTCGACGCGCCGGGCCAGAAGACGACTCGCGAGCGGCCGCCCTCGAGGTCGATGGCCGGGATGACCTGCACGGGCGGATCAGGCCTTCGCCGCGCGGTCGGTCGCGCCCGGGCCGCCGCTCGCGCCGTTCGAACGCGCGGCCGGGGTGCCTGCGGGCCCTCGAGGAACCGCCGGTGGAAGCTGATCGGCATGCTGCCGGTCTCGAGCAGCGTGTCGTGGAAGCCGCGGAGGCTGAACGCCGATCCCGAGGCGGCGCTGCTCGTCGGCGCGCAGCTGGAGGAGCAGGACCTTGCCGAGCAGGTAGCGACAGCTGGTAGGTCGGGCGTGTAGGTGTAGCGGTGGACCTCGGCGCGGGCGTTCGGCTCCTCGAAGGTCGTCTGCTCGACCATGAAGCGGATCGCCTCGTCGACGCCGATCTCGCCGCGGTGCATCCGGACGTCGAGGATGATCCGGCAGGCCCGCCAGATCGCGTCGGTGTACATGTTCAGCCGGAAGTTCGGGGCGTCGTCGAAGCCCTGCTCGCGCATCATCTGCTCGGAGTACATGCCCCAGCCCTCGACGAACTCGGGGGCTTCCGTGAGCAGCCGGGTCAGCGACGGGTGCCGTGTCGCCGACCGACAGCTGGAGGTGGTGGCCCGGGTACGCCTCGTGGATGCTGGTGTTGCTGATCGAGCTGCGGTTGTGCTCGCGCATGGCGTTCGGGTCGTCGTTCGACCGACGGCGTGACGATGTAGATGCCCGACGGGTCCGGTCGAACTTCGGGCGGGTCGAAGTACGCCGCGAACGGGATCACGTTGCGCAGGTAGATCGGGGTCGCGATGACGTCGATGCTGCTCGTCCGGCGGGACCGTCGCGATGTCGTGGTCGATCAGGTGCTGCCGCGCCCGGACCATGACGTCGCGGTAGGCGTCGAGCGCCTCGTCGAACGTCGCCGGGTGGTCGCGCTTGATCCGGTCGACGACCGTCGGCTTCGTCGACGCGTCGGGTCGATCTCGCGCGCCGCGGCGACCCGCGCCGCCTTGTGCTCGCCAGCTGCTGCTCAGCCGATCGCGAGGATCGTCGTCGGCGTCGAGGCCGTCGAAGGCGCGCAGGCCGATCAGCTCGTCGTAGCGCTCGCTGCCGAGCGGCCAGTCGTCGACGGCGTCGGCGAGCGTGCCCCGCAGCCACGCCGTGTACTCCTCGACGGCGGCCTTCGCGCGCCGCCGCGGCCTGCGTCGAGCCGGCGCTGGTCGGCGGCCGGCTGGCTGCCGGTGCCGGCGGCGACGATCTCGTCGAACAGGCTCGGCAGCGCCTCGGCGGACTCGAGCTCGAGCTTCTGCCACAGGCCGACCTGGGGCCGACGGCCCGCGTCCGGCTGCTGGTCGAGGAACGCCGGCACGGCCTCGAGGCGGCCGGTCGATCGAGGCCAGCCGCTCGGGCAGCGGCGCGAAGTCGCGCGCGAAGAGCAGGAACAGGGCGTCGCCGAGCGTGTCCATCGCGGTCGAGCGGCGCTCCCAGGTCCGGACGACCTCGGTGTCGAAGAGGCCACGGCGGAGGTTGTGGATCTCGAGCTCGCGCTCGAACGCGGCCTCCGGCGACAGGCCGGCCGGGTCGATGGCCTCGACGGCCGCGAGGTGGGCGCGCTCGTCGGCGGCTTCCTGGAGCACCTGCGTCGCGCGTTCCGTCGCCCAGGCGGTCGTCCTCCGTGTGGATGCCGAGGAACGTCGCCGACGATCGGGTTGTCGCGCACGAGCCGCCGGAAGCGGGCCTCGACGAGGTCGTAGAGCTGGTCGTCGAGCGGCCCCGGTCGGGCCGCCGCGGCCGGGCGCGGCAGGGAGACCGGCGAGGGGGCCGACTCGGTCAATGGTTCCTCCTGGGGCGCTCGTGGCGGCGGCGTCGGGGCCGCGCCGGGTCGGTCAGATGCGGCCCGCGGCGATCGGCGCGGCGGGCGTCGACGCCTCGGTTCGGCCGGTCGCGCCGCTGCGAGCCGGCGGTCTCGTCGAGCGCGGCCCGGGTCGCCGCGATCGTCGTCTCGATGTCGGCGGCGGTCACGCCGTAGTGGGTCACCGCGCGGACCTGGCCGTGCGGGTACTCGACCATCAGCACGCCGCGGGCGCGCGACGCGGCCGAGGAACGCCGCCCGGTCGCGCTCGACCCGGAACAGGACGAAGTTCGTGCGCACGCGACCGGGATCGAGCGGCCCGGCGGTCGGCTGGGCGATGGCGCCGGGCGAGCACGATGCCGTCCATCTCCGCGAGGGCCTCGGCGAGGCGGCGGGCGTTGGCGTGGTCCTCGGCGAGGCGCTCGATCATGCCCGCCGGACCGTCGCGCAGCGCGACGAGGCCGGCCGCGGCGAGGATGCCGACCTGGCGCATGCCGCCGCCGACCAGCTTGCGGGCGCGCCGGGCGCGCCAGATGAAGTCGCGCGAGCCGACGACGACCGAGCCGACGGGGCAGGCGAGACCCTTCGAGAGGCAGAACGTAGACGCTGTCGGCCGGGCCGGCGAGCTCGGTCGGGACGTGACGCCCAGGGCGACGACCGCGTTGAAGAACCGCGCGCCGTCGACGTGGAGCGGGACGCCGCGCTCGTGGGCGATCGTCGCGACCTCGCGCGTGTAGGCCGGCGTGAGCGGCTGGCCCATCGAGTGGGCGTGGGTGTTCTCGATCGCGATGAGGCCGGTGATCGGCTCGTGGACGTCGTCGGGTCGCGGAAGCGTCGCGGATCTGCGGCCGAGGTCGATCGTCCCGTCGGGCTCGTTCCTGGATCGGCCGGATGCGTCGTCCCGACGATGACCGCGTGGCCGGCCGCCTCGTCCATGGACGATGTGGCTCTCGGCGCCGGCGATCGTCTCCTCGCCGCGGGCAGGTGGGCGAGCTGGGCCACGAGGTTGCCCATCGTGCCGCTGGCGACGAAGAGGCCGGCCTCCTTGCCGAGCAGCTCGGCGGCGCGCTCCTCGAGGGCGTGACGGTCGGGTCGTCGCCGAAGACGTCGTCGCCGACCTCCGCGTCGGCCATCGCGCGGCGCATCTCGGCGGTCGGCTGGGTGACGGTGTCGGAGCGGAGGTCGATCAGCCCGCTCGGGAGGTTTGTCATGGGCGGCGAGTATAGCGAGAGCCGGCCGTCGGACCCTTCCCGGGCCCCGCGTCGCGCCGTGTTATCCTCCCCACTCGCCGTTCCCGGACCCGTGGTGTAGCGGCCCAACATGCCAGCCTGTCACGCTGGAGATCGCCGGTTCGAATCCGGTCGGGTCCGCCATATCGCATCTTCCTACGCCCCGTCCGCCCGCCCGGACGGGGCGTTCTCTATGTCCGTGGGTCCCGTGCCTGGCCCGGCGCCCCGTCAGCCGCCGATGTGGAGGAAGCGGAGTACGTCGGGCCGGTCGTCTGTGACGGGATCGACTCCCGGTCGCGTCCACGTCCGTCCAGCCACGGGCACGGAGGGCGGCGATCGTCGCCGCGTCGGTCGTCATCGCGACCCAGGCCGAGGGTGACGCTCCGGCCAGCGCCTCGGCGTCGGTCGGGGCGTAGCGCCGCTGGAGCACCGTCATCCCGAGCCGCTGTCCGGCGGCCCCGATCGCCGGCGCGAGGTCGTAGTAGCGGTTCGAGACGTGGGTGACGATCAGCCCGCCGGGCCGGATCACCCGCCGGTCGTCGGTCGAGGGCCTCGAGCGTGAGCAGATGGGTCGGGATCGCATCCGACGAGAACGCGTCGAGGACCAGCAGGTCGTACGAGGCGTCCGGCACGGTTCTGCAGCGAGAAGCGGCCGTCGCCCAGTACGACGGTCGGCCGGGCGGGCGCGTCCGACAGGTACGTGAAGTAGCGCGGGTCCTGGGCGACCTGGATGACGAGGGGGTCGATCTCGAAGTACGTCATGGACTGGCCCGCCACCTCGTACGCCGCCAGCGTCCCCGAGCCCAGCCCCACCAGCCCGATCGACGCGCCGGGGCGGGCGGCGTCTAGCACCGTGAAGACGTCGCCGATCGGTCCGGGCCGGGCGTAGTAGCCGGTCGGCGTGCGCCGGAGGGCCGGGTCGGTCGACTGCGAGCCGTGGACGGTCGTGCCGTGCATCAGGACGCGCCACGGGTCGCCCGGCGAGCCCTGGATGACCGCGGTCACGCCGAAGAACGAGCGAGCCTGGAGGAGCGTCGGGCTCGGGGTGATATTCGGGATGACGAGGACGGCGACGGCCAGGGTGAGGCCGGTGGCGGCGGCGAGGAAGCCGGGCGGCCCACCGACCGCGAGGATCGCTGCACCCACGCCGATCCAGCGGAGGGCGATGGGCAGGGCGATCGACTGCTGGACGACCATCACCCCGACGACGACGGCGGCGATCGCGACATAGGGGATGAGGCGGGCGCGCGCGCCCGCGAGGAAGGGGCTGAGGAAGAAGCGACGGCTGGGGGCGGTTGGGGCGGCGGCCCGGGCGGCCGCTGGGACCGTGGCGGCCAGCGCCACGAGGGCGCCGGTCAGCAGGATCGGGTACTCCCAGACACCCGGGAAGAGTTGCGGTGCGACGAGCGCGACGAACGCGCCGCCCAGCACGCCGCCGACGGACTGGACGAGGTAGAACTCGGTCAGGTGGGCGGCCGCCGGGACGATCCTGGGCCAGCCGCCCGTGGAGGGCGATCGCCACGATCGCGAGGCCGCCCCACTCGAGGCCGATGAGCACGAGCAGCGGCCAGCCGCCGGCCGAGCCGAAGGGCACCCAGAGGAGCGTGACCGCGGCGGGGGCGACCGCGACCGCGTACGGCACGAGGCGCCGGCCACGAGCCGAGAACGCGACGATGAACGAGAGGAGGTAGAGCGCCAGGGGACCGACCCACAGCAGCGGCGCCGAGATGAGGTCCGTGGCGATGAAGGTCGTCACGGCCGCCAGGAGGCCCGACGGGACGGCGGCCAGCAGGATCCACCGGGCGCGACGGCCCCAGGTGATGGCGGGGTCCGGGCCGGCCGGATCGGTAGCTGGTTCCACGGCCGGGCCGACGACCGGCGCGGGGGCCGGCTCCTCGGTGGCCGCCGGCACATCCGCACGCCCGGACCGGCCGAGGACGGAGATCGCCGCCGCGGCCACGAGCGCGACGCATAGCAGCGCGAACCCGACCGCCCATGCCGCCCGCTGGTCGCCCAGCCCGAACCGGGGGCCGATGAGGAACGGGTAGGCCAGCAGGGCGAGGAGCGAGCCACCGTTCGACAGCGCGTACAGCCAGTACGGGTCTGCTCCGGGGCTGCCCCGCCAGCGCGCGAACCAGGCGGAGACGAGCGGGGTCGTGGTCGTGAGCACGAATACCGGCGGCCCCACCGTCAGGGCGAGGATCCGCAGGACGTCGATCGACGCCGGGCAGGCTCGTCGGCTGGATGTCCGCGGTCCGGAGCGACGCGACCAGGAGCCAGGCCAGCGCCGCGAGGGCCAGCCCGATGTGCACGGCCGCTCCGCGCCGCGATCCGAGCCAGACGGTCGAGGCATGCCCGTACAGGTAGCCGAGCAGCAGGACGGCCTGGAAGAAGACGAGCACGGTCGCCCACACGGCCGGCGCGCCACCGAATGTCGGGAGCACGAGCTGGCCGACAAGGGGCTCCACCCAGAACAGCAGGAATGCCGACCAGCCGATGGTCAGCGCGAAGATGGGCATCGCCGCGATCGTGGGGGATGGGTTCCGAGCGTCAAGTGGGAAGATCGGGTCGATCCATCGCGGTCGATGCCGTGTCGGCGCGTCGCACCCGCCCACAACAGTGGCACGAGCGCCACGAGCGTGGACAGGGCCGTGAACCAGAGCGTCGGCAGGGCGATCACGATGGCCACGACGAGCAACGGCTCCCCGATCCGCGGCTCGAGCCGGCCGGCGATGACCGCCAACGCCAGCCCCGCGACGGCCCGGACGATGTACGGGATCGGCACGAACGAGGACGCGTCGCCGGGCCCGCGGGCGCGGAGGATGTCCACGAAATCGGCCCAGGCTCCCGGCGCGAGCGCGACGCTCACGACGAGGATGACCAGGCCGACCACCGACGCGATCACCGCATCGCGCCATCGACCGCGGGCGGCCAGGTACACGATGCCCAGGCCGGGCGCGATCTTGATCGCCGCGCCGACCGCGAACAGGACCGGCCAGCGCCGGATCGCGAGCACGATGAGCACCGCCAGGATGAGGTGCACGTTGCGGAAGCCGAGCTCGGTCGCGACCGGGACGTAGGCGACCAGCGCGAGCGCGACGAGGGGCCGGCCGCCGGCCAGCCAGATCAGGCACAGGACGAGGATCGCGGTCCAGCCCCAGCTGAATGCCTCGGACGGGACGACCGCGCTGATCGGCGCGACCACCTGGGCCACGACCGGCGGATACCAGTAGGCGAACGGGGTGATCGAGGTCGCGGTCGGGTCGTAGAGCGGCGCGCCGTTGAGGAGCCGCTGGCCGGCGAGCCAGTAGGCGTGCTCGTCGTTCGGGGACGGCCATCGGCTCGTGGCCACGACGACGAGGAAGATCGGCGCCGACGGCCGCCAGCAGGATCAATCCGAGCGGTGGGAGTGCCCTCCGGCCCATCGGCATGGGCTCGACGATGAGCCGGCGGAGGGTGGTCGCCAGCGGCGCCCGGGTGCCCGTCACCGCCCGACTCTAGCAGGTGGTCGGCGGGCGCTCGGCGCCGCCCGTGTCACAATCGATGGGCCGTGCGACGCCTCCCGACGCCGCTCCTCGCCGCCGTCGCGGGCATCGCCGTCGTCGTGCTGCTGGCGGTCGCGGTCTTCGGCGGGCCGGCCGCGACACCCGGTGTCGTGCCCTCCGGGAGCGGTTCGCCCTCGAGCTCGGCGGCGGCCATCGCCGGATCCCCGAGCGGAGGAACCGGCAGCCCGATCCCATCGGAGGGTTCGGTATCGTCGGGCGAGCCATCGCCCACGGTACCCAACGGCCCGGCGACGAACGTGGCGTTCGTGCCGGTCGTCGACTTCCGCTCCACGGCGCTCGACATCGACGCGGCCGACATCTCGGCCGTCGTCGCCGGCACCGACAAGCGCTGGACCACGATCGAGATGGTCGGCTCCGACACCGCAGGCATCGTGGCGGCCCTCGAGGCGCACGGCGTCGCCGGCATCGGGACCGCGAAGATCGTCCGCGCGGCCGGTCCGACTGCGCTCGCCCGCGACCTGGCCAGGGATTCGAAGCGCATCGCGTTCCTGCGCGCCTCCCAGGTGACGCCGGCGGTCCGGGCCATCGGCTGGGGCGGGCGCGCGCTCTTCGGCGTGGACCGGGTCAAGACCGCCGCTGCGTGGAAGCTCAACGCCACGCTCGCCGGCGACGCCAAGCCGTTCGACCCCGGCGCGACGTGGACGCTGGTCGCGGGCGGCGACATCCTGCTCGATCGGGGCGTCTACAAGCAGGTCCACATCCTGGGCAAGGGCGCCGACTTCCCGTTCGACGGCGGGACGGCACGTATCGTCAGCCGGCACTGCTGCTCGTCCTTCGGTTGGCCGGTGCCGACCGGCAAGCGGACGGGCAACGCCGGGGCGGTTCGTGACCTGCTCACTGGTGCGGACATCGCGGTCGCCAACTTCGAGAACCCGGCCCCGAACGCACCGCGCTACCACACCGAAGGGACGGTCTTCTCGGCCGACCCCAAGTTGATATCGGGTCTCAAGAACGCCGGGATCGATGTCGTGTCGATCGCCAACAACCACATCGGCGATGCCGGTGACGCCGGCATCCTCCAGACCGTCGCGAACCTCGACAAGTTCGGCATCAAGCACGCCGGCGCTGGCAAGAACGACATCGCGGCCCACAAGCCCGCGATCGTCAACGTCGGCGGGATCCGGGTCGCGATCCTCGGCTACGACACGATCGCCAAGTACTACACGGCCGGCGTCGAACTCCCCGGGCTCGGCCCGTCTATCGGCCCCGGCGGTCAAGGCGGACGTCGCCGCAGCCCGGGCGGCCGGCGCGGACCTCGTCGTCGTCTACCCGCACTGGGGCACCGAGTACGACCCCACGCCCTTCCCGGCCCAGCAGGCGCTCGCCCGGTCGATCATCGACGCGGGGGCCGACATGATCATCGGCAACCACGCCCACTGGGTCGGCGCGATGGAGATCTACAAGGGCCACCCGATCTGGTACGCCCTGGGCAACTTCGTGTTCGACCAGGTCTGGTCCGAGCCCACCCAGGAGGGCCTCCTGCTCGAGCTCTCGTTCAACGGCTCGCGCCTGGTCCAGGCCCGGATGCACCCGACGCTGATCCTCGACCAGGCCCAGCCGAACTTCCTCGACCCGGCCGGCGACGGCAAGGTCGTGCTCGGCCAGCTCTACGACGCCTCGAAGGGCCTGCTGCCCTGGTGAGCTAGTCGGTCCTGATCTTCCAGAACGAGTCCTTCTTCACGACCTTGCCGTCGCGGAAGGTCCAGAGGTCGCAGCCTCGGACCTCGATCCGCTCTCCCGTAGCCATCGTGCCGGAAAGGGTCCATTCCGAGGCACCCCGGTCGCCATCGACGAAGTGGCCCTCATCCCGGTAGCGAATGTCCGGGATACCCGAGAATCGACCGGCGAACGCGTTGCGGACCTCGTCCCGCCCAACGAAGCGCTGACCCCATGGGTGAGGTCCGCGCGGCCCCTCGAAGACGGCGTCGTCCGCGAAGTGGGCCATGATCCCATCGAGGTCGTGGCCGTCGAATGCGGTGGTGATGGCGCGGACCATCCGGATGGCTTCGTCGTGCTCCACGCTCGCTCCTTCGGTCTACCTTGCGTGACGCCTGAGCTGGATCAGAACGGGTTCCGGCCGGCGACCGCGGGATCAGAGGCCGGCGAAGAGGTCCGTTTCGTGGCGAGTCGTCTCGACGCGCGACTCGCGCAGGATGTAGGCCTCCTTCGACCAGAACTCCTTCCAGCCGTCGAGGCCCATCGCCATGAACGCCGTTGCTCTGGCTGATCTGGGTCACGTGCTTCCCGATCGCGTCCCACTTCTGCTGGAGCACGTCGGCGACGTCGACCCAGGTCGTGATGTCCTCGTCGGGCACGAGGGCCTTCGCCACGAACGCCTCGAACTCGGCGATCTGCTCGGGCGTCGCGTCCTCGGGCGGCATCCAGAAGCTGCGCTGGCCGGCCGCCTTGAGCCGCTCGTTCATCGCCTGGCGGATCGAGGCCGGGATCGCCTGCTCGTAGAGCTTCTTCGGCTCCCACGGCGCGAGCCCGCCCTCCTCGACGGAGAGCCCCGTGCCGCCGTGCTCGGGCGCCAGCTGCTCCGGGTACCAGGCTGGATCGCCGGCCCGGGCGAACGCCGGCACGCGACACCTGGTGGACCCGGATGTGGTCGGGATGGCCGTAGCCGCCGAACGCGTTGTAGGCCGTGATGACGTGCGGCCGATAACCGCCGGACGAACCAGACCAGCCGGCCCACCGCCTCGTCGAGATCGGCCTGCCAGAACGTCCGCGGATCGTTGTTCCCGGGCCGGCCCATCATGTCCGAGTCGCGGTAGCCGAGGTTGTCCCATTCGGTGACGCCCAGGACGTTCATCGCGTCCTCGAGCTCGCGCATCCGGATCTCGCCGAGCCGGCGATGGTTGTCCGGCGTGTCCATCTCGGGCACGACGATCTCGCCCTGCTCGCCGCGGGTGCCGGTGATGAGCACGACCCGGCGGCCGTCGCGGACCGCCCGAGCCATCGCCCCGCCGGTCCCGATGGTCTCGTCGTCGGGATGGGCGTGGACGGTCATGAGCGTGAGTCGGTCGTCCTGTTCGGGCGTTGGCTGGGCGGCAGTGTCGGTCATGCCCCAATCGTAGCCCGAGCGGCGCCCGGACCCTCGACGGGGCACGTGCGGACCGTCTACGCTCGCGGCCCATGGAGCCATCGAACCCCGCGATCGAGGCCGTCGAGGCGGCCGGCGTGCCGTTCACGGTCAAGCGCACCGAGCGCGCCCGCTCGGCCGAGGAGAGCGCCGCGTTCCAGGGCATCGAGCCCGGTGACCTCCTCCGAACGATCGTCGTGCGCCGGGGCGAGGACGACTTCCTGTTCGTGCTCGTCCCCGCAGGCCGGCGGTTCGACTGGCCGAAGCTCCGGGCACTGCTCGGCGTGACCCGCCTGTCGCTGCCCGGACGCGGACGAGGCACGCGCCGTGACCGGTTACGAACGCGGGCACGATCACGCCGTTCGGGTCGAGCCGGGCGTGGCCGGTCGTCGCCGATGCCACGATCGTGGGCCGGCCACGTGTCGCGATCGGCGGCGGGGCCCACGGCGTGAACCTCCACCTCGCGGCCGACGACCTGATCCGGGCCACCCGCGCCACGGTCGCCGACGTGTCCGTCCCCGACGATCGGTCGCCGGACGGTGGCTGACGGCAGGCGGCCAAGGTCGGGTCCCCGTGCCCGGTCCGTGCCCGGACCCCTGGCCGGGATCCGCGTCGCCGACTGCTCGACGGTCCTCGCGGGACCCCTCTGCACGATGCTCCTCGCCGACCTCGGGGCCGACGTGGTCAAGGTCGAGCCGCCCGACGGGGACGGGACGCGGACGTGGGGCCCGCCATGGGTCGGCGCGGGACTGACCGGGCCGGACGATCCCGGGACCGCCGCGTACTACCTCGCGGTCAACCGCAACAAGCGCTCGATCCGGCTCGACCTCAAGGCACCCGACGGCGCGGCCGTGCTGCGGCGCCTCCTGGGGAGCGCCGACGTGCTCGTCGAGAACTTCCGCGTCGGCGGGCTCGACCGGCTCGGCTTCGACGACGCGACCCTGACCGAGATCAACCCGGCGCTCGTCCACCTCGGCATCAGCGGCTACGGCCCGACCGGGCCCTGGGCCGACCGCCCCGGCTACGACTTCGTGCTCCAGGCCGAGGCGGGCCTCATGTCGATCACCGGCTTCGCCGACGCCGACGGCGGCCATCCGAGCAAGGTCGGCGTGGCGATCGCGGACGTCCTGACCGGGCTGTTCGGCGCGATCGGCGTCCTCGGCGCGCTCCTTGGCCGCGACCGGGCGGGCGGTCCGGCCGCCGGGCGCGGGCAGCGGGTCGACGTGTCGATCCTCGAATCGGCCCTCGCCGGCCTCGTGAACCAGGCCCAGAACGCGTTCGTGACGGGCGCGTCGCCGGCGCGGCGCGGCAACGCCCACCCGAACATCGTCCCGTACGAGACGTTCGCGACCGCCGACCGGGAGATCGCGGTCGCCGTCGGCACGGATCGGCAGTTCGTCCGCTTCTGCGCGGCGATGGGGGTCGCGGAGCTCGCGCTCGACCCGCGCTTCGCCACGAACGGGGCTCGCGTCGCGAACCGGGATGCGCTGCGGCCGATCCTGGCGGCTCGCTTCGCCTCGGCGTCCTCGCGGACCTGGCTGCGGGCCCTGGCCGAGGCAGAGATCCCGAGCGGCCCGATCAACGACGTCCTCACCGCGTTCGCCCTGCCCCAATCGCGTGCGCGCTCGATGGCGGTCACCGTGGAGCACCCGGTCCTCGGCCCGATCCGCCAGGTCGGCCTGCCGATGAAGCTGTCGGCCACGCCGGGTTCGATCCGTTCCGCGCCGCCGCTCCTCGGCGAGCACACCGACGAGATCCTCGCCGAGCTCGGCTACGACGCCGCGGCGCGTCGCCGACCTGCACGAGCGCGGGATCGTCTGAGGTCGCTCGCGCACGCACGAGACGGGCGAGGGTCCTCCGTAGTGATGCCCGTCGGGGCATCACGCTCGCGAGGGGCCGATTCGTGCGCGGCCGGCCCGCGGATCCATCCCGCTTCGATGCCCCGCGGGGCATCACAGGAGAGTCGCGGCGGCCGCACTCCGATCGCGGCCGTTGTGGACACGGCCGCCGCAGAATACCTGTATGGCCTTCGACCTCGACCGGTTCACCGTCGAACAGGAACGAACCTACGGCGGGGCGTTGGCGGAGCTCCGACGCGGTCGCAAGACCGGCCACTGGATCTGGTTCATCTTTCCGCAGATCGCGGGCCTCGGCCACAGCGGGATGTCGCAGCGCTTCGCGATCTCCTCGCTGGACGAGGCCCGCGCGTACCTGGCCCACCCGGTCCTCGGCGCACGCCTGCGCGAGTGCGCGGAGGCCGTCCTGGCGAACACGGGAACGACGGCCGAGGAGATTCTCGGCTCGGTCGACGCGATGAAGCTCCGCTCGTCGATGACGCTGTTCCATCGCGCCGCGCCCGACGAGCCGCTGTTCGCCGAGGTGCTCGACCGCTTCTACGGCGGCACCCCCGACCCGATGACCGACGCGCTCCTGGGCCGCTGATCGCGTGCAGTCGCGCACGCGTCGCGAGGCCGGGCCACCACCACGCGCGGTAGACTCGGCCGGCCGACAGACGCGACCACGAACCCGAAGGAGCACCCGAGGATGACCGACGACCGCGAGCGCTGGGCGCTGATCCTGGGGGCCTCCTCGGGCATGGGTGAGGCGACGGCACGGGCGCTCGCCGCGGCCGGGTACAAGATCCTCGGCGTCCACCTCGACTTCCGGGCCGCGCTCCAGCACGTCGAAGAGGTCAAGGCGGCCATCGTCGCGGCGGGCAGCGAGGCGCTGTACATCAACATGAACGCCGCCGACGACGAGAAGCGCGCGACCGCCCTCGCGGCCTTCGAGGCCCGCTTCGCGGAGAGCCGGGCCGCCGGGCCGCCATCCTTACATCCGGGTCGTCATGCACTCGCTCGCGTTCGGCAGCCTGGTCCCGTTCATCACCGACGACCCGAAGGACGGGCGTCGACCGCAAGAAGATGGAGATGACCCAGGACGTCATGGCCAACAGCCTCGTCTACTGGGTCCAGGACCTCGTCCGGGGCGGCTTCCTGGAGGAGGGCTCGAAGATCTACGCGATGACCTCCGAAGGCTCGACCCGGGTCGTCCCGTCGTACGGCGTCGTCAGCTCGGCCAAGGCTGCCCTCGAATCGCACATCCGGCAGCTCGCGATGGAGCTGGCGCGGACAGGCAAGGGCATCACCGCCAACGCGATCCGGGCCGGGGTGACGATGACGCCTGCGCTCATGAAGATCCCCGAGCACGACATGATCATCGAGTCGGCGACGCGGCGGAACCCGACCGGGCGGATGACCACGCCGCAGGACGTCGCGAACGCGATCGTGGCCCTGTCCGGCGAGGGCACCGGGTTCATCAACGGCGACATCATCAGCGTCGACGGCGGGGAGTTCGTCACCGGCTCGTAGGCGTCCGACGAGGTCCGACGATGACGAGAACCACGGCAGAGGGGCGATGAGCGGTCGCGTCATCGTCGTGGGCTCGGTCAACGTCGACCTCGTCGTCACCGCTCAGCGGCTGCCCGCTCCCGGACAGACGGTGACGGGCGGCATGTTCGCCAGGCATCCGGGCGGCAAGGGCGGGAACCAGGCCGTGGCCGCGGCTCGCCTCGGAGCCCCGACGTTCTTCATCGGGGCGGTCGGCGATGACGCCTTCGGCGTCGAGGCCCGCGCGGCGCTGGAGGCCGAAGGCGTCGATGTCTCCGGGCTGGTCTCGATGCCCGGTCAGCCGACCGGTGTCGCGCTCATCCTGGTCGATGGCGCGGGCGAGAACCTGATCAGTGTCGCCTCGGGAGCCAACGCGCTGGTCGACCCCACGATCGTCGAGGCAGGCGCTGGGCCGCCTCGGCAGGCTCGACGGCGACGTCGTGCTCGCGAGCCGGGAGATCCCTGCGGCCGCGGTCGCGGCGGCGTTCGAGGCGGCCCGACGCGGAGGCGCCACGACGATCCTGAACCCGGCGCCGGCCGACGGGTTCGTGGCGGCCGAGCTCGAGTCGGTCGACATCCTGACGCCGAACCGCGGCGAGGTCGCCGTCTGCGCGGGCGGATCCGGCAACGAGACGATCGAGGCGCTCGGGCTGCGCCTGATCGCCATGGGCGTGGCCCGGGCCGTTGTCGTGACCCTCGGCCGCGACGGCGCGTTGCTCGTGCCTGCCGAAGGGGCGACCGTCCATGTCGAGGGCCACGCGGTCCGGGCGATCGACACGACCGGCGCCGGCGACACCTTCAGCGGAGCGCTGGCCGTGGGGCTGGCGGAGGGCCGCCCGATCGAGGAGGCGGTCCGTCGGGCGACGGTGGCTGCGGCGCTGTCGACGACCGTGCCAGGCGCCCGTGCCGGGATGCCCACACTCGGGGAGCTCGACGCCGACCTCGGCTGAGTCAGTCCCTCGGGTCGGGGAGCGGGTCTTCGGGTAGCGGAGGGATCGGGGCGCCGCCGACACCGGATCGTGGGGCGGGGAACCTGCGCGTCGGCGCGGTGGGCGCCGGAGCGGTCGGCTCCGGCGCGGGCTCTGGTCGGCGGAAAGCGTGGGCTCGGGGCCAAGGGCTCGGGCGCCGTGGCTCGGATGCCTCGGCGTGCGTGCCGCGGCGGCCACGATCCGCGTGGCGATGGGCTCGGCTTCGGGGCCCGTGTCGGTCGGCAGCGTGAGCTGGCCGGCCACGGGCGCGTCGAGCGAGGGCGGGCTCTCCACCGAGGCTGTCGCCTCCATCGCGACTTCGGCCGGAGGGCTCTCCTTCGATCGTCGCCTCGGCAGCAGCCGTCGCAGGCCACGGCTTCGAGGGGGCTTCGCCGCGACCGCGGCTGCCACCGCGACCGGCGTCGCGTCCACGGGGAGCGGCATGGCCATGATCCGCCGCGGCACCGATCCCGCCCGTCCGGCCGGACCCGCCCACCAGGCCGCGATCGCGGTCGTGAGCGGGACCGCGGAGAGGATCCCGATCGCGCCAACGACCGTCCGCACGACCTCGACCGCGATGTGCTCGTCGTTGATCGCCAGGTCAAGGCGGTGGATCTGGAGCGCGAGCAACACGATGATCGGGAGCGCCGACCCGAGGTAGGCGAATACCAGCGTGTTCACGGTCGCGGCGAGGTGCGCCGTGCCGACCGACATCGCCCGCCGGTAGAGCTCGCGGCGCGACATCGTCGGGTCGATCGAGCGGAACTCGTCGATCGTGACCGCCTGGGTGATCGCGACGTCGTTGAGGACGCCGAGGCCGCCGAAGATGACCGCGGCGAGGAGGAGGCCGGACAGGTCGATCGTGCCGCCCGCGATCTGGGCGATGACCCCGATCTCCTCCGACCCCTGGGCCGAGGTGAACTGGGCGGCCGACGAGACCACCACCGCCAGGATCCCGGTGACCACGAGTCCCACGGCCGTGCCCGCGACCGCCGCCCACGTCGGGCGCGAGAATCCCTGGGTCATGAGCAGGCTGAGGATCGATATGAGGATCCCCAGTCCGATCGCGAGCCCGACCGGGCTGTACCCGTTCAGCAGCAACGGGATGAGCAACCGGATCACCACGACGACCGTGATCGCCAGCGACGTCAGCGCGCGCAGGCCGCGCCAGCCGGCGATCGCGATCGTGACAAGAGCCAGCGCGCCCACGATCGTGAGCAGGATCGGCGCCCGCCAGCGGTCGATGACCGAGTAGGTGACGGTCCCATCGGGCTGGAGGTCGATCGCCACGAGGACCTCGTCGCCGGGCTGGTAGTTCGGGATGGCCGCCTGGCTGGTCGGCGACTCGAGGATCGCCGTGATCGAGTCGCCCTTGCGGGCTCCGTCGAGGAGGAGGACCGATGCCTTGGGGGCCTCGAGGGAATCGGAGGCGAGGAGCGCCGTGACCCGGCCGTGGGCCCGCTCCGAGATGAGGCCGGTCTGGGCCGGTGACAGGTCCGGCATGACCGCGATGAGCAGGGCGCAGAACAGCAGTCCCAGGCCGAAGACCACGATGTTGCGATCCGCCGTGGAGCCGCCCAGCGACCGTGCGCCGTGGGACGCGGCGCGGCCGTGTCCGTGCCCTGGTTCGGTCATCCCGCCCGCTCTGCCATGGCCGGTCGCGCCCGGAAGATGCCGGTCCTCGGCCCGAGGAGCAGCGCGATGAGGAACACGGCCGTCTCGACGAGCACGATCGTCGCCCCGCTGGCGCTGTTGAGCCAGTAGCTCAGGTACAGCCCGACGACCGGGCTGGCCACCCCGATGACCACGGCGATCGCCATCAGCCGGCCGAACCGAAGCGTGAGCAGCTGGGCCGTCGCCGCCGGCGTGACGAGCATCGCGACGACGAGGATGATCCCGACGGCCTGGAGGCTGACCACGATCGTCATCGCGATGAGCGCGAGGAAGACGTAGTCGAGGGCGACGACGGGCAGGCCCGACGCGGCGGCGCCGAGCGGATCGAACGTCGAGTAGAGGAGCTCCTTCCAGAGCACCGCCACGACCACCAGGACGGCGATGGCCAGGACGCTCAGGGCGAGCAGGTCGGTCGGGGAGATGCCCAGGATCTCGCCGAACAGGAATCCGAACAGGTCGCCGACGTAGTTGCGGATCGTGCTGAACAGGAACACGCCGAGCGAGAACATGCCCGCGAACAGCACCCCGATGACCGTGTCGCCGCGGAGGTTGCCGCGCCGGCCGATCCAGCCGATGGCGAGTGCGGTCCCGACGGCCGCGATCACGGCGCCGAGGTAGAACGGGCCCTTGAGCAGGTACGCGGCGACGACGCCCGGGAACGCCGAGTGGCTGATCGCGTCGCCCATGAACGCCAGGCCGCGCAGGACCATGTACGAGCCGACGACGGAGCAGACGAGGCCGACGACGATGGCCGCCACGAGCGAGCGCTGGAAGAAGCCGTAGACCAGCGGATCCGTGAGGACTCCGAGCATCAGCGATGCCGACTCGGCGCGTCGTCGTGGTAGTGCCGTTCCGTGCCGCCCGACTGGTCGTGGTGGTGGGCGTCGTCGAGCATGATCGCCTGCTCCCCGAGCACGAGCAGGTGACCGCCGTACGTGCGCGCGAGCACGTCCCGGTCGAGCACGAGCGACGAATCGCCCTGGGCGATGACGGTCCGGTTCATCGCCACGACGTCCTGGAAGCGCTGGGCGGCGCAGGCGAGGTCGTGGGTGGTCGCGATGACGGTCCGGCCGCCGGCCGCCTCGGCCTCGAGGAGGTCCAGGAGGTCCTCCTGGGTCGTGATGTCGACCCCGGTCACCGGCTCGTCGAGGAGGTACAGGTCCGGCTCGGCGGCGAGGGCCCGGGCGAGGAAGACGCGGCGCCGCTGGCCGCCGGACAGCGAGCCGATCTGCGTCCGGGCGTGGTCGTCCATGCCGACCTGCTCGAGCGCCTGGGCGACGGCGTCGCGGTCGGCCGAGCCGGGCCGGCGGAGCGGGCCGAGCGCGGGATAGCGGCCCATCATCACGACGTCCCAGGCACTCACCGGGAAGTCCCAGTCCACCGTCTCGGCCTGGGGCACGTAGGCGACCCGCCGGGCCTCGACGCCGGGCGGAGCGTCGAGCACCTCGACCTGGCCGGTCCACGGCTTCAGCAGGCCGGCGATGACCTTGAGGAGCGTGCTCTTGCCGCCGCCGTTCGGCCCGAAGACCGCGATCAGCCGGCCCGGCCGGAACTCCACGTCGACGTCGCTGATCGCAGGGCGGGATCCGTATCCCGCACTGACGCCGTGCAGTCGAACCGAGGGGCTGGACGGCCGGCGCTCGCTCGGTTTCCGGCTCGGGGCGTGGTCCAGCGCGTGGTCGTGAGCGGTGGTCACGGCAAGAGAGTAGGGCAGTCGGGCGGCCCGACGCGCGAAGAGATCAGCGCAATGCCGCTACGAGCTGGTCGACGTCCCAGCGGATCACGCCCTCGTACGAGTCGACGGGCGGGTCGCCGACCGAGTCGTCGTAGAGGTTCGCGACGACCTTCGTGCCGGTCTCCGCGGCGAGCTGGTCGACGAGCTTCGTCGGGAACTGGTCCTCGCTGAAGATGGCCTTGACGCCGGCCGCCTTGATCGCATCGATGAGCTGGGCGGTATAGGCCGCGCTCGGGTCCTGCCCGGGCGCCTCGACGGCGACGCCCACGATCGTGATCCCGTACTCGCGTGCGAAGTAGGGGAACGCGTCGTGGAAGGTCACCATCTTCCGGTTCGCGGCCGGGATCGTCGCGATCGCGCGACCTGATCGAGGCATCCAGGGCATCGAGGCGGGTCTTGTAGGCGGCGGCCTGCGTCTCGAAGCCGGCCTTGTCGGTCGGGTCGACCTGCTCGAGCGCCGTCGCGATCCGGTCGACATAGACCTTGGCGTACGTGACGTCCATGAACAGGTGCGGGTTCTGGGTGCCGGGCTCCTCCCCGGGGAGGAGCACGACCCCAGGGAGGTCCACGGCGAGCTTGACGAGCGGTGTTCCGGGGGCGGCGGCGTTGGTCACGGTCTTCTGGAGCCAGTCGTCGAGGCCCAGCCCGTTCATCACGATGAGCTGCGCGCCCGGCGACCGTCTGGACGTCGGCCGGCCTGCGGCTCGAACGTGTGGACGTCACCGCCCTTGGGGACGAGGCTCGTGACCGCGACGTTCGCCCCGCCGACCTGGCGGATCATGTCCGCGAAGACGGTCGTCGTGGTCACGACGCTCACCGGTCGTCCCGGTCCGCTGCCCGTCGACGGTGGCGGCGTTGTCGTCGCCGAGCACGCGGCCAGGGCGAGAGTCGCGACGAATGCCAGGAGGCCGCTGGCGATACCGGGTCTCATGTGGTTCCTTCGTCGTGTGTCGACGGCTGGGTCAGCGCGCGGCCGCGGCGCAGGTCGGGCAGAGGCCGAACAGCTCGACCCGGTGCGTGTCGATCCGATAGCCCGTGCGCTTGGCGATCTTCCTGGTCGCCGCCCTGATGCCGCGATCGTCGATGTCGGCGCTGCGGCCGCAGTTCGAGCAGATCACGTGGTGATGGTGCTCGGGCTCGCACACGACGTAGGCGTGCTCGCCGGACGGCAGGTCGATGCGTTCGATGACGCCGAGCTCCTGGAACAGCTCCAGGGCCCGGAAGACGGTGGCCCGCCCGATGCCCGGTCGCTCGGCGTGCGCGTCGGCGACGAGGTCGGCGGCGGAGAAGTGGCCCGAGCGCCGATCGACGAGCTCGGCGACCGCGCGGCGCGGCTCGGTCAGGCGGTGTCCGGATGCGTCGAGGGTGCGGAGGATCGGTGCAGTGGTCATGGCGGGATGATACTGAGTCTCATGTAGCGGCGTCAAGCGGCTTGTCGGAGCGAGGCCCGAGGACCTGTCCCGGATCTGGCCCCGAAGAACCGCGCCGAGGCGACGCTGGGCCGCCCGGCGAGGCCGGCCGACCCCGACCGTTTGCCAGTCCGGGGCGCCATCGCTACCGTCAGCGTCCCACCCCAGTCCGCGATGCCGGAGGATCTCCCCTGGACCGCCGCCCGCCTGCCACCGCCAAGACGCGCCGCGAGGAGCGCCGCGCCCGCCGCCTCGCCGAGCGGGACGCCGATCGGGAGCGGACCCGGCGCAAGGCCACCCGACCGCCCTGGCAGGACCCGACCGCGCTCATCACCGCCGGCGCCCTGGTCGTCGGGCTCGTGCTGGTGATCCTGCTGGTCGTCCGACCCGGGTTCGAGCTCCGGCCAGCCATCGGACTCGGGCAATCCACTCGGCCTGATCAAGCCGGAGGTCAGCTTCCCGGCGAACCTCGCCAACGGACGATCGCTCGGCAAGGCCGATGCCCCCGTCACGCTCGACGTGTGGGCCGACTTCCAGTGTCCGTTCTGCGGCCAGTTCGCCCGGACCGTCGAGCCCCAGATCGTGACGAACCTCGTGGCGAAGGGGACCGTCCGGCTCGTCGCCCACGACTTCTCCTTCCTCGGCGCCCGCCAGGACCCCGACGAATCCACGGCCGCTGCGGTCGCCGCGCGCTGCGCCGACCGGCAGGGCAAGTTCTGGGACTACTACGAGATGCTGTTCTGGAACCAGGGCACGACCGAGAACAGCGGCGCGTTCGCACCGCCGCGCCTCCTCGCGATGGCCGACCTCCTCGGCCTCGACCACGCAGCCTTCTCCTCGTGCCTCGACGATCCGGCCATGGCCACGGCAGTGGCGACCGAGACCGCAGCGGGCCAGCAGGCCGGCGTAACGTCGACACCGACGTCGATCATCAATGGGACGGCGGTGGTCGGGCTGAAGGACTACGCGACGATGGCGTCGCTCATCGAGGCCGCCGCGGCCAAGGCCTCGCCGGCGGCGGGAGCCCCGTCGGGCTCGGCCTCCGGCTCGGCGCCAGCGTCACCGGGGGCATCCGCCTCGCCGTGATCCGCCGCTCGGGACTCCTCATGACGGTGCTCGCCATCGTCGGGCTGGCGGCCGCGGCGTACCTGGCCGTGACGAAGCTGCTCGGCGAGGCCCCCGTGTGCGGTCCGCTCCACGGCTGCGAGGACGTGGCGGCCTCGGCCTACAGCGAGCTGTACGGGATCCCGGTGGCCGTCTTCGGCGTTGCCTTCTCGATCGTGCTGACGGTGCTGTCCGTCGTCTGGTGGCGCGACGGGGACCGCCGGGCGCTCCTCGGCGCGTACGGCCTGGGGCTCCTCGGGTGCTTCGTCGTGGCCGGCCTCACGTACGTGGAGCTGTTCGTGATCCACGCGATCTGCGTGTACTGCGTCACGTACGCGCTGACGGTCGTGGCCGGGTTCGTGGTTGCCGCGCTCACCGTCCGCGCCTCGGGATCCTCGGCCTGACGCTTCGTTCGCGCGTCAGGGCGCCGGGGCGGGGACGAAGACCGGGCCGAGGGTCACGGTCTTCGTATCGCCCTCCGCGAGGGGGCACACCGCGGGCGCCGGAGGCGAATCGCAGTCGATCCGCCTGATCAGCACGGGCCCCTGCAGGGTCTGCACGAGGAACAGCGCGTTCGTCGACCCGTCGTTGGCCTGGCCGATCGAGACCGGACCCAGGTAGTCGAGGTCGCCATCGGGTCGAACGCGGAGCGCGATCTGGTGGAGGTCCGGCGCGCTGAGGGTCGGGTCGGAGGCCCAGTACACCCGCATCGGCCCGATCTTTCCGGCGACGGCCCCGGCGTCCGGTGGGAACGACGGCACGATCACCGGCGCGATCAGTGCCCGGGCGACCACGATGCTGCCGATCGGGACGTTGCCGCCTCCGACGGACGCGACCAGCTGATCCTGGGTCAGGACGATCCGTGAGGTCGAGGGTCGCCCCGGGATGGATACGGCGGCCTCCGGCGCGGCGATCGGTCCGACGAGCTCGTACCAGGTGACCCCGGGCGCCGGCTGTGGCTCGAGTTGGAACGCGCAGTACATCCAGAGCTCGACACGGATTCGTCTTGGCAACGCGCACGAGCCAGTCGCCCTCCCGGGCCTGCCCGTCGGCGCCCGGAGCGGCGTCCTGGACATGCAGCGTCCCCGCGGGCACGGACCGATCGCCGATCTTGATGCTGCCCGAGCCGTCGGTCGCCTGGACGTTGTTCGGCGGCCCTGCCCACGGGTCATCGTCGGAGGGAGGATCCAGACTCCCGGGCATTGCGACCACACGGTCGGGATCTTCCCGGGGACCCCGGAGGAACCTGGCCCGCTCGCTGACCTCGGGCATGGCAGCGGCGGGCCCACGCGCAGCCAGCCGTGGACCGCGCTCAGCTCATCGGGGATCGGCAGGACATCCGCGCCATCGAGAGCAGCGCCGGACGGGCCGGTCGACACCGTTCCGAGAACCAGGATCGTGCCGGTCGTTTCCACCTCGAAGGCCTGCACGCCGACGAGGCCGTTCGCGATGCCGCCGTCGACGCGGACGAGTCGCGAGCCGGAGACGATCGTCCAGCGCGACTTCGGAGGCACGTCAGTCGCGGGCGGCAGGATCTTGACCGCGGACGCCGTGATCGAGGCGACGGCGATCGAGCCGGCCTTGAGCGAGCCGTCGAGGACGCGCGCGACGAGCTCGTCGGACGACATCACGATGCCGCCGGCGGTCGATGGGCTGGGTGGGACGGTAGGTTCGGGGATGCGTACGACCGCGTCGTTCGACGGGATCGCCAGGGGCTCGAGGCGGGCGAGTACTTCGCCGTACCCTGCCCAGTCGCGGACGAGGAAGACGCCCTGGCGTGGGGTCGTCTGTGCGCCGGCACCGGCGGGGTTGGGCGCGAACGACTCGTAGGCGCCCGGTTGCACCGCCAGACCATCGGCAGGCGGGCGGCTCGTGACGACACCGTCGGGCCCGACCGTGACGGGCTGCACGGACTCGTCCGTCAGCCACGTCCATGGCGCGCAGTCGAGATAGGGAGCGGGCAAGCCGAGCTCCGTCGTCGGGACGGGCGTCCCCGAGCTCGCCGGGCACGATACGGGCCGGCCGCTCACGATCCAGGCCGGGACGACGAAGAGGCCGCCCATGGCGCTGCGCTTCGCGAGGTCGGAGGCGCGGAACCCCATGCGCGTGCCGTTCGAGACGACGCTCCCGAGGAAATCGAGGTTCGGCCCGGTGGTGACCTGGAGCGCCACCGGGCCGGCGATGTCCGATGCCCCGTCGAAGGGCAGGTGCCCACCGATCGGCGGCTCGACCTCGATGCCGGCGTTGACGAGCGTCCCGTAGCACGCGCCCTGTGCAGGACACGCTGGGTCCAACTTCGTGACCTGGTCGTCGACGATGAATGTGGTCCCCGACGCGGGATGCGTCGCCAGGATCCGCAGCAGCTCGGGCGGCGTGAGGGCGCGTTGGCTCGGATCCCAGACCGGGCCCGAGGCGACCGGGCTGGCCGGCACGAGCGCCGACGGCGACGGCGATGCCCGATCGGTGCCGATGCGGGGCGTCGCGTTGACGTAGAGCAGGCCCGCCACGAGGGCGAGCGTCAGGCCGCTCACCGCGACGGCCATCCTCGGGCGCCAGGCAGCCAGCGTCAGGCGCCAGCGCCGCTGCGGGGCCGTCTCGTCGACGCGCGTCAGGATCGCCGCCGTCAGTGCCCGCGGCGCGCGTGCGGGCGCCCCGCCGGCGCAGGTGTCCGGTCAGGACCTCGTCGGTGACCTCGACCGAGGTGGGCGGGGTGGCCTGCGCGTCCCAGCCCTCGGGCGGCCGTTCGCTCATCGGTCTTCCCGCGCCAGGGCGCGCTCGAGTGCCCGCCGGGCGGCGAAGAGGCGCGACTTGACGGTCCCGGCCGGGATCCCCAGCCGAGCCGCGATCTCGGCCACGGGCAACTCGTCGCGGTGGCGGAGGACGAGCAGCGCCCGCTCGTCGGCGGTCAGGCGTTCGAATGCCCGGTCGAAGGCGTCGGCGGAAGCCGCGAGGTCGGCCAGCGGCCGGTCGGAGCTGGGGCGGTCCTGCAGATCGCCATCCGCCCCCATGGCGTCGCCGCCTGCGCTCTGGACCGTGATCTCGCGCACGCCGCGCCGCTTGCGCAGCGACATCCGGCAGGCGTTGACGACGATCCGTCCGAACCAGGCCTCGAAGCGGTCGGGGTCGCGCAGCCCGGCCATCGAGCGCCACGCGGACACGAACGCGTCCTGGACGGCGTCCTGCGCGTCTGCCTCGTGGCCCAGGATGGCCAATGCGGTCCCGTACACGGCGTCCACCTTCAGCCGGACGAGCGCCTCGAATGCGGCGCGATCGCCCCCGCGGGCCTGCTCGATGAGCTCTCGCTCCACCGACTCTCCTGCTGGCCCCACATGGGATTCGATGCGCCGACCGCGTCTGCGGTTCGATCGATCGTAGTGGGGCGCCGTTACAGGCTAGGGACGCACCGCGTACCCGGTAAGTTCGACGTAGCCCTCGCCTGCCACGGGCGTGCCGTTCCGGGTGGCCCGGACCACCTGCGAGCCCTCCCAGTACACGACCCCGGTCGTCGCCCGCGTGTCGAGCTCCTGGCCCGCGACGGTGGGCGTGAGGTCGATCACCAGGTGCCGATCGGGGACCTCGACGTGCCAGCCCGCCGGGTACACGGCCCCGGTCCGCGGGCTCGTCCAGTGGCCCGTCACCGTCACGCGGAACGCGTCGGCCGAGAGATGGATCGTCGTCCCCTCCGCGTCGACGTACGTGCCGTACACGAGCGCGTTCGTCCCGGCCCGGTCGCGCACGAGCGA
Source organism: uncultured Chloroflexia bacterium (assembly GCA_963849405.1). Lineage (GTDB taxonomy): Bacteria > Chloroflexota > Limnocylindria > Limnocylindrales > CSP1-4 > C-114. The sequence goes on from CAWKHG010000003.1 coordinate 67,572, forward strand.
CAGGGTCAGGTCCGAGCCGTCGGCCAGGTTGACCGCGAACCAGTCCCAGCCGCCCCCGCCGACGGAGATGAAGTCGCCCCACTGGTGATCGAACCATGCCTCGCCGTCGACGGTCATGGTCCGCCCATCGAGCGTCACGGAGCCCTCGGCCGACATGCGCGTTCGCGAGTAGTAGTACGAGCCGCCGCCGGGGCCGAAGTCGATCCAGCCGTCCCGGTCGTGCAGGGTGGGCGGCTTGGTCGACGCGAGGGTGAGGTCTAGGCCGAGTGGGCCCTTCGACCCCGCGGAGGTCGCCTCCGGGGCCGTCGTCGTGGCGACGAGCCGGTCTCGGCCACCCGAGCCGCGTCATCTGCCACGCCGGGTTGGCGGGGTCCGCGGCGCGCGTGGCGTCCGGGACGACCGCGAGGTCGAAGCCGCCGGCCGCCGGTCGCAGGTCGACCTGGGGTCCGATCTCGGCGCGCTGGGCGTACAGGAAACGATCGTGAGACTCGTCCGTGATCGCGAGGTGGGATGCCCAGCTCACGGGGAAGTCGCCGCGCTCCGCCCGGAAGATGACGAACTCGAACCCGAAGCGGTCGCCGGTCGCGGCGTCGCGCAGATGGCCGGTGTAGTACCACCACTCGGTCAGGCGGTCGTGCGCGGCGTCGTCGCGCGGGAAGGCGATCGGGATCGGGTCGGGCGGTCGCGGCGGAACCGAGGGGGTCGCGGCCGGGGCCGGCCGGGCGGCGGGCGGGTTGGCCAGCACGGGACCGCCGGCGCAGCCGGCCACGATGACGACGAGGGCGAGGAGGCTCGCGGCGCGGCGGCCAGTGGCGCGACGGTCGGTTCATCGCGCGGTCCCCGGGCCATCGCCCTCGGCGAGCGGGCAGCCGGCTGGCCAGCCACCGCTCGATCCGGGCCGGCACCCACCAGTTCCAGTGCCCGAGCAGCCGCATGCTCGCCGGGACGAGCAGCGCGCGAACGACCGTCGCATCGAGCGCGACCGCGATCGCCATGCCGACGCCGAGCGCCTTGATGAGCACGATGTCGGCGAACGCGAACGAGCCGGCCACCACGACCACGATGAGCGCGGCGGACGTGACGATCCGGCCGCTTCGCTCGAGCCCGAACGCGACCGCCGCCACGTTGTCGCCCGTTCGGTCCCAGGTCTCCTTCATCCGCGAGAGCAGGAAGACCTCGTAGTCCATCGACAGCCCGAACAGGACGCAGAAGAGGATCACCGGCTGGGTCGTCTCGACGTAGCCGAGCGGCTGGAAGCCCAGGATCGCGGAGAGGTTGCCCTCCTGGAAGATCCAGACGAGGGCGCCGAAGCTCGCCACGATCGACAGGCTGTTCATGAGCAGCGCCTTGGCCGGCAGGACGACCGAGCGAAGGAGCAGGAACAGGACGAGGTAGGTCGTCACGAGGATGAACAGCCCGGTCCGCGGGAACTCGGCGGCCATCTCGGTCACCACGTCCTGGACCTCGGCCGCGCCGCCGCTGACCAGGACCGTCGTCCCGGCGGGCGGGGCGAGCGGCCCGCTCGAGGCGCGCAGGTCCTGGACGAGGGCCCGCCCCGGGTCGGCGTTCGGGCCGAAGGGCGTGTAGACATTGAACGCGGTCAGGTTGCCGGCCGTCGAGGAGGCGAGGGTCGCCTGGACGAAGCGGTCAGGTGGCCCGGACGGCGCGCTGTACAGGAGCTGGTACTGGGCGAGGGTCAGCCGCGGATCGACGTCGACAAGGCCGACGATGTGGGTGACGCGCGGGTCCGCGGCGAGGCGACGGCTGTACTCGTAGAGCGCGGCGAGGCTCGTGGCATCCGTGGCGGCCGTCGGCGTTCGGATGGCCAGGGTCAGTGGCGCGAACTCACCCTCGCCGAACTCGCGGGCGAGGAGCTCGTACGACGCGCGCGACGGCACGGACGGCGGGAGGATCGTCGCGTCGGGGGCGTTGAAGCGGACGCTCAGGAACGGAAGACCGAGGATCAGGAGCGACCGCGAGCGTCGGGACGAGGACGGCCACGGGGCGGCGCATCACGGCCCGGGCGAGGCGCGCCCATGGTCCCTCCGTGCCGGGGGTGACGGTCACCTTGCGGACCGCCAGGGCGTCCAGACGAGGGCCGAGCACGCCGAGGATCGCCGGCAGGAGCGTGAGCGCGGCGGCGACCGCCAGCCCGACGACGACGGCGCCTGCGATGCCGACCGACCGCAGGATCATGAACTGGAACAGGATCAGGCCGATCAGCCCGAGCAGGACGGTCAGCCCCGAGAAGAACACCGCCCGGCCCGCCGTCGCGACCGTGATGCGGACCGAGGTCTCGATGGCGGCAGTGCGGGCCAGGTCACGGGCGGGGCCTTCGGGCAGGTCGCGCCATCCCGCGCGGGCGGCAAGCTCCTCGCGGAAACGGCTCGTGAGCAGGAGCGAGTAGTCGACGCCAAGCCCGAGCCCGAGCAGCGTGGCGAGGTTCAGCACGAAGATGCTCATCGGCGTCAGGTTCGCCAGGCCGAAGATGATCGCGAGCGCCACGACCACCGCCGAGCCACCGACGGCGAGCGGCACGGCCGCCGCGACCAGGCTGCCGAAGACGAGGACCAGGGCGAGCCCGGCGAGCGGCAACGAGATCATCTCGCTGCGGCGGAGGTCGCTCTCCGACACGGTCTGGACATCGCCGTAGAACGCGGGCCCGCCGGCCAGCGCGACCTCGACCCCCGGGGCCGGACCCAGGGCCGCCTGGACGGTCGGCAGGGCGAGCGGCGAGTCGTCGGGCGCCAGGTCGAGGAACACGATGTCGTACGCGGTGTGGCCGTCGGCGCTCACCTGGCGCGGCGCCGTGCGATGGGACAGCACGGACACGACATGGGCGGAGGAAGGGACGCCGGCCATGGCCGAATTGACGGCCGCCTCGAACGGCGGGCTGCCTGCCGTGAGCGCGTCCGCGTGGAAGACGACGACCAGGGCCGATGGCGGCAGGTGCAGCTCCGCGACCAGGAGCGCACGGGCCTTGGCCGACTCGAGGGTATCGAGGGTGAAGCCGCCGGCCCGAAGCGCGCCACCGGCCCGTGGCGCGAACGGCAAGGCCAGGAGGAGCAGCAGCCCCCAGGCGAGGATCACCGCCCGCCGGTGCCGATACACGAACGCGCCGAGCCGCTCGAACCGGCTCACAGGATCGTCCGTCTGGATGCCGGCGGCCGCGGGGGAGCGTGGGCGCGGCGTCGTCGGGGTGAGGGATCCATCGGCCGGTCCATGCTAGCGAAGGTCGGCGCGGGGCCCTCGGGGGAGTGGTGGCGGCGTCGCCGGCGCCCTCGCGCCGCCCCTCGCCCGGGCCGACGTCTCTGCTAGCATTTCGACTGTTCTTCTGGCTCGACCCGCTGAGGCTTTTCGGTGGACCTGTTCCTGCTGCCGATCAACCACCCGGTGCCGTTCTGGGTCTCCACCGGCGTCGCCGGCGTGATGCTCGTCATCTGGCTGCGGTCCGCCTCGTCCGCCGAGGGCCGCCCGTCCGGCTGGGTCCGGGCGATCACGAACCCCAACGCGCGCTTCCTGTTCGCGATGCTGTTCGTCGGTTGGGCGCTCGTGTTCGGGATCGGCCTGCAGCTCGTGCCCCACGAAGGTGCCGATTCGCCCTACGGCGGCTTCGCGCTCGTCGCGATGTTCAGCGGCTTCTTCATCATGATGGGCCTGCTCTGGTCGATCATCGGCGACTAGCCGATCGCGCGGGCCGTGGCCGCCGCCAGCGATACGAGACGGTCTGGCGCGGCCACCTTTCCGGCCAAATGCAACTCACGCCATTCCCGGGCCACCTCCTCGACCCTGATCAGCGGTCCTGACCGGGCATTCGACGCTCGCTGAGCACGGCCAAACCGCTCCCGCTCCGATCAAGCGCCTGGAATCGGCCGCCTACCGTGCCTCGAGATGTCGTGGCTTGCATCTGGCCGCTTCCGTGGCACATGCCCGGCGCCAGGAGGCACCTCCGAGCGCGCCCAGATGCTGGACCGGCCCGGACCTTCGGGCTATCATCCGTTTCTTCCAGTCTGCATAGACTTTATGCGTCAGGGGCGCCTCGAGCGCCTCGTCCGCCAGGAGGCGAACCCGCGTGGATGCCCAGGAGATCAGCGCCGCCGTCGCCCACCAGGACGCCGCCCGCGCGCTGGCCGAGGCACCGTTCGTCAATCGGCGCGACCCGGCCCAGGCCGTCGGGCCCGACGGTCGCCCTGCGGTCAGCCGACGCGCTCCGCTCTGGGAGGACGTCCCGGACGAGAAGTGGAACGACTGGCGCTGGCAGCTCTCGAACCGGGTCAACGACCTGGCCGAGATCGAGCAGATCCTCGAGCTGACCGACGAGGAGCGCGCCGGCCTCTCGGCGCCCGACAAGTTCCGGGTCGACATCACGCCGTACTTCATCAGCCTGATGGACCCGCGCGATCCCAACGACCCGATCCGCCGGCAGGTCATCCCGCTCGGCCGGGAGCAGCAGGCCTTCACGGCGATGATGGAGGACAGCCTCGCCGAGGATCGCCACTCCCCGGTGCCGGGCCTCGTCCATCGGTATCCCGATCGCGTGCTCATGCTCGTCACGACCCAGTGCGCGAGCTACTGCCGCTACTGCACGCGGAAGCCGGATCGTCGGCGACCCCACCCAGAACTTCAACCGCAAGGACCACGAGGCCCAGCTCGAGTACCTGCGCAACACGCCCCAGGTCCGGGACGTGCTCATCAGCGGCGGGGACGGGCTGACGCTCGCTCCGAAGCTCTTCGAATCGATCCTGCGCGGCCTCCGCGAGATCCCCCACATCGAGATCATCCGGATCGGCTCGCGGGTGCCGGTGTTCCTGCCCCAGCGCATCGACGACGAGCTCTGCGCGATGCTCGAGAAGTATCACCCGCTGTGGATCAACCTCCACTTCAACCACCCCAACGAGATCACGCCCGAAGTCAGCCGCGCGGTCGACAAGCTGACCAAGGCCGGCCTGCCGGTCGGCAACCAGAGCGTCCTGCTCGCGGGCGTGAACGACTGCGTGAACATCCAGCGGGCGCTCGTCCATCGGCTCGTCGAGAACCGGATCCGGCCCTACTACCTGTACCAGTGCGACCTGGTCGAGGGGTCCGGCCACTTCCGGACGCCGGTCGGCAAGGGCATCGAGATCATGGAAGGGCTGCGCGGCCACACCTCGGGGTACGCGGTGCCGACGTTCGTCATCGACGCGCCCGGCGGCGGCGGCAAGATCCCGGTCATGCCGAACTACCTGATCAGCTACTCGGACCACAAGGTCGTCCTGCGCAACTACGAGGGCTACATCTCGACCTACGAGGAGCCGCCCACATACCAGCGCCACGACAGCTCGACATGCAACTACTGCAACCACGAGCGCCCGGAGCCCGGCCAGTCGGGCGTGCTCGGCCTCCTCGAGGGCGAGCGCATGTGGATCGAGCCGAGCGGGTTCTCGCAGACACATACCCGCGGCAACACCGAGGCGCACCGTCTCCAGGACCCGGCGAAGTGGGTGCCGTTCGGGGTGGGCGCGCTCGAGGGTCGATCCGGGAGCTCGCTGCCGGTGATCGAGGCCGGCGCGACCGCGCCGGAGCCTTCGACGCCTGTCGAGCCCGCGAAGACGTTCGGACCCGGCGAGGAGCCTCGCCCGCGCGAGGGCGAACCGACCGCCTCGGCCCACGGCGAGCTGCTCTGACCGTCGCTCCCGCCGGCGGCCCGCGGGCCGCTACTTGACTGAGATGTAGTCCGCCGCGGCCTTGACCTGGGCGTCGTTGGCCGCCGTCACCGCCGACGCGCCGCTCGTCTTGATGTCGTCGGGCGTCAGGATGTGGCCGTTCGCCGGCAGAGCCACCTCGACGTCCGGCGTGATGCCGTGATGCCAGATCTGGCGGCCCTTCGGGGTCAGCCATTCGACCGTGCCGACCAGCAGCGCGGAGCCGTCCGACAGGCCGAACTCGTTGAGCACGGTGCCCGTCCCGAAGGTCGTCTGGCCATAGATCTTGGCCCGGCCGGCGTCCTGGAGCGCGCCGGAGACGATCTCGGACGCGCTCGCCGAACCGACGTTCACGAGGACGACGAGCGGGATGTCGGTGGCCCGTTCGCCAGCCTTCACGGGCACGGCCTTGACCGTGCCGCTCGCATCGCGTTCCTCGTAGACCGTGCCGGACGCGATGAACACGCTCGCGACACCGATCGCCTCATCGACGTAGCCGCCCGGGTTGTCGCGCAAGTCCAGCAGGACTGCGGTCGCGCCGGCGTCCTTGGCCGCGAGGAGCGCTCCCTTCAGGTCGTCCGTGACGCCCTTGCTGAACTCCTCGATCCGGATGTCGGCGGTCTTGGTCCCGGGCACCATCGCCCAGCTCACGGCCGGGACAGAGATCTGCGCGCGGACGATCGAGAGCGTCTTTGGCGCCTCGCCCTCGCGCTGGATCTCGAGGCGGACGGTCGTTCCGGCATCGCCGCGGATGCTGGACACGACCTGGTCGAGGGTCTTGCCGGCGACCGGTTCGCCATCGACCGAGACCACGATGTCGCCCGCCCGCACCCCGGCCTTCTGGGCCGGCGAGTCGGGCACGACCGACTGGACGACGAAGTTCGTGTCGACCTGCGACATCCGGGCGCCGATGCCGGTCACCGACCCGGACAGCGACTGATGCGAGGCGGCGACGTCGGCGGGGGTCAGGAACCGCGTGTGGCCCGTGTCGCCGACCGCGTCGACGAGCCCCGATGTGGCGCCGTACGCGAGCTTGGTCGGATCGAGTGCCGACTGGTCGACATAGTGCTGGACGAGGATGTTGTAGGCCTCCCAGAGGGTCTTGAAGGCCGGCGGCTCCGAGGGGCCGAGGACGACGCCGGGAGGCGCCGTCGGGGCGGTCGCGCCCTCGACCATCGCCCGGTCCGTTGCGAGGCCGGCGAAGAATGCGAGGGCCAGGACGACGACCAGGGCGATCGACAGGCCGATCTTCGGGCGGCGCGGCTCGACCACGTTCCACGGTCCGCTGGCCGGCGCGTCGAGCCCGAACATCGAGCTGCCCGGACCGCTCATCGTGATGCCGGGTGACGGTGGCACGACCGGAGCGGGCGGGAAGACCGTCGGGTTGGCCCAGCCCGGTCCATCGGTGGCCTGGCCGGGTCCTTCCGGCGGCTTGGGGTCCTGGTCGGGACTCGTCGGGTCCACGTTGTGTCTCCACGGTTCGCGCGCCCGGCGCGGGCGCGATGCAGTCATCAGGGATACGTCGCGGTGCGCTGACCGGACGCGTCGTCAGTCGGCAGAGGATGCGCCAACTCCCGCCATCGTGCAGACGTGGCCCTGCCACGGCCATCGTCCGATGGTCCGGTCATGCATCCGGTGCTATGCTCGCGCACCAATCCCGAGTGGAAAGGTCGGAGATGACCGCGACCTTGGCTGAGAACCCGTCCGCCCCCGGCACGCTGGCGTTGCGTGCTGCGCCGGCCGGCCTGCCCGACGCGGACGTCACGCCACCCACGATCGCCGAGTCCGGCGACCCCTTCTCGACGGCCCGGATCCTCCACCTCGTCGCACGCCTCGAGCGCGGCCGACCGATCCGGCTCGACGACGTCGTCGGCGGCCCTCAACGCCGCCCATCTCGACTGGCTGTTCGACCGGCGCGTCGTGGCCGACGCTCTCGTCGCCCTCCAGTCGAACTGGCTGTCCGACTACCGCAACGCCTCGGGGATCGTGGTCGAGGACGGGCCGTACGGCCCCGCGGTCACGATCGAGGACTCGAGCCGGGTGGACCCCTGGATCGTGCGCCAGGTCGCCCGCGAAGTGGCCGCCTGCCGGACCGCGCTCGCCGATTTCGCCGCCTGGATCGGGTAGGTGGCGATGCCTGAGGCACGCCCGACCCACGTACGGACGCCGGGCCGCTGCATGTGTCCCGAGCGGGCCCGAACCCGCCGACCGTCGCGCTGATCGCGCTGCGGCCGCATCGGTCGCCCGCGCCGTGAGCCCGGCCCAGCTCCCAGCTGCGGCCTGACCGACCCGTCACCTGCCGCCCATTCCCGGCGGCCCACCTGGAGGAACACACCAATGGCCGGCTTCCCATCATCCGTCCTCGTCGATGCCGACTGGGCCAAGGCCCACCTCGACGACGCGAACGTCCGCTTCGTCGAGGTCGACGTCGACACGACCGCCTACGAGCAGAGCCACATCCCGGGCGCCGTCGGCTGGAACTGGACGAGCCAGCTGTCCGACGGCATCCGTCGCGACATCGCCAGCCGCGAGGACTTCTCGGCGCTGCTGTCGGCGTCGGGCATCGGCCCGGACACGACGATCGTCCTGTACGGCGACAACAACAACTGGTTCGCGGCGTGGGCCTACTGGCAGCTCAAGCTGTACGGCCACGACGACGTCCGGATCATCAACGGCGGGCGCAAGTTCTGGCTCGACAACGGGCTGCCGCTCACGACCGACGTCCCGCAGGTCTCGGCCACGAGCTACCAGCTGCCGGAGGTCGACAACTCGCTCCGCGCGTTCCGCGACGACATCCTGCCGCGGCTCGGCGACTCGAGCCTCACGCTGGTCGACGTCCGCTCGCCGGCCGAGTTCAACGGCGAGATCATCGCGCCTCCGGGCATGAGCGAGACCGCGCAGCGGGCCGGCCACATCCCCGGCGCGGCGTCCGTCCCGTGGGCCCAGACGGTCCGCGAGGACGGCACGTTCAAGTCCGAGGACGAGCTGCGCGCGCTGTACGAGGCCAAGGGCGTCACCCCCGACAAGGACGTGATCGCCTACTGCCGGATCGGCGAGCGCTCGTCGCACACGTGGTTCGTGCTGCACGAGCTGCTCGGCTATCGCCGCGTGCGCAACTACGACGGCTCGTGGACCGAGTAGGGCAGCCTGGTCGGCGTGCCGATCGAGAAGCCGGTCGCCGTCACCGCATAGCTGACTGACAGAACCTGGAGCCGACTCGCTTCCGCCGGAGGCGGGTCGGCGGCCACTCCGGTGCGCCGGGCCACCCCGGCGCCTTCGCTCGCAAGCCTTGCCCCCGAGGTCCGGCCCGGCGCCGGGTCACCCCGGCGCCGTTCGGGGGCCCTGACTTCACCTCGTCCTATCATCGGCGCGTGATCCACGCGCCCTCGACCCGCCGCTCAGTACCTCGATCGGGGGCTCTCGTCAGCCTCGAGCTGTTGCCGGCCGAGATCGCCGCCCTGGCGCCGATGGACGTCGCCGAGGCGTTCCGGGGCCAGCCCGGCTTCGCCCTGCTCGAGAGCGCCCGGCCCGGCCGCCGCTCGCGCTGGACGTTCCTGTGCGCCGACCCGGTCGCGCTCCTCGAGGCGCCGTCCGACGGCCCTGATGTGTTCGCGACGGCGCGTCGCGAGCTCGGACGGCTCGCCGCCGAGCCGGGAGAGGAGCCGCGCCGCGAGCGAGGCAGATCGGCCGCCGTTCCTCGGCGGGCTCGTCGGCTATCTCGCGTATGACCTCGGTCTTGCCTTCGAGCCTCGGCACGACACTGGCCCGGGACGACCAGGGACTGCCGCTGCTGCGGCTCGGGCTGTACGACTGGGTCGTGGCATGGGATCGGCGGACCGGCCGCGCCTGGCTCGGCGGTCGTGCCGTCGACCGCGACGGCGAGAGGCTCGCACGACGCCTCGCCACGGTTCGGGAGCGCCTGGCCGCGGTCGGTGCGGGGGCTCGTCCCGAACAGCACACCGCCGCGGACGTGCCCGAGGGCCTGCAGTTCGTCTCGAACCTCGACCGGCCAACGTTCGAAGCCGGGGTCGAAGCCGTCCGTGATGCGATCGCGCGCGGGGAGATCTACCAGGCGAACCTGACCCGGCGGCTGCAGACCGCCGTTCCTGGGCGATCCCTGGGCCCTGTACCGCTGCCTCCGCACCGGCGACCCGGCCCTGTTCGCTGCCTACCTCGATCTCGGCCCGGCCGGGGACGGCACTCCACGGGCGATCGCGTCCGCCTCGCCCGAGCCGTTCCTCACGGTCGACGCGACCGGCCACGTGAGCGCCGACCCGATCAAGGGCACGCGCCCGCGCGGCCGCGACCGGGACGAGGACCGCGCACTCGCGCGCGAGCTGCTCGCCAGCGAGAAGGACCGGGCCGAGAACACGATGATCGTGGACGTGCTGCGCAACGACCTCGGCCGGGTCTGCCTGCCGGGCAGCGTCCGGGTGCCGCGCCTCTGCCGGCTCGAGCGAACGGCCGCCGTCCAGCACCTCGTCTCGACGGTGACCGGCCGCCTCGTGCCGGGGCACGACGCGTTCGACCTGCTCGCCGCGAGCTTCCCCGGCGGCTCGATCACCGGCGCGCCCAAGATCCGGGCGATGGCGATCCTCGAGGGGCTCGAGACCGTCCGCCGCGGGCCGTACACGGGTGCGCTCGGCTGGATGGGGCCCGACGGAGCGATGGAGACGAGCATCCTCATCCGCACGTTCGTCGCCGACGGAACGCACCTCAGCCTGAACGTGGGCGGCGGGATGACCTGGCGGAGCGACCCGGCCGAGGAGTGGGCCGAGACCGTTGCCAAGGCCAGCGGGCCGCTCGGCGCCATCGGCGCGACCGAGGTGCCCGGATGACGTCGTCAGCGGGTCCCGCCCACATCTGGATCGACGGCCGGATCGAGCCCGCCGCCGGCCCGCACCTGTCGGTCTTCGACCGCGGCTTCCAGCTGGGCGACGGCGTCTTCGAGACGCTCCGCGTCCGATCCGAACGGCCGACCGAGCTCGCCGGAGCACCTCGACCGCCTCCAACGGTCGTGCGACGGCCTCGGCATCCCCCTGCCCGTCGGCGCCGACGCCATGATCGAGCGAGGGATCGTCGACCTGCTCGCGGCCGAAGGGCTCGACGGGCCGACCGCCGACGCGTCGGTCCGGATCACGGTCAGCCGCGGCTCCTTCATGGGTCGGGGGCTGCTGCCGCCGGGTGAGGATGTCGCGCCCACGATCGTGATCCAGGCCTGGCGCGTGACACCACCGCCCGCCGATCACCTCGAGCGCGGCCTGCACCTCGTGGCCAGCACCGTGCGGCGCGACCCGGAGAACCCCCTCGTGGCCCTCAAGACGACCAGCCGCGCCGACTACGTCTACGCGCGCCTCGAAGCCCGTCGCGCCGGTGCGGACGACGCCCTCTTCCTGACCGTGGACGGGTTCCTGTCCGAGGGGACGTCCGCCAACGTGTTCCTCGTCCGGGGCGAAGAGCTCGCCACGCCGGCCCTGGCCTGCGCGATCCTGCCCGGCACGACGCGCTCGTGGATCCTGGGCTGGGGCGCTCGGGTCGGCCTTCGTCCGACGGAGAGCTGGCTCACGACCGCGCGACCTGGCCGAGGCGCGACGAGGCGTTCCTGTGCAGCAGCGTCGCCGGGATCCTGCCCGTGACGCGATTCGCCGATGCGCCCATCGGGGCCGGGCTGCCGGGTCCGTGGACCCGCCGCGCGCGGGCCGACCGGGAGGCGTTCATCTGCGGCGAGCCGGCGTGACGGCCACCGAGGTCGTCGCATGAATCGCGCCGAGCTCGTGACCCGGACGCGTCAGCTCGTCGAGGAGGGCGAGCGGCTGGCCGTCCAACCGTCCCTCGGCGCGCTCCAGCTCTGGATCCAGCTGTCGGACGACCTGCTCGCGACGGCCTGGGGCTCGATGGATCGCTACCACCTCGCCTGGCTCATGGTCGGCAAGTCGAAGAACATCGTGCGCGGCCGGCCGATGACCGCCGACGAGGAGGCCGCGTACGTCCGCGAGGTCGCCGAGGCCAAGACCGCGGCGCTGCGCATGAGCCTCGATGCCGTGGAGCGCCAGGGCATGCCCTTCCGGGGCGAGGAAGGTGGCGTGGCGCCGGGCCAGGGGATGGGCCACGTGCCCGACGAGGCGGGCGGATGAGCCTCGCATCGCGTGGCCTGACGCCGGCCGTCGGTGGCGAGCGGATGGTCCCGATGCCCGACGCGATCGCCCGCGACTACATCGTCCTGTGCCTGCGGATCGAGCAGCACGTCCCGGGCTTCGTGGACGCGTACTTCGGGCCGGCCGACCTCAAGGCCAAGGTCGAGCTCGAGCAGGTCCGTCCAGTGGCGCGCCTGCGCGAGGACGCGGCGGCCATCCGCGAGCGGATCGGCGCCGAGGTGGACGACGCTGCGCGCCGCCGCTGGTTCACCGCCCAGCTCGCCGCGATCGAGGTGCAGCTCCGGGCCTTAGCCGGCGACCCGTTGCCGTACGAGGACCACGTCGCGACGTGCTTCGACCTCCGGATGAGCCGTCGACCCGATGCCGTGTATGCGGCGGCGGCGACCCAGCTGGCCGAGCTCGTGCCCGGCGACGGTCCCGTGGCGGATCGCCTCGCGGCCTGGGACGCCCGGTTCGTCGTCCCTGTCGCGCGACTCGGCGCGGTGGTGGACCGGCTGATCGCCGTGGTGAGGGCGCGCGCGGACCGTCATTTCGGCCTGCCGCCGGGCGAGGGCCTTCGGGTCGGGCTGGTCACGGGCCAGCCCTGGGCTGCCTACAACTGGTACGACGGCGGTCTCCAGTCGCGGGTCGACGTCAACACCGACCTGCCCATCCAGGTGCAAGCGCGTCGTGGACACGCTGTCCCACGAGACCTACCCCGGTCATCACCTCGAGAACGCCTGGAAGGAAGCCGACCTCGTCGGCGCCCGGGGCCGGGTCGAGGCCACCATGCTGACCGTCAACACCCCGGAATGCCTCATCAGCGAGGGCCTGGCCGAGCTCGGCCTCCGGTTCGCCTCGCCGCCCGAGTCGGAGGCCGACCTGCTCGTCGAGCTCTACGGGCTGGCCGGCCTGCCGATCGCCGCGGATCCGGCCGCGGCGGCCGATGCCGCGGAACGTACGGTCGCCATGGCCGCGCCCCGCCGCATCCTCGGCGGTGCGACGGCCGACGCCGCACTTCTGCGGCACGCCGACGGCAGGACCCACGACGAGGTGCTCGCCTATCTGCGCGACGTCGCACTGGCCGCGCCGGACCGGGCCGCGAAGGCGCTCGAGTTCATCGAGCACCCGCTCTTCCGCACGTACGTGTTCGTCTACTCGGAGGGCGAGCGGCTCCTCGGGCAGTGGCTCGACGCGGTCCCGCCGGCGGCCCGGGCGACGCGCTTCGGCCGGCTGCTCCACGAGCAGCTGACGCCGGGCGCGATCGTCGAGGAGCTTGCGGCCGCCGGCGAGGCGAGCGTTTAGCCCGCCACGATGCGGCGAGCTACTGCTTCGAGCCCTTGATCGAGGACGTCAGAGCGCCATTGTTGGGCGGCGAGGCGTAGCAGGTGATGATTCGCCTCCCCTTGCCCCAGCTGTCCGCCTGCGGGTAGAGGTAGCCCACCTCGAGCTTTGACTCTTCGAACGTGATCCCCACGTACGCCGCGAAGGCGGGCATGCACTGCGACTGGACGACCTGGTCGAAGGCGGTCGTGCCGGGGTAGGCAGCACCGTCGGGGCTCGGATCCGTGGCCTTGAAGAAGACCTCGAAGTGGTGCGACTCCGTGCAGGGGTGGTGAGGGACTTCCTCGACGGTCGTCGCGTTCGGATCGTTGAGGTCGAAGCAGTCGCCGACCTGCAGGTCGGACGGGGCGCTGGACAGCCGATCCCTGAAGACGACGGCCAGGCCGACGATGACCACGAGGATCACCAGCAGCACGGCATAGCGGCGCACGGCGGACATGTTTCCTCCCGCATCCCGAATTTCTTACCGGCGAGTCGCAATCGTCTGGGCAGACGCACCCTGGGCGGGGCGGCTTCGTGATCCACGGGCCGGTGCAGCGGGCCCATGGTAGACGACGCGCGCACCCCGCCGAGTGCCCCGAAAGTCCCGTCCCGCGATGGTCAGGCAGTCGCCCATGCCGCGAGTCCGGCGGCCACCGGCTGGAGGATCGCGAGGGGCCCGAAGACGAGCCACTGGTAGTCGAGGAAGGGCAGGACGCCGCCCTCCCCGAGGGCCAGTTGCCAGACGACGATCTCGGCCACCGCGACCGCGGCGAGGGCGGCCACGACCGCGATCGCTCGCCGGCGCGGGACGGGGACGCGATGCCCACCGCCGAGGCGGGCGCCGATCCCCGTGCCGAGGCCGAGCAGCAGCGCCACGACGACGAGCGGCTCGACCACCGCGAGCGGCGACGCGAGGAGCACGAGGAACGCGCCTCCGATGCCGGCCGGGACCACGGCCCCGGCGATCGCCTTCGGCAGCGACCCGCGCGGGACCGCCGGGGCCTCCGCCGGCCCGTAGCGCTCCGAGGGCGGCCGCTCGAGTGTCCGCTGGCTTGGTCGCACGACTTCGCCCGGGGTGGGTCGCGGGGCCTCGGGCGGCTGCGCGGAGGGCGGCGACGGCGGCGACAGCTCCTCGGGCACGGTCGGGTCCACGAGCCCATCGTATAGACTTCGGTCCCGTGAGCCACCCGAACCTCGGCCTCCCGCCCATCGACCGGACCGCCGGCTTTCCGGCCGCCGCGGAGCGCCTTCGGACGGTCCGCGCGGACCTCGGCCGGCGCGCGCTCGAGGCGACCCTGCAGGCGGACCCGGCCCTCCGCGAGCGTCTTGGCGCGACCGGGCTGGCGCACCTGCTGCGCGACACGGAGGCGTGGATCGAGGCGCTCGCCCAGTGCCTCGGCGCCGGCGATCCGTCGCTCATGCACGCCTTCGCCGACCAGGTCGTGGCGCCGTATCGTCGCCGGCGGGTCTCCATGGACGACCTCACCCGCCTCGCCGATGGGTTCCGTGCCGCGCTCCCGGCCGTGCTCGATCCGCGGGAGCAGGCGACGGCCAACGAGGCGCTGGACACGGCGATCAAGGTCTTCCGCTGGCATCGACGCCTCGCCGGCGACGCGCGCAAGCGCAATCGGATCCTCCAGCTGATCTACAAGGGCGCCTGAGCCGATGACGATCAAGTGGGTCAAGGTCGACCCGCTCGTCATGAACGGCGAGCCGTTCTGCTACGGCTCCCGCCTCACGGTCCGCCAGCTTCTGGAGCTGCGGCGGGCCGGCTACACGGTCACGGACCTCCTGACCGATCACCCCGAGCTGCGGACGATGGGCATCGCGAGCGCCTACGCCTACGCGGCGGACGAGCGCGACCGGTACGCCGAGTTCTTCGGGTCCGACGGCTCGCTCATCGGGCCCGGGCTACACGCGACGCGGAGGCGGCGATCCTGCCGCCCGAGTTGCGCCTGCCGGGGATCGTCGTCGGCGGGACCGCGACGGCCGTCCGCTAGGTCTGCGCGCCCGGATCGGGGCGTCTTCGTGCTCGTCGGGCATTTCCGAGTGAGATGGTAGGATTTGACGCATGACCGACCAGCCAGCCACGATCCCGAGCCCGGCTCCGGCGTTCGACCCCCAGCGTCGCGCGACCGAGCTGGCGATCCTCGATGCCCTGCGTGGCGTCGTCGACCCCGAGATCGGGATGAACGTCGTCGAGCTGGCCCTGATCAAGCAGATCATCCTCGGCGACGATTCGACCGAGATCAAGATGATCCTCACGACCCCGTTCTGCCCGTACGCCGGATCGATGATCCAGCAGGTCAAGGAGCAGGCCGAGTCGGTCGTCGAGCACGACGTCAAGGTCACCCTGCTGGCGGAGCGCTGGGACCCCCGCGACGCCGGCCTGATGTGGTGAGGCGCACGACACCCGTTCGATGAGCGCATCTCCACGAGCGCGCATCCGCGACTCGGCGGTCGCGACCGGCAAGGGCGACGACGGCACCACCGGACTGCTCTTCGGCGGCGCCCGGATCACGAAGGACGACCCGCGGACCGAGGCCTACGGCACGATCGATGAGGCCGTGGCCGCCCTCGGCCTGGCCCGGGCCGAGCTGAGCGTCAAGGCCCAGTACGGCACCCTTCCGGCCGGCCTTGCCGGCCTGGGGCCGATCATCCTCCGCCTCCAGCGCGAGCTGTTCATCGCGGCCGCCGAGCTCGCGACCGGCGCCGACGCGTGGGATCGGCTGCGCGACGGCGAGACGCGGGTCGACGCCGCGATGATCGCCGGCCTGGAGGACCTCCTCGCCGAGACCGAGGCTGGCATCGAGATGCCCCGCGAATTCGTCGTTCCCGGAGAGACGCGGACCAGTGCGGCTCTCGAGCTGGCCCGGACGATCATCCGCCGGGCGGAGCGACGGGCGGTCGCCCTCCAGGGGGCGGGCCTGATCGCTGGAAATCACCTGCTACCGTATCTGAACCGCCTGGCGGACCTCGTGTGGGTCCTCGCCCGCGCAGCCGAACAGGCCGAAGCACGATCGCCGGTCCCGTCACGCACCAGACGTGCCCGCACCGGTAACGACTCACGACCCTGACGCGTCATTCCCATCACCCAGAAGAGGTGCTCTCATGAACCAGTCCGGATACACACCCTCGCAGCTCGGCGTCCGGCCGGCTGTCGCGCTCTCGACCGCCTTCCTCAGCCAGGCATTCCTGTGGATGTTCCTCGGGTTGCTCGCCACGACCGCGGTCGGGTGGCTCATCTCGCAGATGTCCGTGTCGCAGCTGTCGACCGTCGCGGGCCTGTTCCTGCCGATCGTCATCGTCCAGCTCGCGATCGCGTTCGGCCTCGGCCTGGCGATCACCCGCATCTCCGCGCTCGTCGGGCTCGCCCTGTTCTTCGTCTACGCGGCGCTGACCGGGGTCACCCTGGGCGTCGCGCTGATCGTCTACACGACCGCCAGCGTGGCCGCGGCCGGCCTGAGCGCCGCCGCCGTCTTCGGTGCGGCCGCGTTCTACGGGGCCGTCACCAAGCGCGACCTGACGGGCATCGGCGCGTACCTGTTCATGGCCGTCATCGGCCTCGTCGTGGCGAGCCTGATCAACCTGCTCCTGCTCCACTCCTCGACGTTCAGCCTGATCGTCTCGTACGCGGCCGTGCTCATCTTCACGGGGCTGACCGCATACCACGTCCAGCGCATCCAGAACGGCGACATCGCGGCCTACGCGGGCACGATGGAGAAGGGCGCGGTCATGGGCGCCTTCCTCATGTACCTCGACTTCATCAACCTGTTCTTCGCGCTGCTGAACATCATGGGCAACCGCCGCTGATCCAGCGCTCGGGGCGCGCCGCCGCCGCAGGCGGGCGCCGCCGGCCCTAGCTCGCTTTTCGCACGCCGACGTTCGGGCGGGGCGCCCGTCGGCGCTCCACTCGTGCCGCGCCCCGGACCGGCACCTCGATCACCCGACGGGGCGGCGGTGCGTCGGGCTCCAGGAGCGTCACGACCTGGGCGGCCGGCAGCGGCCGGGCGTAGTAGAAGCCCTGCCCGCGGTCGCAGGCCAGGTCGCGCAGCCAGGCGAGCTGTTCCGGGGTCTCGATGCCCTCGGCGGTCACGTCGATGCCGAGCCCGTGGGCGAGCGCGATCACGGCCTTGACGATCGGCAGGTTGGCGTCGTCGCCGCCAAGCCCGGCCACGAAGGAACGGTCGATCTTGATCGTGTCGAGCGGCAGGGACTTGAGGTACGAGAGCGAGGAGTAGCCCGTCCCGAAGTCGTCGAGCGCCAGGCGGCAGCCGAGCTCGCGCAGCGCCCGGAGGGCCCGGATCCCGGCCTCCGACTCGTCCATGACCACGGTCTCGGTGATCTCGAGCTCGAGGGAATGGGCGGGCAGCCCCGTCGTCTCGAGGATGGCCGCCACCTGGGCCACGAGGTCGGGCTGGCCGAACTGGCGGGCCGACAGGTTGACGCTCATCGTCAGCGGCGGATCGGTCGGGAACGCCAGCTGCCACGCTCGCGCCTGGCGACAGGCGGTCTCGAGCACCCACGCCCCGATCGGCAGGATGAGCCCGGTCTCCTCCGCGAGCGGGATGAACGACAGCGGGGGGATGAGGCCGCGCACGGGGTGCTGCCAGCGGACGAGGGCTTCGAGGCCCGAGATCCGGCCCGTCGCTAGGTCGATGAGCGGCTGGTAGTGCAGCCGGAGCTCGTCGCGCTCGACCGCCTGGCGCAGGTCGTTCTCGATATCCAGGCGCTCGACCGTGTCGGCGCTCATCGACGGGTCGAACAGGGTGTGCCGGACGGCCGAGTTGGCCTTCGCCCGGTAGAGCGCGATCTCCGCGTCGCGCATGAGGTCGTCCGCGTCGGAGACGCCCGGCCGGCCCACGGCGATGCCGAGGCTTGCCGAGATGAAGACGTCGCGCCCACCGAGCCGGAACGGCGCGCTGAGCAACGCATCGACGCGCTCGGCGACCTCGACCGCCTCATCTGCGCCTGAGATGGGGTCGAGGAGGATGCCGAACTCGTCGCCACCGAAGCGGGCGACCGTGTCCGCGGGCCGCAGCGCACCGTGGAGGCGCTCGGCGACCGCCGCGAGCAGGACATCCCCGACCGTGTGGCCGAGGCTCTCGTTGATGACCTTGAAGCGGTCGAGGTCGAGGATGAGCATCGCGATGGGCGCGGTCTCCCCGACGCGGCCCGACGCCAGCGCGTGGCGGACGCGGTCCATGAGCAGGACCCGGTTGGGCAGCCCGGTGATCGCGTCGTACAGGGCCTGCCGGGCGAGCCGCTCCTCGGCATGCCGGCGCTCCCCGAGGTCGCGCTGCGCGGCTTCGAACAACCGGGCGTTGGCCAGGGCGATCGAGGCCAGCTGGGCGAAGCGCTCGAGTGCCGCGACCTCGCGAGCGCCGAAGTGGCGCCCGGTCGAGCCCGAGGCCAGGCCGATCACGCCGACGACGCGACCCTCGTCGGTGAGCGGCACGGCGACGATCGCGCCGAACTTGCCGTGCGGCAGGTCCGACCGCCGGCCCACGAACGTGTCGTAGTCGTCGATCGTCAGCGGTCGGCCCGTCTGCCAGACCAGGCCCGAGGCGCCTTCGCCGCGGTTCACGGAGTAGCCGAGGAAGCCCTCGAACACGCCGATCCCGCCGCGGACGACGAGCTTCGTCCCGTCGGGCTCCATCAGGTAGATGAACCCATGGCCGACGCCGATGAGGCCGGCGGCGCGGGCCATGATCGTCTGGAGGAGCTCGGTCGGGTCGAGATGGTCCATGAGCGCGAGGGCCGTCTCGTTGAGGGCCGACAGGTAGGCATCGCGGGCGCGATCGGCACCCGGGTCCGCGCCCCGGCCGGATGGCTTGACCAGGTACATCGAGCGGTCGGCCGCCGCCACGATCTCGTCCTTCGTCCGACCGTCGGCCGGGAAGCAGGCGACGCCGATGCTCGCCCCGACATGCGTGTCGGTCCCCGGTTCGAGGAGGCCGACGACCGCCGCCTGGATGCGGTCGGCGATCTCGAGCGCCTGGCTCCGGTCGGCGCCGGCCAGGACGATCGCGAACTCGTCGCCGCCGTACCGGTAGGCCCGATCGCCGTCGCGGATCGCGCCCGTGACCGCGCCGGCCACCTTCTGGAGCAGCCGGTCGCCGGCCGGGTGGCCGTACGTGTCGTTGTAGATCTTGAAGTCGTCGAGGTCCATGAGGAGGGTCGCGAAGGCCGTCCCGTCGGAGAAGTCGACGGCCTCGCCGAGCTCGCGCTGGAAGGCGCCGTGGTTGCTCAGGCCGGTGAGCGCATCGCGGTCGGCGCGAACCTCCGCCGCCCGGTGAGCCTTGGCGTTCTGGAGGGCCAGCGACGCCTGGGCGGCGAACAGCTTCGTCAGGTCGAACTCGTTGTCATTGAAGTGCGACTCGGCGCCGCCGATGCGCCCGACGTTGAGCGTCCCCTCCACCCGTCCGTCCACGACCAGGGGGACGATGATCATGGACTCGGGCTCGAAGGGGGTGCCCGGGATCTGCTCCGAGCGGGCGTCGAGATGGACGTCGTTGGCGCACAGCGCCTCTGCGTGCTCGATCGCCCACCCGGTGATCCCGCTGAAGATCGGGCTGGCGTGGGCCAGGATGATCTCCGCGAACCGGTCGCGGGCGACGACCGCGTGGCGCACGCGGGCCTCCCAGTCGACGACGTACAGCCCGAGCGTGTCGTAGGCCACCACCGAGTGGAGGGAGTCCGCGATCATCTCCAGGACGCCGTGTGGGTCGAGCGTCGACAGGAGGCGCTCGTTGACCTCGATGAGGCGCCGCTGGCTGGCCAGCTGGTGCTCGAGCTCGGCCTGGCCCTCGCGGACCCGCTCGGCGTTCTCCACGTTGACCATCGCCTGGGCCGCATATCCGGCGAAGATCGACATCGTCGTCTCGTCGGCCTCGGAGAACCGGTCCTGGCCGACCTTGGACAGGACGATCACGCCGCGGACCGAGTCCTCGTAGGTCATGGGCACGACGATCATCGATTCGGGGCCGTCGATGACGGAGCCGACGGTCAGGCCGCGCGGGTCCGCGGCCGCATCGCCGGTGCGCACGGTCCGGTTGTTCGCGGCGACCCAGCCGGTCAGGCCCTGGCCGATCCGCACGCGCAGGCGATCGAATCCCGGGTTCTCGCGGCCGACGAACTTGCCACTGAACGCGATCGGCTCGCACGTGCCCGCGTCGTCGTCGACCCGGTAGACCCGGATCGTGTCGCAGTCGATGAGCGTCTGCGCCTCGGTCATGATCGCGGCGCCGATGCTGGCCACGTCCTGGACGCGGTTCAGGCGGATGGCCAGGTCGCCGATGACGCGCAGCCGGGCACCCAGGTTCTGGACGCCCTGGTGGAGGCGCGCGTTCGCGATCGCGACGGCCATCTGGTCGGCGAAGGCGCCGGCGAGCTCCCGCTCCTCGCGCGGCCACGCCCTGTGGGTCAGGTGGTACATGACGAGGAGCCCAACGGCCTCCTTGCGGAACGTGATCGGCACGAAGCAGATCGTCTTGATGCCGTCGGCCATGTAGGCCTGCTGGATCGTCTTGTTGGTGGCCTGGTCGGGGCTGATCACCACGATCCGCCGCTCGCGCATCGCCCGGAGCCCCTGCGTGCCGCTCGTCTCGGTCAGCTTGGCGACGGTGTCACGCATCTCCTGGCTGAGCCCGCGGTGCGCCGCGAGCACCAGGGGATTCGGCCCCGACTGGGTAAGCCACAGGCCGCTGAGCTCGTTGCGGAACAGGGCGGCCGCGTCGTCCAGGACCGATTCGAAGACGGTCTGGAGGTCGAGCTTGCCGCTGATCTCGGAGGCGATCCTGCGGAGCGCCTGGGCGCGCGTGACGTCGCCGTCGACCTTGCGGGGACGGAGGGTCCTGGGATACGCGGCGAGGAACCGGTCGAGGTCCGCCCGATGGATCCGCCACTGCCCGCGGCCCGTTTCGGTCTCCGACACGCGGACGGCGACGAGTCGCCCGGACGCGCACCAGCCACGCACCGTGGCGGGCCGCACGCTCGCAAAGACGGACGCCTCGGCGGCGGTCAGCCGGCCGGCGTCGCGATGACGATCGAACGCGACGACCAAGATGTGTTCCGTGCCTCCACAAGCCGCGGCCACGTAAGGATCAGGACGCTGCATCGCCAGCTCGCGGCCGGCGTCCCGGCTCGAGCCTCGACGATCGCTCAACGGTAGGTGGGAGACCCCCGACCGACGATGGCCCAGGAGTACCCCTCCGGGTACGTCGGGCGCAGCAGGGCTCCCTCGCGGTTCGTGCCTGCGGCTACGATGCGGCGATGAGTGACGAGGGGCTCATCGCGCGGGTCGACGCCAACCTGGTCGCGTTCGCGCGGCACACGGCGATCTCGATCCCGCACGGCACGCTCGAGGAGCGCGGCGATGTCCTGCTGGTCGCGGGCGACGATCCGACCCCGGTGATCGTCAACTCGGCGTTCACGACGGGGGTCTCGGTCGAGGCCGGGTCGATCCTGCCGGCCGTCGCGGCGTTCTACGGACGACTCGGCCATGAGTACGGACTGTGGACCCGGGCGCATGCCGATGCCGCCCTGGAAGCCGTGCTCCCGGCGGCCGGGTTCAAGATCGATATCGACCTGCCGGTGATGGTCCTCGAGACGCGTCCGGCCGCCGTTCCCGCCCCCTCCGGGGTCGAGGTCCGGCGGGTCGTCGACGAGGCGGGCGTGGAGGACTTCCGGACCGCCGACCGCGAGGGCTTCGGGGAGGACGACCAGGGGCGCGCGGCCGTCGATTCGGCCTTCCGCGCTCCGGGCAGCCTGCTCCATCCGGCGGTGGCCGGGTTCGTGGCCTACGTGGACGGCGTTCCGGCCGCCGCCGCGATGTCGTTCACGGACCTGGACATCACGCGGGTCGGGTGGGTCGGGACGGTCCCGGCGTTCCGTCGGCGCGGCCTGGGGACGGCTGTGACCCGCGCGGCCGTGCTGGCCGGCTTCGATGCCGGCGCGAGCCTGGCCGCCCTCGAGTCATCGCCCGACGGCCTGCCCGTCTACCTGTCGATGGGCTTCCGCACGATCACCCACTACCGGGTCTGGTCGATCGGCTGAGCGCGTTTGCCGGCGCGTGAACGCGCCTCGGCCGACCCCCGGCTCTCTAGCCCTTGCCGAGACGGGCGATGTCGTTGGCACCCACCCAGAACACGAGCGCGAGCAGGAGCGCGAAGCCGACGAGCGCGGCGCGCCGCTCGAACCGGATGCCGATCCGACCCCGGCCGACCGCCCGGAGGAGCGAGGTCGCGATCCGCCCACCGTCCATCGGCGGGATCGGCAGGACGTTAAGGATCGCCAGGTTGGCCGACAGGAGCGCGACGAGGTAGAGGAACGACAGCGGTGCCGCTCCCTCCGAGCGGGTCTGGCCGACGGCGCTGGCGATCCCGATCGGCCCGGTCACCTGGGGATGCCCAAGGTCGGCGAAGAAGCTGCCGAGGGCACCGAAGACCTGGGTCGCGGTCGAGACCGTCCGTCCGGCCCCCAGGCCGATCGCCTCGAGCGGCCCCACCGGGATCGGCGGGCCGGCGACGAGGGCGAGCGAGGTGATGCCCATCGCACCCTCGGTCTTGGCGTGCGCCGGATCGCGGAGGGCGATCGGGACGGTCGCCTCGGTCCCGTCGGCATGCCGGATCAGGAGGGTGATCGTCGTGCCGGCCCTGGCACGGACGTAGTCGAGCATCGCGTCCGGGCCGTCGAACCAGACGAAGCGGCGGCCGTCGACGGCGAGGATCGTGTCGCCGGTCGGCAGCAGGGTGTCCGGGCCGGTTCGCGTGTCGGACTTGAGGCCGGCCAGCTCGGCCGGCGAGGGGGTGGCGAGGGCGGGGTTCGGGTCGTGGAAGAAGCCGCCGATGCGGATCGTCGTGCTCGGGTAGCCGGCCATCGCCAGTCCGGTGAACAGGACGAAGGCCAGCAGCGCGTTCATGCCGACGCCGGCGAGGAGGATCGCCAGCCGGGTCGGCAGCGACTGCTCGGCGAAGCTGTGCGGGTCGACCGGGGGCTTCTCCGCGACGACGCCGTCAGCCGCCAGCTCGTCGGCCGTGGCGCTGTTCTCGCCCTCGAGCTTCACGAAGCCGCCGAGCGGGATCGCGTTGAGCGTGATGGGCGTGCCCCACAGGCGCCCGAGGGTCGCGATCCGGGGCGGGAAGCCGATCCCGAACTCGTGGACGGTCACGCCGGCCCGGCGGGCCAGGACGAAATGCCCGAACTCGTGGACCACGATGAGCACCACGAGCACTGCGAGCATCAGGACCAGGTTGATCAGACCATCCAAGGGGTGTTGCCTCCGGCGGCGAAGTCGGTTCAGGTGAGGGAATGCGCCAGCGGGCGTTCGGCCAGCTGACGCTCGAGTCCATGCCAGTGTTCCGGCAGCGCCGGATCTGCGCAACCACCCGAATAGGTCAATCGGCGATGAAGACCCTGCCGGCGGGATGAGGGTCTTCACGCCGGTGGGACCCGGAACGGATAATCCGCGACAGGCTTAGTAGAAAGCCGTCGACGGAGCAGGTCCAATGGTGAACTTCCGGCGTGCCCTCGCTCTGACCCTGCTCGTGGCGGTTGGCGCCGCCTGTCAGGCCGAAGGAACGACCTTCCAGACGACCCTTCGAACCGAGTTCAACGAGCCGTTGCCGGTAACACTCGTCGACCAGACCGGGCTGGTGACCGGCGTCGCCCAACCGGTCGTCGATGCCGCGGCCTGGAACGACAACGTGGCGGTCCTCCACGCGGATCCGAACGATCCGAACGCGGCGGTCCTGACCTGGCTCGGCGGCATGTGCGACCAGGACACGACCGTCCGGTTCAAGGTGCTGAATGGAGGCTACGCCCTGAACGTGGAGGTCCACGAGAAGCTCGGCCTCGGTTGTCCCGCCGCCGCCGTGCTGCGCGCCATCCGGATATCGACCTCCCGCCCGATCCCCGTCGGATCGGTCACCGTCGCCGGCGGCTGACCCAGCCGTCGCCGCCTCCATGCCCGCGTTGACGCACCGGGCGGTTCGGCGGCATAATCCCGACTGAAACACTCGGGATTGAGGAGCCTTCCCTGACCGCATCGGTTTCCACGCCCAGCGGGCCCGTCGCCCCCCTCACGAATGCCGGTGCCGCGCCCCACGGCGCCCGCCCGGCCTTCCACGGCAGCGGCGCGGTCTCGTTCAGCACCAAGGGCGAGTACGGCGTCCGGCTCATGGTCCAGCTCGGCCGGCGCTACGGGCAGGGGCCGGCCAGCCTGGCCGAGATCGCCGCGGCCGAGGACCTGCCCCGGGCGTACCTCGAACAGCTCGTCATGAGCCTGCGCGACGCCGGCCTCGTCACGAGCACGCGCGGCGCGCATGGCGGCTACGAGCTCGTGCGTCCGCCCGCAGAGACCAGGATGAGCGAGGTCCTCCGGGCGCTCGAGGGCCCCATCGCCCCGATGTTCTGCGCCACCGAGGATGCCGAGCACGCGACGATCTGCGACCGCACGTCCTCGTGCACGGTCAACCTGCTCTGGGTGCGCGTCCGCGATGCGATCACCGGCGCGCTCGACACGATGACCCTCGCCGACCTCGTCCCGCCCCGCGTGGCGCCGATCCCGGTGGCCGTCGCCGCCGCCCCGGCGCCCGCCTCCACCGACACATCCGGAGCCTAAGACCGATCGTGACCGACAAGCCGACCGACCAGACCGAGAACCACCTCGTCATCCGCGGCCTTCGCGTCGCACCGATCGCCCATCCCGACCAGGAGATCCTCCAGGGGATCGACCTGACGGTCGGCCAGGGCGAGGTCCACGCGATCATGGGTCCCAACGGATCGGGCAAGACCACGCTCGCGTATGCCCTGATGGGCCACCCGGCCTACAAGGTCACCGGCGGCACGATCACGTGGAAGGGCCGCGACATCCTCGCCCTCTCCCCGGACAAGCGCGCCCGCCTCGGCCTGTTCCTCGCCTTCCAGTACCCCACCGCGGTGCCCGGCCTGTCCGTCGCGAGCTTCATCCGCTCGGCGCTCAACGCCCGCCTCCAGGGCGTGGACAAGATCGAGGGCATCGACCCGACCGACCCGGCCAAGGGCGGCATCTCGATGCGCGACTTCCGGAACCTGATGCGCGAGACCTTCAAGCTCCTCGACATGGACGAGGCCTTCGCCCAGCGCTACGTGAACGACGGCTTCTCGGGCGGCGAGAAGAAGCGCCTGGAGATGCTCCAGATGGCGGTTCTCAAGCCCGAGATGGCGATCCTCGACGAGACCGACAGCGGCCTCGACATCGACGCGCTGCGGATCGTGGCCGAGGGCGTCAACGCGATGCTCAACCCGAACCTCGGCGTCCTCCTGATCACCCACTACCAGCGCCTCCTGAACTACATCACCCCCGACGTCGTGCACGTGCTGGCCGCCGGCCGGATCGTCACGTCGGGCGGCAAGGAGCTCGCGCTGCGCCTCGAGGACGAGGGCTACGGGCCGATCCTCCGCGAAGCGGGCCTCGAGACGACCGTCCCCGACGAAGCCCTCGCCGTGCCGCAGGAGCCTGATGCCGGGCCGGCCGGCACGACCCGCGAACCGGCCCGGATCGCCGGCTGACCGCCATGGCGATCCAGGCGTCTTCGCCGCTCCAGCTCCTGACCGAGCACGTGGCCCGGTTCAATGCAGGCGTGCGTTCCGGTGACTTCGGTCCGATGGTGGCGGCATTCGCCGACGACGCACGGCTGACATTCGAGGGCGTGGCGAGCGGACCGTTCCATGGCCGTGACGCCATCGCCGAGGCCTACCGCACCATGCCGCCGGACGATGAGATCGATGTCCTCGACTCGACCGTGCCGGATGACAGGACCGTCGTGGCCCGCTATGCCTGGCGGGCGACGGGTCAGACCGGGACGATGACCCTGACCCATGACGCCGGCAGGATCGAGTCACTCGCTGTCGCCTTCGACCCGGTCGCGCAGTCGGGTACCGCGCACGCCACCCTCGACGCTGAGGTCCTTCGGGCGGACTTCCCGATCCTCCAGCAGCAGATCAACGGCCACCGGTTCGTCTACCTGGACTCGGCATCGAGCAGCCAGAAGCCGAACGTCGTGATCGACGCGGTCACCGACTACTACCGCGAGTACAACGCCAACGTCCATCGCGGGATCTACACGATCGGCGAGAAGGCGACCGCGGCGTACGAGGCGGCCCGCGCCAAGGTCGCCCGCTTCATCAACGCGCCCGATGCCCACGAGGTCATCTTCACCCGCAACGCCACCGAGGCGATCAACCTCGTCGCCTACGCCTGGGGTCGCCGGAACATCAACCGCGGCGACGCGATCCTGCTGACGGAGATGGAGCACCACGCCAACCTCGTCCCGTGGCAGCTCCTCGCCCAGGAGCGGGATGGCGATCTGGAGTTCATCCCGATCACGGACGACGGGATCCTGCGGCTCGACGTGTTCGAGGTCCTGCTCCGGCTCAAGCCCAAGCTCGTCGCGTTCACCCACGTCTCGAACACGTTGGGAACGATCAACCCGGTCCGCGAGATGACCGAGATGGCCCATGCGGCAGGCGCGCTCGTCCTCATCGACGGGGCGCAGGCCGTGCCGCACGTGCCGGTCGATGTCCAGGCCCTGGGCGCCGACTTCTACGCGTTCTCGGGGCACAAGATGCTCGCCCCGATGGGTTCGGGCGCCCTGTGGGCGCGGCGCGAGCTGCTCGAGGCGATGCCGCCGTTCCTGGCCGGCGGCGAGATGATCCGCGAGGTCCACCTCCGGCGGAGCGACTTCAACGACATCCCCTGGAAGTTCGAGGCGGGCACGCCGGCCGTTGGCGACGCGATCGGCCTGGGCGTCGCCGCCGACTACCTCGGTGCGATCGGGATGGACGCCGTCCGTGAGCACGAGCGCGATCTCGTCGCGTACAGCCTCGAGACGCTCAAGGCGAAGGTGCCGGGGATCGAGCTGTACGGCCCGATGGACCCGGAGCTGCGTGGCGGCGTCGTGCCATTCAACCTGCCGGGCATCCACCCGCACGACGTGGCCCAGGTGCTGGACCGGTCCGGGATCGCCGTTCGCGCCGGGCACCACTGCACGATGCCCCTCCACGAGCGCCTGGATCTCGCCGCCACGGCGCGGGCGAGCTTCAACGTCTACTCGACCCGCGACGACATCGACGCCCTCGTCGTCGGCCTCCACGACGTCCAGCGGGTGTTCGGCGGCGTCTGACCGTTCCCGGCGCCCGCGCCATATCCGAGTCCGCTGGTCGGGATTGGACGTTCGCGCTACACTCGGCTGAGCCATGGACGACCTGTACCGCGACTACATCCTCGAGCACTCCCGGCGGCCCCACAATTTCGGGGTCATCGAGGATCCGAGCGCGAGCTTCGAGGGAAGCAACCCGCTGTGCGGCGACCGGATCACCCTCCAGATCGGCGTGCGTGACGGCGTCGTGGAGCGCGTCGGGTTCACCGGCCGTGGCTGCGCGATCAGCCAGGCCAGCGCCAGCCTCCTGACCGACGAGGTCAAGGGCAAGCCGCTCGCCGACGTCGAGGCCTTCCGGGCCGACGACCTGCTCGACCTGCTCGGCATCGAGATCAGCCCCGCCCGCCTCAAGTGCGCGATGCTCAGTCACGAGACCTTGCGCCACGCGCTCGACGAGCTCGGCGCTCCGGCGGCTTCCGTCACGTCCGCCCCGGTCGAGGAGGCTCGACGCTGATGGACCGCTGCACGTGTACCTGGCCGGCCTGACCTGCCGGCACCCCCGTCCGCGGGGATGACACGACCTCATCCTTCACCGCCCTGGCCCGCAAGCGGCGCCAGCCCGTCCATCGAACCGGAGTAGACCACCTACATGCCCCGAACATATGCCGAGCTCCTGCGCGAGGCCCGCGCCCAGGTGCCCGAGATCAGCGCCGTCGAGACCGACAAGCTGCGCACCGCCAAGGGTGGCGCCGCGCCCACGATCGTCGACGTCCGCGAGGCGTCCGAGTGGGAGCAGGGCCACGTGCCCGGCGCCCTCCACATCTCGAAGAGCTACGTCGAGCAGCAGATCGAGGCGGCCGCGCCCGACCGCGACGCGCCCGTGATCCTCTACTGCGCCGGCGGCGTCCGCTCGCTGTTCGCGGGCCAGACGCTCCAGCAGATGGGCTACACGGACGTCCGCTCCATGGCCGGCGGCTTCCAGTCGTGGAAGACCAACGGCCTGTCCTGGCAGATGCCGGCCGTCCTGTCGAGCGAGCAGAAGCAGCGCTACAGCCGCCACCTGCTCATCCCGGAGGTCGGGACGGACGGGCAGGCGAAGCTGCTCGATTCGAAGGTGCTGCTCATCGGCGCCGGCGGCCTGGGCAGCCCGGCTGCCCTGTATCTCGCGGCGGCGGGTGTCGGAACGATCGGCATCGTCGACTTCGACGTCGTCGACCTCTCGAACCTCCAGCGCCAGATCATCCACACGACGGACCGGATCGGGACCAAGAAGGTCGACTCGGCCAAGAAGACGATCGAAGCGCTCAACCCCGACGTGAAGGTCGTCGCCCACGAGGAGATGCTCACCGACGCCAACGTCGAGCGGATCATCGCGGGCTACGACGTGATCCTCGACGGGACCGACACGTTCGAGACCCGCTACACGCTCAACGACGCCGCGGTCATCGCCGGCATCCCGGTCGTGCATGCCTCGGTCTTCCGCTTCGAGGGCCAGCTGACGGTCTTCAAGCCGTACGAGGGGCCGTGCTACCGGTGCCTGTACCCGACGCCGCCGCCGCCCGAGCTCGCGCCCGGCTGCTCCGTGGCCGGGGTCCTGGGCGTCGTGCCCGGGATCATGGGCCTGCTCCAGACGAACGAGACGCTCAAGCTCCTGCTCGGGATCGGCGACACGCTCGCCGGACGGCTCGTGCTCTTCGACGCCCTCGACACCTCGTTCACCGAGCTGCGCCTCCGGCGCGACCCGAAGTGCCCCGTCTGCTCCGACGCGGCCGTCGAGGCACGCAAGGCCGGTCGCCCGCTGGCCGTCGCATCGGTCGGTGGCGACGTCCCGTTCGTCCTCGGGGCGCGGGCGTGACCGTCGTCCGCATCCCACCCGTGCTGCGGGCGAACGTCGGCGGGGTCAAGGAGGTGCCGGTCACCGGCACGACCGTGGGCCAGGCACTGGCGGCGCTCATCGAGCGTCACCCGAGCCTGCGCGACCAGCTCATGACCCCCGAAGGCGACCTCAACCGCTTCGTCAACGTCTACATCGACGGACAGGACGTGCGCTACCTCCAGGCCCTCGAGACGCCGGTCGGCGACGACGATTCGCTCGTCGTCCTGCCGGCGATGGCGGGCGGCTGAGGTGTCCGCCGTCGGCGCTGGCGCCGGTGGCGGACGGTACGACTCGATCCTCGACGCGGTCGGCCACACGCCGCTCGTCGAGATCGCCCGGATGTCGCCGCTCCCCGAGGTCCGGCTGTTCGCCAAGCTCGAGATGAACAACCCGACCGGGTCGGTCAAGGATCGGGCGGCGAAGTACCTGGTCGAGGATCTCGAGCGCAGCGGCCGGCTGGGGCCGGACTCGGTCATCCTCGAGCCCACCTCCGGGAACACGGGCATCGCCCTGGCCATGATCGCCCGGCGCAAGGGCTACCGGATCGCGCTCGTCATGCCCGACAACGTCACGCCCGAGCGGCGCCAGACGGCGAGCCTGTTCGGCGCGGAGATCGTCGATTCGCCCGGTGAGCTCGGCAGCAACGGGGCCATCGCCCTGGCCCGCAAGATGGCCGCCGAAGACCCGCGCTACGTGATGCCCGACCAGTACGCGAACCCGGCCAACCCGCAGGCGCACTACGAGACGACGGGTCCGGAGATCCTGGCCGACTGTCCCGAGATCGACGCGTTCGTGGCCGGCCTGGGGACCGGCGGCACGCTCACCGGCGTCGGTCGCTTCTTCCGCGACCACAAGCCGGGCGTGAAGATCTACGCCGCCGAGCCGATGCCCGGCGAGCAGGTCCAGGGCCTGCGCTCGCTCGAGGACGGATTCGTGCCGGAGATCTTCGATCCGTCGCTGCTCGACGGGAAGTACCTCGTAAGCAACCGGGACGCGATCGTGGCGTTGCGCGAGCTCGTCGCCCGGGAGGGCATCTTCGGCGGACCGTCGTGCGGCGCGGTCCTCGTGGCGGCCGCGCGAGTGGCGCTCGCGATGGGCCGCGGGACGATCGTCGCGCTGCTCCCCGACGGCGGCTGGAAGTACCTCTCGGCGGGCACGTACGAGCGCGACCTGGACGAGATGGAGGACGCCCTCGAGGGCGGGGTCCACTGGTGGTAAGCACGGAAGGTGAGAAGGTCGCCGGCCATCCGGGCCCGGCCGCTGTCCTCCTGCGGGACGCGCTGCGCGACGCGCTCATCGAGCACGCCCGTCGCGAGTACCCCAACGAGGCCTGCGGGATCGTCGTGGGCGACCGGGCGGCGGCCGAGGGCGGGGTGGCGCTGCGGTTCGCGGCCACCCGCAACGAGGAAGCCTCGCCGCTCCGCTACCGGATCCACAGCGACGACCTGCTCCGCCTCACCCTCGAGACCGACGATGCCGACGAGGTCTTCTGGGCGATCGTCCACTCCCACGTCCGCTCGCCCGCTCGTCCGTCGCCCACGGACATCGGCGCGGCGCTGTACCCGGACGCGCTGTACATCCTCGTGTCGCTGGCCGACGCGGAGGCCGATCCGGTGACCGGCGAGCGTTCGGTCCGCGGCTGGCGGATCGTCGACGGCGCCGTCCACGAGGTCGAGCTCCGGCGCGAGGAGTAGGTCCGGGTCAGCCGCGCGCGGCGAGCGCAGCGACCAGCGCGTCCTCGGTGGGCGTGGAGCCCACGCCGGCCAGGGCACCGACGCGGGCCGCCAGCGGCGGCTCGAGGTACGTCGAGGCGAGCGTCCCCCAGTTCGCCTCGGCGAAGACCTCGGCCGGCGTCCCGTCCAGCACGATCCGGCCGGCGCCCATGACGACGACCCGCGCGAACGTCTCCGCCACGAACCGCATGTCGTGGCTGATCGCGATCACGGTTCGGCCGGCGCTCGACAGGTCGTCGACGATCCTGTGCACCCGTGCGACGCCTGCGGCGTCCTGACCGGTCGTGGGTTCGTCGAGCACGACGGCGGGAGTGTCCATGGCCAGGACCGACGCGGTGGCGAGGAGCTTCCGCTTCGAGAACCCCAGGTCGTACGGGTTGGAGGCGACGTCCTCGGAGAGGCCCACCATCTCCAGGGCTGCCGCCACACGAGCATCGAGCGTCTTGCCCGACAGTCCCACGTTGCGGGCTCCGAACGCCACCTCGGCCGATGCGCGGCCGGCGAAGATCTGCCGATCGGGGTTCTGGAAGACGATCCCGACGAGCCGGGCCAGGGCAGCCACGTGCCGCGTCCCGACGTCCGCGCCGTCCACGCGCACGACGCCGTCCGTCGCCCGGAGCAGTCCGTTGAAGTGGCGGACGAGCGTGGACTTGCCACTCCCGTTCTGGCCGACGATCGCGATCCGTTCGCCTGCCTTGATCGAGAGGTCCACGCCGTCGAGCGCCCGCGTGCCATCCGGATAGCTGAACCCGAGACCCTGCGTCTCCAGCGCGATGCCGGTCACGTCGCGCCCATCCCGGTCGAGGAGAGCCCTCCGGCCCGGCTGCCCGCCCACGATGCGGGATCGGGCAGGGTCACCCCCGCCGCCTCGGCCGCCCGGCCGATCCGGATCGCGGACGGCGCCTCCACGCCCCACTCGGCGAGTCGCGGGTCGGCGAGGATGTCGGCCGTGGCGCCGCTCGCCGCGAGACGGCCATCCGCGAGGACCACGACACGGTGGGCGACCTCGGCGAGCAGGTCGGTCTTGTGCTCCACGAGCAGGATCCCGGTCTCCGTGTCGGCCAGCAGGTCCACCAGCGCCGCGCCGACGAGCTTCGTGCCCAGCGGGTCGAGCTGGCTGGTCGGCTCGTCCAGGATCAGATAGGCCGGCCGCATCGCGACCATGCTCGCGAGGGCCACGAGCTGGGCCTGGCCGCCGGACAGGCGCCGCGGGTCGCGCGGTGCGAGCTCGGCGATCGCCAGCGCCTGGAGCGCCGATTCGACGCGCTCGACGATCACGCCGAGTGGCAACCCGAGATTGCGCGGACCGAACGCGACCTCCTCCCAGACGGTCGGAGCCGTGCCCGACAGCTGCGTCACTGGGTTCTGGAAGAGGACGCCGCAGCGCTGGGCGAGCTCGTGCGGGCGGGCATCCGCAGTCACGAGGTCGTCGATCGTCACCCGGCCCTCGAGCCGTCCGCCGATCGTCGCCGGCGCCAGACCCGCTGCCACGAGGCAGATCGTCGACTTGCCGGCCTCGTTCGCCCCGACCACCCCGACGACCTCGCCCGGCCCGATCGACAGGTCGATGCCGTCGAGCGCGGGTCGCGCCGATCCCGCGTAGCGGTAGGTGACTGCGTCGAGGACGAGGCTCACGGGAGCCCCTCGAGCCGCCCCGTGATGGACAGTCCGAGGAGGACCAGCGCGCCGAGCGCGACGGCCCAGCGGAGCGCTCGCTCGAGAGGCCGCTCGGCGATCGAACGCAGGGCCGTCCGCTTGACCGGCGCCGAGAAGCCCCGCGCCTCGAGGGCCATCGTCCGCTCCTCGACCTCGGTGAGCGAGCCGATGATCACCGGTCCGATCAGCGGGACGAGCCCGCCCAGCCGCTTGCGCCACGAGCCTTCCGTGTCGAGCCCTCGGGCGCGTTGGGCGTCGGTCACTTCGGCGGCCCGCTCACCGATCCGCGGGATCATCCCCAGGGCCGCGCCGATGATGAACGCACCGCGCCGGCCGAGGCCGCGGCGTTCGAGGTCGGCGAGGAGAGCGTCCACGCTCGTCGTCAGGGAGAACAGGGCCACGGACAGGGCGAAGGCCGCCACCCGCAGGACCGCCTGGCCCGCCGCGGTGAGACCGGTCCAGGTCGCCGTGAGCGGGCCGATCCGGCCGATCACGTCCGGGGCGTTCGGGAACCCGAAGGTGTTGACCACGACGATCGAGATGACGAGCGGCGCCGTGATGGCGACGACGACGAGCGTCCGCCGGGTGACCCCCGCGTACACCGCGCACGAGAGGGCCACCGCCGCCACGACGAGCGGACCGGTCCAGCCCCGAACGCCGATGGCGATCAGCGCCTCGGCGAACGCGATGGCCAGCTTGGTGGTGGGCAGGAGCCGCCGGTAGCGACCCTCGGCCGGGCGATCGACGAAATCCGGGACGAATGCGGGCTGGGCGGCGGTCGGAGCGGCGGTGGACGGTTGGAGTTCCGGGGGCACCGCCGCTGTCGGTCTCTGGCCGGCCGTCAAACGCCCGTCGGGGCGATCCGGTCTCCCAGCGGGAACCGGGCCAGGAAGCGCGAGGACAGGCCGGCCAGCACGATGAACACGACGAAGGACGTGATGGTCTTGTCGATCGGGTCGCTGAACAGGCCCTGGCCAAGCGACGCGTTGTAGACGTCGGCCCCGCCCTGACGGAGGGCGAGGACGATGAGGTCGGTGCCCGACCCGGTCACGCCTCCGTAGACCACGGCGGCGATGGGCGCCGACACGATCGCGGCCACGATCCCGGTGACCGCGCCCGCGATCGCGACATTGGCGCCGGCGGCATCGCGCCGCAGGAAGATGAACGCCGCGACGAGGACCGATGCGACCACGCCCACGCCGACGATGGCGCCGTACACCCAGGTCGGGTAGCCGTTGATCGGATCGCCGTAGGACGGGCTCGTGTAGATCCGCCAGGCGAGCACGACGATGACCGCGACCGCGATCAGCGCCGCCACGATCAGGCGCGGGCCGTTCGCGGGACGAGGGCGATAGATCCCGAGCTGGCCCCAGAAGCCGGCCAGCAGGCCGATCACGGCCGCCGTGATCGCGAATGGGCCGATGTTGCTGCCCGGTCCGATGCCCGGCGAGTACTGCCAGATGATGTTGCTGAGGGCACCCGTGATCGCGCCTGGGATCGGGCCGGCGAGCACGCCGACGAGGATCGTCCCGATCGAATTCGACGTAGATCGGAAGCTGCAACACCTTCTGGACCGTGAAGCCCAGCACGATGTTGATGGCGATCGCGATCGGGATGAGCACGATCACGCGCGTGCTGAACTGTCTCGACAGCCATGCCATTCGGTGTCACTCCCTCCGGTTGCCCTGCCCGGCAGGACGCCTTCCCCGCGTGTCAGATTGCCATGCCCGGCAAGTGCCCGTCAGGCGTTCGTCGCGGCCATCCGTTCGGCCAGCGCACCGACCCGCTCGATGAAGCGATCCAGGAACGCGGCCGAGTCCGCCGAGATCGCCACATCGCAGTTCGGGGGACGCCCCCAGCGGTGCTTGAAGTCGGCCACCGTCTCGCCCGTCGTGATGCGGCCGCGGGTCTCGACGTCGACCGTCAGCGCCTCCGTTCGGACGAGATGCGGATCGAGGGTCGCCGCGACCGCCAGGGCATCGTGGATGTGGGCGCCGTAGAAACCGTCGTAGCGGGCGTGGAACTCCATGTAGAAGCGCAGGGCGTCGGCGAGGAAGCGGACGATCGGGTTGGACGCCACGCTGCGGGTCGTCTGCATCGGGTCCTCGCCGGCCGCGAGGGCGAGCGAATTGTCCGGCCGGCTGCCGGCGCGGCGGGCGAGCGCGACGAGATGGTCGGGCACCATCGGCGAGCGTTCGGTGACGTCGAGGCCGAGCGCCATCGGCCGGAGCGGGACGCCCGCTCGCCCGAACGCCGCGAACGCGATCTGGGCCGCGTCCGGGTCGCAATGGATGTTCCACTCCTCGCGAGGGGTCGTATTGCCGGGGACCCGAAAGCAGCCACCCATGAGCACCCACCGGCGCAGGAGCCGTGGCAGTTCCGGCTCCCGGAGGATCGCGCAGGCCAGGTTCGTGAGCGGGCCGAGCGTGACGAGCGTGACCTCGCCCGGGCGGGCGCGCACGGTCTCGACGATCACGTCCACGCCGTGGCGGTCCGACAGCGCCCGGCTCGGCGGCGGCAGCTCAGCGTGGCCGATGCCCCGGGGCCCGTGCGTCTCCGGCGTGATCTCGAGCGCCCGGATCAGCGGGACGGGCCGGCCGATGGCGACCTCGATGTCGACCCGGCCGGCGAGCTCCAGGACGGCCAGCGTGTTGCGCGCGACGTCCGTGGCCTCGACGTTGCCCGAGCAGCATGTCACCGCCAGGATCTCGGCCTCAGGGCTGGCGCACGCGTACAGCAGCGCCAGGCTGTCGTCGATGCCCGTGTCGACGTCGATGAGGAGCGGGATGCGATCGGCCACGGGCCGATGCTAGCGACCGGCCCGCGAACGCGCCGGCCGTACACGGATGCTGGCGACCGGCCCGGGCATGCGGCCTTCGCCCCGTACACTGCCCGCCGTGCATACCGTCGTTGGCCGGCGCGTCACCGAGGTCGAGGTCGGCCGGCTCCTCGAGATGGCGGCGCGCCACGAACGGACCGTGGTGGACCTCGGCACGGGCGACGGCCGGGCGGTGATCGTCGAGGCGGCCGCGGACCCCGAGGCGCTCGCGATCGGCATCGATGCCGACGCGCGGACGATGGCCGAGCTCTCCCGGAAGGCGGCCGCGACGCCGGCCAAGGGCGGGCATCCCAACGCGGTCTTCATCGCGAGCGGCGTCGAGCTGCTCCCCGCGGAGCTCGACGGCATCGCCGATCGGGTCACGGTGCGGTTCCCGTGGGGATCGCTCCTGCGCGGCGCGATCGGGGTTGACCCCGAGGTGTCACGGTCCATCGCCCGGCTGGTCGGTCCGACCGGGACGCTCGAGCTGGCGCTCTCGATCGTCGAGCACGACCGACTCGGCGCGCGCGACGCTGCGGCCGACGCCTCGAACGACGCCGCGATCACGGATGCGGCGGCCACCGACGCCGGCGCGCCGGCCGACGCAGCGTTCGCCCGGCTCGGCCGGCCGTTCGGCGAGGCGGACGTCGAGCGCATCCGCTCGGTGTTCGGCGGGCTCGGCCTTCGGCTGGTCGACGTGGAGCCGATGACCCGCGAGGCGATCGCGGCCTACGGCTCGAGCTGGGCCCGGCGCCTGCGGGTGGGCCGCGATCGACCGGCCTGGCGGGTGCGCCTGACCCGCTGATCACGCTCCCGCCTACACTCCGACTCGTGGTCCAGACCAGCCCGCCGATCGCGCCGTACCCGGATGCCCCGCTCACCGTCGAGGACTGGGATCCCCGCTGGGCGGACGCGGCGGCCCGGATCGCCGCGATCATCGGTCAGCGCCGGCCGGACGTCGTCGTCCACCACATCGGCAGCACAAGCGTGCCGGGCCTGGCCGCCAAGCCCGTGATCGACATCGGCGTGGATGCCGGCGATGCCGTGAGCGCGGACCTCCGGGCCGACCTGGAGGCACTGGGGTTCGTCCGCGACCGCCGGCCGGGCGCCTTCCCCGACACCCGGCCCCTGTTCCTCGGCGGGATCGCGCTCGACGACGGGACCGTCTTCAAGATCCACCTCCATGTGCACCCGCGGCTCGGGCGCTACGGACGCGACCTGCCGCGCCACCTCGCGTTCCGCGACGCCCTGCGGGCCGATCCGGCGAAGGCCGAGGCGTATGCGGCCGTCAAGCGTGGCATCGTCGCGTCCGGCGTCGAGTCCGGCCTGAGCTACTCGATGCACAAGACGATCTTCATCCGCGACCTCCTGGCCGGGATCGGCGAGGCCGACGAGCCGCTCGCTCCGGGCTCGACGATCGGCATCCTCGGCGGCGGGCAGCTCGGCCGGATGCTGGCCATGGCGGCACGGCGGATGGGCTATCGCGTGGCCGTCCTCGATCCCGACGCGGCCTGTCCCGCGGCGGGCGTCGCCGACCGGGTCGTCGCCGGGGGCTACGGGGACCTCGCGGCGGCCCGGGAGATGGCGGCGGGCTGCGACGTCGTGACCTACGAGCTGGAGCACGTCGACGCGGACGTGGTGGCCGAGCTCGACGCCGAATGGGACGTCCGGCCGAGCGTGTACGCCCTGCGGATGACCCAGGACCGGCTCGCCGAGCGACGGTTCCTCGTGAAGGCCGGGGCGCCCGTCGCTCCCTGGCGCGAGGTGCACTCGCTCGAAGACCTGCGGCGGGCCGCCGGCGAGCTTCGCACCGAGGCGGGCGATCCCGGGGCGGCGCTCCGGCTCAAGGCCGCGATCGGTGGCTACGACGGCCGCAGCCAGGTCCGCCTGGTGCCCGGCCCGGGCGAGCGCCCCGGCGACGAGCTCGAGGCGGGCTTCGCGGCGCTCGAGGGATCGGTCGCTGCCGGCCTCCTGGTCGAGCTGGAGCTCGCCTTCGCCTGCGAGCTCTCGCAGATCGTCGCGCGTGGCGCCGATGGGCTCAGCCGGGCCTTTCCCGTCGCCCGCAACCGCCACGACGAGGGGATCCTGGTCGAATTCGGTCGCCCCGGCCCCGCCGCCGGTGGACGGCTCGACGATCAAGGCCGCCCGAGCCCTCGCGACGCGGCTGGCGATGGAGCTCGACCTCATCGGGACGCTGACCGTGGAGCTGTTCCTCATGCCCGACCGGTCGCTCGTGGTGAACGAGCTTGCTCCGCGGGTGCACAACAGCGGCCACTGGACGATGGAGGGGACGGCGACCGACCAGTTCGAGCAGCACGTCCGGGCCATCGTGGGGTCGCCCCTCGGCGCGACCGACCTCCGGGGAGCGGCGGCGACGGTCAACCTGCTCGGCACGGGGCCGCGCCGTCCGGCCCGTCTCTCAGGGCTCACGAAGGCCCTCGAGGACCCGGCGGCCCACCTCCACGTCTACGATAAGCGCGAGGTCTTCGAGCGCCGCAAGATGGGCCACCTCACCGTGGTCGCGGACGAGCCCGAGGAGGCGCTCGCCCGGGCGCGCACGGCGGTCGAGGCGCTGCACTGGGAGGACGGGACGTGACGGACTTGGAGCGACCGGTGGTCGGGGTGATCGGTGGGAGCCGGTCCGACTTCCCGGTGCTCGAGAAAGCCTGCGCAGTCCTGGCCGAGCTGGACGTCCCGTCCGAGCTGCGGGTCGTGTCCGCCCATCGGACGCCGGCCTGGATGAGCCGCTACGCGGGGTCGGCCGCGGAACGTGGCCTGCGCGTGATCATCGCGGGCGCGGGTGGCGCGGCGCACCTGCCCGGGATGGTGGCCGCCCAGACGGTCCTGCCGGTCATCGGCGTGCCCATCCCGCTCAGCCAGCTCGATGGCCTCGATTCGCTGCTCTCGATCGTGCAGATGCCCCGGGGCGTGCCGGTCGCGACCGTGGGTATCGGGAATGCGGAGAACGCCGCGCTATTGGCCGCCCGGATCCTGGCCCTCGACGACGATGGCCTCAGGGGTCGCCTCGAGGCGTACCGCGAGCGGCTCGAGCGGATGGTCCTGGACGACCCGTCGAACGCGGAGGGGACGGGAGCCTAGGTTCGGGCCCGGATCAGGCTCCGGCGCCGGCTCGCCCACCGGGCGCGCCATCCCGCGAAGCGCGCGCCGAACCGATCGGCCGGACGGTCGTCATCAGCCATGCCCAGGAGCTCGAGAGCAGGCCCATGACGATGACCCCGGCCACCCCGATGGCCACGATGCCGATCAGGTCGAGCCGCGTCGATTTGGCGTAGGTGCCGGCGAGCAGCGACAGGCCGCCGTACGTGCCCATCGCGATGCCGACCAGGGCGATCGAGATGACACCCGAGACGGACCACCAGTAGCGCGACCGCAGGGCCCACGCCGTGAAGACGATGGCGACGCCGACGACCGCCCAGATGAGCGATTCCGAGCGGCCTGGCTCGGGCGCACCGGCCTGGCTGAGGGCGTACCCCTCGAAAGCTGCACCCAGGACGAGCAGGAAGATGACGATCGCGTTCGCGCTCGCGGGCGCCTTCATGCCGTGCCGGCGGGACGGCTGGCCACCGGCCAGCATCTTGCGGAGGGCCTCGTCCGCTTCGGTCCGGGGCGCGCTCGGCGCGGTCTCCGGCTCCGGGGACGTGTCTGGCTGGGTCGTCGGGTCTGGGGCCATTGGACCCTCCTGGCTGAGGCGCCGTGGTCGCGGCGGGTTCGCAGTGTGCCCCTACCTCAGTCCCGGTGGCAATCCCCCGCGAGTCCTACGGCGCCCCGGCGGGTGGGTCGAACGGTCCCGGCCCGGAGCCCGCGCGAGGCGCCCGACGTACACTCGGGCCATGGGTGAGCACGAGGCCGGCAGGCCATCGATCACGGACGATCCGCGCTGGGAGCCGGGGATGCCGGCGCTCGACCGGCAGCCCGTCCGGGAGCGACCGACGCTGGCCCAGCTGGCCGCGGCCGGTCCCCGCTCGGTCCCCGAGACCGCCCCGACGCCGCTCCAGCGCCACTACATCAACCTTTCGGCGGTCGCGCTCGTGCTCGGCGTG
This sequence comes from uncultured Chloroflexia bacterium, assembly GCA_963849405.1. GTDB lineage: Bacteria > Chloroflexota > Limnocylindria > Limnocylindrales > CSP1-4 > C-114. The sequence continues at coordinate 106,998 of CAWKHG010000003.1, forward strand.
GTCGCGATCTCGGCCCTGGAGCTCGGCGCCCCGCTGGGCAGCCCGCTCGTAAAGGTGTGCGTGGCGATCGCCGGGCCACTCCTGCTCGTGACGACCGGCGATGCGACCCTGCGGATCGCCCGCTCGGCGCGGGCCTGGATGGCCGTGGACGCGGGACGCGGCTGGTTCCGGGTCGCCTGGGTCGCCGTGTCGTGCGTGCTCCTCGCGACCATCGTGGCGGTCATGATCGTCGTGTTGAGGGCCTGAGGGCCGATGACGCGTCCATCGGAAACGCCGGATCCCGTCTTCCACCCGGGCCTCGACGGCCGCTCCACGGAGATCGACTCGGGCCTGGGCGTGCCCACGTGGCTGGCCGCGCACCTGAACTTCTGCTCGCGCTGCGGGGCCCGCCTGCGGATGGGCATGGTGCCCGGCGAGGAGCGGGAACGGCTCGCCTGCGACGCCTGCGGCTACATCGCCTACGTGAATCCCCGCCTCGTCGTCACGGCGATCCCGGTCACCGACGCGGGGGAGGTCATCCTGCTCCGCCGGGGCATCGAACCCGCGTATGGCTCGTGGGCCCAGCCCGGCGGCTTCCTCGAGGTCGACGAAACGGTCAATCAGGCCGCGATCCGCGAGACGTTCGAGGAGACCGGCCTGATCGTCGAGCCGGGCGAGATCGTGGGGCTCTACTCCCGGCTCGAGGCTGCGGTGGTCGCGATCGTGTTCGAGGCGCGGATCGTCGGCGGCACGGCCAGGACGAGCGTCGAGGCGCTCGAGGTCAGGGCGTTCGCCCCGGCGGACATCCCGTGGTCCGGCATCGAGCTCGCCACCAGCCGGTGGGCGCTCCTCGACTGGATCCGCCTGCGCCACCCGGAGCTGCATCCGGGCGACCCGGCTTGATCCACGGCGCATCCCGGACGCGACGCGGAAAAATCGTCCGTCGCCGCCGCGTCACGCTCCCGAGCTCAGCCGCGTCTCAGCTTGGACCGCGACGCCGGGACGTCGTTCCGGCCCGAGGTAGCAGGAAGGTTCGGGTCTCCAGCGTGGATCTTCACCCGCTCGATCGTTGGCTCGTCCGGCCGGTGCGCGATTGGCGCGAACGTGCGCTGATCCGCCGTCGGCTCCAAAGGTACGTGGCTATCCGACGCTGACTTCCTGCCCCGGAATCGAATACATGCGCGATCGACGCCCCCGAAGTCTCCTCCTCGGGGGCGTCAGATCGTTCAGCTTCGGAACGGGAGGGTCACTCCTCGTCGGCGCGACGGGCGGCCTCCTCGGCCATCTCCATGATCGACGGGCCTCCGAACAGGGCATCGCCGATGTCGCCGGCGACGCTGGCGATCCCGTCGACTGCGGCCTCGGCTGACCCGAGAGCGAACTTGCCGACGGCGCTCGCGCCATCGCCGACCGCCTCGAGGTGATCGCCGCGATCCCAGGCCGTGCCCGCGTCGTCCCAGTCGTTGGACGCCGAGAGCGCGAGCTCCGGGTTCGCGTCGACGGCCGCCGACGACAGCTTGTCGCTGGCCCCGGTCAGGTCGTCGATCTTCTCGCCGACCCAGTAGCCGGTCGCGAACGCGCCGACCACGCCGGCCGCGACCCCGGCGCCACCGACGACGGCGGCTCCGGCACTCAAGCCTTCGGCCGCGGCGCCACCGGCCAGCACGGCGTCGGCAGCAGCGCCGACCCCACCGGTCATGCTCGCGGCGCGAGCGACGCCTTCGAGGGCGAGGGCTTCGGCGCCCGCGGTGGCACCGGCTTCGCTGATCCCGTGGGAGATGTCTTCCTCGGTCATGTCACACGCTCCGTTGTACGTCCCGTGTGGCGCCGCTCATGGGCGGGCGGGCTACCGGGAGGGGCCGACCGGGTGGAAGGCCCGAACCATAGACTCGCTGCCGATCCGACCGTTACAGGTCCGACAGCCGACCTCGAGAGGGCCGCACTATAGGTCCATGGCCGGGCCTCGACTATCGGCAAGGCGACAGCCGGCCCGTACCGGCGTTGACGCGGCGGCTCGGCTCAGCTCAGGTCGACGAAGACGTTCTTGACCTCGGTGTATAGGTCGAGGGCGTGCATGCCAAGCTCACGCCCGATGCCCGACATCTTGTAGCCACCGAACGGGGCTTCCGTGTGGACCGAGCTGTTCGTGTTCACCGACAGCACGCCGGCCTGGACGCCCTTGGCCGTCCGGAGCGCCTTCTTGATGTCGCGGCTCCAGATCGAGCCGGACAGCCCGTACGGGGTCGCGTTGGCGAGGCGGATCGCCTCTTCCTCCGTGTCGAACGGGATGATCGTCACGACCGGGCCGAAGATCTCCTCGGCCGCGATCCGCATGTCGTTGCGGACGTTGTCGAAGATCGTCGGCAGGACATACGCGCCGCCCGCCAGAGCCGGATCGTCCGGCGCCGTCCCACCGACGACGATCGTCGCGCCCTCGCGCTGGCCGACCTCGATGTAGTCCATGACCCGCTCGCGCTGCTTGAAGCTCACGAGCGTGCCGACCTCGGTCGCGTCATCCGATGGCAGGCCGACCTTCACCTTCCGGGTGGCGGCCGCGAGGAGCTCGAGCGCCTGATCGTGGACCGACCGCTCGACGAAGACCCGGCTGCGCGCGCAGCAGTCCTGGCCGGCGTTGTCGAAGACGGCGTAGGGCGTCGTCTTCGCCCACTCCTCCAGGTCCGCGTCGGCGAAGACGATGCTCGGGCTCTTGCCGCCGAGCTCGAGGCTGATCTTCTTCACGTTGGCGGAGGCCAGCCGCATGATCTCCTGGCCGGTCGTCGTCTCGCCGGTGAACGCGACCTTGCCGATCCCGGGATGCGCCGCGATGCTCGCGCCGGCCGTGCCGCCGGGACCGGTGACGACGTTGAGGATCCCGGCCGGGATGCCCGCCTCGAGGGCGAGCTCGCCGAGCCGGATCGCCGTCAGCGGGGAGTAGCTGGCCGGCTTGAGGATGCAGGCGTTGCCCGCGGCCAGGGCCGGTCCCAGCTTCCAGCTGGCCATGAGGATCGGGAAGTTCCAGGGCACGATGAGCCCGACGACGCCGATGGGCTCGCGCAGCGTGAAGTCGAGGCCCGGCTTGGAGACCGGGATCGTCTCGCCGAAGACCTTGTTCGCGGCGCCGGCGTAGTAGTCGAACACCAGGCTGGCCCCGATCACCTCGCCGCGCGCGCTGGTGATCGGCTTGCCCGTGTTCCGGCTCTCGAGCTGGGCGAGCTCCTCCGAGTTGCTCTTGACGAGCGACGCGAACTTGGAGAGGGTCCTGCCGCGCTTGCCGGCCGCCCAGTTCGCCCAGCCCTTGGGGTCCTCGAAGGCTTTCTGCGCTGCTGCCACCGCCCGGTCGACATCCTCGCGGCCGCCCAACGGGGCGCGCGCGATGACCTGTCCGTCGGCCGGGTTCACGACGTCGAACGTCTGGCCGTCCGCGGCGTCGGCGGACTGCCCTCCCACGACCATGCGGACCGCGCTGATGCTGCTCGTCGTCTCGTGCTCGGTCGTCATCGGGATCTCCTGGTGGAGGAAGCGGCGTCGCCGCCGTGGGGCAGGGAATGGCCTTCGATGATACGCCGGGCAGCGCGGACGGCCGGGCGACGTCGCGACCGAGCGCGCCCCGCCGCGTACCGGGTGCCAGAATGGGCTCGTGGGACCGACGACCGGCCGTACCGCGCGTCCCGCGTCCGAGGCCGGCGCCCGGCTGGGGCCTGCCCTGGACCTCAGCCACGTGCGCCTCTTCGTGGCGCTCGTAGCGGGCTCGATCGCGATCGGGACGGCGGGCTACGTCGTGATCGAGCGATGGTCGTTCAGCGACGCCCTGTACATGACCATCTCGACGCTGGCGACGGTCGGCTTCGGCGAGGTCCAGCCGCTCGACGAGGCCGGGCGGGCATGGACGATCCTGCTCATGATCGCGGGGGTCGGCATCATCTTCGGGACGATCGGGATCATCGCCGAGGTGGTCGTGACCGAAGTCTCCAGCACGCGACGGGAGGCGAAGCGGATGGCGGACCAGGTCGCCGCGCTCAGGGATCACTACATCCTGTGCGGCTACGGGCGGGTCGGCTCGACCGTGGCGCGGGAGCTGCTCCACGGCGGCGAGCGCGTCGTGGTCATCGACGTCGAGCAGGCCTCGCTGGATCGGGCCCGGCACGACGGCCATCTCATCGTGGGCGGCGACGCGACCGAGGACGCGACCCTCCGCGAGGCGGGTATCGAGCACGCCCGGGGGCTCATCACGACGATCGATTCGGACGCCCTCAACGTCTACGTGACGCTCTCGGCGCGGGCCCTGAATCCATCGATCTTCCTTGTCGGCCGGGCCAATGCCGCGGGCAGCGAGGCCAAGGTGCTCCAGGCGGGAGCCAACCGGGTCGTGTCGCCGTACACGATGGCCGGGAGGCGCATCGCCGAGCTGGCGATCCGGCCACGGGTGGCCGACTTCATCGACGCCGCGCTGTCGCACGGCGAGCTCGCGTTCTCGATGGAGGAGCTGGAGGTCAGGCCGGGCGGCCCGATCGAGGGTCGGACGGTCGCCGACCTGCGGCGCGACGGGATCTTCGCCCTGGCGGTCGTGACCGGGCCGGGGAAGTACGAGGCGAACCCGCCCGACGGCCGGGCGCTCGTCGCCGGGGAGAGTCTCGTCGTCTCGGGCTCGTCCTCGGTCCTGAAGCCGCTGCGCGAGCGCGCGTAGGGCGCGTGCCGGGCCGCGCTGCTAGCGGTCCGGGTCCGCCTCGATCTGCGCAGCCGAGTCGCCGGCAAGGAGCGCGGCGCCCACGATGCCCGCCTCGTTGCGGAGCGTGGCGGCCATGACCGGGGGACGGCACGTCAGGCGCGGGATGAACCGGTCGCCCTGCTTGCTCACGCCGCCGCCCAGGATGAAGAAGCGCGGCCAGAAGATGCGGTCGATCGCCTTGAGGTGCTCGTCGAGGTCGCCCGCCCAGTACTTCCACGACTCACCGCGCCGGACGCGGGCGGCCGCGGCTGACCGCCGTTCCGCGTCCTTGCCCCGGATCTCCATGTGACCGAGCTCGGAGTTCGGGACGAGCACGCCGTCGTTGAAGATCGCCGAGCCGGTCCCGGTGCCGAGGGTCAGGAAGATCGTGACGCCGACCCGCACGCGCGGGTCCGAGGCGCCGATCCCGAAGCGCATCTCCGCCAGCCCCGCCACGTCCGCGTCGTTGCCCAGGGCCACCTGGCGACCGACCGCCTTGGCCATGACATCCCGGGCGGCGAAGCCGATCCAGCCCTTGTCGATGTTGGCAGCCGTGACCGTGGCGCCGTCCAGGATCACGCACGGCATCCCCACCCCGACCGGGGCCTTCGCGTCGCCGATCTTGAGGCTGGTCCGCTTGACGAGCCGGGCGATGACCTTGATGACGGCCTCGGGCGTGGACGGTACCGGCGTGGGCACCCGGATCCGCTCGCTCGCCAGGGCACCGGTCTCGAGGTCGACCGCGGCCACCTTGATCCCGCTGCCGCCGACATCGACCCCGATCGCAAGGCTCATCCCGGAACCGCCTCCTAGAAGTAGTTGATGCTGATGCCGCCGTCGACCACCAGCTGGGCACCGTTCGTCCAGCGGCTCTCGTCACTGGCCAGATACAGCGCCATGTTCACGATCTCTTCCGGCTTCCCGAACCGGCCGGTCGGGTTGCGGGCCAGCCGGATCCGCTTCGCCTCGGCATCCTTGACGAGCCAATCCATGAGCATCGGCGTCTCCACCGGCCCGGGACAGATCGCGTTCGTCCGGACGCCGTTGGGACCGAACTGGACCGCCAGGCTCCGGGTCAGCGAGATGAGCGCGCCCTTGGAGGCCGTGTAGGCGTCCTGCGGCACCGAGCAGCCGAGCAGCGCCACGAAGCTCGCGATGTTGATGATCGAGCCCGAGCCCTGCTCGACCATCTGCGGGATGGCGTACTTGCAGCCGAGGAAGACGCCGCGCACGTTGACGGCCATGACCTGGTCCCAGGTGGCGACGTCGGTGTCGATGACCGAGTGGTCGGCCTCGGGCATGATCCCGGCGTTGTTGTAGAGGACATCGACCCGCCCGAAGGCGGCGACCGCGTGCTCGATCATCTCCCGGGCGCTGGCCTCGGACGAGACGTCGACCTTGACGAAGCTGGCCGTGCCGCCGGCCTTCGCGACCTGGCGGACGGTCTCTTCGCCGGCCTCCTCGCTGAACTCGGCGACGACGATCTTGGCGCCCTCGGCCGCGAACATCTTCGAGGCCACCCGGCCCATGCCGCCGCCGGCCCCGGTGATGACGCAGACCTTGTCGTCGAGTCGCATCCATCTCCTCCGCGTCGCTGAACGAGGTCAATCCTACGCGGGCGAGGAGGCGGCATGGCGGCCGCGGCGCGCCGGGGCGCGACCTCGCCGCCTCAGTTCCCGACGGTCCGACGCCCGCTGGCTCAGCTGCGCTCGAGGTAGCGCTGGCGGTCCCAGTCGTGGACGACCGAGTCGTAGACCTGCTGCTCATAGCGCGCGGCGTTGAGGTAGTGGTCGACGACGTCCTGGCCGAAGATCGCGACCGCAGCCTCGCTCCGCTCGAGCTCCCCGATCGCCTCGTACAGGGCGCGCGGCATGCGCGGATGGCCCTGGGCGATGTAGCCGTTGCCCTTGAACTCGGGCTCCAGCTTGAGCTCGTGCTCGATCCCGTACAGGCCGGCCCCGACCATCGCCGCATACGTCAGGTAGGCGTTCATGTCGCCGCCCGGGAAGCGGTCCTCGACGTGGAGGCCGTCGCCATGGCCGACGACCCGGAAGCCGGTCGTCCGGTTGTCGCGGCCCCAGACGACGTTGACCGGCGCCCAGGACAGCGACGCGTAGCGCTTGTACGAGTTGATATTCGGGGCGATGAAGATCGCCAGCTCGCGCGACAGCTTCATCATCCCGGCCACGAAATGGCTGAACGTCTTGGACATCCCGTACGGCAGCTTGGACTTGGCGTCGTGGGTGAGCGGCACGTCGGTCTTCGCGTCCCACAGGCTCATGTGCAGGTGACCGGACGAGCCCGTCCAGCTCGCATCGGGCTTGGCCATGAACGTGATGCCCCAGCCGTTGAGGTAGGCGATCTCCTTCGCGCCGTGCTTGAAGATGACGCTCCGGTCGGCCAATTCGAGGACGTGGTCGTAGCGGATGTTCACCTCGTGCTGGCCCGACGCGGCCTCGCCCTTGCTGAACTCGATCGGCACGCCCGCCGCGGTCATCTGGTTGCGCAGGAGGCGGTGGAGCGGCTCGGCCTTGGTCGCCTGGAGCAGGTGGTAGTCCTCGTTGTAGTAGCCGAACGGCTCGGGGATCCCCCAGCCCTTGGCGTTCGAGGCCTCCCACGACTCCTTCAGGACGTAGTACTCGAACTCCGAGCCGGCCTTGATCGCGAAGCCGGCCGCCTTGGCCCGCTCGACCTGGCGCTTCAGGATCGTCCGGGGCGCGACGGGGATCTCGGCGTGGGTCTCCTCGTCGGTCGCGTCGCCCAGGACCAGCGCGGTCTTCTCGAGCCAGGGCGGGATGCGCAGCGTGTCCCAGACCGGGCTCGCGATCCAGTCGCCGTAGCCGGTCTCCCAGTTCATCAGCGCGAACCCGTCGGGCGTGTTCATCTCCATGTCCGTGCCCAGGAGGTACGTGCAGAAATGGGCGCCGTGGTCGATGACCCCGTTGAGGAACGCCTGGCCCTGGACGCGCTTGCCCATGAGCCGGCCCTGCATGTCCGTGATGGCCACGACGAGCGTGTCGATCCGCCCGTCCCGGACCATCCCCTCGAGCTCCTCGAGCCGCGAGTGCTTGGCGTGGCCGTGCTCAGTCATGGGATCCCTCACAGCAGCATGGACGGACGCACCGGCGGTGTGGGCACCGATGCTACGAGCACGCGGGGCCCGATGCGCGGTTATTTGGCGGTCATCCCGCCATCCGCGACGACGACCGAGCCGGTCACGAACGAGGACTCGTCGCTGGCCAGGAAGAGCGCGACGTTGGCGATCTCGCGTGGCTCGCCCGGCCGGCCGATCGGCTGGAACGAATCGATCGTCGCGTAGACCTCCTTGAGCCCGCCGAGCATCTCCGCGTGGGCGTAGTTGATCGGCGTGTCGACCCAGCCCGGCGCGATCGCGTTGCAGCGGATGCCCTGCTTGGCGTAGTCGAGGGCGATCCCCTTGCTGAGCATGACCAGGGCGCCCTTGGACGTCGCGTAGATCGCGAGGAACGGCTCGGCGACCAGGCCGTTCACCGACGTCGTGTTGATGAGCGAGCCGCCGCCGCCCCGGAGCATGTGCGGGATCGCATAGCGGCAGCCGTAGATCGGGCCCTTGACGTTCACCGCGAGCGTCCGGTCGACGACCTCGTCGCTTACCTCGTGGAAGACGCCCGGGATGTTGATCCCCGCGTTGTTGAAGACGGCGTGGAGGCCGCCCCAGCGCTCGACGGTGCCGTCCGTGTAAGCCCGGACGGCGGCCGGATCGGAGACGTCGGCGGCCACCGCGAACGCGGACGCGCCGATCTCCTTCGCCGTGGCCTCGACCGCCTCCCGGCCGATATCGACGCAGGTGACCCGAGCACCTTCTTCGGCGAACCGGATGGCGGTGGCCCGCCCGATCCCGGAGCCTGCGCCGGTCACGATCGTGACCTTGCCAGCGAGACGATCGCCCACCGTGGACCTCCTTCACGGGCGCGGCGGCCGCACCGTCGCTTTCGCTTCGTTTCTCTGGGTGCTCTTTCGTATTGACACGGGGATAGGTACGGACTCTAAAGTGCCGCATCCCGCGCGAAGTGCCCAGCTCGCATCGTAGTGGAGGAACACCCCCATGGCGTCGTCAGACGTCGAACAACTTCACCGATTGGGGTATGCCCAGGAACTCCGTCGGGGAATGAAGACGTTCTCCAATTTCGCGGTCTCGTTCACGATCATCTCGATCCTGTCAGGCTGCCTCACGCTGTTCGCGTTCGCGATGTTCACCGGTGGCCCGGCGGTCATGACCATCGGCTGGCTCGTCGTCGGGTTCTTCGTCACGCTCGTGGCGCTCGGGATGGCCGAAGTCGCCTCGAGCTATCCGACGGCCGGCGGCCTGTACTACTGGGCGGCCAAGCTCGCGCCCGAGTCCGGCGGTAATCCGGCCGCGTGGAGCTGGTTCGTCGGCTGGTTCAACTTCGTCGGCCAGGTCGCGGTCACCGCCGGCATCGACTTCGGGCTGGCGTTCTTCATCAACGCCTTCCTGAACCTCATGTGGGGCGTCTCGACCGCCCCGCCCGTGACGATCGCGATCTTCGGCATCGTCCTGTTCATCCACGGGCTCCTGAACACGTTCGGGATCAGGCTGGTGTCGCTGCTCAACCAGGTGTCGGTGTGGTGGCACGTCGTCGGCGTCGCCGCGATCGTCCTGGTCACCGTCGTCTTCAACCAGCACAGCCGGACCGACATCGGCACGGTCTTCTCCACGTTCGTGAACGGCACCGGAAGCGGTGGCACGAACCCGGAGTGGCCCGGTCCGATCGTCCTCGGGATCCCGCTCTACGTCATGCTCATCGGCCTGCTCAACGCCCAGTACACGCTGACGGGCTACGACGCGTCCGCGCACATGTCCGAGGAGACCCACGACGCGGCGACCTCCTCACCGCGCGGGATCGTCTTCTCGGTCGTCGTCTCAGTGATCATGGGGTTCATCCTCCTGACGGCGATGAACATCGGGATCACGCCCGACACCGTGTTCCCGTCGCTCGACGGGACCGCCAACGCCGCCGCCGGCTACCAGCACGCACTCGATTCGTACGGCACGCTCTCGAACGCCGGCCCGCCGATCACGATCTGGATCGACGCCGTCGGCCAGACGGGCGGGCTCATCGTCCTGCTCCTCGTGATCGGCGCCCAGTTCTACTGCGGCATGTCGTCGGTCACTGCGAACTCGCGGATGATCTACGCCTTCTCGCGGGACGGGGCCATCCCCGGCTCGAATTTCTGGCACCGCATCAACAAGCGGACGCGGACGCCGACGAACTCGATCTGGCTCGCGGCGGTCGGAGCGTTCATCCTCGGCCTGCCGTACCTGTACAGCTACACGGCCTACGCGGCCGTGACCTCCATCGCCGTCATCGGCTTGTACGTGGCCTACATCGCGCCGGTGTTCCTGCGCCTGCGGGCCGGTTCGAAGTTCCAGGAAGGGCCCTGGACACTCGGTCGCTGGAGCCGCCCGATCGGCATCGTGGGGACCATCTGGGTCGTGTTCATCGCGATCCTGTTCATGCTCCCGCAGGCCCAGCCGATCACGATCAGCACGTTCAACTACACGCCGATCGTGTTCCTGGTGGTCATCGGCGGGGTGGCCCTGTGGTACGCCCTCTCGGCCAGGAAATGGTTCAAGGGTCCCAAGGTCCAGGGCACGCCGGAAGAGCTGGCGGCCATCGAGAAGGACCTCGAGGTCATCTGACCCTCGTCTTGCTCCCAGAACCGCGAAGCCGGTGGGTCCGCCCACCGGCTTCGTCGTGTCTCGGGGCCCTGGGCTCTCGCCCTCGTGTCAGTAGATGAGCGTCGTGCCCGTCGGGAACGTGAATTCGAACGTGGACGGGGGCAGCGCGGCGTCGACGCCCAGGTTCGTGACGACCGCCGAGCGGGTGGCGGCACCGGCGATCGTCTCGACGAGCCGGACGATGATCCCGGTCTCGCGGTCCACGCTGAGCTGGAAGTGGTGGTCGGGACGGTCGGCGTCGATCTCGATCGTGCGAGGGTGGTCACATTCGAGGACGATCGCCTCACGGCCGGCGACGCGCGTGGTCCCGCCGATCCAGCACTCCCCGGTGGCCAGCACGTTCTGGGCGAACCCGGCCGGGTGGACGAGCGTCTCCACGACCGACTCCATCGACAGGGGCGTCACCGCCGTGTACACGGTGGACCGACCCGGCAGGTCCGGGTCATCGAGGCCGACGACCTTGCGGCGGACCGGTCGCTCGGTGCCCAGGCGATGCTGGCCGACATACGTGCGGACGGTCTCGCCGTCGGAGATCCAGACCTCGTAGTCGCTCGAGATCGGGCCGTCCGGATCGGTCGAGACGACCTTCGCCTGGCCCGGGTGGCGCAGGCTCACCTCGTGGACGGTGCGCCGATCACCGCCGATGCCGACGTTCGTCTCCTCGACGCGCATCCGCAGGGTCAGGCAGCGCAGCTCCGCGTCGCGCATGAAGGTGAACAGGGTGGCGACATCGGGCAGGCCCGGGGCGAGGACGAGGAGCTCGGCGCGGCGCAGCCCGTCGACCGGGACGAGCATGCGCGAAGCACGATCCCAGGGTTCCATGGACATCGATCCGATCGTAGCAGAGCGGCTGTCGGGCCAGTCAGCCGGGCGAGTCAGCCGCCCCCGCCCGCGCCCTCGAAGCCGGGCGCCGTCATCCTCGCCGGGTCCAGCAGGCGGTCCAGCTCATCCGGCGCGATCCCTCGCTCGCGGGCCAGGTCGCGGATCGTCCGACCGCTCTTGAGTGCCTCCTTGGCGAGCGCGGCCGCGGCGTCGTACCCGATCACCGGCGCGAGCGCCGTGGCGAGCATCAGGCCCTGCTCGACGAGCTGCGGTCCCCGCTCCGTGGCCTGAAGGCCCGCCACACAGCGCTCGGCGAAGTTGCGGGCCGACGCGGCCAGCAACCCGATCGACTCGAGGATGGCCAGGGCCGTGACGGGCAGCATCACGTTGAGCTCGAGGAGGCTGCCGGTCTGGCTGAACGCGATCGTGGCGTCGTTGCCGACGACCCGGGCGACGACCATCGTGAGGCTCTCGACGATCACCGGGTTCACCTTGCCGGGCATGATCGAGGAGCCGGGCTGGGTCTCCGGCAGGGCCAGCTCGCCCAGGCCGGCTCGCGGGCCCGTGCCCATCAGCCGGATGTCGCTGGCGATCTTCCACAGGCTGAGCGCGATCGTGCGCAGGGCGCCGTGGGCGGCGATGACGGCGTCGATCGTCGCCTGGGCGTGGAAGTGGTTGTCGGTCTCCCGGACCGCGAGCCCGGTGAGCTCCGAGAGACGAGCCGTCGTCCGGGCCGCGTATTCGGGGTGGGTGTTGATCCCGGTCCCGACCGCGGTGCCGCCGAGCGGCACGGCGAGCAGCTCGGCCTGCGCCGCCCGCGCCCGGCGGATGCCCTCGGCCACCTGGCCCGCGTAGCCCTCGAACTCCTGGCCGAGCCGGATCGGCGTCGCATCCTGGAGGTGGGTGCGGCCGGTCTTGACGACCCCGTGGAACTCGGTCCCCTTGGCGGCCAGCGCGTCGTGGAGCGCCTGGAGGGCCGGGAGGAGCTCCTCGTCGATGGCGATCGCGGCCGCGAGCTGGAGCGCCGTTGGGATGTTGTCGTTCGAGGATTGGCCGGCGTTCACGTGGTCGTTCTGGTGGACCGGCTGGCCGAGCTTGGAGCTCGCGAGGTGGGCGATGACCTCGTTGGCGTTCATGTTCGTCGAGGTGCCCGAACCGGTCTGGTAGACGTCGATCGGGAAGTGGGCGTCGTGCCGGCCTTCGGCGACCTCGTCGGCGGCCGCCACGATCGCGGCGGCGATGTCCGGCGGGAGCACGCCAAGCTCGGCGTTCGTCTCGGCGGCCGCCTGCTTGATGAGGGCCAGGGCCCGGATGAACCCGCGAGGCATGCGCTGGCCGCTGATCGGGAAGTTGAGGACGGCCCGCTGGGTGGAGGCGCCGTACAGGGCGTCGGCGGGGACGGCCATCTCGCCCATCGAGTCGCGCTCGATCCGTTCGGTCATACGCAGGATTGTAGGCGGCCGGGCCGGGCCGCCGGGCCGCAGTGGGGGCCGTGGCGGCGTCGCGTTCGTTCCCGCCCGATTTGCACCGGGTGACAACAACGGCCTCCCGCACGCCCGACACGGTCCCGGATGCACCGGGTGGAAGGATGGGCTCATCTGCGCCGTTCCTGCATCGGGTGCAAACGAACGGGCGCCGTTGCTTGCACCCCGTGCAAGGACTTACATGCCGTGCAGATCGCCAAGGAACGTGCGCCCCACGTTCGGGGGACCTCTCCTACACTGCGCCGATGGAGTTCAGCTCGGACACGTTCCGGCTCGTGATGGGGCACTTCGCGACCGGGGTGACCGTCGTGACCGTGTTCGACGGCGACAGGGCCGACGGGATCACCGTCAACGCCCTCGAGCTCGGTCAGCCTGGACCCGCCCCTCGTCATGGTCGCCCTCGACCGGCGCCGGCACATCGTCCCGGCGGTCCGGGCGTCCGGCCGCTATGCCGTCAACGTCCTCGGCGAGGACCAGCAGCACCTCTCGGACTGCTTCGCCGGCGCGGATCTCCCGCCGGGTCGGGACGTGTTCTGCGGCGCGACGTGGCGACCGGGTGAGACTGGCCTGCCGCTCATCGACGGGTCGATCGCCACCCTCGAGTGCACGATCGTCCAGACCGTCTCGGTCGGCGACCACGACCTGTTCATCGGGCACGTCGATGCGCTCGCCAGCGCCGACGACCACCCGAGCCCGCTGCTCTACTTCCGACGCCGCTACCTGCGCGTCGAGAAGGCCCGGGCGGTCGCGCCCCAGGGCCGGCCCTAGCTCCGCGGCGCGATGCCGACCATCCGCGCCAACGGGATCGATATCGGCTACGACATCGATGCGCCCGAAGGCGCCGACGACTCGACGCCGGTCCTCGTCCTGCTCCATGGCGCGACGTCGATCGGGGCGGACGACTGGGCGGCCCAGCGGCCGATCCTCGGCAAGACGTTCCGCACGTACCTGCCCGATGCCCGGGGTCACGGCCGCACGCGCTGGGACGTGGCCGACGGCTGGACCCACGGCCAGCTCGTGGACGACCTCGAGGCGTTCGCGGCCACGCTCGGGCTCGAACGCTTCCACCTCGCCGGCTTCTCGATGGGCGCGATGACCGCGATCACCTACGCGGCCCGACATCCCGAGCGGCTGCGGACGCTGCTCGTCGCCTCGATCACGACCCAGCGCGAGCCTCGCGCCAGCGTCGCCCGGCGGCTCATGGATCCCGCCCGGGCGGACGCCGATCCCGCCTGGAAGGCCACGCTCGCCCGGCGGCACGACGCCGGTCAGGGCGTCGACGCGTGGCGGCGGCTCCTCCCGGCGATCGCGGCGGACGTGGTCGTGCATCCCCTGCTCACGCCGCGCGACATGCGCCAGATCGAGGTGCCGACACTGCTCTGCGTGGGCGACCGCGACCCGTTCGCCCCGGTCGACCACGTGTGGGGGATGAAGCGCCAGCTGCCCGACGCCCAGCTGTTCGTCGCGCCGGACTGCGGGCACGAGATCATGGCCCGTCGGCCGGCCCTCTTCAACGAGGCGATGACGGCCTTCTACCGAACGGCGAAACGCTGAGGCGGGCGCGGCGCCCTTCCCGGGCCATGGATACTGTGACCGACCACGCCGGTGGTCCGACGTACGCGAGGGATCAGTGACCGACGCGCCAGCCGCCACCGCCGCGCCGCGTCCCGACGCCCGCGAGCCGGACGTCCTGCGCGTCGCGTTCCCGGCCCCAACGACGGACGGACGCCCAGCCGCCGCCGATGACCCCGCCCGGCATGTCGCCCTGCTGACGCTGGATCGGCCGGCCCAGCTCAACGCGCTCAACGACGCGCTCCTCCAGCGCCTGGCTACGGCCCTCGAGCGCCTCGACACCGACCCGGACTGCCGCTGCGTCGTGATCACCGGAGCGGGTGAGCGCGCGTTCGCGGCCGGCGCCGACATCAAGGAGCTCATCGACCAGACCCCGGAGAGCCTCGCCGGAGGCGGCACGTTCGACGTCTGGGACCGCATCCGCGGCTTCCGCAAGCCGCTCATCGCGGCCGTCCGCGGCTACGCCCTGGGTGGCGGCTGCGAGCTGGCGATGACCTGCGACATGATCGTCGCCGGGGACGACGCCCAGTTCGGCCAGCCGGAGATCAAGATCGGGGTCATCCCCGGCGCGGGCGGCACGCAGCGCCTGACCCGGGCGATCGGCAAGGCCAAGGCCATGGAGCTGATCCTGACGGGCCGCTCCATCGATGCCCGGGAGGCCGATGCGCTCGGTCTCGTGACGAGCGTCGTGCCGGCCGAGGCCACGGTCGCCGCTGCGCTCGCGCTCGGCGCTCGGGTCGCGGCTATGCCGCCGCTCGCCGTGATCGCCGCCAAGGAGTCGGTGCGGGCGGCCTTCGAGGGGAGCCTGACGGCCGGTCTCGAGTCGGAGCGCCACCTGTTCTTCGGCCTCTTCGGCTCGGAAGACCAGCGCGAGGGCATGGCGGCATTCATCGAAAAGCGCGCGCCACGGTGGACCGGCCGTTAGGCTGAGAAGCGCCCGGTTGAGAACCGGGCAGGCCGGTGGATCCGGCATGGAGGGCAGGGCAGGGCATGGACGACGAAGGCAGAGGGCTCGGCGACCCGGGCGCGCGACCGCCGCGGAGCTCCGAGGGCGCCGACTACGGGCGCACTTTTGATGAGGATCAGGCCGGTGCGTTGCGGGACGCTGCGCCGTCGATCCTCGAGCCGATCGCCGCCGATGCGCCCGTCAGCGGGCACCGACCGGGGCCGGGCCAGCCGGCCGCCCTGGCCGCCGACGCGCCCGAGCACGATTTCAGCGCGGCCAGGGCGATCATCGTGCCCGCTCTCCGCCCGGTCGGGACGCAGGGACGGCCCATCTCCACGCTCCACGGCGGCGCTGCCGAAGGGCCGGCCTCGCACGCCCAGCCGCTCCTCGACGAGGGACCGTGCGGGCTGCCCGTGGTCTACACGATGGCCGCGACCGGCTTCGACGTGGTCGTCAACGGCGATCACCTGGCGTCGTGGGGGGTCGCCATCGATGCGGTCCAGGACGCCGCGATCGCCAACCTGCGGCAGTGGTCCGCGAGCGCCCCGTGGACCGATGAGGTCTCGGGTGACCGGCGGCTCCTCTCGTCGGACACGGGCGAGGGCAGCGACGCGGCCCGGATCCTGCTGCCCGAGGTGCGCGAGCATCTCGTGAAGGAGCTCGGGGCGACCGGCCGAGTCCTCGTCGGCCTGCCCGAGCGGCACCTGCTCGTCGCGGGGACCCTGCGGCCGGACGACACGGCCTTCGCGGCGCTCTTCGCGGAGTTCGTCCTGGAGCAGTCCGGCGGGGCCGACGAGCCGATCGACCGGCGGGTGTTCGAGCTCGTCGACGGCCAGCTCGTCGACTTCGCGGGATGACCGAACCGACGGGCTGATGGCAGAAGGCCCGAAGTTCGTCCGGGTCGACGTCGCCGAACGGGTCGCGACGATCACGTGTCGCGTCCGGAGGCGCTCAACGCGCTCGACCGGCCGATGAAGACCGAGCTCCTGGCGGCCCTCCGCCAGGTCGATCGGGACCCCGAGGTCCGGGCGGTCATCCTCACGGGCGACGGCCGGGCATTCTGCGCGGGCCAGGATCTCAACGAGCCGTTCGGGGGCGACTTCCCGACCCTGGAGGACGAGGTCCGCGACCGGTACAACCCGATCATCCTCGCCCTCCGCCGGCTCTCGAAGCCCGTCATCGGGGCGATCAATGGCGTGGCGGCCGGCGCGGGCTGCTCCCTCGCCCTGGCCTGTGACCTCCGGATCGCGGCCGAGGGCGCCTCGTTCGTGCTCGCCTTCGGGCGCATCGGGCTCGTGCCGGACAGCGGCACGAGCTGGTTCCTGCCCCGCCTCGTCGGGAGCGCCCGGGCCGCCGAGCTGGCACTGGCCGGCGATTCGCTCACGGCGGCCGACGCCGAGCGACTCGGCATCGTGAGCCGGGTGGTGGCCGGGGACGCGCTCATGGCCGAGGCCGGGGCCCTCGCCGCGCGCCTGGCCGCCGGGTCGCCGCGCGCGATGGCCCTGGCGAAGCGGGCCTTGGCCTACGCCGAGTCAGCCACGCTCGAGGAGGCACTGAACAACGAGGCGTTCCTCCAGGGCATCGCCGGCCGCTCGGCCGACCACGCCGAGGGCCTCGCGGCGTTCCGCGCTAAGCGTCCGCCGCGGTTCACCGGGGAGTAGCGGGCCTCGCTTGCCTCGCGTGCGGCCGGCGACGGTTGACGCACTGCCCGGGGCCGCGTAGCGTCAGGCCATGACCGACCCGCTGTCGCTCGACCCCGTCCTGCCGCCCGCGGAGCGCTCCTCCGAACGCCTGGAGTTCCAGCCCGGGATGTCGGACGACGAGCGGTTCGCCCGGTTCGAGGCCCACGTGCACGGCGGGGGCAAGGTCGAGGCGACCGACTGGATGCCCGACGAGTACCGGACCGGCGTCCTGCGCTTCGTCGAGATGCACGCGAACAGCGAGCTGATGGGCGTGCTCCCCGAGCGCGAGTGGATCCTGCGCGCGCCGACCCTGCGGCGGAAGCTCGCGCTCACCTCCAAGGTCCAGGACGAAGTCGGCCACGCCCAGCTGCTGTATCGCGTCGCCGAGGATCTGGGCAAGCCGCGCGAGCAGATGGTCCAGGACCTGCTCGACGGCAAGACGAAGTTCCACAACGTCTTCCACTACCCGACGAAGACGTGGGCCGACATCGGGATCATCGCGTGGCTCGTGGACGCCGCGGCGATCGTCGCCCAGCAGGCGCTGCGGGACTCGAGCTACGCCCCGTACGCGCGCACGATGCGCAAGATCTGCTGGGAGGAGTCGGTCCACATCATGCACGGCCGCGACGTGGTCGTGACCATGGTCAACGGGACCGCGAAGCAGCGCGACATGATCCAGGAGGCGCTCGATCGCTGGTGGGGTCCGCTGATGCAGATGCACGGCCCGCGCACGCCGCGCGAGAAGGACCGCGACATCTACTGGCGGGTCAAGGCCAAGACCTCCGAGGAGCTCCGCCAGGAGTTCCTGACGATCTACGTGCCCCGACTGCTCGAGCTCGGGCTCACGATCCCCGACCCGGCGCTCACCTACAGCGCCACGGACGCGAGCTGGCACTACACCGAGCCCGACTGGGACGAGCTGCGGACGGTCGTGACCAACCACGGTCCGAAGTCCCAGGAACGACTCGACTTCCGGCGTCTCAACTGGGCCGCCACGGCCTGGGTCCGCGAGACGATCCTCGCGGCGCCCGGCGCCGCGGCCTGACATCGGCGCCGGATGCCGACGCCGGACGACCCCGCGGATCCGACGACCGAGGAACACCGGCTCGAGCCCTGGGAGGTCTTCCGGCGCGAACGCCCGGGCGACCCGATGGTCCACGGCGGATCGGTAATGGCGCCCGACGCCGAGCTGGCCCGCCACTACGCCCGCGAGATGTACGGCCGGCGCCAGGAGAGCGAGCGCCTGTGGGTCGTCCGGCGGGCCGACATCGGCGACCTCCACGACATGGACCTGCTCCAGCCGCCGCTCGACCGGTCGTACAAGAAGCCGGGCGGCTACGTGATGCGCGACAAGCTCGCCGCGGCGCGGGCGCGCACGGGCCAGGCCAAGCCGAAGGCGCGCGAGGGATGACGGCGGACGGGCTCCCGGCGCCGGCGACGCGAGGGGCTCGAGGCGCTCCTGCTCGCGCTGGCCGACGACGAGCTCGTCATCGGCTACTGGGACAGCGAGTGGACCGGGCATCGCGCCGATGCTCGAGGAGGACGTGGCGATGACATCGCTCGCCACGGACGAGCTCGGTCATGCGCGGGCCTTCTACACGCTGCTCGGCGAGCTGACGGGCCGCGACCCCGACGCGATCGCGTACGACCGTCCGGCCGGACGCGTTCCGGCACGCCCGGATCGTCGACCATCCGCGCGACCGACTGGGCGTTCTCGATCGCCCGGCGCTGGCTCTACGACACGGCCGACGCGGTCCGGCTCGAGGCACTGGCGTCGTCGTCGTACCTCCCGCTGGCCGAGCTGGTGGCCAAGGTCCGGCGCGAGGAGCGATACCACGTGATGCACGCCGACTCGTGGCTGCGCCGGCTGGCGGGCGGCGACGCGGTCGCGCGTGGACACCTGGAACGGGCCTGGTCGACGCTCGTGGACGACGGCGCGGGGGTCTTCGCGCCGCTCCCCGGGGAGGCGGCACTCGTCGCATCCGGGATCCTGCCGGTCGCGATGGACGAGCTCGGCGCGCGCTGGATCGCCCAGGCCGAGGCCGTCGCCACGGAGCTCGGACTGGCCGGGCCGCGGCCGTCCACGATCGAGTCGCGGGCGCGCAGCCGGCTCGACCACTCGGCCGACTTCGACTGGCTGTGGACCGAGATCACCTCGGTCCGGAAGCTCGACCCCGCCGCCACCTGGTGAGCCTCCGGCCCGAGACGGCCCGCCGGTCGGGGCGGGTAGGATGGCGCCATGCAGGCTGCCCCGGCACCCACGCTCATGGACTCCGACGGCGTATGGGCCGCGCTCGGTGAGATCCCCGATCCGGAGATCCCGACGATCTCGATCGTCGACCTCGGGGTCGTGCGCTCCGTCGACCTGAGCGACGAGAGCGGTGTCGGTCGAGCTGCTGCCGACATTCGTCGGCTGCCCGGCCCTCGAGGTCATCCGCGGAGCGGTCGAGGACCGGCTCGCCGGCGTCCGGCCGCGGGTCGACGTCGCGTTCAGCTTCGCGGAGCCCTGGACGACCGAGCGGATCACGGATCGAGGCCGGCTCGGGCTGATCGCCGGCGGGTTCGCGCCGCCGACGCCGGGCGGTCCGTCCCGTGCGCAGCTCCCCGATCGTGCCGTTGGACGTCGCCGTCGCATGCCCCACGTGCGGCTCGCGCCGGACGCGGCTCGACAACGTGTTCGGCCCGACGCTTGCCGGTCGATCCGCTACTGCCTGGACTGCCGCCAACCCTTCGAAGGCTTCAAGGTGGTGTGACGATGGCCGACGAGAAGACCGGAACTCCGCCGACACCACCGACCCCACCCGCCGCGCCGACTCAGCCGGCCGCGCCGCCGCCTGCACCACCGGCGGGAGCCGCGCCGCCTGCGGCCGCGCCCCCCAGGGTCCGCCGCCGGGTCCGCCGCCGAACGAGGCTCCCAGCGACCCGCGCTGGCCGGCCGGTATCGAATGGCCGGTGACGCCTCCTCCGCCACCGAGGCCGGGAGCCCCGGCAGGACCACCGCCCGCCGCCGCGGCCCCGCCCGCCCGGCCCGCCGGCGCCGCAGCGCTCCGCCGGCGGCCGCAGCCGCTCCGCCTGCCGCTCAGGCAGCGCCCCGGCCGCGGCTCCATCTCCCGCGGCTCCGCCGCCGGCGGCTCCGCCCGCCGCGCCGCCCGCGCAGGCAGGTCCACCGCCCGCTCCGCCGCCGGCTGCGGCCCCCGCTGGCCCGCCGCCACAGGCCGCCGCGCCCGGCCCGCCTCAGGCGGCGCCCGCCGGCCCGCCGCCCGCGCCCGCAGGTCCTCCGCCGACGGCGCCTCCTGCCGATCCGCGCTGGCCGGCCGGCTTCGAGTGGCCTGCCACGCCTCCTCCGCCGCCGAAGCCCGGAGCTCCGGCCGGCCCACCGCCCGCTGCAGCGCCACCACAGGCCGCAGGCGCGCCGCAGCTCCGGCCGCGCACCGCAGGCCGCGCCACCACAGGCCGCACCGGCCCCGCCGCCCGCAGCCGCCGCTCCGCCCCAGGCAGCGCCGGCACCAGCGGCCCCACCGCCCCCTCCTGCCGCGCCGCCCGAAGCCCCGCCCGCGGCGGCCGCGCCACCGCAGGCCGCGCCACCGCCGGCCGCGCCGCCACCACCCGCCGCCGCTCCGGCTGCGGCCGCGCCACCACCGGCTCCGGCCGCACCCCCACCGGCCCCCGAGGCACCTCCGGCCGCACCGGCGCCGCCCCCCAAGCCGCCCCCATTCGCGGTGGCGATCATCGGGGCGGGCACGATGGGCACCGGCCTCGCCCAGATCGCCGTCCTAACGGCCACCCGGTGCGCCTCGTGGACACCGACCCGGCCGCCCTCGAACGGGCGCGCCAGCAGATCGGTCAGTCGGTCGCGGGCATGGCCGCCAAGAAGGGTCTCGCGGGTGACCAGCTCGCTGCCGCCGTCAACGGCGTCCTGGCCCGCCTGACCGTCGCGGCGGACCCCGCGGCCGCCATGGACGGCGCTGCCCTCGCCATCGAAGCCGTCGCCGAGGACCTCACCGCGAAGCAGCAGGTCTTCCGCGCCCTCGGCGCCGCCTCACCGAACGCGATCCTGGCCACGAACACGAGCGCGCTGTCGGTGGCCGCCATCGGCACCCTCGTCGAGAACCCGGCCCGCGTCGTCGGGCTTCACTTCTTCAACCCCGTTCCCGCGATGGCCCTGGTCGAAGTCGTGGCCACCCCCAGCACGGACCCGGGCACCGTCGCCGCCGTCTCGAAGGTCGTCACGGGTTGGGGCAAGACCCCGGTCCGGAGCACCGACACCCGGGCTTCATCGTCAACCGGATCAATCGGCCCTTCACGCTCGAGGCGCTCCGGATGATCGAGGAGGGCCTGACCACCGCGTCGCGGGATCGACCAGGCGATCAAGGCCATCGGCTTCCCGATGGGCCCGTTCGAGCTGATGGACCTCATCGGGCTCGACATCAACCTCGCCTCGACCCGGGCCATCTACGAGGGCTTCGGCAACGCACCGCGCTTCCTGCCCCCGCCGACGCTGGAGCGCCTGGTCGCCGAGGGCACGCTCGGCCGCAAGACCGGTTCGGGCTTCTACCACTACGACGAGATGGGCAAGAAGGCCGATCTCGTGGCCGGCCTGCCCGGTGGCGACCTGCCCGACTTCGGCATGGGCAGCGTCACCGAGCGCATCCTCCACGGCATCGTCAACGAGGCCTATCGGGCGCTCGGCGACGGCGTGGCCTCCGAGGCCGACATCGACACGGCGCTCAAGCTCGGCGCAGGCCATCCGCTCGGCCCGTTCGAGCGCGCGACCCGGCTGGGCGGACCGGCCTCGGTCGCGTCCGCGCTCACCCGGCTGGCCGCGTCGTACGGGCCGGCCTTCGAACCGGCGCCGCGCCTTCTCGAGGCCATCCGCTAGCATTGAGCGCCCACGGGGGCCGGCGGGCGGATCCCGCCGCATGAGGATGTCCCAAACCGAATTCGTCATATCGATCGAGGAGGAACCATGACGCGGAATGCCCGCCCAGTCGTCGGATCCATCGTGGCCGCGCTCGCCCTTGTGGTGGTGATCGTGGCCTGCGGCAGCACGGCCACACCTGCTCCGGTGGTCCCGGGCGGTGTTGCGACCCCACCGCCCGGCGGCGCGACGCCCGCGGGCGGAACGACCGACCCACTCGGCGGGCTGTTCGGATCGGGCGGGCTCTTCGGATCGCTCGGCCTCGGCAACCTGCTCCACGGGGCGCCCGAGCTCGAGGCGGCCTTGCCGGCCCAGATGTGCGGCGCTGCGTCGATCAAGTTCAGCATGGGCGGCGCCAGCTTCGGCGCCTACGCCGCCCAGATCCCGGCCTTCTATGGCCAGTTCCTCGGGGTGACCGGCAAGACGGCGGCGGATGTCTCGTTCGCAACGGCGAGCGGCGGCAACTGCCCGGACATCGAAGCGTTCCAGGTCAAGGGCCTCGACGAGGCTGGGATGCAGAACCTGTACACCCAGCTGCAGACCAGCGACGGCAACACCACCACGGCGGCCAACATCGCGGGCAAGAACGTGCTCAAGACGAGCGATGGCGATTACGCCTACTTCAAGGGCGACATCGTCTACACCGTCGACGCCAGCTCGGACGAGGAGGCAGCGGTCGGGCTCGCGCTCCTTCCGTAGTCCTCGATAACGCGTTTCGATCGACGACCCCGGCCTGGGCCGGGGTCGTCGGCGTTCCCGCTGGTACGATCGCCACGTGACCAGAGAGCTCGACCGGCCGCTGCGCGATCCGTGGATCATCGAGGCGGTCCGGACCCCCATCGGCCGGTACGGCGGCGCGCTGGCGTCCGTCCGGCCCGACGACCTCGCCGCGCTCGTGCTGCGGGCGGTGGTCGATCGCTCGGGCATCGATGCCGCGCGCATCGAGGACGTCATCCTCGGCTGCGCCAACCAGGCGGGCGAGGACAACCGGGACGTCGCGCGGATGGCGGTGCTGCTCGCCGGGCTGCCGGTCGAGGTCGGCGGGCTGACCGTGAACCGGCTGTGCGGCAGCGGGCTCCAGGCGATCAACTCGGCGGCCCACGCCATCCAGGTCGGCGACGGCGACGTGTTCATCGGCGGCGGCGTCGAGTCGATGACCCGCGCTCCGTACGTGATGGCCAAGGCCGAAGCGGCCTGGGACCGTGGCCCGCGCGAGATGCACGACACGACGCTGGGCTGGCGCTTCGTCAATCCGAAGCTGGCGGAGGCCCACTACCCGTATTCGATGGGCGAGACCGCCGAGAACGTCGCCGAACGATGGACGGTCGGGCGCGAGCAGCAGGACGCCTTCGCGCTCGAGTCACAGCGACGGGCGGTCGCGGCGATCGAGGCGGGCCGGTTCGCGGAACAGATCGTTCCCGTCGAGGTGCCCCAGAAGAAGGGCGACCCGATCGTCGTCTCGCGCGACGAGCATCCCCGCGCCGATACGTCCGCGGAGGCGCTGGCCCGGCTTCGGCCGGCCTTCCGGGACGGGGGATCGGTCACGGCCGGCAACGCTCCGGGCATCAACGACGGCGCGTCGGCGCGTGCTGCTCGCGGAGGCTCACGTCGCCGGGGAGCTGGGCTTGCGGCCCATGGCCCGCATCGTTTCCACGGCCGTGGCCGGCGTCGATCCGGCGGTCATGGGCATCGGCCCCGTCCCGGCCACGCGCAAGGCCCTCGCCCGGGCCGGCATCACGGCGGCCGACCTCGACCTGGTCGAGCTCAACGAGGCCTTCGCCTCGCAGTCGCTCGTCTGCATCGACGAGCTCGGGCCTGGACCCTGCCAAGGTGAACGTCAACGGCGGCGCGATCGCGCTCGGCCATCCCCTCGGGATGAGCGGCGGCCGGCTGATCACGATGCTCGTGCACGAGCTGCGCCGGACGGGCGGCCGCTGGGGCCTCGCGACCATGTGCATCGGGGTCGGCCAGGGGATCGCCACGGTCGTCGAGCGCATCGACGGCTGAGGCCCACTCGCGGCGTGAGCTGGGAGTTTCGGAGCCCGTGCTTGCCGAAACTCCTTGTCGTGCGTACGATTGGCCCATCGACGGCGAGCCCGAGCTCCGGGTAGCCTCACGGACGAACCGGATCGCCCGCCTCCGATCACTGGCCTCCCGAGGAGGATGCACACACGATGCTCGAAGTCCAGCCGACCACTCAGCCGACTGTCCAGCCGCTGACCGTCAGCCTGACCGACGCCGCCGCACTGAAGCTCCGCGAGCTCACGGCAGAAGAGACGAACCCGGCCGTCGGGCTGCGCGTCTACGTGTACTCGGGCGGGTGCTCGGGATTCCGCTACGGGATGATGATCGAGGACAGCCCGACCGAAGAGGACCGCACGCTCGAGGCGAACGGCGTGAAGGTCTACGTCGACGGCAAGAGCATCGACCTCCTCCGCGGCAGCGAGATCGACTACGTCGATACGCTCATGGGCGCCGGCTTCACCGTGAACAACCCGAACGCGGTCGCCGCGTGCGGCTGCGGTTCGAGCTTCCGCACAGCCGACGATGCCGGCAGCGCCAAGGGCTGCTCGCACTAGGCCCGAGCGCGGCCCACGGGCCGCTCGTACCAGATCAGGCCGTCGGTCTCGCCACCGACGGCCTTCTGATTGGCCGACGTAGACTGCGAACTGGATGGACCTGCCGCTCTTCCCGCTCCACGCGGTCCTGTGCCCCGGGGTCGTCCTTCCCCTCCACATCTTCGAGCCGCGCTATCGCGAGATGGTGGCGCCACTGCCTGGCCAACGACGCGCCGTTCGGCGTCGTTCTCATCCGCGAAGGCCGGGAGGTCGGTCCGACTATCCCCGACCTCGCCACGGTCGGGACGCTGGCCGAGATCCGCGAAGCCAACGAGTACGAGGACGGGCGCTACGACCTCGTGACGGTGGGTACCACGCGCTTCTCGATCGACTCGGTCGCGGTGGGTCGCGAGTCGTACCTCGTCGCGAAGGTCCAGCCGCTCCCCGAGATCCGTCGACGACCCGGAGCGGGCGCGCGCGATGGCCGACCGCCTGAGTGAACGGTTCGTGGAATACCTGCGCCTGCTCCGCCCGGCCGACGGCGAGGACTCGACCGGGATGGACGTCCAGGTCGAGGTCGAGGTCCGCGAGGTCCCCTCGGACGAGGCCGGGAGCGGTGACGGGCCGCCGGGCGCCACCCGTGAGCCCGTCATCCCCGAGGACCCGACCGCGCTCTCCTACCTGCTGAGCGGGATCATCCAGGTCGAGCTGCCGCGCCGGCAGGCACTCCTCGAGGCGAAGACGACCGAGGCACGGCTCATCGACCTCGGCCACCTGCTCGACCGGGAGTTGCCGCTCCTCGCCCGGCGGCTGCGCGTCTGGTCCGCCGACCCCCGGATGCTGGCGATCCGCCGCAACTGACTAGACTTGGACCGATCGCGCCGGATGGCTCGCCGGCCCTCGCGAGTCCACGCACGATGGGGACACCATGGCCGAAGTCCTGCTCTTCCACCACGCCCAGGGCCTGACAACGGGCGTGCGCGCCTTCGCCGACCGCCTGCGCGCGGCCGGGCACACCGTTCACACGCCGGACCTCTACGACGGTCAGACGTTCGACGATCTCGATGACGGCGTGGCCAACGCCGGCAAGATCGGGTTCGGCAACCTCCTCGAAGCGGGCGTGAAGGCCGCGGACGGCCTGCCCGACGGTCTCGTCTACGCCGGGTTCTCGCTGGGCGTCATGCCGGCCCAGAAGCTCGCCCAGACCCGTGCCGGCGCCCGGGGCGCGCTGCTCTTCCACTCGTGCCTTCCGGTGTCGGAGTTCGGGGACTCGTGGCCGGCCGACGTCCCGGTGCAGATCCACTCGATGGACAAGGATCCCTGGTTCGTGGACGAGGGCGACATCGAGGCTGCTCGGGCTCTCGTCGCCTCGGGAGCGCCCGCGGAGCTGTTCCTCTACCCGGGCAACCAGCACCTGTTCGCGGACGAGAGCCTGTCGTCGTACGACGCGGCCGCCGCGGCCCTGCTGAACGAGCGCGTGCTGGCGTTCCTCGCGACCCGCTGACCGCGCCCTCGACAGAGGCGCTCCGAACCTGGCGCGCCGGCTCAACCGCCCGCGCTACTCGCTGTAGCGCTCTTCCTTCCAGGGATCGGCGTCGTTGTTGTAGCCGTAGCGCTCCCAGAAGCCGAGGATGTCGTGGTCGAGGAACTCGAGGCCGCGGATCCACTTCGCGCTCTTCCAGAAGTAGCGCTTCGGGACGAGGAGCCGCAGCGGGTAGCCGTGCTCGAGCTCGAGCGGCTCGCCGCCGAACGTGTCGGCCAGCAGGACGTCGTCGTCATCGAGCACCGTGAGCGGCAGGTTCGCCGTGTAGCCCTGCTCGGAGTGGGCCAGCACGTGCGTCGCGCGACTTGCGGACGCCGGCCAGGCGAGGATCTCCTGGATCGGCACGCCTTCCCACGTCGTGTCGAGCTTCGTCCAGCGGGTCACGCAGTGGATGTCCGTGTTGACGGTCTTGCGCGGCAGCGCCTTGAACTGCGTCCCAGGTGAGGCGTGAACGGCGTGTCGACCTCGCCGTAGACCTTGAAGTCCCACGTCGCGAGGTCCGTGTTCGGGACCGAGCCGTAGTGCAGGACCGGGAACTTCTCGTCCGGTACTGGCCGGGCGGGATCCGGTCGGCGACGGCCGCGTCCTGCTCGCTGGTCCCGAACAGTCGCTCGAACATCGCGTCTCTCCGTGCTGGGCTCGAGGTCATCGTCGCACAGGTGCCGCTCGAACGGCACGGCGCGGGGGCGTTACGCTTCCGCCGTGAGTTCGCCCCAGACGCCCGAGCGGATGCCCGAGCCGACCGCGCCGTCGACCACGCCATCCGCCGGACGTCGCCCGCCGCGGCCGCCGTCCGCTCCGCGCGTCGTCATCGTCATGCCGGCCTACAACGCGGCCCAGACCCTCGAGCGGACCTACGCCGACATCCCGCACGACATCGTCGACCGGATCATCCTCGTCGACGACGTGTCGCGCGACGAGACCGTCGACATCGCCCGCCAGCTCGGCCTCGACGTCATCATCCACCACCAGAACCTGGGCTACGGCGGGAACCAGAAGACCTGCTACGACGCGGCGCTCGAGGCCGGCGCCGACGTCGTCGTGATGCTCCACCCCGACTACCAGTACGACGCGACGCGCATCCCGGCGCTCATCGAGCCGATCCTCGAGCGGCGAGCGCGACCTGATGCTCGGCAGCCGGTTCCTGGGCGACCCGCTGGCCGGCGGCATGCCCGCGCTGGAAGTACGTCAGCAACCGGTTCCTGACGATCGTCGAGAACCTCGCCTTCGGGCTGCGCCTGTCCGAGTACCACACCGGCCTGCGGGCCTACAGCCGCGGGCTGCTCGAGACGATCCCGTACCGCCTCAACAGCGACGACTTCGTGTTCGACCAGGAGCTGATCGCCCAGGTCGTGGCGGCCGGGATGGGCGACCGGATCGGCGAGATCGGCGTGCCGACGCGCTACTTCGAGGAGGCGAGCTCGGTCGGCTTCAGGCGCAGCGTCGTGTACGGGCTGTCGACGCTGCGGGTCGTCCTGCGCTACCTCCTCCACCGGCTGCGGGTCCGCCGGTCGCCGAAGCTGACGGCCCGGCGGCCGGCTCCGCTGAGCGGGTGCGCGATGAGCCGGGGCGGGACGCCTCCGCGCCGCTCGTCGGGATCGTCATCTCGGTCGATCGCGCTCGTGCGTTCGTCCTCGCGGGGTCGACCTCGCGGACGCGCCGACGTCCTGCGCACGGCGGACCCGGCCTGGCTCGCCGCTCATGCTCGCGGCTTCGTGGTCGCCGACGTCATCCTCCGGGCGCTTCCGCTGGCAGCGCCTCCTCGCGCCGATCCACGCCGGTCCCGCTACCGCGCGATCGCTGGGCTACCTGCTCATCGGCTACCTCGCCAACAACGTGCTGCCGGCCCGCCTCGGCGAGCTCGTCCGGGCCACTACCTCGGCGACCGCGAGGGCGTCAGCCGGACGACGACGCTCGGGACGGTCGTCGTCGAGCGGGTCGTCGACACGGCCGTCGTCGTGGCGATCGCGCGTTCGCGATCGTCGTCCTCAGCGTCCGCGGGCCTCGTCGCGAACGCGGTGCTCGTCGGCCTGGCCGTGACGGGCCTGCTGGTCGTCGGGCTGGCGGTCGGCTCGTGGCGGCCCACCGCCTGCCGGGCGCCGAGCGCGTGGTCGGCGCTGGCGCGGCGCGCTGGCCGCGGGTCTGGCGAGCTCGGCGCGCAAGCTGCGCGGCGGGCTGGCGGTCGCCGGCCGGCCGCGGACGCTCGGTCGAGGCGATCCTCCTGAGCGCTTCGCCTGGGGCGCGACGGTCCTCGCGTTCGCCGCCGCCGGCCAGGCGCTCGGCATCGAGCTGACGATCGGCCCAGGCGGCGCTGCTCGCGTCCGGCGTGGCGCTGGCGACGGCGATCCCGGCCGGGCCGGGCAACCTCGGCACGTTCGACCTGGCGGCCACGATCATCGCGGGCTCGTTCGGGCTCAGCAAGGAGAAGGCGGTCGCCCTGGCGTTCACGTGCCATGCGGCGGTGATCATCGTGACGTCGATCGGGGGTGCCATCTCCCTGCTCCGTCTCGGCTGGGGGCAGCGCCCGCCGGCGCCGATCTCGGAGGCCGAGCTTGGCTGACGCGGTGGTGGCAGGTCCGGCTTGATCCGTTGTCGCAGAGGGAGTCGAGCGCCATGAATGAGTTCCCGAGTTTCGACCTCAGCGGCCAGACCGCCCTGGTCACCGGCGCCTCGAAGGGCCTGGGCAAGGCGATCTCGCTGGCCCTCGCCAACGCCGGCGCCGACGTCGCCCTCGGCCTGCGCGACCCGGCGAGCGGGGACGACGTGGTCCGCGAGATCCGGGCGATGGGCCGGCGGGCGCTGGCCGTGCCGATGGACGTGCGGGACCGGAAGCAGATCGATGCCGCCGTGGCCACCGTCGTCGAGACCCTCGGGCGCCTGGACATCGTCATCAACAACGCCGGGCTGGGCCCCTCCGCGCCGGCCGAGGACGTCACCGAGGAGAACTTCGACCTCACGGTCGACGTGAACGTGAAGGGCGTGTTCTTCGTCAGCCAGGCGGCCGGGCGCGTGATGATCGCCCAGGGCTATGGGCGGATCGTGAGCCTGAGCTCGCAGGCCGGCTTCGTCGCGCTGCCCGGCGAGTCCATCTACTGCATGACGAAGGCCGCCGTCGCCCACCTGACCAAGTGCCTGGCGGTGGAGTGGGGGCGATACGGCATCACGGTCAACGCCGTCGCCCCGACGTTCATCCGCACCCCGGGCACGGAGGCGGACCTGGCCGATCCCGCGTTCGAGGCCGAGGTGATCGAGCGGGTCGCGGCCCTGCATCGCATCGGCGTGCCGATGGACGTGGCCGGCGCGGTCGTCTTCCTGGCCTCTCCGGCGGCGTCGCTCATCACCGGGACGACCGTCCTGATCGACGGGGGCTGGACCGCCCGCTGAGACCGGCCGGGCGCTCCGAAACGGACGCTTGAATCGCGATCGGCGGGTGTGCTAGCGTCCCGATCGTGACTTTCTATCGGAAAGAAACCCCCCGGCCGGTCCGTCACGCGACCATGCTCGAGGTGAACGAGTTCCTCGTGCTCGACTATGTGCGCGACCACGATCCGACCACCCGGACGGACATCGGGCGGTCGCTCGGGCTCTCGCCGGCGTCGGTCAGCCGGATCGTCGGACGGTTGCGTGACGACGGCCTGGTCAAGGAGGAGGGCACCCGCCGATCGCAGGGCGGCCGCCCGCGCACGATCGTCTCGTTCCGCCGGGATGCGGCCGCCATCATCGCGATCGACCTTGGCGGCACGCGCTGCCAGGCCGCCCTGGCCGACCTCGCCGGAACGGTGCTCGCCCGCGACGTCCGACCCACAAGGGCGCAGGGCGACGCGTTCTCGACCCTCGTCGCCGCGATCGAGGCGATGCGCCACGAGGCCGCCCGGCTGGATGTGCCCGTCGTCGCCATGGCGATCGGCGTGCCCGGGCATCCTGGACCCGGAGACCGGCGCGGCCCGCGATGCGCCCTACGTCGACTGGGACGAGTTCCCGGTGGTCGCTCGGCTGGCCACGGCGATCGACATCCCGTTCGTGGTCGACAACGACGTGAACCTCGCCGCGCTGGCCCACGCGTGGCGCGGCGATGGCCGGCATGTCGACGACTTCGTCACGTTCTCGGTCGGCACGGGCACCGGCGCCGCGATCGTGTCGGACGGCCGCCTGCTCAAGGGCCGCC
Source organism: uncultured Chloroflexia bacterium (assembly GCA_963849405.1). Lineage (GTDB taxonomy): Bacteria > Chloroflexota > Limnocylindria > Limnocylindrales > CSP1-4 > C-114. The sequence continues at coordinate 137,112 of CAWKHG010000003.1, forward strand.
ACAACGCCGCCGGCGAGCTCGGCAACCTCGTCGTTCGGCGGGAGCTCCTGAGCCGGCCCATCACCGCGGGCCTCGGCGCGTTCGAGTCGACGGCCTCCGGGCCGGGCCTTGCCGCCCGCGCCACGGAGCTCATCGGCGCCGGCCGCCCGTCGAGCCTGGCGGGGGCCACGATCACGCCCGAGGCGGTCCTCGCCGCGGCGGCGGCCGGCGACGAGACCGCGCTGTGCGCCGTCCGGGAGCTCCTCGACGACATGGCGATGGCCATCGTGGCGCTGATCTGCGTCGTGGATCCCGATCGGGTGATCCTCGAGGGCGGCATCGGCCGATCCCTCGAGCCGTACCTCGGCGAGCTCGTCGCCCGCATCGAGCCCAGCGTCCCGTCGATGCCCGACGTCGTCGTCTCCCACCTCGACCGCGACGCGACCGTGATCGGCGCCGTGGCGGCGGCCCTCGAGCTTGCCCGGCGCCGGACGGCGCCCGCCGCGGTCATGGGCGCGTTCAGCCTCACCGGAGTGCAGAGCCATGCCCACTGAGGCGGCACTCGTCGCGACGGATCCCGCGCCGTGAGGCGCCACCCCATCGCCCGTTCAGCCCTCGTCCCGAGGGCGGTCGGTCATGCCGGAGCCGGGCCATCGGCTCATCGGAGAGGAGGAGATCGATGAGGGGTATCCCTCGCAGCCATGGCGGCGCCCGGAGGTCCCTGGCGCTCCTGGCGAGCTTCGCGATCGTGCTCGGCGCCTGTTCGTCGGCGGCCACCCCGGCGCCGACCGCCGCGCCCCCGGCGAGCAGCGGCCCGACGGCCGCGGCCACGAGCGCGGCCCCCGCGACCGCGTCGCCCGCGGCACCGGTCACGCTCAACACGATCTGGATGAAGCAGGCCGCCTACAGCGACGACGACGTCAAGGCGATGATCAAGGCGTTCACCGACGCCAACCCGAGCATCACCGTCAACACGGAGTTCGTCGCGTACGAGGCGCTGCACGACAAGATCGTCACCGCCCAGGTGAGCGGCAACGGCCAGTACGACACGGTCCTCATGGACACGCCGTGGCCGGCCGAGTTCGCCGACGCCCAGATCGTCACGGACATCACCGACAAGATCCCGGCGGACTTCAAGAGCGGCGTCTTCGACAGCGCCTGGACCGCCGCCGGCTACAAGGGCAAGTACTGGGGCGTGCCCTGGATCAACGACACGAAGTTCTTCTTCTACAACAAGAAGATGCTGGCCGACGCGGGCGTCACCAGCGTTCCCAAGACCTGGGACGAGGTGATCACGGCGGCCAAGGCGATCAAGGACAAGGGCATCGTCAAGTACCCGCTCGTGTGGAGCTGGACGCAGGCCGAAGCGGTCATCTGCGACTGGGCGGAGATCGCCGGGCACGATGGGCGGCGCCGACTTCATCGACGCCGACGGCAAGGCCAAGTTCAACAGCGGTGGCGGCCTGGCCGCCCTGAACTTCATGAAGCAGACGATCGACCTCGGCCTCACGAACCCGGCATCGCTGGGCTTCATCGAGGACGACGTGAACAAGACGCTCGGCGCCGGCAACGCCGCGATGGCGCTGAACTGGACCTACGGCTACAACGTGCTCAACGACAAGACCAAGTCGACGGTCGCCGGCAACATCGCCGTCGCGGCCGCCCCCGGCACGACCGCCACCCCGACCGCCGGCGTCAACGGCGGGATGAGCATCGCGGTCACGACCAAGTCCCAGCATCCCGCGGAGGCGCTCAAACTCGCCCTCTGGATGGCGAGCGAGCCGATGCAGGAGAAGTACGACGCGAATACCTTCCCCATGTGGAAGGCGTCGTTCGACAAGACCGACCTGACGAAGAACGCCCCGGACTTCTGGGCGGCCGCGAACAACGCCTTCGGCGGGCTCGTGGCACGACCGATCGTCCCGTACTACTCCAAGCTGTCGGCGGCCCTCCAGGTCGCCATCCAGACGGCCCTCAAGGGCACGAAGACCCCGCAAGCGGCACTCGACGAGGTGGCGGCCAAGCTGCCCGACCTCCAGAAGTGACCGTTAACAGGTAGCGATCGAACCGATGGCGAGCCAGGCCGCTCTCGCGCGCCCTCCCCGCGCGCGCCCGAAGCGGCCCTGGCCCGAGACGTGGGTGGCGGCGGCCTTCGTGGCCCCCGCCGCCCTCGTCGTCCTGCTCATCGTCATCGTCCCGCTCGGGCGGGCGCTGTGGATGAGCCTGTTCCACATCGTCCTGACGAGGCCGGGTGTCGAGCCGTTCGTGGGGCTCGACAACTACATCGAGCAGCTCACGAGCCCGGACTTCTGGGACTCGTCGGGTCGGGCGCTCTTCTTCACGGTCGCCTCGACCGGGTTCGAGCTTTCGCTCGGCCTGGGCCTGGCCCTGCTCATGGACCAGCCACTGCGGTTCCGCTGGCTGCTCCGCTCGATCATCATCCTGCCGTGGGCGCTGCCCACGATCGTCAACGCCCTCATGTGGCGCTGGATCGACAACGCCGAGTACGGCTCGCTCAATGCGCTGCTCACCCAGACCGGGATCATCCACGAGTACCAGCCGTGGCTGTCGAACAGCGATACGGCGATGTGGATGATCATCCTCGCCGACGTCTGGAAGCTGACCCCGCTGTGCGCGATCCTCCTCCTGGCCGGGCTCCAGGGCGTGGACCGCGAGGTCGTGGAGGTCGCCCAGGTGGACGGCGCCGGACCGGTCCGCCTGTTCCGGCACATCATCCTGCCGCTCATCCTGCCGGTCGTCCTCGTCGTGCTCGTCCTGCGCACGATGGAGGCGTTCAAGGTCTTCGACATCATCTGGATCATGACCCGCGGAGGGCCGGCGAACTCGACCCAGACGGTCGCGATCTATGCCTACCAGACGGCGTACCAGGGCTTCGACTTCGGGCGCGGTTCCGCGCTCGGCTACCTGATCGCGCTCGTCATCATGGTGTTGGCCGCGATCTACCTCCGCCTCCTCGGGCGGGCCGGGCGCTGATGGCCGCGCGGACGGAGGCGGCGATCGTGGCACCGGCGCCATCCGTGGCGGCCCGGCGGCGCCGTCCGCGGCGTCTGGTGCGTTCGGCGTTCCTGTACGCGGGAATGGTCATCGCGCTCATCGTCGTCATCGCGCCGTTCGCGTGGCTGCTCATCTCGAGCGTCGCCTTGCCCGTCGACCTGCTCGCGAAGCCGCTCCAGTGGATCCCCGAGCACATCACGTTCGACCGCTTCGTCGAGCTCACGGTGGGCAGCGAGCCGAACGACCAGGCCCAGGGCTTCCGTTCGGCGTTCATCAACAGCATCGTCATCGCCTCGACGGTGACCGCGCTCTCGCTCGTCGTCGGGACGGTGGCCGCGTACGCGTTCGCCCGGCTGCGCTTCCCCGGCCGCGGTTGGCTCATCCTTGCGTTCATGGGCACGTACATGCTGCCGCCGATCGCGCTGATCCTGCCGCTCTACCAGATCATGGGTGCGCTCGGGCTGCGCGACACGCCCCTCGCCCTGATCCTCATCTACTCGTCGTTCGTGACGCCCTTCGTGATCTGGATCATGCGCGGCTACATCCAGACGATCCCGCCCGAGCTCGACGACGCCGCGCGCGTCGACGGCTGCTCGCGCCTCGGCGCCCTGATCCGGGTGATCGTGCCCGTGGCGATACCGGGCCTGCTGTCGACCGCCCTCCTGGCGTTCCTCATGGCCTGGGACGAGTTCCTGTACGCGTTGATCCTGACCTCGACCAACGCCTCCAAGACGCTTCCGGTCGCGCTGAACGACTTCATCGGCCGGTATGGGGTCGACTTCGGGCTGCTCGCGACCGGGGGTGTCCTCGCGGCCCTGCCGCCGGTCGTCATCGCGTTCCTGTTCCAGCGGCACATCGTGGCCGGGCTGACCGCCGGGAGCGTGAAGGGATGAGCGGGCCGGGGCCGACGGGTGACGGGGAAGGGCCGGGAACGGTGGCCGCCGCCGGGCCCGACAGCCCGGATGCGTTCGGCCGCGAGATGGCCGAGGGGCCGGCCGCGGTCAAGGCCACCCTGGCGCAGGTCGAGCGGTCGCGCCCCGGCCTCGATGGCGCCGTCGCGGTCGCCGGCCGGATCGTCCTCGTCGGCACGGGCGCCTCGCTCGCGGTCGCCCACACGGTGGCGCCCCTGTGGCGACGGGCCGCCGCCGCTCGACGTCCCTCGGCCCGGATGCGCGTGGTGGATGTCGTCGTACGCGAGTCCGCGGCGGCGGTCCTCGGCGACGTGGACGGCCAGGCGTTCCGGCGGGACGACCTCGTGATCGCGATCTCCCAATCGGGAACCAGTCCCGAGACCCTCGCCGCGGCGCGGCTGGCCCGGGCGACCGGCTCGGCGGTGCTGGCCGTGACGGCCCACCCTGAGTCGCCGCTCGGCGAGGCGGCATCCCTGAGCCTGCCGATCGCCAGCGGCGAGGAGAAGGACGCGTCGACGAAGTCCGCCCTCGCGACGCTGGCGGCCCTCTTCGGGATGGCCGGGCTCCTGCCTGCCGACGCGGGGCGCGAGGCCGTCGTGCGCCTCCGGGCCGTGGGCGCGTCCGCGGGGATCGGCGCCGCCGGCCGTCGACTGGCCGCTGCGCGGAGCGTTTGGTTCCTCGGCTTCGGGCCCGCGCTCGGGCTGGCCGAGGCGGGGGCGTTGCTGTGGCACGAAAAGGTCGTCCGTTCTGCCGTGGCGACCACGCCGAGCGAGTTCCGGCACGGGCTCATCGAGGCTTCGGGCACGGGGGACGCCGTCGTCCTCTTCGAAGTGGACGTGCCGGACGACCGGCGGGCGTCGTACGTCGGGCGTCTCCGCGGCGAGCTCGCCACCCTCGACGTCCCGATCGTCGAGCTCCCGCCGGCGAGTGGGCGAGGCGCTGCGCCGGCCGATAGCGAGCCGGCGATCCGGGCCCTCGAGACGCTTCTCTGGGTCCAGCACGTCGCCCGGGCGGCGGCCCTGACCGCCGGCACATACCGCGACGGCTTCGAGATCCTGCGCCGCGTCGTCCTGCCCGCCGACGACCTCGCCGGCTGAACGCGTCGAGGATGCCGCGCGACGATCCGGGAACCGCCGCCAGATCGATCGAGGCCGTCGTCTTCGACCTCGGCGGGGTCTGCATCGACTGGGATCCCCGCCACCTCTACCGCAAGCTGTTCGCCGGCGACGACGCGGCCATGGAGCGGTTCCTCACCGAGGTCTGCAGCCAGGAGTGGAACGCGGAGCTCGACGGCGGCCGATCGTGGACGGAGGCGATCGAGACCCTCAGCCAGGAGCATCCCGAGTCGCGCGCGCTCGTCGCCGCGTTCCGGGAGCGCTGGGTGGAGATGCTCGGCGGACCGATCGACGACACGGTCGAAGTCCTGGAGCGGCTCCACCGGGACGGGATCCCGATCTACGCGCTGAGCAACTGGTCGGCCGAGACGTACCCGATCGCGCGGCCGCTCTTCCCGTTCCTCGAGTGGTTCGACGGGGTCGTGATCTCCGGCGCCGAGGGCATCCGCAAACCGGACCCGCGCATCTTCCGGGTGCTCCTCGAGCGTTACGGGCTGGATGCCGCGACGACCGCGTTCGTCGACGACGTCGCCGAGAACGTCGCGGCGGCCGAGGCGATCGGCATGACCGGCATCCTCTACCGGGACGGCGCCGCGCTGCGCGCCGACCTCCGCCGGCTGGGCCTGCTCGGCGGCTGACGCAGGACCTGGGGGTGCCGGACCGGGCCGTTCGTCCATGGCGGGTCGTCGGCCCGCGCTGATAGACTCGGGCGGCTTGTTGGGCACGCACGCGATGGACCTTGGAGTGAGTGGCGAGACACCTGACCTGAGCGGGGGGATGGGGGGCGGGGCCGGGCCTGGCGGAAGCTCGGCTGCCGGCGCTGGCAGTGCTGGAGGGTCCGGAGCCGGCGGGTTCGGCGGGATCGCCGGCAGCCATCTCGCACCGATCCTCATCGCAGGTGGACTGACGGGCGTCCTCGCGATGGGCGCCCTCATCGCCACGAACATCGTGCCCGTCCACTCCGGCGGATCCGGGGCGTCGCCGCGCGGCCTCGTCCTCGTCGCGTGCCCGGGGTCGGGCCCCGTCCTCGCGGTCATCGAGCCCGGCCAGCGCCTGCTCGTGACCGGGAGATCGGACGACGGGACCTGGCTCCAGGTCTACCTGCCCGGTCCTGGGCTGACGTCCGCCTGGGCACCCGCCCGCGAGCTCCAGCCGAGCGGCGACCCGAACTCCCTGCCCGTGGCGAGCTGCAACGTCGCGGTCGCGAGCCCGACGGGGACGCCGATCGTCGCCGAGGTCACCCCCTCGCCCACGCCGACACCGACCCCCACGCCGACCCCACCGCCACGCCCACCCCGACGTCGGCAGGGAACGCGCGCACCGAAGCTCGGCGAGCCTGGTAGAGACGTCCGGACACGATCTTTCTGGCCGCTGCCGGGAAGTGGCTGCAGCCAGCCGCCGGCTCGCTGACGATCTCCGTGTCGGCCTCCGATCCCGACGGCGTGGGTCTCGGTCAACCTGTTCTGGAAGCTCCCGGGAACGCGTACACGAGAGCGTCCGATGAGCCACGGCGCGGGGACGACGTGGAGCGCGCAGCTGTTCGCCCAGTCGGACATCAAGGCGACGGGTACGGTCTCGTACTACGTCGTCGCCACCGACGCGAGCCCCGCCAGGATGACCGGTCGAACGCCGCCCGCCGACACCACGTTCGTGGTCAGGAAGTGCGATATCCCGCCGACCATGACCGACTACGCCATCAACAGTCCGAGCTCGAACGTTCCGACCATCTACGTGCAGCGCAAGGGGACGTCCGGGCCGGAGCTCGAGTGCGCCGTCTATAACGACAAGACGAACTACATCAGGGTGACCGGATTTGCGACCGACCCGGATGACACCGTGGTCAAGATGGTCTTCCGCTACAAGCCGTATGGCCGGACGACGTACAAGACCTTGACGCTTGCACCGGGCGGTTCGTCGGGCGGGCTCTTCACGGGGACGCTGTACCGCAAGGACTTCACGACCCTGCCGAGCAAGAAGAGCGCGTCCTACCAATTCGACGGCTACTTCGTGGCGACTGACAGGGCCGGGCGCAGCACGACCCGCTACCCACCACAGCCGTTCACGCTCTCGCTGTACGAGAAGAGCTGCTCGCCGTGACGATCATGATCCCGAGCTTCACGCTCAAGGGAGCCGGGCTGTACGTGATCACCGGCCTCCTCACGGCCGCGCTCACGTTCGGGCTGGCCTGGGTCGTCCTGCCGTCGCCTGCGCCCACCCCGGTCGTGCCCATCGGCGCGACGCCGCGCGAAGGCGCCGAAGGGTTCGGGCTCGTCCCCGATCCCGCGGCCCAGCCGAAGGCCCTGCCCGCCGTCCCGGGCGATGCGGTCATCACGCTCGTCACGTTCCACAAGGACAAGCCGCCCGCGCCCGGCACCCGGGCCGAGTGGTGGACGTCGAGCGGCACGCCGCGCGTGCCCCAGATCACCCAGTTCGACGGCGGGCCGCTCCAGGGAGTGAACTGCACCATGGCCGCCGGCGCGATGCTCGCTCGGCTCGGCTACGGCATCGTCACGACCGGGACGCAGCTCCGCTCGTTCCAGGCCGACCAGGATGGCGGCACGTCCCTGGGCAACCTCAACCAGGCGATGCAGACAGGCTGGGAGCTCCAGTTCGCCCGCGGCTGGCTGACGCCCACCGAGCTGCGCGCCCTGCTCTGGGCCGGCGCCGGCGCCGTGATCCAGGTCATCTACGGCGACATCCCCGTGCCGCTGCGCATCCAGCCATCGTTCATCGGGGCGCATTCGATGTACGTCGACGCCTTCCGGCCCGCGGGCATCGAAGGCGAGGCCGCCTACTACGTCATGGACCCGATCGGCCGGCCCGACCGCGGCTACAACGGCGACTGGTGGCCGGCGTCCGTCGTCGAGGCGGCAGCCATCCATTTCGGCGGCGGGCGGATCGTGACCGCCTGGGCGTTCGCCGGCGGCATCGCCCCCAACGGCCCCTACCCGTCCCTGCCGCCCGAGGCCTATCCGTCCGCAGCCCCCGGTGCGAGCCCGTCGCTGCCGGTCACGGCCTCGCTCCCGCCGTCCGACCCGGGCACGCCCGATCCGCCCAGCGGCGACCTCGTCGCGATCCCGGCCGACCTGGTCGACCTGTTCAGCGCCGGGGCGTTCAGTGGCGGCTCCACGCTCGTGCCGACGTTCGGGCTCTGTCTCGGACCCTCCCCGCCATCGTTCTGCCCGTTCGGCATACCGGCGCTCTACCCGATCACCGGGAGCCCGCCACCCACCGCGCCGCCGATCGCCCTGCCCCTCGACATCGAGCTGCTGTACGCCGACTCACCGCAGCTCGGGATGCAGCGGGTGATCCTCGCGGCGCCGGAGGGCGTCGTCCCCACGTTCACGTTCTGGCCGTCGAGCGGCACGGGTGCGGTGGGGAGCGCCGCGATCGAGCAGGCGATCCTGGACGGCAGGCCGGTCTGGATCGCCACGTTCCCGGTCGTCCAGGGCGGCTACCACTTCGTCGCGACCGGCGTCGGCGCCGGCGGGGCCGGCGTCAGCCCGATCGGCTCGGTCACGATCGGCCCGTAGCGGACGAGGCGAGGCCAACGCCGCCTCGCGGCGCGTAATGACGAGCCGCCTAGCGGCGGGCCACGAGCAGGCTGACGATCCCGAGCGCCGCGATCGGCAGGAGCAGGAGCCCGAAACCGCCGGGCACGAGGTTCTGGAAGAACTGGAAGAAGTCGTGGGCGACGTTGCCCATCGTGTTGAAGAACTGATCCATCGTCCGGTTCCCTGCGGCGATCGCCCGTGGGGGCTTCGTCGCCGGCCGAGTATCACGCGCTCGATGGCGTCGGGACAATAGGCCGGGGATCCTGCCGGCGCGGGGACGCGCCACCCGTGCGCGCCCGCGGGTCTAGGACAGGCGGTGCGGGTTGGCCCGGGGCGGTCGATCGTAGGGCTGGAACTCGAAGCTCGGATGCCCGAGTCGCCGGCGGACGCGGTAGAACTCGAGCCGGTAGGACGCGTACATCTCCCGGACGATCGCGGTCGCCAGCGCGTGGGCGGGCCGTTTCGATGCGGCCCGGGCGTGCGCCCGGCTGTCCCAGAGGCAGAACGAGAGGCATTCGCCGCGCTCGTTCGTCGCGCCCTTGAAGTAGAAGACGAAGCCGGGGGCGGACATGGCTTCGAGGTGCGCCGCGTCGTCGAGGGTCTGGAGCAGCGCCTCGTCGGCATCGGGCTGGCGGACCGATCGGAAGCAGACCAGGTACCAGTCGCCGGCCGGCACGCCCTCGGCGCAGGAGGCCCAATCGAACGCGTCCGCGATCGGCATCGTCGCGTAGAGCCCCGCCGACGGGGCCAGGCTCTCGAATATGGGACGCGACTCGAGGTCCATGTCCCAGCACGGTAACAGGATTCGAGCGCGATTTCCACATAATGGGATGGGACGATTCTACGACTCGATATCGGCGGAAGTCACATCCCCGTATCATCGGCCAGCGAGGCCACGATCGTCTCGGCGGCGGACCCGAGGAGGCGGCGTGTTCGCGCCTGCCAGTCCAGGCCGCAGCGCGACGATGGCCCCGTCACGGCCAGGGCCGCCACGATCCCGTCATCTCGGATGATGGGAACGGCGATGGCCACGGACCCGCCGATGAACTCGCCCTCGCTGGTCGCGAAGCCGGTGCGCACGATCTGCTCGAGCCCGTCGCGCAGGACCGCCTCTGTCGGCGTCTCCGGCGTGAGCGGCTGCAGCCCGGCAAGCACGACCTCCTCGAGGACGTCGGGTGGCGCGAACGCCAGGAGCACCCGGGCCGGGGCTCCCGCGTAGAGCGGCGCCATCGTCCCCGGCTCGATCGACACGCGCAGGGGCTCTCGTGCCTCGACCTGGTGCAGGCACACCGCGGAGAGCGCGACCCGGCGCATGACGATCGCCGACTCGCCGGTCTCCTCGGCGAGCAGGCGCAGGACGGGGTCGGCGATCCGGACGAGGCGCTGGCTCGTGACCTTCGAGCCGGACCCGATCGACAGGCGCGGCCCCAGGCGATATCGACCGTCCCGGCGGTCCATGAACCCGAACTCGGTCAGCGTGCGCAGGTAGCGGTACACGGTCGAGAGAGGCATCTCCAGGACCGCGCTCAGCTCGTCGGCTCGCATCTCGCCCCGGTCGGCGACCGTCAGGATCAGGCGCAGGCCGCGCGCGAACGAGGTGTCCTCAGCCGCCTCCTCGGGCGGTCGTTCGAGTGCGGTCGTCATCGTTGGAGTCCTCCCCGGTGCCTCGCCAAGGGTACGGCTTGAGGCCCGATACGGTTCATTTCGGGCCCGCGGGTCAGCCGGCGACGGCCGCCAGGATCGCGCCGGCCTCGGCCTCGGTCGGCATCCGGGGGGTGTTGTTGATCGCCGCATCGTCGAGCGCGTCGCGGACGATGACGGGGAGCATCGCGGCGTCGATGCCGAGCTCGCGGAGGGTCCGGCGCTGGTCGACCGCGCGGATCAGGGCGAGGACGCCATCCACCGCGGCGCGAGCGGCCCGGGCTGGTGGATCGATCGGCGAGGCGACGCCGAGGGCGATGCCGACGAGGGCGAGCTCGCGCGTCCGGACCTCGAGGTCGAAAGCGAGGACCTCCGGCAGGACGGCGGCGAGGGCGGTCCCGTGCGGCAGACGGCCACGGGCGCCGATCGAGTGGCCGAGCGCGTGGACGAGCCCCACCCCGGTGCCGCTCGCCTGGCCGAGCCCGGCGAGGTGCGAGGCGACGAGCATCTGGCTGCGCGCCTCGATGTCGGAGCCATCCGCGACCGCCCGGGGGAGCCACGTGCCGATCGTCCGGATGACCGACAGGGCGATCGCCTCGGCGAACGGGTTCGGGTTGCGCGAGAGCAGCGATTCGAGCGAATGGGTGATCGCGTCGATGCCGGTCGCGCCCGTGGCGGCCGGCGGCAGGCCCAGGGTGAGCTCGGGATCGAGGATGCACGCCCGGGGCAGGAGGCTGCGGTGCCCGATGTACGACTTGCGGCCGGTCGACTCGTCCGTGATGACCCCGAACATGTTCGTCTCGGCCCCGGTCCCCGCCGTCGTTGGCACCGCGACGAGCGGACGCCCCGGGCCGAGGTCCTCGTTCTCGTAACCGAGCTCCGGCACGCCCACGTCGTTGGTCGCGTACAGCGAGAGGGCCTTGGCCGTGTCCATGGTCGAGCCGCCGCCGACGGCCACGACGATCACGTCTGCGACACCGAAGGCCCGAAGCGCGGCCCCGCCGCGCTCGACCACGCCCATCGACGGATTCGGTTCCACGTCGCCGAAGACGGCGGTCTCCATGCCGTCCTCTTCGAGGATCCCCGCGACGGTGGCGGTCACGCCGGAGGCGACGACGCCCGGGTCGGACACGACGAAGGCACGGGCGTCGGGGCCGCCACCGATCTCGCGGACGACCGCCGCCAGGTCGTCGATCGCGCCGACGCCGAACCGGGTCCGGTCGCGCAGGAGCAGGTTGATCGTCCGGTCCGCGAGCGCCGTCATACGACGACCGTATCCGTGCTCGTGTCGCGGCGGACGGTGAGCCAGCGCCGGCAGCCCGCCGCGTGGAACCAGCGCTCGGTCGCGATCCCGTCCGGGTTCTCGAACATCCACACCTCGTCGAGGTTGCGCGCATCGTCGCCCTCGATCCACTCGGGCGCCGGGCGGCGCTCGCCACCGTACGTGAACTCCTCGATGGGCCGCCGTCCGCAGTGGGGGCACCGGAGCCACAGCATCAGCGGGTCCCCGTCGAGCCCTGGTCGGCCAGGACGTGGTCGCGCGCGAACCGGTCCAGGGCGAAGGGTGCGATGAGCGACGGCGTCCGGCCGGTCGCGATGAGCTCGGCCATGGCCTCGCCGGCGGCCGGGATGGCCTTGAAGCCCCACGTCCCCCAGCCGGTCGTGACGAGGAAGCCCGGCACGCCGGTCTCACCCATGATCGGCGAGAAGTCGGCCGAGATGTCGCAGATCCCGGCCCACGTGCGCAGGATCCGCAGCTCGCGCAGGAACGGCAGCAGGCGGGTGATCTTCCAGGCGTAGCTCCGCAGCGCCGCGAACGAGGACTGCCGGGAATACGACGGCTGGGCGTCGAACTCGGCCCCGATGAGCATCTGGCCGCGCTCGGTCTGCGAGACGTAGCACATGAGCTCGGTGCTGGCGAGGATGGGCGAGAAGCCCTGCGCGTAGTTGTTCGTCACGAACGCGTGGAGCGGGTGGGTCCGGACGGGCAGCCGCACCCCGGCGTGGGCGGCCATCTTCGTCACTCGCCCACCCACCGCCGAGAGCACCAGCCCGGCGGCGATCGGCCCGTCCGGCGTCTCGACCCCCACGACCCGGTCGCCGTCGCGCAGCAGGCCCGTCACCGGCGTGTGCTGCCGGATGTGCACGCCACGCGCCATCGCGCCCGACGCGAAGGCCCAGGCGACCCGGTCGTGGCGCGCGGTCGCCGCCTCGAGGTGGTGCGACGCGCCGAGGACCGGATAGCGGCCGCCGCCGGTCAGGTCGACCTGGGGGACGAGCTCCTTGAGCTCGGCCGGCGTGCGCATCACGGTCTTCGCGCCGCAGGCCGTGTTCATCAGGCAGCGCGCCCGCTCGGCCCGCATGGCCATCTCGGTATGGGCGATCCAGAAGATGCCCTTGGTCTGGTGGAGGATCGCGGCGCCGGTCTCGGCCTCGAGGGCCTGGTACATCTCGAGGCGAGTGCTGGTAGAAGCGGATCGCCTCGGGGATGCCGTAGTTGGCCCGGATGATCGTCGTGTTGCGGCCCGTGTTGCCGGAGACGATGTAGTCGGCCTCGAGCACGGCGACGTTGGTGATCCCGTGGCGGGTCGCCAGGTAGTACGCGGTCGCCAGGCCGTGGCCGCCGCCGCCGACGATCACGACGTCGTAGGCGGCCTTCGGCTCGTGCCAGCGCAGGGGGAGCAGGCTCTCCACGAGCTGGCTGGTGGGTTCGTTCATCGGCCGCTCATCGGAGGCGGCCGGCCAGGTCGTCGGCATAGGCGGCGAGGACGACGAGCAGCGCCTGGTCGGCGCCGTCGGAGCCCTCGGCGTCCCAGCCCCGGGTCAGCCACAGCTTCGCCGGGACGCCGGCGATGTTCCCCTGGGCGAGGGCCGGCCGCTCGGTCGGTAGCGACCATTCGATGCGCGGCGTGACCTCGCGGCGCAGCTCGTCGGCGGTCAGCCACGTGCCCACGAAACCCGGCTCGGGTTCGACGATCGCGTCCGGGTCGCCGACCTCCACCGTTCGGGCGCCGATCGCGAAGGCGTCGTCCGGCGCGAAGCGCACCACGACCGCGTCGCCGGGGACCCAGCGTGCCTCGTCGAGAGCCTCCGGAGCGGCCACGACCCGCAGGCCGGGCAGCGGCTCAAGCGCGCGCACGATGGCCCTCCGGATCGTAGAACGGGGTCGGGGCGACCACGGCCTCGCGGCCATCGATCTCGACCCGGTCCGGGAACGGGGTCCGCTTGAGCCAGCCCAGCAGCACCGTCTGGCCGAGCAGCGGGGAGGCCCAGCTCCCCGTCACGTGGCCCACGATCTCGCCGGCGGCCGAGATCGGGCTGCCCTCGATGGGAGCCGGGCCGGGCATCGTGAACCCGCTGAGCAGTCGATGGTCCGGCAGGGGCATCGTCCGGGCGAGGGCCGCCTTGCCGTTGAAGAACGGCTTGTCCATGCGGACCGCCCAGTCCATGCGCAGCCGGCGCGGCGTCGAGTCCATCTCGGAATCCATGCCGACGATGACATGGCCCTTCTCGAGGCGCAGTCCGAACAGCGCCTTGAGGCCGTGGGGCCGGATGCCCATGTCCGCCCCGAGCTCGAGGAGCGCCCGCCAGAGCTCGACGGACCGGTCGATCGGGTGGTGCAGCTCCCAGGCAGCCTCGCCGGTGAAGCTCAGGCGCATGACGTGGCAGGGCACGCCCGCGACATCAGCGTGGACGTGGCCGAGGAACCGCGGCGGATCCGCCAGGCCGGCCCGCTGCAGGAGGCTCCCCGCGAGCGGGCCCGTGACGTTGATCGCGGCAAGGGACATCGTCCGGTCGAGGACGTGGACGCGGAGGCCCCACGTCTCGACCCAGTCGCGGACCCACATCTCGGCGTTCGCCGCGCCACCGGACGTGAAGGTGAGCACGAACCGGGTCTCGGCCTCGCGCAGGATCATCCCGTCGTCCATGACGTGGCCGCGTTCGTTGAGCAGCAGCGCGTAGCGCGAGCGGCCGGGCTTGATGTCGGCGACATGGCACGGGTAGAGGCGCTCCAGGAACTCGACGACGTCCGGGCCGGACACGACGAGCTTGCCGAGGGTGCTCACGTCGCCGATCGACACGCCTTCACGGACCGACCAGTACTCGGCGACCGCGTCGCCGTAGTGCCACGGCCGCCACCAGTTGCCGAAGCGATCCATCCGCGCGCCGAGCGCGAGGTGCTCCTCGTGGAGCGGCGTCCGCCGGAAGACATCGACGTAGACGTCGCTCGCCGCCTCGCCGAGGGTGATCTGGCGGGAGGCGGGCCGGGCGGTGAACGGGTCCGGGACCGTCCCGCTGCGCGCCGCGATCCAGGACCGGATGTGGGGCAGGCAGGCGCCGCCCTGGCAGGTCCCGACGCCCGCCAGGCTGGCCCGCTTGATGAGCTCGAGCTCGTCGAACCCGCGCTCCCAGACGCCATCGAGGTCCGCGACGCTCGTGCCCGAGCATGGGCAGACGATCCCTTCGGTCGGCGGGGGCGGGAGCGGTGCCTCCGCGGCGGCCGGGCCGACGACCGTGACCCGCTCCGCCTTGGTCATGCGGGCGAGGAGGTCGCGGGGGGCGGTGCCGAGGTCGACCACCACGGCGTTGCACGGCGTCGTGGTTTCGGTGCCGGAGTCGTCGGCAGTGACGACGGCGCTGACGCGGCCTTCGCCCTCGAAGCGGACCAGCCGTCCGGGGAGCGGGGTGATGGCCGTTGCGGGCGGTCCGTCCGGGGCCGCGCCGACCGCCACGACGGACCCGGCGGGTGCCAGCTCGACGCCCGCCGCGAGGAGCCGTTCGGCGGCGCGCGCGGTGAAGATCCCGTCCAGCTGGTTGCCGGGGCAGACCGGATGGAGCTCGGCCGCGCCCGTAGCCACGACGATCTCCTGCGCGGTGACGTGGAGCATCCCCGAGCGGGTCCGCACGACGAGCATCCCGCCGGCGTAGATCGCCACGACCTCGTCGCCGGCGCCGGCATCCAGGACGAGGACGCTCCTGCCCGCCCGTTCGGCGTCGGCCCGTGCTGCTTGCCCGCTTGCGCCGCCACCGACGATGGCCACGTCGATATCGACGCGGCGGACCTCGATCTCCCGGCCGGCCGGGCTCGACGTCACGCTCGACGAGGCGACGACCGGAAGCGGCGGCATCTCGACCGGCGGGTGGCGCCGGACGACGAGCCCGGGCACGGCCGGGGTCTGGCACGTGCGCACGTAGGCGATCCCGTCGACCTGGGCGAGGCAGTTGCCGCAGTCGCCGGCGAGGCAGAGCGTGCCGCCACGGGCGGGATGGGCGCCGGTCCGGAGCACGGCCAGCGCGACCGAATCGCCCGCCTCGAACGGGATCGGCTGGTCATCGACGACGATCCTGGCGGCCACGACCGGCGGCGCCGCGGGACTCTCCGTCACTGGCGCATCCGCAGGCCTTGCGGGTCGAACAGCGGCTCCGGCTGGAGGCGCGCCGGGCGGCGCCGGCCGATGATCTCGATCTCGAACCCGGACCCGCCCGGCCCATCAGGCGTGGCCAGCTCGGTCGGCACGTAGCCGAGCGCGATCGACCTGCCGACGTGGTGGCCGTAGCCGCCCGAGGTCACCCAGCCGACGACGTCGCCGTCGTGCCAGATCGGCTCGTCGCCGATGACGTCGGCCGGGGCGTCCGGGTCGGGCTCGACGACCATCGCGACGAGCCGACGCTTCGGTCCGCCGGCGGCCACCTCGGCCTCGTAGGCCGCCCGGCCGATGAAGTCGTGGTCGAGCTTGCACGTAGCGGGTGATCCCGCCCTCGGCCGGCGTGTAGATCGGCCGGTACTCGCGGAACCACGTCCCGTAGCTCTTCTCCAGCCGCAGCGACATCAGCGCCCGCATCCCGAACAGCCGCAGGCCGTACGCGGCTCGCCGGCGGCCACGATGCGGTCGAAGAGCGCGCGCTGGTACTCGGGCGCCACCCACAGCTCGTAGCCGAGGTCGCCGGCGTAGTTGATCCGCGCCAGGTGCGCCGGCGTCATGCCGAGGTCGACCCGCCGGAACGTCATGAACGGGAAGGCCTCGGTGGACAGGTCGAGGTCCGGCGCGATGGCGCCGAGCAGGTCGCGCGAATGCGGCCCCGCGACCGAGAGCCCGGTCAGGCCCAGGCCGAGCACCTCGAACCGGATCGATCCGTCCGCTGGCAGGTGATGCCGGAACCAGCGCGAGTGGTGGACCTCCGCCGGCAGCGACCCGAAGAGGTAGAACTCCTCGGCGTCGGTCGGTCGGGCGACCGTGAACTCGCCGACGATCCGGCCTGCGTCGTTGAGCATCGCGGTGAGCGTGATCCGACCCGTGCGCCGGCATCCGGGCCGTGAGCAGCGACGACAGCCAGGCCGCGGCACCCTCGCCGGTGACCCGGTACTTCGCGTAGTTCGAGATCTCGGTCATCCCGACGCGCTCGCGGACCGCCTGCGACCTCCTCGGCGACGCTCTCCCAGGCGTTCGACCGGTGGAACGTGACGTCCTCCTTCGGCTCCTTGCCGGCCTTCTGGAACCACAGCGCGTGCTCCAGCCCGAACGTCGCGCCCCAGACCGCGTTCGCCGCGGTCAGCCGGTCGTAGATCGGCGTCGTCAGCAGCGGGCGCGCCGCCGGCAGCTCCTCGTTCGGGAACGTGATCCGGAAGCGGCGCCGGTAGTTCTCCTGGACCTTCGCGTTCGTGTACGCGAGGTCGCGTAGTCGCCGTAGCGGGCGACATCCATCGCCCAGATATCCATCCCCGAATCGCCGTGGTCGCCGCTCGGTCATCCAGGTGGCCAGCGCGAGGCCGACGCCGCCGCCCTGCGAGAGGCCGGCCATGACGCCGCAGGCGACCCAGTAGCCGCGCAGGCCGCGGATCGGGCCGACGAGCGGGTTGCCGTCGGGCGCGAACGTGAACGGGCCGTTGACGACGCGCTTGATGCCGATCGTGCCCATCGCCGGGTAGTGCTTGAACGCGACCTGCAGCTCGGGCGCGATCCGGTCGAGGTCGGGCTTCAGGAGCTGCGACCCGAAGTCCCACGGCGTCTCCCGCGGCGACCACGGCCGGCAGTCCTGCTCGTACGTGCCGAGGAGCATCGCCCCGCCCTCCTGGCGGATGTAGATCTCGCCGGCGAAGTCGAGCGCCATCGGCATCTCGTGGCCGGTCTTCGCGACGTGGTCGGCGACCTCGGGCATGTCCTCGGTCAGGAGGTAGTGGTGCTCCATCGCGAGGACCGGCAGCTCGATCCCGACCATCCGGCCGACCTCGCGCGCCCACAGGCCGCCGGCGTTGACGACGTGCTCGGCGTGGATCTGGTCGCCGTTCTCCATGCGGACGTCCCAGGTGCCGTCCGGCCGCTGGCTGAGCCCGGTGACCGGCGTGTGCTGGTGGACCTCGGCGCCGGCCATCTGGGCGCACTTCGCGTAGGCGCGGGTGACGCCGGTCGGGTCGACGTGGCCCTCGACCGGGTCGTACAGCGCGCCGACGAAGTACTGCGGGTCGAGCAGCGGGAAGAGGTCCTGCGCTTCCTTCGCGCGTGATCAGCTCCAGCTGCATGCCCGAGGTAGCGGCCGCGCGCGACGGCCATCCGCAGGAAGTCCATCCGGATCTCGTGCTCGGCGAGCATCAGGCCGCCCGGCAGGTGGATCGAGCAGTCCTGGCCGGAGTCCTTCTCGATCTCCTGGTAGAGCTGGATCGTGTACTGCTGGAGGCGGGCGACGTTCGGGTCGCCGTTGAGCGTGTGCATGCCGCCGGCCGCGTGCCAGGTCGAGCCGGCCGTGAGCTCGCGCCGCTCGAGCAGCATGACGTCGGTCCAGCCGGCCTTCGTGAGGTGGTAGAGCACGCTCGCGCCGACCACGCCCCCACCGATGACGACGACCTGCGCGGACGACTTCACGGGCTCCCTCGTGCATCGATTGTCTCGTCGCGCCAGTCTAGCGGCCTTGGCCTGGGGGTCGCGTCTGGGCTCGTGCCAGCCGGCCGGGCAGCTCGGCACGACCGGGCCGCCGGGCCGCCCGCATGCCGGTCTAGTAGTCCGTCGGGACCCCGCCCTCGGCGACGCGCCGCGCGACGAATGCCGTCGAGCTCCTCGCGGACGGCCGGGTCCATCGGCGGCGGCTCGTACGCGGCGAGCATCTCCTTCCAGATCCGGTTCGCCTTCGACGGCAGCTCCGGCGAGCCCGCCTCCTGCCACGTCTCGTAGTTCCGCCAGTCGCTGAGCATCGGCTTGTGGAACGCGGTCCGGAAGCGCGACTGCGTGTGGGCGACCCCGAAGAAGTGGCCGCCGGGTCCGACCTCCCGCGATCGCGTCGAGAGCGCGAGCGTCTCGTCGTCGACCACCACCGGGTCCAGGAAGGCCTCGACCATCCCGAGCAGCTCGGCGTCGAGGATCATCTTCTCGTAGCTCGCGTGGAGGCCGCCCTCCATCCAGCCGGCGCCGTGCATGAGCAGGTTGACGCCGCCCATCACCGCGCCCCACAGCGAGAACACCGACTCGTACGCCGCCTGGGCATCGAGGCATTCGCGGCGCACACGTTCGACGAGCGGTAGGGCACGCCGTACCGCCTGGCGAGCTGGCCGCCGACCATCGCGGTCCGCATGTACTCGGGCGTCCCGAACGCGGGCGCCCCGGACTGCATGTCGACGTTCGAGGTGAACCCGCCGTAGATCACGGGCGCGCCGGGCCGGACGATCTGGGTGAGGACCATGCCGGCCAGCGCCTCGGCGTTCTGCTGGGCGAGCGCGCCGGCCAGCGTCACGGGCGCCATCGCACCCGCCAGCGTGAACGGCGTGATGCACACGACCTGGTTCCGCGCGGCGAAGGCGATGATGCCCTGGAGCATCGGCGTGTCGAGGCGCAGCGGCGAGCTCGAGTTGACGACGGTGAAGATCGACGGCTCGCGGTCGAGGGTCGCGTCGTCGATGCCCCGGGCGATCCGGACCATCTCGAGGCAGTCGAGGTTCCGCTGCCGGCCCAGGCTGTAGCAGTGGATCGCCTTGTCCATGAGCGTCAGCGCGTCGTAGCTGGCGTGGAGGTGGCGGACCGAGTGGTGGATGTCGACCGGCTCGACGGGGTAGCCCGACAGGAAGTGGACGCTGTTGAGCGATCTGCGCGAGGCGGAGGAGGTTCTGGTAGTCGTCGCGGTTGCCGATCCGGCGGCCGCGGTCGAGGTCGTTGACGTTGGGCGGGCTGCCGACCGTCCCGAAGGCCAGTCCAGTCGCCGCCGATGCGCAGGTCGTGCTCCGGGTTGCGGGCGTGGAGCGTGAACTCCGACGGGGCGGTGCTTGACGCCCTCGGTGACCATCGCGGGGTCGAAGCGCACGCGCTGGGTCCCGGTTGACGGTCGCGCCCGCCGCGACGAGGAGTTCGCGCGACTCCGGGTCGAGGAAGTCCATGCCGATCTCGGACGAGGATCCGCAGCGACGCGTCGTGGATCGACTCGAGCTCGTCGGCGGAGACCACCTCGGTCGGGCGGGTAGCGCATCCGCGGCTGGGCCCACGGGCGCTGGCTGGGCAGCCGGCTGCGCTCGGTCCTCGGGACCCGCGCGGCCGCCACGTCGCCGCGGACGCCGGCTGCGGAGTGCGCCCGGCCGTCGAGGACCGGCTCGCTCGTCGGTCGGTCATGCCGCGTAACTGCTCGATCGCCCGCTCGTCCAGGGCGATGCCGAGCCCGGGCCGGTGCCGGGACGCGGAGGACGCCGTCGGCGCCGGGCCGGAGCGGTTCGGCGAGGCATGAAGTCGCGCCGCTCGGGCGTCCAGCCGGGCGGGTCGTAGGGGAACTCGATGAACGGCCCGCCACCGACGCCCGCCGCGACGTGGAGGTTGGCCAGCAGGCCGATCCCGTTCGTCCACGTGTGCGGCGTGAACCAGCGGTTGCGGGCCAGCGCGAGCTCGCCGATCGTGCGGGAGCGGAGCATCCCGGCCGCGAGCACGACGTCCGGCTGGTAGACGTCGAACGCGTCGGCGTCGAGCGCGGCGAGCAGGTCCGCCAACGTCCGGGTCATCTCGCCGCCGGCGATCCGCGTGCCGAGCTCGCCTTGCGCAACCGGCGAGGCCGCGCAGATCCGTCTCCGCGAGCGGCTCCTCGACCCACAGGACGTCGACTCGGCGAGTCGGCGGCGATCCGCCGGGCGGCGGTGGGGTCGAGCGCCGGCCGGCGATGTCGCCGGGCATCCGCCAGCCCTGGTTGAGGTCGACCATGATCGCCATCGCGATCGCCGATGGCCGCGGCGCGTCGCCCGACGGCCTCGATGCCCTCGTCGAGGCGGGTCGGGATCGATGCGGATCTTCAGCGCCCGGAAGCCCTCGTCGCGCAGCCGGACCGCGGACTCGGCGCGCGCGGCCGGCGCCAGCAGCATCCCGCACGACGCATACGCCGGCATCCCGTCGGTCGCGCCGCCGAACAGCGTCGCGACGGGCAGACCCGGCGACCTGGCCCGGCGATGTCCCAGAGCGCCGCCTCGAGCGGCCAGCAGCGCCCCGGCGTGGAAGTCGATCGTCTCGATCGTCCGGACGTGGCGGGCGATCGCCAGCGGGTCCTGCCCGATGAACAGGTGCTCGTACGGGGCGAAGCCGTCCATCGTGTCGCCGGAGCCGACGCCGACCACGCCCTCGTCCGTCTCGACCCGCACGATCGTGACCGCGAACGACCGGCGGGGCACCGGATCCCAGGCCGCGGCGAAGGCGGGCTCGAGCGGGAGCACCAGCCGGTCGAGCCGGATGCCGGTGATCTTCATCCGTTCCTCCGCGGGGACGATGGTCGTGCCTACATCATGCATCGCGACGACTCGTACCATTGCGTGGCACCTCGCCGTCCGCCTCCAGGAGATCCGATCCATGTCCGAGGCCGTCGAGCACCACGCGCTGCGACGCGGCCGCGCGGCCCGCCAGGTAGAGCGCCTCGCGAAGGCGACCGACTACCTGCCCTACCTGACCCGGAAGCTGACGCCGGTCGAGGTCGTCTCCGCCGAGGGCCTCGAGACGATCGAGGACAACGCCGACACGCTCCTGGAGGAGGTCGGCATCGAGGTCGGCAACTTCCCGGAGGCGGTCGAGATCTTCCGCAGGGCCGGCGCCGACGCCGACGGGACCCGGGTCCGGTTCCCGCGCGGGATGTGCCGCCAGCTGATCACGGCCACGGCGCCCCGGGTGTTCACCCAGCGCGCCCGCAACCCGGTGCGCGACGTCCGGATCGGCGACCCGTACATGGTGCTCGCGCCGGCCTACGGCTCGCCGTTCATCCACAACCTCGACGACGGCCGCCGGTACGCGACGATCGAGGACTTCCGCAACTTCGTGAAGCTCACGTACATGATCCCGACGCTCCATCACGGCGGCGGGACCCTGTGCGAGCCCGTCGACCTGCCGGTGAACAAGCGCCACTTCGAGATGGTCTACAGCCACCTCCGCTACACGGACAAGGCGTTCATGGGCTCGGTCACCCAGCCGCCGCCGGGCCCAGGATTCGGTCGACATGGCGCGCATCGTGTTCGGCGCCGAGACCATGGAGCGCGAGCACGTGATCATGGGCCTGGCCAACGCCAACTCGCCCATGTCCTGGGACTTCAACATGCTCGGCTCGGCCAAGGTCTACGCCGAGAACAACCAGATCGTGCTCGTGACGCCGTTCATCCTGGGCGGCGCGATGGCCCCGGTGACGATCGCCGCGGCGGCGACCCAGACGCTGGCCGAGGCCCTGGCCGGGCATGGCCTTCTGCCAGATCGTGCGGCCCGGCGCGCCGGTCATCTTCGGCTCGTTCGCGTCATCGATGTCGATGCAGTCCGGGGCGCCCACGTTCGGGACGCCGGAGCCCCAGCTCGTCCTGCTCGTCATGGCCGCCCTCGCCCGCCGGCTCGGCGTCCCGTTCCGGAGCGGCGGCAACTTCACCGCGTCCAAGATCCCGGACTACCAGGCCGCGTACGAGAGCGCCGTCAGCTTCATGGCCACGATGCTCGCGGGGGTCAACTTCATCCTGCACACCGCGCGGCTGGCTGGAGGGCGGCCTGGCCATCGGCTACGAGAAGTTCATGCTCGACGTCGACCAGGCCTCGATGGCCGGCGCGCTCGTCGAGCGGCGTGGACCTGAGCGACAACGGCCTGCGCCCTCCAGGCGATGCTCGACAGCGGGCCGGGCCAGCATTTCCTGGGCTCGCCGCACACGCTGGCGAACTTCGAGAACGCGTTCTGGCGCTCGCAGCTCTCGGACAACAACAGCTTCGAGCAGTGGGAGCTCGACGGCGCCAACGACGCGGCGGTCCGGGCCAACGCCCGCTGGAAGCAGATCCTCGCGGAGTACGAGCCGCCGCCGATGGACGAGGGCGTCCACGAGGAGCTCCGGACCTGGATGGACCGGCGGAAGGCGAGCTTCCCGGACTCGGACGTCTAGGCGCCGGCGGTCAACATTCCGGGCGGACGCCGGTCACAGCCGCGCGGCGGCCTGCTTGCACAGCACGATCATTCGCGGCTCCGGATCCGTCTTGAACTTGTCGGCCGGGAAGAGCTTCACGATCAGGAGGACCGCGCCCTTCAGGACATCGCACTCGCCGTTGCCGACGGTGAACGCCTTGTCGCCGACGCCGGCGAGGTTCTTCATGGGTCCGAATTGCCCTTGCCCCAGCTTGTAGGTGTCCCACAGGTCACCCGGACTCGGGAACGTCATGGTCGTGGCCTCGCCGTCGCGGCCGACTGTGACCTTGAACGCGCAGTTCCGACCACTGCCCAGTTCCGGTGTGCTGACGAGGTCGTGGACGCCGTCTGAGACCGGGGCGGTGACGGCGACGGCGCCTTCCGCCTTGGTGATCAGGGTGCACGGGTCGGGGAGTGTCGCCGACGGGTCGTCGGTGGCCGCGGGGCCCGTGGGACTGGTGCTGGGACCGGTGGGCCCGGGGCTGATCGGGCTCGAGGCAGTGGCGCTGCCCGGGGGCGCGCCGGTCGCGGCCTGGACCGATGGCGCCGGAGCGCCGGAACTGCAGGCGGCCACGACGGCGATCATGACCGTACCGGCCAGCCAACCCACGAACCTCATCGCGATCCTCCCAAGCAGGTGGGTCCTACGAGAGTCTAGCCCCAGCCGATCTCCTCAGGCGGGTTCGTCACCCACGGCCGCCGCTGCCTCCAGCGCCTCGGGCGGCGTCGTGAGGACGACGTCCTCCGCGCGGGCCTTCGCCTGGAGGACGCGCAGCTCCTCGACCGGGATGTGGCACTTCATCATGTGGCCGGGCTCCACCTCGATGAGCGGTGGCTCGGTCACCTCGCAGATGCCCTTCATGAAGCGGTGGCAGCGGGTGTGGAAGACGCAGCCGCTCGGGGGCTTCGCGGGACTCGGGATCTCGCCCTCGAGCAGGATCCGGGCGCGACCCTCGCCGTCGATGTTCGGGACCGCCGAGAGCAGGGCTTCCGTGTACGGGTGGTTCGGCCCGCGGAAGACGGTCTCGGAGTCGCCGACCTCCATGATCCGGCCCAGGTACAGGACCGCGATCCGGTCGGCGAGGTAGCGAACGACGCCGAGGTCGTGCGAGATGAGCAGGTAGCTCGTCTTGTTCCGGACCTGCAGCTCCGAGAGGAGATTGAGGATCGCGGCCTGGACCGAGACGTCCAGGGCGCTCGTCGGCTCGTCCGCCACGACGATCTTCGGATCGCCGGCGAACGCTCGGGCGATCGCCACGCGCTGCTTCAGGCCGCCGGAGAGCTGGCGCGGCTTGAGGTCGAGGTGGCGCTGGGACAGCCGCAGGTCCGAGGCGAGCTGGTCGACCCGCGCGCCGACGGCCTTGCCCTTGAGCCCGGTGAGCTTGCTCACCGACCGGGCGAGGATGCTGCGCGCCGTCCAGCCCCGGTTCAGTGCCGAATTCGGGGTTCTGGAAGACCATCTGGATCGACGCGCTTGTCCTCGGTGGGGCGCTGGGTGGACTGGGCCCGCAGGGCGTGGTCGCCGAGCTCGAGCTCGCCGCCCGCGTCGGGGCTTTCGATCCCGAGGATCGTCTTGGCCAGCGTGGACTTGCCCGAGCCCGATTCGCCGACGAGCCCCAGCGTCTCCCCGTCGTACAGCGTCAGCTCGACCCCGACGAGGGCCGGCACGTCGTGGCCGGACTGGTGGAACGTCTTCGACAGGTGGGTCATCGTGAGCGCCTCGCCGCCCTGGACGTTCTGCAGACCGACGATCGGCGGCGGCTCGACCATCTCGCCGAGCCGGTCCGGGTAGTGACAGCGGGTCCAGGCACCGGCCCCGACGTCGACGACGGGCGGCTCCACCGTCCGGCACAGGTCGGTCGCCAGTTGGCAGCGGTCCACGAACACGCACGTCGGCAGCGGCGTCCCGATCTGGGGCAGGCTCCCGGGGATCGTGGCCAGCGGCCGCTGCGACTTGCGCACCCCGCGGCGTGGGAGGGACCGCAACAGGCCGAGGGTGTAGGGATGGCGCGGGCGTTCGAAGACCGGCCCTGCCTCGCCCTCCTCGACGATCTTGCCGGCATACATCACGCCCACCCGGTCGCAGATCGTCCGGATGACCCCGAGGTTGTGGGCGATGAGCAGGACCGCGGCATTCGTCTCGGCCTGGAGCTTGCGGACGAGGTCGAGCACGCTGGCCTCGACCGTCGCGTCGAGGCCGGTGGTGGGTTCGTCGAGCACGAGCAGCTTGGGGTCCGACGCCAGCGCGATCGCGATGACGACCCGCTGCAACATCCCGCCCGACAGCTGGTGCGGGTAGCGCTGGGCGACCTGTTCCGGGTCCGCGATCTGGACGCGTCGGAGCGCGTTGAGGGCGCTCTCGCGAGCCTGCGCGGCGTTCTGCCCGAGCACCGTGAACGCTTCGGCGACCTGGGGCCCGATCTTGGTCGACGGGTTCAGGGCCGCGCCGGGATCCTGGTACACCATCGACACGTGGCGCATGCGGAACTCCCGCACCTCGTCGCCCTTCATCTTCGTCACGTCGTCGCCGCCCACGAGGATCCGGCCGCCGGTGATGACCGCGTTGCGGGGCAGGTAGCGCACGGCCGCGTAGGCGGTCGTGGACTTGCCGCAGCCGGACTCACCCACGAGTCCGTACGACTCGCCGGGGCGCACCTCGAACGTGACGCCCCGCAGGACGGGCCGCGGGATCCCCCGGACCACGTACGAGAGCGACAGGTCCTCGACGCGGAGTGCGGCGGCCGGCGTGGCCGGCGCGGGCGGCGGGGCAACCATCTCGGTCGTCATTCCGATGCCACCGACTGGAGGGTGTCCGCGATGAGGTTCACCGCAACCACCGTGCTGGCGATCGCGAGGGCGGGGAAGAGCGTCGGCCACCAGACCCCGGAGATCATGTTGCTGTACTCCTCGCTGACGCTGAGTCCCCAGTCCGGCGACGGCGGCTGCAGGCCGACCCCGAGGAACGAGAGCGTGGCGACGGTGAAGATCGCGTATCCGAACCGGACCGTCATCTCGACGACGATGGGGCCGAGGACGTTGGGGAAGATCTCCCTGGCCAGGATGAACAGCCCCGTCTCGCCGCGCAGCTGGGCGGCCGTGACGTAGTCGAGCTCACGCTCGGACATGACCGCCGAGCGGACGGTGCGCGCGACGATCGGGGTGAAGAGGATCCCCACGACGAAGACGACCACGGCCGGTGACGATCCCAGCACCACGAGCGTCATCAGCGCGACGAGGATCACCGGAAGGGCGAGGAACGCCTCGATGACCCGGCTGATCAGGTTGTCCACCCAGCCCCGGTAGTAGCCCATGATCAGGCCGAGGAACGTCCCGGCCGTGACCCCGATCAGGGCCGCCAGCGGCGCGACGATGAGCACGTCCCGGGACCCGACCATGACCCGCGACAGGACGTCCCGGCCGAGCCGGTCGGTCCCGAACAGGTGCGCCGTGCTCGGCGGCAGGTGGCCGCCCGAGAAGCTGTTGAACGGGTCGTACGGGGTGATCCGCTCGCCCAGGATGGCCGTGATGATCCAGCCGATGATGATCGCGCAGCCGAGCAGGAACGCCCGCCGCTTGAGCAGGAGCCTGAGCGTCTCGCGGCGCGCCTGCGAGCGCTCCGAGACCGGGCCGGCCGCGATGGGCGCGACGGGCCCGGGGGTGGCTGCGACGTCCATCAGCGGCCCGCGTCCAGCCTGATGCGAGGGTTCATCCAGGCGATGAGGAGGTCGGCCACGAGGGTCGCGACCATGTACACGATCCCGATCACGACCACGCCGGCGGTCAGCATGGGGAGGTCCTTGTGCTGGGCGGCGGACAGCATCGTCGCGCCCATGCCGTTGTAGTTGAAGATCCGCTCGACCGCGATGATCCCGCCGAACAGGTACCCGATCTGGACCGCGATGACGGCCACCGTCGGGACCAGCGCGTTGCGCAGGACGTGGCGGCGCATGACCTGGCCGGTCGTCAGGCCCTTCATCGTGGCGGTCCGGATGTAGTCCGACTGGAGCACCTCGATCGTGCCGGCCCGGGTCATCCGCGCGATGTACCCGAAGTACACGACCGCCATCGCGATCGCCGGCAGGAGCAGGTACCGGATCTGCGTCGGCAGGTCCGCGTTCGTCGGCGCCGTCGCAAGCACGGGCAGCCAGCCCAGCTGGACCCCGACGACGACCACGAGGAACGTGCCGGTGACGAACTCGGGGATCGACGACGAAGTCACCCCGAGCAGGACGATGGCCCGGTCGACCAGCCGATCGCGTCGCCTCGCGGCATAGAGGCCCGCGACGATGCTGATGGGGATCGTGATGAGCAGGGCGAGCCCGGCGAGCTTGGCCGAGCGGCCGATCGCCCCCATGAGCTGGGGCAGGACGGCCTGCCCGGAGACGAACGAGTCACCGAAGTCGAGGGTGACCAGGCGCTGCATGGAATCGATGTAGCGGACGAGGAGCGGCCGGTCCGTCCCGAGCCGCTGGTTGAGCAGGTCGACGTTCTCCTGGGGCGCGAACGGGCCCAGGATCGTCCGGCCCACGTCCGTGGGGAGCACGTTCGCGATCACGAAGACGATCGTGGCGAGGAGCCACAGCGTGACCAGGGACAGGAGCAACCTGCGTGCGATGAAGCGGGTCATCGGCTCCTACGCCGTTGCGTGCTCCGGCGGGACAGGGGGAGTAGGGAACGCCCGGGAGCTCCGGACGTTCCCCGCAAGGGCGCTAGACCGCGGAGGCGGTCGAGAGGAACATCTGGCCGAGGGCGCAGGTGTACACACCCGTGAACTTCTTGGAGTTGCCCGAGAGGTAGTTGTACCAGTACGGGATGGCGACCGGCACGTCCTCGTTCATGACCTTCTCGATGGTCGTGCAGGCGGCCTTCTGCGCGTCGACGCCGACCGCGCTCTGGAACGCCTTGAAGGCCGCGTCGAACTCCGTGGAGGAGTAGTGCGACGCATTCCACACGCCGGCGGTCTTGATCGCCGAGTTGAGGAACAGGTCCGGCGTGGCCCGGTGGCCGTAGTCCACGATCCCGAATTCGGCATTGCCACCGCACGGGCCGTTCGGATTCTTGGAGTTGCACCACTGGGCGTCGTAGAACTGGTTGTTGTCCTGGCCGGCCGGCGTGATGTTGATCCCGGCCTCGGCTGCCTGGCTCTTCATGAGGACCGCGAGGTCCGAGATCTCGTTGAGGTTGCCGTACTGGAGGGTCACGTTGAGGCTCGTCTTGCCCGCGTCGGACAGGAGTTGCTTGGCCTTGGCGATGTCCCGGGCACGCTGCGGCACGGCGTTGGGGTCGAAGTACGGGTACTTGTCCCAGATCACGTGGTCGTTGGCGAGGATCGCCCGGCCCTTGAACAGCGTCTCCACCAGGGCGGGCCGGTCGAGGGTGAGGGCGAGGGCCTGGCGCACCTTCTTGTCGGCGAACGTGCCGCTGTCGCAGTGCATCCAGATCTCGCGATGGTTCGTGGTCGGCGTGTCGACGACCGTGAAGTTCGCGTCCGTGAAGAGCGGCGCGCCCGTGAGCACGTCGAACTGGACGAGCGCGTCGATCTGGCCACCCTGGTAGGCGGTGACCATCTCGGCGGTCTTGTCGAAGAAGGTGAACTCGCTGCCGTCGAGGTTGGTCTTGCCACCCCACCACGCGTCGTTGCGGGCGAACTTCGCGCCCGACGCCTGGTCGTAGCTGGTCAGCTTCCAGGCACCGGTCCCGTTCGGCTTCTTGTCCAGGGTCGTGCCCGTCGTGTACGCCGCCGGGGTGATCACGGACTGCGCGTTGAAGACCGACACCAGGTACGGGAAGTTGCCGTTGGGGCCCGAGAGCTTGAATTCGACCGTGTTGGCGTCCTTGGCCGTCACGGAGCCCTTGGTGATCGTCCCGGCGAGGCCGGCGTTCTTGGCCTCGATCAGGCGCTCCATCGTGGCGACCACATCGGCCGACGTGAACGGGCTGCCGTCATGCCAGGTGACGTTCTTGCGGAGGTCGAACGTCCAGACGGTGCCGTCCGTGTTCGGTGTCCACTTCTCGGCCAGGCCCGGCGCGATGTCGGTGGCCGAGGAGTTCGGCGCGCACAGGAACTCGAAGCTCTGGGCCACGAGCCCGTACGAGGCGAGGTCCACCATCAGGACCGGATCGAGGAGCTTGGGTCGCTGGCACGCGACGCGGATCGTGCCGCCGGTCTTGACCGGGCCGGACGCCGGGGCGCTGCCGGGAGCGGTCGGTCCGGTGCTCGCGCCGGACGTGGCGGCGGAGCTGGCGCTGGGGCTCGGGGTGGCCGCACCGCCGCAGGCGGCGATGACGGCGGCGATCGAGGTCATCGAGAGGCCGACGACGGTCGCTCGCTGGATGAACTCGCGGCGGGAGATGCGCTCTCTCGCATACGCCTCGACGACATCGAGCTGGAGCGGAGTCGTCTGACGGCGTACGTCGTCCAAACGGGAGTAGTCCATGGTCCTCCATCCTTCCGAGCGGCACGCGGGGTCGCGTGGTCGGTCAGCCCGGAACCCGTCTGCACCGTGTGCACGCAACGCGTTCGGTCTGGAGTTGGAAGGCTACGGTGCACCCTTTCGGATGTCAACGAATGGGCCGGCGCGTGGCGTTTCCCGCATGATCGCGGGCGGTGCCACCATGGACGGGCATCGATGGGCATCGACGCTGGGAGGAAGCCACTGGTGAGTGCGACCCGGCACGACGACGATCCGGTCCCCGTCCCGAGCTCCGCGTCACTCGTGATCGTGGGTGCCGGGATCGTCGGCGCGAGCGCGGCGTACCACTTCGCCAGGCTGGGTTGGACGGACGTCGTCGTGGTGGACCAGGGGCCGATCCCGGCCACCGGCGGGTCGACGTCCCATGCCCCGGGCGGGTTCTTCGCGACGAGCTACTCGAGGACGATGACCCGCCTCGCCCTCGAGACGGTCGAGCTCCTCGAGTCCCTGGACCTCGACGGCGAGCCGTGCTTCTACCCGGTGGGCACGCTCGAGCTGGCCCGGACGAAGGAGCGCTGGGCCGACCACCGGCGCAAGCTCGGCGTGGCCCAGGCGTGGGGCGTGCCGGGAGCCCGCCTGATCTCGCCGGAGGAGACGCTGGAGCTGCTGCCGCTCCTCGATCCCGGCGAGTTCCTCGGCGCCTATCACGTGCCGGTCGACGGGATCGGCAAGCCGCTCCGCTCGGTCGGCGCGCTGCTCCGCCGGGCGACCGCGGCGGGCGTCACGCTCGTCCCCCGGACCGAGGTCACCGGGTTCGACATCCGGGCGGGCCAGCTGCACGGCGTCGAGACGGATCGCGGCACGATCGACACGCCGCTCGTGCTGGTCTGCGCCGGCATCTGGGGGCCGATCCTCGGCCGCATGCTGCGGACCGCCGTGCCCCTCACGCCGTGCGAGCACCTGTACGCGATGACGACCCCCGTCCCGGAGCTGGCCGGGGAGACACGGGAGGTCGTCCACCCGATGACCCGCGACCAGGACCGGGCGATGTACTACCGGCAGCACGCCGACCGCTACGGCGTGGGGACCTACGAGCACACGCCGCTCCTTGTCGACCCGCGCGACATCCGGCGCCACGGGACGCCCCTCCCGCCCGGTACCGCGGCGACCAACCCGCACGGCGAGGCGCTCGACATGCCGTCGCTGCGGCCATGGAAGCCGGAGCACTTCGAGGGAGCCTGGACGGAGGCGCGCCGGCTCATGCCGGCCCTCGCAACGACCAGCCTCGACTACACGCTCGAAGGGATGTTCTCGTTCACCCCGGACGGCTTCCCGCTCCTCGGCCCGTCGCCGGCGGTGAAGGGCGCCTGGTTCGCGGAGGCTGTCTGGCTGACCCACGGCGGCGGGGTCGGCCGGGTGATCGCCGACTGGATCGCCCAGGGCGACCCCGGGATGGACCTCCACGAGCTGGACATCGACCGGTTCGATGCGGCCCAGGGCACGCGTGCCTACGTCCGGGCGCGAGGCGCCCGGAACTACGACGAGGTGTACGACCTCATCCACCCGGTCCAGCCCCTGGGTGTGGCTCGGCCGCTCCGGCTCGCCCCGTTCCACGACCGGCTCGAGGCGCTCGGCGCGGTCTTCTTCGAGGGCAAGGGCTGGGAGCGTGCCCAGTGGTTCGACGCCAACCCGGGCGATCCGGCCGCGGCCCGGTCGGGCTGGGCCGGCCAGTTCTGGTCGCCGAGCGCGGCGACCGAGCATCGCGCGACCCGCGAACGCGTCGGCATCTTCGACCTGACGTCTCTGACCCGGGCCATCGTCCAGGGCCTCGACGCGGAGTCCTTCCTCCAGCGGATCGCGACCAACGACCTGGCGGTGCCGGTCGGCTCGGTGGTCTATTCGGCAGTCTGCAACGCCGCCGGCGGGATCCGCAGCGACATCACGTTCACCCGCCTGGCCGAGGACCGCTACCAGCTGGGCTGCAACGGCCCGCAGGACGTCGCGTACCTCCGCCGCGAACGCCGGCCGGAGGAACGGGTGGAGATCACCGAGGTCACGACGGGCACCTGCGCCGTCGGCGTCTGGGGCCCGCGCGCCCGCGACCTCGTGCAGTCGATCTCGCCGGACGACCTCTCGAACGAGGCGTTCCCGTACCTGGCGGCTCGCGAGATCGAGGTCCTGGACGTGCCGGTCATGGCCCAGCGCATCTCGTACGCGGGCGAGCTCGGCTGGGAGATGTACACCGAGGCCGCGCTCGGGCGGCGGCTCTGGGATGTGCTCTGGCAGGCCGGCCAGCCGTTCGGGCTCGTCGCCTGCGGGCGCTCCGCGTACGACGGGCTGCGGATGGAGAAGGGCTACCGCGCGTGGGGGACCGACATGACCGAGGAGGACGATCCGTACGAGGCGGGCATCGGCTTCACGGTCCGGCTCGGCAAGGGCGACTTCACCGGCCGGGAGGCGCTCGCCCGCCGGAAGGAGGCGGGGCGCCCGCGTGCCCTGGCCTGGGTCGCCCTGGACGATCCGGCGCACGTCGTGCTCGGCAAGGAGCCGGTCCGCTCGGGCGATGCGGTCGTGGGCTACGTGCGCAGCGCGGCATACGGGTACTGCGTCGGCCGCCAGCTGACGAGCGTGATGCTGCCGGTCGAGCTGGCCGTCCCGGGCACGCCGCTGAGCGTGGAGTGGTTCGGGCGAGCGCCTGCCGGCGACCGTGGTCCGGGACCCCGTCTGGGACCCGGCCGGCGCCCGGATCCGGGCCTGATCGTGGCGGGCGACGTGGCGGGCGACGCGGGCGCCGGGCGCAGGGTCCTGAGCAGCGAGCCGTTCAATGCGGAGGTGCGGCTCGAGGCACTCAGCGGCGACGTGCCACCCACCGAGCTCCACTTCGTACGCAGCCACTTCCCGGTGCCCGACCACCCGGGCACGCTGACGATCGGTGGGGAGGTCCGGAACCCGCTGACGCTGAGCCTCGCCGACCTCCGGGGCCGGCCCGCGGTGACGCTCGCGAACACGCTCGAATGCGCCGGCAACGGGCGGGCGTTCCTCGACCCGCCGGCACCCGGCGAGCCGTGGCTCCTCGGCGCCGTGGGGACCGCGGAGTGGACCGGCACGCCGCTCGCGGGGTTGCTCGAGGAGGCCGGGAGTGTCCCCCGGCGCGGTCGAGATCCTGTTCCGGGGCGCCGATTCCGGGACGCCGGGCGGCCTCGACCGGGCGATCGCGTTCGAGCGCTCGCTCCCGCTGCCCGTCCCGCCCGACACGATCGTGGCGTATGCGATGAACGGCCGGCCCCTGCCGGCCGAGCACGGTGCCCCGCTCCGGCTCGTCGTTCCCGGCTGGTACGGCGTCGCGTCGGTGAAGTGGCTCGCGGAGATCCGCGCGATCGCCACGCCGTTCCGGGGCTTCTACCAAGCCGACCGCTACGTGATCGACGGCGCGCCACTCAACGAGATGGCGCCGCGGGCCGTGATCGCCGCGCCCACCGAAGGCGCCACGATCGGGACAGGCCCGGCCGTCATCCGCGGCTACGCCTGGTCGGGCCGTACGACGATCGAAAGGGTCGAGGTGAGCGTGGACGGCGGGGACACCTGGGCGGACGCGACGCTCGGGCCTGTCAGGGGTCGGGCGTGGCGGACCTGGGAGCTGGCGTGGGAGCCGCGTGCCGGGCGGGCCATCCTGCTCGCCCGGGCGACCGATGGGCGCGGCGAGCGCCAGCCCCTCGAGCAGGTCTGGAACGCCCTCGGCTATCGGAACAACGCGGCCCAGCCGCTGACGGTGGAGGTCAGGGCCGGAGGCTGATCCGGGCGATCAGCCCTTGTCGACCAGCGGCTTGACCTCGCCGATCGAGCTTCTCGATCGTCTCGACGTCGTAGGGCGCCGGCTGCTCGCTGATCACCGTCCCGAAACCGAGCTTCACGTACGGGATGAGCCGCTCGGCGATCTCCTCCGACGTGCCGAACCAGAACGTGTCGTCATCGTCGAGTTCCGAGGCGGCGGTCTTGTTGTGCGCGAGCGCCGCGAGGTGGACTTTGCGCGCCTCGGCCTTGGTCTTCCGGATGCTGGCCTTGATGCCCAGCGTGAACTCGATGTCGGCGATGTCCCGGCCGACGTCCGCGCAGTGCTGGCGCAGGACGTCGATCTTGTGGGCCATCACGTCGAGCGGACCCATCGCGTTCCACATGTCGGCGTAGCGGGCGACCGTGCGGAGCGTCTTCTTCTCGCCCGATCCGCCGATCATGATCGGCAGGCGGCGCTGGACCGGGAGCGGCAGCTGGTGCGCGTTGAGGAACGCGTAGTGGCCCGCCGGCGACGACGTCACGAGCTCGCCGTCGAGGATCCGGCGCTGGAGGCCGGCCAATTCGTCGAGCCAGTCGAGTCGCTGGCCGGGGCTGGCCCCGAACCGGATGCCGTGCGCCTCGTGTTCCTTCTCGAACCAGGCCGCCCCGACGCCGAGGATCGCCCGGCCGTTGCTGATGTGGTCGAGCGACGTTGCGTTCTTCGCCTGGAGCCCCGGGTTGCGGAACGTGTTCGCCCCGACGAGAAGACCGAGGCGGGTGTGCTCGGTGGCCATCGCGTACGCGTACAGCAGCGCCCAGCCGTCGAGGATCGGCTGATCCCAGTCGCCGAAGATCGCGTTGATGTGGTCCCACGCCCAGAGGTGCGCGTAGCCGAGACGGTCCACGCGCTTGGCCGTCTCGAGCTGCTCGGCCCAGGTCGAGGCCTGGTTCCAGGGCAGGATGCCGAGCTGCAGGCCGGCCTTGGCGGTCTTCTTGGCGGATGCGGGCATGGGGCTGGGTTCCTCCTCGTGGCTGTCGCCCCAAGTCTACGGGCGCGACCGCCTCAAGGCCCGCCACCGGGACGGCCCTGAACACCGGGACCGGGCCGGCCCTGAACAGCGGGGACGCGGCCTTACCCGAGCTGCAGGGTCGCCAGGTCGCCCTCGATCACCTCGCGGTCCTCGGACTCGGCGATCTCGTCGCAGGCTTTGCGCGCCCGGGCGGCCCACTCACGCGCCCCGGCGACGTCGCCCCCGACCGCCAGCGCCCGGGCCATCGACTCGTACGCGCTGGCGATATCCCAGTCGCGCGCTCCGTTCGCCTCGTCGATCTCGACGCACCGGCGGGCGTGCCAGAGCGCCGGCTCGGCCCGTCCCAGCACGGAGTACACCCGGGAACACAGCCACTCTCCGCGAGCGAGGTTGACCGGCTCGCCGACCTCGCCCCAGTGGTAGCGCGAGGCGTGGGCGCTGTGGATCATCTCGTCGGTCTGGGCCGGCGTGCGCTCGGCGATCTCGAGGAGGGTCCAGGTGTGGTTGTAGAGGTCGGCGGCGAGGCGCCGTCGGGTGGCCTCGTCCAGCGATCGGATGCGGTCGCGGTGTCGCTCACGATCGGTCCCTTTCCTTCACTCAGCTGGCCGACGACGTGGAGGATCCGCTGGAGGCGGAACGTCCGTGCCTCGACCCGGCCGCGATGGGTCGCCAGCCAGCGCTGCCGCTCGTCGGGGTCGTCGGTGGCGAGCAGCTCGCGGATCTCGTCGATCGGCATCTCGAGGTCGCGCAGGCGGGCGATCGTCCGCGCGGCCTCCAGCTGCGCCCGCCGGTAGCGTCGGTAGCCGGTGAACCGGTCGACGTCGGCCGGCCGCAGCACGCCGAGCTCGTCGTAGTGGCGCAGCGCCCCGACCGACAGCCCGGCCAGGCGGGCGAAACGCCCGATCGGCAAGAGGTCAGTGTCGGCGTCGGCGTCGGTCTCGCTCACGGGGCGATGGTGGACCCTCGGCCTACCGGAGAGTCAAGCCCCTCTGCGCGACCACGCCGGCCGGGGGCCGTCAGGCGTTGTCGAGCTCGCGCGAGATCGCCCGGCTGATGAAGCGGGCCGCCTCGGCGCTCTTGCCGCCCAGCCGCTGGCCCTCGTCCTGCTCGAGCGCGACCATCAGGTCCGCCAGCATCTGGTCGAGCCGCTCTGTCCGGACGAGCGCGCCGGCCGCGAACGCCGCGACCAGGTCATCGACCGCCCGGCGGGTGTTCTCGACCGCGTGGCCCTTCTCCTCGATCGTGGACCGGAACGCGGCCCGGGCCGCGTCGGCCGCCGCGCCCGTGCTGGCGGTCACTGCCCGCCGGAGCTCGAGGCAGCCGGGGAGGAGGCCGCGTCGACCATGGTCGAGGACGAGCCGCGGCGCACCGGGGCCGCCTGCAGCGCGCGCCACTCCGACGCGAGCATGCTCATCGAGATCTCGTCCCAGAACCGCCCGTCGCGGAAGATCGCCTCGCGGGCGCGCCCTCGACCACGAAGCCCACCTTCTCGTAGGACCGGATCGCCCGTTCGTTGAACGAGAAGACGGCGAGGCTCACCCGGTGCAGGCCCATCGTCGAGAACGCGTGGTCGAGCATCAGCCGGGTCGCCTCTGTGCCGTAGCCGCGGCCCCACAGGTCCTTCTCGCCGATCGTGATGTGGAACAGCGCCGAGCCGTTGTCGGCGTCGAGCTGGCTGAAGGCGCACGAGCCGATGAGCCGGTTCTTGGCCCGCAGGTGGACCGCCAGCGTCAGCGAGTCGATGCCGAGCACGCGAGCCGTGAAGAACCGGTCGATCTCGTCGGGCTTCATCGGGCCGTCGCGGTAGCGGGTCAGGCGGGCCACTTCCGCGTCGCTGTACCAGCGCCGGAAGGCGTCCAGGTTCTCCGGCCGGTGGCGGCGCAGCACGACCGTTTCGCCGACGAGTGCCTCGGGGAACGCCGTCTGCAGGGGCATGGGGCAGACGATACCATCCGGCCCATGCGCCGCTGGAGCGAGGTCGCCGAGCGCGTCAGCTCGACCACCCGGACCTCCGAGAAGACCCGCCTCCTGGCCGATGAGTTCCGCTCGCTCCCGCCCGAGGAGCTGCCGGTCGCGGCCATCTTCTGGACGGGCCGGCCATTCCCGGAAGCGGATCGGCCGTTCACCGGGCCTGGGCTGGGCCGCGATCGCCGCCGCGGTCACGAAGGTCGCCGGCGTGTCCCGGGAGGCCCTCGGCGAGGCGTACGACCGGCACTCCGACCTTGGCAAGGCGGTGGCCGACGTGATGGCCGCCCAGCCCGACCGGGTGGACGCGACCGACGAGCCGTCGCTCACCGAGGTGGCCCAGGCGTTCGCCGAGGTTGAGCAGGCGTCGGGACCGGCCGCCAAGGCCGCCCGCTTCGAGGCGCTCCTCCGGCGCTGCGATCCGCTGACCGCGAAGTACGTCGTCAAGGTCCTGGGTGGCGACCTGCGGATCGGGCTGCGCGAGGGGCTGCTGGAGGCGGCGCTCGCCGAGGCGTTCGAGCGACCACTCGACCAGGTGAAGCGGGCCGGCCAGCTCGTCGGGGACGTCGGCATCGTGGCCCGCCTCGCCCACGACGACCGCCTGGCCGAGGCCGCGCCACGCCTGTTCCACCCGCTCAAGTTCATGCTCGCCTCTCCGGCCGAGGACGCCACGGAGATCATGGGCCGGCTCGGGCCGACCGTCTGGGTCGAGGACAAGTACGACGGGATCCGGGCCCAGCTCCACCGCCGCGGGACGGAGGCCCGCCTCTACAGCCGGGACCTCAACGAGATCGGCGACGGCTACCCGGAGGTGATCGCGGGCGCGAGGGACCTCGACTGGGACGGGATCCTCGACGGCGAGCTGCTGGCCTTCCGGGCCGACGGGGCCGACGGCGGGACGGTGCTGCCGTTCCTTGCCCTCCAAGGGCGCATCGGCCGGAAGCGCCCGAACGCCGCGATCCTGGCCTCGGTACCGGTCATCTTCGTGGCCTGGGACGCGCTCGTGCTCGGGCCACGGGACGGGGAGGTCGAGTCGCTCATGGAGCGGCCGCTGGACGAGCGCCGGGCGCGCCTCGAGGCGTTGGCCTTGCCCCTCGCCGCCGAGGGCGGCGCCTTCGGCCTGTCCCACCTCGTCACGGTCGGCTCCGTGGACGGCCTCGAGGCGGAGTTCGCCGCCGCCCGTGCCCGGCGCAACGAGGGCCTCATGGTCAAGGACCCCAAGAGCGCCTACACGCCAGGCCGGCGCGGCCTCGGCTGGCTGAAGATGAAGAAGGCGCTCGCGACGATCGACTGCGTGGTCGTCGGCGTGGAGGTCGGCCACGGCAAGCGCCACGGGGTGCTGTCGGACTACACGTTCGCGGTCCGCGACGAGGCGAACGACCGGCTGGTCACGATCGGCAAGGCCTACTCCGGCCTGACCGACGCGGAGATCGCCGAGATGACCACCTGGTTCGAGGCGCACACGATCGCCCGCTACGGGCGCTATCGGCAGGTCGAGCCGACCGTCGTGGTCGAGGTCGCGTTCGACGTGATCATGCGCTCGACCCGCCACCAGAGCGGCTTCGCCCTGCGGTTCCCGCGGATCGCCAACCTGCGGCCGGACAAGCCGGCCACCGAGATCGACACGCTGGCCACCGTGGAGCGGCTCTTCGAGGGCCTCCAGGCGGGCGCCGAGCACCTTGTGACCGCAGGCGCCAAACGATAGTCCGGTAGCCCATCCGTTGGATGTCCGGCCGCTGGAGTCGCGCGTATCTTGGGCCCGATGTTCGCCCAGAACGCCGAACTGCCCCTCGCGGTGACGCTGTACACGGACTCGTATGTCATCCACGGGTCCGTGACCAGCCGGCATCGCCGCGTGACCGACATCCTCAACACGGCCGCCGAGTCGTTCATCGTCCTGTCCGACGTCTCGATGGACGAGTGGGGCTCGACGGCGACGCCCGTGAAGGCCGACTACGCCCAGGTGAACCTGGCCTCGGTCCTGTTCGCGGTGGCCGACGAGCCGGTCGAGGCGACGCCAGAGCTGCGGATGATCAAGATCCCCGAGCAGGCGTTCATCACCGTGCCGCCGTTCCGCGTCGTCGGCAACATCCACCTGCCGCCCGAGCAGAACATGCGCCTCGCCCTGAGCGAGCTCACCGGCCGGTTCCTGCCGGTCACGGACGCGACGTTCTGGTCCGACACGGTCGGCGAGGCCAAGCAGAGCGCCGTCATGGTGGCCGTGAACCACTCCCGGGCCCAGATCCTGGCCCCCCACACCGACGTCGATCCGTGGGCCGGCCTCGACCGATCCGCAGGCCTGGGCGAGGACGCCGAAGCGGCCGACGCGCCCGAGGGGACCGTCCTCGTCCACCCGAGGCCCGCCCCGACCGCCCCGACGAGGCCCGCCCCGTCACCCCAGGACGGCTGGGACAGCGGACTGCCCGACCCGCCCGCCCGCGATCCGTGGGGCAATCCGATCGCCGCCGGGTCCCCGGCGCCCGCCTCCGACCCGTGGGCCTCGGCGCCACCCGCGCCCGTCGCCGCCCCGACATCCGGCTTCCCGGCCGTGCCGGCGTCGCGGACCGGCCTCCTCGGCCGTGTCCATAGCACCGGCGCGCAGATCGACCTGCCGCGCCCGGTCGACATCGCGCCCGAGGCCTGGCGGAACGAGGACTAGGCCCGACCTCGGCGCCTCGACGCGCGCGGCGCCGGTGCCAGGCTCAGCGATCGACCGGCAGGTCCAGTCGGTCACCCCATTCGGCCCAGCCGCCGTCGTACAGCGCCACGTCGTCGTAGCCCAGCAGCGTGAGCACGAACGCGAGCTTGGCCGCGGCGATGCCCGAGCCGTCGTAGCAGACGAGCCGGTGACCCCGCGTGACGCCGGCCTTGACGAGGGCACGCCCGGAGGGTGTCGGCCGAGTGGAAGCGGCCCGTGCCCGGCTCGGTCATCGTGGCGACCGGAACGTTGATCGCGCCCGGGATGTGGCCGAGACGCCGGGCGTTGCCCTCCTGGCCGCGGAACTCGGCCGGAGCCCGTCCGTCGAGCAGCAGCACGTCGGTCGAGCCGATCAGGCCGCGGACATCGGCCGTGGTCAGGCGCAGGCGAGCCATCCCCCGCGGCGTGAACACGGTCTGGCGGGGGACCGGCTGTGCGTTCGAGATCGGCGCGACCCTCGTCGGTCCAGCTGGCGTAACCACCGTCCAGGATGCGCACCGACTCGTGGCCGTACGACGCGCAGGCTCCACCAGGCGCGTGAGGCGATGAGCGAGGCCGTGTCGTCGTACAGGACGACCGTCGTCCCGTCGCCGACGCCCACCCGGGTCATCGCCGCGGCGACCTGCTCCGGGCCGGCGAGCAGGTAGGGCCGGCCGTTCTCGTCCGGATCCGTGAGGTCCGTCGCCCAGTCGACGTGGAACGCGCCGGGCACGTGGCCGGCGGCGTGGGCGACGCGCCCGGTCCCGTCGGGACGCCAGCGCACGTCGAGGATGCGGACCTCGGGCCGCTCGAGGTTGGCGGCCAGCCACTCGGACGTGGCGAGGAGCTCGGGGCGGGGGTAACCGCCGCTCATCGAGCCCGCCGCGGCGTGACGCACGAGCCGCGGGAAGGTGAAGGCATCGCCGATATCATACGGAGCCGTGGTCTCACCCTTCCTGTCGGACGACGCGCTGGTCGCAGCGGTCCGCGAGGCGCTGCCCGCGACGGGCGCGGGGATCTACCTCAACACGGGCACGTCGGGGCCGTTGCCACGCGAGACCGCCCGCGCCATGGCCGACCTCGCGGAGATCGAGCTGACCCGCGGACGGGCCTCCTGGGAGGACTACGAGGCCGCCGTCCAGCGGATGGACGAGGCCCGGGCGGCCGTCGCGGCGATCCTCACCGCCGACGTCGACACGGTCGCGCTGACCTACTCGACGACCGACGGGATGAACATCGCCGCGCTCGGCCTGGATTGGCAGCCGGGCGATCGGGTCGTCTCCACGACGCTCGAGCACGTCGGCGGCCTCGCCCCGCTCCAGGTCCTCCGCCATCGCCGGGGCGTGGACGTGTCGCTGGCCGACATCGGCCGGGGCGGCGACGACGAACGGACGCTGGCCGCGCTCGACGCCGCGATCACGCCCGGCACGCGGCTCGTGGCCGTCTCGCACGTGACCTGGTCGACCGGAGCGCGCCTGCCGATCCGGGCGATCGCCGACCTGGCCCACGCCCGCGGCGCCCTCGTGCTCGTCGACGGCGCGCAGGCCGCCGGGACGATCCCGGTCGATGTCGACGCGCTGGGTGCCGACGCCTACGCGATCCCGGCCCAGAAGTGGCTGCTCGGCCCCGAGGGGATGGGCGCCCTATGGGTCGCCCCGTCGGCGATGGACCGCATCGAGCCGACGGTCGCCGGCTTCTTCGCGTTCGACACGCCCGGCGTCCGGCCCCCGTTCCGCCTCTTCCCGGACGCCCGCCGCTTCGAGGCCGGCAGCCGCTACCAGCCGTCCGTGCTCGGGTTCGCCCGGAGCTGCGGCTGGCTGGCGATGCACGTCGGGCTCGACTTCGTCTACCGGCGGTCGGCGGCCCTGGCGGCGCGCCTGGCCGACGGCCTCGCGGCGACGCCCGGCGTGGAGCTCGTCACGCCGCGCGACCATCTCGCCACGCTCGTGACGTTCCGGATCGAGGGCTGGCCGGCCCAGGACGCCCTCGACGAGCTCGGTCGGCGGACCTTCGCGATCGCCCGGGTGATCCCGGAGACGGACTGGCTCCGCTGCAGCGTCGGGTTCTTCAACACGGAGGACGAGCTCGACCGCGTCATCGCGACGGTCGCCGAGCTGGCCCGCCACACGCCCGAGACACTGCCCCGACGGCCGGCGATCACGATCCTCGGCCAGGATGGCTGACCAGGCCGGCCGCCCGGACCCGGCCGCACGAGCGATCCGCCCGCGCTCCCAGGTCGAGATCCGCTGGCGCCAGTTCCGCAACGCGCCACGGCCGGTCGTGCGCGCCGTCGTCTCGAGCCTGACCGTGGCGATCGTGCTCGGCCTGGCGTACCTCGCCTACGACGTCGCACTCAGCCGGGGCGCCCAGCTGCCGGGCGGCGATCTCCGGACGCTCGCCGTCACGTGCTTCGTTCTGGTCGTGCTGGCCGCCGGAAGCCTCGTCACGTATCTCGTCGTGCCCCTGCCGGCCGGCGCCGAAGTGCGGGTCGTGCGCACGCCGTGGAGCGCCGCGCTCGGGTTGCTCGCGGCCGCGCCCATCGCGTACCTCACGCTCGTCGTGGAGGGCCAGATCCTCAAGCCGCTGTTCCTCTGAGGGCCGTCGCGACTCGCCCCGATGGGCCGATGGTCCGTGCAAGAGCATTGCGCCGGTGCACCGCCACGAACTTGAAACTTGATTCTCGGTGGCCCACAAGTACCATTCCGCGGTACCCTCTCGTCGGCAATCATCCGTTCGGTGGTCGGGAAGCCGGCCGACGGTCCCTCGGTTCCGAGGTTCTCCAGTGCCCCAGGAAGTGCACCACGTCGCGCTCCCCAAGCTGTACGGGCAGCCCGCCTATGCGAGGCCGCCCCGTTCGGTCGAGGACCAGCCCCGGCCGTTCGATCCGGACGAGCTGCCGCTCGAGATCGAGATGTCGGACGAGGAGCGCATGGTCGCCGAGAGCCTGCTCGGCCAGCCCTACACCAACGGCGGCCAGGAGCCCCAGGTGAACGGCCACGACGGCTCGCTGAGCCCGCGCCCGCTCCGCCTCAAGAAGATCGCCTCGCGCATCCTCCGCGGCGAGTAGCTCCCAACCAGGTTCAGCCCCGGGTCCCCAGCCTCGTTGCGGCGTGCCCGCCTCTTCGGGACGGTTTGCACCGGGTGGCAACAACGGCCATCTGGACGGCCGAGAGGGCGAAGGATCTGCACCCGGTGGCAGGGATGGCGATTTGGACGCTGTTTCTTGCGTCACGCGCAACAAATCGGTCCATTCGCGGGCGGATCGGCCGAATTTGGGCGGTTTGCTTGCACCCCGTGCAAGGACTTGCGTGCCGTGCAAGTCGCCGAACGGGCGGCGCTCAAAGAACGCTCGTCGTGGCGCGGGATGGTAGGGGAGGGTGGACTCGAACCACCGACTTCCGAGGTATAAGCTCGGCGCCTCTAACCGACTGGGCTACTCCCCCGCCCGCGCATCAGTCTATGCCTCCGGTTCACTCCTCCGTCCGGAGCGCGAAGCCGAGGGCTACAGCCGGCGCCAGCGCCAGGTCATCTCGGCCACGAGCGGTTCGCTCGGCGTCACGATCGTCGGCGAGCGGTTGAGCGAATCCGGGGCCGCCGTCTCCGGCTCGACGCAGATCGCGTGGAGCGGCTCGTCGTAGACCACCCAGTCGGGCGCGTCCGACTCCACCGTCAGCTCCAGGAAGCCCGGCCAGGTCAGGACCGGCGGGCGCCGGACGTCGGTGAAGCAGTCGTCCCACGGCCGGGGCTTGGGGGCGACGAGCCGGCCGCTCGGGATGCCCTCAGGGTCGCGTTCGTACATCGAGCCGGCCTCGAAGTCGAGCTCCAGCTCACCCGCCGACGCGGCATCGGCGACGACCGCGACCGGCCGCCGGGCGAACCAGGGGTGCCAGCCCAGTGCGGCGGGCATCGCCTCGCGCGCGTGCAGCTCGAGGCGGAACGTGAGCCGCCCGGGCTCCAGGTCGAACTGGTGGACGACCCGCCCGGCGAACGGCCACGGGTTGCCCAGGTCCACCTCGATCGTGCGCTCGTCCACTTCCCGCCACGGTCGGTCGTGGACGATGCCGTGCATGGCATTGGGCGGCATATTCAGGGGCAGCTGCCAGGTCTGCCCGCCGAACTCGAAACGGCCGTTGCGCAGGCGACCTGCGAACGGGACCATCGCGTAGCAGCCCCAGCCGAAGTCGTCCGCGCCGTCGGTCACGAGCAGTTCCCGGCCGGCGACCACGAACGATGCGACCCGCCCACCGGCGACAAGGTCGACGTCGATCCGGGCATCGGTGGTCTCGAGGCGCAGCATGCCTCGCGATGCTACCGGCCGGAAGTGCTCACCCGCTTGCCCGCCGAGCACGGGCGCCCGTTCTGCCGGACGCCCCCCGGGAAGGATCGATCAGCAGCCCGGCTCGTCGGGCAGCATCGGCTCCAGCACCAGCGTGTAGATCGTGCCCTCCGACTTCCAGCCGGTGATCTGGGTCGCCTGGGCGAGCAACGGGCGCAGGGTCTCGAGGTCGGCGCCTGTCACCACGCCGCAGCGGAAGCTCTCCATGACGCCGCCGCCAGTCCCGGGCTTCCCGAACGTCGCGAGCGGCGTCGACAGCGGCCAGTCCAGCGGCTGGCGGGTCACCGCCGGATCGCCCGGCTTCGGGGCGCCCGGGGCCGCCTGGATGCGGATGGACGGATAGGCATAGGGGGCGTCCCCACCGACGATGTCGTCGGCGAAGGTCCGCCGGAGGTCGCCAAGGACCTGGGCGAACGCCCGCAATCGTGTCCGGGCGGCGACGTTGGCCGCGCCGCCCTCCTGCTCGGGCGTGGAAAAGCCGAGCGCGTAAGCGGTGACGTGGTGGCGCGACCCGCCCGCGACGACCGTGAACTCGGCGGTCGTGGCGTCGGCGATGCCGGTCGCGTCGTACTGGGCGTCGGGGCCCAGCAGGCCGGCGGTGGCGGCCGCGGCAAGGAGCCGCTGGAGGCCCGCTTCGGTCAGCTTCGTCACGATCAGGTTCGGCAGCGCGGGTCCCGGGTAGATCGCGGGGATCGGGCCGACCGTGATGACCGAACCGTCGCCGTACACGGAAACCGACGGGTATTGCCCGGGGAAGCGCTGCGGACCGGCGAACCCGCCGGTCTCCTCGTAGCGCAGGACGAGGTCGGCGGCGCCGGTCGGGTGGGCGATCGTCGAGGGTGCCGGACTGCCCGAGGGCGACGGGAGCGGCGACGCGGCCGCGGAGCAGGCGGCGATCAGGCCGGCAAGGATGCCGCCGGCGACGAGCGTGGCGGCGCGGCGGGTGAGTGGACGGTCGGTCGGTCGGAGGCACGCGGGCGGACCCTCGAGATGGTTGGCGTTGGCGGTTCGGAGACGTCGCTCCCGGAGATCCGGTTCCGCGGCGGACCGAGGGTGCGGCGGACCGAGGGTACCGCCCGAGGCTCTCGGGGCTGTCGCCGGTCGCTCCGGCGACGGGCTACTCGCCGGTGATCTGGGCGACGACGGCCTCGAGGCGTCCGGACGTCAGGCTGCGCTGGGGCGGCAGCGAAGC
The DNA here is from genome assembly GCA_963849405.1 of uncultured Chloroflexia bacterium. Lineage (GTDB taxonomy): Bacteria > Chloroflexota > Limnocylindria > Limnocylindrales > CSP1-4 > C-114. The sequence goes on from CAWKHG010000003.1 coordinate 181,081, forward strand.
GACCCATTCGGCGGCCTGCTCGCGGCTGATGATCGCGCAGTTCGGGGTGCGCGGGAGGTCGGCCTCGGACGTGACGAGCGCGCCGTAGACCTTGACCAGGAAGTCCCGGTCGTCGGTGGTCAGCCAGCGCCGGATCCGGTCCGCGTCGCGGCTCACCCGTTCGATCGGGCTCTCCAGCGGCGTCCAGCGACCGGTGTCGAGGAGGATCTCCCAGCGGCCGTCGGTGTGGCGGGTGTAGCGGACGGGCGGTGCGACCTCGAGCAACGCGACGCCGTGCGGCCCGATGACGAGCTCCGGCACGGACCGGCCGTCCGGCAGCATCACGTCGGTGGCGACGCGGTACTCGTTGCCGAGCAGCTTGGCGTGGCTCGCGAGGAGGGGCCGCCGCGGTCGCAGGCCGGCCATGGTCTTGGTGGTCATGTCGATGCGCAGGCATCCGACGATCACGCAGGCCACCGGCAGGACGAGCGCGATGATCCAGGCCGCGACGCTGATGGCCGTCTGGCTGGCCGTGGCGCGGAGTGGCGCCTGGAATGTCTGGAGGACCGGGGTGGCGAAGACGAGCCAGCCCAGGACGACTCCGGTGACGATCAGGGTGGCGCCGACGACCCCACTGCCGAGCACGGCTGCGAAGGCCGCGGGCCGGACGCGGCGACCGCGTCGGGAGGTGATGACCTGCATATGCCATAGCCTCGCCGACGCGCGGGCACTTGACCATGGCCAGTTAGGGTCACACGCGGCCAGCCGATGGAACTGGGCCGGACAACGTAGGCCGCAACGTTGTGGCGCGTCCGCGCAACTCCCGGACCGCCGGAGCGTGGCGAGCAGAAACCCGTACCATTGCCCGCCCTCGACCGGCCGACCATGCTCCCCTCGTGTCCGGGGAGCCCGCCCGGTCCAGAGGACTTATCTCTTGTCATTCGTTCATCCGTCGGGGCCGGGCCCCCGCGTGTCTGCCGCACTCGCGGCTGCCGTCCTGCTCCTCGCGATCGCCGCGGGGTCGGCGACGGCATCCGAGAGTCACGGCGCTCTGCGTGACCCATATGTCGCGCCGCGCCACGGCACGCCCGCAACGGTCATCCGGTTCTCGGTCACGTTCCAGGGTCACGGCCTCCGCTCCGATGCGCACGTCAGCGTGCTCATCGACGGGGTCCCCCGGGCGATGGCGCCCGCCCTCGACGTGATCGTCGCCCACGGCGACCGCTACCGGCTCTCGACGACGTTGCCCGCCGGCGTGCACACCATCCGCTTCCGCGGATCGGACGGCTCCGGGACCGCCTCGATCGGCGCCGGGCAGGTCGAGATCGACGGCGGTTCGGGCGGCGGGCCGATCGGAGGCGGCGGAGGCGGCAACGACCCCGGTGCCTCGCCCAGCGAGCCACCCGCCCAACCCACGGCGACCCCGCCCGCTCCGACCGCGCCGCCGCCTCCGACGCCGACGCCCGCTCCGACGGCGGCGCCGACCACGGAGCCCGCTCCCACGCCGACGCCGGCTCCGACGGCTCCGGCAGAGGCCACGCCAACGCCCACCCCACGGGCGAACGGCGGTTCATCCGACGGGGCAGGGCCAACGCCCAGCCCCTCCACCGGCGGTGCCCAGGCGACTTCGACTGATGCGCCTGGCGCCGCCGACCACACAAGCGGTCCAGGTGGTGGTCCGGCGTCCGGCGGCTCACCCGCCGGCGCCCCGCCGACCGCAGGTCGGGAGTACGACTCCGCCGGCGCGATCGCCGTGCTCTCCCCGACCTCCACGCCGGAGGGCCTCGCGTTCGGCCTGACCGGCACGCCCGAAGCCGGAGGCGGCGGCTCGGGCGGAAGCGGTGGGACGGGCGGCTCCGGTGGCCGGCTGGACGACCGGGGCGACCCGGGCCTGGGCCTCCTGACCGGCGACGGGACCGGGATCCCGCCGGAGACGCGGATGCTGGTCGCGGCCATCTCGACGACGACCACGGCCACGGCCGTGGCGGCCTTCTTCCTGTTCGGCAAGCGCCGCCGCGACGGCGAGCCGCCCGCTCCGGACGAGGTCCTCGCCGCGAACGCCGGGCGCCTCGGAACGACACCCGCGTCGCAGCTGGTCCCGGAGGCCGCCGGCGAGGAAGGCATCCCGCGCTGGCGCCGACCCTCGCTCATCCAGGCCCGCAAGACCGATCCGCGCTACTCGGCCGCCGCCGCCCACGACCGCATGTCGTTCAATCACGGTGGCGACCCGGGGACAGCCGGCACCGAGCGCCGCAAGATCCGCTACCGCGCGGTGAGCCTGCTCGATGCGCCAGATCCGCTTCGGTCCGCGGCCATCGGCGACCTGGACGAGGGCGACGAGGTCCAGCTGCTCGAGAAGTCGGGCGGGTACTGGCTCGTCCTGTGCCCGGACGGCAGCCGGGGCTGGGTCCATCGCATGACCCTCGGCGATGTCGTGGAGTACGAGGGCGGCTCCGGGGCGTTCAACGCCGCCCGGCGGTCGTTCACGCCGCGGATCGGCGAGGCCGACAACGACCGGACGGACGACACCGAAGACGGCAACGATGGCACCGGTACCGGCGCAGGCGGTGGAGCCGGCGGGGCCGGGGAGGCCGGTGGGGCCGGGCAGACCGGCGCGGCCCCCGAGTGGCCCCAGGCCGCGGACGATCGCTCGTACGCCGAGGACGGCACGGACCTGCTGACTGCCTACCTCCAGAGCCGCCGGGCCTCGACGACCTAGAGCGCCGCCCCGTCCGGGCCTGGGCCTGCGGGAGCGTTCCGACCGCGAGCCGCCCCGGCCCGCTTGCCTCGATCGTCGCGCCGGAGCACGAGGATGTGCTGATGGGCGATGTTCGGCACGAACGTCGTCGGGTAGCCGTACGGCCGCAGGCGCGTGCCGGCCTGGTACCAGATGAGATCGCCCTTCGGGACGAGGCCCACGGTCGCGGCCCGGGCCGCCAGGTCCGCGCCGGTGAACCAGTAGCGGCCGTCCTGGTACGCATCGCGGACGATCACGCAGGCGTAGCCGCCCGGTCGCAGCACGCGCCGGATCTCGGCCAGGGCCAGCGTCATCCGGTCCAGGAACGCGGGATAGTCGGCGCTGTTGGCGAAGTCGGCCGGGTCCTGGGTCACCATCGCGTAGTCCGTGCGCCGGTTCGCGTGCGTCTCGGACAGCGGCCCGCCGGCCATCGTCAGCGCGAGCTGGATGTTGTACGGCGGGTCCGTCGCGACGAAGTCGATCGAGCCATCGGCCAATTCGGGCATGAGTGCCAACGCATCGCCGAGGCGCATCTCGCAGCCCGACGGGTCGAATGAGCGCACGCCCGCCGGGTCGACCGGCCCGAGGTCGGCCAGGAGCGGGCCCGCCCCGTCGCGCTCGGCCAGCAGGTCGCGGACCACGTCCGCATAGATCGCGGCCCAGCGCGGGTCGAGCTCGATGCCCAGGGCGCGTCGGGGTCCCTGGGCGATGGCCGCTCCCAGGAGCGTGCCGCCCACTCCCGCGAACGGGTCGAGGACGAGCTCGCCCGTCCGGGTGAAGAACTCGATGAGCCGGGCCATGAGCCGGGGTGGCTTGTTCGCGCCGTGCCGCTTGCGTTGGACGTGCCCGAGCTCGGAGGGGTAGGCCGTGCCCCAGATCGACTTCGTGAAATAGAGCCACTCCTCGCCGGGCAGCTCGTTGAGCGTGTTGCCGGCGTGGGGCGCGCGACGCGGGGCGGTCATCGGGCCAAGCCTAGCCCCGCGTGGGCCCGCCCGGGTCGCCCGCGGGCTCCCCGATCCCGCGGACGAGGGCGGACCCCCGGTGAGGGTTACCGGGGGTCCGTTGGTGAAGGCGGGTTCGCGAGGAGCGACGGAGAGATGGCCTCCCGACGCGGCCCTCTACGTGAGGGTTCCGCGGCTGGATCTCAGGCGCCGGCGCATCTGCCCGTTCATTCGCAGGGGCGGGCGGCGTGGATGACCCGAGCGTGCATGACGCGTGGGACACGTCCGTCGAGCACACATGAACCCGGCCTAGAATTGGTACATGACCGTCCGGTTCACGAGCGCGCGCTTCGTGGGGCGCGAGCGGGAGCTTGCCCGGCTGGCGGTCGCACTCGACCAGGCATCCGGCGGTCGTTCGACGACGCTGCTCATCAGCGGGAGCGGAGGGCTCGGCGCGTCACGCCTCGTGTCGGAGACGGAGCGCCGGCTGGCGTCCCTGCCGGGGTCGTTCACGGTGATCCGCGGCCGGCCGACGGCGGCAGAGGCAGCCGACCCCTACGCGCCGATCGTGGCCGGCCTCGACCCGATCCTGGCGGCGATCCCGGACGCGGAGCTCGCGGCGGTCCTCGGGCCGGGCGCCGCCGATCTCACCGGCCTCTTCCCGGCGCTCCTGCCGCGGATCGAGCGGCTCGAGCTCGCCACGGGCCTCTCCCCGACCACGATCCCCGAGCGACGCCAGGCGCGGCTCATGGAACGGCTGCTCGGCGTCCTCGCGGCCCTCGGCGAGCGCCAACCCGTCCTGCTCGTGGTCGAGGACCTGCATCGCGCCGATGCGGCCACCCGGGCGCTGGTCACCTTCCTCGCCCGGATCAGCCGCCCGTACCGGCTCGCCCTCGTCGCCACGTTCCAGCTCGACGAAGTCACCCGCGGCCACCCCCTCCACGCCGACGTCTCGGCGATGGCCGACACGCCCCGGCCGCCCGAGCGGATCGACCTCCAGCCGTTCGGCCGCGACGAGTTGGCCGATCTCATCGAGGGCATCGAGGGCGAGCGCCCGTCCGCGTCGGTGCTCCTCCTGGTCGCCGAGCGGTCGCACGGCAATCCGCTCGTCGCCGAGGAGCTGCTGGCGGCTCGCCGCGAGAAGGGCGGCGCGCTGGTCAGCGGGTCGCTCGGCGAGCTCGTCGTCGGGCGCGTCGGGCGCCGCTCACCGGAGTGCCGCCGCGCGCTGCGGTTGCTGGCGGCGGTCGATGGCGCGGTGACCCGCCCGCAGCTCGCCCGGATCGTCGAGGTCATCGAGTCGAGCGCGACCCGTCCCGCGCCCCGTTCGACGTCGCTGCCGCGCCGCGGCGGCGGTGAGCTGGAAGCGGACCTGGTGGCCGGCATCGACGAGGCGGTCGAGCACGGCTGGGTCGTCATCGATGACGACGGAGCGGGCGGCGAGACGATCCGCTACCGCCACGAGCTCATCTCGCGGGCGGTCGCGGCAGACCTGCTGCCCGTGACCCGTCGCCGGCACATGGCGGCGGTCGCGACCTCCTTCCGCGACGCGCCCGCGGCCGCGGCACGCGCGTGGATCGCGGCGTACGACATCGGGCGGGCACGGGCCGCTTCGCTGGCCGCCGCCGAACGGGCCGAGACCGTCGAGGCGCCCGAGGATGCCCTCACCCACCTCGAGCTCGCCCTCGAGCTCGCCGAACCGGTCGGCAGCTCGGTCGACCTGGCCACGCGGGCGACCGCCGCCGAGAGCCTGCCCGGCCTCCAGGAACGGGCCGCCGAGGCCGCCTACGCGGCGGGCCGGCCGCTCCTCGCCGCGGCCTTCGCCGAATCGGCCATCGCCCGCCTCGACGAGCGGCGGGAGCGGGTCCGGCTCGGGCTCCTCCACGAGCGGCTGGGCCGCTACCGCCGAGCCGCCGGCGACCCGGACGGCGCGCTGCTCGCCCACCGGCGGGCCGTCGAGCTCATGCCCCGCGAGCCGAGCCGGGAGCGGGCCCTGGTCCTCGCGTCGCTCGCCCAGGTGAAGATGCTCGACGGCACATTCTCCGAGGCCGAGCGCTTTGGCGAGGAGGCCGTGAAGGTCGCCCGGGCCGTCGGGCCGGACGCCCGCGACGCAGAGGCGCACGCGCTCACGACCCTGGGTGTCTCGCGCGGCTGGGGCGACGACCCCGAATCGGCGCTCGAGCTCCTGCACCGGGCACGGGCGATCTCGACGGAGCTCGGCCAGCTCGATGAATACTTCCGGGCGACGGCCAACCTCACCACCGTCCTCGACCTGCTGGGCCGGCGGGCGGAGGCGGTGGACATCGCCTACGAGGGGATCGCGGAGGCGGCCCGGGTCGGCCTCGAAGCCGTCTACGGCAACTTCCTGGGAGGCAACGCCGCCGATTCCCTGTTCCAGCTGGGCCGCTGGACCGAATGCCGCGACCTCAGCCTGCGGGCCCTCGAATGGGCGCCCGGCGGCGTGAACTTCGTGAACGCGGTCGTGAACCTGGCCATCGTCGAGATCGAGTCGGACGGCGGCGAGCTGGCGGGGCGGCTGCTCGGCCAGATCCTCCTGGAGGTCGAGGCCGTCGCGGACTCGCAGTTCACGGTGCCCGTCTACCAGGCCGCCGCGTCGTACGCGCTCTGGCACGCCGACCTGTCCGACGCCCGGCGGGCGGTCGAGCGGGGCTGGCTGGCGGCCAACCGGACCGAGGACTGGGTGCTCGTCGCCCGGATGGCGGCCACGGCGCTGGAGGTCGACGCCGCGATCGTGGCCGACGCCCGGGAGCGGCGCGCCCTGCCGGTCCTGGCGGCCGCCAGGGAGCATTCGGCAGAGGTGCTGGCCCGGGCCGAAGCGGCCGTCGCGGCCTCGGGGGTCGCGTCCACCGTCGGGACGCGCAAGGGCGCCGATGCAGCCCTGGCGACCGCCCGGGCGTACCGCGCCCGACTCGACGGCCGCGACGACGGGCAGGCCTGGGCGACCGTCGCCCGGATGTGGGCGGGCCTTGGCGACCGCTACCAGGCGGCCCGGGCCCAGTGGCGCCAGGCCGAGGCCATGCTCGTCGCCAACGTCGACGCGCGGGCCGGCCGGGCGGAGGCGAAGGGACCCCTCACGGAGGCCGTGGCGGTCGCTCGTGAGCTCGGCGCGCGGCCGCTCCTCGGGGAGCTGCACGAGCTCGCGGGGCGCGCGCTGATCCGCCTGAGCGACGATCCGGACGAGGTGCCGGGCGTCGGGGCCGACCCGGTGGCCATCACCGGCAGTGCCGTCGCGGCGGCCGCCCAGCGCCACGCGGACGGCTCATCGCGCAACGGGCGTTCGGGCGATCACGCGGCCCTGCGGACGGTTGGTGGCCGGCAGCGTCCGGACGGACGATCGAAGTCGACCGGTCACGGAGCGCAGGACGGAGCGGACGGAGCGGACGGAGCGGGCGGTGCCGGCGGCTCCGAGCTCCTGCGTGGGTTCGTCGGGGAGCCCGCGCCCCGCCGGGGTGACCCGTTCGGGCTCAGCCCTCGTGAACGGGAGGTCCTCGCGCTCATCTCCCAGGGCCGCACGAACCGCGAGGTCGGCGAGCGGCTGTTCATCAGCCAGAAGACGGTCGGCGTCCACGTCGGGAACATCCTGGCCAAGTTGGACGTATCCGGCCGGGTCGAGGCCGCCGCGGTGGCCATCCGGCTGGGCCTCACGGAGCGTCGCTGAGCGTCATGCTCCGGGAATCACGAGACCCGAGCGGAGGAGGCCCGGGTCTCGTGGACGAGAGCGGCCGGCTGACGACCAGGGGGCACCCAGGTCGCAGCGGCAGGATGAAAGCGGTGTCGGTGCAGGCCTCGCCGGGTCAGCTGTCAGCGCCGCGAACGGCTGCTACCAGCGCTTCCCGTGGACCACGAGGACGAGCGCGATACCGGTGAAAGGGGCGAGGAAAGAGGCGGCCCGGCGCGCTTGAACAAGAAGGCGGTCGGCCATGGTGAGCGTGACTCCTGTCGGTCCCGTGTGGCCCATCTGGGCGAGCTGTCGGGGATCGGAACGGGAGTCTCTCGCCGGTCGGCCCATGGGGCAACCCGGACGATGGTACTGGGGGGTACTACTCGGCCCCGTTCGAGGCTCATCGGCACGACGTCCGGCCGGACGGTAGAGTTGACCGGAAACACCATCGTCGACCGGAGCCGTTCGCCCCTCGACCCGTCCTGAGAGGTCCCTCTGATGCGTCCCGCGACCGCGTCCCGCCTCGCCCGACTCGCCGCCGCCCTCCTCGTCACCGCTCTCGTGCTCACCGCGTGCGTGAGCACGGCCGCGCCGGGCTGGACGTTCGAGCCGCCGCCGCCGAGCGCATCGGCGGCCCCGAGCGGTTCCGCCGCACCCAGCGGCTCGGCCGCGGCGAGCGGCTCGGTGGCGCCGTCGGCGTCGGGATCGGCGGCCCCCTCGGGGTCGTCCGCACCGTCCGGCTCGGTCGCTCCGTCCGCCTCGGCCTCGTCGGGCGCATCGGCGTCGGCGCCGCCCAGCGGGGCGGCCGGCGAGAGCCTCAAGCTCTCCGCCACGACGAACACGTACGACACGGCCACGCTCGAGGCGAAGGCCGGCCAGGCCTTCCAGATCGTCTTCACGAACAACGACGCGGGCGTCATGCACAACGTCCAGATCACGGCGCCCGACGGTTCCAAGCCGCTCTCGGGCTCGCTCCTCACGGGTCCGGGCTCGGTGACCTACAGCGTCCCGGCGCTGTCCGCCGGCGCCTACACGTTCAGCTGCGTCGTCCATCCGACGATGACCGGGACGCTGACCGTCAAGTAGCCCGTGAGCGACAACCTCTGCTACGTCGACGCGTACGCGCGCACGACCGACGCGCGCGTCCTTTCGGTCGACCCCGCCGATCCGTCGCTGGTCGTCCTCGATCGCACGGTGTTCTACCCCGGCGGCGGCGGCCAGCCCTCGGACAAGGGCGTGTTCCTGCGTGCGGCCGACGGCCGGCGCTGGGTGGTGACCGGCGCTCGCAAGGCCGGCGCCGACATCGTCCACCAGCTCGACCTCGGCGACGCCGATCCCCCGGCGGTCGGCGACCGGATCGCGGTCGAGCTCGAGTGGGCCCGCCGGCTCCAGCTCATGCGGACCCACACGGCGCTCCATGCCCTGTGCGGGGTCGTGTGGCGCGACTACGGGGCGCTGGTGACCGGCGGGAACATGGAGCCGGGTGCGGGGCGGATGGACTTCGAATTCGAGCGCATGAGCGGCGAGCTCGTCGGCGAGATCGAGGAGACCGTCAACCGCGAGATCGCGGCCGCCCGCGACGTGCGTGTCAACGTGCTACCACGCGATGAGGCGTTCGCGATCCCGGATCTCATCCGGACGAAGATCAACCTGCTGCCGCCCGGCATCGAGGAGATCCGGACGATCGAGATCGTCGGGCTCGACCTCCAGGCCGACGGCGGGACGCACGTGGCCAACACCCGCGAGGTCGGCGGGATCCGGGTCGTGGGTTACGAATCGAAGGGCCGGATCAACAAGCGCATCCGCATCGAGCTCGCCGAGCCCGCCTGACCGCGTCGCGCCCCTCAGTCCGGCCGGCGCCGCGTGACGACGAGCCCGCCGAGACCGAGGGCCACGATCGAACCGCCGAGGAGCGCCCCGGCCTCGCGCGCCTCCACGAACCGGTAGCGGGTCCCGGGCACGATGATCGTGACCATCGGGTACTTCGGGATCCACTCCACGTCAGGCTTCGGCGGGTCGAGCTGTTCCATCACGTCCCAGCCAACGAGGCGGCCGTCGGGGAGCTGGAACAGCTGGTCGACCCATCGATCGCCCGGCCGGACCTGCGCCTCCGGAACGACGATCGCCTCGCTCCGGATGATCCGGTCGTGGACGTCCTCGCCGCCGCCGAGTCCGATGTACGCCACGAGGGCGGCGACGATGAGCGCGGGCAGGGTCCGCCCGAGCAGGGCGCCGACGAGCACGGCGACCGCGAAGATGAAGACCGACCGCGCCGCGATGAGCCCGCCCCGCTGGCCGAACCCATCGAAGGAGTTCGCGGGGTCGGTGCCGGGCTGGCCGGCGGCCGCCAGTCGATCGGTCGCGATGCCTGCGACGAACGTGATGGCGATGAGCCCCACGAGCAGCGGCAGGACCCGGGTGATGTACCAGCGCCGCCGCGACGGAGCGAGCGACCAGGCCAGCCGCGTCGTGCCGCGTTCGACCTCCCGGGCGATCACCGCGACGCCGATGAGGACCGCGGCCACGAACGAGAGGATGACGAGCAGGCCGGCGATCGGGCTGGCGAGCCGCGCCTGGAGGTCGAAGAACCGCGCCGCGATCGCCTCGCAGCTCGGCGGCGTGTTACTGGCGCTGGTCGGGTCGAAGCAGAGCCGCCCGTAGCCGGTCCCGTCGAGCCAGCCGGCGACGACGAACGCCGCCACCACGAGGCCGGCGATGACGATCGCGAACGCGGCGGCCTCGAAGCGATGCAGCCGGAGCGCCAGGCGCAGCGACGTGCCACGCATCCCGATCATGCCGCTGCCGCCTGTTCCGGCACGGCCCGTGGCCGTTCGGCGCGCGCGGAGGCGAGGTGGCCGAGGACGACCTCCTCGAGCGTGGCCGCGCGGCCGTGGGTCGGGTCGCCCGCGACGAGGTCGAGCCGCTCGCCGTCGGGTCCCGGGAAGGTGCCGACGACCGTGCCCGGACCTCGTTCCGTGCCGGCCGCCAGCACCCGGTGCTCGGCGATGGCGCCGGCGATCGGCAGGTCGAGGAGCGCCCGTCCGGCGGCGAGGACGAGCAGCCGGTCGCAGGCCTGCTCGATGTCGGTGATGACGTGCGAGGAGAGGAGCACGGTCACGCCGTCCGCCCGGACCGACCGTACGAGGACGTGCAGGAACTCCCGTCGGGCCAGCGGATCCAGGCTGGCCAGGGGCTCGTCGAGGAGGAGGACCGGCGCCCGCGTCCCCAGCGCGAGCGCCAGCCCGACCTGCGCCTGCTGGCCCCCGGACAGCTGGTCGGCGCGGGAGGTCCATGGGATGTCGAGGTCGTCGAGCCGGCGACGGGCGAGGTCGGCATCGAAGCCGGGGCGCAGCGTCCCGGCCAACCCCACGTGGTCCTCGACCGTGAGCTCGCGGTAGAGCGACGGCGCCTGGGGCACGTAGCCGATCCGCATGAGCCCGGCCGCCCGGGCGCGCCACGGGTCGATGCCGTCGACGAGCACCCGCCCTTCACTGGGTCGCTCGAAGCCGATCCACGCCTTGAGCAGGGTCGACTTCCCGGACCCGTTGGGGCCCACGAGTGCCGTGATGCTGCCGTCGGGCACGGCGATGTCGAGGTGGCGGATCACCCAGTTCCGGCGTCCGTAGCGCTTGCCGACATCGTCGGTCTCGAGGATGGCCATGCACAGGACTCCCGAGCGAAGCGGCGCGGTGTACGCGTCGACGGGAGGAGCATGGCCTACGCGAGAGCCCTCCGACAATGCGGCCATCCCCGGCCCGCGTTCCGGGATTCCCCGGACACCGGCCGGCCGGGACCGTCTGCTACTGTCGGGCGATGGACGCTCGCCTCCGTGACCGGCTGGCCATCGGCCTCGCCATCGGCGCCGTCATCGCGGGCGTGGCGACCATGTGGCTCGGTCGGTTCGACTCGGGCGTGCGCCTCGCCATCAACGACGGGCGGGTCATCGTCTGGGAGGTCGGGCCGCTCAGCAACGCGTACGCGAACGGCATCCGGCCGGGGATGGTGGTCACCCAGCTCGGCAGCGTCACCCTCATCCGGTTGCCTCAGCTCGTCTACCCGAACGTCGAACCGACGCCCAACCCGGACACCGGCGAGGCGCTGCCCCTCCAGCCCATCGGCGTCGAGCCACCGGTGCCGACCGTCGTCGCCGTCAGCGCCGCATCCCTGGCCGCCCTCGTCGGCGAGCCGGTCACCCAGCTCTTCGCGATCCAGCCCTGGGATCTGGAACAGGGTTCGGCGGCGGGCGGTTGGAATGTGGCGTCGTTCTACGACGACGGAGGTGGGATCCGCGACACCACGCCGGACATCATCGTGGGCTCGATCCTGGCGCTGCTCGTCGCGTGGTGGGTCGGGAGCGGCCGGGCGGGCGCCGGCCTGCTTCCGCTCGCGATCCCGTTGGCCGTGGCGACAGGGATGCCGTTCCTCGCCCGGCCGCTGGAGGCCAGCTACGCGCCCTGGGCCTTCGCGCTCGGCGGGATGCTCATCGTGCTCGGGATGGTCCCGCTCGCCGTCGGCCTGATCGAGCGGATCGGCGACGAGACCGATCGGCGTCTCGTCGCGATCGCCACCGGGGCCCTCGTAGTCGGCGGGCTCCTGCTCGCGGTCGTCGCGGCCTTCACGGTGGGCGATCACTCGCCCATCGGCGGATCGCTGCTCGTCGGGGCCATCCCGATCATCCCGGGCCTGGCCGCCGCGGGGCCGATACGATCGAGCAGCCTCAACGGCACCGCGACCTCCACCGGCCGCCTCCTCGAGTCCGCGGAGTACGCGGTCGCCGGCGTGACCCCGCTCGTGGCGCTGAACACCGGCGCCTACCCCGGCAACCTGCTGTTCCCTCTCTCCGTGTTCTGGCTCCTCGTCTTCGCCGCCGGCCGATTCACGGTCCGGCCGCTGGCGCGGCTTGTCTCGCGGACGGCGCTCCAGCGCGACCTCGTCGTCGCGGCCACCGAGGCGGAACGGGCGCGGGTCGCCGCCGACATCCACGACGACGCGCTCCAGGAGCTGACGATCCTCGTCCACCGGCTCGACGCCGCGGGCGACACGGAGGGTGCCGACATCGCCCGGACGGTCTCGGATCGCCTGCGCGCGATCTGCGGGGACCTGCGCCTGCCGATCCTCGACGACCTGGGCGTCGGCCCCGCTCTCGACTGGCTCGTCCTGCGGATCGAGCGGCTCGCCGGCGGCGAGGTGAGGCTCGAACGGACGGACGGGACGCGGCCTCCGGCCGACGTGGAGCTGGCGTTCTTCCGGGTGGCCCAGGAGGCGCTCTCCAACGCCGTCAAGCACGGCCGGCCGCCGATCGTCGTGCGCTACAGCACCTCGACCGAGGGCGCGTCGCTGTCCATCGACGACGCCGGGACCGGGATCGAGCCACGCGCCGCCGCGGCGGCCGACGGGGCTGCGGGCCACTTCGGCCTGCTCAACATGCAGCAGCGCGCGGAGGCGATCGGGGCGATCCTCGATGTCCGGCGCTGGCCGGCCGGCGGCACCCACGTCAAGCTCGACTGGCGGGCCCACTGACCTCGCCCATCCGCGTCGCGATCATCGACGACCATCCAGTCGTCGGCGAGGGGACTGCCGCGGTCCTGCGCGCGCAGCCGGGCCTGACCGTTGTCGGGGTCGCCGGCTCGCTCGACGCGGCCCGCGCCGATGGCCTGACCGACCGGGCGGCGGTGGACGTGCTGCTCCTCGACATCCGGCTCGGGACGGGGAGCGGCCTCGGACTGCTGGCGCCCGGCGCGGAGCTGCCGGCCGTCATCGTGCTGACCGCCTACGACTATCCGCAGTACGCGGAGGCGGCCCTGCGGCTCGGAGCGGCCGGCTTCGTGCTGAAGACCGCGCCGGTCTCCGAGCTCGTCGACGCCGTCCGACGGGTGGCCGCCGGTGGGCTCGCCTTCGCCGTCCGGCCGGGCTCGGGCGCGGTCCGGCTCACGCCGCGCGAGCACGAGGTCGTCCGCCTCGTCGCCGAGGGCCGCAGCAACGACGAGATCGGCGCCGAGCTGGGGATCGGGGCCAAGACGGTGGAGACGCACCTGGCTCGCCTGTTCGAGCGGATCGGCGTCGCGTCGCGCACGGAGCTCGCGACGCGGGCCGTCCGGGAGGGCTGGCTCGAGGTCCCGCCGTCGCCCTGACCTCGCCCTCGCGAGGGGCCGCTAGACTGGCCCCGTCGCCGGTCCGAGCCCGGCCGCAGGAGGTCGCGCGTCCATGCCGGCGGACGTCGTCCACCAGTTCGACATCGCCATCCGCCTGATCGTCGCTGCCGTCCTTGGCGCGGCGATCGGCTTCGAGCGCGAGATCCACGAGCATCCCGCGGGGATGCGCACGCACCTCATGGTCGCGCTCGGTTCCGCGCTCTTCACGATCCTGTCGATCTTCGGGTTCGTGGGGGTCCTCGCCCCGGGCGAGGGCAGCGCCGTCGATCCATCACGGGTGGCGGCCCAGATCGTGACCGGCATCGGCTTCCTTGGCGCCGGCGCGATCCTCAAGTACGGGACGTCGGTTCGCGGCCTCACGACGGCGGCCAGCCTCTGGACGGTCGCGGCGATCGGCATGGCGGCCGGCGCCGCGCAGTACGTCCTCGCCGGTGTCGGGACCGCGATCGCCCTGTTCAGCCTGTGGCCGCTCAACCGGATCGTCGATCGGATCCACGGCCCCGGCACGCAGATCGTCCACCTGCGCATGAGCCTCCGGGGCCTCGAGGCGGTCGGCCAGATCAGCGCCGCCGCCACTTCGAATCGCCTGGAGCTCGCCTCGATCCAGAGCCAGCGGATCGGCAAGAACCGCTTCGAGATCGACCTCGACCTGCGGGTGCGCTCGCCACGCGACCTGGGCACGTTCGTGGAGGCCGTGGCCAAGCTGCCCGAGGTCGAAGTCCTCGAAACAGCCGACCGCGAGTAGGGGTCGGCCGGCCGGCCGGCCGGGTCAGACCGCCTTGACCGCCGTCACGAGGGACTGGAGGCCGTCCTTGGCGTCGGCGAAGAGCATGCCCGTCTTGGGGTCGGTGTAGAGCTCGTTGTCGATGCCGGCGTAGCCGCGGCCCATCGAGCGCTTGATCACGATGATCGACTTGGCGTGGTCGACGTCGAGGATCGGCATCCCCGAGACCGGCGAGCCGGGCTTCCGCGCGGCGGGGTTCGTGACGTCGTTGGCGCCGACCACGAGCGCGACGTCGCAGCGGTCGAACTCGGGGTTGATCTCCTCCATCTCCTTGAGCTGGGGATACGGCACGTTGGCCTCGGCGAGGAGGACGTTCATGTGGCCCGGCATGCGGCCGGCCACCGGGTGGATGGCGTACTTCACGTCGACGCCGCGCGACTCGAGGAGCTCGGCGAGCTCGCGCACCTGGTGCTGGGCCTGGGCGACCGCCAGCCCGTAGCCCGGGCACGACGATGACGTGCTGGGCGTAGGCGAGCTGGATCGCCGCATCGTCGGCCGAGATCTCGCGGACCGAGCCACCGCCGGCGCCGACCACCGCGACCGTCCCTTCGCCGCCGCCGAAGCCGCCCGCGATGATGTTCAGCACCGAGCGGTTCATCGCGTCGGCCATGAGCTTGGTGAGGATGCCGCCCGAGGCGCCGACGAGCGCGCCGCTGATGATCAGGACCGGGTTCTGGATGACGAACCCGGCCATCGCCGCCGCGGTGCCCGTGAACGAGTTCAGCAGCGAGATCACGACCGGCATGTCGGCGCCGCCGATCGGCAGGACCATCGTGACCCCGAAGATGAGGCCGGCCACGACCACGACCGTCAGGATCGCCAGGGTCGCCGTGCTCGTGAGCGACAGCGCGCCGGCCGAGCCGAGGATCAGCGCGACGGTCCCGGCGACGGCCACGAGGGCGATGAGGATCGTGACGATCCGCCCGCCGGGCACGTTGATCGGCTTGCCCGGGATGAGGCCCTGGAGCTTGCCGCCGGCGATGAGCGAGCCGGTGAACGTCACGGACCCGATGACGGCGCCGAGGACGACGAAGATCGTCGTGTCGATCGGGGCGACCGCGCCACCGGAGTTGAGGCGGATGAAGTCGTCGATGGCCACGAGGGCCGCCGCGCCGCCGCCGACCGCGTTGAACAGGGACACCAGCTGCGGCATCGCGGTCATCTTCACGGTCCGGGCGGCCTGCAGGCCGGCTCCGCCACCGATGAGGAACCCGACGACGATGATCCCCCAGGCGATGCCGCTGAGGCCGCCCTCGCGGGTCGCCAGGCCGACGAGCGTCGCGATGACCGCGATCGTCATGCCGCCGGCACTCAGCCGGTTGCCGTTCCGTGCCGTCGCGGGCGAGTTCATCTGGTGCAGGCCGAGGACGAAGCACGCGGCTCCCGTGAGCCACGCGAGGTAGACGATCGTGGTGATCCAGACCTGTGACATCAGGCGGCGCCGTCCGTGCTGTCCGCCGCGGGCTTGGCCGCCATCGGCTTCTTGCGGAACATCTGGAGCATCCGGTCGGTGACCACGTAGCCGCCGACGACGTTCATCGCCCCGAAGACCATCGCGATGAACGCGAGGACGTAGCTGACCGGGTTGTCCGCCTCGGCCGCGATGAACATCGCGCCGACGAGCACGATCCCGTGGATCGAGTTCGCGCCGGACATCAGCGGCGTGTGGAGGGTGGCCGGGACCTTGCTGATGACCTCGAACCCGACGAGGATCGCCAGCGTGAAGATGGCCAGGCTGGTGAGGAGTTGGTCGCTCACGAGGCACCTCCGGCGGCCGGGGCCGGAGCCGCGGGCTCGATCAGCTTCTTCGTCGCTTCCTGGATGACCGCCCCGCCGTGGGTGATGACGGTGCCGGCGGCGATCTCCTCGCTGAGGTCGATGTTCAGCGCGCCGTCCTTCACGAGGTGGAGCAGCAGGGCCGAGATGTTGCGGGCGTAGAACTGCGATGCCCCGGCGGGCATCGTCGCCGGCAGGTTCTCGGGCGAGATGATCGTGACCCCGTTGTCCGTGACGATCGTCTCGCCGGCCTTGCTCAGCTCGCAGTTGCCGCCCAGGGCGCTCGCCGCCATGTCGACGATGATCGAGCCGGCCTTCATGCCCTTGACCGCGTCGGCGGTGACGAGGACCGGCGGCCGGCGGCCCGGGACCTGGGCCGTGGTGATGACGATGTCCATGCCGGCGATGTAGCCGTTGAGCTCGGCCTGCTGGGCGTCGCGCTCCTCGGGCGTGAGCTCGCGGGCGTATCCGCCGGCGCCCGACGCGTCCACGGCGGACTTCAGGACGAGGAACTGGGCGCCGAGGCTCTGGGCCTGCTCGGCCGTCTCCTTGCGCACGTCGTACGCCTTGACGACGGCTCCGAGCCGGCGGGCCGTGCCGATCGCCTGGAGACCGGCGACGCCGATGCCCAGGATGAGCACGTTGGCCGGCTTGGCCGTGCCCGCTGCGGTCGTGAGCAGCGGGAAGTAGCGGCCGTACTCGTTGGCCGCGATGAGCACGGCCTTGTACCCGCCCACGTTCGCCTGGCTCGACAGGGCGTCCATCGTCTGGGCCCGGCTGAGCGTGCGCGGCAGCGCGTCGAGGCTGATCGCGGTCACGCCACGCGACGCCAGGAGCGTCATGAGGCCCGGATCGAGGAGCGGCTGGAGCAGGCCGATGACGGTCTGGCCCGACTTGAGGATCGCGGCCTCCGAGGAGGACGGCTTCTGGACCCGCAGGACGACGTCGGACTGGGCGTACATCTCGACCGTCTGGACGACCTTCGCCCCGGCGTCCACGTAGGCGGCGTCCGGGATCGACGAACCGGCGCCCGCGCCGGCCTCGACGAGGATCTCGAGCCCGGCCGCCGTCGAGCTTGCCGAGCGCTTCGGGTACCAGGGCCACCCGCCGTTCGCCCGGCGCGGTCTCCCTGGCGACGCCGACCTTCATAAGGGCATCACCACCTGGGGTCTGGGATCCCGGCGGGATCCGGAGTCAGAGGATACCGACGAAGGATAGCCGGGCCGCACGCCGCGTGCCGGGCCTCCGGTCGCATGCTGCCGCGTGATGGCGGGCTCCGCTCAGGTCACCGGTTCCGGGAGCTTGATCTCGAGCACGATCGACGCCTCCCGGCGGAGGCCGAGCACGCGGTCGAGGAGGTCCTCCGCCTCGAGGCCGGACTCCACCGCCCGCTCGAGCCGGAGGTAGAACGGCGGCTCGCCCGCGGGCTCGATCGTGGGGACGCCGAAGATCTCGTACGTCGAGCGCGCCTCGCTCCAGGCGCGGGCCAGGCCGGCTCGCGGCGCGGCCAGGGCCGCCTCGTCGGCCATCGCGCTCGCCAGGCGCGGACCGTCGGCTCCGACGGCGGCCGCCAGGCGGACGAGCAGGGCCACGTCGCTGATGTCGGCCTGCTCGTCGAACCGGGCCCGGTACACGGCGAGCCGGAAGCGCTCCACGACGTCCGGCGCCTCCGCGCCCTCGAGCACCGCCGTCGCGAGGAAGGCGGCGAGCGGCCGGCGGTCCTGGCGCTCGCGGTAGTGGACGTAGTCGAGTGGCTGCTCCCAGAGGCGCCACGACTCCGCCGTCGCGTCGCGGTTCACCTGCTCGAGCGGGAACGGCCGGAACCGCGGCCGGACACGATCCGGGCCGAGCCCCAGGAGCCACTCGCTCGCCCGGAAGGAGTACGGACAGTGGTAGTCGTACCAGATCGTGAGCTCGACGGGCGCGGCGTTCATCGGCGCCTCAGACCCAGCCGACCGACGCGAACATGACCACCGTCAGGATGACCGCGTGGGCGGTGGCGCTGTACAGGATCGAGCCGGTCCGCCAGTCCAGCCACCCGAAGATCGTCCCGCCGAGGAGCGTCGAGACCGTCTCGAGCTCGGGCTTGCCGAGGTGGGCGAACGTGAACGGCACGGCCGCCAGGACGACGCCCAGCGGTCCGATCGTGCGGATGAGGGTGAACATGAGGAAGCCGCGGAACAGGAACTCGGCGCCGAACACGTCGAGCACGTTGGTGATGACGACGTCCGCGGCGTTCTTCGTGCTCGCGGAGTAGTACGTGGCGAAGATCGGGTTGGTGGCCGGCCCAGATGACGAGCGGCAGCATCACGGCCGTGCCGATCCCGGCCAGGATCAGGCCGGCCCGCCAGTCACCGATCCGCAGGCCGTACCGCCGGGGGTGGTCGCGGAACAGGAACAGGACGATCGCCAGCGGCACGAGCCCGACGAGGATGACCCGCTGGAGCGTCGCGATCCGGAGGACGTCGGGGGCCTGGCTGTAGATGACCTCGCGGGGCAGGAAGTCCCGGTGGAAGTCGATGAGCAGGCCGGCCACCATGGCGCAGATCGCGACGGTCGCCCGGATCGGCAGCCGGAGGCCGACGATGTTGGCGGTGGCCGTGTCGGCCGGCTCCGGCGGGTAGTCCGGGGCGCCGAGGAACGCGTCGACGAGCCGGCGGCCTCGTCCCATCGCGTCCTCCTCGTGGTGATCGCCCGCGGCTTCGGGCTCATCGTCGGCCACCCGGCTCCGGGTCGGTCGTGACGATACACGGGCCGTCGCATCGGGGGCCGCCGGTACACTGCGGGTCCAGTCACCGGAGGCACCCGTTGCACGATCGCCCGCAGGCGCCGTCGCAGCCCGATCCGTTCGGCGCGCTACTCGCCGGCGGACGGACGGTCGTGCTCGACGGCGGCCTGGCGACCGAGCTCGAGGCCGGCGGCGCCGACCTGTCCGATGCGCTCTGGTCGGCCCGGCTGCTCGTGGAGGATCCCGCCGCGATCGTCCGAGCCCACCTGGCGTTCTTCCGGGCCGGCGCGCAGGTCGCGACCACCGCCAGCTACCAGGCCACGTTCGAGGGCTTCGCCCGGCGGGGCATCGATGCCGACGCCGCGGCGGGCCTCATGCGCCGGAGCGTCGAGCTCGCACGGGACGCGGCCGCGACCGCGCGCACGGAACGTGGCGAACGCGACGGGGAGCGGCCACTCCTCGTCGCGGCGTCGGTGGGGCCATACGGCGCGTTCCTCGCCGACGGATCGGAGTACCGCGGACGCTACGGGTCGAGCGTCGCCGCGCTGCGCGACTTCCACCGCCGGCGGATGGCCGTCCTCCTCGAGGCCGGGCCGGACCTCCTCGCGATGGAGACGATCCCCGAGATCGAGGAAGGGGAGGCGCTGGCGACGCTGCTCGACGAGCTTGGCGGGACCGGTTGGTTGAGCTTCACCTGTGCGGACGGAGCGCGGCTGCGGAGCGGCGCTCCCGTGGAGGAGGCGTTCGCGCTGGCCGACGGCGCGCCCGGCATCGTGGCGGTCGGGGTCAACTGCACGGCCCCCGAGCATGCGCTCGAGCTGGTCGAGCGGGCCGCCGCCACCACGGCCAAGCCCATCGTCGTCTACCCCAACAGCGGCGAGGACTGGGATCCCGTCCGGCGACACTGGACCGGTTCCCGGCACCCGGTCGATGGGGCGGCGGCCGCTGGCTGGATCGCGGCCGGTGCCCGGATCGTCGGCGGCTGCTGCCGGGTCACGCCGGCCCAGATCGGCGACATGGCGGCCTCGCTCCGGGCCGCCGCGTGAGCCCGAGCGGAGCCCGTCGCAGGGCTCGCTTCCCCGCGGTAGCCGCCGAGCCCGCGGGTCCGGGCATCGGCCGCGCCCGCGACCCGCTCGCCCGCGAGGTCCGCTTCCTCGGCGCGCTGCTCGGCCAGGTCATCGCCGAGCAGGCGGGCCCCGAGCTGTTCGCGCTCGTCGAGGGCCTCCGCTCGCGGCTCATCGCGATCCGCCGCGGCGCGCTCGCCACGGACGACGAAGCCCGCCAGCGAGCCCAGGAGCGGATCGCGGCGGACGTCGCGGCGCTCGACCGCGACCAGCTCGAGGCCCTGACCCGCTCGTTCACCCTCTACTTCCAGCTCGTCAACCTGGCCGAGGAGCGGCATCGGGTGCGGACGCTCCGGCGCGCCGCCCGCCGGGCGACTGGAGGCGTGCTCGACGGCTCGGTCGCCGATGCGCTCGACCGGATCCAGGCCCCGGCCGATGTCGCGGCGCTGCTCGACCGGCTGATGGTCTCGCCCGTCCTCACCGCCCACCCGACCGAGGCCCGTCGACGGACCCTGCTCGTGGCCCTCCGGCGGATCGGCCGGCTCCTCGAGCGCCTGACCGACCCGGACGTCGCGCCCGACGAGGACCTCGACATCCGGCGCCACCTCCGCGGGGAGATCGCGACGCTCTGGCGGACCGCCGAGATCCGCTCGATCGCGCCGGCCCCGCTCGACGAGGTCCGGGCCGGCCTCGCCTTCTTCGACGAGACCCTCTTCACGGTCGTGCCGGCCGTCTACCGGGCGGTGGACGCAGCACTCGATCGGGGCGCGGTCGCCGCCGCCGACGAGCGCGAGGCGCCGCCGGCAGGTCCCGCCCTCGCCAGCGACTCCGGCCGGACCGGCACGCGACCGCCGGCCGTCCAGGCGTTCCTCCAGTTCGGGTCGTGGATCGGGGCGGATCGCGACGGCAACCCGTCGGTGACGGCCGAGACGACGCTCCACGCGATGCGCATCCAGGCGGACCACCTCCTGCGCGGCTACGAGGCGGTCACCACGCGGCTGATGCAGACGATCGCCGCCAGCGTGCCGCCCGAGCGGGTCGACGCGGCGCTCGCCCGGGCCATCGTCCGGGACGGGGAGGACCTGCCAGAGAACGCCCGCCAGCTCCGCCGGCGCTTCCCGGACGAACCGTACCGGCAGCGCTTCGGGGCCATCGCCGAGCGCCTCCGCCGGACCCGCGCGGGCCTGACCGCCCAGCCCGGACCGGCCGCCGGCCGATACAACGCCCCGGAGGCGCTCGACGCCGACCTGCACACGATCCAGGCCGCGCTGGATGCCGACGGGCTCGGGCGCATCGCCTGGGGCGACCTGGCCGACCTGCGCTGGCAGGTGGCGACGTTCGGGTTCCACCTTGCCGCGCTCGAGGTCCGCCAGCACGCGGCCGTCCACCGGGCGGCGATCGCGGCCCTCGACGCGGGCTCGTCGGCCGCGACCGAGGTCGCCGCGGGGGTGACCCTCGGCGAGGTGATGGCCTCGTTCCGGGCCATGGCCCGCCTGCAGGCGCGCTTCGGGGAGTCGGCCTGTCATCGATACGTGGTCTCGTTCTCGACCCAGCCGCAGGACGTCCTGGTCGTGCTGGAGCTCGCGCAACGGGCCGGCGATCCGGACCTGCTTGGCGGCGACCTCGTCGCCCTCGGGGAGCTGCCGGCCGCGACCCCGGCGATCGACGTCGTGCCGCTCCTGGAATCGGCCGCGGGCCTCGACGATGCCGGCGGCTTCCTCGACCGGCTCCTGTCCGACGCGGGCTACCGGGCCCACCTGGCGAGCCGGCCGGGCGGCCAGGAAGTGATGCTCGGCTACTCGGATTCGTCCAAGGAGTCCGGGTTCCTCGCCTCGAACTGGTCGCTCCACCAGGCGCAGGGCGCGCTCGTGGGCTCGGCCCGCCGGCACGGCGTCGAGCTGACGCTGTTCCACGGCCGCGGCGGGGCGATCGGGCGCGGCGGCGGACCGGCGAGCCGGGCGATCCTCGCCCAGGCGGCCGGCTCCGTGAACGGGCGCCTCCGGTTCACCGAACAGGGCGAGATGGTGGCGGCCCACTACGCGAGCCCCGAGATCGCGCGACGCCACCTCGAGCAGGTGATCGCGGCGACGCTCCTCGCGTCCAGTCCGGAGCACGAGGCGGCGGTCGACCGGGCGGCGACCGACGGCGCGCTCGTCGCTGGCCGAGTTGGCCGCCCTGTCGCGGGCCGCCTACCGGGGGCTCGTCGACATGCCCGGGTTCTTCCGCGTCTTCGCCGGCGCGACGCCGATCGCCGAGATCGCCGGCCTCGCCCTGGGTTCGCGCCCGGTCGCCCGGCCCGGCCGGCGCACGGCCCCGGCCGACGGGTCCGACACCACGCCCGAGACCGCGCCGGCGACGTCCGCGCAGGTCGGCCTCGAGTCGCTGCGCGCGATCCCCTGGGTGTTCGCCTGGTCCCAGGCGCGCACCGACCTGCCCGGCTGGTACGGCATCGGGACGGCGCTGGAGACGTACCTCGACCGCGGGGGCCGGGCGAGCCTCGAGCGGCTGCGGACGCTCCACGCGACCTGGCCGTTCTTCGCCTCGATCGTGGACAACGCGGAGCTCTCGCTCGCCCGCGCGGACCCGGGCACCTTCCGGCGCTACGTCGCGCTCGTCGGCGGGCCGGAGGCGGCGGCGGTCGAGGCGGCGATCGACGCGGAGTACGACCGCTCGGTCCGGGGGATCCTGGCCGTCACCGGGGGCGACAGCCTCCTGGCCGGCGATCCGGCCCTGCGCCGGTCCATCGAGCTGCGGACGCCCTACGTCGATGCGCTCTCGGCGCTCCAGATCGAGCTGCTCACCCGGCTCCGGCGGACTCCGCCGGCCGACCCCGAGGCGGCGCGCCTGCGGCGGATCGTCGGCGCGACGCTCAGCGGGATCGCGGCGGGGCTCCAGACGACCGGCTGAGGGGCGGTCGCCCGACAGCGGCCGTCAGGGCGCAGCCAACCGCGCTGGGCTACTGGCCCGCGGCGGTCCCGGCAACGCTCCGCGCGAGGGCGACGCCGCCCCAGGCCACCGCGTCGAACATCGCGGGCAGGGAGCGGACGGTGCCCGCCGGGATCATCTCGGCGACGAGCGGCGAGCCGGCCCGCAGCTCGGCCAGGTGGGCGAGGATCGGGTCGAGGAAGACGCTGCCCGCGCCGGCCACGCCGCCGCCGAGCAGGACGAGCTCCAGGTCGCAGGTCAGGATGAGCCCAGCGATCGCCCGGGCGAGGGCACGGCCCGCCTCGGTGACGACGGCGCAGGCGAGCTCGTCGCCCTGGGCCGCCGCCTCGTACACGGCCTTCGCGGTCAGCGACTCCGTGCCCTGGAGCGCTGACCGCGCACCGGCCGCGATGGCTTCGGTGGCATGGCGGGCGACCGCCGGTCCGGAGGCCACGGTCTCGAGGCAGCCACGCTGGCCGCACGAGCACGTCGCGCCCGCGGGATCCACGACGATGTGGCCGATCTCGCCGGCCATGCCCCGCTTGCCGAGATGGAGTCGTCCGTCCAGCACGAGCCCGGCCCCGATCCCGGTCCCGACCGCGACGTAGGCCAGGTTGCGGATACCGCCGGCGACCTCGTGGCCGAGCAGCCCGGCCGCGGCCGAGCGGACGTCGTTGCCGACCGCGCACGGGACGCCGAACTCGGCCGAGAGTCGGGCGGCCAGGGGGAGGTCGTTCCAGCCGAGGTTCGTGGCGTGGCGGACCACGCCGTCGGGCTCGACCCGGCCGGGCACCCCGACGCCGATGGCCGCGAGGTGGCCGGTCGTGCCGGCCGCCTCCAGCGCAACCCGGATGGCGGCGACGATCGGCTCTATCCCGTCCGGTGCAGAGCGCGTCGCCATCGGCCGGACCGCCCGGGCGAGGGTGGTCCCGTCGGCGGCCACCAGGATGACCGCGACCTTCGTGCCGCCCACGTCCACGCCGGCGACGAAGGGCCGCCCGCCAGAGTCCCCGGCGGGCCGGCTCTCCTTGGTCATCCGACGGCCGCCAACGCTTCGACCTCGTGGTGGCCGGCGGCCAGCCCGGCGAGGCTGAGCCCGAGCTCCTGGGTCATGAGCAGGGCCGACGCGCCGAGCACGACGCCGTCGTCGTGGAGGTTGCCGATCTCCACGATCGTGTCCCGCGACAGCAGCGGCAACGCACCGTGGATCGCTGCGGAGCGGACGGCCGCCAGCCACGGTTCGCCGAACCCGGCGACGCTGCCGACGAGCACGACCCGGTGGACATCCAACGCCCCGATGAGCCAGGCGACCGCGACGCCAAGCTCGCGGCCGGCGTCCACCACGACCTCGGCCACGGTCGCGTCGCCGGCGGCCAGGGCCTGTTGCGCCTCGACGAGCGAGCCCTTCCAGCCGAGGGCCGCCAGCCGGTCGAGGATCGCCCGGCTGCTGGCGACGGTCTCGAGGCAGCCCCGCCGGCCGCACTGGCATGCGGCGCCATCGGGGCTTACGGTCGTGTGCCCGATCTCACCGGCACCGAAGCCGTCGCCCTGGAACAGCCGGCCGTCGATGACGATGCCGGCGCCCACGCCCTGGCCGACCTTGACGACCAGCAGGTTCGAGGTCCGCGGCCCACCGAAGACGTGCTCGGCCAGGGCGGTGGCCTGGGAATCGTTGACGACGTAGACGGGCAGGCCCGTCCGCTCCCGGACGAGGTCGCCGAGGGGCACGTCGCGCCAGTCGAGGTTGACCGCCTCGAGCACCGTCCCCAGCCGCGTGTCGATCAGGCCCGCGGTGCCGATGCCGATGCCGAGGATCGGCCTGGTCGCCGCTCCGACCAGGCGTTCGACGAGGGCGAGGACGAGCTCCAGGGCTTCCTGGCCGTCGCGATCCTCGACCGGGAGCGAGAACGACTCCACGATCTCGCCGCGCAGGTCGACGATCGCCCCGCGGAACACCTTCTCACCGAGGTCGAGACCCACCATGTGGCGGGCGTCGTCGGTGACCTCGAGCAGGATCGGCGCCTTGCCGCCCGTCGACGGCCCGCGGCCCATCTCCCTGGTCAGGCCGACGCTGAGCAGGGTGGACACCAGGTCCGACACGGTCGTCCGGGTCAGTCCGGTCGTGCGCGCCACCTCGGCCCGGCTGATCGGACCGCGGTCGTAGATCAGGCCGAGGACCAGCCGCTCGTTGTGGGCGCGGGTCTCCTGGTGCGTCGCCTTCCCCGGCCGATCGGCGAGATTCCTGCTCAACGCAGTCGCGCCCTTTCCGTCTTTGTTCAACGAGTGGACAAAGCGAATGGTACACCTTTGTCAAGACTCCTTACATAGAAATTCCCGGCCCGCGAGAACGGGGCCGGGGGGCCGCGGAAGGGCTCCGGATCGGGGCTTCGGGCCCCGGGCTCTATCATCTGCGGATGCCAGGGATCGTCATCGTCGGCTCGCCGACCGCGCTCGGCGGTCATCTCGCGGGCATGGAGCGCACGCCCTCCGAGCTCCGCCGCCGGGGCGTCGTGGAGCGACTGAAGGCACGGCCGGGGCTGGCCGGCCGGGACGTCGTGGACGCGGGCGATGCCGCGGTCGAGCCGGGCTGGGCGCCCGATCCGGACCCGCGGGCGAAGAACCGTGACCTCCTCGTCCGGAACCTGCCTCGCATCGCGGACCACGTCGCGGCCGCGCTCGAGGCGGCCGAGCCAGGCGCCCGCCTGCACGTGATCGGTGGCGACTGCACGTCCCATGCCGCCGCCCTGGCCGGCTTGCGCCGTCATCGGCCGGGCCGTCGCCTCGCCCTCGCCTGGTTCGACGCCCACGGTGACTTCAACACCCCCGCCACCACGCCGTCGGGCAACGTCTGGGGGATGCCCTTCGCGATGGCCTGCGGGAGGGGCGATCCCGACCTCGTCGCCGCGGTCGATGGGCCGACGGTGCGCGAGGACGACGCGGCCCTGCTCGGCGGCCAGGTCCTCGACGAGGCCGAGTCGCGGATGCTCGCGTCCTCGGGCGTGGCCCATTTCGGCGCCGGCATGCTCGGCGGGCCGGCGGGTCTTGCCGCGCTCCGGGGCTGGGCGACGTCCGTCGCGGAGCGCGTCGACGGCTGCTACATCGCGTTCGACATGGATGTCCTCGACGAGGCCGCCGGCTGGGCCCTGACGACGCCCGAACCCGCCGGGATCTCCCTGGCCACCGCCATCGCTGCGGTCCGCACGATCGCGGCGATCATCCCGGTCGACGGCATCGGGACCACCGCGATCCTGATCGGTTCGGAGACGCCCGAGGCGGACATCGAGCGGACGATCGACGCCGCGACGGCCCTCGTCGAGTCGGCCCTGGCCGCGGCACCTACGGGCGAGGGGACCCGCCCATCCGCCCGTCGCGAGATGTCGCTCGCCACCCCCGGGCCGTCCGTCTTCGAGCTCGACCGATGACCGGACGCCGGCAGCCCCAACCGCCCCCGCCCTCGCCGATGTCGAGCTGGGTCATCCTGCTGAGCGTCGTCGCGATCGTCGTCTCGCTGGGGGCAGTCGCCTTCACGGTCCTCCGGGGCGGCGGCGCCGCGACCGCCGACGCCTGTCGGACTCTGGCCTGGGATTCGCTGCCGAACAGCTCCGGCCTGCCCGATGGCTGGACGGTCACGGCGGGCAACTTCTACGCGGACGGGGCGGGGAATTCGCTGGTCGGGCCGGAGAGCGCCGATGGATCGGCTCCCGAGACCCTGTACCTCCAGGTGACCTGCTACGGCGCCGACAGCCATCTCGCGATGACCCGCTCCCACGACTCGGCCAGGCAGACGGGCAGCACTGACTGCGAAGGGCGTACCGGCCCTGGGCGACGAATTGTTCGCGACGGATGACTCCACGAACGGGAGCACGTCGCTCTACATCCGGCGCGGTGGGCTCGTGGCCGTCCTGGTCGTCCCGACCTCGCTCGACCCGGGTGACCTCGAGCAGGTGGCCCACGCCGTGGACGACGGCATGGCGTCCGCCGGTTCGACGGCGGTGCGGCCGACGAACCGTCCGCCGGCCGCCAGCCCGTCGGGCGGGATCGACCTGCCGACGGCCGACGCGTCCGCCTCGGACGAGCCCGTCGCCACGCCGATGCACGGAGCACTGGAGCTCGAGGCGATGCTGCCGAAGGCCGTCGGCGGCGTGGCCCTGACCCGCCAGAGCACGAGCGGCACGACCGCCCTCGGCTCGGACCCGGCGATCCAGGAAGCGCTGACGACATTCCTCGGCAAGCTCGGCAAGACCCCGGCCGACCTCCAGAGCGCGGAGGCGTACGACGACACCGGTGTCTCGGACATAGGAATCTTCGTCTACCGGGTCGCGGGCATCGCCGGGCCCGTGCTCGGCCAGGCGATCGTGGACAGCGATTCCGTGGCCGCCGGATCCGGGGTGACGTCTACCAAGGAGACCGTCGGCGGCAAGGCGGTCACCCACATCCGGTACGGCGACGGCACCGGCGATGACTACGTGTACGTGAAGGGGGACGTGGTCTTCGACGTGGCGACGAGCGACCCCGCGACGGCGATCCAGGCCCTCACCGCCCTGCCCTGACAGCCGCGCCGACCCGACCGATGCGACGGATCGACACGAAGGAGCGCCGCGCCCGGCTGGTGACCCGCCACCATCTCGCTCCCGGAATGCGCGCTGGCACGCTCGAAGCGGTGGCCCGGGCGGTCGTCGGGATCCACTCGAGCGACCCGATCACCGTGTTCCTGGGCGGTTGGGCCCGGCTCGCCGACCCGGACGTCGGCGCGATGGAGCGAGAGTTGTACGAGGATGGCACGCTCCTCCGGATGCACGGCATGCGCCGGACCCTGTTCGTCTTCCCGCGCGACGTCGCGCCGCTCATCCACGCCGGGGCGACCGAGAAGATCGCGGCGGCCGAACGGAAGCGCGTCCTGGACCAGATCGCCGGCGCGGGCATCGCGAAGGATCCCGTCACGTGGCTGGCCGACGTGGAGGTGAGCACGCTGGAGGCGCTCCGGGCACGCGGCGAGGCGACCGCCAACCAGCTCGGGGTCGACGAGCCGCGGCTGCGTA
This sequence comes from uncultured Chloroflexia bacterium, assembly GCA_963849405.1. GTDB lineage: Bacteria > Chloroflexota > Limnocylindria > Limnocylindrales > CSP1-4 > C-114. Next base: position 208,885 of record CAWKHG010000003.1, read on the forward strand.
CGCAGATGCGCATCGCGATCGGCAAGAAGTACGAAGGGACCGTGGGGGTGTCGACCCGCCTGCTGTTCCTGCTCGCGATGGAGGGCCGGATCGCCCGCGGCCGGCCGGCCGGCTCGTGGCTGAGCAGCCAGTACCGCTGGATCCCCATCGAGGCGATCTTCCCCGAGGGCTACCCGCCGATCGAGCCGCCGGTGGCCCGGACCGCGATCGTGCGCCGCTGGCTCCAGGCGTTCGGGCCCGGCACCGTCACGGACATCCGCTGGTACACCGGCTGGACCGTGGCCGAGGTCCGTCGGATCCTGGCCGAGCTCGACGTCGCGGAGGTCGAACTCGACGGAGCGACCGGCATCGTCCTGGCCGACGACCAGGAGCCGACCGGGCCCGAGCCCCGTTCGCGAGCTTCCTGCCCGGCCTCGACCCGACCGTGATGGGCTGGATCGAACGGCAGTTCTTCCTGGGCAGCCACGCGAAGGTGCTGTTCGACACCAATGGCAACGCCGGTCCGACCGTCTGGTGGGACGGGCGGATCGTCGGCGGGTGGGCCCAACGGGCGGATGGCGCGATCGATCACAAGATCCTCGAGGACGTCGGCCGGGAGGCCGAGACCGCGATCGAGGCGGAAGGGGAGCGGCTCCGGACGTGGCTCGGGCCGGCCCGGGTGAACCCGCGCTTCCGGACGTTCTTCGAACAGGCCCTCGCGAGAGGGCGATCCACGGACAGGGACAGCTGACAGGAGACGGCCAGGAGACGCACTTGCGCTATCCGTGAGCGGACAGCGCGCATGACCTCAGCCGACCAGGAGCGAGGAAGAGAGGCCCCGAACGATGGTCAAGACGAACGCGCCGACGACATTCGAGGTGGGTGGTCACAAGGTCGAGGCCAACGCGCTGCCCGATCCGTTCGACGAGCTGGACCTGGTCTACCGGCCCAAGCTCGAACCCCTTCCCCGACGGCTGGACCAGCGGGCCGGGCAGCCGATCCTCGACCAGGTCGGCAACTCCTGCACCGGGCACGCGGTGGCGGCCCTCGTCGACACCGTCCTCGCCCGCGGCGAGCCGAGGCGTCAGCGGCACGGTGCTCCGCGCGATCTCGCGGGCCGGCGCACAAGCCCGTACATGCTGTACGCGATGGCCCGGCGCTACGACGAGTACCCGGGCTCGGCCGATGTCGGCTCGTCGCTCCGCGGCGCGTTCAAGGGCTGGTACCACCACGGGGTCTGCACTGAGGACAAGTGGCCGACGCCGGAGCAGCCGAAGAACCTGTACGACCCCGCGTTCGTCGCCGAGTGCGCCCGGATCCCGCTCGGCGCGTACTACCGGGTTAACGTCTCGCGGATCGACGACATGCAGTCGGCGGTCACCGAGCTGAACGCGATCGCCGTGTCGGCCGCGATCCACGAGGGCTGGCAGACGCTCAAGCTCCATCCCGGTCCGGGCGGGAAGGAGATCGCGATCATCGAGCCGTCGTCGACGCCGCTCGGCGGCCACGCGTTCGTCATCGCCGGCTACGACGAGATCGGCTTCCTGATCCAGAACTCGTGGGGCACGAAGTGGGGCAAGAACGGCTACGCGACCCTGCGCTACGAGGACTGGCTGGACAACGCCTACGACGCGTGGGTCGCCCGGCCGGGCGTCCCGCAGGCGCGCTTCTACCAGGCGTCCAAGGTGATGGTCGCGTCCGGGGTCGGCCTCGTGGCCGCCGGTGGCCCGGACCTCGGCCGGCTCCCCGACTACGTCGTTGACGTGGCGGAGGGAGGCCGTCCATCGGGCTCGGGCAAGGTCTCGAGCAGCCCGGCCCAGATCGAGCGTCTCGTCGCGAAGATGGGCGCCGACCACGACGACTGGATCGAGGGAGCCGCGGATCAGGCATCGCCACGTCGTGCTCTACGCGCATGGCGGGCTCGTCGGCGAGGACTCCGGCGTGTCGATCGCCGACCGGATGATCGACTGGTGGCGGCTGAACGGCGTCTACCCGGTCCACCTGGTCTGGGAGAGCGACGCGCTCACGACGATCTTCGGGTTCGTCGAGCACAAGCTCCGCGAGGCCCTGCCGTTCGGCTCGCCGTTCGACGGGATCATCGAGCAGATCGACCGCAAGCTCGAGGGAGTCGGCCGCGAGATCCGGCCGCTCTGGGAGCAGATGAAGGGCAACGCTCGCCTCGCGTCGGCGCCGCTGTCGGGTGCACCCATCGACTGGACGTCGCACGAACCGGGCAGCGAGCCCGGGATCTCGCTGTTCATCGACCGCCTCAAGCTGTACGAGGCCGCCCATACCGGCCACGTCAAGGTCCACCTAGTCGGCCACAGCGCCGGGGCGGTCGTCCTCGCCTCGGTCCTCCAGCGCCTCGTCGCCGAGGGGATCGACGTGGAGTCGTTCCAGCTCATGGGCGCGGCGATCCGCTGCGATGAGTTCGTCCAGCGCGTCGTCCCGTCACTCGCCTCGGCCCCCGGCGGCAGCGGCAAGGTCCGCCGGTTCGTGGCCTACGACCTCAAGGAGCAGGCCGAGCAGGACGACCAGTGCCCCGGCCCGCCCATCGCGATCTACCACAAGTCGCTGCTGTACTTCGTGGCCCGCTCGCTCGAGGCAGTCGGACGGGAACTTCGAGGTCCCGATGCTCGGCCTCTCGAAGGACCTCGCCACAACGTGGACGATGCCGGACGGGTCGGTCCGCCCGCTCCTCGACGCCATCGGCGGCCCCGACAATGCCGTCGTCGCGCCGTTCACCGCGACCCGGGCGGACCAGCGCTCACAGGCGCGCGGCCACGCCGACTTCGACGACGACCCGGACACGATGACCTCGGTCCTGTTGCGGATCCTGGACCGCCAGCAGCTGGACAAGAAGCACGTGGCCTACCCGGCGAAGGGCATGCCGACGCACGTCTGAGACGGGGCTTTCCGGGACGCGGCCCGGGGCACGCGCCTACGATGGGCCGATGACCGAAGACGCTGGCGACCGCGGGTCCGGCTCGACGACGCGTCCGGATGACGAGAAGCCGATCATCCGGTACCCGACGGGCTGGCTCCTGTCCGTCGTCGACGATGCGGCGACGGCCGAGCGTGCGGCCGCTGCCGTGAAGGCTGTCGGGATCGATCCGGCGGACGTGCGGGTGCTGAGCGGGGCCGACGGACGGGCGGCCTTCGCCGAGCTCGGCGCGAGCACGAGCCCGCTGGCCCGCATCATCCGCGGCGTCCAGTTCATGTCGATGGACCAGATGCCCGACCTGCCGGCCTACGAGAAGGGGATCGAGGAGGGGCGGACGGTCATCGCCGTGCGTCCGAAGGGCCGGCCGGCGCTGCTCAAGGCGAAGGACGCGCTGGCCGCGAACGGGGCGCATTTCCAGAACTACTTCGGGCGTTTCATGACCGAGGAGTTCTCGCGCTGGCGGGGTACGGAACCCGACTTGCCGGATCACCTCCGCCGCTGACGGCGGGACCGCGGGCGGCAGCGTGCCGGCGCTCAGCTCAGACGAGCGGCTCCTGGGCGGCCGCGACCGGCTCGGGGCGCTTGCGGCCGTCTTCGTCGACGTCGTCGGCGGTTGCTTCGGCCTGGGCCTTGACGGCGGCCTGCACGGCGGCGGCGCGGCTCGTCTCCCAGGGCAGGAGGACGCTCTTCTCCTCGATCGCCCGGAAGAGCGTCGCGAGGTCGCGGTTGACCACGAGGGTCGTGATCGTGTCGCTCTGCGAGTCCTCGCCGGCGGCGTAGGTCACGGTCACGTCCGTCAGGGGCACCCAGTTGGCCCGCCGGAACGAAGCGATCACCGGGTCAGAGGCCGGGGTCCCGTGAACGGCGCCCTCGATGTGGTACGGCCCCATGTCGATCTCGACCCGGGTCGTGCGCGTGCGCAACCGGCGCTCCACCTCGCCGCGCGAGCCGTTGGCGACGACGGCGCACAGCTCGTCATAGGCGACCGTGAGCTCCGGCGCCTCGACGATCCGCCGATCGCTCAGGCTCTCCAGCCGCGCGCCCTGGATGTGGAGCATGGGCGATGCATTGAGCGCATCGGTCATCCGGGCCTTGCCGATGTCCACCTCGCCGTGGACGCGGCAGTCGGCAGCGTAGGCATCGAGGATGGTCATACAACCCATCTTATGCCCGTGCAATGCATACCGCGCATGGATCCTCACGTTCGGCTGTGTATCTTCCGGTGCGGTCGGGCACCGAAAAGTGGGGTCCGGAGGCATCCGCGCTAAGGTTGGCGGGCCGATCCCGGCCCCCAAACCACCGTCGAGCGGTGCATTCCCGTGATCAAGATCGACAAGGAGATCGTCGTCGCACGACCGCCCGAAGCGGTCTTCGACTACCTCGCCGACGTCAAGCGCTTCCCGCAGTGGCAGCCGGCGATCGAGCGGGCCGAGCAGCTGACGCCGGGGCCGCTGGCCGCCGGGACCGAGCTGCGTCTCGTCATCCGGGGGCCGACCGGCCCGACCGAGGTGACCGGCGTCATCGTGGACCTCGTTCGACCCTCGCGGATCGCGCTGCGGACGCTGAGCGGGCCGGCCGCCGTGGAAGCGAACTGCACGCTGAGCCCGGACGGTGAGGGGACGCGCATCGGGTTCACGGCCTCCATCGAGCTCAAGGGGATGTTGCGGTTCGTCGAGGGCACCGCGCGCGGGATGATCGAGCGCGAATTGCCAGGCACGCTTGCCGAGCTGGGGCGGCGGATCGAGTCGGAGGCCTGATCCGAGCCCATCAGGCGCCGGTTGCGATGCGGACGTAATGCCGCCTCGTGACCCGTTGCTCCACGGGTAACCCCGCCGGTGCGATGGTCGGGGGACACGAAACGGAGGACCCAACGATGAAGATGGCTGTGCGGCGCTGTGCCCAGTGTGGCCGCAACGACACCCGTCGAACGTGGTCGTCGATCGATGAAGCTGCGAACGACAAGGCACTCCAGGGTTGGACGTGCCCCACATGCGCGTGGACCGAGGCTGACCTCGTCGAGGTCGAGGCCGCCACGCCCGACGCCGACCCGCTGATCCCGGCCGGCGCTCGTCGGGACTCTTGATCCGGCCGACGAAGGGCACGTCGACCGATCAAGCTCATCAGGTTCGTGGGCGGCGACGGGGGTCGCGCCCGCTCCAGCTCGTGCTGGGGGCTTTCCTCGCCTTCGGGTTGAGCACGGGTGACGTGCTGCCCGCGCCGGCGGCACCGTCGTCCGTCGCGTGGCTCCCGCGGGCGTCTCTCGCCCTCGGCCCGACCGGGCTGGGGCCGCTGGAGGACCAGATCGCCGGCTCTCCGACGCATCCGCGTGGCTCCGGCCACCGCTTCCCGATCCGCGAGAACCAGTACCGGGACCCGGTCGCCCCGATCGACACGCCCAAGGCGCGCCGGTCCGTGGTCGGCATCGCCTCGACCTATGGGCCCGGCTGGGACGGCTGGCTCGCGTGGCCCGGCGGCCCGGGCTGGAAGCTCCGTGTCTGTGGCCCGGCCAAATGCGTCGTCATCGTGACGACGGACGCGGGCCCGGATCGGGCGATGCAACGGGCCGGCCGCGTCGTGGACCTGGACGTGGCGACCTTCGAGCGCGTCGCGGGCGCCCCGTGGACCATCGGCCTGACCAAGGTGACTGTGACCGTCCTCGGCCGGATCCGAGCTTCCTCGTCCTGACCCACTCGCTCCGCCGCGGTCCGCGTCAGGCGAGCCCGAGGATCGACAGCAGAACGAAGCCGATGAGGACCATCGCGCCCTCGGCATAGGCGATCACCGCCAGGTGCCAGCGCTCGGCCAGGATCGGCGCGAGGCGCTCGCTCCGCGCCGCGATCGGCAGGGTCGTGTTGGCGGCGTACGCCGGCACGCCCACGATGAACGCCACGACCGTCAGGTGGAGCGTCGTGTCCGGACCGCGGAGCCCGGGCGCCAGCGCGATGACGAGGGCGTACACGAGCGTGGCCGCGATCGCGAAGACCGGCAGCAGGACGGTCAGGCGCGCCGAGGCGTAGCCGGTCCGATAGAGCGAGCTCGCGAGCAGCCCATACCCGACCACGAGCGCCCCGATGAGCAGCCAGCCGACGAGGCCCGCGATCGTCGTGAGGTTGAACGTCTCGAACAGCGGCTTGAACGCGAACCAGCCGAAGAACACCGAGAAGAGGCTGATCGACGCGCCCGCGTACTGCGCCGCGCCAAGGTCGAACGGCCCCTCGGCCGGATGGTGGGACACGTTGGCGAATAGGACGCTCGAGGAGAAGTAGCCCATGTACGCCACGACGAACATCGCCAGGACCGTCGTGAAGGACGAGCTCGAGGGATCGGGCACGTTGCGGGCCTGGGTCACGAGGAACACGACGCCGGTGACCGCGAACCCGGCGAGCGAGCTCATGATCCCGACGTGGCGGGTGGCGATGTCGCCGAGCTCGAACGAGGGATCGCGCTTCACCACGTAACGGGGACCGGCCACGATCAGCGCGGCGGCGACCGCGACGCTCGCCGCGACGAGATATCCGATGACGGCGGTCACGCGACGGGCTCCGGCTGCTCGAGCGCCATCTCCATGAACACGACGATGGGCTTGAGCTGTTCGGGGAAGTCGGCCGGGGCGGTCACCCGGTGGAAGCCTGCGGCCTCGTAGATCCGGTGTGCCGCCGCCATCGACCGGTGGCTGTCCAGCACGATCCGAAGGTAGCCCTCCGCGCGTGCTTCCGCGAGCAGCGCCGCCAGGAGCTGCTCGCCGATCGCCTGCCCGCGGAATCCTGGGCGAACGTACAGCCGCTTGAGCTCGCAGATGCCGCCATCGTGGCCCTTGAGGGCGATGCATCCGGCGGGCCGGCCGTCGACGGTCGCGAGCAGGAGGCGCCCGGCCGGCGGGGCGTAGATGCCCGGCAGGCTCGCCAGCTCCGCCTCGAATCCCTCGTACGTGGGTGGGGTCTCGTCGAGGTCGGCGGTCAGCGTGAACGCCCAGTCCGTGTACTCGCGGAAGAGGTCCTGGACTGACTGGATCTGGGCCGGCGCGACCACCTGGGAGATCGCGACCGCGGGGTTCGGCACCGGATCAGGCCCCCGACGAGGAGGGCAGCGTATACAGCGCCGTCAGGCCGATGAGGATCGCGAACCCGAGGGCCGGATTGATCAGGGCGCCGATGAACGCGGCCGCGTAGCCTGGCGGTCCCAGCCGGTAGCTCCGCGTGATCGCGGCGATCGACCGGGCGCTGACATCGGCCCGCAGCACGCCCTCGCCGCGGCGCAGCCAGTACCACAGGATGTTGAACGAGACCGCGAGGGCCGTGAACGTGGCCGCGTACACGAGCACGCCAACCTGCGCGCTCGGCGTCCCGAGGGTCGCGGCGAGCAGGGCGGTGGGGAACGGCACGAACCCGACGACCAGGAGGAGCCCCAGGTTGGCCAGCATCAGCCCGTGGTCGACGCTCGCGACGAGGCGGATCAGGTTGTGGTGGTTGGCCCAGATGATGCCGACCGTGATGAAGCTGATGGCGTAGCCGAGGTAGCTCGGCCAGAGGTCGCCCAGCGCGGCGAGCAGGTGGCCCGGATCCGCCAGGACCTCGCCCTCGGGGACGCGGATCTCGAGGACGAGCAGGGTGATCGCGATCGCGAAGACACCGTCGCTGAACGCCTCGAGCCGCTCCGGCCCGCGGCGGTTCCTCATTCGATGCGTGGTGGGCTCGTGCTCGGTGCCCTCGTCCGTCGAGATGGCGTCCATCGGTCCGATCAGGTGCCGCCCAGCGCGACCACGAGGGCGCGGACGCCCACGACGAAGCCGATGGTGAGCAGGATGATGCCGCCGAGCGTGATGATGCCGCGCAGCCGGGGCGACTTGACGTTCCGCCCGAGCCGCTCGGGCAGCCACAGGATCCCGAACGCCAGCACGATCCCGATCACCGCGAGGATCGCGACCGCCCAGCGCCGGGATGCCCTCCGGCGCGGGAACGATGATCGCCGCAAGGACCACCATGGCCGTCAGCTCGCCACGGGCCGCAGGCAGGCTGTACTCGCCGTTGTAGCGGACCTGCGAGGCAGTTGTTGAACAGGTTGAGCATGTTGATGTAGCCGATGAGGAACGTGAGCTCGACCAGCTCCGGGTCGCTGAAGTGCTCGTGGAGCTGCCGCGCCAGCGGCTCCGGGATGGCATTCGAGTCGTGCATCGCGGCGCGGGTGTATTCGATCGCGATCCGTTCGCGCGGGGACGAGCGACTCGGTGTGCTCGATCACGACCAGGGGCTCGTCCACGATGCCGGCGATGTCGACGAGATCGCAGTGCGAGTTCGTGCAGAACTGGCACTCGTTCGTCTTCGAGGCCGTGATGATCACGAGCTCCTTGACCCGGCGCTCGAGCAGCCCGCCCGGATAGACGCGAGTTCCCGAAGCCGGCGAACCCGCGCAGGATCTCCGGCCGCAGGCACATCGCCTGGATCATCTCGACCGGCGGGCGGCCGCGCTCCCAGAGGCCGCGGCTCTCGTCGAAGGACGGGTCGTCCTTCACCGCCTCGAACGCGGACCTGATCTGTTCCGGACTCACGGTGACCCGCATGGGCGATCTCCTCCTTGCTCGTCTATGCCAGTCCGCGCGCCGCCCAGGCTACGGCGGTGACCACGAAGGGTTCGGAGGGTACCTGCCGCCGGCAGTCCTCGCGCAGCTCGTCGCGCTGGTCCGCATCGAGGCTTGCCAGAAAGGCGCCCGCGGGGCCGACGCCGTGGGTGAACGGCTCCCACCAGGAATCGAACGTGGGGTGCTCCAGGCTCACGGAGAGGGCGGTCGAGACGACCTGGCGAGGCCGGCGGCCTCGAACAGCTCGGCAAGGTGGCCCTCGCGGGTGCCGGGCAGCCTGGACTCGTCGTCGACCTCGGGGTCGAGCCTGCGCGCCGCCTCCCAGAAGATCCGCAGCGGGCCCTGGCTGCCGCCGTGGTCCCAGACGCACGCCGCGACGACGCCATCCGGGCGGGTCACGCGCGCATCTCGGCCAGCCCGGCCACGGGATCCTTCATGAAGTGGACGACGAGCTGCGCGAGGGTGGCGTCGAACGTGTCGTCCGGGAACGGTAGCGTTCGGCCTGGGCGCGTGTTGGACTTCGGCGCCCGGGTAGCGCTCGCGCGTCGCGGCAACGAACGACTCGGACGGATCCACGGCCGCGACGGCCTCCGGCCCGAGCGTCCCGACCAGCTCCGCTGTGAGCGCGCCCGTGCCGCAACCGACGTCGAGCCGCGTGCCCGGCATGGACGTCGCCAGATCCGCCAGCTGCTCGAAGAAGGCGCGAGTAGCGGCCCATGAAGCGCATAGGCCTCGGCGGCAACGTCAAAGCTCACGTGTGGGCATCCAGGTCCATGTGGTCGGAAGAGGGTAGCGCGCCGGGAGGGTAGCGAGCGCGCAGGGCCGTGTCACGGGCGCCAGGGCAGCGAGCGTCCGCGATGATGCCTGATCCCCATGCCCCTCGCGCGTCAGGTGGGCCGCCGCCTCTCTTGAGACCGCGAAAGGCCTATACGTTCGTCGACCGCGACGACATGATCGACCTGGACCAGGGAGGACGCGATGTTTGGATTTTCTTCGTCTTCGGCGCGACGATCCTCGCCTTTGGGGCGTTGGTTGGAAGTGTGGCGGCCGGATCAGGGCCAGATGGTCAACAGGCTCGCGTCAGATCTGCGCAGCCTTGGGCGGCCGCCCCAACGGTCGGCGCCGGTTTGCGGACCGGGCCAGCTGCCCTCAAATGGAGTGGCGAGCAGCTCTTCGGGTCCAAGATCAACGACGACTGGGAGCCCGCGGTGGCCGCCGACCGTCGGCGCCATACGTCTATCTCGTCACAACCCGATACGGTGGCAAGAAAGCGTGCAACGGCTGCCCCGATCCCGCGCTCATTCTTCGGATCTCGGGCGACGGCGGCCGGACATTCGGCGCTGACCGGTTCCTGTGCGCGTGCAAAGGCGTCGACGCTCAAAACGATCCGCAGATCGAGGTGGCCCAGGACGGGGCTGTGTACGCGGTCTGGCTCAACGACTACGTACCTGGTGTGGTGTTTTCGAGGTCTCGGGACCACGGTCGGACCTGGTCCGACCCGGTCACGTTGAAGACACCCCGCCATCGAATTCGGGGGCGAGCCTGCGCTCGCCATCTCAGCGACCGGTCGCGACGTGTATGTCGCCTGGATAAGCGAGTGATTCGTACGTCTCGGTCTCGCACGACTACGGGGCGACGTCGGCCTGCCCATCAAGACGAACACGGACGGCAGGTACTGGTACGCCTATTCGGGCGCCGTTGCTGCGGATGGGACCGTGACCTTCAGTGAAACCACGTACCGGCAGGACAACACCGGGCCGGTCCGGTAGAAGTGCTCCGATCCACGGACGGTGGCCGCCACTGGAACGATGTCCACGTGGACACCGTTGCCACCGCCCTGCGTCTCGGACGGCTGTCCCCTCGAGTACTACGGACCGTCGGCACTCATGGCGATCGACGCCACGGGGCAGCTCGTCGTCATGTACCAGGGCGCATCCGTGCCATCGGGCCCGCAACGGGTTATGTCCGCCACTCGACCGACGGCGGTCGCACGTGGTCGAAGCGGACCGACATCGATGGCGGTCCATCGGGCACGAATGCTGCCTTCGGCGGGGAGGCGGCTACCGGCCACGGCGACTTCCGGCTCTCAGTACCAGGACGACCGCAACGGTGCGGCCGGCTTGGGACACCTGGTTTCGGAGGTAGACCGACGGTGGTGTCACGTGGTCGGCTGAGGTGCGCCTGTCGGATCGGGCGGGCGGCGCACCGTACAAGTCCGCCCGCCGGCTTCGCCCAACCGTACGGGGACTACGGCGAGGTCGCGATCACGAGCGCGGGAGACACGATCGCGGTCTGGGGCGAAGGAGCGAGCTACAACGGACCTGGCGGCACCTGGTACAACCTCTCGGACTGGTCGGCGTCCGGAAAGCACAGTCCGGTCTGGCCTTGCCGGAGGTTCCATGCGTTCGCTCGAGATCGGCCTCGTCCTCCCGATGGGGGAGACGTTCGTCGACGGCTCGACGGCGCGCTGGACCGAGATCCGCGAGCTCGCGATCCGGGCCGAGGAGATCGGGTTCGACACGGTCTGGACGGCGGACGAGCTGCTCTGGCGCCCGCCGATGGTGAGTCGCAGGGCTGGTGGGAGTGCGTGGCGATGACCGGCGCGGTCGCGGCGGCGACCTCGCGGGTGAAGGTCGGCACGTGGATCCTGTCGGCGCTCCACCGGAATCCCGGGCATCACCGCCAAGGCCGTCGAGACGCTCGACGAGATCAGCGGCGGCCGGTTCGTGTTCGGCCTCGGCTCCGGGCATGCCGGTCGCCAGGCGCATGCCTTCGGGCTGCCCGAGGACCATGTCTACGGCCGATTCGAGGAGGCGGTCGAGATCATCGTTCCGCTGCTGCGGCAGGCCGGGCGGACTTCGAGGGGACGTACCACGCGGCGCGCGACCTCGAGCATCGACCGCGTCGGCCCGCGTCCGGGCCGGATCCCGATCATGATCGGCGCCAAGGGTCCGAAGATGCTCCGCCTGGCCGCCCTCCATGCCGACATCTGGAGCTGGTACGTCGAGGAGCGGAGCGACCTCGAGGAGTTCGGGCCGCGGCTCGCGGCGCTCGAGGCGGCGTGCGTCGAGGTCGGCCGCGATCCCGCGACGATCGGGAGGTCGGCCGGCATCGTCGTCGAGCCGACGTCGGTCACGGGCGCGGCGGAGGTGCTCGGGACGCCCGTCCGCGGCTCGGCCGAGGAGATCGCCGACGGCTTGCGGGCCTTCCGGGCCGGCGGCTTCACGCAACGTCGAGCTCCTGCTCTGGCCGCCCACGCTGGCGGCGCTCGACGCGATGGCGCCGGTGCTCGAGCTGCTCGACGCCGACTGAACCTGGCGCGCCCGGAGGGATTCGAACCCCCGACCTACTGATCCGAAGTCAGTTGCTCTATCCACTGAGCTACGGGCGCGAGCGGCGATGATACCCCGGTCCGGAGGCCGAACCCACTCACCGTTGATCGAAGGCAGCGACGCAGGCCCGTGCGTAGTCTGGCGTCAGCTTCCACGCCTTGTAGTCGTCCGGCCACGTCCGCGGCATCGAGTCGAAGAGCGCGGTGTTGCCCGTCAGATTGATCGATTCATATGTTGAATTCGCGGTCAAGACGGTTGCCGGGACAGTGAGATGAAGTTGCTGCGCCACCTCGATCACGGCGTCGTCGAGTGTGGCCTCGTCGAGGTTCGAGATGCCACTCAACACGGTTGGAGTCATGTCGTGCTGCGCGCACCAGGCCTTCTGGAAGGCGGTCAACGGCGTGGGGGTTGGCGCCGCAGCCGCGCACGCGCCGAGCGAAACCGTGAGCAGGAAGGCCCCGATAGCAAATCGTGCAAGCGGCGATGACACCCGGCGGGCATGGCGATCCTGAGCTGTCATCGTGCCGACGGGGCGGCGCCCGCGCGGACGAGCCGTACGGCCTCCGCCACGCCACCGGCCCAGGCGTCCCCGTGGCCGGGTAGCACGAGCCCTGCTTCGACCCCGTCCAAGCGGGCGAGCGAGGCGACCGCCTGGGAAGCGTCGGCGGTGAACGGCGCGATCATCGGGCCGGTCCGGCCGGTCGTGACCGCGTAGGTCGCCATGGCGTCGCCGACAAAGAGCGCGTCGTGCGACGGAACGTGAAGCGCGGCGCTCCCGGGTGTGTGGCCCGGCAGCGCGATGACCCGCGGCGAGCCGGGCACATCGAGCGTCGCGCCATCGCCGAACGTCGAGACGACCGCGATGCGCGCGGCGCGGCCCACCTGCCCATGCAGGAGCCCGTACCAGATGAAGCGCGCGAGCGGCCCGATCCGGATCGGACCCGAGCCCTTCGCCGGGTTCTTCGCCTGGCCTCGAGCCAGCGCAGCGTCCGCCTCGAGCACGTGGATCGGCACGCCGCGTTCCCGGCGGATGCGCTCGGCGAAACCGATGTGGTCCGAATGGCCGTGGGTGAGCAGGAGCGCCCGAACGTCCTCGATCGACCGGCCCATCGCGGCCAGCTCCGACGGCAGGTCGCCCCAGTAGCCGGGCAGGCCGGCGTCGACGATCGTCACTTCGCCGCCGTCCTCGATGAGGTAGGCGTTGATGATCGAATTCCCGCCGATCCGGTGGATGCCCTTGCCGATCTGCATGCGGGCATCCTAACCACCGGCCCGGCGCCGCGACCGCGTGGCGCATCCGGGTCGCGGGCCGGGCGCGGGTGCGCCATCCTGCACCCGATGGCCGCGACCGACGCCGACTACCGCCGCCTCTCGATGTGGCATGCCACCGTCCCGGGCTCGCTCGAGCCACGCCCCGCGCTGCCCGGGGATCGCGACGCGGACGTGGCGATCGTGGGCGCCGGCTACACGGGCCTGTGGACCGCGTACTACCTGAAGTCGCTCGACCCCACGCTCCGCGTCGTCGTGCTGGAGAAGGACATCGCCGGGTTCGGGGCCTCCGGTCGGAACGGCGGCTGGTGCTCGGCCCTCTATCCGTCGAGCAGCGCCGAAGGTCGCCCGGCGGGCCGGTCGCGACGCGGTCCTGCGGCTCCACCGGCGAGCTTCGGGCCACGGTCGACGAGGTCGGCCGGGCCGCCGCGGCCGAGGGCATCGACGCCGGCTACGCGAAGGGCGGCACGTTCACCTTCGCCCGCTCGAAGGCGCAGCTCCGACGTGCCCACGAGGACATCGAGGGCGCCCGCGCCTGGGGCTTCACCGAGGACGACCTCCGATTGATGGAGCCGGCCGAGGTCGAAGGCCACGTCCGCGCGGCCGACATCCTCGGCGCGAGTTACACGCCCCATTGCGCGGCGATCCACCCGGCCCGGCTCGTCCGGGGACTGGCCGACGGCGGTCGAGCGGCGCGGCGTGCCGATCTTCGAGCGGCACGACCGTCACGGCGATCGAGCCCGGCCGGGCCGTCACCGACCGGGGCACCGTCGAGGCCGAGATCGTGGTCCGGGCGACCGAGGGCTACACGCCGGCGGATCGCCGGGCTCAGCGGCGCGATCGATCCCGATCTACTCCCTGATGATCGCGACCGACCCGCTGTCGGACGCGCGTGGACGGAGATCGGCCTCGCCGCAGCGCGCGACCTTCGGGGACGAGCGCCACCTGATCATCTACGGCCAGCGCACGGCCGACGGCCGGTTCGCGTTCGGCGGCCGCGGGGCGCCGTACCACTTCGGCTCGGCCATCCGGCCCGAGTTCGACCGGAACCCCGGCGTCTTCGCCGCGATCGCGGCGGTCGCTGGTCGGGCTGTTCCCGTCGATCGCCGACGTCGCGGATCACCCACCAGTGGGGCGGGCCGCTCGGCGATGCCGCGCGACTGGTGCCGCGGCGTCGGCCTCGACCGCAAGCGCGGCTTCGGCTGGGCCGGCGGGTACGTGGGCGACGGCGTGGCGATGACGAACCTGGCCGGCCGCACGATGGCCGACCTCATCCTGGGCCGCGACACGGACCTCGTGCGCCTGCCGTTCGCCAACCATCACTCGCCGCGCTGGGAGCCCGAACCGCTGCGCTGGCTCGGGGTCAACGCCGGGCTGCGCTTCCTGACCGTCGCGGACGCCGAGGAGCGCCTGACGGGTCGCCCGAGCGTCTTCGGTTCGCTCTTCTGGCGGCTCTTCGCCCGCGAGCCCGGTTGAGGGAGGCCGAAGCCGGCCGTCCGGAGCCCGGCCGGGGCCGACGCCGCGGCGCGCGTCCCGGCAGCGGAGTTCGCCTCCAGACGTGACAATGCGCGCGGTGCCTGCCCGACCCGAACCCGGCCGCTCCTCAGGTCCCGCCAGCGGACCCGGCGACGCCACCGACCCCGGGCCGCCCTCCGGCCGAGCTGCCAAGGACACCAACGAGCGCGACGGGTTCCGCCCGGATCTCGAGGGCCTGCGGGCCGTCGCGGTCGGCCTCGTCCTCCTCTTCCACGCGGGCGTGCCGGGCATCGCCGGCGGCTACGTCGGCGTCGACGTCTTCTTCGTCCTGTCGGGCTTCCTCATCACGGGGCTCATCGTCCGCGAGCTCGAGCAGACGGGCCCGTGTCGCTCGTCTCGTTCTACGCCCGCCGCGCCCGGCGCCTCCTGCCGGCCGCCGCGGTTGCGCTCGTGGCGACCGTCATCGCCTCGGCGATCTTCCTGCCGCCGCTGCGCGTCCCCGACATCGCCCTGGATGGCGCGGCGGCCGCCCTGTACGTGTCGAACATGCGGTTCGCGTTCCAGGCGACCGACTACCTCCAGGCGGCCGCCGACCCGTCGCCGCTGCTCCACTTCTGGTCGCTCGGCGTGGAGGAGCAGTTCTACCTGTTCTGGCCGGCTCTCCTCCTGCTCGTCGCCGGCCGGCGTGGCCGGGGCACGATCGGCCGGCTGGCCGCGATCGTCGCGATCGTGTTCGGGGTCTCGCTCGTCCTGTCGCTCGTGCTGACCAACGTGGCCCAGCCGTGGGCCTTCTTCACGCTGCCTGCCCGGGCCTGGGAGCTCGCGCTCGGGGCGGCGCTGGCCCTGGCGGCCTGGCGCCGGATCGCGCTCCCGACGAGCCTCTCGGCCCCGGTCGGCATCCTGGCTCGCGCCATCGTCGCGTCGGGGATCGTGCTGAACACGACGACCCCGTTCCCCGGCGTGGCCGCGCTCCTGCCCACCTTCGGGGCGGCGCTGGTGATCGCGGCCGGCCTGCGCGGCCCGGCAGCCGGCCCCTCCGGTGCGAGCGCCCGCTCGATGGCTCCGCCGCCGGCGTACCGATCCACATCCGCCTGCTGTCGCTGCCGCCGATGCGCTGGCTCGGCCGGATCTCGTACTCCCTGTACCTGTGGCACTGGCCGATCCTCGTGATCCCGGCCGCCGCGCGCGAAGCCGAGCTGCCGCTGCGCGAGCGCCTCGCCCTGGCCGCCCTCTGCGTCGTGGTCGCGGCCGTGAGCCAGCGCTTCGTCGAGGAGCCGATCCGGCGCGGCCGGTTCGTCGGCTTCCGCCCGCGCCGCACGCTCGCCTTCGCCGGCGTCGTGACCCTCGTCGCCGCGAGCGTGTCGCTCAGCCTGGCGCCGGGCGGCCCCCTCTCGGCGCCGTTCACGCTCGCCGGCAGCGGCTCGGTGGACCAGCAGACGATCGACAAGGACATCGAACAGGCTCTCGGCACGCCGCACGCGAGTTCGCCCGCGAGCCCGGGCGCGAGCCCGACCCCGAGCCGCGACCCCCTGCCTCGGGCGCCCCGCCCCTGCCGACCTCGTCGCCGTTCCCGGTGCCGGCCAACCTGACCCCGTCGATCGGCAAGGCACGGGACGACCTGCCGCCGATCTACGACAACGGCTGTCACCTGCCGTACGACCAGGTGACACCCCCGACCTGCGCCTTCGGCGACACGAGCTCGTCGACGACCGTGGTCCTGCTCGGCGACTCCCACGCCGCGCAGTGGTTCCCGGCCCTGAACCGGGCGGCCACGAAGAACCACTGGCGCCTGCTGTCGTTCACCAAGTCGGCCTGCACGCCCGCCGACATCGCGATCTGGGACCCGGCCCTGAACCGCGAGTACACGGAGTGTGCCTCGTGGCGGTCCGTCGTCCTCCAGCGCATCGCCAACGAGCACCCCGCGCTCGTCGTCGTATCGATGAGCCGGGGCTACACGCTCGCGATCGATGGGCAGTCGGAACCGCTGGCCGAGCATCGCGGGGGCGATGCAATCCGCGATCGCCCGGACCCTGGATTCGCTGGACGCGATCTCCGGCAAGGTCGCCCTCATCGCCGAGACCCCGCACCAGCGCCTCGACCCGCCGGTCTGCCTGTCCGCCCACATGGACGATGCGCTGGACTGCGCCACGCCCCTGGCCAAGGCGATCGACGTGCCGTTCCGCGACCTCGAGCAGCGGGCCGCGAAGATCGCCTCGGCGACGTTCGTCGACGCGACCGAATGGATCTGCCCCACCGATCCGTGCCCGGTCGTCATCGGCCACATCCTCGTGAACCGTGACATGCACCACATGACCGCGACGTTCAACCGGGCGCTCGCCGACTACCTCGTGGCGGCGCTGCCGGCGATCGGGCCCTGAGCCGACGGGCTCGAGGAGCGCTCAGCTCCCCGCGTCGTGCCCGTGGTCCTTGTCCTCGAGCGCGGCAAGGATGTGCTTCTCGAGCTCGAGGATGCGCTCCTCGAGCGCCTCGACCTTCTTGAGGATCTCCGTGTTGCCGCCCAGCAGGCGCTCGTTCTGCTTCTCCTCGACGTCGGACTGGTCCGCCGCGTGCTCGAGGGTCAGCCGGTCGCGGACCGCCGCGCGGTTGCTGGCCAGGAGGATCAGGGGTGCCGCGTACGCCGCCTGGGTCGAGAACGCGAGGTTCAGGAAGATGAACGGGTACGGGTCGAAGTGGAAGAGCAGGTACAGGTTCCCGAGCACCCACACTGCCACGATGATCGTCTGGATGATGATGAACCGCCAGCTCCCCATGAAGCCGGTCACGCGATCGGCGATCCGGCTGCCCAGCGGCGCCTCGTCCAGGAGCGTGCGGTTGACGGGGTGGCGGCTGCCCGGCCGCGATGTGCGCCGGGTCCTGTCCGGTTGCTGATCGGTCATCGGTCTCCTCAGCCGTCGATGCGGCGGTAGCGCCGGGCGATGAGCGCGAAGGCGGGCAGCCGCGCGAGCGTCCGGCTCAGGGGCGCCGCCGGCCGGCCGTCCCGGCCCTCGACCGCGAGCAGTGAATCCGTCGCCGTGGCGTCCGCCGGGCGGGCGTCGACGGAGGCGAGGTCGATGACCACGCGACCGGGCTCCTCCGGGCCGAGCGTCGCGAGCTCATCGGCGGACGGCTTGTCCTCGTAGGCGAGCCGCACCTCCGCCTCCGCCCGCCACCGCGGCTGGCGCAGGAGGATCGCCCGCCAGCCCGCGGCGACCGCCGCCGTGACTCGGCCGTCGCCCGGGGCGGGGTCGTCGGCGACGGCCTCGCCGCGCGTCCAGAGCGCCGCCTGGTGCAGCAAACCGTACTCGTCGAGGTCCGCGTAGGCGCCAAGCGCCGCGGCCGGCGACTCCGTGCCGAAGATCGCCTGGATCGCCGGCCGGAAGACCTCGGCCAGGTCGAGGTCGATCGCCCGCACGGTGCGGTGGAAGTAGACCTGCTGGTACAGGAAGAGCCGGGCGGTGAGGAACATCTCCAGCGATCCGAGGCCGGGCTCGTAGAGCGTCAGCCCCCGTTCGCCGATGAACGTGTAGCGCATGAGCCGCTCGACATCGACCGGACCGGTCGAGACGCCGGTGAAGTAGGCATCCCGGCGCACGTAGTCGAGGTTGTCCACCGTGAACACGCCCGACAGGAGCGGCTGGAGCCAGCGCAGCCAGCGGGGCATCGACGGATCGGCCAGGGCCGGCTTCGATACGAGGAACGCCACCCAGCGCGGGTCGATGGCCTCGCCCGGCGCGAAGCCGTCGCGTTCGGCGACGCTCCCAGGGGCGCGGCGGAGCCCGGCGATCGTGGTCCCCAGCTCGCGCTCGATGATGAGCTGGCTCAGGTCCTCGTGGGTCAGCTTCTTGCCGGCCGGCCGCCGCGCATCCGGCGGTGCCGCGAAGTCCCGCAGCACGTGGTCGTCGAAGAAGTGGGCGAGCGGTCCATGCCCCACGTCGTGGAGCAGGCCGGCGATGCGCAGCGTCTCGACGATCAGGCCTTCCGATGGGATCGGCTCGGCGCGAACGCGCCCTCCTCGAGGAGACGGGCCCGGAGCGAGGGATAGAGGTGGCGCGCCCAGCGGCCGGCCTCGTGCATGACCCCCAGGCCGTGGGTGAACCGCGAATGCTCGGCGGTCGGGAACACCCAGCGGGCGCTCTGGAGCTGCGAGATGCGCCGCAGCCGCTGGAGCCAGGCCGAGTCGAGGAGATCCTCTTCGGCGACCGTTTCGGGCGGCAAGCCGACGGCGGCCGATTCGGCCGGGGAGATCCGCTTGGTCAGCTCGATGTAGCCGTGGATCGGGTCGCTGATCAGGTTGACCGCGGAGAACGGGTGCCGGCTCACGCGCTGAAGGGTACCTGCCTGCCCGGACTGGCGGACCCGAAGGCCCGCCGTGTCCGGACGCCGATCAGAAGGTCAGGGCACGTACACCCGCAGCGGTTGGCTCCAACGCCCGATATTGCCGGCCCTGTCGCGGGCTCGCACCGCGACGTAGAACGAGTGCCCGTGGGGTCGCGACGAGATCGTGATCGACCGCGCCGTGCGGTGGGTCGCGATGATGCGCCACGCCCCTCCATCCACCTTGTACTCCAGGTCGTAGTCGCGGACACCGGCCGTGTGGGTCTGGAGGATCGTGTCCACGCCCGTGTAGCGGAACCACACGCTCGTCCCGCTCCGCCCAGCCGAGGTCATCCTGCCCGCCGGCGCCGAATGGTCGGGCATCTCCGCGAAGACGATCGAGGAGTAGGTCGCCCCGTCCGTCCAGCGGTAGCCGAGGCCGATGCCGAGGTAGTTGTAGCGCGAGCTCATCATGAGCTTCCAGTGGCCCGGGCTGTGCTTCCACATCGTGTAGAGCGACAGCGCCACGTCATGGCCCCAGGAGTACGAGGACCAGCCGATGTCCTCGCCCCAGCCGTACCAGCGCACTCCCGCCGCGTTCAGCTGGGAGCCCAGATTGCCCGGTGCCGTGTG
Organism: uncultured Chloroflexia bacterium; assembly: GCA_963849405.1. Classification (GTDB taxonomy): domain Bacteria; phylum Chloroflexota; class Limnocylindria; order Limnocylindrales; family CSP1-4; genus C-114. The sequence continues at coordinate 228,407 of CAWKHG010000003.1, forward strand.
GCTGAGCAGCCCCAGCGACGCGAGCGTCTGCGCGCGGGTCGTTGCGATGTCCTGCAGGGAAACGTCGACCCGCAATGACCGGAGGCCGCGGATCGCGCGATCGTGGTTGAGCCACGTGCGGATGTACGTCTCGACGGTGCTCGAACTCGGCGAGTTCGGCGGGTTCGTGTTGCCAGCCGCCAGCGCGGAGCTGGGAGCGAAGCCGATCATGCCCGCGACGATGCCAGCCAGGAGTATGGCGAGCACGCGACGCGGCATTCGGGGGAATGCGCGGCGCATCGGTCGATGCATCCTCTCTCCTGCCGCAGGGGACACCACGCTGGGGACGCGGTGCAGGGCCTGCGCGGAGGCCGAGTTCGGTGGGATGCGACACGCCAGTGCGCCGCGTGTGATCTCGTCACCGGACCGTGGTGCGCGAGACCTGGATTACCGAACCACCTCCGGCGCCCCGACCCGTGAGCGGGACCGCGACGCCGGCAAAGGGTACCCCAACCGCGACCACCCCGGTCCACCCTCAAGGGCACCAAACGTAACATCTGTGTAACAACAATCCGCCCCCGCCGGCGATCCACTCAGGACCGGTAGATGGCCGCCGCGGTGTCGAGCGTTTCGGCGACAGACCGCCGCAATGCCTCCGGCGCGAGGACCTCCACGTCGGCGCCCCAGGACAGGATCCACAGCCGGATCTCGATCGTGCCGGCGACCGTCGCCCGCCAGACCAGCGTGCCGTCCGGCTGCTCCTCGCGCGACTCGGTCGGATGCCAGTGCGCCTCGGCGACCCGCCCGGCCACGGCCTTCCCGAAGCGCAGCACGACCTCGGTCGGCTCCTGGTCCGCGATGATGTCCCAGGCCGCCGCCAGGGTCTCCTCGATCTTGCCGCGCGTCGGGGCCTCGAACGTGTCGTTCGTCAGCGCCAGCTCCCGGATGCGCTCGATCTTGAACGTGCGGATCCCGTCGCGGGTCTCGTCCCAGCCGATCAGGTAGAGCGCGTGGGTCGAGGAGGACGGCTCGATGAGATACGGCCGGACCCGCGCGGTCCGCGTCCCGCTGCCCGGCGCGTAGGCGCCCGTGTCGTACGTCAGGTCCAGGACGCGTCGCTCGGCCCAGGCCCGGGTGATGAGCTGGACCCGCCGCCGGAACGCCTCGTCGGGCGGCCGCGCGGCCATGACGTCGAGCGTGCTCGCGACGTGCTCGGCGATCGCCTCGGGCATCCCCGAGCCGAGCTTCTGGAAGGCACCCATCAGGTCCGGGTCGTGGGCGGTCGCGTAGCGGGCCATCAGCCGCGCCGAGAGGAAGACCGCCAGCCCTTCGGCCAGGGTCAGCTTGAGCGGCGGCAGGAGGCCGCTCGCCTCGAGGCCCCAGCGGCCGTTCTCCGACCAGACGGGGACCTCGATCTCCTGCTCGATCGCGCGGAGGTCGCGGTACACGGTCCGCCGGGACATGGCGACCGCCCGGGCGATCTCCTCGGGGCGGGCCCCGGCCTCGCCTCGCTCCTGGAGGTAGCGGACGATGCGCAGCAGCCGGGCGACGCGGTCGCGCTTGCCGGCGAACCGGTCCCGGTCCAGCGATCGGTCGTCGTCGCTCATACGGGGGCCGAGATCGAGACCGGGAGGTTGCGATCGATCGCGATCAGGGTCGCCCGGATCGTCGCCTGGAGGCCCTTCGGGCTCATGCCGCTCGCATCGCCGTTGACGGTGAGCACGACCTGCCCGACCTGCCCGTCGGCGAAGATCCAGTAGTCGAGCTGGCCGCGCCAGCGGTGCAGGTCGGCCGGGCCCACGAACCAGGCCATCTCCGGGAACGCGTCCAGGGCGATCGGCCCGTCCACGGATACCCGGCAGTGCCGTGCCTTCGCCCCCTCGACCGATTCGAGGCCGCTGTCCTCGGCCGTCGTCCGGGTCTCCTGGCCAAGAGCGGCACTGGCCGCCTGGAGGTCGAGCGTCTCGTCGTCGACGCTCTGGGGTGCGACCGCCGCCCAGCCGCCGCTCGGGCCCTGGCGCCAGGCGCCGTTCGCAGTTCGCACGACGCCGTGGCGTCCGAGGCCGTAGTCGGCCGCCACGTCGGCCGACCAGCGCACGTTCGTCCCCGGAGCGGACGCCCACGATGTTCGCCCAGCCGACCGGATGGCCGTCGATGTCGGCGGTGAGGCTGAGCTCCACGTGGGTGGTCAACGGGACGGTGAGGTCCGCGTCGCAGAGAGGGACGACGAGGGCCGGGTCGGTCGGCCCGAACCGGGAGAAGCTCACCGGCCGGTCGCGCAACCCGATCTCGTTGGCGATCGCGGCCGTCCCGAACACGAGGCCCGACACGAGGGTCATCGCGCCGCCCATGGCGAGGCCGACGGCCAGCCGGCGCCGTCGCGGCTCGAAGGCGCTGCCGAAGTGTCGCGCGGCGCCCAGGCCGCTGAAGAGGCTGGTGCCGGCTAGGGCGAGGAGCCAGGGATAGGCCGCCGACCACGACGGCAGGATCGTCTGGGCTCCGGCCGACGTGAGCTGGAACACCACGCCGCCGATGGAAGGGACGAGCACCATCGCGGTGAGCAGCCCCAGCCACCCGGTGGCGAGGAAGATCCCGTCGTGATGGGCGGTCGGTGGCCAGGCCAGCCCGACAGCGGCGATGACCACCGGTCCGAGCGCGGCGAGGCCCACCAGGAGATCGATCGGACCCCCCGGCCGGTACACGAGTAACACAAGGGCTGCCGTCAGCGTCCAGAGGACGGTGAAGCATGCAGCGATCAGCCGCAACTTGAAGGCTCGGACCCGCATCGGGGCGAGTCTACCGAGTCGCGGTAGTTCAAAGGCATGAGAAGGGCGCCGCAAGTACCGGGTCACCCCGGACCGTAGAGCCATCGTCCGGGACGGTGGGTAGACCGAAAGTTCCATCAAACACAGCCGCCGCGCCGCAAGGCACTCCGGCAGTCCAAAGACATCCCGGGCGAGTCGCCCGTCGGAACAGGAGACAGGTCAGGCACGTGAACCATGGCAGGCCAGACGCGCAGTCGCAGTAGTCGCACCCGCGCACGCTCGCCCCGCACCGAGCGCTCGCATCCGTCCGGGGCGGTCGCTTCAGCGGCCATCGGCTCGGGCGCCGCGATCGCCACCGACGTCTCGACCCGCTCCACGTACCGCCTCCTGCTCATGCGCGGCCTGGCTCCCGACGAAGCGGCCAACCTGACCGCGTTCCTGTCCGGTCTCCACGTCGGCGACCAGCACTGGAACCTCAAGGAACTCAACCAGCTGCTCTTCCTTCGGGACATGCAGCGATCCGGTCGATTCGGCGAAACGGACGGCAACGGCCAGCCCGCCTGATCGGCGCCCACAACCGAATACATCGGCCGTCGCGGCGTTCTCCCTCCTCCCGTCGCGACGACCAGCTCACCCGAAGCGGCGCCTAGCCTCCTCCAGGCGCCGTTTCGGCGTTCCCGGGCAAGTGCGGTCCGCGGGCCGGTCCCGCCTGGGCCTTCGCGGCCGCCTCCGTCTACACTGCGCGCGAGCCAGACCGGAGGAGGAGCAATGCACGTGTCCAATCGAGGCGCGCCCGCGCGCCTGACGCTCATCGGGATCGTCTTCGCCCTTGCCGCGTGCACCGCGGCGGCGACCCCGGCACCTACCGCAGCGCCGACGGCGGCCCCGACCGCCGCGCCGAGCGTGGCCTCGGTCGCCCCGTCGGCCGCGACCGCGAGCCCGACGGCAGACCCGTGCTCTCCGGCCGCGCTCAAGACGCTGGCGGCCGGCAAGCTGACGATCGGCACCTCCAACCCGCCGTACAGCCCCTGGTGGTCGGGCCCGGCACCCGCCGCGGGCTCTCCGTGGCAGCAGGCGGACCCGAACAACGGTGAGGGCTACGAAGCCGCGACCGCATACCTCATCGCCTCGGCCCTTGGCTACGCGAAGGCCGACGTCGGCTGGGTGGCGGTGGACTTCGATCCGGCGATCCAGCCGGGGCCCAAGAAGTTCGACTTCTACCTCGCCCAGGTGTCCTACAGCGCCGAGCGTGCCGCCGCCGTCGACCTCTCGGACGGCTACTTCGACGACACGCAGGCTGTGGTCGCCCTCAAGGCGAACGGGATCAGCAAGGTCACCACGGTCGCCGGACTCAAGGACTTCCGGCTCGGCACCCAGGTGGGTACGACGAGCCTGAAGTACATCACCGAGAACATCCAGCCGACCAAGGAGCCGCGCGTCTACAACTCACTCGACCTGGCCGTCAAGGCGCTCCAGGCCAAGCAGGTGGACGGAGTCGTCGCCGACCTGTACTCGACGTTCTACATGCGGGACGCGCAACTCACGGACGCCGTGATCGTCGGCGAGCTGCCGACGAAGGGCGAGATCGAGCACTTCTCGGTCGTGCTCACCAAGGGCAGCAGCCTGACGACGTGCGTGAACCAGGCCATCGCCAAGATCAAGGCCGACGGCTCGCTCGAGGCGGCCCGCCAGAAGTACATCACCACCGGAGGCGTCCCCCAACTCCAGTAGCGATCGCCCGGCCCGACCTTGATGCCGATCCGTGGGCGGGCCGACCGCCGCTCGCTGCTGATCGCGATCGTCAGCTCGATCGCGGTCTTCGGGCTCATCGGCTGGTTCGTCGTCAACTCCCCCGGCTGGGCCCTCGTCCAGCAGAGCTTCTTCAACCTGAAGTACATCGGCACGTCGTGGCCGCGCCAGGTGGCCGCGATCGCGGTGAACGTGCAGCTGTTCCTCATCGCCGAGGCCTGCATCCTGCCGCTGGCTCTGTTCATCGCGGTCGTGCGCAGCCTGCCCGGTCCGGTCTTCTTCCCGCTCAGGGTGATGGCCGTCATCTACACGGACTTCTTCCGGGGCGTGCCGAGCGTGCTGATCATCTTCATCCTGGGCTTCGGCGTGCCGGCGTTGGGCGTCGAGTGGCTGCCCAACGACCCGTTCTTCTGGGGCGTCGTGACGCTCGTGCTCGTGTACAGCGCCTACGTGTCCGAGGTCTACCGGGCGGGCATCGAATCGGTCCACCCGAGTCAGGCCGCGGCGGCCCGGTCGCTCGGCCTGACCCACCTCCAGGCGATGCGCTACGTGGTCATCCCGCAGGCGGTGCGCCGGGTGATCCCGCCGCTCCTCAACGACTTCATCGGCCTCCAGAAGGACACCGCCTTCGTGTCGTTCATCGGGGTCATCGAGGTGTTCCGCCAGGCCCAGGTGGATGAGTCGGCGTCGTTCAACTTCACGCCGTATCTGGTGACCGCAGCCCTGTTCCTCATCCTCACCGTCCCGCTCATCCACGTGACGGACTGGCTCATCGCGCGCGACCGCGGCCGTCTCCTCGCCGGGGTGACCCCGTGATCGGGCCGATCGGCACCCCAGCGGCCGCGAGTGCCCGCCCTGCCGTGCGCATCGAGGGGCTCCACAAGTCGTTCGGCCACCTGGAGGTGCTCCGAGGCATCGATCTCGAGGTCGACGAGCACGAGGTCATCTGCCTGATCGGCGCGTCGGGGAGCGGCAAGTCGACGCTCCTGCGCTGCATCAACCTGCTCGAACCGGTGGATGCCGGCCGGGTGATCATCGGCGACGAGGAGATCACCGCCCCGGGGGTTCGGGTGGACGCGATCCGGCGCCGGATCGGCATCGTGTTCCAGGCGTTCAACCTGTTCCCGCACATGCGGGTGATCGAGAACATCACGCTCGGGCCGCGCAAGGTCCTGCGCATCCCCGCCGCGGAGGCTGAACGCCAGGCGATCGAGCTGCTCGAACGGTTCGGGCTGGCCGACAAGCGTGCCGAGTACCCCGACCGCCTCTCGGGCGGTCAGCAGCAGCGCGTCGCGATCATCCGCGCCCTGGCGATGCGGCCGGACGTGCTCCTCCTCGACGAGGTCACATCCGCGCTGGATCCGGAGCTCGTCGCCGAGGTCCTGGACGTCATCCGTGGCCTCGCCGTGGGCGGCATGACGATGATCATCGCGACCCACGAGATGAGCTTCGCCCGCGACATCGCGACGCGGGTCTGCTTCCTGGACGGCGGCCGGATCCTCGAGCAAGGCCCGCCGGACCGGATCTTCCGGAACCCCGAGCAGGAACGGACCCAGCAGTTCCTCCAGCGGATCATCCGGGCCGGCCGCCTCGAGCTCTAGGCCTCCGCGGTCAGGGCGACGGCGAGGCGGACGGCGATCCGGCGGGGGAGTCCTCGGGCGATTCGGGCGGCGGGATCGGCGTCGGATCCTCGTAGTCCGTGTCGGTCGTCTGGCCCGGATGGATCCGCAGCTTCCAGCCGACCCGGATCGTATCGGGGGCGAACTCGGCGCTGTCCGGATCGAGCGTCTTGTACCGGGCGCGGTTCCAGTAGCCGATGCTGGCGACGGTCGTCTTGTAGCGCTTGGCGATCTTCTCGAGGACGTCGCCCGCCTTGACCTGGTAGATGAGGAACGTCGGCTCCGGGGTCGGTGCCGGGACGGTCACCCGGGGCGTGGGGACGGGCGTCGGGTTCGCGACCGTCGAGCCGGCCGGCGCGTCGGGCACGAGGCTCAGGATGCAACCCGCGCATGCGAGGAGAGCCAGCGCGAGCAGGAGCGTTGGGCCGACGCGTTCCAGCTTGACCATGCCGAGGTGACGATCAGTGTACGCCCGGCGTTGCGGCCGTCCGTCAGCCGAGGATGCTCGGGGGGTCGACCGGGGTCGGGTCCTGGAGCTTGAACTCGGCCGCGAGGGCGAGGCCCTGGGCCGCGGTCGCGATGTAGCCGTGGCCGGTCCGCTTCGCGACGAAGCACGCGCGGTCGGCGGCCAGGAGGATCGTCTCCGGGTCGGCGCCGTCGTCCGGGAAGGTGGCCACGCCGATCGAGACGCTGACCATGAGCTTGGCCGCGGCCCACTGGCTGTCCGGCGCGCCCACCGACTCCACGGCAGTCCGGATCCGCTCCGCCACGAGGATCGCTCCGGCGTGGTCCGTGTTCGGCAGCAGGAGCGTGATCTCGTCCCCGCCATAGCGGAACACGCGGTCCGATTCGCGACCGGCGGACATGATCGCGGCGGCGATCTCCTGGAGCAGGCGGTCGCCGGCCTGGTGGCCCATCGCGTCGTTGACGGCCTTGAAGTCGTCGATGTCGATCATCACGAGGCTGAACCGGGCACCGTCTGCCGCCGCGCGCAGGAGGCCGTCCTTGAACGAGCCGTGGTTGAAGAGGCCGGTCAGCGTGTCGCGCTCGGCCCGCTCGATCTGCTTCTTGAACGCGGCCGCGTTCTCGAGCGCGATCGACACGTGGGCGGCGAAGAGCTGGACGAGATCGAAGTCGGCCGACGAGTAGCGGTCGTCGAGCCCGAGCCGCTCGAGGGTCAGGACGCCGACGGCCCCGTCGCGGTCGCGCAAGGGGACGCAGATGATGCTGCCGTCGACGGGGCCTTCGCCTCGGAAGTGGTTGACCCGCAGGTCGGTCGATTCATCGACGATGAGCTGCGCCTCGTTGTTCGCCACCACCCACGGCGCGATCCCGTCCTCGCCGGGCTCCCACGGCTCGAGGTACTGCGCGGCGTTGATGCCCTTCGCCGAGAGCGGCACGAGCAGGCCGGTCTTGCGGTCGACGAGCTCGATCGCGATGTTGTCCGAGCGGACGAGGGCGTTGAGGCGGTCCGTGATCTGGTCGAGCACGGACGAGGTGTCGAGGGTGCCGAGGATCGACTCGGTGATCTGGAGCAGATCGCGCTGGCTGCGCAGCTGGCGCTCGAGCACTGCGGTCTGCTCGCGCAGACGCTCGTTCGTGTCGGCGTTGGCCATCGCCTGGGCGGCGAAGCTGGCATAGATCACGAGGAGCCGGAGATCGTCGTCGCTGAACTGGTTGAGACCGAGCTTGGACAGGACGACCACGCCAAGGATCGCGTCCTCGAAGAGCATCGGCGCGAGGAGCATCGACTCGTCGAGCTCCTCCTGCGTCCCGACGATCGTGCTCGCCCGCGCATCGTTCGCCGCGTCGGGCAGGTTCTGGGCGATCCGGTGCTCGGCCACCCAGCCCGTGATGCCCTGGCCGACCTTCGTGGCCAGCTGGTCCGGGGTCTCGTCGACGTACTCGCCGACCTGGCCCTGGAAGGCGACGGGGATGAGGTCGACCGCTCCCTGGAGCCGGTAGACCCGCACGTTGTGGTAGTCGATGAGGGTGCGCAGCTCGGTGGCGATGGCCGAGCCGATCTCGCGAACGCTGGTGAGGCCGTTGAGGCGCGCGCCGAGCTGTTGGATCGACTGGAGCTGGGCAGCCCACGTGGCCATCTGGCTGTAGTCCTGGGCCGTCTTGATCGCGACCTGGGCCTGGGCGGCGAACGCGGCCAGCGTGTCGAGCTCGCTCTCCGTCCACGGGTGCGGCCGGTCGTGGTACACGTTCAGGAGACCCAGCACGACCTGCCCGTCGAGGAGCGGCGCCGTGCACAGCGTGTCGAAGCCCTCCTGGATGACCGCGGCCCGAACCCCCGCTCCGCGCGGGTCGTCCGCGTAGCCCGTCGCGAACATCGGCCGGCGGGCTGCGACGGCGAGGCCAGGCAGGGACGGCACGGGGAAATCCTTGACCGCGGAGAGGTAGGCCGGCGACAGGCCCCGGCTCACCGCCGCGTGGACCTGCCCGTCGGAGCCGCGCAGGAAGACCGCCGCCCGATCGGCCTGGAAGAGGACCGTCGCGTGGTCGACGAGGCCGGCCAGGGTCTGGTCGAGGTCGAGCTTGCTGCCGATGTCGCTGGCCACCCGGCGGAGGGCGTCGAGCCGGTGGACCTGCTGGGCGGACTCCTCGAAGAGCCCGGCGCTGTACACGGCGACGGCGAACTGGCGGGCGACGCCGTCGAGGAACGGGATATCGAGCTCGGTCAGGCTCAGCGGATCCGCCGCGCCCACGACCAGGACGCCCCAGCGCTGGGTCGCGAACGTGATCGGCAGGGCGATCTCCACGCTCGAGCCGGGATGGACAGGCTGCCATCCCGTGGTCCCTTCACGGGACAGGATCGGGTGCTCGTCGCGCATGGCCTCGCCGATGGCGCCGTACGTGAGCGGCAGCTCCGCGGGGCGGCTCGGGCCGGTCCCGCGCATCGCTCGGACGACGAACCGCTCGTCGCGACGTTCGTAGGCGGCCACGATGTCGTACGGATACGACTCGCGGAGGAGGGCCACGGCCGAACCGAGCATCCGCTCGATGTCGCGCCCACCGGAGGTGAGGGCGGCGAGCTCGGCCAGGACCCGCAGGTCGAGCCGATGGCGGGTCCGCTCGGTGGAGAGGTCCGCGCTCACGAACGGGGTTACCGTTCCACCCTCGAGGCGGTCGCCGCCGCGGCGGCCGGGCAGTCGCTGGTCCGTCGCGGTGTCCGTGCCCTGGACGAGGGACAGCGTCGGCCGGCCGCCCCGCCCGCCGCCGCTCGCCGGGCGTCCGCCGCCGTAGGTGGTCACGCCGGTCGCTTCGGCGGCGGCCAGGAATCCCTGGAGGTCGCCCACCCGGTAGCGCCGATCGCCCCGCGGATTGATCCGGTAGTAGCGCAGCCGGCCCTGATCGCTCCACGCACGGATCGTGTTCGGATGCACGCCCAGGATCCGGGCGGCCTTGGTCACGGACAGGGTGGCGTCACTGGGGCGAGGAGGAAGGCCTGCGGTCACCTTGGCCCTTGCTGGAGGAAATGTGAGGTCGTCGGGGCCGACACTAGAGAGCCTCACACTTCTTTCCAATAGGACGAAGGTCCTAGCGGAGAAAACGGTGGGTGTGGGGGTCAGTCCGGACGCTCGCCGCGACCCTTTCCTGGCATGCGCCGTGGTTCTCCGGAGCCGCTCGTGAGGCGGAGGAAGAGGAGCGTGGCGCCGGCTGCGAGGAGCCCCAGGGCGACGACGGCCCCGATGGCCAGGAATGGCGCGCCGACCAGCCCCGGGCCTTCGCCGGGCGATCGGGTGTCGCCGCCGGGTGCGCTCGGCTCGGGCGATGCCGCGAGCACGACCTGGGGTCCGGCGAGGATCCCCGGGAGGCCGTCGAGGGTGGCGTCAGGGCTCGCGGCCCGAACGCGAGGATGGCGACCGCCAGGAGACTCGCGATGGCGAGCCGCCGCCGCCACGTGCTCACCGGGCGCCGCCGAGCAGCGCCCAACCGGCGCCGAGCACGACGAGGGCGATCCCGCCAACGAGGAGGGCGCTCGCGATCGCGGGTCGGGCGCGGCGGCCGCCGGCGAGGAGGCGCATCGCCTCCGGTAGCTCGAGCGTGGTCAGGACGAGCGGACGGCCCTGGCCCGCGGTGATCCGGATGGTCCCGTCCTCCGCCAGCACGGGCACGCCGAGGACGATCGCGTGCTCCACGGACGAGACCTGTTCGACGAGGAGCCGGGTGGGCGTCGTGAGTGGGACGTCGTCCGGGATGCGATCGGGCACGTCCGCGGCCGTCCCGACGGCCTCACGCGGGATGACGACCAGGCCCGGCCCGAGGGCATCCGCGTCCACATCGACCGACTCGAGGCCATCGCGGATCCCGAATCTGACGGACTCCCGCGCATCGTCGAGCGTCTGCCACGCACCGGCGCGCTGCATCTCGAGCCGGCGCCGCCGGAACACGAGGGGCCGATGGTGCTCGTCCTCGAACTCGTCGTCGCCATCGATCCGGCCGTCGATCCGGACGTAGCCGGCCGAACCCGCCCGGGCCAGGGATGCGGCATCGGCGACGGACACCGTCACGGTCGTCGCCAGTAGCCGGCCGATCCGGTAGCCCGGCCCGAAGGAGCGCAGGACGAGGGCGGCGCCGGCGAGCGCCGCAAGGCCCGCGATCAGCAGGGCGATCGGGATCATGGCAGGCGGAGAAGGGCCAGTGGGGCGAGGGGGACCATGCCCCGCAGGATAGCGGGCGGGCACGGAAAGGCCCGAAGGAACCTACCCGACCGCGTGGGCGTTGATGCGATCTCCGCCGTTAGCGACGCTCGACCCCTCCGGGCTGGCCTGAACCGTAAGCCGGGGGCTCGGCGGGGGTCAACCCGATTTGTCCACAAGGCGTCCACGAAGGTGGCGGCTTATCCACCGTGCGTCCACAGCCGCGGCGGTCTGGCGAGGGCCGGGGCCTCGGGTCGTGCTCGCCTGTGGCCCTGGGTGGCCGTCAGCCGGCGGCCTGGCCGGTCGCCGGGTCGAGCGCCCGGACCTGCCCGTCGACGCTGGTCAGGACGAGCCGGCCGCCGACCAGCTCCGCGCCGGCGACCACGTCCGAGTGGGCGGCCCGCCACACCACCTCGCCGGTCGCGTCGATCGCGAACGTCTCGACCTCCGACTGGAGCAGGACGTGCTCGAGGCGAGACGAGCCGAGGACGGCGACGAGCGGCGTCCCGCTCCGGTGGTGCCAGCGCAGGGTCCCGGCGCGCGAGTCGAGGGCGTAGCCAACGAACCCGTAGCGGACGACCAGCACGCCAGGCACATCCCACAGCAGCCCGTCGGGCTCGTCGTAGATCGGCGACGCGAACCGGACCGCCCAGATCGCCGCCGGGCTCTCGACGCGCAGCTCCGCTCGGCAGAGGAGGTCAGGTTCGGTCGAGACGAGCGGTCCCAGGTCCTCGAGCGTGCCGCCGGCCTCGGAGAGCGCGAACACGTCGGGCGCCGAGCCGCTGCCACCCCAGCGGTACCGCGCGCGCAGGCCGCCCGGGTACTGGACGACGGACTGGCGAGGCTCCGGGCTCAGGCGCGGGCGCCCTGCGCGGCCGGATCGCCGCCCAAGCTCGGTCTGTTCGACCCGTTCGATCCCGCCGGCTCGCCGGAAGCGGAGCCCGGATCCGCGTCCGATGGGTCGGATGCCTCCTCGGGCTCCTCGGTCAGCGGCGCGACGGTCGCGTTGGCGAGATCGCGCAGCGCCCCCGGGGCCACCGGGAAGACCGCGGTGGCGGTCCCGGCCGCCGCCCAGACCTCCCGGAACCGGCCGAGATCGGGATCCATCACCACGCGGACCGCCTGGCTATGGCCGATCGGCGGGATCCCGCCGATCACGAACCCGGTCAGGTCGTTCGCCTCGCGGGCGGTGGCCCGGCGGATGCCCGGCTCCCCGGTGATCGCGGCGAGCCTCGCGACGTCAACCCGGTTCGGGCCAGAGACGAGGCAGATGATCGGCGCGAGGCCACCGGCGTCGTCGGGCGCGACGAAGACGAGCGACTTGACGATCTGGCCGAGCTCCGCGCCAACGGCCGCGGCGGCGTCGGCTGCGGTGTGGGTGCCTTCGGGGAAGCGCCGGATGTCGAGCGTCATCCCCTTGCGGGCCGCGGCGTCGAGGACGCGCTGGGTGGCGGGATGTACGTCGCCGTCGGGCACGGCCCGGAGTCTAGCACGCAGTCCGGTCCGTTCCGGGGGTAGCATCGCCCGATGGATGCGGCCCTCTTCGACTGGGACGGCACGCTCGTGGATTCGCTCGGCCCGCTGTACCGGGCGAACCTCGCGGTGATGCGCTCGTTCGGGCTGCCGTACGACGAGGCGACGTACCGGTCGACCTACCAGCCGGACTGGCGGCGGATGTACGACCGGCTCGGCATCCCCGCCGAGCGGCTGGACGAAGCCAACGAGGTCTGGCACGCGGCGTATGACGGCGGGTCGTCGAGCGCGCTGTTCCCCGGCGCGGCAGAGGCCCTCGACCGTCTCGCGCGCAGCGGGCTGCGGCTTGGCCTGGTGACCGCCGGGGAGCGATCGGTCGTCGCCCCGCAGCTCGTCCGCCTCGGGCTCGCCGAGCTGTTCGCGGTCGAGGTCTTCGGCGACGACCACCCGACCCACAAGCCGGACCCGGCGCCGCTCCGGGCGGCCCTCGCCGGGCTGGGCCTGGCGGAGCGACCGGCCGCGGCGACCTACCTGGGCGATTTCACCGACGACATGCGCATGGCGCGTGCGGCCGGGACGCGGGCCGTCGGGGTCGCCTCGGCCCTGGCCGACGCCGTCCGAGCTGCTGGCGGCCGGAGCGCACGAGGTCGTGGCGTCCGTGGCCGAGTGGGCCGACCGGGCGATGGGGATCATGCTCGTCGATCGCCTGCCGCGCGCCCCGGCGGTCTGAGCGCGATGGGCGGCGCAGGCGGCGGCGAGCCGGCCCGGTCCCGGACCGTCGGCGACCACGCCCTCGTCGTGGCCGACGGCGACGTCGCCGAGCGAGCCGCGCTCGACGCGGCCTGGCCGGGCTGGGCCGACGGCGGTCGGGCTCGTCGTCGCGGCCGACGGGGGAGCGCACGGCGCGGCCCGCCTCGGCTTCCCGATCGACCTCCTCGTGGGCGACGGCGACTCGATCGATCCGGCCGAGCTGGCGAGGCTCGAGGCGAGCGGGGTGCCGATCCGGCGCGCCGAGCGCGACAAGGACGAGTCGGACACCGAGCTGGCCGTCCTCGCGGCGATCGAGCTGGGCGCCCGGGGATCGTGGTCGTCGGAGCGCTGGGTGGGCGGCGGCTCGACCATGCCCTCGCCAACCTGGGCCTGCTCGCCCATCCCGCCCTGCTCGGGCGGTCCTGCGTCCTGCTCGCGGCGGAGACCCGGGTGACACTGCTCACCGGACCGGCGACGCGCGCGGTGGCAGGTCGGGTCGGCGACGTCGTCTCGCTCCTGCCGCTCGGCGACGGCGTGACCGGGGTCACGACCGAGGGGCTCCGCTACCCGCTCCGTGGCGAGCCATTGCCCGTCGGTCCGGCGCGCGGCCTCTCGAACGTCCGCGCCGCCGAGAGCGCCCGCGTCACGGTGCGTCGCGGGTCGTCTGCTCATCGTCGAAACGCCTGCTACGCTGGCCTCCATGAGCATGCCCCAGGCGGGCGACCCGGCTCCCGAGGTCGTCCTGCCCGACGACGAAGGCACGATCCACCGGCTGGCCGACCAGCGCGGCAAGTGGACCCTCGTCTACTTCTACCCGGAGGACGACACGCCCGGCTGCACGACCGAGGCCTGCGAGTTCCGCGACCTGCAACCGGCCATCTCCGACGAAGGGCTGACGGTCTGGGGCTGAGCCCCGACGGGGCGGCCAGCCACGCCAAGTTCCGCTCGAAGTTCGAGCTGCCGTTCACCCTGCTCTCCGACGACGGCCACAAGGTGGCCGATGCATACGGCTCGTGGGCGCTCAAGAAGAACTACGGCAAGGAGTACATGGGCATCGTGCGGTCGAGCTTCCTCGTCGGCCCGGACGGCCGGGTCGCCCATGCCTGGCCGAAGGTCAAGGCCGACGGGCACGCCGCCGACGTCCTCGAGACCTATCGGGCGCTGCGCGGCGACGCCTGATCCCGCGATGACCCATCGGCCCGCCCGGCCAATGCCCGGGAATCGAAAGAGGCTTCGCGCGTGGGGGGAGACGTGCGAAGCCTCGGCGGCGATGCTAAACCATGTCGGCGAGCGCATGCAACCCATTACCTTGGCATGACCGACGAGGCCCTCCCGACCGACCCCGCGCCCTCGGCCACGGCTCATGACTGGCGGCCGGCTCGGTTCATGGTGGTCGTGGCGCACCCGGACGATGCCGACTTCGGTCCGGCGGCGACCGCCGCTTCCTGGATCGACCAGGGCTCCGTCGGCTGGCTCGTCTGCTGCACCAGTGGCGATGCGGGCGGCGAGGACGCGACGCTCGACCCGCTCGTCCTCTCGGCGACGCGGGAGGCGGAGCAGCGAGCCGCGGCGGACGTCGTCGGCTACGCCGGGCTGAGCTTCCTGCACCAGCCCGACGGGGCGCTGGCCAACGACCTCGCCCTGCGCGAGCTGCTCGTCCGCGAGATCCGCACGTTCCGGCCCGACGCGGTCCTGTGCAACGACCCGGAGATGCTGTTCTGGGAGGACGGCGGGGTCAACCACACCGATCACCGGACTGCCGGCCTGGCCGCAGTCGACGCGGTCTACCCGGCCGCTCGCAACCCGATGGCGTTCCCGTGGCTCGTGCGCGAGGGCCTGGCCCTCCACAAGGTCCGCCGGCTGTACCTGTTCTGGACCGAGAAGGCGAACGCCTGGATCGACGTCTCGGCGACCGTCGAGCGCAAGGTCGAGGCGCTTCGCGCCCATGCCAGCCAGATCCAGAAACCCGACGAGCTCGCGGTGGAGCTGCGCAAGTGGGCCGCCGAGGCGGGCGCCCGGATCGGCGTCCAGGGCGCCGAGTCGTTCCGGCTCATCGTGCTCGACGAGGACGAGCCGGCCGATGCGGGAGGTTTGGGAGCGATGGCCTCGGGGGCCGAGGCGGACCCGACCGGAGCGGCCGTCCCCACCGGCTAGGCCGCGCGTGGCCGGCGGCGGAGGCCGGCCTAAGCCGGGACCGGCTCGAGGAGGATCGGCCGGATCTGGCCCCACGCGTTCCAGACCTCGGTGAGCGGATCCGCCCGGCGGCCGAGGATCCCGACGAGCTCGCCGAGGGTCAGGCCCGGCGCGGCGCCCAGGATGTACTCGTCGGCCGCCACGGTCACGTCCCGGTAGAGCTCCTCGAACTCGCCTTCCGTCGGCCAGCGGCGGACCCGCATCGGGTCGAGGCCCGCGTAACCGAGGGCGAGCGAGAGGTCGCGCTGGGTCGGGGATCCGGTCGTCCGCGAAGCCCCCCAGGCCGTCGAAGCGGAAGCCGAGCGAGGAGAGGGCGAGGGCGATGTCCCGGCCCTGGCGCCGGTTGAACGGCTCCCAGAACGGATGCTCCTCCGGGAAGATGAACGCGCATGCCTCGATCGCCCGCGAGATGATCGCGTCCACGAGGTCGGCCAGCTGGATCTGCCAGCGCCGCTGGTTGACGGGGTCCTCGCCGGCGAGCTCCCAGACCAGCCGCTGCAGGACGGCCCGGTTGCCGGTGAGCAGGCTCAGGACCGCCGGGTTGCCGCCGGCCCGGATCGCCGCGGCGAGGGCGCCCTCTTCCTCCACCGGAGCCGGGAGGGGCGTGGACGCCAGGCCGGAGGCGGCCGCCTGGATCCGCGCGTCCCGGCGGGTGTGCGACTCGGCGTCCCCTCCTTCGTCCCACCCTCGCCGCCGGGCTGCCCGCGACCTGGCGCCCGAGCCGCCTCGCGGACGGCCTCCTCGCAGGCGGCGAGGCTCCGGCGGGCGAGCGAGCACGACTCCTCGGCACTCTCGGCCTGGAGGCGCGCCGCGTCGGCCTCGATCGTCAGTCGCTCGATGGACGCCTGGAGGGCCGCCGCGGCCTCCCGCTCCCGGGCAAGCGTGGTGGCCGCCTCGCGCGCGGCGGCGTTGATCCGGTTGATCTCCTGGAGCCAGTCGCGGGCCGCCTGCTCGACCGCTTCCCGCGAGCCGGCCCGGGAGCGTTCCGTCCGGAACCGGTTCTGGGCCTCGTCCTTGGCGGCGCGCTGGGCGCGCGACTCGGCGATCGCCTCGGCGGCTGCGGCCGCGGCGATGTGGGCGTCGTACGTGCCCTGGGCCTGGCGCAGCACCTCGGCCGCATGCCCCGCGGTGATCCGCATGCGTTCCGCCAGCGCGCAGCGCTCGTCGACGGTCGTCCGAGCCTCCGCGCACTGGTCCGGCGATGCCGAGGCCGCCTGCCCGTCGCCGGTCGGGCGATCGCCGCTCTGGCCACCGCCGGCGCCGGCCCCGGAGGTGCCCCTCGATCGGGCCTCGGGTCGATGGCCGTTCGTTGCCCCCGCCTGCTCGGGCCGGGTCAGCACCGCGATGCTGCCCGTCACGTCGGATTCGGCATGTGCCGCGCCGGCCTCCCGCGCACCGGGGGCCTTCGCCGTCGCGCCGGTGCGTCGGGCGCGGATGGCGGCTTCCAGGATCGCGACGCCGAGGCCTTCCTCGGTCGTCTCGAACGGCGCTTCTTCGCCGGGTCGCTCGACGACCACGACGACAGCCTCGCGGTCGCCATCGCGCTGGGCGAGACGCTTGCCGGATGCGGCGATCGCCGCGAGGACGGGATCGGCCCCCGAGCCGATCGCGATGCCGACCGACTCCGTGGCGCCGTCCGTCGTGCCGGCCTCGGCCGGGGCAGCCTCCCCCGCCACCGGGCCGTCGTGGGGGGCCTCGGAGCGAACGAGTGTTCCGTTTCGGGCGCCTCCGGCGAGGGCGGTCGCGGTCGTCAGCTCGGTGCCCAGTCGTCGCGTGCTCGACGGACCGCCGAGGGCCATCCAGCCCGGCTCCGGCATGAACGGGTCCCCGTCGAGCGTCGTCCGTGAGGGTCGGATCGGCACGCTTCCGGGCGTGACCGTGAGGCGGATCTGGCGGGGAGCGGGGGGCCGAGTACGGAGGACGGCGAGGAGAGCGGCTCCGGCGAGTAGCCCCAGCATGCCGCCCAGGGCCAGAAAACCCAGATCGCTCGCGACCACGTCCGACCTCCTCGACCGGTCGGATTCGCGCGTCCCGACCGGGCGTTTTCCCCGGGTCAGGGTAGCTGCCACTGCAGGGAGCGTCAACTCGCGGCGAAGGGTCGGCAGGGTCGTCCGGCGCAGGGGCGAGGATCGTCGGGTCATCACGGGACGGCGATGGTAGCGCCTCCCCGTGGCGTCGCGAGTTTGCCGGGGACGTTCCCCGCCCTGCCGGGCCGGGTCGGCCGTGCGCCCCTTCGGACGCGGATGGTAAATTCGGCCCAGGCGCCTTCGTCGCTCCGCGTACCACCCTGCCCGACACCTCCAACGCAGGAGAGGCACGACCCGCTCGTGGCCATCGACCCCTACCAGGAGTTCCTCGTCCAGCCGGTGGACGCTTCCTGGCTGCAGTGCAACATCGAGTGTCAGGAAGCGTGCCCCGTGGGCACGAACTGCCGCGGCTACCTGAACCTCGCCGCCGAAGGGCGCTTCGAAGAGGGCTACATCCTCAGCCGCGACCCGAACCCGGTCGCCGCGATGTGCGCCTACGTCTGCTCCGCCCCCTGCGAGCGGGCCTGCCGCCGCGGCGACATCGACCGGCCCCTGGCGATCCGGGCCATGAAGCGGTTCCTCGTGGAGTGGCACGAGGCGTCCGGCATCCCCGACGCGATGCCCCAGATCACGCCGCGCGACGAGCGCGTCGCGGTCGTGGGAGCCGGCCCGGCCGGGCTCGCCGTCGCCCGCGAGCTGGCCCTCAAGGGCATCGCGGTCACGGTCTACGACAGCCTGCCCTACGCCGGCGGCACGATGCTCATCGGCGTGCCGGCCTTCCGCCTGCCGCGCGAGGCGATCGAGAAGGACGTCCGGCTCATCGAGCGGCTCGGCGTGGACTTCGTCTTCAACACGGCCATCGGCACGGACATCACGTTCGAGCAGCTCCAGAAGGACTTCGACGCGGTGGCCATCACCGCCGGCGCGATGAACGCGGTCGAGCTCGACGTGCCGGGTTCGGACCTGGGCGGCGTCCAGTACGGCGTCGACTTCATGAAGCAGGCGAACCTCGGCCAGCCCCTCGAGGTCGGCAACGACGTCGTCGTCATCGGCGGCGGCTACACCGCGATGGACTGCTCGCGCACGAGCCTCCGCCACGGCGCCGAGAACGTCACGATCGCCTACCGGCGGACCCGCTCGGAACTCGTCGTCGACGAGGAGGAGCTGGGCGAGACCGAGCGCGAGGGCGTCCGGATGGAGTTCCTCGTGAGCCCCGTCGAGCTGCTCGGCGAGGACGGCCGGCTCACCGGCGTCAAGTTCATCCGCAACAAGCTGGGCGAGCCCGATGCGTCCGGTCGGCGCTCCCCGGTGCCCATCCCCGGATCGGAGTTCGTGGTCAAGGCCGACACGGTCATCCCGGCCGTCTCCCAGGCCGCGGACCTGACGATGCTCCCGGTCGAGGCGACCTTCGAGATCAACCGTGGCCGGGTCAAGGTCGACCCCGCGACGTACGCGACGAACGTCCGGGGCGTCTTCGCCTGCGGCGACTTCGTGACCGGCCCCACGACCCTGATCGAGGCCGCCGGCCACGGCAAGAAGTGCGCCTACGCGATCGACCGCTACCTGAGCGGCCGCCAGGACGTGACTGTCGCCGCGAACGTGAAGATCACCAGCTCGTGGCGTCACGACATGCCCGAGCTGTACGACGTCCTGCCCCGCCAGCACATCCCGATGGCCCCGCTGGCGGTGCGCATGCCGTCGACCGATCCGGCGGTCAACTTCACGACCCCGGTGGAGCTCGGCTACACGGCCAACCAGGCGGTCGCCGAGTCGACCCGCTGCCTCATGTGCAACTTCAACATCTGGTTCGACCCATTCCGCTGCGTCCTCTGCGGAGCCTGCGCGGATGTCTGCCCCGAGGGCGTCATCCACATGGTCGACGTCAACCAGCTCAAGGCCGAAGGGGCCCTGCCGGAGGTCGAGGAGGCCTACGGCTGGAGCAACGGCGCGGCCATGATCCTCGACGAGGAGCGCTGCATCCGGTGCGCTCTCTGCGTCAAGCGTTGCCCGTTCGACGCCATTACGATGGAGCGGTTCGAGCTCGAGGAGATCTCGACCGACGGTCGGCTGTACAAGGAGTCGTACCGGGACGCGCAGCTCGCCGGGCTGGCCGGCGTCGCAGGAGGATCCAGGTGAGTTTCCTCGAGCGGATGGACCAGAGCATCCGCCGAAGCGCCGTGTGGCGCTCGCTCTTCCGCCAGCCGTACCCGAGCGACGAACGATCGCGCGCGTACGCGGTCATGAACAACGTCTTCCTGCACATCCACCCGGTCCGCGTCCGCCAGCACGCGGTCAGGTTCGCCTACACGTTCTGCCTGGGCGGCCTGTCGTTCTTCCTCTTCCTCCTGCTCACCGTGACCGGCGTCTACCTGATGTTCTTCTACGTCCCGTCGGACCACCTCGCGTACACGAACATCCTCGACATCCAGAGCCACGTCACGTTCGGCCTGCTGACCCGCAACATCCACCGGTGGGGCGCCCACCTCATGGTCCTGTTCGTGTTCCTGCACATGATGCGTGTCTTCTATCACGGGGCGTACAAGCCGCCGCGCGAGTTCAACTGGGTCGTCGGGGTCGTGCTGCTGTTCCTGGTCCTGATGCTCAGCTTCACCGGCTACCTGCTGCCGTGGGACCAGATCGGCTACTGGGCGATCACGATCGGCACGAACATGGCCGGCTACGCGCCGCTGTTCAACACCCCCGCCAACCTCCTGCTGCTGGGCGGCCTCGAGGTCGGCCAGAACACGCTGCTGCGGTTCTACGTGCTCCACATCATGGTCCTGCCGCTCGTCGCCGCGATCTTCCTGGCCGTCCACTTCTGGCGGATCAGGAAGGACGGCGGCATCTCGGGGCCGCTATGACCGATACCAAGGACCCCACGGACCGCCGCGTCGTCGCCCCGGTCGACCCGTCCCGCCGGACGGAGATCGACAAGCAGCGGGTGCCGATGTCCGCCCGGCCGTACCGCCTGCTCGCGCTCGTCAAGCAGGACGCCGTCGTCCGGGTCCAGAAGGAGCCCGACGACACGGTCATGACGTGGCCGCACCTCGTCTCGATCGAGTTCCTGGCGGCCGGCATGATGAGCATCTTCCTGCTGCTCATGGGCCTGTTCGTCAACGCGCCCCTCGAGGCCCTGGCGAACGGCAACGTCACCCCGGCCGTGGCCAAGGCGCCGTGGTACTTCCTCGGCCTCCAGGAGCTGCTGGCCTACTTCCACCCGACGGTCGCCGGGGCCCTGACGCCGGTCTTCGTGCTGGTCGGCGCGGCGCTCATCCCGTACGTGGATCGGGGCGACCTGCTCACCTTCCGGCCGAGCCAGCGCAAGACGGCCGTGATGCTGTTCACCCTGTTCTGTGCGCTCGGATTGATCGTCACCTTCATCGGCGTGTTCTTCCGGGGTCCCGGCTACTCCTTCGTGATCCCGTTCATCGACACGCCCGGTCTCCACTTCAACCTGTGATCGACGGACCTACGAGATGAGCAACTACCAGGTCGAACCCGCCGCCCGCCCCCAGGCCCTCACGACGCAGGCCATCAAGGCCCGCCGTCACGAGCAGGTCCAGGGGATGTCCCGGCGCACGCTGATCCGGCGCTCGATCGGCGGCGGCGTGGCCCTGTGGCTCCTCGAGCTCACGGCGGGCACGCTCGGCTTCCTGTGGCCGAACCTCGCCGGCGGGTTCGGTGGCGTCATCAAGATCGGCACCCTGAGCGACCTCAAGCTGGCCAACGGCAACCTGCCGATCGCCGAGGGCTTCCCGGCCTACGTGCCCGACGCCCGCGCGTACATCGTCCTCGTCGACCCCAACCGCCAGGAGTTCGTGCCCGGGACGGACACGAGCGGCGATGGGACGGCCCTCAACGTCCGGCCGCTCTACCAGCGCTGCCCGCACCTCGGCTGCCGCCCGAACCCGTGCCTGAAGAACTTCTGGTTCGAGTGCCCGTGCCACGGGTCCCGCTACGACCGGCTCGGGATCAAGGCCGACGGCGTCCGGTTCGGGCCGGCGCCCCGGTCGATGGACCGGTTCTCGGCGAACGTGAAGGACGACGGCACGCTCTGGCTCGACACCGGCAAGATCACCCTCGGGCCGCTGCCCGTCGCCCTCGGCCAGCCGGGACTGATCCCGCCCAAGACGCCGACCGGATGCATCTGATCGTGGCTCGCGCGACGGCCCGTCGGGTGGCCCGATGACCGATACGCCCGAGCAGCGCCTTCCGGCGACCCGTCCGGACGCCCAGCCGGCGCCCGTGCCGCGCTTCACGGCGCCGCCGAGCGCGCATGCCTTCGAGCTCACGCCGGAACGGGCGGCCGGCATCGTCCGCCAGAGCGCGAGCGCTCGCTGGTGGGGCTTCCTGGCCGTCCTGATCGTCGTCGTCTTCGTGATCGGCTACTACTTCTACGAGCTCGGCGTCCCGGGCGTGCCGAACAGCGCGCGCCTCCTCCACGAGATCGACGCCCAGGCCGTCACGAGCGTCGAGCGCGGCTACAACATCTACCAGGCCAACTGCGCGCGCTGCCACGGCGTCGACGGCAAGGGCTTCGCCAACGAGGCCGGCGCGCCCCCGCTCAACGAGCAGGACAAGCTGTTCGCGCACCTCAATCCCCAGTACCTCGAGAGCGTCCTGCGCGAGGGCGGTCGCTATGTGTGCGGCAACGCCAAGAGCCTCATGCCGGTCTGGTCGAACGACAACGGCGGGCCGCTGAACTACCAGCAGATCGACGATCTCATCGCGTTCCTGCGGGCGACCAACGACCACACGTACGTCAAGCGCGACCCCGACACGATCGAGCCCATCAAGGACGCGACCGGCAAGATCGAGACGTTCACCGGCTGGGTGGACCCGAACTACAAGCCGGCCGCCGGGCGCGACGCCGTTCCCCGACTGCTGGACGAACGCCTTCGCGAACAGCGGTGGCAGCCCGAGCCCGGCCGCCTCGGTCCCGGCGGGGACCACAGTGGTCGACGTGAAGGCCCAGAACATCGCCTTCACCACGACCGACATCACGGCCCCGGCCGACAAGACGTTCCAGATCAAGTTCGACAACGAGGACGCCAGCGTCCAGCACAACGTCGAGATCAAGGACTCGACCGGGAAGGTGGTCTTCAAGGGCGACCTCGTCACCGGCGTGACCACGACGACGTACACGGTGCCGGCCACCCCGGCGGGCACCTACCCCTTCCAGTGCACGGTCCACCCGAACATGACGGGGACGCTCACGGTCAAGTAGGAGACCCTGCCGCCGGGCGATCGACGACCGGGGCAGGTGAGGATGGAGGACGATGGCGCAGCGGGCGCTCGGCTCGGGCAACGTGGCGAAACGGCGGGTGCTGTTCGGCCTGCTCGAGCGCGACGGCTGGACGTGGGCCTTCATCAAGGCGTTCGGCTGGTTCGTCGCGATCATCCTGCTGATGGGCTACCTGCCCGACCGTGCCTACTACTTCACGGTCTTCTCGACGATCGACCTGGGCCTCCGAAGCGACGCGCTGACCCCGGTGAACCTGTGCCCGCCCGAGAACCGGACCCTGCCGTGCCCGGCGCCCGGCGGCGCGATCCTGCCGTGGGACGTGTCGCCGACCGAGCTGCTGCTCCCCGCGGGCCGGCGTGACGGGGCGGCCGTCCAGGTCGGGACGCACCTGCTCTACATCGGCGGGACCGACGGAAAGGCCGCCACCGACACGGTCTATGTCGCCGACCTCTACCCGACGGGCAACTTCTCCGCCTGGCGGCTGGGTCCCAAGCTGCCCGCCCCCCGGGCGAAGCTGGCCGCCGGGTTCTTCGGCGGCTCCGTCTACGCGGTCGGCGGGGCCGATGCGAGCGGCGCGCCGTCGACCACCGTCTACGTCCTGACGCCCGACCCGAAGACCGGCGAGCTGACCGCCTGGCAGCCCGCCGACGGCAGTGTCAAGACGATCCCCAAGCTCGCCCTGCCCGAGGGACGCTCGGGTGCCGCGTTCGTGCCCGCCGGCGACGGGATCATCCTGGTCGGCGGTCGGAACGCGACCGGCCCAACCACGACCGTCTGGAAGACCACGCTCGACGCGAAGACGGCGCTGCTCACGGCGTGGGCGCCCCAGGCGCCGCTCGTCGCGTTCGGCGACCATCCGCGCGCGGATGCCACCGCGATCCTTCTCGGTAACACGCTGTACGTCTACGGCGGCGTGGACGCCAAGGGACCCACCGCCGAGGTCCTGAGCGGCAACGTCACGGTCGCGACGAGCACGGTCCAGAGCAAGGTCGACCGGTGGGGCGTCGCGGTCAACAGCAGCGCCAACCTGCCCGCGCCACGGACCGACGTGGCGGGCTTCACCGCCAACGGAGCGCTCTACGTCGTCGGCGGCACCGACGGGACCAAGCCGCAGAGCGAGGTCTGGTGGACGACGCCCGATGCGACCGGGGCGATCACCGGCTGGAAGCACCTGAGCCAGAGTGACCTGCCCGTGGGCGGCCTCGCCGGCGGGTCGGCCGTCGCGAGCGGCTCGTTCGTGTACGTCATCGGCGGGCAGACGAGCGAGGGCCTGACCAACGCGAGCGCCCGGGCGAACCTCGCCCCCAAGGCGCCCTTCTTCCAGGTCGGCGGCCCGTTCGGTCTCACCGTGCCGGCCCTCAAGGTCAATGGGGAGATCGGCCAGCAGCTCGGCTACCTGAATGCGGCCGGCGTCGCCACGGTCGACTTCGTGCTCCTGATCCTCATCGGCTGGGCGATGGCCCACAAGGACAAGACTCGCGAGCTCATGGGGCGCCTGCGCCGCCGTCGCTCCCACTAGGCCGGCGGCGTCCCCGCCGACGCGGCGCGCGTCAGGTGGGCAGTTCGAGCTCGGACGGGTCTGCCGGGCCGCTGCGCGTCGGCAGCTTGTGGAAGTCCCAGGCGATCATCCCGCCCGCCACGTTCTGGACGTCGGTCCAGCCGTTGGCGAGGAGATGGCTCGTCACCATCCCGGAGCGCGCGCCCGAGTGGCAGATCACGAAGATCGGGCGGTCGCGCGGCAGCTCGCCGATCCGGGGCCCGAGGGTCGAGAGCGGGGCGAGCGTCGCGCCGACGCGCTCGCGCGTCGACGTACTCGTTCGGCTCGCGGACATCCAGGAGGATCGGCGCCGGCTCCTCGCCGGCGTGGAGCCGGGCCTCGGCCGTCCGCGGGTCGATCGTTGGCGGTGCGGCGTCGTTCATCAGTCCCTCGCTCGGTGGCGGATCGCCGGTCGCTGGAGTGGCACGTCCCCGTCCCGTGCCACCTGGGCCAGGATGCGTTCGATGTCCGCGATGAGGTGCGGCACGTCGATCGACGCGAGCTCCACCACGGCGATCGAGCCGCCGGCGGACTCCGCGTCGACCGCCGCGACGAGGTGGTCGCGAGCCCCGGCCAGGTTCTTGGCGACCCCCAGCGGGTTGTCGCGGGCGGCATGCACGAACCCGGCCGCGAGCTTGATCAGCCCCTGGACGAGCTCGCGCTCGGCCGCGTCGGCCGTGCCCATCCAGGCCGGCTCGAGCAGCTCGTGCGCCTGGAACGCGTCGCCCCTTCGGTACGCCTCCAGGCCTTCGCGCACGGCGTCCGCGCGCGCCTCGAGCCCGAGTGGCCGGTAGGCCTTGGCGCGGCCGCCCTGGAGGACGGTGCCCGGGCGAGCGACGGGGTCGGAAGGCACGGACCTAGGCCAGCTCGGCCAGCGGCAGGCGGCCCGAGAACCCCGCCGACAGCTCGTGCCACCAGCCCACTTCGTCCTCGCCGAGCCGCCAGCAGAGGCAGACCTGGCGGCCGTTGACGAGGGCCGGGAAATCGATCAGGCCGGTGCTGATGTCGCGCAGCGTGATGCTCCAGGCATCGATCCGGGCGACCGACGCATGCATCTGGTCGACGATGCCCGAGATCCGGAGCTCGATGCGTCGAGCCTCGGCGTCGTCGAGGTCGGGCGACAGGCTCTCGTCGCGCAGCCGGCCCAGCTCGGCGAGCTGGTCGCGCAGGAGGGTCAGCACGTCGCGGATGACGGGGATCCGGGCGTTCGCCTCGTCGATGTCGTAGAACGTCGTCATCGGCTCGATCGTATAGCAAGGCTCCCGAGCGAGGGCGCCGCGGTGACGCGGCGCACGAGACTCCCGAGCGAAGGGCGGGCAGGACTCCCGAGCGAAGGCGCCGCGGTGACGCGGCGCACGACGCAGCCCAGGACGCTGCGCAGACGCGATGCACGGGCGCCGCTAGGATGCCCGCATGCACTTCACGGACCGGATGGATCGCCTCGGCACGGAGACTGCGTTCACCGCTGCCGCCCGCGCGCGGGCGCTCGAGGCGACCGGCCGCGACGTGATCCATCTCGAGGTCGGCGAGCCGGACTTCGACACGCCGCCCAACGTCCGCGCCGCGGCGGCCCGGGCGATCGAGGCGGGGTTCACCCACTACGGCCCGGCCATGGGCATGCCCGTGCTGCGCGAGGCCATCGCGGCCGATGCCTCGGCCCGCAAGGGCTTCCCGGTCGACCCGTCCCAGGTCGTCGTCACGCCCGGCGGCAAGCCCGTCATGTCGTATGCCATCACGGCCCTCATCGGCTCCGGCGACGAGGCGATCATCCCGGACCCGGGGTTCCCGATCTACGCCTCGATGACCCGGTTCGTCGGCGGGACGCCCGTCTCGCTGCCCATCCGCCAGGAAGACGGCTTCGGGTTCGACACGGAGCGCCTGGCCGCCCTGATCACGCCGCGGACCCGGCTCATCGTCCTGAACTCACCGGCCAACCCCACCGGCGGCGTGCTGACGCGGGCGGAGATCGAGCGGGTCGCCGAGCTCGCGATCGCCAACGACCTGGCGGTCCTGACCGACGAGATCTACGGACGGATCGTGTACGAGGGCGAGCACATCTCGATCGCCAGCCTGCCCGGGATGGCCGAGCGGACGATCGTCCTCGATGGTTTCTCCAAGGCCTATGCGATGACCGGCTGGCGGCTCGGTTTCGGGATCGTCCCGCCGGCCGCGGTCGACGTCTTCGAGCGTCTCGTCATCAATAGCGTGTCCTGCGTTTCGACGTTCAGCCAGATCGCCGCCGCCGAGGCGCTGACCGGCCCCCAGGACTCGGTCGACGCGATGGTCCGCGAGTTCCGCGCTCGGCGCGACCTCATCGTCGATGGGCTCAACGCCATCCCGGGCATCAGCTGCCTGCGCCCGAGCGGCGCGTTCTACGTCTTCCCCGACGTGAGCGGCACGGGCATGACCGGCGCCGAGTTCGCCGAGCGAGCCCTCACCGAGGCCGGCGTGTCGGTCCTCGGCGGGACGGCGTTCGGTGACGAGGGCCGCGATCACGTCCGGATGAGCTACGCGAACTCGCAGCAGCGCATCGCCGAGGCCCTGGAGCGGCTCCGTTCCGTGGCAGCCGCCGTCCACGCCTGACCGCCCCGAACCAGCGCTCGCGCACAAGGAAAGAGCCGGCGGGTACCACCACCGCCGGCTCTTGGGTGTGAGGACGCGTATGAGGTCGGGAGCTAGACGCTCTTGCCGACGTTGCTGAGGATCTTGCTGACCTGTCCGCCGAGGAACAGGAGCGCCACGATGGCGACGATCGCGATAAGAGCCAGGATGAGTGCGTACTCGGCGAGTCCCTGACCACGGGTCCGGTTCGCGCGTTCGATGAGTCGATCGGCCGTGTTCCAGATATTCCAGATCACCTGCATGGGTTCATCACCTCCCTTCCTGTACCCCCGATCCGGATCCCGGTCCGGTACTTTCGGGTAGGACCTAGTGGTACTTCCGGCCGGGCTTTGGGACAAGTGCGCCAAACCCCACCGGACCGCACCGGAGCGACTCGCGGCTCCGGCTGCGATGCTCGCCCGCACCGGGCCGGGCGGCGGTCATCGGGCGGCGCGCACGCTCGGGCGGCCCCGCCGACGGCATCCGACGCAGGCGCGACTGGTACTTGCGGAAGCTTCGGGGTGACCCACGTGCTACTGACACCCGTCCGTGGCTCCGCCACGATCGTCCACGTGAAGGAACGCGTGCTCGGCCTGGACTACCTGCAACCCCTCCTGGCCGCGGTCATCCTGTCCCAGCTCGGCGACCTCGTGACGTTCATCGCGGCCATCGGCCGGACGGGCATCCAGGCCGAGCAGAACTTCCTCGCCCGGGAGCTCTTCCTGCGCGTCGGTGAGTTCGGCCCGGTCCTCCTGAAGGCGTGGGCGGTCATCGTGCTCGTGCTGCTCGTGCGCCGGGTCGCCCAGCGGTTCCCGGCCTACGCCGCGCCGGCCGCCTGGCTGGCGATCTGCGTCGGCCTCGTCGGACTCGGCTCGAACGTCGTCTTCGGCCTGCTGGCCTAGTCGCAAACCGGCCGGCGGAGCACGGCCGTCGCGATCGAGTCCTGAGCGCACCGACCCCGTGATTCGCTACGCTCGGCGCATGTTCCGGACATCGCTCGCTACCTGCCGCTTCGACGCGTCGGGACGCGCCGCCTGATGGCCGATCGGCCCCGCGTCTTCGTGGCCCGGCGCATCCCCGACGACGGCCTGGACATGATCCGCGACGCGTGCGAGATGGAGCTCTGGGACGACGAGCTGCCGCCGCCGCGCGAGGCTCTGCTCAAGGCGGTCGCCGGCTGCGACGGCATCCTGACGCTCCTGACCGACACGGTCGACGACGAGCTGCTCGACGCGGCCGGACCTCAGCTCAAGGTCGTGAGCGACCTCGCCGTCGGCTACGACAACGTGGACGTGCCGGCGTGCACGCAGGCGGGGCATCGCCGTCGGCAACACGCCCGGCGTGCTCGACCGAGACCACCGCCGACCTCGCCTTCGGCCTCCTCATGGCGGGAGCGCGCCGGATCGCCGAGGGCGACCGCCTCGTCCGGGCGGGCGGCTGGCGGACGTGGGGTCCGCTGGCGTTCCTCGGCACCGACGTCCACGGCTCGACGCTCGGCATCGTCGGCTTCGGGCGGATCGGCCAGGCGGTCGCTCGGCGCGCGGCCGGCTTCGGGATGCCCGTGCTGTACGCGAACCGGCGGCGGGTCGCGCCCGATGTCGAGGCCGCGAACGGCGGAGCGACGTTCGTGTCGCTCCACGACCTCCTCGCGCGGTCGGACTTCGTGAGCATCCACGTCCCGCTCGGACCCACGACCCGGCGGCTCATCGGTGCGCCCGAGCTGCGGCGGATGAAGCCGACTGCGATCCTCATCAACACGGCGCGCGGGCCCGTCGTCGACCAGGCCGCGCTCTACACGGCGCTGCGCGACGGGGTCATCGGCGGCGCGGCCCTCGACGTCACGGACCCCGAGCCGATGCCCGGCGACGACCCGCTCCTCACGCTCGACAACTGCCTGGTCGTGCCCCACATCGCCTCGGCGTCGCGGGCGACCCGCGGCAAGATGGCGGCGATGGCCGCCGCGAACCTCATCGCGGGCGTCCGCGGCGAGCGCCTGCCGAACCCGGTCAACCCGGAGATCTACGAGGCCGGCGCGGTCGCCAAGCCCGGCTGATCACCCGGACAGCGAGCGCCGGCGCTCCACGCGAACGGGTCCCGTGCGCGAATACGGGACGTACTTCGGCCACCAGGTGGCGGCATCGACCTCCGCCGGGATGTCCAGCTCGTCGGCCAGGCCGGCCACGCCGGCGCGCCTGGCCTCCGTCGCGACCGCGATGGCCACTCGCCGGGCGATCGACCGCAGGTCCGCGATCGGCGGCAGCAGCGTCCCACCGGCCAGCCGCTCATCCGTGACCGCGCCGGCCAGCGCGTGGGCGGCCGCGAGGAGCATCCCATCGGTGACGGCGCGCGCCTCCGCGACGATCGCGCCGAGGCCGAGGCCCGGGAAGACGAACACGTTGTTCGCCTGGGCGATCTCGCGCATGCCGGAGCTGGTCACGACAGGTGCGAACGGCGAGCCCGTCGCCACGAGCGCCCGGCCGTCGGTCCAGCGCAGGATGTCGGCGGGGTCCGCTTCGCACAGCGAGGTCGGATTCGACAGGGGCAGCGCGATGGGCGTGACGTCCGTGGCGAGGCAGCGGATGACGGCCTCGGTGAACGTGCCGGCGACGGCCGTTGCGCCGACGAGGATCGTGGGGCGGATGGCCGCGACGACGGCCTCCAGCGAAGCCATGCCTCCGATGGCCGCGTCCAGCGGCAGCCCGGCGGCGCGCGCCGCATCGACGGGCACGGCCAGCTCCCGCTTGGCGTGGTCGAGATCCTCGCGCCCGGCATGGACGAGCCCGTGCGAGTCGGCGAGCACGACCGATCGGCCGATCTCCTCAGCCCCGACGCCCGCCTCGGTCATCGCCAGCCGCAGCAGCCGCGCGATCCCGATGCCGGCCGCACCGGCTCCGGCGATGACGATCCGCTCGTCGGCCCAGGCCCGACCGAGGTGGCGCATGCCGGCCAGCGCGGCGGCGAGCACGACCACCGCCGTGCCCTGGATGTCGTCGTTGAACGACGCGACGCGATCGCGATAGCGGTCGAGGATCCGCAACGCATTCGGGCCCTTGAAATCCTCCCACTGGATAAGGCAGCCCGGCCAGGTCGCTTCCACGCCCTCGACGAAGGCCTCGACGAGCGCGTCGTACTCGGCGCCACGGACGCGCGGCGCGGCGTGGCCCACGTACAGCGGGTCCTCCCGGAGCGCCAGGTTGTCCGTCCCGACGTCGAGGGAGACCGGCAGGGTCACCGCCGGATGGATGCCGGACGCCGCGGTGTAGAGCGCGAGCTTGCCGATGGGGATGGCCATCCCGCCGGCGCCCTGGTCGCCCAGGCCCAGGATCCGTTCGTTGTCGGTCACCACGATGAGCCGGACGTCCCGGAACGGGGCCGCGCGGAGGACGTCGGGGACCCGGCCGACGTCTTCCGGGGTGATCCAGACCCCGCGCGTCCGGCGGACGATGTGGCTGAACTCCTGGCACGCCCGGCCCACCGTGGGCGTGTAGACGATCGGCAGGAATTCCTCGAGGTTCTCGGCCAGGACCCGGTAGAACAGCGTCGCGTTGCGGTCCTGGAGCGCGGCGAGGCCGATGTACTGCTCGAGATCGTCGGTCTTGCGCCGGATGTGCTCGACCTCGAGGGCGACCTGCTCTTCGATGGAGAAGACGCGGTCCGGGAGGAGGCCGCGCAGGCCGAGCTCGACCCGTTCCTGCTCACTGAACGCCAGGTCCTTCGTGAACAGCCGCCGCCCCAGGAGGTCCGAGCCGGTCTCCTCGACCGAGATCGCCTCGCCGCGGATCATCCGGTCGAAGGGGTGCGGCAGGGGTCGCATCGAACCAAGGATAGGCGCTCGTCCGGCTAGACTTGGCCCCGGGCCGGTAGCTCAATGGCAGAGCAAGCGCCTTTTAAGCGCTTGGTTGTGGGTTCGAGCCCCACCCGGCTCACCATCCCCACCCCACCACCCGGGAGGCCTCGGCCCCGTGGATCACCACGACCATGTCGAGCTCCTGCGGGGCGGCGTCGAGCCGGCCGGGCCCGGTGGCGCCGACTGGGCCGACCTCGGGTCGGGCACGGGCGCCTTCACGCTCGCCCTGGCCGACCTTCTCGGGCCGGGCGGCCGGATCGTGTCGGTCGATCGCGACGCCGGGGCGCTCCGTCAGCAGGCCGCGGCCATGGCGGCACGCTTCCCGGCGACCGTGCTCCGCCAGATCGTTGCCGACTTCACGGGCGACCTCGGCGCATACGACCTGCCGCCGCTCGCCGGGATCGTGATGGCCAACTCGCTGCACTTCCAGGCCGACCACGTCCCGGTCGTCCGGCGAGTCGCGACGCTGCTCCGCCCGGGCGGCCGGTTCGTCCTGGTCGAGTACGACGCCGACCGCGGCAATCCGTGGGTGCCGCACCCGCTCAGCTTCGACACGTGGCGGCGGGTCACCCTCGACGCCGGCCTGACCGAGCCGCGGCTGATCGGCCGCGTCCCGAGCCGCTTCCTCGGGCGCGATCTACTCGGCCGTCGCAGAGCGACCGGCCACCGCCCCGGAACCGCGCATCGACAGCAGTGCCGAGGCGAGCTCGTCCATCTGACCGATGTCGTTGTAGGCCTGCGCGGAGATCCGCAGGAGGCGTGCCCGCGGGGCCTCGCCGGGCTCGAGTGCGGCGTCCACCGGCCAGGTCGAGACCGGCACCTCGATCCGATGCTCGTCATAGAGGCGCGCCTTGACGTCGTCCGGCAGGTCGTCGGGGAGGGGCACGGCCGCCATCGCCCCGATCATCGCGTCGGGCGCGCTCGGCTCGGCGTCCACCGCCGCGCCGACCCGGTCGCGGGCCTCGAGCGCGAGCGCGTGGTTCGACGCCATGAGCGCCGGCCAGCCACCCGGCCGCAGCGCGCCCAGGAAGTCCAGGGCGGCCGGGATGGCCAGGATCGCGGTCGGGTCGAGGGTGCCCGTCCAGTCGAACTCGGCCCGGAACCGCGTCCGGTCGGTCCGTCGATCGTTTGCGCCGTGGCTCACGACCAGCGGCCGGATGCCGCCGCGCCGGTCCGCCCGGACGTGCAGGTAGGCCGCTCCCTTCGGGGCGCACAGCCACTTGTGGGCGTTGCCGGTCGCGTACGCGGCGCCGATCCGGTCGAGATCCAGGGGCACCTGGCCGGGCGCGTGCGCCCCGTCGACGACGGTGTCCACGCCGCGATCGGCCAGCTCGCTCACGATCCGCTCGATCGGCAGGACGAGCGCGGTCGTGCTGGTGACGTGGCTGACGAGGGCGAGGCGCGTCCGGTCCGTCACCGCGGCAAGGATCGCCTCGACCGCCTCCTCCTCGCGAACGGATCGGGAACGGGATCCGGGCGATGACGACCCGTGCGCCGTCGCGCGCGGCCACGTGCCGGAGGGCGTTGATCGTCGCGTTGTACTCGTGGTCGGTCGCCAGGAGCTCGTCGCCGGGGGCGAACCGCAGCGACTGGAGCACGGTGTTCACGCCCGTGGTCGCGTTGGTCACGAACGCGAGGTCCTCCGGTGCGGCCCCGACGAACGCGCCGAGCCGCTCCCGGACATCGATCAGCAGACCCTCGAGCTCACGGTCGAGGAACCGGACCGGCTCCCGCTCGAGGCGATCGCGAAACGCCTGCTGGGCCTCCAGGACGACGCGCGGAGTCGCCCCGAACGTCCCGTGGGTGAGGAACGAGACCGTCGGCTCGAGGGTCCAGTGGATGGCGTCGGGCGAGGCCACGCCGCGGTTCAGGCGGTCGGCCCGGAGCGGTCGCTCGGCGCAGGCGGCTCCGCCGCTTCGCCGGCGGGCGAGCTCCCCGTGGGCGGCGTCACGTTCCGGGGCGGCTCGATGACCGGCCGGGCCACCGGGGTGACGCTGACGACCGGGCGCCGCCGACCGAGCAGCCGGTCGATGCCGCCGCCGAACGTGATGAACGGCGCGATGTAGGCCAGGCCGAGGATCGGCAGGAGGACGCGGCCCAGCGTGCGCGCCTCGGTCACGCCAAGGGCGAGCAGCAGGATCAGCCCCACGTACGCGGCGATCGCCCCGCCCGAGTAGCCGTCCAACCTCGAGCCGGCGCACCGGCACCGCGACGACCACGGCGGCGATGACCATGACGACGATCGCGATCTCGAAGGGCATCGCCCGATGATACGGCCGGACGCCCCTCCGAGCGGGTCGGCTAGCATGGCGTGGCAGCCACGCTGGCCCTCGGACGTCGCGGGACGCCCCCTCCGCGGCCGCACCGGCTGCGATCCACCCGACCTCGCCCGATGACTCCGACCGACCTCCGCGCCCGCCTCTCCGGCTGGTTCGCCACGTGGCGACCGGTCCTGCCCCTGTTCGTGGCGGAGTTCATCGTCTGGATCGGGTTCGGGGCGCTGCTGCCGGTCCTGCCGCTGTACTTCCTGGACCAGGGCGTGGACCTCGCGACCCTCGGCCTGGTCGTGGCCGCGTGGCCGGCGGCGCTCCTCATCGGCGAGCCCGGGTTCGGCTGGCTGGCGGACCGGACCGCTCGCGTCCCGCTCATGGTCGGCGGCCTCTTCTTCAGCGGGATCTTCCTGGCGGCGCCGCTCGTCGTCCACGGCGCGCTGGCGTTCGTGATCATGCGCGCGCTCGCCGGCCTCTCGAGCGCGGCGTACGAGCCCGCGGCTCGCGGGTTCATCATCGATTCGATGCCCGGCGAGAAGCAGGGCGAGGCCTTCGGCTGGTACGGCTCCTTCCAGATGGCCGGGCTCTTCCTGGGTCCTGCGATCGGCGGCTTCGGCGCCGTGTTCTTCGGCGGGATCGGGTTCGGCCTGGTCTTCGGCGGTGTCACGTCGCTCCTCGCGGCGGTGGCGGTCGGCCTGACCGTGCACGAGGGCCCGCGCCGCACCGGAGCAGAAGCCAGCGCGCAGGAGGAAGCCGCCCCGGAGGGCGACGAGCCGGCCCGGCCGACCCGCCTGGCCAACCGGCTGTTGATCGCCGCGGTGATCCTCAACGCCTCGGGGAACTTCGGGGGTGGCACGTACGACGTCATCTGGAGCCCGTGGCTCACATCGCTCGGCGGCAGCCCCGGCCTGGTCGGGCTCACGTTCTCGATGTTCTCGATCCCGGTCCTCGTCCTGGGGCCGATCGTCGGCCGCCTCGTGGACCGGCGGGGCACCCTCGGGTTCCTGATCGTGGGTTCGGTCATGGTCGGTGTGGCGAGCTTCCTGTACACGCTCATGCGCGACCCGACCCTGGCCGTCCCGATCATCCTCATCGAGTCCACCGGCTTCGCGGTCATCTGGCCGGCCCTGTACGCCATCGTGGCCAGGGGCAGCCCCAGGGGCCGCTCGTCGACCGCGCAGGGGGTGTACGGCGCGTTCGGGACCGTCGGGTTCATCATCGCCTCGCTGATCACCGGGGTCCTGGCCAGCTTCGAGATGCGCTACTCGTTCTACCTGTTCTCGGCGGTGACGTTCGTGTTCCTCGCGCTGGCCCTGCTCGTCGGTGGCCGGGCCATCCGGGCCACCGAACCGTCCGCCCTGGGTCGCGCGAGGAAGGCCCGCGGCAGGGCGCCGGAAGCCGCTGGCCATCTCACGGGGGTCGTTGCCGAGCACTCGATCGAACGCGCGCGAGGGTCGGCCGGCTCCGGACGCGGCGGCGAGGCCGGCTAGGCGCATGGCCGGCGTGTGGCGCGACGCGCCCGACGAGGTCGCCCCGACGGTCCTCATCCTGGGCGGTTTCCTCACCTCACCGCCGCTCTACATCCCGATGCGGCGGCGCCTGCTCGAACGCGGGGCGGCCGGGGTCGTCGTCGCTCCCGTCTGGCTGCCCGACTGGCTCATCGCCGCGCAGCGCGGCATGGGCCCGATCCTCACCCGCTCGTGCGAGGGCGCTGCTGCGCGCGAGCGAGCTCGCGGCGGGGTCGGAGCGGAGCGGGGGAGCGCCGCTCCTCGTGGTCGGGCATTCGGCTGGTGGGTTGACGGCACGCCTGCTCACGTCGCCGGAGCCGTTCGCGGGCCGCCGGCTCGGCGTTGCCCAGCGGATCGGCGCGATCGTCACGCTGGGAACGCCCCACAACGTGAAGCCGACGGGCATCTTCGGCCGGCGCCTGGCCGCCGCGGCCACGGACTTCGCGGACCGCGTGGTCCCCGGGCCGGCCTTCGCCCCCACGACGGGGTACCTCGCGGTCGCCTCGCGGGCGGTCATCGGCCACGCAGGCCGCGACCGGCGCGCCCGCCTCGCGTACGGGCTGTACCGATCCTTCGATGCCGATCTGGTCCTCGACGACGAGCACGACGAAGGCGGCGTCCTGGGCGACGGCCTCGTCCCGGTCCGCTCGGCCGGGCTGACCGGCGTCGAGGCGATCGTGCTCGACGGGATCGTCCACGGCCAGACCCGGCCGGGCCCGTGGTACGGCTCCGACGAGGCACTCGACGTGTGGTGGCCACGCGCCGTCGAGGTCTGGCGAGCTGCCCTGAGGGCGAGGGTGGAGGCGTCCGTGCTATAGTTGAGGTCGCGGGGTGGAGCAGCGGCAGCTCGTCGGGCTCATAACCCGAAGGTCGGCGGTTCGAATCCGCCCCCCGCAACCAAGCCGCCTATACCTCGAACCCCGGCCCCGACCAGCCGGGGTTCTTCTTTTCCGGAAATACGCACGAAGTACCGATTGCGCCACGCCCGGCGAACGGCTACTCTGCTCCTCCCTCTCCCGGCCCACGACACCGGCGCCGGCAAACGAGCCCGTTACGGGGGTCCGATCGATCTTCTCCCAGGTCAAGCGCTTCATCCGCAACTTCCGGCCCATCTACGGGCCTGCCTGGAAGCGTGTCCGGCCGGTCTTCGTGAAGCCCGGTCCGCACGTGAAGCGCTCCCCTGCGGTGCGCCTGCGGATCCTGTTCGACAAGGCCGTCCGCACGCTGCTGCGCCGCCAGCCCCCGATCCGGCCGCTCCTCAAGGAGGAGTTCCAGTCGGTCGCCGAACGGTTCCCCTACTACAAGGGCCGCTGGAAGTACATGTTCGTCGCCGGCGTCCTGTCGGGCGACATCATCGATGCGTATCGGGCGAGGAACGCGCTCGAGCTCGGGCCGCACCTCCGCCCGGTCATCGTGGGCGCCGACGTCATGGACCTCGACGAACGGTCACGGGACACGCTCGAGGGGGCCGGCCACGTGGTCGTCCACGACGCGACCGTGACCCCGTGGCCGATCGCGGACAAGCAGTACGACCTGTTCGTCGCGCTCCAGGTCTTCGAGCATCTCGGGACGCGCCAGCCCGAGGCCTTCCGCGAGGTCTGCCGGGTCGCCCGGCACGCGATCATCTCGCTGCCGATCGATTGGCAGATGGCCGATCCCACCAACTGCCACCACCAGCTCTCGGCCGAGAAGGCGCTCTCGTGGTTCCTGCCGGTCGTCCCGACCCGCATCGTCGTGGGCAACGACGGGCCGAAGAAGCGCCTGATCTTCGTGTTCGAGAACCTGCCCAAGCCGGC
This sequence comes from uncultured Chloroflexia bacterium, assembly GCA_963849405.1. Classification (GTDB taxonomy): domain Bacteria; phylum Chloroflexota; class Limnocylindria; order Limnocylindrales; family CSP1-4; genus C-114. The sequence continues at coordinate 264,415 of CAWKHG010000003.1, forward strand.
GGTCCTCGCCAAGCCGGCGCTCGCCGAAGCGGTCTGACCCGCCCTTCTCGCGTCGGCGGCCGGCCCTGTCCCGGCGGCGCCGGGCACCCGCCTGTCAGCGGCCGGCGATCGCCGCGTACTGGCGCTCGAGATCCTCGGCCGTGATCTCGCCGATCTGGCGCGACCGGACGATGCCCTGCCCGTCGATGAAGTAGGACTGCGGGGGCGCGGCCACCAGGTAGGCGCTCGCGCGCGAGCCGTCGGGATCGGTGATGCTGGCCCAGTCGGCCGAGAGCTGGGCGGCGAACGTCCTTGCGGCAGCCGGATCGTCCTGGTAGATCACCCCCAGGATCACCAGGCCCGGGTGGTGGACCTCGGCGTCCTTGAGGACCGGGAACTCGTGGATGCACGGGCCGCACCAGCTCGCCCAGAAGTTCACGATGACGGGCTTGCCCCGGAACTCGGCCAGGCTCACCGTCCGCCCGTCGAGGGTCACGCCGCTGAGCGGGGGAGCGATGTCCCCCACGGTGACCCCGACCCTGGTGCTCGGGCACGGACGGCCCGCAGCCGGCCGCCAGCAGGACGATGGCGAGGAGCAGCGTGGAGCCGCGGTGCGGCCGGGTTCGCGTGGCCGGCCTCGCCTACTTGACCGTCAGGGTGCCGGTCATCGTCGGGTGGACGTCGCACACGAAGCCGTACGAGCCGGCCGGCAATGCGGGCACTTCGTAGATCTTCGTCGCGACGCCGGGGAAGATCTCGCCCTTGTACGCGTCAGTCCCGTCGGGCTTCTTGATGTTGACGTTGTGCGGGGTGCCCTGGTCCTCGTTCTCGAAGGCGAGGGAGAACGGCTTGCCGGCCGGGCCGGTCACTTCCGAAGTGGTGAACTGCGAGCTGGCAGCCTTGATCACGACGTCCGCCGCCGGCGCGACGGGACCCGCCGAGCCTGACGGAGCGGCGCCTGGGCTCCCGGCCGGCGCACTGGCGCCCGGACTGGCCCCCGCCGTGCCACCGGCCGCTGGAGCCCGCGGCGGCAGGAAGCCCGATTCGATCGAGAACGCGGCGATCATCACGATCGTGAAGAAGACGAAGAGGCGCATCGGGAACCCGGGCGCCGGCTCGTTCCGAAGGTGTCCCGTGCGGTCCGCCTCCACGGTGTTGCGCCACTCGGCGCGCGCCGCGTGGAGCCAGCCGAAGATGCCGGCGACGAGGCACACGAGGCCGCCGATGAGGACCCAACCGCCGACGACCACGCCGACGAACAGGAGTGCCGCCCCGACGGCCGAGGCGAAGGGCAGGAACGACGGGCCGGGCACGTGCACGCCCGCCGGCGGGCCGGCGTGGTCCATGGGGACGGGCAGCGTCGAAGCCCCCGCGACGTGGTCGTAGTCGTGCATGAACTCGCGGAGCCAGTACAGCAGCGCGAGGATGAGCGCCCCGGCGGCGAGGAGGAACGCGCCCGGGCCGACGACGAGCCCGAAGACGAACAGCGCCGAGCCGATCGCCCCGAAGACCGGCGCGAACGAAGGCCCCGGGGCGTGCAGCCCGGCCGGCGGTACCGGCACGAACTGGCGGCCGCGCTGGCGCGGCCCGAGGACCGCGTAGGCCCGGAAGGTCATCGCGATCCACAGCAGGATCGCGGCCAGCACGAACAGGGGCAGCAGGGCGATGAGGGCGCCCCAGTCCGGGATGACGAACTTCGACAGGGTGTCGAGGAGCCCGGTCCAGAACTTCTGGATCTGTTCCATCGGTGGGCGGTCGGTGGTTCCGGCGGCCCGCTACACGTCGTCCGGCGTGCCGACGACGAGAGCGTAGGCGGCGACACCGCCCGCGATGGCCAGGAAGGCGAGGGTGGTCGTGCCGCCCGCGTCGTGACTCACGGCGAAGTAGACCGCGGCGAGGAGCAGGAACCCGATCGTGATCGCGAAGGCGGTGCGCCGCTGCTTGAACCGCATCGTCAGAGTCCGCTCCGCTACTTCGTCGGGATGATGTAGAGGATCGAGAACAGGCAGACCCAGACGACGTCCACGAAGTGCCAGTAGAGGGACGTCGCCTCGACCGCGTCGTGGTGCTCGGCGGAGAACTGGCCCGCTCATCGCCCGGTAGAGCACGACGCTCAGCATGATCGCGCCGCCGAACACGTGGGCGCCGTGGAAGCCGGTCAGCGTGTAGAACGTGGAGCCGAACGTGCGTGTCGGCCAGGCCGAACCCGAGCTGGCTGTAGTCGTACGCCTGGCCGATCAGGAACGCGATGCCCAGGACGAGCGTCACGCCGATGGCCCGCGACAGGCCGTTGCGGTCGCCCCGCCGGATCGCCCAGACGCCGAGCTGGCAGGTGAACGAGCTGATCACGAGGACGATCGTCAGGACCAGCGCGAACCACGGCTCGGCGTGGAGGTTGAACTGCTCGGCCAGCTCGGGCGTGATCACCGGGATCGAGGTCGGCGAGGCGGCCGGCGGCCAGACCGGCGAGGTGTTCCGGACGTTGAAGTAGGCCGCGAACAGGCCGGCGAAGAACATGACCTCGGAGCAGATGAACAGGAGCATCCCGAGGATCGGGTTGCTGATCCCGCCCGTGCGCGTGCCCGGTCGCGAGCGGCTCCTCGTGGGCCGTCACGACCGCGGTCGATGCGCTCACGCGTGCCCTCCGCGTGTCACCGTGGCCGGGCGTGGCCGTGGCGTCGAACACGCGGCCGCTCGGAGCGGATCGGCGGCAGGTGGTCGAAGTTGTACGGCGGCGGCGGCGAGCTGGTCGCCCACTCGAGCGTGTTGCCCTCCCACGGGTCGTCGCCGGCGATCTTGCCGCTGCGCAGCGAGATGAACACGTTCCACAGGAACGGCAGCATCGATCGCGGCGATGAAGGCGCCGACCGTCGCGAGCAGGTTGAGCTGGCCCCAGCCCGAGGCGGCGGCGTAGTCGCGATCCGCCGGGGCATGCCGTCGAGGCCCAGGACGTGCATCGGGAAGAAGGTCAGGTTGATGCCGATGAACATGAGCAAGAACTGGATCTTGCCCAGCGTCTCGTCGAGCATCCGGCCGGTCATCTTGGGGAACCAGTAGTAGACCCCGGCGAAGACCCCGAAGACGGAGCCGCCGAAGAGCACGTAATGGAGATGGGCGACGACCCAGTACGTGTCGTGGAGGGCGAAGTCGACCGGCACGACGGCGCTGAACGCGCCGTTGATGCCGCCGATGAGGAACATCGAGAGGAAGCCGAGCGCGAACAGCAGCGGCGTCGAGAACATGAGCTGGCCGCGCCACAGGGTCGCCAGCCAGTTGAACATCTTGACGCCGGTCGGCACCGCGATGAGGAACGTCATGAAGCTGAAGAACGGCAGGTAGACCGCGCCGGTGGTGAACATGTGGTGGGCCCAGACCGTGAAGCCGAGGGCGCCGATCGCGGCGGTGGCGAAGACGAACGCCTTGTAGCCGAACAGCGGCTTGCGCGAGAAGACCGGCAGGACCTCGCTGACGATGCCCATCGCGGGCAGGATCATGATGTAGACGGCCGGGTGCGAGTAGAACCAGAACACGTTCTGCCACAGGACGGCGTTGCCGCCGAGCGCCGGGTCGAAGAAGCTGCCGCCGTAGTTGCGGTCGATGAACAGCATGATCAGGGCGCTCGCCAGGACCGGCGTCGCGAGGACGACGAGGACGCTCGTCACGAGGACCGTCCAGGCGAAGATCGGCATCCGGAACATCGTCATGCCCGGCGCGCGCATCTTGAAGATCGTGACCAGGAAGTTCACGCCGCCCAGGATCGAGCTCGTCCCGATGAGCAGGACGGCCAGGATCCAGAGGTCGGTGCCCGTGCCCCGAGTACGTCTTCTCGGTGAGCGGCGCGTAGCTCGTCCAGCCGGCCGCCGCGGCGCCGCCGGGGACGAGGAACCCGGCCAGCATGATGACCCCGGCCAGCGGCAGCATCCAGAACGACAGGGCGTTGATGCGCGGGAACGCCATGTCCGGCGCGCCGATCATCAGCGGCACGGCGTAGTTGCCGAAGCCCGCCAGCATCGGGATGACGAACAGGAAGAGCATCAGCGACGCGTGCATCGTGAAGAGCTGGTTGTAGAGGTCCGGCGAGAAGAGCTGGTTGTCCGGGACCGCCAGCTGGGTCCGCACGCCGAGCGCCAGGATGCCGCCGATGAAGAAGAAGACGAACGAGTTGATCAGGTAGAGGATGCCGATCTTCTTGTGGTCGGTCGTCGTCATCCACTCGTACAGGCCACTCCGGTACGTCGCGGCGGGCGTCAGCGCGGTGGTCGCCATGGGTGCTCCTTATTTCACCGTCAGCGTGCCGGTCATCGTGCGGGTGGACGACGCAGCGGAACTGGTACGTCCCGGCCGGCAGGGGATTGACCTTGTAGGTCACCGTCTTCGGACCGGTGACGATCTCGCCGTCGAGGACCTTGGCCCCGCCGGCGTCGAGGATCTCCACGTTGTGGGGCGCGCTCTCGTTGTTCGCGAAATCGATGTGAAGGCCGTGTTCGCCGGGGCCTCCAGGGCGGTCTTGTCGAAGGTGAGGTTCTGCGCGGCGATCTGGAGCGCCGGGCCACCGGCCGCCGGGCTGCCGCTCGGTGGCGGGCCGCTCGCCGGCGGGCTTGCGGGCGGGGCGCTGGCGGGAGGCCCGCTGGCCGGTGGCCGCTCGCCGGAGGTCCGCTTGCCGGAGGCGGCGCGCTCCCGCCCACGGGCGCGTCGCAGTGACAGGTGATCGATGCCTGCAGCCAGGCCTGGAACGCCGGGAGGCTGGCCAGGGTCTGCACCTGGAAGGTCATCCCGCCGTGGCCGATGCCGCACAGCTCGGCGCACTGGCCGCTGAACGTCTGGCCGGCGTCGCCCGGGTCGATCGTGAAGTCGAACTCGTTCTTCTGGTTGGGCACGACGTCGCGCTTGAACAGGAACTTCGGGACGTAGAACGCGTGGATGACGTCCTTGCTGAACAGCGTCACCTGGACCGGGACGCCCGGCGGCGGCCTTCATCGTCCCGAAGAACAGGAATTCCTTGCCGTCGGGGCCCAGGACGAGCGGCTTGTCGCTCGCGTCGCGGTACACGAAGCTCCAGGCGAACCGCTCGGCCTGGGCGGTGACCCGGACGGCCGGGTCGGCGGCCTTCGCCTCGACCGTGTTGAGCGTCTGCCACGAGATCACGAACAGGTACAGGACGATGACGGTCGGGATGACCGTCCAGATGATCTCGATGAGGTTGTTGCCGTGGAACTGGGAGGGCAGCTCCGTGTCGGTCGGCTTGCGCCGGTAGCGCACGACGATCCAGATGATCGCGCCTTCGACCGCCAGGAAGATCGCCGCGGCGAGGATGAAGACGATGTCGTAGAGGTCGCGGGTCGCCTTGCCCTGGGTGGTGACGTCCTGGGGCGGATAGAACGCGCAGCCGGCGGCCAACAGGAGCGCCACCAACGGCAGCACCAGCGACACGAGGCGCGGCGGCGTCTTCCTCGTCAGGGGCATCGGGATCCTCGAACGGTCGAGCGCCGGCGGGCGCCCGGGACGCGGCGCTCTTCCGGCAGGGTCGGCTGCGTGGTCCCGCCCACGGGGCAAGACCGCGCCCATGATACCCGGACGAGGCCGCATCGGTGACCGTCAGGCGGCGTTCCGTGGCACGATGGCCACCCCGGTGAGACCCCTCGTCCGCATCCGCTCGTTCGCCCTCGGGATCCGCCTTGGCGCGCGCTCCGCCGCGTTGGTCGCGCTGGCCGCCGTCGTGTGGGGGATCGCCCCGTCGGCGGTCCTCGCGCACGGGGCGGACGCCCTTGTGCCGCCGGTGCCGTCGGACATCCTGTTCGACTGGTCGTTCGACCCGCTGGTCGCGATCCCCCTCCTGCTCCTCGCGGCCGCCTATCTGTGGGCCGTGCGGCACGTGGACGCGGCCCATCCGGCCCATCCCGTGCCCCGCGTCCGGATCGTCGGCGTTCCTGGCCGGCCTGGCCGCCATCGAGATCGCCCTCCAGTCGATCATCGAGCGCTACGACACGACCCTGTTCTCGGTCCACATGCTCCAGCACGTGCTGCTGACGCTGGTCGCCTCGCCGCTGCTGGCCCTGGGCGCGCCGATCACGCTCCTCCTCCGCGTCGCCCGGCCCGACTTCCGGCGGCGGTTCATCCTGCCCGTGCTCCATTCGCGGGTCCTGCGCGTCCTCGCGTTCCCGGTCGTCTCGTGGATGCTCTTCGCGGCGGTCATGTGGGGCACCCACTTCTCGCCGCTGTTCGAGCGGTCGCTCGAGGAGCCGTTCATCCACGACCTCGAGCACCTGCTCTATCTCGGCGCGGGTCTGCTCTTCTGGTGGCCGGCCGTGGCCCTCGACCCGGCGCCCTGGCGGATGCCCCACCCGGTCCGGGCGATGTACCTGTTCCTCCAGATGCCCCAGAACACGTTCCTCGCCCTGGCGATCTACAGCGCGTCCGCCCCGCTGTACGCGCGCTACGCGAACCTCGGGCTCGAGCTGGGGTCCGCCGCCGCTCGACGACCAGCGGCTGGCCGGCGGCCTGATGTGGATCGTGGGCGACCTCGTCTTCGTGGCCGCGATCGTGCTCGTGGTGGCGGGCTGGATGCGCTCGGATGAGCGGAACGCCGTGCGCCGGGAAAGCCAGGCCGATGCCGCGATGGCCGACATCCGCGTCCGCGAGGTGGCCCTCGCCGAACGGCTCGCCCGCGAGCGGGCGGCGGTCTCGGCAGACGACCCGCGCGCGGAGTAGCCCACCGGCCGTCAGCCGGGGATCGGTGCCTCGAGGTAGGTCCGGTAGCGATCGGGGTCGACATTGCCGCCGCTCACGATCGCGACGACCGGGCCGTCGGCATCGGCAGGCCCGCCTCGACCGCACGGAAGCGCAGCGCGGCGATCGACAGGGCACCCGACGGCTCCACGACGAGGCGCGACTCCTCGGCGGCCAGGCGCACGGCCGCGGCGATCTCGTCCTCCGAGACGGTCACGATCCGGTCGACGAGGTGCGGCGATGTGGGCGAACGTCCGGCGTCCCACGGCCTGCGTTCGCGTCCCGTCCGCGATCGTCCGGCTCACCTGCTCGGCCGGCCACTCCACGATCCGGCCGCGCCAGGAGCGAGTCGCGCGCGTCGGCGGCGAGCTCGGGCTCCACGCCGATGATCCGGGTCGCCGGTCGGATGGCTCGGATGGCTGCCGCGACCCCCGAGATGAGGCCGCCCCCGCCGATCGGCACGAGAACGGCCGCGACGTCGGGCAGGTCCTCGACGATCTCGAGCCCGCACGTCCCCTGGCCGGCGATGATCCGGTCGTCGTCGTACGGCGGGATCACGTGCAGGCCGCGCTCGGCGGCGATCCGCTCGGCGACCGCCCGTCGTTCCTCGCTCGCGGTGCCGACGACCACGACCTCGGCGCCGTCCGCGGCGACCCTCCGGGCCTTGAGTGCCGGCGCGTCCGACGGCATCACGACCACGGCCGGAGCGCCCAGGAGGCGGGCGGCCCGCGCGACACCCTGGGCATGGTTGCCCGACGAGTACGTGATGACGCCCCGGGCCCGTTCGGCCCGTGAGAGGGAAGCGACCGCGACGTACGCCCCGCGCAGCTTGAACGCGCCGATGGGCTGGAGCGACTCGGCCTTGAGGTAGTGCCGCTGATCCGGCGCCCCGAACGGCACGAGGGGCGTCCGGACGGTCACGCCGCGGAGCGTCTCGGCCGCGGCCCGGATCCGTTCGAGCCCGACGAGGCCCGCGAAGTCGGGGACGCTCGGGTCCCGGGCGGGAGCGGTCACGGCCGGGCGATCAGCCCTTGCCCTGGGCGATGAGCCGGGCGCAGTCGATGCAGTGCTCGGCCCACGGCAGGGCCTCGAGGCGCTCCGCGGCGATCGGCTTCCCGCAGCGCGTGCACTTGCCGAACGTGCCTGCCTCGATGCGCGCGAGGGCAGCTTCGACAAGGGCGAGCTGGGCGATGGCCCGATCGCGCAAGGCCAGGTCGCGCTGCTGCTCGAACACGTGGGTGGCCGCCGCAGCCTGCGACCCGTAGGTCATCTGGCCCGGCGCCTCGATGGTCGAGGCGAGCTCCTCGCGCAGCCGGGCGCGCTCGGCCTCGAGCGCTGTGCGTGGATCCGCCCCGGTCGTCTCTTCCATCGGCAGATGGTAACGCGCAACAAGGCTGCGTCCGCACCGATCCCCGAGCCCGCCGTATACTCCCGGGGAGTACTCCCCACGGACCCACCGAGGTGCGCCCATGACCATCGTCGAGGATCCCGTCTGCGGCATGAAGGTCGAGGTCGAGACGACCCCGCCCGCGCTGACGTGGGAATACAAGGGCAAGACGTACTACTTCTGCGGCCGGGGCTGCCTCCTCGACTTCAAGGACGACCCCGAGCGGATCCTGGCGCCGGGCTACAAGCCATCGATGTAGGCATGTCGCGCCGACCCAGGTAAGTCGCAGCTAAGCGCGCTGGGGGAGACTCTCCGGGCGAGGACGACCGACCCGACCAGGGGTACGGGACCCGCCAGGGGCACACGAGAGGTGCCCCATGCCGCGACTTCGATCGGTGCTGGTCGTCGCGTTGATCTGGCTGGCGGCGTTCGCGGCATCGTCGGCGCCGGACGGCTTCGGCGGCGCCCCGCGAACCGGCGCGTCCTCGGCCGGCGATGCGCCGGCGGGCTGGTCGATCGAGGGCAAGCGCTGGGCGCTCGGCGTCGACCCGGGTGGCAAGCGATGGGACGGGTCCGAGGACCTCGCCGGCAAACACTGGGACTGAACCCCGCGCGCCCGCCTCAGCGACTGGTGACGCCGGTCGTGTCGGAGCTCAGCCGCTGGGCCAGGTAGACCGGCACGATCGAGATGACGATGACCAGGAGGGCCGCGACGTTCACGATCGGCCGCTGGGTCGGCTTGAAGAGCGTCGTGAAGATCCAGATCGGCAGCGTCGAGTCCGTGCCGGCCGTGAACCGGGTGACCACGACTTCGTCGAACGACAGGGCGAACGCAAGGAGTCCGCCGGCGAGGAGCGCCGTGCGGACCATCGGGAACGTCACGTAGCGGAACGTCGTCCAGGCGTCGGCGCCGAGGTCCATCGACGCCTCCTCGATCGAGCGCGACGATCGGCGCAGCCGGGCGATGACGTTGTTGAACACGACGACGATGCAGAACGTCGCGTGTCCGACGGCGATCGTGAACGCCGAGAAGCCGATGCCCGATGCATCGATGCTGGCGCTGAGGGCCATGCCGGTCACGATCCCCGGCAGGGCGATCGGCAGCACGAACAGGAACGAGATCGTGTCCCGGCCGAAGAACTTGAACCGGTGCAGGGCCAGGGCGGCCAGGGTGCCGAGCACGATGGCGACCAGGGTGCGCGAGCAGGCCGACCTGGATCGACAGCCCGAGCGCGTCCCGCAGGTCCTCGTTCTCGAAGGCGACGCCGAACCAGTCCGTCGTGAAGCTCTCGATGGGCCAGGTCTGCGCCCGTGACTCGTTGAACGCATACAGCGCGATGATCGCGATGGGCAGGTACAGGAACGCGAGGACGCCGAGCGTCGCGAGGCGGATGGCGATCCGGCCCAGGCGCGGGGTCACAGCGATTCGAACGCGCCGAGCCGGCGCGCCCCGAGCAGGTAGATGGCCATGATCGCGATCGGGACGAGTGCGTACGCGGCCGCGAACGGGACGTTGTTCGCCACGCCCTGGTTGTCGAAGACGACGTTGCCGATGAACTTGGTGTTGGCGATGAGCTGTCGGCGTCACGTAGTCGCCCAGGGTCAGGGAGAACGTGAAGATCGAGCCCGCGGCCACCGCCGGCAGGGCCAGCGGGAGCACCACCCGTCGGAACGTCATCCAGCCACGGCCGCCGAGGTCGGACGACGCCTCGAGCACGGATGCGGGGATCCGCTCGAGGCCCGCGTAGATCGGCAGGATCATGTACGGCAGCCAGAGATAGCAGAACGCGATGACCATCCCGCCATCCGACTGCCCCGGGTTGAGGCCGGCCTGGCCGAACAGCCCGAAGAACCACTCCAGCGGCCCGCCCTGGGCGAGGATGATCTTCCAGGCGTAGATCTTGACGAGGTAGCTCGCCCAGAGCGGCAGGAGCACCAGGACGAAGATGAGCGCGCGGACCCGGTTCGACGCGATCGCGGGCCATGTAGTACGCGATCGGGAACGCGATGAGGATGTCGACGACCGTGACGATGGCGGCGACGAGGATCGTCCGAAGGGCGATGTCCCGGTAGACCGGCTCGGAGGCGATGAGCTGGAAGTTCTGGAGGCTGAAGTCGTGCCGGACGGCCGACGTGGCCGGGTCGAGATACCAGAACGCGCTCAGCAGCAGGATCGCCAGCGAGCCGAGGTAGACCACCCCGAACCAGCCGACCGGCGGCGCGAGGAGGAGCAGGCAGCTGGACGACGCTTGTGCCGCCAGAGCGAAGCCTGGGCGCGCCGGAAAAGACCGCCGCTGCTACGCGTCGTCATCGTGAGCGGTGAGAAGGATCGGGCCGGGACGCGAGCCCCGGCCCGATCGGCCTCCCTACCTCAGCCCCGGATCTCGGTCCATTTCTGGGTCCAGACCGAGTAGTCGATGCAGGTCTTGCCACGACTGTCGCCGCAGTCCGCCTGGGGTGTCTTCCAGAACGCGATCGCGTCGTAGAACGACTTGTCGTTCACGCGGTACGCGGTGCAGAAGTTGGCCAGCGCGTACGGCCCGACGCCGCCCGGCTTGTCCAGGAACTCGCAGGCCTTGGGGTTGGCCGGGGATTCACCGAAGGACTCGGCGACCTGGGCCTGCACGTTCGGGGTGACCATCCAGGCCATCCACTTGTACATGCAGTTGGGATGCTTCGCGTGGGCCGACATCATCCAGGTGTCCGCCCAGCCGGTCATCCCCTCGGTCGGCACCACGCCCTCGACCTTGATCTTCTGGCTCTTCAGGTAGTTGACCTGGTACGGCCAGGTCGTCCCGATCGTCGTCGTGTTGTTCGTGAAGAAGTCGATGTTGTCGGTGTAGGTGCCCCAGTACTTCCCGACGAACGCGTGCTGATCCTTGAGCAGCTGCACGGCCGCGTCGAGCTGCGGCTGGGTCAGCTCGTAGACGTCGGTGATGCCGAGGTCGGGCTTGTGGGCCTTGAGGTAGAGCGCGGCATCGGCGATGTAGATCGGGCTGTCGTAGTCGGTGACCTTGCCCTTGTAGGCACCCATCTTGGTGGTGTCGAAGACCGAGTCCCAGCTCGTGGGAGCCGGCGTGATGAGGTCGGTCCGGTACATCAGCTCGTTGCCGCCCCAGCCGTGCGACACGCCGTAATGGACGCCGTTGACCGTGTTGTGGGGCGGCGACTGGAGGAACGGTGCGATGTCCTTCCAGTCGGGGATCAGGTCGGGGTTGATCGGCGCGACATCGCCGTTGGCGATGAGCCGGTTGGAGGCGTCGCCCGAGGCCGACACGCCGTCGTAGACGGTGCCGCCGCCCTGGCGCATGAGGGTGACCATCTCATCCGAGGTGTCGCCCGGCTTGGCGTTGACCTTGCAGCCGGTCGCCGTCTCGAACGGATGGACCCAGTCGTACTTCTTCTCGACCGTGCCGTCCTGGGCGTAGCCGTCCCAGATGATGATGTTGAGCTCGCCCTCGCCGGCGCCCACGGAGGTCGGCAGGCTCGGGCCGGCCGGGCTCGCCGGGGCCGATGGGCTGGCAGCGGCCGACGCGGTCGCCGCCGGGGAGGCGGTGGCCGGTGCCGCGGTCGGCGGGGCGGGGCTCGGCGTCGCCGCGCTCGAACAGGCCGAGGCGACGAGGCCGGCCACGGCCAGCGTCGCGAACAGGGAACGTGTACGCATGCTCCTCCTCCGTTCCTCCGTCAATCCGAGACGGGGAAGTTGTGCTGCCGCTTCCACGTGAGCCGGACAGCCTTGCCTTGTTGTGCCAGCGCCTCCATGGAGGAGGTCGCCAGGTTCTGGCGGGTGACGACGAGCTCACCGCCCGCGTCCAGGGCGACGATGTAGCGGGTATCGGGGCCGAGGTAGACGACGCTGCGGATGTGGCCGGCCGCCGACGACTCGTCGGCCCCGACCGGGGAGCCGGGCTCGCCCATCTGGATCTTCTCGGGGCGGACCGTGAACGTGCCGTCGGTGCCGACGATCGCCCGGGCCGCCTCGCCACGCAGCAGGTTCGACGTGCCGACGAAGCCGGCCACGAATGCGGTCGCGGGTCGCTCGTACACGTCGGCCGGGCTGCCGACCTGCTCGATCCGGCCGCGGTTGAACACCGCCAGGCGGTCGCTCATGGTCAGCGCCTCCTCCTGGTCGTGGGTCACGTAGATGAACGTGATGCCGACCTCGGTCTGGATCGCCTTGAGCTCGATCTGCATCTCCTCGCGGAGCTTGAGGTCGAGGGCGCCGAGCGGCTCGTCGAGGAGCAGGACGCGGGGCCGGTTCACGAGCGCGCGGGCGAGGGCGACCCGCTGGCGCTGGCCGCCGGAGAGCTGCGAGGGCTTGCGCGCGTCGAACCCCTCCAGGCGGACCATGCGCAGGGCTTCGGCCACGCGCGTCCGCCGTTCCGCTCGAGGCACCTTCTTGACCATGAGGCCGTACTCGACGTTCTGGGCGACCGTCATGTGCGGGAACAGCGCGTAGTCCTGGAAGACGGTGTTGACGTCGCGCTCGAACGGCGCGAGGCCCGTCACGTCGCGGCCGTGGAGCAGGATCCGGCCCTCGGTCGGGAGCTCGAAGCCGGCGATCATCCGCAGCATCGTGGTCTTGCCCGAACCCGACGGGCCGAGCATGGAGAAGAACTCGCCGTCGCGCACGTCGAGGTCGATCCCGTCGACGGCCGCGACGTCCCCGAACCGTTTCGTGACGCGCTCGAGCCGGACGGCGGGCTCGGCGGCGGGACCCGTGCGCGAGGAGGCCGCGGCGGTCGTCGCGGGGCCGGGAATCTCCGTCGGGACGGTCACGCACTACCTCGGTCTGGGACGGGGTGGCGGCACTCTGCGGCGTCGGGGCGCCAGTGTCAAGACGCGAGTCGAGCCGCGGGACGTCGCTCTCGTAGACTCGCCGCGTGCCCCCTCGACGTCGATCCCTGCCGCCCCTGGTCGCTGCCATCGCCGGGGTCGTGTTCGGGCTCGGCGCCCTGGCCGGTTGTGCCGCCGCTCCGCCGGGTCCGACGCCCCTCCCCGTCCCCGGGACCGTCGACCGACCGCGCGAGGTCAACATCATCGCCCGCGAGTACACCTACGACCCCTCGACGGTCGACCTCGTGCCGGGCGAGACCGTCCTGTTCCACATCATCAATGCGGGGCTCGACGTCCATGAGGTCGTGATCGGCGACGCCACGACCCAGGATGCCTGGGAGGCGGCCGAGGCCGCGGTCGCAGGTGCACCGCCGGGACCGACCCCGGTCGTGAACGTGCCACTCGACCGGGCGGGCCTGCGCGTCGTCGTCACCTCGGGCCAGCGGGTCGACGCGCTCTGGACGGTGCCGGCGAGCCGTGACGCCGGCACTGATCGTGGGCTGCCACATCCCCGGGCATTGGGCGAGGGGCATGCAGGTGGCCGTGCGGTTCATCGCGCCCTGAGCGCGGGCGCCCGCCACGCTGCGGGATCCGGCGCGGCCTCCGGCACGCGGCGCGATGCGCTCGGGTGGTACGCTGCGGCCGCGTCCGGGCTGCGGGTCGGATGCCACGAGGCGCGAGAGCTGGACCCGGCGAGCCGGGTCGAGGTACAGGAGATCACGAATGGCCTACGTCATCGCCGAGCCGTGCATCGATGTGCTCGACATCTCGTGCGTCTCGGTGTGCCCCGTCGACTGCATCCATTACGAAGAGGGCGTCGACCGCAAGCTGTTCATCGACCCCAACGAGTGCATCGACTGCGGCGCCTGCGAGCCCGAATGCCCGGTGAACGCGATCTTCCCCGAGGAGTCGCTGCCGGCCGAGTGGGTGAAGTACGCCGCGATCGACGCGACGTGGTTCAACGACCGCGGCGCCGCCCGGACGTCCGTCGACGCCGAGAAGCCGCGCTGACGTCGAGGCGCCGGCGCTGACCGCGCCGTTCGGCCGCCAGCCGGCGGCTCGACCGCCACGAGGCGGCCCGATACGGGGGCGATGAGCCCGCGCGGCTAGACTCAGCCCATGAGGATCGTCTCGCTCGTCCCGTCGGCGACGGAGATCGTGTGCGCCCTCGGCCTGAGCCGCCAGCTCGTCGGCGTCACGCACGAATGCGACTACCCGGCCGAGGCCGTCGGCAAGCCGGTCATCACCCGGCCGGTCGTGGACCTGCAGGGCGCATCGGACGCCACGATCCATCGCCGCGTCGCCGCGGCCGCCGGGTCGGGCAGCCCCGTCTTCGCGGTCGACGAGGAGGCCCTCCGCAAGGCGAAGCCGGACCTGATCATCACCCAGGCCCTGTGCGCCGTCTGCGCGCCGAGCGGGGCGTCGGTCGCGGAGATCGCCCGCGAGATCGACCCGGCCATCAGTGTGCTCACGCTCGAGCCGTCGAGCCTGGAAGGGATCTTCAACACGATCTCGACGATCGGCGCGATGACCGAGACGGAGAACAAGGCGCTCGGCCTGCTCAGCCGCCTCCGGGGCCGCCTCGGCCGGATCGAGCAGAAGGTCGCGAAGAGCCGCAACGCCGGGCATCAGCCCCTCCGCGTCGTCGGCCTCGAGTGGCTCGATCCGCCCATGGTCGTCGGCCACTGGGTCCCCGAGCAGATCCGGCGGGCCGGCGGCTGGGATCTCCTCGGCCAGGACGGCGAGAAGTCGGTCCGCACGACGTGGTCGTCGATCCGGGCGGTGGAGCCGGACATGCTCCTGCTCCTGCCCTGCGGCTACGGACTCGATGAGACCAAGAAGGCGCTTCGCCCGGATGCCCCGGCCGGCGTTCTGGAGCGAGCTGATGGCCGTCCAGCGCCAGAACGTGATCGCTCTCGACGGATCGGCCTTCTTCAACCGGCCGGGTCCGCGGGTGATCGACGGGATCTCCCTGCTCGCCGAGATCTTCGATCCCGACCGGTTCGTCGACGTGTCGCCGCCGATGAGCTGGGAGCCGATCCCGGTCTGATCCGGCCGTCGATGCCCTTCCTCGCGTCGTTCACGTGCCTGTGGTGCGGTGCCGCGCACGCCACGCGCGGGCCGGACGACCTGGAAGGCTGGGCCCAGCTCTGCCCCGACTGCCTGGGCCGGGCCGGCGAGAACCCCTTCCTGCGGTTCCGGTTACGGGACGCGCTGGCCGAGCGCGCCGCCGCTGCCAAGAGGCCTCGGGCGGGGGAGGCGGCACGGTCGCCGTGGCCGAGGCGCCGGCGGAGGCGCCGGCGCCGCCCGCCGACGGGGACCTGGACCCGGCGATGGTCGCCTACTACGAGGCCGCGCCGGCGAGTACGACGACTGGTACCTGCGTCGCGGCCGATACAGCCACGGCCCGATCGACGACATGGCCTGGCGCTCCGACCTCGACACGGCCGGCCGCTGGCTCGACGAGCTCCGACTCGGCGGGCGGATCGTCGAGCTGGCGACCGGCACGGGCTGGTGGTCGCCGCTCCTCGCCGGCCGTGGCGAGCTGTGGTGCTACGACGCGGCCGAGGCGCCCCTCGAGCTCGCCCGCCAGCGCCTGGTCGCCCACGACCTGCGGGCGCATCTCCATGTCCGCGACGCGTGGGCCGAGCCGGAATTCGCGCGCCGACGGCGCTCTTCATGGGCTTCTGGCTCAGCCACGTTCCGCGCCCGCGCCTCGGAGCGTTCCTGGCCCTCGCCCGGCGCTGGCTCGTGCCTGGCGGCCGGATCGCGTTCATCGACTCGCGCCACGATCCGTCCTCTTCGGCGATCGACCACCGGCCGGGGCCGGACGTGACCACGGTGGAGCGGAAGCTCGCCGACGGGCGCACGTTCACGATCCCCAAGGTCTTCTATGCGCCGGAGGAGCTCGAGGCCGCTCTCGTCGCCGCCGGCTTCGAGGCGACCCGCGGTCACCTCCACGGCCCGGTTCTTCCTCCTGGGCGGGCGACCGTCGCCGGAGCCGGCGCCGGAGGCCTGAGGGCCGCCGGTATACTCGCGGCCATGTCCCCCCTCTCGAAGCGAACGATCGCGACCGTGGGCTCCGGCGTCATGGCCGAGGCGATGATCGCCGGCCTGCTCCGCGGCGCCCTCGTCAAGCCGGCCCAGGTCGTCGCCAGCCATCCGCGCGCCGAGCGTCGGGCGGAGCTCGAGCAGCTAGTACGGGATCCGGACGACCGCCTCGAACGCCGATGCCGTCGCCGGCGCCGACGTGATCCTCCTCGCGATCAAGCCCCAGATGCTCGCCCGGGTCGGCCGCGAGATCGGCCCGAAGCTGAAGAGCGGCCAGCTCGTCCTCTCGGTCATCGCGGGCGCCACGACCGCCGCCCTCATCGGCTTCCTCGGCCACAAGCAGATCGTCCGGAGCATGCCGAACACGCCGGCCCGCCTGGGTCGCGGGATGACCGTCTGGTACGCGACGCCCGAGCACGACCGCGGAGCAGCGCGCCCAGGCGAGCGCCCTGCTGCACGCGCTCGGCCACGAGATCGAGGTCGACGACGAGCGGTTCGTGGCGATGGCGACCGCCGTGAGCGGGACCGGTCCGACCTACGTCTTCCTGGTCATGGAGGCGCTCATCGACGCGGCCGTCCACCTCGGCTTCCCGCGCCACGTCGCCCACGACATCGTCGTCGAGACGCTCGAGGGCAGCACCGCCTTCGCCAAGGCCAGTCGGCGACCACCCGGCCGTGCTCCGGAACATGGTGACCTCGCCCGGTGGGACGTCGGCCGCGGCGCTGCACGAGCTCGAATCGGGCCGGCTGCGGACGGTCCTCTCGGAGGCCGTCTGGGCCGCCTACCGCCGGACCGTCGAGCTCGGCGAGGAGCTCGAGGCGACCGTCGCCCGCGACAGCAAGGGCGGATGACGCTCCGCCCGGCGTGTCGGACCTCCGGGACGCGCCCGCCGCCACCGCCGAGATCGACCTGCGCCGGGCGCCGCTCGCCGAGATCCGGGCCCTCGACCTGCGGGCGCCCGAGCGCGACTTCTGGGCCGACGAGGCCGCCCTCCGCGACCGCCTCGAGGCGACGCTGGGCCGGCCTCGATGACGCCGCGTGGCGCCTGCCCGGCGCCGCCCCGTCAGATGCCGGCGGCCCGGACTGGTCGCTACCTCGATCACGTCGCCCACATCGCCGCCTGGGAAGAGGTGGGCGTCGAGTATGTCGAGAAGGCGCTCGCGACCGGGATCTGGCCGACCGACGAGGACTTCGACGGGGGCGATTTCGACCGGTTCAACGAGCAGCAGCGTCCAGCCTGGGCCGGCATCGACCCGCCCGAGTTGCGGGCGCGCCTGGACGACTCGCACGAACGCCTCGTGGCGCTCGTCCGCCGCCTGTCGCTCGCGACCATCCGCTCCGACGCCGCCTGGGGCTGGGTGTATCTCGTGCTCCACGGTCACGTGCTCGACCACCTCGGGGTCCTGGAGCCGTGGGCCGACCAGCTCCGCGCCCGGCAGATCGAGGGCGACCCGTTCGCGGTCGACGGCGAGTACGTGCTCACGGACGCGGACGGCCCGATCGAGCGCTTCTGGGCGGCCGAGGGCGCGATCCTGCGCCAGTTCGACGGGCTCGTCCGGGCGCTGCCGCTCGACGCGTGGGAGCTCGAGCGACGTCACCCCCGGATGGACGCTGAAGGACCACGTCGCGCACCTGGCGGCCTGGTTCGAGGAGGCGCGCCGACGCGCTCGACGCGCATCCGGCGCCGAGGGCGGCTGGCGACCCGGACCGGACGGCATCGACGCCTGGAACGCTCGCGCGGCGGCGCGCGATCGCCACCTGTCGCGGACGGCGGCCCTGGAGCGGTTCGAGAACGGCCGGCGCCGCCTCGAGGCCGCCATCCGGGCGCTGCCGCCCGCCGATCTCCGCGATCCGGAAGGCTGGAGCTGGGCCTACGAGGACCTCCACGGCCACGTCCGGGCCCACCTCGCGATGGTCGGTCCGTGGTGCGCGCGCGTCGCGTGGCCGCCGGCCGGGGAGCGCGCGTGACGAAAGCGCCCGACGAGGCCGCGGCCGGCTCAGCCAAGGCGACACCGGCGGCCCGGCCGGTCGATGCCCTCTCGATCGAGCACATCGTGGGGACCGAGGCGCCGCGCGAGTTCCGGCTCGACCCGCGCGGCCGGGTCGTCGCGTACACGCTGGAATACGCCGGCGGACGCCAGCTCTTCACGCAGCCGGTCCGCGGGGGACCGGCGACCCAGGTCACGGCGTCCGAGAAGAACGTCTCGGATCCGCAATGGTCGCCCGACGGGCGGCGGCTGGCCTTCGTCCGCGACGGGGCGATCTCGATCGTGGATGGCGGACGGCGGCCGGCTCGTGACGCTCGGCCATCACCCGGCCGGCAAATCGGCCCCGCGCTGGTCGCCCGACGGCAGGCGTGTGTCGTTCATCTCGCGGCGCCGCGGCTGGGCCCAGGTGTGGGTCGTGGACGCGCCCGTGCCGCGCCGCGGCCGGCCGGCGGCCACGCCCCGGCCGGAACGGCCGCGCGCGATCACGCCGATCGGCCTCGACGTCGACGAGTACGCGTGGTCGCCTGACGGGACCCGTCTGGCGATCGTGGGCGAGCGCGAGGAGACGATCCGCCACGCGTCCCGGATCTCGGTCGTGACGATCGCCGACGGCACCGAGCGGAGGATCGGCGACGCAAGCGATTGGGAGTGCGGTGTGCGCTGGCTGCCCGACGGCGGCCTGGTGTTCATCTCGGACGCGGACGGCTGGTTCCAGGTCGTCCACCTCGACGCGGACCTGCGGTCGCGCCGGCCGGTCACCGCCGGGAACCAGGAGCACGGCGAGCCGGGGGCGCTCTACGGCCTCGAGGCGCATCCCTCGCCGGACGGTCACCTGATCGCCCATCCCCTGATCCACGACGGCCTCGTGGACATCGTCGTGAGCCCGCTCGACGGGGCCGCGCGACCGCGCTCCGTCAAGGGCCTGCCGCCGCCGGCACCGGCCACGACGGCCGCCCAGCCCTGGCCGGGCGTCTGGCGGACCGTCGGCTGGCTGCCCGACGGGGCGTGGATCGTGGCCATCGGGGAGAGCGAGACGCGGCCGCAGGACCTGTGGCTGCTGCCCGTTCCCGGGGTCGCCTCGGCGGACGCCCGGCCACGCCAGCTGACCTCGTCGCTGCCGGCCGTGCTAGCGCCGGCAGTCGCCCGGTTCCCGGCCGGCGAGCGGGTGACGATCGAGGCCCGCGACGGGCTCCGGCTCGAGGGCACGCTCTGGCGACCGCCGACCGGCGACCGGGCGGCGCGGCGGCGCGAAGGTCCCGGCGATCGTCTACCCCCACGGCGGACCGACCTCCCAGGCCTACCGGACATGGCTGCCGTTCAAGCAGCTGCTCGTCAGCGAGGGCTTTGCGTTCCTCGACATCGACTTCCGCGGGTCGACCGGCTACGGGCGTGCGTTCCGCGAGGCGAACACCGACGAATGGGGTCACGCGGACGTCCACGACGTGGTCGACGCGGGGCACTGGCTCCAGGCCCAGTCGTGGTGCGACGGACGCCTGGGAGTCTGGGGCGGCTCGTACGGCGGCTATCTCGTGCTGGGTGCGCTCGTCGACGAGCCGGGGATGTGGCGGGCGGGCGTGGACCTCTTCGGGGACTCGGAGATCGCCGAGAGCTACCGGCACGGCGACCGCGTCGGCCGGATGGACCTGCAGCGCCAGATGGGCCGGCCCGACGATCCCGACCGGGCGCCGCTCTACCGGCGCGGCTCGCCGCTGTACCGGGCCGAGCACATCCAGGCCCCGCTGCTCATCCTCCACGGCCGCAAGGACAAGCGGGTCGTGCCTCTGATGAGCGAGAAGATGATCGAAGCGCTCGAGATCGAGGGCAAGTTCCACGAGGTCCACTGGTACGACGACGAGGGCCACGGCTGGCAGGCCCGCGAGAACCGGCGCGACGCGTTCACCCGGATCCGGGACTTCCTGAAGACGCACGTGCTCGAGGCGCCGGTCGAGGACTGAGCGGCGGGGCTGGACGCGGAAGCTCGGCGGGCCGTCCGGCGCCTAGCTCGGTCCGGCCCCACCGCCGCTGTCGCCCGACGGCCCGATCCGGCGCGACCGGCGCGGCAGACGACCGGCCACTCGCTGAGCAGATCCACCCGTTGTCCCGTCGGCCGGGTCCTCCGGCAGGACGCTGATCGATCCGTCGACCTCGAAGATGGCCAGGCGAACGTCCTCCGGGTTCTCGACCCCGTGCTGACGGAGCGCCGCCATGAGCTCGTGGTGGGTGATGTCTTCCTTGAGCAGGGCGCTCTTGATGACCTCGCCGTTGCGGATGAGGATGCGCGGCTCGCCGATGATGGCCTTGGCGACGGCGGGCGAGCGGACCGTCGCGATCGAGATGCCCTTGGCCAGGGCGAGGATCACGACGCACGCGACGACGCCGCCGATGAGGGTCGTGTTCTCGCCGACCATCGCGTTCTGGACGCCGTTGGCGACCACGAGCAGCACGACGAGGTCGGGTGTCGACATCTGGCCGACTTCGCGCTTGCCGCCCAGGCGCAGGGCGAGGACGAGGAAGACGTAGACGATCGCGGATCGGATGGCGACGCTGACCAGATCCGAACCGAGATCGGGGATGTCCATCGCGCCGCGAGTGTAGCCGTCCGGGGCGGTCGGGCGAGCCGGCGGGATCGCGGGAGACCTACCCGCGGGCCGGGCGCGAACCCCCGGACGCGACGAGACCGCCGGACGAGCCGACGGTCTCGAAGCTGCGGTGTCCGGCCCGAGGGCCAGACCCTCTCAGAACCAGCGCTTGCCGGCCTCTAGGACCAAAGCCGAGCTGGCGAGTGCGCCCAGGGCCAGGAGGACGCGGAACGCCTGCGCCTTTACTGCGAATTTCATGACGTACCTGTTCTCTCTAACCCCAGGGTGATCGCTCCGGCTACCTTGCGGCGCCGGTGCCGTGGTAAATCGCGCCAGGTCCGCGTCCACATCTCACCTCTAGATTGGTTGATCGATACGGCCCCGGCGGCCGGGCGGTCTCCCGTCTCCCTGTGACCGGAGATCCCTGGCTTTGCGACCCCGCCTTGCGACGGGTGTGCCCTGGACGGAACTGCATCGGGAAGCGACACCGCTTCCGGACTCCGAAGGTACCCGTGGCGTGCTCACGGCCCACATGACCCATTCGTACCATTCGAGGCCCATTGCGGGCGTTCAGGTGCCCGGACGCACCATTCGGCCAGCCGACTGGCCGGCCGGTGTGCCTACGCGACGAGCGGCGGCCGGAGCGCCGGGTCGGAGTGGTCGGTCGCGGGCGCCTCGCCGACGCCCAGCGGTGCTTCGAGCGTGGTCAGCCGTCGCGCCGGCGAGGTGGCGATCCAGATGGCACTCATCACCCCGCAGGCCGCGGCCGCCGCGAGGGCCGCCCTGGGACCGAACGCGGACCCGAGGGCCCCGCCGAGCAGCGAGCCGACCGGCAGCGCGCCCCATTCGAGGAATTGGAACGTGCCGTTGACCCGGCCCATGATCGCGTGGCTCACCCTGGCCTGCCGGAGGCTCAGCGAGTCGACGTTGTAGATCGGGGTGGCGGCGGCGCCCACGAAGCGACCGGCCACCAGCAGCAGGGCCGCCACGCCGCTCCCGGCGGCGGCGATGAGGACCATCGCCCCGGCGCTCGCGACCGACGACCAGGCGAACGTCCGGCCGACGCCGAAGCGGCGCGTGAGGACACCGACGAGCAGCGCGCCGAGGACGAACCCGACGTTGCCGAGCCCGTACACCAGGCCGAAGCCGGCGGCGTCGAGGCCGACCTCGCGCGTCGCGAAGAGCACGACGACCGCCAGGATCATCCCGCTGCCGAGGTTGAAGATCGCGGTGGAGCCGGCCAGGTCGCGGAGGATCCGGTCGCCGAGCACGTGGCGCAGCCCGGCGCCCATCGACTCGAGGAAACCGACGTGCTCCTGCGTCACCGGCGCCGTCCGGGCCGGCCGGCCGGACCCGAAGATCGCGAGCGCCGAGACCAGGTACGACAGCCCGTCCAGGGTCGCGGCGGCGGCGCCACCGGCGAGCTGCATCAGCGCCCCGCCGATGCTCGGCCCGGCGACGCGGGCCCCCAATTCGGAGAGCTCGAGCCGCTGGTTGCCGTCGACCAGCCGCTCGGGCGGCAGGATGGCCGCGAGGTAGCTCGTATAGGCGACCGTGAAGAACACGCTCAGCGATCCGACCACGAGCCCGACGACGCACAGCAGGCCGATCGAGAGCACCCCGAGGAACATCGCCGCGGTCGTGGCCAGGAGCGCCACGGCCCGGCCGATGTCGCACGCGATCATCGTTCGCCGATGGTCGACCCGGTCGACGATGGCGCCGGCGGGCAGGGACAGGATCAGGTAGGGGATCGTCTCGAGGGCCGCGAGCACGCCGAGCTCGAACGGCCCGACGTGCAGGGTGAGGACGGCGATGAGCGGCAAGGCCACCATCGAGACCTGCGTGCCGAGCGCGGACACGGTCTGGCCGAGCCAGAGCGCATTGAACGCGTCGCGGGTGATGGCGGGGCGACCCACGGGCGATCTCATGCGGCGTCCCGCTCGATCGGCCTGGGCTCCGGCTCTGCCGGCCGATCCGGGCTGGCCGCGTGCCCGTCAGTCGGCTGGGCCGGCGCGAGGGCGGCGAGGAAGGCCGGGTGGCCCGTGGTGACGAGGCGGACCAGCGCGTCGACGACGACCGGGTCCCATTGCCTGCCGGCACCGCTCTGCAGCCGGTCGATCGCCTCGGCCACGGACAGCGCCGCGCGGTACGGCCGGTCGGACGTCATCGCGTCGAAGGCATCGGCGACCGCCACGACCCGGGCGCCAAGGGGGATCGCGCTCGCCGGCGAGGCGGCCCGGATAGCCCGAGCCGTCGAAGGCCTCGTGGTGGTGCAGGACGATGTCGGCGCCTGACCGGAAGAGATGGAACTGGCTGAGGATCCGGGCCCCGATCTCCGTGTGCAGCCACATCGCCGTCCGCTCCTCGCTCGTGAGCGGTCCGGACTTGAGCAGGATGCGGTCGGGGATCCCGATCTTGCCGAGGTCGTGGACCGCGGCGGCCTGCTGGATGAGCCCCACGAGGCCCTCGTCCAGCTCGAGCTCGTGGGCCACCTCGACGGCGTAGACGGCGACCCGCTCCGAATGGTGGAAGGTCGACGCATCGCGATGGTCCACGACCTCGGCGAGGCTGCGCACGGCCGAGCTCGTCTCGCGCTCCAGCTGGCGGATGTACTGGAGGGCGCGGGTGATGACCGCTCCGGGCAGCACGAGGAGCGCCGTCCACAGCGGCTCGACGATCCAGATCAGGGCGAATACGACCCCGACCATGCCCGCCCCGGCTTCCGCGAGGAACGTGCTCCGGCCGTTCTGGCGCAACAGGTAGGTCAGCGGCCGGCCCGTGGCGATGGCCATGATCGCGTTCGTCAGGGTGTCGTTGACGAGGTAGTAGACGAGGCAGACGACGACGACGACCGTGACCAGCCCGAGGTGCTCACGTCCGGCCACGAGCCCCCGCAGGTCGCCGAACGGACTGACCGCGAAGCACGCCAGCGAGACCGTCAGCACGTAGCTCGCCGTGTTGAACGCGATCCGCGGGAGCGGCCGCCGGTGGACGACCTCCTCGACGAGGATCGCCGCCCCGACCGACAGCGCCGCGAACGGCGGCGGGACGAGCAGGATCGTGGCGACGTGACTCATCGTCGCGACCGAGACCACGCCGCCGTGGGGCAGCTCTACGGCGAAGAACTCGAGGACGATCGAGATCGACGTGAGCACGAGGAACGCCCAGAACCAGTCCTTCTCCAGGGCCACCCAGGCGGGTTGCGGCAGGAAGAGGCTCGCCACTGCGGCGGACACGAGCACCGCGATGAGCCGGGTGACGTCGAGCCGGACGCGTCGCTGGAGCCTGGCCGCGACCGCGTCGACCAGGCGGGCGCCCGGGGATGTCATGGGCGGACCTGCGTCCCCGAAGCGGACAAGCGGACGACCTCGTGTTGATAGTCGCGCCGGCGTGCGGACAGCCCGCGTGCCGTGCGGCGCGCTCATTGGAGCGTTTCGAGGGGTGGCGGCGCTCCCCTACGGAAGTCCCGACCGGCCCATGACCGGGCGAACCGCGACCGGAGCCGATCCGGTCGAGCGCGTGGCTACCCGGCGCGGTCCGCGGCGGAACGGCGGGTGCGCTGGCTGCTGCCGGAGCCGGCAGACGCGCCCGCCCGGCTCGCTCCTCGACCGCCCGTCCGCTCCCTGGTCAGCCCGGGGAGAGCGACGATCCCGGTCTCCTGGTCGGCCGGTGGCGTGGCAAGGAGCGCGTCGAGCTTCTCGGCATCCAGGGGCCGGGCGAAGAGGTAGCCCTGGCCGAGCTTGCAGCCGAGCGAGCTGAGCGGATCCACCTGGTCCTCGCGCTCGATGCCCTCGGCGACGACATCGAGGCCCAGGGCGTGGCCGAGCTCGATGATCGCCCGCACGAGCACGGGACCCTCGCGCCCGCCGCCGAAGCCGTCGACGAAGCTCCGGTCGATCTTCAGGCTGTCGACCGGGAACCGGTCGAGGTACGACAGCGACGAGTAGCCCGTCCCGAAGTCGTCGATCGCCAGGCGGATGCCGTGGGCCCGGAGCTGGGCGAGCTTGTCGATCGTGGCGGTCGTGTGCTGCATGAGCACGCTCTCGGTGATCTCGAGGATGAGGGACCGCGGGTCGATGCCGGAGTCGCGGACGGCCGCCAGGACCTCCGGGACGAGGCCGCCGTGCTGGAACTGGCGGGCCGACAGGTTGACGCTGATCGAGAAGTCGGGATCGCCCAGCTTGACCTGCCACAGCCGGCCCTGGCGGCAGGCCTCCTCGACGACCCACCGGCCGATCGGCGACGATCTCGCCCGTCTCCTCGGCCAGGGAGATGAAGTCGCCCGGCATGAGCATCCGCCGGCCGGACGGATGCCAGCGGACGAGCGCCTCGACGCCCACGATCGCCCGGGTGGCGAGCTCCACGATGGGCTGGTACTGGAGCCGCAGCTCGTCCCGACCGACCGCGCCGACGATGAGCGCCTCGAGCTGGGTGCGCTCCTCGATCCCCTCGCGCATGTGCGCCTGGAACAGCTCGTGGCGGCCCTTGCCGGCGCTCTTGGCCCGGTACATCGCGAAGTCCGCGTTGCGCAGGAGGTCGTCGGCCCGGCCTTCGCCGCCCGACGAGATGGCGATCCCGATGCTCGCCCCCGTGAGCGCGTCCGTGTCGCCGATGCGGATCGGGACGCGGACCATGTCGATCAGGCGATCGGCGATGAACCGGGCGTCCTCGGGGCCGGCCAGGTCCTCGATGAGGACGGCGAACTCGTCGCCGCCGAGGCGGGCCGCCGTGTCGCCCGGCCGGAGCACCTCCACGATCCGCTCCGAGACCACCTGCAGCAGCTCGTCGCCGCCGGCATGGCCGAAGCGGTCGTTCACGGTCTTGAAGTCGTCGAGGTCGAGGAACAGGACGGCGACCGATGCGCCGGTGCGGGCGCTCCGGGCCAGGGCGTGCTCGACCCGGTCCGTGAACAGGCCGCGGTTGGCCAGCCCGGTCAGGCCGTCATGGAACGCCTGGTGGCGCAGTTCCTCCACGAGGCGGGCGTTGTCGAGGGCCATCGCGGCTTCGTCGGTGAGCGTCCGGGCGAGGCGGAGCCGGCGCTCGTCGAAGGGGAGAGCGCCGGTCGCGTAGAGCTCGATCGTGCCGATCGACTTGCCCCGGGCGATGAGCGGCATCATCACCATCGAGCCCATGTCGATCGAGCGCAGGTACGCCACCTCGGCGGGGTCGCAGGCGTCGTCGGCCACGCTGACCATGAGCTCGCTCTGGTCCTCGAGGAGCCGGCGGGTCGCCGGGTAGTCCGTCAGCGGGTACGCCTCGTCGACCGCCTCGCGCCGCTCGCGCGGGTAGTAGCCGTAGGTGAGCACGCGGTCGTTGGGCATGTCCCAGTAGCAGATCCCGCACTCGGCGGCCTCCGTGGCGAGGGCGAGGTGCTGGGCCATGAGGTCGCCGATCCGCAGGGGGTCCATCGTCCGGGCCAGGTCGCTCGAGAGGTCGGCGAGGCTGCCGAGCTCGCGGGCCGTGGCCTTGAGCCGCGTGCTGAACTGCCAGAGCAGGAACAGGGCCAGGCCGAAGGCGACCGCCATCGACACGACCCGGAGCCCCGCGGCGGTCACCTCGGGCAGCTCGAAGACCGAGGGCATGACCTCGCCCATCAGGGCGACGAACACGCCGACGATCCAGGTGAACCCGATGAACCGGCGGATGTGGCGGTCGTCGAGGTAGGGCAGGACCGCGATGATCGGCAGGATCGTCGCCACGGTGAGCACGGAGACGAGGTGCGGCTGGAGGATCGCGTTCGCCACGATGATCACGACGATGCCCATGGCCAGGCGAGTCACGAACCGGGCGCGTGTCGCCGGGCTTCAGGCGACGCCAGGCGAAGAGCAGCCACGCGCCGAAGCCGGCGAACAGGCCGACGTCGATGGCGAGCTGGATCGGACCGAACGCGACGAACATGGCCGCGTCGAGCACCGCGAACGCGAAGACGAGGGTGACGAGGATCCGCACGAATCGGGCGAGCTGAGCAGGCCGTTCGTCCGGGGCGCCGTCCGGTCGGTCGCGTTCGAGGCGTGGTTGTGCCGCGACGCTGGGTACCGTGTTCATGGGCGGCGCGGCGCGCCTGCGCTGGCCACGAGGACCTCCGGGCAGGATTCGGTGCGCGCTCAGCCTCTACGCAGGGCGCAGGAGACGCTACCGGTCGATGGTCCTAGCCCATCGCCCGGAGGGACCAGAGGCGGTGCTCCGATGCGCCCGCCTTGGGGTCAGGAACGCTCGGCGAGCGTCTCCTTCAGCTGGTCCACGTGGCCTTCCATGTGGCCAACGACGACGACCTCGAGGACCTGCTCGATGGTCTGTTCGCCGCGGACCGGATGGAGGCCGCGGCGCGCCAGGTCGGCCGAGCCCAGCTCGGACAGGCGGCGCGCGAAGCGGGCCGACCCGTCCTCGATCCGGGCCAGCAGCTCGCGGAGGGGAAGCGTCCGGTCGCGCTCGATGAGCCCGATCCGGATCTCGTCGGTCTGGAGGCGGCCGTAGCGGGCAGGTTCGGGCCCATCGATGATCCGCTCGATCTCGCCGACCCAGTACGGCAGCATCTCCGCGCAATGGGCGAGGACCTCGCGCGGCCCCCAGTGGGCCTCGGGTTCCGGCCCGTACGTCTCGGCCAGCGGCCACGGCTCGCCGGCCTCGAGGTCGGCCCGGAGGGCGATCATCCCGGCGGTCGCCACGTTCAGGCGGTCGAGCATGGACGCGATGGTCGGGTCGAGCGAGGCGTTCGTGGCGGACGGCACGGCTGGGTCTCCGGCTTGCGGCGTGGTCGCGGATGAGCGATCGCCGACCGGTCGCGGTGCGCCCGCTTGACCTGCACCCCGGGCGTTCCATACTGACCCCAGATCGACGTGTGCGAAGTGTCGCACCGTCTGCCACTCCCGCGCGCTCCGTCACTGGCGCGCCGCATCGGAGGCTCCGGCCATGACCCAGACCGTTCGCCCGTCGGGTGCGAAGGCGCCCGCCGTCGAGCCCGGCCAGCCCGGCATCGCGACCGCCCGGCAGGGCGCCGCGAACCAGTCGGGCGCCCACGTCAACAAGAACGCCTACGCCGAGGCGCAGGACTACCTGCCCCTCAACGGGGTCGACCACGTCGAGTTCTGGGTCGGCAACGCCCGCCAGGCCGCGCACTACTTCCGCGCGCTGTGGGGCTTCACGCCGGTCGCCTACGCCGGCCTCGAGACCGGGATCCGCGATCGCTCGAGTTACGTGATGCGCCAGAACGACATCACGATCGTGCTCACCGGCGCGCTCAGCCCGGACGGCGAGATCGCCGAGCACGTCCATCGCCACGGCGACGGCGTCAAGGACATCGCGTTCTCGGTCGACGATGCCGCCGCCTCATGGCGCGAGACCACGTCCCGGGGCGCGCGTTCCGCGCAGGAGTTCGTCGAGCTCGACGGCGGCGAGGATGGCGTCCTCCGCCGCAGCGCCGTCGGCACGTACGGCGAGGTCCGCCACTCGTTCATCGACCGGCGCGACTACCACGGCGTGTTCGCGCCCGGCTACCGCCGGATCAAGAAGCCGGCCCGCGGCCGCGGGCGGTCTGTCGCTCCTCGAGATCGACCACTGCGTCGGCAACGTCGAGCTCGGCGACATGAACAAGTTCGTCGAGTACTACCGCGACGTGTTCGGCTTCGCCCAGCTGATCCACTACGACGACAAGGTCATCCACACCGACTACTCGGCGCTGATGTCGAAGGTCATGACCAACGGCAACGGCCGGATCAAGTTCCCGATCAACGAGCCCGCGTCGGGCAAGAAGAAGAGCCAGATCCAGGAGTTCCTCGACTAGTACCTGGACAACGGGACCCAGCACATCGCCCTCCGGACCGAGGACATCGTCGGGCACCGTCCGGCAGCTCCGCGAGAACGGGGTCGAGTTCCTGGGCATGCCCCACGCCTACTACGAGACGCTGGCCGACCGGGTCGGCGACGTGGGCGTGCCGATCGCGACACGCTCGAGGAGCTCGGCATCGAGGCCGACCGGGACGAGGAGGGCTACCTCCTCCAGATCTTCACCCGGCCCATCCAGGACCGGCCGACGTTCTTCTTCGAGATCATCGAGCGCCACGGCTCACGCGGGTTCGGCGTCGGCAACTTCAAGGCGCTCTTCGAGGCGATCGAGATCGAGCAGGCCCGGCGCGGTAACCTCTGACCCGTCCTCGGCGACCGGCCCAGGGTTCGCCGACGACGAGCGCTCGGAGGCCCATCCGTGTACCTCTGGTTCGTCCTGGCCCACCTTGTCGGGCTTGTCATCTTCCTGGCCATGCACGGCGTGTCGATGGCGGTCTCGTTCTGGGTCCGCGGCCAGACGGATCGCTCGACGATCGTCAGCCTGCTGGCACTCTCGTCGCGGGCGGTCCAGGTCGCCTATCTCGGGCTGATCCTGCTCGGCATCGGTGGGCTGGCCGCTGCCGCGAACGTGGGTTGGCTGACGGCGTCGTGGGTCGTCGGGTCCTACGTCGTCCTGGCGGTCGTGGTCGTGGCGATGTACATCGTCGCGGCGCCCTACTACTACGGGCTGCGCGGCGCGATCGTGGGCGAGAAGGAAGCCCAGCCGATCGACGACGCCGAGCTCCGCGCGCGCCTCGTGAGCCGGCGTCCCGAGGTGATCGCCGCGATCGGTGGGATCGGCCTGCTCGTGCTGTTCTGGCTCATGGTGATGAAGCCCGGGATGTAGCGAAGGGGCGGGGGTCGCGGCCGCTAGACTCCGGCTCATGCGGATCGCCCACGTGCGCGAGCGGCACGCCCCGGCCGGCGCACCGTGGCGCCTCGCCGCGGCCCTCGGTCCGCCGGCCCGCGACGTGCCTGTCCCCGGGGAGTGGCTGGACCTCGAGGTCGCCCGCCGGCGCCTCCTGGCCGAGGACCCGGAGCGTGCCCACAACGCGCCCCTGTTCCGGCAGCCCATCGCGACCCTCGACGACCACCTCGCGGCCGGCCGCGCGGATCGCGGCGCTCGGCGAGATCGTCGACGGCTTCCGGCCGCGGGGCGATGACGACGATGCCGTCCTCGATGCCGCGCGATCTGTCGTTCGGGCCGCCGGTCCTGCGCCCGCCGAGCATGCGCGACTTCTACGCCTTCGAGGGCCACGTCGCCACGATGTGGTCGCGCCGGGGCGGCGAGATCCCCGAGGCGTGGTTCCGGCTGCCGGTCTTCTACTTCTCCAACGTGTCGGAGATCCGCGCACCCGACGAGCCGGTCTGGGCACCGCGCGGCAGCACGGAGCTCGATTTCGAGCTGGAGGTCTGCGCGGTCATCGACACGCCGGCCCGCGACCTCGAGCCAGGTCGGGCCGAGGAGGCGATCGGCGGCTACTGCATCCTCGACGACTGGTCGGCGCGCGACCTGCAGCGCGACGAGACGACCGTCCGCCTCGGGCCGGCGAAGGGCAAGGACTTCGCGAGCACGATCGGGCCGTGGATCGTCACGCCCGACGAGCTGGCCGACACCCGCGCCCCCGGCGCCACGGGGCCAGCCCTCACGATGACCGCCGAGGTGACCGATGAGGCCGGCACGAGCCATCCGATCAGCCGGGGAACGTGGGCCGATGCGCAGTTCAGCTTCGGCGACATGCTGGCTCGCGCATCCGCCGACGTGCGCCTCCGGCCCGGCGACCTGGTCGGCAGCGGGACCGTGGGCTCCGGCTGCCTGCTCGAGATGAAGGACGCGACCCTCGGTCGGTACCTCGCGCCGGGCGACACGGTGACCCTGCGCGATCGAGCGGCTGGGCGAGCTCCGGACGCCGATCGTGGCGAGGCCCTCGTGAGCGCCGAGCCGAGCGCCGGCGAGCGCGCTCGCCGTGCCGCCGATCCCGGCCGGGCTCGACACGCCGTGCATCGTCCTCGATCTCGACGTCGCGGAGGCAAACGCGCGCCGGCTCCAGGCGCTGCTCGACGCCCGGGGCGTGCGCCTGCGCCCGCACGTCAAGACCCACAAGAGCGTGGCCCTCGCCCGCCTCCAGCTCGAGGTCGGGCGCGAGCGGACTCACCGTCGGCACGGTCGGCGAGGCGGAGGTGCTCGTGGCGGCGGGTCTCACGGACGTGTTCCTGGCCTACCCGGTCTGGGCCGTCGGGCCGAAGGCGGCCAGGCTGCGGGCCGTCCACGAGGCGGGCCAGCTGGCGGTGGGCATCGATTCCGTGGCCGGCGCGGAACGGCTGGCCGCCGCGGTCGCAGGTTCGGCGCGGCCGCTGCGCGTCCGGGTCGAGATCGACCCCGGCAACCGGCGCACGGGCGTCGGCTCGCCGGAGCTCGCCGCCGAGATCGCCCGGGCCGCGACGGCGCTCGGCCTCGTCGTCGAGGGCGTGTTCAGCCACGCGGGTCACGGCTACGCGGGCCCCGACGCGCGCGCCGGAGCGGCGGCCGACGAGATCCGCACCCTGACGGCCGCTGCCGATGCCCTCGCCGCGGCCGGCCTCTCGATACCGATCGTCAGCGCGGGCTCGACGCCCACGATGCTCGACGCGGCTTCCGGCCGGGTGAACGAGATCCGGGCCGGCACGTACCTTCTCGGTGACCGCCAGCAGGTCGTCCTCGGGTCGATCCCCGCCGACAGCCTCGCGGTGCACGTCGCGGCGACCGTCGTCAGCACCGCCGTCCCCGGCCAGGTCGTCATCGATGCCGGGGCCAAGACCCTGACCAAGGACCGGGCCTCGTTCCTGGAAGGCTTCGGGGCCCTGCCGGCGTACCCCGACGCGACCATCGAGCGCCTGGCCGACTACCACGGGATGGTCCACATCCCGGCCGGCACCCCTTCGCCCCATCTGGGTGAGGTCGTGGCGGTCGCGCCGAACCACATCTGCCCGGTCGTGGACCTGTTCGAGGCGTACGTGGTGACGCGCTCCGGACGGATGGAAGGGCAGTGGCCCGTGGACGCCCGCGGCCGAAGCGGCTAGCGCGCCGCGGCACCTCGGCGCCTTCGCTCGCGAGCCCGCACCCTAGACTGGGCGCTGCACGACCGGAGGCCAGCCATGTTCTACGTCTCGCGCGGCAACGTCCCGCCCAAGCGCCACACCCAGCACCGCGCGCCGGACGGGACCCTGTACGCGGAAGAGCTGTTCGGCGTCGAGGGCTTCGTCGGGCGGTCGAGCCTCCTCTACCACGTGACGCCGCCGACCAGGACCCATAAGGTCGAGGCGGTCCGCGAGATCAAGCTCGTCGAGGCCGACGACGGCACGCACCGCCATCGTCTGACCAAGACCGGCGGCGTGGCCCCGCGCGGCGACGCGATCAGCGGCCGCGTCCCGCTCTACTTCAACAGCGACATCGTGATGGGCATCGTGCGTCCCGCCGAGGCGATGCCGGAGTCGCTCTTCTATCGGAACGGCGAAGCGGACGAGATGCTCTTCGTGCACGAGGGCACGGGCCTGTGCGACACGAACTTCGGGCCCCTCCGCTACGGTCCCGGCGACTACATCGTCCTGCCGATCGGGACGACCTGGCGGCTCGTCCCCGATGCCGGGAGCGAGCAGCGGATGCTCTGGCTGGAGTGCCCGTCCGAGCTCGAGCCGCCGAAGCGCTACCGCAACGAGTACGGCCAGCTCCTGGAGCACGCCCCGTACTGCCAGCGCGACATCCGGGTGCCGGACGAGGTGCCGCCGCGGACCGACGAGGGCGAGTTCGTCGTCCACGTCAAGATGCGCAACCGCCTCACGGCCTACCACTACCGCCACCACCCCTTCGACGTGGTCGGCTGGGACGGCTACCTCTGGCCGTACATCTTCAACATCGCGGACTTCGAGCCGATCACCGGCCGGGTCCACCAGCCACCGCCGGTCCACCAGACGTTCCAGGCCCGCAACTTCGTCGTCTGCTCGTTCGTGCCGCGGATGTTCGACTACCACCCGCTCGCGATCCCCGCGCCGTACAACCACTCGAACATCAACAGCGACGAGGTCATCTACTACGTCGCCGGCAACTTCATGAGCCGGCGCGGGGTGGACATCTCGTCGTTCACGGTCCATCCGGCGGGCATCCCGCACGGGCCCCATCCGGGCACGGCCGAGGCGTCGATCGGCAAGGCACGGACCGAGGAGCTGGCCGTGATGGTGGACACGTTCCACCCGCTCAAGCTCACGAAGCAGGCGGCCGAGCTCGACGACCCGGCCTACCCCTACTCCTGGTTGCCGCCCGAGGACGGCGGCAAGGAGGCCTCGGAGCTCGCCGAGCGCGGTCCGGAGGCGTTCCCGGACTGACGCCGCTCAGCCGAGCCGGTACTGGTCGAAGTCGCGGACGGGCTCGTAGCCGATCGACTCGTAGACGTGGTTCGAGGTCGGGTTCGCGAGGTCCGTGAACAGGAAGCAGGCGCGCCGGCCGGCGTCGAGCTCACGCTGGCTCGCGGCCGCCACGAGGTTGCTCGCGTACCCGCGGCGGCGCCGCTCCGGCGGGGTGTAGACCGGACCGATCCGGATGCCGGTCGGCGTGGGTCCGGACAGGCCGGCCATCGCGACGGGCCCGCCGTCGTCCCAGAAGACCATCGTCCGCCCATCGGTCGGGCTGAGCCAGCTCTGCACGCGCGCGGCGACGTCGGGCCCGACCATCTCGCCCAGGGCCTCGGCCGCGAACGCCGCCAGCCACGCCGCCATGACCTCCGCGTCGGCCGGGCCGGCGACCCGCAGCGATCCCGGAGCCGGCCGGGGCGGCACGACCTGGGTCAGGCGGAAGATCCGCTCGCGCATCGTGCGCCGGTGGGGCATGCCCGTGGCCTCGGACCAGAGCCGCGCGAAGGTGCCGACGTGTTCGGCCGGTCCGCCCACCCCGTCGAGCGGCGAATCCAGCCGATCCCCGACGATGAGCGCCATCGCCTCGGGCTCGTCGACCTCGGACAGGACCATCTGCCAGGGCGGCGTCTGGAACGCGACGAGTACGACCCGCCGGCCGTCGCGGACCGTGGCCAGGTACGGCGGCGGCTCGGGTGAGTCGGCCGGCCGCAGGCGCAACGCGGCGGCGATCCCCAGGATCAGGCAGTGGTGGGCCTCGCGCGCCCGGAGGAACGGCCCCGCGGCGCGCAGGAACGCGTCCGCGCTGTCGAAGCGGTCGAGTCGCACAGGCACAGGATATGAGGCAGCCGCCCCGGGCCGGTCTCCGCTGCCCGACCGTTTCGGCGGGCCCGACCGCCTACTTCAGGACGACGGTCGAGAGGAACAGCGCCGCCAGCGCCTTGGTATCGGCCTCGTGGCCCGTCTTGTCGATCACGTCGAGCTCGTAGAAGTAGCCACTCTTCAGGGCGATCACGACGACCCAGTACTGCTTGATGCCCTTGTACGTGGCGTGGACGAGCATCTGTCGTGCCGAGACGCCGCCCAGCTTGGTGCTCGAGACCTTGTCGACGTGGTACTTGCTGACGTAGCTCGGCTTGTTCGCCGTGAGGTACCGGACGAGGGCGTTCAGCGTCGCGCCCTTGCTGGCGTATCGCCCGACGGTCGCAAAGGCGTAGATCGGGCTGTCGAACTCCTCGAACGTCTTGGTCTTCGTCGACTTGTACACGTCCCAGTCCGTCGGGTAGGCGATCGAGAGGTGGTGGATCTTCGAGGCATAGGTCGCCCACACCTGCTCGGGCGCCTCGATCGTGAACGACGTGCCGACGCCACTGAACGTGAACTCGAACTTCATGGCGTAGTCGACCAGTGCGCCGGCCGCGTTCTTCTGTTGCCAGGTCGCCTGGGCGGCGAGCACGACGAGGGTGCCGTCGTCCTCCGCCCAGACCTCGATCGAGCCGTTCGCACCCGTGATCGCGGGGTCGGTGAGCCCCATCACCGCGGGAGGCATGGTGGTCCCGGCCGGCAGGGTCAGGTGGTGGAGCTGCCGGCCGCTCTTCGCCTCGACGCCGGCGTCCTCCAGCGCCTTGAGGGTCCGCAGGAAGCCGTTCAGGCCGGGCGGATCGAGGCTCGGCGGCTTGGCGAACCAGGGTCCGGCTCCCGCTCGGGTGTACGTCGTGCCGGACACGGTGACGGTCTCCTGGGGCACCAGGCCTGGGGCGTGGATCTCCAGGACCTGGTGGCTGTTCAGGCCCGCGACGTCGAAGGTGCCGCTGATCTGGTAGCGCGAGGCGGCGGCATCGTACTCGCCGGCGATCACGCTCTTGCCGAAGAAGTCGAAACCGGTGAGCTGATCGAGGACGACCTTGCCGAGGTCACCCGACGGCGACGCCGACGCGCTCGGCGATGTGCTCGCGGACGGGGAGGCGCTAGGGCTCTGCGATGGGCTCCCGGCCGCGCTCGGCGGCGCGGACGTCGGGGCCGAGGTCGGGGCTGGCTCGGGATTCGTGGACCCGCATGCGGCGACCGCCAAGGCCACGATCGCGATGGTCAGGGCGGACCACCGCCCGTGCGCCTGTCGATTCGCTGGGGTCATGGCTCGGTCCCTCCGCGGCACGCGCCGCCTGCGCCCGCTTGGGCACGGGCGCCCTCGGCTGCATCGTACGCCCCGTTTTCGCATGTCAAGCGCGATATTCGCCGGGGCTGGAACCGAGACGTCGAGCGGGGAGACTTGTTACTCGTCGGCGAGGCGC
This sequence comes from uncultured Chloroflexia bacterium, assembly GCA_963849405.1. GTDB lineage: Bacteria > Chloroflexota > Limnocylindria > Limnocylindrales > CSP1-4 > C-114. Next base: position 299,457 of record CAWKHG010000003.1, read on the forward strand.
AGCTGCGCGCGGTTCCCGGAGGACCGCGACGCCCACTGGGCGAGGATGACCGCGCCCATGATCAGGCACCCGCCGACGATCTGGACAGGGCCTAGCCGCTCGCCGAACAGGATGGCCGCCATGACGATCGTGTACGCCGGCTCGATCGTGCTGATGAGCGCGGCCTGCGCTGCCCCGATCCGTCGCGCCCCGCCGTAGAACGTCTGGATCGCGATGAACGTCGAGACCAGGCCGATCCCGATGAGCCCGGGCCAGGCGCCGCTCGGGATGGCCGCCGGCGCGATCGGATGGGCGGTCACGATGGCGAGGCTGGTCAGGATGCCCCAGGTCGAGGTCATCATCAGGGCGCTGGCGACGGCCGCGCCGGCGCCCTCGTCGCCCTCGTCGCCCGAGCGATCGCGGCGCTCACCGCCCAGGCGCGCCGACAGGACGATCCAGCCCGAGTAGATGATCGGCGACGCCACGGCCAGGGCGATCCCACCGAGAGGTGGCATGTGGCCCGCATCCACGCCGCCCACGGCCAGGACGGCTCCGACCGTCGCGATCGCCAGCGCGACCCAGGGCCCGCGCCCGGTCAGCGGCTGGCCGATGCGCAGCGTGAGCACCGCCACGAGCACCGGGTAGATGTAGACGATGAGCGAGGCGAGAGAGGCGGGGATGGTCTCGAGCGCCGCGAAGTACGTCGCCGAGTTCAGGGTGTAGATGGCGCCCAGGCCGAGGGCCGCGAGCGCGAGCCGACGTGACGTGGAGCGCAGGGCCGCCCGGCGGGTCGGCGAGGCGAGCAGCCAGCCCCACGCGAGCGCGGCGCCGATGCCGAAGCGCCACACGAGCAGGGTCAGCCAGTCGAGACCGACGGCATAGACCGGCTTGGCGAAGAGCGCACCGGAGCCGAACGCGATGGCCGACACCACGACGAGCAGGACGCCCACCAGGCGCCGTCGATCCATGGGCGGGAGCCTAGCAGCGGGCCGAGCCCGTCCGCAGGCAGTCCCGCGGCCCGGCCTGCGAGCGTGGCGACCGGGTTCCCGCCACCGTCCGTCGTGTGCGTGGGTGCGCGTGTTTGCGCACGCGGTCCTACACTGAGGTCGTGCACGAAACGACCCGGACGCGAGCCGTCGCGGACCGGATGCCCACCCTGCTGGACGAACCCATCAAGGCCATCAAGGGTCGCGATCCGGTCTGCGTCCTGCCCGGCACGAGCCTGCGCGACTGCCTGCTCGCGATCCAGAAGACGGGCACGGGCGATAGTGTCGTCGTGGCCGACGCGGATGGCCGACTGCGTGGCGTCCTGACCGAGCGGGACATCGTCGCCAAGCTCGTCGGCACGACCGAGGACCTCGCCCAGCCGGTCGAGTCGCTCATGAACGCCGAGCCCCACGTCCTCCACTTCGAGGACCCGATCCGGGACGCGGTGGCACTCATGGAGACCGGTCGCTACCGCAATGTCCCGATCATCGACGGCGACGGGATCCTCCACGGGATCGTCCGGCCGCAGGACGTGCTGCGCTACCTGGCCGAGGCCTTCCCCGAGGAGGTCCTCAACCTGCCGCCCCGTCCTCACCAGCGGATGAAGGAGTCCGAAGGGGCGTGACCACCGCCGAGCGCAAACTCCCCACCCAGGAGCTCGACCGCGTAACGATCCGTTTCGCCGGCGACTCCGGCGACGGCATGCAGCTCACCGGGACCCAGTTCACCCGGACGGCCGCGCTGTTCGGCAACGACATCAGCACGTTCCCGGACTACCCGGCCGAGATCCGCGCCCCGGCCGGCTCGCTGCCCGGCGTCAGCGGCTTCCAGCTGAGCTTCAGCAACAGCGACATCCACACGCCGGGCGACCAGCCGGACGTGCTGGTCGCGATGAACCCGGCGGCCCTCAAGTCGAACATCGGCGACCTGCCCGGCCGGCGGCGCGCTCATCGTCAACGAGGACGCGTTCACCCCGAACAACCTCACCAAGGTCGGCTACACCGCCAACCCGCTGACCGACGGCTCGCTGTCCTCGTACACGGTCTTCCCGATCCCGATCTCCTCGCTCAACACGCGGGCCCTCGAGGGGCTCGACATGACGAACAAGCAGATGGACCTGACGAAGAACTTCTTCGCCCTGGGCATCATGTTCTGGCTGTACGAGCGGAGCATGGATCCGACGCTCCGCTGGATCGCCGACCGGTTCAAGGCCCGGCCGGTCATCGTCGAGGCCAACTCGCGGGCGCTCAAGGCGGGCTACGCCTTCGGCGAGACGACCGAGATGTTCCATACCCTCTACCGCGTCGCGCCGGCCCACCTGCCGCCGGGCCGCTACCGGAACATCACCGGCAACGAGGCGACCGCGCTCGGCTTCGTCGTCGCCGGCCGGAAGGCCGACCGGGCGTTGTTCTACGGCTCGTACCCGATCACCCCGGCGTCGGACATCCTCCATCAGCTGTCGGGCTACAAGAACTTCGGGGTCAAGACGTTCCAGGCCGAGGACGAGATCGCGGCGATCGGCGCGGCGATCGGCGCGAGCTACGGCGGCGCGCTGGGGATGACCGGCACGTCCGGCCCGGGGATCGCCCTCAAGAGCGAGGCGCTCGGCCTGGCCGTGATGGTCGAGCTGCCCCTCGTCGTCGTCGACGTCCAGCGGGCCGGCCCCTCCACCGGCATGCCGACCAAGAACGAGCAGGCCGACCTGCTCCAGGTCATGTTCGGCCGCAACAGCGACTCGCCGGTCGCCATCGTCGCCCCGGCCACCCCGGCCGACTGCTTCACGATGGCGTTCGAAGCGGTCCGCCTCGCGCTCAAGTTCATGACCCCGGTCGTCTACCTCTCGGACGCGTTCCTGGCCAACGGCTCCGAGCCGTGGCCGATCCCGAGCGTGGACGACTTGCCCGACATCAGCGTCCCCAACCGGACGCTGGCCGAGGGCTTCCACCCGTACGACCGCGACCCGGTGACCCTGGCCCGGCCGTGGGCGATCCCCGGGACACCCGGCCTGGAGCACCGCATCGGCGGTCTCGAGAAGGCCGACATCACGGGCAACGTGAGCTACGACCCGGACAACCACCACCGGATGCAGCTCCTGCGCCAGGCCAAGATCGCCCGCATCGCGGACGACATCCCCGAGCTCACGGTCTTCGGGCCGGAACGGGGCGACCTGCTGCTCCTCGGCTGGGGCTCCACGTACGGCGTCGCTGCGCAGCGCCGCCGAGCGGATGCAGGCCGACGGGAAGAGCGTCGCCCACGCCCACCTGCACTACATGAACCCGTTCCCGCGCAACCTCGGCAACGTCCTCGAGCACTACAAGCGGGTGCTCGTGCCGGAGATCAACCTCGGCCAGCTCGCGATGCTCGTGCGCGGCGAAGTTCCTGGTCGACGCCCAGAGCTACGGCCGGGTGCGCGGCAAGCCCTTCCGGATCGCGGAGATCGTGGAGGCCGCCGAGGCGGCGCTCCGCGGGGAGCCAATCGGATGACCGAAACGACCGAGACCACCCAGCCAGCCGCTCAGCCCCGAGAACGCGGAGACGCTGATCAAGCTGACCCGCAAGGACTTCGTGTCGGACCAGGAGGTCCGCTGGTGCCCGGGCTGCGGCGACTACTCGATCCTCGCCCAGACCCAGAAGGTGATGCCCGACTTCGGCTACCCGAAGGAGAACATCGTCTTCATCAGCGGCATCGGCTGCTCCGGCCGCCTGCCGTACTACATGAACACGTACGGCTTCCACACGATCCACGGCCGGGCGCCGACCCTCGCGACGGGCCTCAAGGCGAGCCGCCCCGACCTCATGGTCTGGGTCATCACCGGCGACGGCGACGCGCTCTCGATCGGCGGCAACCACGTCCTCCACTCGATGCGCCGCAACGTCGACATCAAGCTGGTCATGTTCAACAACCGGATCTACGGGCTGACAAAGGGCCAGGCCTCGCCGACCTCCGAGCTCGGCAAGCGCACGAAGTCGACGCCCGACGGCACGATCGACCACCCGATCATGCCGCTGTCGGTGGCCCTGGCGGCCGAGGCGACGTTCGTCGCCCGCTCGGTCGACACCCACACCGAGCACCTCCAGCACACGCTCGAGCGGGCCGGCCACCACAAGGGCTCGGCGTTCGTGGAGGTCCTCCAGAACTGCAACATCTTCAACGACGGCGCCTGGCGCTCGTTCACGGACCGCGAGGTCCGCGACGACCGGATGCTCGCCCTGGAGGACGGCAAGCCGATGATCTTCGGCAAGGACCGCGACAAGGGGATCCGCCTCAACGGCCTCCAGCCGGAGGTCGTGAAGATCGGCGAGGACGGCGTGACCGAGGCCGACATCCTCGTCCACGACGAGCACGCCGAGGACCCGTACCTCGCGTTCATGCTGTCGCGGATGTTCTATCCCGAGTTCCCGGTCCCGGTCGGCGTCTTCCGGGACGTCGAGCGGCCGACCCACGACGAGCTGCTGACGGCCCAGGTGGCCGCTGCCGTCGAGCAGCGCGGCGAGGGCAGCCTGAAGAAGCTCCTCGAGAGCGGCGAGACGTGGGTCGTCCAGGCGGACGGCACGCCGGCGGACGACTCCGAGTGAGCGGGCTCGCGTGACCTGCCCGGCCTGCGGCTTCGAGAACATCGCCGGCGAGGACGAGTGCGCCCGCTGCGGGACGTCGCTCACGAGCGCCGACATCCCGGCCCCGCACACCCGCTTCGAGTCGCGCCTCGTCAGCGGCCAGCTCTCGGGGCTCGCGTCGCAGGCGCCGCTCATGGTCCCGCGCGACGCGACCGTGAGCGAGGCGATCGAGACCATGCGCTCCGAGGGCGTCGACGCCGTCCTCGTCGTCGATCGCGGCCGCCTCGTCGGGATCTTCACCGAGCGCGACGCGCTGCTCAAGCTGGCCGGCCAGCCCCTCATCGGCAAGACGATCGGCGACGTCATGACCCGCGACCCGGTCGTGCTGCGCGAGGACGACACCGTGGCGGTGGCGATCAACAAGATGGCCGTCGGCGGGTTCCGCCACATCCCGCTCGTGGCGTGGGGCCGGCCGACCGGCATCGTCACCGCGCGCGACGTCTTCCACCGGATCCGGGAGATCGTGGGCTGAGCGAGGCGGGCCCGCGCATCGCGATCCTCGCGGACGACCTCATCTGGGCGACGCGCCTCGCGACGCTCGTCCGGGCCACCGGCGCCGATCCGATCGCCGTGCGATCCATGGCCGCGCTTGGACGGCCCTCGAGGGCGGCGTCGAGCGGGTCATCGTCGACCTGACCGCGCGGGCCTACGACGGGGTCGAGGCGATCGCGACCGCGGTCGGGGCGGGGGCGGCGGTCCTCGCCGTCGGGCAGCACGACGACGTGGAGCTGCGGCGCCGGGCGCTGGCCGCCGGAGCCGGCCGGTTCGTCCCGTACCGGCTCCTGGCCGAGGCGTCCGGGCCGGCGATCGTCGCCCGCTGGGCCGAGCTGTCGGCCACGGCCCCAGCGACGCCGGAGCCGGATCGCGAGGTCGCCCGGCCATGACGGGGACGGCCACCTCCCCGAGCGCGCTATGGTCCCCGCGGAGCGCTACGCCGCCCGGATCGCCGCCGCCCAGCGGATCGCCGCCGACCAGGGGCTGGCGGCCCTGCTCATCGGCGTCGGTCCGGACCTGCGCTACCTCACCGGCTATGCGGCGATGCCGCTGGAGCGCCTCACGATGCTCGTGGCGCCGGCCACGCCGGGAGCGCGGGCCAGCCTCGTCGTACCGCGCCTCGAGGTCATGCCCGCTCGTGGCTGTCCCGCCGCGGCGGCCGGCTTCATCGACCTGCGTACGTGGGAGGAGACCGATTCGGCGCACCGCCTCGTCGCCGACATCGTCCGTGGCGCGGCCTCGGCCCGTGCCGGGAACGCCGGCGGCCGGCCGGCCTCGCTCGAGGTCGGCGTCAGCGACACCCTCTGGGCGAGCCACCTGCTCCAGCTGCAGGAGGTGCTGCCGGCGGGCTTCGGCTCGGCCTCGACCGTGCTGCGCGAGCTCCGGATGGTCAAGGATCCCGAGGAGATCGCCCTGCTTCGCGAAGCGGGTGCGGCCGCCGACAAGGTCGTCGACGCCATCGCCGCGGGCCGGCTCGTCGGGCGGACCGAGGCCGACGTCGCCCGCGAAGTCCGCGAGCGTCTCCTGGACGCGGGCCACGACACGGCCGACTTCGCGATCGTCGGCTCGGGGCCCAACTCCGCGTCGCCGCACCACGAGGCGTCGGAGCGGGTCATCGGCCCGGGCGAGCCGATCGTCCTCGACATCGGCGGGCCGCTGGGCGGCTACGGCAGCGACACGACCCGGATGATCTGGGTGACCGGTGGCGATCCGGCTCGCGGGCCGGACGATGCGTTCCTTGCAGCGTTCGCGGTCCTGCGGCGCGCCCACGCGGCCGCGACGGCCGCCGTGAGGCCCGGGGCCACCGCGGAGTCGATCGACGCGGCCGCCCGGGACGTCATCGCGGCGGCGGGCCTCGGCGACCTGTTCATCCATCGGACCGGCCACGGGATCGGCCTCGAGGGGCACGAGGACCCGTACATCGTCGCCGGCTCGGGGCTCCGCCTGAAGGCCGGCATGGCGTTCAGCATCGAGCCCGGCATCTACCGCGAAGGCGAGTGGGGGATGCGCCTCGAGGACATCGTCGTGTGCGGGACGGACGGCCCGGACGTGCTCAACCGGTCCGCGCTGGACCTGCGGGTGGTCGCCGGCACCTGATCGCCGGCGCGCGGTAACTCCGGCGCGACCGCGCACCACGAGTCCCGCCCTTGGCAGTATCATCGGGGCCACGGTGCGACCGGCCCATGGCGCACCCACGAGCACAGCTGGCATGTTGACCATTGACCGCGGCGCCCCAGCGCCGTGTATCCCACCTCTTGCTTCGGCGCACCGTCGGAACGTCCCGACGAGGTCCCGGTGAGCCGCCGCTCCCATCGCCACGGCGACCGCGGACACGGCCGCCCGCTGCGCCTCGAGCCCGGGCACGCGCTCCATCCGAGCCCGCCGCCGGGACCGGTCGAGGCACTCGGCGCGCCGGAGCGCCCCGCGCCGGTGATCGTGGCCCGGCCGGTGCCGCCGCCAGACGACGGCGCCGAGATCCGGCCCGACCAGGCAGGCGACCACGCGCCCGACCACGTCCAACCCGTGATGACGAACGGACACGCCCCGGCGCCGCTCAACGGATCCGTGCCCGGTGGTCCGCATCCGCCGCTGAACGGCGCCCCGACCGCCGGACGGCGCCATGGCCGGCGACCAGATGCGGTCGGCCGGCTGCACCTCGCCCCAGCTCCGCCGGTTCATCAAGAGCCGTGCCTACATCCCGATGCATGAGCTCCGCCGCCGCTTCGCGATCAATGGCCCGGAGGACGACGTCGCGGCCATCGACGTCGACGGGACGCGCCTGTACGTGGGCCTGCCTGAGCGCGAGGGCCGCCTGCTCGGCGAGCTGCTCCGCGGCGGCGACGTCGGGGCCGAGCTGTCCCACGACCCGGTCACCCCGATCATCGTGGGGGTGTACCCCATGCGCCCCGTGCCACGGAACTGACCGGCCTGTCGCGAAGGTGACTCCCGGCGAGTCACAACCCCCGGTTCCCACCCGCTGGCGTGCGGCGTACTCTGCGGGATAGACGGCGCACCAGCCACCATGAGGTCGGCGCCGCGACCCACCCATGACGGGAGATCGCCGACATGACAGACAAGACCAAGCCCGAGGGCTTCTCGAAGGCCAAGGCCACCGAGGGCTTCTCGAAGCGCCAGGCAACCGAAGACGACGTCGAGGGCCACGGGTTCCAGCGCACGGCCGACGGCTTCGCCCGGGCGAAGGCCGATGGCGAAGGCTTCTCGAAGGCCAAGACCACCGAGGGCTTCTCGAAGCGCCAGGAGACCGAGGACGACGTCGAGGGCCATTCGCTCCTCGATCCGTTCGCGGCCCGCGAGCTCGCCCGCGCCCGCGAGCGGGACATCCAGCAGCACGCCAAGCGCCACGAGTTCGAGCGAGACGCTCGAAACGCGAAGAAGGATCGCTAGAGCCGATCCGACTCCAGCGCGACAGACAACGAGCGGTGCCATCCCGGCACCGCTCGTCATGTATGCCCCGGACACCCGACGAGGTTCCGGTCGCCTGACCGACAGGCCGCGCGTTCCCGACCGGACCCGCGGCGCGACCCGGCGATGACCCGCCACTCGTCCGCCACCTGATCGCGATTCGGCGGCCGGGCGCCCATCCTTTTCTCCACGACCTGATGGTCGATCGAGAGACGAGGGGAGCCATCCCATGGAGATCCAGGGCCGATACCTGATCGCAGAAGCCAAGCTCGCCGAGCGCTATGCCGAGGCCGCCCGTGCCCGGCTCGTGAAGGGCGACGGCGTGTCCGGCGCCCGTCCCGTCATCGTGACCGGCTCGACGCCGACGCTGCGCGGCCTGCGGGCCCGCCTCGCCGGACTCCGCATCGGCCACCGCCCCGCCACCGCTCCGGCGGCCTCCGCTGCACGCTGAACGCGGACCGCTCGATGCGCCGGGCGGATGCGATCGGCCGGGCGATGTTGTCCGGGCCGTCCGCGCCGCGTAGCATGATGCCGAGGCTGTCGCTCCTGGACGGCTCGAAGGGAGGCGCCGCCCCGGTGACGGACCCGGTCGAGAGCCCGTTCGCCATCGACGCCCTTCGCCGGTGCGCCCTCTTCGCCAAGGTCGACGACGAGGCGCTGGTCACCTGCGCCCGGAGCCTGCGGGTCCGCCGCTTCCGGCGCGGCGAGACGATCTTCCACCAGGGCGATCCGGGCGACTCCCTGTACATCATCGAATTCGGGCTCGGTGAAGATCGTCCTGCCCTCGCCGGAGGGCGAGGAGGGGGCGATCATCGCGACCCTGACCCGGGGCGACTTCTTCGGCGAGCTGGCCCTGCTCGACGGCGCGCCGCACTCGGCGACCGCGGTCGCGCTCGAGCCCGCCGAGATGCTCGTCCTGCGTCGCGAGCCCGTTCGAGCGAGCTCATCGACACGGACCGGGAGCTGCGGATGGCGCTGTTCGCCGGCCTCGCCGCCGAGCTGCGCCGGCTCACCGGCCACGTCGAGGAGCTCCACTTCCTGGACCTCCCCGGCCGGCTGGCGTCGCGGCTGGTGCGCCTCGCCCGCGAGGCCGACGCCGAACGACGACGGCGAGGTCCGCCTCGCCTGGCCGTACACCCAGTCCGAGCTCGCCGCGATGATCGGCGGCACGCGCCAGACCGTGAACCGCCTGCTCGCGGACATGGTCACCGAGGGCCTGCTCCGCTTCGAGAAGGACACGATCGTCATCCCAGCCTCGAGCGGCTCGCCCACGCCGCCGAGCGGTGAGCGGCCCGGCGACCGACCTGCTCGCGACCGCGGGCCGCCGGCGATGACCCAGGGTCCGAAGATCGCCTCGGACGCGACGCGATCGCCGCCCTGCGGGCCATCGCCCTCCGCGCCGAGGCCGCCCGGCGGCTGGACCCGGCTCGGCGGAGGCCGTCCTGCGGTCCGATCGTCGACGCGACGGTCGCGCTGTTCCAGGCGGAGGCGGCCTCGATCGCGCTCTACGACGCGGTGACCGACCGGCTCGTCTTCCGCGTCGCGGCCGGCGAGCAGGGCCAGGGCGTGGTCGGCCTCTCGCGTGCCGCCGGCGCAGGGCCTCGCCGGCTACGTCTACTCGACCGGCCAGGCGATCGCCCTGTCCGACGTCGAGCGCGACGCGCGGTTCGGGCGGGCGTTCGCCGGGCAGACCGGCTACGTGCCGCGGAGCATCGTCGCCGTGCCGCTCGTCGACGAGCACGGCACGATCGGCGTCCTCGAGGTGCTCGACAAGCGCAACGAGGTCGCGTTCAGCCTGCGCGACATCGAGCTCGCGTCGGTCTTCGCGCGGCAGGCCGCGGTCGCGATCAGCGCGAGCCGGGTCGAGCGCGACGCCGCCTCGCTGCTGGCCACGGCCCTGGCCGCCCGGCCGGCCCCGCGCCCGACGGTGACGGCGCCCGACCAGGCGAGCGTGGACGAGATCGTCGCGGCCGCGACGGCCGGCCTGGATAGCGAGGATGGCGGACGGCTGTGGGCGCTGGTCGAGCAGGTCGCCCGCGTCCGGCGGGCCGACCCCGCCCAGCTCGAGCTCGTCGGCGACCTCCTCGGCCGTGCTGGCCGACCACGCCGAGCGGGACGCCCGCGCGCCGCAGCCGGCGCCGCTGAGCCGTGACCGACGACAGTCCTGCCGGCCTGGAGCGAGCCGTTCATCGGCGACCATCGGGCCGACCTGCTGCGTTCGGCGCCGCTGGGCCGTTCGCGGTCGTCGACCGCGAGTGGGCGTGCGGCGGCTCGGACGGGCCGGGCGTGACGGTCGCGATCATCGACTCGGGCGTGGAGCGCGACCATCCGGCGGTCGGCGGGCGGCTCGTCCGGAGCATGCGCGTCGACCTCGGCGGGGACGAGCCCGGTCGTCGTGGAGGATCCCGAGGCGGCCGACGTCGTCGGCCACGGGACGGCCTGCGCCGGGATCATCCACGCCCTGGCGCCGGCCGCGGAGCTCGTCTCGGTCCGCGTCCTGGGGCCCGACAACCAGGGCAAGGGCGCGGCGTTCGCGGCCGGCCTCGACTGGGCGATCGACGCAGGGCGCCGACGTCGTCAATCTCAGCCTGTCGCTCCAAGAGCGACGCGATGTTCGCGGCCTTCCACGAGCTGGCCGACGGGGCCTACTTCGCGAACGTGCTCCTGGTCAGCGCCGCCAACAACGTGCCCGGGCCGTCAGCTATCCGTCGCTGTTCGCGTCGGTCGTCTCGGTGGCCGCCCACGACGTCCCCGACGCCTGGACCTTCTTCTACAACCCCGCCCCGCCGGTGGAGTTCGGGGCGTGCGGCGTGGACGTCGACGTCGCCTGGCGCGACGGCGGGCGGATCGTCGCGACCGGCAACAGCTTCGCGGCGCCGCACATGGCCGGGCTCGCGGCGCTCATCCGGGCCAAGCACCCGGGCATCGCCCCGTTCGAGGTCAAGGCGATCCTGGCGGCGACGGCGACGCCGATCGGCTGAGCCCGGCGTCGGCCAAGCCCTGGCTCACGCCGGGCAAGCCCCCCGGCTCACGCCGGGCAACCGAAGACCCACCGGCCCGATGGGAGTGGGCGGACGGGTCTCAGGTCGCGTTGCGGTCCGCGGCGGCGTGCCCGGCCGCGCGGTGGGCCTGGGGAACGGGCGGCTACTCGCCCCGCGACGACGGGCTGCGGAGGTTGAAGGCGTGGCCCTCGACGTCGTCGTCCTCGGTCTCCTGGCGCTTCGAGAAGCCCTCGCCGTCGACCTTGGCGCGGGCGAAGCCCTCGCCTTCGACGCGCTGTCGGCTCAGGTGGCCCTCGACGTCGTCCTCGTCACTGGCCTTGGCGCGGGCGAACCCTTCGCCACCGGTCGCCTTCGCCTTGCTGAAGTCATCGGGCTCCGGGCTGGTGCGCCGCAAGCCGTGGCCCTCGACGTCGTCCTCGGTCGCCTTGGCGCTTCGCGAAGCCCTCACCGTCGACCTTGGCCTTGCTGAACCCATCACCATCTGGCCTGGCACCCATGGTTCGATCTCCCATCGTCTCGTGTGCCGGCTTCCCGCAGCGGGTGCGCGCCGACTTCGGGCAAGGGTACGCCGCGACAGCCCGGCGCGGGAACGGGCAGATGTGACCCGCGGCGAGTCATGTACCTGACACTCGTCGCACTGCCGGTCGAGCCGGCGACGCGGCCGCCACGGTGGAGGTCGAGGAGCCGGTTCGCGACGCCGGGGCCGGCCGCCACGAGCTCCAGGAAGTCGGCCCCTTCGAGCTCGAGCAGGCGCCCATCGGTCGTGGCGGTGACGGTCGCCGTCCGCGGCACGCCCGGAGCAGCCCGATCTCCCCGAAGACTTCGTCCGGGCCCATGGTCCGCAGGTGGGCGGGCTCCGACGCGCCGGGCTCGAGCCGCGTCACGTCGAAGCGTCCCGGCGACGATGACCGCGAAGCGATCCGGCGGCTCGCCCTGGCGGATGACCGGCTCGCCGGCGCGCAACGTCGCGCATGCTGCGCCGCCCCAGGATCGCCTCGAGGCGGGCCGGGGCGATCCCGGCGAAGACCGGCAGGCCGGCGACGGCCGGAGCAGTGCCTCCTCCGGGTCCGGGCTGCGCCGCGCTGCGGGGCCGACGGCGACGAGGGCCACGACCGCGGCGATGACGACCGCGCCGCCGGAGACGCGAGCACGGGCCCGACGCCGATCGCCTCGGCCAGGACCGGAATGGCGAACGAGCCGGCGGCGTAGGCGAGGGTCGACACGGTCGCGATGAGCCCCAGGGCACGCCCGCGCAGGGCGTCCGGCACGACCCGCTGGAAGATCGTGGCGTCCACGACCTCGACGAGCAGGCTGCCCGCCGACGCCACGGTCATCGCCGATGAGGGCCGGCGCGATCGAATCCACGAAGCCGAGCCCGGCGAACCCGACCGCCGACCAGCACCGAACCGCCGATGAGCGGCGGCGCGAGGCTCGGCCGGAGCATGAGCGCCCCCGACGCGACCGCCGCGACGAGGCCGCCGACGCCGATCGCCGCGTTGAGGTACCCGGTCGCCTCCTCGCCGGCGTGGTAGGCCGTCGTCGCCAGCACGACGGTCAGGACCGAGAGCCCGCCGAAGGCGAAGCCGCCGACGGCGTCGAGCAGGGCGAGGCCGGCCACGGGGACGGCGATGGCCCGGGACGGGGGCACGACGGCGGACGCGGGCCGTGGCGTGGCGGCGGCCGTCGGCTGCGGGTCCCTCGGCCGGGGCGGGATCGGCGGCGGGCGCGGAGGCGCCCCGCGTGCTCGGCAGCTGCCACAGGACGACGGCGACCACGAGGAACGAGATCGCATTGAGGAGGAACGCCGGCGTCAGCCCGCGAGACGCGATCAGCACGCCGGCGATGGCCGGGCCGATGATGAACGCGAGGTTGTCCAGGGTCGCCCAGGCGCTGTTGGCGGGCCCGAGCTCGCGACTCGTCGCGGACGAGGCTCGGCAGGTACGCCCCGATCGTCGGGCCGAAGAACGTCGAGAAGCAGGTCGCCAGGATCGCCAGGGCGACGATCGGCCCGAGCGGGCCGTCCGGGCCGCCGAAAGCGACGAGGACCGCGATCGCGAGCATGATCGCGCCCCGCGCGAGGTCGGTCACGAGGAGGACGAGGCGGCGGTCGAAGCGGTCCGCGACGATGCCCGGCCGGCACGGACAGGAACACGTACGGCAGGACCCGGGCGGCGCCGACGATGCCCAGCAGGACCGCGTCCTGGCTGCGCTGCGTAGACGATGACCAGCAGGGCGACGAGGTACAGCCAGTCGCCGATCCCGAGCGACGAACTCGCCGACGAGCAGGCGGACGAGCGGCCGGTTCGAGAGGAGGCCCGGTAGGCCCGCAGGACGTCCACCGCTCAGCCGATGAACGAGGTGGCGGGCAGCTGGATCGCCCTCGAGCGCGAGCAGCTGCGCGCTTGATCGCCAGGAGCCGCTCGCGGCCGCCCCAACCAGTCGCCGCCGTAGCCGCCGAGGGAGCCGTCGCCGGCGATGACGCGGTGGCACGGGATGAGGAGACCGAGCGGGTTGCGGCCCACCGCGCCGCCCGACCGCGCGCGCCGCGCCCGGGGAGCCGACGATCCGCGCGAGCCGGCCGTAGCTCGTGACGCTGCCTCGCGGCACCGAACGCACGCCTCCCAGGACCCGACGGTCCCAGGCCGAGTTGACCCGGAGGTCGATGGGCAGCGCGGCCAGGTCCGACGAGCGACCGTCGAGCGTGGCCGCGATCGCCTCGGCCGCCCGGTCGAGCCCGTCGCGGACCGGTTCCGGAGTCGACGGCCCGAGCGGCTCCGGTGTCTCGCCCATCAGCCGCGCGGCGTACGCCAGGAACGCATCGGTCGGGCTGGCCACCTGGATCGCCACGAGGCCGGCCGGTCCCGCGGCGAGATGGACCTCGCCCCAGGGCGCCGGCAGGACGGTGTAGGCGAGCACGGGCCGAGTGCACGAGGCCGCACTGGGGCCGGGGTGACGCGCCGGTCCGGCGCCACCCGCCTGATATACTCCCCGGGAGTATGGCAACCACCGTCACGGAACCGACCGCGGAGCGGGCCCTCGACCCGTCGAGGTCCAGCTGCCGATCGCAGGGCATGACCTGCGCATCCTGCGTCAACCGGATCGAGCGGTTCCTCAACCAGACGCCCGGCGTCGAGGATGCCAACGTCAACCTCGCGACCGAGATCGCGACGATCCGCTACCTGCCCGACGTCGCCGGCCGGATCGAGCTCGTCGGCGCGATCGAGGCTGCCGGCTACGACGTCCGCGCGGCCCAGCCGCCGCACCGGGCTCACGCGGACGACGTCGGTCGTCGATGAGGCCGATCCGGACGCGGACGCCCGACGCGCGCGAGCGCCGGACGCTCGGCTCACGGCGTCGCCTCGTCGCGATCGGCGCGGCCCTGATCTTCATGGCGGCGATGTTCTGGCCGCAGACGGCGATCGCGATGGAGAGCCTCAACAGGCTGGCCCTCGTGCCCGCGACGTTCATCCAGTTCTGGGCCGGACGGCCGGTTCTACGAGGCCGCCTGGCGCGCCGCTCCGCCACGGCGCGACGAACATGGACACGCTCGTCGCGATCGGCACGACCGCGGCCTGGGCGTACAGCGTCGTTCGTCGACGCTCTTGCCGGAGGTCGTCCACGAGGCCGGTCTGCATCCCGAGACCTACTTCGACACCTCCGCGATCATCATCGGGCTCGTGCCTGCTCGGCCGATGGCTCGAGGCGCGGGCGAAGGGCCAGACGACCGGCGCGATCCGCCGGCTGATCGGGCTCCAGGCCGACATCGGCGCATGCTCGTGTCGCCGGGGCCGACGAGCTCGACGTCCCGCTCGAGCAGGTCCAGCCCGGCGACCTGCTGCGCGTCCGGCCCGGCGAGACGGTGCCGGTCGACGGACGTCGTCGTCGAGGGCACCTCGGCGGTCGACGAGTCGATGCTCACGGGCGAGCCGATCCCGGTCGACGAAGGAGCCCGGCGACGAGGTCATCGGCGCGAACCCGGAACACGACCGGCTCGTTCGTCATGCGCGCGACGCGGGTCGGCCGCGACACGGCCCTCGCCCGGATCGTCGAGCTGGTCCAGCGCGCCCAGGGCTCGAAGGCGCCGATCCAGCGGCTGGCCGACCGGATCAGCGAGCTCTTCGTGCCCGCTCGTCCTCGCGTGGCCGCGCGTCACGTTCGTGGCCTGGCTCGCTGCTCGGGCCGGAGCCGCGCCTCACCCTGGCGCTGACGGCGTTCATCGCCGTCGTGATCGTCGCCTGCCCGTGCGCGATGGGCCTCGCGACGCCGACGGCGATCATGGTCGGGACCGGCCGCGGCGCCGAGGCCGGGATCCTCATCCGCGGCGGCGAGGCGCTCGAGATCGCCCACCGCATCGACACCGTCGTCTTCGACAAGACGGGCACGCTGACGCTCGGCCGGCCGGAGGTCGTCGCGGTCGTGGCCGCGGCCGGCATCGACGTCGCCGAGCTGCTCGACCTCGCGGCGTCCGCCGAGCGCGGCAGCGAGCACCCGCTGGGCACGCGCGATCGCGCCCGGGCCAGCGCGGACGAGCTCGGGTTCCGGACCGGTCGAGGCGTTCGCAGCCGTGGCCGGCCACGGTGTCGAGGCCATGGTCGACGGACGCAGCGGTCGTCGTCGGCAATGCCCGTCTCCTCGGCGGAGCGCGGGATCGACCTCTCGGCCCTCGACCCGGACTCCAGGCGACGCGATGACGGCGCGGCCGGCGACGGCCGGACGCCGGTCCTGCGTCGCGATCGACGGCCGCGTCGCCGGCCTGATCGTCGATCGCCGATCCGGTCACGGCCGACCGCGGCCGCAGGCCGTCGCCCTGCTGGCGGCGGCCGGCATCGAGTCTGGCTCGTGACCGGCGACGCTCGCGGCCGTGGCTGCGTCGGTCGGCCGGGCGTCGGGATCCCGCCGGAGCGGGTCATCGCGGGCGCGCTCCCGAGCGACAAGGCAGCCAACGTCGACCGAGCTCCAGGCGCGCGGGCCGGCGGGTGGCGATGGTCGGCGACGGGATCAACGACGCGCCGGCCCTGGCGGCCGCCGACCTCGGCATCGCGATCGGGGCCGGCGCGGACGTCGCGATCGAGGCCGCGTCGACATCACCCTCGTCGGCGGCGACCCGCGGGCCGATCGCGTCGGCCATCGACCTGTCACGCCAGACGATGAGCGTCATCCGCCAGAACCTGTTCTGGGCGTTCGGCTACAACGTCCTGCTGATCCCGGTCGCGATGGGCGTGCTCTTCCCGGCGTTCGGCCTCACGCTGAACCCGGTGCATGGCCGCGGCCGCGATGGCCTCGAGCTCGGTCAGCGTCGTCCTGAACGCGCTCCGGCTGCGCACGATCACGCTCGCCGGATCGGCCCGCCCGCCCGTCGCGGCGTCGCGCCCTCGGTCCGTCGAGGAGTCGAGCCCGGGCCTAGGCCTCGAAGCGGCGGAAGACGGCGACCGCGTTCTGGCCGCCGAACCCGAAGCCGTTGATCATCGCCGTGTCGACCCGTGCCTTGCGCTTGACCAGCGGGACGTAGTCGAGGTCGCATTCGGGCAGGTCGGGGTTCTCGAGGTTGGTCGTCGGCGGGATGATCGCCCTCGCGGATCGCGCCGATCGCCGTGAGCGCGGTCATGGCGCCGGCCGCGCCGAGCAGGTGGCCGACCATCGACTTCGGCGAGCTCGATCGGGACGTGCGCGGCGCGCTCCCCGAACGCCGCCTTGATCGCGCGCGTCTCGGTCACGTCGTTGAGCGGCGTCGACGTGCCGTGGGCCACGATGTAGTCGATCTCGGTCGGCGCCGATGCCCGCGTCGCGCAGGGCCCGGGTCATGGCCATCGCACGCGCCGCGGCCGGTCGGCTCCGGCGCGCAGATGTGGAACGCGTCCGCGGTCAGCGCCGCGCCGATGACCTCGGCGTGGATCGGTGGCCGCCCCGCGTTCGAGCGCGTGCTCCGCCGACTCGAGGACCACGACCGCCGCGCCCTCGCCGAACAGGAAGCCGTCGCGGTCCCGGTCGAACGGCCGCGAGGCGTGGGTCGGGTCGTCGTTGCGCTTGGACAGCGCGCCCATGTTGCCGAGCGCCGCGAACGCGATCGGCAGCAGCGGCGCCTCCGAGCCGCCGGCGAGGACGACGTCGCACTCGCCGCGCTGGATCATCCGCAGCGCGTCCTGGAACGCGATGACGCTGCTCGCGCAGGCCGCGACCTGGGTGATGACCGGCCCGGTGAGGCCGTACTCCATCGACAGCAGCGCCGCGGCCATCGAGCCCGACAGCGCCGGGATCGCGAACGGGCTGACCTGGCCGGGGCCCTTGGCCGCGAGCGTCGCGGTCCCCTCGATGACCTGCTCCATGCCGCCGCCGCCGGTGTTGATGGCGACCGCCGACGCGGTCGCGCCGCTCGGTCGACCAGTCCGCGAAGTCGAGCCCGGCGTGCGCGACGGCTTCCTTGCCGGCGGCCATCGCGAAGTGGATGAAGCGGCTCATCCGGCGGGCCATCTTGCGGTCCATCGCGACGGCCGGATCGAAGTCCTTGACCTCGGCCGCGATGCGGACGTCGAAGCCGGTCGCGTCGAAGCGGGTGATCGGCCCGGCCCCGGACACGCCCTGCGGTCAGGTTGCGCCAGAACGTCGGCTGCGTCGTTGCCGATCGGGGTCACGGCCCCCAGGCCGGTCACGACGGCGCGACGAGCCGGGTCCTCACTCGGTGGCACGCAGGGTCACCTCAGTCTTCATGGGCTCCGTGGATTGTATCCGGGGCCGGTGGCCCGACCTCCCGCCCTCACGCACGACGCAGGCGGACCCTCTTCCGGGTGATGCCCGTCGGGGCATCACGCTCGGCTGGCTCGGATCCGTGCGGGGACGGCCCGCGATCCCATCCCGATTTGATGCCCCGGAGGGCATCACAGGAATCGCGGGGTGGCCGGGCCGACGGTGCAGTCGCGAGGAAGTCGGCGCTAAGGGGGCCGTGCTGAAGTTCGGACCATGCCCTACAGGCAGCGACCCCACGATCCGAGGACGAAACGCGTCCTCGAGCGGGTCGGCAGGACGGCGATGCTTGCCCGGGTCGGCCAGGGTCTGAGCCAGCGGCGCCTCGAGGCCCTCTGCGGCGTCGACCAATCGACGATCTGCCGGCTCGAGAATGGCTTGGCGCCGGGACTGCGGCTCGACAAGCTGGCGAAGATCATCGCGGTCCTGGGCGTGGATCGGTTCGACCACCTCCGACCGATCCGGTCGGCGCGCCCGGACGACCCACCGCCACCGGACACGGAGGGCGGCGGAGCCTTCGTGGCCGGTCATGCCCAACGACCCGACGGATGGCGATGATGCCCTCGCGGGCATCGAGCGAGGGCCGGCGGGGCGCCGCCCGAGCACGAATCGATGCCCCGATCGGGCGATGCCCCGACGGGCATCACTGAGAGGAACCATGTCCCGGCGGCGTGCGTGGATCGGCGAGGTCGCGGCGGCGAGGGCGCCGCGGAAACTCAGTCGCCGTCGTAGTGCTTGAAGACCACCGCGCCGTTGTGGCCGCCGAGGCCGATGTTGCTCGACATCGCGTAGCGCACCTTGGCGCGCCGTGGCGTCCGTGACGACCCAGAGGTCGCACTCGGGGTCCGGTTCGTTGTAGTTGATCGTCGGCGGGATGCACTGCTCGGCGACGGACATGACGGTCGCGAAGGCCTCGAAGGCGCCGGCGGCGCCCATCATGTGGCCGGTCATCGACTTGGTCGCGCTGACCGCCAGCGACTTGCGCGCCCCGGCCGCCCGATCGCCGAACACGGTCCAGATCGCCTCGGCCTCGCGCTTGTCGCCGAGCGGCGTGCCGGTCCCGTGGGGGTTGATCAGGTCGACCTCGTCGGCCGGGACGCCGCGCCGGTCGAGGGCCATCTTCATCGCCCGGGCCGAACCGGCCCCGCCGGCGATCGGCTGGATCATGTCCCACCCATCGGCCGCCGAGCCGTAGCCGACGACCTCGGCGTAGATCTTCGCGCCGCGCGCCTTGGCGAGGTCCATGTCCTCGAGGAAGAGCGAGCCGGCGCCCTCGCCGAGCACGAAGCCGTCGCGGGTCTTGTCGAACGGCCGGGACACCGATGCGTGGCCGCCGCCGGGGAGTGGCATGGCCAGGCCGCGCATGTTGCCGAAGCCGGCGTGGGCGACCTCGAGCAGGGGCATCTCGCACGAGCCGCTGATCACCGCGATGCAGTCGCCGCGGCGGATGGCCTCGGCGCCCTCGGCCACGTTGTGGGTGCCGGTCGCACAGGCCGACACGATGCACACGTTGTGCCCGATCGCGCCGGTCTCGATCGCGATCATCCCGGAGGTCGAGTCGACGAGGCCGTTGGCGATGAACGTCGGGGGCACGGCTCGCGGGCCGCGCTCCTGCAGGCGTGCGCCAGGCCTCGATCATGAGCTGCTGGCCGCCGGCGCCGGAGCCGAACACGACCCCGACCTCCTCCCGGTTCGAGTCGTCGATCTCGAAACCCGAGTCGGTGACGGCCTGCTTGGCCGCGGCGACGCCGTACTGGAGGCTGATCTCGGTCCGCCGGATCGACTTCGCGTCGAGCCACTCGAGCGGGTCGAAATCGCGGACCTCGCCGGCCGTCTTCGCCTCGTACCGGCTCACGTCGAAGCGGGTGATCTCGCCGAGACCGCTCCGCCCGTGGAGCAGGTTGTCCCACACGGTCTGCTTGTCGTTGCCGACCGGGCTGATGACGCCCAGTCCGGTGACCGCCACGCGGCGGGTGTAGTCGGGGGTGCGCACTCGGTTCGAATCTCCAGTCGGGTGTGATCGGCGCCGTCAGGCGAGGGTTGGGCTGGGGTTGGTGAAGGGCAGGGAGAGGCGGTCGGGCGCGGCCGGGTCGTCGGTCGCCAGGGCTTCGGCGTCCGGGGCGATCCGCTTGATGAGGCCGGTGAGGACGCGACCGGGGCCGACCTCGACGAACGTGTCGACGCCCTCGGCGACCATGCGCTCGATCGTGGCGACCCAGTCGACCCCGGTGGTCAGGTGGTCGACGAGCTCGGTTCGGCAGGCTTCGGCCGTGGAGAGGACGCGGCCGTCGGCGTTCGCCCGGAGGGGCGGGTTCGGATCGGCGAACGGGACGTCGGCCAGCACGGCCCGCATGCCTGCGGCGGCCTCGGCCATGAGCGGCGAGTGGGCGGCGACGCTCACGGGGAGCTCGATCGCGCGGCGGGCGCCCAGTTCCTTGGCGATGTCGAGCGCGGCCTCGACCGCTGCGCGCTCACCCGACACGACCACCTGGCCCGGGGAGTTGCGGTTCGCCACGCCGAAGGTTCCGTGGAGCCCGGCCGCGACGACGAGCTCGGGCAGGCGGCCGTCGTCGAGTCCGATGATCGCGGCCATCCGGCCCTCGCGACCGGCGCCGGAGCGCTGCATCTGGCGGCCGCGCTCGCGGACGAGCCGGAGCGCCTCGGCCAGTGGCACGACCCCGGCCGCGACGAGGGCGCTGTACTGGCCCATCGAATGGCCGGCGGCGAAGGCGGGTGCGGGCGCGTCGATGCCGAAGCGGGCCCACTGCTCGCGCAGGGCGGCCAGGTACGCGATCGACGTCGCGAGGAGGGCCGGCTGCGCGTTGACCGTGAGGTCGAGCTCCTCGGCCGGACCCTCGAACGCGAGGCGACTGATGGACTCGCCGAGCGCGGCGTCGGCTTCGGCGAAGACGGCCGCGGCGGCGGGCGAGGCGGCGGCGAGGGCCTGGCCCATACCCACCGATTGCGAACCCTGGCCCGGGAAGACGAACGCGATCCTGCTCATGCGCTCCTGTGCGTGCTGCTGGGACAGCTGTCGTGTCGACCTCCCGAGCGTACGCCGCCGAGCACGGGCCACACGAGGGAAAGCGTGCGACATTGCACGGGTTCCGCCTTGCGTCGTACGCTTTCCGGGTATGACCGACAGCCAGCCGCTCCCCACGCGTCGCGCGCCGGCGGCGCTGCGCTCGACCCGACCCATGGCCCCTCGCCGCGCGATCGCCCGCATGTTCGAGGCGGACCTGTCCGCGCCCGTGGTCAACGCGGGATTGCGAACGTCCAACCCCCGTGAGCTCTCGGAGCGGGTTGCGATGGGCCGCGCACTGTGGCGCGAGCTCGTGGTCGGGTTCGCGTCGCAGCTCGGCGGACTGCGGCTCGGGTTCACCCAGCTCGCCGCGCTGTACGTGCTCGCCGACGGCGGCGTGACGACGGTCTCGGACCTCGCCGACACGCTCGGCCGATCCCCGTCGGCGACCTCGCCGCCTGGTCGACGGGCTCGTCCGCCGGCGGCTCGTCGAACGGCGCGCCGAAACGGAGGACCGCCGCCAGAAGACGCTCACGCTGACCCAGCGCGGCAAGGCGCTGCTGCGGGTCGTCGACCGGGCCCGCGCCGACCAGTTCCTCTCGGCGTTGCGACCGATGCCGTCCGCCGAGCGGGCCCTCATCGCGATGGGCGTCGCGGCCCTGGCGACGCACGCGATCTCGCGCCGGGGCCGCCTGATCAAGGCGCCGCGCGAGTAGCCGAGGCCGGCGCGCCGGCGGCGCCGCGCGAGGAGCTCGGTCAGCCGCAGAAGCGGCGGACGACGTCGTACAGGACGGGCAGCCCGAAGCGGAGGGCGTCGAGGGAGACGCGCTCGTCGATCCCGTGGAACAGCTCGAGGAAGCGGTCCTCGGGGGCGAGACGGAGCGGCGAGAAGCCGTACGTCGGGACGCCGAGGCGCGTGCCCGTGTACTTCGCGTCGGTGGCGAAGGGAGCCATGATCGGGACTGGCACCGCGTCGGGGTCGTGGTCGCGGAGCGTCGCGGCCATGATCCGGTAGAGCTCGTGGTCGACCGGCGCCTCGACTGCGTCCCCCATCACGACGATCTCGAGGTCGATCGTGGCCCACAGCTCCTCACCGATGCGCTCGCGCAGGATCTGGCGCATGGCCGGCTCGTCGGTGCCGGGCAGCATCCGCGCGTCGATCTCGACGATGGCCTCGCCGGGGATGACGTTGTGCTTGATGCCTGCCCGGATGACGTTCGGGCTGATCGTGTCGCGGAGCAGCGCGTTCGCGACCCGGGCGTACATCGGGTCGCACAGGGCATCGACGACGGCCTGCGACGCGCGCGGATCGGGCCCGCTCAGGGCGTCGATCGCCCGGCCCATCGACGGTGCCGACTCCCGGATCGCGGCGAAGAAGCGTTCCATCGCCGGGGTGAGCCGGACGGGGCCGGGATCCGCGATCCGGTCGACGATCCGGGCCGCGAGGACGGCCGCGTTGTCCGGCCGGGGCATCGAGCCGTGGCCCCAGGTGCCGTGGACCGTGAAGCGGTAGTCGACGAAGCCCTTCTCGGCCACGCCGATCGGGTAGAACCGCACGCCGCCGAGCTCGGTGGCGACGCCGCCGGCCTCGTTGATCGCCGCCTCGGCCGTGATCCATTCGGGGTGGTTGTCGACGACCCATCCGGCGCCAGCCCGGCCACCGGCCTCCTCATCGGCCGTGGAGGCGAACAGGACGTCACGGCGCAGGCCGGGGATCGGATCCGTGGCCGGATCGCGTCCGGCGGCGCGCGCCTCCCCGGCGAGCAGGCGCAGCACGCCGATCTGCATCGCCAGCAGGTCCTTCATGTCGACCGCGCCGCGCCCGAAGATGTAGCCGTCCGCGACATCCGCCGCGAACGGATCGTGGGTCCACAGCTCGGCGGGGGCGGGCACGACGTCGAGGTGGCTCATCAGCAGCAGCGGGGCGCCGCCCGTGCCGTCGCCGTGGAGCCGGGCGGCGATGGAGCCGCGGCCGGGGTAGGGCTCGACGACCGTGGACGGGATGCCGACCTCGTCGAGGATGCCCGCCACGTGGCGAGCGGCCAGGATCTCGTCGCCGGGCGGGTTGACGGTCGGGATGCGGATGAGGTCGCGCAGGTCGGCGACGAGCCGCTCGTGGGCCGCCGCCCATGTCTCAGGCGAGACCGCGTCGGATGGTCGGGCGGTGCTCGTGCCGGTCACCGGCGTCCCGTGACGATCATCGGGGCGTGACCGACCGCGGCGACTCACCGGCCGCCATCAGCGGGCGGGACCCGCGAGGGCCAGCCCGACGAACGTCACGAGGAGGCCGCCGCCGACGATCGCCACGACCATGATCACGAGCAGGCGGACGTAGCGGGCCTCCTCGCGCCGGGTCCGCTCGGGGTCGGGGTCCTCGCCGCCCGCGATGTACGCCGAGGCGAGGCCGCGCCGCTGGGCGGCGAGCTCCCGCTCCGTGACGGGCGGCAGGTCCCGGATCTCGCTCGGTGGCGTCTCGTCGGTCCCGTGGGGCTCGGTCCCGGTGCTGGGCTCGGTCACGGGCCCATGATGCCCCGCCCGGCCGCCGGTCGCCCATGTGCCGCTCACCCGAGCGCCTCGCGGAGTGGCTCGGCCACGTCCCGTGCCACGGCCTTGAGCCCGGTCGGGACCGAGCCGCGCGAACAGGCCGAGCACGATGTGGGTCGCGCCGGCCCTGGCGAACGCGAGCGCCGCCTCGAGCGCCTCGGCGCGGCTCGTCGCGTCCTCGCCGGTCGCGACCTGGGCGGCGAACGCGAAGCCGGACGGGTCGCGCCCGATGGCCTCCATCTCGCGCAGGATCGCGCTCCGGTGCTCGTCGAAGTAGGCGACGTCGGGCTGGGGCAGGGCGGGCAGCGGCCAGCCATCGCCCATCACCGCGGCCATCCGCAGGCCGCGCGGCTTCTGGCCGCCCAGCCAGATCGGTGGCCCGCCGGGCGTCACCGGCGGCGGCAGGTTCACCGCGTTCCGCAGCGGGTAGTAGGGATCGTCCAGCGTGACGCCCGCATCGGTCGCGGCGGCCGGCGAGTGGAGCGCCCGGATGACGCGGACGGCCGACTCGAGGCGTGACATCCGCTCCCCGATCGGGGGCAGCGGGATCCCGTAGGCGGCGTGCTCGTCCTCGTGCCAGCCGGCGCCGAGGCCCAGGATGAAGCGCCCGCCGGTCGCCTGGTCGAGCAGGGTCGCCGCCTTGGCCAGGACCGCCGGATGGCGGAACGTGTTCGACAGGACCGTGTGGCCGACCCACTTGCCGGGCACGTGATGGATGAGCGCGGCGACCATCGTCAGCGCTTCGGCGCTCGACCCGCCATGGGGGCGGTTCGGGTCCGTCAGGTGGTCGTTGCCCCAGGCGGCGTCGAAGACGTCGAGCTCGCCGGCCGCCGCCCAGGTCGCGTCGAGCGTTGCCCAGTCGACGTCCTGGGGCCAGGCCTTGAACCCGATCGAGACGGGAGCGCCCGGTGCCACCTCAGCCCAGGCCGGCCGTCATCCGCCGGCCGGTCGTCACCGCGCCCTCGGACGCCGAGCCCACGAGCGCCGCGTACTTGGCCAGGACCCCGCCGCGGTAGCGCGGGGCGGGGGCCCGCCACTCGGCGCGCCGGCGGGCCAGCTCGGCGTCCGGCACGTCGAGGTCGAGCGCCTTGCGGTCCACGTCGATGACGATCGGATCGCCCTCCCGGACGAGGGCGATCGGGCCACCGAGCGCGGCCTCGGGCGCGACGTGGCCGATCATCAGGCCGTGGGTGCCGCCGCTGAAGCGCCCGTCGGTGAGGAGCGCGACGGTGTCGCCGAGGCCCTCGCCGACGAGCGCGCTCGTCACGCTGAGCATC
The DNA here is from genome assembly GCA_963849405.1 of uncultured Chloroflexia bacterium. Lineage (GTDB taxonomy): Bacteria > Chloroflexota > Limnocylindria > Limnocylindrales > CSP1-4 > C-114. The sequence continues at coordinate 324,038 of CAWKHG010000003.1, forward strand.
TCCTGCATCCCGGGCCCGCCCACCGGGCCCTCGTAGCGGATGACGACGACGTCGCCGGGGACGATCCGGCGGTCGCGCACCGCGGCGTAGCAGTCGGTCTCGGAGTCGAAGACGCGGGCCGGACCCCGATGCAGGCGACGCTCGTGGCCGGCGAGCTTCACGACGCAGCCGTCCGGGGCGAGCGTGCCGCGCAGGATCGCCAGCCCGCCGGTCGCCTTGAGCGGCGTCTCGATCGGGACGACGACCTTCTGGCCGGGCGTTTCGACGGCCGCGGCCGCGATCTCGGCGATCGTCCGGCCGTCGACCGTGCGCTCGTCGCCGTGGAGCAGGTCGCGCTTGAGCAGCTCGCGCATGACGAGCCCGATCCCGCCCGCCTCGTACATGTCGGTCGCGGTGTAGCGGCCGCCCGGCTGCATGTCGCCGATGACCGGCGTCCGATCGGCCACGACCCCGAACTCGTCGATGTCGAGCGGGATGCCGAACTCGTGGGCGATGGCGAGCAGGTGCAGGACGCCGTTCGTCGACCCGCCGGTCGCGGCGACCGACGCGATGCCGTTCTCAGGGCGCGCTTGCGTGACGAGGTGCTTCGGGCCGGACGTCCGCGCGGACGAGGTCCATGACGATCTCGCCGCAGCGGTGCGCCGCCGCGTCCTTGCCCGGGTCCTCGGCCGGGATCCCGTTGAGGCCCGCCGGCGAGAGGCCGATGAACTCGAGGACCATCGACATCGTGTTGGCGGTGAACTGGCCGCCGCACGCCCCCGCGCCCGGGCACGCGACGTTCTCGACCTCGTACAGCTCGTCGAGCGTGATCTTGCCGGCCCGGTACGCGCCGATCGCCTCGTAGACCGTCACGACGGTCGCGTTGCGCTGGCCCTTGTACACGCCGGGATAGATCGTGCCGTTGTAGAGGACGAGGCCGGGGACGTCGAGCCGGCCGAGGGCCATCGCCGCGCCGGGCATCGTCTTGTCGCAGCCGGACGAGGCAGACGACGCCGTCGAGCAGGTGGCCGCGCACGACGAGCTCGATCGAGTCGGCGATGACCTCGCGGCTGACCAGGCTCGCCTTCATCCCCTCGGTGCCCATCGTGACGCCGTCGGTCACCGAGATCGTGTTGAACTCCATCGGCGTGCCGCCCGCCGCGCGGATGCCCTCCTTGACGAACTCCGCCAGCCGCCGCTGGTTGAGGTTGCACGGCATCGTCTCGATCCACGTCGTCCCGACGCCGACGAGCGGCTTGGCCAGGTCCTCGTCCGTGAACCCGACCGCCTTGAGCATGGCCCGCGCGCCCGCCCGGTCGGGGCCGTCGGTCAGGCCGGCGGAGTGGCGCTTGGCCGGATCGGTCGGGCGGTCGTAGGGGTGGCTGGCGTCGGCCATCGGTGGGGATCCTCGGTCACGCGGCTGGGTCAACGGGCACGCTCAGTGTACGAGGGGCGCCCGGTCCGCCGCGCCGCCGGGCCGCCAAGGCGGAGCCTCTATCCGGCCGCCGCCCCCATGCCTTGACGACGCCGCGGAGCGACGTCAGCGAGATCGCCCCGTGGCTCAGGACCGCGTCGTGGAACGCGCGGATGTCGAACCGGGCGCCGAGCTGGGCCTTCGCCTCGGCCCGCAGCCGGAGCATCTCGAGCTGGCCGGCCTTGTAGGCGAGGGCCTGGCCGGGCCAGACGATGTACCGGTCGACCTCGTTGGCGATGTTGTTCTCGGCCAGGGCGCTGTTGGCGACCATGTAGTCGATCGCCGCCTGGCGGCTCCAGCCGAGCGCGTGCATGCCCGTGTCCACGACGAGCCGGCACGCCCGCCAGGCGTCCATCGAGAGCATCCCGATCCGGTCGAGGTCGCCCGTGTAGAGGCCCATCTCGTTCGACAGGCGCTCCGTGTACAGGCCCCAGCCCTCCCAGAACGCGGTCGCGCCGAGGTGGCGCCGGAAGTCGGGCAGGCCGTCGAGCTCCTGGGCGATCGCGATCTGGAGGTGGTGGCCCGGGCATCGCCTCGTGGAAGGCCAGGCCTCGGCCTCGTAGCGCGGACGCGTCGCCGGGTTGCTCGTGTTGAGGTAGTACTGGCCCGGCCGCGACCCGTCGGTGGCCGGCTGCCGGTAGTAGGCGATCGTGGAGTGCTCCTCCTCGTGGGCCTGCATCGGCACGACGACACAGGGCGCGACCGGCAGCCGGCCGAACCACGCGGGCACGGCCGCGTTCGCCCGGTCGAGGGCCGCCCGGGCGGTCGCCTCCACCTCGGCGCGGGTCGAGAAGTGCATCGCCGGGTCGCTCCGCAGGCGGACCAGGGCCTCCGCCCGCGACGCGGTCCCGAGGACGCGCTCGCCGAGCTCGGCCATCTCGGCGTTGATCCGCTCGACCTCGGCGAGCCCGGTCGCATGCAGCTCCTCGGGCGCGACGTCGAGGGTCGTGTGGCGCCGGACGAGCGTGCGGTAGGCCGCCTCGCCACCCGGCAGCTGGGCGATGCCCGGACGGTCGTCGGGCCGGGCGCGGGGCAGGACCTCGTCGGCCAGGAAGGTTCGATGGCGCGCGAGCGCCGGCTTGATCCGGTCGCGGACGGCGGCGGTCAGCGCCTCGGCGAAGGCCGCCCGCTGGGCGGCTGACCCGGCCGGTGCCGGCGACCCATCCCCGCCGGCGGCCCGGAGCGGCTCGAGGAGCGCGCTCTCGTCATCGGACATCGCCAGCGTGGTCGTGAGCGCGTCGATGGCCCGGGCGACCGGCGCGTGCGTGGCGACCCGGCCGTCGCGCAGGCCACGCCGCAGGTTCGCGGTGAGCTGGTCGATGAGGCCGCCGAACCCCCGCCATCGCTCCACCATCGCCGCGGCGCGCTCCGGCGTGTCGGCCGTCTGGAACGAGGGGACGTTCTGGATCGCGGTCGGCCAGCCGTTGACGACATCGACCGTCCAGTCGTCGAGGTGCTCGCCAAGCACGGCGGCCTCGCCCTCCGTCTCCTCGATCAGGGAGGTCCGGGTCACCAGCTCGACGGCGTCGAGGCCCGATTCGGGGATCGCCCGGGCCCGCTTTGCCACGTCCAGGAGGCGCAGCCGCTCGCGCTCGACGGCTTCCGGCGAGATGTCGTCGACCGCATCGTCGTGACCGGGCTCGCCGATGGAGGTCGCCTCGATCGGGTGGGCGGCGAGCGTGTCGGCCCAGAACTCCTGGGCGAGCCGCGCGAGGTCGTCGGCCGGCCGCGTCATCGCTCCTCCTCCACCGTCGACGTCCATCGTAGGACTCCCGGCCCCCGCCCGGCGGTCAGCGGACGCAGGCTCCGGTGGCCACGGACTTGGTCCGTCCCACGGCCGGCATCGCCTTCGCCGCCACGACCGTCGGCGACAGCGCGTAGCCCACGTTCGGATCGCTCTTGGCCTCGGCGAACACGAGCCCGCCGACCGTCCCGTCGGGCAGGATGAGCGGCCCGCCGCTGTCGCCCTTCTCGATGTTCGCGGTCAGCTCCAGGATCTGCCTGGTCACCTTGTTGGTGCCGTAGATGTCGCGCCCGACGGCCGGGTAGCTGGACGCGACGCCGGCCGGGATGACCGTCAGCGCCTTCCCGAGCGGATGGCCGAGTGCCGCGCCCTGGACCCCGGCGCGAGGGTCCCGGTCCGCGAACTCGAGGGCCGGCGTCCGCAGGCCGGCGGCCCACAGCACCGCGACGTCCAGCGACGGATCGAACAGCACGACCGTCGCCTTGGCCGGGCGGCCGCCGTCCTGGGCGACGGTCTCGCTGTCCCCGCCGGCGACCACGTGGGCGTTGGTGACGTAGTAGCCGTCGCCGATCGAGAAGCCCGTCCCGCTCAGCTCGTAGCCGCAGGCGTCGGTCACGACCTTGACGGTGCTGCCGACGGCCGCGGCCGTGAGGGCCTTCGCGGCGGAGCTGCTCGGCGTGTCGACGGGCGGGGCCGGGAACGGCTCGAAGCCCGCGAAGACCTGGGGCAGCCCGGACGAATCCAGGAGCTTGCCCAGCCCGCCCGCGAACTCGGTCGGGGGCGGGAGGGCATCCGCCAGGGCGCGCACCACGATCGAGGTCTGGGCCATGGCCGCCGCGGGCGGGATGGCCCCCGTCGCGAGGATGCTGCCCGCCAGCCAGATGACGAGGATCCCCTGGCCCGTGCCAAGGACCGCCCCGCCCAGGCGGTCCAGGCTGCCCAGGAAGCCGTCCCCGAGCCGGCTCCGGATGCTCACCCCGGCCGCGGACCCCAGGCCCTCGCCCAGGCCGATCGCGAAGATGAAACCGGCCAGCACGATGAGCGCGCGGACGGGCGGGTCCATCGTCTGGAGCTGTTCGCGGAAGATCGGCAGGGCGACGAAGAGGATGAGCGCGCCGCCGGCCACCGCTCCGACGAGGCCGCCGAGCTGCGAGAAGAAGCCAGACCGCAGGCCGAGGATGAAGGCGAAGATGACGATCGCGAAGGCCGCGAGGTCGACGGGGTTGAGTCCGGTCGCCGCGGCGGTCGATTCCACGAGCCCAGTATCGGTCACGTGCCCGGAACCCCGTCACCGGCCCGTTGGTGCCGGTGGGATCCGCCGAAGGTCGCCGGCCGCGACGGCCGGGACGGTGTCAGGCCGAGGCCCCGACCCGCGTGTCCACCCGCGGCGGGTGGCCGGCCTCCCAGCCCGCGATCTGGTCGGCCCGGCCGAGCAGGTAGCCGAGCTCGTCCGTGCCCTCGAGGAGCATCGGCCCGGGCGAACGTGTCGACGTCGAAGGGCAGGTCCTCGTCGCCCGGCAGGTGCACGACCTGGGCCTCCAGGTCGACCGTCAACTCGGCGTCCGGCTTGGCGGTCAGCAGCTCGAACAGCTGGCGGTGACGCTCGGCCTCGACGACGATCGGCAGGAGCCCGTTCTTGAGCGAGTTGCTGCGGAAGATGTCGGCGAAGCTCGTCGAGAGGATCGCCCGGATGCCGTGGGCCGTGAGCGCCCACGGTGCGTGCTCCCGCGACGATCCTGCCCCGAAGTTGTCGCCGGCCAGCAGGATGGCCCGTCCGGCCATCTCCGGCCGGTCGATGACGAAGGGCGGCTCCTTGAGCGCGCCGTCCTCGGTGTATCGCCAGTCGTGGAAGAGCGCCTCGGCGAGGCCGTCTTTGTCGGTGACCTTGAGGTAGCGGGCGGGCACGATCTGGTCCGTGTCCACGTTCTCCGCGGGGAGCGGGATCACCGCGCTCGTGAACGTCCGGTACGGGACGGCCATCTCAGCGCCCTCCGATGCCGACCGTCGCGGCGATCCCCGGCAGCGTCCGCGGGTCGGTCACGACGCCGCTGATCGCCGACGCGGCCGCCGTCAGCGGCGAGGCCAGGAACGACCGGCCGCCCTTGCCCTGACGGCCCTCGAAGTTGCGGTTCGACGTGCTGATCGCGTACTGGCCCGGCGTCAGCTGATCGCCGTTCATCGCGATGCACATCGAGCAGCCCGCCTCGCGCCACTCGGCGCCGGCCGCCCGGAAGATGTCGCCGAGACCCTCGCGCTCGGCCTGCTTCTTCACCTCGTCGGAGCCGGGGACGACCATCATCCGCACGCCGTCCGCCACGCGCCGGTCCTTCATGACCGCCGCCGCGAGGCGCAGGTCGCTGATGCGACCGTTGGTGCACGAGCCGACGAACACGACGTCGACCTTCTGGCCGAGGATCGGCTGGCCGGGCCGCAGGTCCATGTACTCGAGCGCCCGTTCCAGGGCCCGCCGCTGGGCGGGGTCGGCCTGGTCCTCGGGGGAGGGGACGCGGCTGGTGATCGGGATGCCCATGCCCGGGTTCGTGCCGTAGGTGACCATCGGCTCGAGGGTCGAGGCGTCGATCGTGATCGACTTGTCGTACGTGGCGGCGTCGTCGGTGGGAAGCGTCCGCCAGCGGGCGACGGCCTCGTCCCATGCGGCGCCCGTCGGGGCGTGTCGGCGGCCGTGCACGTACTCGTACGTGGTGTCGTCCGGGGCGATGAGCCCGGCCCGCGCGCCGCCCTCGATGCTCATGTTGCAGATCGTCATCCGCTGTTCCATGGTCAGGGCGCGGATCGCCTCGCCGCGGTACTCGAAGACATGGCCGGTCCCGCCACCGATCCCGATGCGGGCGATGAGCGCGAGGATGATGTCCTTGGCGCTGACGCCGGCCTCGAGCCGGCCGTCGACCCGGACCTCGTAGGTCTTCGGCCGGCGCTGGAGCAGGCACTGGGTGGCGAGGACCATCTCGACCTCGCTCGTGCCGATCCCGAACGCCAGGGCCCCGAAGGCTCCGTGCGTGGCGGTGTGGCTGTCGCCGCAGACGATCGTCATGCCGGGCTGGGTCAGGCCGAGCTGGGGTCCGATGACGTGGACGATGCCCTGGTCCGGGCTGCCGATGCCGTGGAGCGGGATGCCGAACTCGTTGCAGTTCGTCGTCAGCTGGTCGACCTGAGCCGCGGCCATCTGGTCGAGGATCGGCAGGTTGCGCGGATGGGTGGGGATCGAATGGTCCGCCGTCGCGACCGTCTGGCCCGGTCGGCGGACGGTCAGGCCGCGCTGGCGCAGGCCGGTGAACGCCTGGGGGCTCGTCACCTCGTGGATGAGGTGGAGGTCGACGGCCAGGACCGACGGCGCATCGGCCTGGTCGACGACGACGTGGTCGTCCCAGATCTTCTCGACGATCGTGCGCGGGCGGGGGTCGGACACGGTGGACTCTCGGGCTCGAGGTGGATGAACGGAGGGCAGAGCGTACCAGAGGGTCGCCGCGGGCCGGTCCGCCGGGCACTTCCTCCGGCAGTCCCGCCGGCCCGCCGCCCGCCTCGTGGCCTCGCGCGCGCGAGCGATCCGCTGCGATCCATCGCGGAAACCGCGCCGGAAATGAGGCTCCCTGAGCACGCGGATGCCGGGTACCAGCAGCCCGATAGTACGAATGGATACTCCGATTGGTCCCCTTGGAGCGGTAGAACATACGGTGTGGAAACGAGCTGGCTCGCCCCATGAGCCACCCGCTCCGGAGGACCACGGTTCGCGACCTCGACCGGGTCGTTATCGACGCGCCCGCTGAACCGAAGCGACCCCGTGGGGTCGCGTTCCGCACTGCCTTCGCCAGGGTCCCGATCCCCGCCCGGGTGTGGGCCTTCAGCGTGTTCCTCGCCCTGGCGGCGGTCGGGCTGTACCTCCAGGTGCTCGACGGCCGTGCCCTCATGGCGACCCCGATCAGCGTGCCCTGGCCGGTCGTCGCCCTGGGCTTCTTCCTGGCCGAGACCAAGGTCGTCGAGGTGAACTTCCGGCGCGAGACGCACTCGCTGTCGCTGAGCGAGATCCCGGCCGTGGTCGGCTTCTTCTTCCTGAGCCCGGCCGACTACCTCGGCGCGCTGCTCATCGGCACGATCGCCGCGCTGGTCGTCATCTCGCGCCAGTCGCCGCTCAAGATCCTGTTCAACGTCAGCAACTTCGCGATCACGGCCGTGATCGCGCTCTCGATCTTCTCCCGCATCTCCAACCTGGACGGCGCTCGCCCGGACGTGGACGACTGGTTCGCGGCCTTCGCGGCCACGATCGTGGCCTCGGTGCTCGGAGCGCTCAACATCGCGACGGTGATCACGCTCTCGGGCGGCGCGCCGCAGTTCCAGAAGCTGCCGGAGATGCTCAAGTTCGGGGTCCTGGTCGCGATCGCCAACACGAGCCTGGCGCTCCTCGCGGTCTCGTTCATCTGGGTCGACACGAACATGCTCTGGCTCCTCGCGGTGCCGCTCGTGGTCGTGTTCCTGGCCTACCGCTCATGGATCTCCGAGCGCGAGAAGCACGAGCGCCTGGAGCTGCTGTACCAGTCCAGCCGGATCCTCCAGGACTCGCCGGAGCTCGACTCCGCGCTCGTCGCCCTGCTCGACCACGCTCGCGAGATGTTCCGGGCCGAGCGCGCCGAGGTGATCCTCTACCCGGCATCGCGCGACGTCGAGGCGCTCCGGACGGCATCCCTCAACGACGGCCCGCCGGTGATCATGGCGCCGATCAAGGACGTCCGGGAGGACCCTGTCCAGCAGCGCGTCGCCCGCGAGCGCCGGCCGTTCCTCTACACGCCAGAGGCCGGGGAGTCCGGCGGCGATCCGAAGATGCGCCAGGCGATGGTGAGCCCGCTGCGCGGCGAGTCCGGGCTCATCGGCTGCATGGTCATCGTCAACCGCCTGACCGAGGGCACGAGCTTCACCGACGACGACCTCCGGCTCCTCGAGACGCTGGCCAACCAGGCCGCCGTCGCCCTCGAGAACGGCCAGCTGGAGCAGTCGCTGGCCGAGCTCTCGCGGCTCAAGGAGCAGCTCCGCCACCAGGCCCATCACGATCCGCTGACCGGCCTCGCGAACCGGACGCTGTTCGGCCAGCAGGTCGACGAGCGACTGCTCGAGCCCCGGGCCGGCTCGCTCGCCGTCGTCCTGTTCCTCGACCTCGACGACTTCAAGGTCGTCAATGACACGCTCGGCCACGCTGCCGGCGACCGGCTCCTCGTGGCCGTCGCGGAGCGGCTGCGTTCGTGCGTCGCGGCGGACGACATGGCAGCGCGCCTGGGCGGCGACGAGTTCGCGATCCTCCTCGAGGACGACGCCGGGCTGGGGCACGCACTCGACGTTGCCCACCGCATCGTCGATGCCCTGCGGGTCTCGTTCCCGATCCAGGGCCAGGAGATCACGATCGGCGCCAGCATCGGCATCGCCGCCGCCCGCGACGGGATCGGCCGGGCCGACGACCTGCTGCGCAACGCCGACGTCGCGATGTACAGCGCCAAGCGCGGCCGCGCCGACCGGGTCGCCGTCTTCGAACCCACGATGCACGCCGCGATCGTCGCCCGCCACGGACTGAGCGTGGAGCTGGCGAGGGGCGTCGCCCGGGGCGAGCTGGAGGTCGTGTACCAGCCGATCGTCGCGCTCGCCACCGGCAAGATGACCGGCGTCGAGGCGCTCGTCCGCTGGCGCCACCCCACCCGCGGCCTGCTCGGCCCGGTCGACTTCATCACGATCGCCGAGGAGAACGGGGCCATCCTGCCGCTCGGCTGGTTCGTCCTCACCGAGGCCTGCCGCGACATGGCGGCCTGGCAGCGCCTCCGGCCGGCCGGCGAGCAGCTCACGGTCGCCGTCAACCTGGCGGCCGCCCAGCTCCAGGAGGTCGGCTTCGTCGACGACCTCAAGGAGATGCTCGCGTCGACCGGCCTCGACCCCCGCGACCTCGTCCTCGAGATGACCGAGACGGTCATGTTCCACGACACCCAGACCACGATCGCCCGCCTCGACGCGCTCCGGGCGCTCGGCGCGCGCATCGCGGTCGACGACTTCGGGACCGGCTACTCCTCGCTGGGCTACCTGCGCCGGTTCAAGGTCGACGTCCTGAAGATCGCCCAGGAGTTCATCGCGCCCGGCGACGGCAGCTCCGAGGACTGGGCGTTCGCCCACTCGATCGTGGCCCTCGGCCGGACCCTCGACCTGCGCATCGTGGCCGAGGGGATCGAGCAGTCCGAACAGCTCGACCGCCTGCGCCAGCTCGGCTGCGAGTTCGGCCAGGGGTTCCTGTTCGCCCGCCCGATGAGCGCCTCCGGCATCCAGGGCCTCATCGTCGACGGACTCCCGTCACTGACGCCCGCGGCCGGCCACGTGTCGCTGCCGACCGCCACCGAGCACCCGGTCCACACGGGCCCGCTGCCCTCGCGCCCCCTGGCGCGGGTGGTCGGCCGGGACTCGCTCCCGAGCTTCCGGGCCTAGGTCACGATGTTCATCCTCTACGCGATCGTGATCGGCCTGGTGATCGGCAAGCTGGCGGGCGGCTCGATCGGCGCGCTGGGCGAGATGCGCATCCGCTGGAGCGGGCTCATCCTGGGGGGCCTGGTCTTCCAGGTCGTCCTGTTCTCGGGTCCGGTGGCCGACCGCGTCGGCGACCTCGGACCGATCCTCTATGTCGTGTCGACCGCCGTCGTCCTCGGCGCGGTCCTGCGCAACTGGGAGATCACGGGCCTGCCGATCGTGGTCGTGGGGGCGCTCTCGAACGCCGCCGCGATCGTGGCCAATGGCGGGTTCATGCCGGCGTCACCCGGTGCGCTGGCGGCCCTGGGACGATCCTTCCCGGCCACCTACTCGAACAGCTCGATCGTTCCCCATCCGGCGCTCGAGCCCCTGACCGACATCTTCGCCGTGCCGCCGCCCTTGCCGTTCGCCAACGTGTTCAGCATCGGCGATGTCCAGATCGCGGTCGGCGTCGCTGTGGTGATCGCCTTGGGGATGCGCCGCCGGCGCCTGCTCGACGACGCGGCTCCCGGCGACGCGATGGCGGTGGCGGAGCGCCCGGGCGACGAGCGACTCGCCGCCCCGGAGATCGCCTGAGTCGTTCCTGAGGCGCCCGTTGCGCGCCTGCACACGACTCTTGCACGGCCGGATTAGTACTTCCGACCCATGTGACCCGGACCCGGACCTACGTACCTTTCCCTGTGAGGACGAACGTCCTCCGCTTTCTGCACCGTCCAGGGCAAACCCGTCGCGAGGCGGGGACGCAAAGCCAGGGATCTTCCCAACGGGGAGACCGCCCGGTCGCCGGTTCGAGGGTGAATGACCTCCGATACGGAGTCACTTGTGAAGACCAACCTGGTGCGCTTCACTTGGGTCCTGGCGCTCGTCGCGTCCATGGCCCTCACGCTCGGCGCAGGCATGCGCTGGGACTTCTGGTGGTGAGCCACATGAGGCCCTTCATCCGGCTTCAGGCTCTGCGGATGCTTTCCGCGATCGCCGTGCTGTCCAGCATCGCCTACGTCCTTTCGGCGGGTCACCGCTGGTAAACAACGCGGCGGATACGCCGCAACTGTGCTGCTAGAACGGACCGTCAAGCTCGACGGTCCGTTCGTTTGTGTTGGATTGGTCTGGGGGTGGATCAGTCCGCAGTCATCCATTGCGGCACATCGGATGGGTCACCCAGCCGGAGTGCCGTTGTCGTTCGCCACTCCCGTGCGCCGGGTCCACCTCGGCGCCTTCGCTCGGGAGCCCAGCCCGCGCTTCGTCTGGGGGTGAGTAAGGTCGCACTCATTTATTGCGGCACACCGGCGGTGCACCCGCCGGAATGCCTTTGTCGTTCGCCACTCCCGTGCGCCGGGTCCACCCCGGCGCCTTCGCCCGCAGGCCCTGCTCGCTGTGCAGTTCGGGGCGGTGTGAGTGGTTGCGCGATCGAGCGGGCATGCTAGACTGCCCGAACCGCACGGCCTTCGGCCACGCGGCAGCCAGCGCATCGGAGACCACACCGTGGGTTTGAGCAACGGACGGGATCGCCGCCCAGTCGCCGTCGTCGTGACGGCGGATGGTCGCCGCCTGAACGTGCCGACCCAGTCCGGTGGCCTGGTCGACGTATCGCTCCTTGGCTTCATCCGCTCGCTTCTTCTTGGGCTGGACGGCCTTCTCGGCCTTATTACCGGCTCCAGGCGGGAGAACGGAGGAACGCGGAGGACGGGCCACTAGGGCACCGAACACCGAAGACCGAAGGGACCCTCGCCGGGAGGCGGGGGTTTTTGATTTCCTGGGGGACCGCTCAGAGGTACCGCGATGACGATGACGGGAGACCCGGCGAAGCCGCCGAGTCGCACGAGCCACGTTCCGGCCGACGGCACGGCCGGAGCAGCCGCGATCGAGCAGGCCCGCAAGGACATGCTCCATGAGGCGCGGCCGCTGAACCGGACGCGCATCGGGGCCGATGTCGTCTGCGAGGCGCTCCTCCGTCAGGGCGTCGATGTCTTCTTCGGGTACCCGGGCGGCGTGGTGCTGCCGCTGTACGACGTGCTCGGCGACTACCCGGAGCTGCGCCACGTGCTCGTGCGCCACGAGCAGGGCGGCGCCCACGCGGCCGATGGGTACGCGCGGGTCACCGGTCGGGTCGGTGTCTGCCTCGGGACGAGCGGCCCGGGTGCGACGAACCTGGTCACCGGGATCGGCACGGCGCTCCTCGACTCGATCCCCATGGTCGCGATCACCGGCAACGTGCCGTCCGCGCTGATCGGCAAGGACGCCTTCCAGGAGATCGACATCAACGGCATCACCCTGCCGATGACCAAGCACAACTACCTGATCCGCGATGCCGACGAGCTCCCGCGCGTCTTCGCGGAGGCGTTCCACATCGCCCGATCCGGCCGGCCGGGCCCGGTCCACATCGACATCACGAAGGACGCCCTCCAGCAGGAGACGCGGGCCCAGCATCCCACCGAGGAAGAGGTCATCGCGGGCCTGCCCGGCTTCCGCCCGAACATGGACGGCCACCCGCGCCAGCTCAAGCTGGCCGCCGCCGAGATCGCCCGGGCCAAGCGCCCGGTCATCCTGGCCGGCCACGGCGTCCTTCACGCACGGGCCTGGGACGACCTCCTGGCCTTCGCCGAGAAGGCCCAGATCCCCGTCGCCCACACGCTCCTGGGCGTCGGGGCGATCTCCGAGGACCACCCGCTCAGCTACGGCTTCATGGGCATGCACGGCTGGAAGCACGTCAACCGGGCGATCCAGAGCGCCGACCTGCTCATCGCCATCGGCATGCGCTTCGACGACCGGGTGACCGGCAACGTGCGCACGTACGCGCCCTACGCGCGGATCGTCCACGTCGACATCGACCCGGCCGAGATCGGCAAGAACGTGGCCGTCGAGGTGCCCATCGTGGGCGATGCCGGACGGGTCCTGCGGGCGCTGACGCCGATGATCGAGGCGGTGGATCCCGAGGCTCGGGCGGCGTACTTCGCCGAGCTCGCGGAATGGCGGCGCGATTCGGAGTCGAGCAGCTGGCACGGGTCCGGCGCCTGGCGCGACGGGCTCCTCTCGGCCGACTACGTCGTCCATCGGATCGGCGAGCTATCCGGGCACAAGGCGACCTACGTCGCCGACGTGGGCCAGAACCAGATGTGGCTGGCCCGATATGCGGGCTTCCGGATCCCCAACCAGCACGTCTCGTCGGGCGGGCTGGGGACGATGGGCTTCAGCGTCCCGGCGGCGATGGGCGCCGCCCTGGGTGCCCCGGAGCGGGAGACCTGGGCGATCACCGGCGACGGTGGCTTCCAGATGACCTTCCAGGAGCTCATGACCCTGGTCCAGGACCACATCCCGGTCAAGATCGCCCTCTTCGACAACAAGAAGCTGGGCATGATCCGGCAGTGGCAGGAGATCATCTACGCCGGGAACTACCACTCGGCCCAGCTGCTCGGCCCGGACTACGCGAAGCTCGCCGACGCGTTCGGCATCCCGTCGTTCCGGGCGACCCGCCCCGACGAGGTCGACGCCGCGATCCAGGCGGCGCAGGCCGTCGACGGGCCGGCCCTCGTCTGGTTCGAGATCGCCGAGGAGCAGAACGTGTTCCCGATGATGCCGGCCGGCAAGGGCCTGTCCGACCTCATCGAGAAGTGGGGCGGGGCGGACGAATGAGCGATCCCGCCGCCGTCCCGGCGCATTCGGCGCCGCCGCCTCGGGCTCTCCCCGGCGGCGGCCAGCTGCGTCGCCACGTCATCGTGGCCATCGTCAACAACCGGCCGGGCGTCCTGAACCGCGTGGCCAGCCTCATGCGCGCGCGCAACTTCAACATCGAGTCATTGGCCGTGAGCCACACGGACGACACGGACATCAGCCGGATGACGATCACCCTGCGCGGCGATGACGTCGCCGTGGAGCAGGCCGCCAAGCAGCTCTACCGGCTCATCGACGTGCTCAAGGTCCAGGACCTGACCTCCGAGCCGACGGTCGAGCACGAGCTCGCCCTCGTGAAGGTCCGAGCGACCGACGCCAACCGGAACGAGGTGATCAAGGTCGTCGAGATGTACAAGGGGCGCGTCGTGGACGTGGCCGACGGGTCGGTGATCGTCGAGGCGACCGGCACGGAGGGAGAGGTCGATTCGCTCATCGCCCTGCTCCGGGGGTTCGGCATCAAGGAGCTCGTTCGCACCGGGACCATCGTGATGACCCGGGGCGCCCAATCGATCGAGGAGGCCACCAAGCGATGACCGCGAAGATGTATTACGACAACGATGCCGATCCGTCCTCGCTGGCGGGCCAGACCGTCGCGATCATCGGCTACGGCAGCCAGGGCCACGCCCACGCCCTCAACCTCCACGAGTCGGGCGTCGACGTGGTCGTCGGGCTCCAGCCCGGGTCCAAGAGCCGGCCGCTGGCCGAAGAGGCCGGCCTGCGGGTCGCCGACGTGGGCGACGCCGTCAAGGCCGCCGACGCGATCATGATCCTCGTCCCCGACACGGGCCAGAAGGCGGTCTACGACAGCGAGATCGCGCCGAACCTGCGGGCCGGCCAGCTGCTGATGTTCGCCCACGGCTTCAACATCCACTTCGGGCGGATCGATCCGCCGGGCAACGTGGACGTCGGGATGGTCGCGCCGAAGGGCCCCGGCCACCTCCTGCGCAGCGTCTACCAGGCCGGCGGCGGCGTTCCCGCCCTGTTCGCCGTGCACCGCGACGCGAGCGGCACGGCCCGGGCGCGTGTCCTGGCCTACGCCCGGGCGCTCGGCTCCACGCGGGCCGGCGTGCTCGAGACGACGTTCGCCGAGGAGACCGAGACCGACCTGTTCGGGGAGCAGTCCGTCCTGTGCGGCGGCACCGCGTCGCTGGTCAAGATGGCCTTCGAGACCCTCGTCGAGGCGGGCTACCAGCCCGAGCTCGCGTACTTCGAGACGATGCACGAGCTCAAGCTCATCGTCGATCTCCTGTACCGCGGCGGCCTCAACTTCATGCGCTTCAGCGTCAGCGATACGGCCGAGTACGGCGACTACGTCAGCGGCCCGCGGATCATCGACGAGCGCGTTCGCACGACGATGCGCCAGGTCCTCGCCGAGATCCAGGACGGCACGTTCGCCAAGCGCTGGATCGCCGAGAGCGACGGCGGCCGCCACGAGTTCGAGCGGATGCGTGCGGCGGACCGCGACCACCAGATCGAGAAGGTCGGCGCCGAGCTGCGCGCCCAGATGGCGTTCCTCAACCCGGTCACGGTCGTGGCCGGCCAGGCCCAGGCGGCCGCCAGCTCGGGATCCCGCACGTGAGCGCGGGTGGCGTAGGCATCGGTCCGGCCGCCGGCTCGGTCCGGATCTTCGACACGACCCTGCGCGACGGGGAGCAGGCGCCCGGCGCCGGGCTGACCGCCGCCGAGAAGCTCGAGGTCGCCCGCCAGCTCGCCCGGCTCAAGGTCGACGTCATCGAGGCCGGCTTCCCGGCCGCCTCGCCCGGCGACTTCGAGGCCGTCCAGCGCATCGCCCGCGAGACGAAGGGCGTCGCGATCGCGGCGCTCGCCAGGTGCCGTGATGGCGACCCGCAGCGGGCCGTCGAGGCGATCCGGGTCGCCGAGCGACCGCACCTCCACGTGTTCATCGCCACGAGCGACATCCACCTCAAGCACAAGCTCCGGATCGACCGCGACACGGCCCTCGCCGAGGCCCGCAAGTGGGTCGCCTATGGCCGCGAGGCGCTCGGCCGCGACGCCGAGATCGAGTTCTCCGCCGAGGACGCCTCGCGCACCGACATCGACTACCTCATGCAGGTCTACGAGGCGGTCGTGGAGGCCGGCGCGTCCACCGTGAACATCCCGGACACGGTCGGCTACGCGATCCCGGCCGAGTTCGGCGCGCTCGTCGGGCGGGTCGTGAAGCTCGTGGGCCGCGATGCCACCGTCTCGGTCCACTGCCACAACGACCTGGGGCTGGCAACGGCCAACACGCTCGCGGCCGTCCAGGCCGGGGCGCGCCAGGTCGAGGTCACGATCAACGGCCTCGGCGAGCGCGCCGGCAACGCGTCGCTCGAGGAGGTCGTGATGGCCCTCCGGACGCGGCCCACCCAGTTCCCCAAGCTCGGCTCGGGCGTGGCGACGGAGCAGCTGACCGCCGCCAGCCGGCTCGTCAGCTATCTCACCGGGTTCGCGGTCCAGCCGAACAAGGCGATCGTCGGCGGCAACGCGTTCGCCCACGAGAGCGGCATCCACCAGGACGGGGTCATCAAGAACCCGCTGACCTACGAGATCATGACCCCCCAGTCGATCGGCCTCACGGGCAGCCAGCTCACGATCGGCAAGCTGTCCGGCCGGCGCGGCCTGCAGGGCAAGCTGCGCGAGCTCGGCCACGAGGTCGAGGGCGAGCGGCTCGACACGATCTACCGCCTCGCGATCGCCCTCGCCGACGCGAAGAAGGAGGTCACCGATGCCGACCTCCTCGCACTCGTCGAGCAGAACACGGCCGAGGTCCCGGCCTCGGTCATCCTCGAGGGCTGGAGCGTCACCTCCTCGCACGGTGGCAATGCCACCGGGACGGTGACCCTCACGGTGGCCGGCCAGGAGCGCAGCGCCGAGGCGACCGGCAACGGGCCGGTCGACGCTCTGTACGACGCGGTGGACCAGGCGATCGAGCCGGTCCTCGGCTGGACCCCGGTCCTCAGCGAATACGAGATCAAGGCGGTCTCGGCCGGCGAGGACGCCCAGGGCCAGACGCTCGTCCGCTGCCGGCGCTCGACGGACGTCGGCACGGGGGCCTTCACGGTCACCGGCCACGGGTTATCGACCAACATCATCGAGGCCAGCCTCGAGGCGTACCTCGTGGCGATCAACAAGCTTCACGGGGCCGAGATCGAGAGCGTCAGCTCGGCGTACGTGGCGCGCACGAGCTCCGAGGAGGCCCCGTGACCGAGGGCCTCACCACGGCGGCCGACGTCGGCGCCGACACGGGCAGGGACCGCCCGCTCTACCGCCTCGTTGCGATCCCGGGCGACGGCGTCGGGCCGGAGGTCGTCGCTCACGCCCGGGCTGTCCTCGACGCGGCGGGCGAAGCCTTCGGGTTCCGGCTCGACTGGGCGGACGTGCTCGCCGGCGGCTCTGCCATCGACGCCCACGGGCTGGCCATCCTGCCCGAGGACGTGGAGCGCTGCGGGGCGGCCGACGCGGTCCTCCTTGGCGCCGTCGGTGGCCCGCGCTGGGACGATCCGAACGCCCGGGTCCGCCCCGAGCAGGCCCTGTTCGCCTTGCGGGGCGGCCTGGGGCTGTACGCGAACCTGCGGCCGGTCACCGTCCACCCGGCGCTCGTGCCGTCCTCGCCGCTCCGCCCGGAGCTGCTGGCCGGCGTCGACATGCTGATCGTCCGCGAGCTGACCGGCGGGATCTACTTCGGCCGACCTTCCGAGGAGCGGGCCACGCCCGAGGGGCGGGTCGCCGTGGACACCCTCTGGTACACGGACGCGGAGATCGAGCGCATCGTCCGGCTGGCGTTCACGCTCGCGCGGGCGCGTCGCAACAAGGTCACCCAGGTCGACAAGGCCAACGTGCTCGCCTCGAGCCGCCTCTGGCGCAAGGTCACCGAGGAGGTCCGAACGGACTTCCCGGACGTGGAGCTCGAGCACCGGTTGGTGGACTCGACAGCGATGCTCCTCGTCACCCGGCCCTCGGCGTTCGACGTGGTCGTGACCGAGAACCTGTTCGGCGACATCCTCTCGGACGAGGCGGCGGTCCTCGCCGGGTCGCTCGGGATGCTCCCGTCGGCCTCGCTCGGCGAGCGCCGGACGGACCACGGGACGTTCGGCCTGTACGAGCCCATCCACGGCTCCGCGCCCGACATCGCCGGCCAGGACCGGGCGAACCCGATCGGCACGATCCTCTCGGCGGCGATGCTGCTGCCGCTGGTCGCTCGGCCGGAACGACGTGGCCGAGGCGATCGAAGCGGCCGTGCGCGCCGCCCTCGACGATGGCTTCCGGACAGCCGACCTCATCGCGCCCGCCGGCGACGGACACGTCACGATCGGCGGTGGCCGCGAGATGACCCAGGCAGTGGTGGACCGGATCGCGATTCCACGGGCGGCGCCGGCGACGGCGGCCGCCCGAACCGCCTGATCCGATCAGCCATCACCGACGGGAGCCTTCCGTGACCGACCAGACCGCCAAGCAACCCACCTCGCCGCCCGACCGACCGGTCGTCCTGTACGACACGACCCTCCGCGACGGCACCCAGGGCGAGAACATCATCCTCTCGCTCGCCGACAAGCTGCGCATCGCCCGCATGCTCGACGAGTTCGGCATGCCCTACATCGAGGGCGGCTGGCCGGGCTCGAACCCCAAGGACGTCGACTTCTTCGCGGCGGCCAAGACCATGACCTGGCAGACCGCTCGGCTCGCGTCCTTCGGCTCGACCCGCCATCGCTCGAACCGGCCGGAGGCGGATCCCAACCTCCAGGCACTCGTCGCGGCCGAGACCCCGGTCGTGACGATCTTCGGCAAGAGCTGGCTGCTCCACGTGACCGAGGTCCTGGGCGCCACGCCGGCCGAGAACCTCGAGATGATCGCGGACTCGATCCGTTTCGTGGCGGAGCGCGGCCGGGAGGCGGTCTACGACGCCGAGCACTTCTTCGACGGCTTCAAGGCCGACCGCGGGTACGCCCTGTCGACGCTGCGGGCGGCCCGCGAGGCCGGCGCGCGTTCGATCGTGCTGTGCGACACGAACGGCGGCACGCTGACCGACGAGCTCGTGACGATCCTGCGCGACACGATGGGCTCGCTCGACGGGGACAAGGCGGCGCCGCCGGTGCCTGGGGCATCCATACCCACAACGACGCGGAACTGGCGGTCGCGAACTCGATGGCCGCGGTGGCCGCGGGGGCGAGTCACGTCCAGGCGACGATCAACGGCTACGGCGAGCGCTGCGGCAACGCCAACATGGTGAGCATCCTCGCGAACCTGGCCCTCAAGACGTCCAAGGTCCTCGTGCCGGCCGGTGGCGGCGACCTGGCCGACCTGACGATCCTGGCCCGCAGCGTGGCCGAGATCGCGAACATCAAGCCAAACGACTTCCAGCCGTACGTCGGTCGCTCGGCGTTCGCCCACAAGGGCGGCGTCCACGGCGCGGCGGTGGCCAAGGTCGAGCGGAGCTACCAGCACGTCGACCCGGCCACGGTCGGCAACGAGGGCCGGCTCGTCGTGTCGGAGCTCGGCGGCCGGGCGAACACCCAGCTCCGGGCCGCGCAGCTCGGCCACAAGCTCGAGGGCGCCGTCGACGCGCGGGCCCTCTCGGTGATCATCAAACAGCTCGAGTCGGACGGGCTCGCGTTCGAGGGCGCCGAGGCCTCGTTCGAGCTCCTCATCCGGCGCCACCAGCCGGGCTACGTCGCGCCGTTCCGGATCGTGGACTTCACGGTGCTCGTGGAACAGCGCGACGGCCAGGAGCTGCGCGCCGAAGCGACCGTGAAGGTGGCCGTGGACGGGGAGACCCTGCACACGGCGGCCGATGGCAATGGGCCGGTCAACGCGCTCGACATCGCGCTGCGCAAGGCGCTTCGGGCGTTCTACCCGGTCCTCGACGACGTCCACCTCGTGGACTACAAGGTCCGCATCCTGGACGGTGAGGCGGCGACCGGCGCCCGGACGAGGGTGGTCATCGACTCGCGCGACAGCGACCGGTCGTGGTCCACGATGGGCAGCGACACGAACATCATCACCGCGTCCTGCGTCGCGCTCGGCGACTCGCTCGAATACGCGATCTGGAAATCCGACGCGCTGCTCAGCCGGCGCGACGAGCGCCACTTCACCACCGCGAATCCTGGGAGGTAAGCCGTGAGCTCCAAGACCGACCCGCGGCCCGCCGAACCGGCCGCGCCGACGCTCCATCTGAGCCGCTGGACGATCACGTCCGGCAGCAACACCCGCAGTCGCGGAGCGGTCGTGCTGGCCGCCGGCGACCATGCCTGGGATGCCGTGGCAGAGGGCAACGGCCCGGTGGACGCCTTGTACCGGGCCGTGGATGCCGCCCTGGCGGGCGTGCTGGCCGGCCATCCTCGGTTAGTGGCCTACGACATCCATGCCGTGGCCGAGGGGCCCGACTCCGAGGGCATCGTCACGGTCGAGATCGCGCCGCCGATCGGGGCGACTGGGGCGCGGGCCGGTGGCCGCTACGGCGGCAAGGCGACGAGCACGAACATCATCGCGGCCTCGATCGAGGCGTACCTCGAGGCGATCAACGAGCTCCTCGCCGAGGAGCACTGGGCGGGCGCGACCGAGCAGGCCGGCAACCGCCGGCGGGCCAAGGGCGCGACCGCCCGTCGCGCCGAGTTCGACGAGGAAGAGGCCCATCACGACACGACCGCCTGGTTCGAGCGCTGACCGGAAGATGACGGCGGTCTCGTCGCCCGCCGCGGTCGCGTTCTCGGGCGAGCCCGGGTCGTTCGCCGAGGATGCGGTGCTGGCCGCGTTCGGCGAGGTCCCGCGGCGTCGGCGTGCCCGGCTTCCCGGCCGTCTTCGAGGCGGTGACCGAGGGCGCGGCCACGGTCGGCGTCGTGCCGATCGAGAACGTCGTCGCCGGCACGATCCGGGAGACGCTGGACCTGCTGCTGGCGCACGACCTGGTCATCGTCGGCGAGGTCGTCGTCCCCGTCCGGCTCTGCCTGGCCGCGCTGCCGGGGCAGGCGATCGAGGACATCGAGCGGGTCTCGTCGCACGTCCAGGCGCTCGAGCAGGCGAGCGACTTCCTCCGCTCGCGGCCGTGGACGCTCGTCTCGACGTACAACACCGCCGGCGCCGGCAAGGACATCGTGGAGCGTGGGGAGCGGGGCAGCGCGGCGGTCCTCTCGCCGCGTGCCGCGGCGCTGTTCGGGCTGGAGATCCTGGCCGCGGACATCGCCTCGGACCCCGAGAACCGGACACGGTTCTGGCTCGTGGCGCGGCCGGGCGGGTTCGTGCCGGCCGATCGGGCCGCGGGGGCTGGCTTCCGGACGACCGTGGTGTTCGGGGTCCGGAACGAGCCCGGCACGCTGCTGGCCGCGCTCCACTCGTTCGCGGATCGGGGCGTCAACCTCTCCAAGCTCGAGTCACGACCCAGCCGCGGAACGCGCCTGGGAGTACGTGTTCTG
The DNA here is from genome assembly GCA_963849405.1 of uncultured Chloroflexia bacterium. Classification (GTDB taxonomy): domain Bacteria; phylum Chloroflexota; class Limnocylindria; order Limnocylindrales; family CSP1-4; genus C-114. Next base: position 344,817 of record CAWKHG010000003.1, read on the forward strand.
GGCCGACCTCGACCGCGCGATCGACGACCCGGCCACCACGGACGCCCTGGCCGACCTGCGCCCCCGGACGACGCTCGTCCGCGTCCTCGGCTCCTACCGGCGCGCCCCGGACTAGGGGACCACGTACCCGGGTGGCAGGTCGTCGCGGGCCGGGAACTGCGGGTTCAGCTCCTCCAGGACGTCGGCCACGATCTGGCCGACCGCGAGGTTGCGGAACCACTTGCGGTTCGACGGGATGACGTACCACGGCGCCACCTCGGTCGAGCACCGGGTGAGCGCCTCGTCGAAGGCCGCGATGTAGTCGTCCCAGCGGGCGCGCTCCTCGATGTCGCCCACGTTCACCTTCCAGCGCTTCGTCGGGTCGTCGTAGCGCGCCTGGAGGCGTTCCCGCTGCTCGTCCCGGTCGATGACCAGGAAGAACTTGACGATCGTCATGCCCTCCTCGGAGAGCATCCGCTCGAAGTCGTTGATCTGGGCGTAGCGGCGCGACCACGTCGCCTTCGGCACCAGCTCGTGGACGCGGACGATGAGCACGTCCTCGTAGTGCGAGCGGTTGAAGATGCCGACCTCGCCCTTGCGTGGCACGGCCGCGTGGACTCGCCACAGGTAGTCGTGGGCGAGCTCCGTCGCCGTGGGGACGCCGAAATAGGACACCGGCGCGCCGCGCGGGTTCATGGCCGAGAGCACGTGGGTGATCGTGCCGTCCTTGCCGGCCGCATCGATGCCCTGGAGGATCACCAGGACGCGCTGCTGCCGCTCGGCGAACAGGCGCTCCTGGAGATCGGCCATCCGGACGAGGTCCTTGGCGATCGCAGGCTGCGCCTTCTCCTTCGTCCAGCCGTGCGTGGCTCCCGGGTCGAAGTTCGCCAGCCGGACCTTGCTGCCCGGCTCGACGCGGAGCAGCGAACGCATCCGCGATGCCGCCATCGGCTTCCTGGGCATCGGAGACCTCCCGCCCGGGGGCTCGGCGAGCCCGGACCGGCAGGATAGCCTGTCCCGTCAGGGGGTCGCGGTCCCGATCCAGACGGCGAGGCTGCTGGCGGCGTCGGCGGCCGCGCCCACGGCCACGATCCGCGGTCCGTCGGCCGCGAGATCCGTGACGACGCCCACGGGGCCGCCGTCCTGCGGCGAGGCCGTCCAGCGATGGCCGTCGGTCGAGGTCCAGATCCCGAACCGGCCGTCCGCTCCGGCGCCGCCGGCCACGAACGCGTCCCCGGTCGCCACGACCGTGCGCGAGGCGCCGCCCGGGAGGGCATCGGCCGGCGGGACCGTGTTCCAGACCTCGGGCACGTGCGACCACCAGGCCCAGCCGTCGCCGGCCGATGGGCCCTGGCCGACGGCGACGCAGCGCGTCGGGCATGCAGGCGACCCCGTCGGCCGAGCTCTCGGCGCCCAGGCCGCTGCCGGCCGGTGGCTGCGGGACGATGTGGACCCAGACTCGCCCGTCGCGCGACAGCCAGAACGACGCACCGGCGTCGCGGATGCCCGTCGCGACCCAGCCGGGCCCGCCGCGCGCGACGCTCTGGACCTGCGCCCGCGACCCGGACCCATCCACGATCGACGAGCGCCAGGTCGCACCGTCGTCACGTGACGTCCAGGCGACCGCGAGGCGTTGCGCCGGGGTGTCCGCGAAGCCGCCCGCCACGATCGTCCCGTCCGCGCCCACCGCGACCGACGTCATGGCGGCCATGGTCGCTCCGGCGGCGCCCCGGCCGATCGTCGGGCTCACCGACCAGCGCTTGCCGTCGGCCGACGCCCACGCCCGCGGCTCCGTGGCCGTCGCATCCGTCCCGACCGCGACGAAGCCGTCGCCGGCCGCGGCCATGGCGGTCACGACCCCGTCCTCGGCGGACGGGACGTCGGTCGCGGCGACCCAGCTGACCGTGTCGGCGGACGACCAGAAGCCGACCTGCCCGGTCGGGCCGCCGTCCGCCGTTCCACTGTCCACGGCCACGACCATCCGCTCGGGCCCGATCGCGACGCGGGCCATGGTGGCCGGCCCGGCGGGAACAGCCACGCGTCGCCAGGCGATCCCCGGCCCGGGCGGCATCGTCGGGGTCGAGGAGACCGGCGGCAGGGACGGCGACGGTTCCCCGGCCGTTGAGCTCGATGGAGCGGGGGGCGTGGGGCCGATGGACGGCGCCGCCAGCGACGGAGTCACCGTTCCGCAGCCGGCGAGCGCGCCGATCCCCACCACGGCAGTCGCCAACACGAGGATCACCCGCCGCCGCGCGCTCGGTCGCCCCCGGGGACGATTGGGCATCGGCCAAGGATAGAATGGCGGCCGAGTCTCAAATCACGTCCAGACGTTCGTGTCGCGCGGCGCGCGACCGACGAGGAGCCAGCCATGACCACCGTTACCGGCGCCAAGCCGCATCCGATCTTCCTCGCCGGCCGGTGGGTCGATTCACCGGACCCGCTCCTCGTGTCGAATCCGGCCGACGCCGACAATCCCGCCGGCTCGACGTTCAACGCGACCGAGGCCCAGTACGAGGAGGCGGTCGAGGCCGCCGTCGCGGCATTCCAGGTCACCCGGACGCTGCCGGCGTTCGAACGGGGCCGGATCCTGCGCGAGATCAGCGCCGGGATCAAAGGCCGTCGCGAAGAGCTCGGCCGGCTCCTGAGCACCGAGGCGGGCAAGCCGATCCGCGACGCGCTCGTCGAGGTGGACCGGGCGGTCGTGACGTTCCGGCTCGGCGCCGAGGAGGCCGAGCGGATGGTCGGCGAGACGATCCCGCTCGATGTCATGCCGGCGGGCAAGGGCCGGATGGGCATCACCCGGCGCTTCCCGATCGGCCCGGTGGCCGGCATCAGCCCGTTCAACTTCCCGCTCAACCTGGCGGTCCACAAGATCGCCCCGGCGATCGCGTCGGGCTGCTCGATCGTGCTCAAGCCGCCGTCCAAGGACCCCCTCACGATGCTCACGGTCGCCGAGATCATCGAGGCGGCCGGCCCGCCCGAGGGCTCGGTGAGCATCCTGCCGATGACCCGCGAGCTCGGCGACCGGATGGTGGCGGACGATCGGTTCAAGCTCCTCACGTTCACCGGCAGCCCATCGGTCGGCTGGCGGATGAAGGAGCGAGCGGGCAAGAAGAAGGTCGTCCTCGAGCTCGGTGGCAACGCCGGCGTCATCGTCGACAAGACCGCCGACCTCGACTGGGCCGTCCGGCGCACCCTCGTCGGCGCGTTCGCCTATGCCGGACAGGTCTGCATCAGCGTCCAGCGGATGTTCATCCACGAGGACATCTGGGACGAGTTCATGGCACGCGTCGTGGAAGGCGTGAAGACGCTCAAGGTGGGCGACCCGCTCGACGCCTCGACCGATGTCGGGCCGATGGTCGACGGGGCGGCCGCGTCGCGGACGCAGCGCTGGATCGACGAGGCGGTGGCGCTCGGCGGCAAGGTCCTCGTCGGCGGCAAGGCCGACGGCAACTTCTTCGCGCCGACGATCCTGACCGACGTTCCCGTGACCGCCCAGGTCTGCTCGAACGAGGCGTTCGCGCCGCTGGTCGTCGCGTTCCCGTTCCGCGACTTCTCGGACGCGATCCGCCAGGTCAACGACTCGTTCTTCGGCCTCCAGACCGGGCTGTTCACGAACGACCTGACGCACGCGTGGCAGGCGTTCAACGAGCTGGAGGTCGGCGGCGTCATCGTCAACGACGTCCCGACGTACCGCGCCGACCACATGCCATACGGCGGCGTGAAGGACTCCGGGCAGGGCCGCGAGGGCCTGCGCTGGGCGATCGAGGACATGACCGAGCTGCGGATCATGGTGCTCGCCCAGCCCCAGTAGCGACCGCGGGCGGCCACGCGCCGCCCTCGGCGCGGACGCAGGGTAGCTTGCGTTCGGGCGACAAGGTGGCTTGACCGAATCTGACCGGACGCCCTAGATTCACGCGGCCCCGTCCGACCCCGACGACCGCCCCAGAGGAGTCCCATGTCCTTCGAACAGACCGTCCTGCTGTCCGCCATCGCGGGCGCGACGATCTTCCTCGGCCTGCCGGTGGGCCGGCTGCGCAACCTGTCGACGCGAAGCCAGGCGCTCATGACGTCGGGGGCGGCGGGCGTGATCCTGTTCCTGATCTGGGACATCCTCGCCCAGGCGGCCGAGCCGGTCGAGGCGTCGATCGAGACCTTCAGCGAAGGCCAGAGTCCGGCGGGCGACCTTGCCGTGAACCTGGCCGCGTTCGGGCTCTCGATCGCGTTCGGATTGCTGTCCCTCGTCTGGTTCGCCTCGCGGGTGCGGCGCCGCCGGGCGGAGGGCCTGTCGACCCACGACGTGGCGCTCGGGACCGCGATCGGGCTGGGCCTGCACAACCTCTCGGAGGGTCTCGCGATCGGGCAATCGGCGGCGACCGGCGCGACGGCCTTCGCGCTGATCCTCGTCATCGGCTTCGCGCTCCACAACGCGACCGAGGGCTTCGGCATCGCGGCGCCCCTGACCACCGGCGAGCGACCGACCTGGGCATTCCTCGGCGCGCTCGGCCTGGTGGGTGGCGGGCCGACGTTCGTCGGCGGCGTGCTCGGCTACTCGTTCGTCTCGCCGCTCCTCTCGATCGTCTTCCTGGGCCTCGCCGCGGGCGCCCTCGTCTACGTCTTCAACGAGATGATGGCCACGTCGCGGAAGTTCACCGAGCCCGTCGCCGCCAACATCGCCCTGCTCGTCGGACTGCTCGTCGCGTTCGGCACGGACTTCCTGCTGGTGGGCATCGGCGCCTGACCCGATCGTCGTGTAGTCTCGGGCTCCCGATGCACGACGAAGCGATCACCGATCTCACGGACAGCGGGGAGGCCGGCCCGAGCGTCGCCGTGCCCGGCGGCGTGGAGTGGCGGCGTGGGCAGTACCACGTCAGCACGGACCCGGGAAGGCTCGACGTCGAAGGCACGGCCGCCTTCCTCGGAACCACCTACTGGGCGCAGGGCCGGCCAGAGTCGATCGTCCGCCGGTCCATCGAGGGCTCGATCGCCTTCGGGGTCTATGACGGCGAGGAGCAGGTCGGCTTCGCCCGAGTCATCACGGATCGGGCCACGTTCGGCTGGGTCTGCGACGTCGTTCATCCGCGGACAGCCACCAGGGGCGTGGCCTCGGGATGTGGCTGATGCGCTGCGTGCTGGCGCACCCGGAGCTCCAGGTCCTGCGCCGATGGCTGTTGGCATCGACGAGCGCGCGTGGCCTGTACGCACGGCTCGGCTTCACGCCGCTCGCCGCCCCGGAGCGGTTCATGCAGATCGACACGCGACCTTCCGCTGTCAGTGGCGTACCGACGAGGAGCGACGAGGCCTCGCGGTAGCGGGCCCCACGTCCCACCGCCCGCGACGACGAACGTCGGCGTGGATGCGCCCGTGTCACGATGCGTGCATGGACTTCGCCCTGTCCCCGGAGCTCGAGGCGCTGCGCGAGCGCGCCCGGCGCTACGTCGTGGACGAGCTCCAGCCGCTCGAGGTCCCCTTCGAGCGCGCGGGCGGCAAGCTCCCCGCGGATACCGGCAGGGAGCTCCGGGCGAAGGCGATCGCCGCCGGGCTGGTGGGCGGCAACATGCCGAAGGCGCTCGGCGGCCTCGAGTGGTCGAACATGGAGCAGGTCGTCGTCCAGGAGGTCTTCGGCCAGGTCACGGGCGGGCTCTGGTCGTACGTGCCCGGCGCGTACAACGTCCTCGCCCTGTGCGACGCCGGCCAGCGCAAGCGCTACCTCGAGCCGAGCCTCCGCGGCGAACGATCCGGCAGCTATGCGATCACCGAGCCGAACGCCGGCTCGGACCCGCGGACCCTCGAATCCACCGCGGTCCGCGACGCCGCCACCGGGGAGTGGGTGCTCAACGGCGAAAAATGGTTCGTGACCGGCCCCGACGACACGGACTTCATGATCTTCCACGCCATCGTCGTCGAGGGTGACGCGCGGCGGCCCACCCTCTTCCTCGTCGACTACGACATGCCCGGCGTGCGGATGAGCCACGATCCCGACTACACCCACACGTTCGCCGATCGCCATCCGCAGTTCATCCTCGAGGGCGTGCGCGTGCCCGACGAGGCGCGCCTCGGCGCGATCGGGGCGGCCGACGACCTGACCAACGACTGGTTCGTCGAGGAGCGCATCCACATCGGCGCACGCTGCAGCGGGGCGATGGAGCGGCTCCTCACCCTGGCCGTCCAGTGGGCGACCGAGCGGGTCCAGTTCGGGCAGCGGATCTACGACTTCCAGGGCGTGAGCTTCCCGCTGGCCGACTCGGCCGCCGATGCCTCGGCCGCTCGCCTGCTCACTCGCGAGGTCGCCTGGCTGGCCGATTCGGGCGCCGACCGCAAGGTCGTCCACGCCAAGGCGTCGGTCGCCAAGCTGTTCGCCTCGGAGGCGGCGTGGCGGTGCGCCGACCGGGTCGTGCAGGTCTTCGGCGGTCGCGGCTACATGCGCGAGTTCGCGGCCGAGCGGTACCTGCGCGAGCTGCGGGTCGACCGGATCTGGGAGGGCACGAGCGAGATCCAGCGGCTCGTCATCGCCCGGGCCCTCGAACGGCGAGGCGTCGACCGGGTGGTCGGGTGAGCCCGCGCGCGACCCCGGCCGCCACCGGGATCGTCGCCGCAGCGGGGGCCGGTGCCGCCGCACGCGCGGAGTCGGCGCCGCGCCGCGCCTTCGACCTCCCGAGCCTCTTCGCGCCGCGTTCGATCGCCGTCGTCGGCGCCTCGCTCCGGTCCGGCATCGCGACGACGGTCCGCGACAACATCGCCCACGTCGGCGGCCGGCAACCGTGCTGGTTCGTGAACCCCAAGTACGACGAGGTGGATGGCACGCGCTGCTATCCCGACCTCGCCGCCCTGCCCGAAGTGCCGGACACCGTCGTGCTCGCGGTGAACCCGCTCCGGGCCGCCCAGTTCACCCGCGAGGCAGCCGCGGCCGGCGTGAAGACCGTCGTGATCCCCGGCGGGGGTGTCGTCGAGGGCGGCGAGGCGGCCGCCCGGATGCAGGCCGAGGTCCGCGAGATCGCGATCGCGACAGGCACGGCCATCCTCGGTCCCAACTGCATGGGCATGGTCGACCTGACGACCTCGAGCGCGACGTACATCGGGGACGTCTCGCCCTGGCTGCGCCGGGGCGGCGTCGCCGGGATCGCCCAGTCGGGCAGCGTCTCGGACACGTTCATCCACGCCGGCACGCGCATCGGCTGGTCGCGCATCGTGAGCTGCGGCTCGGAGGTCGTGCTCGACCTGTGCGATTACCTGGCCTACTGCCTGGACGACGACGGCACGCACGCGGTCGTGCTCTTCGTCGAGGGGTTCAAGCGCCCCGAGCTGTTCCTCGCCCTGGCCGATCACGCGCTCGCGATCGGCAAGCCGATCCTCGCGGTCAAGGTCGGCAGCAGCGCCCAGGCCCAGACCTCGGCCGTGGCCCATTCCGGATCGCTGGCCGGCGAGGACCGGATCGTGGACGCCGCCCTGCGCGCGTCGGGCGTGATCCGGTGCGACGACCTGGACGAGCTGCTCGAGGCGGCGGAGCTCGCCGCAGGGACGCGCCGCCTCGGACGCTCGGTCGGGCGTGGGCGGACGGGCGTCGTGACCGTGTCGACCGGGGAGGCGTCGCTGATCGCCGACCTCGCGCCGCGGACGGGCGTCGATCTGCCACCCATCCCGGAGGCGGCGCGGGCGCGGATCCACGCCGACCTGCCGACGCTCGGGTACATCGGCAACCCGATGGACCCCTGGGGCGCCGACGACACGCAGCTCGCGTACGGAGCCTGCCTGCGCGCGTTCGTGGATTCGGGCGCCTATGACGTGGTCGCGGTCGTGCACGACTTCCCGTTCCGCTCACAGGCCGGCGAGGTCGACCTGGCGACGGAGCTCGCAGCGGAGCTGGCCAAGGCCACGGCCGACCGACCCGAGGTCCTGCCCGTGTTCGTATCGCTCACCTCGGGCGACGCCACCCCGGAGATCCAGGCGGCGCTCGATGCGGCCGGCGGGATCCCGCTCATGCGGGGGACCGTGGAGGCGTTCAGCTCGATCGCCCGCCTGGCCTGGTGGGAAGGGCGCCGCGCGCTTCGGCTGGCCGACGGTCCGTGGCGCCCCGGCTGGCCGGCCCTGGCCGCCGAACGCACGCCGTACGGCGACGGGGCACCGGCCGTGACGACGTCGGCCGTTCCCGCGCGCCGGTCCCTGCCCGAGCGGGAGTCCCTCGAGCTCCTGCGGGCGGCAGGGATCGCGGTCACCAGGGCCATCCCGGCGAAGGATGCGGAGGAGGCCGTGGCGGCCGCCGACGGGCTCGGCTATCCGGTCGCGCTGAAGATCGACGCGGCGGCGACGGCCCACAAGACCGACATCGGTGGAGTGAGACTCGGTCTCGAAGACGCGCACGCCGTCCGCTGGGCCGTGCCCGAGCTGCTGGAGGCCGGTCGCACGGCGGGCGCTTCCTCCCGCGGCGTGCTCGTGGAGCCCATGGCGGGGCCCGGCGTGGAGCTCATCGTCGGGCTCGAGCGCGACCCGATGTTCGGGCCGGCGGTGCTCGTCGGCTCGGGCGGGATCCTCGCCGAGATCATCGACGACGTGGCCATCCGGCTGGCGCCGGTGAGTCATGCCACCGCCCTCGCGATGCTCGATGAGCTGCGCTCGGCGCCGATCCTGGCGGGAGCGCGCGGGCGGCCGCCCGCCGACCGCAACGCCCTTGCCGACATCGTCGTGGCAGTCGCCCGGCTCGGCATGGATCGCCCGGACATCGCGGAGATCGACCTCAACCCGGTCATCGCCGGCGGCGACGGGGCAGTGGCCGTGGACGCGCTGGTCGTCCTCGGCGTGGACGAGGCCGCACGACCCGATGCCTGACGCCGCCGAGCCGGTCCTGCTGAAGGAAGCGACCGATTGGGGCGTCCGGCTCACGCTCAACCGACCGGCGAAGCTCAACGCGCTCTCGGTCGAGCTGCGCGACGCGCTGACCGCCGCGGTCACGGAGGCCGATGCCGACCCGGACGTCCGCGTCATCGCGATCGCCGGCGCCGGCCGCGCCTTCTGCTCCGGCTACGACCTGTCCGAGGAGGCGCCGGACGACGTCTGGGGCTGGCGCACGATCCTCGCCGAGGACGTCGCGGCCACCCTGGCGATCTGGCGCTGCTCGAAGCCGGTCATCGCCCAGGTCCACGGCTTCGCCCTGGCGGGCGGCCTGGAGCTCGCGATGGCCTGCGATCTCGTCGTGGCCTCAGACGACGCGCGCCTCGGCGAGCCCGAGATCCGCTTCGGCTCGGCGCCGGTGACCCTGCTCATGCCGTTCCTCATCGGCCAGAAGGCGACCCGCGAGCTGCTGATGACCGGCGACCTCGTGGATGCCGCGGAGGCGCGCCGGATGGGCCTCGTCAACCGGGTCGTTCCGGCCGACCGGCTGGCCGCCGAGGTCGACGAGCTGGCCGAGACGCTGGCGAAGGTCGAGCCCGACGTCATGGCACCGACGAAGCTCATGCTCAACCGGGCGATGGAGGCGGCCGGGTTCCTCGCCGCCGTCGAGGCCGGGCTGGACCTGCAGTCGATCGTGAACACGAGCGCGACCGCCCGGGCCTTCGACGAGATCGTCCGCCGCGACGGTCTGAAGGCCGCGCTCGCCTGGCGCGACCAGCGCTACCAGGAACGCCTGGCCGACCGCGGCCGCTGAGCCCCCGCTAGCCCTGTGGGGCCCCGAAGTCGGCGCCCTCGAACGCGCCGATGGCGGCTCGGTAGACGTCGGGCACGGGCGTCGGGCGGCGCGTCGCGCGATCGACGAGCACGAGGGTCTGGGTGGACGTGCACATGAGGTGGTCGTCGGCGGTGCGATAGGCGGCCGACTCCGTGGTGACGCTCGTCCGGCCGATCCGCGTCGTCCGCACGAAGACCTCCATCAGGTCGTCGAACCGGGCGGGCGCCTCGTACTCGATCTCGAGGGCGCGCATCACGAATTCGGCCCCGGGAACCTCCAGGAGCCCCAGATGGCGGTGATATTCATGCCGGGCATGGTCGAAATAGGGGAGATATCGCCCGTAATACACGACGCCTTGGGCATCCGTGTCGCTGAACCAGACGCGGGCGAAGGCGGAAAAGCTGAAGGGCGGCCGCCGGACGGTGGGGGCGCCGGTCACGAAGTCCATCGACTCGATCGTAGCCCACGCCGGGCGGGCGATCAGACCGCGGCTGCGGCGGCCTCCGTGAGGGCCTCGCACACGTGGGCGATGTCCTCGTCCGTGTGGCGGCTCGAGAACGGCAGGGCCAGCGTGGATGCGGCGACGCGCTCGGTCACCGGGAAGTCGCCCGGCTTGTAGCCGAACTTGGCCCGGTAGAACGGCTGGAGGTGGAGCGGGCTGAAGTAGGGGCGGGAAGGCACGCCGCGGTCCTTGAGCCGGCCGATGAGCCGGTCGCGATCGATCCGCGGATCGAGCCGCACGACGTACACGAACCAGTCCACGGTCTCGCCCGGGCCGGCCTTCGGGAGGCGCACCCAGTCGCGGCGCCCGAGGCCGCGTTCGTAGGCCGCCGCGACCCGGTCGCGACCCGCGCGCAGCTCGGCCAAGCGCTCGATCTGGGCCACGCCGAGGGCCGCCGAGAGCTCGTCGAGCCGGTAGTTGTAGCCGAGCCGGACGTGGCGGAGCCACGTCCCGTCCGTGTCGCGGCCCTGGTTGCGCAGGCTGCGCATGACGTCGGCCAGCCCCGGGTCGTCGGTCACGGCCATGCCGCCCTCGCCGGTCGTGATCTGCTTGTTCGGATAGAACGCGAAGACCGAGATGTCACCGAAGCCGCCGAGCGGTCGCCCATTCAGGCTCGAACCGAGGCCCTCGCACGAGTCCTCGATGATCGCCAGGCCCTCGCGCCGCGCGTGGGCGACGATCGGCTCGATCTTGCAGGGCCGGCCGAAGACATGGACCGGCAGGACGGCCCGGGTCCGGTCGCTCGTCGCGTGCTCGACGAGGTCCGGGGCCATCCCGAGGCTGTCGTCCTCGATGTCCACGAACTTGGGGATGGCCCGCTCGTAGAGCAGGCAGTTGGCCGAGGCGACGAAGCTGAACGGGGTCGTGATGACCTCGTCTCCCTCGCCGATGTCGAGCGCCCGGACCGCCATGTGCAGGCCGGCCGTCCCGCTCGAGCAGGCCACCCCGTGGCGGCGACCCGAGAGCTCGGCGATGCCCTCCTCGAAGCGCTCGGTGAACGCGCCCATCGCGAGGACGTCGCTGGTCAGGACCTGGGTCACGAGCTCGAGCTCGCGGGGTCCGATGTCGGGGCGGGCGAGGGGCACGCTGGGGCGTACGGAGCTGCTGGTCATCCTGTTTCCGAGTGTAGACGAAATGCCCGGTCCGGCCGGGAAGGCGATGGCGCGCAGGCACCATCGGATTGCGCGGCCGGTCGGCCGGGCCCTAGGATGCGGGCCCGTCTTGAGCGTTCGGACGGGTCGGGCGGGGCCATCTGATGACGGGAGTCGGCATGAACGGGCGCAGGCGCCGCCATCTCGCGGTCAAGCGGGCGATCGACCTGCTCGGCGCGTCCGTCGCCCTCGTCGTGCTCTCGCCCGTGCTCGCCGTGACGGCCGCGGCGCTGCTCGTCACCCAGGGTCGCCCGGTCTTCTTCCGCCAGCAGCGCCCCGGGCTCGGCGGCAGGCTCTTCACGATCGTCAAGTTCCGGACGATGCGCTCGCCCCGGCCAGGCGAGGTCTGGTACGCGACCGACCCCCAGCGGGTGACCCGGCTCGGCCGGATCCTGCGCTCCACGAGCATCGACGAGCTGCCCGAGCTGTGGAACGTCCTCCGCGGCGAGATGAGCCTCGTGGGTCCGCGGCCGCTCCTCGTGGAGTTCCTCCCGAACTACACGCTCGAGGAGGCCCGCCGCCACGAGATGCGCCCGGGGGTGACCGGCTGGGCCGTCGTGAACGGCCGGCAGGCCGCGAGCTTCGAGGAGCGCTTCCGGCTCGATGTCTGGTACGTGGACAACTGGAGCCTCGGCCTGGACGCCCGGATCATCGGCCGGACGATCGCCCAGGTCCTCCGGCGGACCGACGCCTCGGAGGCCCAGGGGATGTCCGACATCGACCTGCCGCCGCGCCTGGAGGCCGGTCTGGAGGACCCGGCGGTGCGCCCCGACAACGGTTCCTCGCGTTTGCACTGAAGTACACCGGTCCGGCCTGTTCCATACCCAGCCACCCCCAAGTACTATCTGGCCGCGGCATCCGGTAAGCTATCGCCGGTCGTACCGCACTTATCCATCCGGCACCGCACTCATCCATCCCAGGGGGCCCAGCCTAAGCATGCGCACCGGTCCATCGCGCGGGGGAGCGGGAACCGAGCGTGCCCGACAATTCCGGGCGCGCCTCGCGGTGATCCTCCTTGCCCTGCCGTTCCTCGTCGGCGGGCCCCTGTTCGTCCCGGTGACGGTCCGCGCCGCCGGTACGCCCGAGTATCCCGACCTCAAGACGCTGCCGCCGCGCGAGATCCGCTTCGACCGGACGGACGTGAGCTACAACCTCGACGGCCAGGCATCGAGCATCCACAACGTCCTGCGCTTCAGCAACACGGTCTACAACGTCGGCACCGGCCGTCTCGAGCTCCGCGCCCACGTCGGGCCGGGCACGGCCCCGGGGACTGCCTACCAGCGGGTCTACAACTCCGACGGGTCGTTCACCGACTACAACGTGGGCCAGCTGTACTTCCACGCCGCCCACAACCACTGGCACTACGACGGCTGGGGCGAGTACCAGCTCTGGACGAAGGCCAACTACGACGCCTGGATCGCCAGCGGCCGCAGCTCGTCCTTCGAGAACTTCATCCCGGGCGCCAAGGCGACGGCATGCGCTGAAGATGAGGAGTTCATCGTCAACGTCCCGGGCACCAAGTGGCCGCGAACGTACAACGCCGACGGGTGCTACCCCGACTCGAACGGCAACATGGTCGAAGGGCTCGCGACGGGCTGGGGCGACACCTACGACTACTACCGCCCGCAGCAGTGGTTCGACCTCGGCCAGGGGACGCTGGCCAACGGGACATGGGTCGTCCGGTCGGTCGCCGACCCGAACAACCAGCTCTACGAGAGCGCCGGCAAGTCCACCAGCTCCGTCGAGGGCGACCCCAGCAACGAGTCGACGACGACGTTCGTCGTGTCCGGCGGCGTCATCCAGGACACGGACCCGCCGACCGGCACCGTCGCCATCAACAACGTCGACGTCAACACGTCGAGCCCGAACGTCACCGTCCAGGTCATCGGCCGCGACGACGTCTCGGTCGTGAACCAGTTCCGCGTCTCCAACAACAACGCGGCGTGGCAGACGTTCAACTACACGACGACCGGCTCGTTCGCGACCTCGATCAGCTGGAACCTCAACAACGCGACGTACGGTGGGAACAGCTCGGCCGGGCTCAAGACGGTCTACGTCCAGTTCCACGATTCGTCGGGCAAGTGGGGCCCCAGCCAGACCGACACGATCAACCTCACGACCGGGACCCAGTCGTCGCCGTACGCCCAGGCCGTCCTGGCCGACGGTCCGGCCGGCTACTGGCGGCTCGACGAGCTCGCCGGGACGAGCGCGGCCGATGCGACCGGCGGCGCCCAGACCGGCACATACGTGAACAGCCCGACGCTCGGCGTGACCGGGTTGCTCGCGGCCGAGTCGAGCGACCGGGCGGTCACCTTCAACGGCTCCAGCAACTACATGAGCGTGCCGACGTCCGGTGCCCTGAGCCCGACGGCCCAGGTATCGGTCGAGGCGTGGATCAAGCCGTCCGGGTTCCCCGCCACCGGATCATTCGTATCGGTGGTCACGAAACCCGAGGCGTATTCGCTCCAGTTCAACGGCTCGCGCCTCGAGTTCACGATCATGCAGAACGGCGTCCGCCAGCGACTCCTGGCCCCGGTCGGGGCGATCGTCGCCGGCCAGACGTACCACCTCGTGGGGACCTACGACGGCTCGACCCAGCGCCTGTACATCAACGGCGCCCTGTCGACGAGCCAGGCGCTGACCGGCGCGGTCAGTACCAGCGGGAACCCGCTGACCGTCGGATCGTGGGGCGCGTCGGAGGTGTTCCAGGGGACCGTCGACGAGCCCGCCGTGTACGCGACCACCCTCTCGGCCTCGCGCGTCCTCGCCCACTACACGACCGGCGCGGGCAGCCAGTCCGGCACGCCGGCGACCCCCACGTCGCTCGTGGCGACCGCCCAGTTCGACACGATCATCAACCTCTCGTGGACGGACAACGCCACGAACGAGACCGGGTACGTGGTCGAGCGGGACACGAGCGCCACGTTCACGGCGCCCGTCACGACCTCGCTCGGGGCCAACACGGTCTCCTACTCGAGCACGGGCCTGACGGCCGGGACGAAGTACTACTACCGGGTCAAGGCGGTCAATGGCGCGATCTCGTCCGGCTACTCGAACGTGGCCTTCGCGACGACATCGGGCGGCGGCGCCGGCCCTGCCGCGCCCACGGGCCTGGTGGCGACCGCCCAGTCCAGCTCGGCGATCGGCCTGACCTGGGCCGACAACTCGATCGACGAGAGCAACTTCGTCGTGGATCGCGACACGAGCCCGTCCTTCTCGGCGCCGGTCACGGTCTCCCTGTCGCCGGGCACGACCTCGTATACGAGCAGCGGCCTGGCCGCCTCGACGACCTACTACTACCGGGTCAAGGCGACGAACGCGTCGGGCAGCTCGGCCTACACGAACACGGCCAACGCGACGACCCTGGCGACCGGCCCGACCGGCTATGCCGCGGCGGTCATGCTCGACTCGCCGGCCGGGTACTGGCGCCTGGGCGAGGCGAGCGGCAGCACGGCCGCCGACCAGGTCGGGTCGAACCCGGGGACGTATCTCAACGGCATCGCGCTGGGCGCGCCGAGCCTCCTCGCGGGCGACACCGCCAACAAGGCGGTCACGCTCGACGGCGTCAACGACTCGGTCAGCGTCCCGAACTCGGCCTCGCTGTCGCCATCCACGGTGACCGTGGAGGCGTGGATCAAGCCAACGGCCATCCCGGCGGCGGGCGGCTGGGCGTCGATCGTGACCAAGGCCGAGGCCTACTCGCTCCAGTTCAACGGCCCGCAGCTCGAGTTCACGATCATCCAGAACGGCGTCCGCCAGCGCCTGAAGGCGGCGACCGGGGCGATCGCGGTCGGCCAGACGTACTTCGTCGCCGGCACGTTCGACGGTACGACCCAGCGCCTGTACATCAACTTCGCCCAGGTCGCGAGCCAGCCGCTCAGCGGCACGATCGGGCCGTCGTCGAACGGCGTCACGATCGGCTCGTGGGGCTCCGGTGAGTACTTCAAGGGCTCGATCGACGACGTTGCGGTGTTCGGGCACCTCGTGTCCGCGGCCCGGCTGACCGCCCACTACAGCGCGGGCACCGGGTCCGGCTCCGGCTTGCCGCCGGCCGCGCCGAGCGGGCTGACGGCCACGGCCGCGTCCAGCAGCGCGATCAACCTCGCCTGGACGGACAACGCCAACAACGAGACCGGGTTCGTGCTGGAGCGGGCGCCAACCAACGCCTTCGCGTCCATCACCACGATCCCGCTCGGGGCCAACGTGACGACCTACGCCGACACGGGCCTGGCGGCCTCGACCACGTACTACTACCGGATCCGGTCGACCAACCCGCAGGGCGATTCGGCCAACTCGAACACGGCCAGCGACACGACGACGGCGCCGGCCGCACCCGCGGCCCCGACCACGCTCGTGGCCACCGCGCAGTCGACCACCGCGATCGGGCTGACCTGGCAGGACAACGCCTCGAACGAGACCGGCTACGTCGTGGAGCGCGCCTCGAGCGCCGCGTTCACCTCGCCGGTCGTCACGAACCTGGCCGCCGGCGCGACCTCGTACACGAGCAGCGGCCTGACCGCGGCCACGACGTACTACTACCGGGTCAAGGCGGTCAACGGCGCCACGTCGTCGGCCTACTCGAACACGGCGAACGCGACCACCGATGCCGCCGGCACCGTGCCGGCCGCGCCGAGCGGGCTGACCGCGACGGCCACCTCCAGCAGCGCGATCACCGTCGCGTGGACCGACAACTCCAGCGACGAGACCGGGTTCGTCCTGGAGCGCGCCCCGACCAACGCCTTCGCGTCGATCACGACGATCCCGCTGGGCGCGAACGTGACGAGCTACGCCAACACCGGCCTCGCGGCGTCGACGACCTACTACTACCGGATTCGCGCGACCAACGCCACGGGGCCCTCGGCGAACTCCAACGTGGACAGCGCGACGACCCAGGCGGCCGCGGGATCGGCGTACCAGCCGGCCGTCCTCGCCGACAACCCGGTGAGCTACTGGCGCCTTGGCGAGACCACCGCGACGGCGGTGGACGCCCGCGGCGCGAACAACGGCACCTACCTCAACAGCCCCACCCGCGGCGTGGCGAGCCTGCTGGCCGGTGACACGGCCAACACCGCGGTGTCCTTCGACGGCGTGAACGACTCGGTGAGCGTCGCGAACTCGGGGTCGCTCAGCCCGACCTCCGCGGTCAGCCTCGAGGCGTGGATCAAGCCGGCGGCCATCCCGGCGGCGGGCGGCTGGGCGTCGATCATCACCAAGGCCGAGTCCTACTCGCTCCAGTTCAACGGCCCGCGGCTCGAGTTCACGATCATCCAGGCCGGCGTCCGGAAGCGGCTCCAGGCCGCGACCGGGGCGATCGCCGTCGGCGGGACGTACCACGTGGTCGGCACGTACGACGGCACGACCCAGCGCCTGTACATCAACGGGTCGCTCGCCGTGAGCGCCGCCCTGACCGGGGCGATCAGCGCGACGTCCAACGTCCTGACGATCGGCTCGTGGGGCTCCGGTGAGTACTTCCGGGGCACGATCGACGAGGCCGCCGTGTACGGCAGTGTCCTGTCCGCGAGCCGGGTCTCCGCCCACTACAACGCGGGCACGACCGTCGCCCTGGCCGGCGACGCGACGCTCGCCAGCTTCAGCGGCGCCACGTCCGTCCAGCCGGCGGTGGCCTACGTGGCCTCGCCGTTCGCGGCCGCCTTCCGCTGCAACATCCATGCGCTCACGAGCAACCTGCTCGGCCCTCGCCCGGCCGTCGCGGCGCACGACCATGACGGCCCGGCCCCACAGCGGCGTCCGTCGCCTCGGCTCCGGCGACGGGGTCCGGGACCGCCGGCCTCGCCGTGTCCGAACCCGGGACGGTTGCCGGTCGCGCTCGACTGCGGGCTGGCCTGGGGACCGCGCCGGTCCGAGGAGTCAGGCCTTCCGATAAAGCGGGAAGAAACCGCCTAGGTCGGTCGGATCCCGGGCCGGATCGCCGGCCAGCACCAGTCGCTCGTACTCCGCCTCGTCGACGACCACGCGCAGCGTGTGGAACACGTGGCGCTCGTCCGAGAACCCGGACTTGAAGTGCATGAGCAAATCGTCGGCCCCACCGACGCCCCCGCCGAGGTGCAGCCGCACGTCGCCGCGCTCCTTGGCCCAGCGGGTCACGGCGTGGATGAGGAGCTTGGTCGGTCGCGCGCTCGCGTACTGCTCATCGGTGCCGGCCAGGTGGTACTGGACGATCCCCGACGTCTCCGTGAACAGCACCGCCGGCCGTGACGACATCGCCGATCATCACGACCCACAGGAAGAGCGACGGTCCGAGCGCATCACGGAGTCCGGCGAAATAGCGCTCGTCGAACATGTAGCGCTCCTCGGCGGACAGGCGCTCCATCGTCTCGCGGTAGAGCCGGACGAACGTGGCGAAGTGCTCCCACGCCTCGTCCACCCGCGCGACATAGCCCGTGCGGATGGCCTTGCCGATGTCCCGGCGATGGTTGTTGCGGGTCTGGCCCCAGATTCTCGTCGAGCGACTGGGTCAGGTCGAGGCTCACGGTCTCGCCGTGGGTCATGAGGGTGCCCACCCCGATCGGCGGCGCGGCGTCGAGCAGCGGGTGGAGGCGTACGAACAGCGACACGACCCCTCGCGCGCGGAGCTCGTCGCACCCCCGCTTCGAACGCGGCCCTGACGAACTCGGGGTCGTCGCTGCCCCAGACCAGGGGCCCGGGGTAACCGTAGGGTGAGGTCGCGTCCGTGCGGTCGCTGCCGGGGATCGGGCGGATGACGAGCGGCAGGAGCATCCCCCGATCGCCGTCCTCGACCAGCAGGGCGTTCGCGGTCCCGCCCTCGTGCTCCGCCGACAGCGCCACGTAGGCCGGGCGGTGGTAGAAGTCGAACGATGTGCGCTCCAGGACGGTCTGCCAGATGGGGGCGTCGGTCCCGACGAGCTCCGCCCTCACGATCCGGCCACGCGAGCGAGGGTCGCCCCGAACCTCACGTGGGGCCGGAGGCGCCCGGCTCGGTCGCTGCGTCCTCGCCCGGATGCTCGGCGGCCCGCCGGATCCTGGAGTCGGGATGCAGTCCCACGTCGTCGATCTCGGCCACGCTCTGGTCCACCCGGACGCCGCTGCTGTGGATGACCTTGGCCAGCGTCGCGCCGATGATCTTGAGGTCGAGACGCAGGCTCCATGTTGTCCACGTACCAGACGTCGAGCGCCAGGCGCTCGCTGCGCAGGAGCTCGTTGCGGCCGTTGATCTGCGGCCCAGCCGGTGATCGCCGGGGCGAACGTCGTGACGCCGGTTCTGCTCCGGGCGTGTAGCGGCCGACGTACTCCATGAGCAGCGGCCGCGGCCCGACGAGGCTCATCTCGCCCTTGATGACGTTGACCAGCTCGGGCAGCTCGTCGAGGCTCGTCCGCCGCAGGATCCGGCCGAAGGAGGTGTCAGGCGCTCCATCTCGGTCAGCGGCTTGCCGTCGCGATCCTGCTCGTTGAGCATCGTCCGGAACTTCAGGATCGTGAACGGCTTCTCGTGCAGCCCGGGCCGCAGCTGGCGGAAGATGACCGGCGAGCCGAGCCTGAGGCGCACGAGCAGGGCGGTGATCGCGATCACCGGCGATCCCACGATCAGGGCGGGGATGGCCAGGGTGAGATCGAGCAGCCGCTTGCCGAAGCGGGCGTACAGTCGCATCAGGCCTCCTCTGGGCTTGAGGGTCGGGCAGCCACGACGTACTGATCGTAGCGCGCCATCGTGACGTTCGGGGCGACCCGCAGCCAGGCCGGATCGGGTGTCCGGCCCTCCGCCCAGGCGATGATCGCGGCCGGCAGGTCCGCGCCCGCGAGATGCGAGAACGGATAGCCGCCGCCGAAACGCGGGTTGAGGTCGATGACCCAGATCGCCTCGCCGTCCACGAAGGCGTCGGCGTCGAGGATCCCCCGGTGCCCGAGCCGCCGTCCGATCCGCTCGCCGACCGCCTGGAGTGCCGGATCGTCGACCGTGGCCGCACGGTCGGTCTGCCCTGCCCGCATCCGGAGCTTGCGCTTGACGAAGGTCGTCGCGTACGCGCCGTCGAGGTCGTTGACGATGTCGAGCCCGTACTCGCTGCCCTTCAGCGCCTCCTGGACCAGGACCGACGCGTCCGGATCGGCGCTGCTCGAGGCGGCCAGGAACGACGCGGCGATCTGCTTGCGGCAGTACGCGTGGAAGAACGCCAGCTCGGCGTCGTCGTCGGCCATCTGCGTCCCGATGGAGCTGACGCCGAAGCGCGGCTTGACCATGACCGGATAGCCGATCTCGCCGTTGCGCAGGCCGGCCCGGGCGGCCTCGATGGACAGGTACGTGCGGGGCGAGCGGACGCCAGCGTCGTCCAGGAACGCGGCGGTGGCCACCTTGTCGTAGCAGGTCGCGATGACTTCCGGGCTCGAGACGAGGACCGTCGTGCCGATCGCCTCGAAGTCCGACCGGCGCGCCGCCAGGAGCGGCAGCTCCGGCTCGAACGCGGGGACGACGAGGCCGACCTCGCGCAGCGCGCAGAGCTCGAGCAGCTTGTCGACATAGTCGTCGGCGTCGATGCGCGGGACGACGAACGCCTCGTCGGCCGTCTGGAGGGCCGGGGCGCTCGGGTCGGCGTCGCAGGCAAGGACCCGTCCGTGGCCGCCGAGGGCCGCCCGGAACGCGCCGATCTCGTAGCTCCGCCGACCGGCACAGGTCAGGAGCACGTTCATCGACCGGAGACCCGCGGGACGCGCGACGCGGGCAGGCTAGGCAACAGGCGACCCGGCGCCGGTCCTGGAGAGGACGAAGGAGCGGGCGTTCACGCTGTAGTTGATGTCCGGGAGGTCGTCCGCCTTGATCTCCGGATGGTCGGCCAGCCAGGCCTCGAAGGCCGCCTTCTCGCCCAGGCCACGCTGCTCGAGATCGAAGATCGCCCAGTCGTCGAAGAACACGATCGTGCGGTCCGTGATCAGGGGCAGGAGGAAGTCGAGGGCCGTCCGGGTGGCCGATTCGATCACGCAGTCGACCATGACGATGTCGGCGGTCTGGAGGCCCAGCCGCGACCGGGCCGCGTCGGTCAGCGAGTCCTGGAACCAGCCGGGCACGAGCTCGACGTTCTTGATGGGGACGCCCAGCCGGGCCAGGTTCTGCTGGGTGAGCTTGACGTCGGAGTAGAGCTCGCCCTTGTGCCAGCGGCTCCCGTCCTCCTGCTCGACGCCGCCGGGCATGCCCTCGAACGAGTCGAAGCCGATGATCCGGACCTTGCCGGCCCCGACGTCCGTGGCCGCCTTGTACATGCAGGCGAGGGACGTGCCGATGTACACGCCGAACTCGAGATAGACGGCCGGCGCGTCCGGCGAGTCCTTGCCGAGATACCGGAGCGCGGCCGCGTACGTGTTCCTGAGCTCGTCCTCGGGGACCAGGGTCATGCCCTGGAGGTAGCCCAGGCGGAGCTGGAGCTTGCTCAGCTGGAGGCGCATCCGCGGCGGCAGATGATTGGCGACCCAGCGCACGATCCAGAACAGGTGGAGGGCATTGAGCAGCCGCGCCAGCCCACGGAGAAGCCGGCCAAGGAACGTGGAAACCATGGCCCGGAGCTTACCAGAGGAGGTTCGGCCGACAAGGTCGCCTGTCGACAGGACGCACCAAATGGCCCGCCGGCGCCGTCTCCAGAGGGTCTCTATGCTGTCGCTCGCTCCCCCGTCAGACCCCAGCGGGACGGCCGAGGGCATCCATCGCACGACGGGAAGGCAGGACCAGGCAGACTCATGCGCGGCTTCAACGTCCTGCCCTGGCTCGTGCCCGGCATCGCCCTGTCGGCGGTCCTCGGCCTGCTCGTCGGTCGGCGTGTCGGGCGGGTCTTCGGGACCACGCCGGCCGTCGGCTGGGCGCTCGTCCTTGGCTTCGGCCTGGTCGTCTCCGCCACCCTGACCCCGCTGCGGGCGGGCCTCGACCTGGACACGACGGGCATCGGGACGTGCGACCTGTCGCGGATGGGCCTGGCGCCGTTGCGCGAGTTGCTCCGGATCGGCGACACGAGCCTGAACGTCCTGCTGTTCATCCCCCTCGGGTTCGCGATCGGGCTCGTCCCGCGGTCGCGCCGGATGGTCGCCCTGGCCGTCGTCGCGGTCGTCTCGCCGGTCGTCATCGAGGCCGCCCAGCTCGTGCTGCCGATCCTGGGCCGGGGCTGCCAGAGCGCCGACGTGTTCGACAACCTGACCGGGCTCGTGCTCGGCTGGCTCGTCGGCACGGGGTTCGCGATCCTCAGCGACATGGCCGCCCCGTCGCCCGATTCGACCGCCTAGTTACGTGGTGCCGGGAAGCACGCCACGTTCGGACCGCGAGCGGGCTTGGGCTATAGTGTCCCGACGCTGAGCCGGGAGCCCCGCCCGCCGGCGTGATCCGATCCGATCGGACGCCCCAGGAGAGAAACGACCGAGTGGACCGTCATCGCGAGCTGGCCATCATCCGGGCCAGGCTGCCCCTGATCATCGCCTGCATCGTGCTCGCCGCGGTCGGCGCGTTCCTCTTCAGCAACGTCCAGGCCAAGGTGTACGAGGCGCGGGCGACGCTGATCGTCGGCAACTCCATCTCGGCGAACCCCGACTACACCGGCCTCCTCGTGTCGCAGCAGCTCGCCACGACGTACGCCACGATCGCGACGACGCGTCCGGTCCTCGAGGCCGTCATCGCCAAGGTCGGCCTGGGCACGACGCCCGACGAGCTCCTCAAGAACATCACCGCCAGCACCGAGACGGGCCAGCCGCTCGTGACGATCACGGCTCGTGACGGGGACGCCGCCCGGGCCGCGGCGATCGCGAACGCCCTGGCTGAAGAGCTGATCGCGAAGACGCCCGACGTGGGCGGTTCCACAGCGGAGGCGCGGGCCGCGATCGCCAAGGACATCAAGGCGACCCAGGACCAGATCGCCTCTGTCCAGAGCCAGGTCGTCACCCTGAGCGCGATCCAGAACCGGACCCCCACCCAGGAGGCGACCCTGGCGACCCTCCAGCAGCAGCTCGTCAGCCTCCGCGCGACGCTCGCGACCCTGGTCGCCTACGCCTCGTCCAGCGCGGCGATCACGCTGAGCGTCATCGAGCCTGCCGTCGCGCCGACCATCCCGATCTCGCCGCGCCCGCTGATCAACACGGTCATCGCGGCCATCCTGGGGCTGCTCATCGCCGGCGCCCTCGTCCTGATCGCGGCGTACCTGGACGACCGGATCAAGACCCCCGAGGACGTCGAGGAGGTCGTTGGGCTGCCGACCCTCGGCTCGGTCATGCGCATGGGCGGCGAGCGCGGCCGGAGCGAGATCTATCGCCTCGTGACGCTCCTGTATCCGCGCTCGGCCGTGGCCGAGTCGTACCGGATGCTCCGCTCGAACCTCGAGTTCGCCCGGGTCGATCGACCCGATCCACACGATCCTCGTGACGAGCGCCCTGCCGGGCGAGGGCAAGACCGTCACGGCCGCGAACCTGGCGATCGCGTTCGCCCTCGAGGGCCGGCGCGGTGCTGCTCGTGGACGCGGACCTGCGCAAGCCGGCCGTCCACAACCTGTTCGACATCCCCAACACCCAGGGCCTCACGACGATGCTCCGCAGCGACTCGGTGAGCCTCGAGTCGGTGGCCCACACGAACGAGCAGGAGCGCCTGCGGGTCCTGACCTCGGGACCGCTGCCGCCGAACCCGGCCGAGATGCTCGGCTCCCAGCGGATGCTGACCGTCCTCCAGCGCCTCCAGGCCAGCCAGGACGTCCTCATCATCGACAGCCCGCCGCTGCGGGTCGTGACCGACGCGGCGATCCTGAGCGCCTTCGTCGACGGCACGCTCCTGGTCATCGACGCGAGCACGAGCCGGCGGGCGGCCGTTCGCCTGGGTCGCGAAGCCCTCAACCGGGTGAACGCCCAGGTCCTCGGCGTCGTCCTGAACCGGGTGCAGACGCCGTCCCACGTCGGGAACCCGCTGTTCGACGGGTACCACGATGAGGTCAAGGAAGAGGCCGTCCCGCCGTCGGGCTCATGGCCCAAGGTCCGCACGACGCTCGAGGACCGGCTCAAGGGCCGGCCCGCCGGGACCACCGAGACGACCGACCGCTCCTAGCTCGGCGCCACGCTGAGCGGCGTCGCCCGGCGCGCCGATGTCAGGCCGGCTCGGGAACCAGGCCCATCGCCTCCACGATCGTCCGGTTCACGACGCGCACGTCGAACCGCTCCTCGGCCAGTTTGCGGCCCTCGGCGCCCATGGCCTCCAGCCGTCCGGCCGGCGCCTCGATGAGGCGGATCATCGCCTCGGCGAGCGCAGCCGCGTCGCGGACCGGGACGAGGTAGCCGTTGCGCTCGGGGACGACGGTCTCGCGGCAACCGGGCACGTCGGTCGTGATGATCGGACGAGCCATGGCCATCGCCTCCAGCACGGACCGGGGCATCCCCTCGCCGTAGGAGGGCAGCACGCAGACGTGGGCCGCGGCGAGGTTCGGCCGGACGTCCGGCGTCCGCCCGAGGTACTCGATCGCGCCGCTCGCGACCCAGCCGTCGAGCTCCTCCTGCGAGATCGCGGTGGGGTTGGTGTCGAGCGGCCCGAGCAGCTCGAACCGGGCCTCCGGGTGGACCAGCCGCACGCGCTTCGCGGCCTCCACGTACTCGGCCACGCCCTTGTCCCGGATGATCCGCCCGATCAGCAGGAACGTCACCGGCCCGTCCGGGAGCGGCACCGGGCTGTACTTCGACAGATCGACCCCCGACCCGCCCACGCGCAGGATCCGCTGGCGGTGCCGGCCGACCAGGCCGAGCGAGCGGAACAGGCGCTCGTCGTCGGGGTTCTGGAAGAACACCACGTGGACGCCGGCGAGGCCCAGCCAGTAGAGCCGCCGGACCAGCCACGAGACCAGGCGCCGCTTCCGGCCGCCGCCGCCCAGGAACGCGGATCCGGTCCCGGTGATCATCGCGACCCGCAGCGGGACGCGGGCGAGGCGCGCGGCCAGGGATCCGTAGATGACCGGCTTGACCGCGTACACGAAGACGGCGTCGGGGCGGAACCGGCGGAACGCCCGGGCGAGGGCGATGGCGGTCATCGCGTCGCGGACCGGGTTCATCCCCGTCCGGCGGAGCGGCACCGGCTGGTACCGCGACGCCCATCTCCCTGAGCGCCGCCGCGACCACCGGATCGTCCTCCGGGGCCATCGCCAGGACCTCGTGGCCGAGCTCGACCATCGATCGCAGCATGTCGCCCCGGAACCCGATGAGGGACGCTGCGAAGCCGCCGACGACCGCGATCTTCAAGCCGCCGTCCCGGCGCGCTCCTGACGGTCGAGCCAGGCCTCGAACATGAGCACGACCCACAGCTGGTACTGCACGTTGCGCCGGCCCTCGAGGTGGTCGCGCAGCGCGGCCGTGATCGGTGCCGGGTCGAAGTAGCCCTCCCGCTTGAGGCGCGCCTCGGAGAGGAGGTCCGTGGCCCATTCGCGGAGCGGTCCGCGCAGCCAGTGGTCGATCGGGATGCCGAAGCCCTGCTTCGGGCGGTCGATGAGCGCCCGCGGGACGTGGCGGTCGAGGACGCGCCGCAGGAGCCACTTGCCCTCGCCGCCCCGGATCCGCTGGGCGAGCGGCAGGTGCCAGGCGAACTCCACGACCCGGTGGTCGAGCAGCGGCGCGCGCGCCTCGAGGCTCGCGCCCATGCTCGCCCGGTCGACCTTGGCGAGGATGTCGTCGGGCAGATAGCCGATGAGGTCGAACAGCATCATCCGCTCGGCCGGGTCCGTGAGGCCCGACTGGACGGTCGTGAACGGCAGCGGCGGCTCGATCCCGCCGAGCACGATGCGGCCGGGCTCCGGCCAGGTCGAGACGAGCCGCTCGTACATCTCGTCGACGGAGTCGAGCGCGAGGACCGAGGCGAGCTTGTGGACGCGGTTGCCGCTGATGAAGCCCGCGCCGGGCCGCCGGCAGGGCCTTGTCGACGATGCGGCCGAGCCCGGTCCCACGTGCGGCGGCCGGATCCCCTCGCACGAGGCGGACCGCGCCCTTGCGGGCCGGTCGCGGCACGCCGGACAGGCGCTTCCACGTCCGCATGCCCGTCACGTAGCGGTTGTAGCCGCCGAACACCTCGTCGCCGCCGTCGCCCGACAGGGCGACGGTCACGTCGCGCCGGGCCAGCTGCGAGACGAGGAACGTCGGGATCTGCGAGGCGTCGGCGAACGGCTCGTCGTACAGGTCGGGCAGGCGCGGGATGACCGCCCGCGTCTCCTCGGGGGTCACGCGCAGCTCGGTGTGGTCCGTGCCCAGGTGGGCCGCCACGGCCCTGGCCTGGACCGACTCGTCGTACTCGGACGCGTCGAAGCCGATCGTGAACGTGCGGACCGGCTGCGTGCTCTGCTCCTGCATGAGGGCGACGACCGTCGACGAATCGATGCCGCCGGAGAGGAACGCCCCGAGCGGCACGTCCGCGATCATCCGGAGCCGGACCGCGTCGCCGAGCAGGGTCTCGAGCGCGTCGACCGCTTCCTCGTCGACCGAGCTGCGGAGCGGTCGGCCTGGCCGGCGTCGCGCCACGGCGACCGGATCCCAGTACGGCTTGCGGCTCGGGCAGCTCGCCGGGACGGTCCGGCCCGAACGTGACCCAGCTCGCCGGCGGCAGCTTGTGGATCCCGACGTGGATGGACCGCGGCGCGGGGACGTAGCAGAACCGCAGGTAGGCTGGTCAGCGCGTCGCGGTCGACCGGCGCCCGGAACGCGGGGTGGGCCCGCAGCGCCTTGAGCTCCGAGCCGAAGAGGAAGTGTCCCGTCCTGCCAGCCGTAGTAGAGCGGCTTCTTGCCGAGCCGGTCGCGGACGAGGTGGAGCTGCCGCTCCTGCGGCGTCCCAGACGCCGAAGGCGAACATGCCCCACAGGCGGGGGATGGCGGCCTCGATGCCCCACGGGTCAGGGCGGCCGAGGAGCACCTCGGTGTCGGAGTGGCCGCGGAACGTGCAGCCGGCCGCCTCGAGCTCCGTCGCGCGAGCGCCTCGAAGTTGTACGACCTCGCCGTTGTACGCGACCGTGTAGCGGCCCTCGGCCGAGGTCATCGGCTGGTGGCCGAGCGGCGACACGTCGATGATCGCCAGGCGCTGCGAGCCGAGGCCGCACTCGCCGTTGGGGTCCGCCCAGGCGCCCGCGTCGTCCGGTCCGCGGTGCTCAAGCGTCGCGGCCATGCGGCTGGCCATCGCCATGCGCTCCGACTGGTCACCGGCCGGGCCGAGCAGGCCCGCGAAACCACACACGTGTGACGTTCTCCGATAAGGTGGGCGGCGGACCTGGGGGCGCGACGAAGGTACCCCCGCCACGATCCGGTCCGTCCTCTATAGTACGACCGGCGCTCCTTGCGTGGAGCCGGGCCCAACCCCGGCCGGGGCCCGCCGGTCGCGGCGAACGTCCCAGCGGAGAGACCCACCGCGTGAAGATCCTCGTGACCGGCGGCGCCGGGTTCATCGGCCATCACCTCGTCCGGGGCCTGCTCGCCCGGGGCGACGAGGTCGCGGTCATCGACGACCTGTCGACCGGGTTCCGGAGCCGGCTCGACCCGTCCTGGGCGACATCCGGCTCGTCGAGGGCAGCATCCTCGACCCGGACGCGCTGGACCGCGGCGGTCGCCGGCAACGAGGTCGATCCTCCACGAGGCGGCCATCCCGTCGGTCGCCCGCTCGCTCGTCAAGCCGCGAGCTCTCGAACAGCGTCAACGCCGGCGGCACGATCGAGGTCATGCTCGCCGCCGCCCGCCACGGCGTCCGGCGGGTGGTCTACGCCGGCTCGTCCTCGGTCTACGGCATCCCCGCCGAGCTGCCCTGCCGCGAGACGATGAGGCCCGACCCGCGCTCGCCGTACGGCGTCGAGCAAGCTCGCCGCCGAGCTCTACGTCCACACGCTCGGCGAGCTCCACGGGATCGAGACGGTCGTCCTGCGCTACTTCAACGTCTTCGGGCCGGGCCAGGACCCGAACTCCGAGTACGCCGCGGTCGTCCCGCGGTTCGTGACGGCCGCCCTCGCCGGCCGAGCGGCCGACGGTCAACGGCGACGGGCGAGATCTCGCGGGACTTCACCTACATCGACAACGTCGTCTCGGCCAACCTCCTCGCCGTCGCTCCCGGCGAGCCGCGTCGGCGCTCACCTGCAACGTCGCCTGCGGCGACCGGTTCAGCCTGCTCGAGCTCCTCGACGCGATCGCCGAGGCGGCCGGGCGGCCGGCCGACCCGAGTTCGGGCCGCCGCGCGCCGGGCGACATCCGCGACTCGCAGGCGGACATCTCGCGTCGCCCGCCGCGAGGCTCGGCTACGAGGCCGCTCGTGCCAGTTCAAGGAGGGCATCGCCCGCACCGTCGCGTGGTACCGCGACAACGTCATGAGCGGCGCGCCCGCCTCGGGGGCCGCGACGGCCGGGTGATCGACGGTCATCGCGCGCCCGACTGGTCGACGACGTGCCCACGCTGAGGATCCCCGACCGGATCGCCCGGCGGATCCCGGGCGCCGAGTTCGTCCGGGGCACCCTCAAGATCGTGGCCGGCACCGGCGCGGCCCAGGTCATGTCGGTCCTGGCCGCCCCGATCATCACCCGCCTGTACACCCCGGCCGACTACGGCGTGTACGCCGTCGCGACCGCCCTGCTCTCGGTGTTCGTCGCGATCACCTGCCTGCGCTACGAGTTCGCGATCCCGTTGCCGAAGGACGACGTCACCGCCGCGAACGTGCTGGCGCTGTCGGCCATCGTGAACACCGTCCTGAGCGCGGTCGTCGCGGTCATCCTCATCCTGTTCGGGACCACGATCCTCACCGTGTTCGGGGCCGGCGTGGCCGGCCCGTACATCGCGCTCATCGCGATCGCCCAGTTCGGCGGGGGGCTGAGCTCCGCGCTCTCGAACTGGGCCGTGCGGACCAAGGACTTCTCGTCGATCGCGGTGGCCAACCTGTCGCAGGGCATCGGCGGCAACGCGGTCCCGGTCACGCTCGGACTCCTGGGCACGGGCGTCATCGGGCTCGTGATCGGTGCGGTCGCCGGCAACCTGGCCGGCCTGTGGCGCCTCGGTCGCGCGGCCTGGCGGGCGAACGCCGATGCGTTCCGGCTCGTGACCCGGGCGGGCATCGCCGACGGCCGCCAACCGCTACCGCCGCTTCCCGATCTTCTCGAGCCCCTCGGCGCTCCTCGGGCAGGTGGGGCAGCGCGCGCCGGTGCTCCTCGTCGTCGCGTTGTTCGGGACGATCGCCGGTGGCCAGTACGCCCTCGCCGAGCGCCTGTGCTACCTGCCGGTCACGCTCGTCGCCGGCGCCGTCGGCCAGGTCTACATCGCCGAATCGGCCCTCCTCGCGCGCGAGAACCCGGACGGCCTGGCCGGCCTGTTCCGGCGCACGACGCTGTCGCTCGCGAAGATCGCGATCCTCCCCGCGCTCGCCGTCGCGATCGGGGCGCCGCTCTTCTTCGGCCTCGTGTTCGGTGACCGCTGGACGGTGGCAGGCCAGTTCGTCGCGATCCTCGTGCCGATGTTCTACGTGGCCTTCGTCGCGACCGCGACCGGCGACGTGCTCTACGTGCTCGAGCGCCAGGGCCTCCACCTGATCCGCGAGATCCTGCGCTTCGGGTTCCTCGCCGGGAGCATCGCCCTGGCCTGGGCGCTCGGCCTGTCGGCGCTGGGTGCCGTCGCGATGCTCAGCGCCTCCGGCGCGATCGCCTACGTCCTGTACGGGATCATCTCGTGGCGGGCCATCGCCACGTACCAGCCGCGCCACGGCCCGAAATCATCGGGTGAGGGCCTCGGCCCTGGCTTCGCGGAGCCGTCCCAGCCGCTCTAGGGGCGCGGCGCCTAGCTCCCGAAGAGCTCCCGGACGAGGTCGAGGTACGTCTCCTTCATCGCCCGCGTCTCCAGGCTGCTGTTGTGCCACAGCAGCGACAGCTCGCCGCCGAATCGGCGCGTCCGACGGGCCATGTCGGCGACGGTCGCGAGGCGGTCGGGGAGGGTGGTCGACATCCGCTGGAGGAGGGTCACGTCCATCACGTGGAGCGGCCGGACCCGGTTCGCCAGCGGAGCGCCGCGGGTGATGTCGTAGCCCCGGAAGCTGCGGGCGGTGCCGGCCCGGTACCCGACGGCGTCGGCGAACCCGAGCGACTCGTCCTCCTCGAGACCGGCCTCCACCTGGGCCCGCCACGTCTCGCCGGCCCGGAAGCGCAGGAAGTGCTGGCGGATGGCCCGGCGGAGGACGCCGGCCGGGAGGCCGGCACAGGCGGCCTCCAGGAGCGCCCACTCCGCCCGCAGCCGGTCCGGGTCGTCGAAGCTGTGGTAGCTCCCGTGCAGGCCGATCCGATGGCCGCGCCGCGCGATCTCGGCGATGAGCCGGCGGGCCCACGGGTCGTCGATCCGGTAGCGCGAGCCGTCTGGGACCTCCGTCTCGCGGGTGAGGAAGAAGAAGGTGCTCCGGACGCCCCGGGCCTCGCTCGTGGTCATGAGGAAGTCGAACACGGTGTACGGATCGAGCGGGCCGACGCCGCCCGGGGTCGGCAGGAGCGACACGGCGCGCCGTACTGCGAGCCCGAGGTCGCGCCGGTGGATGGCGTCCCCGGCCACGACCCGCAGGGCGTGGCTGCCCCGCCAGTGGGCGCGCGACGAGGGATGGTCGACGTCGTGGCTCAGGACCGCCCGGCCGGGGCCACCGGCGTCCAGGGCCAGCCCTGGCCACGCCCGCTCGATCAGGCCCCGGAACGCCCTGAGGTACATGTCGAGGACCGGCCACTCGAGCCAGCCGGTCCGGCCGAGGGCCGAGGCGGCCGCCGGCGACCGGTCGCGCTCGTCGCGCGGCGCGCCGTCCACCGCCTCCTCGTACCGGCTCAACAGGAAGAACAGTGAGCCCAGCAGATCGAGCCGGAACGCGAATCGGTCGCCGTCCACCTGGACGAGCCCGTCGCCGGCCGCTGGCCCGGCAAACAGGAGCGGCAGCAGCCCGTCGAAGCCCGTCCACGCCGGGGCCTCGATCGACGCGAGGGCGGCGCCCGGGAGGCTCTCCGGTGCGAGCCACGCCGTCGCCGGCCCGAGCAGCAGGTCGGGCAGGACGATCACGGGCCCGCGCGTCCGGCCGGCCAGGTGGATCCGCGTCTCGACGAGCGCCGGATCGACGCTGACCGTGTACGGAACGCCGAGCCACTCCTCGAACAGGACGGCCAGGGCGTAGGCCCGCTCGGCCGCCCGGCCGGCCGGTGTCTCGACGACGAACTGCGGCGGGCGCGTCGCCTCCGGCGCGGTCGCCATCACGTCAATCCCGACCCGGCCGCCGCTCGTCCATGACGGAGGCGTAGATCTCCTCCCAGCGGTCGGCGACCCGTTCGAGGTCGAACCCGGCGCGGACGTTGGCCTGGAGTGCCTGGCCGATGCGGGCCCGTTCCTCGGGCGTCTTGTCGAGCATGGCGGTCATGGCGGCGGCGATCGAGTCCACGGTCGGTTCGCACAGGATCGCCCCAAGGTCCGCCCGTGCGATGTCGCGGTTGCCGCCCACGTCCGTGGACACGATCGGGAGCGCCTGGGCCGCCGCCTCCAGGAGGACCATCGGCAGGCCCTCCCAATGCGAGGCCATGACGAACGCGTCAGAGCTGGCGAGGAGGGCCGCGACGTCGTGGCGCTCGCCCAGCTGGTAGACGACGTCACCGAGACCCCGGTCCGCCACGACCTGGGCGACGTGGGCCTCTTCCATCCCGTAGCCGACGATCGCGAGGCGGATGTCCGGATGCTTCCGCCGGACGACGTCGAACGCCTCGACGAGCATCGCGTGGCCCTTCTCCGGGACGAGCCGGCCGACGCAGATCCAGACGAACCCATCGGGCCCGCCGAGCTCCCGGCGCGTGGCGGCCCGCTTCTCGGCGCTCACGTCCTCGTCGGCCAGGTCGATCCCGTTGGGGACCGTGATGATCCGACCGCGCCCCACCGCCCCGATCCGTTCGTAGCGCTCGGAGATGACGCTCGAGACGGCGGTCGTCTGGCTCGCCGCCCGGTCGGTGAGGCGGTACGCGATCTCGCGCCAGCGGGCGCCCTCGTTGACGTTGTGGGCGGTGCACACGACCGGCACGGACCAGTTGAAGATGCGCCCGGTCCGGGCGAGCAGGTTCGCGTGGACCATGTGGCTGTGGATGACGTCGGGACGCCACTTGCGGACGAAGCGGACGTATCTCAGGAACCCGCGCGGGGTGGGCCGGGCGCGCTGCATCCCCAGGTAGACGACCTCCGCGCCGGCCGCCTTGAGCTCCTCGACGTGGGCCCACGGCTCGGTCATGGACACGACCGCGACCGCCCAGCCGCGCCGCCGGTAGCGCACGGTCAGGTCCACGATCTGGCGCTCAGCGCCGCCCCGCCCGAGGGACGTGATGAGCAGGAGCAGGCGCCGCTCCCTGGGCGGGGAGGAACGGGCCACGGGCGCGTCGGCCACGGGCGCGTCAGCCACGGGCAAGCTGGCCGCCGGCGAAGGCGGGCCTGGCGACCGGGAGGCGTTGACCGGCCAGTGGGAAGCGGGCGACGGCGAACGCCGAGCACAGCCAGAACTCCACGTTCGACGCCAGGCTGCCGCTGAACAGGGTGAAGATGCCGGTCGAGACGACGAGCGCCATGAGCATCGGCGAGCCGGCCGCGCCGCGGACCGCGAAGAAGATCCACGGGATGACGAGCAGGATGCCCAGGATGCCGAGCTCGGCCGCGATCTCGAACCCCAGGTTGTGGGGGTACGTGTCCAGGCCGGTGGCCGCGAAGCCCCCGAGGCCGGTACCCAGGAACGGGTGGCTCCAGAAGAGGCGCCCGGACTCGTTGATGTACGACGCCCGCGACGTGACATCGGGCTCGGCGAGGAAGGTCGTGAGGAGCGACGAGACCCGGTCGAAGAGGCCCAGGCCCGCGAGGATCGCGAGCGCGGTGACCATCCCGATCCCGGCCCACGCCAGCTGGATCCGGCGGTCGTGCCGGTCGAATGTGCGCAGCTTCTCGGCGCCGCCGGCGCTGGCCCCGAGCACGAACCCGATCGCCGGGCCGCGCGACACGGGCAGGATCGCCGCGTAGACGACGAGTGGGATCAGGAAGAGTTTGAGCCAGCGGGGGATCGGGGCGAATGTGACCACGATCGCGCCGATGAACAGGGCCCGCGATTCCCAGATCGGATTGGCGTCGAAGAGGGTCGGCCGGCCGGGGTAGACCGGCGAGGCCACGCCGAAGGCGATCATCGCGAGGGCCGTGATGACCGCGGCCGCGGCGACCGGTCGCCAGTCGATGGCCGGGCTGGCCGGGACCAGCACGAGGATGAACACGACCGGGATGAGCGAGGCCAGGATCCACACGGTGAGCTTGTCCGCGCCGTAGGCCGCGTCGGGCGACCAGAGGAGCGAGGCGGTCGCGAAGGCGAGCAGGAGGAGGAGCGGGGCGAGGAGCGCCAGCCGTGGACGGGCCTCCCGGTGAAGCACGATGGCGGCCACCGCGAACGGCAGGAAGCCCGCCACGATCGCCGCGACGACGGACAGTCCGATGCCTATCCGGAGGAGCAGCGCGCCCACCGGGCCGACGAGGAAGATCGAGGCCACGAGCACCCAACTCGCGTTGAGCGTTCGCCCGAAGCGTGCCATCCCGAGCACGATCGCCAGGTCGACGACACCCGCGAGCAGGGCGATCTGGAGCGAGAACGTCGGCAGGGCGGCGACGCCGACGCCCGTCGCGGCCGCCACGAGCAGGAGCAGTGGCGCCTGCCGGCTGAAGCCGAGCGACGGCCGTCCGAACGAGGCCCTAAGCGAGGACAAGCTCGTCGAACAGCGCGAGGCGCTGTCCCTCCTTGACCGAGACGTCGAGGTGACCCACGGCCGAACGCGGGACCCGGACGCCGCGCGAGCGGGTCACGAAGGCGTCGATGGCAACGAGGGCGTCGATCACGCTGGTCTCCGTGTTCTCGATCCGCAGGACGTAGCTGCCGAGATCGTCGGCATCCGGGTCCGAGTAGCCGTACAGGATGGGCAATCCTACCGCCAGATACTCGCGCACCTTGAGCGGGCACGCTTCGTTCATCGCCTTGCGATGGAGAGCCAGGGTGCCGACGCCGACGTCGGCCGTCGCGAGCACGTCGATGACGCCGGCCCGGTCCAGGGCGCCGTGCCAGGCCACGTTCGCCGGGGGTGCCTGGGTCGCCCACGCGTCCTCGTCCATGCCCATGATGTCGAATTGCCATTCGGGCCGGCGGTAGGCCAGCTCGACGAGCTTGTCGAGGCCGTGCCACGGCTGCCCGGCCGTGCCGACGAAGGCGAGCCGGGGGGCCGGGCCTTCGATCGCGGGCAGGCTCGGGTACGCCGCCAGGTCGATCCCGTTGGTGATCACGCGATGGACGCCCCGGAACCCGGCGAAGCTCGGCTTCCGGCTGAGCTCGGAGGTCACGAAGACGAGCGCCCGCGCACGCCTCAACAGCAGGCCCCGGGTCAGCCGGTTGTACCGGACCCGCAACCCCGCGCCGATCGCGGACTCGGCGATGTCGTCCGTGTTGATCTCGATGACCAGGGGCGCCCGGCGCGGGAACCGCAGCATCGGCGGGTAGAACAGGTCCCAGCGCAGATAGACGAGACCCGGCCCGAACGCCCGGACCGCCTCGACGAGCCGGATCAGGGCCTTGATCCGCGACAGCGGCCCCGCATAGCGCCGGATGACGACGTTGCCGACCAGCTCCGTCCAGGGGTCGTCGGCGTCGCGGGTGAAGATGAAGACCCGGACCTCGTGGCCGGCCGCCCGCCACTGGCCGGTCTGGCTGGCGACCTTCTGCAGCACGCCGGATCGACGCGCGGAATTGACATGGGCGAAGTAGGCGATACGCATGGGGCGACCGAACCTTACCCGAACCCGGCGATCAGTCGATGCCGGCGCGGTGCGCGGCGGTGCGCGCGCTCACCGCAAGTAGAACTGGAGGTCGACCGGGCTCCGGTCGAACAGGTCCTTCCAGTCGCGGCCGTCGCGCGTTCCCTGGCCCGTTCCGTCGCGGAACGCGCGCGAGGCCATGCCCACGTCGGTGCCCTCGCGGATCGGGGCGGCCGTGTACACGCTCGAAGCGGCGGTGGTCAGGACCAGGTCGTAGGTCGTGCCGGCGACCATTGTCAGGACCGGGAAGGTGATCGTCGCCCAGACCGACCCGCCGTCATCGTTCCCCGCGGCCGAGACGGGGATGTCGGTCGCCGCGACTTCGCCCGAGACGAGGACTGTGTCGCCCTGCCGGATCGACAGGACGAGGGGGTCGCTGCCTGACGACCGCCGGACCCGGACCGCGGCCGAGGTCACGATCCGGCCGTTGCCGATGACCGTGAAGTGCTCGCGCACGGCGGAGCTGCCCGAGATCGTCCCGAAGTACTCGGTCATGTTCTGGACGTACCCGACGCCGTCGTGGCTGCCGTCGGAATAGGCGATGTCCATGTCGGCCGTGTAGCGCTGCTGGAGCGTCCAGACGTCGGGCGTGGCGTAGAGCACGGCATAGTCCTCATCGGCGAAGGCCGGCTGGCGGGGCTTCAGCGTCGCTCCGTAGACGAACAGCTCGTTGACGCTGATGTAGTTCGTCTCGGGATCGGCGTCCGTGTTCTCGAACACCACGTGGTAGAGCTGGCCCTTGGTGACCGCCACGGGGACCGGCATGGGCACCGCCTCGTACGTGGACCAGGACTGCGACGGGTTCCCCGGCTCCCAGGTCGCCGAGCCCAGCACGGTGCCGGAGGGCAGGCCGTCCTTGTCGGTCTGGATGGAGATGCGCAACGTGCCGCCGCTGCCGCCCGAATAGACGGAGCCGCCGCGCTGCGCGAAGCGGACGCTCGTGATCGTCGAGGAGGTGCCGGCCCGGAAGCGGTGGGCGAGGCGCGCCCGGTCGGTCCAGCCGATCTGGAGATTCGCCTTCGTGTCGACGTTCAGGGCACTGCCGTAGACGCCCTGGACCGCGGGGCCCGGCGTGGCCGTCGGGGTGGGGGCCGGCATGCTCAGGCGCGGCCTGGTCAGGGCGTAGGCACCCAGGCCCGCCCCGACCACGAGGACGCCGGCGACGACGAGGAGCGCGACCCAGCGCCGGACATTCCGGGACGTGGGTGGCGCTCCCGATGGCGAGACTTCCAGGGTGGGTCCTGCCTGTCCGAACGGCCCGCCAGACGCGCGATCGCGCGTCGATCGGAGGCACGGTCAAGAGGATAGCGCGGGATACCCGAAGGGCCGGTCGGGCGCCGCCGGTCGGGGCGCCTCCGGTGGCTCGGCCGCGTTTGGGCCCGGACATGGATCGAGGCCGGGCGACGGCCCGGCCTCGATCCTGGAGGAGCTACGGAGGGGTTACTTGAAGTAGAACTGGAGGTCCAGTCCTGCCCACTGGTAGAAGGCGGCCCACGACGAGCCGTTGGAGGTGCGCTGGGCGACCCCGTCACTGAAGACGAACGAGCGGAAGCCCTCGGGGGCGCCCTCCCGGATGGGCGTGGCGGTGTACGTGGTGCCGCTCGCGGTGGAGAGGCGAAGGCTGTAGGTCGAGCCCTTGGCCAGGGTGATCGACCGCCCGAAGGAGGCCCTGACCCAGACCTGGCCGCCGTTGTCCCCACCTGGGGACGTGGCGGGCACGGAGCTCGCCGGGATGCTCACCGAGTCGATGAGCGCGCCGGAGCTGTTCTCGAGACGGAGGATGAGCGGGCTGGAACCGCTGGATCGACGCATGCGGACCGCCACCGAGCTGATGGACCGGTTGCTGCCGGTGACCGTGAACCGCTCACGGACCATCCGGCTGGTGCCGGTGATCGTGCCGTAGAAGTCGATCTGCGCGGCGATGTAGCCGTTGCCGTCGTGGGCGCCGTTGGAGTACGCGACGTCCATGACGCCGGTGTACTTGCCCGCGACCTGCCAGGATCCGCTGCCGGTCGTGAGGACCGCGTACTCCCCGTCGTTCCAGCGCGGCTGGCGCGGCGAGAGGACGCTGCCAAAGATGAACGTGTCGTTGACCGAGATGAAGTTCGACCTCGGCGAAGAATTGGTGTTCTCGAACACGACGTAGTAGATGCGGCCCTTGGTCAGGGTGGGATGCGTGGAGAAGTTGATCCGGTCGAACGACGTCATCCCGGAGTTGGTCGGGGTGTACGACGCCGACGTGAGCATCGTGCCCGACGGATGGCCGTTGCCGTCATCCGCCCGGATGCTGATGCGCATCGTGCCGCCGTTGCCGCCCGAATAGCCGGCTCCCCGGCGCTGGGCGAAGCGAACGCTCGTCACGGCCGAGGTCGTGCTCGCCCGGAAGCGGTGCGCGACCCGGTTGTTGGCCGAACTGGTGTCCGTGCCGCCCACCTGGATCTGGGCCTTGGTGTCGGCGTTGATGCCCGTCCCGTAGACGCCGGAAGAGCCCGACCCGGAGGTGGGCGGCGGCGGCGGTGGCGGGGGCGGTGGCGTCGCGAGGGGGATGTTCATCCTCACGGACGCGGTCGGCATGGTCGTATAGCCGACGATCGAGCGGTAGTAGCCGGACGACGACAGGCGCGTGTCCGTTCGAGCCCCGAGGCCGGGGCGGCGGGACGACAGGAACGCCCGCACGTGTCCGTAGTGGCCCGACGCGACGCGCCACGCCTGATCGATCGTCCGGTTCGTCGTGAAGACGCCCCGGAGGTACGTGAGGGGCGCATGGAACTGGTCGGCGATGACCGCCCCTGCGCCGGCCGCGAGGAACCCCGCGGCGTAGTTCGAGATCCGCTTGCGGGCGACCGACTGGGTCGGCGCCGGCTGACCGGACTCGCTGCCGCCCGACGCGTACGCCAGGTGGGAGAGGATGACCAGCGCGTTCGGGGCGAGGTTGACCGTCCGGATGTACTTCTCGCCATACCACCCAACGGCCGAGTTGCCGTGCCCGGAGCGCGGATTTAACCCGAAGCCGTTCTGGGTGGCGATGCTGAGCGAGTGGCTGTACTTGGACGGGTACCCGCGGCCCTTGCCGATGTACACGACGACCGATGCGTCCGTCATGGCGGCCTTGACCCTGGCCCACGTCGCACTCGGCGTAAAGACCGTGACGACGTTCGATGTGTAGTGCCGGGCTTCGGCGGCGGCGGCGCGACCCCAACTCAGGTTGGTTGCGGTGAGCGAACCAGAGGGGCCGACGATGATCGCGACTTTCGGCGGGACGGCCGCAGCGGCTGGAGCCACGACCGTGAACTGGAGGCCCATCAGCGCGAGCAGCACGATCATGCCCGCGACGAGCCGGAAGATGGAGTGGCGAGACGCCCTCTGGGCGCCGTTTTCGATGGGCCGCAATACGGTCTCCTCTCTACCAGAACACCGCAGGTGAGGTGCGGTGACGGAGTTGTGGGTCGCGCCAGGGACAGGACCCTGTCGGGCTTGGCCGATCGTCAGGCGCGCGCAGGCACCCGACCCCCCATCAGTGGCGCGGCATTCTGCAGCCGGTCCTGCGAACTGGGACGCGAGGAGCCGACCGATGGGCGTGATCTGCGCTGGGCCGGCCACATCGGTGAGCGAATGGCCGGTTCCCGGGAGTTCCCGGCTCCCGATAGATCACGGTGCCCGAAGGCAACGACAGGATTATGGCGCATCCCTGCAAGTCGTGTTGCAACGAGCCTTCGCGGCATTACGCCGGCCTATCAACGGAAGTAGAACTGGATGTCGACCGGGCTGTACTCGTAGAGGTCGACCCAGGTCGTGCCATTGGCGGATTCCTGCCCGGAACCGTCGCGGAACGCCAGGGAGTGGAGTCCGACGTCGGTCCCTTCACGGATGGGTGCCGAGGTGTACGCGGTGCCCGCTGCGGTCGTGAGGCGCAGGTTGTACGTGCTCCCGTCGACCAGGGTGTGGGGCGTGTCGAACGTCGCCGACACCCACACGGACCCGCCGTTGTCCGCGCCGGCGGCGCTCGCCGGGACGGAGCTCGCGGAGACCGTCACCGCTTCGATGAGCGACCCGGAGCCGTTCTCGAGCCGGATCGTCAGCGGGCTCGAGCCGCTGGTCCGGCGGACCCGGACGTAGGCCTTCGTGACGGTCCGGTTGCCGCCCGAGACGGTGAAGTGCTCGCGGACGGACGCCGAGCCGGAGATCGTCCCGAACATCTCGACGATGTTCGCGATGTAGGCCATCCCGTCGTGCACGCCGTTCGCGTAGGTGAGGTCCATGTCCGCGGTGTACTTGCCCTGGACCGACCAGCTCGACGGCTCGGCGTACAGGACCGCGTAGTCGCTGTCGGAGAAGGCCGGCTGGCGCGGGGTGAGCGTCGAGCCGTAGACGAACAGCTCGTTGACGCTGAAGAAGTTGGCGAGCCGGGTTCGAGTCGACGTTCTCGAACACGATGTGGTAGCGGGTGACCTTTCGTGAGCGTGGCCGGCGACGCGAAACTCACGGCGTCGTACGTGGTCCACGCGCCAGACGGGTTGCCCGGCGAATAGCTGGCGCTGGCGAGGACGGTGCCGAGAGGGCGCGCCGTTGCGTCGCTCTGGACCGACGGTGATCCGGTACGCGCCGCCGTTCCCGCCGGAGTAGATGGGCCCGCCACGCTGCTGGAACCGGACGCTCTTGAGCTGCGACGTCGTGCTGGCGACGAAGCGGTGGGCCAGCTTGGCCCGGTTCGACCAGCCGACCTGGAGGTTGGCCTTCGTGTCGAAGTTGAACGCCGCGCCGTAGATCCCGGTGATGCCCGGCTCGGGGGTCTGGGTCGGATCGGGCGTCTGCGTCGGATTCGGCGTCTGCGTCGGATCCGGCGTTGCGGTGGGATCCGGCGTCGCCGTCGGGTCCGGGGTCGGTGGGGGCGGGGTCGTGGGATCACCGGTGGGCGCGACGGCATCGAGGGTCGTGAAGGTGGAGTCGGATGAGACCACGACGTTGCCCGCGGCGTCCTTGGACTTGACCCGGAAGTGATAGGTGGTGCTCGGCGCCAGCCCATTGACGTCCTGGACATGGGTCGTGTGCGTGTACGTCAGCTCGGGTGTCGTCGCCATGCCGTACCCGCTCGTGGTGCCGTATTCCACCTGGCCCGTCGCCGGCTTGCTCAGGCTCCAGGTCACGACCGCCGCAGCCTGGGTGATGCTGGACACGCCGACGTGCGTGATGGTCGGCCGGGTCGCGCCGTTGCCGTTGCCGTTGCCGTTCCCGACACGGACGTTCACGTGGACGACGGAAGGCCGGCGGACGAGGTCGGACATCGCGACCGTGCCCTTCACGACGCCCACGGCGCTCGTTCGGTCGACCGGCGAGAAGGTGGCGACGTGGATCCCGTCGGCGGCCCCGGCCGGGATCCGCAGGTGACCGTGGAAGCTGCCCTTGGTGTTCGGCCAGACGAGCCGGATGGGGCGGGGGACCGCGTCCCAGTGGACCTGGTAGACCGTGCGGGCCTTGAAGCCGCGCCCGTCGATGACGACGAGCTCACCCGGAACGCCGATCCCGGTCACGGTCACGCTGGGACCGCTGGCGGCAGGATCGATGTCGGACGATGCCGACGAGGTGGCCCAGGCGACGGCCGGAAGGATCAGCAGCAGGCCGACCACGATCGAGAGGACGGGGAGTCGGCGCCTGGGGCCGGGGCGTTGGGACGGGGTGGACGGCTTGGTCGCGGGATCCGCGACCCACTCAGATCCATTCCAGAAAGTCATGCGATCGTGTCTCCATTCGGCAACCCGGCTGACTCAGGGAGTTCCGTGGCTTTGCGGCCCCGCCTCGCGACGGGAGTGCTCGTTCGTGGGACATCGGATCGAGGACCAACCGTTCCGATAGCGCCTGACGGCAGGATGCCCAGTCGGCGCCGACGGGAACATGGGGTGATGGTCCCGGGCGCTGTGGGACGAAGCGGTAGCCCGGACCGGCCCGTTGTGCACTCCTGTGGCGCGGACAGCACCACGCCGGGCGCGAATCGATCCGCGGGGCCCGGCGTCGGGTCCCGCGGATCTCGTAGCCCGAGGTGAGCTCAGGCGGTGTGGTTCGGTCGCGTGGCGACCGCCGTGCCTAGCGGAAGTAGAACTGCAACTGCATCCGGGACGAGGCGTAGACCAGCGTCCAGGTGGAGCCGTTGGCGGTCTCCTGAGCGATGCCGTCGGGGAAGGAGAGGCTGGGTGCGAACCCGACGTCGGTGCCCTCACGGAGCGCTGCCGCCGTGTAGTTGCTCGACGAGAGGGTCGTGAGGACGAGGTCGTAGGTCACGCCGGCCGTCAACGCGACCGCAGGGAAGGTCACGGTGACCCACACGGAGCCGCCGTTGTCCCCGCCCGAGGTGGTCTGGGGCACGCTCGCCGCCGACACGGAGCCGGCTGCCAGCACCGATGACCCCTGCCTGAGGGTGACGGTGAGCGGGTCGTTCCCCGTGGTCCGCCGCACCCGGACGGAGGCCTGGGTCACGGTCCGACTCTGCGTCGGCGTGAAGTGCTCCCGGGCCTGCTTGGTGCCACTGATGGCGCTGGCGTAGACCGCCTGGCCGTTGATCCCCACCATCCCGATGAAGCCCTGGCCGTCATGGGACCCGTTCGAGTAGGTCACGTCGAAGGTCGGGGTGTCCTTGGCCTGCAGGCTGGTGGTGACGTAGACGCCGAGGTCGGAGTTGGCGAAGCGGGGCTGGCGCGGGGTCAGCGCGGTATAGGTGTAGATGCCGTTGATCGAGATGTAGTTCGCGCCCGGGTTGCCATCCGTGTTCCGGAAGATGACCCAGTAATAGTGGCCGGCGACCGTGGGCACGGCCGGGCCGATGGTCTTGTTGTCGTAGCTCGTGGCCGTGCCCGGATTGCCCGGCGCGAAGCTCATCGAGCCCAGATCCGTTCCGGACGCCACGCCCGCGTTATCGGCCTGGATGGAGACCTTCATCGTGCCGCCGTTGCCGAGCGAGTAGCCCGAGCCCCAGCGCTGGGAGAAGCGAACGGAGGTGATGGAGCTGCTGACGGACGCCTTGAACCGGATGCCCACCGTCGTGTTCGGGCTGGGCCCGACCCGGATGTTGTCCTTGGTGTCGCCGTTGATCCCGGTTCCGTAGATCGCGCTCAGGCCGGGGGACGGCGTGGCCGTGGGGGCCGGGGTCGGCGTGGCGGTGGGTGCCGGCGTCGGCGTGGGCGTCGGTGCCGGAGTCGGCGTCGCGGTGGGTGCCGGGGTCGGCGTCGGAGCGCCGGTCGGGACCGGGGTCGGGGTCGGCGTGGGTGCCGGGGTCGGGGTCGGCGTGGCCGCCCCGCCGGTGGTCGTGAACGTGAAGTCGGCTGAGGTCGACATGCGCCCGGCGGAGTCCTTGGACTTCACCCGGTAGTGGTACAGCGTCCCCGGGGCGAGGCCGCCGACCTGCTGGACATGGGCCGAATAGGCGTACGAGAGCTCGGCCGTCGTGAGCCTGCCGTACGCGGTCGTCGTGCCGAACTCGACCTGCCCGGTCGCGGGCTTGTTGAGGCTCCACGAGACCCGGGCGCCGGTCTGGGTGAGGTTCGTCGCCGTCACGGCGCTGATCACCGGGCCGGACCGGACACGCTGCCCGCCACTCTGGACGTCGACGGTGATCCGCAGGACCAATGAGGTCTGGCTCAACGCGGCCAGCGTCGTCGTGCCGGCTTTCACGGAGGCGGCGCTCGACGCGGTGACCGGTGAGAACGAGGCCGTATGTGCGCCGTCCCTGGCCGTGGCCGGGATGCGGAGGTGGCCGTGGAACCGGCCCGCGGTGTTCGGCCAGACCAGGCGCAACGCACGAGGCGAGGCGTCCCAGTGGAGCTGGTAGACCTGATGGGCCTTGAAGCCGCGCCCGTCCATCACTACGAGCTCGCCCGGCTCGCCGATCGCGGCGAGGGTCACGCTGGGACCGCCCGCGGCGGCCAGATCCGGGTCGTCGAGGACCTTCGGGGCCG
Source organism: uncultured Chloroflexia bacterium (assembly GCA_963849405.1). GTDB lineage: Bacteria > Chloroflexota > Limnocylindria > Limnocylindrales > CSP1-4 > C-114. The sequence continues at coordinate 386,850 of CAWKHG010000003.1, forward strand.
CGGCGGCGATCGCCGGGATGAGGAGGAGGGCGCCGATCGCCATGGCCAGGAAGGGCAGGCGACGCGCGCCGCGCCTGCGCCCGGTGGTCATCTGAGGGGATGTGGCAGGAGAAGATGTGGTTTCGGGAACCCAGCGGGTCCCATCCCAGAGCGTCATTCGATCCTGGCTCCATTCGGCGACCCGGCTGACTCAGGGAGTCCCGTGGCTTTGCGGCCCCGCCTCGCGACGGGTGTGCCATTTCGTGGGTCGGGCCTTTCGTGGCCGGCTGAGAGAGCTGGCGCCAGGACCCTGATGCTCGCCCGGCCCGTGAGATCCGCTCGGTCCCAGGGGAGTCATCGCTTTCCCAACCATGGCCGAGCGTGGGGCTTCCTGGCATCGAACCGAGGTCGTCAGGGGGCGGGCCGGTGGTCCGCGACGGGTCTAAGCCATACGCACCAGCGGCGGCCGGCGCTGGGCACGGCGGGCGGCGGCCGGCGGTCCGGCGGGGCGACGGGACCGGTGCGCGGGGTGGTGCGTGGCGGCGGGACTCGCCGGGGTCGACGGTCGGGCGGGCGGTCCGGGGACACCCTATCCGGGCCGACTTACCGTCCACTTACCTGGGGATGCACCGCCCCGCCGCGACAGCGGCACATCATGTTCGTGCGTTTTCCGCTCCGGTGACCTCCAGCGAGGCTGACCGCAGGGGGATCCGATCGGGGTCTGCAGCAAATCGACGGGCCCGGAGCTTGGTGCAAGCGGCGCACCAAGGACCCGCTGTTAGGACTAGCCACGGGGGTACTTCCGGGCTATCGTTCTAGGTCCCAGCGGACCGGGTTCCGACGGGGTTTCATACCGATCGTGACGCAGCCTTTTTCGCGTCGCGATCGGAGGGGCGGTCGGCGTCGCTCGCACTTTTATCGGATCGCCGTCCGTTTTACTGGGGGAAACTGTGTCTATCCGCTCCGTGAGGTTGCTGGTGTCGCCAAACGCCGTCCTTGGCCGGACGGTCGGCACCCTGCGCACAGCTGGGCCGCCGATCTCAAGACTCGCTCGCGCCGTCCGTGGCCGGCACCTGCTCGCGTTCGATCTCGTCGGCGTGGCCGTGGCCGCCTACATGGCCGTCGCCCTGCGCTACGACGGGTTCGGCGTCCCCGGGATCATCCCGGCGTACCTGCCGTTCGTGATCCTCCTGCTGGTCGTGCGCACCCTGTCCGACATCCGGCTCGGCCTGTACGACCGGACGTGGCGCTTCGCCAGCATCCCCGACCTCGAGCGCATCGTCGCGGCCGTATCCCTCGGGACGATCCTGACCCTGGTCATCCGCCAGGTCTCGGGCTTCGTCGGCGTGCCCTGGCAGGTCGATGTCCCGAACACCTTCTGGCTGGCCGAGATGATGTTCAGCCTGGCCATCATCGGCGGCATCCGGTTCGCGATCCGGGCCGCCTCCGACCTGCGGCCGGACTCGGTCGCGACGGTCGTCCGCGACTCCCACCGGACCCTGCTCTACGGCGCCGGGCGCATCGGGGCGCTGATCGCGCGCTCGGCCCGCCGGGAGCCCGAAGCCGGGCTCGTGCCGGTCGGGTTCCTGGACGACGATCCGCACCTCGCCGGGCGGCTCGTCGCCGGCCTCCGCGTCTTCGGCGGCCTCGCGCAGCTCGAGCGGGCCGTCGCCGACGACGGGCGCCGAAGACGCTCCTGATCACGATGCCGAGCGCCCCCGGCGAGGCCGTCCGGCGCGTCGTCGAGCCGCCATGACGCGGGTCTCGAGGTCCGCACCGTTCCCGTCGATCAATGAGCTCCTCGACGGCAGCTCGACGCCTATCGATCCGCCGCGTCCAGGTCGAGGACCTGCTCCGCCGGCCGATCGTGACAGCAGCATGCGGCCGCGGTCGAGGAGATCATCGCGCGACCGGACCGTGCTGATCACCGGCGCCGGCGGCTCGATCGGGTCCGAGCTCGCCCGCCAGGTCTTCGCGATCGGGCCGAGCCGGCTCGTGCTCGTCGATCGCGCGGAGAGCGCGCTGTACCTCATCCAGCGCGAGCTGGAGTACGCCGCGAGCACGGCCAGGGCAGCGGTGAGCTCGACATCCACCTCGCCAACGTCGCCAGCCGCGGCGCGATGGATCGTCTGATCGCCGTCGGAGCGGCCCGACGTCATCTTCCACGCGGCCGCGTACAAGCACGTGCCGATGATGGAGGAGCATCCGTCCGACGCCGTCCAGGTCAACATCGGCGGCACGCTGGCGCTGCTCGATGCGGCCGTGGCCGCAGGCGTCGAGCGGTTCGTCTTCGTCTCGACCGACAAGGCCGTCCGGCCGTCGAGCGTGATGGGCGCCAGCAAGCGCATCGCCGAGATGCTCGTCGCGGATGCCGCCCAGGCGGACCGGCAGGCCCTACGTCTCGGTCCGGTTCGGCAACGTGCTCGGCTCGACCGGCAGCGTCGTGCCGATCTTCCAGGAGCAGCTCGAGAAGGGCGGCCCCTCACGATCACCCACCCGGACATGACCCGCTACTTCATGACGATCCCGGAGGCCGCCTGGCTGATCCTCGACGCGGCCGCGCTCGGGCCGCGAGGGCGGCGACCTGTTCGTTCTCGACATGGGCCGAGCCGGTCAAGGTCGTCGACCTGGCCCGGGACCTGGTCCGCCTCGCGGGCCGCGATCCGGAGACCCAGCCGATCGAGATCGTCGGCCTGCGGCCCGGCGAGAAGCTCCACGAGGAGCTGTTCTACGAGGCCGAAGAGGTGGAGCAGACGGTCAGCGAGAAGGTCCTCCGGGCGATCGCCGCGCCGCCGCCCCCCGGCGTCCGCGACGCGGTCCGGCGGATCCTCACGCTCGCGAACGGCGAGGACGAGGACCGGCTCATCGACTACCTGAAGGCGTGCGCCGGGGATCCCGAGACGTTCGCTGCGAACGCCGAGCGTCGCGACATCGGCAAGGCCGTCGGGCCCGGCCGGACGTCCGGCAACGGGTCCGGCAACGGGCGCAACACCCCGGTCTTCCCGGCCACCGCGTCCGGCGATGGCGAGGACGGCGCGATCGCGCTGAGCGAGCGCCGCTAGTCCCGCGCCTTGGCGGCCTGGCTCCCAGCCCGCGACGCGAGCCGGCTCCGCCTCCGGCGCTAGCGGTTCACCCCGGCCATCGCTCCGGCTTCGCCGGCGAGGCTTCCTCCCGGGGCCGGCGCGTGGACCCGGACGTCGCCGAGGCCGCGCTCGTCGAGCTCGGTCCGCAGCTGATCGGGCGTCCCGGCCAGGATCGGGAACGTCCCGTAGTGGATCGGCACGACGTCGCTTCACGCCGAGCAGCTCGGCGGCGAGGGCCGCCTCGCGCGGGCCCATCGTGAAGTGGCCGCCGATCGGCAGGAACGCGAGCTGCGGCGCGGTACAGCTCGCCGATCAGGCGCATGTCGCCGAAGACGGCGGTGTCGCCCGCGAAGTAGAAGCGGAACCCGTTCTCGAGCTCGACGACGAGCCCGACCGGCTCGCCGAGGTAGAGCGTCGTCTCGCCGCCCGGGTTCCAGTCGCCGGCCGAATGGTCGGCGTGGGTCATCGTGACCCTGATCCCGCCGACCTCGAACGTGCCGCCCTTGTTCATCCCGATGGCCGCGTCGGCGCCGCCCGGCAGCCGGCGGGCGAGCCACAGGCTCATCTCGTGGATGCACGGCCAGGCCGGCCGAAGCCGGCTGGCGAGGGCGACGGCGTCGCCCATGTGGTCGCAGTGGCCGTGGGTCACGAGCAGCAGGTCGCAGCGCTCGACCGAGTCGGCGGTCCGCGGGCTCGCGGGTTGCCGAACCACGGGTCGATCAGGATCGCCTTGCCGCCCGGCGTCCGGACCTCGACGCAGGCAGTGGCCGTACCAGGTGAACGTCGTGTCGCGGATCGAGACCCATCGGGCGAATCACCTCCGGGCGCCGATGCTACAACGACGGGACCGTGCTGGACCTCCGCGACTCCGGGCCGGAGGCGTGCCCGCTACACTCGGGAGTGCCCGCGCAGCGATCGCCCAGAACCTCGCCTTCATCAACTGGACCGTCCTGACCGGCCTGGCGCTCGGCTCGTATCGCCGCGGTCGTCCTGCTCCGGCTGCGGACGACGGCGACGCCCGGCTACCTCGCGCTTCACGGCGATCTGCGCGCTCGGCTTCGGGGTCCTCGCGCTGGTCTCGCGACGGGGCTCCTGCGCCATCGCTCGGGACTCGCCGGTCGCCGGTCGACCCGGCCTGGGACGCGCCGCGGCGCGTGGCCCTGCTCTGTTCTGCGGGCTCGCCGTCGCCCCGGTCGTCGCTCGCCCGGCGGCCGGACCGCCGTCGCCGGCGTCCTCGAGTGGGCGGCGCTGGCTGCCGGGGTCGCGACGCTGCTGTTCGGCGCGCTCGGCTGGGGCGGCGGGCCGCTCGGCGTCGTGCTCGCTGCTCGTCCAGCTGGCCGTCGTCAGCGCGGCGATCGGCGGGGTCTTCGCGGCGATGATCCTGGGCCACTGGTACCTGGTGACGCCCAAGCTGCCCGAGGCGCCGCTGATCCTGCTCGCCCGGGCGCTGCTGTCGTGGTCGTCGTCCAGGTCGTGCTGTTCTGGGCGTGGGTCGGGACGGGCGCCGGGCCGGCCGACGTCGCGCCGTTCTCGTCGCTCGTCGGGCCGTGGGCGCTGTTCGTCTGGCTGCGCCTGATCGTCGGGCTGGTCTTCCCGCTGGTCGTGTCTGGGCGTCGGTCCAGACCGCGCGGACGCGCTCGATGGAGTCGGCGACGGGGCTGCTGTACATCAACGTCGGGATCGATCGCGGCCGGGACGATCCTGGCCGCGGGTCTGTATTTCGGTGCCGGATTGCTGGTGTGAGGACGAGATGAGCAGGAACGATCGAAGCTGGATCCCCGACGCCGACGACCTCGACTGGATCGAGTCGCTCGCGCGCCGCTGCCATCCGGCGCTGGCCGCGATCGAGGCGGCCGCCGAGCCGGACCCGGCATCCCGATCGTCGATCGCGACGGCGGGCGCGTCCTGCGGGTCCTGGCCGGCGGCCGGCGGCGGATCGTCGAGGTCGGCACGGCGTATCGGCTACTCGACGCTGTGGATGGCGCTCGGCCAGCCGGCCGACGGCACGATCGTGACGATCGATCCGGACCGCGAGCGGACCGACCTCGCCCGCGGCTGGTGGCGCCAGGCGGGGATCGCCGACGAGCGGATCACGGTCGTCAACGCGCCGGCCCTCGACGCGATCGCGGCGCCGACCCGGCGCTCGCCGGGCCGTTCGACATGGTCTTCATCGACGCCCTCAAGCCCGAGTACGAGGCGTATCTCGCAGGCGCTTGACCGGCCGGCTCGTGCCGGGCGCGCTCATCGCCGCCGACAACGTCCTGTGGAGCGGCCGGGTCTCCGGCGCACGGCCCGCGGCGGCCGACGACGAGACACGACGGCGCTCCGGGCGTTCGATGCGGCGGTCCTCGCCGATCCGCGCTTCAGTGCCACGATCCTGCCGGTCGGCGACGGCCTGCTCATCGCCACGTGGCGCGGCTGACCGGCGCGACCGTCGATCGCGCGTCCGCGTCCGCCTGTTCGCGATCCAGCGCGAGCTGGCCGGGACGCGCGAGGTCGCGCTCGAGCTGGCCGACGGCGCCGATGTCGAGGCGGCCTGGGCGGCGCTCGTCGCCCGTCACCCGGTCCTGGCGCCCGGGCGCGACGTCGCTCCGCTTCGCCCGGAACGGCGACTATGCCGACGCCGACGACGCGCTGGCCGACGGCGACGAGGTCGCGATGATCCCGCCGGTGTCCGGGGGGCGGCGGCGACGCCGCAGCCCCGGCGACCGTCCCCGGCCGCATCCTCGAGCTGCGCGAGACGCCGTTCGCGACCGCGATCCTGGCCGAGCTCGCCGATGCGCCTCGCGTCCCCGAGGACGGCGCGGTCGTCGGCGTTCCTCGGCCGGACGCGATCGACGCCGGGGACGCCCGGCGCCGGGCCAGGAGGCGGAGGCCGCCCGGCACGCCGGTCGCGACGTCGAGTCGCTCGAGTACGAGGCGCTCGACACGATGGCCCTGCGCGATCCTCGCCGACATCGCCGACGAGATCGCGAGACCGCTTCGGGGTCGAGCGGCTGGCGATCGTCCACCGCATCGGCGAGGTGCCGCTCGGCGAGCCGTCGATCGCCGTCGTGGCCGTGGCGCCGCACCGCGATGCCGCGTTCGATGCGGCCCGCTACGCGATCGACGAGACGAAGGCGCGCGCGCCGATCTGGAAGGCCGAGCGGTTCGCCGACGGCCACGTCTGGATCGGCCACCAGGCACGGCCGCGGCCTGGGAACGTACGCCGGACGCCGCGGCGCCCGCCCCGACAGCCACCAGGACGACCGAGGAGCATCCGTGAAGGTCTACCTGAGCGTCGACATGGAGGGCATCGCCGGGGTCAGCCACCCGCGACCCGACGGCCCGCGGCCACCTTCGCTATCCGGCGGCCGTCGAGCTGATGGTCGGCGAGACCAACGCCGCGATCGAGGGCGCCCTGGCCGGCGGCGCGACCGAGGTCCTCGTCAACGACAGCCACGGCTGCGATGTTCAACCTGCCTCCCGATCGCGATCCATCCGGCGGGCCGTCGTGTCCAGGGCCAGAAGGCGTGGTCGATGGTCGAGGGCGCCGGACCGGACGCGCGGGTTCGACGTCGCCCTGTTCGTCGGCTACCACGCTCGCGCCGGGCACCCGAGGGGGACCATCGCCCACACCTACACGGGCGCCCCGGTCGAGACGCGCCTCGACGGCCGGCCGACCGGTGAGTACGGCATCAACGCGATGGTCCTCGGGGCGTGGGGCGTGCCGGTCGGCCTGGTCACGGGCGACGACGATGCTGGCCGAGGAGGTGGCCGACTGGCTGCCGTGGGCGGAACGCGTCGTCGTCAAGGCCGCGGGCCGGCGCGCGGCCGCCTCGGTCCATCCCTCGAGGCGCGCGACCGGGTCCGGGCCGGAGCGGAACGAGCCGTCCGCCGGGCGACGCCGGCGAGCTCCGGCTGCTCGACGTCGGACCGCCGGTCGTCATCGAGGTCGACTACCGGAACGCGCGGCGAGGCCGACCACGCCGCGATCGTGCCGGGCGCCGAGCGCTTCGGCGATACGGGCGTCCGGTTCACGCCTCCGACGCCCCGACCGCCTATCGCGGCTTCCTGGCCGGGGTGCGGCTGGCCGGCCTCGTCGGCTGACGGGGGAGCGCGGCGCCGGCGCGCGGGCTGGACGACGCGGCACGGTCGCCACCGTTCCGCCACGAGGCGGCGTCGCGTGACGGCCGGGCCGCATACTTGCCTCGCGGCCGGTGAGCCGCCCCCGACGACCAGCCGGAGTTGCCCGTGACGTTCGATCCCGCCGCCGGCCCCCCGCCCCAGCGTGCGCGCGTACGCGAGCTCGGGTTGCGCGTCGGGCTGATGCCGCCCGGACCGACGAACACGATCGTCGACGTGCCGGGCGTGGCGGTCGGCCATCGGACGGTCTGGCGCGACGAGCCGGACCCACCGGCCGGGCGCGGGACCGCGCGCACGGGCGTGACGGCGATCCTGCCGATGCCGCTCGAGGCGATGGCCCTGGCGCGGATCCCGGCCGGGACGTCGGTCCTCAACGGCGCCGGCGAGATGACCGGGCGGATCGCGATCGACGAGTGGGGCACGCTCGAAACGCCGATCTTCCTCACCAGCTCGATGGCCGTCGGGCGGGTCTACGACGGCGCGGTCGAGGCACTCGCGGGCCCGTTCACCGCCGGGTTCCTGGGCGACCCGATCATGCCCGTCGTCGCCGAATGCGACGACAGCGACCTCAACCGGCCGTTCCCCGTCCAGGTGGACGCGGCCGACGTCCGCGCCGCGATCGACTCGGCCAGAGGATCGGATGGCGGCCCCGTGGCGATGGGCGTCGTCGGGGCCGGCACGGGCATGCGCGCCTTCGAGCTCAAGGCCGGCATCGGCAGCGCGTCGCGCCTCGTCCGGCCGATCCATCGCTGGTCGGACGACCCGCAGCCCGACGCCCCGACGTTCACCGTCGGAGTCCTCGTGATGGCCAACTTCGGGGTCATCGACCGCCTGACGGTCGACGGCGTCCGCGTCGGGGAGACGCTTCGATCCGAAGGCTGGCCGGGCCGCGGCGGCGGCATCCCCGTCCACACGATCCGGGGCGGCGACGGCCGCGCGAGCGGGGAGGGCCGCGGAGCCGGGGAGGGCCGCGGAGCCGGGGAGGGAAGCGCGATCGTCGTCGTCGCCACCGACGCGCCGCTCTTCGCTCTGCCGCTCCAGCGGATGGCCCGGCGTGCCGGGCTCGGCCTCGCCCGCACGGGCAGCGTCGGTCACCACGGGTCGGGCGAGATCTTCGTGGCGTTCTCGACCGGCATCCGGATCCCCCGCGGGCGGAACGAGCCGGTCCGCACGACCGCCCACCTCGACGAGGAGCACCTCGACCCGTTCTTCGCGGCCGTCGTGGAGGCCGTGGAGGAGGCGACGCTCGATGCGCTGGCGACCGCGGACACGGTCACCGGCCGGGACGGCCGCGTCATCGCCGGGCTGCCGGTCGAGCGGACGCTCGAGCTGCTGCGGGCGGCGGGCCGCCTCGATGGCCGGCGATGAACGGCGATGAGCGGCAAACGGCGATGAGCGGCGGACGGCGATGAGCGGCAAGCAGACCGTGAGCGGCGAGCTCGGCCCCGTCGATCGCCTCGTCGACCGGGCGATGACCCTGGCCGGCGCCTGGGAGGCCCGCGCCCGGATCGCGACGACGCTCGGCCAGGAACGGGCGCTCCTCCGGCTGTTCGGCGTGAGCGGACTCGACCGGGCGGGCCGGCCGCTCGCCGGGGAGGTCGTCGACCGCTACCTGGCCGGCGGTCCGCGGCGGCTGGCCGGCGGCGTCGCCCTGCCGTTCGCGGCGGCCCTGCTCGAGTACGACATGGCACCCCAGCCGCTCGCGCTGGAGATCGCCGCCGGGACGATCGACCTCGGGCTCGAGGCCGAGGTGCTCCGCGACGCCGGTCGCCACGCCGCCGCCGAGGCCGAGGTCGTCCGGCTCACGGGCACGGCGCTCGCCCGGATCGGCGCCAACCGGATCGCCCGGCGGGAGCTGCTCGACGTCCTCGGCGACGCCCCCCGGCCGTGGATCGGCGTGCCGCTCGGCGAGGTGGACGCGATGGTCGCGCGGGCTGTCGTCGGCAACCTCGTCCGGGATGGGGCCGATCTCGCTGTCATCGCGGTGCCCGTCGGACGGGAGCTCGCGGATCGGCTGCACGACGCCGGTGTCGACGTGCCCGGCCGGCGACCATACGACCTCCTGAACGGGTCCGATCTTGGCGGCCCGGACGACACGGAGCTGCCACCGTCGGGCAGCCAGCGCGGGCTCGCGATCCTGCGCCAGGCAGCCGACGAGGCCGCCGCCGAACGGCGCCGCTACGTACGCCTGGCCAGCACGGCGCCCGGCCTGGCCGCCCCGGAGCAGGCGGTGGTCGCCGCCTTCGAGCGGATCGATCTCGTCGTGGCGGACCCCGTGGCCGAGATCGTCGACGGCCGGATCGACCCCGACCGGGCCCTCGCCGATCACTCCTTCGCCCACCGTCTCCACCGACGCGCCGGGGCGCAGGTGCTCGTCGGTCCTGGTCCGCTCGTCGTGGCGCCGGATCTCGCCCGGGGCCAGCCCTCGGATCCCCTCACGCGGGCCGGCCGCGCCCTCGCGCTCCAGGCGCTCGGGGTGGCCCTCGCCCGCCACGGCGGGCTCGCGGCGGACCAGGTCATCATCGGGGCGTTCCCGGCCTGGCTGCTCGAGGAGCGGGAGCCCACGGCCCTCGCGATCGCCCAGGTCGCGGTCCGGCGAGCGGTCTTCGAGGGTCACCCCACCGCGTTCAGCGAGCCGCCGCGCGACGCGGGATCCGAGTCCGTCATCGACGCGCGCTGGCCGTTCGTCCTCGCCGCGACGCTGCCGTACGCCGGCGGCACCGCGCTCATCCTGCGCGACGCCTCGCCGTCGCGGGTCGCGTTCGCCACGGCCGGAGCGCGTGCGGCGGTCGCCGTCGCGTCGGAGGTCGCCGCGTCGTCCGGCCCGCCGCCCCTGACCGGACCCGCCCTCGACTATGGCAAGGCGACGGTCACGGCCGCGCTCCGGACCCTGGAGCGACTCTCCGATCTCGGCTGGCGCGACGTCCTCGGCGAGGCGATGGGCAGCCGGCGCCGGGAGCGCCTGGGCGCCGACGCCGTGGTCGAACGCGTGGAGGCCTTCGACCCCCTATCGGACTAGGTGGTCCAGCCCGGCGGCAGGGGCAGCGCCGCGCGACACCGGCAGGGTTGCGACCCGGTCACGGCCACCTGCCCCGGTACACTGCGCACGGTGGAACGGACGAGGGATGTGGACGACGCGCGCCCGCCGACGGGCGTGTTCCCCCACCTGCGCCTGCGGGCGCACGCGACGGGTCTGTTCGACCTTCCGTGGGATCTCCCCCTGGCCGCATGGCCGAACGATGCCGCCCGGTTCCGGCGCCTCGACGTTGGTCCGTCGCGCCACCTCGTGCGCTTCCTCGAACGGGACGGCAAGCTCTTCGCGCTCAAGGAGGAGCCCATCGAGATCGCGCGCAAGGAGTTCGACGTCCTGCGCCATCTCGAGGATGAGGGCCTTCCGGCCGTCGCGGCGGTGGGCCTCGCGGAGGCGCCCGAGCGCGAGAGCGGCATCCTCGTCACCGAGTACCTCGCCCACTCGCTCCAGTACCGGCGCCTGCTCATGCGCTTCCCGCTCGGCCCGGGCGGCTATCGCGATCGCCTGCTCGATGCGATGGCGTGGCTCCTGTTCGACCTCCATCGCGGGGGCGTCTTCTGGGGCGACTGCTCGCTCGCGAACACGCTGTTCCGGCGTGACGGCGACCGGATCCAGGCGTACCTGGTCGACGCGGAGACGAGCGAGGTCCACCCGAGCCTGTCCGACGGCCAGCGCGAGTACGACCTCGAGATCCTCGTCGAGAACGTCGCCTACGGCCTGGCCGACCTCGCGGCCCTCCAGGGCCGGGACGAGGGCCCCGACGACGCGGTCGCCGCGGCCGATGCCGTCGTCCACCGCTATCGCGTGCTGTGGGACGAGCTGCACGTGACGCCCGACCTGCCGCCCGGCGACCGGCAGGCCGTCCGGCGCCGGATCCGCAAGCTCAACGACCTGGGCTTCTCGGTCGACGAGATCGAGATCGAGCCGTCGGGCCGGGCGGCAACGTGCGCCTCAGGCTGACCGTCGCCCGGCGCGCGTTCCATGCCCGCGAGCTGCGCCGCCTGACGGGGATCGTCGCGCTCGAGAACCAGGCCCGCCTCCTGCTCAACGACCTCCGCGAGTACGGCGCCTGGCTCCAGTGGGCCGAGCGGCGGTCGATCGACCCGGCCGAGGTCGCCGAGCGCTGGCAGAGGGAGGTCTACGAGCCGGCGATCGCGCGGATCGCCCAGGTGGTCGGGCCGGACCGGGACATCGTCCAGGCGTATTGCGACCTGCTCGAGCACAAGTGGCTGCTCTCCGAACGTGCCGGTCGCGATATCGGGATGCAGGCCGCGATGGAGTCCTATCTCGCGCTGGGAGCTCCGGCACCGGAGGTCGCGAGCTCCGATCGGCTGGCGCCGACGCGACCGGCTCCGACGCGGTCGGCTCGGACCTTGCCGAGGTCCTCGACGCCGCCGACACGGCAGCCGGGGCCGCCGCGGCCGAGACCGCCGGCTGAGCGGGCCGGACGCGCCGTTGTCGGGCGAGCCACACCGCGAGGCGACGCGTCACCGGCCCCGGCGGGTCGCCGGCGGGGTACCGCGCCTGCCCTGGCGGACGCTGCGCAACCCGTTCCGGCCGCTCGAGGTCGTGAGCGCCGACCAGGTCGAGGCGATCCATCGGGCGTCGCTGCGGATCCTCGAGGAGATCGGCGTCGAGTGCCTGGGCGATCGGGCCCTCGATGCGTTCGCTCGGCGCCGGCGCGCGACGTCGGACCCGGACCGGCGCGTCGGTCCGCCTCGACGGGGCACAGGTCGAGGAGCTCGTCGCGCTGGCGCCGCGGGAGTTCACGCTCCACGCCCGGAACCCGGCGCGGAACCTGACCTTCGGTGGCGACGCACCTCGTCTTCGGCGCCGTCGGCGGGCCGGCGTTCTCGTCGGACCTGGACCGCGGGCGGCGAGCGGGCACGTTCGAGGTCATGGAGGACTTCGTCCGCTGCATCGGCAGCCTGGACGTCATCCACCAGGAGGGCGGCGGCCCGCTCGAGCCGACGGACCTGCCGGTGGCGACCCGCCACCTCGACATGTACGGGGCGTTCGTCACGCTGCTCGACAAGTCCTGGCAGTGCCTGGGCGCCGGCCGGACCGTCGTCGACGACGCGATCGAGGTCACCTGCCTCGCCCGAGGCGTCGACCGCGACACGCTCGCGCGCGAGCCGAGCTGCATGACGATCATCAACACGAACTCGCCGCTCCGGCTCGACGGGCCGATGGGCGACGGCCTCATCGAGATGGCGCTCCACGGCCAGCCCGTCGTGGCCACGCCGTTCACCCTGGCCGGCGCGATGAGCCCCGGTCTCGCTGGCCGGCGCGCTCGCGCAGCAGAACGCCGAGGCGCTGTTCCTCGTCGCGCTCGCCCAGATCGTCCGGCCGGGCACGCCGATGGTCTACGGGGCGTTCACCTCGAACGTCGACATGCGCACGGGGTCGCCGGCCTTCGGCACGCCCGAGACGGTCAAGGGCGCGATCGTGAGCGGCCAGCTCGCCCGGCGCTACGGGCTGCCCTGGCGGTCGTCGAACACGACCGCCTCGAGCGTCGTCGACGCCCAGGCCGCCTACGAGATCGAGATGGCCGTGTGGGGCGCGGTGATGGGCGGGGTCAACCTCCTGTACCAGGGCGCGGGCTGGCTGGAGGGCGGCCTGACGGCCTCGTTCGAGAAGCTCATCGTCGACGCCGAGATCCTCCAGATGATCTCGGAGGTGCTCCAGCCGATCGTGGTCGACGAGGCCGCGCTGGGGGTCGACGCGATCGCCGCGGTCGGGCCGGGCGGGCACTTCTTCGGCTCGGCCCACACGCTCGAGCGCTACGAGACCGCGTTCTACCGGCCGCTGCTCTCCGACTGGCGCAACTTCGAGACGTGGGAGTCGGATGGCGCACGGACCGCCACGGAGCGGGCCCACCTGATCTGGAAGCAGCTGCTCGCCGAGTACGAACGCCCGCCGATGGACCCGGGCACAGAGGAGGCGATCGAGGCCTTCATCACCCGCCGCAAGCGCGAGATCGCCGCGGCCGGCTGACCCCTAGGGCAGCATCTGGCGGAGCGCGAACACGACGTTGGCCGGCCGCTCGGCGAGGCGGCGCATGTACCACGGGTACCAGTGCTCGCCGTACGCGATGAGCGTGTAGGTCGGGTAACCGGCGGCCGCGAGCCGGCGCAGCTCGTCGGCCCGGATGCCGTAGAGCATGTGGACCTGGAGCCGGTCGCGCGGCACGCCGGCCGCTTCCGCGAAGGTGGCGATCCGCTCGATGAGGTCGCTGTCGTGCGTGCCCAGCGCGCAGCGGGTCGCGCCTGTCGCGGCTGACTCGGCGAGGAGCAGCGCGAGCGACTGGTACGCCGCGTCGACCTCGTGCTTCGCGGTAGGCGAGCGTCGCGGGCTCGTCGTAGGCGCCCTTGACGAGCCGGATCGCGGGTTCGAGGGGCAGCAGGCGCGCAGGTCCGCGGCGTCCGGCGGAGATACGCCTGGATGGCGATGCCGACCGTTCGGTGGTTCGCCTTCAGGACTCTCGTAGAGCGCGACCGTGGGCTCGACGTACGCGGAGCCCTCCATGTCGAGCCAGAGCCACGTCCCGATCTCCTCGGCAGCGGGCGTCGCCAGCGCCTCGAGGTGGCGGAGGCAGGCGTCGCGGTCGATGTCGAGGCCGAGCTGGGTGGGCTTGATCGAGATCTCGACCCGCCGCGGGCGCGCGGCGCTCCGCTCGATGACCCCCAGGTAGTGCGCGGCGACGTCGTCGGCCTCCGCGAGCGTGGTGAGGTTCTCGCCGAGGCGCGTGAAGAGGATGCCGATGGCCGGCTGCGGCGAGCGGGGTCGCGGCCGCGAACGCGCGTCGAGGGTCCTCGCCGGGCATGAACCGGCGCACGGCCCGGCGGACGAAGCGCATCTTCGGGAGGCGCGACTTCAGCCAGGCGTTGCGGGCCATCCAGAGGAGCAGCGTGCGCACGTTCGGCAGCGTACCGGAGCCGGGCCCGCCCCGCCGGGCCGCAATGCCGCCGAGGCCGAACCCGGCCCTAGTAGAGGCTCGGGAAGCGCTGGTGGTAGAGCGCGCGGAAGTCGAGCGACGTGCCGTCATCGATCGCGTCCAGGAGGGCCTGCGTGGTGGAGAGGCCCAGCCGGTGGGCGGTCACGTAGCCGCGGAGGGCGGCCCAGAAGTTGGCGTTGCCCATCCGCTTGCGGAGCCCGTCGAGGAACGTCGAGCCCTGCACGTAGATGACCTCGAAGTAGCACGCGTTCGTGTATGAGTAGATGGACCGGTCGAGGCGCCCCGTCGAGCATCGGCTCGCGCGGCGGATGCCGCTCACGTAGCGTGCGAGCTCGTCGGCCATCGCCTCGTCGGCGAACGGCTGGCGCGCCTGGTCGGAACCGACGAGCCCGTAGAACCACTGGTGGGCGGTCTCGTGGGTGACCAGCCAGCGCAGGTGCGAGCCGGACAGGCCGCCCGGGATCCAGGTGAGCTGGGGCGACTCCATGCCCGAGCCGCCGGCCGACTGGGCGACGGTGTACGTCGGGTAGGGATACGTCCCAACGAGCGCGCCCATCTTCGCGATGGCCGTCTTGGCGTAGCCCAGCACCGTCGCGGCCGGGAAGCCGGGCTTCGCGTAGACGCGGACGCTCGTGGACCCCACGGTCGAGCTCGTGAGGCGGTAGAACGGGCTGGCCGTGATCGTCATGTCGCGGACGTCATGGGCCTCGAACGTCTGGGCGAGGCCCTGCCTGGCGACCCGCTGGCCGGTCGCGGCGATGACGAGCGGCCGGTCGGTCGTGATCGTCGCCCGCACGAGCGGGCTCACGGCCGTGAAGAACGGGTCGCCGTGATTCGGCCGGTCGAACGCGCGGCGCAGGCTCAGCCAGGGGATCCAGCGGTACAGATCGACGATCCCGCTGGCCTTCGTGAACATCCAATCCGAACCGCCCAGCGTCCGACGCAGCGTGGCGGTGTAGTGGACGCGGACCATGGTCGAGGCACCGGGTTGGAGGATGCCGCCGAGCGGCACGAGGATCGTCTGGTCGCTCACGGTGGCGCGGACGGCCACGCCGTCGACCGACACGGTGCCCAGCTTCATCCGGCCGAGCCGTGCCGCGATCGTGTTGAGCTCCAACCGGTCGATCGGCTTGGATGACGCGTTCTGGACCTCGATCCGGGTGAAGACGTTGATCGTCCCGGGATCGAACCGCAGGCCCAGCGAGACGGTGTACCGACCGACGAGGGCCATCGTCGTCTGGTTCGACGCTGCCGGGCACGATCTGCGACGCCTGTGGGAGGACGCTCGCGGAGGCTTCCGCAACGGATCCGGCCTCCGGCCCGCCGGCCGACGCCGGAGCGGCGGCGAGGGACGAGAAGAGGACGGCGCCGGCGACGACGACCGACCCCGTGGCACGGGCAAGGCGCCCGGGGAGCGGCAGGTTCACGGCCGAATCGTCGCACATCCCGCGCGATCGGCCCTCTGGCGACGCGGTCAGGCGGGGGTTTGGACCCCGTGGACCCTCGACATGAGCGCGAGCATGTTGCGATCCGGGTCCTCGAAGAACGCCATCCACTCCTCGTCGCCGGTCGCCTCGTCGCGATGGATCCGATGCGGCTGCCCGACGAACACGACGCCCGCCGCGCCGAGGCTCTTGACCGTGGCGTCGATGTCGTCGACCCGGAAGTACAGGATCGAGCTCGCCTTCCAGTCCGCATCGGGCACGCAGTGGACGTACAGGCGGACGCCGCCCATGTCGAAGAAGGCCAGCTCGCCGAACGTGAAGATGTGGGGCAGGCCGAGCGTGTCGCGGTAGAACGCCTCGGTCCGGGCGACGTCGCGGGCCCAGAGCGAGACCTGGCCGAGAGGGACCGACGGCGGGCGTCGTCGCAGGAGTCGTGGCTGCGGTGGCGGTGCTCATCGAGGTGCTCCTTCGTGCGAGCGGACTGTCGGCCGGGTAGCCCGGCCACTGGCGGAGTGCCGCCAGGCCGCTCACCCCCAGCTTCGATCCGATGTTGCCGATGTGGTACTTGATCGCGTTCTCCGACGTGCCCATGCGTTCGCCGATCTCCCGGCGGCGCATCCCGTGGCGGATCAGGTTGAGGACCCGCCACTCGGTCGGGGTGAGGACGTCCGGATAGGCCGGCCGGCCGCGTGGCCGGCGTGGTCGATGGGCCGGTTGTGAGCTCACCGGAAGAGCCTACTCGCCCGCGGGCCGATTTTCCCTACCCGTGCCTGCCGCTTGATCGCCGAGCTAGCTAGCGTCCGCGAGGGCCTCCGCGAACTGGCTGTTGTACAGGTCGGCGTAGAAGCCGTGCTGGGCGAGCAGCTCCTCGTGCGTGCCCTGCTCCACGATGCGGCCGTGGTCCATGACGAGGATCACGTCGGCGTCGCGGATCGTGGACAGCCGATGGGCGATGACGAACGTCGTCCGGCCCTTCATCAGGCGGCTCATCGCGCGCTGGATGAGCACCTCGGTCCGCGTGTCGACCGAGCGAGGTCGCCTCGTCGAGGATGAGGATCGGCGGGTCGGCCAGGAACGCCCGGGCGATCGTCAGCAGCTGCTTCTCGCCCGGCGGACACGTTCGTGGCGTCGTCGTCGAGGACCGTGTCGTAGCCGTCGGGCAGCGTCCGCACGAAGTGGTCCACGTGGGCGGCCTCGGCGGCGGCCACGACCTCGTCCTCGGTCGGTGTCCAGGCGGCCGTAGGCGATGTTCTCGCGGATCGTGCCCTGGAACAGCCACGTGTCCTGGAGGACCATCCCGAACGTCCGGCGCAGGTCGTCCCGCGTCAGCTCGCGGGTGTCGATCCCGTCGACGGTGATCCGGCCCCCGTCGATCTCGTAGAACCGCATCAGCAGGTTCACGAGCGTCGTCTTGCCGGCGCCCGTCGGGCCGACGATGGCGACCGTCTGGCCGGGCTCCACGTCCAGGTCCAGGTCCTCGATGAGCGGCTTGTCCGGCTCGTAGCGGAACGCCACGTCCTCGAACGTCGACCGCGCCGACCGCCCGGGCCGAGGACGTGCGGGCGCGACCGGGTCGGGGATCTCCTCGGGCTCGTCGAGCAGCTCGAACACCCGCTCGGCCGACGCGACCGCCGACTGGAGGACGTTGGCGATGCTGGCGGTCTGGATGATCGGGAACGTGAACTGGCGCGAGTACTGGATGAACGCGATGACGTCGCCGAGCGACTGCTGGCCGGCGGCCACCCGGAGCCCGCCGATGACCGCGATCGCGACGTAGTTGAGGTTGGAGATGAAGTTCATCGCGGGCTGGATGATCCCGGAGATGAACTGCGCCCGGTAGCTCGCCTCGTACAGCTCCTCGTTCTCGCGCGTCGAAGGTCTCGATGGCCTGCTGCTGGCGGCCGAACACCTTCACGATCGCGTGCCCGGTGTGCATCTCCTCGATGTGCCCGTTGAGGCTGCCGGTCGATGCCCACTGGGCGACGAACTGCTTCTGCGAGCGGCCGGCGATGAGGACGGTGACGAGATCGACAGCGGGCACCGCGAGCAGCGAGATCACGAGGGCCAGGAGCGGGCTGATCGTGAGCATCATGACCAGGACGCCGATGACGGTGAGGAGGGACGGTGATGAGCTGGGTCAGGCTCTGCTGGAGCGTCTGGCCGATGTTGTCGATGTCGTTGGTGACGCGGCTCAGGATGTCGCCGCGCGGCTGGCGGTCGAAGTAGCGTGAGCGGCAGCCGGCCGAGCTTCTCGTCGACGTGCTGGCGCAGCCGGTAGACGGTCCGCTGGGTGACGCCGGCCATGATGTACGCCTGCCCCCAGCTGAACAGCGAGCTCGCCACGTAGAAGCCGACGAGCACGATCAGGATCCGGCCGAGCGCACCGAAGTCGATGCCCTGGCCGGGCACGACGGTTCATGCTCGCGAGCAGGTCGGCCTGCTGGTTGTCGCCGCTGGCCCGCAGCCCGGCGACGATCTGCTCCTTGGTCACGCCGGCCGGGAGCTGACTTGCCGACGACGCCCTCGAAGATGATGTTCGTGGCGTTGCCCAGGATCTTCGGGCCGAGGACCGCGAAGAAGACGCTGCACGACCGCGAGCAGGAACACGAGGATGATGAGCGGGCGCTCCGGCCGCAGCCGGACGAGCAGGCGCCGGAACGAGACCCGGAAGTTCTTCGGCTTCGGCGGCGGGCATCCCGCCGAACATGCCCGCCGCGGCCCACCGCGGGCCAGCGCCGGCGACTCGGCGGTCGAGCGCCGGCGCCGCCGCCGCGCTCCGCCGCCCGGGGCGGCCCGCCCGCGCCCGGTCGCCCGCTCATGCGACGCCTCCTCCTCGGTGACCTGGGAGAAGACGATCTCGCGGTAGGTCTCGTTGGTTCGCAGGAGCTCGTCGTGGGTGCCGATGCCGACGACCCGGCCGGCGTCGAGACCACGATCCGGTCGGCGTGCAGGATCGTGCCGACGCGCTGGGCGACGATGATCACCGTCGCGTCGCCGAGCTCCCGCTCGAGCGCGGCGCGCAGCCGCGCGTCGGTGCGGAAGTCGAGCGCCGAGAAGCTGTCGTCGAAGACGTAGACGTCGGCGCTTCTTCACGAGCGCCCGGGCGATCGCGAGCCGCTGGCGCTGGCCGCCCGAGACGTTCGTGCCGCCCTGGGTGATCGGCGCCTCGAGGCCGCCCTCCATCTCCTCGACGAAGTCGCGGCCCTGCGCGATGTCGAGGGCGTGCCACAGCTCGTCGTCGGTCGCGTCCTGGTCGCCGAAGCGCAGGTTGCTCGCGACCGTGCCGCTGAACAGGAACGCCTTCTGGGGAACGAAGCCGATGCACGCGCCACAGGTCCTGGCGGTCGAGCTCGCGGACGTCGACGCCGTCGATGAGGACCGCGCCCTCGCGTCGCGTCGTAGAAGCGCGGGATGAGGTTGACGAGCGTCGACTTGCCGCTGCCGGTGCTGCCCACGATGGCCGTCGTCTCGCCGGGTCGCGCCTCGAACGAGATGTCGCGGAGGACCGGCTGCCTCGGCGCCCGGGTAGCCGAACTCGACGTCGCGGAACTCGACCTGCCCGCCGTGCCGGGTCCCGGGGAGTCGGGGTGCGCCGGATCGCGGACCGAGATCGGCTCGGTGTCGAGCACCTCCCGGATCCGGCCGGCCGAGACGGCCGCCCGGGGGACCAGGACGAACATGATCACCGCCGTCATGATCGCGAACAGGATCTGCATGAGGTACTGCAGGAACGCGGTCAGGTTGCCGATCGGCATCGGTCGCCGCGCTGTCGACGCGCATAGGCGCCGAACCACATGACCGCGACCGTGCGACAGGTTGATGATCGCGGTCATCACCGGGAGCGTGATCGCGAACAGCCGGTTGACCCGGAGGCCGGTGTCCAACAGGTCGAGGCTGGCCGCGTCGAAGCGCGCCTCCTCGTGGCTCGGTCCGGACGAAGGCGCGGATGACGCGGACGCCGGCCAGCGTCTCGCGCATCACCTGGTTGATCCGGTCGAGCTTGACCTGCATCGCCCGGAACAGCGGGATCGCCCGGCTCATGACGAGCGCCGATGACGCAGGCCATGATCGGCATGATCACGACGAGGAGGCCCGACAGCGGCACGTCCTGGCGGAGGGCCATGATGATGCCGCCGACGGCCAGGATCGGGGCGGAGATGATCACGGTCAGGGCCATGAAGACGAGCGTCTGGACCTGCTGGACGTCGTTCGTGTTGCGGGTGATCAGCGACGCCGGCGCCGAAGTGGTTGACCTCGACCTGCGAGAACGTCTCGACCTTGCGGAAGATCGCGCTCCGGACGTCGCGCCCGAAGCCCATCGCGACCTTCGCGCCGCAGTAGACGGCCAGCACCGAGGCGATCCCCAGGACGAGCGTCACGCCGAGCATGAAGGCGCCGGTGCGCAGGATGTAGTCGTTGTCGCCCTTGGCGACGCCGTTGTTGATGATCTCGGCGTTGAGGTCGGGCAGGTACAGGTTGGCGATGCGCCTGGATGAGCAGCAGGACCATCACGAGGACGAGCTGGGCCGCGGTAGGGCCGGAGGTAGGTCCGGAAGAGGCCGATCATCGAGGTCGCTCCCGCTTCCGAGCGACCACGATGCCGCTCTCGGTCTTCTCGAACTCGAGTTGGAGGCGTGCCCGCGACGCCCCGAGCGCCCGCAGGCCGAACAGGAAGCTGGCCAGCTCCTCGTCGGTCAAGCCGTCGAGGACCTTGCGCAGGCGCTGGTTGCGGTGCTTCTCCATGTCGCTGGACACCTTTCGCGCCCGCCTTCGTGATCTCCACGCGAACGACCCGGCGGTCGGCGTCGTCGTGGCGGCGCCGGACGACGCCGCGCTCCTCCATCCTGGTCACGATGCCGGTCGCGCTGGCCACGGATACGCCCATGGCCTTGGCGAGCTTCGTCATCGACAGCGGCCCGTGGTGTTCGAGGGCGGCGAGCACGCTCAGGTGCACGATGCTCAGGGCTCCCCGAGACAGCGCCCGGAAGGCGGCCATCCGGAGGTGCGATTGCCAGGCGGTCAGCTCGATGAGGACGTCGTCGGCCAGTGGTCGCGACCGCTTCGGTCGTGCGGTGCCCGTCGCGTCGCCAGGCTCATTGGTCGGCATGCCGCTGATATTCATCGTCACGTTGACAATCTATACGACCTGTAGCGAGAGCGCAACAGGGCGGCCGACGTGGGTCAAGGAGTTCCGACCTCGCCTTCGTCCATCGGCGTTTGCTCGATCACGCCGGACGACCGGGTGATGGACGGGTGCAGCGTCGGCGCAGACGCTGACCCCCGAAGGGTCAGACCTACATCTGGTCCCGGACATGATCCGCTTCGCGGAAGGTCACCTTCAATGACAACAGGGAGTAGGCGTTTCGCGCTCGGGCTCGCGGCCACTGCAGCGATCGCCGTTGCCGCCTTTGCATTCATTCCGTCCAAGCCGCCCATGCCACTGCCGGGCCACTCGGTCAAGTGGGAGTTGGACCAGGGCTATGGCGGAGCTGCATTCGACCCTTCGACGGCGATGACCACGACGGTGGTCCCGATCGAGGTCGACTATCCGGTCTGCATCCCGAACGGCTACAGCCACTGGTTCGACGTGACCGTCTCGTACGCGCCGACGTGGGTTTCGATCCAGGTGATCATGACCCCGGACGCGGCGAAGGGATGCGGGACTCAGCCATATCCGCACGTCCTCGGTCCGCTTCCAGAAGTCGGCGGCTACCTGTCGGGCATCTACTACGCGGTTCAACTCCGCGAGCCGCTTGGCGGGCGACAAATCTTCGACGGTGGCACCCTCCCGCCTGGCCCGCGGCCGTACGCTCCTGCGCCGCGAGCGCACGCAGCGGTCGAGAGATATGCGTTCCGAGACTGAGGTGGCGTAGCTGACGGAGCGGGCGGTCAGCCGGTCTCGCGGACGTGGCTCCGTCGTTCGGCTTCGTCGACGATCCAGAGGGCGTCGTGCCAGTCGCGTTCGGCGACGAAGAAGCTGGTCGCGCCACGCTCACGGTCGATGAGCAGGCTGCCCGACCCGTTGCGGAGCGGCCCGGTCTGGATCCGCAGTGCCGGCCCCAGGCGCCACTCGCGGACGCCGGTTCGCGGCCGGAAGGATCGCCCGTCGCGGATGATGATCAGCCGCCGGTCGCTCAGGATCAGCGCACTGCCGATCGACGGCAGGGCGGCCACGACCTGTTCACCGTCTTCGAGGATGTCCCGAAGGGCGTCGGCCGTCTCGAGCGTCATCCGACCGATCATGGCCCGATCATAGCAACCGTTGGCAACAAATACTGGACACGTGTGCTGAAGGGCGCCGAAGTTTCCAACTATTCGGGCTTGCGTTGCATACCTTCCATCGAGTAGCCTTCGGCGATGCGCTGGATTCTCACCGTCGAGAGCAAGCAGAAGCTCTGGCGGCCCTGCCGGGAGGCACGGGCCCTGGGGCTCTGACGGCGCGCACAGCGACGACCGACGGGGGCCTCCAGGGAACGGAGGCTCCAGGGGCCGCGGACACCGAGTGGTGACCGCGGCTTTTTGATTCGCCCACCGGGCGATCGCCTCCGAGACCGAGGGCCTTCCGAACTGGAGGACCACATGAACGCGATCATCCTGGGCGACGGAGGCTTCGGCCGAGCGATCGCGGCCGCCCTCGTCGGCCGTGGCGAGCCCGAGCCACGCGTGCTGGGCCGCCCGGACCGCGGCCGGCACGACCCCGCGGACATCGCCGGCGATTCGAGGGGTCCGTCGATCGTCTTCGACGCGTCGCGCGGCGCGGCCGTCCAGGAAAACGTGGAGGCCGCCCTCGCCGCGGGCGCCCGCCGGTTCGTGATCGGTACGACCGCCTGGGAGGACTCCCGGCCCGCCGTGGAGCGCGCGCTCCGCCAGCACGGAGCGGCGGCCGTCGCAGCCTCCAATCTCAGCCTTGGCGTCGCCCTCTTCGGCCGGTTGGTCGATCGCGCGGTCGAGCTGTTCGGCCCGGTCGAGGCGTTCGACCCGTACGTCGTCGAGTGGCACCGGCGGACCAAGGCCGACCGGCCCTCCGGCACCGCGAAGGAGCTCTCGCGCCGCATCCTCGCGGCGCACCCCAGGAAGACGCGCCTCGCCGACCCGCATGCCGATGGCTCGCCCGCGCCGGACGAGCTCGACGTGGCGGTCGTCCGCGCCGGTGGCAACCCCGGCTCGCACCTCGTTGGCTTCGACGCGGCGGGCGAGTCGGTGGAGCTGCGGATCGTCGCGCGCGACCGCTCCGCCTACGCGCTCGGCGCGCTGGCCGCCGCGGACTGGCTGGTCGCCGCGCCGCGAAGTCCCGGCCTCCACTCGTTCGACGAGGTCGTCGACGACGTCCTCGGCCAGTCCATCCCGTCCCCGAACCGGCCGGTGCTCGTGGCACTGCCCGGCTGACCCAACCACCAACCCCAACCCTTCGGAACACCAAAGGAGAACCAGCCATGACCCGCATCGACCGGAGCACCAGCTCCACCCGCCCCGCCCTCCGGGGCGTCTTCACGGCCCTCGTCACGCCCTTCGCCGACGACGGCTCCCTCGACGAGGCCGCCCTCCGACAGCTCGTCCGCTGGCAGGTCCTCACCGGCATCGACGGCCTGGTCCCGGTCGGGACCACCGGCGAATCGCCGACCCTGACCCCGGCCGAGCGCGACCGGGTCATCGCCCTGACGGTCGAGACCGTGGCGGAGCGGCCGTCCCGCTCGCGGGTCACGATCCTGGCCGGCACCGGCACGAACGACACCGCGGCGACGGTCGCAGCGACCCGCCGGGCGGCGGAGCTCGGTGCCGACGCGGCGCTCGTCGTCGCGCCGTACTACAACCGCCCCGACCAGCGGATGCTCGAGGCGCACTACCGGGCGGTCGCCGACGACGGCGGCCTGCCGGTCGTCGTGTACAACGTGCCGTCGCGGACGGGGACGAACGTCGAGGCCGCCACGCTGCTGCGCCTCGCGGAGCATCCCCGGATCGTCGGGGTCAAGGAGGCCTCCGGGAACCTCGATCAGATCTCCTGGATCTGCCGCGAGCGGCCGCGCGACTTCGCCTGCCTGGCGGGCGACGACGCGTGGACCCTGGCGGTCATGGCGATGGGCGGCGACGGCGTCGTCTCGGTCGCGTCCAACGAGATCCCCGGCGAGATGGTGGCGCTGGTCACGGCGGCACGAGCCGGCGACCTCGACGGCGCGCGCCGGATCCACGACCGGTGGCTCCCGCTGTTCCGGGCGAATTTCGCCGGCGGCCCGAACCCGGTCCCGGTCAAAGCGGCCCTCGCCCTCATGGGCCTCATCTCGGACGTCGTCCGGCAGCCGCTCCTGTCGCTCGACGACGCCGCACGCGAGTCGCTGGCGACCGTGCTCCGGCAGACCGGCCTGCTCGACCCGTCGGGCGGGCGGATGACCCAGCGGGCCGAGAGCGCCGTCGGGCAGGAGGCAGTGGCATGACGGTGGAGGAGCTCGCCCGGACCGAGGCCGATCCGACCACGATCCTCGCCGAGCTTGATTCCGGGCGGCTCCGTGCCGCCCGGCCGGACCCGAGCGAGGCCGGCGGCTGGGTCGTCGACGCGGCGGTCAAGCGGGCGATCCTCGGCCGGTTCGCCGACCGGGCGACCCGCGACTGGCAGGTCGGCGATGGCGTGGCAGTTCCGCGACCGCGTCGGCCTGCCGCTCAAGGACCTCCTCGACGGACCCGAGGCTCGCGAGGCACAGGCGGCGAACCGGCCGTGGCGCATCGTCCCCGGCGGGTCGACCGTCCGTGCCGGCGTCCATCTCGGCCTGGGCGTGGTGATCATGCCGCCCGTCGTTCGTGAACATCGGCGCCTGGATCGGCGAGGACGCGATGATCGACTCGCACGTCCTCGTCGGCTCGTGTGCCCAGATCGGGGCGCGGGTCCACCTCGCCGCCGGCGTGTCGATCGGCGGCGTGCTCGAGCCGCCGGGCGCCCGTCCGGTCATCGTCGAGGACGACGCGTTCGTCGGGGCGGGCAGCGGCCTGTTCGAGGGCGTGCTGATCGGCCGCGGCGCGGCCATCGGCGCCGGGGTGATCCTCACCGGCACGTCGCGGCTGTACGACCTCGTCCGCGAGACCGTGCTCCTCGGGACCGCGGAGGCGCCGCTCGTCGTTCCGGCGGGGAGCGTCGTGGTCCCCGGCTCGCGCGAGCTCCAGGGCTCGTTCGCGCGGACGCACGGCCTGTCCGTGACGACCGCCGTGATCGTCAAGGATCGCGACGCCGGCACGGACGCTCGCACGGCGCTCGAGGCCGCCCTCCGGTGAGCCTCCGGGCGGTGGAGACCGCGGCCGAGGAGATCGTCCGGGCCGGAACATTGGCCGGCCTGGACGCCGCCCGGCTGGCGGCCGACCACGGGACGCCGTTCTACGCCTACGACCTGGACGCGGTCACGGGCACCGTGGAGCGGCTCCGGGACGTCCTCCCCGACCGCTTCGAGCTGGCCTACGCGGTCAAGGCCAACCCGGCCCTCGCTGTCGTGGCCCACCTCGGCTCCCTCGGGCTCGGGGCGGATGTCGCGTCGGGTGGCGAGCTCGCCCTGGTTCGCCGGGCGGGCATCGACGCTGCCGACGTCGTCTTCACCGGACCGGGCAAGCGCGATGACGAGCTGGTGGCGGCGGTCGAGCGCCGGCGTGCGGGCGGTCACGGTGGAGTCGCCCGGCGAGCTTGCCAGGCTCGAGGCGATCTCGGCCGAGCGGGGACGGCGCACGCCGGTGCTGCTGCGGATGGCCCTCGGGGTCGGATCGCCGCCGGAGGCCGTCCGGATCGTCGGCGACGCGGGGGCGGGCAAGTTCGGGATGGACGCCGAGGCGCTCGGGCGCCTGCGCGCTCCGGGCGGCCCACTCGCCGCACCTCGAGCTCCTGGGCCTGCACGCCTTCGGGGCGTCCAACGTGCTCGACGCTGGCGCGCTCGCCGGGCACGCCGCCACCACGATGTCGGCGGCCCGGGCGGTGGCCGTGGCGACCGGCATCGAGCTGCGCCTGGTCGACATGGGCGGCGGCCTCGGCATCCCGTACGCGCCGGGCACCCCGCCGCTCGATCTGGCGGCGTTCGGGGCGGCCCTGCGCGACCTCGACAAGGAGTGGGCGAGCGATCCGGTCACGCGCACCGCGCGGGTCATCGTGGAGCCCGGCCGCTACCTCGTCGCTCGGGCCGGCGCGTTCGTCTCACGCGTCGTCGACCGCAAGTGCGCCGACGGCGCGACGGTCGTGATCCTCGACGGGGGCATCCACCACGTGCTCCGCCCGGCGCTGGTCGGGCAGGAGCATCGGATCGTCGCGCTCGGGCCGGCGCGTCGCGGGCGCCCCGAACGCGTCGTCGTGGCCGGCCCGCTGTGCTCGGGTCTCGACGTCCTCGCACGCGGGTTGCGGATGGTCCCGCCGGAGGTGGGCGACCTCCTGGCGGTGCTCGATGTCGGGGCCTACGGCTTCACCGAATCGATGCCCCTGTTCCTGTCCCACCCGATCCCCGCCGAGGTCGCGATCCGGGACGGCCGGGCGGCGCTCATCCGGCCCACGCGTGGAACCGTCGACCTGGCTCGAGCCCCAGATCATGCCCGCGTGGTGACGGATCTCAGGGGACGAGCCGGACCTCGAACTTGGTCACGATCACGGTGGTCGGCGGATCGTCGCTGGAGACGAGGAGTTCGGCGTACCACCCCGTCCCGGGCAGCGTCGTCGCCGTGTCGGTGATCTCGGTGACCTGGACGCCATTGATGGATAGCGTGAGCCTGGTGGACTGCCCGTCGGCCTGGGTGACGCAGTTCCCCTGGATCGTCAGCGGAGTGGCGCCCGGCTTGGCGCTGAGGGCTCCCTGCTTGAGGACGTCGGGGGGCGCCCCGGTCGTGCTCAGTGGCCCATCGAGGCGCTCGATCGTCCACGTCCCATCCGCGTAGGCGATGAACTCGTAGCGGATCTCCTCCTCGCCCGTGCCCCGATCGCAGGTCACCCCGAAGCCTGCCGAATCGGGCGCCGGGCTCGATTGGGTGGCGGTCATCGAGATCGAGAGCTTCGGTCGGACCCGCTCGTATGGAGCGGCGGCGATGTGGTGGAGCGCCCCCTTCGCGAAGACCTCGAATCCGGCCGGCGTGTACTTGAAGGTCGTCCCCGAGGGCAGGGTGTCGGTGACCCAACCCGACGCCGGGTCGTGGAAGTCGTCGGAGAACACCAGGGCCCCAGGGGTCGCGCTCGGCGACGCGGACGCGCCGGCGATCGTGCTGGCCCTCGGGCTCGGGGTCGGGCTGCCGGAGCCGATGAGCGCGTACGCGCCGATCCCGCCGATGGCGACGAGGAGGACGACCACGACGATCACCCCGATGACGGCCGATCGGGACCCACCGGCGGCCGGTGGTCTCGGGGGCGCCCCGGCGGGCATCGGGGCCGGGCCGGACGGCGTCCAGCCGGGCGCGGACGCGGAACCGGGACCGGGTGGGGGCGGTGTCACGGGCGTGTTGGCGGTCCAGCCGGCCGGGCCGGACGGCTGTGGCGGTGCCACCGGAGGTGGCTCCGGTGTGCCCCAGGGCGTCGGCGGCGCGGGCTCGCCGGTCGGACCGCTCTCCGGAGACGGGCCCGAACCGCCGGCGGCGGGTCCGAACAGAGGCGGCTCAGTCATCGTCCGTGCTCGGGAACCGACACATCAGGGCACTCCTCCGGTGGATCGCGATGGCCCGAGAGTATCGGATACGGAGGGCGAGAGAACGTCAGCGGGCGACGACCAGGCGGCGTTCCGGGGAGCCGGCCAGCTTCTCGGCGAACCGCTTCGCGGCGACGTCGAGCGCATCGAGGTGCTCGGCCAGCCGCTTGCGGGCCTCTTCGGCCGGTCCGTCCAGGCCCGTGAGCTCGAAGATCCGCCAGTGCTGGAGGATCGGCAGGAGGACCTCGTCGCGGTGGACCCGCAGGTCGTAGATCCCGGCCTTGGCGATCTCGGCCGCCTTGCGCAGGAAGCGCGGGATGCCGGCGCCGGGCATCTGGAAGCGCAGCACCTCGTCGACGATCGCCCGGACCGCGGCTGACGGCTGGAGCTTGAGCGCGGCGGCCATGATGTCGCGGTAGAAGACCATGTGCAGGTTCTCGTCCATGGCGATCCGGACCATGATCTTGTCGGCGACCGGATCGTCCGAGTAACGGCCCGTGTTGCGGTGCGAGATCCGCGTCGCCAGCTCCTGGAACGCCACGTACGCGAGGCCGTGGAGCGTGTCCGGTGAGCCCAGGTCGTAGCCCTTCTGGAGCTGGGCCATCCGGCCCCGTTCGAGGACGACCGGGTCGATGTTGCGGGTGACCGTCAGGTAGTCGCGCAGGACGATCGCGTGGCGGCCCTCCTCGGCGGTCCAGCGGCCCACCCAGTTGATCCACGCGCCGTCGCCCTTGCCGAACATCCCGTGGATGAGCCGGTGGTACGAGGGCAGGTTGTCCTCGGTCAGGAGGTTGATCTCGAACGCCGTCTGGGCGACGCCGGTCAGCCGCGGCTGGTCCGGGGTCCAGGGGTCCTTGTCGAAGTCGCGCCCCAGGCGGTACGGGATGTACTCGTGGGGGAACCACTCCTGGGCGACCTTGGCGTGACGGTCGTAGAGGCGGCCCGCCTCGGGCTCGAGCTCGATGAGGAGCGCTTCTTCGTCACGGGTAGGGAGAAGGGCATCGGACGGCGCGCCGGCGCCGGGTGGCGCCGCGGCGGAGAGGGTCGGATCGTCGGCCATCTTGGATTCCTCGGTCGTCGGCGGGCCGAGAGACAAGACTACAAACGGTCGCTCACCGATACGCCCAGGCCCGAAGCATAGCGGTCGGCGGCGCGAACGGCCCGTTCGACGGTGCGTGCTCACCTGCACGCATCGGCGCGGCGCGCGGGCCGGACCGCGCCCTGCCGGGATCGTCCGCCCGATGCCATCATCGCGTCCTCGCACCGAGGAGACCCGCGCCGATGCCCCGCCGCTACGTGACCGCCGACGTGTTCACCGACCGCCCCTTCGCCGGCAACCCGCTCGGTGTCGTCCTCGATGCCGAGGGCCTCACGACCGCCGAGATGCAGGCCGTGGCGAACGAGTTCGGCTATGCCGAGACCACGTTCGTGCTGCCGCCGGCCGACCCGGTGCATACGGCGCACGTCCGGATCTTCACGCCGGGCGTCGAGATCCCGTTCGCCGGTCATCCCAACATCGGGACGGCGGTCGTCCTGGCCCTGGAGGCGTCGCGTGATGGCCGCCCGGTGCCGGAGCGGCTCGTGTTCGAGGAGGCCGCCGGACTGGTGCCGGTCGACCTCGTCGGGGAAGGTGGCACGGTCGTCGGGGCCGAGCTGACGGCGCCCGAAGCCCACTCGCGGCGCGATCCGGCCACGCCGGAGCAGGCGGCTGCCTGCCTGTCCCTGTCGGCGGACGACATCGCCACCGACCGGCATGGCCCGCAGGTCTGCTCGGTGGGGCTGCCGTTCCTCATCGTCGAGCTGAGCACCCGCGACGCGCTCCGCCGGGCGACTCCCGATGTGCGGGAGATCGGGCGCCTCATGCCCCTTGGCGGCGCAGACGCGATCTGGTGCTACACGCGCGACGTGGCTCCCGGCGAGGACGTCGATGTCCAGGCCCGCATGTTCTCGCCGCTCGACGGCACGGGCGAGGACCCGGCGACTGGCAGCGCGACCGCCGCCGCGGCCGGGTTGTGGGCCACCCTGGCGGGGCAGCGGGACGGCGAGCTGCGCTACCGGGTCAGCCAGGGCGTCGACATGGGCCGGCCCAGCCGGCTCCTGCCGCGCGTCGTGCTCCGTGACGGGGCGATCGTCTCGATCCACATCGCCGGGCGCGCCGTCGAGGTGATGCGCGGCACGATCGACCTGCCCGGCTGACGCGAGCGCGCGGGCCGGGCGCCGTCAGACCCGCGCTTCCTCGTGGGGCTCGGCCTCCTCGAGATCGAGCCGGCGCAGGCTCGGCACGGTGGCCGTCACGAGGGCCACGACCCCGAGCGTGAGCACCGCCCCCGCGATGACGCTCGTGGCGGTGCCGAGCAACCGTGCCGCGACGCCGCTCTCGAACGCGCCGAGCTCGTTCGACGCGCCGATGAAGACCCAGTTGACCGAGGAGACCCGGCCCCGGATCCGATCCGGGGACAGGACCCGGACGATCGTCTGGCGGATGATCATGCTGATCCCGTCGGTCACCCCGCTCATGAACAGGGCGACGAGCGACACCCAGAAGATCGTCGAGAGCCCGAAGACGATCATGCTCACGCCGAAGCCGGCCACGGCGATGAGCAGCGTCGCCCCGGCGTGCCGGCTGGGTGGCCGGCGCGTCGCGATGAGCATCACGAGCAGGGCCCCCACCGACGGCGCGGTCCGCAGCACGCCGAGACCCACCGGCCCGACGTGGAGGATGTCGCTCGCGAAGATCGGCAGGAGCGCGATCGCCCCGCCGAAGAACACCGCGAACATGTCCAGGGCCATCGACCCGATGAGGGTCGGCGAGCCGGCGACGTAGCGGATCCCGCCGAGCAGGGCCTGGCTGAACGGCACGCCGGCGATCCGCTCGGGCATCGGCTTGGCCGAGATGAGGGCGAGACAGCCGGTCGAGATCGCCAGGAGCACCGCGATGAGCGCGTATGTCGCGGGCAGGTCGATGACCGCGATCGCGATGCCGCCGAGGGCCGGGCCGACGATGGACCCGGTCTGGCTGACGCTGCTCGAGAACGAGACGCCGCGCACGGCCTGGGATCGCGGGATGACCTGCGCCTCGAAGGCCGACAGGGCCGGTCGCTCGAAGCCGCTGGCGATGCCGGTCACGAAGATGACGGCCAGGATGCCGAGGAGGCCGAGCGAGCCGGTCGCCGACAGGACGGCGAAGAGCACCGCGCAGAGGGTGACGACGACGCTCGCCACGAGCACGATCGTGCGGCGGTCGCGACGGTCGGCGACGTGGCCGCCGAACAGCACGAGCGACAGAGCCGGGATCGCCTCGACCAGGCCCAGCCAGCCGAGCGACAGCGGGTCGCGGGTGATCTGGTACGTCTGGAACGCGACGACGGTCGCCAGTGCGCCGCCGGCGAGGTTGCTCGTCAGGCGCGCGCCGAGGAGCGCCCGGAACTCGGGCTGGCTGAGCAGGGGACGCTCGATCTCCATCGGAAGCGGAGGAACCTCGTGACCGCGTCGGGAGCGCGATTCTCGCAGAGGTGGCGCTTTCGACTCGGCCCAAGGTCACGCGCCGGAAACCGCCCAGGGGGCGCAGGACGAAGTCGGCGGTAGACTGGCCGCAGGCAGGTCGCGGCGGAAGGTCCCGAGGCGTCGGGTCGTTGACGCGTCGGGCATTCAGGCTCCTCTCAGCCTCCGTCCCGATACTGTCGATGGGCCTCGCGACCAGGGTCGGGGCGCTCGCGCGAACGACCAGCCGGACCGGAGCTCACTTCCGCCTCATGACGTATCAGGACGACGCACCGCCGCCGCCGACCGGACCGTCCCCGGAACGGACCCCCCGGATCGCCCGGATCGGTTCGCGGGCCCGGCGCGGGATGCCCTTCGTCGGCGGACTCGTTGCCGCGTTCCTGGCGATCGCCCTGTGGACCGCGATGTTCCCCGGCCCCCGACCCCTCACCACGACGGACGTCAAGCAGGACATCGCGTCCGCGCTCGCGTCCGTGACGCCGGCCCCGCCCCGTGCGCAGCTCGTCTATGCCGCCGTCCAGCCGTCGCTCGTCCTCATCGAGGCCGACAGCCTCGACGCGGCCGGCAAGTCGCAGCACGGCCTGGGCACCGGGGTCGTCGTGGACCTCGCGGGCGACATCCTCACCGCCCTCCACGTGGTCGACGACGTCGACCGCGATCAAGCTCACCTTCGCCGACGGGAGCACGTCGGGGGCGACGATCGTCGCCCGCCAGGCCGACAACGACATCGCGGTGCTCCAGCCGACCGAGCCGCCGGCCAACATCGTGCCGGCCACGCTGGGCAACCCGAACGCGCGTGCAGATCGGCACGCGAGGCGTTCGTCGTCGGCAACCCGTTCGGCCTGTACGGCTCGATGAGCGCGGGCGTCGTGTCCGGCCTCGACCGGTCGTTCCAGCTGCCCGACAGCACGGTGACGATCAAGGGCCTCATCCAGGTCGACGCCGCGGTGAACCCGGGCAACTCGGGCGGGCCGCTGCTCGACCGCGACGGCCGGGTCGTCGGGCATCGTGACCGCGCTCGTGAACCCGACCGAGGAAGACGTGTTCATCGGCATCGGCCTGGCCGTGCCCATCGACGTCGCCGGCGGCGCCGCCGGCCTGCCCCAGTACTGACCAAGCGGAAGGAGACCGGATGCCAGTGATGGATCGCGAGACGGGCAGCGACCCGCGAAACCGGCGCCGACGCCAGGCGCCGATGGAGCGCCTGCTCTACGAGGTCAAGAAGGTCATCGTCGGCCAGGACCACCTGCTCGAGCGGATGATCGTCGCGCTCCTGGCCCGCGGCCACCTCCTCGTCGAGGGCGTGCCCGGCCTGGCCAAGACGATGGCCATCAAGACGCTCGCCGAGGCGATCGGCGGCGACTTCAAGCGCATCCAGTTCACGCCCGACCTCGTGCCGGCCGACCTCGTCGGGCACCCGGATCTACAACCAGAAGACGGGCGACTTCACCACGTCGCTCGGGCCGGTGTTCACGAACCTGCTCCTCGCGGACGAGATCAACCGCGCCCCGGCCAAGGTCCAGAGCGCCCTGCTCGAGGTCATGCAGGAGCGCCAGGTCACGATCGGCCGCGAGACCCACCAGGTGCCCGACCCGTTCCTCGTCATGGCGACCCAGAACCCGATCGAGACCGAGGGCACCTACGCGCTGCCCGAGGCCCAGGTCGACCGGTTCATGCTCAAGGTCCTCGTCGGCTATCCCAGCCCGACCGAGGAGTTCGTCATCGTCGAGCGGATGACGAGCCCGTCCGATGCCGGTCCAGCAGGTCCTCTCGACCGACGAGCTGATCCGACTCCAGCGAGAGGTCGACCAGGTGTACGTCGACCCGGCGCTGCACGAGTACGCCGTCCGGCTGTCGACCGCGACCCGCGCGCCGCGCGCCCACGGGCATGCCCGAGCTCGAGCGCTACATCACGTTCGGCGCGAGCCCGCGCGCGTCGATCAACCTCATCCTCACCGCCCGTGCCCTCGCCTTCGTCCGCGGCCGCGACTACGTCCTGCCCGCAGGACGTGCTCGACATGGCGCGCGACGTCATGCGCCACCGGCTCGTGCTCTCGTTCGAGGCCCTGTCCGACGACGTCACCCCCGACTCGATCCTCTCGACGGTCCTCGGCCGCGTGCCGGTGCCCGTCGTCCCCCTCCGGGAGCAGACCGACGTCCGCGTCAGCGCCTGAGCGCATCCTCCAGCGCCTCGACTGGCAGGTCATCCGCCGGCTGGACGGCCTGCTCCAGGGCGACTACCGGAGCCTGTTCCACGGCAACGGGCGTCGACCTCGCCGCGCTGCGCGAGTACCAGCCCGGCGACGACGTCCGGTACATCGACTGGAACGTCACCGCCCGGATGGACACGCCGTACGTCCGCGAGTACAACGAGGACCGCGAGATCACGGCGTGGTTCCTGCTCGACCTCAGCCCGTCGGTGGACTTCGGGACGGTCGACGAGGAGCGCCAGAAGCGGACCGTGCTCATCGACTTCGTGACGACGCTGGCCCGACTCCTCACCCGGCAGCGGCAACCGGGTCGGGGCCGTGTTCTACGGCAGCAAGGTCGAGCAGACGATCCCGGCCCGTGGCGGCCGGGTCCAGGTGCTGCGCCTCGTCCAGCGACCTGCTGGGCCAGCCGCGCCTGACGCGGCTCGCCGGTCACGGACCTCGCGCCGCTGCTCGACACCGCGGCCCACGGCGATCAAGCGCCGCTCGCTCGTCGTCATCGTGTCGGACTTCATCAGCGCCCCGGGCTGGGAGCGGCCGCTCGACCTGCTGCACCGCCGCCACGAGGTGCTCGCCGTCCGGCTCATCGACCCGCGCGAGGTCGAGCTGCCCGACGTCGGCCCGATCATCATGGAGGACGCGGAGACCGGCGAGCAGCTCTACGTCGACACCCGCGACGCAGGGCTTCCGGCGCCGGTTCGCCGAGGCCGCGCGCACGCGCGAGGAAGCCGTCAACGCCGCGTTCCGGCGGGCCGGGCGTGGAGGCCGTCTCGCCTCTCGACCGACGAGGACCTCGTGCGCGCGATCGTCCGGATGGCGACCGCTCCGGCGCCGGCGGCGGGCCTGACCGTGTCGTTCATCTGGCCGACCATGCTCGTCGCCGTCGCGCTCGTGCCGGTCGGCGTCCTGCTGTACCTGGTCGCTCGACGGACGGCGCCGGCGGGCACGTCATCGGCGGCGGGCTCGGCCTCGGTCAGGCGGACGGTCCGCGCGGCCGCGTCGGCGCTCCGCGCCCGGATCCCGGCGATCCTGCTCGTGAGCGGGCTCACGGTCCTGGCCGTCGCGCTCGCCCGGCCCCAGGCGGCGGTGTGCCTGCCGCGCAGCGAGGGCACGGTCATCCTGGCCTTCGACGTGTCGGGCAGCATGGCCGCCGACGACCTCGAGCCGACCCGGATGGAGGCGGCCAAGGCCGCCGACCCAGGCGTTCGTCGAGCGCCAGCCGGCCGGCGTCGTCATCGGCGTCGTCGCGTTCAGCGACGCCGGCCTCTCGGTCCAGGCGCCGACGAGCGACCAGGCCGCGGTCCTGGCCGCGATCGAGCGCCTCGACCCCGGAGCGCGGGACGTCGCTGGGGCAGGGGATCCGCGCTGCGCTGAGCGCGATCGCCATCGCCGAGAACGGGCCGGTCATCGACTACTACACCCAGCGGTCGCCGGATCCGTCCGCACCGGCCGCCACCCCGGCCCCGACCCTGCCGCCCGTCGCGCCGGGCTCGCACACCTCCGCGATCATCGTCCTGCTGACCGACGGCGAGAACACCGCGCCGCCCGACCCCGGACGACGCCGCCCAGGTGGCCGCGGACGCCGGCGTGCGCATCTACACGGTCGGGATCGGCAGCGCCGCCGGCACGACGCTCGACGTCGACGGGTTCAAGGTCCACACCCAGCTCGACGCGGCCACGCTCCAGCGCATCTCCGACATGACCGGCGGCGCCTACTTCGCCGCCGAGGACGAGGACGGCCTGGCCAGGGTCTACGACGAGGTCGACAGCAGGCTCGTCGTCAAGCCGCAGCAGATCGAGGTCACGTCGCTGTTCGCGGGCGCCAGCGTGCTCCTGCTGACCCTCGGCGGCCTCACCTCGCTCGCCTGGCTCGGGAGGCTCCCGTGAACGATCCTGTGGTCACCTGTCTGCCCGAAGGTGGCCGCTCATGAGCTTCCTGTGGCCGGGCCTGCTCCTGCTCCTCCTGCTCGTGCCCGCGCTCGTCGCCGTGTACGTCTGGCCCTGCGCCGGCGTCGCCCATCGGGCGTCCGCTACTCGAGCCTGAGCCTCGTGCGCGAGGCCATGCCGCGCTCGTCGTTCCTGCGCCGCCACCTGCCGTTCGCGCTGTTCGCCGCTCGCCCTGGCCGGACTCGCCGTGGCCCTCGCCCGGCCGGTGGTCATCGCCGCCGTGCCCACCAACCAGACCACGATCATGCTCGCGATGGACGTCTCGGGCAGCATGTGCTCGACCGACATCCCGCCGAGCCGCCTCCAGGCCGCCGAGGCCGCGGCCATCAAGTTCATCGAGAGCCAGGGCTCCGGGACCCAGATCGGGATCGTGGCGTTCGCCGGGTTCGCCGAGATCGTCCAGACGCCGACGAACGACCACCAGGTCCTCGTCGACGCGCTGCGCAGCCTGGCGACCGGGCGCCGGACCGCCATCGGCAGCGGGATCCTGGACGCGATCGACGCGATCGCGGAGATCGACCCGAACGTCGCGCAAGAGCTGGACCGAGGACTCGCCCGGCCTGCCGCCGGCGCCGGTGCCCAAGGGCGCCTACGCCCCGGAGATCATCGTGGTGCTCACCGACGGCGCCAGCAACGCCGGCTTCCCGCCGATCGACGCCGCGCAGCAGGCCGCCGACCGCGGCGTCCGGGTCTACACGATCGGCTTCGGGACCGCGAACGGCGGCGGGCAGGACCCCGGCTGTGCTCCGTTCCTCGTCGGCCGCGAGCCGAACCTGCGGTGGGGGCGGCGGCGGGTTCGGCGGCGGCGGCGGCTTCCGGCGCGGCATCGACGAGGAGACGCTCAAGCAGGTCGCGGACGTGACCGGCGGCGAGTACTACCCGGCCGAGAGCGCGGCGCAGCTCGCAGGCCGTCTTCGACGGCCTGCCGACGAACCTGATCACGAAGCACGAGGTGGTCGAGATCGAGCGTCGGGTTCGTGGCGTTCGGGGTGCTCGCCGCGGGCCTCGCGCTCCTGCTCGGGAGGGCCTGGCGCCCGCTGCCCTGATCGGTCAGGCCGGCGCGGGGCGGTTGCAGCGCGGCCGGCGCGCCCGGATCGACGGAGTTCGCTATCGTGCCCCGATGCCCAAGGTCCTCGTCGTCGACCCTGCGCTGGCCGGGATCTCCGGCCGCCTCCGCGAGCTCCTGCCCGGCGTTGACGTCGCCGTCGTCACGTCGTTCGATGACGCCGAGCTCGCCGGCCTGGCCGAAGGAGCCACGGTCATCCTCAACGCCCGCAGGCGGATCGACTCGGGGACGCTCGCCCGGGCGCCGGAGGTCCGGTTCGTCCAGCTGATCGGGGTCGGCTACGACAGCGTCGACCTGGCCGCCATGTCTGCCGCCGGGGTCGCCGTCGCGTACAACCCAGGGGTCAACCGCGAGGGTGCCGCGGAGCACACGGTGATGCTCATGCTGGCGCTCATCAAGGGCCTGCCACTGAGCGAGCGGACCAGCCGGGAGGGGCGGTTCGCGACCGGCGAGGTGATCGCCTCCGGCATCGACGACCTGGGCGGCGCCACCGTCGGTCTCATCGGGATGGGCGACATCGGGACGGCGGTCGCCGAGCGCCTGGTCGGCTTCGGAGCGCGGATCCGCTACCACACGCGGCGACCCGTCCCGGATGCCGAGGCGCGCTTCGGGGCGATCCGGTCGTCGTTCTCGGAGCTCCTGGCGGCTTCGGACATCGTCAGCCTGCACGTGCCGCTGAGTCCGGAGACGCACCACCTGATCGGCGATGCCGAGCTCGCCGCGATGCGTCCGGGCAGCTATCTCGTCAACGCCGGCCGGGGCGGCCTCGTCGACGAGGACGCGCTGCGCCGGTCCATCGAGAGCGGCCATCTCGCCGGCGCCGCGCTGGACGTGCTCGAGAACGAGACCGCCGGCCGCAACCCGTTCGCCGACCTGCCGGCGGTCATCGTGACGCCGCATCTTGGCGGGGCGAGCCGCCGGAGCATGGAGGGGGTCGCCACCCGGTCGGCGGCCAACATCCGGCGGTTCCTCGCCGGGGAGCCGACCGTGGATCCGGTGCCCGGCTCCCGATGAGCCGGCGGCGGCCCCGTCCCGGCGAAGGCGCGTAGACTCCCCGGGCCATGACCAGCCCGGCAAGGACAGAGCCGCGAACCGACGCGATGAGCCCGCGGCACCCGCGGCGCCCGCTCCTCGGCGGCCTCCTCGTGAGCCTCTTCCTGACCGCGTGCGGCGGATCCGCGCCAACGCCGGCCGCGTCGGTCGCAGCGAGCCACCCTCCGGCGACCGCCAGCCCGTCGACTCCGACCTCCCCGAGCCCGCAGGCCGGGCTCCTCCTGACCGAGGTCCGCTTCGCACCGATCGCCGGCGACGCGACCTTCGTCGAGATCACGAACACCACGGCCGCGGGCATGGATGCCAACGGCGTGAAGCTGCGGATCGGGGACCGCGACTTCCCGATCGCGTCGGGGTCCCTGCCGATCGGGCCCGGGTCGCAGGTCGTCGTCTCCTTCGACACGCCCGGCTCGATCGACCATCCGGGTCTCCCGGCCCCGAGCGGGTTCGCCCTGACCACGGCGCCCACCGAGATCGAGCTGCTGGACCCGGCCGGGATACGGCTGGACCGGGTGGCCTGGGGCAGCGGCGCGACCGATCCCGTGCTCCTGCCCGGCGGCTCGCCGATCCCCGCGACGATCGAGCCGGGGACGACGATCGGGCGCCCGCCCGCATCGACCACGCCCGACCGCTCCGACGGCTGGGCCGTCTTCGCACCGGGTCAGGCATCACCCGGCCGGGCAAACCCCGCGCCGTAAGCGCTGGCGGCACCGCGTGGGGCGACCGCCGGGACCCTAGACTGCTCCGATGTACGAACCGCTCGACCCGGCGCACTGGATCGAGTTCTTCTTCACGGTCGCCGCCGCGGCGGCGGCGCTCATCGGCCTGATCGTCGTGGGCCTGTCGATCCACGCCGACTTCATCGCCACGAGCATCACCCACCGCTCGCACGCCCGGGCGACACTCGTCGTGCTGACGGCCACGATGGTCACCGGCCTCGCGGCTCTGGTGCCCCAGCCCCACGAGTGGGCCGGGCTGGGAGTTCGGCGCGATCAGCGCTGGGCTTCGCCTCGATCAACACGTACAACAACGCGAAGGCCTTGCGGAAGGCGAACTGGAAGCTTCCCGCGGCCGCGTGGCGACGGATGGCGATCGGCTACGCGATCGCCGCCGCGGGCCTCATCGGCGCGATCTCGATCGTCGCCCGCGGCGGGGAAGGCGGCGGCCTGTACTGGATCGGGCTCGAGACGATCGGCGGCCTCGTCTGGGCGATCGCCGGCGCCTGGCGGTTCCTCATCGGCGTCACGGACGAGAAGCGCTCCTGATGGCCGGTTCGTCCACCGGATCTGTCGGCGACGACGGCCGTCTCTGCCACGCGAGGATGACCCTGCCATGACCGACCAGACCGCCGACCCGACGCTCGACCGCCTGCTCCGCCACATGGCCTGGGCGAACGCGGCGCTCATCGCCACGCTGGCCGGCCTCCCCGACGATGCGCTCGCCCTGGCGGCCCCGCGGAACGCGTGGTCGGTCGCGATGATCCTCGAGCACCTCGTCTCGTCGGCCGGCGGCTACACCGCACGTCTCGAGGGCGTGCCGCG
This sequence comes from uncultured Chloroflexia bacterium, assembly GCA_963849405.1. GTDB lineage: Bacteria > Chloroflexota > Limnocylindria > Limnocylindrales > CSP1-4 > C-114. Next base: position 425,413 of record CAWKHG010000003.1, read on the forward strand.
CCCCGATCGGATGGCTCCTCCGGCCACCGTCGCCGAGCTCGCCGCGCTGGCAAGCACCTGCGCCGCGTTCGACGCCCGGCTGCGCGCGCAGGCCGCGGTGCCCGACGGTCCGGTCGAGTACAAGGGCGACGGCGGGACGATCCGACGGGCGCGCTCGACGATCCTCGGCCAGGCGATCCACCACGCCACCGAACACCGGGCCCAGATCGGCGATGCCCTGTCGACGAACGGGATCGATGCCCTGGACCTCGACGAGCTCGACCTGTGGGCCTACAGCACGGACGAGGGACTCGGCGCGTAGCCCGGCCCGGTCAGGACCGGATCGTCAACTCCAGCATCGGCGTGTCGCCCTCGGCCAGCCCTTCGGCCTTGCGCACGACGTCCTTGATCGGCACGACGTAGCGTCCGTCCTTCGGGAAGAGCGACGTCTTGAACTGGGTGCGCCCGATCCGGACCCAGACCGGGATCATGCCCCAGCCATAGCTCACGACCGGAGCCAGGGCGCGCAGCTCGGCGCAGCCGTCGTCCGGCACGGTGATGAAGTGGAACGGCGACGGGCCGCGCCAGTACCAGATCTCGCCCGCGAACTCGAGGCGCATCGTCAGAGGGATCCTTGGAGCGGGAGACGGGTCTCGAACCCGCGACCTTCTGCTTGGGAAGCAGACGCTCTACCGACTGAGCTACTCCCGCTCGGGAGCGCCGAGTCTAGCGCAAGCGCTGCGTCCGCTCAGGGGGACTCGGACAGTCGCTATGTTTCTCTTCCCGTCGTCCCGGCAACGCGGCAAGGAGCAACGCGCGATGAACGAACTCGATGTCCTCGGCTGCGTCTCGTGAAGGTCGTCTGCGTCGGCGGTCACCCAGACGACCCCGAGTCCGGATGCGGGGGCACGCTCGTCCGTTACGTCGCCGCGGGCCACGCCGTGACCGTCATCTATCTCACGCGCGGCGAACGCGGCATCGAAGGAGCGTCCGATTCGGAGGCCGCGACCATCCGTACGGCCGAGAGCGAGGCGGCGTGCAGGATCATGGGCGCAAAGGCGCTCTTCGCGGGACAGATCAACGGCGCCACGGAAGCGACTCGCGCCTTGGCGGAGCAGCTGCGTTCGGTCCTCGCGACGGAGAAGCCGGACGTGTTGTTCGCGCACTGGCCGATCGACCCGAACTTCGACCACCAGGTCGCGAGCATGCTCACGATCTCCGCCTGGAGCGCGCTCGAGCCGCAGCCACAGCTCTACTTCTTCGAAGTGAACACGGGCAGCCAGACGCAGGGTTTCGTGCCGGACACCTACGTCGACATCTCCACAGTCGTCGAGACGAAGAAGGCCGCGCTCTTGGCGCACAAGAGCCAGGACGGCGAAGGAATTGGCGCGATCACCATCAAGGGATCGCCGCATTTAGCGGCCGCGAGGCGGGCGTCGACGCAGCCGAGGCATTCGTGCGTCTGGGCCGCGACTCGACGATGGCGGCCCTGCCGGGGATGCTCCACGGCGGGCAAGCCCGGCGACCGGACGACCGGTACCCTGGCCGTGTCATGAAGGTCACGACACGAGCAGGCGATCGACCCGGCAGCGGAGCCAGGGCGGAGCGGACGCGGGTCGGGTTCATCGGCGTCGGAGCGATGGCGCGCTTCCACCTCGAGGGGATGCTCGACCGGACCGATACCGAGGTCGCCGCCGTCTGCGAGCCGTCGGCCGCCTCGCTCGCCGCCGACGGCCGAGCTGTTCACCCGGCGAGGGTTGGCGGTCCCGCCGAACGAGCCGGATTGGACCAGGTTCGTGGCGACCTACGCGGATCGGCTCGACGCGGCGTTCATCATCACCCCCCACGTCCTCCACTACGCCCAGGCGACCGCGTGCCTCGAGGCCGGCCTGGACGTCCTGCTCGAGAAGCCGATGGTGATGACGGCCGAGGAGGCGACCGGCCTGATCGAGACGCGTGACCGGACGGGGCGCCTTCTCGTCGTCGCCTTTCCCGGGAGTCTGTCCCCGCAGGTACGGGAAGCGTCGCGGCTGCTTCGGTCCGGCGCAGCTCGGCGAGATCCTCAATATCGACGCCGTTGCCTGGCAGGACTGGGCCGTGGGCACGACCGGAACGTGGCGCCAGGATCCGGCGATCTCGGGCGGAGGGTTCCTGTTCGACACCGGCGCCCACATGCTGAACACCGTGACCGACCTCGCCGGCGAGGAGTTCGCCCAGGTCGCCGCCTGGCTGGAGGACGACGGGCGACCGGTGGACATCCGGGCCGTGGTCATGGGCCGGCTCGCATCGGGCGCGCTCGTCACGATGAACGCCTGTGGCCGGGCGATCCCGTCATGCGACTCGGACATCCGGGTCTTCACGACCGAAGCGGTCCTGCGGACCGGGATCTGGGGCGAGCGCCTCGAGCTGCAGCGGGCCGGCAGAGCGGGCTGCGCAAGGTCCGCTCCGTCGCCGACATCCCGGTCTGGGAGCAGTTCCTCAACGTCCGGGCGGGCCGCGTGCCCAACCCGAGTCCGCCCGAGGTGGGCCTTCGCATGGCCCGCCTGTGGGATGCGATCCGCGAGTCCGCGGCACGCGGCGGGGCCGTCATCACGAATCCGACCGCGCAGGCGGCGACCGCCCCGGCGACGACGGCTGCAGTCGGCGGCTCGATGAGACAGGAGGTCGCCCGGTGACACGGGTCACGGTCTGGACCGAGCATCGACAGGACGTCGAGGAGGCCGAGGTTCGAGCGGTCTATCCGGACGGCATCCACGCCGCCATCGCCGACGGCCTTCGTGGCGACGGATTTGAGGTTCGTACCGCCCACCTCGACGAGGCGGATCAGGGCCTGAGCGACGCCGTCCTCGCGGACACGGACGTGCTGACCTGGTGGGGCCATGTCGCCCACGCCGAGGTCGACGACGAGGTGGTCGACCGTGTCCAGCGGCGGGTGCTCGACGGGATGGGCCTCATCGTCCTGCATTCCGGCCACTACTCGAAGATCTTCCGGCGGCTGATGGGCACGAGCGGCGACCTGAAGTGGCGCGAAAGCGGGGAACACGAGCGGCTCTGGGTCGTGGACCCCGGCCATCCGATCGCCGCCGGACTCGGCGCGTCCTTCCTCATCGAGGAGGAGGAGATGTACGGCGAGTTCTTCGACATCCCGGCGCCCGACCGCCTCGTGCTGGTCAGCTGGTTCGCCGGTGGCGAGGTGTTCCGGAGCGGGTGCTGCTACACACGTGGCAAGGGCAGGATCTTCTACTTCCGGCCGGGCCACGAGACGTACCCCACCTACTTCCATCCCGATGTCCGACGCGTCATCGCCAACGCGGTCGGCTGGGCCGCGCCGGGGTAGCTGCCGCAGCCACGGTCCCGGCCAGCGGCACTGGGCCTGGCTCCTCCGAGCGCGTCTACCTGCTCAAGGGAGTTTCGGCGCGGCCCGGTGGATCCGGATCAGATCGGGCCGCGGCCCGATCGAGACCGGCCCCTGATCGCGTTGTAGCCAACCACGGCGATGACCGCGCCGATCGTTGCGACGACGATGGTCGTGACATTGATCCCCGTCGTGAAGTCCTTGCCACCGGACACGATTCCGGCGAGGAACCCGCCGACCAATGCCCCCACGATCCCGAGGCCGATATGGCCGATCACACCGAGGCTCTCGTCGCCCTTGACCAATAGACCCGCGAGGTACCCGGCGATCGCACCGACGACTAGCCAGGAGATGATTCCCATGCCGTGCTGACCTCCACGTGCGTGCTTGCGGCTTTGCCGTCCTCGCCATTCTGCACTGCGGTGCAAGGCCTGCGGGACGTCTGGCCATGTCCTGGGACGGCAGGCCGCGCTCGCGGGCAGCGGACCCGGCGCTTCGCCTCGGCCGGGATGGTCCCGCCACGCGCGGTCGCCGGACACCGGAGGTTCCGCCTACACCCTCGGTCCGGACCGGCTGAGGCGCTGGGCGAGCGCCACCAGCTCGAGCGCCGCCGGCCATTCCTCGTCCGTCACGAGGAAGCCGGCCGAGCGCTGGTCGTGCTCGATGAGGATGTTCCGGCCGCCCTGGCTCGCTGTGTGGGGGTGGATCCGGAGATCCCGATCGACCGGCCAGCTGGTGATCCCGCTCCGGGGCCGCGGGTAGCGCCCCAGCCGAACGATGAGCAGTCGGCGGTCGGTGAGGACGAGGCATGCGCCCGGTCCGTTGAGCGACCCGAGCAGCTGTTCCCCGGCCGCCAGGCTCTCGGTGACGGCTGCAGCGACGTCCGCGGTCAGGCGCCCGATCATGGCGGTCCGCCGTTGCCAGGCGGTGGCTCATGGGCTCGTTCGCGCCACGATGCGGCCGCTCGCCCGCGTCCGTGCCCCGCTCCACCCCAGCCTCCCATCGGGCGAGCATGGAGACCGAACGCGCCCACGAACAGGAAGAACTTCCGCTTGGCCGGGCGCCGGGGATGCGTGCCGAGCACCCTTGACGCCACCTCGTCGCGGTGATATCAATGTGATATCACCGCGCGGCGCAAGGTCCGCGCTGAGAGGAGCTCCAAAGCCCGATGAACAAGGAACGTGCCGCCCGGAGCCTGCCGGGCATCGCCACCTTCGTGGTCCTCTTCGCGGCCCTCCTCGGCCTCGATCTGGCCTGCTGTCCTGGTACCTGCTCAACGTGATGGAAGACGAGCTGAGTCTTGGCTCCGTCCTCGGCCTGATCGCGATCCTCGTGGCGCTTGGGGTCGTCAGCGTCGGCTTCGGTGGCCTGACGCCGGTCAATCCCAACGAGGCCCGGGCGCTCGTCCTGTTCGGCCACTACGACGGCACGGTGCGCGAGCAGGGTCTCCAGTGGGTGAACCCCTCGCCGAGCGGCGCCGGATCTCGGTCCGCGTCCGCAACTTCGAGACGAGCAAGCTCAAGGTCAATGACCACGACGGCAACCCGATCGAGATCGCGGCGGTCGTCGTCTGGAAGGTGACCGACACGGCCGAGGCGCTCTTCGAGGTCGACGACTTCGAGAACTTCATCCACGTCCAGGCCGAGGCCGCGCTGCGCAACCTCGCGACGACGCATCCCTACGATGCCCACACCGAAGGCGACATCGCCCTGCGCTCGAACCCGCTCGAGATCGCCGGCGAGCTGCGCCAGGAGATCCAGGACCGCCTCGAGAAGGCCGGCGTGGCCGTGATCGAGGCCCGCATCAGCCACCTGGCCTACGCGCCGGAGATCGCCAACGCGATGCTCCGCCGCCAGCAGGCGAACGCGGTCATCGCGGCCCGGACGCGGATCGTCGAAGGCGCGGTCGGGATGGTCGAGATGGCGCTCGATCAGCTCTCGGCCAAGGGCGTCGTGACCCTCGACGAGGAGCGCAAGGCGGCCATGGTGAGCAACCTCCTCGTCGTCCTGTGCTCGGAGCACGAAGCCCAGCCGGTGCTCAATACGGGGACCCTGTACGCGTAGGACGGCGGGCCGGCAGACGGTCCGGCACGGCGCCGGGTCGACCCGATGAGTGAGCGGAAACCGTTCCTCCTGCGGGTCGATCCGGAGACCCTGACGGCGCTCCAGCGCTGGGCGGCGGACGACCTCCGCTCGCTCAATGCCCACATGGAGTTCCTGCTCCGGCGGGCCCTGCTCGAGGCCGGCCGCCTGCCGGGCCATCCGCGACCCGCGAAGGGCGCCAAGGGCGAGAAGGACGAGGCCTAGCGCTACTCCATCTCGAGGCGCTCGTAGGCGAGCGTCAGCTCCTCCATCGCGACATCGGTGCCCTTCGCGTTCAGCGGGCCGCTCGTGTGCTTGATGATCCGGGCGTTCAGGAGCTTCCAGGTCTGCGCGACCGCGGTGCGGTCCTCGTTCTGGAGCTGGATCGTGACGTTGCGGAAGCCCGCCTGGTCACCGTTGCGGATCTGGTCGAGCCACTGGTAGAGGTTCAGCGAGCCGATGATCCCGCGCTTGAGCGTGACGTCCGAGGCCTTGTTCAGGCCGGTGATCTTGCGGACGCTGTTCAGCTTGTCGTTGCCGTTGCGGTACTCGATGACGTCGACGCTCATCGAGATCTGGCTGCACTCCTGGAAGCCGGCCTCGGGCCCGGCCGTGTTCCCGGTCCCCAGGTCCACGAGGAAGTTGAACTGGGCGTAGGGGCGGTCGCGAAGCACGGCCATCTCAACCTCCTTGGATCAGGTCCGCTCGAGCCAGACGAGGTCCTCGAAGGTCAGTTCGAGCTCCTCCCAGGCGATGTCGGCGCTGAGTGCATTGAACGTCGGCCCGGACCAGCGGCGCGGCCAGGCCTTGACCAGCCGCCAGGCGTTCACGGCCTTGCCGCCGGGCGCCGGACAGCTGGCGGATCGTCACGTCGCGCCGGTCGTCCTTGCCGTCGATGACGGCCCGGCGCCAGTCGTAGAGCTCGTGCGTGCCGGTCAGCGCGCGCCGCAGGACGACCGACGCGAAGCGATGGGGCGGCTTGTCGAGGGGCGTGTCGAGGTCGGTCTCGGACGTGAGCGGGCCGACGTCGGAGAAGCCGAGCTCCCGGTCACCGATCAGGACCTCGAACGCGTTGACCCTGAGGAGCGGCTGCTCCTTGTCGCGTGGCGGCATCCTCGCCCGATGCTACCGCCGCGTTCAAGCGCGGCGCAACGTGCGCGAGCACGCCTCAGGCGTTGTGGTGGACCTCCTGGAGGAGCCAGCCGTTGCCGTCCGGATCGGTGAACGAGACGAACGTCTCGTAGTCCTTGCGCCCCTCGTGGACGCCGGTCGTCTGGCCCGCCGGGCCGAAGTGGAACGGCTCGCTCGCCTCAACGCCGCGCTCCACGAGCAATGCGCGCGCCGCCACGATGTCGGTCACGACGAGGTGGAGGCCCTGGTACGTGCCCGGCGTCACCTTGGAGACCCCGACCCCGATCGTGATCGAGCACGCCGAACCCGGCGGCGTCAGCTGGACGACCCGGAACGCCTCGCTGGCCTTGTGGTCCACGTCCACGGTGAATCCCAGCTTCTCGGCATAGAACGCCTTGGCGCGATCGACGTCCGAGACGGGGACGACGACGAGCTCGAGCTTGAAGTCCATGGGTCGTTCTCCGATCAGGCGGGCGGGTAGCGGCTTGCGTCGATTGTGGCCTGTTCGCGGCGATTGCAACGCCACTGCAATCCCGGCCACCCAGCCGCCCGTTCGATCCCGGAAATCCGCCCGCGGAGTCCCTTCGTATCCTGAGAACGTCCACGCCGCCGCCCCCAGGCAGGCGCGCGCATCCCTTCTCACCGCTCACCGGTGACCCAGAGGGAAGGAGTTCCCCAGATGCATCGACGCATCCGTTCCATGGTCGTCCTCGGCCTGGCCGTCCTGGCCAGCCTGACGCTGCTGGCCCAGCCAGTCGCGGCCCACAGCGGCGGCGACCACCACCCCAGGTTCCCCGCCCGGATCGACCTGCCCGACGGCTGGGCGCCCGAGGGCATCACCGCCGGTCGAGGCACGACCGTGTATGTCGGATCGCTCGCCAACGGCGCGATCTGGAAGGGCGACGTCAAGACCGGCCGCAACCGCATCCTCGTGCCGGGCGTCGCCGGCAACGTCGCGGTCGGCGTCGAGTACGACAAGGCGAACAACCGGCTGTGGGTTGCCGGTGGCGCGACCGGCAAGGTCCGCGTCTACAACGCCCGGACCGGGGCGCTCCTCAAGGAGTACACGTTCTCGCCCGTCGGCTTCCTCAACGACCTCGTCGTGACGAAGCGCGGCGTGTTCGTGACCGATTCGGGTCTCCAGCAGCTCGACGTGATCCCGCTCGGCCGGCACGGCCGGCTGCCCGATCCGTCCAAGGCGAAGACCCTGCCGCTCACGGGCGACTACGTGGCCGTCCCCAATGAGTTCAACGCCAACGGGATCGTCGCCCGCAACGGCTGGCTGATCATCGTCCAGTCCAACACCGGCAAGCTCTTCCGGGTCAACCCGTTCACGGGCGTCACCAAGGCGATCGACCTGGGCGGTGCGAGCGTCACGTTCGGCGACGGGCTCGAGCTCCACGGCTCGACGCTCTACGTCGTCCGCAACCAGCTCAACCAGGTCGACGTGTTCCGGCTCGGCTGGGCCAACCGGTCGGCCAGCTTCAAGGGCACGATCACCAAGCCCGGCGCTCTCGACATCCCGACGACCGCCGCCTTCACGGCCGGCCGGCTGTGGGTGGTCAACGCCCGGTTCTCGACGCCGGTGACCCCGACGACCGAGTACTGGATCACGAAGCTCCCGGCGCGTCCGTAGCGTCGCCGCTCCTCCCGAGCCCGCCTCCTTGCATCACGCAGGGAGGCGGGCTTCTTTCTAGCCCGCGCTTCCGCTCGTTTCTGCCCGCGCTTCCACTCGAGCACGGCGGCCGGGAGGCTCACACGGACCGATCCTCGCTCGTCCCTGAGTCCGAAAGCTGTCGGGCGGAGTCGCCCGATGCGCCCACACGGCTAGAGGGACCGGTGACCCAGCGACGTTCACGTGCACTGCGGCGCATCTCGCTCACGCTCACCCTCGGACTCCTGGCGGTGATGCCGCCGCCGGGCGCCGCCGGGTCGCCGACGGCCGTCCTCGACCAGGGGGCGGTCATCCCTCCGCTCGCTGGCACGAGCGTCTCGTCGGCCGGAGCCACGACCGTGCCGGCCGATCCTTCCCCGGCTCCGCCGTACCACGTGACCGCGTACGCCATCCCGACGCTCGCCCCGGACGAGCTGCCGTATGCCCGGGACCACCTGCCCGCGAAGTCGCTGCCGGCGGTCCGTGACGCACGTGGGATCCCGATGAAGCTCGTAGATGGGCGGCACTACTACAGCCCCGCGGGGTTGGCGGAGTACGGACTGAAGCGCGAGGAGGGCTACCGGCGTTCCGCCGACCCCGCCTATCTCGCGACCGCGTCCAGGGTGCTCGACACGCTGATGGCGATCGGCGTCCGCTCGGATGGTGGGCTCTTCATCCCGTACCAATTCGACCTCCGGGTCCACGGCAGCCCGACCGAGGTCATGCGCGCGCCGTGGTACTCGGCCATGGCCCAGGGCATCGCGCTCTCCCTGGCGGCCCGGCTGTACCGAGATACCGGCCAGGCGCCGTACCTCGCCGCGGCGGATCTCCTCTTCGGCTCGTTCCGCCACCTCGGCCGAGGCCCGGGCCCGTGGGTCACCTACGTCGACGCAGGCGGGTATCTATGGCTCGAGGAGTACCCGGAGGCCGACGCGCGGCCCGACCACACCGCGAACGGGTTCAATTACGCGGTCTTCGGGCTGTACGACTACTGGGCGGTGACGCGGGATCCGGCGGCCCTCCAGATCCTGCGGGCGAGCCTCACGACGATGCGCCACTACGTCGCCGAGTACCGGATCCCCGGCTCGTACAGCAGGTACTGCCTGAGCCACGGCGACCCGCAGCCCAAGTACCACCGGATCGTCACGGCTCAGCTCGGCTACCTCTACCGGATGAGCGGCGACGACTGGTTCCTGACGATGTCGCGGCTCTTCGCCGAGGACTTTTCCTGACCGTTGCGCGGCCGACTGGCCTCAGCCGGCCAGGAGACGATCGAACCGGGCCCGGTTCTCCACGGCGGCCGCGGCCTCCATGGCCGCCTGGGCCTCCCGCTCGAGGGTTTCGAGCGAGGCGGCCCGGATCGCCCGGCGCACGGCGGCCAGGCTCGGCGCGCTCATGCTCAGCGAGCGGATGCCCAGCCCGACCAGGGCGAGCGCCGCGGCCGGGTCGCCGGCCATCTCGCCGCAGACCGAGAGCTCGATGCCGGTCGAATCGGCGGCCTCGACCGCCAGCCGGATGAGGCGCAGCACCGCCGGGTGGAGCGAGTCCCGGTAGCGCTCGAGCGCCGGGTTGCCCCGGTCCACCGCCAGGGCGTACTGGAGCAGGTCGTTCGTGCCAAGGCTGGCGAAGCCGACCTGATCGAACCAGCTCCGGCCGGTCAGGATGGCCGAGGGGATCTCGAGCATCGCTCCGAGGCTCACCTCGCCGAATTCCATCACCGTCGTCGTGGAGGCCCGTCCGGGCCTGGTGGGCCAGCGCCAGGAGCGTCGCGACGTCGCCCCCATCGGCGATCATCGGGGCCATCACCTTGACCGGCCCGGCGAGGGCAGCCCGGTAGCAGGCGCGCAGCTGGGTGACGAAGATGCCCGGCCAGCGGTCGGCGAGGCGCAGCGCCCGCACGCCGAGGAACGGGTTGTCCTCGGCCGGGAGCGGGATGTACGGGATCGGCTTGTCGCCGCCGATATCGAGGAGGCGGATCGTCACGGGGTTTCCGCCGAACGCCTCGACCGCGCGGCGATAGGCGTCGGCCTGCTCGTCCTCGGTCGGCGGGGCCGAGCGCTCGAGGAACAGGAACTCCGTCCGGAACAGGCCGACCCCGCGGGCACCGAGCGCGACCGCGGCCGGCCCCTCGTCCGGCCCGCCGATGTTGGCCAGCAGCGTCACGGCGGTCCCGTCGGTCGTGACCGCGTCCAGGGACGCCTCCTCCAGGTCCCTGGCGTGGGCAGCGTCGAGCTCGCTCGTCCGCTGGTCGAACCGGGCGCGGTCGGCGGCGTCGGGGTCGATGACGACCTCGCCGGTCGCGCCGTCGATCGCGAGCTCCACGTTCGGGCCGGCGGCCCGCAGCGCCTCGAGCAGCCCGCGGGCGCCGACCACGGCCGGGATCCCGTACGCGCGGGCGAGGATCGCGGCGTGCGCCGTCGCCGAGCCCGACTCGAGGGCGATGCCGAGCAGGCGCTCGCGGGGCAGGGTCGCGGTGAGGGAGGGGGCCAGGTCGTCGGCGACGACGATCGCCGGCGCGGGGAGGAGCTGCTCGTCGAGCGGCAGGCCGGCCAGGCGCCGGGCGATCCGATCCGTGACGTCGAGGACGTCGGCCGACCGGGCGCGGATGAGCGGGTCGGCGAGCGCGGCGAGACGCGCGGCGCCGGCCCGCCGGCTTCCACGATCGCGGTCACGGCGTCCGTGCTGGCGGTCTCGATCGCCGCGACGGCCTGCGCCGATCAGCTCGGGATCCCAGGCGATCGCGGCATGGGCCCCGAAGATGCCTGCCTCGGCATCGTGGCCGGCCTCGGCGACCTGGTCGCTCAGGGCCATGAGCTCGAGGGCGGATTCGTTCGCCGCCGCGCGCAACCGCTCCACCTCTGCGGCCGCCTCGCCGGCCGCGATCCGGCCCGGCGGCGGGCAGGGCCGACCGTCGGAGCTCCGTCCAGCGGGCGCGGATGACGCCGGGGGCCGCCGACACGGCCGCGATGCGGGTCGACTGGGGGCCGATCATCGATGCCAGCCGGCGCGGCCCGGTCGACGGTGGGCCGGACGATGACCGCGGCCGTGTCACGTCCGCGTGACCGCCGGCATCTGCGTGCCCGGCGCGCGGCAGGCCGCGACCGACCAGGCGACCGCGCTGCGCGAGGGCCGCCGCCGTCGCGCCGCCGGCGATGAACCCGGCGAGCAGCGCGTCACCCGCGCCGACCGTGTTCGCGACGTCGTCGACGGCCGCCTCGGCGTGGCACGCCCCGGTCCGGTCGAGACGAGTGCGCCATCCGGGCCCAGGCTCACGAGGACGCGCTCCGCTCCGCCGGCGACGAGCTCGGACGCGGCGTCGGCCACGTCGCCCAGGGTCGGCAGCGAGCGCCCGACCACCTCCTCGAGCTCGGCGCGGTTCGGCTTGAGGAGCGCGATCGGCGTCCGGATCACGGCGCGCAGGGCGCTCCGGTCCGCATCGACGGCCACCCGGACCGACGGCGGGAGGCGGGCCGCGAGCGACGCGTAGAACGGGTCGGGCAGGCCGGGCGGCAGCGAACCGCAGCCCACGACCCAGAAGTCGCCGCCGGCGGCATCCGGCGGGGCCGAGGCGGCCGCGAAAGCCTTCTGCACCAGGTCCACGACCGCCTCGAGGAGGAGCGTCGCCTCGCGCTCGCTGAGCGTCGGTCCCGGCTCGTTGATCTTGGTCACGGTCCCGTCGGGTTCCACGAGGCTCAGGTTGACCCGGATGTCGCCGGCGATGGGGATCGTCCGGAGCGTCGTGCTGCCGTCGATCAGGTCGTCCAGCCGGGTCCGTGTCGCCGCCGAGGCCGGCGCGACGGCGATCGTCGGCACGCCCATGACCGCGAGCGCGCGCGAGACGTTGATCCCCTTGCCGCCCGCCTCGGACGACGCCCCGCGGGCCCGGATCACCTCGCCGCGCCGGACCTCCTGGACCTGGAGGGTCCGGTCGATGCTCGGGTTGGGCGTGATCGTCACGATCACGTCGGCACGGCGCTCCGCCCGGCTCGGGCGAAGAGCGCCCGTCCGCGTCCCGGGTCCAGGATCCGTCGGCGCCGAGCAGCGGCCCGATCTCCGGATCCTCGGCGAGCTCGCTCACGCCGGTCAGCGGCAGACCGGTCAGCTGCGGGAAGACCACGATCTTGCCCGGGAACCGGCCGTCGACCAGTGCCTGGAGGGCCTCCGCGGCTGTCTCCATGCCGCCCACGGCCGCCAGCGCCCGCCGCGGTTCGAGCTGCCCGGCGACCGTCTTCGTCACGACGAGGGCCTGGTCCGCGATCCGCGAACCGGACGTGCCCGTGTACTGCGCCCCGCTCAGGAAGACGGGCGAGAGGTCGAGGGCGACGAGCGTGCCGACCGGCACGCCGGCGAACAGGACGAGCATCCCGTCCGGGGCCATCGCCGTGGCGGCCGACGCGACCGCCTGGCCGCTCGGCGCGGTCACGATGATGTCGTCGGCGCCGCGGCCGCCGGTGATGCCGCGGACGAGCGTCGCGAGCGCATCGGGCTCCCGGCCGATCGTCGCGAACCGCAGCTCGCGTCCTCGGGCCACGGCGACGGGCGTCAGCTTCGTCTCGGCCGACTTGAGGCGCTCGGCGTCGAGGTCGACCCCGACGACGAGGCGCGGACCGCCGGCCAGGGCCAGGGCGCGCTCGAGGTGCATCTGGCCCATCGGCCCGGCCGCGCCGACGACCACGGCCACGCCGCCCGGCCGGAGCTCGGCCCGGTTGCGTGTCTCGCCGTAGGCCGCCGCCACGTCGAGCCCGGTCGTCCCGACGTAGGCCGTGTAGTGGTAGTGGATCCGGCCAACGTCGATCTCGACCGGCCCCGCGAGCGGCTCGTCGGCGACGATGTTGAGCAGGCCCCGGAACGCGATCGCGGCGGCTGCCCGCGGCGATCGTCGGCGGGCTCGTGACGGCCGAGCGCGACGATGTCGTCGAACGGCGCTCGGGCGGCCGCAGTCTCGAGCGATGCCACGACGACCTGGGTGGTCGGATCGGCGCCGCGCGCGGATCGCCGCGAGGAGGCTCGGCGTCGCATCGGTCACGACGATCTCGGCCGGCGCCCGAGCACAGCGGGCCGAGCACGTACGGGCGGTCGTCGTCGGGCCGGGCGACGATCCAGCGGCGGCCGCCGGCGAGCGGCTCGAGCCGCCGGCGCTGCGTGTACGACGCCTCGACGCAGGCCCACGGCTCGGTCAGCGCCGTCTCCGCGTAGCCCATGCGGTCGTCGACCGGGACGACGTAGGCGCCGTCGTCCGCGTCGAGCACCTCCGGGCCCGATGTTGTGGTACTGGATCAGGCCGCCGGGGATCGTGTAGCCGTAGGCGGTGCTCCGCCCGTTGACGTAGATGTCCGGCTGGATGGCCAGGCGCTGGCCGGGCCGGAACCGGTCGCGCAGGTCCGCCCCCGACCTCGATGACCGTGACCGACGTCTCGTGGCCGAGCCGGGTCGGATCGGTCGCGAGGTCGCGGCCGTAGAGCTTCGGGTGGTCGCCGCCGAGCTTGATGAGCTTCACGTCGGAGAAGCACAGGCCGACCGCGTCGACCCGGATCAGCAGCTGGTCCGGCCGCGGCCGCGGGACGTCGACCGTCTCGGGCCGGCCGTCACGGCCGACGTGATCGATCCCGGCGCCGTAGACGTTCCAGGCCAGGGCGGTCGGCGGCGGCGGTCTTCGACGGGCTCGCGTTATCGCCCTTCGGCCGCGGCAGGTCGGCCGCCTTCAGGACGCGGCCGGTCTGGTCCATGATCCCGACCTTGGTGCCGATCGTCTTCGGGCTCGCCGAGAACAGGTCGCTCGAGTTGATCACGATCCAGCGGTAGCCGTCGAGCGGCTTCAGGCGCCCGATGGCGCCGTCCATCTCCGCGGCGCTCGCGGCGATCGCGATCCGGCCCTGGGATGCGACGAGGTCGGCCACCCCATCCGGGTCGGGCGTCGCCTTCAGCTTCTCGGCGATGGCGGCCAGCAGGGCGTCCTTGTCGAGGCGGCTCATGTGTCACTCCCCACGGATCACGATCCCAAGGACGGCATCGAGCGCCGCCTGCGCGTCCGCGCCACTGGCCGTGATCGTCAACTCGTCGCCGACGGCCGCGCCCAGGCCCAGGACGGCGGTGATGCTCCGGGCGTCGGCCCGCCGGCCGTTCACGGCGATCGTGATGTCGGCCGTCAGAGGCTGCAGGCCGCGCCACGATCTGGGCCGCGGGACGCGCGTGGAGGCCCGGACGGATTGGTGATCCGGACGTTCCGGCGCAGGCCGTGCGGTCGGGTACCTGGTCGTCGTCGTCCTCCTGGGCGAGCACCGGCGACGTCAGCGCCCGTGGATCTCGAGTCGGGTCGGTGGATCGGCCGAGGCGCTCGCAGAGCTGTCGCGTCGTCGAGGATCGCCGGCCAGCCGTGACATGATCGCCGATGTGTTCGTCCGACGTGGCCGCCAGGCCGATGACGAGGCGGGCCGGCTCGTCGCCCCACGGGACGCCGGCCGGGAACTGGACGACGGCCAGGCCGGTCCGCAGGACGGCTCCTGCGACGTCGCTCGTGCCGTGGGGCAGGGCGATGCCGTTGCCGAGGTAGGTCGAGATGATCGCCTCGCGGGCGTGCATCGCGTCGACGTAGGCCTGCGTCACGAGGCCGTCCGCTATGAGCACCGCCCCCACCTGGTCGATGGCTTCCTGCTGGCTGGCCGCCGTGGCGCCGACCATGACGGCCGAGCGCGACAGGACCTCCGTGGTCATGCCGGGCCGGCCTCGTCCGCGATGGGCTCGCCTGCCTCCAGGCGCCGCACGAGCAGGTCGCTGGCGGCGTTGTTGAGGAAGTTCCGGAAGGTCAGCACCACGGCCTGCGGGGCGGCGGCCCGGGCGCGCGCCGCGAGGCCCTCGTGGGCGACGACCACGTCGGTGTTCGGCCGGGATCTGGTTCACCGGCGAGTGGATCACCTGGACGTCGAGCCCGGCGTTCTTGATCCGCTTCTTCAGCTGGTTGGCTCCGATGAGGCTCGAACCCATGCCGGCTTCGCAGGCGAAGACGACCAGGTGAACTCCTGCGCCCGCTTCTCGGTCATCGACGCACCTCCGCTGGTGATGATGCGCCGCCCGGCGCCGGAAGGCGCCGGGCGGCGGGTACCGCGCTGACGCTCGGAGGTCAGGCCGGTGCGCCGGCGGGCAGCGGTGGCTGAGGTCGTCTCCATCGCGAGCTCCTCGTCGGTCTGCTTGACCGGGTAGACCCGCAGGATCAGCGAACCGACGACGAACGACGCCACGGCGCCCACGCCACGCCGAGCAGCACGCCGAAGTGCTGGCCCGGGGGATGACGGCCAGGTAGGCGAAGATGCTGCCCGGCGACGGGGTGGCCACCAGGCCGGCATCGGTCGCGACGAAGACGAGGTCGGCGCCGATGCCGCCGGCCCACATCGCCACGATCATGATCGGGTGGGCCAGGACGTACGGGAAGTAGATCTCGTGGATCCCGCCGAGGAAGTGGATGATCATCGCGCCGGGCGCCGACTGCTTCGGCATGCCCCTGCCGACGAACATGAAGGCCAGCAGCAGGCCGAGGCCCGGGCCCGGGTTCGTCTCGAGCAGGAAGTGGATCGCCCTTGCCGGGTTCGCGGCCGCCTCGGCGACGCCGAGCGGGCCGAGCACGCCGTGGTTGATCGCGTTGTTGAGGAACAGGACCTTGGCCGAGCTCGATCGGGATGTCCGCGAGCGGCAGCAGGCCGGCGCTCGATGATGGCGCTGACGAAGTCGCCCAGCGCGGTTCGAGAGCCACTGCGACGATCGGGCCGATCGACGACGATGCCGACGAGCGCCAGCAGCGACGCCCAGGATGCCCGGCCGAGAAGTTGTTGACCAGCATCTCGAAGCCGATCGGGATGCGCTCCTCCGAACGATGTCGTCGAACTTCTTGATCAGCTAGCCGCCGAGCGGGCCCGAAGATCATCGCGCCCAGGAACATCGGAATGCCCGCGCCGACGATCATGCCCATCGTCGCGACGCGCCGACGACGCCGCCGCGGTGGCCGTACACGAGCTTGCCGCCGGTGTAGCCGATGAGCAGCGGGAGCAGGTAGGTGATCATCGGCCCGACGAGCGCGGCAGCTGCTCGTTCGGCAGTCCAGCCCGTGTCGGGATGAACAGGGCGGTGATCAACCCCCAGGCGAGGATGGCGCCGATGTTGGGAAGGACCATGGCGGCCAGAAAGCCGCCGAAACGTTGGATCCGTTCCGTCACGTTCTCTCCTCCACTCCCAGGACGTAGTCCCGGGATAATCCGAGCGCAACCAAGGCGCAAACAAGTGCCAATGTGTCGGCGCGAAGGTTGTGACAATCGTGACGCAAGCGCTCGCCGGTGACGGGGTGGAGCTCCGCCGCGCGGCTCGGCGGCGCCAGGCGAAGTTAGGCGGGCATCCCTCCGAGGAGGCGTCCCAGCCGCCGGATGTCGGCTTCACGGAGCAGCGGGCTCACCACGATCCATTGCGCCGTCGGCGGCAGTTCGTCGAGCGGGATGGTGCTCACGATGAGGTCCGGCTCCTCGCCCGGCTCGGATTCGAACGCCGCCTTCGAGACGACCCGGATGACCTCGATCTGGGGGAACTCCGCGACGAGGCGGGAGACGAGGATCCAGGCCGTGGCCATCCCGGCCGGGCAGACGACGGTGACCCGGACCTTGGGCCGCAGGCGATGGCGCTCGAGCGAGCCCGCGAGGTACATCGTGAGGAGGCCGATCTCTTCGACCGGCATGTCCGTGCCGGCGACCGGCCCGACCTCGGCGAGGATCTCGGACGCCGCCCGGTAGACGTCCGGGTAACGGCGGCGGACCTCCTGCTGGAGCGGGTTGCTGATCGGGAGGCCGAACCGGAGGCGCACGTGGAGCCGCCGGACATGCTCGGACAGGCTCGAGCGGAGCTGCTCGTCGGCGGCCAGCGAGGCATGGAGGCGGGACGCCGCCGCGGCGATGATCCGGTCGATGTACCGAACGTCGGCCGCTTCCGGACGGGCGGCGACGTCGACGAGCTGGGTCAGCCCGAGCAGGGACTCCGTGATCGCCGCCACGTCCGTGCGGCCGAAGGCCACGCCTGTCGCCCGCTCCACGGCGATCGCGATCCTGGCCGCAGATTCGGCGACCGGGTGATCGAGCAGCGACCGGAGGCGCCCGCCGCCCAGCCGCACGGCGCGGCCGGCGCGGATCCGGGTGGCGGCGATGGCCAGCGAGAGCGCAGCGGTCGTGAGGGTCGGATCGCGCTCGTCGAGGTCGCGCAGCTCGCGGCCCAGGATCGTCCGAAACGTGGCGAGGTCGAGAGATGCGAGAAACGCCTCGACGTCGGTCCGAGCCGGTTGGATCGCGGGCGGCGGCGCAACGGTGGGCTGAACGGGCGGGGGGCCGGCCGCGTCATCCGGGCCGCCGGAACCGCCGCTCGTGTGAACGAGGAGCGCGCGAGTCGGGACGATCTCGAGGAGGAGGGCCAGGATGCCGCCCCGCATGTCGATCTCGCTACCGGCCACCGCGATGCCCCGGCCGGGCATCCGGCGCAGGTGCAGCCGATGCTGCTCGAGCCAGTCCTCGGCGTCGCGCATGTCGCGCCGGATCGTGGCCCGCGAGACGCCAAGGCGCTCCTCGAGCGCTTCGGAGCGCAGGGGATCGGGCGACGCGGCGAGCAGCGCGAGGAGGATCCGGCCGCGCCGGTCGGTCGGGTCGAGGACGGCCGGCCCGGTCGAGCGGTCGAGGGCGTCGAGCAGGCCCTGCCGCGCCGCCGGGCTACCCTCGACCCAGATCCCGAGCCCGGATCGGCGGGCCAGCCGCAGGCCGTGCTCGGCGAAGATGTTGTCGACCGAGGCGAGGTTGTAGCGGACCATCCGGTCGGTCAGCTTGAGCTCGGTCGCGAGCGCGTCGACGCTGGCGGGACCGGTCGTCTCGAGCAGGCGCCGGGCGATCCGTGCTTGGCGCGTGTCGAGCGGCAGCGGGGTCGTCATCGATCAGGTCCTCGGCCTTCGTCTGGGATCGGGCCGCATACCCCTCGGCCATCCTACCCCGCTGGGTCGTCGTCGGACGTTGCCAGACTGCTACCCTGCCGCCAGAGGAGCGTGGCATGCCCAGGAAGCGTCTTCTCGCACTGTTCGGTTCGCTGGTCCTCGTCGGCGTCGTCGGGTGCGGCGGCGCGACGGGCAGTCCGACGCCTGCGCCGACGGGTTGCCCGACGTTGGCCCCCGACCCGAGCGCGTCTCCGCCGCGGATCATCCCGTCGTGCGTGATCATCACCCACGACCAACCGACCCTCAGTCCGACACCGTCGGCGAGCGGGTCGCTCGAGGCGTGGGATGGCCAGGCCGAGCTCGACTCCGCGGCCGTTTACCCCAACAACGACACGTGCCGGGATGGGTGGACGTTGGTGTTCCATTTCGACGTCGATGCGGCCGGCACCGTCCGGGGTCGCGGCACGGCCGACCTGACGTCGCCGCCCGTCTGCCCCTTCATGATCGGCGTCGACCCCGCCGCCCTGTCCTGGCGCCACATCGAATACACGGTCACGGGCCATCGGTCGGCGACTGATGTCGAATTGACCTTCATCCTCGGCCCATACGAGCCCGCCGGGGGTGCCTCCATGGCCGGCCTCGCCGCGATGTTCCCCGGCCCGCCGGCAGGACGCGGCGCGCCCGTTGCGATCCCCACGGCGGCCGGTCGTGGCCAGGGACCGGTGAAATGGCAGTTCGCATCCGGCAATCCCCCGGCGACCTACTCGGCGAGCGGGATGATGACCGTCACCTGCGGGGCCTGCCGCTAGCGCGCCGCGAGCCTCAGTGCGTCGCGTACTTGAGGGCGACGTCCGTCGCGCGGATCGGCCAGAACCAGTCGCCGGTACCCCAGACCCGGCCCGGGCAGTCGGAACGACGGACATCGGCGGTCATCGAGCTCGACGCGTCGTGCAGCAGATCGGCATGCCGCACGTTCGCGGTGGTGAGGTAGGTCAGCTTGTGGCACGCGCCCATCGCGACCCCGCTGCCCGACGACACGTACTCGTCATCGGTCGACGAGATGGCCGTCCAGTCCGTGCCGCCGTCGCCCTGGGGGTTCGCTGCGTACGTCCGCAGCCAGGCCAGGAACGACGACCCATGGCGCATCTGGCTGCACTGACGCGTGCTGCAGGTATTGATGATCGAGCGGGCGCCGGTATAAGGGCCCGCGAGGGACACGACGTCCTCGACCAGCAGCCGCGGCGGGAAGTCCGGATGGTGGCGGGCCACCTGGGCGAGGGCGTACTGGATGAGCAGCGGACCCATCGAATGGCCGACGACATCGACCGCCCGACCCGCCTTGGAGTAGTGGTCGTAGATGTACCAGGCGAGGTGGTAGCCGAGATGCCGGATGTCGGTCTGACCGGTGTGGCCGCCGGTCGCGTCGTGACCGGACGCGTAGTGGCGGGTGTGGCTGCCGTCCCCGCCCAGCGAGGCGGTGCAGCCGGTGTCGTAGCGGTAGTAGGCGATCGTGACGAAAGCGCCGGTGTGGCCCCAGTCGCGGAACCGCCGCTCCATCGTCCCGAAGGAGCGCGGGCAGCTCACGCCGTACGGAGACAGCCAGTCCGAGCCGTGGATGAAGATGATCGGCTTCTGCCGGTCGTCGGTCCGGGCTGCGGCGGGAGCGGCCCCGAGAAGGGCGATGCCGCCGGTGACGAGCAGCGCCGCGACCAGGGCGATGCGGCGGGGTGAGCGCATCCGAAAACCTCAGGCTCGCGTTGCCACGGCTGCCGTCCGTGGCGTGCCTCTAGGGTAGCCGCGCTCGCCGAACCCGGGCTTGCAACGCGAACGGCCGGGGGCGGGCGGCGGGGAAGTGGAGCGGGAGGCAGGGTTCGAACCTGCGGCTCTCTGCTTGGAAAGCAGACACTCTGCCAGCTGAGTTACTCCCGCCCGGGATCGCGCCCGAGGCGGCTCCCATGGTCCGGGACGCGCGAGAGTGGCTCAATGGTTATTCGCCCGGGCAGGCCCCTGCCGGTTTTCGACGAAGAGGTGCCTGCTCGCACCACCCTTGCGGGGAACGGGAGTGGGACTTTCGGCCTATGGGTCGCGCGTACCCGCGTGCGTACGCTGCGAGGAGTCGCGTCTTACCCCGGATGAGGCCTGCGTTCCCATGTTTGGCGTTCCGTCACGAGTGCGCCGGCCCACGCTGCTGATCCTCGTTCTGGGCGCTTTCCTGGTCCTCATCGGGATCACGGCCAGCGCCCAGTCCTCGATGGTCTCGGCGCATTTCTCCGCGTCCGCCCTCAACGATCTCGTCGGCAGCGATTCGGCGACCGTGCGCGGCTTCGTCAACGCCTACGTCCAGCCGCGCTACCTGGGCGTCGGGACGGGTGGCATGACGGCCGCCGAGCTCGAGCGCCTCGAAGCGCAGCTGGCAACGCTCACCGCCCGCGGCGAGATCCTGCGCGTGGAGCTGCGCCTGCCGGACGGCACGATCCTCGCCGCCAATGACAAGTCCCTGGCCGGCCTGCCGATGCCCGTGGCAGGGTCGTTCGCCGTCGCCGCGGCCGGGACGCCCCAGGCCGAGCTCGTTCCGCAGGCTTCGGCCGAGGCCGGGCCGGGCCAGCCATTCGAGGCGCCGACGCTCCTCCGCGAATACCTCCCGGTGATCGCCGACAAGCAGGTCCGTGCCGTCGTCGGGATCTGGCGCGACGCCGGCCCGATCCTCGAACGGCTCGCCGCCGTGCGCCGCGACGTCGTTCTCGTGACCCTGACCGCCGGCCTCATCGCGGCGATGCTGCTGCTCCTCATCTTCCGCTCGGCCCAGGGACGTCTCACCCGCCAGACGGCCGCCCTGCTGGAGTCGGCCCGCCGCGATCCCCTGACCGGGGCGCTCAGCCACGGGGCGCTGGTCGGGCACCTGGCCGTCGAGCTGGAGCGGGCGCGGGCGAGCGGGCTGCCGCTCGGGGTCGCCCTGATCGACATCGACAACTTCCGCCTGCTCAACGACAACCACGGGCACCCGGCCGGCGATACGGCGCTGGTCTCTGTGATGGACCTGCTCCGGAGCCACGTTCCCGACGGCATCGTGGCCGGTCGCTACGGACCGGACGAGTTCCTCCTCGTCGCGCCGTCGGACGCGGTCAACGAGCTCGAGCCGGTCGTCGAACGGGTGCGTACCGCCCTCGTGGACCTGAGCCTCCAGTTCGAGACCTCCACCGAGAAGCTCCCGGTGACGATCAGCGCCGGCCTGTGCACGTATCCGGAGCACGGCGCGTCGGTCACGGCGCTCCTGTCCGCCGCGGCGCGAACGCTCGAGGAGGCGAAGAACAGCGGCGGCGACGCGATCCGCATCGCCGGACCCGATTCGGAGGAGGAGGCCGCGACCGGCTTCGACGTCCTCCAGGGCCTGGTCATCGCCATCGACACGAAGGACCGCTACACGAAGCGGCACTCCGACGACGTCGCCCGCTACGCCGTCTTCCTGGCCGAGCGGCTGGGCCTCGACCCGGAATTCATCCGCTCGATCCAGCTCGCGGGGCTGCTCCACGACATCGGCAAGATCGGCATCCCGGATCCGATCCTGCGCAAGCCGGGCCGCCTGACCGCGGCCGAGTACAACATCGTGAAGCAGCACGTGGCGCTCGGCGACATGATCGTCCGCGACGTCCCGGACGTGGAGCTGGTGCGGGCCGGGATCCGCCACCACCACGAGCGCTGGGACGGCGACGGATACCTCGACCGGCTCGAGGGCGAGGGGATCCCGCTCATCGCCCGGATCCTCGCCGTCGGCGATGCCTTCTCGGCGATGACCACGACCCGGCCGTATCGCAAGGCACTCGACGTCAAGGAGGCGCTGACCCGCCTGGAGGACGCGTCGGGCAGCCAGCTCGACGAGACGCTCGTCCGCCTCTTCGTCGACGGGATCCAGAGCGTGCCGAACGCCCCGCTGCCGGGCGTGGACGTGGCGACCCCGACCCTGTGGACGCCGCGCCAGGAAGTGGCATGAGCCTCGCGATGCGTCGCCGCCGGGCATCGACCTGGTTGCGCCTGGGGGCGGCGAGCTTCGGCCTGACCTTGGCCGTGGCCCTCGCGCCGGCGCCGGCCGTGGCGCTCACCCTCACCCCGGTGCCCGACACCCTCACGATGAGCCACGACCGCGTCGCGGTCGTCCCGCCACCGGGCGTGCTCGCCAACGACGTAGGCCTCCTCGGGAACAGCCAGGCGGTATGGGTCTCTGGGCCGGCGCACGGCGACGTCGTGCTTGCCTCGAACGGCGGCTACACGTATACGCCCGACGCCGGGTACGTCGGCACGGACGTGTTCCGGTACCGCCCGACCGGCTGCCTGCTCTTCCAATGCGCATCGACGACGGTCACGATCACGATCCGCAACGCCACCCCGGTCGCCGCAGCCGACTCGTACACGGCCATCGCCGGCGTCACCAAGTCGGTCACGGCCCCCGGCGTCCTCGGCAACGACAGCGACGGCGATGGCGATGCGCTGACGGCGACGCTGGTCAGCGGGGTCGCCCACGGCACCCTCAGCCTGGCGGCCAGTGGCGCCTTCACGTACCGGGCGAACGCCGGCTACAGCGGGACGGACACCTTCACCTACCGGGCGGGGGATGGGCTCGCCACGTCCGCGGCCGCCACGGTCACGATGACCGTGAGCCTGCCGGCGCCGACCCCCACGCCAACGCCGACGCCGACCCCGACGCCCACGCCGACACCGACGCCGACGCCCACCCTGCCTCCGCTGCCGACGTTGCCGCCGCTCCCGACCCTGCCTCCGCTCCCGACGCTGCCGCCCCTGCCGAGCCTGCTGCCCACGCCGCCGCCGACGCCGACCCTGCCACCGACGCCCGGTCCATCGACGGGCCCTGGGGACACGCCGACGCCGGCGCCGAGCGCCGCACCGACGGCGACTCCGCCGGGCATCGGGTCGATCGCCACGCCCCCGCCGGGGGCCGGGACCGGAACCGGCGGACTGCCCGGCGACCCGTTCACCCTGCCCTCGCTCGGCACCGATTCGACCGGTGCGTTCGGGTCCGCGGTGTTCAGCGGCTTCGAATTCGACTGGGCCGTGCCCACCCTCGTCCTCGCCGTGCCGGGACTGCTGCTGATGCTGGCGATCCTCGCCCAGGGCGTCGGCATGGTCCTGTGGGTGCCGATCGTGCGCCGCTGGCGGCGCGGCTACGACTCACGGCGTTCCGCCACACCGGGCGTGCCCACCGCCTGACCGGACGACTCCCGCCACGCACGCCTTGAGCGTGGCTTGCAAAGACTTGCGTCGAATCACGTAAGATTGCGACCATGTCGAAGCGGCTTGCAGAGGTTGCCCGGAAGGTCGGAGTCAGCGAGGCGACCGTCAGTCGCGTCCTCAACGAGAAGCCCGGCGTCTCCGAATCGACGCGTCAGGCCGTCCTCACCGCGCTCGACGTCCTGGGCTACGAGCGGCCGACAAAACTACGAGGAGAGCGCGCCCGGCTCGTCGGCCTGGTCCTGCCGGAGCTCCAGAACCCCATCTTCCCGGCCTTCGCCGAGATCGTCAGCGGGTCCCTCGCCCAGCAGGGGTTCACGCCGGTCCTGTGTACCCAGACCGCGGGCGGCGTGACCGAGGCCGACTACATCGAGCTGCTGCTGTCGCACCGCGTCTCGGGCGTGGTCTTCGCGGGCGGCCTGTACGCGCAGGCGGACGCGCCGCACGACCACTACAACCTGCTGGCCGAGCGCCACCTGCCGACGGTGATGGTCAACGCGTCGATCGAGGGCCTGCCGTTCCCACGCGTCTCCTGCGACGACACGGTGGCCGCGGACCAGGCGATGAGCCACCTGCGCTCGCTCGGCCACACGCGGATCGGCCTGCTCATGGGCCCGCCGGACCACGTGCCGTCCCAGCGCAAGATCGCGGCCGCGCGGACGCTCGCGACGAACGCCGGAGCGCCGATCGACCCGGCCGACATCGTCCACTCCCTGTACTCGCTCGAGGCCGCCCAGGCCGCGACGGTCCGCCTGCTCGCCCGGGGCGTGACCGGGATCATCTGCGCGAGTGACCCGATGGCCCTCGGCGCGATCCGGGCCGTCCGGCGGGCCGGCCGCTCCGTGCCGCGCGACGTGTCGGTCGTCGGCTTCGACGACTCGGCCCTGATGAACTGCACGGATCCGCCGCTGACAACCGTCCGCCAGCCGATCGAGCCGATGGGCAAGATGGTCATCGAGCTGCTCGTCGGGCAGATGTCCGGCGGGAACGTCCGGAACGACGAATACCTGTTCGAACCGGAGCTCGTCGTGCGGGGCTCATCGGGCCCCGCGCCGGCCGCCTAGAGGGGCGCCGAACGGGGTTCTGTCGATAGTTCGACTAATTTCTGTCAAGTTCTTGCATTCCTTCGTTCGATAGGGTACGTTGCGTCGCGGCGCCGGCGCGGTTGCGACATCCGGTGCCGACATGACGAAGGACGACCGTGCCGGAACCAGCCCTCATCGGCGCACCTCGCCAACGGCTCGAGTCCACGCGCGCCCTGCCGGCAGCCCCGGACCGCCCCACCGAGCGCGGGCCCTGGTGGCGCAGCGCCGTCATCTACGAGGTGTACCTGCGGAGCTTCGCCGACGCCGACGGTGACGGGACCGGCGACCTCGCGGGCGTCCGGTCGCGACTGCCCTACCTCCAGGCGCTCGGCGTCGATGCCATCTGGTTCACCCCGTGGTACGTCTCCCCGCTGGCCGACGGCGGCTACGACGTCGCCGACTACCGGGCGATCGATCCGGCGTTCGGCACGCTCGCCGAGGCGGAGGCGCTCATCGCCGAGGCGCGCGCCCTCGGCATCCGGACGATCGTCGACATCGTCCCGAACCACGTCTCCGACCGGCATCCCTGGTTCCAGGCGGCGCTGGCGGCGGGGCCGGGCTCGCGCGAGCGCGAGCGCTTCTGGTTCCGACCCGGGCGCGGCGCGAACGGCGAGACCCCGCCCACCGGCTGGCGGTCCGAGTTCCGGGGCGTGCCCTGGAGCCGGACGACGAACGCCGACGGGACGCCGGGCGACTGGTACCTCCACCTGTTCACCCCGGAGCAGCCCGACCTCAACTGGGATCACCCCGACGTCCGCAAGGAGCACGAGGAGATCCTCCGGTTCTGGTTCGATCGCGGCGCCGGCGGCGTGCGGATCGACTCGGCGGCGCTCCTGGTCAAGGACCCGACGCTGCCCGAGGTGCCCGAGTCGTCGCCGCCCGGCCACCACCCGAACACCGACCGCGACGAGCTCCACGACATCTACCGCTCGTGGCGCGCCGTGGCCGACACCTACCCGGACGACCGCGTGCTCGTCGGCGAGATCTGGCTGCCCGATCCGGAGCGCTTCGCGAAATACCTCCGGCCGGACGAGCTGCACACCGCCTTCAACTTCGACTTCATGGCCCGGCCGTGGGACGCGGCGAGCCTGGCCGCCTCGATCGACGAGACGCTGGCGATCCATGCGCCCGTCGGCGCGCCGGCCACCTGGGTCCTGTCCAACCACGACGTCACCCGGCCGGTGACGCGCTACGGGCGCGAGGATTCATCGTTCGCCTTCGCACGGAAGCGGAGCGGCGTCCCGTCGGACGTCGCCCTCGGCCGGCGCCGGGCCAGGGCCGCTGCTCTCCTCGCGGCGGCCCTGCCCGGTTCGCTCTACATCTACCAGGGCGACGAGCTGGGCCTCGACGAGGTCGAGGTGCCGGACGCCGAGATCCAGGACCCGATGCACGAGCGCTCGGGCGGGGTCGACCCGGGCCGCGACGGCTGCCGCGTGCCGCTGCCCTGGTCGGGGCGGCAGGCCCCGTTCGGGTTCAGCCCCGATGGCGCCGCGTCCGCGCCGTGGCTCAGCCAGCCCGCGCACTGGGCGGACCTGACCGTCGAGGCGCAGCTCGCCGATCCGGGCTCGATGCTCCATCTCTACCGCGCCGCGCTGCAGATCCGGCGCGACGTGCCGGGCCTCGGCGACGGGCCGTTCACGTGGCTCCCGGCCGCACCGGGCGTCCTCGCGTTCGCCCGCGACGAAGGCTTCGTCAGCGTCACCAACCTGGGCGGTTCACCCGTCCGCCTGCCCGACCACGAGCTCGTCCTGCTGGCGAGCGACGACGTGGCGGACGGTTCCCTGCCACCCGACGCCACGGCCTGGCTGCGCACGGCCCCGGCCGATCCCGATGCCCATCCCCGGAGGTAGCCGCCAGACGAATCGTGAGGAGGAGAGATTTGGTCACCCAACCCATCGGGCCGCCCCTGCGGGCCGGTCACACGGAATCAGGAAATCGCCCATCGTGGGCACTGCCAGGAGAGGAGAGCCACGGATGAAGACCCGGACCAGGCACGGATCGATGCTTCTCGCATCGATCGCGGCCATCGCCGGATTGCTTGCCGCCTGCGGCACGACGGCGACCCCGAGCCCGAGCGCGGCCACGGCCGCCCCGACGACGGCGGCCAGCCCCAGTACGGCCGCCGCCAGCCCGAGCACCGCCGCCGAGCACAAGCCGGTGACGATCCGCGTCGCGAGCCTGCGACCCGGAAGCACCCAGGCGGCGTTCGACGCGTTCAACCTCCAGGTGAGCCAGTTCGAGGCCAAGTACCCCTGGATCACGATCGAGGGCCAGGAGTACGACTGGACCGCGCCGACGTTCACGGCGGCCCTCGCCGCCGGGACCCTGCCGGACGTGTACACGATCCCGTTCACCGACGGCAAGGGCCTGATCGCCCAGAGCCAGCTCGTCGACATCGATTCGCGCGTGCGCGCGCTGCCCTATGCCAGCAAGTTCAACCCGAACGTCCTCGTCAACGGCCAGGACGCCTCGGGCAAGATCTTCGCCGTGCCGACCCAGGCCTACGGCATGTCCCTGACCTACAACCGGACCCTGTTCACCCAGGCCGGCCTGGATCCCGACAAGCCGCCCACGACCTGGGACGAGGTCCGCGCGGCCGCCAAGACCATCGCCGAGAAGACCAAGGTTGCCGGCTTCTCCCAGATGGCCACCTCGAACACAGGTGGCTGGCAGCTGACGACCCTCACCTACGCCCTGGGTGGGCGGATGGAGGCCACGGACGCGGACGGCAAGACCACCGCGACCCTCGATAACGCGGCGACCAAGTCGGCCCTCAGCATGCTCAAGGAGATCCGCTGGACCGACGGGTCCATGGGCGCCACCTTCGACTACGACTGGGGCAAGATCAACCAGGCGTACAGCTCGGGCCAGATCGGCATGTTCGTCGGCGGCTCCGACCTGTTCACCGCGATGACCCAGAACAACAACCTCAACCCGGCCGACTACGGCGTGACCACGATCCCGCTCGCGTCGGATCCGAACGCCGGCGTGCTCGGCGGTGGCACCCTTGCCGCGGTCAACGTCGCCACGAGCGAGGCCCAGCGCGACGCGGGCGTCCTCTGGATCGACTTCTACTACATGAACAAGCTCAACACGCAGGAAGGTGCCGTCGCGGATGCCAAGGCGCTCGTCGCCAACAAGCAGCCCGTCGGCGTCCCGGCCCTGCCGATCTTCGACAAGGCGACGTATGACGAGTCCCAGACGTGGATCAAGGACTACATCAACGTCCCGACCAACCAGATGACCTCGTTCACGAGCAATATCTTCAAGCAGCCGATCGTCACCGAGCCGAAGCTGCATACCCAGGACCTGTACGCGGCGCTGGACCCGGTGGTCCAGGCGGTCCTGACCGACAAGAACGCGGACATCGACGCGCTCCTGAAGGCCGCGAACACCAAGGTCCAGGGCATCCTCGACAAGGGCTGATCGAAACGTCCGTGGGGGCCGGCACCGCCGGCCCCTGCGACTCCACCGGCGAAGAAAGGCGGACGCCCAGGTGAGCTCTCGGGCCGAACCCCAGAACCCGACCCGACCGCCCACCGAGGCGCCGCCTTCGCCGCCCCACCCTGACCCGGGACGGGCTGAGCACCCTCGCCTTCCTGCTGCCCCTCCTGATCGTCTTCGGCGCCTTCTCCTGGTTCCCGATCCTTCGGGCGATCGTCATGAGCGTCCAGGAGACGAACCTCGTCTCGACACCTACGTTCGTGGGGGCCGAGAACTTCGCCCGGGTGCTGGGCGACCCACTGTTCGGCAAGGCCGTGGCCAACACGGCCTGGTTCGCGTTCCTCGCGCTCGTCTTCGGCTTCCCCGTCCCGATCGTCCTCGCCGTGATCATGAGCGAGGTCCGGCGCGGGAAGGGGCTGTACAGCGCGCTCGCCTACCTGCCGGTGGTCATCCCGCCGGTCGTGTCGGTGCTGCTGTGGCGGTTCTTCTTCGATGCCCGGCCGGCCGGCGTCTTCAACACGATCCTGGGCTTGTTCGGCCTCGGGCCGCTGCCATGGCTCCAGGACTCGGGCACGGCCATGCCGTCGATCGTCCTCGAGGCGACCTGGGCCGGCGCCGGCGGGACGGTGATCATCTACCTGGCCGCGCTGCTGAGCGTGCCGCCCGAGCTGTACGACGCGGCCGAGGTCGACGGCGCCTCGATCTGGCGCAAGATCCGCCACGTCACGCTGCCCCACATGCGGGGCGTGCTCTTCCTGACGCTCATCCTCCAGCTGATCGCGACGGCCCAGCTGTTCACCGAGCCGTTCCTGTTCACGGGCGGCGGACCGGCCAACGCGACCACCACGGTGCTGCTGCTCATCTACAAATACGCGTTCCAGAACAGCCTGGGCGGCGACTACGGGATGGCGGCGGCCCTGAGCGTGATGCTGGCCGCCTTCCTCGGGGTCTTCACCGCCGGTTACTTCTGGCTCACCCGCTCGTGGAGCACGAGCTCGTGAAGGCAGGGCTCGCGAGCGAAGGCGCCGCGGTGGCGCGGCGCACGGCCTCCCCGGCGACGGGTCGAGGTTCCGCTCCCAGGCTGTCGCGAGTGCGCCGCGAGGTGACCGACAGGGCCGAGCGAGGCCTCGTCTCGCCGGCCGATTGGCGCAGCCCGCGTGTCCGCTGGACCCTCCGGATCGTGCAGGGCGTGACTCTCGTCTTCCTGCTCATCATCGGCCTGGGCCCGCTCCTGTGGCTGGCCAAGTCGTCGATCACCCCGACCCAGGACACGCTCCGCCAGCCGATGGCCCTCTGGCCGCACGGCTTCGACCTCGGGCTATTTCGCGACCGCCTGGACGCGCACCCACATCGACCGCTACTTCCTCAACACGGTCTGGATCGCGGCCGGATCCTGGTTCGTCCAGCTCCTCGTCGCGGCCACCGCCGGGTACGCGCTGTCCGTGCTGCGGCCGCGCTTTGCGCGAGTGGTCACGGGCCTGGTCGTGGCGACCCTCTTCGTGCCGGCGATCGTGCTGCTCGTCCCGCTCTACCTGACCGTCGTCGACATGCCGATCCTGCACCTGCGGCTCATCGACTCGTACTGGGCGGTCTGGCTGCCGGCCGGCGCGAACGCCTTCAACGTCGTGATCATGAAACGGTTCTTCGACAACCTGCCCCGGGAGATCTTCGAGGCCGCCCGGGTCGACGGGGCCGGGCCCGTTCCGGCTCTTCTGGTCGATCGTCCTGCCGATGTCCCGGCCGATCATCGGCGTGGTGTCGGTGTTCGCGGTGATCGGCACGTGGAAGGACTACCTCTGGCCGCTGCTCGTCCTGCGCAACCCGGACATCCAGCCGCTGTCCGTCCGCCTGCCGACGCTCCAGCCGGCGACCGAGTTCAACATCTTCCTGGCCGCGCTGGCCATCACGACCCTGATCCCGATCGCGCTCTTCCTGCTCTTCCAGCGGATGTTCCTGCGCGGCGGCGGCCTGAGCGGAGCGATCAAGGGCTGACCGCGCCTCAGCCGGCCTTGGCCGATACGGCGCTGGCCCGCGTCGCGCTCGTCGAATTGCGACGATAGGGGCCTCGGGCGCGGGACTTCTGTCCGGTACGCCGCGGCCGCCGATTGGGAGGTCATCATGACGTTCGAGCCAAGCCCCGGATCGCCCGAGGTCCACCAGCCGCCCATGGCGGCAGACCCGTCCGTCGGTACGGCGATCCCGTCGGCCGGTCCGACACCCGTCCAGATCCGGCTCCAGATCCTCTCGACCGAGCATTGGTCACTGCTTGCGTCGCGCGGCCTCGCCTGGAGCGAGTCATTCACGCGCGCCTCGATGTTCCTCGCCACCCTGTCGGGCTCGATCGTCGCCCTGAGCCTGATCGGGGGCGTCGATGGCTTCAACGCCCCCTTCTTCGTGGTGGCCCTGGTGGTCCTGCCGGTCGACCTGTTCGTGGGCATCAGCACCTGGCTCCGGATGGGCGCTGCCAACTATCACGACGCGATCACTGTGGCGGGCATGAACCGCATCCGCGCGGCGTACCTCGAGATCGCCCCGGATCTCGCGCCGTACTTCGTCATGGGCGTCCACGACGACGCGCGCGGCATCGGGGTCACGATGGCGGTCCCGCCGGGCACGGCGCCCTTCGTCCACCTGATCGCCGGCACGCCGACGCTCGTCATGGTCCTGAACGCGATCGTCGCGGGGGCGATCGCCGCCGTCGCCGCATTGCGCTTTGCCGGGACCGAGGCGCTGGTAACGATCCTGCTGGCGGTCGTGGTCGCAGCGATCGTCCTGGCTGCGGAGTTTGCCTCGGCGCGCCGCAAGATCGTCCGGAGCCAACGTGCCCTCGTGCCGATGTTCCCGACGCCCGCAACACCGTCGCTGGAAGGTCGCCCTGCCGTCTGAATGACGAGGCGTCGCGACAGCAGCTCCCGCTCCTGAGGTCGATCCCGTCGTCAGCGCGCGCCGCGAGCGGCCGGGCGCCGGCCGCCCCGCGCGGGCAGCGCGACCAGGGGCAGGTTCGGCAGGCGCGGTCGGGGTTCAAGGACCAGGGCGGTCG
This sequence comes from uncultured Chloroflexia bacterium, assembly GCA_963849405.1. GTDB lineage: Bacteria > Chloroflexota > Limnocylindria > Limnocylindrales > CSP1-4 > C-114. Next base: position 456,366 of record CAWKHG010000003.1, read on the forward strand.
GCAGGTCCTCGGCCGGGGTCGGGCGGGCGAGGTGGAAGCCCTGGCCAAGGTCGCAGCCCAGCGTCCGCAGCTGCTCGAGCTGCGCGGCCGTCTCGATCCCCTCGCCGACCGTCGTCAGCCCGAGCCGCCTGGCGAGGGCGATGATCGCCGCTGCGATCGCCTCCTCGGGGCCGGACCGCTGGAGCGCGCTGACGAAGGACCGGTCGATCTTGACGATGTCGATCGGCAGCCGGGCGAGATAGCTCAGGGCCGAGTAGCCGATCCCGAAGTCGTCGATGGCGATGCGGACGCCGAGCGCGCTCAGCCGTTCGATGGCGGGGCGGGCGACGTCGACATCGAGGAGCGCCGATTCGGTGACCTCGATGACCAGGCGTTCCGGGATCATCCCGGACTCCTCGAGGATCTTGCCAAGGCGCGCCACGAGGTCCTGGCGGATGAGCTGGCTCGGCGACAGGTTGACGCTGACCCACGGGCGATCGCTTGGCCGGCCCCAGTCCACCGTCGTGCGGACGGCCTCGGCCAGGACCCAATCGGTCAGGGCGCCGATGAGGCCGCTCGAATTCGGCGACCGGGATGAAGTCGAGGGGCGGGATCAACCGGCCGTTGCGCAGCCAGCGGACGAGGGCCTCGTAGCCGACCGTCGCGCCGGTGCGCAGGTCGATGACCGGCTGGAAGTGGAGGCGCAGCTCGCCGCCCGTGATCGCGACGGCCAGCCCGGTCCGGAGCTCGAGCTGGTTCATCGCTGCCTGGTGCATCGACGGCTCGAACATCTCGAAGCGGCCCTTGCCCCGGCTCTTGGCCAGGTACATCGCGATGTCGGCGTTGCGGACGAGGTCGTCGGCCGACCGGTCGTCGGCGCCGGCGACGGCTACGCCGATGCTGGCCCGCATGGAGAGGCGGTGCCCGCCGCAGTCGAACGGCTCGCTGAGCATCCCAAGGACCCGCTGGGCGACGCGTGTCGGGACCGTGGGATCGCTGTAGTTCGCGAGCGCGATGACGAACTCGTCGCCGCCGAGCCGGGCCGCCGTGTCGCCGTCGCGGATGGCGCCCCGCAGGCGCTGGCCGACCGCCACCAGCAGGGCGTCGCCGGCGTCGTGGCCGTAGCTGTCGTTGACCGACTTGAAGTCGTCGATGTCGAGAAGGAGGACCGCCAGCTGCCGCTCCGCGGAGCGGTTGGCATAGGACGCGGTCAGGCGTTCGGAGAAGAGGCTGCGGTTCGGCAACGAGGTCAGCGCATCGAAGAGGGCCTGGCGCCGGAGCAGCTCCATGAGCGACTCGCGCTCGGACAGGCTGTCGCCAAGCTGGCGCATCGCGTCGGCGAGCCGGGCGATGACGAGGATCCCGATGATCGCCCCGCCGATGCAGGTACGGCGCCGGGTCGACCTGGTGGCCGGTCGCGACCTCGATCGCGAGCGTGGCCGGGTTGACCAGCAGCGCCGCCGTCAGGGCCACGAGACGGCGCCGGCCGATGCCGTGGTGGCCGGCGGTCTGGCGCTCGGCGTCGATCGCCATCGTCGGGTGCAGGGCGGCCGTGCCGAGCATCGTGTACATCGCAAAGGACGAAAGCAGGTATAGGCCGGTCAGCGGGCCGCCGCCCGTGTGCGAGCCCACCATGTCGATGACGATCACGGCGTTCGTGGCGAGGATCGCCAGGACGATGAGCCGGGTCGCGGAGCGATGGGCCCCGCCGATGAACCACATCCGCGCCACGACGGAGAGGGCGAGCAGCAGCGGGTAGAACAGGATGGCCGCGACGAGCGAGCTCTGGCGCGCGGCCAGGACATAGGGAGCGAAGCCGAAGGCCCATACGACGACGCCGGTCCCGCTGGCGATGATCGCCGCGTCGAGGAGGGCCGGCCGGTCGCCTCCCGGGACTCGGCCGCGAATCAGGCGGACGAACCCGACGAGGCCGATGGTCGCGCCGATCCCCGTGAGGGCCTGGCCGATCAGGCCGACGACGCCCGAGGCGGGGATGAGCGGGGTGCCGATGGCCGCCAGGAACAAGCAGAGGCCCATGAGCTGCCACGGGACGGGACGGGCGGGCCGGTTGACCCGGACGCCGATGATGATCGCTGCCGCCGCGCCCAGCCCGGTGGCGAACAACAGGACCTGGGTGAGGGTTCCTTCGCCGAGCCCCGCCGCGAGGAACCCGAGCGCCAGCCCGCCGAGCATGAAGACGAGCCATGCCCTAGCGCGCAGGCGGCGCGACACGGTCCCGGGCACGACGATGCTCGGGTACCGCAGGCGATCCGAACCCGGGGAGTCCCATATCCGCCCCAGTCTGGACCGCCGCGCGCGCTTATCCCATGGTCAATCTGGGTGATCCGGCACCCTACCAGCGGCCGGAGTCTCCGCCGAACGACGTAGTGCCGGTTTTCCGGCCCTAGTCGCGATCCTTCAGGCGCCGCATCGCCTCGGCGTATCGATCACGCAGCGTCTCGAACGCGATCATGAGCTCGCGCTCCTCGGCCGAGGCGGGCGGCGCGGCCGCCAACCTGCGGTCGACGGCTCGCCATTCATCGAGGATCTGCGCGAGCTCTGCCCGGGGAGCGGACGCATTGATGGTCGGCAGCCCCGCGCCCGCATCATGGCCCGACGTCTCCGTGGCCCGGGCTTCTTCTTCGCGAGCAAGGCTCAGGACCGCTTCTGCGGCGATCCGCACCTCCTTGGCGAGCGGGGCGAAGCCGGGATCGCCGGGTCGAACGTCGCGCTTCCGGCTCTCTCGCTGCTCGACTTCGCGGATGGCCAGGAGCAGTCCATCCGAGGCGCCACGCAACACGTCTCGAGTGGCATCCCGATCGTCACTCAAGGTGCTTGATCCTCCCTCCGTCGGTGGAGCTCCGGCCTATCCCTCGGCCTGGATCTCCTCGACGAGCTCGCGTTCGGCGACGGCCTTGTCCTGCAGCCCGGCAGCCAGCCGCTCCACCTTCTCGGAGATGTGGACGACCCGCGGATCGGCGGGATCAAGGACCGTCTTCTGCTCCTCCAGGGTCGCCACCTGCTCGGCGTCGCGCCGGATCGAATCCGCTGTCGCGCGAAGGTCCTGCTCGCGGGTCGGGCATCGTCGTGCTCCATTCGTGGCGTCTGGGCGCCGGGTCCCCGGCTCGACCCAGCGGCCCTCACGGTACACGTACCAGATGAGGGCCGGCTCGCCGGCCAGGAGGCGCGCGTGGACGGCGGCACGCGGATAGACGGCCCGCAGGCGGCGCTCGAACTCGCCGATCGTCACGGTCCCGTCGTCGACGAGGACCTGGGCGAATTCCGCGAAGAGCCCATCGTCGGTCGGGTTGACCACGAGCGTCGGCTTCAGCGACTCTCCAGCGCTCACCGGGAGAGTGTCCGTCCCCGACTCCGGCCGGATGCCAGTCCTCACGGGGGTGGGCGGAGGCGACAAGCGCGTTGCAGGTGTCACGAGCGATCCGTGCGGTTGCCTCGCGCTGGAGGTCGCGGGCCCTTCTCGGGGAACGGGGGCGGCTCGGGCCGATGCGCTTCGCGTGCCAGGGCGATGAGGCGCTGGTATTCATCGCGCATGCGCGCCAGGTCGGCGATGATGTCCTCCTCCTCCACGGATCCGGGCTCCACTTCGGCAAGCCGGCGCTCAGCTTCGCGCCAGACCGCCAGGACGACCTCGGCTTCTCGCTGGTACGGCATCTCATGCCTCGCTCGGACGGGCGGTTCTCCCACAGGCCGCCTGAGCGCATGATGCACGACGCGCCGTGGGCGTGGATTGGGAGATTCGCGCAAGGCCGGAGTGCCCGACGACATGATTTCGCCAGCGCGCGCGGTCTAGCCTGTTCTCGCTATGGCACTCCGCGAAGAGGACCTCGATCCGATCCTGTTGACCGCCCTCGAAGAGGACGAGTCCTTGCAGGCGACCGCCCGCGGCACTGACGCGGCACTGGCAGTGAGCGATCGGCGGGTCCTCGTGAGAGCCCGTGACCGCCTCGCGTTGAGCGTTTCCATCGACGGCTTGCGCCGTATCCAGTTCGACATCGAGAAGCGCCGCCCGGCGACACTGGTGATCGTGCCCGAAGAGGCCCACGACGAGCCGCAGGTGCTGGCGATACCGCCGGAGGAGATCCGCAGGGTCACGAATGCCCTGGCGCTGATCGCGGAGCGCCTCGCTCAGTTCTCGGATGAGGACCAGGCCTGAGGGCTGGGCGGCCTTCACTTTGCGCATGTGAATTCGTCACGGCCGTGACATCCGCCGAGCCCCGACGGATGGGCGTTTGGCGGTCAGCCGGGGCCAATGTCGGTCCACGAGGATCAGCAGGAGGAATACGAGCATGTGCCTGAACTGTGGCTGCGGCGAGCCCGATGAGCGACACCAGCCAACCGACATCACCCGTGAGGACGTCCAGCGCGCCGCAGCGGGGAGTGGCAAGTCTCTCGAGCAGACCGCGCGGAACATCACCGAGTCGTTGGCCAAGATCCAGGCCACGAACAGACAGGAGTCGAAGGCATGACTGACCGGGACACGTCGACGGAGAAGCCCGTCGATCCGGGCGCATTCATCGGGCGCGAGCCCGAGCTGGAGGCCGAGACCATCCCCGGTGGCGTGGGACCAGAGGACGAACGAGTCGCCACCTACGCCTCGCGGCCCGGAGTCGCGGAAGAACCCGACGACGACAAGCGATAGGACAGGGATCTCGCTCCACCGAGTGACGAATCCCTCAGCTTGGAGGACGATCAACAATGGCCACGAACAAGCGCAAACTCGTCGACACGGGGACCGACAAGCGATTCGTCCGGCGCGACGATCAAGGCAAGTTCACCAGCGACCAGGTGGACGTGGGTCGCTCCCTCGCTGACGATCGGCAGCAACACGCCAAGACGGTCGTGAAGCCTGGTCAAGGCGACCGAGGCGATCAGCGCAAGAAGTCCTGATCGAACCGTCAGTTGCAGACCATGCGCTCGCTCGTGTCCCCATCCGACCTCCGCCGGATCGGGATCGAACGTGACGGCCACCGGCCCGTCCCGTCAGCAGCGGATCGCGAACGCAAGCTTGCCCTCGAAGGGTGGCGTGAGGCCGCGCGTCGAACCGCCGAATGCGAGACGGGATCGCCGGCGAGAGCGGAAGCTGAGGCAGCCCTCGCTCGAAGGCGCGCCGAGTATCTGGACCTGGCCAGGAGGTAAGCCCCGGGACGAGTGCGTTCGTGGCCGGCGGCACGATGTGCTAGATGAGTACGGAATCCCCGATTTCCGGGGCCCGGCGCACCAAGACGCCCTCATCGATCAGCGATCGGGCGAACTTGGACGCGTCCCGAAGGGCACAAGCGCGGTGGTCGTTGTTGAAGAACGCGTACGCGTCGGGGTCTGAGCCCCACCCGGATCGGAGATAGGTGGCCCACTTCGACAGGGCGGTCGAGCTGTAGCACGGTGCGGGGGAAGCTCGACCTGCATGGAAGCGGACGTAGGTCCAGTCGGCGGTCCGCCACTCCGGGGTGATCCGACCTCGGCGATCCGCGAGGCACAGCGCGGCTCCATGGTCGGTGAGGAGACGGCGGAATGGCTCGCAGAACCACGATGAATTGCGAGGTTCGACCGCGACGCGGATCGTTGGCGGGAACGCGTCCAGGGTCCGGGCCATCCCGTCGAGGTCGATCGGCATATCCGGCGGCAGCTGGATCAGGACCGGCCCCAGATGCGGCCCCAGCTCTCGGATGCGTTCGAGGAGGAAGGCAACGGGGTCACCCGGGTCCTTCAGCCTGCGGATATGGGTCAGATACCGACTCGCCTTCACCGCGAACGTGAAGCCATCGGGTACGCGGTTCGCCCACGCCTGGAACGTAGCTTGGGATGGCATCCGGTAGAAGGTGACATTGAGCTCGACGAGGTCGAATTGCGTCGCGTAATGCTCGAGCTCGGCGCCTCGTGACGCTGGACGGATAGAAGTTCCCGCGCCAGTGCTCGTACAGGAAGCCTGAGGTGCCGATCCGAACTGTCATGTCATCGTCTCAGCGTCGTTCCGAAGTCAGCGAGCCGCAGGACACGAGGGTTGGAGCGGTCGGGCTTCCGCGGTAAAGGACGCGCTCGTCGCGGCGCCACCATCCCTCGGTTTCAGGCTCCGTCGACTGACCATCGCTGGTACGTGCGACGGCCGCACCGAATGCCGTGAGCGCCGGCGGCTCATGGCGGACGTCGAAGCAGCCGGGCTCGTAGCTTCCGCCCGACCCGCGGAGCAGGTCGTTCCAGCCCTGCGAGCCGAATACCGCCCAGGCAGTCACCCCTGAGATCGGGATGCCGCGCAGGGATGCTGCTTCCGCGGCTCGCCACGCTTCGCACCACCAGGCGACCTGATCTGCAGCTTCCCCCGCTAAGCTGGACCTCGGTGAGCGCGAGCGGTGTCCCGTATCGGCTCCACGCATCCTCGATGACGGGTTCGAAACCCGCGACGGCAGCCTCATCCACGCGTACCGACTCCACGTCCGCGTACGAAACGCGCCCGTCACCGCCATGGGTGGCGTCGGGATACAGGCTCAGGCGATGATCCAGGAAGCGATCGCTCGTGACGTAGTGGTTGATCCCCAGCACGTCCGGAGGTTCCGGGTCCGAGCCGAGGATCGCGAGCTGCCGCTCCACGTCCCGCGCGCTCGACAGGTAGTCCCACATGGGATGGTCCGGCCCGACCCGGCCGGTCAGCAAGTCGAACGTCAGCCAACGCCGCTCGTTGTCGAACCTCACCGCATGGCGAACCTCGGGCGTGCCTGATGTCGTCCCGAGGTCCTCGTTCGCGATGATGGTCAGGTCTGGGCGCAGCCGGCGCAGGGCGCGGGTGGCGGCTCGCATGGCCAGACATTCGGCAAGCAGGAGGTGGATGAACGTCTCGTGGTCGCGCGTGTGGGGCTCCCACCACCCATACAGCGCCCCGAACCGCGCGGTCGTGAGAGGTTCGTTGACTGGCAGGAACGTATCGATCCACGGGAATCTCCTGGCGACCTCGAGGGCATACGCGGCGAAACGCTCCGCGTAGTCCGCCGCCAGCGGATCGATATCGCTCGGGCCCAAAGCCGTGGTGGAGGAGGCCCACGATCGGTCGGATCCCGAGATCGCGGAGGCGCAGAAGCCTGTCGGTCGCCCACGACCAGTCCGTCGCTTCGCCTGGGCCGCCACGTCCCCACAGGACGGGATACCTGACGGCCCGTACGCCGAGGCGGGTCAGCAGGTCCAGGTCTCCAGGGCGGCCGTCATGGCCCGTCGCCGCGAGCTGGTCCCGCCGTTGCCCGCGCACGATGAGGTGCGAGCACTCCACGCCGGCCCAGACTTCGGGGTACACCTCGCCCCCGATCACGCTGCGCGCGGGGCCTCCGACAGGATCTTCCGGAACGTCGTCAGCGCCTGGCCGACGACTTGATCCATGTTGTAGTACTTGTACGTCGCCAGACGTCCCACGAAGTGAACGCCCGGCGTGGACTCCGCCAGGGCCTGATAGCGACGGTAGAGTTCGCGCGTTCTCCGGTCGGGGGATCGGGTAGTAGGGGTCGCCGAGATCCTGGGGATACTCCCGGACGATCGTCGTGTGGGGATGCCGCTGGCCGGTCAGATGCTTGAACTCGCTGATTCGGGTGAACGGCACTTCAAATTCGTCGGGATAATTGACGGTTCCGGTCGCCTGGAACTGCTCGATGGGCAACGTCTCGAATTCGAAGCGCAGCGACCGATACGGCAGTGGGCCAAACCGATGGTCGAAATATTCATCGATCGGGCCCGTGAAGATCAACATGCCGTAGTCGAGTGAGTCCCGGATGGCATGGAAGTCCACCCCGGTGCGAACGTCGATACGTCGATTGGACAGCATCCGCTCGAACATCGCTGTGTAGCCATGGAGCGGGCATCGCTTGGAAGCGGTCCGTGAAGTAGCGGTCGTCGAGTTGGTCCGGGTCGGAACACGCGCGGTCACCGATGCATCGAGCTGGCTGGGGTCCAGCCCCCATTGTTTGCGTGTGTACCCGCGGAAGAACAACTCGTAGAGCTCGCGGCCCACGGTCGCCGACGACGACGTCCTCGGATGTCCTGCGAGCCAGCGAGGGTTCGGCCCGCGCGTCGTAGAAGGCCTGCGACATCCTCGTCGGTTCGCAGATCCAGGCCGTACAGGGCATTCACCGTCGTGCGGTTGATGGGGATCGGAAGCAGCATCCCGCGAACACTGGCGAGCACCCGGTGCTCATACGGGCGCCACTCAGTGAACTCGGACAGGTACTCGAAGATGTCGGCCGAGTTCGTGTGGAAGATGTGGGGCCCGTAGCGATGCACGAGGATCCCGGCCTCGTCGAGCGTCGTCGTAGGCGTTTCCTCCGATGTGCGGCCGACGGTCCACCACCAGGACCCGCTTGCGGCCCTGCGAAGCGAGGCGCTCGGCGAGGACGCTCCCAGCGAACCCGGCCCCCACCACCACGACGTCGTAGCCCATCAGTCGAGCACCGGACTGAGTGCAGGCACGAGCCCGGCGCCGCTCTCGTGCCACGCGGACGGGCAGGCCCCTCGCCGCGCTGCCGGGAGGACTGATCGGGGCTCGAGCGCTCGAGGACCGCGCCGAAAGGAGATCGTCGATGGATGCCCAGGTCCGGTCCCACGACATCCGCTCCAGCACCGGGGCGACGCGCTCAGCGAGGTGGATCGGGTCCGTCGCCAGCGCGCGCTCGCACGCGGCGAGGAACCCGGCCGCTCCGTCGCCGATCTCCACGAGGCCTCTCGGCCATATGGAACGACGACATCGTGGATCGAGGTGGAGGCGACAGGACGTCCGCCGGCAAGGTACTCGGGCGTCTTGGTGGGGCTGATGTACCGCGTCGCCTCGTTGTGTGCGAACGGCATGATCGCGACGTCCCAGCCCCCCAGGTATGCGGGCAGGTCGGCGTAGTCCTTCATGCCCAGGAAGTGCAGGTTCGCGGCCTGGGGGAGGGCATCCGGGTCGATCTTCGCCACGGGCCCCACGAACACGAAATGCCACGCCGGCCGCGCGGCGGCGACCGCCGCGATGAGTCCCAGGTCCAATCGTTCATCGATCACCCCGAAGTACCCGAACCGCGGACGCGGGATCAGCGCCTGGTCAAGCTGGATCGGCCGGACCGACGCGCGCCGGGCAGAAGTGCGCCGACGTCGACGCTGCTGGGAAAGCAATGCGTGTTCCCGTTCATGCGCCGTTTGGCCTCGTAGAGCTGGGCGCCGCCGGTGAGGACAAGATCGGCTCGGGCGAGGAGCTCCGCTTCGAGCTGAAGCAACTCCGGCGGCGCGCCGTTGAAGCCGGCAAGGTGGTCCATGCAGTCGAACACGACCGCGGCCGGGACGATGTGCCGGGTCCATGGCAACGCCATCGGCGTGTAGTACCAGAGCACCGGCTTGTCGATGCCGTGAAGGGCAACAAGGTCGTCCACAAGCTCGGCCAGGGTCCTGCGCCTGGCGCCGTCGTCGAGTCGCTCCGGGAGGTTCGGGGTCGCCACGACCACGCCCTCGCGTTCCGCGAAGTGACCAGCCCGCAGCGGCGCCCGGCGTCAGACGCGGTTCCTCGACGAAGAAGACGCGCCTGTCCCGCGCCGCACGCGCCATCAGGTGGTTCGGCCGCTGGTAGACGAAGTCCCAGCGAAGGTGCGAAAAGCACAGCACATCACGCGCCAACGGTCGACTCCTCGAAGCCAAGGATTGGTGCACGAAGCGCGCCCCTCACCATCCTGGCGGACCCGCCGTTTCGCCCGGACGCAGGCGTCACGGACGTTTCGTTGCGCTCCTCTTGCAGAGGCTCGATGGGCCGAAAGGGTCATAGCCGCGGGCGCAGGCGCCTGTACCTTGGGCTGCGTGCCATGCACCGAGAGGTAGGGGTGGAAGACTTCATCGTCGCGACTGGGTTCGAATGTTCGGCGCCGCGGATCGCCGGAGGACTTCGGCGCGACCAACTACTCCTCACGGACCACTGGAACCGGTTCGAGGAGGACTTCGACATCGCCGCAGATCTGGGGATCACCCACGTCCGCTACGGCATCCCGTTCCATGTGGTCGCCCACGATCCCGCGGCATTCGACTGGGCCTGGACCGACCGCGCGCTCACGGCGCTTCGCGACCGAGGGCTCGAGCCGATCGCGGACCTTCTTCATTTCGCGGTGCCGGACGATCTGTCCGGATTCGATGACCCACGCTTGCCGGCTCGCTTCATCGCGTACGTCGAGGCGTTCGCGGACCGCTACCCATGGGTCCGCTGGTACACGCCCGTGAACGAGCCCTTCATCACCGCGCATTTTTCGGCGGGCCTTGGTTGGTGGAACGAACGATTGGCGTCACCCAGGTCGTTCGTCCGAGCCTTGGACAACGCGACGACCTGTGCGGTCCTGGCGATGGAGGCCATCCGCGGGCGGCGATCCGATGCCATGTTCCTTCAGAGCGATGCCTGCGAATCGTTCCGGCCCAGCCACGATGATTCGGCCGCCGACGCTGCGTTCCGGCAGGAGCGCGGCTATCTGGGCTTCGACCTTGCGTACGGTCGCCCGATCACAGGCAGCATGCGCACCTGGTTGCTCGCTTCGGGCCTGACGGCCGCGCGCCTTCGCTGGTTCGAGCGCCATGGGTCCGACGCCGGGTGCATCGTGGGGCTCGACTACTACGAGATGAATGAGCACTTCGTGAATGGCGACGGCACGCAGAGCCCGGCTCCTCGCAGGGGCCTGGCCGCGCTGGCGACCGCGTACTACGACCGCTACGGGCTCCCGATGATCCTGGCCGAAACGAACAACGTGGCCGAGCGCGCCGAGGATTGGCTGGGCTGAGCTGTGGGACGACACCGTGAGGCTGCGGGCGCGGGGCATACCCATGAACGGATTCTGCTGGTACAGCCTCACGGACCAGATCGACTGGGACACCTGCATGCGCGAGGCCAACGGAACCGTGAATAGCTTCGGGCTCGTAGATCTGGCCCGGGCTCGACGGCCGGTCGCGGCCAGCTATGCGTCGCTTGCAGAGTCGGTGCGTACGGGCACTGCCGTGGCCCCCGGTGAGCGAAGCAGCGTAGTTCCCGGCGCTCCCGGGTTTGGCAACGGGGCGTTGTCACCCGTCGGCATCGCAATGCCGTTGTCAGGCACTCGCGCCTGTCGCAAGGTTCTCCTCGACCACTCCGTCGGCCAACCTCGTCTCTCAGCGCCCGTTCGATCAGCATCGGTCCACGACCGGCTTGCACGGTGCGCCCGGGCGAGAGACGTGACTATGAAGACGCCTCCCAAGACCAGACCGAAGAAACGGCCGCCTGAGGGCGATCGCGCCGTGCGGAGCCGTTCATCGCGGCAGGATGAGGCCACTGGGGAATCCAGTCCGATCCGGGTACGCCGGTTCGATGCCGACAGGACGGACGTGATCCTGACGTTCGACGAAGCACTCGCAGAGCGCCCGGACGACCGCCAGCTGCTCTGGATCGATGTCCTCGGAACACTCCCCGCATCAGAATCGTCCCGCCTCGCCGACCGGTTCGAGCTCGATCCTCGGACACGCGAAGCCCTCGAGCACCCTGATGAAGGCCCGACCATCTCGATCCACGGCTCGTACTTCCATGCGCGCGTGGCAGCCGAACCCGCCAAGGGCGCCGGTTCCCGGTTGTCATGGCTCGACGTCGTTGCCGGCACCAACAATGTCGTGGTCACGCGGCACACGGAGCCGATCGCATTCCTCGACGACATCGACACACGGATCGACGCCGACGCCAGCGTCGGCGCACTCGAGTCGGCAGCCTTCGTCGCGTTGCTGTTCGATGGCGCCGTGACGAGCTATTTCACTGCCGTCGATCGCATCGAGGACCAGATCGACGACCTCGATGCGCGATCGCTGGTCCACGAGGCCCGGGACGACCTTCTCGAAGACCTCGTGGCACTCCGTCGACGCGTCGGGCGCCTGCGCCGGGCCCTCACGGCCCATCGGGACGTCTTCGCGTCCCTGGCGCAGCCTGGTATCGAGCAACTGGTCGAAGACGAAGCGGGAAGGGATGCCCTGCGCGCGGTGGGGACGCGCTTCGACGCAGCCATCGCCGCCGTGGAGGACAGCCGAGAAGCCCTGATCGGCTCGTTCGATGTGTTCATGACGCGGACGGCTCAGCGGACCAACGACATCATGAAGATCCTGGCCGTGACGACCGTACTGCTGCTGCCGGGGTCACTCATCGCGGGCTTGCTCGGGATGAATGTGAGCGTACCCCTCGACAAGGACAGTGCCATGAGCTTCTGGCTGGTCGTCGGAGGCGTCGTTGTGCTCGCGGTCCTCATCGTGGTGGTAGCCAGGGCGCGCCGCTGGCTCTAAGAGGTCAGCCGCCAGCTGGTTCGACGTTCCCGATAACCCCGGGAGTGAGCCGACTACGGTTGCTCACTCGGATCGTCGCCTGAGCCGCTGCGACCGATTTCCAGTCACTCTCCGGCCGCCGCCTCCCTCGCCTTGCCATCCGCTTCCGTCGGGCCATGGAGGATCCACGTCAGAAGCGCTCCTGCGAGCGCCCCAAGAACGGGTCCGATGACGTAGATCCCGACGTCACCGAGATCCCCGGCGACGATGGCCGGCCCGAGGGACCGCGCAGGATTCATGGAGGCTCCTTCGATCGGCAGCGCGATGAGCCCGCACAGCGCGATGGTCGCCCCGACCGCCATGGCGGCATCCGGTCCGACCACGTTCGAACGGTCGGCAGTCCCCAGGATCACAGTCACGAGCAGGAGCGTCAGGATCACCTCGAGGATGAGCGCCGTGGGGGCTGGCACGTGGGGAGCGGAGACACCCGCCTCCGAAGCCTCCCCGAACAGGAGCCGGAGCAGCCCGGCGGCGACGACCGCGCCAACGAGCTGCGCCATCCAATAGGGGACGACGCGCGCGACGGGAAAGAGGCGCTTGGCCGCGAACGCCAGCGTCACGGCCGGATTGAAGTGCGCGCCGGAGACGTCGCCGATCGCCCAGATCAGCGCGGCGACCATCAGTGCGGGCGCCACGGCACGGCCGAGGACCGAGACCTCGCCGCCGCTCACCCGCGCGAACGTGTCGGCGCCGGCCGCGACGAAGACCAGGGCGAATGTCCCGAAGGCCTCCGCCGCGAGCCGGCGCTCGAACGCCGGGTGCCGTTCCCCCGCCCGATCAGCGGTCATGTCACCGGGTGAGAGCGAGCCCGATCTCGGCCGCGGCCTGTTCCTTGCGCTTCATCATCCGGTCGCCGAGGTCCTCGAGCTCCGCGTCGTCGAAGACCTGGCGGGCCTTCTTGAACATGTCGCCCTCTTCCTCTTCCATGTGGTGCTCGACGTTCTCCTTCATGACGATCGCCTTCGCGCCCCAGGACTCGGCGTCGACCGGGAGGGCCTCGAGCTCGCCCATGAGGAGATCGACCACGTGGTGCTCCTGGTACCCCTCGAGGACGATGTCCCTCGCCTTGGGATGGGCCTTCAGCTCCGGGTAGAAGATCTCCTCCTCGATGGCCTCGTGGACCATGAGTTCGCCCTTGATCTCCGCGAAGAGCTGCGTGCGGGTCTTGACGCCGCGCTCGGTCGTCGATTCGAGCTGGTCGAGCAGCGTCCGCATCTTCTTGTGGTCGTCGGTGAGCAGCGTGAGCGCGTTCATAGAATCCTCCTGGGTCGACGGGGCGGGATCGCCGACAGAAGTTCAGCAGACGCGAGGTTCACGGTCGTCCGGCAAGGACGGGTTCCGGCGTTGCGCAGACATCGCAAGACTGGACACGCGGCGGCAGCTCCCGCTCCCGCAGGCACCGGCTTCGGCGCGCCGGTTACCGCCGCCAGCGTCTTCGCCGGTACACAGTCCAGACCGGCTGGGTGACGCCTTCGAGTCCGCTCACCACCACCACCGCGTCCGGGTAGCGCCGGCGGAGGCTGTTCTCGAGCGCCGGCGCCGAGTCGGCGGTATCGGCGACGTGGTGGACGATGGCCACCCAGGTCTCGTCGCCGGCCGGGATCGCCCGTATCTGGGGTCGTCGGCTTGGGGCCATCGTGTCGCTCCGAGCTCCGTCAGCGGGCCGCCGGCGCCCCTGCGTCCGATGTCGCATCCTCGCTCGCGAGATCGCCGGGCCCCGCGAGCTCGTCGTCCGCGTAGCGGCGGAGCGCGAACCCGAACTCCGAGCCGCCGCCCTCGCGCGCCCGCGCCCACAGGCGGCCGCCCATCGCGAGGACCAGCTGCCGGCTCACGAAGAGGCCGATCCCCGCCCCGCTGGCCTGGGTCGCCGTCGCCGGCGCCCGGTAGAACAGCGAGAAGAGGCGGTCGGGGTCCTCGCCGTGGATCCCGGGTCCGCGGTCGACCACGCGCACGACGGTCTCCTCGCCGGATTGCTCCACGGTGACCTCGACGACCCCGCCGGCCGGGCTGTACTTGGCGGCGTTGCCCACGAGGTTGCGCAGGACCTGCTCGACGTAGTTGTCCTCGCCCTCGACGGGCGGCACGACCGACGCCACGCTCAGGCTCACGTCGACGAGCGGCCAGCGCTTCCGCTCCGACGCGATGACCCGCTCGGCGAGCCGGCTGAGGAGCACCGGCTCCTTGCCCACCTCGAGGTCGTGGCGTTCGAGGCGGGTCAGGACGAGCAGGTCCTCGGTGAGCCGGTAGAGGCGCTCGGCGTCGCCTTCGACATCCGCGATGAGGTCGGCCCGATCGGCGTCCGAGAGCTCCGTCCGGCTGAGCATCTTGGCCCCGCCGTAGATCGTCGTGATCGGCGTCCGGAGCTCATGCGACACGACCCCGATGAACGCGCGATTGATGTCCTGCGCCTGGCGCTCATCGTCGAGCCGACGCTGGCGTTCGACGGCGCCGGCGAGGACGTTGCTCACCGTCATGAGGAAGATCGTGTCGTCCAGGGTGAACGCCCGGCGCCGCGTCGCATGGACCCCCAGGACGCCCCATGGCCCGGCGGCACCCACGATCGAGACGGTCATCCCGCTGATGACTCCATGGTCCATGAGCAGCGGAGGCGGCTGGAAGCGGGTCTCGGACGGGAGGTGGTCGACGACGACCGGCTCATCGACGACGAGGGTGTACCCGGCCTGGGACTCGAGACCTGCCGACACGAGGGTCGCGCCGACCAGCCCCGGCTCCCAGCCCACTCCGGCGACGAGTCGCAGCCGTTGACCGTCGGGCTCGATCTTGAGCAGCTGGGCGAACGGTACTCCGAGGACCGTCGTGAGCTCCAGCATCGTCGCGTCGAACAGTCGCTCCGTGCCCTGCTCCGCGAGCGCCAGCTGGCCGAGCCGGGCCACCGACGCCTGCTGGGCCTCGCGCGCCACGAGCGACGAATAGAGCCGCGCGTTCTCGATCGCCGAGGCGGCCCGGGAGGCCATCTCCCTGGCGAGGGTCATGTCCTCCGCGTCGTACCTGCGGCCGGACGTCCGGGTGCTGGTGAGGGCCAGCGCCCCGATCGTCCGCCCGCCCACGATCAGCGGCACGCTCAGGTGGCTGCCGATCTCCAGGGCCAGCGTCGCCTCGAGCACGACCGGGTCCTGGATGCCTGCCCGGAGCATCTCGTCGGTGATCTCCGGGATCAGCAGCGCCTCGCCTTCGCGGACCACGGCCCCGATCCCGGCCGGGTCGGCGATCCCGGGCGGTGACACCTCCAGCAGGTGGCGCGCGGCGTCGAGGTGGGCCGGCACGGACGCGATGGCCAGGGTCCGGATCGTGTCATCCGCCTCCAGGAGATGGATCGTGCAGTAGTCGGCCAGGCCCGGCACGGTCAGCGCCGCGACCTTGTCGACCGTGTCCTCGAAGTCCAGCGATGCGGTCAACATCGCGGTCGCCTCGGCGAGGAACGTCGTGCGGTCCGCCGCGCGGACCTCGAGGTCGTGCAGCCGAGCCCGTTCGAGCGCGGCCGCGCACAACCGGCCGAGCGCCAGCAGGTAGGCCCGATCCCCCCAGGTGAACGTCTGCGACTCCGCGAACCGGTAGTACAGCCCGCCGATCCGCCGCGATTCGTCGAGCAGCGGGACGACGACCGCGGGACCGCCCGCGTGGATGTCCGGACCGAGGGCGGGATAGCGCGCCTTCATCTCTTCCGTGCCCTCGATGATGATCGGTTCGTCCAGGCGGACCGCCTCGCTCAACGGGTAGTCGGCATCCACCCGGAAACGCTGGAACCGCTCCCAGCCGGTCGTGTCGAACCCGATCGACGCAACGGTCGTGAGCGTCTCGCCATCTGGGTCCACGGTGGCGATCACCCCGCGCCCGGCACCAAGGGCATGGATCCCCTCGCGGAGGACGGCCTGCGCGGCCTCGGCGGCCGTGAGGTTGGCCGACAGGGCGGCGGCCAGGGCCTGCATGCGCTCCGCCCGGAAGGCGTTCCGCTCGGCGCGCTCCCGGCCACTCCGCAGCCCCGACGCGAGTGCCGAGACCACGACCCCGGCGACCGCGAACGTGATCGCGTACGTCGCATCGCCGATCGTCGGCGGCTGGGCGGACCCGATCGGCGACACGAAGATGAAGAACCCGACGGGCAACGCCAGCGCCGTCGCCAGCAGCCCGGGGCCCAGCCCACCGGCCCAGGCGGCTAAGGCCACGGGCAGGATGAACGCGACGAAGCCACCGCGTCCCGCGAACGCGGGTTCGGCGATGAATCGGAACATCGTCGTGGCAGCGACCGCCACGACGGCAAGGACATACCCGACGAAACGCGGGCGCGCGCGACTCAGGACCCACCTCCGCCAGTCGGCCGACAGCAACGGCTGTGCGGGAACGTACACGCGTCCCACGCCCGTCTCAATGGCCCGGCCCCGATTGCAATCAGGCTGTAATGCCCGCTTCGACCCGTCGCGCGCCGCGCTACGATCGCCACGTGGAAACGGGCCCCGAGCCGATCCCCGACCTGGTCCTGTGGGACTGCCGCCTGATCGACGGGACGGGCGGGCCGCCGGTCGAGCGGGCCGTCCTGCGCATGCACGCCGGCGTCATCGCCGCGGTCGAGTCCACCGACGGCGCGACCATGCCGCCGGACGCACTCGACCTGGCCGGCAAGAGCGTCCTGCCCGGGCTCATCGACGCCCACGCCCACGTCCTCAGCGACACCGAGCGGAGCCCGGGATTCGGGCCGTCGGCGGCGCTCCACGGTGACGAGCCACGGGCCGAGGCGCTGCGCTGGTTCGTCCTGGCCAAGGCCGCCCGCGCCTTCCTGAGATCCGGTATCACGACGGTCCGCGACGTCGGCGCCCCCGACGACGAGGCGATCACCCTGCGCGAGGCGGTCCGGCTCGGCCTGGTGGAGGGCCCGCGGATCCTGTCCTGCGCCCGGATCATCTCGGCCACCTCGCCCGGCGGCCGGATCTTCGGGACGATGTACGAGGAGGCCGACGGGCCGTGGGAGATGCGCAAGGCGGTCCGGGCGCAGCTCCGTCGCGGCGCCGACTTCATCAAGATCATGGCCACCGGCGCCCGGTCGGTGACGCGCGAGGACCCGGAGCGGGCGCAGGTCACCGCGGAGGAGATCGCGGCCGTGGTGGACGAGGCCCACCGGATGGGCGTGCGGGTGGCCGCCCACGCCGAGGGGCTTGACGGCGCACGCCTGGCGATCGAGGCCGGCGTGGACACGATCGAGCACGGCCTGAGCCTGCACCGGGCGCCGAAGCTCCTCGACCGGATGGCCAAGCAGGGGATCGTGCTCGTGCCGACCCTCTCCACGTTCCACGACCTCGCGGAACGCTTCAAGGCCGACTTCGCCCCGTCGCTCGTCGTCCAGGCGGAGCGCCAGCAGGTGGAGGCGCAGCGGACGATCCTGGCCGCCCGCGACGCGGGCGTGGTGCTGGCGATGGGCTACGACAGCGGACCGCCGGGCGCCAACGCCGGCGGAGCTCGTCCGGATGGTCGAGGCGGGCCTCACCGCCGGCCAGGCCATCGTCGCCGCGACGTCGGGTTCGGCCCGCGCCCTCGGCCTCGACGACATCGGGGTCATCGCCGTCGGCAAGGCCGCCGACCTCCTGGTGGTCGACGGCGACCCCCTGGCCGAGCCCGCCGTCCTCGCCGATCCGGACCGGATCGCGCTCGTCGTCCAGGCCGGCCGGGTCGTTCGCGGGACGGCGCCCTAGGACCATTCCCCGCCGCGGACAGGACCGTGGGCAGCGTTGCCGCAGGGCAACACGGCCCCATCATCGGAGGGTGCATGTCCATGTCCACCGGAGCGACGCGCCGTGAAGGGCATCCTCTTCGACCTGCTCGAGGGTCCGCGTTGAAGACTGAGGTCGAGCGCCTGAAGGAGCGCCTCGCCCGCGAGCGCCGTGCCCGCCGGGAGGCCGAGCAGATCGCCGAGGAATCGACGCGGACGCTGTACGCGGAGGTCGCCGAGCGCACCCGCGAGCTCGAGAGCGTGGTCGCGATGGGTCGCGAGGTCGCGGCGGCCTTCGACAGCCATTCGGTGGGCGATCTCATCGCCAGCCATCTCGCCCAGGCCGTGGGCTTCGACGATTGCGGGATCTACGCCTGGGACCCGTGCCGCGCGACCTCGTCCGGACCGTGGGCTACTACCCGTCCGGACCGGAAGGACCTGCTCCTGGACGTCTATCCACTCGCGGAATACCCGGAGACCGCGCGCGGTGCTCGCCTCGCAGAAGGTGTCGGTCGATCGACGCGATCGACGCCGAGCGGACAGCAGCGAGGTCCGCTTCCTGGTCGACATGGGCGGCCGCCTCATGTTCCAGATCCCGATGATCCTGAACGGCCAGGCGACCGGCACCGTGGAGCTCATGTCACGGAGCGGCACCGCCCTGTCGGATCGCCAGATCGCGATCGCCCAGACGATGGCCAACGAGGCCGGGATCCTGTTCGAGAACGCCCGGCTCTACGCCCAGATCCGCCACCAGGCGTTCTACGACGCCCTGACGAGCCTGCCCAACCGCGAGCTGTTCGGCGACCGCGTCGAGCACGCCCTGGCGCGACGCGTCGGCGAGGACGACCAGCGCTCGGCCGTCCTCTTCATCGACATCGACGACTTCAAGCTCATCAACGATCGCTACGGGCACGACGTCGGTGACCAGGTGCTCACCGGGGTCGCCGTTCGGCTCAGGGAGCTCCTGCGCCCGGCCGACACCGTGGCCCGCCTCTCGGGCGACGAGTTCGGCGTGCTCGTCGAGGACGTGCCGGACCTGCGCAAGGTCCGCGCGATCGCCGCACGCGTGGTCCGCGCGTTCAACCGCCCGATCGAGACCACCGAGCGGCAGGTCCGCGTCTCGGTGAGCGTCGGTGTCGCGGTGCGCTCCACGGGCATGGACCCGGACAGCCTCATCCGCAACGCGGACTTCGCCATGTACCGGGCGAAGCAGTCGGGCAAGGGCCGCTACCGGATGTACGAGGTCGCCGAGCGGATCGCCTCGGACGTGGGTACCCGGCTGCGCGCGGACCTGCGCGGCGTCGTGGCGCGCGGCGAGCTGCGCCTGCACTACCAGCCGATCGTCCACCTGCGGTCCGGCGTCGTGACGTCCGTCGAGGCACTCGTCCGCTGGCAGCATCCCGAGCGTGGCCTCCTCAATCCGGCGGCGTTCATCGCGATCGCGGAGGAGAGCGGGCGCGATCATCGACATCGGTGCCTGGGTCCTCGAGACCGCGTGCGCCCAGCTCAGCGCCTGGCAGGTGGACAACCCCGGCCTCGGCCTGGCCGTGAACGTGTCCGGCCGACAGCTCCAGGACGCCGGCCTGGCCGATCACGTCCGGCGGGCCCTCCGCAGGTCCGGCGTGAGCCCGCGTCGCTGATCCTCGAGGTGACCGAGTCGGTCCTCGTCGCCGAGCCCGCCGCGGAGGCGATGCTCCGCCAGCTCAAGGCGGTCGGGGTCCGCCTCGCGATCGACGACTTCGGGACGGGCTACTCATCGCTGAGCTACCTGCGCCGGTTCCCGATCGACATCCTCAAGATCGACCTGGAGTTCACGAACGAGATCGAGACGCCCGAGGGCGAGGCCCTGTTCGGCGGGATCGTCCAGCTTGGGCGCTCCCTCGGCCTGGAGATCATCGCCGAGGGCATCGAACGGGCCGTCCAGCGCGATCTCGTGACCGCTTCGACCTGCGACAAGGGCCAGGGCTATCTCTTCGCCCGACCCCAGGCGCCCGAGACCATGAGGGACTGGGTCGCGGAGACGTCCGTGGCGCTCGCATCGGAGGTCCTGCCTCGGCCGCGACTGGTCCCCGATCCCCGGCGCAAGCGCGTGGCGGCCGCCCGCTAGGGTCGGCGGCGCGGTTGGCGGTAGGCCGCGACAGTCCTGGAGCAGGCCACGGAACGCGCCCGGCCGAGATGCGCTCGGCCAGCCCGGTCGAGCCGCGGACGTCCGCGAACAGGACCGTGATCTCGAGCTCGGCGCCGCCGGGATGCTTGGCCAGCTCGCCGAAGCAGGCCTTGCAGAGCAGCGGGTTGTCCCGCATCGGGCCGTGCCAGAAGAGAGCGCGCGGCCGCGCCACCGATGCCGTGGAATGGCGATGCGCAGACCTTGCAGCGGGGCGAGGCCGGGATGCGCTGCCACATCCGGCGGACCTTGAGGAGCGAAGGATCCTCGCCGGTGAGGAGCGCAGCGCCACATCAGGACTGTTGGTCGGCCTCGGGATGGGCGGCCTCGGTGGGGCGGCATCGTCCTGGGCGGCGGGGACCACTTCCTCGGGCATGCCCCGATGGTACGCCCGCTGTGCTCGGCCGACGAGCCGGGAACCGGTCAGGCGAGCGGGTGGAGCCGGGCGATCGGGATGACGCGGGTCGGTCTTCGAGGGGTATTCGCCGAACTGCGGGTGTTCCGCCACGTGGCGGTCCCAGAGCGCATCGCGGTCGGCGCCTTCCGCCACCGTCGCGCGGGCCTGGAACTTCTTGCCGTCGGCCTCCACCGTCACGTCCGGGTTCGCCCGGAGGTTCGTGAACCAGGCCGGATCCTCGGGCTCGCCGCTCTTCGACCCGACCACGATGTAGTCGTCGCCGTCGCGCGTGAAGGTGATGACGGCTTCCCTCGGTTGACCGCTCTTCGCCCCGGTCGTCGTGAGGATCAGGACGGGCTTCCCCTCGAAGTAGCCACTCGCGGGGCGGCCATTGGCGCGGATGTCGGCCATCAGGTTCTTCGTAAAGTCGGCGTAGTCGGTCATCGCGGGATCCTCGGGCTCTGGCGCTGGGGCGCGCTTCGGTTGCGCGAGCAACCATCGCACAGATCGGCGGGTTCGCGCTGTCGCCGGCTCAGGTCGGTGGCGGGCCCCGGGCTGCCGACGCTCGCCACCGGGTTCTCGAGGATGCCCAGGCCGTCGATCTCGATCCGCACCACGTCCCCGGGGAGCAGCGTGAACGGCGCCGCGGGCACGATCCCCGTCCCGGTGAGGAGCACCGCGCCGTCGGGAATGGCGAGCGCCCGGGTGAGGTACTCGACGAGCTCCTCGAGGCTGCGGGTGATCTCCGCGGTGGACGTCGAACCCGTGAACTCGGTCGCGCCGTCGCGCTCGATCGTCAGCTGGATCGCCGAGCGGCAGCGGGACCTGGTCGGCGGGCACGAGGCACGGCCCCAGGGCGCACGCGCCGTCGTAGAACTTGGCCTGGGGCAGGTAGAGCGGGTTCTCGCCCTCGATCGACCGGGAGGACACGTCGTTGCCGATGACGAAGCCGGCGATCGACCCGTCCGAGGCCACGACGACGCCGAGCTCGGGCTCGGGCACGTTCCAGGCGGAGTCGGCACGGACGCCGATCGGCTCGCCGGGGCCCGGACGCGCCACGCCGGCGACTTGAAGAACAGCTCCGGCCGCTCGGCGACGTACACCTGTGTCGTAGACGTCGGCGCTGGCCGACTCGTCCTTGCGCGCGTCGCGCGAGCGGCGGTAGGTCACCCCGGCCGCCCAGATCTCCTGCGAATCCACCGGGGCGAGGATCCGCGCACGTCGCCGGAGATCGGCCCGTCGCTCGTCGCCTCCTCCAGGAGCTGGTTGAGGTCGTGCGAGCCGGCGCCCAGCGCCTGGGCGATCGTCATCGACGGCGCGACCAGCCGGCGCGGCCCCTCGTACGGGTCGCCCACCGCGAGGCGCACCGACCCGTCGGCCAGCGCGACCCGGAAGATGCCGTCAGCCATGGAGCCCTCATCGGGCCGACCTTAGCGCAACGGCGCGTGTCAAATCACCGCCGACGACGAGCGACGTGCTGACAAACCGCTCCGATGGATGCGACGATGCGTCACCTGATGATCTGCGAGCGATGCGGGACGGAGAACCGCGCGGGACGAAAGTTCTGCGGAACGTGCGGCGCCGCCCTCGCCGAGAGCTGCCCCGCCTGCGGGACCGTCGCGGAACCGGGCGACCGCTTCTGCGGCTCGTGTGGCGGTCCGCTGCCCGGCGGCGCCGACCAGGCGAGCGCCACGGCGACCGCGCCACCAGGCTCGCGCCGCTCCGACCAGACGGCCGCCAGCGGCGCCACGGAGCGGCGAGTCGTCAGCGTCCTGTTCGTCGACCTCGTCGGCTTCACCGCGCTCTCCCACGACCGCGACCCGGAGGCGGTCCGGGAGTTCCTGGACGGCTACTTCGCGGTCGCCCGGGAGCAGATCGCCCGGTATGGCGGCACGATCGAGAAGTTCATCGGCGACGCGGTCATGGCCGTGTGGGGCACGCCCGGTCACCCACGAGGACGATGCCGAGCGATGCCGTTCGGGCCGCCGTCGACCTGCTCGACGCCGTGCGTCTCCTGCACACCCCGGATGGCTCCCCGCTGCAGGCGCGCGCTGCGGTGATGACCGGCGAGGCGGCGGTGACCGTCTCGGCCGACGGCCAGGGCATGGTCGCCGGCGACCTCGTCAACACGGCGTCCCGCCTCCAGTCGATCGCCCCGCCGGGGCCGTGCTCGTCGGCGAGGCGACCGTCAAGGCCTCCGAGTCGGCGATCGTCTACGAACCGGTCGGCGAGCAGGACCTCAAGGGCAAGCCGCTGCCGGTGCCCGCCTGGCAAGCCGTCCGGATCGTGGCCGGGCGCGGCGGATACGGCCGGTCCGCCCGGCTCGAGGCCCCGTTCGTCGGCCGCGACGACGAGCTGCGCCTGCTCAAGGACCTGCTCAACACCATGGCCCGCGACAAGCGGGCGCGGCTCGTCTCGATCCTCGGCATCGCGGGCATCGGCAAGAGCCGGCTCGCCTGGGAGCTCGAGAAGTACGTCGACGGCGTGGTCGATGCCGTGTACTGGCACCAGGGCCGGTCGCCCGCCTACGGCGAGGGCATCGCGTTCTGGGCCCTGGCCGAGATGGTCCGCGGCCGCGCCCGGATCGCCGAATCGGACGCCGGGGAGGTCGCCCGGACCAAGCTCGCCGCGATGGCGGAGGAATACCTCGTCGACGCGGCCGAGCGGGCGCGCGTGGAGCCCCAGCTCGCGGCGCTCCTCGGCCTGGGCGGGCCGGTCGCCGGGAACGCGGAGGAGCTCACCGCCGCGTGGCGCACGTTGTTCGAGCGGATCGCCGATCGCGGACCCACCGTCCTCGTCTTCGAAGATCTCCAGTGGGCCGATCCGGGCCTCATCGACTTCATCGAGGGCCTGCTCGATTCGGCCCGCAACCGCCCGATCATGGCCGTCGTCCTCACCCGCCCGGAGCTCCTCGACGAGCGGCCGACGTTCGGCGCCACGGTGCGCAACCACACGCGGCTCGACCTCTCGCCGCTGAGCGACGACGAGATGGACATGCTGCTGCTCGGGCTCGTGCCGGGCATCCCGCCCGAGGCCCTGCGGGCCATCCGCGACCGTGCCGCCGGCATCCCGCTGTACGCGGTGGAGACCGTGCGGATGCTCCTCGACCAGGGGCGGCTGACGGAGAGCGGCGGGCGGTTCCGCCTGGCCAAGCGACCTCGGACCCCTGGCCGTCCCCGACTCCCTCCAGTCGCTCCTCGGCGCACGCCTCGACGCCCTCGATGCGCCGTCCCGTGAGCTCGTCGGCGTGGCGGCCGTCCTCGGCGTCAGCTTCACCGCGGACGGTCTCGTCGGGCTCCTTCGTCAGTCGCCCTCGGACGTCGATCGCCTCACCGAGGCCCTCATCGACCGGGACGTGCTGCTCCTCGATGACGACCCGCTGTCGCCGGAGCGGGGCCAGTACCGGTTCGTCCAGGGCGTCCTTCGGGAGGTCGCCTACGGCCGCCTGTCCCGGCGCGACCGGCTGGCCCTCCATCTCGCCGCGGCACAGCACTTCGGGGAGGCACGGAGCGAGGAGCTGGCAGGCGTCGTCGCCAGCCACTACCTGAGCGCGCTGCAGAGCGCGTCGGACGACAAGGATCGGGCCGCATTGACGGCCCAGACGACCGCCGCCCTCGAGGCCGCCGCCGCGCGGTCGAGCGCGATCGGAGCCCACGCGAGCGCCGCCCGGTACCTGGCCGACGCCGTGTCGCTGGCCACGGACGATGACGCCCGGCTCAGGCTGCTCGAAGCCCGCGCCCAGGCGCTCGGCCGGCGCCGGCCGGTTCGAGGAGACCGAAGCCATGGCGCGGGCGCTCGTGGAGGAGCGCCTCGCCAGGCAGGAGCCCGGCCTCGCGGCTCGGGCGGGCACGCTCCTGACCGCCGCCCTCATCGCGAACGGCAACCCGGGGCTGCCGTGACGGAGGCCGAGCGCGTCCGCGGTGCCCTCGGCGACCCTCGACGACGACGACCCTGACGGGATCCGCCTGGCGGCCGAGCTCGCCCGGGCCCAGCTGATGAGCGGCCATCCCAAGGCCGCCCTCGCGCTCATCGAGCAGATCCTGCCCATCGCCGACCGAGCCGACCTGCGGGAGGTCGTTGCCGAGCTGCTGCCCAGTCGCGGCTGGGCGATCGGTGCCGATGGACGCGCGCTCGAGGCGGTGGCCCTGCTGCGGGGAGCCCTCTCCTTCGCCGAACGCGAAGGCTTCATCCTCGCCGAGCTGCGGACCAGGATGAACCTGTCCGCCTGGGGTTCGGGGGAATGGCCGGCGGAGGCGTACGAAGTCGCAGAGACCGGGTCCCGCCGGGCTCGTGAGCGGGGATACATCGGATTTGCAGGCTCGCTGGCGGGTAACGCCAGCGATTGCGCCCTCCTCCTGGGTGAATGGGACTGGATCGAAGAGATCGCCGCCGAGCTCGACGTCCTCGCCGACTGGGCGAGTGCGTGGGACTTCACCGTGCCGGGCGTCCTGGCCGTGCTCAGGAGCTACCGTGGCCGGCGGGCCGACGCGCATGAGATCGTCGATCGATACATGGCTCAATTTCCGGACCTGCTCGACCCGCAGATGCTGCTGAGCCTCCTCGAGGTCCGGCACCACCTCGCGTTCGCCGAGGGTGACCTCGACGAGGTCATGCGCCTGTCCCGCGAGCTGCGCCACCGGGCCATCGACCTGGGCGTTCGGGGCGCGGACTACCTGGTGATGGGCGCGGCCGCCCTGGAGCGGGGTGACGTCACGTCTCTGGAGGAGATCGTGGAGGTCGCCCGCAGCGGCATGGACGCGGGCAGGCTCAACCGCATCAGGGCCGACGTGGTCGCCGGCGGGCTCCGGGTCCTCCAAGGTGACCTGGATGGCCTCAGCGTCATGGATCGCGCCACCGAGACCTTCCGGTCCGAGGGCATCCGCTTCGACCTGGCGCTCAGCCTGCGCGCCCGGGCGCTGGTGGCTCCCGAGGCCGACGATGCCGCCGCGATCGCGCAGGAGGCGCGGGCCACGATCGAGGCGCTCGGGGCGGTCACGCTCCTGCGCGGGTTGCCGGCCGCGCCGGCGGCCGATGCGTCGTCGTCGGCGACGACCGCCGACGCGCAGCAGCCGATCAACGCCAGCTGAGGCGCATTCAGCGTAAGGTTTGGTCCTCCCCGCAGGAGTCACGCATGCCCGATCCCGACATCTTCGCGACGATCAACGCCCTCTCGGCCGAGGAGGAGCAGCTGTACGGCTCGGCCGCCGACGGTGGTGGCCTGACGGCCGAGGCGACCGAACGGCTCGAGGAGATCAAGGTCGCGCTCGATCGGTGCTACGACCTGCTGCACCAGCGCGAGGCGCGCCGCGCGGCGGGTCTCGACCCGGAGGCCGCCAAGCTGCGCCCGCCCGAAGTCGTGGAGCGCTACCAGCAGTAGGTTTGCCGCCGGCCGAACGGGCCGGTCCGCCTATGACCAAAGGCCCGAGGACGCGCGGGCGCCACGGGCGTACGGTCCGTGCGTGAACTCTTCGGAGAGCATCCTCGACGGACGTCACGCATCGGCGCCGATCGCCGAGCCCACCGGGATCCGTCGGACCCTCGCGAACCTGGGCGCTCGCATCCGCACGAGCGAGTACCGCGTCGTCGGCGAAAGCCGGCGGTTCCGCGCCGTCCAGCGGCGACGGGTGCTGGCGGCGAGCCGGATCGGTTACCTGGTCATCGTGGTCGGCGGCCTCTTCGACACATTCGCCCTGCTCGGACTTCAGACCGCCTTCTCGGAGCTCGCCCTCGCGATGAGCTTCGCGACGATCGCATCGGCCATCGTGGCCTGGTGGCTGGTGCCCCGCCGCCTGCGCCGCCAGGTGGAGCCCGTCGCGTGGATCGTGACGATGGGCGTGACGATCTCCACGGTCGCGACGGGACTGACCGCGCCGGTCCTCGCGGTCCAGACGGCCGGCTATCTGCTGGTCTTCCCGGGGCTCGTGGCATTGATGCTTCCCTGGCGCACGGTGATGCACGCCCGCTGGCTCCTGGCCTACAGCGTCGCGGCCGCCGGGTACCTGGTATTCGACGGGACAGGCTCGTTCACCGCCGCGGAACGAGGCGACCTGGTGGTCGTGCTCCTCGTGGCCCTCGGTGCGAGCCTGACCGGGCACATCCTCCTCATGCGAGCCCAGATCCGCGGTTTCGTGCAGCTCGAGAGCATCCGGACCCTGCGCCGCCGATCCGACACCGATCGCGCGGCCCTCGAGGTGGCTCATCACGCCCTCGAGCTGACGGCTCGCACGGATCCGCTCACCGGGGCGGGCAACCGGCGCCGCCTGGATGAGGATCTGCGGGCCGTCCGCGCCCACATCAAGCGGTCGGGTTTCGTCTACGGCCTCATGGAGATCGACCTCGACCACTTCAAGGCCGTGAACGACCTCCTCGGGCACGCCGCGGGCGACGACGTGCTCCAGCAGACGGTGACAGCGATCCAGAACGGGTTGCGTGCCGAGGATGCGCTCTACCGCCTGGGTGGCGAGGAGTTCCTCGTGATCATCTCCGTGCCCACGGAGGAGGGACTGGCCACGGCCGCCGAACGCGTCCGCCGGCTCGTGATGGACCTCGGGATCCCCCATCCCGCCAATCCGCCGGTCGATGTCGTCTCCGTGAGCATCGGCGCGACGCTCATCGGCCCGGCCCAGCTCGACCTGACCGACGACGAGTGGCTGAGCGCCGCCGATGCCGCGCTCTATGCGGCCAAGGCGAGTGGCCGAAACCGGGTCCGCATCGCGCCGGCCGAAGGCCTGAGCGCGACCGCCTAGGTCCGCGGCGGGCGACGTCCCGCCCCAGGAAATCCGTTCATCTATGAACCGTTCACGAATGAACGAATGCGGCGCGCGCGACCCGAGCCGCGCGCGAGCCTGAGGGCCGAGATTGCCGCTAGTCGCGGCGGGGGAGGCGGACCCGGAACGTCGAACCGTGGCCCGCGATGCCGTCCGACTCGGCGTGGACCGTGCCGCCGTGGGCGGCGACGAGGTCGCGGACGATCGTGAGGCCCAGGCCGCTCCGGCCGGTGTCGGCGCGGCCGCCCGCCCGGCGATGGAAGCGGTCGAAGATCCGCTCGAGGTCGGCCGGGGCGATGCCCTCGCCCGTGTCGGTCACCGTCAGCTCGACCCAGGCGCCGTCCACGCGCGCGTCCAGCCGCACCGAGCCGCCGGCGGGCGTGTGGCGAACGCGCGTTGACCACGAGGTTCGCCAGCACCTCGCGGAGCCGGACCGGGTCGGCATCGAGCTCGATCGGGGGGCCGGCCACGGCCGACAGCTCGACCCCCGCCTCGGTGGCGGCAGCGGCGTGCGCCTCCACGACGTCGGCCTCGACCCGCCGGACATCGACCTCCTCGCGGTGGAGCGGCAGCGCCCCCGACTCGGCCAGGGAGACCGTCCGCAGGTCGTCGAGGAGGCGGTTCATGACCGCGATCTCGGCGAGGATCGGGGCGAGGTGCGCGTCGTCGAGCGGATGGACCCCGTCGATCATCGCCTCGACGCTCCCGGCGATGACCTGGAGGGGCGTCCGCAGCTCGTGGGTGACGTCGGCCAGGAGCGCCTGGCGGTCGGAGCGCGCCCGGTCGAGCCGCTCGGCCATCGCGTTGAACGAGGCGCCAAGGCGGCGGACGGCGCGGGTGCCGCGGACCGCGACGCGGACGTCGGTCTCGCCGTCGGCCAGGCGTTCGGCGGCGGCGGCGATCTCGATCACGGGCCGGACGGACCCGCCGAAGACCCGCGACGCGATGACGATCCCGACGACGAGGAGCCCGGCCACGACGAGCGTCGTGGGGGCCGATGCGCCGGCGCCCGGCGAGACGATCCCGAGCAGCGTGCCGGCCAGCCACGTCGCGAGGGCCGTCACGAACGCGATGAAGCCGATCAGGGCGATGAGGACGCAGCCGATGAACGGGGCCGGGCCGCGATGTCCGGGACCTCCGCCGCGCGGGCCCCACTGCCCGCGACCGCGGACCCACGGTCCGGGCGGGCCCCACGATGCGCGGCGCCAGTCGTCGCCGTCGTCGGGCCGGGATGGGGCCGCGGCCGCCGGGCGGAACGGACCGTCGTCGGGTCGGGTCACGCCGTCTCCGGTTCGGCCAGCGCGTAGCCGACCCCGTGGACCGTCAGCACGTAGCGGGGAGCGGCCACGTCCGGCTCGAGCTTGCGGCGCAGGTTCTTGATGTGCCCGTCGATCGCCCGCTCGTACGTCTCCAGGCTGAAGCCGTGCACCGCGTCGAGGAGCTGCCCGCGCGTGAACACGCGCCCGGGCTCGCGCGCGAGGGCGGCCAGGAGCTCGAACTCGGTCGGCGTCAGCGCGACGGCCCGGCCACTCACGGCGACCCGATGCCGGCCCAGGTCGAGCTCGAGGTCGCCGACGACGAGCCGCTCGGCCGGTCGGGCGGCGTTCTCGGCCCGGCGGAGGACGGCCCGGACGCGGGCGACGAGCTCCTTGGGGCTGAACGGCTTGACCACGTAGTCGTCGGCGCCGAGCTCGAGGCCGGTCACCCGGTCGGTCTCGTCGCCGCGGGCGGTGAGGATCACGATCGGGATCATCGAGTCGTGGCGCAGGGTGCGGACCACGTCGAAGCCGTCGACCTGCGGCAGGCCCAGGTCGAGGATCACCGCGTCGGGCTTGCGGACCCGGGCGATCGTGAGGGCGGCCATGCCGTCGCCCGCGTGGAGGACGGCGAAGCCGGCGTGCTCGAGGTAGTCGCGGACGAGCGCCGCGATCTGCGGCTCGTCCTCGACGACGAGGATCGTGCGCATGAGGTCTCCGGGAGATGGCGACGCCGGGCGATGGTAGCCGCCCGGCGTCGCGTGGGGGAGGGAGGAGCGGCCGGTCAGCCGGCCGTGGCGGGGTTGGTGGTCGACGGCGCGTCGCCGTCCGTGCCCGGGGTCGTGCCGGCGGTCGTGCCTGCGGCCTCGGCCTCATCGGCCTCGTGGAGGCTGCGGTGGAACTCGCGGATCCACTGGCGACGCGGGTCGTCGGCGCCGGGACCGGGGCCGAAGCCGCGGCGGCCGCGCGGCCCGAAGCCGGGGCGACCCTCGGGGCCGGAGCCTGGGCCGAAGCCTGGGCCGAACCCGCCGCGCGGGCCGAACCCGCTCCGGGGGCCGTAGCCGCCGGCCATGGCGTGGTGGCGGCCGGCCGCCTTGAGGGCGACGAAGCCGAGGAATGCGGCTCCGAGAACCTTGCGATTCATCGATTGATCTCCGTTTCTGGATCCGGTTCGTCCGGATCGCATCTGTTTCATGGGTCACACCGTCGCATCGCGATGTGGGGATTTCGTGTGCCCGGTGTGGCGGGTCGATGGCCTTCGGGCTCTGGATCGGGGCCGCCGGGGACGGGGCATACACTCGGCCCGACTCGGAGCAGATGAGGAGACACACGTGCTGGGCGACGCACCGATCCATCCGGTCCTGCTATCGACGGATCTCGGCCAGACCCGGGCCTTCTACCACGACAAGCTCGGCCTGGAGATCCTCGTGGAGAACGAGCACGCGATCGAGTTCCGCTGCGGCAAGGGCACCAAGCTGGTCGTCACCGCGAGCACCGTGGGCACCGCCGACAGCCAGACCCAGATCGGCTGGGAGGTCGAGGACCTTCAGGCGCGAGCTGGCCGAGATCCGATCCCGCGGCGTGGTCATCGAGGACTACGACCTGCCGGGCCTGGTGACCATCGACGGCGTGGTCGACTTCGGCTTCGCCTGGATGGCCTGGATCGTCGACCCGGGCAAGAACGCCCTCGTCGATCATCCAGCACAAGAGCTGACGCTCCGCCTCGCAGACGCAGCGACGCCGGGCGGTTGTCGTCGCCCGGCGTCGAGAGGAGGGAGGAAGGTCAGCCGGCGTTCGGTGGGTTCGTCGAACCCGCGGAGCTTGGCTGGCTCGTCGGCTGGGCGCCGGTCGTGCCCTCGGCCTCGTGGAGGCTCCGGTGCATGTCCGCGACCCACTGGCGACGCGGGTCGGAAGAGGCGTCCGGGCCGGTGGTGCCGGTCGGGCCGCCCCAGGGACCGCGGCCGTAGCCGGCCCCAGTGGCCGTACCCGCCGCCCCACCGCCGTCGGCCGGCGAACGAGAAGATCAGGAACAGGAAGAAGAGGAAGAACAGGAAGCCGAAGCCCCCGAACCAGCCTCCGCCGCCGACGTAGACGACCCGCTCGGCCGCTCCGACCGTCGAGCTCAGCCCGACCTGGTAGCCGATGAGCCCGCTGACGATCGCGACGAGCCCGAAGAACAGGACTCCGAAGAATCCGCGCATGTGTGATCTCTCCATCTCTCGAGGCCCGGACCATCCGGGCCGCTTGCTTGATGGATCACACACTCGCGCTCGGATATGGAGATTTCGTGTGCGGCGGTGTGGCGGTTCGACGTCAGTCGTAGAACATGACGTCCGGCCTTCGGTCCACTGCTCACTCGTGGAGCGGCAGGTCGGACACCGCGGCTCGGCGCCGTAACGGAAGGACCCGCCGCACTCGCAGGCCGGGGCCAGGGCCTCGACGCCGTGGTAATAGTCGTCACTCGAGACGACCGGCCCCGGGAACTCTCGCTTGATGCGTGCGTCGCCGGCCGCCCTGCGCGACCGCATACGGCCTGTCCAGGCCCTTGATGAAGCCGAGGTGGAGGTCGACCCATCTCCCACGATGGCCGATCGACCAGACCTTGCCGCACTGCTCGCAGTGCAGCTGATCGAACATGAAGCCGCCGCCCGAGTCGACCACGAAGCTCGTCCCGCACGCCCCACACTTGTGTTCCGACCTGTTTCCCATGTCAGCGATCCTCCTTGCAGTCTCGTGGCTCCTTGATCGCAACTCGCGGCGTCACTCGCTCCATCCCAGGTAGGGGACCCATCGGCGGGTCGAAGCGTTCTCGACCAGGGCGGCGACGCACATGCGCGTGAAGCAATCCGGATGGACTGGCGTCCCGTCGATGTCGTTCGGTGCCCTCATCGCAAGTCCGCAGAACACGCACGTCAAGGTGGCCCCGGCGTCCCTGATCGAATTGTCGCTAGCGTCGTTTGATGTCGGCCCGGCATCTCCTGCCTCATGCTCTGGTCGCGGCAAGCCCCGCATTGATTCGCGCGACGCGCGCGTGCAGTACTGCGCCTGCGCGGGCGGACGCGTGCGAGGGGTCACGGGGTCAGACGCTCGGAGACGGAGGATCCGTTCGGCCGGGGAGGAATCCCTGCTCCACGCGGATCCCTATCCCGGCCAGAGCCTCGGCGAGGTCGACCTCCGCCTGGTTGCGAGCTCCCAGTCGAGCGGGTTGAGGTGCCGGTATAGGGCAGGAAGCAGCCCAATCCCATAGCGTCGCACCCACCGGAGGCTTGTGACCCGCCTTGTGGTTCAGGAAGCGCTCCTCTGGGCTCAAACCCGTGAGGCCGACATAGAGTCCGTACTTCCCAGTGGCGAGCTCAAGCAGCACCACGTAGATGGAAAAGCGAGGCTCCACTGAGCGTCGAGGCGGACCTGGACGAACCCGGCGTGCCGCCCGGACCAAGGCATCGGTGGTCGCTGGGTTGAAGGGCGCTCTAGAGGTGACGACGTGCCCGTCCTTTGGCGTGCGGACCGCAATCCACTCTGGCATACGAGGGCGCCTAGCTCCGATCCCTCAAGCCGAAGTGGGGGCACGGCCCCAGAAACGTGAGAAGAAATCGGCCGCGAATGCCTCCGACAAGGGGAAGAGGTATGCCTGTTTGACGCCTCCCTTGACGTTGAACGGCCCGCCGGGCTCTGTTAGTCGCCTTGAGAGAGGGATCTCCTCGAGTTGAATTGGTGGCTCCCCACGTCAGTCATGGCCACTCGGACCCGGCGACCGTCGCGATCCCATTGATCAGGAAGACTCGCGGGCTTCAGCTCGAGCTCGGCGACCGAGTGCACGATTTCGACGGCGCGCACCGCTCCGTGTGCGTAATGGAGCACGGAGTCGCCAGGGCGGACCTGAGTCATCGACTCCCAATGACCCAACCGATGCCCAGCAGCGTCCAGGAGCGGGGCCCACATGAATCCGCCCGATCGCTCCTGGTCATAACTCTGACTCTGATTTACCCACTAATACGCCATCACGTCTCCGTCCATGATTTGCGGCAAGGTCGCCGACCGGAGCAGATTGGCCTCCGCCGCCATTGACGACAAGTATCCCGTGCCCGATCGGCCTTCGATCGCAACAGGCCAGCGAGCACGCGGCCTAGGCCGGACACCGATCGCCGGACGAGCAGTCGCGCCAGACAGCTGACACGACCGGCGTCCACGACGCGGGAGTGGAGGTCGACCGGGATCTTCGCCCTGGGAGGGGAGGCCATCAGTGGCCAAGCGGACTCAGTTCTGCGCGACGTGCGGTGCTGCCTTGGATGGCGATCCCGACGAGGATCCATTGGGCGACGCCGGCCGGGCGATCTGCGGCGAGTGCGCGCGGGAGTCGCGACTTCGTCACGCTCGACGTCACGGACGGCATACTTCGACGACGACATCGAACCTGCCTGATGAATAAGGGACTAGCGGGATGCCCGGCACGGGCACAGGTATTCAGGCAGCGCCGCGGGGCATTCATTGATCGAGCGCGCGAACCTGGCGGCCGATTTCGTCAGCGACAAGAAACTGACACGCGCCAACGGATACGTCGCTACAGGCACGCCGCCACCTGCACAAGGTCCGGCGCGGTGTCCCGAATGCCGACGGATCCAAGTGCCATAACCCTGGCCGGCATCCGGTTCGCGGAACCTGGAGCTGCACGACTCACTACAAGGCGCTCACCCGTCGAGGCGAACCGGTTTGATCGCGCCGCCACCGACCGGACTCACCGCCGAACAGCGCCGCATCGTCGAGTGGGGCGAGGGCCGGTCGTCGTCATCGCCGGGGCCGGTACGGGCAAGACGCGGGTCATCGTCGAGCGCGTGCGTGGCTGCTCGAGACGGACGCCGCGAACGGATGCCTGCTGCCCGAGCAGCTCCTGGTCCTCACCTACAACGTGAAGGCCGCGAAGGAGCTGCAGGAACGGCTTGGACCAGGCGGTCGGGGCCGGCGACCGCGCCCGGATGACCGTCACCAATTTCCACAGCTTCTGCCAGCGGATCCTGACCGAGAACGCGGCCGATGCCGGGCTGCCGTCGCGCCCGGACGTCCTCGACGGGGTCGCCCAGGTCTTGCTGCTGCAAGGACATCCGGCCGGAGCTCGCGCTCGTCTACCACTCGCGACTGGCATGGTACGCCGAACTTCGTCCAGTTCATCAACCGGGCGAAGGACGAGCTCGTGACGCCGGACGATTTCGACGCCTACGTCGACGAGGAGCGCCGGGTCTTCGAGGCGCGCTACGGCGAGCTTCGAAGCCGCGGCCGAGCGCCTCGAGACCCAGGGCAACCTGCGAGCCACTTCGCGACGTGCGCGGCGCCTACGCCGGCGATCCGCGACGAACGAACGCGCCGAAGAGCGCGGCGAGACGCCGGACTACAAGCCCGACGCCGCCGACAAGATCGCCGACCGCGAGGCCCGTCGCACGATCGCCGGCACGGGTTACGCCCAGGCGCGAGGCCACTTCAGCCCTAACGACCATCCGTGGATCGACGCCCTGGCGGCGACCTACGTGATGGACGGCGCCGCCCTCGAAGTACTGCGTCTGACCGAGCTCGCGGCGGTCTATCGAGCCTACGAACAGGAGCTCGCCCGCCGCGGCGCGCTCGACTTCGGTGAGCAGATCGCCGCCGTCACGAAGCTGTTCAAGACCCGGCCCAACGTCCTCCGGCGATGGCAGCGCCAGTTCCGTTACATGCTGATCGACGAGTTCCAGGACGCCAACATCGCCCAGATCGAGCTCATCGAGCTGCTCGGGCGGACGCCGGATCGGCCCGACAACGTGATGGTCGTCGGCGACGACGACCAGTCGATCTACCGGTTCCGGGGTGCCAGCTTCGCCGCCTTCGCCGAGTTCGACGACGCGGTTCGCCCGGCCGCCGACCCACGACCGGACCGCGACCCGCCCGGCCCGCCGCCGCGCCTGCGGATCGAGCAGAACTTCCGCCGTCCGCCACGTCCTGACCGCCGCGAACCGGCTCATCGACGAACAACGAGACCCGATTCGAGCCCGACAAGCGCCTCAGGACGGATCGGCCCGACGGCGACGGACGCGGTACGCGGCGGCCGCATCCGCGATCGCGCCCGCCGAGGGCCTGGACCTG
This sequence comes from uncultured Chloroflexia bacterium, assembly GCA_963849405.1. Classification (GTDB taxonomy): domain Bacteria; phylum Chloroflexota; class Limnocylindria; order Limnocylindrales; family CSP1-4; genus C-114. The sequence goes on from CAWKHG010000003.1 coordinate 491,086, forward strand.
CTGGTCTGCGCCGCGGGCACGAACCTCCCGGAGCGCCGACTCGAACAGCTGAACACCGAGCGATGGAACACCCTGGTGGAGACGAACCTCTCGGCCGCTTCCACCTCGTCTCGACCTGCCTGCCGGCGCTGCGGTCGGCCGGGGGGCTCGTGATCCTCGTCGGCTCGGTCTCGGGCGCTTGGCCGGACATCCCGGGACCCGCCTATCAGGCGGCGAAGGCGGGACTCGTCGGCTTCGCCCGTGCGGCCGGGCTCGAGGAGCGGGACAACGGCGTGCGCTTCTCGGTCGTGGCGCCGGGCGTGGTCGACACGCCGCTGCTCGACCGGCGCCCGCAACCGCCGTCGCGCGAGGACCGCGAGCGCATGCTGCAGGCCGACGACGTCGCGCACCTGATCGGCGTGCTCGCCCAACTCCCCGCCCGCGTCAACGTGCCGGAGCTCACCGTCCTCCCGTCCGCCCTGCAGGTGCTCGGGGGCACGTTCTGACCGGCCGAGACACGCGCGCGGCGCCGGCCGGACGCCGAAGACCCAATGACGTGGTAACCGCTACGCCGCGCCGCGACGGCCTCGGCGGTCGACGGGTCGGTGCGCCTCGTCGAGCAGCGCGGCGAGCGACCTCGGCGATGCGCGCGAGCAGCGGCGGGACGGCGTTGCCGATCTGCTTCGCGACGGAGGTCATGGACTGGTCCTCCGGGAAGCACGAAGTCGTCCGGGAACGACATGCATCGCGCGGCCTCGCGGACGGTGATCGGGCGATGCTCCGTCGGGTGCAGGTAGCGGCCCTTCTCCGGCTTGTAGAACTCGGTGCGGATCGTGTACGCCGGGCGATCCCACCAGAGCCGACCAAAGACGTCGGTCGAACCGGTCTTCTTGCGCAGCCAGCAGCGCGGCGTGATGTCTGGCCGGCGTGCGGCCAGTTCGAACCGCCCCTCGCCCTCGCCGGGGATCGTTCGGTAGCGCTCCACGCTCATCGGCCGTGGGTTGCGCGGGTTGTGCCAGTCTCTCCCGCGTCGGGTCGAGCGGGAGGCCCGCGACGGCGTCGCGGAACGTCCGCCACGGCTGCCCGCCCGCCGGGTCGCCTCCGGTGGGAAATGCGTGCGCTCCGGCCAGGCGAACGCGCCGAGCCGCGAGCCGACCACGATCGCCCGCCGGCGGCGCTGCGGGACGCCGTAGTCGGCCGCGTTGAGGATCGCCCCTCGACCACGTAGCCCAGTCGCGCCCGCCTGCGTCGGCGAAAGCCTGCGTACTCGGCCGAGCGGAGCAGCTCGGGGACGTTCTCCATCACGAACGCCGAGCGGCGCGGCCTCCTCGAGCGCGCGCAGGTACTGGCGCCACAAGCGCCGCGCCGCTCGAGACCGACGCCATCATGTTCAGCGGCGAGAACCCCTGGCACGGCGGGCCGCCGATGACGACGTCGGCGTGCGGGAACCGCTCGACCTCCTCGATCGCGCCCGGCGAAGACGTGGTCGCCGAAGTTGCGCCGGTAGGTCTCGGCGGCGTCCGGTCCCACTCGACCGCGAAGACCGGCTCGAAACCGACCGGTCTGCACGAACCCGAGCGTCATGCCGCCGCAGCCGGCGAACAGGTCGATGAGGGGGTACGTGCGGCTCATCGTGCGAGGCACCTAGGGCCGGGTCGGACGGGCTCGGACGAACACTCGTTCGCATCGCCGACGCTCGCACTTGACGACGCGCGCACGCGTCATCCGCCGACAGCGCGACTTGGGTTGTGTCAACGCCGGACGCGCTTCAGGATGAGTTGCCCCCGGCACCCTTCGCCCGGCGCGGCCCTCCCGACCCGCCCGACCGCGTCGCGGCCGCCCGTTCTTCACCTCTCGAGAGATGACTCAACCTGCACCTCACCGTTGCGGCGGCAGGCCCGGACACCGTCGCCTCGGGCGCCACGCGGTGACGGCCGCCGAGCCGCCGCCCGAGTTCGAGCTCGTCGGCCTGCACAAGGCGTTCGGCGACCGGAATTGCGGTTGTGTATGCCGACCTGGTTGTCCGGCCCGGCTCGTTCCATGGGCCTGGTCGGCCCGAACGGCGCGGGCAAGACCACGCTCGGCATCGATGGGCGTCGGACTGCTGCGGCCGGACGCGGGGCGCTCGCGCGTGTTCGGCATCGACGTCTGGGGCGACTCGCAGCGGGCCAAGGAGCTGATGGGCGTGCTGCCGGACGGCCTGGCGCTGCCCGAGCAGCT
>CAWKHG010000004.1:0-173376 GCA_963849405.1 uncultured Chloroflexia bacterium
GAACGGTGCACCCTGGGCCCCGCGCTGCGTTCAAGAAGCATGGACATCATGCTGACCGGTTCGGTATATGCGCCGTACACGTTCTGGGGTCCGCGTTGGGGGATCTACATCTTCGCCTACCAGCTCTATGGGCTTGCGGCGGACCTCATCTCAGAGACGGCGTCGCTCGGCCACGATACTGACCGCCTGATCGACGCCCTGTCTGAGATGGTTCATGCGCACGAGCTCGTTCACTTCCGCGTTGAGTTGGCCGCTGTTCACTATCGCGTCGCCACTGGGCTTGACCATTACGCGAACTACCACGAGCGCCACTCATTCTCGGCGAGCGGGTCGGACGCAGCGGAGGAGGCCATCGCGACGGCAGTCGAACTCCGAGCGGGCCGCGGTCGATACAAGGACATTGCCCGCGCTATGGATGCCCGAACGGCCATCATGCCGCGCGGCTATAAGGATCACGGACGATACAAGTCAGTGCCGCAGCAGCGGGCCGGCTTCGCCCTGCTCGCGGAGCGCCTGCTGATTTGCCCAACGACCGCTCGTGCTGAAGTATTCGAGCCCGATCTTGCGAGCCCATACGTGGAGTCGGTGCCACTGAGGTTGATCATTGAGGGGGCCACACCCACGTGGTTCGTCGACCGAGTGCTCCAGCGGGTTCGGGAACACCGCAATCCCACGCTCGCAGAGGTCATCTCGCATGCACGCGCAAACGGCGCCACCGTCGAGCCCGGAGGCAATCACCCCTTGAAGATAAGGCGCGTCAATAAACGGCCGTGTCGGCTGCCGGACCACCCTCAGGTCAGGAAGTCCGTTCCCGACCACATCGTCCGTCAGCTTGCAGGTCTCTTCGACCTCTCCAGAAATGACATGTCGCAGCCGTGCTGACGACGTAGCAACTCTACGGCTACTGACGAAATGTCTCACCGACCCAGCAGCCCGGACAGGAGCGCCTGAATTTCCTGGACGAGCTCCTCCTCGCGCGTATGGCTGGCGATTGCCGCCCCGTCAACAGTGACCCGGAGCCGCGACCCAGGAGGCGCTTGGTTAGCTCAGCGAGGCCCCGTTTGTAGTTGGGTCCACGGAGGGCAGATGCCACGGCCTGCCGGACATTGCCGTCTGCTGGGACACCGTTCACCGCAAGCCATCGCTCGACGGAGCCGGGCGCGAAGTAGCCCTCGATCTCCAGGTGCGAGCAAACGGGTCACGACCCGGTCGCCGAATTGCGAGTCGATCTCGCGCCGAGTCTTTCCTGCTTCGCCCTGGCCTTGGTCGAGTAGCACCAGAAACTCGGCACCTTCGTACGCGATCGATAGGAAGCGGGCCACGGCACCGGCTGTCGTGTGTCCGCCGGACGGAACAAGCTGGACGCCAGCCGACCTGAGGTCCTCGCCAAGCGCGTGCGTCGCCCATGCGTGGAGGATCAACGCATCAGATTCCCCCTCAACCACGACAAATGTTCGCGCCAGCAGAACATCAGAAGGCTGGGCGCCCAGCTCAGTCAGGATTTCAGCGAGGTCCTGGGCTTGACAACAGCGGACCCAAGGTTGACCAACCCGTGGGGACGATTGGCCCGTACCAGCCCAATGCCCCCCAACGGGGCCGCGTTCACGAAGACCGGTGAATGAGTAACCACGACGGTTTGAACCCCGAATGTGGGCAGGCCACTGAGCGCCTCAGCCACACGTCGTTGAGCCGACGGATGTAGGCCGACCTCCGGCTCCTCGATGACAAGTACGACCGCCTGATTAGTCGGCCAGATGTCCGGATCCCGGAAGAGTTCTAGGGCGGCGATCGCGGCCGAGCGCTTCGTGCCCGCACCATATTCGTCGAGATCGCGCCCGTTCTCGTCTGCCGTCCATTGAGTCGTCGTCAGGTCGGTCGATAATGTCTACGGAGAGATCACCGATGAGAACATCGATGAGGCGATCGGACACCGTGTAGGACGACGACCGGTAGACGACGGCTGCCCGAATGTTCTAGGCCCAGCGCGGAAGGGCGTTCGAGTAGGCCTCACTTATCCGGGCGATGGCCTCGTCGGCGGTCTCGAGCATTGAAGGCGTAAGGAAATCGTGATCAGGTCCCGACGGCTGCGGATCGCCACTCCGATCCTGCCCCGCCGATCCCTTGACCAGACCCGCTCGGACCACCCGAGCGATCAGCGGGCGGAGGAGTTCCTTGGGGTCTGAGCTCCGAATCGGGGCCCCGAATTGAGACGAGATCGGAGCCTGTCGGGAAGTCCACGTAGGGATCAGGCCATGGCTTGGGCGACAACGGAGCTCGCCGGCCAGAATTTGGTCCGAAAGCGTCTGGAGGGAGAGCCAGATACTGCCTTCGAACTCTTCGAAGCCAGTGTCGGCCACCGCAGCCTCCGCGTCCTCCCCGTTCAGGTTGAGCTCGTCCTGCGCGGTTCTGACGAGCGCTTCGAACCCTTCCATGGTGATCATGGCATGAAGCTCCGCGCCGTCGTTGTCTGGGTCGAGTCTCCGAGCGCAACGCGACTTTACCCTGAACCATGAGTGGCGCCCAAATGTCGCGCTCGTGAACGGTGAGGTCCGCAAACTCACCGACTACGACAACGGACGCGGGTCCCTGAGGTCCATCGTGGGACAGACCGTGCGAGTTCGACGCTTGTTTGGATTCGAATGCATGGGTCTCGAATTTGGGTCGGCGTCGATGAGTATTGAGCCCAGAGAAGAGCCAAGCCAGCGCGTCCACAATCGCCGACTTCCCTGAGTCATTGGCACCGACGAGCACGGTCGCCGGCCCAAGGTCGACCGTTGCGTCCGCGAACGTCTTGAAGTTGCGAATGTGAAGACGTTCAAATGGGACCCCAGCAATCCCCTCCCTTCGCAGAGGAGCGCCGAGCTCGACAAAGGCCGCTATGACGTCTTCCACGTAGGGGTTCTCGGGCTTCCGCATCGGGTGCTTCGCGACGACCCACGCCCGCCCTTCGTGCATCCCGACTCCTTCCACGAGCCCAGATCGCTGGTCGAGGACAAGCCCTAGCCGGTCGGCGAATGGGTGCATCCATTGCCCGGTGAGCGCCAGGACGCGCCTTGGGGCGAACTCCTCGAGCTCGAGCCGAAGCAGGTCTAACGCGGTCGGGCGCTGAGCGCGTTGAAGGTCGGCGCCCGGATTCCAGCCAGCCGCTGGCGATACCTTGTACAGGTTGGTCCACGTGAGCCGGCCCGGCCAATCGGAGCTCGCTCGTTCGCCCGCCGATATGCGCCGTATGACACGCCAGAACGCCGACCGACGCGTGTTGTATCCGCTCGCGGCGCCCCAACAAGTCGTTTACCCATGCCACGCTAGGCCGACCGTCCCCTTGTTCGGCATCCCGCCGAATTTGCTCGACTGCATGGCCGCGCCGACCTGGATCACGAAGTTCCCGAGGAGTCCAGTCGGACACCCAACCGTTTACAGATCGGCCGATTACCGAGGAAGTTCCTGGTCATATGCCGCTCCACGAAGCGGCCAGAACGGGACGAGTGGGACCTGCGCATCGCCGGCCGCAGCGGCGACGTCAGCGAGCATCTTGTCGAAAACGCGTTGGGTACGTGCGGCCGGCAGGCCGCTCATCCGTATTGGCTCGACCCTTCGTATCGGGCTGGACGCAATTGAGTCGGCAACACGCTGTCGAAGGCCACCGTCCGTACCGCTCGCGGCGACGGCGCTGCGGTCGTCGAGGGTGTGCCCCTCATGGCACGGGTTCGGAGCGGTTGTCAGGGACGTAATCACGCCGGACGCGATGAACTGTCCGCGGCCTCCGGTGCTGCTTGTCGGACGACTGCCCATATAAGTGTGGCGAACTCGCGTACTCGCCGAATGACCGCTAGCGCCTTGGCCGGGTCGGGCTCGACATCGAGGATCCGTGCGTCCGTGCGCGAGGTCGTCGCGCGTGCGTTGCACGAGTCTCGACCATGCCTGGGTTTCGCTTTCGGGAGGTAAAGCCGAGCCCCGCCACAGGGCAGGATGCCTTCCTAGCAGATGAGCCGATCTTCGAGCATCAAGAGGTCAAGCAAGGTGGTCTCCGAGTTCCGTCGCTGCCGGTCGCGAAAACGCTTGTGGAGGTCCGCTTGTCGCTTCTCGCTCGAAAGCCTCTAACCAACCCTCTTCCGACGCGAACAAGGCACCGATGAGTTGGTCCATCCCGGCTTCAGCGGCCAAGCTGGACAAGCGCGAGGAGCACCATGCTTACCGGAGCTCTCCTGGACGTCGGAGGATGTGATGATCCCCGAGATCTGGCCGCCGTCGATCACGAACAGGAAGCCTCTTTCGAGCAGGAGATCGAGGGCTTCGGCGAGACCCAGATTGTCCGTCACTAGGTGAACCACATCGACGACGTGAGCTGAGCCGATACACGGATCCTGTCGCGGAACGAGGCGTAGCTCATCGCGAATCAGGCACCTCTGTAGGGGCTCCTCTCGAATGGGTGCGATATCGAAGTTGGCGCGACCCATGTGCTCGAGCGCCTCCCCAGCCGTACACGAGGCGTCAACGAACCAAAGGTCGTGCTCGGCGAGGTCTCCAGCCCGAAATGAGCCTTCTGCGATCGCTAGGATGGTTTCGAGAGGCTGCTGCATGACGGCGCCGTTCGGTGCCTCCTGATCGTAGACATCGCCTCGTCGTAGCAGGGCAGTCCCGGTTTAGCGGGGACCCGCACTAGGACGGAAAACACAAGGTAGTCCGGTAGCGCCGACCGCGCGTCGACTGGTCACCCGCCGGTCTCGTACGCCACACGGATCCAGCCTCGCACCTCCGCATCGACCGCCTCAACCGAGGCGAGCCGGACCCGATGGCTGAACATCGCATTGAAGCTGCCGCCCCGTTCGAGGCGGCCCGAGGGCTCCACGCCGGGCAGGATGAGGCCGAGGTCGACGTGGGTCGTCGCCGGCTGGAGCATCGCGAACTGCTTGCGGCGGCGGATGCTCACGTAGCCCTTCTTCGGGGCGACCTCGACGTCGCGGCCCAGGCCGTCGATGAACGCCATGACCCGGTCGTGGATCGGACGCAGAGGCGCCTTTTTGCCGGCGTAGAGCGCGGCGATCGGGTCGTCGGACGACGGCACGACCGCCGCCTCCAGCGCCGCCCGGGCCTCGAGCGCGACGCGGTTGGCGTTCCCGTGGCTCATCCCGTGCTCGGTCTTGAGCCAGGCGAGGATCTCGCCGTGCTTCGTCAGGCGCGTGGCCCGGATGAGCTCGGTCCAGGCCGCCATCGACCGCCCGGACGACGCCTCGATGTTCCGGATCTGGGTCTGGAGGGCACTTTCGACGCTCGGCATCCGTCCTCCGCTGGTCGGCCCCGTCTGCTCCGGGCCAGACTCAGTTGATCCTGAGCATGTCCTCGGGCGTGCTGAAGTCCGGGTACATGATGTTGGCCGTGCCCTCGTCGAGGCCGTCCGCGATGGCCTTGGCGCGGGCCTCCGCGTTGCTCGCGTTCGTCGAGGCCATGTCCTGCGGCGTCGGCATCGGCTGCGCGCCGTGCGGCTGCTGCGCGAGGATGTCCTCGATCGATTCCGGGGTGATGCTCTCGTCCGTGCCCAGCCAGTCGCTCGCGTTCTGCGACGGGGACTCGGTGCTGTCCTTGTCGTCGTCGGGGGTGACGAGCCGCCCGTACGCGTCATCAGTCATGGGACGCGTCCTCCAGCTGAGGTGGGTTGGCGACATGATGCGCCGCCGCCGTCTCGGGCGCGTCGCGACCGGAGCCGCGGCATCTTCTGTCTACGACCGCCCTCGCTCGGTCCTACTTCGGTCCGCAAGGGAATCGGGCCCGGATCCGCTCGTCGGCGAATTCGAGCGAGCTGCTGGACCGCGTCATCATCGAAGAGGGCCGGCCTGTCGCTGATAAGCCGCGCCAGCGAAGGCCCGGTCGTCACGTGGACGCCGGCAGCCATGTGCCGACTCCCTGATCTCCCTCCAAGTGCGCACAGGATCGGCGTGACCGTGACGCGCCGCGCAGTCAGTTCCTCTCCGAGGGCGACCTGGACGGCGAGTGCTTCGCGGTAGACCTGAGCAACGGCGGACGTCCTGTCGCTGTCTCCGACGAACAGGCGATCGCCTCGGACCTCGACCTTCCCTGCCCAGTTCTTGGTCTCGATCGGAAAGATGCCGGTTGGGCCGATGACGATGTGGTCGATGTCGCCCGCCTCCCCCTGGGATGAGGCGGTTGTGCAGGAGCACGAACCCGGCGTCGAGCAGTGGCTCGAGATAGGACGCCGTGCGGCGCTCGCCCTCGGCTCCCTTTGCCCAGAAGAGGGAATTGAACGGCAGTCAAAAGATCGCCAAACCGAACGCGGCACCGACGACCACGGACACGAACGAAGCGACTTGCACGCCGAACGGTTGGGCGCCAAAGAACGTCATGGCCATGACGAGGATCGCCGAGGCCGACGATCAGCGGGAGAGCGGCCCGACGCTTCAGAAGTATCCGGGCGCGTTCCTCCTCGTGCCGCCTTTGTGCATATGCGCCGGGAAACGCCCGGCACGACTGTGCGCTCAGGCAACGCCGTGGCGGACGCATCGGACGGAGGGTCGATATTGACCGCGCCTCGACAATCCGGCCAACGGGAGCAGCCCCACATCTCAAGGCCAGTCCGCGGACCGTTTCGTACGAGCCTGCGGACCGTGGCAGCGCCACAGGCTGGGCACATGGGTGCACTCGATGCCGTCATGGTGCGACCCTAACCCGACATGTTGGTCACGGGAAATGAGGCAGACGTCCTACGCATGCCTGGATGGGGCCGGTCGGTCTGGGTTTGCATCGGCCAGGCGGGTCGAGGGGGGACGCCCGCCTGGCGGCGGTGATGCTAGCAGATAGTATACTAGTCGTCTAGTATCTAAACGTGGCACAATTGCCGTAATGTCGACCGAAGACGCCACGTCCGAGCTCGAGCGCCGCCCCCCGGGACGGCCGCGCAGTGCCACCGCCGAGGAGGCGATCCTGCGCGCCACGGTCGAGCTGATCGCCGAGGGCGGGCTCGGCGCCGCGACGATCCAGGCGGTCGCCGACCGGTCCGGCGTCGCGCGCGCGACGATCTACCTGCGCTGGTCGGGCCACGACGCCCTGATCGAAGCCGCGCTCCGGCACGCGATCGGCCGGGAGCCGTACGCGCTGTCCGGCAACATCCAGGCGGACCTCCATCGAGGCGGCCGGCAGGCGCTCGCGATCCTCTCGGAGCCGATGTTCGTGAAGGTGCTGCCGGCCCTCATCCCGGCCATGCTGCGGCCGGACAAGGGCCCCGACGACCTGTCCTTCGACCTGCTCTTCCCCAACCGCCTGCGCATGGCGGAGGAGTACCGGCGCCTGGCGGCCGAGCAGGGCTGGCGGACCGACATCGACGGCGAAGTCGCGGTCGACATGGTGATCGGCGCCCTCTTCATCGAGCTGCTGGCGACCGGCAAGCCGCCGAGGCGCGACCGCGCCGACCAGATCGTGGAAGTGGCGATCGCCGGGCTGCGCCGGGCCGGCTGAGGGGCGGCTCCGGGGTCGTACCATCCATCCTCCAGCCGATGAGGACCGTCCATGACTGACGACCCGGGCGATCTCGACGAGGGCGTGAAGTCGACCTGGGTCGAGCGCGGCCGAACCGACGGACCGATCGCGTTCCGGGCCATCGTCCGCGCCACGATCGAGGGTGCCGAGAGCCGGAAGGACCAGCCGGATCAACAGGCGGCGGCCGTCCTCTTCGCGTGGACCAAGGACGAGGTGCAGGACTCGCTGGCGCCGGCGCTCGCCGCGCTGGCGGGGATCGTCCACCACGATGCGTGGTCGACGGCTTTCGCCGACGGTTCGACGGGCGCGTTCGCCGCGGCCTACCGAGAGTCGTTCCTGACGGCCTACCTCGCGGCGGCCTCGGACTTCCGCGCGGCGGTCAGCACGGTGGCCGACTTCCTCGCCCAACCAGCATCCGAGGAGCGCCCGTGGCGCGACGGCCTGGGCAGCCTCTGGGCGACGATGGCCGGATCGTCGACCGCGATGGCGACGTCCGCGGCCATCCCACCGGCCCCGACGGACGGATCGCGGTACGTGGTCTACCAGTACTGCGTCTCGATCGGCATCCTGAGCTTCAAGCGATCGTCGGGGATCAAGACGATCCGGCCCGGCCAGAGCCGGGTTCGACCGGGCTTGCCCTACACGATGATCAGCCTGGTGGTGGGCTGGTGGGGGATCCCGTGGGGGCCCTTCTGGACGCTCCAGACCATGGCCCGCAACTTCCGCGGCGGCATCGACGTGACCGGCCTGCTTGCCCCACCCGCACCGCAGGACGACTGGAACCTCTAGCGTCGGGCCGCGCGCATCTGAACCTTTCGCCCTGGCTCGACGCCATACCCTGTCGAGCACGACCGAGCGAGTCGTGCCGCAGTCGAGGTGACCGTGGACCAGCGAGGGCTACGTCGAACGGGCGAAGCGAGGCGATCATGACGCCTTCGCCGTGCTCGTCGACATGGCCATCGCGCGGCTGGACGCGGCCGCCCGGCTGATCCTCCGGGACCCGGAGCTCGCGCGCGACGCGGTCCAGGAGGCGCTCATGCGGGCCTGGCGGGACCTGCCCGGGTTGCGCGACCCGGACCGGTTCGATGCCTGGCTGTACCGACTCACCGTGAATGCCTGCCTCGACCTCGCCCGGCGCCGGCGACGGCGTCCATCGAGGTCGAGATCTGACGCCCCTCGATTCTCCCGCGGCGCCGGACGTCTCCGGCGCCCTCGCCGACCGCGAGCTCCTCGACGGCGCCCTCCGCGCGGCTCGATCCGGGTCAGCGAGCGGTCGTCGCCCTGCACTACCTCCTGGGGATGCCGCTGCCCGAAGTCGCGGCCTCCCTGGGCATCCCCCTCGGCACGGCCAAGTCCCGGCTCCACTACGCGCTCGCGGCGATGCGGACCACGCGTCCTGGCCGACGCCCGAGACGCACCCAGGTTCCGATCGCGGAAGGGCGGCTGGCATGACGACCGAACAGCGCTTCGAGCGCGACCTGCCCGACCTCCTCGCCGACCTGTACCTGGGTTCCACCCCCGACTATCGCGATGACGTCCTGGCCCGCACGAGCCGTACGCGGCAGCGCCCGGCCTGGACGTTCCCCGAAAGGTGGCTTCCCATGGCTGTCGTCGACCGACGACGCATCTTCGCCGGCGAACGTGCCGCTGGCGGGCGCTCGCGGTCATCGCCCTCATCGGCATCCTCGCTCGCCGGCCTGCTTGCCGCGCTACGTGGGCACCCGACATCGCGTGCCGGCGCCGTTCGGCCCGGCCATCAACGGAGTCGATCCTGTACGCGAAGGGCGGCGACATCTACGTCCGCGACGGCGCCACCGGACCTGCGCGAGTCCTCATCGCGGACCCGGCCGCCCAAGGACCGACCTTCTCGCGGCAAGGAGACCGCTTCGCGTACTTCCGGGTCGTGAGCGACACCGGCAACTGCGACTGCGAGGTCTGGCTGGCGAACGCGGACGGTTCAGGGGTGCACAAGCTGCCGGGCCTGTACCACAACCCGACGGTCGGGGAGCTGGTCGCCGGACGGCTCGAAGATCGTCATCGCTCACGAAGTCGCAAGCGTGTCGGTGATCACGGTGATCCCGACCGATGGCAGCGAGCCGACGACGCTCAAACTCGGCATGCAGGCGAGCGGCCCGACGTGGCGGCCGCCGAACGGCGACCAGATCACCTTCCGCGGCGGAGATCCCGCCGGGGACGGCAACGTGTACGTCGTCAAGCCCGACGGGACGGGATTGACGCAGCTGACTCTTCCGAAGCACGGCTTCTATCCGGACCATGACTTCAACCACGGCTATAGCTGGTCGCCGGACGGTCGCCGCTTCGCCTACGAGGTCTTCGACGCTGTGGACCCGACGATCGTCGGGGCCGACTCAGCGTTGCGCATCCACATCGCCGAAGTGGACGGGGCCGGCAAGGTCGTCTCGGACCATCAACTCAACTTCGATCCCAAGTCCGACCAGGAGCTCCAGCCGGTCTGGCTGCCGACAGGTGATCGGATGGTCTTCCAGACGCGCGACAGCGACGCGGACTACTTGAGCGTTGCGCCGGTCCCGAGCGGTAAGGCCTCGGGTGCGGGGACCGCGACTCGGATCGGACCGTCGAGCACGAAGATGGGCGGCATCGGTTTCGAGATCGCCCCGGATGGCCGCTCGCTGCTCGTCCTCTTCTGGACGGAGCAGACCACGTGGCGCTACGACCTGGACTCCGGCAAGGCCACCCAGGACGACCTTGGGCCTCTGGACGTCTCGTCGTATCAGCGGCTGGCTCCCTGAGATCCGACCAGCCTTCGGGGGCGGTGCCGAGACGCAACACAACGCCGCGGGTTCGCCTTGTCACGGGCGGGCCTGCGGCGCATGATTTCGGCGACGCACGTGGGCGTATCCATCGCGCCCGCTGTCCGATAGCGAGGACACGGCCATGAGCGAAGAAGGCGGCGACGGCGGGTACACGGGCAACGCCGACGGGGCACCGTACTCCGGCTACGACCCGGGACCCGACACCTCCAGCAGCAGCGACGCGAGCACGCCGGCACCGGCGCCCCACGAGATCTACGACCCGCCGATCGAGCACGATCCCATCGGCCAGGCGCTCGTCGGCCTCCCGTTCGCGGTCGTGACCGGCGTCGGATCGGCCATCTCCGAGGGCGCGTCCGTCGCGGCCGAGCTCGGCAAGGAAGTCGTCGCCTGGGGCGTGGCGGAGCTCGGGCTCGCCGGCGTGGATGCCGCGACCGAGGGCGGCCACGAGGAGAGCGGCGGCGGTGGCGGCGAGGGCGGCGCCGGCGGCGGCGACAGCTCGGGCGGCTACGAAGGCTCGGACGGCGGGGTCGGCGCCTACAACAGCGAGGAATAGCCGCGCGATAGCGGCGGCGGGTTCGCTCGCCGTCGCATCAGGAACCCTGGCGGACGTAGACGTCGCCCGCGATGTCCGCGTCGGTGTAGAGGATGAGGACCTTCGTCGCCACGTCGACCCCGGCGGGGTGGGCGTACTTGCGATGCCGGAATGACGCCAGGCTCGGGGCTGACCACGTGCTTCCCGTCGTACTCGAGCGGTAGATGACGTTGCCGCGCGAGCAGCCGGTCGAGCTGCACTTCTCGAACACGGCTCGGAAGGCGCCGGCGCGGTAGGTGAGGACGGGCGCGAAGCTCGGGTGACTGGCCGCCGGCGAGAGGGCGACCACCGAGCCCCAGTGAGCGCCCCTGTCCGTGCTTCTCCGCACGACAGTCCATGTGTCCGTCATGTATCCGTCGCTCTTCCCGCGCACGATCCAGCCCAGCATGGCGATGGATCCGTTGGCGGCGAGCCCAGCCGGCTCGATAGCGCGTTCGTCGCGAGCGTCACGGGCTCGCTCCACGTCGTGCCGAAGTCCGTGGACCTGCGCAGTTGCACAGTCCCCGGGGCGCTGAAGTAGGCGGCATAGACGACGCCGGCGCCCGCCGCCAGGGTGGGTTGGCCCTCGCCAAGTTCGCGGTCGGGGATGGCTTCGTTCGTCGTCGTGGCGAGGAGTCGCGCCCGCGCGAATCCGGCGCCGTTGTTCGGGCTCACGCGCACGTAGATCTGGTGACTGACCCGCTCCGTCCAGGTGACCAGCACGTGCCCCGAGGCGGCGTGCAGGACCCGGGGAGCGCCGATGGACCCCAGCCTCTGCGAGATCTGGATGGGTCCTGCCAGGTGAGGCCCCCGTCGTGCTGCGCCGATAGACGAGGATCGACTCGCCCGGCCGGTAGATGGCATTGCCTTCGACCCACACGGCATCGACCGCGTTGCCCACTGCGTCGATCGAGGCCAGGCCGGCCTGGGCCGCGCCGGCACTCGACAGGGCGATCGGGGCTCCCCAGGCGGTCCCGGAGTTGGCCGACCTTCGGTAGAAGACCGTGTAGGTGTCGAGCACGCGACGTTCGTAGACGGCATGGGCGACGGTGCTCGAGGAGACCGCCAGCCCGGCGCCAGAGGCGTAGCCGTCGCCCGAGGTGGTCAGCGCACGATTGGCCGTCCAGCTGATGGCGGCCGCGTCGGTCGCGAGGATGAGCGACAGGATGATCGCGAGTGGTGCCGCCGCGATCCGGACCGACTGCCTGGACACCGGGGCCTCCAGAAAGGGCCTATGGATTAGGCCTTCGAGACGCCCGTGTCAAGGAGTTGTGACAGCCGAGGTCAGCCGCCGAACCGGTTCGGCGGGCGGCCGCGTACGCCGGGCCGGCAGCGGAACACGCCGCCGGCGTGCGGCTGGCCGGGGAGGCCGCCGGCCGGGAAGCCCTCCTGGCCGGTCGTGATGTACAGCTCGTCGTAGTCGCGGCCGCCGAACGCGACGCTCGTGACCTGGGCGGCCGGGACCTCGATCCGCCGATCGAGCCGGCCGTCCGGCGCGTAGCGGTGCACGCCCCAGCCGTCGAACAGGGCGACCCACAGGAATCCTTCGGCGTCGAGGGTCATCCCGTCCGGGAAGCCGCGCCCCGGGTCGACCAGGACCGCCGGCCGGCGTCCGGCGATCGTGCCGGCCGCGTCGTCGTAGTCGAAGGCGTCGACCCGGTTGGTCGTCGTGTCGATGTAGAACATCGTCCGCCCGTCGGCGGACCAGTCGAGGCCGTTGGGGATCGTCAGGCCGTCGACCATCGGCGTGACCGACCGATCCGGGTCGAGCCGGTAGAGCGTCCCGGCGCCCGCCCGCTCGTCCTTGGCCATCGAGCCGGCCCAGAACCGCCCGGACGGATCGACCTTCCCGTCGTTCATCCGCAGGCGCGGGTCGGGGGCAAGTGACCGGAGCGATGACCTCCGCGTGGCCGCGCGCCGGGTCGAGCCGCGCGAAGCCGGCCTCGATCGCGATCACCAGGCGGCCGTCCTCGCAGAGCGCGACCGAGCCGACCATCTGGCCGATCGGGATCGCCACGTCCGCGCCGATCGAGATGTCGGTCAGGTGGACGATCCCACCGAGGAGGTCGACCCAGACGAGGCGCCCGGTCCGGTCGTCCCAGACCGGGCTCTCGGCGAGCTCCGCATGGGCGTCGATGACGAGCTCGACGTCGCTGTTGCTCACCTGTTCAACAGCGGGAGCATGAAGGCCGCCGCCTCCCGGACCCCGGGCTCGGCCGGCTGGGACTCGTCCTCGTTCTCGATCGAGAGCGTGTCGTCG
Source organism: uncultured Chloroflexia bacterium (assembly GCA_963849405.1). Lineage (GTDB taxonomy): Bacteria > Chloroflexota > Limnocylindria > Limnocylindrales > CSP1-4 > C-114. The sequence goes on from CAWKHG010000004.1 coordinate 13,115, forward strand.
TAGCCGACCTCGCGGAGCGCGGCCACGAACGCCGACCAGAACTCCGCGCCGTGCCCGCGGCCGATCGTGCGGAAGCCCCACGCACGGTGGGTCGGGTCCTCGAACGGGCGGTTGTCCAGCACGCCGGCGATCGCGACCTCGTCGGCCACGAGATCGGTGTCCTTCAGATGGACGTGGTGGACGGCCGGCCCGAGCGCCCGGATGACCGCGAGCGGGTCCATCTGCTGCCAGAACATGTGGGACGGATCCACGTTCGCGCCGATCACCGTGCCGACGGCCTCGCGCATCCGGAGCAGGGTCGGGACGTTGTAGACGAGGAACAGCGGATGGAGCTCGAACGCGATCCGCCGGACGCCGTGCTCCGCCGCGAACGCGGCCATCTCCTGCCAGAAGGGGATCGCCTCGGCCCATTGCCGTTCGAGCAGCGCCAGGGCGTCGGCCGGCCACGGGTACCAGACCCAGTTCACGGTGGTCGATCCGGGGCCGTCGCCGGGCGTGCCGGACATCGCGACGATCTTGTCCACGCCGAGGAGGCCGGCCAGGCGGATCGTCCGGCGGATGCTCTCGCGCTGCTCGTCGCCGATGACCGGATGGAGCGGGAAGCCCGAACAGTTGAGCGCCGCGATGCGCAGCCCTCGATCCGCGAACGCCCGCGCGAACGCGGCACGCTTCCCGTCCGTCCGCGAGCAGCTCGACGGCGTTCGCGTGGGTCTGGTCGGAGGTCCCGCCGACGGCGATCTCGATCGCGGGCGCGCCGATGTCCGCGGCCAGGTCGAGGGCGGCCTCGAACGAGAGCCGGGGCACCGAATCCGTGAACAGCCCGAGATCCATCTAGCCGACCCCGAAGATGCGCTTGCGGCGCGATCGCGCCCGCGCGGATCGAGGTCGAGCTCGGCGAGGCCGGCGACGCCACGTTCGTAAGCGGCTCGCCCGGGGTCAGCGGCAGGTCCCACGTCCGCCCGGTCGCGGCGCTGGCGTAGACCGCGAGCGTCGCCTCGAGGATGTGGGCGCCCTGGGCGCCGGTCGCGAGCGGCGGCCGGCCGGCCCGGATCGCGTCGGCGAGCTCGGCGATCAGGGGCTGGGCGCCATCGATGTACGGGAGGTCCGTGACCTCCGACCGCCCGCTCCTGCCGTGGACGACGAACCGCTCGACCGGCTCCCAGCCGCCGTTGCTGCCGTCGCGGTACGTGACGTCGATGCGGCCCTCGCGGCCCGACACGGAGTAGCCGCCCGTGCCCACGCCCCAGCCGACATTGACCAGGGCCGCGGCGTCGGCCGTCTCGAATCGGGCGAGCGCGATGTCCTCGACGGGGGCGCCGTCATTGCGCGCGTGTGACCCACGCCGAGACCCGCTCGATCGGGCTGCCCAGCATCGCCTCGGCGAGATAGACGATGTGGAGCATGTCCATGAGCACGCCGCCGCCGGCCTGCTTGGGGTCGTGGCGCCAGGCCGGCCGGTAGGCGGCGTTGCCCGGCGAATTCGGGGACGCCGAGCCAGTTCAGGATCACGACCTCGACCGGGCCGATCTCGCCCGAGCCGATGATCTCGAGCGTCCGGGCGACCTCGCTGAACAGCAGGTAGTTGTGCATGATCGCGAGCGTCGTCCCGGCGGCCTCGGCGGCGGCGACCATCTCCCAGGCGTCCCGCGGCGTCGTGGCCAGCGGCTTCTCCGAGAGGACGTGCCGGCCGCTCGCGGCCGCGGCGATCGCCAGGTCGTGGTGGAAGTGCTGCGGCGTGCAGACGTCGACGAGATCGATGTCCGCGCGCGCGAGCAGGGCGGCCGCATCGGCGTGGCAGTCGGCCGGGTCCAGGCCGCTCGCGACGCGCCCCAGCTCGAGCCGGGCGGGCGTCGGATCGGCGATCGCCACGAGCCGGTAGCGCTCGGGCATGGACAGGTAGGCCGGCACGTGATCGCCGAGCGCGACGTTGCCGCAGCCGATGAGGCCGACCCGGATCGGGGCGTCGCTGGGGCTCATGATGCGGAGGCGCGGGTCGACAGGGGCATCGGCGGAAGGCCTCACGGTAGGTCGGGAAGGTTCACGTGAGCGAACGCTCGCTTCGATGATAGAAAGCGGACGCGGCACCGGTCAACTCGGCGTGCGTTTGACATGGCCTCGATCCGGCCGGTAGGCTCGGACAAAGTTGCTGTAGACAACAATCCGCGTCCGTCGTCCGAAACCACAATGGGCCGGCCCCGGACCGAAGCGACGGGGAGGCGCCCGGCATGGGCCAACGAGCCCGACGGTTCTCACCGCCTCTCGCAGGGCGCCAGGGCAGCGACGCGGTCGATCGCGTCCACGTGGTCTTCAAGACCCATCTCGACGTCGGGTTCAGCGATCTCGCCGCCACCGTGGTCGCGCGCTACATGGACGAGCACATCCCCAACGCGATCGCGCTCGCCGAGCAGCTCCGGCGCCGCCGGGAGGCGGCGACGCCCGACACGGACGAAGCGGCCGACGGCTTCATCTGGACGACCGGGTCGTGGCTCATCTACGAGTACCTCGAGCAGGCCGACGCCGCCGGCCGGAGGCGGATGGAGGATGCGATCGCCCGGGGCGAGGTCGCCTGGCACGCCCTGCCATTCAGCTTCTTCACCGAGAGCATGGACGCGCCGCTGTTCCGGCACGGGCTCGGCCTGTCGCAGAAGCTCGACCGGCGGTTCGGGAAGCAGACGATCGCCGCCAAGATGACCGATGTGCCCGGTCACACCCGCGGCATCGTCCCGCTGCTGGCCGAGGCCGGCGTCCGATTCCTCCACATCGGGGTCAACGCAGCGTGCACGCCGCCGGACGTGCCGCCGCTGTTCCGGTGGCGGGACCCGGAGAGCCAGACCGACATCGCCGTGATGTACCAGGGCAACTACGGCGACGTGATGGTCGTGCCCGGCCTCCGCGATGCCCTGGCCTTCGCTCATACGGACGACAACGTGGGTCCGCAGTCGGTCGACCAGGTCGTGGACACCTTCCGTGACCTGCGCGCTCGCTTCCCTGGAGCGGATGTCCGGGCATCGACGATGGACGCCTTCGCGGCGCATCTCCCGGAGATCGTGGGCGGCCTCCCGGTCGTGACCGCCGAGATCGGCGACACGTGGATCTACGGCGTCGCCAGCGACCCCTCGAAGGAGGCCCAGTTCCGGGCACTGCTCCGGTTGCGCGGCGACCTGGAGCGCCGCGGGGCGTCCGTCGCCGAGCTCGATGGCTTCAGCGACAAGTTGCTGCTCATCCCCGAGCACACCCACGGGCTCGACGTGAAGACGCACCTGCACGACTGGACGAACTACGGGGCCGATGCCTTCCGGGCCGCCCGGACGGCGCCGAACTTCCGGAAGATGGAGGTGTCCTGGCAGGAGCAGCGGGACTACATCCAGGCTGCGGTGGATGCCCTGCCGGAGCGCTACCAGGCGGAGGCACGGGCGCGCCTCGCCGAGCTCACCCCGGTCCGCCCGGATGTGAGCGGGTTCGAGACCGTCGGTGACATCGCCCGATCCTTCGAGGCCGGGCCGTTCACCGTCGCCTTCGACCCGGAGACCGGCTCCCTGACGCGCCTGACCCTCGATGGGGTGGAGTGGGCCGGGCCCGCGAACCCGCTCGGGCGCTACTCGTACGAGACGTACTCGGCCGCGGACTACGACCGGTTCGCCGCGCGCTACCTGATCCGGAAGCGGGTGACCGGTTGGTACGCCATCCCCGACTTCACGAAGCCGGGCATCGAGGCGACCGCCGAGCATCGGGTCTTCCTGCCTCGTGTGACCTGGGCCGGGCGACGGACGCGGGACGACGGTGACGCGTTCCTGCTGCTGATGGAGATGCCGGCCGAGGCGTACGAGCGGTTCGGTTCGCCACGCCAGCTCTCGCTCGAGGTGGGCTTCGCGCGCGCGGACCCGACAGTGACGTTCGAGCTCCAGTGGTTCGGCAAGTCCGCGAGCCGGCTGCCCGAAGCCTCGTGGTTCTCGTTCGACCTGCCCGACCGTGGCCCGGCATGGCGAAAGAGCTGGCGCATGGACAAGCTGGGCGAGTGGGTCTCGCCGTACGACGTGATCCGGAACGGGAACCGGCACCTCCACGCGGTCGGGTCGGGGCTGCGTGCCGAGGACGCGCGCCATACGGTGAGCCTCGAGACGCGCGACGCGCCGCTCGGTGGCGCCGGGCAAGCCCGCGCTGGTCGACCACGTCAACCGGCAGCCCGACATGCGCGACGGGATCCACTTCAACCTGCACAACAACCTGTGGGGCACCGACTTCCCGCAGTGGTACGAGGACGACGCCCGCTTCCGGTTCACCCTCCGGATCGCCGAGCGTGAGCCTGCCGGGGCAGGTCGCGAGCCAGGCTCGGACGCTGGTCCGCGTCCTGTGAGCAGCGCCGGCGGCCGTACCGCGCAGGTTCGCGGGAGCGAACGGTCGCTTCGGTGGGAGAGAACCGGGATCGCCCGATCCGGCTGGCGGTCTCGCCTTGACACCCCGCCCGCCCCGATGCAAGGTTCGAGGCTGAGTTTCATAGCACCAACTTGGCGTTTCGAAGTTCGAAAGTCTGGCTGACCGGTGCCCGTCTCGCCGTTCGTGCATTCGCAGGCGCTCTTCGAGGCCGCCCGACGGGTCATCCCGGGCGGCGTGACCTCGAGCATCCGGGCCGGCGCGCGCCCGCATCCGCTCTATTTCGAGCGGGGCGAGGGTCCGTTCCTGTGGGACGTCGATGGCCGGAAGTACGTCGACTTCGCCCTGGGCTACGGCCCGCTGATCCTCGGCCACGCCCCGCGGGTCGTCACGGAAGCCGTGACCGAGCAGCTCGCGCGCGGCCTGACGTACGGGTCGCAGCACCGCCTCGAGCCCGAGCTGGCGGAGCTGCTCGTCGACATCGTGCCCGGCGCGGAACAGGCCGTCTTCGCCACCACCGGCAGCGAGGCCGTCGCGGCGGCCCTCCGGATCGCCCGCGCGGCCACGGGGCGGCGCCTGGTCCTCAAGTTCGAGGGCCACTACCACGGCTGGCTGGACGGGGTGTTCGTGAGCGTCGGCTACGACCCGATCCTGTCGGGCTGGTCCGAGCAGCCGGCGACCGTTCCGTCGACGGCCGGCATCCCCGCGGGCGCACGCTCGGACGTCGTGGTCGCCCAATGGAACGACGTGGGCTCGGTCGAGGCGGTCCTGGCGGAGCACCAGGGCGAGGTGGCCGCCATCATGTGCGAGCCGATCGCCGTCAACGGCGGCCTGATCCCGCCCGTCCCGGGCTTCCTCGAGGCGCTCCGACGACTGGCGACGGCGCACGGAGCCCTGCTCGTGTTCGACGAAGTCATCACCGGTTTCCGGGTCGCCCTGGGTGGCGCGCAGGAGCGCCTCGCGACGACGGCCGACCTGGCGATCTTCGCCAAGGCGATCGCCGGCGGCATCCCGCTGAGCGCGGTGACGGGTTCGCGCACGGTCATGGCCCCGATCGCCGAGGGCAAGCTCGCCCACAACGGCACGTTCAACGGCAACCCGATCGCGATGGCCGCCGGTTGCGCGTCGCTGCGCCACCTGTCGGACGGCCGCACGACGATCTACCCGGAGCTCGAGCGCGTGGCGACCCGCCTCGCGACGGGCCTGGCGTCGGTCACGCCGCGACTCACGGTTCGCCAGTGCGGACCGATCGTCCACACCGCGGTCGACGAGCCGCCGCTCGTCCGAACGATCCGCGACCGGACCGAGGGCGACCCGCCGCTCCATGCCCGCTTCATCGAGGCGCTCCTGATGCGCGGCGTCCACGCCACGCCGCGCGGCCTCTGGTACGTGTCGACCACCCACACCGACGCCGAGATCGACCTGACGATCGCCGCCGCGGGAGAGGCCGCCGACGAGGTCCTCGCGTGAGCCGTCCGGCCTTCGGCGGTGGCGCCTGGATCACGGACAGCTGGACGTACCGCGGGTTCCCGGCGGTCGTCCTCGAGAACGACCGCATCCGGGCGACGGTCCTGCCGGCGCACGGGGCCAAGGTCGTCGAGCTCATCTCGAAGGCGGCCGATCGCGACCTGCTCTACCACCATCCCCGGTTCGACGTCCGGCCGCCGGTCTTCGGGGCGAACGTCGACGACTGGTGGACCGGGGGCATCGATGAGGTCGCCCCCACCGGCCATCCGGCGGTGGTGGACGGCGAGCAACTGCCGTTCCTCGGCGAGTTCTGGTCGCAGGCCTGGACGTCGCGGATCGTCGCCGACGGCCCGGCCGCGGTCGCCGTGGAGCTCAGCTGCGCCGGGATCATCACGCCCGCTGCGCATCGATCGCCGGATGGAGCTCCGGGCCGGCGAGTCGTTCATCCGCTCGACCCACCGGCTGACCAACGTGGGCTACGCGCCGGTCCCGTTCATGTGGGGCATCCACCCGGGGATCGCCATCCGTCCCGGCGCCCGGATCCAGGTCCCGGGCACGACGGGGACGTTCCACGAAGGGCATCCCGCCCTGGGCGTGGCCGCAGGGGACGACATTCCCGTGGCCGAACCTCCCGGCGGCGACCGGCTCGATCGACCTGTCCGTCGCCCGTCCGCCGGATCCGCCGTCGTGGGAGCTCACGTTCGTCGACGGCCTGACCGCCGGCTGGCTGGCGGTCACCGACCCGGAGAGTCGGTCCGGCTTCGCGATGTCGTTCGACCCGGCCGGTCTTCCCGGTCGCCTGGTCGTGGGGCGTCTACGGTGGCTGGCGCGGGATCTACGCGGTGGCGCTCGAGGCGTGGACCGCGCATCCACCGCGACTCGACGAGGTCATCGCGGCCGGCCGCGCCCGGACCCTCGCAGCCCGGCAAGAGCCTGGAGACCGAGGTCCGGTTCATCGCCTTCGACGGGGTCGCCTCGGTCGCCGACGTCGGCCGCGACGGCGTCGTCCGCGGCGACGGCCAGGACTAGCAGGGCAGGAGCGGACGATGGGCAGGCTGGACGAGCGGGTCGCGATCGTGACCGGGGGCGGCCGCGGGATCGGCCGGGCGATCGCTCGCGCGTACGCGCACGAGGGCGCGCGCGTGTTCATCGTGGGACGCGACGCGGCCCGGACCCAGCGGACGGCCGAGTCCATCGCGGGGCCGGCCGGGCCGGTCGGCTGGTTCGCCGGCGACGTCGGCGACGAGGAACGGGTCGCGGAGATCACGGCCGCGGTCCTGGACAAGGCCGGCCGGATCGACATCCTCGTCAACAACGCGGCCGTCCAGCGCGAGGCGACGCTGCTCGACCTGACCGTCGACGACTTCCACGCCGTGGTGAACACGAACCTGCTCGGCACGTTCCTGTACAGCCGGGCGGTGCTCCCGGGGATGCTCGCCCAGGGCCGCGGCGTCATCGTCAACATGTCGTCCGTGCTGGGGCTCGTCGGCGATGCGATGCTGCCGGTCTACTCGGCCACGAAGCACGGGATCCTGGGTCTCACCAAGTCCACGGCGATCACGTACGCGAGCCGGGGCATCCGCTGCGTGGCGATCTGCCCGGGCGACGTGGACACGGACCTCAACCAGGTGTACTTCGAGAGCCAGCCCGATCCGGTCGCGTTCCGGGCCCGCATCGAGCGCGAGTACCCCGAGCGGCGGATCGCCCAGCCCGACGAGATCGCCCGGGTGGCGGTCTTCCTGGCCAGCGACGACGCCGCCGGCATGAACGGCACCCACGTCCTGGTGGACGGCGGGATCCTGAGCCGGCTCTACGACCTGTACGAGGACTGAGCGTGAAGATCGTCGACCTGCGCGCCACCCCGGTGACCGTCCCCGCGGAGGCGCCGTGGCGCTGGAGCATGGGCATCGAGACGGGCACGACCCGGACGATCATCGAGCTCATCACGGACGAGGGCATCGTCGGCCTCGGCGAGACGTATGGCGGGGTGCGGACGGTCGAGGCGCTCGAGATCGCCAAGCCGTTCCTGGTCGGGCTCGATCCGCTCGAGACGGGCCTCCTCCAGCATCGCCTCGGGGTGTTCTGCATCGGCTACGAGATGAGCGTCCCGCCGCTCGTCCGGGGCGGGATCGAGATGGCCTGCCTGGACGCGGCCGGAAAGGCGCTGGGCCGGACGGTGGCTTCGCTGCTCGGCGGCGCGGTGCGCGACGGCGTCGACGTCGCGAGCTATCTCTTCTACCGGTACCCCTCTGCGGACGGCAAGCTCCCGGCCGTGGACTCGGCCGAGGCGATCCTGGATCGCGCGAACGAGCTCGTGGAGCGCAACGGGCACAAGGTCCACAAGCTCAAGGGCGGCGTCCTGCCGCCGATGGAGGAGTACCGGGCGCTGCGGCTGCTGCGCGACCGCTTCCCGGACGATCCGCTCGTCTGGGACCCCAACGCGGCGTGGTCGGTCGAGACGACGATCCGGGTGGGCCGGCGGCTGACCGCGGACGCCTTCGAGCTGCAATGGCTGGAAGACCCCTGCAACTGGCTCGAGGGCATGGGCCAGGCCCGGGCGGCGACCGGCATCCCCTTCGCGACGAACATGTGCCTCATCGGTCCGGACCAGCTTGCCCCGGGGATCCGGGCACGGAGCGTGGACGTGATCCTGGCCGACGTCCACTTCTGGGGCGGCTTCCGGGCCAACCAGGAGATGGCCGCGGTGTGCAAGGCGTTCAGCCTGGGCGTCGGCATGCACAGCGACCGCGAGCTGGGCATCTCGACGGCCGCGATGGTCCACCTGGCCTGCGCGCTGCCCAACCTCGGGCTACGCGATCGACAGCCACTACCACGACCAGGTCGACGACATCATCACGACGCCCTGGACGTACCGCGACGGCCGGTTCGAGCTCCCGACGGGCCCCGGGCTGGGCGTCGAGCTCGATCGCGAGAAGCTCGACAAGTACCACCGCTACTTCCTCGAGAACGTCGAGGTCAACGAGTTCTACGACCCGAACCGACCCACCTGGGTGCCGGCGATCCCGCTGTTCTGATGACGGCGCGCATCCGAGTCGCGACGATCAACCTGCTCTACTACCCGCAGGGCGACCGCTGGAAGGAGCGGCGGCCGCTGGTCGAGGCGGAGCTGCGCGCGCTGGCCCCGGATGTCCTCGGGCTCCAGGAGGTCAACCGCGCGATCGACCAGGACCATGCCCTCGCGGCGTCGGCCGGCCCGGCGCTCGACTACGAGGTCTTCCGGGCGTCGGAGACGATCCGGACCAAGTACCCGCGGGCCTGGGACGGCGTGGTGCTCCTCCTGCGCCGTGGCGCGGCGACGGTCCGGTTCCACGAGACCCGCCGGCTGACCCACCTGCGCGTCGTCCAGGCGCTCGGCCTTCAACTGGCCGATGGGTCCACGCTGACGGTGGCGAACACGCACCTCCACCACCCGGACGGACCGCCCGGCTACGTTGCCCGGCTCCGCCAGGCGCGGGACGTCCTCGCGTTCCTCGACGGGCTGCCGAGCTCCGACACGACGGTCCTCGGCGGCGACCTCAACGGCCTGCCCGGCGAGCCATCACTGACGTTCCTGTTCGAGGCGGGCTTCCGGTCGGCGACGCGCGAGGCCGGGATCGGCGACCCGGGAACGTTCGGCAGCGGCCTGGTTGCGCCCACGGTCTACCGCGGGCCGCGCTTCTGCATCGACTACCTGCTGGTCCGTGGGACCGCGCGGGTCGCGTCAGCCCGGCTGGCCTTCGACCAGCCGGCCGCCCACGACCCGGGTCTGTACCCGAGCGATCACCTGGGACTGGCGGCGGACCTCGACGTGCTCTCCGGATGAGGCGCCAGGCGCTCCGAGATCTCGGCCGCGGCGGCGACCAGGCGGAGGCCCACCTCGTCGATCCGCTCGTCGGTCATCCGCGTGCGTGGCGCCGAGACGCTCATCGCGCCGACGACCCGGCCGCCGTCCAGGATGGCCGCGCCGACGCAGGCGACGCCGATCGAGATCTCCTCCAGGTCGACCCCGTAGCCCTGGGTCCGCGTCGGGATGAGCGCCCCGTTGAACGACTGCCACGTGATCGGCGTGTTCGGGGTGAACCGCTCGTAGGGCTCCGGGCCGAGCATGTCGGCCAGCTGCTTCGGCTCGAGATGGACGGCGACTGCCTTGCCGAGCGCGGCGGCATGGATCGGTACGGCGGCGCCCGGGACGTCCGCCATCCGGAACGCGGCCGGGCTTTCCAGGATCTCGACGTAGACGAGGCCGGTGTCCCGCAACAGGGCGAGGTTGACCGTCTCGCCGGTCTCGTCGCGAAGGCGGCGCAGGGTGGGCAGGGCCACGGTTCGCACGTCCAGCCCGGCGAGCAGCCGGGACGCCCAGCGGATCGCCTCAACGCCGGCGCGATAGCCCGATTCGGGCAGCCGCTCCGCGAGGCCGGCGACTTCGAGCGTCGCCAGCAACCGGTACGCGGTGCTCTTGCTCACGCCGGCGATCTCGGCCGCCTCGCCGAGGCCGAGGACCTCCCGGTCGGCGATCGCCCCGAGCAGGACGAGGGCGTTCTCGACGGCTTCGATCGAGTAGCGCTCGGCCTGGCGTTGGCGGGGTGATCGACCGTTGGGCGCAACCATGGTGCCTCCTGTCGAACTCCGGCGCAGCGTAGGCGAGGGCCAACGCGGCGTCAATCCGTCGCTCGTTCCGCCGTTCGCGAACGAAGTGTCGACCATTGACACCGCCGACGGCCACGACTAGATTTGCCCGGGAGTTTCTTTTACAGGTACAAGCGCTCCACGGTGCGAAACGGGCGCGCCAAGGTGGCACAGCCAGGACCAGGGATGGAGACATCGGTCGCGGCCCGTCAGCCGACCGTTTCGAGGAGGAGTGTCGTGCGCAGATCCAAGGTTCTCAGCGTCCTATTCAGCCTTGCGCTCATCGTCTCGGCATGTTCGTCCGCGGCGACGCCCACGCCGGCGGCTCCGACCGCCGGTCCCACCGCGGCACCGGCGAGCGTCGGCGCGACCGCATCGCCCTCGACGGCCGCCGCGCCGGTCGAGCTGACGCTGCTCGAGCACCAGAAGCCCCGCATGGACGTCCTGAAGCAGATCCTGCCCATGTGCGAGGCCGAGCTGGCCAAGCAGGGCCTCAACGTCAAGGTCACCATGACCGGCAACGTCACCGAGGATGAGCAGTTCCGCCAGAGCGTGACCATCCTCTACCAGGGCGACAATCCGCCCGACATCACGTCGTACCCCGGGACCTGGGTGCCGGACTTCGCGACCGCCGGCTACCTCCTGGACATCAGCTCCAAGCTGTCCTCCTGGGCCGACTGGGACGCGCACTTCTACCAGGTCCTGAAGGACCGGGCCAAGCAGGCCGACGGCAAGTTCTACTCGATGCCCCGCCACGGCACGGTCATCGAGCTGTTCATCCGCAAGGACGTCCTCACCGAGATGGGCGTCTCGACGGACCAGCCGAACTCCTGGCAGGAGCTGATCGATCGGCTCACCGCCATCCACGACAAGTCGAAGCTGCCGGCGATCACGCTCCCGGCCGGCAAGACCTGGGGCGGCGGCACGTTCGACGAGGGCTTCGTCCACATCTTCAATGGGCAGTGGCGGCAAGCTCTACAACGACGCGACCGGCAAGTGGATCGTCAAGAGCCAGGCCCTGACCGACTCGTTCAACTTCTACAGCACGCTCCAGAAGGGCGGGCTCCTGCCGGCCAAGGCCCTTCTCGGCCCCCAGCCCTGGGAGGCGACCAAGTACGACGGCTTCACCGGCACCACCGCCGATGGCAAGGTCATCCCGGTCTCCCCGCCGATCACGACCCAGGGGTCGTGGGGCTGGGTCTTCGACTGGGGTCCTCCGCCGAACGGTGTTCGGGAGATCCCCGGCATCTACGACGGCAAGGTCGACACCTGGGCATTCCCGAGCAAGGCCGCCAACGACAACTTCGTCTGGGCCGCCGAGGACTGGATGTGGACGATCTCCGCGAAGTCCAAGCACCCTGACGAGTCCTTCGCACTCCTCAAGTGCCTGAACACGGGCGCCCCGCTCGCGATGGACGTGGCTGCCGTCGGCAACCTCGCCCCGCGCGACGACATCCGCGACATCGCCCCCTACAAGGACAAGCCCTACCTGCTCAAGATGGAAGCCTTGATGACCGCCGGCCGGACCTTCAAGGCCCAGGTCGGGATCGACAAGATCCAGCAGGCCGTTGGCGCCGCCACCGAGCAGATCCTGCTCAACAAGATGGACGGCACCCAGGCCGCCGAGTTCTTCGCCAAGGAGGCCACCGACCTGCTCGGTGCCGACAAGGTCGAGACCCAGTAGTCGTTGATCGATCTGACACCGGCGATCCGGCCGCCCTCGTGCGGCCCGGGTCGCCGGTGTTCCATGCTTGCCAGGTGGACCCGCCGACACCGATGACCGGCCCGACCCGATGAACGCCCACCGTCCCCGCGGCCTCCGTCAGAAGCTCGTCGTGGTCGGCTTCCTGGCGCCGGCCCTGATCCTGCTCGGCATCTTCGTCGTCGCACCGGTCCTGTGGGCGGTGGGGCTCAGCCTGACCGACTGGCGGCTGACCGGCCCGGGCGCGCTCCATCCGAAGTTCATCGGCATCGACAATTACCAGCGGCTGCTCGGCAGCGACGCCTTCACCGCGTCGTTCTTCCGGACCGGCGTGTTCGTCATCTTCTCGGCGATCCTCGGCCAGTTCGTGCTGGGCCTGGCTTCGGCCCTGGCGCTCCACCGCAAGGACATCAAGCTCAAGGGCCTGTGGGGCGCCGCCATCCTGCTGCCCCTGGTCGTGCCCGAGACCGTGGCCGCGTTCGCCTGGGCGAGCATGCTCGAGGCCAGCGACGAGGGGACGCTCAACCGGGTGATCGGGCTGGCCGGGGCGGCGCCGGTCTCGTGGCTCCAGGACAACGCGATGCTGGCGATCATCGTGGTCAATACCTGGCGCGGGATCGCCTTCGCGATGATCCTGTTCGCGGCTGCCCTCGAGGGCGTGCCCCAGGAGGTCAACGAGGCGGCCGTGATGGACGGCGCGTCGCCCCGCCAGCTGCTGACGAGGATCACCCTCCCGCTCATCAAGCCGGCGATCGTCCTGTACATGCTGCTCACGACCATCGGGACCGTGACGGTCTTCGGACTCATCTATTTCCTGACCCGGGGCGGCCCCGGCGGCGACACGACGACCCTCGCGATCTACGTGTATGAGCGCGCCTTCAAGTTCTTCGAGATCGGCCTGGGCAGCGCTGCGTCCGTGATCATGCTCGGGGTCGTGCTCGGGATCGGGCTCATCTACGTGCGCCTGCTGCGAGCGCAGGTCTGATGGCCGTCCGAACCGCCGACGTCCCGATCCCGAGGCATCGCCACCAGCGCAGCCGCGCGCTGCCGCTGGTCTACCTCTTCCTGGGCGTGCTGGCGATCTTCTGCGTCGTCCCGTTCCTGTGGATCATCCTGGCGTCCGTCGACCCGAACGCGGGCGTCCACCTCCAGATCCCGGCCTTCCTCGACCTGAGCTCGTACGCCCGGTTCGTGACCGACCCGCTGTTCAGCCGGTTCGTCCTCAACAGCCTGATCATGACCGTCGGATCGACGTTGCTGGTCATCATCACCAGCGGGCTCGCGGGCTACGCGCTGTCGCGATTCGCCTTCCGGGGCCGGCGGTTCCTGATGTTCGGCATCCTCATGACCCGGATCATCCCGGCCTCAGCGACGATCGCCCCGCTCTACCTCATCGTCCAGTGGTTCAAGCTCATCGATACGTACCCGGGGATGATCCTCGTCCTGGCGGCCCAGTCGCTGCCCCTCGCCATCTGGCTGATGAAAGGCTTCTTCGACACGGTCCCGATCGAGCTCGAGGAAGCGGCCTGGGTGGATGGCGCGTCCCGATTCCAGAGCGCCGCGCGGATCGTCCTGCCCCTGGCCGCTCCGGGCGTCGGCGCGGTCGCCCTGTTCGCGTTCATCGAGGCGTGGGGCGACTTCCTCACCCCGTTGATCCTCATCACGTCGACCGACAAGTACCCGATCTCGATCGGGCTTTTCCAGGCGTTCACGTACCGCAACCAGGTCGACTGGGGGCTGCTGACCGCGATCTCCGTCGTGTACATGCTGCCGACGATCGTCCTGTACCTGCTCGTCCGGCGCTACCTGATCCGGGCCACGGTCGTGGGAGCGCTCCAGGGCGGCTAGGCCGGAACCGTCGACGAGAGACGGGGGCGTGGGTGCACCGCTAACGGCCCCGTTCGTTGCCCGCCGTCACCGAACCGCTGGATTCGGGCTGTGGCCGATGGTACCAATGGGCTACGAGCAGGCCGGTCCCTCCGATCGTTCGATCGCCGGGTTCTGCGGGGAGATCATCGCGATGGGTATCCATCTTCATCGGGCAGTCCGCCTGGGCGGCGCCGCGCTCCTGGTCGGAGCGCTGACCCTGGGTTCGGTGTCCGTCGTGGCTGCCGGCAACGGCAACAACGGCACGGTCAAGATCCAGGAAGGCGCCGCGAACGCGGAGCCGATCACGAAGAACGAGCCTCATGTCTGCACGTTCCACATGCTGTTCCTGTTCGCCGATGCGGGGCAGTCGGGCGACTGGCAGATCGACCAGCAGGCGCCGACCGGGTCCGCCGACGCGGTCCTCAGCGGCAGCTACCTCACCGGCGCGGACGGCTCCTACGCGACCGTCGAGTACGGCCTGCCCGTCGGCCACTACAAGCTGAGCTGGGACGGTCGCAACGACCACAACCAGAAGCACAAGACCTTCTGGGTCACCTGCGAGAACCCTGCCGGCCCGATCGGCGGCGGCGGTGGCGGCGGCGGCGAGCCCGGTGGCGGGGACCCCGGCCTCGGTTGAGCCTGATCTAGCGTTTGGTCAGATGGGGCGGCCCACCAGCCGCCCCATCTGCTTGTCCGGGCCTACCGCATCGACCACCACAGGCTGGACACGAACCGTCCGGCGATGACGGCTGGGACCGCGAGAACGTAGGTCGAGACATCTGGTGCGATCGCGTCCCGCGGGATCGCCAGGCACGCAACGGCGACCACGATCCCGAGCACGAGCGGGATCGCGTAGCGCCATGCGCCGCCGTAGAGCGACGGAAGTCGCCGTGTCAGCAACGTGACGAGGATCCCGGAAACCGCACCGAAGATGGCCGAGCCCACCACCAGACTCGGGAGCTGCCCGGCCGGCAGGTCGATCAGGACGATCAGGATCACCGTCAGACCGACCGCGTACCCCACGAGCATCGCGATCAGCTCGACGAGCACCGTCCGCATCGTCATCGTCCCAACCTCCGCTGTGGCTACCACGATCCACATGCCCAGGAGATCGTCCCCGCGATGGTGGCCGGCCATGCGGATCCTGGGGGGACGCCGACTGGCCCACCCGGATCCTTCAAGTCGACCGCGTCGGCCCGGCCCTCGAATGTGAGTGTTCCCGAAGCTCCGTCGACCGCCATCGTCATGATGACGGCGGTCGCGGTCCACGTCGGTTGCGAAGCCCCAGCCGTGATATCGGCGCCGTCGATGAAGAACGATCCGCCGGCCTGGTCCGGCCTCGGTCCCCAGAGATCGAGATCCGCGCGCAGGGTGCCCGAACCGAGCTCGCCCAGGTCGAGAGCGGTGAGGCGTCCGACCGCTCGGCCGTCCGGCGTGGAGTGGCACGCGGCCAGCCCGCCGTCCCTGGCGACGAACGGGCCGCCGGACCGCATCGCGACCGTCGTCGTCCCGCGAGCCTCGAGGATCACCGGCTCGTGGTAGAGCCCGCCGAACGCACTGGCGGCTGCCCCGCCACCGATCGTGCCGACGATCAGCAGCGTCGCGGCCGCCAGGATCGAGGCGATGGCGGACGACACGTGGCCGTGCCGGAACTTCGTGGCGACCAGCCCGACCATCACGAGCGCGATCACGGCGCCGATCACGCTGGCAGTCAGGATCGCCGCGCCGATGATGCCGCCGAACCCGCCGACGCTCTGGGCGTGGGCGATCTCGCGCCCGACGACGATGCCCACGACCAGGGCTCCGGAGGCGACGGCCGCGACGATGACCATCGCCGTCCGACCGATCCGTGAGGCAGGCGGATCCGTCGCGAGGCGGCGGCCACCGATGAGCGCGACGCCGTAGCCCAGCGCGACGAGGACGGCGAGCACGACGGCGATCACGCCCACCTTCACGACGATCTCGAGAACGGCGCTCATCGCATCGGGGCCGGACACGATGCCGGAGCCGCCGGTCGTGCCTTCCGGGGTCGCGCCGAGCGCGATGCCCGGCGAGGCGAGCACGGCCGCGAGGACCGAAAGCCCGCCCGAGGCGAGCCGGCGGATGGCGCGGTTCATGCCGCCACGACGGCGACCGACGAGCGCGCGACGTACCAGGGCAGCAGGCCAAGGCCGATGGCGCTCGCCATGACCGTGATGCCGCCCGCGACGGCGATCAGCGTGCCGATCGTCTCGAACAATGCCCCGCCGACCGTCGCGTGCGCCACGGTCGACGCGAGGACGAGCAATCCGATACCGATCGGGAAGAGTGCTCCGACGACACGCGAAGGACCGCGCACGAGGAGGAGCGCAACGACCGTCGTGATCGTTCCCACCAGCGTCGCGAGGCCGCCGACGAGGAACGTGATGATGAACGGCCAGCTCTCGAGCGGGTCGTATTCCATCCCGGCGCCGATGACGGTCGAAGCCAGGTAGACGACCAGCCCCAACCCCAGGGTCACGAGGCCGAACCGAACCGCGCGGTTGTCCAGCGGCCGCGGCCCCGTGAGGCCGAGCAACGCCGAACCCACGCCGGCGAGCCCCAGCCCTGCGGCCAGGACCAGGCCGCCGGACGTGACGCCGCCCATGCCGACCGAGCCGCCGAACACGAAGATCGCGCCCGTCAGGATGAACAGGGCGCAACCGCCCACCACGAGCATTCCACCGAGTCGTCCGAACCGCATCACAGACCTCTTCGAGGATCACGAGGCCGCCTCGACGGGCGCCTTCGGAACACACCGTCGCAGGTGACCCCTGCGGTCACCATGCGGTCAGACTGCGGTGCTGCCGCGCGTTCCGCGCGCCGGGCAGATCGGACGAGATTCGCGGCACCTCAGGTCGCGGCCAGGCGGGTCAGGCCGGCCACGGCCGGTGGGCAGCCATCGACCGCGGAAGCGACGGCCTCGCGGTACGCCGCCGCAGCCGACGCCCGGTCGCCGATCGCCTCGTATCCCTCGCCGAGGCCGATGAGCAGGTCGATGGCGCGACCCCGGAGGGACGCCCGGCGGTCCTCCACGAGCGCGCTGTCGCCGTAGAACGGGCAGTCGTCGAGGTACTCGCCCCGGTACAGCGCCCGCGCCGCCTCGAGGAAGCGGAGGCTCTCCGCCCGCTCCGGAGCGGCTCGCGCCTGGTCGAGCTGGGCCAGGAACTCGGCGACGTCCGACCAGTCCACGAGCGTCGGGTCCAGCCGATAGCGATCGTTGTGGAACCGGATCGCCCGCTTGCCGCCTGCCCCGTCCGGGTCGAGCGTATGACGAAGTGCGCCCAGGGTCCGGTGGAACGCGAGGTCCGCGCGCTCTACGTCCGTGTCCGGCCAGATGAGCTCGAGCGCCTCGTCCTTGGCCATGCCGCGCTCGCCCCGGTCGTAGAGGAACCCGAAGAGCCCGAGGGCCTGCCGGGTGCCGGCCTTCTCGCCGCCCCAGCGCTCGATCGGCTCGGCGTCGCGTTCCACGCGCAGCGGACCCAGCGCGAAGACATGGAGCCCCGGCCGGCCGCTGGAGCGCCGCACCAGCGCCTCGTGCAGCATCGTCGCGCTCGACTCTACGTTCGCGCGGTCCTGCGACAACCCGCTCAGGGCCGCGGCCTGCTCGTCCTCCCGCCGGCCGGTCCGCAGGGCCGCCGCGACGTACTCGGCCGACAGCCGGAGCAGCTCCCGGTCGCGGGCGCCGAGCGGCGCGCCGGAGAGCGTGTCGCCGACGCGCAGCTCACCCATCAGCTCGTCTTCCGCGACCAGGGCGATCGCCCGACCCGCGGCGGGATCCGGCGTGGCGCCCTGGGTGGCCGCGATCGAGCCGTCGGGACGGACGACGACGGCGCCCGCCAGGTTCAGGGCCTGGGTCATCCGGGCGAGGGCCGGCTGGACGCCGGCGTCCGCACTCTGGGCGTGGAGCGTGGACCGGCCGAGGGCCGTGAGCAGGCGCTCCCGGGCGATCGTCGCCGGCGACCGGCCGCCCAGCCGGTTGCGACTCCACGAGAGGACCGGCTCGTAGACCGCGATCGTGACGACGAGGGCGATGGCGGTCAGCAGCGGGACGTCGAGGCCGAGGAAGCGCCGGCTCGCGGCGTCGACCCCGAGCAAGCACGCCGACGAGGACGAACAGGCCGATACCGCGCGCGAGGGACGTCCGGAAGGCCCGGGCGGCGACCTCGGCCGGGAAGAAGACGCCGGCCCCGAACACGACCGACGCCGAGAGGACCGTCGCCAGGGTGACGAGCGACACGCCGATCCACGCCGGGGTCGGCCCGAACACCGAGAAGATGCGGATCGACCCGCCGATGCCGCCCAGCACGATGACCACGAGGGTGACGACGAGCCGGCGACGGTCGGGGTCGCCCTCCTTCGTCCGCCGGACGGCGCCGACGAGCCACGCCGCGGCCGTCGCGAGGATCGCCAGCCGGACGAAGATCCACGCCCAGCCGAGCAGGGCGCCGGGGATCGGCCCGAGGCTCAGGTTCGGCTCTGCGATCGAGATCGGGGCGGCCGTGTTGAAGGCGCCGGGCAGGGCGAACAGGACGTTCACCGCGTAGGCGAGCCAGATCGCCGACAGCTTGCGGCGCGAGGGATGCCCCTCGCTCGCCACCACGAGCGAGACGTGAGCCGTGGCCGGGACGATGACCGCCGCGGCCAGCTCCTCGAACGTGTGGCCGACCTGGACCGCGGTCGTGTTGAGCGAGAGCCGCTCGACGATGATGCTGATGCTCCACGCGACGAGCGCGAGCGCGAGGAAGCCGAAGACGCGCGGCGGCCGGTGTCCCGGACCGGGTGAGGACGGTGAGGCCGAGCCAGACGCCGAGGAACGCGGTCAGGCTGTGGGCCAGGACCTCGAGCAGCTCAGGCGTGAGCACCAACGCGGAGTCTCCCTCTCGGGCACGCGAGCCCGTCGGCAGAGACTACGCCTGCGCCGACCCCGCGGCGACAGCCAGCGAGCGCGATCTCAGCTGGCGATGCGTGTCTCGGCCTCGGTCGCGGCGGTCCGCAGGCGTCCCCGGGCCCGGGTCAGCAGCGTCCGCGTCGCGTTGTGGGAGCGGCCGAGGCGGCGCGCGATCTCGATGCCCGTCGCCCCATCGGCCGCCATGACCAGCGCCACCCGATGGGCCGGCGGCAGGGTCGCGAGGGCGTGGTGGAGCTCGTCCCGATCCTCGTGGAGGATGGCGATCGCATCCGGCTGGGCGGGTCCATCGAAGCGGGCGAGGCTCGGTGCATGGCGGCGCGCGACGGCCGTGCGGCGCGCCCGGGTGACGATGAGGTTGGCGCTCGTCCGGTAGAGCCACGCACCGACGTTGTCGGGCAGCCGGCCGGCCTGGGCTTCCACGAACAGGCGCAGGAACGCTTCCTGGGTCACGTCCGCGGCGAGCTCGGGATCGCGCGTCGAGCGGAGCGCGACGCCCTGCACGGACGCGGAGTGGGTGAGGAATGCCGCGCTGATGACGTCAGCGATGGCGGCGGATCCGGGTGGCTGTGCTTCGAGCATCGAGTCGGTCCCCCTGCGTCGTTGATGTCGCTACCTTGGCCGCCCGGAACTGCGGATTGACTGCGGTCGGACTGCGGTAGTCTTGGCGGTCTGCGGGAGCGTCCGACTCGGGGTCGGCGATCCAGCCACGGTGGGGGAGCCCAGGGCCGGGCCGGAGCCAGGAGGAATCAGATGTCGCCGTCTCGCCGCCCCTCGTTGCGCGCGCTCTTCTCCGCCGGCGCGATCGCGCTGGTCACCACGATCCTGCTCGTCAACCCCGTGCTCGCCCACGGCGGCGGGTCGAGCGGGCCCACGTACAAGGCCACGGTCGCGCCGACGAACGTCGCGGCCGGGACCACCACGTCGTCGACGATCACGCTCACCCAGCTCGTCGGCGGCGACTGGTCGCACGACAAGGAGCTGGGCTCGGTCCGGATCACGCCACCGGCCGGCTTCACGCTCACGGGCGCGACGGCCATCCGCGGCTCCTACCCGATCCCGGTGACCGTCGCCGGCAACGTGGCGACCGTGAACAACCTCGACCTCGAGCATGCCGGGCAGACCGCCAAGGTCACCCTGGTCGCCTCGATCGCCTGTGGGGTCGCCGGGCCGCGCACCTGGACGGTCGTCGGCCACTCCACGTACAACTTCGACGCGTACGGCGCGGGCACGCGGGTGCAGGACCCGTCGAGCACGCTGACCGCGAACGTCGCCGGCTGCAGCCTGGCCTTCGCCGCGCAGCCCGCGACGGCCCAGATCCTCAAGGTGATCACGAGCGTGGCGGCCACGCCGGCCGGCCCGCCGGTCAAGGTCCAGCTCCGCGACGGCAACGGCGCTCCCGCGGCGCAGGCCGGCATCGCGATCGGCATCGCGATCGCGCCGGGCACCGGAACCGCCGGGGCGATCCTCGCCGGGACGACCAACGCCAATACCGGGCTGACGGGAGCCGCGGCGTTCGCGCCGACGATCGACCGGCCCGGCCACGACTACCGGTTCCGCGCCTCGGCGGGGGCTGGCATCGCGCCGGCGACGTCGGCCCCGTTCGATACGGGCGCGCTGGCGACACCGTGCGTTGGCGCCTGCTCGGGGACCATCAACCAGGGCTCGACGACCGCGACGGTCGCCTCGACCTCGACCGGTGGCGCCCTCTGGATGTCGCTCGGCCTCGACGACGTCGACTGCAACAACGCCGTGAACCACAACTACCTGGCCACCTCGGCGCCGGTGACGTTCAACGTCACCGGAGCCACGGGCCGTACGACGGTCACGATGAAGGTGGCCAAGGCGTCCGTGACCAAGCTCTGGTTCAAGTACGAGGTGTGCTTCAGCTCGCCGAACTCGTCGTTCGTGAACAAGTACGGCGCGACGATCCCCGCGGGGCAGGCCGGTATCCTCCCTTCGTGTTTCGGCCACGAATGCGATCACCCCACGGGCGGACCCTGCGTCCTGTTCAAGTGGTTCGATCTCAAGGGCAACGTGTACGTCAAGTTCAGCGTCCCGGCGGGGGATCCACGAGGCAAGATCTAGGGAACCGATGGGGACCGGCGTCGCGGGACGCCGGTCCGGCACCTGCCCGCGCGACGACCGGGGCCGTGGCCTGACGGCGCCGCGATGGTGATCTGCCCGAACTGCGGCGAGGAGAACCCGGCCCGCTTCCGGCTGTGCGGGTTCTGCGGCACGCCCCTGGCCGCGACGTTGGACGTGCCTGCGGTCACGGCCGCACCCACCCCCGTCCAGGAGATCCGCAAGACCGTCACGATCGTCTTCTCGGACCTCAAGGGCTCGACGGACCTCGGCGAACGACTCGATTCCGAGTCGCTGCGCGAGGTCATGACCCGCTACTTCGAGGCGATGCGGGCCGAGCTCGAGGCGCACGGCGGCACGATCGAGAAGTACATCGGCGACGCGATCATGGCCGTCTTCGGCCTGCCGATCCTCCACGAGGACGACGCGCTCCGGGCCGTCCGGGCCGCAGCGGGCATGCAACAGGCACTCGCCCGGCTGAACGACGACCTCGAGCGACGCTGGGGCGTCCACCTCTCGAACCGCACCGGCGTCTACACGGGCGAGGTCGTGGCCGGCGACCCGACCGGCGGCCAGCGGCTCGTCACGGGCGACCCGGTCAACACGGCCGCCCGCCTCGAGCAGGCGGCGCCGACCGACCAGGTCCTCATCGGCGAGCTGACCTACCGCCTGGTCCGCGGCTCGGTGGACGTCGAGGCCGTCGAACCGCTCGAGCTCAAGGGCAAGGCCGAACGGGTGCCGGCATACCGACTCCTGGGGGTCCATCGGGTGGCCGCCCGGCACCCCGACGCCGGGGCTGCGGACGAATCGCCGATGGTCGGCCGGGCGGCCGAGATGGGGCGGTTGCGCGAGGCCTTCGGCACGGCCGTGGACGGTCGTACCCTCCGCACGGTCACGATCGTCGGCGACGCCGGCGTCGGGAAGTCGCGGCTGACCCGGGAGTTCCTCGCGTCGGTGGGCGACGACGCCTACATCGTTCGCGGGCGCTGCCTGCCCTACGGCCGCGGCATCACGTTCTGGCCGATCGTGGAGATCGTGCGCGTGGCCGCCGGGATCGACGACGACGACCCGCCCGAGCGCGCCCGGGCCAAGCTGCTCGGCCTCACCGGCGACGACGAGATCGCCGGGCGGCTCGCCTCGGTCACGGGCCTGAGCGACGAGGCGTTCCCGCTCGCCGAAGTGTTCTGGGGCGTCCGCCGCCTCGTTGAGATCCTCGCCACACGCGGGCCGCTCGTCCTCGTGATCGACGACATCCACTCGGCCGAATCGACCCTGCTCGACCTCATCGAGCACCTCTCCAGCGTCGACCTGGACGTGCCCGTCCTCGTCCTGTGCTCCGCCCGCCACGAGCTGCTCGAGGAGCGGGCCGCCTGGGGTGAGGGTCCGCGCGAGCAGCGGATCGTGCTCGGGCGGCTGGGCGACGACCAGGCCGCGGCGATGGTGGACGCGATGCTCGGCGGGTTCGACCTGCCGCCGGCGGTCCGGGCCCGGGTCGCCGCCGCGGCCGAGGGCAACCCGCTGTTCGTCGAGCAGCTCGTGGGGATGCTCGTCGACGAGGGCGTCGACCGGCGCGGCGGCGCGTCGGCCGCCGAGGTCCGCATCCCGCCCACGATCGAGGCGCTCCTCGCCGCCCGCCTCGACCGACTCGGCCGGGAGGAGCGGGCGGTCGTGGAGCCCGCGTCGGTCATCGGCCTCACGTTCCCCGAGCCGGCGCTGAGCTTCCTCGCGGCGGACGCGATCCGGCCGACGCTGCCGGCCCACCTGGCCGCCCTCGATCGCAAGCAGCTCGTCCATCCGACGGACTCGGCGGTGGAGGGCGAGGAGTACTTCCGCTTCCATCACCTGCTCATCCGCGACGCGGCGTACAACGGGCAGCTCAAGCGGACGCGGGCCGGGCTCCACGAGCGGTTCGTCGCCTGGGCGGACGAGGTCAACGCCGAGCGCCACCGGGGCCTCGAGTTCGAGGAGATCCTGGGCTACCACCTCGAGCAGGCGCATCGCTATCTCGGCGAGCTCGGTCCCCTTGACGAGCACGGTGTGGACCTGGGCGTCCGGTGCGTCGGAGCGGCTCGCCGCGGCCGGTCATCGCGCCTTCGCGCGCGGGGACATGCCTGCGACGGCCAACCTGCTCCAGCGGGCGGCGAGAACACTGCCGGCCGGCACGGCGTCGCGCCCGTTGCTCCTCATCGAGGCCGGCGAGGCGATGACCCAGGCCGGGCTGCTGACCGAGGCGGACGAGACGCTGGAGGCCGCCCGCAGCGAGGCGGCGTCGCTGGGCGATCCGGCCCTCGAGGCCACGGCGAGACTCGGTCTCATCTACCTCCACTACCTGACGGAAGGTTCGGAGCCGGAGGCCGAGGTGATCCGCCAGGTGGAGGCGGCGATCGAGATCCTCGAAGCTGCCGGCGACCAGGCCGGGCTCTCGCGAGCGTGGCGCATCCTCACCAACGTCCACTTCGCGGGCTGCCGGTACCTCGACGCGACGGCGGCCGCGGAACGGATGATCGAGCACGCCAGGCTGGCCGGCGACCGCTCGACCGAGCTGCGCGTCCTCCCGGCACTGGCGACCTGCGCCCAGCTCGGCCCGACGCCCGTCCCCGAGGCGGTGGACATCGTCGAGCGGGTGCTCGCCGAGCTCGGCGACGATCGCAAGTCGGAGGCGTACACGCTCCGCGCCCTGGCGAACCTCGAGGCGATGCGCGGCCGCTTCGACGAGGCCCGCCAGATGTACCGCCTGAGCCGGGCCACGCTCGAAGAGCTGGGCTGGCGCTTCGACGCGGCGCTCACCTCGGCGATCGCGTCCGGGCCGGTCGAGCTCATCGCGGGCGACGCCGAGGCCGCCGAGGCGGAGCTCCGCCGCGACTACGACGCGCTGGCCGCGATGGGCGAGCGCAACTACATCTCGACGACCGCGGCGTTCCTGGCCGAGGCCCTCTACCGCGAGGGGCGGGACGAGGAGGCCATGGTCATGACCGAGCAGAGCGAGGAGATCGCCGCCGACGATGACGTCACCACCCAATACCTGTGGCGGAGCGTCCGGGCCAAGCTCGTCGCCCGGCAGGGTCGGTTCGAGGAAGCGGAGTCGCTCGCGCGCGAGGCGATCCGGATCATCGAGGCGGCGCAGGACCCCGACTCGCAGGGGTACGCCTACATCGACCTGGCGGAAGTCCTCCGGATGGCCGGCCGGCCGGGAGACGCCGTCCGAGCCGCGGACGAATCGGCGGCCCGGTTCGACCTGAAGGCCAACACGGAGTCGGCCGCCCGAGCCCGGAGGCTCAGGGCCGAGATCGAGGCGGAGTCAGCCGCCGGGCGGTCGTCTCTGTAGACGCGCCCGGCGGTGGCCGTCAGTCGCCGCAGCCAGCGTGGCTGGGCGGGGGCGTGGGAGCCGGGGCCGGGACGGTGGCCAGGCTGTCGGCCGGCAGGGGAGCCGTCCAGACCGTCGAGACCGGGCCGTCCGCGGCGGTCGGCCAGCGGATGCCGAGGCCGTAGAGCGTGCCGCCCTGGACGATCGCGATGTGGATGGCCGCGCGGTTGAACTGGGCCTCTTCCTTCATCTTCGACCACTGCCGGCCGTCGGGCGACGTCCAGGTGACCCCGAAGATCTCCGGAATCGCCGACCGCGCAGCCCGTGCCGGTGACGCGCTCGCCGAGGCCGATGAAGCCCGCGTCCACAGGAAGGACCGCGTTGAGACCGTCGATGTCTGGCGAGACGACACTCCGCCACGCGACGCCGTCCGCAGAGGTCCAGCCAAGCGACTGGGTGCAGTCCGACCCGCATCCGAACAGGAAGTAGCCGCGCGCACCCTGGACGGCGTTCTTCACGTGTCCGCCGCTCGACGACTTCGGTAGGACGCGGACCTTGTGCCAGCCGGCCGTCCCGATCGACTGCCACATCTCGAGGGGGGTCTTCTCGTCCATCTGGTCGGTGAAGGCGGTGGCGCCGCCCTGCGACACGATCATGGCGGGCCGGCCCGGTGAGTCGAATGGCGTACCCGGGAATTCGGTGACGTCGACCGGTCCGGCGAGGTAGCTCACGTTGCCCTCGGCCGTGGCTCGGAGGAGCCACAGCTGACCGGGAGTGAGGCCGGTGGTCTCGACGCGCTTCCAGGTCGTGCCGTCCGTCGATGTCCAGGTCGGGCTGAGGTAGCTGTCGTCGGAAGAGCAGATAGCCCTCGCCGTAGGCGACGAGCCCCGGGCCGCCGATCGTGACGGCCTTGACGGACGTGACTTCGCCGGCCGTGTTCGGCAGCTCGGTCTTCGTCCAGTGGAGCAGGTCGCGAGAGGTCCAGACTTCGGCCTCGTCCGACGCATTGATGGGCAGGACGAACAGGTCGCCGAGCTTCGTCCAGGTCATGTTCAGCTGCGCCTGACATGTCCTGCCAGTCGCCGGTGGCGGGCGTCGCCTTGTCGGGCGATCGGTGCCAGGCGAGGACGAGGGGCGACGGCTTGGGCGTGGGTGTCGGCGATGGGTTGGCCGACGGGGGTATCGAGGGTGAGCCGGATGGTGGGGCTGAGCTGGGCTCGGCGGACGGCGACGGGGGCGCCGACACGCTGGGCGCGCCGGTCGGCGTGGCCGCCGAGCAGGACGCGAGGACGACGATGGACAGGGTGACCGCAAGGGCCCCGAGTACGGGGCGGTCGATGAGTTTCATGCCGCTACCGACGCCTTCCCGATCCAGCGTGTTGCGGCTTCGATCGTCGCACGGCCCCGTTGTCGCCAAGCCGACAGACTGGCATGCCGCCGCCGACCGGAGAGGGCCGCCGCGGCCGTGATCCAGGGCGTGTCCAGGGCCGAACCCCGGTTGTGCGTCACACTTGGGACGCCGTTTCGGCAGTCGCGTCGGCGGCAGGGGAGGCACTGCGTGGAGTGGGTCGGGGATCTCGAGCGGGCGTTCGCCACCGCCATCTATCCGAACCTCGTCGCTGTCGTCATCGTCGGGGTCCTCCTCGCCATCGGCCTGGCCGTTGCGGCCTGGCGAGGGCGCTGGGACCAGGTCGCTCGCCGACACTCGCGCGCCACGCTCGCGATCGGCGTCATCGGTCTCGCCGTCGTCCTCCCGACCGCCTGGTACCTGGGATCGCCCCTGTTCACGTCGACCACGATCGACGAGCCGGCGCCCGTGATCGCCGCCGTGGCGTCGCCCGCGCCCTCCGTCCCGCCAACAGCGGGGACGACAGTCGCGCCGTCGGCCTCGCCGGGCGCCTCGGTGAGCCCCATCGCGACCGCGAGCCCAACGTCTGCTCCGGCACTCCTCGCCCGATCCGGCATGTTCCATGGGATGGACGACTTCCATTTCGGTCGCGGGACCGCGCGGCTCATCGAGACCTCGCCGGGCTCGTTCACCGTCCGGCTCGAGGGCTTTGCCGTCCGCAACGGGCCCGACCTGTACATCTACCTGTCCCCGTCCGCGAAGGGGTACGACCGGGACTCGATCGAGATCGGCCGGCTGAAGGCGGACAAGGGGAACCAGAACTACCCGCTCAAGGCCGGCACCGACGTCACGACGGCCCGCAGTGTCGTGATCTGGTGCAAGCAGTTCGCCGTCCTGTTCGCGACGGCGCCGCTGGATTGACCCTCACGAACCCCGGCGCGTAGCGACGCCGGCCAGGCCGCGGCCCATGGTCCAGGCGGCCGTCGCGACCACGGCGACTCCGAGCCACTGGACGGACGGCGGTAGCGAGCCACGGTCGAAGACCACCGTCAGGGCGGCGAAGACCGCGAGCGCCAAACCGATCTCGAGGCCGGCCGACCCGCGACGGGCCTCGTCGTCGGCCGGCGGCGGCCGAGGAGGACCGGGCGCGAACGGCAGGCGCCGCTCCAGGGCCGCGCTCGCGACGAACAACGCGGCGACGTAGGCTGCCACCAGCAGGGCGAACGTCGCCCATCTGTCGGCGGTCCCGGATCGGGCGACGGCAACGGTCACCAGAGCGAGGAAGGCGACCGTCTCCTCGAGGAATGCCAGCCAGTCCGCCCGCCGGGTCGTCATCGCACCGCGAGTATGCCCACTTGAACGAATCGAATCGGCCGGACGTCAGACATGCGATGAAGCATGCTCGACTCGGGCTCGCGATCCTGCTGGCGATCGCGGGCTGCACCGGTTCCACCCTGGCCCCGACCGCCCCGCCAACGGCACCCCCGTCCGCCGGTCCGACGGCGGCCGCGAGCCCAACGCCGTCCGTGGCCCCGCCCACGGCTGCCGCCCTCGACGAGCCCTCCGACGCTGTCGCCCGCGACGCCGCCACCGTCCGCGCCGCCCGCTGGGCCGACCCTGGCCCAGCTCGTCGGCCAGAAGCTGATCGTGCGGATGAGCGGCACGACACCGAGCTCCGCCCTGCTCGGGCGGGTTCGTCGCGGCGAGGTCGGCGGGGTCATCCTGTTCGGCGCGAACATCACCACCCGGGCGGCCCTCATCGCGCTCACCACGAAGCTACGCGACGCGGCGGCGGCCGGCGGCCAACCGCCGCTCATCATCGCCGTCGACCAGGAGGGCGGCGGGATCAAGCGGATCCCGTGGGCGCCGCCGACGATGACCGTGCCGGCCATGGGCAGCAACGGGGACCCGTCGGTCGCGAACGCCCAGGGCGCCAGCACCGGGGCGGCGCTCCGGGGCCTCGGCATCAACGTGGATCTGGCGCCGGTCGCCGACGTGCCCGCTTCGAAGTCCTCGTTCATGTACCAGGACGGCCGCACGTTCTCGTTCGACGCGTCGGTCACGGCGTCCCTGGCCGACGCCTTCGCCTCGGGGCTTCAGTCGGGCGGCGTCCTGCCGACGATGAAGCACTTCCCGGGGATCGGCTTCGCGACGGCGAACACCGATTCGAGCGTCGTGACGATCAACGCGTCGGCCGCCGCCCTCGACCCGGGACTCCAGCCCGTACCGGGCGGCGATCGGCGCACCAGATCCCGCTGATCATGCTGTCGAACGCCACGTATCCGGCCTGGGATCCCGCCAACGCGGCCGGTTGGTCGGCCTCGATCGTCGAGACGCTGCTGCGGCGCGACCTGGGCTTCACCGGCGTGACGATGACCGATTCGCTCGACGGCGCGGCCGCGGCGCGCCACCTGCACGAGCGCGAGCTGGCCGTCCGGGCCGCGATGGCCGGCACCGACATCCTCCTGACGACCGGCTCCGAAGGGACGACCAGCGAACACCTACGCGTCGCTCCTCGCCGCCGCACGGGACGGCTCGATCCCGACCGCCACCCTGCGTGCGTCGTACGACCGGATCCTCGCCCTCAAGGCGGGTCTCTGAGACACCGGCGCGATCCGCGCGGGATAGCATCCGCGGTGCGGCCGGCCCATCGGTCGCTGACCCGTTGCCCAATCGAGGTCGTCATGCGTCAGCTCGCCGGATTGATCCTGGTCCTGGTTCTCGGTGCCTGTTCGTCGGCCGCGACGAGCGCACCCGCCTCCAGCGGCAGCGGCCTCGTCCGCGCCCTCCTCGGCTCCGTCATCGGCTCCGTCATCGGCGCCAAGCTCCACGGCGCAGAGCTCGCCGCCCGCGGCCGGCGGTGTGCCCGCCGATCCCTGCGCGACGCTCACCGTGGAGGAGTTGCAGACGGTCACGGGGCTGGCCTTCCAGCCTGGCGTCAAGATCGTCGGTGCCACCGGCGCCGGATGCCAGTGGACCCAGCAGGGTGGCGACCACCTCGTCGCCGTCGCGTTCAAGGTGCTCGACTACGGCGTGTTCCAGGCGAACGGGCAGAACCCTGGCTATAAGAGGGTGCAGGGCGTCGGCGACGAGGCCTATCTGATCCCGCAACTCCCTGGGATCGACGTCGCGAAGGGCAACCTGGAGTTCACCGTGGGCCTGAACAAGTTCGGGACGGCGGACTGGCAGAAGATCACGACCGAACTGGCCAAGCTCGTCGCCGCTCGCGTCACCGGCTAGGCAGGCGAGAGGTCAGCCGCGGCGGCGGTTCACGCGGCGGTGCGGGGCGTCGTCGCCCGCGGCGGAGGGATCCGGCGGAGGCGGCAGCTCGGGCAGCGTCTCCTGCTCGCGCATGCCGGAGCGGATGATGCGCCGTAGCTCCTCGTCGATCGCCGGGTCCGTCGCGAGAGGCTTGTAGGCGGCCAGCCGCCGATCCACCTCGACCGCCGCCCGCTGAGCGGCATCGAGGCCGCCCTTGCGCAGCCACGCCTCGCGGTTGTCGCGGTCCACGACGGCGCTGGCAGGTACAGCTCGTCGGCCAGTTCGCCAGCGTGTGGTCGGCCATGATCAGGTGCTGGTCGGCCATGAGCGTCTTGATCAGGTCGGCGGTCGGCAGGTCGTCGATCGGGTGGACGTCGCGCACGAACTGGAGCGCCTGGCCGCACATCTCGTCGTCGAAGACGAGCTTGGCCAGGCTGAACACGAGCACGAAGTCGAGCATCCCCGGGCCGGACACGGAGTTGACCCCGGCGAGCGCCGCGATGAGCGCGCTGCCGAACGTCTCGGCGCCGGCCTGGGCATCGAGGACCTTGCCGTCCGAGAGGGCCATGTACGCCTGGCAGGGCAGGTCGAGCGCCTTGGCCACGGCGACATACGCGGCGTCGAGGCGGAGGGCCTCCACGGCCGCCATCGGCGAGCTCGCGATCTTCATGTGGAACGTCGCCGGCGCCCCGCCGAACAGGACGGGCGTCCCGGGCCGGACGATCTGGGCCATCGTGATGCCCGCCAGGACATCGACGGTGTGGAAGATCGTCGCGCCCACGATCGTCACGGGTGCGATGAGGCCCATGAGCGTGACCGGCACGATCTCGATCGCGATGCCGGCCTCGGCGCAGTCGATGATGTTCTGGCAGGAGTCCTCGCTGTACCGGAAGTTGCCGGTCGCGGTGACCGTGAAGATGCTCATCGGGCGCGCGATGAGGTCGGCCCGGTCCGCCCGGAAGAGCTGCATCATCTCGACCATCCGCTCGACGCCGTGCTCCGTGAAGGCGCCCGATACGACCGGCTTGCGCGAGCCGGTCAGGCACATGTAGAGCCGCCACGCGTCGGAGACCTGGGCCTCGATGTCGGCGTTGGTCGAGAACGCCGTGGCCAGGTACGGGATGTTCGGCAGGCCGTCGGCGAGCCGGACGTACTCCACGAAGTCGGTCGAGTTCGCCAGGCGCGTCTCGCCGGTCCGATGGTCGAGGACCTTGAGCCCGCTCGAGCCGGGGACGAAGTGGACCCGATCGCCGCCGATGTCGGCGTGCGGGTTGCCGTCGCGGTCGAAGAGCGTGAATGAGCTCGGCGCGGTCTCGATGGCCTTCTCGACCACGTCGCGCGGGAAGAGCACCCGCCCGTTCGCGTCCTGCGGCAGCCCGTGATCCAGCAGTCGCTGGCGCATGGCCGGCCCGCGGACCTCCATGCCGACCTCGGCCAGGATCCGCTTCGCCTCGTCGAGGATCCGGGCGATGAGGTCGGGGTCGAGGATCGTCAGGGTGGGTCGCATGGGCGACCTCAGGATACGAGGGCGTGCACGGCCGCGGCGTCATGTCCCACTGCCGTGCCGTTTTGAACGTTTCGCCCATCATGGATCGTCAGAACGGCATGTTGCACATGGAAGG
Source organism: uncultured Chloroflexia bacterium (assembly GCA_963849405.1). Taxonomy (GTDB): domain Bacteria; phylum Chloroflexota; class Limnocylindria; order Limnocylindrales; family CSP1-4; genus C-114. The sequence continues at coordinate 43,697 of CAWKHG010000004.1, forward strand.
CGAGGTATCGATCCGCGTGGCTGGTAGCTCCGACCGTGGCCAGACCGCCCGCGCGGCGGCATTCGCCGGCCTGGTCGACCGCCGGGCGCTCGATGCGGCCTATCGCTACGCGACCCTCATGCTGGGCGATCGGAGCGAGGCCGAGGACGCCACGCACGACGCCGCGCTCACGGCCTGGCGGCGGTTCGCGGACCTGCGCGACATCGACCGCTTCGATGCCTGGTTCGGGCGGATCCTCGTCAACACCTGTCGCGACCGGCTTCGATCCCGGAAGCGCACGCCGTTGAGCCTCGACGTCGGTGCGCCCACGGGCGACGGAGAATCGTCGCCGGCATACGGGGCGAACCTCGCCTCCGCCGACCAGGCCGACGCGATCGTCCGTCGCGAGGCGCTCGGCACGGCCCTGCGGACGCTCTCGCCGGACCATCGCGAGATCGTCGTCCTCCGCTTCTACTTCGACCTCACCGTGGACCAGATCGCCGCCCGGACGGGCGTCGGCGCCGGCACGGTCAAGTCCCGCCTCCACTACGCGCTGCGTCACCTCCGCTCGGCCGTCGAGCCGAGCCTCGAAGGGAGCTCCGACCGATGAACCACGACGAGTCGTTGGAGGCCGAGGTGCGGGCGACGCTCGAGGGCATGGCCCGCGAGCCCGCTCCGGACCGGCTGGTCTCGCGGGTCGCCGCGATCCCGAGCCAGGAGCCGGTGGCTGTCGCCTCGGGCGCGCGGTCCCGCCCGCCGTTCCTGAACGTCGTCTCGGGGCTCGCCGCGATCGCCGCCGTCCTGGCCATCGCCGTCGCGGCCGTCGTGCTGCGGTCGGGCGAGGTCCCGGGCGTCGGCACCTCACCATCGGCGCCGGTATTGCCGTCCAGTGCGGCCACGGATCAGCCGTCCACCTCCGCGCCCGTGTCCACGCCCGTGCCCTCGAACCTCGTCCTGGTGCCGACGCCCGTCCCCACCCCGGTGACGACCCCGGCGGTCGCAGGCGACAAGGTCCCGACCGGCTTCCGGCCCATATCCGTGACGTTCGTCTCGGCCGACGACGGCTGGGTCCTCGGCAGCGCTCCCTGCGCGGCCGGTCGTTGCCCGGCCATCGCCCGGACCCGCGACGGCGGCAAGACATGGACGAACATCCCGGCGCCGGGCACGACGATCGGCACGACGGGCCAGCAGGACACGAACGCGCGAGGCATCGCCGGCCTGCGCTTCGCCACTGCCCGCGACGGTTGGGCCTTCGGGCCTGACCTGTGGGCGACGCACGATGGCGGTGTCACGTGGAAGCGCCTCGACCCGTTCGCGGGCGGGGCCATCGTGGCCCTGGCGAGCGCTCGCGGGACCGTGCACGCGGTCGCGTATGACGGGGATCACGACTACCGGATCGCCTCGGCCCCCATCGCCGGGGACGCTTGGACGGTCTCGCCACTCAGCGTTCCAGTCGGCGGAGGACCGGTCCCGGCCATCCAACTGGTCCTGTCCGGCGATGCCGGCTGGGTCCTCGAGAACGACCGCGTCTCCGTGGAGGGCGCGCGGCTCGTCGGCTCGACCTGGCGCGCGTGGGATCCGGCCTGCCTCGACGAGACCGCGGCGGCCTACCTCGCGGCCTCCAGCGCGGCCAACGTCGTCGCGGCCTGCGACCTGGGCGTGTGGGGACCACCGCCGGCCGGCACGACCGCGGGCGGCCACCTGTACGTCTCGCACGACGGCGGGGTCACGTTCGCGAAGACCGGCCCGACGATGCCGTTCGCCCTGGGGCAGGTCGTCGCGACGCCCGGCACGAGCACGATCGTCGTCGCCGGGAGCATCGGGAGCACGAGGTACCTCGAGGGCTCGTTCGATGGCGGCAAGACCTGGGCCGCGGTCCACGACGCGGGGACGGCCGACCTGAGCGAGCTCGGCTTCACGACCACGGAGCAGGGCGTCGCCATCACGACGGCGTCGAGCGGCGCCAGCCACCTCCTCATGACCCGCGACGGGGGCCACACCTGGACGCCGGTCACCTTCTGACCGACCCGCCAGCGTCGGGCTCGTAACCAGCCCGAAAGGTCGCCCGGTCGAGACTGCCGTCATGAACGGCACACCACGACCCTCGATCGAGGCCCGGACCAGGGCGCTGGCACGACTGCGGTCGCTCACGATCGGAACCGCGGTCGCCGGGTTCGCCGGCGTCGCGGGCTTCGGCGCCATCGCCTCGATGACCTACTCGGGAGCCCCGTCGACGACCGTCGCCGCCGCAGGCAGCACGACCACCGTCGTGACCTCGACCGCCTCGAACGACGACGAGGACGAGGCCGAGGACGTCGAGGAGTCGGACGACACGACGACCACGACCACGACCCAGCTGAAAGCCGCCGCCACGCCGACCCCGACCCGAGCGCCGGCCCACGTGACCACCGGCTCCTCGTGAGCATCGCGGCCGCCGAGTGGCGGGCGCTCGGCACCGGCGTCCACGTTCTGGCCTTCGAGGGCGAGCTCGAGCCGGCCCATCGGGCCGTCGTCGAGCTCCTCGATGACGTCGACCGCGCCTACAGTCGCTTCCGCCCCGACAGCGAGCTCAGCCGCCTCAACGCCATGGGAGGCCGGCCGATGGCCGTCAGCCCGCTGTTCGGCCAGGCGATCGAAGCGGCCCTCCGGGCCGGGCGCCTCAGCGACGGACTCGTCGACCCGACCGTGGGGCGGGCGATGCGGGCCGTCGGCTACGACCGAGACTTCGGCCGGGCCATGACCAACTCCGACCCGCTCGTCCTGCGCCTCGAACCGGTGCCCGGCTGGCAGTCCGTCGCCTGGGATCCCGTCCGGCGCGTCGTGTCGCTCCGGCGCGGTGTCGAGCTCGACCTCGGGCTCGACCGGCAAGGCGCTCGCGGCCGACCTGTGCGCGGCAGCCGCCCTCGCTGCGATGGGTCGCGGCGGCATCCTCGTCAGCCTCGGTGGCGACATCGCGACCGCCGGCGCAGTGCCGGAGGGTGGGTGGCGCGTCCTCGCGGCAGACGACAGCGCGACTCCCACCGACGCCAGCGGCGAGGTGATCGCGATCCAGGGCGGCGCGCTGGCGACCTCCGGCACGACCTCCCGACGCTGGACCCGTGGCGGGATCGACCTCCATCACATCATCGATCCCCGGACCGGGCTCCCGGCCGACGGTCCGTGGCGGACCGCCTCGGTCGTGGCCGCCGACGTGCGTCGACGCGAACATCGCGGCCACCGCGGCCATCGTCCGTGGCCGGTCCGCCGTCCCGTGGCTCGACGAGCTCGGCCTGCCCGCGCGGCTGGTGTCGACGTCGGGCCAGGTCGTTCGCGTGGGCGGGTGGCCGGCGCCGATCGCGGACCGGTCGGACGGCGCGGTCGCCGCGGTCGCCGCGAGCGCGTAACCCAGCCGAAAGGCTTCTCAGCCGAGACTCAGGACGACGCCAGGACACGGACCGGCAATACCGCAACCGACGGAGGAGATGACCCGGTGAACGACCAGATCCTGTGGTTCGCGACGCGCGGCGCCGGGGTCGTCTCGCTCCTGCTCTTCACCGCCGTGACCTGCCTGGGCATCCTCACGGTCCTGCGCTGGCAGACCGCCTCGTGGCCGCGCTTCCTCACGGTCGAGCTGCACCGGAACCTGGCGCTCCTCTCGGTGATCTTCCTCGTCATCCACATCGCGACCGCGATCCTCGACCCGTTCGTCGAGCTCGGCTGGCTCTCGACGGTGGTCCCGTTCGTGTCCGACTACCGGCCGCTGTGGGTCGGCCTCGGGGCGCTCTCGCTCGACCTGCTGCTCGCGGTCCTCGTCACGAGCCTCCTCCGCAACCGGGTGGGGCAGCGTGCCTGGCGCGCCGTCCACTGGCTCGCCTACGGGGCGTGGCCGCTCGCCGTCGCCCACGGCCTCGGCTCGGGGAGCGACGCGTCCTCGGCTTGGATGCGCGGGATCGACGCCGTGTGCCTGCTGGCCGTGGGTGGTGCCGTCGCGTGGCGGGTCGCCGCGGGTCGCACCAATCGCAGCCGGCTCGAGGGCGCGGTCGCGGGCGCTCCCGCCGGGAGGTCCCGGTGACGCTGACCGCATCGCCGAGCGTGTCCCGGCTCCTGGCCGGCCCGCCGCTGGCCGCCGGCACCAAATCCGGTCGCGACCACTTCGCGCGCCTGGGTCCGCTGCCGACCGGAGCCTCGGCACGGAACGTGATCCCGGTACTCGAGGCGAGCGGGCTGCTCGGCCGTGGCGGCGCGGGCTTCCCGGTGGGCCGCAAATGGCGGTCCGTCGCGGAACGCGCCGCCGGCGGGACGGTCGTCCTCGTGAACGGCGCCGAAGGGGAGCCGCTCAGCGCGAAGGATCGCGCGCTCATGACGCTCCGGCCGCACCTGGTCCTGGACGGCGCCCAGCTCGCCGCGGAGGCCGTGGGGGCGGACGAAGTGATCCTGTACATCGGCTCTGCGCACGTGACGGCTCGCCACGCGATCGAGGCGGCTCTCGCCGAACGCGGCCGCATCACCCAGGTCCCGACCCGGATCGTCCAGGCGCCCGATCGCTACGTCGCGGGCGAGGCCTCGGCCGCCGTCCACTTCGTCAACGAGGCCGACGCACGGCCGACGACCAGCCCGCCGCGGACGTACGAGAGCGGCGTCGGCGGCCGGCCGACGGTCGTCCAGAACCTGGAGAGCCTCGCGTACGCAGCGCTCATCGCGCGCGGCGGCGACGGGTGGTATCGCTCGGCCGGCTGCGCCGCGACCCCCGGCACCGGCCTCGTGACGGTGAGCGGCGTCCCGAACCCCGGCGTGCGCGAGATCGAGCTTGGCACGACCGTGGGCGAGGTCGGCCGGATGGCCGGCGCCGAACGGGGCCTCGCCTCGGCCGTGCTCATCGGCGGCTACTTCGGTGCCTGGGCGACGCCGGACGAGGCCTGGGACATGCCCCTCGACCCGGCCGGGATGCGCGTCGCCGGCCACTCGTTCGGCTGCGGGGTCGTGTCGATCCTCCCGACGGACGCGTGCGGCGTGACCGCGACGGCCGGGATCATGAGCTACATGGCCGGCGAGAGCGCCGCCCAGTGCGGGCCGTGCGTCTTCGGGCTCCGGGCGATCGCCGATGCGACCGAGCGCCTCGCCCGCGGCCACGCCGCGGTCGACGACCTGGCCCGCATCGAGCGCTGGAGCGGCCAGCTCGCCGGTCGCGGCGCGTGCAAGCATCCCGACGGCGCGGTCGGCCTGCTCGCGAGCGCCCTGCGCGTGTTCGGCGACGAGTTCCTCCGCCACGCCCGCCGAACCTGCAGCAGGGCCGCTCACCGGGGAGTGGCCGCATGACGCGGCCGCCGACAGCCAGCCGCGGCTCAGCGACGGCCCTCCACGTCGACCGGATCCTGTGCGACGGCTACGGGATGTGCGCGGAGCTCCTGCCGGAGCTCATCGAGCTCGACGACTGGGGCTACCCGATCGTCCGCCCAGGGGCGGTCCCGGACGACCTCGTCGGCCTGGCCCGCCGGGCGGTCGATGTCTGCCCGGTTCTGGCCCTCGCCCTCCGGAAGGTGCCGATCCCGGCCTCCTGACACCGGTTTCGCGGCCCAATTCGAACGTGAACGGGACCATCGGGCTATTCGCTCGTGGCCCTCGGCATGAGAAAAAAGGCGTCGACAGTACCGAGGTGCTCCCTGGACCTGCGGGCCGTCGGTGAAGAGGGTTACCCCACACGATGCAGCCGAACGAGGCGACGGCGGGGACCGAGCTTCCGAGCGCGTCTGCGCGGAACGCGCGAATCGGGCTCGTCCTCGTCATCGTCACGGCCGCGATCGCCACAGCTCTGGTGCTCGCGACGATCCTCCCCGGCGGTCCGCGCGCGGATGCGCAGCATGCCGATGCGGCCGCAGCCGAGGTCGCCGCGTCGATCCGGTCCACGCTCGGCAGCGCGACAGGGATCGCCGGGCAGCTGGCCGCGGATCCGGCCGTCGTGGCCATCCTCGCCAAGCCCGGGACCAAGCAGCCGCCGGCCCCGCCGCCGGCGCTCGTCGACGCCACCTCCCGCATCAAGGCCTCGGCGCCCCAGGTCATGCTCGTGGACGCCGCTCGCGCCGTCCGCCTCGCCTACGCCCTGCCGGGCGGGCCGCAGCCCGTCGGCAACGGCGCCATCCTCGTCGCCGCCCGCGGGATCACGGGCGTCACGCCCATCGTGATCGACGCCCAGGGCGACCACCGGGTCGGCGTGGTCGCCCCTGTCCCGGCCGGCCTCGGCAAGGGCGGCTCGGTCCTCGTCTCGATCTCGCTCGAGGCGGTCGTGGAGGCGGCCACGGCCGCGGCCGGACCCGGCGCGGCCGTGGAGCTGCTCGACGCGAAGGGCGCCCGGATCGCTCGCGCCGACGCCTCGCCGGCACCCGGCGGCGGGACCGACCCGTCCCAGGCGACCGTGACCGCGACGGCCAACCGCGCCCTCGACGGGCTGCCGGCCGGCTTCCCGGCCTGGTCGATCGTCGTCCGGATGCCGGTCGCCACGACCACGGGCACCAGCGAGCCACTGCCGATCCTCCTCGGGCTCGCGGCCATCCTCGGCGTGGTCGGCATCTCGGGTGCGTACCTGGCCCTCCGACCGGCCGGCCGGCTGGCGAGCACGAGCGACGAGCTGCAGCGCAAGTACGCCGAGGTCGCCGAGCAGGCCTACATCGATGTCATGACCGGCCTCGGCAACCAGCGGGCGTTCCAGATCGAGACCGACCGCCACCTCGACCTCGTCCGTCGCGGCCGCCTGCCGCTGACGCTGGTCATCCTCGACCTCGACGACTTCAAGCGGATCAACGACACCGATGGCCACAAGATCGGCGACGAGCTTCTCGCCGCGTTCGCCCGGATCATCGAGGGCTGCATCCGGCGCAGCGACCGCGCCTTCCGGATCGGCGGCGACGAGTTCGCCATCCTCATGCCCGGGACGAACGTCGACGGCGCCGAGATCGTCACCCGCCGCCTCCTCGCGAGCGCCCTGGAGCCGCCGGTCGGGAGCGCCGCGGGCCGCCGGGTGATCTCGTTCTCGGGCGGCATCGCCGAAGCGACGCCACAGACGGACCGGGTCGAGCTCTTCTCGCAGGCCGACGCCGCCATGTACTGGTCGAAGCGCCACGGGCGGACCTCGGTCTCGATCTTCGACCCGGACAAGCACCCGCTGCCGAGCCGGGTGAGCGCCGATCTTACGGCCGCCATCGCCAAGGTCATCGAGCAGCGCTCCGTGCGGGCGGTCTTCCAGCCGATCGTGGAGCTCGCCACGGGCCGGGTCATCGGCTACGAGGGCCTCGTCCGGCCGACGGCCCACCCATTCGTGGACGCCGGCAGCCTGTTCGCCGCGGCCGAGGGCAGCGGCCGGACGGCCGAGCTCGACTACGTCTGCCTCGAGACGGTCGCCGCGGCGGCCGTGTCCATCCCCGCCGACCGCTACGTCGCGATCAACCTGTCGCCGCGAACCCTCGAGGCGCCCGAGTTCAACGCCCTGGCGCTGTGCCGCCGGCTCGCCCGCCTTGGCCTGCCCTCCCAGCGGATCGTCCTGGAGCTCACGGAGCGCGAGGAGATCGAGGACCTCGCCCGGCTGCGGCGCGGGCTCGAGGCCTGTCGCGCGCTCGGCGTCCGGGTCGCCGCCGATGACGTCGGGGCCGGTAACGCCGGACTGCGGCTCCTGAGCCTCGTGCCGTTCGACGTCGTGAAGATCGACCTGTCGCTCGTCCAGGACGCGGTCACCCACGAGACCTCGGCCGAGATCCTCGCCACGTTGCGGGATCTCGCCACGCGACGGGGAGCGGTCGTGGTCGCCGAGGGCCTCGAGACGCAGCAGCAGCTCAAGCTCGTGCTCGCGGCCGGCATCGATGCGGGTCAGGGATATCTGCTCGGCCGTCCGGGCGAGGCGACCGACGCGCAGCCCATCGACATGCAGGCGCTCCTCAGCGCGCAGGTGCGCTTCGGCGCGACGTTCGTGGAGCACGTCGTCAGGTAGCGACGCGTCGCTCGTAGCGGTACGCTCTCGGCCCGTTCACCTCAGGGCACGAAGGGAGCGATCGCGATGGGTACCGACCGGACGAAGTTCATCCTCGACGAGGACCGCATCCCGCGCGCCTGGTACAACATCATCGCGGACCTCCCGGTGCCACCCGCGCCGGTCCTTCACCCCGGCACCGGCCAGCCCATCGGCCCGGACGATCTCGCCCCGCTGTTCCCGATGGCGCTCATCGGCCAGGAGGTCAGCGGCGACCGGGAGATCGAGATCCCCGAGCCCGTCCGCGAGGCGTACCGCGCTCTACCGGCCCAGCCCGCTCTACCGCGCCCACCGGCTCGAGAAGGCCCTCGGGACGCCGGCCCACATCTACTACAAGTACGAGGGCGGCAGCCCGTCGGGCAGCCACAAGCCGAACACGGCGATGGCCCAGGCGTTCTACAACAAGGACGCCGGGGTGACCCGGATCGCGACCGAGACCGGCGCCGGCCAGTGGGGCTCGGCGCTCGCGTTCGCCGGCGCCTATGTTCGGGCTCGAGATCAAGGTCTACATGGTCCGCGCGAGCTACGACCAGAAGCCGTACCGGCGCAACCTCATGGAGGTCTACGGGGCCCAGGTCGTGGCCAGCCCCTCCCCGGATACGAACTACGGCCGCAAGATCCTCGCCGAGACGCCCGACAACCCCGGGCTCGCTGGGCCTCGCGATCAGCGAGGCGGTCGAGGACGCCGCGACGCGCGACGACACGAAGTACGCCTCGGCTCGGTGCTCAACCACGTCCTGCTCCACCAGACGGTCATCGGCCAGGAGGCGATCGAGCAGATGGCCATGGCCGGCGAGGAGCCCGATGTCGTCATCGGCTGCGCCGGCGGCGGCTCCAACTTCGCCGGCCTGACGTTCCCGTTCATCGGGCGCGGGCTGCGCGGCGGTCCGAAGCCGCGGGTCATCGCGGTCGAGCCCGAGGCGGCTCCGTCGCTCACGCAGGGCGAGTACCGCTACGACTTCGGGGACATGGGCCAGCTGGCCCCGCTCGTGAAGATGCACACCCTCGGCCACACGTTCATCCCGGAGCCCATCCACGCCGGTGGCCTGCGCTACCACGGGATGTCGCCGCTCGTGAGCCTGCTCAAGGAGAACGGGCTCATCGAGGCGCAGGCCGTCCACCAGAACGCGTCGTTCGCGGCCGGCGTCCAGTTCGCCAGGGCCGAGGGGATCCTCCCGGCGCCCGAGCCGACGCACGCGATCCGGGTCGCGATCGACGAGGCGCTCCAGGCCCGCGAAGAGGGGCGCTCGAAGGTCATCCTGTTCAACCTGTGCGGCCACGGCCACTTCGACCTGTCGGCCTACGAGCGCTACCTGTCGGGTTCGCTCGAGGACTTCGCGTATCCGGCCGAGCGGGTCGCGGCGGCGCTCAAGGAGCTGGATCTGCTCCCCGTCTGAGAGGTTCGCTCGGGTCGTCGCGGCGCCGTCACGGCTCCGCGCGACGGTCCGGAGGGTCGCCCCTGCTATCGTGCGGGCGTGGATGTCGCCGCTCCGACCCTCGATCCCGGGCCTGCCCGGGACCCCGTCGCCGGTGGACCGCTCGAGGCCCGCTGGCTCGGTCGGATCGGCTATCGCGACGCGTGGGCGCTGCAGCACGAGCTCGTCGGAGCGACGGATCGCCGGGGAGATCCCGGACCAGCTGCTCCTGCTCGAGCATCCGGCCGTCCTGACCCTCGGCCGGAACGCCGAGGACGGGCACGTCCGCGCGTCCGCCGACGAGCTGGCGGCCCGGGGCATCGAGGTCATCCGCGTCGAGCGCGGCGGCGAGGTCACGTACCACGGGCCCGGCCAGCTCGTGGCGTATCCGATCCTCGCCCTGTCGCGCCGGGGGTTGCTGCTGCGGCCGATGGTCCGGGCGCTGGAGGGCGCGATGGTCGACACGTGCGCGGCGTTCGGGGTGGTGGCCGACCGGCGCGACGGCCATCCCGGCTGCTGGTGCGACGTGTCCGGGGCTGAGCCGCGCAAGATCGGCGCCCTGGGCATCCGCGTCGAGCGCGGCGTGAGCTACCACGGGATCGCCCTGAACATCGACCCCGACCTGGCCGACTTCGACCTCATCGACCCATGCGGCATGCCCGAGGTGGTCTCGACCTCGATCGCCCGCGAGCCGGCCGGCCGGCGACGCCGCGCCGGCCTCACGGCGTCGCGAGCGGGCGGCCGCGGGTCTCTCGCGATCGGCGGCCGCCTGATCGCGCGGCCACGCCGACCGGCCCGGCTCGCCGGCGGCCTCCCGGCGACCGCCGCGAGCAGGGCGACTGACGGTGGCGGCCGGCCTCTTCGAGCTGCGCAAGGACGCGATCACCGGCTGGTGGGTCGCGACGGTCGTCGACCGCGCCTTCCATCGCGACCGGTTCGCGCTGCGGGCCGAGCCCGTCGATGACGGCGGCCATTGCCAGAACTGTGCCGAGCCGCCGGGCGACGGGGTCCGCGTCCGCACGCTCAAGGACTACGCGTTCCACGTCGTGGGGACGGATGCGGACGCGCGCGAGCTCGATGCAAGCCTCGTCCAGGTCGCGCTCTCGCAGGCGAAGTCCGCCGGGAGCTGGCGGACGGCCGTGGCCGCCCCCGGCGAGCATCGGCCGCTGCACGCCGTCGGCACCGATACGATCGCCGAGCTGCTCACCGCCTGCCGGACCGCGATCCGCGACGCCAAGAAGGCCGGCCAGACCGAATACCTCCAGGTCGTCCAGAACTGGGGCGCCCAGGCCGGTGCGCGGACGAACCACTTGTGCCTCGACCTGTACGACCTGCCCCAGATCCCGCATCGCATCGCCGAGGAGCTGGGCGGCGCGGCCCGCTTCGTCATCCGCGAGGGCGGCTGCCCGTGGTGCCGACTCGTCGTGGACGAGACCGCCCGGCCGGAGCGGCTCATCTACCAGGACGACGCGAACGTGGCCTTCGCGCCGTACGCATCGCGGTCCCCGTTCGAGGTGTGGGTCGTGCCCCGCCGCCACGACGCCGACTTCTCCCGGGCCAGCGACGACGAGGTCAAGGCGACCGCCAATTCGCTCCGCCGCGTGCTCACGGACCTCGCCACGCTCGACGGCCCGCCCTACAACATGGTCCTCCACACCGCCCCGCTCAAGGAGCAGGTCGACGGGACGTTCCACTGGCACTGGGAGATCCACCCGCGCCTGCGCGAGATCGCCGGCCTCGAGATCGGGACCGGCCTGCCGGTGAACCCGGTCAGCCCCGAGGACGCGGTCGACGAGCTGCTCCGCCAGGCCCGCGGCGCGAACGCCCGGGCGACCGCGCAGAGCGAGGACCGGACCGCGGGCGGCGTGATCAGCGGATGACCGGCGGCACGAACTGCAGCGGGGGGCGTCACACGCTTGCGTCCCGCCTCGTCTCGACACCCGGTTCGTGCTCACCATCCTTGGTGCGCGAACGCTTGCTCACCACGGAGGCTCGATGGACGCGGTCGCTCAGGTCGGCCACGGGTTCGGAACTCGGCGGTTCGGCCATGCACTCGAGCGCCCAGGGCGCACGGGGCGGCCGATGACCGGCGAGCGGCCGGATGCCGCCTCCGACGCGATCGCCCGCGATAACGCCGTCCGGGCCGAGATCGAGGTCCTCTTCACCCGCCACCACGCCGAGATCTACGCCTACCTCGCCCGCATGGTCCGCGAGCCCGAGATGGCCGCCGACCTCGCCCAGGACACCTTCGTCAAGGCGTATCGGGCGTACGACACGCTCGAGGACCCGGCCCGGGCACGGGCGTGGCTCTACCAGATCGCCCATCGCGTGGCCCTCGACGAGTTCCGTCGCCGGCGCATCGTCCGGTTCATCCCGTGGACCGGCGAGTCGCGCGGCGCGGCCCCGTCGGCCGAGCACATCGCGCTCGAGGGCCGGTTCTCGGGCGAGATGCAGCGGGCCCTGAGCCGGATGCCCGAGCGCCAGCGCTCCGCGCTCCTCCTCGCCGAGCTCCACGACCTGACCGGCCTCGAGCTGGCGGCCGCGCTCGGCGTGTCGCACGTGGCCGCCCGGGCCATCCTCACTCGCGCTCGCGAGAGCCTGCGTCAGGCACTCGCCGATGAGCGGGCACGGAGCGCCGAATCCGAAATCGGCTCCCGGTACGGGGCACGGCGCCTCATGACCCACGAGTTCGGCGGCCGCCGCTCGCCCGAGGCCTGGTCCTCGCCGCACGACCGTGCCCGCGCCCGGCTCGCCGAGCGGATGACCGAGCCGCTCGAGCCCGAGGAATCCGCCTGGCTCGACGCGCACCTCGTCGGCTGCGCGGCCTGCCGCGATATCGACGCCGCGTACCACAGCGACCGCGAGTACCTCCGGGCGATGCGGGTGATCCCGCCGCCCCGCGACCTGTGGGCCCGGACCTCGGCGGCACTCGACGTGGAGCAGGCACGCTCCGCCGGCGGCCGGCGACGGTCGCGACCCGCGCGCCGGCGGACCGGTGGGACCGTCGTGCCGTTCCCGGCCGGGCGCTGGGCGCCCATCGGCGCCCTCGGCTCGATCGCCGCGGTGATGGTCGTCGGCTTCCTGCTCGGCAACATGCTCATCGGGACCGGGCCGGCCAGCACGCCGATCGTCGCCCTCGGCTCCACGCCGGCCCCGACGAAGAACCTCGTGCCGACCGCCATCCCCGTGCCCAAGAGCGACGTCGCGTGGGTCACCACGAACGCGGACGGCTCGATCGTCGTGCGCCAGACGGAGGTCCGCGACGTGTGCCCGGAGAACGCTCCGGCGGGGTGCGTGCCGTTCGACAACAACGCGAGCCAGGTCGCGACCCTGTCGGTCAAGCCGACGAGCGTCCACCAGTCGCCGACCTCGGGCCAGCTGGTCGTCTTCGGCAAGACGCCATCCGGAACAGGCGTCTCGATGTTCGTCATGGGCGCGGGTAACGCCCCGCCGCCGACGACTCGGCCCACTGTCGTGCCCACGGTCTCGCCCTCGACGCCGCAGACCGCCTCGGCCTCACCCTCGACCGCGGGCGCGAGCGAGACGCCGGGCAGCACGGGTGGCTCCGCATCGCCCTCGACGTCCGCGTCGAGCTCCCCGACCGCATCCGCGACGGCGACTCCGCCGCCCACCGCCAGCCCGACGCCCAAGGCGACCGCCACGGCCAGCATCGTTCCCAACGTGACGCCGCCGCCCTCCGCTGCTGCGCTCATCGCGATCGCGACCGACCTCGGCGTGCTCAACCCCGAGACCGCCGCGTACTCGCCGGACGGCACCTGGTTCGCGTTCACGGCGCGCCGGCTCGACGACCTCGACGGGACCGGATCGGACATCTACCTCTGGCATGCCGGGGACATCCAGGCGCGCGCGGTGACCGACGACGGTCGCTCCGTCTTCGCCGGCTGGGTCGGCAACAGGCTCGCCGGGAGCAGCGTCGATCTCCCCGATGGAAGCCCCCTCGAGGGCGGCACCGGCGGGTTCGGCACGACCTCGTTCCTCGTCGATCCTTCGACCCTCGCCCGGACATCGATCCCGACCGCCGCCTGGCGGCCCGCCGTCGACCCGACCGGCAAGTCCGTCGTCTACTGGGAAGGCACCGTCGCCCTCGATCCGGTGAGCGGCGGCTGGCGCACGGCCACCGGCCGTCTCGTGATCCGCTCGTGGCAGGCCGTCTCGACCGCCGCGTCGGGCGGGGCCTCGCCGACCGCCCCCACCACCTCGCCCTCGGTCGCGCCGAGCCCCTCGCCCTCGGCGAGCGCGTCCGCCTCGCCGTCCTTGGAGCCCGGCGCCAAGTCGACGTTCAAGCCGTCGGCCAGCCCGGTCAGCTCGCCATCGGCTGCGGCGTCCGCGTCCCCGACAGCCTCTCCGTCCGCCACGGCCACGCCCGTCCCGACCGCAACGCAGCCCTCGGGCCTGCCCGCCGGCATCGCGAGCGCCGCCGGCGTCGACTGGGCCGCCGCCTGGGACGATGCCGGCACGCACCTCGCCCTCTGGATCGGCGACAAGGCCGAGCCGACCTTCGGGCATCTCAACCTGCTGACGATCGGCGCCAACGGCCTGCCGACCGCTGGTGGCGGCGTCCTCTCCGACGAGCCGGCCCTGCCGGGCTTCTCCCTCGCGGATGGCCACCTCGCCTGGGCGACCCCGGTCGGCACGAACGGCGAAGGCAGCACGCTCAAGATCTATGCGTACTCCGGCAAGGACCCCGGCTTCAGTGGCCCGGGCGCCCCGGGTCCGGGCCAGGTGATCGTCGTCCAGCACTGACCGCCGGCGGCCTCGCGGGGCACGTTCGGAGGGTCCCGGACGCTGGACAGGGGGCCCGATCCGCCGTAGAGTTGCCGCTCCGTGCGACCCCGCAATCTGGTCGCGGGCACGGCGCTTACCGCCGCCCTCGCCCTGGTCGCGCTGCCGGGCTTCGTCGACTCGCGGGTACCGAGTCGAGATTGGCCGATCGATGCAGCCGCGTTCCAGCAAGTTACGACAGCGTCCGATGGTCGATCGTCCCTGACGATCGGCCCCCTCGACGACGCCCAGCGCTCGGCCGATGCGCTCACGGTCGAGAGCCGTCTCATCGAGCCCGGAACCGGCGCCAAGATCCCTGTCAGCAAGCCCCGGTTCAGCGTGCCCAGCTCCTCGGTGGACTACGACATCAAGCCGCCGCGTTACAAGCTGACCGGCACCGCCACGTTCTACGACAACGGCACGACCGCCATGCGCCTGCCGCGGGGCACGATCATCCGGGTCTGCGGGCCGACCGGCACGTGCATCGACCGGGTGGTCAACGACTACGGGCCGGTCGCCGGCACGAATCGCATCATCGACCTGTACCGGCCGGACTTCTTCAAGGTCTGCGGCTGCCCGTCGTGGTCGGGGCTCGTGAAGGTGACCGTCTCGGTCTACTGACGCGCTCGCGCCGACGTTCCCGAACCGCGACGGGACGAGGGGCGCAGGGGCGCGGTATCCTTCGGCCGACCCTTTAACGACCGGTTCCGCGAGGCCGGGAAGGAGGAGCCAGAGCGTGCGACGCACCGCTCCGCGCATGGACTCGAGCGCTCGGCGGCGCACGATCTGGGCGCCGGTGGCGCCCCGATGACGGCGGCGTCCCGATGACCGGCCGCCGCATCATGACCGCGGACGAGATCCGCCGGGCGGTGGTGCGCATCTCCCACGAGCTCGTCGAGAAGCACGGCGGCACGGACGGCCTCGCCCTCGTCGGCATCCAGCGGCGCGGCGTGCCACTTGCAAGGCGCATCGGCGACGCGGTCTTCGAGCACGAAGGTGTCCGCCTCCCGGTCGGGGCGCTCGACATCACGTTCTACCGGGACGACCTCTCGCTCGTCGCCGCCCAGCCGGTCGTCAAGGGCACGGACCTGCCGTTCGACCTCAACGACACGACGGTCGTGCTCGTCGACGACGTCCTGTACACGGGCCGGACGATCCGGGCCGCGATGGATGCCCTCGTCGACTTCGGCCGCCCGCGCGCGATCCGCCTGGCGGTGCTCGTCGACCGCGGCCATCGCGAGCTCCCGATCCGTGCCGACCACGTCGGCAAGAACGTGCCCACGAGCCGCGAGGAGGTCGTCCGCGTCCACCTCGAGGAGACCGACGGCGAGGACGACGTCGAGATCGAGCGCACGGCGGAGGCTCCGGTCGCCGAGGCGGTCGGGTGAGCCTGGGCCTCGAGCCACCGGCCGAGGCGGCCGCCGGGACCGGCGGCCTGAACCCCCCATCGTTCGATCGACCACCCTCCTTCGACAGGCCGGCGCCGGCGGGGATCTGGCGCCACCGCCACCTGCTCGACGTCGACGTCCTCTCGTGGCCCGACATCGAGCTCGTGATGCGCACGACCGACGCGATGCGCGAGGTCCTTTCCCGGCCGATCGCCAAGGTCCCGGCGCTGCGTGGGACGAACGTGACGATCCTCTTCTACGAGGCGTCCACCCGGACCCGGGTCAGCTTCGAGGTGGCGGCCAAGAACCTCTCGGCCGACGTCGTGAACATCGCGGCCGCGAGCTCGTCGGTGTCGAAGGGGGAGTCGCTCATCGATACGGTCCGGACGGTCGAGGCGCTGGGGGCGCGGATGCTCGTCATGCGCCACGCGACGTCCGGGGCGCCGTACCTGGCGGCGGAGCACTTCAGCGGGCACGTGTTGAACGGCGGGGACGGCTGGCACGCCCACCCGACCCAGGCGCTGCTCGACCTGTTCACGCTGCGGGAGCGGCTGGGGTGCGCTGCGGGTCGGCGGGGTCGTCGGGTTCGTCCGGCGACGGGTTCCTGGCCGGGCGCAAGGTCGTGATCCTCGGCGACGTGCTCCACTCGCGCGTCGCCCGCTCGAACATCTGGACCCTCACGGCGGCCGGGGCCGACCTCTGGCTGTGCGGACCGGCCACGCTCCTGCGCGGCTTCGAGGCGTGGGGCCGTCATGGCGCGGGTGGCGAGGCGGGCCGGCGGTTCACCGTGACCTCCGACGTGGACGCGGCCTTGCGCGACGCCGATGTCGTGATGGCCCTGCGCATCCAGAAGGAGCGGATGGAGGGCGGCCTGCTGCCCTCGATGCGCGAGTACGCGGCGAGATTCGGTCTCAATGACGCCCGCTTGGGTCGGGCCAAGCCGGACGTGCTCGTGATGCACCCGGGGCCGATGAACGAGGGCGTCGAGATCTCCGCCGATGTGGCGGCCGGCGCCCATTCGCTCATCACCGACCAGGTGACGAACGGGGTCGCGGTGCGGATGGCCCTGCTCTACCTGCTCGCGGGCGCCCCGGAGGCCGTGGGTGGCTGAAGGCGCGGTCGAGATCGCCCGACCGGGCTCGATCGGTGGGGTCGTGGCCGACCTCGAGCTCAGCCGGGCCTGGCTCGTCGACCCGGCGAGCGGCCGGGAGGGACCCGGCGAGATCGTCGTCGAGGACGGCATCCTGAGCGCGGTCAACTGGCTGGAGGGCGACGAGGGGGCCGGCATCGGCGACCGCGGGGTCATCGTGGCCCCCGGCTTCATCGACCTCCACGCCCACCTGCGCGAGCCCGGCAACGAGGACGCCGAAACGGTGGCGTCCGGCCAGGCCGCTGCCGCCCATGGCGGCTTCACCGTGGTCTGCGCGATGCCCAACACGACGCCGGCCGCGGACGAGCCGGGCGTGGTGGAGCGCGTTCGAGCCGCGGCGGCCGCGTCCGGGTCGCCCGTCGCGGTGCTGCCGTACGGGGCGGTGAGCGCAGACCGGGCCGGCGAGACCCTGGCCGCGCTCGGCGAGCTGGCCGACGCCGGGGTCGTCGGCTTCTCGGACGACGGCGCACCGGTCCGATCCGGGACGCTGCTGCGCCAGGCGCTGCTCTATGCCGGGATGTTCGGGTTGGCCGTCGTGGACCATCCCGAGGACGCCGAGCAGACCGCGGGCGCCGAGGCGTCCGAGGGGTTCGTCGCGACGGTCCTCGGCCTGCGCGGCTGGCCGCGGTCGGCCGAGGCGTCGGCGGTCGCCCGGGATCTCTCGATCTTCACCGACGTGCTCCGCGACGAGCCGCGAGCACGGCTCCACCTCACCCACCTCTCGACCGCGGCTTCACTGACCCTCATCCGGGAGGCCAAGGCTGCCGGCGTCCCGGTCACCTGCGACGTCACGCCCCATCACCTGGCGCTCACCGACGAATGGCTCGCCGGTGCACGGCGGTATGCCTGGGAGGCACTCCACGACGACGGGCACGCTCGCGATCCGTGGGCCGACGGGGCGATCGTGGCCGCGCCCTACGACCCGTCGCTCCGCGTCAACCCACCGCTCCGCTCGCCGGAGGATGCCGCGGCCTGCCTGGCGGCGCTGGCCGACGGGACGGCCGATGCCGTGGCCACCGACCATGCTCCCGCACACGGTCGTGGACAAGGCCGTCGAGTTCGGACTCGCCGCGAACGGGATCAGCGGGATCGAGACCGCCCTCGGGCTCCTGCTGTCGGCCGTGGATGCGGGTCGCCTGACGCTCTCTGCCGCACTCGCGGCCCTGACCTCCGGCCCGGCGGCCGTGCTCGGCCCCCGGCTCGGCGCCCGCGCGGGTCGCGTCGGGCTCGTGGAAGGCGCTCCGGCCGACCTCGTCGTGTTCGACCGCTCCGATCCGTGGTCGGTGGACGCCGCGTCGCTCGCGTCACGTGGCAAGAACTCGCCGCTCGTCGGCCGCGAGCTGCCCGGTCGCGTCCTCCTGACGCTGGCCGCCGGCCGCCTCGCCTACGAGGACCCGTCGCTCGCCGATTGAGCGTCCGGAGCCGCGGCGGGAGCGTCCGCGGGCAGCGCGTCGGGAACGCTGCCGTCGTGCGACAGGCCCGGCGTCTCGTCCGGGGAATCGGCTCGAGGCGCGTCGGCTTGATCGGCGGCCCAGCCGACGGTGCGGTCCCAGCCGCCTTTGCGCGTCGTCGCGAGCTGCTGGGTCCACTCGAACTCGGGCGACGTCTCGAGCCGCTCGACCGACGCGGGATCCGCCTCGCGACCGCAGCGGTAGCAGGTGAGGGGCAGGTCGTCGTCGGCGTTGTTCACCGAATGGCAGGCCGGGCACACCCACCAGCTCGGCGGCGGGGCGACGAAGCGCTCGCGGCGGCGGCCGCCGACGGACCAGCCGGCGATGATGCAGAACGTGATGAGGATCGCCGCAGCGAGGAAGAGCTCGGTGCCGGTCACGCCGGGCTGCCGACCGCCAGCTCGCGATCCAGCTCCGCCCAGTCCGGGCCGAAGCGCGCCTTCATCGTGAACGCGCGGGCCGTCGGACCATTGGCGGCCAGGTGGTCGAGGCGCGCGACGGCCTCCTCGATCGTCGGCCGGACGCCGGCCCGGACCCACCACAGCACGAGCGTCGGGCCGTCGAGTGGCACGAACCAGTCCCGCCTGGCCCGCAGGACCTCGACGTGCGTGGAGCGGTACGCGAAGTCGAATAGCGGATCGATGCCCGTCCAGACCGTCAGGTTCACGATGACGAGCGGGTCGTCGTACGCCCGCACGCCCGTCGCATCGCTCCCGAGGACATCGGTCAGCCGCCAGACGTAGCCCGGGCTTCGCTCGGCGATCCCGTTGATCTCGGCCAGGCGCGTCACGAACCCGTCCATCAGCGGGTCGTCGAGGGGCGCCACGGCGCGCGCGATGTTGAGCTGGGCGAGCTCCACGCTGCGCATCAGGCGGGCTCCCCTGTCGACGCGGCGGCCGCGATCTCGGTGCCGAGCCGGCGGAGCGTCGCGAGGAGATGGTCGATGTCGTCCTCCGTCGTGAAGTAGTTCACGATCCCGACCCGCAGGTACGTCCGGCCTCGCAGCACGGTCGTCGTGAGCCAGCCGTCTCCGGATGCCTCGAGGGCGAGCGCGACGCGATCCTGGTGCTCGTCGAGGGCGCGGAGGGCCGTGGCGCCGAGTGATCCCGAGCCCCGTCGACCCGACGGCACGTGCCGGAAGCATACGACCGAGAGGGGTGGCTCGGCGGGCAGTGCATCGAAATCGTCGCTCTCGGCGAGCCGTCGCGCGAGGTACCCGGCGATGTCGACGTTCGCCTCGACGAGGTGCCCCAGGCCGGTCGTACCGAGGTGCTTCCAGCTCATCCAGAGCTTGAGCGCGCGCCAGCGCCGGGTGCCCTCCATCCCGTGCTGGTAGAAGTTGAGCGGCACCGTCTCGATGTCATCGGCCTCGCGGCCGCCCGTGCCGCCTCCCCGGTAGTACTCGGGGGCGCGATGGAAGGTGTCGGTCAGGTCGTGCCGCCGGCGCACGAGCAGTGCACCGATGTCGTAGGCCTGGAAGAACCACTTGTGCGGATCGACCGTGATCGAGTCGGCCCGCTCCAGGTCCGCCAGGCGGCCGGTCAGCCGCGGGGAGAGCTTGACCGCGCCTCCATACGCCGCGTCGACGTGGAACCAGAGGCCCTCGGCCGCGGCGACGTCGGCGAGCTCGCCAAGCGCGTCGATCGAGCCCGTGTTGGTCGACCCGGCGACCGCGCAGATCGCGAGGGGCTGATGGCCGGCGGCACGGTCCGCGGCGATCTCGGCCGCCACGGCTTCGCCGCGCAGCCGGAAGTCGTCGCCGGTCGGGATCACCCGCAGGGTGTCCTCGGGGAACCCGAGCTCATCGAGCGCCCGGGCGATCGAGAAGTGGGTCTGGTCCGACGTGTAGACGCGAACCCCCTCGAGGTCCTTCCCGCGCGGGGCCTTGGCGGCTCCGCTCAGGGACGGAAGGTGGATGTCGCGGGCGATGGCCATCGCCAGGAAGTTGGCCATCACGCCGCCCGAGGTGAGGATCCCGAACGCGCCGCCGCCCGGCTGGGTGGCGCCGTCGGGTGCGTCGGGCACGGACGGTGGGGTGGGGTAGCCGACGAGGTCCGTCAGCCAGCGGATGACCTCCTCCTCGACGAACGCGCCCGACGGGCCGGCGTGCCAGACGTCGACGCCCTGCTGGGTGACCTGGGCGAGCAGCTCGCCGACGACGCTCATCGCCAGCGGCGGCGGGGTGAAGTAGCTCAGCGAGCGCGGGTGATAGGCGTTGAGCTGGTAGGGGGCGAGGCGCTCGGTGAACTCGCCGAGGACCGCGGCCGACGGGCTGGGATCCGATGGCGCCGGGGCCGGCCCGCGCGATCTGGTGGTTGCCCCCTCCGCGGTCCCGAAGTAGGTCCGCCGGAGCGCGCCGTACTCCGCGGGCTCGCCCATCGCGCGCCGGAAGGCCTCGCCGTAGATGTAGTCGAGCGCGGTCGCCCAGGCCGCGATCCCCAGCCGCTCGAGCGCCGGCCGCGACACGGCGCCGTCGCGGATCCCGATGAGCTCGGGCTCGGGGTGCCAGGCGAAACGGGGGTCCGGCTTCGGGCGGGCCGGCGGGTGGCCGGTGGGCTCGTCGGTCATTCGCCTCGATGGTAGCGGGCTGGGCCGGTCGAGGCGGGCGGGTCGGCGCGGCGAGTGTCGCAGGGCGCCCCCGGACGCGCTTAGGTCCCGCGATGTCGGCTGCATGGACGCTGTGCCCACCAAGGAGGTCGTTAGTGCTCGCGAAGCGCCCTTTCACCGACCGATCGAGGCTCGGATCCGGCGGACGCACGCTCGAAACGTGCGTGGACGCCGCGTGGTGCGACCGCTGGCACGGCCGTATGCCTGTCCTTCACGCTCCGGGCGTCCATGCACCGAGCGCGGGCGGGCATAGGGCGGGTCGCGTCGGCCCCTCCCGCCGGCCCCGGACGCCGGCACGCGCCGCCGCGCCACGGGAACGGGAAACGGCCACCTCCCGTACCCTGTCTCCTCGTGACCCAGCCGACCGACGACGCCGAGCCAGCGCCACCGACGGGCACGCCCGGCGCACCCGGGACGCCGCCGGCGGGCGGGAAGGGCGTCGCGTACAAGGGCGCGCCGCTCGAGGCGGAGCGCGGCCCCGGCCTCGGCTGCTTCCGGTTCCAGCTCGTCGTGCTCGTGGTCCTGCTCATCCTGACCCCGCTCGGCGTCAACGCGAACTGGCCGGACTGGCTGACCGCCGCGCTCCTCATCGTCACCCTGGCCCTGCTCCTCGTGGCCGGCCAGACGGTGATCTTCCTGCTCCGCCTCATCGCCGCCGATCGCCGCAGCCGGCGCCGGCCGCTGGCCAGCCAGACCCGCACGGTGGGAGAGCTCGAGGACGCCGCTTCCGACGGCGCCGCCCGAGCGGACGACACGCTCGATGACGCCGCGAGCGAGGATGGGCGAGGCGGCGACCGCAGCGTGCGACAATAGGCGCCGCCCCGGAACCAGTTCGACTGCGGAGACCGCCAGCCTGTGCCCGTGCTCGCGACCTATTTCAGCGTCCGCCGCGGCCGCGACCCGTTCTTCAAGTTCTTCATGAAGACGATCTTCCCGCGCCAGGTCCGCGACTACGAGCGCAAGTTCGGCATCCGCTTCATCGGCTGGTACAACGTCGCGCACGGCTGGGACTTCGACAACGTGATCCTGCTCGACCTGCCGGACTACGGCACGCTGGACCGGCTCGAGGCCGACGAGGGCGTTCGCGCGCTCGGGCACCGGGCGGGGGAGTGGCTCTTCGAACGCCACCACTCGATGTTCCTTCGAGAGCGGATGGGTGCCGATCTCGAGTACCACGGATGAAGTACCGCTCGGTCCAGGGACCGGCGTCGATGGGGACGAAGGAGGCGATGGATGGCCACGAGCCGCAACGACCTGGGTGAGCTCGCGGCCGATGCCGCCCTCGAACGGACCGATTTCCTCGTCCAGGCGACGGACCAGTTCCAGGCGTTCATCAAGCGCAACGAGGAGCGCATCCGCAACGCCGGTGGGCTGACGCTCATCGACGAGGACCCCGACTACCTCGCGATCGCGCCCGACCTGACCTTCCGCAGCCGCAGCCGGTTCCTCGACGAGGCGACCGGCGAGTGGGTGAGCGAGACCGAGGTCATCGAGACGGCCGCCGAGCTGATCGAGCTCTACAACCCGGCCGACCTCTACACGGCGTTCGCCGAGGCTTCCCGAGAGGCTGCCGGCCTGGAGGCCGAGCCGACCGGCGCCAGCGACCTGCTCGAGACCGCCAACGTCCCGGCGGCGGAGACGTTCACCCTCGACGATCCGTACGTCGGTGCAGCCGATTCCTGGGCCGCCGGGCGCGACGAGACGGCGCCGGCAACGCAGCAGGACGCGGCGCGTCGCCTGTACGAGCTGGCGCTCGCGTTCCAGGATCGCAGCCAGCGCGCCGAGGCCCGCCTGTTCGAGCAGTTCGAGGCGGAAGCCGAGCTCCTCACGGGCGTGCTCGGCGACTTCGTCGTGGTGGACGACGAGGACGAGCGCCTGACCCTCGGGCAGGGCGGCTCGTTCCACGGCGAGGTGATCCCGGACGACGAGACCGGAGAGTGGCGGACCCTCGGTTCGGCCGACGACCTCGTCGAGTTCTACGACCCGACGGACGTGTTCGGCGACCTGGCGGACGCCCTGGCGGAGGCCTTCCCGGGCATCGCCCCGGAACCGGAGGGCGAGGAAGACGCCGAGGACGCCCCCGACGCGGAGGACACCGCGGACGTGGAGGACGCACCCGACGTCGATCCCGACAAGGACGCGAAGTGAGACACGCTCCGAGCCGCGACCGCGGGTGAGCATGCGGCTCGTCGCGGCGGAGCTCATCGAGAGTCGCGAGATCCTGCCGGGCCAGTGGCTCCAGTCGTTCCACGCACCCACGCTCGCGACCGGCGCCCGGGCCGGCCAGTTCGTCCACATCCGGGCCGGTGACTGGTCCGGCCTTGTCCTGCGCCGGCCGTTCTCGTTCAACACGGTGGACGCGGGGACCGGCACGATCACGATCCACTTCCGGACGGTCGGTCGCGGGACGGAATGGTTCACCCAGCTGCGGGCCGGCGACACGGTCGACATGCTCGGGCCGCTGGGGCGCCCCTTCGAGGTGGACCAGCGGAGCCGGCACCTGCTGCTCATCGCCGGCGGGCTCGGCATCGCCGGGGTCCGGATGCTCGCCGACGAGGCGATCCGCGACGGCCGCCAGGTCGTGCTCCTGTTCGGCGGGGCGAGCGCGCGCGAGGTCTACCCGTCGAGCCTGCTGCCGGACGAGGTCGAGTACATCGTGGCCACCGACGACGGCTCGCTCGGCCACGCGGGCTTCGTGACGGAGCTCGTCCCGACGTACGAGGCCTGGGCCGACCAGGCGTTCGCCTGCGGTCCGGCCGGGATGCTCCGGGCGCTGTCGGCTCAGGCCGCCGGCCGCCGGGACCGGCTCGGGGTCGCCAAGCTCGGCCGCAAGCGCGGCGCGGGCAAGCCGGTCGCGATCGGGTCGCCGGCCGCCCGGCGCAAGGCGTTCCTCCAGGTGTCGATGGAGCAGAACATGGGCTGCGCGGTGGGCGCCTGCCTCGGCTGCGTCGTGATGGGCGTCGGCGGGACGCCCCAGCGGGTCTGTCGCGAGGGGCCGGTCTTCGCGAGCGACGAGCTCGCCTGGGACGCGGGCTGGTGAAGGCAGAAGCGGCGCGTCGTCACCGCCACCGATCGGGTCGCGCCGCGGCCACGGCGGACCGAGACCGTCAGGCGGCCGAAGAGCCCGTTCGTCGGGACGTCGTCGACGCCGGCGCCCTCTTCCGCTGTCGTCGCGTCGCGCAACGGCGCGTCGGGGGTGGTCGCCGGCCGGCGAGAGCCCCGGCCTCGAGGCGCGCGCCGGGGCAGTGGACCTCTCGGTCGACCTCGCGCCCGACCACGGCGGCCTCGTGCTCGCGAACCCGATCCTCGTCGCCTCGGGGACGTTCGGCTACGGGATCGAGTACGGCGACGTCGTCGACGTGGACCGCCTCGGCGCGATCTGCTGCAAGGGGACGACGCTCCGGCCGCGCGTCGGCAACGTCACGCCGCGGGTGACCGAGACGCCGGGCGGGATGCTCAACTCGATCGGCCTCCAGAACCCCGGCGTCGACGCCGTCATCGAGAAGTACGCCCCGCTGTGGCACGAGTGGAAGACGCCGGTCATCGTCAACGTCGCCGGTGAGTCGATCGCCGACTACGTCGAGGTCGTCCGGCGGCTCGACGGCGTCCCGGGCGTCGCCGGCATCGAGCTGAACATCAGCTGCCCGAACGTCGGCAAGGGCGGGATCCAGTTCGCCATCGACGAGGCGGCCGCCGGTGCCGTCACGGCCGCGGTGCGCAAGGCCACGGATCTGCCGCTCCTCGTGAAGCTGTCGCCGAACGTGGCGGACGTGCGGCCGATCGCCCGGGCGATCGAGGCGGCGGGCGCGGACGCGCTGACAGCGATAAACACGCTCTCGGGCATCGCGGTCTCGCGGGACCGCAAGCGGCCCCTGCTCGGCAACATCTTCGGCGGGGTCTCCGGCCCGGCGGTCAAGCCGATCGCGCTGCGGGTCGTGTACGAGGTGTGCCAGGTCGTGGACATCCCGGTCGTGGCGATCGGGGGCGTGACGGAACTCAACGACGTCCTCGATTTCCTGGCCGTCGGCGCGGTCGCGGTCCAGGTCGGCACCGCGATCTTCGCGGACCCATCGCTGCCGGTCCGCCTCGTCGGGGAGCTGGCCCTCGCTGCCGCTCGGGCCGGCCACGACTCGTACCTGCCGTTCATCGGCACGGCCCTCCCGCGCAAGCCCGGGACGCCGTCGTCGAAAGGCGTCGAATACCGGCCGTGAAAGTGGGTGCCGTGCGACTAGACTGCGTGCTGTGACGACCGTCCTCAACGCCGCCGACCAGGCCGCCCGGTCCGCCGTCGCGACGCGCACCGAGGAGCTGTTCCGCCGGTCCGGCGCGCTGACCGAGGGGCACTTCCAGCTCAAGAGCGGCCGCCACTCGGAGCGCTACCTCGAGAAGTTCCTCGTCCTCCAGGACCCCGCCGCGACGAGCGAGCTGTGCGGCTACTGGGCGGCGGCCTACCGGCGGCCGGATGGCCGGTCCACGGTCGACGTCGTGGCCGGCCCCACGACCGGCGGGGTGATCCTCGCCTTCGAGACGGCCCGCCAGCTCGGCGTCCGGGGCATCTTCGCGGAAGAGGTGGTCGGCGCCGACGGCGCGAAGCGGCGCGCGTTCCGGCGCGGCTTCCAAATCGAGCCCGGCGAGCGGGTCCTCCTCGTCGACGACATCCTCACGACCGGCGGGTCGCTCCTCGCGATGCTGCCCGCGGTCGAGGCGGCCGGCGGCGAGATCCTCGGTTGCCACGTGCTCGTCGACCGGAGCGGCGGCCTGGCGACCCTGACGTCTCCGGAGACGGGACGCGTCTACCCGCTCTCGGCGCTGTGGACGCTGGACGTGCCGACGTACGAGCCGGGGCCCGCGACCTGTCCGCGCTGCGAGGACGGGACGCCGCTCAAGACGCCGGGCAGCAGCGGCACGGGAGCCGGGGCGTGACGCGCGCCGGGCGATGGCTCGCGCTCGTCGCCGTGGCGACGATCGTGGTCGCCGGCTGTGCGACCGCGTCGTCGCCGGGTTCCTCCCCGTCCAAGACCATCTCCCCGTCGGGCCTGCTGTCCCCGTCCTCCGGGCCGGTGTCGCCGGTCGTCGGCACGGTCGCGAGCGTGGATCCGCCCGCGCCGCCCTCGCCGTCCCCCAAGGCCACGTCGAAGGCGTCCGCGAAGCCCACGAAGAGCCCGTCGCCCAGCGCCAGCCCGAGCGGGCCGCCCGTGCTCGGCTTCACGCTCCTCACGACCGCCGGCGAGACGCTGACGTTCACGATCGGCGAGCTCGACAACGAGGACGAGTTCTCGGCGTCGGACCTCTACGGCCGCATCTCGACCGAGGACCCATCCGGGTCTTCTTCACCGTGGAAGGCGACACGCTCCTCGTCTACCACATCGAGGACGCGACCTGACCCGAGGCGGCTAGAGCACCCCGTCGATCGCCGCGGCGAGGTCCGCGCCGTCCACGATCGTCGACCACGAACCGCGGATGATGCCGTCCTTGTCGACGAGGAAGATCCACGGCTCCGTCTGGAGGCCCCAGGCATTCGTGATGTCGGTCGCCTGGAGGTACTGGTTGGCGTCGAGGACGGGCTGGAGCCGGCCGTTGGTGAACGTCATCTGGTAGGGCTCCACGTTGATGAACGTGATGCCCGGCTTCGACTTCGCGACGGCCTTCATCGCGTCGAGGGTGGGCCCGCAGACCTTGCTCGTGCAGAACGCCGGCGTCGCGAAGATGAGCACGAACGGCTTGTGCTGGGCGAGCGCGTCGTGGACCGAGAGCTTGTAGAAGTCGGGGTCGGGTGACGTGTCGGTCGAGATCTGCTTCACGTCGCCGCCCACGTCGGCGAGGGTCGGGGTCTTCGTGTCGGGCGCCTTGGCGCCGACGAGCGGGGTCGAGCTGGTGGCCGAGACCTGGAACTGCACCCGGCGTCTTCTCGGTGAGGCCGGCCTTGGTCGAGGTGAACTCGGCGATCCAGTCGCCCGGCTCGGCGAACGTCGTGGTGACCTCGTAGATCCCGCGCTGGTCCTGGATCGCCCACATGAACTTCGCCGGAGCCGTCGCGACGGGTTCGGTCGTCGACTTGGCCACGTCGTAGAAGGCCACGTTCACCGTGAGGTCCGGCGCACCGATGGAGGCGCTCTTCGCGTCGAGCATGCCGAAGAGGACGCGGGTCGTGCCGACCGGGTCCTGGACGTCGAGGAGGAGCGGGATCCGCGTCGGGCCGGAGGCGACCCCGGAGGCACTGGCGGACGGGCTCGCGGTCGGGTTCGCGGTCGGTCGCTGGGAGGCCGGCGCGGTCGTGGCGGTGCCGGGCCCGCAGCCGGCGAGAAGGACCAGGGCGAGGAGGCTGCCGAGGGCGCGGCGCAGCGCCACGGAGCGCGCGGGGAACGTTCGCATGGCGACAGCGTAGCCGGGACCGCTCGACCGGGCCTTC
Organism: uncultured Chloroflexia bacterium; assembly: GCA_963849405.1. Classification (GTDB taxonomy): domain Bacteria; phylum Chloroflexota; class Limnocylindria; order Limnocylindrales; family CSP1-4; genus C-114. The sequence continues at coordinate 70,871 of CAWKHG010000004.1, forward strand.
GGCGTGACCGGCGGCCGTGGCCCGGCCCCTCCGCGGGGTAGAATCCGCCGGCGTCCAGGTCATCCGGAGGGTGCGTGACCCGTTTCCAGAAGCTCGCGGCGACCACCGTCGCCACGACGTTCGTGCTCGTCGTCATCGGGGTCGCTCGTCCGCGCCACGGACTCCGGCGTCGCGTGCCCGAGCTGGCCGGGCTGCTTCCCGGGCCAGTTCCTGCCGGGCCTCGACGCCGGCCCGAACGTCTGGATCGAGTGGACCCATCGGACCGTCGCGTTCCTCATCGGGATCCTGCGTCCTGGCGGTCGCCGGGCTGGCCCTCGTCGACCACCGCGACCGGCCGTCGATCGTCTGGCCGAGCCTGGCCGCCGTCGGCATCGCGCTGTTCCAGGCGTACCTCGGCCAGGAGACCGTCCGCCTCGGCAATACCGGTCCGTCCGTGACGGCCCATCTGGCGACGGCGATGATCCTGTTCGCGGTCCTCATCTATGCGCTCGTCCGAAGCTTCTTCCCGGCCCGCATCGCCGGTCGGGGGAGCAGCCAGCGGTTTACCCTGCTGGCCGCGTTCGGGACGGTCGCGACCTACGGGCTGCTCCTGTTCGGCAGCAATGTGACGGCCGGCGGGGTGAACGCGGCCCTCGTCTTCAACGACTGGCCGCTCATGGGCGGCGCGTTCTTCCCGGCCCTCACGGACCTCACGAGCGCCCAGGTCCTGCATCGATGGGTCGCGGTGATCGTCGGGCTGATCGTGGCCGTGATCGTGGTCGCGGCGTGGCGGACCCAGCGCGACCGTCCGGTCGTCCTGCGCCTGGCCCTCATCACTGCTGTCCTGTATCCGCTCCAGGCGGTCGTCGGCGGGCTCCAGGTCCTGTTGCGCCTCCAGCCGTGGACGCAGACGCTCCACCTGGCCCTCGGGGCGGCCATCTGGGGGTTGCTCGCCGCGCTCGTCGTGGCCAGCTACTACACCGCCCGGACGACGCCGGCGCCGGGCGTGGGCTCGGGGGCCGGCCTGGGGATCGGCGGCGGTCCCGGCGAGGGAGCGCCGGCGGCGACCGCCCGTTCGACCGGCGACACGATCCGGGCCTACGTCGCGCTCACCAAGCCCCGGATCATCGAGCTGCTGCTCGTGACGACCGTCCCGGCCATGTTCCTCGCGGCCCGGGGCTGGCCGCGGATGGACCTCGTCTGGTGGACGCTCCTCGGCGGCTCGCTGGCGGCCGGGAGTGCCAATGCGATCAACTGCTACCTCGACCGCGACATCGACCTGCTCATGACCCGGACGCGCCGCCGGCCGCTGCCGGCGCATGAGGTGGAGCCCGAGCGCGCCGTCGTCTTCGGGATCGTCCTGGGCGTCATCGCCTGCGTCGAGCTGGCCTGGTTCGTGAACCTCGTCTCGGCCTTCCTGGCGCTCCTCGCGATCGCGTTCTACGTCGTGGTCTACACGATGCTCCTCAAGCGGACGACGCCCCAGAACATCGTGATCGGTGGCGCGGCGGGGGCCCTGCCGCCGGTCATCGGCTGGGCCGCCGTGACGGGCGACGTCGGCGTGCCGGCGCTCATCCTGTTCCTGCTCGTCTTCTACTGGACGCCGCCCCATTTCTGGGCGCTGTCGCTGCGCATCCGGAAGGACTACGCCGCGGCCGGTGTGCCGATGCTCCCCGTCGTTCGCGGCGTGCCCGAGACGACGCGCCAGATCGGCCTCTACACGATCCTGCTCGTGGCGATCTCACTCGTGCTCTGGGCCGTCGCCCACATGGGCGCGATCTACCTCGTGGCCGCCGTCGCGCTCGGGGCGGTCTTCCTGTGGCAGGCCTGGAAGCTCTGGCGGGTCGGCACGTCGCCCGAACGCTCGACCGCCGGCGCGATCTCGCTCTACAAGTACTCGATCACGTACCTGAGCCTGCTGTTCCTGGCCATCGCGGTGGACGCCCTGGTGGTCATCCCGATCGGGTAGGCGCCCTGCGTCCGGCCCGCGCAGGCCCCGACTCAGCCGGCGGCCCGGCGCAGGTCGGCGAGGAGCGGCTCGGCGGTGACCGGGCCACCCAGGAGGTCGTGCAGCAGGTCGGCCGGGGTGCGCTCCGAGCCCATCCGGAACAGCGCCGCCGAGACCGCCTCGTACCAGCCCGGGTCGCCCGCCGACCAATCGCCGCGGAGCTCGCGGAGGCGGCCCCGGACGGCGGCCGCGACGATCGCCGAGAGTGCGTAGTTCGCCAGGTAGCCCGGCCCGTCGATGAGCTGGCCGCGCATCGCCCACCAGGACCACTCGGGATGCGGGACGAGGCCCAGGCCGCGCGACGTGATCTCGGCCCAGACCTCGTTGGGGCGACGGTCCGGCGCGCGGTGGACGGCGATCTCGAAGAGCGCCCAGCACATGTCGAGCACGACTCCGCCGTAACGATGGCGCGCGGCCTCGACCGGGGTTGCCGCCGCCCCGAGCCAGTGGCGCTGCCAGGCCGGCTCGTCGGCGTCCCACCCAAGGATGTCGGCCGTCGCCTCGATGAAGCCCGACGCGTCCATCGGGAAGGCGGCGAACGCCGGTCGGGCGCGGACCGCGGCGACCTGGATCGCGTGGCCGCTCTCGTGGAGCAGCTCGCCGAGGTTGCCGAGGCCGCCCGTCGTGTACGTCGAGAAGACCCACGGCGAGCGGGCGCGCCAGCCGCCGGCACCGTCGGGATCCACCCCCCGATCGATGCTGAACGCGGTCGGTATGGGCGGCCGGCCGGGCCGCGGGAAGATGTCGTAGCGGATCCCGAGCCGGGCGGGATCGGCCCCCAGCGCGGCCAGGTGGGCATCGTTGAGCGCCTGGAGGCGACCGAGCGGGATCCGCTCCTCCAGCCGGCGTGCGGCAGCGCCGCTCAGGTACCAGTGGTCCCACGGCTCGACCGGACCGGTCCCGACCGTTTCGCGCCACGCGTCGAGGATCGACCACAGCATCGGTTCGAGCGATCCCTCGCGCAGGCCGATCGCGACGGCGCTCGCCTCGATCGGGGAGCCGAGGCGAGCCCACCGCCGCGCGCTCGAGTCGACGAGCCGCCGGTACGGGCTGTCCGGACCGCCGTCGCCGTCGATCGAGCGCCAGACCGGTTCGAGGGCCAGGAAGTGGCGCCGCCGCGTGTCCGGATCCTCGAGGACGGCCAGCCGCTCGTAGACCGTCAGCCGGTCGAGCTTCTCCGAGCCGACGTACACCAATTCGGCGGCCGCGCGCCCGTAGCGGCGGAACGTGGCCGCCCGCAGCCGCACGATCGCCGGGTCGTCATCGATCCCGCCGGGCGCTTCGTTCGCGGAGCCAGGTCCGGCCGATCGAGGCGTCGACTCCCACTCGTCGAACCACTCGAGCCCGCCGCGGATCGTGAGCGCCGCGCGCCGCTCCAACTCGCTGGGCGACGCGTCCAGGGCCCGGGCGATCAGCGGGTCGAGCGCGCGGCGGAGGCCGCGGAATCGGCGGGCCAGCGCGCGCGTGGAGCCCCGCTCCGGTTCGAGCGGTGCCCCGCGCGTCCGGGCGATGACGAGGTCGCCGAACACGCGGAGCGCCTCGGCCCAGGTCTCCTCCAGCGCCGCGAACGCGTCACTCACCGGGCATCGCTCCCGGTTCGCCGATCGCGACGCGCTCGCGCCGGCTCACACGGCCTTCTCGATCGAACACGCCCAGGGACACCTGCACGAGCGGCCCGATCCCGAACGCGAACAACACGGTCCCGAGCCCGACCGTCCCGCCGAGCAGGTACCCGGCGACGAGGACCGTGAGCTCGACCGACGTCCGCGCCCGCCGGATCGACCAGCCGAAGCGGTGGTGCAGTCCGGTCATGAGCCCGTCGCGCGGGCCGGGACCCAGGTCGGCCGAGAGGTACAGCCCGGAACCGATCGCGATGATCAGGATCCCGGCGAGGAGCTCCAGGAGCTGGAGTGGCACCTCGGACGGTGCGGGCAGCACCACCAGGCCGACGTTCGTGGAGGACCCGATCAGCACGACGTTCAGGAGCGTCCCGATCCCCGGCCGCTCGCCAAGGGGCAGCCACAGCAGCAGGATCGGGATGCCCAGCGCGATGCCGATCGTCCCGAGCGGAACGCCCAGGTGGTTCCCGAGCCCCTGGTGGAAGGCCTCCCACGGCCCCAGGCCGAGTCCGGAGCGGGCCATGCACGCGATCCCGATCCCGAAGCCGATGATCCCCACCAGCAATCCCGGCAGGCGACGCAGGATGACGGCCGGCTGCCAGCGCTCGCGCATCGACCGATGGTAGGGGCCTCGCGCGGCAGCCGAGGCGCGGTGGCACACTCCGCGTCATGACCATCGAGCTTCGCTTCCTCGGCGCCGCGACCACCGTGACCGGGTCCCAGTTCCTGCTCACGACCGACCGCGCCACGATCCTCGTCGACTGCGGGATGTTCCAGGGCAGCCCCAACGAGTCGGTGCGGAACCGGATCCCGCTGGCCTTCGACCCGAAGAAGCTCGACGCGATCCTGCTCACCCACGCCCACCTCGACCACTGCGGGCTCATCCCGCACGTCGTCCAGGCGGGCTTCGGCGGGCCGATCTGGGCCACCAAGGGCACGGTCGAGCTCGCCGCGCTCGTGCTCCTCGACTCGGGCAAGCTCCAGGAGGAGTTCGCGAAGCGCGATGCGCGCTGGGAGAAGCGCCACCCGGACAAGGCCGCGGCCGAGGACCTCCAGGACGCAGCGGCGCTCGAGGCGGCCGTTGCGCTCGCCGCGGCCGGGGAGCAGCCGGTGATCGTGGGCGACCCGCCGTTCGTCGTGCCGCCACCGGGGAGTGCCGCGACGGGCGAGCACGTCGAGACCGTCATCGAGCCGATGCCGCCGGCCCACGTCGACCCGGAGCGCGAGCTGAAGGCCCAGCCGCCCCACCTCGACATCGACCTCGACGAGCCGCTGTACACAGAGGCGGACGCCCGCGCGTCGCTCGCCGCGTTCCAGGGGATCGACTACGACACGGAGATCGACGTCGCGCCCGGGATCACCGCCACGTTCGTCGACGCCGGCCACATCCTCGGCTCGGCGATCATCCGGCTCGTCGTGACCGCCGCGGACGGGACGCGGACGCGGATCGTCTTCTCGGGCGACCTCGGCCGGACGAACACGCCGATCCTGCGCGACCCGACCGTCGTGACGGACGCCGAGTACGTCCTCATCGAGTCGACCTACGGCGGCCGGGAGCACGAACCGGGGGACGAGGCCACCCGGATCCTGGCCGAGACCGTCCGGCTCGTCGCCGACAGCGACGGGGTCCTGCTCGTCCCGTCGTTCGCGATCGGCCGGACCCAGGAGGTGGTCTGGGAGCTCGACCGGCTGCTCGAATCCGGGAGCATCCCGCCACTGCCCCTCTACCTCGACTCGCCGATGGCGTCGAAGGCGTCCGACGTCTACCGCCGTCATCCCGACTACTACGACGAGGAGACGAGCAGGCTGCTGGCCAGCGAGGCCTCCCCGCTCGACTACCCCCACCAGATCGTCGTGAACGACTACCAGGCCTCCCAGGCGATCGCCCGGGCGCCGCGGCCGTACATGATCGTCGCCTCGAACGGGATGCTGACCGGCGGTCGCGTCGTCGGCCACCTGCGCAACCTCATCGACGACCCGCGGGCGGTGATCCTGTTCGTCGGCTACCAGGGCGAGGGGACGCTCGGCGCGCATCTCCAGCTGGGTGCGAAGACGGTCAAGCTCGACGGCCAGGTTCGGACGGTGCGCTGCCAGGTCCGCTCGATCAGCGGCTTCAGCGCCCACGCCGACGAGTCGGAGCTCCTCGACTGGCTTGCCAACTTCGGCCGGGGCAAGGCGGCCGGCGCACCGGGCTACCCGCGGCGGATCTTCCTGGTCCACGGCGACCCCGATGCCCAGGCGGCCCTGTTGCCGAAGGTGGAGGCGCTGGGCTTCGACGTCACGGTCCCGCACTGGCACCAGAAGGTCGAGCTGAGCTGAGCGAGGCCATGGCCCCGATCCGACCGGACGATGTCGCGCTGCGCCCCTGGTCGACGGACGACCTCGACCTGCTCCAGCGATTGCTGGGCGATCCGCGGATGACCGAATACCTGGGCGGACCCGAAGCACCCGAGAAGATCCGCGACCGTCACCAGCGCTACCTGGACATGTCCGGGCCGGGCCAGATGTTCGTGGTCACCCTCGGGCCGGAGCGGCAGGCTGCCGGCTCGATCGGGTACTGGGAGATGCCCGGCTGGCTGGGCGAAACGGTCTGGGAGACCGGGTACTCGGTCCTGCCCGAATTCCAGGGTCAGGGCATCGCGACGCGGGCGATGGTCCTCGTGATCCCGCGTGCCGCGGCGGAGGGGACCCACCCGTCGATCCACGCGTTCCCCTCGGTGGACAACGGCCCGTCCAACGCCGTGTGCCGCAAGGCCGGCTTCACGCTTCTCGGCGCGCACGACTTCGAGTACCCGGTGGGCAACCCGATGCGCTGCAACGACTGGGCCTTCGACCTCGACCTCAAGGCCGGCTAGGTCAGCCCTCGGCGGACTCTCGGACCGCGGCGTCGGCGGCCGCCACCATGAACGCGTAGTCGGAACCGACGGTCGCCCACGCGTAGCCCTGCTCGCGACGCGTCCGGACCTGCGCGGTCGAACCGGCCCAGGCGCCGACCGGCACGCCGGCCGCCTTGCCCCGCTCGCCGACGTGACGGATCGCGGCCTCGACCTCCGCATGAGCGAGATCGCCGATGTGGCCGAGCGACGCCGCCAGGTCGTTCGGGCCGATGAGGACGGTGTCGACGCCGGGCACGGCGAGGATCGCGTCGAGGTCGGCGAGCGCCTCCCGCGTCTCGATCTGGATGCAGCACGTGACGAGGGCATTCGCGGCCGTCATGTACGGGGCGGTTCCCCGGCCGTACCCCGATGCCCGTCGCGGGGCGATCCCGCGCAACCCTGCCGGCGGGTAGCGGCACCAGGCGACCGCCCGCTCCGCGTCGGCGACCGTGCGGATCTGGGGCACGACCACGCCCGATGCCCCGGCGTCCAGCGCATGCATGATCCGGACCGGCTCGTTCGCGCCGACGCGGTACAGCACCGGGATGCCCGATGCGCGCGTCGCGATGAGCGTGCGGGCAAGGTCGGCCGTGGCGGCCGGGCCATGCTCGCCGTCCACGATGACGAGGTCGAAGCCGGCCCCGGCGATCAGCTCCGGGACGGCCGGGTCGAGCAGGGTCAGCCACGTCCCGAGCGCGAATTTGCCTTTGGCGATGCGGGGGTGGAGATCGGGGACGAACGTCGGCTGGTCGGCCATGGCCGAAGTCTAGCGACCGTCGAGGGGCCCTCGCGGCCTCTCGCGGCGCGCCAACGCGTGCTCAGTGTGTCGCGCCAGACGGAACGGGTGGTGCACTATGCGCAACAGGGACCCATCCCGCGGAACGGAGCGACCGCGCGCCGAGGTCGCGCCCGTACGATGGCGACCCCACCGCCTGAGGAGATCCGCCAGTGGCACCCGTCCCGACCGCCGAGCGAGCGACCTCGAGCACCCTCTACTTCGGGCCGTGGTACCGGCGCTCCCCGTTCTTCGAGAAGACCCTCGAGGCCGGCTGCAGCGCCTACGACATCTACAACCACATGTACCTGCCGGGCTACTACGCGGACCCGGTCGAGGAGTACTGGCACCTCCTGAACGCCGTGACGGTGTGGGACGTCTCGGTCGAGCGGATCGTCGAGATCACCGGGCCGGACGCCAGCGCCTTCGTCAACACGCTGACCTGTCGCGACCTGACCAAGTGCGCCGTCGGCCAGGGCAAGTACGTCCTCATCACGGCCGAGGACGGCGGCATCGTCAACGACCCCGTCCTCCTGCGGGTCGAAGAGAACCGCTGGTGGCTCGCCCTCGCCGATAGCGACGCCGGGCTGTGGGCCCGCGGCGTGGCCATCCACTCCGGGATGGACGTCAAGGTCCGGGAGCCGGAGATCTACCCCATCCAGGTCCAGGGCCCCAAGTCGAAGGACGTCATGCAGACGCTCTTCGGCGACGCCGTCCTCGACATCAAGTACTACTGGACGCTCACGACGGACCTCGACGGGATCCCGGTCGTCATCAGCCGCACCGGCTGGACGGGCGAGGTGGGCTACGAGATCTACCTCCAGGACCCGTCCCGCGGCGGCGAGCTGTGGGACCGGGTGATGGCGGCGGGCAAGCCCCACGACATCCGGGCCATCGCGCCGTGCGAGGCGCGCCGCATCGAGGCCGGCATCTTCAACTACAACTCGGACATGACGATCGCCAACAACCCGTTCGAGATCATGGGCCTCGAGCGCCTCGTCGAGCCGCAGGCCGCCGACTACATCGGCAAGGCGGCCCTCGAGGAGATCCGGGTCAAGGGCGTCAGCCGGAAGCTCGTCGGCATCGAGGTCGAGGGCGACGCGCTCTCCTTCGAGATCGCCGAGAAGCGCCCGGCCCTGCACCAGGGCGAGAAGGTCGGCCACATCACCGACCTCATCTGGTCGCCCCGGCTCGAGAAGAACATCGGCTACGTCTGGGTCCCGATCGAGCTCTCCGCGCCGGGCATCCCGCTCGAGATCGAGAACCCGGACGGGTCGCGCTGGGCGGCCCGGACCGCGGCGATCCCGTTCCTCGACGCGAAGAAGGACATCCCCAAGGCATGACGACCTCGCCAGGACTGCTCACCGACGCCGAGATCGCGGCCGTCCGCCGGCCGTACCGGGCCGCGCGCCTCCTGCCCGGCCGGGCGTACCACGACCCGGCGTTCTACGCGTTCGAGCGGGAGCGGTTCTTCGGTCGCGACTGGCAGGTCGTCGGGCGCGACGAGGACGTGCCGGCTCCCGGCTCGTACATCCTGGCCGCGATCGACGACGAGCCGCTGATCGTCGTGCGCGGCCGCGACGGCATCGTCCGCGCCTTCTACAACGTCTGCCAGCATCGCGGCACGGCCGTCGCCGAGGAGCCCTGCGGCACGGTCGTCCGCCTCCAGTGCCCGTACCACGCCTGGATCTACGACCTCGAGGGCAACCTCGTGCGGGCCAAGCACACGGACGATCTCGCCGAGTTCGACTTCGGCTCGTACGGGCTGCGGCCGGTCCGCCTCGCGTCGTGGGGCGGCTTCCTGTTCGCGACGCTGGCCGAGGAGGGGCCGTCGCTCGAGGAGCAGCTGGGCGACCTCGTCGACCACTTCGCCCGGTTCGACCTCGCCTCCCTGCGCTCGGCGCGCACGGCGACGTACGAGGTCGATTCGAACTGGAAGTTCATCGCCGAGAACTACAGCGAGTGCTACCACTGCCCGGGCATCCACCCCCAGCTGAACCGGCTCACGCCGTACGACCTGGGCGGCGACTTCAACACGAACGGCGAGTGGCAGGGCGGCTGGATGGAGCTCGTCGGCGACGCCGAGACCATGGCCCTCGAAGGAGGCCATCGCGACGGCCGGCCGCCGATGCGCGGGGCCACGGAGCTCGACGAGCGGCGGATCGTGTACTACCTCGTCTGGCCGAACCTGTTCCTGTCCCTCCACCCGGACTACGTGCTCGTCCACAAGCTCACCCCGGCGGGCCCGGACCACACCCGGATCGAGTGCTGGTGGCTCTTCGAGCCCGAGACGATCGCCCGCGAGGACTTCGACCCGACCGACGCGGTGGACTTCTGGGACCTCACCAACCGCCAGGACTGGCACGTCTGCGAGCTCCAGCAGCGCGGAACGAAGTCGCGCTCGTGGGTGTCGGGGCGCTACTCGAACATCGAGCCGTCGGTCCACGCGTTCGACCTCATGGTGGTCGACCGCTACGCCGATGACGGGATCACGTCGGCCCGGACCGTCCGCCACCGCTACGACGTGCCGCCGGAGGATTTCCCGGGCGGCGAGCCCCGGGCGGCAGACGCCCCGGTCGCGGCCCCCGCCTCGCGCCGCGCCGCCGCCCGATCGGTCGCGACCCGCGGCTGACGAGCGGCTGAGGCCGCCCGCGCCCTAAGCGGTCGAGTCCGCCGTCTGCATCGAGCGCACGCGCTCGGCGTGCGGCGTCGCGCCCAGTCGCTCGAACGTCGCCAGCGCCTCGGCGAGCAGAGCGTTCCGGTGCGCCGGATCGAGATCCGCCAGCATCTCCCGGGTGCGGGCGGCCTCGAACGGGGACAGCTTGTCGAACGCCTCGACTGCCAGCGACACCAACGCCCGCCCGCCATCGTCGTCCCCGGCCGCGGCCAGCAGCAGGCCCTCGGCCCGATCGGCCGCAGGACCGGCCAGGGCCAGTTCCCCGGCCCGTTCGCGCAGGCCAGGCAGGAAATTTCGGAGCTCCGCCCAGTCCTGCTGGGCGATCAGGGCGTCGAGGAGGGCGACGAGCTCCACGGGCGGCTCCTCCGCGAAGTTGCGGCCGCCGGTCGAGAGGACGTGCTCGGCGATCGACCGGCCCGTGTCCGGATCGCCCAGGGCGTTGGCGAGCATCGCCTGGTAGCCCTCGACGACGCCGATCGGAGCTTCGCTCTTCGGCATCATGCCTGCCACCTCCCGGGCCCGTTCAGCATCACCCCGGTGAGCGGATACCAGCGCGCCGACCTGGAACGCGCCGAGTGCGAAGGGACAGGTCGTGCCGGCGCTGTCGGTCTTGAACGTCCGGATGTGCTCGTCGAGGTAGACCAGGACTTCATCCCACGAACCGATCAGGAACAGGGCACTCATGAGGGTGGCCGTGGAATGGCACAGGTCATGGACGCGAAGCTCGCGGCCCACGACGAGCGAGTCCCGCAGCTTCGGCAGGACGGAAGCCGGCTCGCCGCCGGTCCACATGAGGGTTTGAGCCGCCTCGGTCACGGCCAGGTGCCGCTCGCGTGGGTCGCCGACCCGGTCGACCTGTTCGAGGAGCTGGTGGGTGAGCTCCAGGCTCCGCTCGATCTGGCCGTAGGCCAGGAGGAGAGCGCCGATCGCGCGCAGCGCGGTCGACTCGAGGGACGCATCGCCGATCCGGCGAGCGCTCGCGAGGCCCTCCTCCGCGGCCCGGACGCGTTCCTCGAGCGGCACGGGGTCCGGCCGATGGAATGCGACCCAGCGCAGGCCGGTCGCCGCCCTGATCGCGAGGAGCCACGCTTTGGTGGCCTCATCGCCTTCGACCGAGAGGCCCAGGTCGACGTACTCGTCGATGACCGCCGGGTCCATCGGCACGCTGAAGCCGCCCCAGCGGACGGCTCCGATCCGAGTGATCTTCATGGTCACCCGGGCGATACCTTCGTCGCCGTCCGGCAGCGTCCGGTACAGGGCGATGGCCTGGTCCCAGGGCGCCATCGCCCGATCGTTGTCGTACGCAGCGTCGTAGTCGTCGCCGAGCTCCTCGAGAGCCGCTGGCGCGCTCGGCATCGTTCGTCGCCAGGTCGATCGCCCGCTGGTGCAGCTCGAGGGCTCGCTCGGTCGACGATCGCCGGCGCGCGACGGCCCCGCCGACGAGGAACGCGGCCCGGGCCCGTGCGCGCACCTCGTCGAGCTCCGCTGAGCCGATCGGCCAGGCGAGGTCGGAGCCCTCCCCGAGGGCGGCCACATAGTGGGAGGCCACGAGCTCGGCGAGCTCGTCGGGCCGATCAGGGCTGATGCCGGCCAGCCACTCGCCGACCGCGGCGTGGGCCCGGGCCCGGCGGGCGATCGAGAGGCCGGCGTAGGCGACGTCACGGATCAGGGCGTGCTTGAACGCGTACTCGACCTGGCCCGCGATGCTCGAGGTCGGCCGCATCGAGACGAGCCCGCGGCGTTCGAGCGCGACCATCGGCCCGCCGACCTCGGCGGAGCCAACGGCGACCGCGACCGGCTGGTCCCAGAAGATCCGGCCGACGACGGCCGCCTCGCGGAGGACCCGCCGTTCGCCGTCCGGTAGCGCGTCGATGCGTGCCGCCAGGAGCCCGTGGATCGTGTCCGGGATGATCAGCTCGGCGGCGTCACCGCTCGACGACCAGTGGCCATCGCTCCGCGCCACCGTGCCGGCCTCGATCAGGCGGTGGACGATCTCCTCGACGAACAGCGGATTGCCCTCGGCCGTCTCGAGGATCCGGTCCTGCAGCGCGGCCGACAGCTCGTGCGCCGGCAGCAGGTCCGCCAGCAGGCTCCGGCTCTGGTCCATCGTCAGCGGGCGCAGCGCGATGACCGTCGCATCGCCGCCGCTCACCGCGAACGTCGGGTGGGTCTCGGCGAACTCCGGTCGGGCGGTCGCGATCAGGAGGATCGGTCCGGTCGCCCGGGCGAGCACACGCTCGAGGATCTCGACCACCTGCTCGCTCGCCCAGTGGAGGTCCTCGATGACGACGACCACCGGGCGGTGCGTCGTGAGCGCCGCGATGAACTGCGGCCAGCGCCGGTTGAGCTCCGTGACCACCGCGACGGGACGGGCCTGGTCCAGCGGGTTGCCGGGCATCGAGATCCCCGCCGTCGTCGCCAGCGCGAACATGGATCGCCTCGCGATCGGCGTCCGGCAACCCGGCCGGCCCCACGAGATCGGCGATCCCGGCACGCAGGTGCTCCTGGGCGGTGGTCGCGCTGCTGTCGAGCGAGATGGCGCAGGCCGATCGGACGATCTCGGCAAGCGGCCAGAACGTGATCCCGTTCCCCGCGGCGGGGCAGCGACCGCGGAGGAGGAACAGGTCCGGACGCCCCGACGCGGCCGCCGCGACGGCCTCGCGCACGAGGCGGCTCTTGCCGATCCCCGCCGGGCCGTACACGACGGCCAGCCTGGGCGAGCCGGTCTCGATGGCGTCGTCGAGCAACCCGGCCACCACGGCCAGCTCCCGCTCCCGACCCGACGACGCCGGCCCGGATGTCGCGCTCGGGCCCAGCCTCGATGGCGCCCGCGATGCCGCCGACCAGGGGGTGGGCCGTCACGTCGGCGGCCTTGCCCTTGAGCGCGAGCGCCACCGGGTCCCCGAACCGGAACAGCGAACGCGTGGCCTGGTACGTCCGGTCGCCGACGAGGACCTGGTTCGGGGCGGCCGCGGTCTGGAGCCGCGCGGCGACGTTGATCGCGTCGCCCGTGACCATCGGCTTGTCCGGATGGATCTCGCTGGGAGCGACGACCTCGCCCGTGTTGACGCCGACGCGGATGGCCAGGGCGACCCCGTGACGCGCCTCGATGTCTCGGGCGAGGTCCGTGAATCGGTCGACGATCTCGGCCGCGGCGCTGACGGCCCGGGCGGCGTCGTCCTCGCGGACGCGGGGGACGCCGAAGAGCGCCACCGCGGCGTCGCCGATGTACTTCTCGACACTGCCGCCCCAGGCGGCCGTCGTGGTCGCCACCAGCCCGAAGTAGTCCTGGAGGATCGCCCGGACGCGTTCGGGGTCGAAGCGCTCGCCGAGCGCGGTGGACTCGGCGAGGTCGACGAACACGGCGGTGGCGACCTTGCGTTCCTCGGGCGCCGCCTCGGCCGCGACCGGCCGTCCGCACGACGGACAGAAGCGGGCACCGGCGGGGATGTCGGCCCCGCAGGTCGCGCAGCGCGCGCCGAGCCCACTGCCGCAGCGGACGCAGAACCGTGCCTCGGCCGCATTCTGCGTCCCACAGGACGCGCACGGGACGCTCATGGCGGGAGTGTACGCGGGACGCGCGGCGCCTCGGTCGGCGGTGCCCTGGCCGGCGTCCAGGCGCTACGGCCTGCCTCAGCCGCGCATGTTGTCGATGAGCGCCTTCTTCATCTCGTGCGCGTCGGACATGATCTTCGAGTACATCTCGAACATCCGGTTGTACTTCGCCAGGTCACGCTGGTAGTTCATGAGCGTGGCCTCGTCGGCGTCCGGCGAAGGAGGTTCCGGGGCGACTGGCATCTCGGGCATCGGCTCGTCCACGGTCTCGATCGGGGAGGTGATCCCCGGCAGGCCGTCCGTCTCGTACATGCTGAACGGACGCGGCTCCCCCGGAGCGACCACCGGGTCGCGCTGGATCGAGTCCGGGATCCCGTTGTCGTCGATGTCGCCGTCGTCTTCGAACACGGTCGGTGTCCTCCCTCGGTTGCTCTGACGCCCAGCCTAGTCCGGCGTTGCAACCCGCCGGGCCCCGCGCCCCGACCGCGGCCGCGATCAGATCGCGGCCGGCTTCGCTTCCACGACGCCGGGCTCGTCCGCCCCGGCCGGCCCGAGGTCCTCGGCGACGACCCGCTTCTCCTCGCCGCTGAACGCCCCGAGCCGCCAGCCGATGAACAGCGCGAGCCCGACGACGGCCACGATGATCGACGAGATCGCGTTGATCTCCGGGGAGACCCCCAGCTTGACCGCGCTGTAGATGTAGACGGCAGCGTCGTGGAGTCGACGCCGACGTTGAACGAGGTCACGACGAGGTCGTCGAACGACAGCGCGAACGCGAGCATGGCCCCGGCCGCCACGGCCGGCGCGATGATCGGCAGGGTCACGTGCCAGAACGCCCCGAACGCGCTCGCCCCGAGGTCGCGGGCGGCCTCCTCGAGCCGGGGGTCCATCCCGATCGCCCGCGCGCGCACGGTCACGGCCACGTACGAGATGCAGAACATGATGTGGGCGATGACGACCTGGAGGAACCCGCCGTCAGGTCGAAGAGCTCGGCGAAGAACACGAGCAGGCTGATGCCCATGAGGATCTCGGGGGTCACCATCGGCAGCAGCAGCAACGTCTCGGTGATGCCGCTGCCGCGGAACTTCAGGCGGGCGAGCCCGAGCCCGAGGAGCGAGCCGAGGACCGTCGCGCCGATCACCGCCACGAAGCCGACCTGGAGCGAGACACCAAGCGGGTCGAGGATCGCGGGTCGTCGAGGAGCTTCGGGTACCAGTCGAAGGTGAAGCCGGTCCACACGAAGTTCCGGCGCGACTGGTTGAAGCTGAACAGGATGAGGACGACGATCGGGGCGAACAGGAACGCGTAGATGAGGACCGCGAAGGCCGTCAGCCAGCGATTGCGCTCGCGCGTCATCCGCCCAGCGTCTCCTTCCTGACCCAGCGCAGGGCGGCCAGCGTGCCGCCCAGAGTCACGATCATCAGCAGGAACCCGAGCGCGGAGCCGTAGCCCCAGTCACGGCCGACCGTGAAGATCGTCTGGACGCTCTTGGCGATCGTCGAGGTGTCCGCCCCGCCGAGCAGGTCGGGGGTGACGTAGTCGCCGATCGCCGGGATGAACGTGAGCAGGGCCCCGGCGATCACCCCGGGCATGGTCAGCGGCAGGGTGACGTGGATGAATGCCTCCCGGCCGCTCGAGTACAGGTCGCGGGCGGCCTGCACGAGATTCCGGTCGAGCCGGTCGATCGACACGTACAGGGGCAGGATCGTGAACGGCAGGAACCCGTAGGTCATGCCCAGGATCACCGCGAAGTCGGTGTTGAGCAGGAGGAGCGGATCGTCCGGGTTCCCGATGCCGACCGCCTGGAGGAGCGAGTTCAGGACGCCGTTGTCGCGCAGGATGATCATCCAGGCGTACGTGCGGATCAGGTAGCTCGTCCAGAACGGGAGCATGACCAGGATGAGCAGCAGCGCCTTGCGCTTCCCGCCGTACATCGCGATCCAGTAGGCGATCGGATAGCCGATGGCCAGGGAGAGCACGGTCGTGATCGCCGCGTAGCGGACGCTCCGGAAGAGCTGCGGGATGAATGCGTCCTCGCCGAGCGCCCGGGCGTACTGGTCGAGGTTCGGGTTGACGAGCGTCGTGTGCCCCAGGTCATCGGGCTGGCCGATGCTGACGAGCAGGATCATGACCAGCGGCACGAGGAAGAAGACGGCCAGCCAGAGCACGCCGGGCGCGATGAAGACCAGGCCGCCGAGGCGGCTGCGGAGCGGCGCGCGGTAGGGCCGTGCGGAGCCGCTCACGCGTGGCGGGTTACTTGACCGCGAGCCAGCGGTCGGTGAGCTTCTTGAGGTTGGTGCCCAGGTCGAGCAGCTCGGCGAGACCGTCGAGGATGGCCTTGGAGGGGTTGACCGCCGGGTCGCCCAGGATGTCCGGGCTGATGTACTGCTGCGCGGCGGCGTTCGGACCCATGTAGCCGATCGCGTTCGAGTTCTCGGCGCTCACCTTGGCGTCCAGGTTGTAGTCGATCCACAGGTTGGCCGCGACCGGATGCGGTGCGCCGGACAGGACGACCATCGTGTCCGAGCCACGGATCGCGCCCTCGGTCGGGATCGCGTACTTCGTCTTCGGCTTGTCGGAGATCATCTGGAAGTAGTCGCCCGACCAGGCGTGGGTGATCCAGGCCTGGCCGCTCGTCAGCTGCCCGATGTCGTCCGTGTTGTACGTGCGGACGAGGGGATGCTGGTCCTTGAGCATCTGGAACTCGGCGTCGAGATCGGCATCCGCCGTCGAGTTGACGTCCTTGCCCAGCCGGATCGCCGCGACCGCGAAGCACTCGCGCGGGTCGTCGAGCATGTTGATGTGGTTGTCGAAGCGCGGATCCCAGAGGGCCGACCAGCTCGTGAGGTCGTCCTTGATCTTGTCCGGGTTCCAGGCGTAGCCGGTCGTCCACCACATGTAGGGGACCGAGTAGTCGTTGTTCGGGTCGTAGCCCGGATTCACCCACTCCGTCCCGAGATTGGCGATGTTGGGGACGAGGCCCTTGTTGATCTTCTGGACGACGCCCAGCTTCACCAGGGGCGGGACGTCCGGGCCGGTGATGTAGGAGATGTCATAGCCGCCGCCCTTGCCGTTGCTCTTGAGCTTGGCCAGCTGGGTGGGGTCGTCCGGGAACGTCGTGTACTTGACCTTGATGCCGTACTTCTTCTCGAAGCCCTTCTGGATGTCCGGGCCGATGTAGTCGGCCCAGTTGTAGACGAAGAGCTCCTTCTCGGGCGTGGGGACCGGGGTCGGCGGCGGCCGACTCGGTGGCGATCGCGGTGCTCGGCGATGCGGTCGCGCCCGCCGAGGCGGTCGCGGCGGCTGTCCCCGTGGCGGCGGCGGATGCGCCGGGAGAGGCCGCCGCTCGGCAGGCCGCAAGGATCGGGGCCAGTGCGGCCGTCGCGCCGACCGCGGCGATCCGCTCGAGGAGCTGGCGGCGGGTGATCCGTCGCTCCGCCATGTAGCGGACGAGCTGCTTCTCGAGGTCGATCGACGAACCGTCGAATTCGTGGCTCATGTCACTCCTCCATGCTCGCCGGTCGATCGCCGAGGACGAGTGCCTCGGCGGGCGACCAGGAGAGCGCGACTCCCTGGTCCGGGATGAGCCGCGGCCCGGTCTTGGGGGAGAGGATCGTCATCCCCAGTCCTCCCCGGGTGCGGATCAGGTATTGGACGGCATTCCCCATGTAGGCGACCTGCTCCACCACCGCATCGATGTCCGGTGGGGATACGGGCCCGTCGCTTGCCCGGATCGCGACGGCCTCCGGGCGCAGGCTGATATCCACGGCCTGGCCGGCCGCGCGACCGACGCCGCCGATGCGGCACTGATCGCCCGAGTCGAGCCGGACCGTCGCCGTGTCGGGACCGACCTCCTCGACGGTGCCGTGGAGGAGGTTCGTGGTGCCGATGAAGTCCGCCACGAACCGGGTCGACGGCCGGTCGTAGAGCTCCTCGGGCGTGCCGAGCTGCTCGACCTTGCCGCGGTTCATGACCGCGATCCGGTCGCTCATCGTGAGCGCCTCCTCCTGGTCGTGGGTCACGTACACGAACGTGATCCCGACCTCGGTCTGGATGCGCTTGAGCTCGATCTGGAGGCGCTTGCGGAGCTTGAGGTCCAGGGCGCCGAGGGGCTCGTCCAGGAGCAGCACGTTGGGCCGGTTGACGAGGGCGCGGGCGAGGGCGACCCGCTGCTGCTGGCCGCCCGAGAGCTGGTTCGGCTTGCGCTTCCCGTAGCCGGTCAGGTGGACGAGCTCGAGCGCCTCCTCGGTCCGCCGGCCGATCTCGTCCTTCGGCACGTGCTTGCGCTTCATGCCCGAACGCGATGTTGTTCGCCACGTCGAGGTGGGGGAACAGCGCGTAGTTCTGGAAGACCATGTTGACCGGCCGCTTGTCGGGCGGGTCGTACGTGACGTCGCGGCCCCGGAGCTCGACCCGGCCGCCCGTCGGCAGCTCGAAGCCGCCGATCATGCGCAGGGTCGTGGTCTTGCCACAGCCCGAGGGGCCTAGCAGGGAGAAGAACTCGCCCGCGCGGATATCGAGCGACACGTCATCGACGGCACGCACGTCGCGGAAGTGCTTGGCCAGGTCGACGAGCCGGATCTCGGGCGGGGTGGGAGCTGGGGCACCTGCCGTCATCGGTGCCGGGAGCCTAGTCGCTGGTCCGCCGCGGCCTTCATCGTCGTCCCACGATACGCAACGGCGCCGAGGCGTGCAGGCGAGCGTGCCGCCGCGGACCTACCCGCGGCGGCGGCGGAGGTTGTGCGGGAAGGTCGGGCCGGGCGGGGGAGGGATGCGCATCCGGGCGTCGAGCGTGGTCGCCTTGCGCCGGGCGAGCTCCAGGCGGAGGCTCTCCTCGCCCTTGGCCATGGCCCAGCGGTGATTGGCCCCGAAGATCGGCTTCATGATGAACGAGAGCCGCTTCAGGACCCCCTTCTCGGCCGAGATCTTCCAGTCGTACGTCACGATGGTCTCGTCGCCGACCTGCTCGAACGTCCAGATCCCGCGCCCGAGGAAGTCGCCGATCGCCTCGAGCGAGAAGCCGTGCGGATGGCGGTTCTCGGTGACGCGGAAGCTCCAGCGCAGCGTGTACGGCAGCCAGCCCTTCGTGTACAGGCCGATGACCGCGCCCATGCCGCCCGGTTCGCCCGGCTCGAGCTGCTCGACCTCGAGGTAGACCGACGGCCACCAGCGCGCGAGGTCGGGGCCGTTGCCGAGGACCTCGCTGATCTCCTCCGGGGTCGAGGTCACGCGCCAGGTCGTGATGAAGTGGTAGTCGTTGGCGGCCATGGCGTCCCCGTCAGCCGGGGCGCAGGCCGGACCGCGCCGCGATCCGCGCGCCGGCCTCCTCCCAGCCGGCGTCGATCGGCCGGCCCGGCGTGTCGAGGTCGATGATGAGCGGCGCGTGGTCCGACGGGATCGGCTTGCCCTTGCGCGCCTCGCGGTCGATCTCCGCCCACACGACGCGCTCGGCGACGGACTTCGTCGCGAGCAGGTGGTCGATCCGCATCCCGAAGTTCTTGTGGAAGTTGCCGGCCCGGTAGTCCCACCACGTGAAGCGGCCCTTCTCCGGCCGCAGCTCGCGGTACACGTCCACGAGGCCCCACTCGAGCAGCCGTCGGAACGCCTCGCGCTCCCGTTCCGAGACGTGGGTCCCGCCGTGAGCGGCCCTCGGATCCCAGACGTCGACGTCGGTGGGGGCGATGTTGAAGTCGCCGCCGAGGATCAGCGGCTGCCCGGGGTCGGCCGCCTCGTCGAGCCACAGCGCGCAGCCGGTCGTACCAGGCGAGCTTGCCGAGGTAGAACGGCGAGTCGACGACGCGCCCGTTCGGCCCGTACAGGCTCACGACCCGCAACGGCGCCTCCGACCCGTCGCGGACCGTGACGGCCAGCATCCGGGCCTCGTCGAGCGGGTCGAAGTCCTCCTCGGCGGCGGCCACGGAGCCCGGGCCGGAGTCACGGACCGGCCGGTCGCCGAAGTTCGTCACGACGTCCGTGACCGCGAGGCCCTGCCGGACGGCGACCGCGACGCCGTTCCAGCGCCCCTCGCCGTGGTGGATCAGGTCATAGCCGGCCATCGCGAACGGCCATGACCGGCGCGTCGCTGTCGCCGAGCTTGGTCTCCTGGAGGAGCGCGACGTCGGGCGCCGCCCGCTCGAGCCACCATTCGACCTTCTCCATGCGGGCCTTGAGCGAGTTGACGTTCCAGGTGGCGATGCGCACGGCGGGCCGGGTCCTCAGAACTTGCGGCCGCGCTGGCGCGCGAGGTCGAACGTGGCGGTGTCGGCGATGGCCATCACCGCCATCGTGCCGGCCTGGACCGGATCGCTCACGACGAGGTCCACGTTCTTGGTGATGCTGCCGGCCATGTTCAGGGCGATGATCGGGATGCCGTGCTCGCGCAGCTCGCGGGCGGCCTTGCTGATGTCGCCGCCCATGATCGAGCCGGCGAGGACGAGGAGCCGGGCACGGGGCAGGTCGGCCACGGCCCGGACCGCGGCCGCGATGTTCTCCTCGCCAACGAGCGCGATCGTGTCCACGCTGATCCGTTCGCCGCGCAGGTTGTGCCGATCGGCCTCGCTCACGGCACCCAGGGCGACCTGGGCGACCTGCGCCCCGCCACCCACGACGATGACCCGCTTGCCGAAGACGCGATCGAGGGAACGGGTGAGCCGCTGGGCCCGAAGGCCGGCGACGCCGTCGATCGCCGCGACGAGGTCGTCCTCGCCGACGCCCTCGACCTCGATCTCGAGCTCGACCGCCGGCGCATGCTTGCCCTCGGCGTCGAGCCGCCGGACCGTGCTGAGCGTCCGGAGACGGCCGCCCGCCCGGCCGATCGCCTCGGCCAGGTCGGGGATCGCGGACGGCCCGTCCTCGAGGACGACATGCAGCGCGACGGTGGCCGGGAGGTTGGGACGTCGGGGCATCGGTGGTCGTTCCGGTCGGTGCAGCTGGTCGGGTGGTCTGGGTCGTCGGAGCCGGCGGGTCGTCGGGGCCTTGGCCGGCCTAGCGGCCGCGGTCCCGGACGTCGGTGACGGACATCCGGTCGGGCTCGAGCCCGCCGCTCGGGTCGTGCTCCTCGAAGGCCAGCGCCAAGCGCGCCGAACGCCTCGCGCGTCCGCACCGGGTCGCTCGTCGTGAGCATGAGCGCCCCGTCCGTGTCCTCGGCCACGCCGACGATGCCCGTGATGTTGACCTCGCGCTCGGCGAGCGCCGACGCCACGCGGGCGAGCGCCCCCGGCCGATCGTCGAGCTGGACCGTGAACCAGACCGTCATGCGCGGCTCCTCATGGGCCGGATGGTACCGCGACCCCGACGGTGCCGGGGTGCCCCGGCCGGTCGCCGCGCCCCGGAGCCGCGACCTGCCGCGACTGCCACGACCTGCCACGACCTGCCGCGCCCCCGCCCGGCAGCCCCGCGCCCTGCTACCCTCGCCGGCCATGAGGCGCCCCTGAGATGGCCAAGCCGTCGGCTCCCACCGTCCAGCTCTTCGGCCTCGAGTCCGACTCGGCAACGCGGGCCGCGCTGCGGTTCTTCAAGGAGCGCCGGGTCCCGATCGCGTTCGTCGACCTCCGCCGCCGGCCGATCGCGCCCGGCGAGCTGCGCCGGTTCGTCGAACGCCTCGGCGCGCTGGCCTGTGCCGATACGGAGGGACGGGCCTGGAAGGACGCGGGCCTCGGCTACATGCGGATGACCGACGACGAGCTCGCCACCCGCCTGCTGGCCGACGTCCGCCTGCTGCGCCTGCCGCTGGCTCGCCACGGATCGGAGGTCACCGCCGGCCGGGCCGAGACGACCTGGAAGGGGTGGCTCGCGCCCTAGCCGGCGCGCGACTCAGGCGTTCCGGCGGACCCACGCCCGCCGGCCGATCCAGGCTCCGGCGACCACCATCACCGCGCCGATCACCGCCCAGGTCCGGTCGCCGACCATGACGCTCCGGCCGGTGATGATGCCCAGCCCCTGGCCGATGAAGACGAGCCCGACGAGCACCATGAGCACGGCAACGACGAGCGCGATGAGCGTCGTCCGGGTCAACCCCTGCATCGGCACCTCCGAAGGTGCATCCTACCCCGGCGATGACCGACGACCATTCCGAGCCGATGGCCTCCGGACGGATACCCCCCGCGGGCGACGGCCACCCCTCGAAACCGGAGGAGGATCGGCGGCGGAGCGGACGGGTCGTGGTCAGCCCGGAAGCGGTCCGGATCATCCATCCGAGCGGCCAGGCGACCGAGGACGAGCGGCTCCTCGAGAAGCGCCGGCCGGCGTTCCTCGATACCGACACGTGGCGCTCGCTGCGCATCCTCTCGGAGTTCGTGGAGGGCTTCGACGCCCTGGCGATGGTCGGGCCAGCGGTCACCGTGTTCGGGTCCGCCCGGACGCAGCCCGGCGAACCGGCCTACGAGCTCGCCCGGACCATCGGCCGGCAGCTGGCCGAGGCCGGCTACGCGGTCATCACCGGCGGCGGGCCCGGCGCGATGGAGGCGGCCAACCGGGGCTGCCAGGAGGGCGGCGGGCTCTCGATCGGCTGCAACATCGAGCTGCCCCACGAGCAGTCGATCAACCGCGTACGTCGACCTCGGCGTGGAGTTCAAGTACTTCTTCGCCCGCAAGGTCGATGTTCGTGAAGTACGCCGACGCGTTCGTCATCCTGCCCGGCGGCCTGGGCACGCTCGATGAGCTGTTCGAGGCGCTGGTGCTCATCCAGACCGGCAAGATCCGCCACTTCCCGGTCGTGCTGCTCGGGCGGGAGTACTGGAGCGGGCTCGTCGACTGGATGCGGGCCGTCCAGCTGCCCGCCCACACGATCGCCGAGGTCGGATCTCGCGCTCTTCCACGTCACGGACGACCCGGCCGAGGCCATCGCGATGATCCAGGCCTTCACGTCGGAGGCCGACGCCGGCGACGAGGACGACGGGCCGATCGAGAACGAGCTCCGCTGATCCGGCCGAGCCGCGCGCCACCGCGCGCCACCGCCGCGCCCGAGCGGTCAACTCGGCAGGGCGACCTCGATCCAGCCGTCGACGACCCGAAGCGGGTAGTAGCGGAAGCGGCGCACGCGGGTCAGCCGGCGCGCCTCGGCCTTCGGTGCCGGGCGGGTCCACCTTCGGCTCGCGGCCGGCCGACGACCAGGTCGGGTGATACCGGCCGTCGGGGTCGAGCCCGCCCGTCGTCGGCATGCGGACCGGGTCGCCCGAGCACAGGTCGAAGGGGCCCTCATGGAGCGGACAGGCGACGACGCAGCCCTCGAGCGCGCCGATCGACAGCGGCGCCGACATGTGCGGGCAGCGGTCGTCGACCGCCACGATCCCCTCGGTCGGTGTGGGCCAGGAGGACGTCGAGCTCGCCGACCGTGACCCGGCGCATCGCGCCCGCCGGCAGGTCCGACCGCGGCGAGCAGCCGCTGGAACGGCGGCTCCGTCGGTCCCGAGCGCGCGCAGCTCCGGACGGAAGTCCAGGGGTCGCGGATCGCGGGAGGGGAGCCACGGGCCGATCGTCCCACAAATGCCGAGACCCCGGCGGTGCCGAGGTCTCGGGGAGGAGGAGGAGCGAGGGAAGGTCAGGCGCCCGGCTGCGGGCTCCATCTTCGCGCCGGCGGCCGGGGCCGCCTCGGGGGCGAACGACTTGCGCAGCGGGATGTCCTTCATCCCGAGGGCGAAGAGCACGGCCACCACGCAGGCCCCGACCGCGAGCAGGAACGTCTGCCCGATGCCGAGCGCGAACGCCTGATGGAACGCCGCGTCGAGCTGGCCGATGAACGGGGCGAAGAGCTGCTTCACCCCGGCCGCCGCCTCGGGTGGAACGGCCTTGGCGATCGAGTCGGTGATCGCCGTCCCGAAGCTCTGGCCGACGCCGGTCAGGTTGTTGAGGTCGAGGCCCGGCTCCGCCGCTCGCCTGGAGCTGGTCGAACTGGGCCTGGAGGCAGGCGGCGCGGCCGCCTTGATCTGGGCGAACACCGGTCCGAGCTGCGCGGGCAGCTGGTCCTTGAGCGCCTGTCCGAAGACCGTGCCCGACGATCGCCAGGCCGACCGAGCCGCCGATCTGGCGGAAGAACGTCAGGTTCGAGGTCGCAACGCCGAGCTTGTTGAACGGCACGGCGTTCTGGACGACGATCGTGAAGACCGACAGCGTGGGGCCGATGCCGACGCCCGGTGATGAACATCCACAGCCACAGCGACGGGCAGCGGCGTGTCCGCCCGGAGCTGGGTCATCAGCGCGATCCCGATCGCCATGATCACGAGACGCGCCGATGATCAGGACCTTGTAGCGACCGGTCCGCGACACGATGAGCCCGGCCGACGATCGAGCTGCCGATGAGCCCGATCGAGCAGCGGGAAGAGCTCGTAGCCCGACGCGGTCGCGCTGTCGCCCCGGACGACCTGGAACCAGCGCGGCAGGAAGATGATCGCGCCGAAGAACCCGAAGCTGACGAAGAACGTCGCGAGCATCGAGGCCGCGTACGTCCGGTTGCGCCACAGGTCGAGCGGCACGATCGGCTTCCTTCGCCCGTGACTCGATGAAGAGGAACAGGGCGGTCGAGCAGCGAGGCCGATCGCGATGAAGCCACCGACGTCAGAAGTCTCGTCCAGTCGGCCGGACATGCTTGTTCGTCAGGCCGACGAGCAGGAAGCCGATGCGCGACCGTGAAGACGCCGGCGCCCAGGTAGTCGAACGTGCGGCTCGCGCCGGCCCGCTTGATCGTGGGCAGGAGCCGCCAGATGATGTACAGGCTGACCAGCCCGACGGGCAGGTTGACGTAGAAGACCCAGTGCCAGCTGACGCTGTCGGTCAGGAAGCCGCCGAGCGCCGGCCCGACGATGAACGAGATCCCGAACACGGCGCCGAACAGGCCCTGGTACTTGCCGCGCTCGGCGGGCGTGAACAGGTCACCGATGACCGCGAGCGCGATCGGGAACAGCGCGCCGGCGCCGATTCCCTGGATGCCCCGGAACAGGATCAGCTGGAACATGTTCTGGCTGAGGCCGGACAGGGCCGAGCCGATGAGGAACAGGGTGATGCCGATCATCAGCAGCGGCTTGCGGCCGTAGATGTCGGACAGCTTGCCGTAGAACGGCACGGTGATCGTGCTCGTCAGCAGGTAGATCGTGACGACCCACGTGTAGTAGTCGTTGCCACCGAGCTCGGTGACGATCTTGGGCAGCGCCGTCCCGACGATGGTCTGGTCGAGGGCGCCGAGGAACAGGGCGAGCAGGATGGCGATGAGGATCTCCATCTTGGCGCGCCGGTCCAGCCCGAGGGCCGGGTCCTCCGCGACCGAGGGCCCGCGGCCCTCGTACGTCGTTCCTTCCACCATCTTGTCGAATCCCTTCCTTCCGTGTCGCGAGATCAGTGGGCGACGGTGCGCCCGACCGAGGTTGCCTCTGGGTAGCTATGGGCGTGGCTGTGCAGATGTCCGTGTTCGTGGGTCGTGCCGAGGGCCTCGGGCCCGTCGGTCAGGACGAGGCTCGTGATGGCCTCGTGCACATCGTTGAGGCTCTTCGAGAGCCGCTTGAGCTGCGTCGGATCCAGCCGGCCGAGGATCTTCTGGAGCATGTCGCGCCGCAGGATCTCGAGCTCGTCGAGCTGGGCCTGGCCGGCCTCCGAGAGGCGGACCAGCACGACCCGACGGTCTTCATCGACCCGCACGCGCTCGACCAGGCCGCGTTCGGCCATCCGGTCGATGAGTCCGGTCGCGTTGGAGAGCGAGACGTCGAGCAGGTCGGCGATGCGGCTCATCGAGGTCTCGCCGTGGCGCGACAGGAGGCCCATCACGTGGAGATGGGTCATGCTGACCCCGGCCTTCACGAGGCGTCCCGTGCCCGCGCACCGAAGTTCGCGCATCGCGACGTGGAATTCGTCCATGATGCGCTCGACGAGTTCCTGGCCTTCGGGGGCAGCCCAGCCTGGCCGGGACTGCCGTCGGGGCCGTTCGGGTCTTATCGATGGTTCGCATTACATGAAGCATTCTACTCATGTGAACCATCCTGTCAAACTGAATGGTCCATCGAGTCGGAGGATCGAGTCGATGCGTTTCGCCCTCATGATCGAGCCCCAGCAGGGGATGAGCTACGCGGACCAGCTGGCCGTCGCGAAACACGCCGAGGCGGCCGGTTTCGAGACGCTCTTCCGGTCGGACCACTACGAGAGCTTCCCCGGCCCGGCCGACAAGCCCACCACCGACGCGTGGGCCGTCCTCGCCGGGCTCGCCCGTGAGACGAGCACGATCGGCATCGGAGCGCTCGTCTCGCCGGTCACCGTCCGCCTGCCGGGCAACCTCGCCAAGCTCGCCGCGACGATCGATGAGATGAGCGACGGCCGGCTCGAGTTCGGCCTGGGCGCCGGCTGGCACGAGGAGGAGCATCGCCGGCACGGCTTCCCGTTCCCGCCGATCGAGGACCGGGCGACGATGCTCGAGGAGCAGCTCGACGATCGTCGACGGCCTCCTCAACGGACCCGACGGGTTCACGTTCGAGGGCCGCTTCTACTCGGTCGAGGACGCTCGCTTCCGGCGACCGACCGGGTCGCCGGATCAACATCCTGGTCGGTGGCAGCGGCACGCCGCGTTCGATGCGGATCGCGGCGAAGCATGCCGGCGAGTTCAACCTCTCGAGCGCCTCGCCGGAAGTCGCCCTCGACAAGTTCGGCCAGCTCGACGATGCCTGCAAGGCCGCGGGACGCCAACCGGCCACGCTCACCCGGTCGGCGATGGTCGGGACCCTCATCGGGCGGAACCATGCCCAGGTGGAGCGGCGGATCGAGGCGCTCGTGAAGCTGCTCGCCGGGGACGCGGACGACGGGCCGGGCGCGGCAGGCTCCGACGAGTGGCTCGCGGAGCGGCGCGAGCCGCTGGATCATCGGCACGCCGGATCGATGCCCGCGCGCGGATCCGCCAGTACGCGAACGCCGGCTGCGAGCGGATCATGCTCCAGGACTTCCAGCCCTGGGATCTCGACATGATCGACCTGATGGGCAAGGAGATCGTCGGGCGGGTTTGACCCGGCGCGGCTCGGCCTCGGCGGCGGCTCAGCCCCGGCCGGCGCTCAGGCCTCGGCGGCGGTGGACGCCGCCATGTAGCGCGCGTCGTCCCGCCGGATCGGGTCGGGGTTCGTGCCGCGGGCTCGGGCGATCCGCTCCGTCAGCAGCTGCAGCGCCGTGGCCGTACCGAGCAGGGCCGCCACGGCGGACGGCAGTCCGGGCGCCTCGGGCACGACCAGGCGGCCGGCACGGGTCATCGCCGGATCGATCGAGCCGGCCGCCCCGGCCGACAGGATCGCCGCGCTGTGGACGCCCACGACGCCGACGGCGGCCAGGGCCTGGCGGGCGCGCACGACTCGGTCGTCGCGGCCCAGCCGGTCGCTGAGGACGAGCACGAGCCCGGTCGTCCCGTCGGTCGACGGCAGGTGCCCGTGGAGGAACGTCTCGAGGTCGCGGTACGAGGTCGGGACCCAGGACGCCTCCTCGATCTTGAGGGTCAGCTCGCGGCCGGCGGTCCGGTCGGCGCCGGAGGCGATGACGACGAGGTGGCGCGTCCCGGCGAGGGTCGTGGCCATCGCCTCGGCCGACGCGGTGTCGCGGGCCCCGTCGGCGAGGAGCGCCCGGATCGCGGCCGCGTCGGCGGCCTCTCCCCGGAGAGCGGCCCCGACCGCGACGGCCGCCAGCAGCGGCGAGATGTAGCCGACCGTGTGGCACCAGCTCTGGTCGAGCTCCTCGGTCGCCACCACCTCGTCGGCGAGTGCCGCACCGGGCGACCGGTCGGATGCGGTCACGATCGCCGTCCGGGCCCCGGCCGCACGGGCCGCCTCGAGCGCCCGGTTGGTGGCCGCGGTGCTGCCCTCGTGCGAGATCCCGATGACGAGCCCGCTCGACGGAGGGTCGAGGGCCAGCTCGAACGCCTGGGCCGCCACGGGACGGGGAGCGGTCACGCCCGCGTCACGCATCGCCTCGGCGAGGATGTCGGCGACCCCGAGGGCGCCATGCTCGGACGTGCCGCACCCGGTGACGACGATCGGCTCGCCGAAGTGGGCCACCTCGCGGATCAGCGCTGCCAGGCGTGCCGCTCCGCCGTCGGGTCCGGCGAGCCGGCCGAGGACGCGCTCGGCCAGGGCCGGTTCGGCCGCGATCATGTCGGTCATGTGATACGGCGGGGCGCTGCGCGGGCTCGGCGCCGACGTCGATGCCCACGGATCGGGTGCGCCCGGCAGGGAAGCCTCCGGATCGAAGCCGGTGGCCGGATCGAGGTCGATGGTGGTCATGTCCGCGATGATAGGCTCGCCTCCAAGAGGCGGTCCGGCGGGCGGCGACGCCATGCACCGCCGCTTCACCCTTCCCGCCCACCCACCACGGAGATCGATCGCGGATGCAGGTCGGAGTCATGGCCCCGCAGGGCTGGAAGCGCGAGTACGACGGCTGGGACCCGGCCGCGGCGTGGGCGCGGACCGTCGAGCTGGCCCGGGACGCGGAACGCCTGGGCTTCGAGTCGATCTGGGTCTTCGACCACTTCCACACGGTCCCCCAGCCGGTCGAGGAGATGACCCTCGAGTCGTTCTCGACGATCACGGCCCTGGCGATGGTCACCGAGCGGGTCCGGCTCGGCCACATGGTGGTCTGCACCGGCTTCCGCAACCCGGCCCTGACCGCGAAGCTCTCGTCGACGATCGACGTCATCTGCGGCGGCCGCTTCGAGCTCGGCATCGGCGCCGGCTGGAAGGAGGACGAGTGGCGGGCCTACGGCTACGGCTTCCCGCCGCTGGCCGAACGGCTCGCCGCGCTCGGCGACCACCTCGAGATCATCCGGGCCCTGTTCGAGCCGGGGCGGGCCACGTTCGAGGGCCAGTACGCCCGCGTCGAACCGGGCGATCAACGAGCCAAAGGGCCTCCAGAAGCCGCGCATCCCGATCATCGTCGGCGGCAACGGCCGCAACGTGACCTTCCGGTACGCCGCGAAGTTCGCCGAGGAGCTCAACCTCGTCTACCTCTCGCCCGACGGTGTCGCCGAGCTGCTGCCGATCATCCGGGCGCGCTGCGAGGAGATCGACCGCGACCCGGCGACCCTGCGGGTGTCGCTCTACTCGCGCGACGACGACGTCCGGGCGGTCGGCCAGGAGCGCGTGGACATGCTGGCGGCCTTCAACGAGCTCGGGCTCGATCGGATCGTGTGCTTCCCGAGCCGCTGGGACCAGTCCCTCGATGCCCAGGCCCGCTTCGCCGAGGATTGCCGCGCGGCCGGGCTGGAGATGCTCCCGGCGGTCTGAGGGGCGTCAGGCCTCGGCGTCGGAGGCGGCGAGACCGGTTCCGGGCACGGTCGCGGCCGGCCGGATCGGGCGAAGTCCGGCGCGACCGGCGATGACGGGAACCGCCATCGTGAGCAGGCTCGTGAGCACGACCACGATCCCCATCGCCACGAGGACCGGCGCCAGGCCGAGGCGCTGGAACCCGACGATGCCGACGCCCCAGCCCACGATGAGCCAGTGGGTGATGTACATCGACTGGACGCGGGCGCTCCACCCATAGACGACGTCGAGGATCCGCGTCCCGGGACACGCGCCGGACCACCTGGTCGCATACGGCCAGCCACACGAGGACGAAGCCGAGGATCGCCAGCGCCAGTGCCGGCGGGAGATGCCAGTAGGTCGTGTCGCTCAGGTCCGGGACCCACGCGGCCACCAGCGCGACGCCGACCGCGCACAGGCCCACGCCGACGAGGCCCATCCGACCGAGCAGCGCGGACCGATCGGGTGTGCGGACGATCCGCTCGCCGACGACCGCTCCGACGAGCGGGAAGACCGCCCACGGGAACACGGGGTAGTAGACGTGGCTGTCGGCGCCCCAGAGGACGCTCAGGAAGCCGTCGACGACCGGGTTGCCCACGGTGAACCCGCGCAGGAACGGCGCGACGAGGACGATCGCGACCGCCAGGACCAGCCACGTCAGGCCCGGCCGCACGAACGCGCGCAGGGTCGCGATGCCGATGAGCGACAGGCCGGCCAGCTGGAGGATGTCGACCATCGTGAGCAGCGAGCC
Source organism: uncultured Chloroflexia bacterium (assembly GCA_963849405.1). Lineage (GTDB taxonomy): Bacteria > Chloroflexota > Limnocylindria > Limnocylindrales > CSP1-4 > C-114. Next base: position 100,359 of record CAWKHG010000004.1, read on the forward strand.
CGGCGTGTGCGGGGCGACCTCGGCCGAGGTCACGATCGCCGCTCGCGAGCCCGAGCGGTCAGCGGGAGCGCGCCACGGAAGAAGTTGAAGACGTAGGCGAGCACGAACAGGCCGAGCCCGCGCATGGCGAGCGAGCGGAACGTCGAGCGCCGCGAGAACGCCACCGAGGCGCCCATGAGGAACATGAACACGGGCGCCGCGGGAGGGCCGCCGAGGAAGCTGGCCAGCACGCCGATCGGCGTGGTCCACGTCGCCGGCTCGCCCCAGTGGCGCATGACGTGGATGAGGATCATGAAGAACACGGCGAGACCGCGGGCGAGGTCGAACGCGAGGATTCGATCGTTGGCCGATCCGCGTCGCACCGTCCGGACTCCCGTCGGGGGTTGGGTCGGCGCGATTCTAGTCGCCCATTGGAAGGGATCTGGCTCCTCGTCCGAGCGGGCCGATCCGGCGCAACGGCGCGTAGCCGGAACCAGGCCCGGCCGACGAGGCGATCGAGCGCGACCGGTCCGTAGCGTCGCGAGTCGACCGACACCGCCGGGTCGTCCCCGAGCAGCCAGGCCTCGTCGGGGATCAATCGGATCGTCACGTCGACGTCCTGGCCCGTGTCGGGATCGGTCACCCGGACGCCCTTGACGACGTCACCCGGGATCGCCGCCACGCGCTTGATCGCCAGGATGTCCGACTCCGGCTCCCGGAACACGACCACGGACCCACGGCGGGGCCAGCGTCGGACGATCGGGTCCACGAGCAGCCAGTCGCCGGGCTCGATCGACGGGCGCATGCTGCCCTCGACGACGGCTACCCTCCAAGGACCGGCCACGCGCCTGGGACGCGTCGTGCGCCGCGCCGTGCGACGCGCCACCGCGTCGCCTTCGCTCGGGAGTCTAGAGCCTTCGCTCGGGAGTCTTGCTCTACTTCTTGGTCGCCCAGAAGATGTCGGCGAACTCCTTGACGGATGCCTCGAGCTGGGCCGCCGCCTCGGCGTCCACGCTCTGCTTGTTCTTGCCCGCGAGCTTGAGGATGTTCCAGACCTTGGTGTGGAGGTCCGGGTTCGCCTCCAGGTGCTCGGGCTTGAAGTAGTCGGACCAGATGACCTGGACCTCGTGCTTGACGAGCTCGGCGTGCTGCTCCTTGACCGTGACGCAGCGGATGAACTTGTTGCGATCGGCCACGGCCGTCGAGCCGGCGTCGATCTGGCCGATGAGCTCGACCATCCGGGCCACGGTTCGGGCGGCCTGCTGGGCTCCGGCCGGATCGTAGATCCCGCACGGGATGTCGCAGTGGGCATGGACGACGGTCGTCGGCGCGACGAACCGCCCGAGCCGACGGGTGAACTGGGACATGAGGGCCTCCTCCGAGCACTGGAGACGGTCGGCGCCGCCGGAGTCGTGGCGGTCGCGGTGGGTCGTGGCCCATGTTCCGGGCCGCTCGCAAGCCTGTCAAACGGGGGCAGGCTCGGCGGGCTTCACGACGGGTGTACCTTCGGGGTGGCGCCGGCCCGACCGGCCGGCCGAGCGATGGCGGGACGATGTGAGTCTTCCGGTCCTGATCGTGCTCGGGGTCGCGGTGATCGTGGCGATCATCGTCATCTGGCGCCTGTTCGGAGCCGGGCCGCAGTTCCTGTTCCAGGGGATGTTCCGCTACGAGCCCGACGGCTGGCCGCGTGGCGTCCAGGAGGACGACGGCGAACGCGCCTGGGTGCCGGTGCCCGTCCCGGACTTCGATCCCGAGGCGGACGAGCTGGCCTGGGCCGCGACCATCGGTCCCTCGACGATCGCCGAGCTCGACGAGGTGAGCCCGCGACCGCCCGTGGCGATCGCCCGGGTGAAGGGCGACGTATCGACCGCGAGCCGCCACCGGGATCCCTGATCGCGGCCCACGGCCGCACGGCTGAGCGGGAAAACCCGCCCACCGGGCAGCGGTTCGAACGGACGTACCGCGTATCATTCCCGCGATGACCGATCGCGGAGCCGCCCCCTCCGAGCGAGCACCGGCCTGTCCGTTCGTCGCGTTCGACGACGATCGAGATGAACGCGCCGACCGACCGGATCACCGCCACCGCTGCTACGCGGAGGTCCGCCCCGCGCCCCGGGCGATCGCCCACCAGGAGACCTACTGCCTGTCGCCGCGCTTCCCGGCGTGCCCCACGTTCCAGGACTGGGCCCGTCGCGAGGCCGCCCAGGCGCGCGGCATCACCAATCGCACGGGCGTCGGACGGGTGTCCGCCGCGGACGATGGCGCGGCTGCCGCGGACGGCGACGGCACGGGACCCACCGACGGTGCTGCAGCGGCGGGCGCCGCCGGGCTCGCCTCCGGCGCGGCGGCCGGCGCGATCGCCGACGACGGTCCGCTGGACGTCCCCGAGCCGTTCGACGACGACTCACTGCCGCGCGGCCGCCAGCAGCGCGACTGGGCGGCCCCGCCGCCGTGGGTGGATCGCATGGCCGACACCGGTGACGTGCCGCCGGCCGTCCCCGCGGCCCCGGGCGCCGGCCTGGCGACGTCGCGCTGGCTCACCGACATCAAGCCCGGCGATACCGACGCGGGGGACGAATCGACGTTCGTGACCGTGCCCGACCCGGCCACGGCACCGGTCGAGCCCGTTCCCCGTCCCGAGCTCGCCGGCCTGGTCGGGCGCCAGCGGCGCACGGGTCGCGACGCGGCCGAGCGCGCCCGGCGCGAGCGGCCCATCGTCGGCCAGGCCAGGCCCATGAGTCGCGGCGACCGCGGCCGCGATCGGGACCGCGACCGGGACGACCAGACGCCGGCCTGGGAGCGGCCGCACCCGTTCGAGTCATACCCATCGATCCGCAGCCGGGTCGTGCTGCCGTCGAACGTACCCCGGGTCGCCCTCGGGGCTCTCGCGCTGATCGTCGCGGCCGCCCTGGTCTTCCTGCTCCCGGCCCTGTTCTTCTCGAAGAACTCCCCAGCCGCCGTGGCCACCGCATCGCCGAGCGCGTCCGCGAGCGTTTCCCTGGCCCCGACGGCGAGCCCCAAGGCGACGCCGCTGACCTACACGGTCAAGTCGGGCGACACGCTCACGAAGATCGCCAACAAGTTCAAGACGACCCAGAAGGCGATCCTGGCCGCGAACCCGACGATCAAGAACGCCAACCTCATCGCGGTCGGCGACGTGCTCGTGATCCCCACCCCGCCGCCGCCCGACGTGATCACCTCGAGCTCGGCGCCCTCGGCTTCGCCGTCCGCCTCGGCCCCCTGAGGTCCAACTGAGGTCCACCTGCCCCCGGGGCAGGGTCGCCCCTTGGCCGTCGCGTCAGCGACTGGTGAGGTTGATCGCGGTGATCTTGCCCGCCTCGACGCGGAACATCGCGTCGATGTGCTGGGTCGGCGCCCCGGGCCGGATGACGATGAGGTCCGCCTCGTAGGTATTGCCGGTGTCGCGGACCTGGCCGGGGACCATCTTGAGGCCCTTCTCGCTGCGCAGGAACCAGCCACCGACGCGGTCGCGGCCGCGCAGCGTCTGGGCGCTGTCCCGGACGTGGATGCGCATCTCGGTCATCTCGTCCATGAGCGCGACGGCGCCCTCGCGATCACCGGTGTTGAGGAGCTCGAAGAACTCCTCCATCGTCTCGACTGCACCCATGCTGCGAGTGTAGCCGGACCGGCAGCACCCCCGTCGGGACGACCCCGGCGCGCCGCCGAGGCTAGCCGACCGCGATCCCGCGAGCCGCCGCCGGCACCTCCGCCCGGATCCGGCGGACCAGCTCGGCGCACTGCTCGTAGCGGCCGAAGCTGGGCATGATGTACGTCCCGGCCACGAGCGGGGCGGCCGCCTGGACGAGCTCGAGGGCGAGCTCGAGGCCCACGTCCGCGGCCCGCTCGCCGGCGTCGCGCAGGCGCGCCCGGACCCCGTCGGGGATCGTGATGCCGGGCACCTCGTTGTGCAGGAACTCGGCGTGGCGCGAGCTCTGGAGCGGCAGGACGCCGAGCAGCAGCGGGATCGGGAAGCCGGCCGGTCCGAAGCGCCGGCGCGCCTCGCATGCAGCATCGCCTCGACCTGCGCGTCGTCGTAGATCGGCTGGGTCATGATCAGGTGCGGCGCCGGCCTCGATCTTGCGCTCGAGGCGCTCCCATTCGGTGCGCCAGGTCGGCCGCCGTCGGGTCGAGGGCGCAGGCGATCGTGAAACCGGCCCGCTGGCCGATCGGCTAGCCCGCCTCGTCCTCGCCGCGGTTGAGCCGCGCGAGGATCGCCGATGAGCCCGATCGAGTCGACGTCCCAGATGCCCGTGCCGGTGGGGTAGTCGCCGATCCGCGGCGGGTCGCCGGTGAGGGCCAGGATGTCGCGCACGCCGAGCGCGTGCGCGCCGAGCAGCTCCGACTCGAGCGCCATCAGGTTGCGGTCGCGCGTCGTGAAGTGGACGAGGCACTCCAGGTCGAGGTCGTGCTGGATGCCGAACGCGACCGCCAGGCGCCCATGCGCACCCGGGCCATGGCGCTGTCGCTGATGTTGACGAGGTCCACCCCGGCGGCCTGGAGGAGCCGGGCGGCCTCGATCGTCCGCTCGATGCGGACCGAGCGGGGCGGGTCGATCTCGACGCAGACGACGAAGCGGCCCGCGGCCAGGCGCTCGGCGAGGCCGGTGGGCGGCGGCGGCTCATCGCTCGAGGCCGCGGTCGACGACGTGCCGACGATCGACGGGCGTGGCGCGCGCGGCGGGCGCCTCGACGGTGGAGGCCGCCGGGCTCGTCCCTGCGCCGAGCGCGTCGATCGCGGCCCGCATCGCCGCGATGTGCTCGGGCGTCGTGCCGCAGCAGCCGCCCACGATCCGGGCGCCCTGGCCGACGATCCCGGGGACCATCTCGCCGAAGTACGCGGGTCCGGCGGCGTAGACGAACTGGCCGGCGATGCGCTGGGGCAGCCCGGCGTTGGGCATGATCGAGCGGCCGATCGCCTCGCTCGAGGGGCCGGTCCGCACCAGCGCGTCGAGGCAGGCGACCGGTCCGGCGCCGCAGTTGACCCCGATGGCGTCGACGCCGGCGTCGATCAGGGCCGCCGCCGCGGCCTCGGGTGTCGTGCCGTCGAGCAGCACGAGCTCCTCGCCGAACGTCATCGACGCGACGATCGGCAGGTCCGAGGCGGCCCGCGCCTCCGCGCTCACGGCGAGGAGGTCCTCAAGGCGCCGAGAACGTCTCGATCACGAACAGGTCGACGCCGCCTTCGAGGAGGCCGTCGACCTGCTCGCGGACGGCCGACCGGACGTCGGCGGGGTCGATCCGTTCCGGGCCATGGCTCGGGCCGGCCAGCGGCCCGATCGACCCGGCGACGAGCGCGTCTCGACCGGCCACGTCGCGCGCCTCGCGGGCCACCTGGGCGGCCCGCCGGTTCAGGCGGTGGGCCCGATCGGCCAGCCCGAACGCCGCCAGCCGCAGCCGGTTCGCGCCGAACGTGGCGGTCTCGATGAGGTCCGCGCCGGCCTCGAGGTACTCGCGGTGGATGGCGCCGATGAGGTCGGGCCGGGTCGTGGCCAGCTCATCGAGGGAGGCGCGCTGCGGGATGCCCCGGCTGAACAGGAGCGTGCCCATCGCTCCGTCGGCGAGCAGGGGCGCGCGCGCAAGGCGCTCGTGGAACCGGGCACGAGGCGTCGTGGGTTGGGCGGACATCGCCGCTCAGGGTAGCCCGGCTCAGCCCAGCGCGGTGAGCGAGCCTCGGCGGCGCACGACCCGGAGGCTGCCGTCGTCCTCCAGGAAGACCTGTGGCGGCCGTGGCCGGCCGTTGTACGTGGAACCGAGCACGGCTCCGTACGCCCCGGCGTCGTGGATCGCGACGAGGTCGCCGCGGCGGAGCGGTGGCAGCGGGTGCTCGCCCAGCGCATCGGTGGACTCGCAGATCGGACCGTCGACGCGGGTCGGCCGGAGCTCCGCGGGCGCCCCGTCGGAGAGCCCGCGACCCAGCGACGTCAGCGCGCCGATCGCGTGATGCGCGCCGTACAGGGCGGGGCGGATGAGCTCGGTCATGCCGGCGTCGAGCACGACCTGGGCGCCCTCCGCTCGTTCGCGGACGTGGAGCACCCGCGCCACGAGCCAGCCGGCTCGCGCGACGAGCCAGCGCCCGGGCTCGACGGCGAGACGGGCGGGTCGCCGGTCGGCGGGGATCGCCTCGAGCAATGCCGGCATCTCCGCGGCGAACCGGCCCGGGGTCGGCACGGCCGGCCCGACCGGGAAGCCGCCGCCGACATCGAGCGTGTCGAACGACGGCAGCCCGCCACCGAGCAGCGCGAGCAGGGCCAGCGACCGGCGCACGCCGTCCCGCCAGGCGTCGACCGTCCGCAGCCCCGAGCCCGACGTGGAGGTGGATGCCCCGCCACGCCAGCGGGCCGTCGGGTCCGCCGCCCGCGTCGATGGCCGCGGCCAGCTCGTCGTCGCGCATCCCGAACTTGCTGGCGAAGGCACCCACCGCCAGACCAGCATGGGTGTCCGGGCTCACGTCGGGGTTGAGCCGCAGGAGTACCTCCGGCCGGGGCCGGCCCGGCCGCCCCGCTCCGGCCCGTCGCGCGTAGGCCGCCAGGGTCGCCGCCTCCACCCCGGATTCGATGGCGATCCAGCGGAGTGGCGCGCCCTCGGCTGCGGCACGCACGGCGGCCCGCAGGTCGGCGTCGGTCTTGCCGATCCCTTCGAGCGTGATCCGCTCGTTCGGGACGCCGGCCCGCCGGGCGACCGCCCATTCGCCGCGCGAGACGACGTTCGCGCCCAGGCCGCCCGGCGCATCAGGGGCCGTCAGCCGCGCGACGATCGCGGCGACGTCGTTCGCCTTGAGCGAGTACGAGCGCAGCCACGGGTCGGGGAAGGCGGCCCGGAGGTCCCGTGCCGCCGTATCCAGCCCGGCGGCCGACGTGACGAAGCAGGGCGTGCCGAACCGGCGCGCGGCGAGTCGGAGCGCCTCGGCGGGGGCCTGGTCGAGCGCCTCCAGCGCCTCGGTCGGCTGGGCGCCCTCGCTCACCGGGTCAGCGGAGCCCGGCCAGCTTTCGCCCGAAGTTCACGAATCCGAGGAGCGTCGAGACGATGCTCAGGACGAGCGCGCCGATGATCGCGGCCACGATCGTGTCGGCGTCGATCTTCGGCGGGAAGTGCCCGACGACCAGGCCGGCCTTGATCGTCGCGTTGTCGATCCCGGCGACGAGCAGGAGCAGGGCGGCGTTGATGACGAACGCGACGAGGCCCAGGGTCATCATGCTGATCGGGAACGAGAGCGCCTTGACGATCGGCTTGATGTAGCTGTTCACGAGGGCGAACACGAGCGCCACCGCCACGATCTTGAGCCAGTCGACCCCCGGGGGCCCGATCGGCAGGCGGATCTGGTCGGGCAGGACCTTGGCCGTGATGATCAGGGCCGCCCCGTTGATGAGGACGCGCACGAGGAAGTCGAGCACGGCGAGGTGTCCTCCGTCGATGGCCTCCGGCGCGCCGGCGCCGCTGTGCGGCCCATCATCGCAGACCGGGTCACGTCGACGTCCCGCGGCTCCGCACGCTACCCTCTCGCCGATGCCCGCCTTCAACGACCTGTCCGCGGCCTTCTTCGACGAATACTTCCGGCTCGACCCGGTGAGCGCGACCGGGATCGGCGACCATCGCTTCGACGATCGGTGGCCGGATCTGTCGAGCGCCGGGCGCGCCGCGCGGATCGCCTTCGCCGAGCGCTGGATCGCCAGCCTCGAGGGGCATGCGCCGGGCGAGCTGACCGCCGACGAGCGGGCCGATCGCGAGGTCCTGCTGCGGACCCTCGAGGCGATCCGCTTCCAGGACACCGAGCTGCTCGACGAACGCTGGGACCCGCTGACCTGGGTGTACATCCTGGGCGCCGGCATCTTCCCGTTGCTCTCCCGCGAGTTCGCGCCGCTGGCGGACCGCCTGGCCTCGGTCGCCGGTCGCCTCGAAGGGTTGCCGGCGATCGTGGACGCCGCGAGAGACGAGCTCGTGGGGGCCGGCGACCGGCCCGTGTCCAAGTTCCACACGGAGATCGCCATCCGGCAGCTCGCAGGGATCGGCGAGCTCGTGGACGAGGCGCTCGCGGCCGCCGAGGCCGCACCCGATGACGCCGCCGTGCGGGCGATCGAGCCGCGCCTTCGCGAGGCAGCGACGACGGCCCGGGCTGCCCTGAGCGGGTTCGAATCGCATCTCCGGGACCGGGTCCTGTCCGCGTCCGAAGGGGAGGGCCGGCTGGGCGGCGACCTGTTCGCGGCCAAGCTCCGCCATACGCTCCGCGTGGACCTGAGCCCGGCCGACGTCCTGGCACGCGCCGAGCACGATTACGCGGTCGTCCGCGCCGAGATGCTCCGGCTCGCGCGCGAACTCTGGCCGACCTGGCTGCCGGATCGCCCCCAGCCGACGGCGGCCTCGGCCGGGAGCCAGGCCGCGGCCGACTCGCAGACCGTGCGCGCCGTGATCGACGCGATCGCCGCCGACCACCCGAAGGCGGGCGAGCTCCTCGACTACTGCCGCGCCGAGGTTGGCAGGATCGAGGCGTTCTGCCGCGACCACGAGGTCATCGGCCTGTCCGACGAACCGCTGGAGATCCGCTGGACGCCCGTCTTCCTGCGGGCCTTCGGAGGGGCGATGCTCGACCCGGCCGGTCCGCTCGAGCGGAACGAGAAGTCGTTCTTCTGCATCACGCCGGTCCCCGAGGACTGGTCGCCGGAGCAGTCCGAGAGCTACCTCCGCGAGCAGAACGCGCGCGCCCTTCGGATCCTCACGATCCATGAGGCCGTGCCGGGCCACTACCTCCAGGGCACCTACGCGAACCGCAACCCCTCGCTGCCACGGACGGTCCTCTGGTCCGGCGTCTTCGCGGAGGGGTGGGCGGTGTACGTGACCCAGGTGATGATGGACCTGGGCTACGGAGCCGACGATCCCGCGCTCCTGCTCGCCCATTGGAAGTACTACATGCGGGCGATCACGAACGCGATCATGGACGTCCGGATCCACGTCTCGGGGATGACCGAGGACGAAGCGATGGCGCTCATGGTCGAGGGCGGGTTCCAGGAGGACGCGGAGGCGCGGAACAAGTGGATCCGGGCCCGGCTCACTTCGACCCAGCTGTCGACCTACTTCGTCGGAGGCAGCCTGTTCTGGGAGATCGAGCTCGAGGCCCGCCGGCGGGCGGCCGCAGCTTCCGGCGACGCGCGGGGAGCCGCCGCCGTGCCCGAGCCGCGGGTCGTCGGCGCGATCGGCGACACGCCCGGGTTCCGCTACCGCGAGCACCTCGAGCGGGTGATCGGCCACGGATCGCCGCCCATGCCGGTCCTGCGCGAGCTGCTCTTCGGGGACTGAGCCGCCGGGGTCAGCGGCCGCGAGGCGGTCGCGGCGGCTTGATCGCGGCCTTCGTCGCGCGACCCTTCTTCGCTGGGGCCCTCGTCGAGGAGGCTTTGGCCGGCCCTGCGCCCGTCCCGTCCAACCTCGCCAGCCACCCATCAAGCGCGTAGCCCGCCTCGGCGGCCGCGCTGATCACCCGATCGAGGGCCTCCGCTGCGGCCGGCTCGTCGGCGCCTTCGGCCGAGGCCAGAGCGAGGCTCCAGGCGGCCAGCGTCCCGAGTGGCTCGGCCCGGAGCCAGGTCGTGCCGCCGGCCTCATGGACCCCGAGGAACGTCCGGAGGTCGTCGTCGGCGAGCCAGTCCGCGGCGATCGAGGCCGCGTCGCCCGCGCCTTTCGACCGGCCGGACCCTGTGGCGGCACGCGGCAGCGCGGGGAGCCGGAGCAGCAGCCACGTCCGGTGGACGGCCTCCGGCGCGTCGCTCCGGCCGGACGCGCCGAGGATGCGCTCGAGGGCCGGCCCCAGGCGCAGGTCGGTGAACCAGGCGCTGGCGGTGGCGCGGACGTCGGCCGCGTCGCCGAGCCGGCCAAGGGCGGCGATGACGGTCCGTGCCCGTAAGGCGGCCCTCGTCGTTGGGTCAGACAGCGTCTCGGCAGGCGTCGCGAGGCGCCCGAGCGTCGCTCGCCTGCGCACGACGGGTGCCTGGGATCGCCGCCGCGGGGCGTGCCGCCCGGCTCGGGCTCGCGCCGCGACCAGCCGATCCGTCGATCGCGACGAGCCCCCGCTCGATCGCGTCGATGACGTCGGCATCCTTGGCGCCGCCCCGAGCCCCGGTCGCGTCGCGGACGGCGCCGATCAGCTGCGCCGCGGCAGCACGCCGCGCGGCGCCGGCACCGGCGCCGAGCACGGCCGCCAGGGCCGCATGGACCGGTTCGAGATCGAGGTCGCGCAGGGCGCCGTCCAGCGACGGGACGCCGCGCCTGCCGAGGTTGTTCGCCAGCCGTGCCCAGGACGCACCCGGCCCGTCGGCCACCACCGCCCAGTCGAGGTAGACCCGGTAGTCGTAGAGCCCGAGCTCGAGCCACAGCCCCTCGCGCACGATCGCGTCGGCCGGCCAGAGGTACTCGAGGCCCGTCCGCGCCTCGCGCGCCCGTGCGAACGTGCCTTCTCGCGCGTGGTGCTCGAGGCCCAGCCCGGCCCCCAGCGACCGCCGGCGGAGCGAGCGCTCGCCGGACCCCGGATCCACTGCGGCGAACCCGACCGACTCCTGGATCCGGCCGGCGGTCGAGGCGTGCCTGTTGTGGACCACGACGAGCGAGCGCTCGCCGCCCGGGCCGATGTTCGAGTACGCGAGCACGTCTTCGCGCACGGCGCCGTCGTCGCCGACGACGTCGTAGAGCAGGAAGTCGCGCGAGCCCGCGAACCAGCCGCGGTGGGCCAACAGGGGCACGATCTCGCGCTCGTAGCGCGCCAGCATGCCCTCGTCGATGGGCTCGTCCCAGCCGGCCTTCGAGAACTCGTGTCCGTACCGCTCCTTGAACCCCTCGAACTGGCCGTGGCCGTACATCGGCAGGCCGGGCAGGGTGGCCATGAGCGTGGCGACCGCGAAGTGCTTGTCGCCCGTCCCGAACTGCTCGCTGGCCGGCTTCTCGTCCGGGTTGGTCATGAAGTTCACGAACCGGCCGAGGATCTGGGGATCGAACTCGAGCGTGTCCCGCATGACCTTGCGGTACGTGGCGTTGTCCTCCTCGCGCAGGAGGACCATGAACGCGCTGTTGTAGACGCGATGCATCCCGAGCGTGCGTACGAAGTAGCCCTCCATGAGCCAGAACGCCTCGGCGAGCAGGAGCGTCTCGGGCGCCTCGGCCGCGACCCGGTCCACGACCTCGCGCCAGAACTCGTCGGGCATCGCCGCATCGAAGGCCCGCTTCGACATCGCGTGCTCGGCCCGGGACGGGATCGCCCCGCTCGCGCCCGGCAGGGGGTGCCACAGGCGCTGGATGTGGCGCTTGGCGAGGACCATCGCGGCATCGAAGCGGATGACCGGGAAGTTGCGGGCGACGTGGAGGATGGTCTGGATGACCGCCTCGCGGACGTCCGCCCGCAGGTAGTCGAGCTGGGCCGTGTCGTTCCACGGGAAGCTCGTCCCGTCGTTGCCGTGGTAGATGTAGCGCTCCTCGCCGGACCAGCGATCGGCCCGCTTGAAGACGACGGCCGCGTCGGAATCGTCCCAGTAGTGGTCCTCGAGGACGATCGCCACCCGCTCGTCGGACGAGAGGTCGGGGCCGTTGAACGAATACGAGGGGAACGGCGGGCTGGGCACCTGGAGGAACCACTCGGGGTGCTCCACGACCCAGCGCGAATCGATGCCCATGTGGTTGGGCACCATGTCACTGGCCAGCCGGATCCCGTGGCTCCAGGCGCGCTCCTTGAGACCGGCGAGGGCGGCCTCGCCACCCAGGTCCGCCGCGATCGCGTAGTCGTGGAGGGCGTAGGCCGAGGCGAGTGCCTCGGGGTTGCCGCGGCGGCGCTTGATGTCCTGGGACGCCCGGCTGCGTTGCCACAGGCCGATGAGCCAGAGGCCCGTAACGCCCAGGCGCGCGAGCCGGGCGAACTCGTCGTCCGGGATCTGGTCGAGCGTTCGGATCGGCCGGCCGTAGGAGCGCGAGAGCTGGTCGAGCCAGACGTTGGTGCTCTTGGCCAGCAGGACGAGCTCGGGCATCCACGCCACGTCGTGGCTGAACCGCTCCGGTTCGGCGTCTCCGGTCGCAGCGGCGTCGCCCGCGAGTGCGCCCAGGCCGCCCAGCGCGGCCCCGGCGGGTCCGGCACCCCAGCGCCCGAGCCCGGCCGCTTCCTCCGCGATGACCCCGAGCCCGATGAGCAACCGATCGAGGAGCCGCCCCCCGGCAGCGCCCAGGATGCCGGCCCATCGGTCGCGCACGAACACGAGCTGACCGGCAAGCGACGCGGGCGAGGCGCGGGCCGGCGCCTCGAGCAGGCCGACCAGGTCCTGGTTGTCCGGCCCGAAGCGGGGTCCGGTCGCGAAATGGCGTCGGATCGCCGTGAGGACCGCCCCGTAGCGCGCGTCGGGCGCCAGGACGAGCGGCGTGTCGTCGACGAGTGGCTGCAACGCCCCGATCGCCGGGTTCGTGGCGGCCAGGTTGGTCAGCAGGAGCTCGCGCAGCCCGTCACCCGGCCCGGGATGGGGCGGCGGGAAGGCCGTCCCGTGGACGCCCAGCGTCGCGGCGGCCGGCCGCTCGCCGACGGTCGTGCGCACCGTCTCCATCGCATGCTCGAACGCCGCCCGATCGACCTCGTCGAGGTAGCGGTCGATGACGATCCGGAAGACCTCGTCGAGTAGGCCGAGAGCGAGGACGTCGCCGGCAAGCACCGTCGTCCCAGGCAGCGTCCGGGACAGCCGGAAGGCGACGTCGCGCGCGACGGCCGGTTCGGCGAGGTCCACGGGGTTGGGCGTGCCGGCCAGCCCCAGGCGCTCCCGGGCGGCAGCCGCGAGACGAACGCCTCCGGGCGCCGCCTCGGCCATCAGGTCGATACCACCTCGGCCGAGGCGAGTCGCTCCGCTCGAGCCCGCTCGATGGCCCGCCGGAGGAGCTCGAAGCCGGACGGGTCGAATTCGTAGACCCATTCGCGGACGCGCTCCTGGCGCGAGAACCGGGCATCGAGGCCGCGGCCCATGGCCTCCCGCGACAGGAGGATGAGGTCGGCCTTCTGGTCGATGTCGTTCATCTCGGTCTCCTCGTCGCCCTCGAGGGAGGCCATGACGACCGACACGCCCGTGGTGCCCGAGATGGCCAGGGTCTCGGCGATGTTGGCCGCCCCGCGCGCGGAGGCGCAGACGAGCCCGACGGTCGAGCCGGCCGGCAGCGCCGCGATCTCGTGGACGAGGTCCATGTAACCCGGTCCGACGATCATCGCGATCACCGGCACCCGGCCGCCCACGAGCGCCTGGGCCTCATCGGCGTGGAACGTCGTCGTAGCCACGAGGTCGTAGTGGAACCGGTCGAACCGCTCGGTCAGCTCGTCGAGCAGCGCGCCTTCGGCCACCGCGACCTGCGGGAAGGCGGCCGCGATCCGCTGCGCGTCGTAGGCGGCGTCGGCGTGGGTGCACTCCGCGAACAGGATGTGCACGTGGGGACCGGGCCGCTTCCGCTCCGTCGCCGCCGCGAACGTGGCCGAAGCCACCTCGTCCGCCGTGAAGCCGGACGACGCCGCGCGGCGGAGCATCTCGGCCACGAGACCCGCCAGTGCTTCGGCGCCCACCCGCTGCGGCGGCCGCTCGGCAACGTGGGTCCCCGCCCCGTGGCGGCTCGTGACGTACCCGGCGTCGGAGAGGCGCTTGTAGACGGCCCGGATCGTGTTGGGGTTCACGCGAAGCGCGGCGCCCAGCTCCCGGACCGGGGCGAGGCGAGCGCCCGGAAGGAGCCGGCCGGAGTCGATCTGGTAGGCCAGCTGCCAGTAGATCTGGGTGGAGATCGGGACGTCCGAATCGCGCTCGACATCCAGGCTGCTGGCGGGCCGCTCGTTCGCCGGCAGCGGCGGATGCGGCACCAGCGGCGTGCCTGGCGGGTAGGACGTTTGGGTTGGCGTCGTAGGTCTTGACATAGTCTGCTGGTCCAAGTACGTTTCTACTTGGCCTAGTAATCTATAGCAACTGGAGCAACAAGCATGGACGGTATCGTCCTGTTCGCCCTCATCGTCGCAGGTCTTGCCTTCGTCGGCGCGTTCGCCCTGATCTTCGGAGTCGACTCGCGACCCGGGTTCGGCGAGGACGAGCCGCTCCAGCCGGTGGCGTCGCTCCTGGGTCGCTAACCCCAGGTCCGGAGCAGCCGGACCCGTAATACGCATATCCCTCGCCGGAAGGACTCCCTCCCCACGGCGACCCAGTCAGCCCGTGGACCGCAGGCCACGGGCTGACGGATTCACAGGGGTCGATCGGCGGCGCGATCCCTGTCGGTCGTGACCTGCTGGCCGACCGTGACCGAGCGACGTTCGCCGGGCGCCAGCTCCATCGGCCAGATCCCCACGAGCGCGCTGCCCTGGTAGATCCGCTCGAAGCCGTATTCCGAGTTCGAGACGGTCTCGATCGGGGTCCACCAGGCGGTAGCCGGCTGGTCGAAGGTCGTGGCGACGTCGATGCCGATGTATTCGTTCCCGCTCCGGACGAGCGTGGCCTCGGCCAGCTCCCCGGCGCCGTCGTGAGCCTGGCGCTCGCCGCCGACCTCGTAGTAGGCCGCCGGGTTGCCGCCGCCGCCCAGGAGCATGATCGCCCACTCCACGGCAAGATCGAACCGGACCGGCTCCTGCGAGCAGTTCTCGACGGAGACCTCGAGGCCGAGGCTCGGTTCGCGCCGATGGCCGGCGAAGGCGAAGCGCTTCTCGACCCGGATCGTCGCCCCGTGCTCGATCCTTACGTCGCGCCGCAGGCGAACGCCCGAGTCCGTCCGCTCGACGATCTCGTAGGCGCCGCTGTGCGCGTCGCCCAGCTCCGTTGCCTCCGCGCGGGCGAACAATTCGCGCGTCGTGCCCGGGGCGAACAGGTGGACGAGACCCGAGCGCCGCTCGTACGTGTCGTACTGAAGCCGGTCGGCGAGGCCCGGTTCGCGGGAGCGGACCACCGCGTGGATGCTGGCGACCTCCGCCGACCCGTGGTCCCCGTCCGGCGTGTGGCCGGCAGACTCCGGTGACGGGGGAGCGGCTCCGTCGATCAGCCGCTGGTGGTAGGCCTCGGGGCGGCGGCGCATCACGGCCGCCAGCGCGTGACGCACCGGCCGGATGTCCCACGAGCCGATGCCCGCCCCCTCGACCGTGTCGATCACCACCGTCTGGCCTGGCGAGGTGACGAGGATCTCGTCGAGGCCGTCGAGGTCCGTGTCCACGAGCGCGATCCCGTCGACCGCTTCGCCCGCCGCCCGCGCCGCCAGGTCCGCTGCATCCTCCGCCGCGATCAGGTGCTCGTACGTGGCCAGGCGCATGTGGGCGATGTAGATCCCGCCGAATACCCCGTGCCAGTAGCAGTCGTTGCTCTGGCCCTGCATGAGCTCGCGCAGGGCGGCGTCGTGGCCGGCCCCCGCCGGCATCCGCGCGACCTTGGCCGAGACCCGGAGCATCTGCTTGTGGAGGTCGTTGATCTCGCGGTACTTCACCTGGAAGTTGCGCCAGAAGCCGCCGCGCATCCAGCGCGCCTCGGGCCGGTCCTCGGCTTCGGCGGCCGCGACGGCCCGTTCGAAGGCGAGCGCCTTCCTCGGCCGGCATCGCCCACTCGCCCATCTCGAAATACGACGAGGTGGGCACGTACACCCGGCCCAGCGGCGGTTCGCGCTCGATCCATTCGCCGGGCGTCACGAGGTCGATCCAGTCGGCGTTGCTCGTCAGCGCCTCGAAGAAGCGATCGACCCAGCCGTCCTCGCCCCAGCAGTGCTCGTACGTGTCCGGCCAGGCGCCGAACTTCTCGCCGTCGTCGCCCATGACGGCCAGCAGGTGGCCGGTCGGGCGAGGCGTGCTCGGCGAGGTAGGCGATCACGTCCTCCACCGCCCCGAACGGGATCCGGTAGCGCAGGTTCTTGTCGGACCCGAAGACCGTCAGGAGACGGCCCTGGTCGTCGGTCGTGTACGAGCCCCACAGGTCCGAATTCGTCGATCGAGGCCGCCCGGAAGTGGGCGTCGTCGAGGATCGTCCAGCGGTAGCCGCCGTCGACGAGGGCTACCGGCAGGTCCGGTTCCCAGACCCGCTCGGCCAGCCAGGCACCGGTGGGGCGGCGGCCGCCGATGCGCTCGATGGCATCGCCCATGAGCCGGAGCTGGGCGAGCCGGTCCGCCTCGGGCAGGGACGCCAGCACGGGCTCGTAGTAGCCACCACCCATGAGCTCCACCCGCCCGCCGCCGACGAGGGCGCGCAGTCGGTCGAGGAACTCCGGGCGCTCCGCCGCCAGCCAGTCGAGGAGGGGACCCGTGTAGTGGAGGGCGAGGCGGATCCGGGGATGGCGCTCGAGGGCGGCCAGGAGGGGCTCGTAGGAGCGCCGGTAGACCTCCTCGATGACCCAGCCGAAGTTGCCGACGGGCTGGTGGTTGTGCAGGGCCAGGGCCAGCGAGATCCGTCCCGGCATGTACGACTCCGTCCGGTGTGTTTACAGGATTGACGGCCGCCGAGCGACCTGTTAGCGTCCCGTAAACCGGTTTGCTAAACCGATTTATCGACCCATCATACAGGCCCCGCGCAGCGTAGACCACCGGTTCGTGGTCGCGCCGGGTCGGCCGGCCGATGGTGGTGGAGGAGCTGCGACATAGCGTGGTCCAGGTGATCCGCCGGCCGACCATCTCCGACGTGGCCGAAGCGGCCGGCGTGTCCAAGACGGCCGTGTCCTTCGCGTTCAACCAGCCCGATCGGCTGGCGTCGGACACTGCCACCCGGATCCGCTCTGTCGCCGAGACCCTGGGCTACCGGCCGCACCCGGTGGCGCGGATGCTGACCCAGGGTCGGACGCGCTCCATCGGGATCCTCACGCCACAGGCCCTGTCGGTCATCTTCGAGAACCCCTATTTCGGCTCGTTCAATGCCGGTGTCGCCGGCGCGGCCGAGTCCGCCGGCTATGCGCTCCACTTCATCTCGCCGCTCCACGGCTCCCTGGCAGGGGCGATCAACCGGGCAACGGTCGATGGGGTCGTCGCAGTCGGTCTCTCGGCCAATCACCCGGAGGTCGAGCAGATCCGGCGGGCCGGCCTGCCGATGGTCTTCGTGGACTCGACCGCCCTGCCCAGCCAGCCCGCCATCGAGGTCGACGACGAGGGCGGAGCAAGGCTGGCGGCGGACCACCTGATCGGCCTTGGCCACCGCAGGTTCGTCGTGCTGGCGATCGAGCCGTCGGACCGCTCCGACCTCGACGACCCGGACGGCGTGCCGGCCCGCCGCCTGCGCGGCTATCGCGCCGCACTGGCGGCCGCGGCCATCGACCTTCCGGAGCAGGCCATCCTCACCTCACCATCCACCATCCCCGGCGGCGCCGCGTCGTTCGCCGAGACCTGGGACGCCGGCCAGCATCCGACCGCCGTCCTGGCCATGAGCGATGCCATCGCCGTCGGCGCGATGCGGGCGGCCCGCGAACGGGGCCTGACCGTGCCGACCGACCTGAGCGTCGTGGGCTTCGACGACGTCGAGCTCGCACGCTTCGCCGATCCAGCCCTCACCACGATCCACCAGCCGATCGCCCGCAAGGGCGCCCAGGCCGTCGAGCTGCTGCTCGCGATCCTGGACGGCAGGAGCGGACCCGACCAGCACGAGATCCTGGCGACCCGCCTGGTCGTGCGCGCGTCCACCGGACCCGTGCCCGAGACGGTTCGCCGCACCAAACAAGGAGGTGCCTCGGACCGATCGTAGGTCGGACGTGGCGACGCGCCGCGTCACCCATACCGCGAAGACCGGCACCGGCACGGGTCCCCTCTGGATCCGGCGGCACGTCGAGATCTCGCATGGAGGAGAGGAACGATGTCCAATCGATCACGCTTCGGCGCCCTGCTGGCAACGCTCGCGTTCGTCGCGACGGCCTGCACCGGCGGTGCCACCAGCGCCCCGGGGGGCAGCCAGCCCGCCGGCAGCCAGCCCGCAGGCGGCGCCCTGTCCGGCACCCTGACCGTCTGGGAGTCCTACGGCTCCGGCGCCGGCACCGAGCCGGACGCCTTCCGGGCGATCCTGGCCAACGTCAAGACGGCCAACCCCGGCCTCACCGTCAACGTCCAGGACGTCAAGTTCGACGACCTGTTCAAGAACTTCGAGCTCGATGCCGCCAGCGGCGGCGGGCCCGACCTGTTCATCGCCCCGAACGACAGCCTGGGCAAGGAAGCGCGCGCGAAGCTCTTCCTGGCGCTCGACGACAAGCTCGCCGGCAAGCTCGGCAACGCGTCGCCGGTCTCGGTCGACGGGTCCAAGGTGGACGGCAAGCTGTACATGGTCCCGGAGTCCCTCAAGGCCGTCGCCATGTTCTATGACGGCGCCACGGTGACCAAGGCCCCGGCGACCACCGCCGAGCTCCTGGCCGGCGTCAAGGACGGCTCGCTCAAGCTCGGCATCGACCAGGCCAGCTACCACAACTTCGGTTGGTGGGGCGCCTTCGGCGGCAAGCTCATGGACGCGTCCGGCAAGTGCATCGCCGACCAGGCGGGCGTCGCCGACGCGTACAAGTACCTCGCGGACCTCAAGGCCGCGGGCGCGACGTTCTACAAGAAGTACGACGACCTCGCGACGGCCTTCAAGACCGGCAAGGTCAACGTGATCGTCGACGGCCCATGGGCCACCGGTGGGTACATCGCGGCCCTGCCGAAGCTCGCGGTCGCGCCGATGCCGGCCGGTCCGGCCGGTCCCTCCCAGCCGATGACGGGCGTCGACGGCTGGTACATCAACGCCAACTCCAAGAATGCCGACCTCGCGGTCGCGTTCGCCCTCCAGATGGTCGCGCCGGCCAACGAGGCGCTGTTCGTCAAGGCGGGTCACATCCCGGCCGACACGACGGTCCCCGTGACCGACCCGATCACCCTGAAGTTCGCCGACGCGGTCAAGACGGGCTTCCCGCGCCCGCAGGCCGCCCAGCTCGACAACTTCTGGGGCAACTTCGACAACGCCCTCAACTCCGTCATCGACAAGGGCACCGATCCGGTCCAGGCGACCAAGGACGCGTGCAAGGCGATGAACACGGCCAACAAGATCCCCTGACCCTCGATCGGTGGTGGGCGGCGCTCCGCGTCGCCCACCGTCCACCCCTTTGCCCCCGTTGAACTGGCCCACCCGGCCCACCGATACTCTGCGGAGACCGACCCTCGGGTCCTGATCATCGCGCGACTCCGCCCCGTGTCCCGCCCCCTGCCCAGCAGCCGACACCCAGGGAGTCCAGGCCATGAGCGCCCGTACGATCTCGCTGCCGTCCCAACCCCGTTTCCGGCTGCGCCTGCCGCGCCGGGACGCGCGGACGGCCCTCCTCTACATCGCCCCGGCGTTCATCGTCATGGGCATCATCACGTTCTATCCGCTGCTCTTCCAGACGTGGATGTCGTTCACCGACTTCCAGCTGATCAACCTGAGCGGCAAGGTCGCGCCGAACGGCGTCGGGCTCGATAACTACATCAAGATCCTCGAGAGCAAGCTCGACATCCCGAACTTCGAGTTCCTGCGACTGCTGTTCTTCAACCTGTTCTGGGCGTTCTCGAACGTCGTGATCCACGTCATCCTCGGCGTGGCGATCGCCCTGCTGCTGAACAATCCCGGGCTGAAGTTCAAGAAGGTCTACCGGGCCCTCTTCGTGCTGCCGGTCGTGATCCCGCCCCTCGTCGTGGCGACGGTCTGGCGGCACATCTTCGACAAGGACGACGGCGCGGTGAACATGCTCCTCGGCGGCGTCGCCACGCTGCTCCGCCTGCCGCCCGACGCCCTGAAGCTCGACTGGCTCGGCCAGGTCAACGACCCGATCCCGTTCATCCCGCTGCCGCTGGCCTTCTTCGCGCTGCTGACCGCGAACTCCTGGCTCGGCTGGCCGCTGAACTCGGTCGTGGCGACCGGGGCGCTCCAGAGCATCCCGCCGGACCTGTACGAGGCGGCCGAGATGGACGGCGCCACGAGCTGGCAGAAGTTCAAGACCGTGACCCTGCCGTTCCTGCGGCCGGCGATGCTGCCGTACGCGATCTACGGCTTCGTGATCACGTTCAACCTGTTCTACCTGTCGTTCTTCATGTCTGGAGGTGATCCCTTCGGGCGGACCGAGCTGATGGTCACCCAGGCCTACAAGCTGGTGAACGTGAGCCAGCTGTACGGCGTGGCGGCCGCCTTCTCCGTCTTCATGTTCTTCATCCTGCTTGGGCTGACCCTCCTCACGAACCGCGTTGCAAAGGCGACGGCCAGCTATGCCGACTGATCGCGCGATCGAGCCGGTCCCGGCCGGCGCCCTCGATGAGATCGGCGGAGGCCCGGCCATGACCGGCGCCGCGGCCGGGCGCGTGTCCAAGCCGAAGAAGCGCTCGAGCGGCGGCCTGCGCCGGATGACCTTCCGGCGTCAGCTCCTGCTCCAGCTGCTGTGCCTGTTCGTCACCGCCACGGTGCTCTTTCCCATCCTGTACATCGTCGGGCTGGCGGTGGACCCGCGGAACCTGTCGCGGCCGGATGGGCTGTTCCCGCCGGGGGCGTCCCTCGACGCGTTCGCCCGGGTCATCGAACACCCGACCCAGCTCGATCCCGTCTCGTTCCTGGACCTGGCGATCAACAGCTTCAAGCTCGCGGCGATGACGGCGATCGCCACGGTGCTCATCGGGGTGACCGCGGCGTACGCGTTCTCGCGGCTCAAGTTCCGCTTCCGCGAGTTCCTCATGATCGCGATCCTCGGCGTGCTGATGCTGCCCGCCGTGGCCACGATCGCGCCGCTGTTCATCTTCCTCAACGGGATCAAGGTGGACCTGCCGATCCTGGGCACCTTCAACCTCCGCCAGTCGCTCCTCGGGGTGGCCCTGGCCGTCATCTCCGGGGCACTGCCGTTCGCGATCTGGAACCTCAAGGGCTATCTCGACACGATCCCCAAGGACCTCGAGGAAGCGGCCGCGGTCGACGGGGCCACCCAGAACCAGACCTTCCTGCGGGTCGTCCTGCCCCTGGCGATGCCGGCGATCGCGGTCACCGCGTTCCTCGGCTTCCTGAGCGGCTGGACGGAGTTCTACTTCGTGTCGACGTTCCTGCGCGACCCGAAGGACTACACGCTGGCCTACGAGCTCAACAAGATGGTCGGCGCGTTCGGCCAGACC
The DNA here is from genome assembly GCA_963849405.1 of uncultured Chloroflexia bacterium. Taxonomy (GTDB): domain Bacteria; phylum Chloroflexota; class Limnocylindria; order Limnocylindrales; family CSP1-4; genus C-114. The sequence continues at coordinate 121,416 of CAWKHG010000004.1, forward strand.
CCCTGGTCGGACTTCGCGGCGTTCGCGATCCTGTTCTCGCTGCCCGTGTCCGCCGTGTTCTTCTTCTTCCAGCGCTACATCGTCGGCGGCCTGGCCATCGGCGGCGTGAAGGGCTGACGGGCCGCATACGAGACTCGGGGTCTATCGTTGGGAGCGAACTGAAGGGTTGGTGGAGTCGTGCCGTTCCCATTCCTCCCCGGCGGCGCGATCGTCGCGGCAGCGGTGCTGTTCTCGGCGATCGCGGCGTTCGTCGCCGCGATGATGGCCATCGACAAGGCGGCGACCAGGGTCTTCGGCGGCGTCGTCTCGGGCGTGGTCTCCGGTGCGCAGCACTGGCGCGACAACGGGCCGCCCGCGCCGGCGTCGTCGGACGAGGCCGTCGATCCCGTCGAGACCGAGCGCCTCACCACTCGATGAGGTGAGGGTCCCGGCCCGAGGGCGCGTCCGCGCTGCTTCGGCGCGCCTGGCGTTGCTCGTCGCCCTCGCCCTCCTCGTCGCCGCCTGCCAGCCTGCGGCGGTCCCGACCGGGACGCCGATCGCTGGCGTCTCCTCCTCGGCCGTGGCCTCGGCCGCGTCGAGCCCGGGCCTGCCCCCGCCCGCCTGCCCGTCCGGCCCGAGCGCCGCGCCCGGCACTGGGGTTCCCGCCGGGATGGGACCGGCCACGACCGGCCCCGGCTGGTGGCGGGACCGGGTCTTCTACGAGGTCTTCGTGCGCAGCTTCGCCGACAGTGACGGCGACGGGGTGGGCGACCTGCGCGGCCTCATCGGCCGGCTCGACTACCTGAACGACGGCGACCCGGAGACCGACACCGACCTTGGCGTGACCGGTCTGTGGCTCATGCCGACGTTCCCCTCGCCGTCGTACCACGGCTATGACGTGACGGACTTCCGCGCGGTGAACCCCGACTACGGGTCGCTGGACGACATGCGGGCGCTCGTCGCAGCGGCCCACAAGCGCGGGATCGCCGTCGTCCTGGACCTGCCGATCAACCACACCTCCGACCAGCATCCGTGGTTCGTGGACAGCACGAAGCCGGGCTCGGCCCATGCCGACTGGTACGTCTGGTCGGACAAGCCGGGGGCGGGGAGCTGGCACCGGCTCGGCTCGCGCCTGTACTACGGGGCGTTCGGGGCCGAGTTCCCGGATCTGAACCTCAACGAGCCGAAGGTGACCGCGGCCCTCGACGACATCGCCCGGTTCTGGGTCGCCGAGGTCGGCGTGGACGGCTTCCGGATCGACGCCGCCAAGCACCTCATCGAGGACGCGTCGGCCACCGAGAACACGCCCGAGACCAAGGTCTGGCTGCGCGCCTTCCGCTCGAGCGTCGAGAAGGCCGCGCCTGGGGCCATGCTCATCGGCGAGGTCTGGGACGCGTCGCCCATCAGCTCGGCGTACGTCCCCGACGCGCTCGACATGACCTTCGAATTCGGGCTCTCGACGGCCTACATCGGGGCCGTCAGGACCGGCCAGGCGCAGAGCCTGGATGGGTCGCTCACGAAGATCACCTCGCTGTACCCGCCGGCCGGCGGCTTCGGGTCGTTCCTGTCCAACCACGACATGGACCGCGTGGCGAGCCAGATGGCAGGCGACCCGGCGCAGCTCCGGCTGGCGGCCTCGCTCCTCCTGACCGGGCCCGGTGTGCCGTTCGTCTACTACGGCGAGGAGATCGGCATGACCGGAGCCAAACCGGACGAGCGGATCCGCACGCCGATGCGCTGGGACGCGAGCCAGCCGTCCGCCGGCTTCAGCACGCACGCGCCCTGGGAGGCGCTGTCGGCCGACGACGCCGGGACGACGAACGTCGCGACCGAGGTCGACGATCCGGGATCGCTCTGGTCCACGTATCGCGACCTCATCGCGCTTCGGGCCGGGCACCCGGCGCTCTCCTCCGGGACGTACGTGCCGGTGACCAGCGACGTGCCGGCCGTGGTGGCATCGATCCGCTCGTCGCCGGCCGAGACCGCGCTCGTCATCGCCAACGTCTCCGACAAGCCCGCCGCGCCGACGCTGTCCCTCGCCGCGAGCGCACTATGCGGGACGCCGAAGGGGGAGATCGTGCTTGGCGCCGACGAGGGAGCGGCCACGGCGCCCGGCCCGGCCGTGACCCCGGCCGGCGGCTTCGCCGGCTATCGTCCGGTCGCCGAGATCCCCGCCCGCAGCGTCGTCATCATCGTCCTCACGCCCACGCCCACGCCCTGAGCCCAAGGAGCCCGATGCCGTCCGAGCAGATCGACACGCCCGAGTGGGTGCGCGACGCCGTCTTCTACCAGATCTTCCCGGACCGCTTCGCGCGGAGCTCACGCCTCGACCCACCGGGTCCGTTCGAGCCGTGGGACACGCCGCCCACCCAGCACGGATTCAAGGGCGGCGACCTCTACGGCATCGCCGAGCGGCTGCCCGAGCTGGTGGAGCTGGGCGTGACGGCCCTGTACCTGACGCCGATCTTCGCGTCGGCCTCCAACCACCGCTACCACGCCTACGACTACATGACGGTCGACCCGCTGCTGGGCGGTGACGCGGCACTGCGCGAGCTCCTCGACACGGCCCATGGCCTCGGTGTCCGGGTCATCCTCGACGGAGTCTTCAACCACAGCGGCCGCGGCTTCTGGCCGTTCCACCACGTCGTCGAGAACGGCCGCCAGTCGCCCTACGTCGGCTGGTTCCACCTCGACCCTGATGTGCTCACGGGCGAGCGCGGGCTCAACCCGTATCCCGACCGGGGCGGTCCGCCGCTCCACGAGGCATCCGCCGGCTACCGCGCCTGGTGGGGCATGCCGGCCCTGCCCAAGCTCAACGTCGAGGACCCGCGGATGCGGGCGTACCTCATGGCCGTCGCCGAGCACTGGCTCCGCTTCGGCATCGACGGCTGGCGGCTCGACGTCCCCGCCGAGATCGAGGACCCCACGTTCTGGCCGGAGTTCCGGCGGCGCTGCCGGGCGATCGACCCGACGGCCTACCTCGTCGGCGAGATCTGGGACGAGGCGCCCGACTGGCTGCGCGGCGACCGGTTCGACGCGCTCATGAACTACCCGCTCGGGACCGCGATCATCGGCTTCGCGTCGGCGGGGCGGCTGGACGCCGCGATCATCGAGCAGCACGGGACGTACCAGCGGATGCTCGTGCCCCTCGACGGGCGGGGTTTCGCCCGGCGCCTCGACCACCTCATGACCGTGTACGACCCGGCGATCACGGCGGTCCAGCTCAATCTCCTGGGCAGCCACGACGCGCCGCGCCTGCTGACGCTCATGCGCCGGGACCGCGCAGCCGCCCGCGTCGCGATGCTCCTCCAGTTCATCCTGCCGGGTGCGCCGTGCATCTACTACGGCGACGAGCTGGCGATGGAGGGCGGCAACGACCCGGATTGCCGGCGGGCATTCCCCGCCGATCCGGGTGCCGGCGACCGCGAGATGCGGGCGTTCGTGGCGGCGCTCACCGCGGCCCGCCGGGACAGCGCCGCCCTGCGCCGGGGCACGGTCCGGGTCCTCGCCGCCGAGGGCCACACGATCGTGCTGCTCCGCGAAGCCGATGGACAGCGGGCGCTCGTCGTTGTGAACGCCGGCACGACCTCCGAATCGATCACGTTCGAGCTGCCCAACCCGTCGTGGCGCCGCATCACGGCGCTCGACCTGCCGGGCTGGGATGCGCCGAGCCTGGATCCCCAGGCGATCGAGGGTCGCCGGCGCTACACGCTGGCGTTGCCCGCCCAGCGGGCCCTGATCCTGCTCGAGGACGAAAGCGCGGTCAGCCCGCCTCGTTGACGATCGGGTGCGGCTCGGCCGTCACGACCGGGACGCCGGCCGCCGGCAGGTACATCTGCTCCGTGTACTCGTGGAGCATCCGCGTCGTCGAGAACTGCCAGATGCGTGCTGGCGATCGAGCGGCGCATCAGGCGCACCCAGGCCGCCGGGAAGCCCTTGGCCGTGCGCTCGTAGTAGCCGGGCACGACCTCGGTCTCGATGAGCCGGTACAGGTCGAGCGAGTCGGCCCAGTCCTGGGCGCCCTCGTCCGGGTTCGTCTCGCGGCCGCCGATGGCCCAGCCGTTGTCGCCCGTCCAGCCCTCGTCCCACCAGCCGTCGAGCACGCTCAGGTTCACCACCCCGTTGGCGCCGGCCTTCATCCCGGACGTGCCGGACGCCTCGAGCGGGCGGCGCGGGTTGTTCAGCCACACGTCGACGCCCTGCACGAGGTACCGCGCGACGCGCATGTCGTAGTCCTCGATGATGAAGACCCGGCCACGCAGCTTGGTCGAGCGCGAGCGGGCGAAGATGTCCTGGATGACCGACTGGCCGGGGCGGTCGGCGGGATGGGCCTTGCCGGCGAAGACGAGCTGGACCGGGCGGTCGGCGTCCCGGAGGAGCCGCTCCAGGCGGTCCATGTCGGTCAGGATCATCGCGGATCGCTTGTACGTCGCGAACCGGCGGGCGAAGCCGATCGTCAGGCAGTCGGGGTCGAGCGCGCCGTCGAGCTCGGTCAGGGTCGACGGTGCCTCGCCGTGGCGGGCGAACTGGCTGCGCAGGCGCCCGCGGGCGAAGATCGCGAACTCGAGCTTCTGGAACTGGTGGGCCTCCCAGAGCTCCTCGTCCGGGATGCGGTCGAGGCGCTCCCACCAGCGGCTCGTGTCGTTCTTGCCGTCGAGGTCGTCCAGGTCCGCGTCGAGATAGCGCTCGAGGAGGTCGCGCACCGGCGACCCCACCCATGTCGGCGGGTGGACCCCGTTGGTGATCCCGAGGATCGGCCGCTCGATGAGCTCGTGCCAGGTCGCGTTGGCCGTGATCGCGTGGAGCTGGCTCACCGCGTTCGAGCCGTTCGTCAGGCGCAGGCTGAACGCGGTCATGTCGAACTGGCTCTCGTCGCCGTCGACGCCGCGCCCGATCTGGAGGATCCGCTCGAGGGGCACGCCGCCGGTGCCCGGCCGCCCGTCGCCGTCGAAGAGCGGTCCCGCGACGCGCCGGACGAGATCGGATTCGAAGCGCTCGTTGCCGGCCGAGACCGGCGTGTGGATCGTGAACACGCTGTCGCGCTTGACCCGGTCCAGCGCGGCGTCGAGGTCGGAGCCGGCGGCTACGAGCGCTCGGGCTCGCTCGGCGAGCAGGAACGCCGAGTGGCCCTCGTTGAGGTGCCAGACCGCGGGCTCGATGCCCAGGGCGCGGATCGCCCGGGTCCCGCCGACGCCCAGGACGAGCTCCTGGTGGAGCCGCATCTCGCGGCCCCGGACGTACAGGATGTGGCTGATCGGGCGGTCGGCGTCGTCGTTCTCGGGCACGTCCGTGTCCAGCAGGAGGACCGGCACGCGCCCTACCTGGGCCAGCCAGACCGCGACCGTCAGCGACCGCCCGGGCAGCTCCACGGTCACCTGGAGCGGATCGCCGCTCGCGTCGGCGACCCGCAGGATAGGCAGCCGGTTCAGGTCGAAGTCGGGGTAGGCGTGCTCCTGGTGGCCGTCGGCGTCGATCGACTGGCGGAAGTAGCCCTTGCGGTACATGAGCCCCACCCCGATGAGGGGCAGGGCCATGTCGCTGGCGGCCTTCATGTGGTCGCCGGCGAGGACCCCAAGCCCGCCCGAGTAGATTCCGATGCTCTCGTGGAAGCCGTACTCGGCGCAGAAGTAGGCGATCGGGCCCTTCAGCGCGTCGGCGTGCCGGCGGTGGAACCAGTGGTCGGCGCCGTTGGACATGTACCGGTCGAAGTCGCCGATGAGCGCCTGGTACTGGGCCATGAAGGCCGGGCTGTCCAGGAGCTCCGACCAGGCGACCGAACCGGCCAGCACCGAGACGGGGTTGCGATAGCGGCCCCAGGCGGTCCCGTCCACGCGGCTGAACAGGTTCTTGGCCTCCGGATGCCAGCTCCACCAGAGGTTGTAGGAGAGCCGCCGGAGGCCCTCGAGCTGCGGGGGCAGGCGGAACGGGATGCCGGGCACAGTCGGCACTTGTACGAGGGGATCCATTCGTTTCGATGATAACGGGCAGGTTTCGTGCTCGGGACGGCGGTGCGTCGGACGCATCGCGCGTCGTGACCCGTACGATGGGCCGGTGCGCATCGCTTTCATCGCCGCGGAATGTGAGCCGTGGGCCAAGACCGGGGGATTGGGGGACGTCGTCGACGCCCTCGCGCGCGCCCTCCCGCGAGCCGTCCCGGGACCGGGCGTCGAGGCGGTCACGGCGCCCGTCGACGTGTTCCTGCCGCGCTATCGGAGCGTGCCCGTCCCGGCCGGCCGGCATCCCTCGATCGTCGTCCGGGTGCCCGATCCGCTCGCGGCCGGTGGCGTCACCACGGTCCGCGTCCTCACGATCGCCGGCGACGGCTACCGGCTCCGGCTCGTGGACCACCCGCCGGCGTTCGACCGGACCGGCTTCTACGACCATCCCGACGACGCCTGGCGGTTCGGGATCTTCGGCCGGGCGGCGCTGGAGGCGCTGCGGGCGGACGCCGCGGCCGGTGAGCCGCCGGTCGACATCCTCAGCGTCCACGACTGGCACTCGAGCCCGGCGTTGCTGGACCGGGCCGGGCGGCTGAACGCCGATCCGGTCATCGGCCGGGCGGCGGCGATCCTGACGATCCACAACCTCGCCTACCACGGCTGGATCCCGGCAACAGACCTTGGCCAGCTCGGCCTCGCTCCGGGCGATGGGCTGGTCGTCCCCGGCGCGGTGGGAATCGACCTGCTCTGGGACGCGATCGAGCGGGCCGAGATCGTGAACACGGTCAGCCCGGGGTTCGCGGCCGAGGCGCTGACCCCGGCCTTCGGCTTCGGTCTCGATGACACGTTGCGGGCCAAGGGCGACCGCTTCGTCGGCATCCTCAACGGCCTCGACACCGACGTGTGGGATCCGGCCACGGACGAGCTCCAGGCGGCCCGCTACTCGCGCGGGGACCTTGCCGGAAAGGCGGCGTGCCGGGCCGACCTGCTGACCCGCATCGGCCTCGACGCGACCGATCCGGGGATGGTCATCGGGCTGATCGGGCGGCTCGATCCGCAGAAGGGGTTCGATCTCCTCCTCGATGCCGCTCCGCGGCTGCTCGCCGGCGGCGCCCGGATCGTCGTTCAGGGCAACGGCGACCCGGCTATCGCGACACGGCTGCGCGCCCTCGCCGTCGCGCGGCCCTCGCAGGTCGTCTTCATCGACCGGTTCGACCGGACGATGGCTCGCAATATCTACGCCGGGGCCGATGCGTTCGCGATGCCCTCGCGGTTCGAGCCCTGCGGCCAGGGCCAGATGATCGCCCTCCGATATGGGACGCCGCCCATCGTCCACGCCACGGGCGGCCTGCGCGACACGGTGATCGACGAGCACGACCGGCCGGGCGAGGGGACCGGTTTCGCGTTCCGGTTCCCGACGGCCGACGGGCTCGCCTGGGCCGCCGAGGAGGCGATGGAGCGGTTCGACGCAAAGGCTCCCGGGCCGCTCGGCTGGGACGCGATCGTGGATCGCGGGATGGCCGTGGACTTCGACTGGGTCCGTGGCTCGGCGCCGGCGTACCTGGCCACGTTCCAGCGGGCGATCGGGCTGCGGCGAGCGCAGAAGGCGGCGAGGACGAGCCGGGCGGCGGCCGCCAAGGCGGGCGCGAAGACGACCCTTAAGACGGCTCCGGAGCGGTCGGCGACGTGGTCCCAAGGGGCCACGCGCCGTGGAGCCGCGGGTGGCCCCAAGGTACCGTAGCCGGGGCGCGCATCCCGGCGGTACGGTCGGCCGCATGTGGAGGCGATCCGGATCGAGCTCCGCGAGACGTGGCTGGTCGCTTGCCCTCGGCGCCACCGTCCTCGCGACGACCCTGCTGGCGGGCCTGCCCGCGAGCGCCGTCGGCGCGACCATCGCCGACACCGTCTCCGCCGCCTTCGCGACCCCGCGGGTCTTCGAGCCGGGCGGCGATCCGGGCACGAGGGTGACGACGCTCCACTACGAGCTGTCCCGGTCCACCACGGTCAAGGTGGAGCTCCTGGACTACGCGAAGAAGCGGGTGCGCATGCTCCAGGCGGCCAAGGCCCAGGCGCCCGGCGCCTATGACGTGGTGTGGGACGGCCGCTCGGCGCCGACCGGTCCGTACGTCCAGGACGGTGGCTTCCGGTTCCGCCTGACCATCTCCGATGCGCACGGGACGTTCTTCACCGACCGGCCGGTCACCAAGGCGCCGGACGCCGTCTTCCCGGTCGCGCCCGGTGAGCTGACGGTCGCCATCGACGCCGGCCACGGCGGCCCCGATCCCGGCGCGATCCGTTCGCCGCTCGCCGAGAAGACCGCCAACCTCGACATCGCGCTGCGCCTGCGGGCGATGCTCGTCGGGGCCGGCGTCAACGTCGTCATGACCCGGACCGGTGATACGAAGGTCAACCGCAAGAACGTCGATTGGACTCGGGACGGCGAGGTCGGCTATCGCGACGAGCTCTCGTCCCGCATCGAGATCGCCAACGCAGCCCGGGCGGACGTGTTCATCGTGGTCCACAACAACGGCACCCAGCCCGGCGTGGGCGCCACGGAGACCTGGTACGACCCGACGCGACCGTTCGCCGCGGTGAACAAGAGCCTCGCGACGCTCGTCCAGGCCAACCTCGTGAAGTACCTGAGGACCCAGTCGGGTTCGGGCTGGAGGCCGATCGACCGGGGCATCCACCAGGCCCCGTTCTACGTGCTCCGCTCGTACAAGACCCACTTCCTCGAGCGGCCGAGCGAGATGCCCGGCATCCTCGGCGAGTCGCTGGCGATGGGCCACCCCTACGAGCGCTGGCTGCTTCGCGTGCCGCGGGGCAAGCAGGCGATCGCCGCGGGCTACTACGGCGCCCTCGCCAGGTTCTTCGCGACCCGCCAGTGGGGCGCGAAGTACGAGCTCCTCGAGAGCCCCGGTGCGTCGGCGGTGGAGGGGACGACCAAGTCGACCAAGGTCCGGGTGACCAACACCTCGCCCCACGCCTGGGCCGCCGGTGCCGTGAACCTCACCTTGTCGGCGGTCAAGTGGGTGCCCTGGTACGACGGCTCGGATTCCGCCGGCACGCGGCTGGCGACGATCCCCCTGCCGGCCCTCGCGTCGTCCGAATCCGCGGACATCGACGTCCCGTTCACCGTGCCGAGCTATGTCTCGGTCGCCGCGCAGGCCCACAAGACGCTGCTCAAGGTGGACCTGCTCGCCGGCACGCAGCGCCTGGCACGGGCCGGGGTGCCGCCACTCCAGCAGTCCCTGACGATCATCTCGGCCGGACCGACCCCGCCGCCGACGCCATCGCCGACCCCGAGCACGCACGCCGACCGCCACACCGACGGCGACCCCGACCGCCACGCCGACGCCAACACCGACGCCGGTCGATCCGGGCACGGGCACCACCGGGACGACGCCGGCCCCGACTGCCACCCCGACGCCCACGCCGGCGCCGACCGCCACGCCCACGCCGACCCCGGTGACGCCGCCGCCCGCGACCCCGGCGGCATCCGAGACGCCCGAGCCAACCCCCATCCCGACCCCGGGCGGGACCGCGTCTCCCGCGCCGAGCTGACGCTCGGGTTCGATCGGCCAGCCGGAAGCGAGCCCGGTCGCCTAGAATCCGCCGGACCGGCCGCCGTGCGCGGCGCCCACCGGCCACCGAGCGCGCGGAGGATCCGATGGCGAACCAGTTCGTGGTCCAGCTGAGCAACAAGCCGGGCGGCCTGGCATCGCTGTCCGAAGCGCTCGCCGCCCGCGGCGTGGACCTCCGGGCCATCGGTGGCGGGGGCATCGGCGATCTCGGCCACATCATCCTGACGACGGCCGACGACGCGACGACCCGGACGATCCTCGAGGAGGGCGAGTACGTCTTCATCGAGGGCGAATCGATCCTGGCCGAGGTCGACGACCGGCCCGGCGGCATGGCCACGATCGCCCGCGCTCTTGCGGACGCCGGCGTGAACATCTACGGCCACCTCTTCCTGGGACGCTGGGGCGACCGGGCGATGTTCGCGTTCGTCGTCGACGACCCGGTCACGGCCCGGCCGATCCTGGAACGCAAGGGCTGACCGCTCGGTGACCTCTCGGTGACGTCGTCCGCCATCCGGCCGTGGGGGCGCGCGTTCCGCGGCCGGATCGAGCGGCACCTCTTCGAGAGCGAGGTCCTGCGCGGCAACGCGCTGGGCGATCCGACCGAACGCCCGGTCTGGGTCTACCTGCCGCCGGCCTACGACGCCGAGCCGGAACGGCGGTTCGCCACGATCTACCTGATCCAGGGGATGACCGGCCAGGTCGACATGTGGGCGAACCGATCGGCCTTCCGGGTGAACACGCCGGAGGCGATCGATGCCCTGTTCGCCGGGGAGAGTGGGCCGGCGCCGGCGCCGGCGATCGTCGTGTTCGTCGATTGCTGGACGAGCGTGGGCGGCAGCCAGTTCATCGACTCGCCGGGCACCGGTCGCTATCACACGTACCTGTGCGAGGAGATCGTGCCCTGGGTGGACGGCCGGTTCCGCACGCTCGCCGCCCGCGAGCACCGCGGGATCGCCGGCAAGAGCAGCGGCGGCTACGGGGCGATGGTCACGCCGATGCTCCGGCCCGATCTGTTCGCCGGGCTCGCCACGCACGCCGGCGACGCACTGTTCGAGCTGTGCTACCAGACCGAGTTCGGCGAATGCGCCCGGGCCCTGCGCGACGAGTACGAGGGCTCGTTCGAACGGTTCTGGGCCGACTTCCGCAGCCGGCCGGCGATGTCGAAGTCAAGCGACGGCGTGCTCGTCAACGAGTGGGCGATGGCCGCGTGCTACTCGGCCGACGCCGACGGCACGGTCCGGATCCCGTTCGATCCGCTCACCGGCGAGCTCGTGCCCGAGGTCTGGGAACGCTGGCTCCGCTGGGACCCGATCCGGATGGCCCGCACCGCGGATGGCCGAGCCGCGCTTGCCTCCATGCGCGCGGTCTGGATCGACGCCGGCAGGCGCGACGAGTACTTCCTCGATCTCGGAGCGGAGGCGTTTCGGCGGGAGTGCGAGGCGGCCGGCGCTCCGGACGTCCGGTTCGAGCTGTTCGACGCGAAGCACGGCGCGATCGAGTACCGCTACCCGCTCGCGATCGCCTGGCTGGCCGACCGCCTCGCGAGCTGAGGCGACGCCTGCGAACACGGTTGACGATGGCCGACCCAGCCACGTACCATCCGCCCACAACTGAAGAGCCTTATCAAGAGTGGCGGAGGGACCGGCCCGTTGAAGCCACGACAACCTACCGGCGGCGACGCCGGCAAGGTGCCAACTCCGGGCAGGTCCAAGCCTGCGAGATAAGGGACTCCCTTGAGACCCTTCGCAGCGAAGGGTCTTCCCATTTCCGGTCCTGACGCACCAGCGAGCCCGCACCCGGCGCCGACGAACGGCGCCCCGCGGGCGGTCAGGAGCCGACGATGCCGACCCAGACGCCGATCACCCCCGCGAGCCCCAAGCTCGACGTGGCCGGCGTCGCGATGCCCGGCTCCGCCACTGACGGCGGCGCTGACCGCCGACCGCGGCTCCGCCGCCGAGCGGATCCAGGGCCTCCGCTGCCGCAACTGCGGCCGGGTCGAGGCGCTCGGTCCGAGCTACGTGTGTGCGGCCTGTTTCGGGCCGCTCGAGGTCGTCTACGACTACGCGGTGATCCGCGACCTGGTCGACCGGGCCACGATCGAGCGGCGACCCCCGGCATCTGGCGCTATCTCGAGCTGCTGCCCGTCAGCGAACCGCCGGCGCGCGGCCTGGCCGTCGGCTCGACCCCGCTCATCGCCGCGGACCGGCTCGGCGCGAGCATCGACATCAGCCGGCTGTGGCTCAAGGACGACACCCGCAACCCGACCCTCTCCTTCAAGGACCGCGTCGTCGCCATGGCGGCCGCCCGGGCGGTCGAGTTCGGGGCCGACACCCTGGCCTGCGCGTCGACCGGCAATCTCGCCGGGGCGACGGCCGCCGCCGCGGCAGCCGCCGGCCTGCGCGCCTTCGTCTTCGTGCCCGCGGACCTGGAGCCGGCCAAGATCGACCACGCCCTCGCCTACGGCGCCACCGTCGTCCCGATCGACGGCACGTACGACCAGGTGAACCGCCTGTCGATGGAGGTCGCCGACGAGCTCGGCTGGGCCTTCGTCAACATCACCCTCCGGCCGTTCTACTCGGAGGGCAGCAAGACCCTGGCCTTCGAGATCGCGGAGCGCCTGGGCTGGCGCCTGCCCGACGTCGTCGTCGGCCCGATCGCGTCGGGGTCGATGTTCACGAAGGTCGCCAAGGGCTTCGAGGAGCTCGTCACCGTCGGGCTGGTCGAACCGAAGCCGGTCAAGTTCATCGGCGGCCAGGCAGCCGGTTGCTCGCCCGTGGCCACTGCGTTCGCCGAGGGCGTGGACGAGATCCGGCCGGTCGAGCACCCGACGACGATCGTCCGCTCGCTGGCGATCGGCAGCCCGGCCGACGGTCGGTATGCGCTCGAGCTCGCCCGCCGCACCGGCGGTTCGATCGAGTCCGTCGAGGATGACGTGACCGCCGACGCGATCCGTTCGGTCGCGGCGCTCGAGGGCATCTTCCCGGAGACGGCCGGCGGGGTCACGATCTCGGCCGCCGCCCAGGCACGAGCCGCGGGGATCATCGGCCCCGACGACGAGGTCGTCGCGCTTCTCACAGGGAACGGGGTCAAGACGCCCGACGCCCGCTCCTTCGGTCATGAGGACCGGCCCGCCGAGCGCGGCGGACCCGGCCTGGCGCCCGTCATCCCGCCGAGCCTGGCGGCATTCGAGCGGTGGCTCGACGCATGAGCACGGTCCGCATCCCGCCCGTGCTGCGCGCCCAGACCGGCGGCCTCAAGCAGGTCGACGCGAGTGGCGATACAGTCGGCACCGTGATCGCCTCGTTGACCTCGAGCTACCCGGGCCTCGCCCCGCAACTCCTCGACGAGAGTGGCGGGCTCAACCGGTTCGTCAACGTGTACCTCAACGACACGGACGTCCGCCATCTCCAGGAGCTGGCCACGCCCGTCGACGACCGCGACACCCTGCTGCTCCTGCCGGCGATGGCCGGCGGCGCCGGGACGCCCGAGTGTCCCTGCGGTTGTACCTGCGGACCGCGCGTGACCTGCGCGTGTCCAGGGCGAGCCTCGGCGGGTTGACGCTCGCGACCGGATAGGTCGCCGGCGCCGGCACCGAGTCTCGCGAACCCGCCGCGGCGGCCGGTCAGGCCGCCCTCCGAGCCCCGACCCAGTCGTTCCCGCGCGTCACTCCGCGCGCACCTCCCAGGAGAATCACCACGTGACCCGCCCCATCCCGGTCCGACTCATCGATCCGCGCGGCCACCGCTTCGGCGGGGCCCTGTCGGTCGTGTTCCTCGTGATCGCCACGATCTTCGACATCCCGCTGCTCGTTGCCGCCGTCGGCGTCGCGCTCGGCGTCAGCGCCCTCTTCGGGACGCAGTACTCGATCCTCGGCCGGCCGTGGCCGACGATCCGGCGCGTGCTCAAGCTCGGTCCGCCGAAGAACCCGGAGCCCGAGTTCGGCCCGCGCTTCGCCCAGGCGCTCGGCTTCGTCTTCCTCGCGATCGGCGTCCTGCTGCTCGCGGCGGGGATCCGGCCACTGGCCTGGATCCCGGTCATCGCCGTCGCCGTGCTCCAGACGCTGCTCGCGGCGACCGGCTACTGCCTCGGCTGCAAGCTGTACGTCCTCCACTGGTGGGTGCCCGATGCGTTCGATCGCATCATCGGCCGCCGGACGGCGGAGGCGGAGTAGGCGAGGCGAACGAGGACCGAAGCCGCGCGGGAGCGGCGGAGGGAGTGGCGCAGCCCGTCAGGCCGAGGCGCGCACCGCGCGTCGGGCCGGCCGCGCGACCACCATCACTGCGCACACCTCGTAGGCGAGGCGGTACAGGTCCTTGCTGATCCTCGCTTCGGGGCGGACGGCCACGAACGGCACGCCCTCGCTATTCGACGTCGAGACCAGCGGCCAGTCGGAGACCACGACGTGGTCGGCATCGCGTCCGAGCGCCCGCCGGAGCTGGGCGAGGCTCAGGCCGCCGACCGCGTCCACGCGGTTGATGACCGTGCGCACCTTGGACGCCGGGTAGCCGATCGCGGTGAACGCCTCGACCGCGGCGCGGGTGCTGTCCAGCGCGGCGGGCTCGGGCGTGAGCACCTGGAGGATGACGTCGGACAGGTCGAGCATCGCCAGCGTGTTCTCGTTGAGCGCGCTCGGGGTGTCGATGACGATCGCCTGGTAGGCCCGCCGGGCGACCTGGAGGATCTCCTCGATGTCGCGGACCGAGACGAGATCGGCCATCTCGAGCCGCGGCGGCGCGAGGAGGATGTCGACGCCGCTCGAGTCGTGGTACATCCCGGCCTCGAGGTCGGACTGGCGCAGGTTGCCCGTGGGCAGGTCGCAGATCGAGGGGACTTCCGGACCGACCCGCGAGCTGCCGACGCAGGTCGCCGTACTGGAGGCTGCCGTCGACGAGGGCGGCCTTGAGGCCCGCGTGGGCGAGGGCGACCGCGAGGTTATAGGCGATCGTCGTCTTGCCGACGCCGCCCTTCGCCGCATGGACCGCGACGATCCGGCTGGTAGCGCTCGGGTTGCGCGCCGCACCGGCGGTGGCCGCGTCGCGGATCGCCCGGACGAGGTCGTAGGTCCCGAAGGGCATCGTGACGACGCCGTCCACTCGGGCCTTGGTGGCGTCGTCGATCGGGCGGTCGGCGACGGCGAGGGCCACGATCGGCACGGTCGAGCTCGACTTGCGGAGGCGCTCGATGACGGTCGCGCCGGAGACCCGGCCCTGGAGGAGCAGGTCGACGACGACCACATCGGGCCGCAGCTCGCGGACCAGGGTCGCGACCGAGCGGCCGTCCCGGACGACGTCGATCATCCGGATCATCGACTGGGCACGGAGCAGCTCCCGGATGTGGCTGGTCACGTCCGGCACGTCCTCGACGAGGATGATCCGGAGCGAGCGGTCGAGGGCCCCCTGGGACACCACGACGCCGAAGTCGGCCTGGTCGACGACCTGGACGCGACGCTTGCGGGTCTTGGTCGCGGCGGCGGCCTTCGGCACGGCGACCGGCCGGGGCATCGCGGCCTCGTCCAGGGCGGCGACAGCGCCGATCGCGCCGATCGCCGGCAGGCCCGGAAGGTGGCCGGACGGGGCGATCGCCTGAGGCGCCCGGGCCATCGGATCAGCGATCGGATCGCCATTCGAGCTTCCGCGGAGGCGACGCGACCTGTGGCCGGTGCGATCCGTCGGGACGGGCACGCCCGGCGCGTTGGCAAGCATCGTCAGCGCATCGGTGACGTCCGCCGTCGGAGGAGCGGCCGACCGGCGGAGGAGGTCGGGCAGGTGGAGCCGACCTCGGGTGGGTGCCATCTGGGTGGGGTCTCCTGTTGGACTCGGGGCATGAGGTTCCGTCTCGCGCGACCCCTGCGCAAGCCGACCTATGTACCCCCATGCCCACACCGAGGTCCGGGTAGGCGCCGGTCTGAGCCGGCTCGGCTAGGCCGCCGCGGCGAGCTCACGCGGCAGGCGGGGTTCGTTGTGCAGGCACAGGTAGCAGCCGACGAGCGGCGCCTCGTGCGAGTCGTGGGCGAGGGCGTACCGGGCGATCAGCCGGTCGAGGGCGCTGGTCTTGACGGTCGCGCCGCTGCGGGCGGACTTGAAGGCGATGGTCGAGGACATGCGAGGGGCTCCGATGAGGGTGGCGTTAGCCAGGCGATCATGGTCCCGGCGCCCGCGCGCGACGACTGCCTCGGGTCACGTCCCGCCGTGGACAAGTGTCGATGCCGTGGCTTCCCTCGGCCGCAGCGGCCGGGCCGCCCAGCGCGCGCTCCGATGAATCCCGCGGGGCTCCGTGGTCTTATCGTCGAACCCAACACCGAGGAGGACTTCCCGTGCGCAACGTGACCTATTCGATGAACGCCTCACTCGACGGCTACATCGTCGGGCCAGACGGCGGCTTCGACTGGTCGGCGCCCGACAAGGACGTCTTTCGCTTCTGGATCGACGAGATCCGAGGAGTCGGGGCCCACCTGATGGGCCGGCGGCTGTACGAGACGATGCTGTTCTGGGAGACAGCCGAGCAGGAGCAGTCGCTCGACGACGACGAGCTCGTGTGGACCGCGCTCTGGAAGCCGCTTCCGAAGGTGGTGTTCTCGACCACGCTGTCGGCCGTGCAGGGCAATGCCCGCCTGGCCACAGGCGGCCTCGCGGAGGAGATCGAGCGGTTGCGAGCCGAGCCGACGGAGGGCGACATCGCGATCGGCGGCGCGACGCTCGCCGCCCAGGCGGCCGCGCTGGACCTGATCGACGAGTACCAGGTCATCGTCTACCCGGTGCTGGTCGGCGGCGGCATCTCCTACTTCCCCCAGGGCGAGCGCCGCGTCAACCTCGAGCTCATCGAGACGCGCACCTTCAGCTCGAAATTCGTCTACCTCCGCTACCGGGTGATCCGCTAGCCACTCTCCGCCGGTTCGCATCATCGAGTCGCCTGGCGACTGCTATCTGCCGTTTCGGGCGCCTGGGCTCAGCGGATCGTGCTCACGGAGCGGCGCCCGGAGCGCCGTTTCGCCAACACCAGTCGCGACACGACTATCTGATGCGAACCCAGGCCGCGGCTGCTCGACTCCCGAGCTTGACAGGAAACCATTCGGTTTCCTATAGTGCGTGTGTGGAGACCGTCTTTCGAGCCCTCGCCGATCCGACCCGTCGGGCGCTGCTCGACGCGCTGTTCGAGCGCGACGGCCAGACGCTCGTGGCCCTGACGGCCGGACACGGCATGACGAGGATCGCCGTCGCGAAGCACCTCCGGCTCCTCGAGGAGGCCGGTCTCGTGGTGAGCCGTCGGCGGGGCCGGGAGAAGCTGCACTTCCTCAATCCCGTCCCGATCCGCCTCCTCTACGAGCGCTGGGTCAGCAAGTACACCGAAACCTGGGCGGCCGGCCTGACCGGCCTCAAGACCGAGCTGGAGAATCCGATGGAGAAAGTCTTCGAGATCTACATCCGCACGACGCCCGAACGGCTCTGGGAAGCGATCACGGACCCGGCCATCCGGGCCAAGTACCACTTCGGCGGCGGGGTCGAGTCCGACTGGACACCGGGCTCGCACTACACCTTCGGACATCCCAGCACCGACAGCCCATTGGCCGAAGGCGAGAACCTCGTCGTCGACCCGCCGCGCCGGCTCGTGCAGACGATGCACGTGCTCTGGAGCGAGGCGGCCGAACGTGAAGGCACCTCGCGGGTGACCTGGGAGATCGAACCCGTCGGCGACTCGTGCCGGCTCACCGTGACCCACGACGAGCTGAGCGAGAACGCACCCGAGGAGATCTACGGCGGCTGGCCGATGATCCTGTCCGGCCTCAAGACCTGGCTCGAGACGGGCCAGACCCTGACCACCCCCGGCTCCCTCATGTACGGCCAGCGATGAGCTCCAAGGAGGCCACCATGAAACCCACCACGATCGCGGATGTCCGCACGATCGGGATCAACGTCCGCAACCAGGACGACGCCGTCGCGTTCTTCGTCGGCAACCTCGGATTCGAGAAGCGGCTCGACGCGCCGATGAGCGCGACCACCCGCTGGATCGAGGTCGCTCCACGGGGAGCGTCCACGTCGATCGCTCTCAACGCCAAGGACGGGCCCGCCGCCGCGGCGGACACCGGCATCCGGTTCACGGTGCCCGACGCCGAAACCGAGCACGCCTTGATGCGCGAGCGCGGAGTCGAGGTCGGCGAGCTGCTGCGCCGGGACGGCGTCCCGCCGATGTACACCTTCGATGACCCCGACGGGAACCGCTTCTACGTCGTGGAGGAGTCCCGATGACCGCGCAGCCCACGACCAGGGCCGCCACCGCTCCCGGCCCGCTCGACAAGACGTTCAGCGCCCTGTTGCGCAAGAGCCCGGCGAAGGGTGGCTGGACGCACGTCGTTACCGATTGGACCCCCGCGTTCTTCGGCACCCGGGGCCTCGTCAAGGTCCTAGGGACGGTCGACGGGCACCCGTTCCGCAGCTCGTTCATGGCCCTGGGAGACGGCACCCACAAGCTGCCGATCAAGGCGGAGCTGCGCCGGCTGATCGACAAGTCGGAAGGCGACACGGTCACGATCCACCTGACCGAACGGATCGGCTGACGGGTCTTCGAGGAACCCCCGGAAGGCCGTCCGACCGGCGGTCCTAGCCGATGACGAACCAGCCGATCGGCGTGGTCGCTGTGGTGGACGCGATCTTCGTGAGGTAGATGCGGGCCTTCCCGGCCGAGGGGTAGTTGAGACGGACGCCGGCGACGGCCACGCCGCTGCGGTACGTCTGGATCGTCGCCAGGAGCGATGAGGTGGTCGTCGAGAGGCCGCCCGGGACCGTGACGTCCACGTAGGACCGGCTCTTCGGGACGGAGGCCCGACCGGACCGGCTGAAGCGCGCGCGGCCGTTGACGTGCAGGGCCGTCCCGGTGTCCGTCGTGAAGTAGCCTCCCGTCCCGCTTCCACTGCCGTTGCCGAGCACGCCTGTGCCCGCGGGACCGCTCGACACCCCAGCCACGCCGGCCGTGCTGTAACCCTCGCCCAGACCCGAGACGCCTGCGGCCTCCGAGCCCTGAGCGATCCCCCGCACGCCGGCGCCGAACTCATTGTGCTGTTCGGCACTGATCCCGACCTGGGAAGCCGCGACCTTGATCCCGGTCGAAAGCGAGCCCGGCGCGGACACCTGCATCCCGAGGGCGAACTCATCGTTCGATGAAACGACGTTGAGCGCGGGAGCCCCCATCACGTCGGTGCCGATCGCGACGGTCTCGCCTCCCAGCTCGTAGGCCGGCATCGTCGACGGTGCCACGCCTAGCACGAACCCGGGCGACGACCTCAAGAGTCGGGTCGGGGCGTCGGCCGTGTTGTCGGTGCCCGTCTGCATGGTCGCGACTGTGGCATCCACGGCCAGAGGCCTGCCGAGCGCCACGGCGGCGGCTCCTCCGGCGGCCCCCAGTGCCCCCGCGAGGATCGATCGGCGACTCCGTGGTCCGGATCCGGTGAGCATCGTGATCCCTCCCCAGTGCGACGGATGCCCTGTGGACGAGGTGCATCGGCCCTGTGACGGGCGAGCATGGACCGATGTGGCAATCGCCGTCGCGTCGCCGTCGTTCGAGGCGGGAGCCGACCCGGCCGCGCGAGGGGAAACCTGCTTTGTTCAGGGTCTTGACAAAGCCCCTGCCGCTGACGCAACATCCCGCTTTGTCAAGTCTCCTGCCAAAGCCACGCTCGGCAAGGGGCAGGGGTGGTTGCCGTCGGAGGAATGCCCGCCCGGATGAGCGCCAGCGCGACGGTGTCGCCCGACGGGGCCACGCACCGGCAGACGCGAATGTTCGATCGGCAGCTTGCGCTCCGCGCATGCTGGCGGCAGCGGTCGCACCACCGCATCGACTTGCCTGAGCGAGAGGAGAAGGGCGAGCGATAATCCACTGGGGGCTTTTGCTGGTGTGGATACTTGGACCCGGCAGAGCCGAACGACACCCACAGTCAGGGTAGGTTCCAGGAGGAGAAGTTCATGGCCAAGAGACTACGGACTACGTCCGCGCTAGCAGTCGTCGCGATGACGCTGTTCGGCGCGTGCAGCAGCAATGCGACGCCGTCCCCTAGCGCGGCTACGGCCGCGCCCCCGGCGACGTCTGCGCCGGCCACTTCTGCGCCTTCCGGGTCGGCGCCGGCCGCCTCACAGCCGGCCGCGTCCGCGCCGGCAGCGCTGAACCTTCCGAAGCTCCCGACCGGCTACAAGGAGCTGGACCAGGCCTTGACCAAGGGCGCTGACGGCAAGCTGCCGTTCGCCGGCAAGAAGGTCTCGATCCAGACGCAGTGGACCGGCGGCGAGGGAACTGGCTTCGCAGCAGCGATCAAGGACTTCGCTGCGGCGACCGGCATCGCGATCCAGGTCGACAGCATCGGCTCGAGCCACGAGACCGTGCTCAAGACCCGGATCGAGGGCGGCAGCCCGCCGGACATGGCGGCGCTGGCGCAGCCGACCGCCGTGCTCGCCTACGCCAAGGCGGGCAAGGTCAAGGACATCGCTGCCATCGTGGGCCCCGAGGGAGCAACGAAGCTCAAGGCTGAATTCCCGTCGACGATCGCCCTCACCAGCGAGGGCGACCACATCTGGAGCATCCCGACCAAGGCCGACGTCAAGTCGATGATCTGGTACCCGGTCAAGGCCTTCAAGGCGAAGGGCTACGCGGTTCCCAAGACCTGGGACGAGCTCGTCGCCCTGGCCGACAAGATCGTGGCCGACGGCAGCCATCCGTTCTGCGTCAGCGCCGGCGGCCCCGGCACAGCGACCGGCTGGGAGCTCACGGACTGGGTCGAGGAGGTCCTCCTCAAGACCGAGGATCCGCAGGTCACGAACGACTGGATCAGCCACAAGATCACGTTCAGTGACCCCAAGATCAAGGCTGCCTTCGACAAGGTCGGTAGCCTGCTCTTCAAGGACAAGTACGTCGACGGCGGTGGCCAGGCCATCGTGAACGCCGACCTGAAGACCGTCATGGATCCCATGTTCACCCAGGACACGGCCGCGCCGGGTTGCTGGATGCAGAAGATCCCCGTCTGGTATGGCCCGGACTTCTTCCCGGACAAGCGGGTCAACGGCGGTGACTCGAAGTTCAAGATCGGCGACGACGGGGACATCGGCATCATGCCGTTCCCGACGATCAGCGACACCTTCAAGGGCGCCGAGGGCTCGGCTGATTCGTTCATGGTCCTCAACGACCGCCCCGAGGTCCGCGCGTTCGCGGAGTTCCTGGCGACTCCGGAGGGCCTCGAGGGCTGGATCAAGGGCGTGGGCGTCCTGTCGCCGAACGTCAAGGTTCCGCCCGAGTGGTACGCCGGCAACTACAAGCTGAAGGTCGCGAACGACATCGCCACTGGCGCAACGGCCATCGGCTTCGACGCTTCTGACCTGATGCCGGTTTCCGTCGGCCAGGGCACCTTCTGGACCAACATCTCGGACTGGGCCAACGCGAACGGCTCGACCACCGACGCCGTGTTGAAGGCCATCGACGAGAGCTGGCCCAAGTAGGCGGCTGATCTTACGTAGCTAGCGCGCGGGGCGCCTCACCACCGGTGAGGCGCCCCGCTACAATTCCGCAATCTTCCGCGGAGGTGCGACGGGGCGGTGGAACGCACGCAGTTCACGAGCTCGCACGGCTCGTCGCGATCCGTGCTGGTCCTCAGCCTGATCGGGCTGGTCGCGGCGGCCTTCGGGGTCACGGTCCTGATCGACCCGCAGGGCGGTCAGAACGTCCTTGCCTCGATCTACGACCTGCTCGGCAACTCCGTCGGCGCGCGAGGCGTTGCGCAACGGGCAGGGCGACCAGTTCTTCGCCAAGCTCCTGCTCGCCGCCATCGCGTTGCTCGTCGGAGTCGGCGGGATCTGGCTCCTCTTCACGGGGGCGAACTCGCTGGTCGAGCGCCTGCCGCCCAAGATCCGCGGCAGTGTCCTGCCGTGGGTGTTCATCGCGCCGGCAGTGGTGCTCCTGTCGATCTACCTCGTCTATCCGGCTGTCGTCACCGTGATCGGCAGCTTCCTGGACAAGGATGGCGCGTTCACCCTCGACAACTGGGCGAGCCTCGGCACGGGCCCGTTCCTCGAGATCCTTCGCAACAACGTCCTCTGGCTCCTCGTGGTGACGTCGGGCAGCGTCAGCCTGGGACTGCTCTCGGCCGCCCTCTTCGACCGCATCAAGCGCGAGGCGCTGGCCAAGGTCTTCATCTTCACGCCGCTCGCCATCTCGCTGGTTGGGGCGACGGTCATCTGGAAGTTCGTCTACGCCTGGCAGCCGGCCAGCCAGCCCCAGTTCGGGCTCCTGAACGCGATCTGGACATCCTTCGGCAATCAGCCCGTGCCCTGGGCCACGACCTTCCCGATCAACCTGCCGGCCGAGATGCTGATCGTGATCTGGCTCCAGACGGGCTTCGCCATGGTGGTCCTCTCGGCCGCGATCAAGGGCGTGTCGGTCGAGGTCATCGAGGCTGCGCGTCTGGACGGCGCCAATGGCCGCCAGATCTTCTTCCGGGTGATCGTGCCGCTCATCCGCGGCTCGATCATCACCGTCACGACGACGATCGCGATCGCCACGCTCAAGATCTTCGACATCGTCATGTCGATCAGCGGCGGGCGCAACCACGATGACGTGGTCGCCGTGCGGATGTTCACGGAGATGTTCCAGTTCTTCAACGATGGGCGTGCCGCTGCTCTGGCGACCGTCCTGTTCATCGCCGTGTTGCCGGTGATGATCCTCAACCTCCGCAACTTCAGACGTCAGGCGGCGATGTAATGGCAGCCACCGCACAGCCGATCAAACGAGCCCCCGGCGGGCGCACCAGGTTCTGGCGGGCGCCGATGCTCCAGAGCCTGCCCCTCCGCCTCTCGGTCATCGTCATCTGCTTCCTGTGGACGGTGCCGACCGCGGGCCTGCTGGTCAGCTCGGTCAGGAACCCCCAGCTGATCACCCAGACCGGCTGGTGGGAGGGCCTGCTCCACCCGTTCGACAAGAACCAGTGGACGTTGCAGAACTACCAGCAGGTCCTCTCGGCGAACGGCATGGGCGACGCCTTCCTGAACAGCCTGATCGTGACCATCCCGTCGACGGTCATCCCGATCACGATCGCCGCGTTCGCCGCCTATGCGTTCGCCTGGATCCCGTTCCGCGGGCGCGGGCATCCTGTTCACGATCGTCGTGGCGCTGCTGGTCGTGCCCCTCCAGATGGCGCTGATCCCGATCCTCAAGATCTACAGCGGCGCCTCCCTGTACGGCACGTTCCTCGGACATCTGGCTGGCCCACACCGCGTTCGGGCTGCCGCTTGCGATCTTCCTGCTCTACAACTTCATCTCGCAGCTGCCGCGCGACCTGTTCGAGTCCGGCGTCGATCGACGGCGCGTCCGCGTTCCAGACCTTCATCCGGATCGTGCTGCCGCTCTCGATCCCGGCCCTCGGCGCCTTTGCGATCTTCCAGTTCCTGTGGGTCTGGAATGACCTGCTCGTGGCCCTCGTGTTCCTCGGGCCCGGGAGCCGAGCGTCCGGGTCATGCCGACGGCGCTGTTCAACTTATCGGCAGCCTATGGAGGCGCGTGGCATCTGCTCACCGCCGGCGCGTTCCTGACGATGGTCGTGCCGCTGATCGTCTTCCTGGCGCTGCAGCGTTCATTCGTGAGAGGGATCCTGGCCGGCTCCGTCAAGTCGTGACCCTGGCGCGGCTCATGGTCGCCTTCGCGCGGCACCGAGCTGCCGCCATCGGCGGCGAAGCGGATCAGCGAACAGGGCGTCGCCGGGGTAACGCTCTTCCGCGCCGCACAACATCGTCGATCCGCCCCAGATCCGCCGGCTGACCGCCGCCATCCAGCTGGCCCGGCCGGCCGGAGCACCACCGTTGCTGGTCGCCGCCGACCAGGAGGGCGGCCAGCTGGTCGGCCTGGGCGACGGGACGACGCAGTTCGCGGGCGCGATGGCGCTCGGCGCGACCGGCGACGAAGCACTGGCCGAGCGCGTCGCCGGCGCGACGGCGCGCGAACTGCGCGCCCTCGGCGTCAACGTGAACTACGCGCCGGTGTGCGACGTGGCCAACAACCCGGCCAATCCGGCGCTCGGGATCCGCAGCTTCGGCGACGATCCAGAGGCCGTCGGACGCCTCGCGGCGGCGACCGTTCGCGGCCTGCAACAGGAAGGCGTTGCCGCGACGGCAAAGCACTTCCCGGGCGCCGGCGACACGGCGGCGGATCCGCACCACCAGCTGCCGCTCGTGCCGCGGACGAACGCCGAGCTCGCCGAGCGGGAGCTGGTCCCGTTCCGCGCGGCGCTGGAAGCGGGCGCGCGGATGGTCATGACCGGCCATTTCGCGCTGGCGGACCAGACCGACGACCTGCCGACGAGCCTGTCCGCCGCGGTCCTGCGTGACCTGCTGCGCGGGCGCTGCGGTTCGACGGCGTGACCGTGACCGATGCGCTGGACATGCGGCGCCCTCGCCCAGGGATCGGCCCAGATCGTCGATGCGGTCACCGCCCTCCGCGCCGGCGAAGACGTGCTGCTCGGAACGGCGGACGAACGGCGCTCGAACGGCTGGAGGAAGGCCTCGCGCAGGCCCAGCGGCGGGGCCTCATCGATGCCGACGACGACGCTGCGGCGAGGCGCCGGCTGGACGAGCTGCGCCGCTGGCTGGGACGGCTACGACCAGCCGCCGCTCGACGTCGTCGGGTGCGGCGAACACCAGGCACTCGCCGCCGAGCTGGCCCGACGGTCGATCACCCTCGTCCGCAACGACGACCGGCTGCTGCCGTTGAGCCGGCCGCCGACGCGCGGATCGCGGTCGTCCAGTCGATGCCCGCCGACCTGACGCCGGCCGACACGTCGTCGACGGTGCCGCCGACGCTGGCAGCGGCGCTCCGGCGCCGGCTCGCGGGCGTGGAGGAGATCCTCCTGCCGGCGGCGCCGGGCGAGGCCGACATCGCGGGCTCGGCGAGCGGCTCGCGACCTTCGACCTCGTCGTCGTCGGGACGTTCTCGGCGCACCTCCAGCCCCGCAGGCGGAGCTGGCCGCGGCGGTCCTGGCATCCGGAAGCCGACCGTGACCGTCGCCCTGCGCACGCCGTGGGACCTGCTCGCGTATCCGTCCGCCCGAACCCACGTCTGCAGCTACGGCATCCTGCCCCCGTCGATGGAGGCGCTCGCGGCCGCGCTGGTTGGCGAGGCGCCGTTCGTCGGCCGGCTGCCGGTCGAGATCGCCGGCCTCCATCCACGCGGTCACGGGCTCAGCGCCTGACCGTCGCCCGCGGCACCGCGGACGGACTTACTCCCCGGCGATGAGCCGCCGATACCAGCGCGCGCTGTCCTTGGGCGTCCGGCGCTGGGTCTCGAAGTCGACGTGGACCAGGCCGAACCGCCGCGTGTAGCCAAGGCTCCACTCGTAGTTGTCGAGGAGCGACCAGACGTGGTAGCCGGTCAGCGGCACGCCGGCGCGCAGCGCTTCGGCCGCCGCGGCGACGTGGCGGGCCAGGTAGCCCAGCCGGTGCGCGTCGTGCACGCGGCCATCCGGCATCGACGGTGTCGGCATACGCGGCGCCGTTCTCCGTGACGACGATCTCGCGCGGGCGTACGTCGTGTTGAGCTCGAGCAGGACGTCGCGCAGGCCGTCGGCCGCGACGTGCCAGCCCATCTGCGTCTGCTCCGAGTCCGGCACGGCGCCGATCTCCCAGTCGAAGGCACGGTCCGACCTGGCGCTGACGGAGTCGCGCCGGTAGTAGTTCAGGCCCAGGTAATCGAGATCGCCGGCCGGCGGATCGGCGAGGTCGACGCCTTCGAGGTGGCCCGCCTCGCGGTGGGCCTCGAGTCCCAGCGCCGGGTAGCCGCGGCCGAACAGGGGATCGAGGAACCACGCGTCGCGAGCGGAGCTCCACCGGCCGGCGGCGACCCGATCCCGTTCCGAATTGGTCGCAGGCGCGACCTGGTTGACATCCATCGCGAGGCCGACCTTCGCGTCGTCGACCGGGCGCGGATCGCCGGGGCGGCCGAGGCATGAGCGCGCAGCTCGTTGTCGGCCACCCGGATCGCGGTCGGCCAGTCGCGCAGCCCGGGCGCATGGATGCCGTCCGCATGGCCGAGGAAGGCATAGACGGCCGGCTCATTGAACGTCATCCAGTCCTTGACCCGGTCGCCCAGGCTCGACGCGACCAGCGCGGCGTAGTCGGTGAACCAGCCCACGACCTCGCGGGTTGGCGAAGCCGCCGCGGTCCTGCAGCGCCTGCGGCAGGTCCCAGTGGAAGAGGTTGACCAGCGGTTTGATGCCCGCGTCGAGCAGGGCGTCGACGAGACGCTCGGTAGAAGTCGAGCCCGCGCTGGTTGACGGCGCCGGTCCCCAGGGCAGCACGCGCGACCAGCTGGTGCTGAAGCGATAGGCGCGCGCCCCGAGGTCGGCCATCAGCCGGACGTCTTCGGGGTAGCGGTGGTAGTGGTCGCAGGCGACGTCGCCGGTGCTGCCGTCGGCGATGGCGCCCGGCTGGCGGGCGAAGGTGTCCCAGATCGACGGCCCGCGGCCGTCCTCGGCGGCGGCCCCCTCGATCTGGTACGCGGAGGCGGCGAAGCCCCAGGCGAAGCCGGCCGGGAAGGGCTGGGCGAGTCTGGCTGGGTCGGTGTCGAACGAGGGCGATGTCGTCATCCGTCAAGCGTATGCGCCACGGGACGCGTCGGTTCAGAATGAATCGCATGGCCCGCATCAAGACCTTCGATCATGTCGGCATCACGGTGGCCGACCTCGACAAGGCGACGGCGTTCTTCGTCGGGCTGGGCTTCGAGATCGAGGGCAGGTCGCCCATGGAGGGCCCAGTTCGTCGACGCCGTCATCGGCATACCCGATTCGCGAAGCGAGATCGTGATGCTGCGGCCGCCCGGCGGAGGGACGGGGCTCGAGCTGTCCAGCTTCAGCCGGCCGGACCACGAACCGGGATCGCCCAACGCCATGTCCACCGAATTGGGCTTGCGCAACGTCATGTTCGAGGTCGAAGACCTCGAGGCGATCCTCGACCGGGCTGGCCGCCGACGGCTACGGGCTGGTCGGCGGCGTCGGCCAGTACGAGGACATGTGGCGCATGGCGTACGTGCGCGGACCCGACGGGATCATCGTGGCCCTGGCCCAGCGGATCGACTGATCCGGCGATCCGGGTACTGCCGCTCCGTCGAAGCCATCGCGGCAGCGGGTTCGGGCCGGTTGCCGTGACCAGCCGCTGCGGAACCCAGTCGTCGACGTGGTGGAACCCGGCCTCGAACGGCCGCCATCGAGCTCGACGGATGCGTGCAGCGACAGGCGATAGAACTTCACGTGGGTGAAGTCCTCGAACAGGATGTAGACGGCTCGGTGTGCGTCGGGCCCTGGAACTGCTGGCCGGTCAGGACGGCCTGGTGCCGGCGACGAACGCGTCGAACGTCGTCGCCGACGACGACGCCGAGGTGCTCCAGGCCCATCTTGTAGACCCGCTGGTGGACGGGCGGGATGAGCTCGATGACCGGGACGACCTGGCCGTCGAGGACGTCGAGCGGCTCGGCGAGGAGGATCAGGGAGATGGGCCGGCCGTTCCAGACGTTCTCCACGTTGGCGACCGCGTGCCGCTCGAGCAGCGTCCGGAGCTGGACGTACTGGTCCCACTCGGGGACGCGGTACGCGAGGTGGCTGAGCGCGTACGGAGCGATGTCGATGCCGAGCGCCGGCAAGGCGGTCGCGCTGGAGGGCCGCGAACGCCCGGTAGTCGCCGATGAGGTCCGCGATCGGGTCGGTCATCGCACGTACCTCCGCACGGCATCGTAGACGCCGGGAGTCGGACGGCCGTCGGCTCGCGACGTCGCGACGTGGCGTCAGTCCACGTACTGCAGCGGCGTCACCACGAAGTCGTCCGGCAGCTTGACGCCGGTCGAATGGTTCGGGCAGTAGCCCCGCGGGTTCTTGTCGAGGTACTGCTGGTGGTAGTCCTCGGCGTAGTAGAACGGGCCGGCGGGTCGACGATCTCGGTGGTGATCGCGCCGTAGCCGGCCGCCGTCAGCGTTCTCCTGGTACATCGTCGCGTCGACGCCTCGGCGGCGGCACGCTGGTCGTCGTCGGCCGTCGAGGATGACGGAGCGGTACTGGGTGCCCACGTCGTTGCCCTGGCGCATGCCCTGGGTCGGGTCGTGGGCCTCCCAGAAGACCTTGAGCAGCTGCGTCGTACGAGACCCGCTTCGGGTCGTAGGCGACCAGGACGACCTCGGCGTGGCCGGTCCGGCCGGTGCAGACCTCCTCGTAGGTCGGATTGGCGTGGAGCCACCGGCATAGCCCGACGGCCGTCGCGACCACGCCCGGGATCTGCCAGAAGTCCTTCTCGGCGCCCCAGAAGCAGCCGAGGCCGAAGATCGCCGTCCGGGTCCCGTCGGGGAACGGCGGGACGATCCGGCGCGCCGTTGACGAAGTGGGTCTCCGGGACTTCGAGCGGCTGGGCTCGGCCCGGCAGGGCGTCGGTGGGGGAGGGCATGGACGAACCGCGCTTGAAGAGGAACATGGCCTGAGTGTAGTCACGATTCGTTGCGATGCGAGTACGGGCCGGTTGGATCGTCTTCACCTTCGACCCGTCGAGCCGCCGAATTGGGCGATCGGCCGTCAGGCGCGCTGTCGGGCGATCGTCAGGCCCACGATCCGGGAGATCACGAGGGCGACATACATCAGGCCGGCGACCTGCTCGATCATGACCCACGAGCGCGCCTGGGGCAGGACCGGCGTGATGTCGGACAGGCCGACGCTCGTCAGGTTCGTGAACGACAGGAAGAGCAGCTGGAACCAGGTCCGCGGGGCATCCGGGGCGATCGCCGCGATGAACGACCCCGGCCAGATGACCTGAACAGCCATGAACGTGTAGGCGAACGCCCAGGCCACGACCGTGAAGGTCGCCCCGGTCGCCCAGAGCTCGTCCCTCGTCACGAAACGGTCGAGGAACATGTAGCGCAGCAGCGCGACGCTCGTGTAGAAGTAGAAGACGGCGTGCAGGACCGACGACCAGAGGATCACGACCGTGTTCAGCGGGTCGACGACTTCGAGGACTGTGAGAACGACGATCGGGAGCCCCAGCAGCACGGCGATCCACGTCAACGCGGGCGTGGCCTGCACGGTACGGACGGCCAGCAGGAGCACGACCAGGGCGAACGTCGAGAGGGCTGCCCGGCCGATGGGCGAGTCGTCCATGAACGGGTAGAGCAGCACCCCGGAGATCTGGACGGCGAGCAGGACCGCCGATGGTTGCTGCCAGAGCCGGGGAAGCCAGCCGGTCATCGCCCCAGTCTACGGGCCGTCGGTGCGGCGGTCGGAGGCCGGCGAGCCCGTCGTGGTAGCGTTTCGCAGGCGCCAACCCGGGCGGGAGTAGCTCAGTCGGTAGAGCGTCAGCCTTCCAAGCTGAATGTCGCGGGTTCGAGACCCGTCTCCCGCTCCACACTCCGCGACGGACGTCGTCGGCCGTTGGACCGTGGCGTAGACTCGCGCTCGACACACCCACGGACCGCCCTGCCGTGCGAGGTCGACCGATGCGCGCACCGCGATCCCCGCGATCCCCGCGTCCGTTCCGGCTGGACCACGCCGCGATGCTCTGTGCGTTCCTGTTCGCCGTTACGGCGTGCGGTGGTCCGGCGCCGGCCGCGACCGGATCGCCGGCGGCCACGACCGCCGCCAGCGGCGCTCCGAGCACCGCCCCGTCCGCTCCGTCCGCGAGCAGCGGCGCCGGGATCCAGATCTCCGACGCCGACCGGGCCGCTCTCGCCGATCCGACAAGCGTGCGGGTCGCCGAGCACGAGGCGCGACTCGAGGCCGCGATCGCGGAGCGCTCGGGCCTGCTCGCGAGCCCTCGGGGCCGAAGGCGTGGCCTGGCTCGCCAAGGACCGGTCGAATGCGCTCCGGAAGGAACTCGACGCCCATGACGTCGAGCTCACCGACCGCGGACCATCGCGGCTGACGTCGGCAGCGTTGGCGAAGACCGACGAGCAGTCGCGCGCGGCCGCCATCGCGGGCGTCCCGGTGTTCGGTGCGATGTTCACTGCGATGGCCTACGTGTCGCTTGGCATCGAGGTCAACACCGGGAACACCAATCCGGGCCAGCCAACGACCAGTACGTCAACGAGCCAGCAGACCGTCGGCGGGCATCGGATCAGCACGACCACCACGACGACGACCACGCTCGCCTACAGCGGCTCCACCGTCACAGCGGACGTGACGCTGACCCAGGCCGTGACGACCGCGGACGCGGCGACGGGGGCCAGCCTGGGTTCGAGCTCGAACAGGGTCCACGTCCATGCGGAGGCGAACGCCTGCCCCGATGCGGCAGGGATCGCGCCCGTGAAGCTCGACATCGAGTTCACGGAAGACGCCTCCGGCATGACCGGCGGATCGGTCATCGAGATGCGGTCCCACAGCGAGACCGACGGCCACGCGAATGACGCCGCGATCCTGGACAGGATCACCGACGTCGTCGACATGTCCTATACCGCGACTGCGAACGGGACGAGCCAGAGGGCCACGGCGATCACCGGGCTGGCGATGCCGGCCGGGGCGAGCCAACAGATCGACGATGGCGATGTCCCTGCGGCCGAAGCCGCGAACGCCCGAGCCTTGATCGTCACGCTCACGGCGATGACCGCCGGGGTGATCCTGACGTTCGCCGAGCGCAAGTGGCAGAGCGGCGCCTGCGTTCGGATCGAGGCGACGACGGCGACGGCACGGCAGCTGCTGCCGAACAAGGTGATCAATTTCACCGCCAAGCCGGTCCACGTCATCGAGGGCACGGATCTCGACAAGCCGATGCGGGCGACCTTCTCGGGCGACGGGACGCTTGCGCCGGTCAACACCGAAGAGAAGCCTCCACCCGTTTCCTACACGTACACGGCGCCAGGGCAGAAGGACAGGACGGGCAAGGCCCTCCTGAAGAGCACCTCCAACAGGGGTATCGGCCTCCTCGAGATCGTCTTCCGGACGCGGGTCCCAGGCTGGTACGTCGACTACGCAAGGAACGGCATGACGATCAAGGGCCAGCACTGTGGCACGGAGGGTGGCGCCTGGGTGGCCCGGGGGAAGTACAGCCGGACGATCCTGGGCATCACGTTCAACGGCAGTCAGCGCTGGGTCTTCACGATCGACGGGACGACCCTCAAGGGCACATACAAATACACCGACGATCAGGAGACCGTCGTTCCCGGGGCGGTCGTCACAGTCAAGACCAAGGCGGCGGGCAGGGTGACGCTGACGATCGCGGACGACGGGTTGGCGACGATGGCGTCTCAAGGAGACGTCGCACTCGTCCGACGCGTCCACGGACAACGGTGGCTTTGGCTTCGACCTGGGCCCTGACGAACGGGCACAGACCCTGGAGTGGCAGGTCGACGAGACCTGCCCCTGACCGCCGCGCGACGGCCGCGCCGTAACGGGTCGGGCGCGGCAGCGTCAGACGGGTGGCCTATCATCGCCATCCAGCCGAACGCACCCCAGGAGGACACCACGGTGGGTGACTACGACTACGAGGTCCAGGAGAACGCGGCCCAGAACGACCTGACGGACGCCGCCAACCTCCAGAACGACGCGACGTCCCTGCACCAGCAGGCCGCGACCGACTACTCCCAGGCCAACGCCGTCGACCAGATGGGCGCGGGCACCGAGGGCCAGGTCCTCCGCGCGACCGGCGATGTGCTGGAGCACCGGGCGGGTGATTTCGACGATCGCGCCGGCCATCTCCAGCACAGCGCCGAGCTCGAGCGACAGGCGGCCGACGTCCTTCGCGAACGCGATACGGCCAACGCAGGAGCCCGAGCCGCGGAGATCCATGCCGAGGGCGCCCAGGTCGTGATGGACTTCGTGGACCTCAACGAAGCGGACAAGACGCGCTGGCTGGCCGAGCAGGGCGCGGCGACGGGCGAGGCCGGCGCGCTCCATGCCCGCTCGGATGCCCTCACCGAGCAGGGCGTCTCCATCGACCAGCAGGCCAACGAGGAGCGCAACGCCGCTCGTGACGGCCTCTCAGGCCGCCAGTGGACGGGCACCGGCACGCCGCCGAACGCGCCGACGACGCCAGGCAATCCCGAGTAGGGCCGGCCGCCGGGGTCAGTGACCCCGGAGGATCAGACGGTGGCGCTCTTCGCCTTCTTGTCCTTCTTGGGCTTCGGAGGGCGCTTGGGGGTCTTGTCACCCATGCTCGGATCTCCTTCGCGTGCCGCGGCGCGCTTGCTGGGGCGTCGCGCTCGGGTGAACGATACGACCTTCGCGCCCGTCCGCGCCGGGGTTCGCGCTGGAACCGCCGAACCGTGGGCTACGATGCCCCCGTGCACGCCACGCGCGGCCCCGGCATCCTGCCGTCCGCTGTCGCCGATCCCGACGCCCTCATCGAGACGATCCGCGCCTCGGTCATCGGTGACGACGAGGCCGTCGCCGGGCCGTTCGGCGTTCGGCGCGTCACGTACGCCGACTACACCGCCTCGGGGCGCTCACTGACGTTCATCGAGGATTACATCCGCGAGGCGGTCCTGCCGCTCTACGCCAACACCCACACGGAGTCGTCGGGCACGGGCCTCCAGACGACGCGCTTCCGCGAGGAGGCCCGCGAGATCATCCGGGCGGCGGTGGGCGCCGGCGACGACCATGCCGTCATCTTCACGGGCGCGGGCTCCACCTCGGCGGTCAACAAGCTCGTCGCCGTGCTTGGCCTGCGCATCCCGGCCGAGCTCGACGACCGCTACGGCCTCAGCGCCCAGATCCCCGCGGACGAGCGGCCGGTCGTCTTCGTGGGCCCGTTCGAGCACCACAGCAACGAGCTGCCCTGGCGCGAATCGATCGCCGACGTCGTCGTCATCCACGAGGACGCCGACGGGCACATCGACAAGGCGCACCTGGCCGCCGAGCTGGCACGCTACGCGGACCGGCCGCTGCGCATCGGCAGCTTCAGCGCGGCGAGCAACGTGACCGGCATCGTCAGCGACACGTACGCGATCGCCCGGCTCCTCCACGAGCACGGCGCGCTCTCGTTCTGGGACCTCGCGGCGGCCGCCCCGTACGTCGCCATCGAGATGGACCCGCCGTCCGACCCGCTCGCCTACAAGGACGCGATCTTCATCTCGCCCCACAAGTTCATCGGCGGGCCGGGGACGCCGGGCGTGCTCGTGGCCCGGCGGGAGCTGTTCGCGAACCGCGTGCCCACCGTCCCGGGCGGCGGCACCGTGGCCTACGTCAACCCCGCCGAGCACGTGTATCTCGACGACATCGAGCATCGGGAGGAAGGCGGGACGCCGGCGATCGTCGAGTCGATCCGGGCGGGCCTCGTGTTCGCCCTCAAGTCGGCGGTGGGCACCCCGGCCATCCGGTCGCGGGAGCACTCGTTCATCGATCGGGCGATCGAGCGCTGGAGCGCGCATCCGAACATCGAGATCCTGGGCAACCGGACGGCCGAGCGCCTGTCGATCGTCTCGTTCGTCGTCCGCCGCGACGCGCGCTACCTCCACCACAACTTCGTCGTGGCCCTGCTCAGCGACCTGTTCGGGATCCAGTCGCGCGGCGGCTGCTCGTGCGCCGGCCCGTACGGCCATCGCCTCCTCGGCATCGACATCGAGACGTCCCACGAGTTCGAGCGCGAGATCTCGCGCGGCTGCGAGGGCATCAAGCCCGGCTGGGTGCGGGTCAACTTCAACTACTTCATCAGCGAGGCGGTCTTCGAGTACATCCTGGCCGCCGTGGAGCTCGTGGCGGCCGACGGCTGGCGCCTGCTGCCGCAGTACGGCTTCGACGCCGCGACCGGGCTCTGGCGGCACGCCGGCCCGGCCGTGGAGCCGCCCCTCTCGCTGGGTGACCTGCGCTACGACGATGGATCGCCGTCGTTCACCGCCCATCGCCATCGTGAGACCGAGTCTCGACTCGGCGACTACCTCGCGGAGGCGCAGGGCCCTGGTCGCGACGCCGCCCTCGCCCATCGCGGCCGCCGTCGACGGTTCCGCGTCGCTCGCGGTCGGGCCGGACTTCGAGGCCCTGCGCTGGTTCTGGCTGCCCCACGAAGTGGCGGGCCTGGCGCCCGCACGTTGATGCCGGCGCCTAGCGCCAGCGGGTAAGGATCGTCTCGCGGCCGAAGAGTGTGACGCCGATGCGCAGGCCGATCGCGCTCACGAGCAGCACCACGGCGGCCGTGATGGCGTAGCCGGTGGCACCGAACAGGATCGCCCCGCTGGCCTGGACCACCGCGATCCCGACGAGCGGGATGATCACGATCCCGCCGATCTGCTGGGCGGTCCGCGGGTCGTTGACCCGGGCGCTGACGATGACGCCCGCGACGACCGACGCGAGCCCGATGGCCGGGCCGAGGAGGAACGTACCTGCGAGCCACGAGCCGTCCGTGACGACCCCGAAGAGGTGCGGTCCGTAGAGGAGTCCGGCGAAGAGGACGAACGCCATGTACGTGATCCACCCCGCGATCAGGCCCGGGATGAGGGCCGAGACCGCCTTGCCGGTGAGCAGCTCGAGCGTGCGGATCGGCGTGGCCAGGACCGCCTCGAGGCTGCGCGACGTCTTCTCCCCGACGATCGAGTACGACGCGATCGAGAGCGGGATATACGCCGGCAGCATCAGGAAGAAGACGAGGAACTGCTGGATACCGAAGGCGGCCGTCATCTCGCCCGGCGTGAGGTTCGCCCACTCGGGTCGCTGGGCGATGACGTTCCGATAGATCGCGTCGGGCAGCGGCTGGCCCTGGATCAGGCTCCCGGCGATGAGGGGCACGATCGTCAGCACGACCGGCGGGATGAGGATCGTCGCGAGCAGGAGCCGGTTGCGCAGCGTCTCCTCCCAGTCGCGGCCGATGATCGCGGCGACGATGTCCCGGCGCACGGTCAGGCCACCCGCTCGGCGGCGCTCGCGGCGGCCGTGGCGGGTCCCTCGCGGACCTCGCCGTTGGCGCCCGGGTGGACGCCCATGACGTCGAAGTAGACCTGCTCGAGCGTCACCGAAGCCGGCCGGACCTCGACGACCGATCCGCCCGCCTCGACGATCGCCCGCACGACGGCGGGGGCGTCCCGCTCGCCGTCCTGCACCGCGACGGAGAAGGTGCCCGGCGCCTCGGTCACGTCCCGGACCGGCGGAAGGGCCCGGACCGCGGCGAGGACGGCCGGTGAGGCGGGCTCGCCGAGCCGGATCAGGATCGTGCTGCCACCGAGCGAACCCCGGAGCCGGGACGGCGAGTCGAGCCGGAGCAGGGTCGTCCGCAGGAACGCGATCCGGTCGCTCAGCCGGTCCGCCTCGTCGAGGTTGTGGGTGCACAGGACGATCGTCCGGCCCTCGCCGCTCAGGGCCTCGATGGCCTCGCGAACGATGAACGCGGCCTCCGGGTCCAGCCCCGCCGTGGGCTCGTCGAGGAACAGCACGCGCGGCTCGTGCAGCAGCGCCCGGGCGATGGCGAGCTTCTGGCGCATGCCCTTGCTGAACGTGCCGGCCGGCTCGGTCCGCCGCTCCCAGATCCCGAGCAGGCGCATCCAGCGCTCGATCCGCTCGGCGCGGACGGCCGTCGGCAGCCGGTACAGCCGGCCGAAGTAGTCGAGATTCCGCTCGGCCGAGAGCTTGTCGTACAGGCCGGGCGTCTCGGTCAGGATGCCGATCCGGCGGCGGATCTCGTCGGGCTCCGCGCGGACGTCGAGGCCGTCCACCCAGGCGTGGCCCTCCGACGGCGCGATGAGGGCGGCGAGCAGGCGCACCGTCGTCGTCTTTCCGGCCCCGTTCGGGCCGAGCAGGCCGAGGACCTCGCCCGGCGCGACCTCCAGGCTCACGTCGCGGACCGCCCAGAAGTCGCCGAACCGCCGGCCGAGGCCGTCGAGGCGGAGCATGGGCGACGGCGTCGCTGCTGAGGTCACCGGCCAAGTCTGCCACGTGGGCGGGGTACTGCGATTTGGCCCAATGCTGTGATACAAATCGCGGATGAGCGCGTCACCCGTCGCCCGGCGACGGCGACTCCCGGAGCTGCACCGGCACTACGCCTGGGTCGTGGTCGGCGCGACGTTCCTCGTGCTGCTCGTATCGGCCGGCGTGCGGGCCGCGCCGGGTGCCCTGCTCACGCCGCTCCAGGAGACGTTCGGCTGGAGCCGGGGCAGCATCTCGCTCGTCGTCGCGGTGAGCATCCTGACCTACGGCCTCGGCGGACCCGTGGCCGGCGCGCTCATCGACCGGTTCGGTCCGCGGCGCGTGGCGGTCGGCGGCCTCCTCGTCATCGCGGCCGGCCTCGCGCCCATGATCTGGCTCACCGAGGAGTGGCAGTTCTTCGTCCTGTGGGGCGTCGTCGTCGGCGTCGGCACGGGCGCCGTGAGCTCGGTCCTGGGGGCGACCGTCGCGACGCGCTGGTTCCGGACGCATCGGGGCATGGTCGTCGGGCTGTTCGCGGCGGCGTCATCGGCCGGCCAGCTCGTGTTCCTGCCAACGTTCGTCACCGTCATCGAGGCGAGCGATTTCCGGGTCGCCCTGGGCGGCGCCGCCCTCATCACCCTCGTCCTGGCCGTGCCCGCGCTCCTCTTCATGCGCGATCGGCCGGCCGACACGGGCCGCCAGCCGTACGGCGACGACGGCTCGGCCGAGCACGCCCGGGCGGAGCTGGCCGAGGCCTCCGAAGGGGTCAACCTCCGCCAGGCGATGCGGAGCGCCGACTTCTGGCTCCTCGCTGGCAGCTTCTTCGTGTGCGGCTACACGAGCAACGGGCTCATCGGGACCCACCTGATCTCGCACGCCATCGAGCACGGGTTCACGCCGGCGACCGCGGCCGGGGCGGTGGGGATCATGGGCATGATGAACGTGTTCGGGACGCTCGCCTCGGGCTGGGCGACCGACCGGTTCGACAACCGCAAGCTCCTCGCCGCGTACTACGGCTTCCGGGCGCTCTCGATCACCTGGCTGCCGGTCATCGACGCGACCGGCTGGCTCTTCCTCTTCGCGATCGTGTACGGCCTGGACTGGATCGCGACCGTGCCGCCGACGACGAACCTCACCGCGAAGCTGTTCGGGCGCAAGCACCTCGGCCAGATCTACGGCTGGATCTTCTTCAGCCACATGCTCGGTGCCGCGCTCGCCGCGTGGCTCGGCGGGGCGATGCACGACTGGCTGGGCGACTACACCGCGGTCTTCCTGTCCGCCGGGCTCATGGGCTTCGTGGCGGCCGGGATGACGCTCCGGCTCTCGTCGGCCGCGGGCCGGGCGCGCGGCACCGCGGGTCCGTCGGTCGCCGAGGCGCCGGCCGTCTGATCCGGGTCGCCGGCCCGGTCGCGCCGGTCGCGGTAGGCGGCCGGGGTCCTTCAGGCCGCGGTCAGCGCGGTCAGATCGCCGAGGCGCAGGCCTTGCACTTGGTCGCGTCGACCGCGTTGGCTTCCTTGCAGAACGGGCAGGTCTTGACCGGATCCTCCGGCTCTTCCTTGATGAGGTTCCGGCTGATCAGGAAGACGACCGCCGCGATCACGACGAAGGTGATGACGACGTTGATGAACGAGCCCCAGCGGATCGCCACTTCCTTGGCCGGGTCCGCGTTCGCCTGGAGCACGATCTTGAGCTGCGAGAAGTCGACCCCGCCGAGGAGCAGGCCGACCGGCGGCATGATGATGTCGTTGACGAGCGAGTTGACGACGTTGCCAAGGGCGACGCCGATGATGATCGCGATGGCCAGGGCCATGGCGTTCGTCTTGAGCAGGAACGCACGGAACTCACCGATCATCTGGGTCCTCCTCCTCTGCGTCGAGCCTGACGACCTGGGGCGTCGTCAGAAGCTGAACCGCTTCTGGACTTCGGGCGGTCCGTAGTAATGCAGGAACCAGACCGCCAGGGCGGCGATGACCGCGATGCAGGATCGACGCGACTGGGTCGTGGGCGACTTCGGCTGCGGTGAAGCACTACTCGGGGAGGCGCTACAAAACGGGTGATCGGGCTGGATCACGTCGCTGTCAACGGACCGTCAGGGCCTGCGACTTGGCCGCCACGCCGTTAGAGGACGCCACTCTTGACGTCGCGGTCTTCTCGCTGTCGCTGATGGGTAGTAACTGGCCGGATACTGGGGAAGCGCACCGCACGTTGAAACCCTACGGGACGCTCTTCATCGCCGAACCGCACAGCAGTGGAGGGGGCGCACTGACCAGCCCATCTCCGCCGTTCAGACCGCCGGATTCAGCGTCATCGGTGACGTCGAGCAGCGATTCCAGTTCATGTACCTCACCGGCATCAAGCTGTAATCGGCAGTCGGTCGAATCCGGGCCAACGATGGCAGGGCCGCTCTTGCCCCCCGGTCGACGGGCAGCCGAGGTCCGACATTCGGTTCGGGGATGAAGTCTCGAAGGCCCGTTTCTCTTATTCCATCAACGGCGTACCTACTTCGGGTCAGCTCCGAGGCCACCGCCGGCAGCCGCACCGTGAACGTCGAGCCCTGGCCGTAGACGCTCTCGACGGTCAGGTCGCCGCCCATCAGCCGGCAGAAGTGGCGGCTGATCGCCAGGCCCAGCCCGGTCCCGCCGTACTGGCTCCGGGTGGACTGGCCTCGGCCTGGGAGAACGCCTCGAACAGCCGGCCCAAGCTGCTCCTCGGTCATCCCGATGCCCGGTGTCCGCGACGGCGAACGTGAGCCAGTCGTCGGACTCCCGCTGCACGGTCAGGCTGATGGTGCCGTGGTCGGTGAACTTGGCGGCGTTGCGAGAGCAGGTTGAACAGCGCCTGCCGGACCTTGGTCTGGTCGGCGTGCATCGTCGCCGATGTCGTCGGGGCAGTCGACGACGAGCGTGTTGCCGTTCTTCTCGACCAGCGGCTGGACGATCGCCTGCGACGTCGCGGACCAGTTGCCCGACCTCGAACGTCTCCAGGAACAGGTCCATCCGGCCGGCCTCGATCTTGGAGAGGTCGAGGATGTCGTTGATCAGCCCCAGCAGGTGCTTGCCGGCCGCGTTGATCCTTCTGGAGGTCCGGGAGGAAGCGCCTCTGCGTCGAGGTCCTCGGCCTCCTCCTGGAGCATCTCGGAGTAGCCGATGATGGCGTTCAGCGGCGTCCGCAGCTCGTGGGACATGTTCGCCAGGAACTGCGACTTGTGCTGGCTGGCGACTTCGAGCTGCGCGGCTCGTCTCCTCGACCTGCTGGAAGAGGCGGGCGTTCTCGATCGCCAGGACGGACTGGCTGGCGAACGTCTGGAGGAGATCGACGACGGCCTGGGGGAACGCGCCCGGCGTCTTGCGGCGGATCACCAGCGCACCGACGACACGCTGCTCGCGGACCAGCGGGACGGCCAGCAGGGCGCGGAACCCGGTCCGCAGCAATGTCTCGAACACCGGACTCGCGGCGAAGTCGCTGGTCGTCGCGATGTCCGGCACCTGCTGGGCGATGCCAAGCAGCGCGGCCCGCCCGACGACATGGTCATCGGCGAGATGCAGGCGGTCTTGCTGGACCAACGCGAGCAGCTCGGCCGGCATCCGGTCGGATGCCCGCGGCGCGAAGGTGGCCGTCTCGTCGTCCAGCTCGTAGATCGTGCCGGCGTCGGCACCCGAGAGCCTGACGGCGTGCGAGACGATCGTGGTCAGCACCTCCTGGAGGTCGAGCGAGGACGAGACGGCCTGGCCGACCTCGCCCAGGGCCGTCAATTCCTCACGGAGCGCGCCAACTCCTGGGTTCTATCCTGGATCTCCTGGAACAGCCGCGCGTTCTCGATGGCGATGACGGCCTGATCGGCGAACGTCTCCAGCAGCGCGATCTGCTGCTCGGTGAACGGCCGGGCTTCGCAGCCGATACAGCTGAATGACGCCGATGGTGACGGCGTCTCGGCAGCAGCGGCGCACCGAGGAACGCTCGGACCGGCGAGCCGAGGTCGTCAGGATCGACCGCGGCCACGGCGAACTCGGTGTCGGGCGCCGCGGACATGTCCGGGACGTGGATCGATCCGCCGCTCGAGGAGCGGTACGCCCGGCCGACCGAGCCTCGGCGTCAGCGGCAGTCCGCCGATCGGATCGATCCAGCAGTGGTCCGCCCGATCGCACCGTGCGTCGGCGATCGAGGTCGAGCCGCTCGCCCTCGACGCGATAGATGATCGCCTCGCTCGGCTCCGCACGAGCGTGCGGCCATCCTCGACGATCGTCTGGAGCACCGCTGCAGATCGGTCGGCGACGAGGCGATCACCCGCAGCACCTCGGCGGTGGCGGTCTGCTGCTCCAGGGCTT
This sequence comes from uncultured Chloroflexia bacterium, assembly GCA_963849405.1. Classification (GTDB taxonomy): domain Bacteria; phylum Chloroflexota; class Limnocylindria; order Limnocylindrales; family CSP1-4; genus C-114. The sequence goes on from CAWKHG010000004.1 coordinate 161,050, forward strand.
CGGTGACCTGGCGGTTGCTCTCCTGCAGCTCGCCGTTGCGCCGCTCCAGCTCCTCGAACAGCCGGGCGTTCTCGATGGCGATCACCGCCTGGTCGGCGAACGTCTCCAGCAGCGCGATCTGCCGCGTCGGTGAACGGGCTGACCTCGTATCGCGCTGACGACGATCGCGCCGATGGCGTCGTCCTCGCGCAGCAGCGGCGCTGCGAGCATCGTGCGGAACGGTGGCCAGCACCGCGCGGATCGCGAAGCCGACCGGGTAACTCGTCGGCCGAGCGCGACGATGTCGTCGACGTGCACGGTCCGCCGCTCGAGGATGGCTGCGGCCGGCGACGACGTGGCCGGTTGAGCGGCAGTCGGACACTCGCCCAGTCGGTCGGGTCGTCGAGCGACGTCGCCGACGCCGTCGCCAGCGCACTGGAGGGCCTCGCCGTCGCGCCCGCAGGATGAGCGCGCTCGGCGCGCCGCAGAGCCGGGCGGCGGCCTCGACGATCGCGTCGAGCACCGGCCTGCAGGTCGGTCGGCGACGAGGCGATGACGCGCAGCACCTCGGCCGTCGCGGTCTGCTGCTCCAGCGCTCTCGCTCAGCTCGCGGTTGCGCTGCTCCAGCTCCTCGAACAGCCGGGCGTTCTCGATGGCGATGACGGCCTGGTCGGCGAACGTCTCCAGCAGCGCGATCTGCTGCGTCGGTGAACGGGCCGCACGTCGCATCGGTGGACCGTCAGAACGCCCGATGGCGCTCGCCCTCGACGCAGCAGCGGCGTCGACGACCTGCGTCCGAGTTCGCCCAGCGGCAGCTAGTCGCCGCGCGCGAGTCCGGGAACTTCCGATCGTCACGGCGACGTGCCATGTCCGGGACGTGGATCGTCCGGCGCGTCCGAGAACGGCGCCAGCCGACGGTGCGTCCGCTCGAGAGCGGGCCGCCGTACTCGATGGCCGCCGGATGCACCGCTCCGTGGACGCGACCGCACTGCCGTGGCGATGCCACCGAGATCGATCGCCGTCGACGGACTGGAGCACGGACGCCCCGTGCAGCATCGCAGAGCCGTGCGGCGCTCTCGACAATCGCGTCCAGCACCGTCTGCAGATCGGTCGGCGAGGAGGCGATGACCCGCAGCACCTCGGCCGTCGCGGTCTGCTGCTCCAGCGCCTCGGTGACCTGGCGGTTGCTCTCCTGAAGCTCGGCGTTGCGCTGCTCCAGCTCCTCGAACAGGCGGGCGTTCTCGATCGCGATCACGGCCTGGTCGGCGAACGTCTCCAGCAGCGCGATCTGGCGGTCGGTGAAGGGTCGGACTTCGAGGCGCGGAGACGGCGAGGCCGCCGATGGCTCGTGCCCCGGTGAACGAGCGGGACGCCGAGCATGGTGCGGATCCGAGCGCCCGCGATCCGGGCGGCGGTCGGGTACTCGCCCTGCTCGCTCGGCCACAGGTCGTCGACGTGGATCGTCCGCCGATCGAGGATCGCGCGCCCGAGCACCATGCCGCGATCGAGCGGCATCCGCATCGTTGACGGGGTGACCGTGCCGTTGCGGGCCTACGGCGGCCAGCTGACACGAGCGAGTCACCCTCCAGCGCCCAGAAGGCGGCGCCGGCCGCTGCCGCTGAGACGCCCGGCGCTTCTCGGCCACGTCGTCGAGGACACGCTCGAGTTCGTTCGGCGAGGAGGCGATGACCCGCAGGACCTCGGCGGTGGCGGTCTGCTGCTCCAGCGCCTCGACTCAGTGCTCGAGCTGAGTTGCGCTGCTCCAGCTCCTCGAACAGGCGCGCGTTCTCGATGGCGATCACGGCCTGGTCCGCGAACGACTCCACCAGCGCAATCTGCTGATCGGTGAACGGCCGAACCTCGAAGCGCTGCATCGAGAGGACGCCGATCGCGTTGCCGTTCCGCAAGAGCGGCACGAAGACCACGGTTCGTATGCCGACGCGCGCTTGCAGCTCTTTCGAGTCGGGGTACTCGGACTCCACGACAGATGCCAGGTCGTGGACGTGGATGACGCGTCCCTCGAGAAACGCGCGGCCGGGCATCGACGTCGGCGCCACGATGCTCCCGAGCGCGCTTTCAAAATCGGGTGGCCCGGAGACCGGCGCACCGTCGTCTTCGAGCACCAGCGGCACCGGACCGAAGAGTGCGCGCGGCGCGAGCTGACCGTCTCGTGCGCGAATCTGCAAAAGCACCCCGTTGCGGGCCTGACAGAGACGAGCGGCGGTCTCGCAAATCGCCGTGAGCACTTGATCGACGTCGGTGGCGGAAGACGCAATGGCGCGCAAGACGTCGGCCATCGCGGTCGCCTGCTGGCGCAGTGAGGCATTGTCCCGGAACAGGCCATCCGTCGCAGCCCGGTCCGCCTCGTGCGCCTCGCGAACCTGTTGAAGCTCCGCCTCAAGCTGCGCGATCCTCGCGGCGTCGTCCGCCATCACGTCCACCCTGGCTGCTCTGCCCCGCTGCGCGACGGCGCCAGGATAGCACGCGGCTCCAGATACGACGTGTGATGCCGGTCACATTGGGACGATGGGCGCGGGGCAGCGGGAGGGCCGGAGTGGGCGGATCTCTGTCGGCGGTTGACTTGAGAGACGGCTATCACATTTCATGCCCGCGAAGAAGATTCCCTTCACCTGGTATGTGTACCGGCGGCGAACGCCCCGGCGCCGAGATCGGGATGCCCACGTAACCCCGATGTGCTGTCTCCCGGTGGCCCCTGGTGCCGGACTCGACCGGGGTCTCCTTTGGCCCGCCCGCGCTTGCGGTGACGACTCTTGCACCCAGCCTCCTCGGGGTGCTCCGTCGATCGGCACGAGACGGGGCAACGGGTGTCCAGGCTGAGCCTTCGCACAACGCGCAGCATGTGCCGCAGGCGACCGACACGATGTCCCGCGAAGAACAGCCGGTACCCACGCCTCGGCTGCCCCTATTCTGTCACCAACAGGGCCTGCACGCCGACATCGGTGATCTGGGCGACCGGCTCCGGTGGAGGTATCCTTGGCTGCTTCTCCCTACCGCGCTCGTCGACGGTGAGCTGTCCACAAGTGCGGCATTACCCAGTTTCCGGACTCCTACGTGCTCGCCCCGCGCCCCCCACGCCCCGCCGCTTCAATTTCCTCAAGGGCGCCGCCGCCTGCTCGCCAGACATCACTCCGCCGGTCACCCCTGACAGAACGGAACCGACCATGCTCCAACAGTCTGCCAACGCTCAATCCTTCGACGTCGTGGTCGGTGCCCACCTGGCGGGGGCCGCCCCCGTCAGGCCCCTCGCCCGGGCCGGGACCCAGGACAGGCAGCGATGGTGGATGCTCGCCGGGGTCAGCCTGGCGCTGCTCCTCTCGATGACGACGTGGTTCTCGGCGACGGCGGTCATTCCCCAATTGAAGGCCCAGTGGGGGCTGTCCGACACCCTCTCGGCCTGGATGACCATCGCCGTACAGGTCGGGTTCGTGATAGGCGCAGTCGGAATGAGCACCCGAGCCTCTCCGACATCGTCCCCACTCGCCGGCTGATCGTTCTCGGGTCTATCGGGGCGGCCGTGGCCAATGCGGGAATTCTCCTGGCCGACCACCGGCTGTTGTGCTCGGGCTGCGGCTGGCCACTGGCATCTGCCTGGCGGGCGTATACCCTCCTGCGCTGAAACTCGTCGCAACCTGGTTCGCCCGGGGCCGTGGCCTGGCTCTCGGCGTGATGGTCGGGGCACTGGCCGTGGGATCGGCCACACCCCATCTGGTCAACGCGCTCGGCGGGCTACGCTGGCAGCCGGTCATCGCCAGCACCACACTGACCACGCTCGTCGGCGGCGCCATCGTGGTAGCGGCGGTCCACGAAGGTCCCTATCCATTTCCCGGGCTCGGTTCGCCCCCGCGCAGATCGGCCGGGTGTTCCACAATCGCGGCGTGGTCCTGGCGAGTGTCGGCTACTTCGGGCACATGTGGGAGCTATACGCCATGTGGTCGTGGTTCCTGTACTTTTCCCGCCAGGCCCTTGAGGAACAGCACGTCACCGGTGAAGCCGCGGCGCCTCTGCTCACCTTCGCGGTGATCGCCGCTGGCGCCTTCGGCTGCGTGCTCGGCGGCATCCTGGGTGATCGCTGGGGGCGGCCGAAAGTGGCTGGGCTGATGATGGCGATCTCGGCTGGTTGCGCCCTGCTGGCGGGCGCGGTCTACAGTGGGCCGATCTGGCTCTTCGTCGCCGTAAGCCTGGTCTGGGGCATCACAGTGGTGGCGGACTCCGCCCAGTTTTCGGCGATGGTCGCCGATATGGGGGATCCCCAATACGTCGGCACCGCACTCACACTGCAATTGGGGCTCGGCTTCTCCCTGACGGTCGCCACTATCTGGATCTTGCCGGTGCTGGCCGGCGTCCTCCAGAGCTGGCAGTGGGTCTTCCTGATCCTCGTGCCCGGTCCTGTTCTGGGCATCCTCGCGATGCTCGGCTTGCAACGTCCGCGACTGGCTGGCGGGCGGGGACCCGCGCAAACGGTGGCGAACTGCTGCTCAGATTCTCTTGTACCGCGATCGCCTATGAGTCATGTAGTCCGCGGCTCAGCGCATTAACGTTGGGATTCGGCCAATCCCGGGGCCTCGCCACGAGTGTGCATGAGCCAGGGGGCTGCCTCCGAGTCGGCAGGGGCCATGCCATCCGGGCCAGTCGTTGCTGTGGAGGCCACCAGCGCGCAGCAGGGGGCTGCTGTGGACAAAAAAGCAGCGCCCCGGGGATCGACGTCCGGGGCGCTGCTGGAGCGGGCTTGCTCAGCCCGCGGCTCAGACAGCAGAAGGCCAAGCAGGGCGCGGGCCACGGGGGCGCCGTAGTGGCAGGGCGAGCGGATCAGTCGGCTCGGACTTTCCCGGCCAAGAATCGACACGCGCACGCCTTGCATTGCACCGGGTCGCCGTGCCGGGGCCTCCGACGCGCCATCCACAGCGCCGGTGGCGCCCCCACGAGCGTCAGGGCGAGGGCAAGCCTCAGCCAGGGTTCCCACCGGGGGATGAGGCGAGCGATGCGGTACGAACGGCACTGAGGACACCGGAACCGTTTCGACATACGGATCGGCGGGAGCCGATCCCCGGAACCTGCGGCGTGTGCCACGGACTGCCCCCATCGCCGTCCATGGCTGCGCCGGTCGCCGAACAGTCTTGGCGGGCATCTCCTCGTCACACAGTGTGCCCGCCCGCGGGCTGCGGGCCGGTTCAGGATCGGTCGCCATCCGGTTCCCGGCGGCGTGCCGAACGGGCCGCTCAGTAGCGCCACCAGCTCGGCGCGCTGCGTCACTTCGAACAGCCGCGTGAGGCGCCCGATGTGCGTGCCGACCAGGCCGGGCGTGAGGCCCAGCCGCTCGGCGATCTCCCGGTTCGTCAGGCCGTTGACGACGAGCACGAGGATCTCGTGCTGGAGCGGAGTCAACGTAGGGGCCCCCGTACGTCGCTCCGATGTGGACGTCATTCCAACCACAACGATGCGCCATAGGCCGTCGTGCCGGAACCTCTGAGAGACACCCGGTGGGCATATCAGAGCTAAATTCGCCGAGTTGTTCCCGTTTCGTACGCTTTCCTAACGGAAGGTCCCAGCTTTGGGGACCACATCTCGCGTTGTCTTCTGCCTTAGCGGGGTTTCGCATCCCGACCGACTGGGGTGGAGAAACGGTACGATATCCGATTGCCGACCGACTCCCCACGCGGCTCACAGAAAGTGACGGAGGCGGGCATGCCCCACCACGCTGCGCAGGACGCGACGATCGACGCGCTCGCCGCCGTCTCGACGGCGGTCATCGACTTGCTGGCGCGACTTCGGGCCGCGAGCGCCCCGGACGAGCGGGACGCGCTCGGGGCCGGGTTCGCGGCCCGGGTCGACGGGCTCCGGGCGGACCTCCGGGCCCGCCACGGCCTGGCCGATCGGGATGCCACGGCCGTGCTCGCGCGCGCCCTCGCCCACGTCGAAGAGCTCGGGCAGGCCGTGAGCGGCCGCACCTGAACGGCGCCGTCACCCCGGGCGTTCTCGATCGAGGCGGCGAGCGAGGTCGTTGATCAGATCGAGGACGAACGCGCGATCGTCCGGGTCTGGCCGCGTCCAGGGCACGCCGCAGCGCCGCCAGGGCGGCAAGCCACGCGTTCGTCATCCTCCGCAGGCTGCGGGTCGTCCATCGTCGGCAGCATCGCCTACCCGTCCGTGTGTTCCCCTACTAGAGAAGTGCCGCGCCACCCCCCAAATCGGACGCACCATACATCATTCGAGATAGATTGGATCCGAACGGTTTCGCGCGTAACCAACCCCTGCCAGCTCTCGATGGCCTCTTTCGGGGTGCCATCCGCACGGCGCGCAGCACGGGGCTGCTCGACGCAGAGGAACGCCCCGCCGGAGGTCAGGGCGGGGCACTCAGTATCGAAAGTGGCTGTTGATAGCTAGCTGTGCATCACGCTGACAGCAGACAGTGACAGAGCACGAGCCACGACGGTCCGTGGCTCCCGGGGCCACCAGCGCGCAGTACGGGGCTGCTGTGGGCCACACCATAACACAGAGACGCCAGGTCCATGATGAGGCCTGGAGATTCTGTACACAACCACAGCGGCGATGGCAGGACGGGACTGATTGCTGCTGTCATCAACCTGGCGCGTTCGGGCGCTCAGAGCAGGGCCCGGTGGTGTCTAATGGCCGGACGTGAGACAGCGGCTCCACCGCCAGGATAGATGAAGGTGAGCGGTCTCAGGACGTCACTTACTGGCGCCTCAGCACCTGCGCGAGCGTGCTCCACTCGTCGGGCAGGATGCGCAGGACCGGCAGTCGGCTTGCCGCCGGCAGTGGGCTTGAGGATGACGGCTCCCCCCTCGACGGGCAGGTCGACATCGACCGCGTCCCGGATGTTGGGCGAGTGCGCCACCATCACCACGTTCGTGTTCGAGGGCGGCAGTAAGGCCAGGATCCTCAGCAAGGCCTCGGTGTTGCGCTGGCGCTCGTCGGCCGTCAAGGGATCGGGCAGCACCAGGCTCGGCTCGGTCTGGGCTTGGTCGAAGCCCAGCCTGCGCAAACTCCAGCGCGCGGCAGTACGGGCTGCTCAGCACCAGGCCGACCGGGAGGTTGAGCGCCCGGAACGCCTCGCCGATGGCGCGCGCCTGGGCCCGTCCCTCATCGGTGAGGTTGCGCTGGGTCGCGCAGTTCGCCAGGTTCGTCGGGTCGCTGTCCTGCTCTGACCGGTTGGTCGCGCCGTGCCGGAAGTAGATGTAGTGGCCGCCGCGCTGGATGGCCTCGATCGCCTGGCGGTCGGCTTCCCACTCGAAGCGCTGATTCGCGGGCCGTTCAAGCAGGCCACGTCGCCCGTTGATCCAGGTTCGACTGCCATCCGAGAACGCGGTCCACTCGTCCTGCGGACGATGGACCATGATGCCCTTCGTCGTGCGTTGCTCTGCCGTGCCGTTGCCCGGGTTCTCGCGCTGGTTCTCCGTGCAGTCGCCAACCGTTGTCGGGCCGACGAGGTCGCGCAGGGTGGCGAAGCCGAACACGAAGTCACAGCTCACCGGCGCCGCCGGTGAGGCCTGGGCGACAGGACTGGGCGCCGCAGCCACTGGACTGGCGGCGGGCGGAGCCGACGGAGACGGGCTCGCCGCAGGACTGGCGACGGGGAGAGCGACTGGCGACGGGCTCACGACCGGGCTGGCGACGGGGGATGGAGCGGTCGCAGGCGCGGACACGGGCGAGGGACTCGCCGCTGGCAGCGTGGGGGCGACCGCCGCTGGCTGGGCGGTCGGCGCAGCGATAGTCGGCACCGACGGAGCGGCGCCTTGACATCCTGCCAGCAGCGCCGCTCCGAGGACCATGCCGAGTGCCAGAAAGCGCAAGTTACGCATGGAGGTCTCCATTGTGATTCTGCCGGCCGCTCGACCACGACAGTTTTTGAGGTGAGCGCCGGGTCTCGGCGGCGGCCCGGCGCTCGGACCGTGACGCACGGCGTACTCCTCGCCACGGTGCCGCCATCCTCGCAATCCGACATTGACATGCGGTCTCAAAGCCGTCGCGATCCGGTGGACAAGCCGAGGCGCCCCGGCCAGACGGCCGGGGCGCCGGTGCGTGGCGTGGCGGTTCAGGCCCCGGCTCGGCGCTCCAGCTCACGGTACAGCTTGTCGTAGTCGACGAGGCGCACTCCTCGGCTGGCTCCCAGGGCGATGTGCGGAGCCTTCACCATCTCGGCCGGCACGCTCGCCCACTCGAGCAGGTCGCGCACCGCCTCGTCCGAGAGGTTGAGACGGGACACGATCTCCTTGACCTCTTCGTAGCGTTCGTGGCTCATCGGCCACCAGTCCAGCTCGCGCTCGTCTTCCATGCTGACCCTCCCAGGTCACTCTACACGCACATACGGGCCGGCAGGTCGCCCCACCGGCCCATGGGTCGCGCGGCCGTCAGGTCAGGCCGACATCGGAGTCTCCTTGACAGGGTTTGCTACGGTTCCACGGGGCGTGTCGGTGGCGCCTTGCTCGGCGGTCGCCCGGAGTCAGTCCCCCGGGCGACCGCTTCTTCGTGTCAGACGAGCTATCCTGTCGTGCCGCGCCCGGTTCTCCCCGGGGGAGCGGCACAGAGCCGACCACTAGGACCTGAGAGCCCCCGGTGGTCGGCTCCTCCGTGAATCGAGCGCGTCGAGACCACCCAGGACGTTGACGAAGTGGAAGACGCCCGGTGACCACCAACGGGAAGAGACCACTGCGGGCAGTCACGCAGGACGATAGAGCGGTAGCGCTCTATCACGTGATGCGCGACCGCGAGGATTTCGGTGAGACCGCCCAGGCCCTGTTCGAGATCATCCGCTACGCCATCACGGAGTTTCCCGGACGGCGGCGCCTGCTCTACCTCGACATCGAGGGACACCGTAACCCAACCGGCGGCTTCGATCGCGACGCGTACGAGATCCAGAAGGCCTTCCTGATCGGCTTCCTGATGCCATACGTGAGTGAACTACACACGCCGCTGGGGACCGTAGTCAACCCGGCAACCCAGCGCGACGACATCCCCGACGAACTTCGGATCGACCCGTCCACCAACTGACCACCAGGACCGCCACCAGGGCGCAGACGCCTCCCTGAGGTCGGCTGGATCCAGGATGGCGCGACGACCTTGGCCATCTCCACGGTCGGCAGCCAGGCTACGGCGATCAATAGAGCCCCTGCTTCACGGCCCAGACCGCGAGCTGCACGCGATTGCGCAGGCCGAGCCGATGGAGCATGCGAGAGACCACGCCGGTAACGAAGACCTCGGTGGTCCCCAACCTCTTGGCGATCTCAGGATTCGTCAGCCCCGCGCACAGGAGGATGACCACGGTGCGCTCCCGCTGAGAAAGCGGGGCCGTCTCGTCCACGCTCACCACGGCCACCACGCGCGCCACCAGGACACGGATGGCTCTGGGGTTGGAAGGGCGGTCGCAGCAGATCGGGCTATCATGACCGATCCTTGAACACGCTCCGGGAGCGCATGTGGCCACGTCAGGTCGGTTCTCTACCCATCACATCCCCGACGACGGGACCCGGTACGCACCGGGCGAAACCGTCCGTATCGATCACACCTCGGGGCGACCCCAGATCGTCAAGGACCCCGAGGGCACCTTCGAGGTCGTGAACTGCCGGCCAGCGACGGAGTACGCCGGCGACGTCTCCTTGCTTCGGGTCGACTTCCGGAAGCGCGAGGCTCCGCCGGTGACACCTCCCGATCCGTGGGCACCCAGGTCACCATACGACCGCTGAGTTTCCTCACCGCATCCGTGCCCCGTTCGGCCGATCAAGCCGTCACGACGTCGTTGAAGCCCGCCGCCTCGCTCCGCTGACCACCGAGGAAGCCGCAGCGCGAGCGGCACTCGTGAGGCCCTCCAGGCCCAACTCCGGCTCGATCACGTAGCCGGCCACCTCGCTCAGAAGGAACTTCCCGACGACGGCTTGCTTGTCGTCTTGGAGCTCCAACGTGGCTGCCGTAGTGCTATCGCCGGATGAAGGCCCGGAAAGCAGCGGCGAGCCTCGGTCTATCGAGACAGCGGTGCTGACCTTCACCGATCCACCGTTCTTGAGATACACGGTCACGGCCACGACAACCTCCCGACGTAATGGTGCCACCAACGTAGCTCACTCCGCCTCGACCCTCTTACCGATACATGGCGAGTAAGTCCTATTGGCTCTCCTCCCGATTCGGAACGCCTGCGCGAGCGCTTCACGGTCAACGACGGTAGCGCGGACGAAACGGCCGCCGGCAGGCGGCGATCCGGTGCATCCGGCGTAACCTCCCGGCTCGGCCGTCAGTCTGATGCCAGTTGTAATCACGAAGACGCCGGTTCGCTGTGGGGACCCGGCGTCTCGCTCAACCCGTGGTCAGGTTCATCTGCCCGCGAGGCACCGGCAGCAAATGCAGGGTGAGGGCCAACACCGGGGACGTGCACGCCGGCGTGCAGATCCACAGGACGCCCTGCCGGCCGAGGGTGGCCCCCGAGTGCCATCCGGCCGTGCGTGGCTGTACGGGCCAGGAAACGCCAATATGAGCCCGTGGCAGGGGCATGGGGTAGGGAATGGGACACGCCCTCACCCCACCGTGACGGGTGGCGAATCCGGCGCGGTTGCCCTCTAGAAGAGTGGCGCGCGCGACGCAAGACGGGCCGTCCGTCGCCCCCGGGGCAGCCAGCGCGCAGCACGGGGCTGCCGCGGGCATGAAGAAGCGCCCCGGCCGTCTGGCTGGGGCGCTTTGCTATCGTCTCCATGGTCCCGACTTCTAGCGTCTCGCAGCGTTACAGCGGGGCCACGGCCCCCGGGAGCGTAGACTCCGGGGGCCTCCGTTTCCGAACGTAAAAAGACGGGCCGGCAGGTCGCCCCACCGGCCCATGGGTCGCGCGGTGATCGGGTCGTCCATGCTTTCGACCCTCGATCGTCGCCACAGCCGCCCGGGCGGCTCCGGCACCTCGGGCGGAAGTATCGCCCGCGGCCCGGCCCGCCCGACGGACATGGGACACCGGACTGGACGCCGTTGTATCGCGCGAACACTCCGCGATCGCCGTGGCGGCCCTCACGAGGCCATATGGCCATCCTCGTCGGTCCGATACGACTTCGAGGTGAACCTGCTGAAGGCGACCCAGCGCCCGTCGAGCTGGTCGGCCACCGTGCCGCCGTCCTGCCAGTGCGGGGATGCCGGTTCGAGGCCGCCCGCCAACCGGGATACGGGCCGCCGTCGATGCCGACGCCGGCCGGCGGGCGCACGGTGGATGTAGCGGGTCGGCTGTCGCCGCGCCAACACCGTCCGCGTCGCGTGCACGACAGCAGCCGCCGCTGGTCCGGTCGACGATGGGAGCACGGCAGACGGTGCCCCTGCGCGGACCTTCTCCAGGGAGTACGATGCTCGACGGTGGCTCGCTCCAGGTTGCGGCGCTGTGGCTCATGCTCGCCTACTGCGCGGCCCCCGGTGCCGTGAATGCCGAGAGCCTCCGGCGCGGCTTGCACGCCGGCTTCGCGTCGGCGCTGCTCGTCCAACTCGGGGCCGTCGCCGGGCGCGTGCTGTGGGCGGGGCTCGCGCTCGCCGGCGCCGGGGCCTTCGGCGGGTCCGGGCGGTCCAGGCCGGCCTGGCGGCCATCGGGACGTTCGTGCTCCTGCGGGCTTCGTGGCACGCGCTCGCCGCACGCGCCACCGTCCCCCCGTCAGCCCGACACGACCGCGCGGCAGGACACGGGGACTTCACGGCCGGCCTGATGCTGTCGCTGACGAACCCGTTCGCCCTCGTGTTCTGGACGGGCATCGTCGGCGCGCTCGGTCTGCAGGCGGGTGACGGCTGGGACTTGCACACGGCGCCGGTCGTCCTCGCGACGCTCGCGACGGCCGCGCTCGCCTGGTCCGTCGTCGCGGCGGCCATCATCGGCTGGGGCCGACGGGCCGCGAGCCGCAGCACCCTTCGCCTGGCGGAGGTGGTGCCGGGCTCGCCCTCGGCATCTTCGGCCTCCAGATGCTCTGGGAAACCGCAGGCATCGTCCACGCTCTCACGATACGGTGAGCGACCACGATCGCGGGCCGTCACACGCGACAGCCCGCCGCGCCCTCACCGCCTCCTCCCCGCCTCTCCATCGCGAACCGCCGCACCGTCGCGATCAGCCCCGCCGACGTCAGCCCGACGGCCACGCCACGGAGCAGTGCGTCGGCGACGAGGGTGCCGCCGGGGAGCTGGGCGGCCAGCGCGTAGCCCAGGCTGATCGTCACGCCGAGCACGACTGCCGCGGCGTCTCGTAGACTCGTAGAAGGCCCAGCCCACGGATTCCCGACCATCAGTTCGATGACGGGCTTGCCAAGGCTGATGTAGCATGAAGACGATTGGACGGCCTGTTGTCCGCGGGCTAAGAGCACCCCCGGC
>CAWKHG010000005.1:0-1061109 GCA_963849405.1 uncultured Chloroflexia bacterium
CAGCATGGCCTCGAGCTCCGGAGGGACCTCGCTCCACTGCTCGCCCGAGCGTGGCGCGCCGCCGATCGGCCGATCCGTGCGGACCGGTCGGTCGCCGCCGCGGCCGTAGCCGCCGCCGTCGCGTGGGCCTCGGTCACGGCCGCCGTCGCGACCACCGTCGCGCGGGCCACGACCGCCGGTGCCGGCCGACGGGGCGGACCCGGTCCGGGCACTCACGTCCGGATAGCGGTTGATGCCGCCCGAGCCGCCGCGCCCGTAGCGCTCGCGATCGACGGCCGCGGCGTAACCGCCCCGTCCACCGCCGCCACGCGCGCCCGACCCGCGATTGCCCCGTCGCTCCGCGATGAGGTACTCGGGGATGGCCGGCTCATCGTCGAACTCGTCGTCCGGCGGCAGGCTGGCCAATGGCGCCGGTGTGCGCTGCACGCCGATCTGCGAGTCCCAGACGGACCCGAAGGCCGCCGCGCGTGGCGCACGAGGCGCCGCAGGCACGTCGTCGACCGGGCCGCCGAAGCCGCCACTGGGTGCCGATGGCTCGCGCCCGGCTGGGCAGCCGGGACCTCGCTGCCCGGAGCGCCTTCCTCCGTACCGCGTCCCCGGCCGCGACCGCGTCCACCGCGGCGGCGTCGCCGGCGGCGGGCTTCCGGGTCGCCACCGTCGTCGGACTCGCGCATCACCTCGATGCCGCCCTCCGCCGCCCCAAGGGCCTCCAGGACGTCGCGCGGACCCTCGTCCTCGTCCTCCTCGTCGAGCGAGGGGCGACGATGCCGACCGGCGCCGCCAGCCGGGCCGCAGCGGCCCGCGACAGCTTCTCGCCCGGCAGGGCGACCAGCGCTCCGCCGCCGGCCATCGGGACGGCCGGGATGCTCTCGACCGGCCGGGCGCCACCGCGCCCGCGGCCACTCGCCGCGACCGGCTCACCTTCGCCGACGGGCCGGCGGGTCCGGCTCCGTGCGGCGACCGGCTCGGCCTCGCCGGACCGACCGCGTCCGCGACCCGTGCCCCGGCCGCGTCCGCGACCGGCTCCGGTGCCCTCGGTCTGCTTGTCCGGGACCTCGGTCATCGACATGTCCTCGTCGTCGTCGGCGACCCGCCGGCCGGAGCGCGACGAGCCCTTCTCGACCTTGGCGATCTGGGTGATGTCGGTGAAGAGGTCGGCGACCTCGATGAGATCGGAGCTGGTGTTGCCCCGGAAGCTGATGACCTCGCACCGGACGCCCATCTCCTGGACGGCCCGGATGGCGGGCGCGAAGTCGCCGTCACCGGACACGACGATCGCGACGTCGAGGTTCCGGGCGGTCTTCATCATGTCCACGACGAGCTCGATGTCGAGGTTCGCCTTGACCTTGCCGTCGCCGTACTTGCGGATGTCCTTGCTGACGACCTTGTAGCCGTGGCGGCGCAGGAAGTCGTGGAAGTTGCGCTGGTTCTCGTTGTCGGGATCCAGGCCTGTGTATGCGTAGGCGCGAACCAGGTCGCGCCCGGCCGTGGCGGACTTCAGCATGGTCACGTAATCGATGTCCACGCCGGCCGCCTTGGCCGCGTAAAAGATGTTCGCCACATCTACGAAGATGGCGACGTTCTTGCCCAACGATGACTCCTTCGGGCTGGGGGCGACCGGCGCGCTCAGCGCTGCTCGGCGTCCCGGATGTTCAGGACTGGCGAGTGGCGGCCTTCGCCACTGCCACTGATCGAAATAGACGCGGACCTGCTTCGCGGAAGCCGAGACTCTCCCAGTGGGTCCGCTCCTCTGGGTCGGTCGGTGCCGCCGCCTCGACGATGGCGCACGCCTTGTTACGCGCGGACCGGAGGACTTCCTCCAGCAGGGCGGTCGTCACGCGACCGACGTCCACGCTCGGATCCACCACCAGGAGATCGATCGTGCCGACGAAACCGCCGGCCCGGACGGACGGGCGGAGCGCAAGCACCGCACCGCCGACCAGCTCACGTCTCGCTTCCGCGACGAAGACGCTCGCCTGGGGCAGATAGACCAATTGCCGGAGCAGGTCCGATGCGTTGAGCGGACTGCCGCCCTCGACCGTCCATGACGACGCGTCGCTGAGTGCGACGAGACGCTCGACGTCCGTGATGCGGGCCGCCCGGACCTGGTACTCCACGCCGACGGGTACAACCTCGTTAGGTGGTGGCCGCCTGTGCATTCGCGACCCGAACATCGGGTCGAGGGCCGGCGCGAGGCTCGCGGGGGCCGAGGAGCACGCAGTGCGTTCCGCGGCCGGCCCGGATCGCTCGTCGACCGGGGTTGCAATCGGCTGGCCGGTAGGTATGATACGGCATCGCTTCGGCGGCCACCTGCGCGCCGTCCGGACAACGGTCTTCACGACGCTGTCGATCGCACCCACTCCCTGTGTCCACGGGCGCGCCTCCTGGAGGGATCGCCGCGGCCGATGGTCGGGAGGTTGAGGCGGCGGCGGCGGTCGAGAGCCCGGTTCCGGTGCGGCCGACGGTGTCACTGACCGACGTCGGCCGACCCCGGCCGGCGTGATCGTTGGAGGAGATGTACATGAAGTTGACCAAGTTGGCCGTTGTTGGCATGAGCGCCATGGTGGCTCTCAGCGCCTGCGGCCCGAGCGCTGGCGGCCTCAACAAGGCCATCCAGATCTCCGTCGACCTGCCGTTCCAGGGGAGCGACAAGGCGGCGGCCGACCCGATCCTCAACGGCATCCGCCTCGCGGTGAAGGATGCCGGCGGCGCGGTCGGTGGCTTCACGATCACCGTGCCGAACTCGGCGGTCTACGACGACGCGCTCAACGGCGCGCACGACCCGCAGACCGGCGCGAACAACATGACCAAGATCGTCGGCCGACCCGACATACGTCGCGACCATCGGCCCGCTCAACTCGAACGTTGCCAAGGCGCAGATCCCGATCTCGAACGCGGGCGGCATCCTGCAGTGCTCGCCGGCGAACACGAACACCGCCCTGACCAAGGGCGCGGACGCCAAGGCGCTGCGGACCAAGCCGAACAACTACATCCGTGTCGTGACCAACGACGCGATCCAGGGTCCGGCCGCGGCCGCGTACATCATCAACGTGCTCAAGAAGAAGAGCGTCTACATCATCGACGACACCGAGACGTTCGGTAAGGGCATCGCCGACTCGTTCGAGGCGGAGTTCAAGACCCGCGGCGGCACCGTCGTCAAGCACGACGCAGCCCCACGGACCACCCAGGACTACGTGTCGATCATGACGGCCGCGAAGGCCCTCAACCCGGAGTCGATCTACTTCGGCGGCGTGACCGCATCGGGCGGCGCCCGCATCCTCCTGGCCGCCCAGCAGGTCGGCCTCGGAGACATCCCGTACGTCGGTCCTGACGGGATCAATGACGGCAACGGCGGCACCAAGGACTCGTTCCTGAACCTCGCCGCCGAGAAGGCCAAGAACTCGTTCAGCACCCTCGCGGGTCCCGGCACGTTCGACGGCAAGGCCGCGTTCGATGCCGCCTACCTCAAGGAATACGGCATCGCCGCGACCGGTTACGCCGGTCAGGGCTATGCCTGCGCCCAGGTCGTCCTCGACGCGATCAAGCGCGCGGCGGCGACCAACCCGGCGACCAACGCAGCGATGCGTGAGGCCGTTCGGGTCGCCGGAACCGACACGAGCGTGAGCTACACGCTCAACGTCGGCCCGGTCAAGTTCGACGCAGATGGCGACACCAGCCAGCTGATCGTCTCGATCTACTCGTTCGACCCGACCGCCGCGGCCGGCAAGGGCGACTGGAAGTACGAGACGCAGGTCGACGCAGCCCAGAAGTAGGTTCAACCGGAGGCCGGGGATCCAACGGGTCCCCGGCCTCTTAGCATCCGGCCCACCGCCGCCCAGGTTCCCCCAGCCCTGAGGACGACATCGTGACCGCCCTCGCGTCGCCCACCGGAGCGCCGAACCCGATCACCCAGGGCCTCAAGATGACCGGGATCGCGGTCGCGGCCGTGGTCGTCTACCTCGTCGTGCTGTGGTTCGCCCTCTTCTCCTTCGGCGGCCGCACGGTCGAGCACGCCCTCCCCGAGGCTCTCCAGCAGACCGTCAACGCCCTGTCGATCGGCGCGATCTACGCCCTCATCGCCCTCGGCTACACGATGGTCTACGGGATCATCGAGCTCATCAACTTCGCCCACGGCGACATCTTCATGCTCGGCGCGTTCATGTCGGTCGTCTTCATCGGCGGGATCACCGGCAACAACGAAGCCGTCACGAGCATCGTGCCGCTGACCCTGCTGTTGCTGGGCGCCCTGCTCTTCTCGATGCCGATCATCGGCCTGCTCAACGTGGCCATCGAGCGGGCCGTGTACCGCCCGCTGCGCAACGCGCCCCGCCTGGCCCCGCTGATCACGGCCGTGGGCGTCTCGTTCATCCTCCAGAACGTCGCCCTGACGATCGCCGGGTCGGGCGACCGCAAGGCCCCCCAGATCTTCCCGCTGGACTGGCAGATCCCCTTCGGCGGCGCGACGATCTCGGTCCTCTCGATCTTCATCTTCGCCCTGTCGATGGTCCTCATGCTCTCGCTCCAGGCGTTCGTCCGGCGGACGCGCCTCGGACGGGCGATGCGAGCCACCGCCCAGGACCGCGAGGCCTCGGCCCTCATGGGCGTCGACGCCAACCAGACGATCGCCCTGACCTTCCTCATCGGCGGCATCCTCGCCGCCGCGGCCGGGGTGGCGTGGGGCCTGCGGTTCGGCTACGTCCGGTTCGACCTCGGGTTCAACTCGGGCCTCAAGGCGTTCACGGCGGCCGTCCTCGGGGGCATCGGCAACATCACCGGCGCGGTCATCGGCGGGTTCATCATCGGGTTCATCGAGAACTTCTCGGCGGCCCTTGGCTACGCCCGCTGGTCCGAGTTCCTCGTGTTCATGGTCCTGACCCTGGTCCTGCTGTTCAAGCCGACCGGCATCCTCGGCCAACACTCGGGAGATCGAGCATGAGCGCCAGCGTCGCCGCCCGCCCGGCCGCGCCCCGGTCGCCACGCGCCCGGCTGCACGACTTCGCGGTCGTCCACCGATCGACGACGATCGTGGTGGGGATGATCCTGATCACGATCGCGATGATCCTGCTGCCCACGATCCCGCCGCTGTCCCTGATCGACCGCCAGGACCCCTGGTACGACGCCTTCGCGAACGCCGGCGTCTTCGTGCTGCTGGCGATGGGCCTGAACGTGGTCATCGGGCTGGCCGGGTTGCTCGACCTCGGCTACGCCGCCTTCTTCGCCATCGGCGCGTACACGTACGCGTATTCGAACTCGAACTTCTCGGGCCTCGACCTGCCGTTCCTGCCGATGCTCGTCGTCGGCGCCGCCGTGGCGGCGGTCTTCGGCATCGCCCTGGGCGCGCCCACGCTGCGGTTGCGCGGCGACTACCTGGCGATCATGACCCTGGGATTCGGGGAGATCGTGCCGATCGTCTTCCTCAACCTCGAGAAGTGGACCGAGGGCACGAACGGGATCAGCGGCATCTTCCGCCCGGAACCACTGCCCCTGCTCGGTGAGTTCACGCCGCTGAGCCCGTTCGCCTACTACATACTCATGGTGTTCATCGTGACGATCGCGATGGTGCTGCTCTATCGGATGCAGGATTCCCGGATCGGCCGAGCCTGGAACGCCATCCGCGAGGACGAGCTGGCGGCGGCCGCCAACGGCATCAACACCGTCACGACGAAGCTTCTCGCGTTCGCGATGGGCGCCACGACCGCCGGCCTGGCCGGCGTGTTCAACGCCTCCAAGCTGACCATCGTCTCCCCCGACCAGTTCCTGTTCGCGGTGTCGTTCATCGTCCTGGCCATGGTCATCCTGGGCGGGATGGGCAACATCTGGGGCGTGGCCGCCGGGGCCTTCATCGTCTACATGATCCAGGTCCAGGGCCTGAAGCAGATCAACGAGATCGTCGAAGGGCTCGGGATCCCGATCCTCAAGAACATCAACTTCACGGACTACCAGTTCCTGCTCTTCGGCGTGGCCCTCGTGCTCATGATGTTGTACCGACCCGAAGGCCTGTTCCCGAGTCAACGGCGGCGGCGTGAGCTGCACGTGGCGGAGGAGCTCGAAGGGACCTTCATCGACGACGATGCCGCGGCCATCGGCTCGATGGGCGAGACGCCGGGCGCCACGGACATCCTCGGCGAGGACGCGGCCGAGGACGCCCCGGGACACGACCGATGACCGAGCCGGACGAGGAGATCCTGCGGGCGGACCGGGTCACGAAACGTTTCGGCGGCCTGGTCGCCGTGAACGCGATCGACTTCACGATCCCGCGGAAGAGCATCGTCAGCCTCATCGGCCCGAACGGGGCCGGCAAGACGACGTTCTTCAACATCATCGCCGGGATCTACGACCCCACGGCCGGCCGGATCGACTTCCGCGGGCCGGACGATGATCGCCCACGCCCGCCGCGCCTGGCTCGAGCCTGTCCTGTGGCTGGCCCTGCCCGGGCTCGTCGCCCTCATCACGGTCCTGCTCGGCGTGGCCGGAGCCGCCCAGGGGACGGTGATCCTGGGCATCTTCGTGACCGTCCTCGTGCTCCTCGTGACCCTCGTCACCGGCGTCGCGAGGGGTCCTGCCTACCAGCACTTCCTGATCCGGTTCGGCGTCTTCCGGAGCGCCCGTCCCAACGACATGGTCGTGGCCGGCCTGGGCCGCACCTTCCAGAACATCCGCCTGTTCCCGAACATGACCGCGTTGGAGAACGTGCTCGTGGGGATGCACTCGCGACTCAAGGCCGGCTGGTTCGACGCGCTGCTCTCGACGCCACGCAATCGGCGCGAGGAGATCTCGTCGCGGGTCCGGGCCGAGGAGCTCCTCGTCCTCGTGGGCCTCAAGGGCGTGGGCGATCAGCTGGCCAAGAACCTGCCCTACGGCGACCAGCGACGGCTCGAGATCGCCCGGGCCGTTGCCTCGGACCCCGTCCTGCTCCTGCTCGACGAGCCCACCGCCGGGATGAACCCGAACGAGACGGCCGGGCTGACCGCCCTCATCGGCCGCCTCCGGCGGGACCTCGGCCTCACGGTCCTGCTCATCGAACACGACATGAAGGTGGTCATGGGCATCAGCGACCGGGTGACCGTCCTGGACCACGGCGAGAAGATCGCCGAGGGAACGCCCGAGGAGATCCGGCGCGATCCCAAGGTCATCGAGGCATACCTGGGAGCACCGCCCGAATGACCACCTCGGCCGCAGCCGCGACGGGCAAGGACGGATCGATGCTCGTCCTCGACGACGTCAACACCTACTACGGCAACATCCATGCCCTCCAGGGCATCTCGCTGCGTGTCGAGGCCGGCGAGATCGTGACGCTCATCGGCGCCAACGGCGCGGGCAAGACGACCACCCTCAAGACGATCTGCGGGCTGCTCCACCCGCGCGCCGGCACGGTCACGTTCGAGGGCGAGAACGTCTCGAAGACCGCCGCCCACAACCTCGTGCGCCGGGGGATCGGCCATGCGCCGGAGGGTCGCCGGATCTTCGGACGGATGTCCGTGCTGGAGAACCTCCAGATGGGCGCCTTCACCCGGGACCAGACCACGATCGGACCGGACATCGACCGGGTGATGAGCCTCTTCCCGCGTCTCCGCGAGCGGACCCACCAGCTGGGCGGCACGCTCTCCGGCGGCGAGCAGCAGATGCTGGCGATCGCCCGGGCCCTGATGTCCGAGCCCCGGCTGCTGCTCCTCGACGAGCCGTCCCTCGGCCTCTCGCCGATCCTCGTCCAGCAGATCTTCTCGATCATCCGCGAGATCAATGGGCAGGGCACGACGATCCTCCTCGTCGAGCAGAACGCGCTCCAGGCCCTGTCCATCGCGCACCGCGCGTACGTCCTCCAGACCGGCCGGGTCGTCCTCACCGGCCCGGCGGCCGAGGTGAAGCAGAACGAGTCGGTCCGCAAGGCCTACCTCGGCGAGGACTGACCCACAGGTGTAGCCCATGGACGACCGCGGCGATCCGACCGGTGACCGTTGGGACGGGCGCTACGTCGCCCCGGTCGGGCAGGTCGGCCGGCGCGCATCCGTCGCGCCCTGGGTCGTCGTCGTGACTGCCGCGCTCGTCCTGGCCGTCGTGAAGCCGTGGGGATCGATCGCCGGGCCCGTGCCCAGCGGTACCGCGACCGGTTCGCCCGCCGTGCCGGACTCCGCGACCAACGACCCGGACCTGTTGAGCCGGTGCCACAACACCGATGCCTGGCTCCTCTCGACCGTCGAGACCTCGCGCGGCAAGACCGTGCGCGTCCTGCGCGTCCTGTCGCCGGTCGCCGCGACCACGCCGGACGATCCCGACATCCAGCGACTGGTCTTCGGGTCAGAGCGGGTCACGGAGCTTGGCTGGTGCGCCCCGGTCGTGGGTCCGGACAGCTCACCCGGCGTGGCCGACGTCCAGGTGTGGTCGATCGTCGGGGATCGCGCCGAGCGGCTGGCCATCCGCGAGGACGTCCCGGGCGGCAGCGCCGCGTTCGGGATGCTCTACCACTCACCGCAGCCGGCCGGGCCGGACAGGCCGAAGGGACGACCGACGCGGGGCGGGCAGGCGACTGCGTCATGGCAGAGTGGCGTCTACGTGTTCACGGTGCGCGACACCGCGGGCGGCGCCCGCACCTTCGCCATCGACCTCGAGATCATCCCGCTGCGGGGCCCGGCGGCCGGAGGAGTGGCAGCGCCCGCGCCCTGAGCGGCGAATCCGTCGCTCGCCTCGGAGCGGTCGGTTGCGCCCTTGCCCCGGGCGTGCTACACAGCACTCCACCGTTGGCCGTCCCCTGCGTTGACCGACGGCCGAGTTCTGGAGGAGAAACCCCATGTCCTTCCGAGGACGCGCTTCGCTCCTGCTTGCGAGCGCCCTGCTCGTGACGGCCTGTACGGCCGCCGCGACGCCGGCGCCGACCGCGGCACCCCCAACGGCTGCACCCACGACCGGCTCGACCGCCGGATCCAGCGCTTCGGCGCCACCGGCGACCGCGGCACCGGCGACCCCGATCGCGGGCGGCCTGCTCGACAAGGTCATCAAGGCCGGGGTCCTGGTCGTCTCGACCGACCCGAACTACGCCCCGCAGTCCATCAAGAACAAGGACGGCAAGTTCGAGGGGTTCGACATCGACGTTGCCACCGAAGTCGCCAAACGGCTCGGCGTCACCGTGAAGTTCGTCACCCCCAACTGGGACATCATCACGGCAGGTAGCTGGGCCGGCCGCTGGGACGCGTCGGTCGGGTCGATGACGATCACCGCCGACCGCCAGAAGGTCCTCGACTTCAGCCCGGCCTACTACTACACGCCCGCCCAGATGACCGCCAGCAAGGTCTCCGGGATCACCACGCTCGACGGCCTGGCCGGCAAGGTCATCTGCGCCGGCGCTGCGACGACCTACCTCGACTGGCTCCAGGGCAAGAAGCTCGACTTCGGGACCCTTTCGCCGACGACCACGCCGCCGTCCGGGATCACGACCAAGCAGCTCAAGACCGACGCGGAATGCCCCCAGACATGGGGCGCGGGTCGGAACGACTTCCAGGGCTGGCTCTCATCCAGCACGACGGTCGACGGCGCGATCGCGGCCGGCCTGCCGGTCGTCAAGGTGGGCGACCCGGTGTACTTCGAGCCGCTGGCCGTCGCGGTCGACAAGAGCGGACCCGACGATTCGGACTTCGTGGCCCAGCTCAAGACCATCGTCGACGCCATGCACGCCGACGGAACGCTCACGGCGTTCTCCCAGAAGTGGTTCAAGGCGGACCTGACCAAGGGCCCGTAGTGTCCCTGACAACCCAGTAGCCACCCGATGGGGGCGCGCGCCGCGCGTCCCCATCACCCGCATCGGGAGACGACGATGCAGCACGGCGTGGGCAGCGGAGGCGTCGCGGAGGAGTCCGTCCTCGAGGCGCTGGTGATCGCCAAACCGGCCGCGATCATCGGTGACATCTCCCGCGCCCGGTCCCGGGCGACGCTCCGCTTCCGGATCGTCTTCGTCCTGACCTGGATCGTCCTGGTCGGCGGGCTCATCTACGCGCTTGCCTCGAGCGGCAAGACGGACGCGGCCTTCATCGCCGACTGGGGGCCGTTCATCCTCGGTGGCGTGCCGATGACGATCTTCGTGTCGATCGTGTCGATCCTGGCGGCCATCGTGTTCGCGGTCTTCGGAGCCCTCGGTCGGCTGTCGACGATCGCGCCCATCTACGCGATCGCCACGCTATACGTCTCCCTCGTGCGAGGGACGCCGCTCATCGTCCAGATCATCTTCGTGTACCTCGCCCTGCCGGAATTCGGGATCGTCCTCGACCCGCTCGCCGGCGGGATCCTGGCCCTGTCCTTCAACTACGGGGCGTACCTGACCGAGATCTTCCGGGCCGGGATCGAGGCCATCCCACGGGGCCAGCGCGAGGCGGCCGCCGCGCTCGGCATGACCAACGCCCATACGATGCGCCGGATCATCCTGCCGCAGGCGGTGCGCATCGTGATCCCGGCCATCGGCAACGACTTCATCTCGATGATCAAGGACTCGGCGCTCGTCTCGTTCGTCACGATCGACGAGCTGTTCTCGCGCGCCGAGCAGGTAGGCACGCGGAACTTCCGGATGTTCGAATCGCTGCTCATCGCGGCAACGGTGTACTGGTTCATGACCATCATCTTCAGCTTCTTCCAGGAACGCCTGGAGAAGCGCATGGCCGAAAGCGATCTACGACTGTGAGCGCTCAGATGACGGCGTTGTCCAACGATCCGTTCGCGGAACCCGGCAAGCTCGTCGAGCCCGGCGCGGCGCCCATCGTCCGCCTCCAGGGGATCGAGAAGTACTTCGGCGCCAACCACGTGCTCCGCGGGTGCAACCTCGACGTGTACCCGCGCGAGACGATCTGCCTGATCGGCCGGTCGGGGAGTGGCAAGTCGACGCTCCTGCGCTGCACCAACTTCCTCGAGGAGCCGACCGTCGGCTCGGTCGAGGTCGACGGCCTCAAGGTTGAGGCCGACCCGCTCCATTCCCGGAGTCGCGCCCATCGTGAACAGATCCGCCAGATCCGGATGCGCGCCCAGATGGTGTTCCAGGAGTTCAACCTGTTCCCCCACATGCGGGTCATCGACAACCTGATCGAGGCGCCGGTCCGGGTGAAGAAGGTGCCTCGCGACCAGGCCATCGCGACGGCCGAGAAGTACCTCGACAAGGTCGGCCTGCGCGAGAAGCGCGACGAGTATCCGGCTCGCCTGTCGGGGGGCCAGAAGCAGCGGGTCGCGATCGCCCGGGCCTTGACGATGGAGCCCAAGGTGCTCCTTTTCGACGAGCCCACCTCGGCCCTCGACCCGTCGCTGGTCGGCGAGGTGATCTCGGTCATGGAGGAGCTGGCCCACGAGGGCGCGACGATGATCGTCGTGACCCACGAGATGAACTTCGCGCGCGAGGCGGCCGACCGGGTCTATTTCATCCAGGAGGGCTCGTTCATCGAGGCCGGGCCGCCGGAGCAGGTCCTCGATTCGCCCAAGGACGCGCGCACCCAGACGTTCCTCGCCCGGTTCCTCGCCGAGAACCGCTGAGGCTCGCCCGCCTCAGCGCGGATCGGGCTCCTGGTAGATCTCGAGGATCCCCCGGCCCAGGCCGGCCAGGCCCACGATCACGACGATCAGGCCAGGCGCGTGGTCGGGTCGGAACTGGTCGAGGGGGCCAGAGCCGAAGAGCCCCAGCAGGCGCAGGACGAAGCCGAGCAGTCCCAGCCCCAGGATGATCATGTAGGCCGGCAGCCGGTCGAACTCGAGCGGGCGCTCGCTGGCCATCCGGAGCGTTACGAGGGCCAGCACCGCCATCGCGGCGAGGAACACGAGGATCCCCGTCGATTCGAACGCGTTGCCCGTCGTGGGCGGCAGCCCGTCGGCCACGACGATCGTCCACCACGGCAGGACGCAGCCGGCGAGCAGGACGAGCGCGAACATGGCAGCCATGGCCCGCCCGCGACCCAGGGGACGACGATGCATCTGCGGTGTGCGCTACGCGCCGGCGCCGTAGACCTCGGGGCGCAGGACGCCCACGAAGCGCAGGTTGCGGTACAGCTCCCCGTAGTCCAGCCCGAACCCCACGACGAACTGGTCGGGGATCGTGAACCCGGTGTAGTCGACCGGGATCTCCACCAGCCGGCGGGCCGGCTTGTCGAGCAGCGTGCAGATCTTGAGCGAGTTCGGACCCTTGCCGCGCAGGTAGCGGAGCAGGTAGTTGAGGGTCAGGCCCGTATCGATGATGTCCTCGACGAGGAGGACGTCCTCGCCGGCGATCGACGCGGAGAGGTCCTTGAGGATCCGCACCAGGCCGCTCGATTCGGTGGACGCGCCGCCGTACGAGCTCACCTCCATGAGGTCGATCCGGAGCGGGATCGAGATCTCGCGCATGAGGTCGGCCATGAACGGCAGGGAACCCTTGAGGACGCTCACGAGGGTGAGCCGACGGCCCGCGAAGTCCGCGCTGATCTGCGCCCCGAGCTCGGCGATGCGCTGGCGGATCTCCTCCTCGGTGAGGAGCACCTCGGCGACATCGGCCTTGAGATCGGCGGTCTCGGGCATCCCGACCTCAGCCATCGGTCTTCACCTGGGCGGCGGCAGCGCAGCGCGGGCGGCCGCGGCGCGACCGCCTCGCCGGCGCCGTGCGCGACGAGGTGTGGCCGGACCGGGGACAGCGGCGGCCGTGCTGGTCGCGGCGGCCTCAGCGGCTGGCGTCGGGACGGTCGTGGCGGCGGGTTCGAGCGCCGGGCGGCGCGTCCGCGGCTGGCCGGCGGGGGTCGGCAGCCACGGTCACGGGCACCAGGAGGTCCTCGTCGGGGCCGATGACCGCCGCCAGGCGGGGCGGAGTCGACTGGCCGAGGGTGCCGCTCATCGCGCCGATCAGGCCGTGCTGGCCGTACTTGAGCATGAGCGCCCGGAAGTCGCGGCCGTAGAACAGCTTGATCCGGATGTCCGGGTAGAGCTCGCGGAGCCGGCGCAGCTTGCGGTTCTTCTTGCGCACGAGGCTCTGCTTGAGCGTGGTCATCTCGATGTACAGCTCGAGATCGGGCAGCCAGAAGTCGGGCGCGAAGCTCTCGACGACGAGACCGTCGAGGTTCCACAGGATCGGGAACACGTGGGGCTCGTACTCCCAGCGGACCTCGTAGAAGTCGAGGATCCGTGCGAACTCCGCTTCGCTCGCGTGCGCGAAGGGTGGACGCGGTGCGGTCGACGGCTCCATCGGCGTCCAGTGTACCGGGTCGCCGGGCCGAACCGCGATCGCCGAGCCGCCGAACACGAGCCGGCTCCCGCGGATACTCCCATGGGGTATCATCCGGGCATGGCCACCAGCCCCACCGCCCCCCGCCGTCCCGCCCGCGCCGCGCCGTCGCCCGACGATTTCCGCCACTCCTATTCGAAGGACAAGGCCCAGCTCGCCCGGCGCCTGTCGCGCATCGAGGGCCAGGTCCGCGGGATCGCCCGGATGATCGAGCGCGACGAGTACTGCGTGGACATCCTCCAGCAGACGGCCGCGCTGCGGGCCGCGGTCGATGCGCTGTCGATCATGGTCCTGGAGGACCACGTCCAGGGCTGTGTCCGGACCGCCGCCGAGCGCGGCGAGGCCGACGCCTACGTGGACGAGGTCATGGACGTCGTGCGGCGCACGCTCGGCCGGCCGATCCGGAGCGGGCCGCCCCGCCGCCGCCGTGCGCACAGCCCAGTACCTACGGTACCAACGGGCCAGACCTGCGGGCCGGTCGGGGGGATGGCTCTGGGCGCTGCGCCGACGCACCATCGTTTTCGTGACCGAATCGCGCCCGATCAGGCTGCCCGTCGTGGCCCCGAGCGTGGCTGCCCCGCCGCGCTTCGTGGAGCGGCGCGTCTCATCGCGCCGAGCCGAGGACCGCATCGTCCACCAGGAGACACGCCTCCTGGCGGGTGCGCTCGACGAGCTCGCCGCCAACCGTTCCGCCGAGGCCCGCCTGGCCGGCATCCTCGCGCTCCTTGCCCGCGTGGTCGGGGCGCGGCGGGCCGCCGTCCTTGCCGACGGCATCGAGCGGCGGGTCGCCGTCTCCATCATCGACACCGAGGACGAGGCCGCGGCCCAGGCCCTGGCGGCCTGGCTCGACGCGACGGCGCCACGCTCGCGCTCCGATCGCGCGGCCGCGCCGGCCGCCGCCATCTCGCTGGCCAGCCGGGGCACCGGCACCGAGGTCCACGGGGCGAGCCCGGCCGAGCCGTACGTGATGGGCACGTACGCGCTCATCGCGCTGCCCGGCACCGGGGGCACGGTGCTCGGCTTCGACTTCCCCAACGCGACGGCCGCGGCGGCCCTCCCCGAGCGCCTCCCGACGGCGATGGCCCGCCATGCTGCGCTCATCCTGTCGCTCTCGGCCACCGAGCTCGCCCACGAGCGCGAGCTCGCGACGCTCCGGGCACGGGACGCCGAGCGGGCACACTTCGTGTCCACGGTCGCCCACGAGCTGCGCACGCCGCTGACCGGCCTGAACGGCTATCTCGACCTGATCCTCGACGGGCGGGTCGAGGACGCCGCGACCGAGCGCGAGTTCGTGGCCCGCAGCCGGGTCATCGTCGACGCGATGGCGGAGCTCGTCGGCGACCTGCTCGAGCTCTCGCAGCTCGAGTCGGGCACGCTGGGCCTGGAGCTCCGGCCCGTTTCCGTCGAGGAGCTCGGGACGCGGGTCGTCCACCGCCTCGATCCGATCGCGATGGAACGCGGGATCGCGCTGGCCACGGACCTGCCGCCGCGCCTGCGCACCGCCACCGGCGACCGGCGCCGGGTCGAGCAGATCCTCACCAACCTCACGGCCAACGCGGTGAAGTTCTCGGCCGCCGGCGGTGTCGTCGAGCTGGCCGGCTGGTTCGACGGGCCTGTCGCCCTCATCGCCGTGCGCGACGAAGGCGCCGGGATCGGGCCCGGCGACCGGGACCTCATCTTCGATCGCTTCTACCGCATGGCCGACCACGACCGCACGCCGGGGACCGGCCTCGGCCTCCCGATCGCCCGCGAGCTCGCCCGGGCGATGGAGGGCGACCTCGACGTCGCGTCCGTGCCGGGTTCCGGCTCGAGCTTCATCCTGGCCCTGCCCGGCCCGACCCCGGTCGATCGGGACGTCCTCGGCGTGGCCCTGGTCCGGGCCATCGCCGACCGAGGAGATCCGGCTCGAGGAACGGGCCGTGCTGCGCGCGATCCGGGCATCCGAATTCGAGCCGCACGTCGTCCCCACGCCGCTGGCCGGCCATCGCCCGAGCGCGGGACCGACCCGCATGACCGGGCCCCTGCCGGCCGATGACGAAGTCGAGGACACAGCCGAGCCGGAGGCGCCGACCGTCGGTCCGCGGAGCGCCGTCTCCCGCCTGGTCCGCCTCCACGCCATCGACGGCAGCGCCGGCCGGCCCGACACCCCCGCGCCCGCCTGACGGAACCCCCGGGACGGCCTTCGACCCCGGTCGAGCACGCGGGCCGCGGATTCGACCCCCGGTTTTCCACCAAGATGTGGACGGTCGGGGGATTCGTGGATAAGTCCGTTGACACTCCGTTGACGTCCCCGTAACGTCCGGCATCCGCACACGGGTCAGAACGCCGTAGGGTAACGTGGCTCGCCAGGGAGTCGGGGAGACCCGGCCAAGGGACCGAACGAGCGATGGAAGACCGATCCGATCCCCCGAAGTGCGCACTCGACGACGCCGGGAGCGGCGCGTTGACGGACCCAGCGCACACGTCCCAGGAGCGTGCGTGACCCGTCTCCGCGATCCGCTCCCGACGGACGTTTCGGACCTTCCGGCCCTCCCTCCCGGCTACGACGCCATCCTCGACGAAGGGCTTGCCGCGCTCGGGCTGACGCTCGCGGAGCCCGCCCGGGCGGCCATCGGGGACCACGTCCGGCTCCTCCTCGCCTGGACGGCCGCCATCAACCTGACCGCGATCCGGGATCCGGTCGCGGCGGCCAGGGAGCACGTCCTCGACAGCCTGGCCGCGCTGCCGTTGCTGCGCGCCCGCGAAACGCCGGACCTGCTGGACCTCGGCTCGGGCGGCGGCTTCCCCGGCGTGCCCCTGGCGATCGGGCTGCCCCGCGCCCGGACCGTGCTGGTCGAGTCGGTCGGCAAGAAGGCGACGTTCCTCGCGGCCGTCGTGGACGCGCTGGAGCTGCGACCGCGGGTGGCCGTGGCCGCGACCCGGGCCGAGACGCTGGCCGGCGACCCGCACCACCGCGGGCGCTGGTCGACCGTCGTCGTGCGCGCGGTCGGGCCGCTGGGGGAGCTCGCCGAGCTCGGCCTGCCACTCCTCGCGCCCGGGGGCGTCATCGTGGCGTGGAAGCGGCAGGGCGAGCAGCGGGCGCTGGAACAGGAGATCGCGGCCGCGGAACCGCTCATCGCGGTGCTCGGCGGAGGACGGCCGCACGTGGAGCCGGTCACCGTCCCGGGGCTCCTCGACCACGTCCTCGTCATCGTCGAGAAGATCGCTCCGACCCCGCCGGGCTACCCGCGCGACCCAGCCACCCGACGCCGCCCCGCCGCAGCGCGCTAGGCTGTCCGGCGATGCGCCTGGCCATCCTCTCGGACATCCACGCCAATCTCGTGGCGCTCGACGCGGTGCTCGCGGCGGTCGGCTCGGTCGATGGCATCCGCGTCCTCGGTGACGTCGTCGGCTACGGTCCCGAGCCGGACGGGGTCGTCGAGCGCCTCGAGGCGATCGGGGCGACCGGCGTCCTCGGCAATCACGACCAGGTGGCCGTCGGCAAGCTGGGGCCGGAGCTGTTCAACCGCGACGCCCGAACGGCCATCGAGTGGACCCGCGACCGGATCGCCGACTCGACGCGGGACTGGCTCGGGGCACTCCCGGAGCGCCTGGTCGAGGACGCGTTCACGCTCGTCCACGGCAGCCCGCGCGACCCCACCTGGGAGTACCTGCTCGACGAACGGGGCGCCGCCGAGAACCTGGCGGCATTCACGACTCCCTGGTGCCTGTTCGGCCATACGCACCTGCCGGCGGCGTTCCGGGCCATGGACTCCGGCATGGTCGGCGGCGAGCCCGCCGACGGCGACCGGGTCACGCTCGACGAGCGACGTGCGCTCCTCAACCCGGGCAGCGTCGGGCAGCCGCGGGACGGGATCCCCGCCGCCGGCTGGGCCCTCCTGGACACCGCGGCCGCGACGGTCACCTGGCACCGGACCGAGTACGACGTCGCGGCGACCCAGCGCGCGATGATGCTCGCCGGCCTGCCGCCGCGGCTCATCGTCCGCCTCTCGATCGGCGTCTGAGCAATGGGCACGGACGGCGGCAAGCAGCCACTGAAGGGACGCAAGATCGCGGATCGGCGCGTGCGCATCGAGCGGCCCCACGCGCCGTTCTTCCGCTACACGGGCGAGGGATCGCTCGTGGCCAAGGCTTCCGTCGATCGCCCCCTGACTCCGGCCGGACGGTTCATCACCAAGCTCCGGACGATCTTCCTCGGCCGGCCGCTGGCGAACGAGGAGGAGATCGGCGAGCGGCTCTCGAAGACCAAGGCGCTGGCGATCTTCAGCTCGGACGCGATCAGCTCCTCGGCCTACGCGACCGAGGAGATCCTGCGGGTCCTCATCCTCGCCGGGGCGGCTGGGCTCGTCTTCGGGCTGCCCGTCAGCATCGCGATCGCCGGCCTGCTGGGCTTCGTCGCCCTCAGCTACCGCCAGGTCTGCATCGCGTACCCGACGGGCGGGGGCTCGTACTCGGTGTCGAAGCGCAACTTCGGCCGGGCCGCGTCGCTGGTCGCTGCGAGCGCCCTGCTCATCGACTACGTGATGACGGTCGCCGTGTCCACGTCATCGGCGGTCGAGCAGATCACCTCGGCCGTGCCGGAGCTGCTCGGACGAGCGGGTGATCATCGGCGTCCTGGCGATCGCCCTCATCACCCTCGGCAACCTGCGCGGGCTGCGCGAGTCGGGCAACATCTTCGCCGTCCCGACGTACCTGTTCGTGGGCAGCGCGCTCCTGATGATCGCCATCGGATCGGTGCGGATCATCTTCTTCCACGAAGGCACGGGCTTTGCGCAGACGCTGGGCGCCGGCGTCGGCCAGGTGCCCGAGACCGTGGGGGTCCTCCTCATCGTCCGGGCCTTCGCCGCGGGCGCGGTGGCCCTGACGGGCACCGAGGCGATCGCGACCGGCGTCCCGGCCTTCAAGCCGCCCGAGGCGAAGAACGCCTCCACGACGCTGGCTGTGATGGCCGGCCTGCTCGCCATCCTGTTCATCGGGATCACGTTCCTTGCCGTCAACTTCGGAGTGACCCACGTCGACCTGCCCGAGAAGGCGACGGTGATCTCCCAGGTCGCCGCCCGCGTCTACGGGGCCGATTCGATCGGCTTCTACCTGTTCCAGACCTTCACCGCGTTGCTCCTGTTCCTGGCCGCGAACACGAGCTTCAACGCCTTCCCCCGGCTCGTGGCGATCCTGGCCGAGGACGGGTTCATGCCCCGCCAGTTCAGCTTCCGGGGCGACCGCCTGGCGTTCACCTCCGGGATCGTCATCCTGGGCGTCGTCGCGGCCCTGCTCGTCATCGCCTTCGGCGGCGAGACGCACCTGCTGATCCCGCTCTACGCCGTCGGCGTGTTCATCGACTTCACGATCAGCCAGGCCGGGATGATCAAGCACTGGCTGCGCACGCGCGATCCGGGCTGGCGCCGTCGCCTGGCGATCAACGCGACGGGCTGCGTCCTGACGGCCGGCGTCTTCGTCGTCGTGGCGGCGGCGAAGGCTCCCCAGTCACTCATCGTGATCGTGCTCATCCCCCTGCTCGTGCTGGGGATGCGCCTCATCCGCCGGGAGTACGACGACCAGGCGCAGGAGCTGGCCGTCCCCGACGACGTCGTGTTCGTCGGGCCGCATCGGGAGCAGCGCGTGGTCATCCCGGTGAACGGCATCAACCGGGCCGTCGTCCAGGCCATCAACTTCGGGCGGACCCTGAGCCCCGACCTGCGGGCGGTCTTCGTGACGACCGAGCCCGAAGCGGGCAATGACGCTCCGCCGCCGCTGGGTGCGCCAGTTCCCCGGCGTCACGCTGGTCATCGTCGAGTCCCCGTTCCGGACGCGTCATCGGGCCGGTCGTGGCCTACCTCGACGTGCTCGACTCGGCGTGGCCGGCCGACCAGCAGGCGCCCATCACGATCGTCGTCCTGCCCGAGTACGTCGCCCGCCACTGGTGGGAGCGGATCCTCTACAACCAGCAGGCCCGCCGCCTGAAGTCGGTACTGGTCGGCCGGGAGCACACGGTGATCGCGGACGTGCCGTACCGCCGGGAGCACTGACTTGAAGAAGCCCGGCGACCCGGGCGCCAGCCGTCGACCGCTCAAGGGCCGCAAGATCGCCGACCGGCGCGTGCGCGTCGAACGGCCCCACGCCGAGTTCTTCCGGTTCACTGGCGAGGGGTCGCTCGTGGCCAAGGCCGCGGCGAGCCGGCCCCGCACGCCGGCCGGCCGGTTCCTGGCCAGGCTCAGCGCGATCACGCTCGGGCGGCCGCTGGCCAGCGAAGAGGAGATGGGCGAGCGGCTCTCCAAGAAGAAGGCCCTGGCCATCTTCAGCTCCGACGCGATCAGCTCGTCGGCCTACGCGACCGAGGAGATCCTGCGCGTCCTCATCCTGGCCGGCGCGGCGGCTCTGCTCGTCTCGATCGAGATCGCCGTCGCGATCGCAGTGATGCTCGCGATGGTCGCCCTGAGCTATCGCCAGGTCACCCGCGCCTTCCCGGGCGGCGGCGGCGCATACGCCGTGGCTCGCTCGGAGCTGACCCCGATGCTCGGCCTGATCGCCGCCGGGGCGCTGCTCATCGACTACGTGATGACGGTCGCCGTCTCGACGTCGTCCGCCCTCGACCAGATCTTCTCGATCGCCCCGGGGATCGCCGGGCTGCGGGTCGAGATCGGGATCCTCGCCGTCGTCCTGATCACGATCGGCAACCTCCGCGGCCTGCGCGAGTCGGGCAACATCTTCGCCGTCCCGACGTACGTCTTCCTGGCCCTGGCGATGTTCATCGTGGCCAGCGGGATCGTCCATATCGTGACCGGCGAGGCCCATCCGCTGCCCCGCCAGCCCAACGCGGAGCCGCTCGGCACGGAGGCCCTCGGCCTGTTCCTGCTCCTCAAGGCCTTCGCCTCGGGCTCGGTCGCCCTGACCGGCGTCGAGGCGATCGCCAACGGGGTCCAGGCGTTCAAGCCGCCCGAGGCGAAGAACGCCGCCAACACCCTGACCTCGATGTCGATCCTCCTCGGCATCATCTTCATCGGCCTCACGATCGTCGCCCACGCCTACGACGTCATCCCGTCGCTCAACGGCGCGCCCGTCGGTCGTATCCATCGTCGCCACCACGGCCTTCGGCACCGGTCCGCTGTTCTACGTGTTCCAGATCGCGACCGCGCTGATCCTGTTCCTCGCGGCGAACACGAGCTTCAACGCGTTTCCGCGCCTCGCGGCGATCCTGGCCGACGACGGCTACATGCCCCGCCAGTTCGGCTTCCGGGGCGACCGGCTCGCCTACAACTGGGGCATCGTCGTGCTGGCCGGCATCGCCTGCCTGCTCCTGATCATCTTCGGCGGCGTGACGACCCTGCTGATCCCGCTCTACTCGGTCGGGGTGTTCGTGTGCTTCACGCTCAGCCAGGTGGGCATGGTCCGGCACTGGCGGCGGGTCCGCGAGACCGGCTGGTGGTGGCGGGCGAGCATCAACGGCATCGGGGCCCTGCTCACCGGCGTCGTGCTGCGTCGTCGTCGCCTCGGTCAAGTTCACGTCCGGGCGCCTACCTCGTGATCGTCCTCATCCCGATCGAGGTCGCGATCTTCCTGTTCATCCACCGCCAGTACGGAGCGGCGGCCCGCCAGCTCGCGATGAGCCCCGACAAGATCGTGCGGCCGCCCCATCGCGACGAACGGGTCGTCGTCCCCGTGCCGACGATCAATCGGGCGGTCGTCCAGGCGATCAACGTGGGCCGTTCGATCAGCGAGGACGTCCGGGCGGTCTACATCTCGGAGGACCCTGAGCTGGCCGCCGACATGCGCAAGCGCTGGCAGCACCAGGTGCCGGGAGTCCCGCTCGTGATCGTCGAGTCGCCCTACCGCGCGCTCGTTGGGCCGCTCGTGGCGTACCTGGACGTGCTCGACTCGGGCTGGCCGGCCGGCCGCCAGGCGCCGATCACGTTCGTCGTCGTCCCCGAGTACGTCGCGCGCCACTGGTGGGAGCGGATCCTCTACAACCAGTCGGCCAAGCGCCTCCGGACCGCGCTGCTCGGCCGGCCCCACACCGTGGTGGTCAACGTCCCGTACCGCCGCGAGGACCCGATCTTCGAGAACCGGGCCAAGCCAGCCGAACCGGGTCCCGACGCCGGCGCGGATGCAGGCGCGGATGTTGGGGCGGGGCGCGGGCCCGGACCGGAGCCGCCTGGCCGTTCGTAGCGGTGACCCGAAGCATCGGGACAGGTGGTATCGTCACCGGCGCTGAACCCCATGAACCCCGCGCAACCAGCAAAACCCGAGAATCGACCCGCGTCAACGACACGCTCTCCCCAGCGTCGGAGCACTCCACCCGGTGCCCAATCCAGAACAGGGGGACTTCCGGCGAGCGGTCATCGCCCTGTCCGGAGGCCCCAGCGACGGCCGGATCGTCCGCCTCGCCATCGACCTCGCCCGACCCTCCAAAGCCAAGCTCGTGGCGGTCCACGTCGTCGAGATCGACTGGACGATGCCCCTCGATGCCGACGTGGCGGGCCGGTCGGAGGCGATCCAGCAGATCCTCGACCTGGCCGAGGAGACGGCCGAGGAGAACCACTATTCCGTCGAGGCGGTCCTGCTCCAGGCACGGGACGTCGGGGCGGCACTCGTCGACGAGGCGACCGAGCGGGACGCCGACCTGCTCGTCCTCGGCCTCCCGTATCGCAAGCGCTTCGGTGGCGACTTCGCGATCGGCCGGACCATCCCCTATTGCCTGAAGAACGCTCGATGCACGGTGTGGGTCGTGCGTGAACCCATCCCCGAGGAGACAGCATGAAGACGGTCATCGTCGGCTGCGGGCGCGTCGGCGCCGCCGTGGCCGAGGCGCTCGACCGGGCCGGCCACGAGGTCATCATCATCGACCGGACGACGGCGGCCTTCGACAAGCTCGAGAGCTCGTTCAAGGGCAACGCGGTCCGGGGCGACGGCACGGACGAGGACATGCTCCGGCGGGCCGGGGTCGAGGGCGCGGACCTGTTCCTGGCCCTCACCGAGGGCGACAACCGGAACGTGATGGCCGCCCAGCTGGCCACCGAGGCGCTCGGCGTCGCCCAGGTCGTGGCCAAGGTCAACGACCCGCTGCGGGCCGAGGCGTACGCGGCGCTCGGTCTGGCCACGATCTGCCGGACCGACCTCATGCTCGACGCGATCATGGGCTTCACAGGCCTGGGCGGCGGCACGATCCGCGGCGTCCAGGAGGCGACCGGCCACCATCCCGGCGACCACGGCGAGGGCGTCGCAGCCGACGTCGCGAGCGAGAGCACGACCATGCCATCGAGCGGCTCGACCATGCCGTCCGGCGCGGGCGGCATCGTGGCGGGATCCGCCGCGGCCCAGACAACGACCCAGGAGGCCTGAGCCATGTTCGTGCTCGTCGTCGGCGGCGGCAAGGTCGGCTATTACCTGTCCAAGGAGCTCGTGCAGGCCGGCCACGAGGTCGTGCTGCTCGAGAAGGACAAGGCGCGCGCGGAGCAGATCGCCGACGAGATCGGCTCGATCGTCATCGCCCACGACGGCTGCGAGGGCAAGTACCTCGGCGAGGCCGGCGCGAACCGGGCCGACATCGTGGCGGCGGTCACCGGCGACGACGAGGACAACCTCGTGATCTGCCAGATGGCCAAGCACCACTTCGACGTCCCGCGGACGATCGCCCGGGTGAACAACCCCAAGAACGAGGCGCTGTTCAAGCATCTCGGCGTGGACGAGCTCATCAGCCCGACCCGGATGGTCCTCGGCTCCATCGAGCAGGACATCCCGGTCCACGAGCTCCTGCACCTGGGCACCCTGGGCGAGTCGGACCTCGAGATCATCGAAGCGCCCCTGCAGGCGGGTTCGCCGGCGATCGGGCGCTCCGCGGGCGACCTGACGATCCCCGAGGGCTGTGCGCTCTTCGCGATCGTGCGCGACGGCCGGGCGGTCCCGATCCGCCCCGATACGGTCCTGAACGAGGGCGACAAGGTGATCGCGATCGGTCGGGCCGAGTGCGAAGCCGCGCTGCACGGCCAGCTCATCGGCGACCTCGAGGCGCCCGTCGCCTGACGGCGCGTGGGGGGTGGCGGCTCGGGCGCGGCGGCTCCACGCTGCCGCTTCCCGCCAAATGTTCCCGGCGAGAACCTTAGGCCGAGTCGACGCCGCGAAAGGGGCTCCGGCCGCTCGCAGGCGCCACTCCCGAGCACGAATCTTGCGGCCCTTCTTCGAATCGTCGCTCGGACCCGCCCAAGGCTCCCGTGGAGAACATCTGGCGGGGATCAGATTGCTCGATGCCCGATGGGCGATCCGATGGCCAAACTTGCACCACGGGAAGGCTTCGGGCCATCATCGGGCCCGTCCAGGGGCTGCCGCGGGCGTGCGCTGAGCACGATTCGTGAGCGCCGGCCGTCTGCACCAGGCCGATCCGCGGCCATAACCTGGCGAATTCCCCTCGGGTGCGAGTCTGGCCAGGTTTCGCCCTGGGCCCCAGGCGGGACCCGCGGCGCCCCGACCTGCGCGGGGCAACCCTGGCACACTCGTCGACTCGCCGCGCCACCCGGCCCTACAAAAACCTTGACAACGCCATTGTCAGGGTTTTAGACTGCGTGCATGTCCGGTAACCTGACCGTCACCCACCCGTCCAACCATGTCGGAGGCTCCTGAGCCGATGGCGTGGCGCCGCACGGATCGTGACGATTCGCGACCGGTCTACGTCATCAGTGTGGCCGCCGGAATCGTCAGCGTTCATCCGCGCACGTTGCGGATCTACGAGGACGAGGGTCTGGTCTGCCCGGCGCGGACGCCCACGAACATCCGGCTCTACTCTGAAGACGATATCCGGCGGGTCCTCTGGATCCGCCACCTCACCCGCGACCGGGGCGTGAACCTGGCCGGGATCCGGCTCCTGTTCGAGCTCGAGGAGCGCCTCGGGAAACGGATCCTCGAAGTGCTCTTCGATGAGGGGATGGCCGCTCGCGACCGCGATGCCGCCGCCGCTACTCCCCAAGCCGAGACCGAATGATTTCACCACTGGTCGGGAGCGCCTCCCGACGTGACACTACGCAGGTGGCAGGTACGCCCGCCACGAACGACAGGAGATTCTGATGGCCGACCGCCCGTCCAACCCGGACGAAACGCAGCCAACCGCCAAGAAGCCGAAGGCCAGTGCGACCGAAGCGAAGCCGACCGGCCGGCGTGAGCTGCCCCTCGTCGCGCTCCGGGAGACGGTCATCTTCCCGGAGATGATCGTGCCGCTCCAGGTCGGCCGCGAGAAGAGCGTCAATGCGCTCAACGCCGCCGTCGCCCTCGGCGGACCCATCGCCCTCGTCACCCAGCGCCAGGCCGAGCAGGAAGACATCGAACAGCCGGCCGAGCTGTACGAGGTCGGCACGCTGGCCAAGATCGCCCAGGTCGTGCAGCTCCAGGACGGGACCGTCCGGGCGATCGTCCAGGGCCAGAGCCGGATCCGCGTGCACTCCTTCGAGTCCACCAGCCCGCACATCACCGCGATCGTCGAAGAGCTGAGCGACGAGTCCCCGGCCGACGTCGAGGTCGAAGCGCTCATGCGCACGGTCCAGGCCCAGATCGAGCAGTACGTCGCCAACGGGGCGCCGGTGCCGCCCGAGGCCGCGGTCGCCGCGCGCAACATCAGCGAGCCCGGGCTCCTGGCCGACATGGTCGCGTACAGCCCCGACATGTCGACCGAGCAGCGCCAGGAGCTGCTCGAGACGGTCGACGTCGTCGAGCGCCTCAAGCTCGTGAGCGGGTTCCTCGCCCGGCAGGTCGAGATCCTCGAGCTCAAGGGCCGCATCCAGAACGAAGTCAAGTCCGAGATGGACAAGACCCAGCGCGAGTACATCCTGCGCGAGCAGCTCAAGGCGATCCAGCGCGAGCTGGGCGAGGACGACCCCCAGCAGGCCGAGATCAACGAGCTGCGGGACAAGGTCGAGGCCGCCGGCATGCCGGAGGAGATCAAGACCCGGGCGATCAAGGAGATCGACCGGATGAGCCGGATCCCCTCGGCCAGCCCGGAGGTCGGCGTCATCCGCACCTACGTCGACTGGCTCGTCGGGTTGCCCTGGAACGTGTCCAGCGACGACCTCCTCGACATCAAGGAGGCCGCCAAGATCCTCGACGAGGACCACTACGGCCTCGAGAAGATCAAGGAACGCATCCTCGAGTACCTCGCGGTGCGCACCCTGGCGGACACGATCCGCAGTCCCATCCTGGCCTTCGTCGGGCCTCCCGGCGTCGGCAAGACGAGCCTCGGCAAGAGCATCGCGCGAGCGATGGGCCGCAAGTTCGTCCGGATGAGCCTGGGTGGCATCCACGACGAGGCGGAGATCCGCGGCCACCGCCGGACCTACATCGGCGCCCTTCCCGGCCGGATCATCCAGAACATCAAGACGGGCGGCACGAACAACCCGGTCTTCATGCTCGACGAGGTCGACAAGATCGGCATGGACTTCCGGGGTGACCCCTCGAGCGCCCTGCTCGAGGTCCTCGACCCGGAGCAGAACAACAGCTTCCAGGACAACTACCTGGAGGTGCCGTTCGACCTGAGCAAGGTGCTCTTCATCGCGACCGGCAACCTGCTCGACCCGATCCCTGCGCCCCTGCGCGACCGGATGGAGATCATCCAGCTGCCGGGCTACACGCAGAAGGAGAAGGTCGGCATCGCCCGCCGCTTCCTCATCCCCAAGCAGATGACGAACCACGGCCTCAAGGCCAAGCACGTCGAGATCACCGACGACGCGCTGCTCGAGATCGTCCAGGCGTACACCCACGAGGCGGGCGTCCGGAACATCGAGCGCGAGATCGCCAACATCATGCGCAAGGTCGCCCGGGCCGTCGCCGAGGGCCGCAAGCGCAAGACCATCGTCGACATGAAGAAGCTCGACGAGTACCTGGGCCCGCCGCGGTTCGAGTACGGCGAGCTCGAGCCCGAGGACCAGGTGGGGTCCGCGACCGGCCTGGTCGTGACCGAGGTCGGCGGCGACGTCGTCGCCATCGAGGTCGTGCTCATGGAAGGCAAGGAGGACTTCGTCCTCACCGGCCAGCTCGGCGAGGTGATGCGCGAGTCCGCCCGGGCCGCCCTGTCGTGGATCCGCAGCCATGCGGCCGCGCTGGGCATCGAGCGCGAGGTCTTCGAGAAGAACACGCTCCACATCCACGTGCCGGCCGGCGCGACTCCCAAGGACGGACCGTCCGCCGGGATCACGATGGCCACCGCGATGGTGAGCGCCTTCACGGGCATCCCCGTCCGCAAGGACGTGGCGATGACCGGGGAGATCACGCTCCGGGGCCGGGTCCTGCCGATCGGCGGGCTCAAGCAGAAGATCCTCGCGGCGCACCTCTCGGGCGCCAAGATCGTGATCATCCCGCGCAAGAACGAGAAGGACCTTCGGGACATCCCCGAGGAGATCCGCAAGCAGATCAAGATCATCCCGGTCGACTCGTCGGAGCAGGCGCTCGACGCCGCGCTCCGGCGCAAGCCGGTGGCCCTGACGCCGAAGGCAACGCCGGCAGCCACCAAGCCGGAGCCGACCAAGAAGGGTGAGCCCGACGAGCCGAGCGGCCCGGTCCGGCGCCCGACCTTCCCGACACCGGACCAGCCGACGGTCATCGTCGCGCCGGTCCGGACGGCGGGCGGGCAGGGACGGCGGGCGCGGCCACTGGGCTGACGCTGGGCACGTCCGGTCCGCCCGGGCGGACGGAGGGCCCGTGATGGAATACCAGGACTATTACCAGACCCTGGGAGTGCCCCGGACGGCCTCCCAGGCCGAGATCAAGAAGGCCTTCCGCAAGCTCGCCCGTGAGGTCCATCCGGACGTCAAGCCGGGGGACAAGACGGCCGAGCGGCGGTTCAAGGACATCAACGAAGCCAACGAGGTCCTCTCGGACCCCGAGAAGCGCGCCAAGTACGACACCCTTGGCGCCAACTGGGAGCGCTACTCCTCGGCGGGCGCCGGGGGCGGCGACCCCTTCGGACCCGGCGGACCGTACGCCGGGTTCGGGGGTGGCGGCACCCGCAGCGGGACCGCCGGCGGCAACGTCCGCTACGAGTTCCGGTCCGCCGACGCCGGCGGATTCTCCGATTTCTTCCGGATGTTCTTCACCGGAGGCGACGTCGGCCAGCCACAGGACGCCTCGACCCGGAATGCGGGCGCCCGTCGGCGTGCCGCGGCCGGGTCGGCCGGGCCGTCGTTCGAAGAGCTCCTCGGCGAGATGAGCTTCGACGGGCCTGACGTGGGCCCCAGCTCGTCCGCCGGGCGGTCACGCTCGGGAGGGTCCGTGGAGGCCGAGGCCGAGATCAGCCTCGAGGAGGCGTTCCACGGCACCAAGCGCCTCGTCGAGGTGGACGGCAAGCGGCTCGAGGTGAACATCCCGCCCGGCGTGGACACCAGCAGCAGGATCCGCATCGCCGGCCGGGGCGGCGGCGGCCGGGACCTGTTCGTGGTCACGAAGGTCAAGCCCCACGCGGTCTTCACACGGCACGGCGCGGACCTCCACCGCGAGCTCGTCATCAGCCTCCGCGAGGCGCTGCTCGGAGGCGAAGTGCCGGTCAGCACGCTCCGTGGCAAGGTCCTGCTGACGATCCCACGCGGCACCCAGACCGGCCGGGTGTTCCGGCTCAAGGGCCAGGGGATGCCCCGCCTCAAGGGCGACGGCGCCGGCGACTTGTACGCCAAGGTCCGCGTCGCCATCCCGACCAAGCTCTCGCCCGAAGCCGAGGCGGCCGCCAAGGCCTTCCTCGACCTCGTGGACCAGCCAGACCCACGCGCCACGACGCCCTGATCGGCACCGCGGCACCAACGACGTAACCTAGGGACAGTCATGCAACTCGACCGATTTACCGAAAAGGCGCAGGAGGCGATCGTCCACGCCCAGGAGCTCGCCCAGGGCCTGCACAGCCCGATCCTCGACGCGGAGCACATCCTCTCCGCGCTCATCGAGCCGGACGACGGCGTCCCGGCCGAGACGCTCCGCCGGCTCGGCGTCGACCTGCCGGGGTTGCGCGGCGAGATCGCCGCGGCGCTCGCCCGCCGGGCGCGGATCGAGGGCGGGTCGCTCTCGGTGGACCCGCGGGCCAAGCGGGTCATCGAGCTGGCCC
The DNA here is from genome assembly GCA_963849405.1 of uncultured Chloroflexia bacterium. Taxonomy (GTDB): domain Bacteria; phylum Chloroflexota; class Limnocylindria; order Limnocylindrales; family CSP1-4; genus C-114. The sequence continues at coordinate 28,272 of CAWKHG010000005.1, forward strand.
AGGCGCAGGCGCGCCGGCTGTCCGACGACTACGTTTCGACCGAGCACCTGCTCCTCGGCGTCGCCGAGGTGGGCGGCGAGGCCCAGGCGCTGCTCGAGAAGGTCGGCGCCGGACGCGAGGCGATCCTGGGCGCGCTCCAGGGCGTGCGGGGCGGCCAGCGGGTCACCTCGGCCAACCCCGAGAGCACGTACCAGGCGCTCGAGAAGTACGGGCGCGACCTGACCGCCGAGGCCCGGGCGGGCAAGCTCGATCCGGTCATCGGCCGGGACGAGGAGATCCGGCGGGTCATCCAGGTCCTGTCGCGACGGACGAAGAACAACCCCGTCCTCATCGGCGAGCCGGGCGTCGGCAAGACGGCCATCGCCGAGGGCCTCGCCCAGCGCATCGTCCGGGGCGACGTCCCGGAGACGCTCAAGGACAAGCGGGTCGTCTCGCTCGACCTCGGTGCGCTCATCGCGGGTGCGAAGTTCCGGGGCGAGTTCGAGGAGCGTCTCAAGGCCGTCCTGAAGGACATCAAGGACGCCGAGGGCCAGATCATCCTGTTCATCGACGAGCTCCACACGGTCGTGGGGGCCGGCGCCGCCGAAGGCGCGATGGACGCCTCCAACCTGCTCAAGCCGATGCTCGCCCGGGGCGAGCTGCACACGATCGGCGCGACGACGCTCGACGAGTACCGCAAGTACATCGAGAAGGACGCCGCGCTCGAGCGGCGCTTCCAGCCGGTCGTCGTGGACCAGCCCACGGTCGAGGAGACGATCTCGATCCTGCGCGGCCTGCGTGAGCGCTACGAGGTCCACCACGGGGTCCGGATCACCGATTCGGCGCTGGTCGCCGCGGCCACGCTCTCGGACCGCTACATCACCGAGCGGTTCCTGCCCGACAAGGCCATCGACCTCGTGGACGAGGCCGCCAGCCGCCTGCGCATGGAGATCGACTCGATGCCCCTCGCCCTCGACGAGCTCGAGCGGCGGCGGATCCAGCTCGAGATCGAGCGCGAGGCGCTGCGCAAGGAATCGGACGACGCGTCGAAGGCGCGGCTCGAGGCCCTGGAGCGGGAGCTCGCCGACATCGCCGAGGAAGCCGACGCGATGAAGCAGCGCTGGGAGGCCGAGAAGACGGCCATCCAGGCGATGCGGGCGACCAAGTCCGAGCTCGAAGGGCTCCAGACCCGGATCGAGCAGGCCGAGCGAGAGGCCGACTACGGCACGGCGGCCCAGCTCAAGTACGGGACGCTCGTCGAGCTCCAGACCCGGCTCCAGGAGCAGGCCGCCGCGCTGGCGACGCTCCAGGGGCCCGGCCGCCTGCTCAAGGAGGAGGTCGGCGCCGACGACATCGCCGAGATCGTCGCGGCCTGGACGGGCGTCCCCGTCACGAAGCTGCTCGAGGGCGAGACCGCCAAGCTCGTCCACATGGAGGAGCGCCTCCACGAGCGGGTCGTCGGCCAGGACGAGGCCATCGAAGCCGTGTCCGACGCGGTCCGCCGGGCCCGGGCCGGGCTCAAGGACCCCCGCCGGCCGATCGGCTCGTTCCTGTTCCTCGGTCCGACGGGCGTCGGCAAGACCGAGCTCGCCCGCGCGCTCGCGGAGTTCATGTTCGACGACGACAACGCGATGGTCCGCATCGACATGAGCGAGTACATGGAGAAGTTCGCGGTCTCGCGGCTCGTCGGCGCGCCCCCGGGCTACGTGGGCTACGAGGAGGGCGGCCAGCTGACCGAGGCGGTCCGCCGCCGGCCGTACCAGGTGATCCTGCTCGACGAGATCGAGAAGGCGCACCCGGACGTGTTCAACGTCCTGCTCCAGGTGCTCGACGACGGGCGGCTGACCGACGGCCAGGGCCGCACGGTCGACTTCAAGAACACCGTCGTGATCATGACCAGCAACGTCGGCTCGCAGTTCATCGCCGGGTTCGCCGGTCGCGGCGACAAGGCGGGCGCGGAGGCCTACGAGGAGATGAAGTCGCAGGTCATCGAGTCGCTCCGGCTGCAGTTCCGGCCCGAGTTCCTCAACCGGGTGGACGAGATCATCGTGTTCCACGCCCTGACCGATGCGGACCTCATCGCGATCGTCGACCTGCTGCTGGCCGACCTCGCGAAGCGGCTCGCCTCGCAGGACCTGACGCTCGAGCTCACGCCCGCGGCCCGCTCGCTCATCGCCCGCGAGGGGCACGACCCGGCGTTCGGGGCGCGGCCGCTCAAGCGGACGATCCAGCGGCTCGTGGAGAACCCGTTCGCGCGGGCGCTCCTCCAGGGCGAGTTCCATCCGGGCGACCGGATCGTGGCCGACGCCGACGTCATCGGCGGGACGATCGTGTTCACGACGGACCGCTCGACGGTGGCCGTGGACACGAACGAGCGGCGCGACGCGCGGTCGGCCGGCCGGACGCCGGCGGGCGCCGGCGCGAAGGGCGGCCGGCGCTCCCCGATGGACCTGCCCGAGATCGACGAGAAGTCCGAGAAGGAGCGGCCCGAGCTCGTCAACTGAGGTTGGCGGCTGGTGGGGCGGGTGGCGGGGCGCCTTGGCGCCTGCCGTGACGGCCACCTCGTCATATCGGCGGGAAGGGCACCCATAAGGGCGCATTTCGGCGCCTAGGCGTCGACGGCCACGTTCGGATCGACCCCCGTGGAGGCTCGAGTCCGGCCCTAACGCTCCTGTTGCCGTGGATATGACGGCCTGGCCGTCATCGGTCGGGCCAAGCCCCTAGGCGTCTCGGTGTCGGCTGCATGGACGCTGCGAGCTCTTGGCGGGCGGTAAGCGCACGTGACCGGGAGTGTCGGGCCCATTTCGCCGAGTTCTGAGCGTCCGGCCGTGCTCGCGGACGGTCCCCCGGCCTCGATCCGACGGCGCGCCGATGCCCCTGTCAGCCACCGTTGTGCTCGGAGCGACCATGCACCGAGCGCGGCGGGCCGCTAGCTCCGCCCGACATCGAGTGGCGGCTAGGATGCCCCGGTGCGCTACTCCGCGGCTGTCGAACGGCTGAGCACGCTTGCGACGTTCCCGGGCCAGCTGCCCGAAGGTCCGGACGTGCTCATGCCCACGTTCACGGACGGGCGGCTGCGTCCGCGCCTCGACCCGCCGTCGACTGCCCGCGCGGCGGCCGTGCTCGTCCTCATCTTCCCGGGGCCCGGCGGCGAGGCGCGGCTCGTGCTGACCGAGCGGCCGTCGTATGACGGGTTCCACAGCGGCGAGGTGAGCTTCCCGGGCGGCAAGGCCGAGCCGGAGGACGCCGACGACGCCGCGACCGCGCTGCGCGAGGCGGCCGAGGAGGTCGGCCTGGACGCAATCGCGGCCGGGGTGCGCGTCGTCGGCCATCTCGGCACGGTCTGGATCCCCGTGAGCGACTTCCGGATCACGCCCGGTCGTGGCGATCGCGGCACGCCGGCCCGTGCTCACCCCGTCGCCCGACGAGGTGGCCCGGATCCTGGAGCCGCCCCTTGCCGCGTTCCTGCCGGACGCGCCGATCGAGGTCGTGGAGCGGACGATCCGCGACTGGCCATTGCGTTACGGCGGCTACCGGATCGACGGCCTCCACGTCTGGGGCGCCACCGCCCGGATCCTCGGCCAGCTCGGTGCCGTCCTCGAAGGCGCCGACGCGACCCAGGTCACCGCCCCCGAACCCCTGGCCCCGACCGAACCCTAGTAGGGCTCACCCTCCCGGGTCGTGGCGTCCGTCGATCGAGCGCGATCGGCCAGGCCTCCCTCGACCTTCACGACCGGCGCGCCGATGGCGGGCCGGGCCGTCCCATCGATGACCCCGAGGCCTTTGTCGTCGGCGCCGGCGTACTCCACGACGATCGCCCGCATCTCGGTGATGTCGGTCCAGGCCGCATGCGGGATCGAGGCCGGCCACAGCACCGCCTCGCCGGCATAGACCCTGGCGCGCTCCTCGCCGACCGCGACCCAGCCGCCGCCCTCGATCACCACGAACCAGGTCGTGTTGGGGTTCGAATGGGGCTCGATCCGTGCGTTTCGGGCGAACGCGAGCTCGCTCACGACGCCGCGCCCGTCGGTGTGGATGACCTGGCCGGTGATGCCCACCGTGCCGGGCGGGCCCTCGGGCCGCCGGTTCCCGACGCCGAAGCGGACGACCTCCATCGCAGCCGCCGTCCGCCGATCCGCCGCGGGCCTCGCGCCGGGCGCCTAGCGGCGCTTCCGCGTCCGCTTGGACGGCGCGACCCGCACGCGGGTGGACCGGGGCGTCGGCTTCGGCCGGATCGTGGCCTCGGGGTGGGCGTACTTCGACCGCGTGAAGTAGCGCATCTTGGCCAGGCGCGTCTCGTACACCGCGAAGATCGGCGGGAAGCGCCGGAAGCGGACCCACACGAGCGTCGCGACCCCGATGATCAGGGTGATCGGCACGAAGAAGAAGTCGAACGCGAAGACCGCGTACATCAGGACGAGGCTGAACGTGATGAAGCCCGTCCACAGGAGCCACTCGTACATGTCGAGGTACGGGGCGTGGCCGTGGAAGCGGCGGGTCCGGACGTTGTAGAGCACGATCGTGGCCGTCACCCAGAACAGCGACCCGACCGTGAGCGGCCAGAACAGGTCGTGGAAGTTGAAGGCGTTGAACGGCTGGAAGATGTACTCCCACGGGAGCAGGTGCACGGTCGTGGACTCCTGATTCGCGGGCCCGACGGGCGGTCTGGGACCCATCGGGGAGGCGGCGGGGGGTCGAGTATGCCACGGACTGTGGGTATACTCCGGTCAGATCGTGACGGCGCCGGTGGTCGAGCCCGCACGCCGCATGTCGGCCGCCGGTACGAACGGAACGGCCCCTTCACCGTGGCATCGGGAGGACCGCCCGGTTGCGTGCCCTGCTCTCCGTGGCGAACCGAGACGGGATCTCCATCCTTGCCCGCGACCTTCGAGCCCTCGACGTCGAGGTGTTCGCGACCGACGGCACGCGCGAGCACCTGGCCGCGGACGGCATCGAGGTCGGCGCGGTCTCGGACCTGACCAACGTGCCGCCGCTCGTCGGCGGCCAGGTCAAGACATTCCACCCGGCGGTCTACGCGGGCATCCTCGCCCGGCGCGACGTCGCCGCGCAGCTCGCGGAGCTGACCGAGCACGGCATCGGCCTCATCGACATCGTCGTCGTCAACGTCAAGCCGTTCGCCCCGGAGGTCGGCGCGAAGCTCGTCGGGATCGACGAGGCGATCGAGATGATCGACGTCGGCGGCGCCGCCCTGCTCATGGCCGCCGCCCGCAACAGCGCCGGCGTGGCCGCGGTGGCCAGCACCCGCCATTACGGGCAGCTCGTCCGGGAGCTGCGCTCGTTCGGTGGCGCCTCGGCCGAGTTCCGCCAGGTCCTGGCGGCCGATGCCTTCGGGGCCGTCGCCGCCTACTACGCCGAGATCGCCGCGTACCTGAACCAGGTCGGCGGCAAGACCTTCCCGCAGCGCCTCGCGATGGTCCTCGAGAAGGTGGAGGACCTGCGCTACGGCGAGAACCCCCACCAGCAGGCGGCCTTCTACCGCGAGACGACCCACCGGAGCGGGACGCTGGCCGATGGCAAGCAGCTCCAGGGCGGCGCGCCGTCGTTCAACAACCTGCTCGACCTCGACGCGGCCTACCGGATCGCCAAGGACTACACGAGCGCCACGGTCGTCATCGCCAAGCACACCGACCCGGTGGGCCTGGCCTCCCACGACGAGCTCGTGGAGGCGTACCGGCGCGCCCTCGAGACCGATCCCGTGGCGAGCTTCGGCGGCATCGTCGCCGTGAACCGGCGAGCTGGACGGCGCGACCGCCCGTGAGATCGCGGCCAACAGCTACGAGGCGGTCGTGGCGCCGTCATTCAGCGAATCGGCCATCGGGCTCCTCAAGGAGAAGTCGGGGCTCGAGCTGCTCGCGATCCCGCCCGACCCGACCGAGGGCCTGCGCGACTACGGCATCGCGTCGCTCGACTTCAAGCGGGTCGCCGGCGGCCTCCTGGTCGAGACGCTCGACGAGCTCGGCCTCGACAAGGGCCAGCTGCTCGTCGTGACCAAGCGCCGGCCGACGCTCGAGGAGCTGACCGACATGCTCTTCGCGTGGCGGGCCGTCCGCCACGTTCGCTCGAACGCGATCGTGCTCGCCCGGGGAGCCGCCACGGTCGGGATCGGGGCCGCCCAGGCCAGCCGCCAGACCTCGGTCGAGATCGCCCTGCGCCGGGCCGGCGACCGGGCCAAGCTCGCGGTCATGGCCTCCGACGCGTACTTCCCGTTCCCCGACGGGATCCAGGCCGCGGCGAACGCCGGCGTGACCGCGATCATCCAGCCAGGTGGCTCGATCCGCGACGAGATGGCCATCGAGGTCGCCGACCGCCACCACCTCGCGATGGTCTTCACCGGCCGCCGGCACTTCCGGCACTAGATGGCGCTGCACGCGGTCGAACAGCTGCTCGCCCTGGAGATGGTCCGGGTCACCGAGGCGGCCGCCATCGCATCGGCGCGCTCGATGGGTCGGGGCGACCGCGACGGAGCGGACCGGGCCGCGACCGAGGCCATGCGCCGGACGATGGACGAGATCGACATGGCCGGCGACGATCGTCATCGGCGAGGGCGAGCGCGACAAGGCGCCGATGCTCTACATCGGCGAGCAGGTGGGCCGGCGCGACAAGGTGGGCCGGCGCAACGCGGCCGAGATCGACATCGCGGTCGACCCGCTCGAGGGCACGAACCTCGTCGCCCACGGCCAGGCGAACGCGATCACGGTGCTGGCCGCCTCGGAGCGCGACGGGCTCGTCCACGCGCCCGACACGTACATGGAGAAGCTGTGCGTCGGGCCGGTCGTGGCCGGCAAGGTCGACATCCGGATGTCACCGACCGAGAACCTGCTGCGGATCGCCTCGGCGCTCGGCCGGAGCGTCTCGGACATCACGGTGGTCATCCTCGAGCGGCCGCGCCACGACGCGCTGATCGCCGAGGTCCGCGAGGCCGGCGCCCGGATCAAGCTCATCAGCGACGGCGACCTGTCGGCGGCGATCTCGTGCGCCGTCTCGGGCACGGGCGTCCACGCGGTCATGGGCATCGGCGGCGCGCCCGAGGGCGTGATCACGGCCGCGGCACTGCGCTGCCTCGGCGGCGAGATCCAGGCCCGCTTCCGGTTCCGCAACGACGAGGAGCGCCAGCGGGCGATCAGGATGGGCCACGGGGACGAGGACAAGGTCTATCACACCGAAGACCTCGCCTCGGGCGAGCACCTCGTCTTCGCCGCGACCGGCGTGACGAGCGGCGACCTGCTCGAAGGGCGTCCGGTTCTTCGGCGGCGGCGCCCGCACGCACTCGCTCGTGATGGCCTACCGGACGAAGCAGGTCCGCTTCGTCGACACGGTCCACATGTTCGACCGGAGCCGCCCGCCCGCCGTCCGGCTGTAGCCCGCTACCGCCACGTCCACGTGGCGGGGTCCCAACGGCCGACCGGGCGAACCGCGTCCGGGCCCTCGAGCAGCGGCCTGGCGACGTCGCGCGGTCTCGACGGTCTCGTGCCAGCCGGGCGGCACGAGACGGGGAGCGAGATCGGCCAGGGGAGCCAGCACGAACAGGCGGTTCGCCGCCTCCGCGTGGGGCACCGTGAGCGGCAGGTCGCCTTCGCCGGGTCAGCCGAGCGGCCCGCCGCGGGACGATCAACGGAGATCCGGGCCCGGCCGAATATCAGCAAGTCCAGGTCGATCTCGCGAGGCCCCCAGTGCTCGCGCTCCGCGCGTCCGAACGCGCGCTCGAGCGACTTGAGCGCGACGAGGAGCGCCACGGCGCCGGTCTCCGGGTCGGGGCCGGACGGCACGTCGAGGGCCACGACCGCGTTGCGGAACTCGGGCTGGTCGGTCACGCCCCAGGGAGCGGTCACGTAGAGGCGGGAGACGCCGCGGAGGCGAACGCCGGGGAGCGCGGCCAGGGCGCGGACCCCACGAGCCAGCGTCGCCTCGGCGTCGCCGAGGTTCGCCCCCAGTCCGATGTACGCCCTGACCCTGCCCATCGGTGGTCGTTCGACCCTCGCTAGACTCGCCGGATGGCCCGCGTCGTCGTCCGCATCCTGCACCCGGAGCCCGGCCCGACGGCAGGACCGCTCGAGCGACTCCTGGCCGACGCCCGCCGGGCGGTGGCCGAGCGGCACGAGGCCGGTTTTCGCGACGCGGGAGCCGACGACGTCCGCATCGAAGCCGGGCCGCCCGACCATACACCGTTCGGCGCTCGACTCGGCGCGATCCTGGCCGAGGTCCGCGGGAGGCCGACCGGGCTGGTCGTGCTGGGCTCGGGTTCCCTGCCGCTGGCCACGCCGGCCGACCGTCGGGCGTTCGTCCGCGCGGCCTCAGTCGCGGGGCACGAAGCCCTCGCCAACAACCGCTACTCGGCCGATGCGATCGCGATCGCTCGCGCCGACGAGCTCCCGACCATCCCGGACCTGCCGGGCGATAACGCGTTGGCACGCTGGCTCGAGGAGCGGGCCGGCTGGGCCGTGGCCGACGTGCGGCGGCGATGGCGGCTCCAGATGGACCTCGACAGTCCGCTCGACGTCGAGCTGACGCGGCCGGGCCTGCTGCCGGCGGAGCTCTCGATCGCCGTCCGCGAGCGCCGGCCGGCCATCGCCGGCGTCGCTGCCGACCGCCGGGCCGAGCTCGTCGTGGCCGGCCGGACGAGCGCGGCGTCCCTGCGCTGGCTCGAACGGCACACCGCGAGTCGCGTTCGGGCGCTCGTCGAGGAACGTGGCCTGCGCGCCAGCACCCGCCTCGCGCAGGCAGACGGGCTTGGGACGAAGGCACGGCCGCCCCGCTCCGTCCTGGGTCTCGTCCTCGACCGCGACGGACCCGAGGCGCTCGGGGCACGGCTCGCCGAGCTCGGCGACGCGGCCCTCGTAGACAGCCGCGTGCTCCTGGCCCACCGGCTCGGCTCGGACGAAACGGCCTGGCCGAGCCCGGAGGACCGGTTCGCATCGGACCTCCTCCTGGCGGATCGCGTCCTCGACCCGTGGCTCAAGGCGCTGACGCGGTCTGCCCTCGACGCCCCGATCCCGATCCTGCTCGGCGGCCACAGCCTCGTCGGCCCCGGCGTGCGCCTGGCGCTCCACGTGCGCCGCGGCGGCTGATGGAGATCCGCCCCGAGCTGCGCCACGACCCTCCGGACCGCCGGCCGCTGCCGCCGTCGAACCCCGCCCTCGTCGAGCGGATGCGCGCGGAGATCGCCAACGACGGGCCGATGACGTTCGCTCGGTTCATGGAGCTCGCGCTGGCGGACCCGGACCACGGCTACTACGCCACGCAGGACGACCGGCCGACCCGGACCGGCGACTTCCTCACGGCGCCCGAGCTCCACCCGATCTTCGGCGCGGTCCTCGCCCGGGCGCTCGACGAGCAATGGCGCGCGCTCGACCGGCCGGCCCGCTTCCTCCTGCGCGAGTACGGCGCGGGCACGGGCGTCCTGGCCGAGACGATCCTGCGCGGCCTGGCCGACGATCGCAGCGGGCTCCTCGACGCCGTGGCCTACGAACCGGTCGAGCTGCTCCCGGCGCGCGTCGAACGGATCCGGGACCGCCTCGCAGCCGCCGGGTTCGCCGCCGCGCTCGCGGAACCGAGCGCCGAACCGGAAGCCACGCCACTCGACGGCGCCGTCCTCGCCAACGAGTTCCTCGACGCACTGCCCGTCCATCGCGTGGTCATGCGTGACGGCGTCCTTCTCGAGCGCTTCGTCGACTGGTCGGCGGCGCACGATCGCTTCGAGGACCAGGAAGCCGCGCCGTCCACGCCGGCCCTCGCCGGGCGCCTCGCGGCGGAAGGCATCGCGCTCCGGGACGGCCAGGCGGCCGAGATCCGGCTCGCGAGCGACCCCTGGGTGGAAGAGATGTCGGCCGGCATCGGGCAAGGATTTGCCACGATCATCGACTACGGCGCCACGGCGCAGGAGCTCTACGGCCCGGCCCGGCACGACGGGACCCTGCGCGCCTACAGCGGCCAGCGTGCCCACGCCGATCCGTACGTGGCGATCGGCCGCCAGGACCTGACGGCACACGTGGACTTCACCGCGATCGAGCGGGCCGCCGCGACCCACGGCTGGCGCACGCTGGGCCTCACCAGCCAGGCGGAGTTCCTCGTCGGCTCGGGCTTCGGCGACCTGTTCGCGGCCCGCCAGGCCGACCCCGACGTCGAACCGGAGGCCTACCTCGCCCTGCGCGCATCGGCCGCCCGGCTGCTCGATCCGCGAGCGCTCGGCGGATTCCGCGTCCTCGTCCTGGGGCGGGGCGTGCCGGACGACACGACGCTGGGCGGCCTGACATACCGCGTCCGAGCCTGAGAAAGGGGAACGGGCGCCCGCTGGGGGACGGGCGCCCGTATGAGGCATACGGAAGACCCGCCGCGTGGTGGGCTGGCGCGACGACCGGAGGAGACAGACTCGGGGAGCGGATCGCGCCGAGCGCGCGTGCAGGTCCGCGTTCCGCTCCCCGATTATGTGCCGTGCCCGGCGAGTGCAGACTGCGCCGCGACGGAAGGGCCGGGCAATAGGGCGATGTCCGTATGTCCGGTGCGTCCGGGAACCGGCTGAGGGCCGCTCGCCGCCCGCTCCCGGGCCCCTTCCGGACCCCGCCCGGCGACCCCGCCGCCGAGCACGCCCGAACGGGCTCCTTTGCTAGAATGCCTTGACGGTCCACTCGCGGTGGACCGCCCCCGAAGCCCAGTGACGACGACCGTGCCGCGCGCCGCACGCGTCGAAGTGAGGATCCTTGACCGCGATCTGGTACATCGTCGGGTTCGCCTTCGCCGGGGTCTCCTTCGTGTTCCTGACCATCGGCGCGGCCTGGCTGATCTCGCACCGCAACCGCGGCGACGTCCACAAGGGCCTGCCCTACGAGAGCGGCATCGACACCTACGGCGATACCCACGCCCGCTTCGGCCTGAGCTTCTACATCTACGCGCTGCTGTTCGTCGCCTTCGACATCGAGGTGATCTTCATCTACCTCTGGGCGCTCGTCTTCCGCGACGTGCTGCTGGGCGGCCTCATCAGCATGCTGATCTTCGTGGGGATCCTCCTGCTCGGCCTCGCCTACGCCTGGCGCAAGGGGGTGCTCACGTGGCGGTGAAGGACGGCGGAGGCGGGGCAAGGAGCGGCCGCACGACCCGGGCCGCCCGCACCTCGAACGTGCCGGCCGTCGTCCCGGGCGGGGGCGAGCTCGTCAAGCCGATCGTCGTGCGCAACGACCTGTGGCAGTCGAGCGACCCGCTCGCCTACATCGCGGGCAGCCAGAACGACATCACCCACCTGGCCGAGGTCGAGGCGTCCGGCGCGGGCCGCCGCGACAACGCCCGCTGGGGCGGGGCGCTCGAGGTGATCCCGACCAAGGCCGACTACGTGCTCGACCTGGTCCGCGCCAACAGCCTCTGGCCGCTGCTCTCCGGGCTGGCCTGCTGCGCGATCGAGATGATGTCGGCCGCCACGAGCGTCAACGACATGGACCGCTGGGGGATGTTCCCGTTCCGGGCCAGCCCACGCCAGGCCGACGTCCTCATCGTGGCGGGCACATGCACGACCAAGATGGCCGGCCCGCTCGTCCGCCTCTGGGAGCAGATGCCGGAGCCGAAATGGTGCGTGGCGATGGGCGACTGCACCTGCTCGGGCGGCCGCTACAAGCGCAGCTACTCCACGATCCAGGGCATCGACCGGATCATGCCCGTCGACGTGTACATCCCCGGCTGCCCGCCCCGTCCCGAGGGCCTCATCTACGGGATGATGAAGCTCCAGCAGATCGTCAAGGACCGCCGCGGACACTGGCCGGACCGGGCGATCGGCCCGACCGTCCCGGCTGGGGTGTGAGGCGGTGGACCGCTTCCTGAAGAGCCGCCTCGAGACGCGCTTCGCGGACGTGCTCACCGGCCCGATCCGCCAGCGCCACGACGAGACCGAGATGCGCATCGCGCCCGGTGAGGTCGCCCGGGTCATGCGCGCGCTCCACGACGAGCCGGCCCTCCGCTTCACGATGCTGGCCGACCTGTGTGGCGTCGACACGGGCACGACCATGCAGGCGGTCTACCACCTGTGGAGCGATACGACCGGCGACTGGCTGCGCGTCGTTGCCGATGGCCTGTCCCGGGACGACCCGCGCGTCCCCTCGGTCACGTTCCTCTGGAAGGGCGCCGAGTGGCAGGAGCGCGAGGCCTACGACATGTTCGGCATCACGTTCGAGGGCAACCGCGACCTGCGCCGGATCTACATGCCGCCGGACTACACGAGCTTCCCGCTGCGCAAGGACTTCTTCCTGGCCGACGACGCGTCGCGCTCGCCGGGCGCCGGCGTTCGGCACATGGAGCGGGTCCACGCCCCGGCCGACGCGACGACCGATACCCTCGTCCGCCGGGCCACGGCCCGTTGACCGGCACGCCCGACCGATGACCGCCACCCACGACCCAAGCCGCGGAGCCGCCGACCCGCACGCGGGCCAGCACGCCTCCGCGGACGATCCGCGGGTCTGGCTCGACGAGCAGATCGGCGTCTTCGAGCCGATCCCCCCGTACCCGCCGCGGACGGAGCGGGAGGCCGAGTTCTACACGCTCGGCGACGGCGAGATGTTCATCAACATCGGTCCCCAGCACCCCTCCACCCACGGCGTCCTGCGGGTCGTCCTCAAGATCGACGGCGAGCGCGTCGTCGACCTCGACCCGGTGCTCGGCTACCTCCATCGCGGCGTCGAGAAGCTGTGCGAGAACGCCGACTACCACCAGGCGATCTGCTACACGGACCCGCTCGAGTACGTGAGCTCGCTCTTCATGGAGTGGGCGCCGGTCATGTCGTTCGAGAAGCTCCTGGACGTCCAGGTGCCGCGGCGGGCCGAGTACATCCGGGTGCTCACCGGCGAGCTGAACCGGGTCATGAGCCACATCATGTTCGTCGGCTGGATGGCCCTCGACCTGGGCGGCCTCACGCCGATCCTGTGGGGCTTCATCGAGCGCGACGAGATCGTGGAGATGCTCGCCGGCATCACCGGCCAGCGGATGCTCTTCAACTACTTCCGCATCGGCGGCGTCAACGGCGACCTCAACCACGAGTTCCTGAGCCGCCTCGGACGGTGGATGAGCCACGCGACGAGCCAGCTCGACACGGAGCTGGCACTCCTCAACGAGAACGAGATCTTCGTCCGCCGGATGCGCGGCCTCGGCGTCATCGACCGCGAGACCGCCCTGCGCATGTGCCTCACCGGCCCGAACCTGCGGGCCACGGGCCTGCCGTTCGACATCCGGCGGGCGCACCCGTACAGCGTCTACCCGGACCTCGAGTTCGACATCCCGACCCGCTCCGAGGGCGACTGCCTGGCCCGCTACCTGCTGCGCATGGACGAGGTCCGCCAGAGCCTGCGGATCATCGACCAGTGCCTCCACGAGATGCCCGACGGGCCGGTCCTGGCCAAGCTGCCGCGGCTCCTCCGGCCGCGCCCGGGCCGGGCCTACGCCGCGGTCGAGGGCCCGCGCGGCCAGCTCGCGACGTACGCCATCAGCGACGGCACCGACCAGCCCTACCGGATGCGCATCCACGACCCGAGCTTCGTCAACCTCCAGTCGGTCGGGCTGCTGATGCCGGGCAACCTCATCGCCGACACGATGGCCGTGATGGCCTCGCTCGACCCGATCATGGGCGGAGTCGACAAATGACCGCCATGGTGGGCCGGACGTGGAGCCACATGACGCTCGTCGGCCGGATCCTGGTCGTCGCGATCGCGGTCCTCGGCGCGCTGCTCCTCCCGCTCGTCGTCATCGTCGTCGCGTTCGGCGGCAACATCCTCGACTTCCTCGGCGCGAACCTGCCGCTCGTGCGCTTCGTGGTCGCCGCGACGGCGATCCTGCTCATGACCGTGCCGACGGCCTTCCTGATCATCTACATGGAGATGAAGGTCATCGCGCTCATGAACCTGCGGATCGGGCCGGACCGGGTCGGGCCGTTCGGCTCCGCCCTCTCGGTGGTCCACGGGCTCAAGGTGCTGATGAAGGAGGACTTCACCCCCACCGGGGTCGATCCGATCGTCTTCACCTGGGCGCCGGTCGTCGTCTACCTGGCCAGCGTGATGAGCCTCGTCGTCATCCCGTTCGGGCCGGGGCTCTTCGGCGCCATGGGTCCCCAGACCCCCGGCGGGCCGGGCGACATCAACATCGGCCTGCTGTACTTCTTCGCCGTCGGTGGCATGTCCGTCGTGGGGCTGCTCATGGCCGGCTGGTCGAGCTTCAACAAGTACTCGCTGCTCGGCGGCCTGCGGTCCGCGGCGCAGGTCGTGAGCTACGAGATCCCGCTGACCCTCTCGGTCGTCGGCATCATCCTGCTGAGCGGGTCGATGAGCCTCAACAAGATCGTCCTGGACCAGAACCCCTCGTTCCTCGACTGGAACATCTTCAAGCAGCCGCTCGGTGCCCTGATCTTCTTCATCGCCGCCACGGCCGAGGCGAACCGGACCCCGTTCGACCTGACCGAGGCCGACAGCGAGATCGTGGCCGGCTTCGCGACCGAGTACAGCGGCATGCGCTTCGGCTTCTTCTTCTTCGCCGAATACGTGAACGTGTTCATCGTCTCGGCCCTGACGGTGACCCTCTTCTTCGGCGGCTGGCAGGCCCCGTTCGACTGGCCGTGGCCGCTGGTCGGCCACATCGACCCGGGCAGCCTGGGCATCGGCCTGCTGATCCTCGTCGCGGTCGTGCCGCTCATCGGCACGCTGGCCCTGGCCGCGCCGTTCTGGGTCGCCCGCAGCTCCATGCCCTGGTGGCAGGCGCTCATCATCGGGTTCGTCCTGTTCAACCTCCTGGTGATCGTGGCGATCGGCGGCTGGGCGTTCGTGAGCCTCGACTGGGTCGCCGGCCTGCTGTGGTTCCTGGCCAAGACGTACCTCTTCGTGTTCACGTTCGTGTGGATGCGCGGGACGCTGCCCCGGGTGCGCATCGACCAGCTCATGGGCTTCGCCTGGAAGTGGCTGCTGCCCGCCTCGCTGCTCAACCTGTTCGTGACGGCCGCGGCGATCGTCGTGGTCCCCCACATCGTGGTCCCGTACAAGTGAGGCGGCCGCGATGAGCAGCTACATCCCGGGTCTCGGCATCGTGAAGGGCATGGCGATCACGCTGCGCCGCTTCTTCGAGCCGAAGGCCACGATCATGTACCCGGAGACGCAGGCCACGATCCCGCACAAGTTCCGGGGCCGCCTGCAGCTGCTCTACGACGAGTGGGGCACGCTCAAGTGCGAGACGTGCTTCCAGTGCGCCCAGGCCTGCCCGATCGAGTGCATCGACATGGGCGGCACGGACACCAAGGGTCGCTATCACGTCCACTGGGGCGCGGCCGAGACCTACGGTGAGCGGCGCGAGGAGTCGGCCCTCCGGCGGTCCGGGCGGACGGTCCCGGACGCGGCGTACGCCCACTTCGAGCGGCCCGACGACCTCGCGGCCGTGGACGAGATCCTCGACGAGTTCGACCGCGATCCGGCCCGGATGCTCCAGATCCTCGAGGCCACCCAGGCACGCTACGGGCACCTGCCGGTCGCCGCGCTCAAGCGCATCTCGCATGCCACGGGCGCGTGGTACGCGATGATCTACGGCACGGCCTCGTACTACCGCCACCTGCGCTTCGAGCCGCCGGCGGCCGCGTCGGCCCAAGCGGCCCAAGCGGCCCCGGCCGCCGAGGCGCCAAAGGCCACGCGAGGCAAGGGCAAGGCTGGCACCGCGGCGTCTGCGCCCACCCCCACTGCGCCACGGTCCGCCCGCCCGTCCGAGGGCGCCTACCTCGCGGATCTCGACCGGGCCCTCGGCGGAAGCGCGCGGCGACGATGACGGACATCCTCCCGGCACCGCGGGGATCCCGCTGGCCGTCGATCCTGCTCGCCCGGGCGCGGGCGGCCGATCCCACCGATCTCGACGCGGCGATCGCCGCGGGTGCGTTCGTCGGCCTCCGGGCGGCGGTCGCCGAGCTCGGCCCGGCGGGCACGATCGCCGAAGTCGCCTCGTCCGGGTTGCGCGGGCGCGGCGGCGCGGGCTACCTCACCGCCGACAAGTGGCGGGCCGCAGCGGTCCTCGATGCCCCCCGCCGCTACGTCGTGGCCAACGGCTACGGCGCCGACCCGGCCGTGGCGTCCGATCGCGTCCTCATGGCCCGCGACCCCTACGCCGTCATCGAAGGCCTGGCGATCGCGGCCCTGGCGATCGGCGCGACCGAGGCGATCATCGCCGTCCGCGCCGAGGCCACCGAGGCGGTCGAGGCCCTGACCTCGGCCGTCGGCCAGGCGCAGGACGCCGGCCTCATCGGGCCCGACTCGCTCGGCCCCGGCGGCGATCTGGCGATGCGCGTCGAGACCGTCCAGGGCGCCTACATGCTCGGCGAGGAGACCGTGCTGCTGAAGGCCCTCGAGGGCAAGCGCGGCCAGCCCGAGCAGCGGCCGCCGCACCCCACCGAGCGTGGCCTCTTCGGCGCTCCGACGGTCGTCCAGAACGTGCAGACCCTCGCGTCGGTGGCCTGGATCCTCGCCAACGGCGGCCGCAAGTACGCGGCGATCGGCCCGCTCGACAGCCCGGGGACCACGCTCGTCCACGTCCGCGGCGCCAAGCGCTCGGGCGTCGCCGAGGTGCCGCTGGGGACGCCCCTCAGCGCGATCGTCGCCCTGGGCGGCGAGCTCGACGGCGGACGCAAGCTCAAGGGCGTGCTCGTGGGCGGGCCGTCGGGGGGCATCCTGCCGCCCGAGCTCGTCCTGACGCCGTACACGTACGACGCCCTCCGCGAGGCCGGCGCCCACATGGGCTCGGGCAGCGTCATCGTCGTCGACGACCGCAGTTGCGTCGTCGACCTGGCCCGGCTGCTCACCCGCTTCTGCGCCGACGAGGCGTGCGGCAAGACGATCCCCTGCCGGATCGGCCTGCGCCGGCTGACCGAGATCGGCGACCGGGTGACGACCGGCCGTCCCCGCCCGACCGACGTCCAGCTGCTGACCGACCTCGCCCACGACATCACCGAGAGCGCCCTGTGCGACCACGAGCGGCTGGCGACGCTTCCGTACCTGAGTGGGATGCGATACTTCCGATCTGAGCTCGACGACCACATCCTGCGCAGCTCGTGCCCGGCCGGAGTCTGTCACCCCATCGCGGTGGCGGCGGGCGTCGGGGCTCACTGAGGCCTCCTGACCAGATGACCGACCTGATCATCCGCCCCAAGGACGCCCCCGGCCAGAAAGCGATCGTCGATACGACGACGCCCCTCGAGGACACCCTGGCCGAGCGGCTCATCTCGACCCAGGCACCCCAGCGGCCGATGTCGGCGCCGGCGATCCGCCTCGAGGTCGACGGGCGGCTGATCGAGGGTCGCGAGGGCCAGACGATCCTCGAGGTCTGCCGGGACAACGGGATCGAGGTCCCGACCCTGTGCTACGAGCCCAAGCTGCCGGGCTTCGGGGCCTGCCGGATGTGCGTGGTCGAGGTGGAGGGCGAGGCCCATCCGCCGATCAGCTGCTCGCAGCGGGCCGAGGCCGGGATGGTCGTCCAGACCCAGACCGACATGGTCCGCCAGCTCCGGGCCACCAACCTCGAGCTCATCTTCAGCGACCACAACGCCTACTGCCTGCCGCCGTGCCAGAACAAGTGCCCCAGCCACATCGACATCCCGGGCTTCCTCAAGGCCAACGCGGAGGCGAACTGGAACGAGTCGACCCGCATCTTCAAGCGGACGATCCCGTTCCCGTCCGTGCTCGGCCGGGTGTGCCCGGCGCCGTGCGAGGAGCACTGCCGGCGCGACGAGGTCGACGAGGCGATCGCCATCCGGGACAGCCACCGCTACGCCGGCGACCAGGTCATCAAGGCGATGCTCAACGACGGGGTCGCCCCGCCGCTGCCGTTCGAGCAGCAGCCCAAGACCGGCCGCCGGGCCGCGGTCATCGGCTCGGGGCCGGCGGGCATGGCGGCCGCCTACTACCTGCTGCTGGCCGGCCACGACGTGACGATCTTCGAGCGCGACCCGGCTCCGGGCGGGATGCTCCGCTACGGCATCCCCCAGTACCGGCTGCCGAAGGTCGAGGTCCTCGAGGCCGAGTACGAATCGGTGACCCGGCTGGGCGGCGAGATCCGCTGCGGGCTCGGCCTGGGCCGCGACTTCAGCCTGGACGACCTCCAGAACCAGGGCTACGACGCGGTCCTCATCGCGATCGGCTGCTACGAGACGAACAAGCTGGGGATCCCGGGCGAGGAGGCCGACGGGGTCTTCGACGGCCTGGAGTACCTGCGCACCGCCACGCTCGGGCTCGAGTTCCCCGGCCACGCCGGCAAGCGGGTCATCGTGATCGGCGGCGGGTTCACGTCGATGGACTGCACCCGGACGTCGGTCCGCCAGGGCGCGGCCGAGGTCACCCTCGTCTACCGCCGCGACATGAAGGACATGCCGGCCTCGAACGAGGTCCACGAGGCGATCGAGGAAGGCGCGACGGCCATCTTCCAGGCCGCCCCCGTCCGGATCATCACGGACAAGAACGACAAGGTCACCGGCGTCGAGTTCATCCGCAACAGGCCCGGCGAGCCCGATGCGTCCGGCCGGCGCCGGCCCGGAGCCCGCCCCCGGCACCGAGTTCACGCTGCCGGCCGACCGGGTCCTGCTGGCGATCGGCCAGGGCCCCCAGCTCGACTGGTTCGGGGCCGGCAACGAGGGCGTCAGCTCCACCAAGCAGCGCCGCCTCAAGGCCGACGCGGTCACCTTCGAGACCGGTCGGCCCGGCGTGTTCGGCACGGGCGACGTGCGGATCGGCGCGGCCACGGTGGTGGAGGCGATCGCGGAAGGCCGTCGCGCCTCGTACGCGGCCAACGCGTTCCTGCGCGGCCTCGACCTCGCCGAGATCAAGACGCGCCAGCAGCTGGCCGAGCCGCAAGCCCGAGTTCCTCTCGATCGTGCCGTTCACGAGCGAGGTCAAGGAGGCCGCGCCACCGGATGCCGGCCATGGGGGCCGAGGAGCGCAACCGGAGCTACGTCGAGTACGAGCTGCCGTACACCCCGGCCGACGCGGTGGCCGAGTCGACCCGCTGCCTCCAGTGCACCTGCGAGGCGATCGGCTTCTGCGACCTGCGCCGCCTGGGGATCGAGTACGGGACGACGCTCCAGACGCTGGAGCCGGACTACCACCAGGGGGCGGGCTACCGGAGCGTCACCGAGAACCGGTTCACCGGCGTCAACCACGACTACATCCGGGACGACTCCCACGCGTTCATCCTGCGCGAGCCGTCGCGCTGCATCGACTGCGGCCGGTGCGCCCAGGTCTGCTCGGAGGTCGTCGGCGCCGCCTGCTACGACTTCATGCGCATCGGCTTCGACACGCTCGTGACGACGCCGCTCGACATGAGCCTCAACGACACGCCGTGCGTGTCCTGCGGACGCTGCGCCGAGACCTGCCCGACGGGCGCGCTCATGCCCAAGCCGCGCGTGCTCGAGAAGTACGACGTCGACGAGAGCCGCTGCATCCTGTGCGGGATCTGCGTGGACGCCTGCCCGTACGACGCCCTGCGCGACGGCGCCGACTTCGAGCTCGCCCATACGAGCCGCGCCGAGCCCCAGGTCGACCTGCTGGCCCTCGCCTCGATCGAGCGCGAGACCGAGGTGAGCTACATCCGGCGCGAGCGCGACTGGGCCGCCCGGGCGATCGCCGAAGGCCGCTCCACGACGTCGCGCCTCCTGCCGATGCTGCCACCGAGCCTGGCCGTCGGCGGCGTGCCGGCCGGCAACGGGCACGGCAACGGCCACGCCCACGGCAACGGCCACGGGCCCGAGCTCCACGCCCTCGGCGACGGCCGTGGCGCGGCCGGCGGCCACCCCTAGGAGCCGGCGGTGCCCATCCCGTCAGCCGTCCCGTTCGTCAACATCAGCTGGGACGACGTCCTGTTCATGACGTTCGCCGGGATCATGCTCGGGGCGGGCATCCTGGTCGTGACGATGAAGGACATCATCCGCTGCGGCCTGGCGATGATCGTCTGCTTCGGGGCGCTGGCCGGGCTGTACGTGGTCGTGGGAGCGCCGCTCGTCGCCGGCGCCCAGGTCCTCGTCTACATCGGCGCCATCAGCGTGCTGATCCTGTTCGCGATCATGCTCACCCAGAGCAAGTCGGGCCCGGCCCGGCTGGTCTTCCAGACCCAGGCCGTACCGGCCGCGATCGCCTCGGTCGTGCTGGCCATCATGGTCGGCCTGACCGTCACGGCCACCGAGTGGGGCGACACGCGCCGCCCGCCACCGCAACGACACGGACGACGTGGCCGCCAAGCTGTTCACGCAACTTCGTCCTGCCGTTCGAGGTCGTCAGCGTGCTCCTGCTCGCGGCGGTCATCGGCGGGATCTTCCTGGCCAAGCGCGAGAGCGGCGGCCAGCCGTGAGCGACTCGCCTCGACAGCTACCTCGTCCTGTCCGGCCTGCTCTTCGCGATCGGGACGTTCGGGTTCCTCGCCCGGCGCAACGCGATCAGCATGCTCATGTCGATCGAGCTGATGCTCAACGGGGTCAACCTCTCGATCGTCGCCTTCGGCTCGTTCATCCCGGGCCTCAAGGACAGCGCCTCGATCATCGCCCTCATCGTCATGGCCGTGGCAGCGGCCGAGGCGACCGTCGGGCTGGCCATCGTCATCGCGATCTACCGCAACCGGCGCACGCCGCTCGTCGACGAATACGACGCGATGCGGCAGTAGCCGGCGCGTGAAGCGACCCTGATGGCCCAGCTCATCCCGCTCATCGTCCTGCTGCCGATCGCGGGCTTCGCGTTCTCGGCGCTCTTCGGGCGGCGGATCCAGGCGACCTACGGCAAGCCGGCCGCGAGCATCGTCCCGGTCGGGCTCATCGTCCTGACCTGGCTCATCGCGATGGCCGTGGTCATCACCGAGCTCACCGGCGGGTTCGGGCCCGGGGGCGCGAGCGTGACCCTGTGGCACTGGATCCAGGTGGGTCCGGACGGAGTGGCCGGCTCGTTTTCCATCGACATCGGCTTCCGGGTGGACGAGCTGACGGCGGTCCTGCTCATCGTGGTCACGACGATCGGGATGCTCGTGCACGTCTACTCGATCGGCTACATGAGCCACGACGGCGGGTACTGGCGCTTCTTCGCCTACCTCAACCTGTTCATGTTCTCGATGCTCCTGCTCGTCCTCGCCGACAACTTCCTGGTCGTGTTCGCCGGCTGGGAGCTCGTCGGCCTGTCGAGCTACTCGCTCATCGGGTTCTGGTACAAGCGGCCGAGCGCGGCGATCGCCGCCAAGAAGGCGTTCATCGTCAACCGCGTCGGCGACGTCGGGTTCGCCCTCGGGATCATCGCGATCTGGACGAACACGGGCACGCTGAACATCCACGACGCGCTCGAGAAGCTGGCCGAGCTCAACACGACGAACCACGGCATGGTCGTCCTCATCGCCCTGCTCGTGTTCGCCGGGGCGATGGGCAAGAGCGCCCAGTTCCCGCTCCACGTCTGGCTGCCGGACGCGATGGAGGGCCCGACCCCGGTCTCGGCCCTGATCCATGCCGCCACGATGGTCAACGCCGGGGTGTACCTGGTCGCCCGGGTGAACCCGCTGTTCGGGCTCGCCCAGGAGGCGATGGTCGTCGTCGCCGCGATCGGCATCTTCACCGCCATCCTGGCCGCCTCGATCGCGCTGACCCAGACCGACATCAAGCGGGTGCTGGCGTACTCGACGCTCAGCCAGCTCGGCTACATGTTCGCCGCGCTGGGGGTCGGGGCCTGGGCGGCGGCGATCTTCCACCTCATGACCCACGGCTTCTTCAAGGGCCTGCTGTTCCTCGATTCGGGGGCCGTCATCCACGCCGTCGGCGACGAGCAGGACATGCGCCGGATGGGCGGCCTGCGCACGCGCATCCCGATCACGTACGTGACGATGCTCATCGGCGCCGTGGCCATCGCGGGCATCCCGCCGCTGTCCGGCTTCTTCAGCAAGGACGAGATCCTGGGCTCGGCGTTCAAGAACGGGTTCCTGTGGGTCTGGGCGGTCGGCTTCATCGTCGCGGGCATGACCGCCTTCTACATGTTCCGGCTCATCGGCCTCACGTTCTGGGGCGAGAGCCGGGTCGATCCCAAGGTCGAGCCGCACATCCACGAGTCGCCCCGGTCGATGACCGTGCCGCTCATCCTGCTGGCCATCCCGACGGTCCTCCTCGGACTCGTGATCGGCTGGCCGCCCGAGGACGGCCTGCTGGCCCACTGGCTCCATCCGGTCTTCGAGGAGACCGTGGCGCTCCACGGCGGCGAGCAACCCGTCGCGCTCTTCGGCATCGACGGCGCGCTCATCCTGGCCAGCGTGACCGTGGCCGCGCTCGGCATCGCCCTCGCCTGGCGCCTCTTCGGCGTCGAGCTGATGAGCCTGCGCCGGCCCGGCGATCCGGGGCTCGTCCGGTCGCTGAGCGCGCGGGTGCCGTTCCTGTACCGGGCGTCGCTCAACAAGTGGTGGTTCGACGAGCTCAACGACCTGCTGTTCATCCGGCATCGGCGGGCGGATCGCCGCGGCGGCCTGGTGGTTCGATCGCAACATCATCGACGGTGCGGTGAACGGGATCGGCGCCCTCGTGGTGACCGGCGGCCGGGAGCTCGGCCGGGTCCAGACCGGGCGGGTCCAGAACTACGCGCTGGGTATCGCCCTGGGCCTGATCGTGATGGCCGGGTCGTACTTCCTCATCGTGGCTCGCTGAGGGCGCGGGCGATGTTGTTCTCCACCTTCCCGATCCTCAGCGTGATCGTCTTCCTGCCCCTGGCCGGGGCGGTCGCGATCGCCTTCACGCCGCGCAGCCGGCCCGACCTGGCGCGCTATCTCGCCCTCGGGGCGTCCGGCCTGTCGTGGATCTTCTCGCTCGTCCTCGTCGTGAGCTACATCCTGCCGACGAGCACCAACGGCATCGATCGGGGCGGCTTCCAGCAGGTCGAGCAATACGACTGGATCCCGGTGTTCGGCATCCAGTACAAGCTCGGCGTGGACGGCCTGTCGCTCGTCCTCGTCGTCCTGACCACGACGCTTTCCTGGATCAGCGTCCTGGCCAGCTTCGGGCCGATCACGGAGCGGGTGAAGGAGTACATGGCCTCCTTCCTCATCCTCGAGGTGGGGATGCTCGGCGTGTTCCTCGCCCTGGACATGTTCCTGTTCTACATCTTCTGGGAGATCGTGCTCGTCCCGATGTACCTGATCATCGGGATCTGGGGTGGCCCGCGCCGGATCTACGCCACGATCAAGTTCGTCCTGTACACGCTCGTCGGCTCGCTGCTGATGCTGGTCGCGATCCTGGCCACGGCATTCACCTACTCGGCCGGTCACGGCGGATCCTTCGCCGGGCGCATTCGACTTCCTCGCCCTGCGGGAGTACGGCCCGACCGGCTTCTCGAACACGCTCCAGCTCTTCGCGTTCGGGGCCTTCTTCCTGGCCTTCGCGATCAAGGTCCCGATGTTCCCGTTCCACACCTGGCTGCCCGACGCCCACGTCGAGGCGCCGACGGCGGGCTCGGTCATCCTGGCCGGCGTCCTCCTCAAACTCGGCGGCTACGGGTTCATCCGCTTCGCGCTGCCCCTCTTCCCGGAGGCCGCGAAGACGTTCGGGCCGGCGATCATCGTGCTGAGCCTCATCGCGATCATCTACGGCGCGATCGTGGCCCTGGTCCAGCCCGACCTCAAGAAGCTCGTGGCCTATTCGTCGGTGAGCCACATGGGCTTCGTGACCCTGGGCATCTTCATGTTCCAGACCGCCGGCCTGAACGGGGCGATCCTCCAGATGGTCAGCCACGGGATCATCACCGGCGCCCTGTTCCTCCTCGTGGGGGTCATCTACGAGCGGACCCACGACCGGACGATCGCCAAGATGGGCGGCCTCTCGTCGGTCACGCCGGTCTACGCCGCGATGTTCGGGTTCTTCGTGTTCGCCTCGGTCGGGCTGCCCGGCCTGTCGGGCTTCGTCGGGGAGTTCCTCGTCTTCCTCGGCGCCTGGTCGTACAACCCGTGGGTCGCCGCGGTCGCCTGCTTCGTCATGATCCTGGCCGCCGGCTACCTGCTCTGGATGTTCCAGCGCCTGTTCAGCGGCGAGGTCACCGAGTTCCTCAAGGGCCTCGGCCACCACCTCACGGACATCCGCCCGATCGAGGTCCTGACGCTCGTCCCGCTGGGCACGCTCGTCGTCGTCTTCGGGCTCTTCCCGGGCCTGATACTCGGTCTCATCGCCGGTCCCGTGGACACGGTCCTGGCGGGATTCCAGGCCGTGCCGAACACCGTCACCGCCCTACCCCTGCCGTAGCGGAGAGCGAACGACTCGATGCTCTGGGCCGACATCGTCACCATCGCGCCGCTCATCGGGGCCATCGTCCTCGCGGGCGCGATCATCGTGGTCGACCTCGTCCGGCCGACGGCCCGCCGGCCGGCCGTCGCGGTCACCCTGGTCGGGCTCGCGATCGTCGCCGCCCTGACGGTCGTGACCGGCCAGACGTCCGCCCATGCGTTCGGCGGGGCGTACGTCGTCGATGCGCTCACGACGTTCCTCGACCTGCTCTTCATCGCGATCGTCGCGCTGACGGTCCTGTTCGCGCCGGACTACCTCGAGCCGCGCGGCCTGCCCCTCGCCGAGTTCGCGGCGACGCTGGTGTTCGCCATGACCGGCGCGATGCTCATCTCGGCCTCGGCGGACCTGCTCGTCCTGTTCGTCGGCCTCGAGCTCATGGTCCTGCCCGGCTACATGCTGGCCGGCTTCGCCAAGCGCGACGCGCTCTCGACCGAGGGCGCGATCAAGTACTTCCTGCTCGGCTCGTTCAGCTCGGCGATCTTCCTGTTCGGCCTGGCGTTCGTGTGGGGGCTCTCTGGCTCCACGTCGGTGGCGGTCGTCTCGACCCACGTGGCGGCGATCATGGCCGGCGCCGCCCCGGTCTCGGCCGGGCTCGTCCTCGGCCTCGCATTCATGACCACCGGGGTCGCCTTCAAGATCGCCGCGGTGCCGTTCCACTACTGGACACCTGACGCCTACCAGGGCTCCCCGACGCCGATCACCGGCTACCTGTCGGTCGGGCCCAAGATCGGCGCGTTCGCGCTCATCCTGCGCCTGTTCGTGGGCGCGCTCGACCCGGCCAAGACCGACTGGATCGTCGTCTTCATCGTCCTGGCCGCCACGACCATGACCCTCGGCAATCTCGTCGCGCTGACCCAGAACAACGTCAAGCGGATGCTGGCCTACAGCTCGATCGCCCACACCGGCTACATGCTCGTGGGGCTGGCCGCGTACGCCGGCGGGCAGATCGGCGGCCTCCAGGGCCTGCTCTACTACGGGGCGGCCTACACGTTCATGAACCTCGGCGCGTTCGCGGTCGTCGCGGCGCTCCAGCGCCGGCCCGGCGTGACGAGCCAGCTCGACACGTTCGCCGGGCTCGTCCGGCGCGAGCCCGTCCTGACGTTCCTCATGGCCCTGTTCATGCTGTCGCTGACCGGCATCCCGCCGACGGCCGGGTTCTTCGGCAAGGTCCTCGTCATCGGGCCGGCGGTGCAGGCGGGCGGTTGGCTGTCGATACTCGCCGTCGTCGCGATGCTCAACGCGGCCGCGGCGGCGTTCTACTACCTGCGCGTCGTCGTGTACATGTTCATGCGCGAGCCGGCGACCGAAAGCGAGACCTCGAAGCACTCGTCGCTCGTGTGGACCGGGCTGTGGGCCACGACCGCGCTCACGATCGTCCTCGGCCTGTTCCCCGGCCCGCTGCTCTCGATCGTCACGGACGCCGCGCGCGCGATCCCGTAAGGGGCTCAGGGCGCTAGGGCGAGGGCTTGGGGCTCGGCGAGCGGCTGGGCGACGCGCCGGGCGCCTTCGAGGGACTCGCCGGAGCACTCGGCGCCGACGAACCGGATGGGGCGGGCGAGCCCGCGCCGCTGCCTGACGGACTCGCGCTCGGCGACACAGACACGCTCGGCGAGGGCGAGGCGGACGGCGAAGGGGACGGGCTCGCCGTGGGGAGCACCAGCACGGACGGCGGCGGTGTCGGCCGCTGGACGTCCGGCGCGTAGGTGAAGACGGCGGCCAGGATCCCGACCGCTGCGGCCACGCCGACCAGCAGGGCGAGCAGGACGACGAAGCCTCGGATCACACGCGGGAGCGTAGCAGTACGAGGCGGTGAGGGCGGGCTTCGGAGGCGGCTGTTAGCATGGCCGACCGATGCACCCCATGTTCGACCGACTCCGTTCCCGGATCGCTCCGGCACTCCTGACGGCCGCCGGCATCGCGCTCGTCACGGCCGGTCTCCTCACCTACACGGCCCCCTCGGGTGCCGACGCCCAGCCGTCCGACCCGATCGTGTTCGCGACGCCGACGCCCCCGACTGCGTCGCCCAGCCTCATCACGTTCCCGCCGGTCCCGAGCGCGAGCGGTACCGCCTCGCCGTCCATCGGTCCGTCGCCGACGCCCGTGAACCGGGTCTCGACCCGCGTCGTCGTGCCCGCGCTCGACATCGACCTGCCCGTCGTCAAGCCGCCCGCCGGCTTCCCGTACTGCAACGTGGCGATGTACCTGGGGATCTTCTCCCAGCCCGGCCTGCCCGGCGCGACGTACATCTTCGCCCACGCCCGGCAGGGGATGTTCCTGCCGCTCCTCACCCACAGGGAGAACGACGTCATGATCGGCATGACGGTCTGGGTCTACACGAGCGACGACCAGGTCTTCCTCTACAAGATCTTCCGGGTCCGCTCCGGCTACCCGGCGGACGCCTCGCTGGGCGACCTGAAGGTCAAGGACGGGGAGCTGTGGCTGCAGACCTCCGAGGGTCCCAAGAACAGCTCGACGAAGCTGCAGGTCGTCGCGAAGTTCCTGACGAGCCATGGCGTGGCCCACGCGGACGCCCATCCGAAGGCCCATCCCGTCGATTGCGGCTAGGCCGGTCCGCCCGACTGCTGGAGGCACGATGAGCATCGCCACGAGGTCCGACGCGAAGGCGCCCGCGCTGCACGCGGCCGACAGCCACGACCTGATCCGCGTGCACGGCGCGCGGGAGAACAACCTCAAGGACGTCACGCGTCGAGATCCCGAAGCGCCGGCTGACGGTGTTCACCGGCGTCTCCGGGTTCGGGCAAGAGCTCGCTCGTGTTCAACACGATCGCCGCGGAATCGCAGCGGATGATCAACGAGACCTACAGCGCCTTCGTGCAGGGCTTCATGCCGACGCTGGCGCGGCCGGACGTCGACCTCCTCGAGGGCCTGACGACGGCGATCATCGTCGACCAGGAGCGGATGGGCGCCAACGTCCGGTCAACGGTCGGCACCGCGACCGATGCCAACGCGCTGCTGCGCCTGCTCTTCAGCCGCCTCGGGCAGCCCCATGTCGGTCCGCCCACGGCCTACTCGTTCAACATCCCGCAGCGCAAGGCCAGCGGAGCGATGACCGTCGACCGCGGCCAGGGCGAGCGGATCGTCGTGCGCAATGCCATCTACCACGGCGGCATGTGCCCGCGCTGCGAGGGCATGGGTTCGATCAACGACATGGACCTGACCCAGCTCTACGACGAGACAAGTCCCTCAACGAGGGTGCGCTCAAGATCCCCGGCTACAGCATGGAAGGCTGGTACGGCCGCATCTTCACCGGAGCCGGCTTCTTCGACCCGGACAAGCCGATCCGCAAGTTCACCAAGACCGAGCTCGACGACCTGCTCCACAAGGAACCGACCAAGATCAAGGTCGACGGCATCAACCTGACCTTCGAAGGGCTGATCCCGAGGATCCAGAAGTCGATGCTGTCGAAGGATATCGACTCGCTCCAGCCGCATGTCCGCGCGTTCGTGGAGCGGGCGGTGACCTTCACCACCTGTCCGGACTGCGGCGGCACCCGGCTCAACGAGCCGGCCCGGTCGTCGAAGATCGCCGGGATCAACATCGCCGACGCCTGCGCCATGCAGATCGACGATCTCGCGGAGTGGCTGCGCGGACTGGACGAGCCGTCGGTCGCGCCGCTGCTCGCCGGCCTCCAGCACACGTTCGACTCGTTCGTCGAGATCGGGCTGGGCTATCTCTCGCTCGACCGGCCGTCGGGCACGCTCTCGGGCGGCGAGTCCCAGCGCACCCGGATGATCCGCCACCTCGGCTCGTCGCTGACCGACGTCACGTACGTCTTCGACGAGCCGACGATCGGGCTGCACCCGCACGACATCGCCCGGATGAACGGCCTGCTGCTGCGGCTGCGCGACAAGGGCAACACGGTGCTCGTCGTCGAGCACAAGCCCGAGGTCATCGCCATCGCCGACCACGTCGTCGACCTGGGTCCCGGCGCGGGGTCCGCGGGTGGCGAGGTGGTCTTCGAGGGGACGCTCGAAGGGCTGCGGGCGAGCTCCACGCTGACCGGGCGACACCTGGACGACCGCGTGACGGTGAAGCCATCGGTGCGGACGACAGTTCGGGCCGGCTCGAGGTACGCGGCGCCAGCACCAACAACCTCCAGGACGTCGACGTCGACATCCCGCTCGGCGCGCTGGTGGTGCTCACGGGCGTCGCCGGGTCGGGCAAGAGCTCGCTGATCGACGGCTCGGTCTCGGGCCGGGACGGCGTGGTGTCGATCGACCAGACCGGGATCAAGGGCTCGCGACGCAGCAATCCCGCGACGTACACCGGGCTGCTCGACCCGATCCGAACGGCCTTCGCCAAGGCCAACGGCGTGAAGCCGGCCTTGTTCAGCGCCAACTCGGAGGGCGCCTGTCCGACCTGCAACGGCGCCGGCGTCATCTACACCGAGCTCGGGTTCATGGACACGGTCGCCACCACCTGCGAGGACTGCGAGGGGAAGCGGTACGAGGCCGTCCGTCCTGGAGTACCGCCTCGGTGGACGCGACATCAGCGAGGTGCTCGCGATGTCGGTGAGCGAGGCCGAGGCGTTCTTCGGCAGCGGGGAGGCGCGCACGCCGGCGGCGCACGCGATCCTCCAGCGCTTCATCGACGTCGGCCTTGGCTACCTGCGGCTCGGCCAGCCGCTCCCGACCCTGTCCGGCGGCGAGCGCCAGCGGCTCAAGCTGGCGACCCACATGGGCGAGAAGGGCGGCGTCCTACGTGCTCGACGAGCCGACGAGCGGCCTCCACCTCGCCGACGTCCGGCAGCTGCTCGGCCTGCTGGACCGGCTCGTCGACGCCGGCAAGTCGGTCATCGTCATCGAGCACCACCAGGCCGTGATGGCGCACGCCGACTGGCTCATCGACCTCGGCCCGGGCGCCGGCCGCGACGGCGGGCGGATCGTCTTCGAGGGCCCACCCGCCGACCTCGTCGCCGCGCGCTCCACGCTCACCGGCGAGCACCTCGCGACATACGTCGGCGCCTGACCCAACGCTCCCGGCCGCCCGGCCGGCCGATGCACGAGGGTTCGGCCGACCCGCCCTAGATCCAGTTGATCCGGCGCAGGACCCAGGCCATGAAGAAGGCCAACGCGATCGTCCCGGCCGTCACCAGCCAGAAGCCGGAGGCCTCCTTGCCGCTGAGTGCGGTCCCGGCCTCGCTCATCCCGAAGATGCCGCCGATCGCGGCGATCCCGGTCAGCACCACGGTCACCCCGGTGAGCCGTTTCATGATCAGCGAGAGCTGGTTGTTCACCGTGGAGAGGTAGACGTCGAGGGTCCCCGAGACGAGCTCGCGGTAGTTGTCGAGCTCGTCCGTCAGCCGGATGAGGTGGTCGTACACATCGCGGAAGTAGAGGATCTCCTCGGCGTCGATGAGGGCCAGGTCGCGGTTCGTCAACTGGTTGAAGATCTCGCGGATCGGAGCCGCCGCCCGGCGGATGATGAGCAGCTCGGTCTTCAGGGCGAAGAGCTTGTGGAGCGTCTCGGGCTTCGGGCTCTCGATGACCCGCTCCTGGATTTCCTCGATCGAGTCGCCCAGCAGGTCAAGGAGCGGGAAGTAGCCGTCGACGATCGCGTCGACGAGCGCCCACAGCAGGTGGTCGGGACCGCGTGCCATCACCGGCGCGAGGCCATCGCGCAGGGCGGGCACCGTTCGCGGGTCCCACTCGGCCCCGTGGACGGTCAGGAGGAAGCCCTTGCCAAGGACGATGTCGATCTCGATCCGATCGGCGTGATCGGACCAGGTGAACGCGAAGATGACGATGTGGATCAGCGCATCGGTGACCTCGATCTTCGCGCGCTGGTTGCCCTCGAGGATGTCCTCGACGATGAGCGGGTGGAGGCCGACCGCCTTCGCGACGTCCGCCACCTGCTCGGGCGAGGCACCGGTCAGGTCGATCCAGGTCGTCGCGCCCGGCCGGGCGTGGGCCTTCTTCAGGGCCCCGTCGCCCTCTGCCTCCTCGATCTTGCCGTCGACGAGCGACGCGATGCGCAGGACCGACGTTTCGTCGTCGGCCGCCCGGATCGCCGGCTCGAACAGGTCGGCGCCGAGCTTGGCGGCGTGCTCGGCGTGCCTAGAGCGCGATCGGCGGGGCTTCGTCGGTGGCATCGCCATCGTCCTCCGGGAGATCGGCGCTCGTCGCCGTGGTCGGGATCGGGGCCGGGCCTGCAGTCGCTGAAGCCGGCGCCAGTGGCGGGCCGTCGCTCGCGGCCGCGGACTCGCGCCGCGCGCGGAGCATACGCGTCCGGCCGCTGCCGAGGGCGAGAGCGGCCGGGATGGCGGCCACGGTCGCGCCGGCGGCGACGATGAAGAGCCCGGTCATCACCTGGGCGGCCTCGCCGGCGGCCCACGACTCGAGTGCCTCGACGACCAGGCCGTCGTTGAGCGGCCGGTCACGCAGCTCCACCGGGATGAACGCCTTGTAGCCGTCGGTCACGCCATAGACCCGATCGTACAGGTGGGCGATGACCGTCGAGCCGTACGCCGCGAGCACGGACAGGCCGATCGCCATGCCGATCATCCGGGCGACGGTCACGGTCGCCGAGGCGGCCCCGAACGCGCGTCGCCCGGCCGCCTCGACCGCCGCCGCGGAACGTGGGGTCACGGTCAGCCCGAAGCCGAGGCCGAACAGGGCGAGCAGGGCACTCACCGTGGTCAAGGTCACGCTCGAGGTCCAGGTGCCCATCGCGAAGAGCGCCCCGGCCGAGGCGACGAGCCCGATCAGGGAGACGAGCTGGAGCGGCAGGACCCGGATGGCCAGGCCCGAGACGAGCGCGCCCAGCGCGGTCGCGCCGGCCAGCGCCCCGAGCGCGACGCCCTGCTCGTCTGGGCCGCCGTACAGCACCCGGTCCACGAACAGGGCGGCCCCGACGATCGCGATCGCGAAGCGCGAAGCCGGTCAGCAGCGAGACGATCGCGGCCGAAGAGAAGGCACGGTCGCGGAACAGGCGCAGCTCGAGGAACGGGTCCGGGTGGCGGATCCCGCGGACGATGGACGCCACGCCGGCCACGAGCGCGATCACCGCGCCGCCGATCCCGAGCAGGAGCGGGTCGAGGCCACCTTCGGCGGGCGTGCTCCCGACCACGCTCACCGCCACGAGCGCGGCCGCCAGGGCCACCGAGAAGAGGATGGCCCCGACCGCGTCCAGCCGGCCCGGCCGGCCCGGCGTGTCCCAGCCGGCACTGGCGGCCCAGGCGAGGGCCAGGGCGGCGATCCCGATGGGCACGTTGACGTAGAACACCCAGCGCCAGGCAGGATCGAGCAGCCTGATCACCGCCGGGTCGGTCACGCCGAGGTCACCCAGCGACGACGCCGGGTGGACGTCGGCCAGGATCGCCGCCCCCACGAAGGGTCCAGCGGCCATGCCAAGGAACGTGAGCGCGCCGACGACGCCCAGCGCGCGGGCTCGCGCGTGGCCCTCGAACAGGTGCGAGGCCGCGGCCGTGCCGACCGGCACGAGGATGCCGCCACCGAGCGCCTGGAGGCAGCGCGCGGCGATGAGCAGGTCGAGCGTGGGTGCCGCCCCGGCCAGGGCCGACCCGGCCGTGAACGCGATGAGGCCGAGGAAGAACGGCCGGCGGGCGCCCCACAGGTCGGTCATCCGGCCGGCGAGCGGCATCGCCACGACGTACACGAGGAGGTAGCCGTTGACGATCCAGGCCGCGTGCCGGAGCTGGGTGATGTCCGAGAGGTTCCGGAGGATCGACGGCAGGGCGACCGCCGTGACCATGAGCTCGAGGCCGGCCAGGAACACCCCGACGCCGAGCACGCCGAGGAGGACGACACGGTCGAGGCGGGCCATCGGCCGAGTGTAGTCGCGTCGGCCGCGGCGGCGGACGAGGCCGGCGGGGTTAGTGCGAGGCGGCCGACGGGAGGGGAGCCGGGTTCGAGACCACGAAGACCTCGACCGGGACGCCGCCCACCTGCTGGATCCACGTCCGGGTGACCGACACGTGCTGGCCGACGGCCAGCACGGGCTCGCCGGGCACCATGACGTCGACCCCGCAGACGGTCTCCTGCGTCGCGTCGTCCTTGAGGCAGAACTTGGCACCGTCGAAGTTCACCAGCGTGATCACCCCGGCCCGGTCTTCGGCGGGTCGAACGGTCCCGGAGTTGCGCGCCCACGACTGGCCGAGGGAGAACCCGATCACGGCCGCCGCGGCGATGGCGCCGACCACGAGCGCGACGGCTCGGCCGGACGGTGGGCGCGCTCTCTGGGACATCGGCGAGCTCAATCCTTCCGTCCTAGCAGCTCGTCCCGCATTGGAACGTCACCATCTCGACGCTCGTGAACGACGCAGCCGCGCCGGGCGGACTGTGGACCTCCTGGGTGCCGATCGCCGCCTCGAAGTCGTTGTCGCGCTCGGATCCGCTCCAGATCGCGCCGCTGTCGGCACCCTGGAACCCGCTCGGGCCGATCGAGTCCGGGCAGACGGTCGCCGAGATCGAGATGTTGGCGTACGAGCCCGAGGAACCGATGGTGACGGTCCCGCACGTGCCGATCGCTTTCGTGGCCGACGGGTCCCAATCGGTCAGCACGTTGCCCGGCGCCCAGTCGATGCCCCAGGCCACCTGCTTGAGGCGCAACGGGAACAGGGCGTGGTCGACCGACTGCGCGGAGAACTTGTACTTCGAGGTGAATCGCCAGTCAGCGCCGTTCATGTGGACCAGGTAGTAGGTCGAGCAGCCGTAGCCCTGCACGAGGTCGTGGACCTGGCTGACGCTCGCGCATTGCTCGGCGTACGGGGTCTTCGTCGAGACGGTCGCCTGGGACGCGGCCGGCACGTCCGATACGACGGAGCGTGCCGAGGCGAGCTCCCCGGGGTGCGCCAGGCCCGCGACGAGCAGCCTGTCCGACTCGCTGATCGACCCGTCCGGCGTATCCAGGCCGCCGAACTCCGCGAGGGCGCGCTGCGGGTCCATGCCGAGCGCGATGACGGCGGCGACGGCG
The DNA here is from genome assembly GCA_963849405.1 of uncultured Chloroflexia bacterium. Taxonomy (GTDB): domain Bacteria; phylum Chloroflexota; class Limnocylindria; order Limnocylindrales; family CSP1-4; genus C-114. Next base: position 61,486 of record CAWKHG010000005.1, read on the forward strand.
CTGTGGCCGGCCCGCTGACCGGCGACCGCGTCCGCGAGCGTCTTCGGCCGCGTGGTCGTCATCGACAACCCGATCTGCCCGCTCGCGGGGTCCCGGACGAAGCTGACGGACGAGCCCCGGCCGCCGACGACCTTGATCACGGCGTCGGACGACCGGAACGTGTCGAGGACCGAACCGTTGGCCAGCCGCTGCTCCCCGATGGCGCGGAACCCACTGGCGGTGGCGACCTGGATGAGGGTCGGGACGGTCGGCTGGACGGCGTCGAGTGGAGCGGCCGAGGCGAGCAGGACGGCGGCGGCGATCGCCGCTGCCCGGGTGAAGTACCTCCTGGCGGTTCGCGAATGCGCGTTCAGTCGCGGCCGGTGCATCGAGTCCTCCTGGGCGGCGTCTGGCGCGGGGCCTCAAGATGGCAACGGCCGCTTAGCTGCGACTCACCCGGGCTCGAAGTGGCCGCCCGAGCGGGTCCCGGCATCGCGGTCGGGGCCTTGACATCGGCGGCGCAACGGGCATAGCATCAACGACGCTTTATATAAAGCCCGATTGATAACGGAGCCGAACACCCTGTCCCCCTCGCCCGCCCGCATCCGCTCGACGATCGCCACGATCGTCGACCAGCCCGACGACCTGCGCGAGCTGCGCGGCTTCCACAAGGCCCTCGCCGACGTGAACCGCCTGCGCATCGTCCAGCGCCTGGCCTCGGGCGCGGCGACCGTCACGGAGCTCATCGAGCACGTCGGGCTGTCCCAGCCGCTCGTGAGCTGGCACCTCGGCAAGCTCCGCGCCGCGGGCATCGTCAAGACCCGCCGGAGCGGCCGGGAGACGGTCTGCTCGCTCGTCCCCGAATCGTTCGACGCCCAGCGCGCCCGCGAGCGCGCCCTGCTCGGCCAGGGAGCGCCGTCGGCATGAGCGGCCGTTCGTTCGTCAGCCCCGAGCTCCGGAACCGGGTCCGCCTCATCGCGGTCCCCGTGGCGCTCGTCCTCGGCAAGCTCGGCCTGACCCCGAACGCCCTGACGATCGTCGGCTTCCTCGGCACCTGCATCGCGGCGGCCGCCGCGGCGGCCCAGCTGTGGGTCCTCGCCGGGTTCCTGGTCATCGCGTTCGGGATCTTCGACCTCTTCGATGGCGCGCTCGCGCGGGCGACGAACCAGGCGTCGAAGTTCGGCGCGTTCCTCGACTCGACCCTCGACCGGACCGGCGAGAACCTCGTCTACGCGGGCATCGCGTTCGGGTGCGCCGTAGCGGGTTCACGTGGGGGGTCGGTCTCGCGGCCCTCGCGATGGCCATGGCTTCGGTCGTCACCTACACCCGCGCCCGGGCGGAGGCCGTCGGCCTCCACGGCGAGGTCGGCATCGCGCCACGGCCCGAGCGGCTCGTCGTGCTCGCCCTCGGCCTGATCCTGACCGGCTTCCTCGGCGGCATCTCGGCGCCGGTTTTCGTCGCACCGGCCGGCCTCGACGTCGCGATGATCGGCACCGACGGCAACATCGCCCTCACCATTTCCCTCGGCCTCATCGTCGTGACCTGCGCGATCACGATCGTCCAGCGCATCGTCCACGTCCAGCGGCAGGCGACCCATCGCTGATCGTCGCCCGGCGCCATCCACCGAACCACCCCAGGGTCGAACCGCCACCGGTCGACCACCGACACCACAGGAGCAGACATGGCAAGCAACGGCAAGAACGGCCACTCCGCCAAGGGCGTCACGCCCGACCCGACCCACGCCGGCGCGGCACGCCGCGGCGACGGCAAGATCCGCGTCGCGATCGTCGGCGTCGGCAACTGCGCGAGCAGCCTCGTCCAGGGGCGCTACTACTACGAGGACGCCAAGGTCGACGACTTCGTCCCGGGGCTCATGCACGTGAACCTCGGCGGCTACCACGTCCGCGACATCGAGTTCGTGGCCGCCTTCGACATCGACAAGAACAAGGTCGGCAAGGACCTCTCCGAGGCGATCTACACCGAAGCCGAACAACACGTTCGTGTTCCAGCAGGTGCCCCACACGGGCGTCACCGTGGAGCGCGGGATGACCCACGACGGGCTCGGCAAGTACCTGAGCCAGATCATCGAGAAGGCGCCCGGACCCACGGCCGACATCGTGGGCATCCTCAAGGAGCGCCAGGTCGACGTGATGGTCAGCTACCTGCCGGTCGGCTCCGAGCAGGCGACCAAGTGGTACGTCGAGCAGGCCCTCCAGGCCGGCGTCGGGTTCATCAACGCGATCCCGGTGTTCATCGGCCGCGAGCCCTACTGGCAGCGCCGGTTCGCCGAGCGCGGCCTGCCGGTCATCGGCGACGACATCAAGAGCCAGGTCGGCGCGACGATCAGCCACCGCGTCCTGACCCGCCTGTTCATGGACCGCGGCGTCCGCCTCGACCGGACCTACCAGCTCAACTTCGGCGGCAACACGGACTTCCTCAACATGCTCGAGCGCGAGCGCCTCGAGTCCAAGAAGATCTCCAAGACGAACGCCGTCACCTCGATGCTCGACTACGAGCTCGACCCGGACGACATCCACGTCGGCCCGAGCGACCACGTGCCGTGGCTCAAGGACCGCAAGTGGTGCTACATCCGGATGGAGGGCACCACGTTCGGCGACGTGCCGCTCAACGCCGAGCTCAAGCTCGAGGTCTGGGACAGCCCCAACAGCGCGGGCGTCATCACCGACGCGATCCGCTGCCTGAAGCTGGGCCTCGACCGCGGGTTGAAGGGGACGCTCGTCGCCCCCGCGAGCTACTTCATGAAGAGCCCGCCCCACCAGATCCACGACGACATCGCGTTCAACCGGGTCGAGGCGTTCATCCGGGGCGACGATCTCGAGACGCTCGTGGGGACCGAGGCGCCCGCCAAGCGGACGCTGCGCAAGCTCGCGGGGACGCGGGCCAAGGTGGCGGCCGCGGCGAAGTGACCGACCCAGGGCACGACACCGACTCCGAGGGCGGACCGGCCGAACCCGGTCGCCCACCGCCGGCCACTCCCGCGTCCCGGGCGGTGGCCGGCAACGGGCGCAAGGGCCTCGAGGCACCCCATCGTCGCGCGGAAACCGGCTCCCGCGTGATCGAACGCACGGCCGTGCGCGCGTACCGCGGGACGGCATGGCTCCTGAGCCACACCCCGCCCGGGCCTCCCGCGACGGTGATCGGCCTGTTCAGCCAGGCGAGCTATCTCGCGTGGCCGAAGCGGCGCCACTGGATCGACCGCAACTTCGGCCACGTGCTCGGGCCGCGATCCGGGCAGCCGGTCCGTGCGCCGGCTCGCCCTGCGCGCGTACAACCACTACGCCCGCTACCTGGTCGAGGTCATGCGCCTCCCGTCGCTCTCGGCGGAGGCGATCTCGGAGCTCGTCGAGCCGGAGGGCCTGGCCGACCTCGAGCGGATCTGGCGCGAGTCGGACGGGCGTGATCCTGGCGGTCGGTCATGTCGGCAACAACGAGGCCTGTCGCGGCCGGCGTCGCCTCGCGCGGCTGGCCGATCAGCGTCGTCGCCGACGATTCGTCGTTCCCCGAGATGTTCGAGCTGTTCCGCCAGCTCCGCGAGTCCTACGGCGTCGCGGTCATCCCGTGGCGCAACCTGCGCAAGGTGTACGAGGTCCTCCGGCGCAAGGAGCTCCTCGCGCTCCTCGTCGACTGGGGCTACCGCTCGGACGGGATCCCCGTTCGCCTGTTCGACTCCTGGACGACGCTACCCGCCGGACCGGCCAGCCTGGCCGCGAAGACCGGCGCCACGATCCTGCCGGTCGTCATCCGGCGCACGGAGTCCGGGCGCTTCCGGGTGGAGTTCGACACGCCGATCCGGGTCCACGGCAGCTCGCCGGCCGACCTCCAGGGGGCGACCCAGCTCATGGCCGACTCGCTCCAGCGGACGATCGCCGCGGCGCCCGAGCAGTGGTACAGCTTCAAGCCGATGTGGCCCGAGACCGACGAGGAGGCGAACGAGCTCGCCGCCCGAGCCGCCGCGATGCAGGCCGACACCGGGTCCGGGGCGGATCCCGATCGGCCGCGCCGCGCGTCGCACAAGGTGCGGCCACGGTCCGCCGGGGGCTCGCCCGCGGCCGGATCCGGCGCCCCCGTGCCCCACCGGGACGAGACGACCGACGCCGAGGCCGTCCCCGGATGACCGGGCTGGGCGTCGCAGCCGCGGCCGAGGCCGAGCCGGTCGAGCGGGGGACGTTCCGGCAGCGCCTCATCGCGCGGGCATTCGCCGGCGCCTCGCGCCTCGCCTGCATCCTGCCCGAGCGGCTGATGATCTGGCTGGCGGAGCTCGCCGGACGCGTCTGGTACCGGGCTTCGCCCGCCGGCGCCGCGGTGGCGAGGGCGAACCTGCTCCGCGTCTGCACGTGGCTCGCGGCGGAGGGCCTGGGACCCGAGCGGGCACGGCGCGCGGCGACCGACCCGGCCGCCCTCGAACGCCTCGTCCGTGCCGCGTTCCGCCATCGCGCGCGCTACTACCTCGAGGTCGCCCGCCTGCCGGCCATGGGCCCCGACTACGTCCGCGAGCGGATCGTCGTGGAGACGCCGGAGGCCGTCGAGCGGATCTTCGAATCCGGCCGCTCGGTGGTGTTCGTCGGGGCGCACTTCGGATCGGTCGAGCTGCCGGGCGTGTACCTCGCGGCGCGCAGCGGCCGCCGGCCCGTGGCGCCCATGGAGACCCTCGCCGACCCGGAGCTCCAGCGCTACTTCGTGCGGACCCGGGGCGCCATCGGCGTCCAGATCGTGACCCTGCGCGCGGCCCGGCGCGAGCTCCAGGCGGCCCTCAAGCGAGGCGATCCGGTCGGGATCATCGCCGACCGGGACATCTCGGGCGGCGGCATCGCCGTCCCCTTGTTCGGGACACCGGCCGCCCTGCCGATCGGGCCGGCCCTGCTCGCCCTGGAGGCCGACGCGACGATCTGCGTGGCGGGCGTGCGGCGGACGACGCCCGGCCAGCTACGCGGGCGGCATCGAGGAGGTGACGGTCCCCGCCGAGGGCACCCGTCGCGAACGAGTCAACGGCACGCTGACGGCCCTGGCCGGCGCGTTCGAGCGGATGATCGCGACGGCGCCCGAGCAGTGGTGGGCCGTGTTCTTCCAGATCTGGCCTGACATCGAGGGCCCCGCCTGATGACCGACCGGCTCGGCCGGGCCGACCTCCACATCCACACGCTCGCCTCGGATGGGACGAGCGGGCTGGAGGAGATCCTCGAGCACGCCGTGCACGTCGCGGGACTCGACGTCATCGCCATCACCGACCACGAGCGGATCGACGCGGCGGTCGCCGGCCGGCAGATGGCCATCGAGCGGGGCCTGCCGATCGAAGTCGTCGTCGGCGAGGAGGTCACGACCCTGGGCGGCCACCTCCTGGCCCTGTACATCGAGCGCCCGGTCCGCTCGCTGCGCACCTTGCGCACGACGATCGCCGCGATCCACGATCAGGGCGGCATCGCGATCCCCGCCCACCCGCTTGTGCCCTATCCCCTGTGCGCACAGGGCTTCGCGCTCCGGCGGCTCCTGGCCGATCCGGACCCGCGCTTCCATCCCGACGGGCTCGAGACGTTCAACCCGACCGCGCTCGGCCGGCCGTGGCACTCGCGGGTGGTCCGCTTCGCGGCCGAGTTCGGCCTCGCCGCGGTGGGCAACAGCGACGCCCATGCCGCATCCGCGGTCGGCGTCGGCTACTCGACGTTCCCGGGCCGGACGGCAGAGGAGTTGCGCATCGCGATCCTTGAGCGCGCAGACGCACTGGCACGGCTCGTTCCACGACTCGCGCGGACAGCTCGGGACGTTCGGACGGCAGCTCCGCAAGTACAGCCGCGACGCCCGTGACGAGGTCGCCGGCCGGCTGCGCCGCAATGGCACGGGCCGCGACCACGGCTACCCGGGCGGGCGGCTCCGGCCGCCGCGCTACGAGCCGGTCGCGCCGGCCGTGGGATCGGGGAGCGGGGCCGGGGCGGCCGCGGACCGGGGGCCAGGCGAACCATGAAGATCGGCCTCGTGACGCCGTACGTCTACCCGCTGCCGGGCGGCGTCAACGAACACGTCCGGTACCTCTACGCCGGCCTGCGCTCGCGCGGCCACGACGTCCGCATCATCTCGTCCAGCCACGGTCTCCAGCGCTCGAGCGAGGGCGACGTGATCCGGCTCGGCAAGGGTTTCAGCATGCCCGCTAACGGGTCCGTGGGGACGATCACGCTCTCGCCGCGCTACCTCTCCCAGGTCGGCGCGATGCTCGAGCGGGAGTCGTTCGACCTCCTCCACTTCCACGAGCCGTTCGTCCCGTTCCTCTCGCCGATCGTGCTGCGCGCGTCGAACAGCGTGAATATCGCCACGTTCCACGCGTTCGGGGGTTGGTCGCCGGCCTACCAGTTCGGCAGCCGGGCGATGCGCGGCTACGCCGACCGGCTCCACGGCCGGATCGCGGTGAGCGCGGCGGCCCGCCACTTCATCGATCGCTTCTTCCCCGGTGACTACAAGGTCATCCCCAACGGCGTCGATGTCGCCCGGTTCCGCGATGCGGTGCCGATCGCCCGCTGGCAGGACGGGGTCGACAACATCCTCTTCGTCGGCCGCCACGAGCCGCGCAAGGGCCTGCTGGACCTCCTCAAGGCCCACCGGATCCTGCGCAAGACCGGCTGCAACTGCCGGCTGCTGATCGTGGGGACCGGCCCGCAGGAGCGCGAGGCGCGGCGCTACGTGCTGACCCGGCGGATGTCCGGCGTGGAGTTCCTTGGCCGCGTCTCGGACGAGGAGAAGGCCCAGCTCTTCCGGACGGCCGACGTCTACGTGTCGCCGGCGACCGGCGGCGAGTCGTTCGGGATCGTGCTGCTCGAGGCGATGGCGGCCGGCTGCCCGATCGTCGCCAGCGACATCCACGGCTACAAGGGCGTCGTCAAGCGCGGCGAGCAGGGGCTGCTCGTGCCGCCGCGCAAGCCGAAGGCGATCGCGGCCGCCGTCGGGCAACTCCTGGCGGATCCGGCCCTGCGCGCCCAGATGAGCGCGAGCGGACGCGCCCGGGCCGAAGAGTTCAGCTGGGCCCGGGTCACGGCCAAGGTCGAGGCCTACTACGGCTTCGTGATCCGGCGCCTGGCGGCCGGCGGCGCACTGCCGCCCGACTTCCACGCCCCGATCCCGCCGCCTCCACCCCGCTCGAGCCTGGCGGCCGGTGCCGCCGCGTCGACGGGCGGGGCCGCCGCGGCCGCCACGATCAGCGCGATCGCCGGCGCCCAGCTCGAGGACGTGGCCGAGGCCTGACGGGGTCGCGCGGCGAGCGCTCATCCCGCGGCCGAACGGCCGGGCCGCGCGCCACGCTCGGTCAGGCGCGCAGCCCCTCCCCGGGATCCGGTGGCGCGTCGTCGCGCGTGGCCAGGACGACCCGCCACGACCACGCGCTGTACGCCACGACCAGGCAGGCGATGACGAGCACGCCGCCCAGGACGAGGACCGGCGGGAGGTTGAACAGGTTGGGGTCGGCCGCGAAGATGCTCGGCATGTTGGCCGGGACCGGGTCGGTGTTGACCGGGAACTGGAACGGGTACAGGTAGGTCGGCAGGAAGCCCTGGTACGCGTTGAAGATCGTCGACGGCATCGGCAGCGCCGCGATGTTCGGGTAGAACGCGATGAACTCGCCGATGATCGCCACGACGGCCCCGATGACGAACCGCCGGGCGTCCCGGGCCGTGACGATGAACCAGGCGATCCCACCGAGGATGAGCAGGGCGACGACGGCGACCGGCTGCGGTCGACATGCCCTGGATGCTGATGAGCGCCCGGTCGCCGAGGAACAGCGTCGCGGCCTCGATGAGCACCGCCGCGACCACGGCCGCGATGACGATCGGCACGAGCTCGGCACGGGCCGGCCGCCCGGTGCTCTCCGCGCCCCGATCGGCCGGGCCGCCCATCCGGGCGAGCCGCCAGACGATGACGATGACCGCGACGACGACCACGGCCAGGACGACGCCGACCCGGTCCGTGATCACGAGGTTGGCCGGGTTGCCGATGCAGGCCGGCGAATCCTTGTAGGCGCGGTTGACGTCGACCAGGGCGCACAACGGCCCCTTGAACGCCCACATGAGCCCCGGACCCATCACCGCGAAGGCCGCCGAGACGCGGGCGAGCAGCCACGTCCGACTCGACGCGCCGTGCCACAGCTCGGCGAGCAGGTAGGCGACGGCGATGATGATGAACGGCACGCTCGTGTAGTAGTGGTACTGGAACGTGGCCCGGTCGATGCGCGACCAGGACAGCCACTGGAACGCGAACGCGATGCCGACCAGGGCCAGGGCCAGGCTCCGGCGCTTGAACGCCTGCCACGCGACGAAGCCCATCGCCGGCACGCCGAGCCACCAGATCGCGATGTTGCCCGCGTCGTAGATCGCGGCTGAGGTGTTGCCCGCGAAGCTGCCCTGGTAGAACCAGACCGGCTTGAGGTCGAGGGGCCAGGCCCACCAGGGCGACGCGGCAGCGTGGGCCGCCCGCAGGTTGTTGTGGTAGTTGTACATCTGCTCCGTGAGCTGCCAGAGGGTCTGCCCGGTGTGACCCGGGGCCAGGCCCCGATGAGCGGCGTTCCGGCCGGGAAGATGAGCGGCGAACCCGCCGGGCCGCCGGTGTTGAGCGCCCACGGGATGAACGAGACGATGTAGACCGCGACCGGCAGCACGACGAGGCATAGCCCCATCCAGGCGGCGGGCAGGCCGAGATACGAGCCCAGCCGCAGCCACGACGGTGGCGGTTCGGCCGGCGGCTCCGCCAGGCGGGCCGGGTCGTCCGGGGCGAGCGGCGGGGCCATGGGCCCGAATCCGAACCGGCCGGCGAGCACGAATGCCGCGGCCACCGCGATCGCCACCCCGAAGAGCGTCAATGCGGCCGTGATCGGCGTGATCGAGACGGGACCGAGCTTGAACGTCTGGCCGGCGACGCCCAGTGGGATCGCCACGAGGCCGATCAGGGTGCCCAGCGCTGCCGGCCCGCCGATGGCGAAGCGGAGCTCGTCCACCGACCAGGCGATCGGGTGGAGGATCGTGACGATCGTGGCCAGGAGGGTGACCGCGATCATGATGAAGATGAACAGGTAGTTCGGCCCGCTCAGGATGACCTGGCCTGCCGGCGCGACGGCCACGATGAGGCCCTGGTAGCCGAGGTAGATGGTCGCGCCGATGAGAGCGAGGATCGTCAGGGTCCGCCCGAGGGCCGAGCGGACGAGGATGAGCAGCCCGATCGCCGCGATCGCGTAGGCGGCCACCCACTTGCTGGCCAGGGCCAAGCCGAGCAGGAGCCCGATGGCCGGCATGAGGACCCAGAACGCGCCGCGGAACCGCCAGCGCCCGGTCCACAAGCCGGCGAACAGCACGTACGCCGCCAGCAGGAACAGCCCCACGTAGACGTCGTTCATCGCGATCCGCGACTGGACGAACAGCATCCCGTCGGCCAGGGCCATGATCGCCACGAGCACGCCGATCGATCGGCGCCGGAAGAGCAGCCGGGTCAGCAGGAACAGGAGGCCGGCCGTGAGCGCGCCGGCGATCACCCCGGGGACCCGCCAGCTGAACTCGTGCATCCCGACGTCCACGCTGGCGACGCCGCCTGCGGCATCGAAGGCCAGGATGGTCTGCCGGTCCGTGCTCGGGTAGTCGGGCTGGGCGTCGATGACCCAGGCCGCCGGCGCGAACGGCAACCTGGCGTCCGCGAAGACGGCCGGCAGGTCGGCCCGCGGCTGGACCGCGTAGATCGTGCTCGCGCTGCCGTCCTTCGTCTTGCCGAGTGCGTGGACCATGATCGACGAGTCGTCGAAGACGACCTTGCTGACCGGGCCGGGCATCGTGACCGTCGTCTCGACGAGTGGCATCGTGTGCGCGGCGCCCTCGGCCGAGAGCTTGAGGACGGTGAGCGTCGAGCCCGTCGCGACGTACAGACGGGGCGCGTCGAGGTTGCTCGTGAGCGTGAGCCCGGTCGCGCCACCCGTGAGCGGGACCGTATCGATGATCGTGACGGTGGACGGCGAGATGACCGCGACGCCCGCCGAATTGGCCACGGCCACGGTCGTGAGCTGGCGGTACGACATCCCCTCAAGACGCCCGTCGGCGATCGCGGCATCGATGGCCGCCCGCTTGTTCGGGTCGATCGACGGGGCGACCACGACCTCGTTCTCGGCTCCCGCCAGCCTCGCCCGGATCTTCGCCGCGTCCCCTCCGACGATCGAGGCGACCGCCTTCGCGGCGGCCGACGGGTCGGCGACGGCGCCCGGATCGGCGACCAGCCCCTCGACGCTCACCGCCGGGGCGAGGTCGGAGGCCCCCGCGAGATGGACCTTGCCGAGCGAGGCCCCGGTAGCCGCGTCGAGCGAGAGGACGTCATCGGACGTGGAGATCGCGACGAGGTAGGCGCCATCCGACGAGGCCATCACGTGCTTGACCGGCGCCCCGAACGAGCCGACGAGGGCCGGCGGGGCGAGGCCCGACGCGGTCGAACCGGCCCGCAGGGCGTCGAGCTCGAGGGACGTGTCGACGACGAAGACCTGGCCGTCGCCGGTCACGGCGAACAGCTGGTGGCCGGACGTGTCGACGGCGACATTGGTGACCCCCGGCAGCTCGAAGGTCGTGATGAGCTGGCGCGTCGCCAGGTCGTAGACGCGGATGGCGTCCGACACATTGGCATCACCGGACAGGAGCGACGCTTTGGTGGCCACGTAGAGCCGGTCGCCGGCGCGCTTGTCGGGCAGTCGCTCGTCGTCCCAGCGGGGCTCGATCGCGGCGTCGCTGACGTCGACGCCCAGGTTGCTCGTGGCGTTCACCCGGTCGTCGCCCCAGGCCACGATCCCGAGGGCCATCGCGTACTTGGCCAGGTGCGGGTGGGTCCACTCGTAGACCGAGTGCGAGATGCCGTAGCGCCAGTCCTGGAGGAACTCGATGCCCGTCCGGGCGTGATAGACCTCGTCGAAGTGCATCGAGGCAGGCTCGGCGAGGCGCCACATGCGCAGGAAGAGCGAGGCGATCACCAGCCAGACGAGGATCCACAGGTCGAGCCGGTCGAGGCGGCCACCGCCTTCGCGGTCGAGCAGGCGCGAGCGGTCGGCACGCAGCGGACTCGGGGCGAGGCGGCGCATCAGCGGATCGAGCAGGGGCGGCCAGCGCGGCTCCGTATCGGGGTACCTGCTCGTTCCGTAGGCGTCCGCCGGCGGCAGGAGAGCCCGGGAGTCCGCACGCGGCGGGACCGGCGGCCGGGCGAGGAGCGCGGACGCACCGGCCCCCGCCCCGGCTCCGGCGACAGCCGGACCGAGCGCGGTCGGGCCGAGCGCGCTGGCGGCCGGCATCCACGCTCCGGCCTGGTCGAGCGGTCGTGGCTCGCCCAGCGGGCGCCGGCCGGGACGCGGGAGGATCGCTGGGGCCGGTGCCGCCGGAGCCGGATCGCCCGAATCGGCGATCTCGTCCTCGAGCGCCTCCCGTGCGGATGTCCGCCACTGGAGGAAGGCCCAGCCCAGGCCCACGGCATGCACCGCGGCGATCGTGGCGACACCGGCGAAGCTGCGGATCGCCGGGCCGATGCCCAGCCAGTCGTGGATCTGGGGATTGGTCGGGTAGAGCGTCGTCAGGACCACGTACATGTTGGCGAACGCGGCGGCGGCCAGGACGAGGTACGCGACGAGCCAGCGCCACGACAGGCCGGCCAGGATCGCGGCGACCGCGAAGAACGGGAACATGTAGCGCTCGTGGACGCGGGTCGGGACGACGAAGAACGCGATCGCGAGCACGGCCAGGCCGACGAGGATCGTCTGACGGTCGGGCCGCCGGGCGACGAGAAGGCCGACGACGATCGCGATGACGACGAGCAGGCCGTCCGCGAAGATCGACGCCCAGAGGGGCCCGACGAGGATCTCCGAGCCGGGCGGGCAGGGCGTATCCGCCGCCGTGCCGGTGATCGAATTGCAGAGCCACTGGCCGCTCTGGGCGAGCCCGGCGCCCTCCCGCGTGACGAGCGCCCAGGGGTTGTAGGCGTTGATCGTGAGGTACGGATAGCCACCGGCCGTCTTGCGCACCTGGTCGATGAGATCGAGTATCGATAAGGCGAACGGAGCCGCCAGGACGGCGGCCGTACCCAGGCCCGCCACCAGGGACGTGAACAGGCGACGCGTGCCGCGCCACGGGTCCGGCTCGCCGACGGCGTCCCACAGGTAGCGCCGCAGGATGACGGCCGCGGTGATCGGCACGAGGATGACGCCGAGCTGGATCTTGACGATCCCGGCCAGCACCGTGAACACGACCGCGAGCTCCGGCTGGTCGCGCCAGAGGTATCGGATGGCGAGCAGGAGGAACACGAGCCCGACCGAATCGACCTGGCCCCAGACGACGCTGTCGAACCAAGTGATCGGGATGAAGAGGAACAGCCCGGCCCCGACGAGCGCGGCGCGCCGGCCGCCGCCGAGCTCCCCGATCATGGACCAGATGAGGGCGGCGACGCCGATGTCGGCCAGGATCGCCGGGACCTTGATCAGGTCGAGCGACGGCAGGGCCTTCTCGATGATGCCGATCGCCCACAGGGCGTACAGGTACCCGGGGGTGTAGTCGATGAAGAAGTCGCGCTTGTAGAAGCCGGCCGGCCCTAGCTCAGCGAGCTTGCCGGCCCAGAAACGGAACGCGTCGAGGTCGTTCCGGAAGCCGGATCCGGGCAGGATGTATGCGATGATGATCCGGAGGGCGAACCCGAGCGCGAGAAGGATGAGGATCTCGCTGGCTGCGTTCCGCGTCCCGGAAGTCCGATGCGGGGCGGCGCTGCTCCGATCGGGCTCGCCCGTGGCGGGGCCAGTCAACTGGGTCGGCCTCCTGCACGAGCGCTGAGGTGGATCGGAGTATAACGCAGGGTCCGCCGGCCTCCGATCGGCGGTCCGACGACGGCGCGAGAGCCCCTGGACGGGCCGTCGACGCCCCCTCGGAACCCGTCCCGTCCGCCTGGCAGCGGCGCCTCATCGACGGCGTCGGCCTGGGCATCGTGGCGATCGCGCTGGCGGTGTACACGATCCAGAGCGTCGTCGCATCGAACAACATCTACAACCACTTCGTGTGGCAGGCCTCCGCCTGGCTCGAGGGCGAGACCTCCATCGCCTACCCGGTCACCGCGGCCGATGGCCAGCCGGGCAACGAGTACTTCAACGACGTGGTCGACGTCCTCGACGCGAACGACGCGCCGACCGGGCGCGGTGTGCTGCCCTTCCCGCCGCTGCCCGCGCTCGTGCTCCTGCCGTTCGTCAAGCTGTGGGGGCTCGTGACCGACGAGCAGCGCATCTCGGCGATCCTCGGCGCGTTCGACGTGGGCCTCGCGTTCTGGATGCTCGGCCGGCTGGGGATCCGCCCATCCGTGCGCATCGCGGTCACGGTCTTCTTCGCGTTCGGGACGGTGTTCTGGTACACGTCCGAGAAGGGCTCGACGTGGTTCTTCGCGCACGTGGTCGCGGTCGGGCTGACCATGCTGGCCGTGGGCATCGCCCTCGGCGCGGACCGGGCGGCGGTCGAGGATGCGGTCGACGGCCGGGTCGATCGAGCGGACGAAGCGCACGGTCGCTGGTGGTCGCCGGCACGCTGGGGCTGGCACGGCATCGGGACGCTCATCGACGGGCGCCAGTTCCTCGCCGGATTCCTCCTGGGCCTGGCCGCGACCGCCCGCCTCACGGTCATCTTCGGCGCCCCGTTCCTGGTGTTCGTCGGCGGTGGCGGGAGCTGGCTGCGGCGGGGGTTCTCGGCGGGCCTCGGCGCGCTGGTCCCGGTCCTCGGGCTGCTCATCTACAACCAGCTCTCGACAGGCCACTGGTTCAACCCGGCATACGAGATCCTGTATCAACGCGAGGCCGGCTTCTACACGTTCCTGAACTACAACCCCGACTGGGCGATCGAGGACATCCGCTACATCCCGGCCAACCTCGGCCTGATGCTCGTGGGCCCGCCCGACATCCTGCCGACGACCCTGCCGTTCGGCCAGGAGCTGTGCACGGCCGGGCACGCGGTCCGCGGCTGGCTCGACCCGGAGTGCCCGATCGTCGCCCCGCGCCAGGTCGGCATGGGCCTGCTGCTCACCAGCCCCGCCTGGCTCGTGGCCGTGGGCGCCGTGCGCCGGTTCGGCTGGAACCGGCTCGTGACCGGCTGCGTGAGCGCCGTCGTCCTCATCGCGCTGGTCAACGTCGCCCACTTCAGCCAGGGCTGGGTCCAGTTCGGCTACCGCTTCAGCAACGACTTCGCGCCGTTCGCGCTCGTGCTCCTCGCCCTCGCCCTCCAGTGGCGGGGGCGCATCGGCTGGGCGGCCGCCGGGCTCATCGGGCTGTCGATCGCCGTGAACCTGTGGGGCGTCTACTGGGGCGGCGCCTACGGATGGTGAACCGTCGTTCCGCCGGACCCGGGAACGGCCTGACCGAAGACGTCATCGCCGGCATCGGGCTCGCCGGGCCCGTCATCGTGGCCATCGTCGCCTTCGCGCTCGCCTGGCCGACGCTCATGCCCGGCGTCGGGTTCTGGGACACGGCGGAGTTCCAGGCCGTGCCGCCGCTCCTCGGGACCCTCCATCCGACCGGGTTCCCCGCCTACACCATCCTGGGCTGGGTCGGATCCGGCCTGCTCCAGTCGGTGGGGTCGCCGGCCTTCCGGATGAACGTCCTCTCGGCGGTGTACGTCGCGGGCGCCGCCGCCGTCACCGTCGTCCTCGTCCGCCAGCTGACGGGCCGGGTGCTGATCGCGATCGCGGCCGGTCTCGTCCTGTTCCTGACGCCGATCGCATGGGGGATCGCGACGCACGCCGACGCCCACGCCCTCCACGTCGCTGCTCCTTGGCATCGTGTTCGCCCTGCTGCTCGCCTGGGAGTCTCGGGTCCGTTCGGACGAGGGACCGCGCCCCGGTGCGGACCGCTGGCTCCTGGCCGCGGCCGCCGCGTACGGCGTGGCCATGGCGGACCACCGGGTGGCGCTGCTCGCCGCGCCCGGGATCGGCCTGTTCGTCCTGGCGGTCGAGCCCGAGATCTTCAGCCGACGCGGCTTGATCGGCCGCTGCATCGCCGTGGGGGTCGGGGTCGCGGCGCTGCTGTACCTGGAGCTGCCGCTGCGCGCCGGGCCGTTCCGGGCGCCGATCGTGTACGGCCACCCCGACACCCTCATCGGCTTCGCCTATGTCGTGTTCGGCACGCAGTTCAGCGGCGACCTGGCGTCGCCGATCGGCAGCCTGGGGACGCGACTCGGCGGCCTGGCCGACTTCGCGGCCGGCCAGCTCGGCACGCTGGCGATGCTCATCCCCTTCGCCGCGCTCGGGGTCGTTATCCGCCGCTGGCGGTACGCCCTGCTGACGGTGCCCACGCTCCTCATCACCTGCTCGTTCGCGGTCGTCTACGACAACGCCGAGATCACCCGCGTACTACCTGGGACCGCTGCTCATCGTCGTGACCTGGCTGGCGCTCCTCGCCGACGGGGTGCTTGGGCTGGTCGCCGGCCTGGTTGCCCAGCTCCGGGGGCGCTACTCCGGCCTGCGCGGGCGGCCATCCCTCGGGTTCCTCGTCCTGGAGCTGGCGGTCGCCGTCGCGATCGTGGTGCCGGCGGGCCTGGCCGCACCGACGACGCGCCTGGAGGTCGACGAGAGCCGCGACATGGTCGCAGCCGACTGGATCGACCGGATGTTCGTGGCGCTCCCACCGAACACGGTGGTCATCAGCTGGTGGAGCTTCTCGACTCCGCTATGGTACGGACGCGATGTCGAAGGTCGACGACCCGACATCGCGATCATCGACGATCGGACGATCCTCGACGAGAACCTCGGCGGGGTGACGGACGTGATCGACCAATACCTCGGCAAGCGTCCCGTCTACGTCATCCGATTGGCAGCCGACATGGACACACTCGCGAGGCGTTATGAGCTGCTCCCCGTGCCGAGCCTGAGCCCGGCCAACCTCGCCCTGGTCGTCGGACGCCGCGCGGGCGCCCCGTGACGGCGACGCTCGCGCGCCCGGAGACAGCCCCCGCCGGCGAGCCGGTCGAGCGGCTGTCCTACTTCTTCCCGGCCCACAACGAGGAGGCGAACCTCGAGGCGCTCGTCAGCGAGGCGCTGGAGAGCCTGCCGGCCATCGCCCGTACCTTCGAGATCATCGTCGTCGACGACGGCTCGCGCGACGCGACCCCGACCATCGCCGACCGGCTCGCCGCGGAGCATCCGGACCTCGTCCGTGCCGTCCACCACCCGACGAACCTGGGCTACGGGGTGGCGCTCCGCTCCGGCTTCCGGGCCGCCCGCTACGACCTCGTGGCGTTCACCGACGGGGACCGCCAGTTCAAGGTCGCGGATGTGGGCCGGCTGACGGCGCGCCTGGCCCAGGGCGACGCGCCCGACGTCGTGGCCGGCTTCCGGATCAAGCGGGCCGACCCGCTCGTGCGCACGATCTACGCCCGGGCGTACCGGCTCGCGAACCGGATCTTCTTCGGGCTCAAGGTGCGCGACGTGGACTGCGCCTGCAAGGTCTTCCGGCGCTCGGCGCTGGTCGGCCTCCGGGTCGAGTCGGGCGGGGCGTTCTTCTCGGCCGAGCTGCTCATCAAGCTGCGGGCGAGCGGCCGCACGGTCGTCGAGGTGGGCGTGCCCCATTACCCGCGGACCGCCGGCTCGGCGACCGGGGCGCGGCCGCGGGTCGTGCTCCGGGCCGTGCGCGACTTCTGGCTGCTGCGCCTCCGCCTGTGGGCGAACCGGGACCGGGCGTTGCGACGCGGCGAGCCGATGGTCGACGCGGGCTAGACTCCCGAGCGAAGGCGCCGGGGTGGACCCGGCGCAACGCGCGCCAACGTCCCGGGCGAAGCTGCCGCGTCCTAACCCGAGCTGCGGGACTCCCCGTCCTGGTCGGTGCCGAGCGAGTTGATGAAGTCGCGGAACACGTCCAGGCGCGGATCGACGATCCGGTCGGCGCCCCGCCCGGGCGCCCGCTCGAGCGCCGAGCCGGGCTCGCCGTCGTCGCCGAGCTCCTCCTCGGTGTCGATCCCCTCGGCCATCTCCGGCGACACGCCGGCCCGCTCCAGGACCGCCGGCTCGGCGTAGATCTTGGCGCCGGCCCGGACCGCCAGCGCGAGCGCGTCGGAGGGGCGCGAATCGATCTCGATCGTCCGTTCCCCGGTCACGAGGAAGAGCCGGGCGTGGAACGTGTCGTCGGACAGGTCCGTGATGATGACCTCGCGGACCACGACCCCGAGCTCGTCGAGCGTCCGTGCGAACAGGTCGTGGGTGAGCGGCCGCTCGGCCGCGAGGCCCTGGAGCTTCATGGCGATCGCGTTCGCCTCCCAGGGGCCGATCCAGATCGGCAGGTAGCGCTCCTCGTCGCTCACCTTGAGGATGACCACGTGGTTGCTCGAGAGCATGTGGACCCGGACGCTCTCGACGACCATCTCGATCAGTGGCCCCGCCATCGTCCGATTATCCCACGCGACCCTGGCCGGTCCGCCGCCCCGGGAACGAGCGGCCGGCCTCGTATCGGTCGGTCACGGCTTCTTAGTCGGCTTGGGCTTCGGCGTCACCTTCGGGCTCGGCGACGCGCTGGGTGACGGCGACGCGCTGGGCGCGACCGTCCCGGTGATCGTGTCGGGCACCGCCACCAGCGGCGCGACGTTCACCCCGCCGCTGCCGATCCAGACGACCGAGGGGACCGCCGTGCCGGTGCCGGGCACGAGGTAGAAGCCGCGCATGCCGCCCCACGACCCGTCGCCGTTGGCGAGCCGGTACTGCGTCACGTAGTCGCCCTTGTCCTTGCTGAAGGCGACGATCCGGCTGTTGTCGCGATCGTAGGCGTAGATCGTCCCGGTGCCCTGGTCGTCGTCCAGGATGCGCAGGGTCGAGCCGGTGCCCACGGGGTGGCTCGAGGTCGCGATCGGCCGTGTAGTAGGCCGTGGGGTGGAGGGTCTCGTCGCCGAGCGGCCCCGTCTTCCAGCCGGAGCGCACGACGACCAGGTTCACCTTGCCCGGCCTGGGCGAGGTAGATGTCGCCGTCGATGAGCATCGCGTCGACATCGTCGAGCTTCTGCGGCCCCGGCAACCGCTTGGACGGGGTGCCCGGGTAGACCGAGCCGTCCGCCGACGGCGCGTACATCTCGATCTGCTGCTGGCCGGGCCGGATGACGTACAGCCGGTACAGGCCCGAGGTCGACGTCCCCGGCTGGTAGGTCGCGAGCCCGCGCACGTCCGTGCCCCACGACGCCGAGCCGGCCACGGTCACCTTCTTGAGCGTGCCCCGGGTCGCATCGGCCGGCCGGAAGCGCCACAGGACGTTCTTCGCGTCGAGGATGAGCACGTCCCGGCCGCCGACGGCCAGGAAGCGTGGCTCCGAGGCGCCGCCCTTGCCCGCCTGCAGCACCACGTAGGCCTTCTTGGCCTTGATGTCGATCCGATAGACCGCCTTCGAGCCCCGGTCGAGGACGTACGGCTGGCCGTCGACCGGGCCGCGAACGATGGCGCCGAGGTCGGGCGTCGACTTGTCGGTGGGGAACACGAACGCCGGCGTGGAGGCCACCGGTACGATCGAGAAGCACGTCTCGAGGCCGCGCATCACCTGCGCTCGCAGGGGCGCGAGGATCGACTCGGGCACGCCGTTGGTGCGGGCGTCCTTGAGCCGGGCGTATGCGTCGTTGAGGTACGTCAGCGCCTTCGGGCGGTCGTCGTGGATGAGGTCGAAGCCGGGCCCCGAGATCTTGGCCAGGTCGTCCTTGATCGTCTGGACGGCATCGGCCGCGGCGACCTGGGACGGCCGGCTCTGCGGGTCGCGGCCGCCCGGGAAGTACACGACGAGGAGGCCGAGGGCCGTGACGACGACCACGAGGACGAAGGCCGCCATGGCCGCCCGGCGCTGGGTCCGTGCCCGCGACGTGGCCGCGCTGACCTTGCGCGGCGGACCGGAGCGTTTCGGCAGCAGGTCCTGGAGGCGCCGGAACGCCCGGCCGACGACCCCGCCGGCCGCCTCGCGGGCCCGTCCGGCGGTCGCCGAGACCGCCGCAACGCCGTCGCCGACCGAATCGGCCAGCGGGATCGGGGAGCGATCGGGTGCGCCGGCCAGCGGCTCGGACGGGCGGACCGGCACGAGCGCCCGCTGGCGGGCCGTGCTCGAGACCTCGGTCGCCTCGACGGCCAGGGCGCCGTCGCTGCCAGTCCCGTCGGCCGCCACGAAGCGGTGGTGGAGGTGCTCCATCGCCGACTGCGGGTGGAGCGTCACGAGGGCATCCTTGAGCTCGTCGACGCCGAGCTTGGCGACGAGGTCCGGGGAGGCGAGCACGAGCGAGTCGCCGACGGTCATCTCGCCGCGCCACACCTCGGGCTCGAGGCCCTCCGACGGCAGCCCCCGCTCGCGATGCGGATCGGGCAGCGTCGAGAGGCGGGCCTGGCGGATCAGGTACGCCTCGGCCGGGCCGACGGTGGCCACGTACAGCTCGTTGGCCCGCACGACGGCCGCCGCCACCCCGACGGGCCCGTTGCCGTCCGCCGCCCGCCCGAGCCCGAACCGGTCGCCGGCGTGAGCCAGCTTCTTGTTCGCGGCCCGGATCGCCTTCTCCAGGCACACCCGGATCCCGGCCGACTCGTCGTAGTAGTACTCGTGCTCGATCGTGTCCGCGACGAGCCGGGTGGCCTCGCGGGCCTTGCTGCCGCCGACGCGGGAGGTCACGAGGACGTAGAGCTGGCCCTTCGAGCGCATGACGGCGCCGACGGAGGGCTCCTGCGTCCGGATCGTGTCCGGTGAGTCTGGGAGGCGATCTGGCTCGGCCACGAAGCCAAGCTTCATCTGGAGCCGGACGGCCATGCGGGCCTCTTGGTGCGGACGACCGTGGTCGACGGTTCGTTAGCGGTGTCGGTTGGGCACGACGGGGCGGTGGGTCGGGCCGTGGCCGGTGACGCTTCCTCCCCGAGGCGGCTGGCAGGTGCGGGCGATGATAACCCGCGGCTATCCGTGACGCACCCGGATGCGCAGGGCCGCCGCCTGGAATCCGCCGGGCGAGCCCCGGAACGCGGCGAGAAGGTCTCCGGAGCGCATGCGCAGCTCCTGGCCGACGATCGGCGAGTCCGCCTCGACGAGGAGGTCCGAGCCGTCGATGCCGACCAGCCGGCTCTCCCCGGTGGCGGCCGGCACGCGCTCGCCGACGATCGCGTCCCAGGTGGTCCGGGCGCGCGCGGTCCGCAGCTCCTCCTCGAGCCCGAGATGGCGCGCCGCGGCCGGGATCAGCTCGCCGATCCGCTGCATCGGCAGGCGGGCATGGCCGCCCGGGCGTCGCTCGTCGGCCAGGTCGCGCCGGCCGTCGAGACGGCCCAAGTCGGTCTGGTCCTGCTCGCCGTCCGTGGCGAGGTCGTCGTCCTCGGCGTCGTCCGTGCCGGCTCCGCGGCCGGGGCCGGGCGCGGCCTCGTCGTCGAGCGTCGCGGCGGCTCGTCGTCGTCCATCCGGCGTCTAGCCGTGGACCGCCGGCCCGAGCAGGCGCGCGCCGGGCGACCCCCCGGATCCGCCGGGATCGCCGCCGGCGACCTCCCAGCTCGTGGCCCGGGCACGGAGCTCGGGATCCAGGTCGTCGAGGGTCGTGGTCGTGACGAAGGCCTGGGGCAGCCCGGCGATGCGCCGCACGAGGTGGCCGCGCCGGTCGGGATCGAGCTCGCTGAACACGTCGTCGAGGAGCAGGAGCGGCGGCCGGCCGTCGAGCTCGGTGAGCAGGTCGAGCTCGGCCAGCTTGAGGGCCAGGATCGCGGTCCGCTGCTGGCCACGGGACGCGAAGGTGGCCAAGTCGCGGCCGGCCTGCTCGAAGACCATGTCGTCGCGATGCGGGCCGACGAGCGTGGCACCGTTCCAGACCTCGCGCTCGGCGGTCTCGGCCAGGCGCCGCTCCAGGGCGTCCCGTGGCGACTCCCCGGCCGCGGCCGGCGCGTTCGTCGCGTAGCGCAGGCGGAGGGGGGCCGCGGCGGCCTCGTCGGGCGCGATCTCGGCGTGGGCGCGGGCCAGCGGGCCGGCCAGCGCGTCGAGGAGCGCCAGCCGCTCCGCCACGATGGCCCCGCCGGCGTCCAGGAAGTTGCCGTCCCAGAACCGGAGCTCGGACCGGTCGGCGCCCTCCTCGCGGATCGCGCGGAGGAGGGAGTTGCGCTGCTGGAGGACGCGTCCGTAGGCCGACAGGTCGCGCAGGTACGCCGGCGAGCGCTGGCCGGCGAGCGCGTCCAGGGACGCCCGGCGGAGGCCCGGCGAACCCGCGACGAGCAGCATCTCCTCGGCGCGAAGACGACGGTCCGGAGGATGCCGACGAGGCCGTCGGCGCGCCGCGCCCACCCCGTTCACCCGGATCCGCTTGCGGCTGCCGGCGACACCGGCCCGGCTCAGGGCGACCTCGATCGTGTCCGGGCCGCGATCGCCAGCGGGATCGCCGGGCTCGGGCTGGACCACGCCCTCGATCCGGGCCAGGTCCGTCCCCCAGCGGATGATCTCGGCGTCGGCGGACGTGCGGTGCGAGCGGCCCCAGGCGAGGAGGACGATCGCTTCGACGAGGCTCGTCTTGCCGGCCGCGTTCGGCCCCCAGACGAGCTGTGGCCCGGCCCCGAACGAGGCCTCGAGGGACGCGTACCCGCGCAGGTCGCGCAGGCTGAGGGTTCGCAGCAGAGCCGTCCGCTCCCGGGCGCCGGGGCCCAGGCCTCCTCAGCTCGTGGTCCGGACGGGCATCACCACGTGGGTGTAGAGGTCGTCGCCGACGGGCTTGAAGACGCCCGGCGAGAGCGGCCCGTTGAGCTCGACCGCGAACTGCTCCGCCCCGACGTTCTGAAGGACCTCGGACAGGTACCGGGCATTGAACGCGATCGTGGTGCCGTCACCCTCGACCGCGGCCTCCACCCGTCCTTCGTTGTCGCCGACGTCGGCGTTGGCGGTCACGAGGATGCCGGCGTCCGGATCGCCGCCGACCTGGAGCTTCACGATGTTGGCCGACGCGCTCGCGATGAGGGCGGCCACCCGGACCGCCTTGAGGAGCTCCTCGCGGTCGACGATCGCGCGGGTCGTATGGGCCTTCGGCAGCACCTGCTGGTAGTTGGGGAATTGGCCGTCGATGAGCCGGCTCACCAGGTCGATCCCGTCGAGGTGGAAGACCACCTGGTTGCGGGCCTGGGCGATCACGAGGTCGACCGGGTCGTCCGTGTCGGTGAGCACGCGGGTGAGCTCCGTCAGCGAGCGGGCCGGGATCACCAGGCTCGTGTCCTCGACCGCGTCGAGGATCGGGATCGTCTTCACGGCGATCCGGTAGTTGTCGGCGGCGGCGAGGGTCAGCCGGTCGCCCTCGAACCTGGCGAGGACGCCGGTGAGGATCGGCCGGGCCTCGTCGCTCGCGGCCGCGAACGCGACCTCGGTCAGTGCCTGCTTCAGGACCTTCTGGGAGATCCGCGTCGTCGGCCGCTCGCCGGCGGTCGGGATGGCCGGGAACTCCTCGGCGTCGATGCCCTTGACGTGGGTCTCGAAGCGGCCCGCCCGGATGTGCAGCGTGTCGCCGGGCTGGAGCTCCAGGTCGACCCGTTCGGACGGCGGCAGCGACCCGATGAGGTCCGTCAGGAGCTTGGCCGGTACGGTCGTGGAGCCGTCCGTGTCGATCTTGCCGGGCACCCAGTACGTGATCCCGATCTCGAGGTTCGTGGCGGTCAGCTTGAGCCCGGCGTCCTCGGTCTTGAGGAGGACGTTGGCGAGGACCGGGAGCGTGCTTCGGGTGGAGACCGCTCGACTCGCGATGGACAGGCCGCGGGCGAGATTCTCCTGCATGACCGAGAGCTTCACAGGTGTCACTCCAGGGCTGGGAGGTCCGATCCGGTCGCCGCGTCCCGGTCACGCAGATCCCGTCGGGTGGATGGTCAGTTAGTCAGCCTATCTTCTCACCTCATCATCATCACCATCATGGTGTGGAGCGCGGGGACGGCGCCTCGTGAACCGTGTTCCGCGGCATGGTGGACGGTGGGGCGATCCGTGTGGAGGAGCAGCCCCGAGTTGTGGGCGCGGTGCGGGTCGAGTGGTGGACGGTCCGGGGAGCGTGGCCGTTCGGCGCTGGGGAGTGCCCGAACCGTCCACGGTCCTCGCGCCGGTGGTGCACCGCGAGGCCGCCCTGGACCGCAACCTTTGTCCACACACGGGGTCGGTTTTCCACCGAATCGGCGCCTTTATCCACACGGCGAGGTGGCGCTGAGCGCGGGCATCGCGGCCTGGTTCGGGGTCCGGTCCCATCGGTTTGCGGCCTCGCCGAAGGCGACACCGGGCCCGAACGTGGCCAAATGCAAGCCACGAGAGCTTCGGGCCACCATCGGCCGGGGATTCGCGGACTGCCGCTGGCCAGCTGCCCGCCACTCGTGCTCATACCTGGCCGCAGGAGCGTTGGTGACCTGCAGATCCCGCACCCGGCATGGCCCGGTGATCGCCTGGGCGAGCATTTGGCCAGGTGCGCGCGCCTGGCGGATCGCTCGCCCAGGGCCGCGACCGCGGCGGCCCTTGACGTTCGCTGCCGCTCGACCAAGACTGCCGGTGGGAGGGATGACATGCCGGTTCCGATGCAACGACCCAACACTTCGCTGCTCTCGCCGATGGAGACGATGGGCGACCACGCGAACGACATCGCCCGCGCGCATCGCGAGGAGGCGGAGCTCGCCGCTCGCCATGACCCCGGGCCACGCCCGGGCGTGGCCGCTCGGCTGCTGGCGAAGGTCAGGGATCTCGTCGGGCGGCTCCGTCGCCGGTAGAGGCGGAGGCCAGGCAGCGCCCCCGAACCACGCGACCCTCAGTCGCTGTAGATCAGCTCCCGGACCGCGGCGATCTCCCGGCGCAGCTCGTCGTTGACCGACGACTCGCGGGTGATCTTGTCGCACGCGTGGAGGACCGTGGAGTGGTCCCGGCCGCCGAGCTCGGCGCCGATGCGCAGGAGCGAGACATCGGTCTCCTCGCGCATGAGGAACATCGCGATCTGGCGGGGCACGACGATCGCCTTGTCGCGCTTCTGGCCCTGGAGCGCGTCGATCGGGACCCCGTAGTAGTCCGAGACCGCCTTGGTGATCCGCTCGGGCGTGATCTGGCGCTTCTTCGGGTTGTAGAGCACGTTCGAGAGCACGGCCTGGGCGAGCTCGATCGTGATCGGCATGGCGCCCATCGACGCGTACGCGATGATCCGGTTGAGCGCGCCTTCGAGCTCCCGGATGTTGCTCACGACCTTGCGAGCGATGAACTCCATCACGTCGGAGGTGATCGGGACCGCGCCCTCCTCCGCCTTGGCCCGCAGGATCGCGATCCGGGTCTCGAGGTCCGGCGCCGTGAGGTCCGCGATGAGGCCCCATTCGAAGCGGCTGCGCAGGCGCTCCTCGAGCGTGATGATCTGCTTCGGTGGCCGGTCCGAGCTCAGGACGATCTGCTTGCCGTCCTCGTGGATCGCGTTGAACGTATGGAAGAACTCTTCCTGGGTCCGTTCCTTGTCCGCGATGAACTGGATGTCGTCGATGAGGAGGAGGTCGATCCGGCGGTAGCGGGCCCGGAACTCGTCGATCTTGCCCTGCTGGATGCTCGTGATGAACTCGTTGGTGAACTTCTCGCTCGTCGCGTAGACGACCCGCTTGCGCGGGAACTTGGCGATCACCTGGTTGCCGATCGCGTGCATCAGGTGGGTCTTGCCGAGGCCCACGCCGCCGTACAGGAACAGCGGGTTGTAGGCGTGGCCCGGGCGCTCGGCGACCGACAGCGACGCCGCGTGGGCGAGCCGGTTGGCCGAGCCGACGATGAAGTTCGCGAACGTGTAGCGCGGATTGAGGTAGGTCGTGCCGCCCTCGCCGCCCACCCTGGTGGGCTCCAGGCGGACCGACTGGGGCGCCGGCGGCGGACCCTGCATCCCCTCGGACCCCGTCCCGTTCGTGCCGGCTCCCTGGCCGGATCCGGAGCCGGGCGCCACGGCCGCCGGGGTGGGCGCCGTCACGAACTCGACGACCGTGCTGTAGCCCACGATCCGGGCCAGCGTCTGGGAGATCAGCGGCCGGTAGCGGGTCTCGAGCCAGTCCTTGGCAAAGCCATTCGGGACGGCGATCCGGAACCGGTTGTCCTCGACATCGACGAGGGTGGTGTCGCGCAGCCACGTCTCGAAGTTGGCCGGCGAGAGAGCCACCTGTAGCTCGCCGAGTGCGGCGCGCCAGACTTGTCGAGTGTCCATGCGATAGGTTGATCCCGGGTGAGCTGCGGGGGGTGTTGATGGGTATGGGCGGCCAGGGACGCCAGGATCGGGAGAGCCTCTGCCACGGTCGCCGGGTCCGTCTGGGGGTCCGTGCTCGGGGTCGCTGCTGGGGCTCGTCCGGTTGTTCCGATGCTTCCCAGCGAAGCGTCCCGGCGCCGTTGGGCCGCCGAAGGATAGCACCGCCCGTCGCGCTGCTGCAAGGCGATTTGGACGGAAATCCGTCATACTCCCGGGGAGTATCGCAGCGAGGGAGTGCTGTGAACGTGCGGGAGGGCCGTCGCCAGTTTGACACTCCGTTCGGGCCCGACATATCATCCGCCGGACGACGACGCGCCGTGCGCTTATGGGCGCCCGGCGCGTCGTGTGCCTCAATGGGGTCGAATCACTAGCCCCGAGGCCGATGGAGAGGATCGCACGCCACCCCGATGAAGCAGACCTACCAGCCCAAGAAGCGCCACCGCGCAAAGGAGCACGGCTTCCGAGCCCGGATGCACACTCCCGGTGGTCGGCGCGTCCTGGCGAAGCGGCGCAACCGCGGCCGGAAGCGACTGACGGTCTGACCAACGGGCGCGGCGAGCATCCGCCGCGGCTCGTGATGCTCTCCAGTCCCCGGGACTTCGCGGCGCTCCAGCGCGACGGGACCTCCAGGTCCCACCCTCTCGCTCACGCCAGGTTCCGACGGACGGACCTCGGGTCGACACGGTTCGGGTTATCGACCGGGCACAAGCTCGGCGGTGCCGTGGTGCGGAATCGTGTCCGGCGGCGACTCCGGGAGGCGCTCAGGGTGATGGCGCCCTCGTTCCAGCCTGGCTGGGACGTCCTCATCATCGCCCGGCCGGCGATCGTCGAAGCCGACTACGACGCACTCGTCGGGGCCGTGCGTCGGCTCCTCCAGCGCGGAGGGGTGCTGGATGGCCTCGGGACATAGGTGACGCGCTTGGCGAGTCGGATCGGGATCGGGTTCATCAGGCTCTATCGGGTCCTGTTCGCCTGGCTGCCCCAGAGTTGTCGGTACGAGCCGACCTGCTCCAACTACACGGAGCAGGCGATCCGGCGCTATGGCCTCCTGCGGGGCAGCTGGATGGGCGCCCGGCGCATCGCGCGCTGTCACCCCTGGCATCCCGGCGGCTACGACCCGGTCCGTTGAACACGAAGGGAAGATCGATCCAGGTGAGCCTCCCACGACCGCGCGTGTCCCGGGTCGGGCTCGTCCTGCTCGCCATCTTCGTCCTGCTCGTCCTGTCCGCCTGTGCCGGCGCCCCGGCCGGATCGCCCGGCGCGAGCGGCCTTTCGCCGAGCCCCACGCCGATCCCGACGCCGCTCCACCCGGCGCCGCTGGGAGCGGACCCGTTCAGCCTGCTCTCGTGGGCGTTCACGCCGATCTTCCAGCTCGTCTTCATCATCCTGATCGGGTTCTACAAGCTGATCGGCGATATCGGCATCGCGATCGTCCTGCTCACGATCGTCATCCGGATCCCGCTCATCCCGCTCTTCCGGAAGCAGACCGTCTCGATGCGGACGACCCAGCTCCTCGCGCCCGAAGTCCGGGAGATCCAGCGCAGGAACAAGGGCAACCGTCAGGCGATCTTCGACGAGACGCAGGCGATGTACCGCTCGTACGGCGTCAGCCAGTTCTCGGGCTGCCTGCCGATCCTCCTCCAGATGCCCCTGCTCTTCATCATGTACCAGGTCATCCGGGAGGGCCTGACCAACTACGACGTCAGCTCGATGCTGACGGTCTTCGGCAGCAAGGTCATCGACCTCGGCTGTCCGTCCGTCCCCGAGGTCATCAACAACATCGTCAAGCCGTGCGTGGAGACCAAAGTCGCCTGGCTCGGCGGGCTCGATGTCGGCCAGCCCCACATCGACTTCGGGGTGCCGATCCCGTTCTTCAACATCACCCTCGGGATCAGCATCATCGCCGTCGTCTCGGCGCTCCTCCAGGTCCTCCAGTCGCGGATGACGATGCCGCCGCTCGATCCGGCCAACCCCGATCCGAGCGCCCGGATGACCCGCCAGACGATGGTGATCCTGCCCCTCATCTTCGTGTTCTACGCCGGCTTCCTGCCGGCCGGCCTGTACATCTACTACACGGCCAGCACGATCATCTCGATCATCCAGCAATACCTCATCGTGGGCTGGGGCTCGCTCTTCCCGCTCTTCGGCTGGAACCCGAGCTTTGCCACGAACCACACCCCGCGCTTCCCGGTCGCCCTTCCGGCGCCGAAGAAAATCGAGCGTCCGGCGGGAGCGCCGACGCGATCAAAGACATCCGGGAAAGATGGCCCGGACCGTGCCGCCCTGGATCGTTCCGCGAGCGCAGCAAAGACCGTGCGCGCGCGCGAACGTGGTCGCCAGGGCCGACGAGGGAGACGACGCTGACATGAGTGCCTATCGGGAGTTCACCGGCAAGAGCGTCGAAGAGGCGCTGAAGAGCGCCCGCGAGGCGTTCGGCATCGGGCTCGACGAGCTCGACTTCGAGATCCTGACCCCGGGCAGCCGGGGTGTCCTGGGCATGGGCGCCGAGCCCGCCCGGATCGTGGCCGCTCCCCGTTCCGAGCTTGGCGGCGCGGCCCCCAAGCGCGAAGCGGCCGAATCGCAGCCGCTGCCGCCGCGCCCGCCGCGCGAGGACCGTCCGGCCGGTGGGTTCGGCGACCGCGACCGAGGCGCCGGGGGCGATCGCGGCCGAGGTCCGGGTGGCCCGGGTGGGCCGGGTGGCGATCGCGGACCGCGCCGGGACGATCGTCCGCGCGGGTTCGGCGACCGCGCTCCGGCTGTGGACGGAGGTGGCGACCGGCCACCGCGCCGTGACGACCGCCCGCCGAGCGACGCTGGCCCGATGTCCGACTTCGGCGTCGAGGGCGCACCGGAGACCGAAGCGCCACAGCCCGTCTTCGACGAGGCCCCGCGCGGCGACCGGCCACCGCGCCGTGACGACCGTCCGCGAGGCGGCTACGGCGATCGCGACCGGGGCGACCGAGGTGGCCGGCCCGACCGTGGACCCGACCGGGGCGCCGATCGGGCGCCGCGAGCGGCACGCTCATCCGACCTCAGCGCGAGCGAGGCCGCCGAGGTGAGCGCGGCGCGCGGGTCCCTGTCGGCCGAGCGGGCCGACCTCGAAGCGTCGGAGGCGTCGCCCGAGGCGCTCGCGGCCGGCCAGGCGATCCTCGAGGAGCTGATGCGCCTCATGGACCTCCAGGTCACCGTGGAAGTGCAGACCGGCGACACGAGCCGGCTCAACGTCGTTGGCGAAGGCGAGGCCAAGGAAGCGCTCGGCGCGCTCATCGGGCGCAAGGGCGAGCGCCTCTCGGCGCTCCAGCACCTCGTGAACCTGATGCTGAGCAAGAAGATGGGCGACTGGACCCGGGTCCTGGTCGACGTCGAGGACTACCGCGGCCGGCGCGAGCGCCAGCTGCGCGACCTCGCGACCCGGGCAGCCGAGCGGGTGGCCGAGACCGGCAAGATGCTCCAGCTCGAGCCGATGCCGGCCCTCGAGCGGCGCTGGGTCCACATCGCGCTGCGCGATCACCCCAACGTCGCCACGCAATCGATCGGTGAGGAGCCGAATCGGCGGATCGTCGTCCTGCCGCGCCCCGGCTGAGCCGCCGTTCCCGGGAGCCGGGAACCGCGTCGCCCGCGCCGACGTATCCGCGAAGGCGGACGCGTGACCGTAACGCGCCGGCGTGCTCCAACGTCTCCCGTGAGCGTTTCCGATCCCGTTTTGTAATCCCGACACCACGTAACTGGTACTAAGGGACCACGAGCACCTCTGCGAACGCCTGATAGGATGGCCGCCGAACAGATGACCAGCACGAGCGAAACCCTGCCGCCGAGCGCCGATGGCGCGATCGAGACCGCTACCTTCGAGGCCGCGGCCCCGAGCCGCCGCATGCCGCGCCTCCGCGCGATCTTCGCGGCGTTCATCGTCGGCTTGATCGTGGCGCTCGTCGCCTCGGGCGCGGGCCTGTACGCCTACGACCGCGTCCACGACGGCCAGATCGTCCACGGCGTGCGCATCGCCGGGATCGACGTCTCGGATCTCGGTCGGGACGCCGCGGCCGAACGCCTTCGGGCCGGCCTCGCCTCGTTCGGCCAGGGAAGCGTCGTCGTCTCCGACGGCGTGGTCAAGGAATCGCTCACCTACGCGGCCCTCGGTCGCGGGCCCGCGATCGACACGTTGCTCGATCAGGCGTTCGCGGTCGGTCGCACCGGCACGATCTTCGACCGGGGCCTCGATGAGGTCCGGACCGCGACCCGCGGAGTCGGGATCGCGCCCGCCGTCACGGTGGACGCCACCGCCGTCGCCAACGCCATCGCGGCCCTCGGCAACCGCCAGGATCGCAATCCGGTCGATGCCGCCGCGATCACGACCGCATCGGGCTTCGCCACCGTGCCTTCACGGGCCGGCCGCACGGTCGATCGTGCCGCGATGACCGCCGCGATCGTGGCCGCCCTCTCCAAGGTGGACGCGCCCGCGAAGATCGACGTGCCCCTCATCACGACGCCCGTGGCCGCCACGGTCGATGACGCCGACGCCGCGGCCGCCCAGAAGACGGCCACGCTGATGGCCCGCGACCTCAAGGTCGTGGGTTCGAAGGACTCCCGCAAGATCGCCGGGACGACGATCCGGGGCTGGATCTCGTTCGGGACGATCGATGGAGCCTATGTCCCGCTCATCGCGCCGACCGGCATCGAGGCGGCCCTCAAGCCGCTCGCCAAGGATGTCGCCCAGAAGGCCAAGGACGCGACGTTCCTCGTCAGCAAGAGCGGCAAGATCATCGGCGTGACCGCCTCGGTCGCCGGGCACAGCCTCGACGTGGATGCGACTGCCGCGGCCGTCGTGACGGCTCTCCAGGCTCGCGGAGCCGGCACCGGCAACCTCGACGGCATCGTCAAGGCCGTCGTCAAGACCAACCAGCCCAAGCTCACGACCGACATCGCCAAGAAGTCCGCGCCGCTCATGCGCCAGATCTCGACGTGGGTGACGTACTACCAGTCGAACGCGCACAACGGCTTCAGCGCCAACATCTCGATCCCTGCCCAGGCCATCTCGGGCACGGTCGTCGCTCCCGGCGCGAAGTTCAGCTTCTGGAAGTCCGTCGGCGAAGTGAGCCTGCGGAAGGGCTACAAGCTCGGTGGGGCGATCATCGGCGGCCACTCCGTCGAAGGCACCACGATCGGCGGCGGCATCTGCTCGACCTCGACGACGCTGTTCAACGCCGCGATGCGGGCGGGCTTCCTCATGGGCGCGCGCAAGAACCACTACTACTACATCGCCCGCTACCCGAAGGGCCTCGACGCGACGGTCTTCATCAGCGGATCGACCCAGGACATGACCTGGACGAACAACACGCCGTACCCGGTGCTCATCAAGGCCTTCACGAGCCCGGGCATCGTCCGGTTCACGCTCTACAGCGTGCCCACCGGTCGCCACGTGACGATCTCACCGGCCGTGGTGAAGAACTACGCGCCGAGCACGACGGTCGTCCAGAACACCCATTCGCTGCCACCCGGCCGTACCTCGCAGGTCGAGTACCAGGCCGCCGGCTTCGACTCCTGGGTCACCGTCACCGTGCGCGACAAGAACGGCAAGCTCATCAACCAGCGCACGTACTACTCGCACTACGCGCGGGTCGTCGGGGTCATCCTCCGCGGGATCTAGCCCGTGATCGGCGCCCGGCGCCGCTCCCTCTGGCCGCACGGGACCGCGTGATAGTCTGGGCGCCGCCGTCGCCCAGGAGGTCCTTCCGCTGACGCAGGCGCTCGACACGACCGCCACGCCCGCCATCCCGACCGGCGGACCGTCCGTCCTCGCGTTCCGGATCCTCCTCGTGGTCGTGCTCGTGGTGGCCTGGATCGGCCGGGCCGTGCTCGGGCCGTTCATCATCGCCGCGGTCGTGGCCTATGCCTTCAGCCCGCTCGTCTCGACCGCCGAGCGACGCCTGGGCTGGCCGCGGCCGCTCATCCTCGCGATCGGCTACGTCATCGCGCTCGTGGGCCTCGGCATCGGCGGCTACCTGCTCGCCGGCCAGGCCATCCGCGAGCTGGAGCTCCTCGCCCGCGGCGGACCCGACGCCCTGGCCGCGACGATCCGCCAGATCATCGGCAGCGACACGATCGTCATCGGCACCCAGACCATCACCGCGACCGCCATCGCCCTCCAGATCCAGGATGCCCTGACCCACCTGCTCGGGCCCGGCGATGCTGTCCATCTCGCCCGGTCGATCGGGGAATCCGTCCTCCAGACGGCCCTGGCGCTGATCGTCTCGTTCTACTTCCTGCTCGACGGCGGGCGGTTCCGCGACTTCGCGGTCGGCCTGTTCCCGGTCGCGTACCGCCCCCGGACCGTGGCGCTCCTGGCCGAGATCCATCGGGTCCTCGGCCGCTGGCTGCGCGGCCAGCTGCTGCTCATCGTGCTGGTGGCGGCCGTCGTCTACGTGATCCTCGGCCCGATCATGGGCCTCCGCTATGCGCTCGCGATCGGGATCCTGACCGGGATCCTCGAGATCATCCCGCTCGTGGGGCCGATCCTCGCGGCGGGCATCGCGGCCGTCGACGCGGTCGCCCAGGGCGGCCTGTCCACGGCGGCCCTCGTGATCGTCATCTACACGGTGCTCCGCCAGATCGAGGACCAGCTGGTGGCCCCGTGGGTCATCGGCCGGGCGGTCCACCTACATCCGATCGTGACGATCCTCGCGGTCCTCATCGGCCTCGAGGTCTACGGCGTGCTCGGCGGGCTGCTCGGGGTGCCGGCGGCCGCGGCGATCAACGTCGTGTTCCGGGCGCTGTATCCGCAGGGCATCGAGGGCGTGGAGGAGACGTTCGCGGGCGCGGGGGCCGCGCTCCCGGCGGGCCGGCCGCCGCCCGCAGGAGGTCGCTCGCGCCGCTCCCGCAGGCGAGCCACGCGCCGCGGACGAGCCACTCCCCGCGGGCGGCGAGAGCGCCACGACGACCGAACCCCCCGACGAGCCGACCCGGACGACCGACTGACGTGGCGGCCGCCACCCCGGCCCGGTCGCGTCGCGCGACGGCGCGGCTGATCCTCATCCTCGGTTCGCTGTCGGCCTTCGCCCCGCTCTCGATCGACATGTACCTGCCGGCCCTGCCGGCCCTGGCGGCGGACCTCCACGGCTCGGCGTCGGAGATCCAGCTCACGCTCACCGCCTGCTTCGTGGGGCTCGCCCTCGGGCAGATCGTGGCGGGCCCCCTGAGCGACGCCTACGGCCGGCGGCGGCCGATGCTCGTGGGCCTCGCGGCGTTCGCGGTCGCGTCGCTGCTGTGTGCCGCGTCGCCGAACGTGGCGACCCTCATCGCCCTGCGCTTCGTCCAGGGCGCGGCCGGCGCGGCCGGAATCGTCATCTCCCGCGCCGTCGTGCGCGACCTGTTCGAGGGCACGGAGCTGGCCCGGTTCTACGCGCTGACCCTGCTCGTCAATGGCGCGGCCCCGATCGTCGCCCCGATCGTGGGCGGCCTCATCCTGCTGTTCACGACCTGGCACGGCACGTTCGTGCTGCTGGCGGCGATCGGGATCGTCGTCTTCCTCGCCGTGGCGTTCGGGCTCGAGGAGACGCTGCCGCCGGACGCCCGGCGGCGGGGCGGGGTCGCGGGCACGATGCGGACGTTCCGGGACGTCGCCGCCGACCGCACGTTCGTCGGCTACGCGCTCGCCGGCGGGCTGGCGATCGCCGCGATGTTCGCGTACATCGCCGGCTCCCCGTTCGTGGTCGAGACGATCTACGGCCAGTCGCCCCAGGTCTTCAGCCTGATCTTCGGCACGAATGCGCTGGGCATCGTGCTCGCCGGCCAGCTGAGCGCCGCGCTCGTGGAGCGGGTGGGGCCGCGGCGGCTCGTCGTGGCGGGCCTCGCGGCCTCGGCCACGGGCGCCGCCATCCTCCTGGTCGCCGTGGTGGCCGGGATCGGGCTCGTCGGGATCCTGCCCGGCTTCTTCCTCGTGACGGCGAGCATCGGGCTCATCCTGCCGAACGCCACGGCGCTCGCGCTGGGGGCGCACGGCCAGCGGGCGGGTTCGGCCCTGGGGCTCCTCGGCGCGTTCCAGTACGTCGTCGGGGCGCTCGTCGCGCCGCTCGTTGGCATCGCCGGGACCGGGACCGCCCTGCCGATGGCGATCCTGATCGCGATCCTCAGCCTGGGCGCATCGATCGCGTACCTGGCGCTGGCGCGACCCGGCAGCGGCCTCCCCGCGCCGACCTGACGCGCGACGGCCCGATCGCGGCCCGGGCACGCCTCGCCTGGCCGCCCCGCCCGACCGTCAGCCCGCCCGGCCCAGCGCCCCGGGCGGCAGCCCGAGCTCCTTCTCCGATGCGGTGGCCGCCCAGGCGAAGGCCTCGGCCCGGCTGATCGTGGTCCCGTGGGCGACGACTTGAAGGGCGAGCCCGTCCACGAGCGAGAGGATCCGCCAGGCCGCGGCCGACGGGTCCGGGCAGCGGAAGCGGGCCGTGCCGATGCCGCGCCGGATCGTGTCCTCGAGGAGCGCGTGCCAGCGCAGGTTCAGCCTGCGCGAGGTTGCCTGGATGGCCGGCCGGCGTGACGCTTCGGCCCAGGCATCGAGCCAGAGCTGGAACGCGGGATCGGCTTCGGTGGGCGCGTAGGACTTGAAGAAGCGCACCAGCGCGTCGGTCGGGTAGGGCGCCGCCGCCATCGCCGTGGCCGTCTTGCGCAGGTCCTCCTCGGCCACGAGCTCGAACGCCGCGGCGAGCACGTCGTCCATCGTCTCGAAGTAGTGATGGACGAGCCCGCTCGAGGTGCCCATCTCGGCCGCGACGTCGCGTACCGTGGTCGAGGCGAGGCCCTTCCGGCGGGCGACCGCGAGGGCAGCCTCGACGATCGCATCGCGTCGGCGGTCGGCGGACATGCGCACCATGAGACGAAGCGTACGCGATATTGCGCAGCCGTCCAATAGGCGCTAGCGTGGTCGGCCTCACCCCGGCAGCACGGCACGGAGCGGCGCCCCTCGATGATCCGCACGACTCCCTTCCACGAGCGCCTGAGCGTGCTCAACGAGACCGGCCTGTGGGAGCACTGGGCGGGCCACCTCGTGGCGACCAAGTACCAGCTGGCCGAGAAGACCGAGTACTTCGCCGTGCGCAACAGCGCGGCGATCTTCGACACGTCGCCCCTGTTCAAGTACCGGATCCACGGCCCAGGGGCGGAGCGGTTCCTGGCCGGCGTGCTCGCTCGCGACATCCGGACCTGCCCGCCCGGGCACGCCCAGTACACGGCCTGGTGCGACGACCGGGGTCACGTCGTGGAGGACGGCGTGATCCTCCATCTCGAGAAGGACGAGTTCATCCTGACCGCCGCCGAGCCGAACCTGGCCTACTTCACCGGCTCTCCTGGACGGCCACGACGTCGAGATCGAGGACGTGTCGGACGCCTGGGGCGTGCTCGCGTTCCAGGGCCCCCGCTCGCGCGACCTGCTGGCCGCCCTGGCGCCGGCGATCGCCAAGCTCCCCTACTTCGGCCTGATCCGCACGAAGATCGACAAGGTGCCGGTCATCGTGTCGCGGACCGGCTTCACCGGCGACCTCGGCTTCGAGATCTGGGCGCCCGCGGCCGACGCACTCAAGGTCTGGGACGCGCTCTGGAAGGTCAGCCGCGGCCAGGGCGTGATCCCGTTCGGGATGATCGCCCTGTACATGGCCCGCATCGAGGCCGGGCTGATCCTGCTCGACGTCGACTTCCACTCGAGCCGGTTCGCCTGGACGGACGCGGACCGGTCCACCCCGATCGAGCTCGGCCTGGGCTGGATGTTCAAGGGCATCGAGACCGACGACCGGGCGTTCATCGGCCGGGACGCGATCCGGCGCGAGCGGGCCACCAAGAGCTCGCGCTGGAAGCTCAGCGGCCTGATCGTGGACTGGCGCGACTACGACCGGATCTACGACAACGCGGGGCTCATCCCGCCCAAGGACCACACCCCGATCCAGGACGAGTACTACATCTACGACGACGACCTCAACCAGCTCGGCTACGCCACGAGCCAGATGTACTCACCGATGCTCCAGCGCCACATCGCGCTCGCGCGGGTGCCCCTGGACCGGACGGCGCCCGGTTCGCGGGTGAAGCTGGAGCTGGCGGTCGCCCACAAGTACGAATACTTCGACGCGGTCGTCAGCCGGACGCCGCTCTTCGACCCGCAGCGAAGGACGGCCTGAGATGACCACGAAGAGCGACCGGACCTACGACGCCATCGTCATCGGTGGTGGGCATAACGGCCTGACGAACGGCGCCTACCTCGCCAAGTCGGGGCTGAAGACGCTGATTCTCGAGCGGCGCCACCTCGTGGGCGGCGCGGCGATCACGGAGGAGCTGCGGCCGGGTTTCTGGTTCACGACCTTCTCGTACGCCCTGAGCCTGCTCCGGCCGGACATCATCCACGACCTCGAGCTCACGAAGCACGGCTTCATGCCGATCCTCATGCCGACCACCTTCTGCCCGAAGGAGGACGGCGACTACCTGCTCCTCGGCCAGGATCACGGCGAGAACCAGCAGGAGATCGCCCGGCACAGCCGGCGCGACGTCGACGGCTACGACGCCCTCAACCACGACGTGCTCAAGGTCATCCAGCTCATCAAGCCGCTGCTGGACCAGGTCCCGCCGGACATCTTCAGCGACGACCCGGAAGAGCTCGTCGCCATGGCGGCGTTCGCCCAGCGCTTCCGCAAGGTCGACAAGAAGGTCCTGCACGACGCGGTCCGCCTGCTGACCGGCTCGGCCGCCGATTTCCTCGATGACTACCTCGAATCCGACATTTTGAAGGGTTATTTCGCCTCGTCGGCCATCATCGGCACGAAAGTCGGGCCGTATTCACAGGGTTCCGGCCTCGTCCTCCTGTATCACATCCTCGGCGAGCACGACGGCGAGATGGGCGCCTGGGCGTTCCACAAGGGTGGCAACGGCGGCTTCACGAAGGTCCTGGCACGGGCCGCGGAGTCGTTCGGGGCGGAGATCCGGCTGAACTCGGCCGTGGAGCACGTCATCACCCGCGACGGGCGGGCCACCGGCGTGGCCCTCAAGGACGGCACGGAGTTCCACGCGCCGGTCGTCGTCTCGGCGCTCGATCCGCGGCGCACGTTCCTCGAGCTCGTCGAGCCGCGCGAGCTGCCGACCGACCTCGTCGAGACGATCCAGCGCTTCCGCTTCCAGGGCACCTCGTCCAAGGTCAACTTCGCGCTGGACGGCGTGCCGCGCTACCCGGCCCTCGGCGACCGGACCGACCAGTACCGGGGCTTCACGAACATCGGGCCCTCGATGGAGTACCTCGAACGGGCCTTCGACGACGCCAAGTACGGCTGGTACAGCGCCCACCCCTACCTCGACTGCGCGATCCAGTCCGAGGTGGACCCCGACATGGCGCCCCCGGGCAAGGCCGTCATGAGCTGCTTCGTCCAGTACACCCCGTACAAGCTGCGCGAGAGCGACTGGGATTCGGAGAAGGAGCGCCTCGGCGACACGGTCCAGAAGACGCTCGAGGGGTTCTTCCCGGGCTTCGGCAAGCTCGTGCTCCAGCGCGAGGTGCGGACGCCGCTCGACATCGAACGGACGGTCGGCCTGTCGGAGGGCAACATCTTCGCCGGCGAGTTCCTGGCGCCCCAGATGTTCCTGTTCCGGCCGGCTCCGGGCTGGTCGCAGTACCGGACCCCGATCGACGGCTACTACCAGTGCGGCTCGGGCACCCATCCGGGCGGCTGCGTCATGGGCGCCCCGGGCAAGCTCGCGGCCGGCCAGATCCTCAAGGACCGGAGCAAGGCCAAGAAGAGCTGAAACCGGCCGCGGCTGGACGACCGGGCGGACAATCACGCCATGCCACTCAGCGGGGAGTACGAACCGGGCACCTCCGCCTCGTCGCGCACACAGACCGCGCTCTACGAGGCCACGGACGGCGAGCAGGGCAACCTGCTTCGCGGCAAGCCCGTGATCATCCTGACGTCGGTCGGCGCGCAGACCGGCAAGCTGCGCAAGGTCGCGCTGATGCGGGTCGAGCACGAGGGCACGTACGCAGTCGTGGCGTCCCTTGGCGGTGCCGCCCGGAATCCGCGCTGGTACAGCAACCTCGTGAAGACCCCGCACGTCGAGCTCCAGGACGGCGCGACGAAGCGCGACTACCTCGCCCGCGAGGTGACCGGCGAGGAGAAGGCGCTCTGGTGGGAGCGGGCCGTCAAGGCCTGGCCCGACTACGCCGGGTACCAGAAGAGGACGGAGCGCCAGATCCCGGTCTTCGTGCTCGAGCCGATGGACTCGTCGGCGGAGCGCGGCTCATGAGCGGGAGCCAGGTCGACAGCACGGCGCGTCGGGCGAACCAGCTCCCATGGGCACTCCTCGCCTACGCCGTCGCGCTCGCCGTGTGCCTCCTGGTCCCGCCCTACCTGACGGCCTCGGTCGGGCCACCGACGGCGTTCACGCTCCAGGAAGTGGCCGACCTGCTCACGCCGCTGATCGTGATCCCGCTGGCCTGGCTCGTGTACGACCTGGCGGGCGGACTCGGGCGAGGCGGGCTCGTGGCGTTCCTCGTGATCGCCGCCGTCTGGATCGAGGGCCAGGGGATCCACCTCGCGGCGAACGCGATCGGCGATGCGTTCCCGCACGACGCGGTGAAGGCGTTCTACGGGACCGAGCCGGGCGACCTCGACCTGTGGCTCGACGAGACGCTCAGCCACTGGATGTGGCACGCGGCCTGGGTCGCCCTCTCGATCCTCATCGTCGCGGCGGCGACCCGCGGTCCGGTCACCGTGGCGAGCCGCCCGAGCGTGACGGCCGCGGCCGCCGGCCTCCTGCACGGCGTGACGTTCTTCCTCGTGACCGTCGAGGGCGTCACGGGGCTCCTCGGCATCCCGGCCTCGATCCTGATGCTCGCCTGGACCGCCGTCACGGCTCGGCGGGGCCTGGCCGGCCGCCCGGTCGCGATGTTCTTCCTCGTCGCGAGCCTCACGTCGCTCCTCGGGTATCTGGTGTGGGGCGCCTTGCACGGCTGGACGCTGCCCGAGTTCAGCAAGGTCGGACTGTTCGGCTAGGCGGGCTTCCAGGCTAGGCGGGCTTCTCGGCCACCATGATCGTGAACCGGCTGAAGGTCGTCTCGTCGGCCACCGTGAGGCCGGCCCTCGCGCAGCGGGCGCGCAGCTCGGCGGCCGTGTCGATCCGGTTGCCCCAGGTCAGCTCGAACCACTGGGCGACCGCCGTGAACCGGCTGGGCATCGTGCGCAGCGCCTCGTCGGTCTCCGGGTAGGCCTCGTCGAAGAGCACGAGCGACCCACCGGGGGCAAGGGCCCGGGCCGCCGCCGCGAGGACCGAGTCCTTGATCTCGTGGCCGATCTCGTGGACGACCAGGAACATCGTGATGACGTCGTAGCGAGGCCTCGGTCGTGAGGCCCTCCGGGCCGAGCAGCCAGGCCGAGCAACGGTCCGCCAGGCCCTGCCCGGCGATCCGCTCCCGCGCCAGCTCGATCGAGCGCGGCTCGATGTCCGCGCCGTCGACCCGGCTCGCCGGGAAGCGCTTCGCGAGCTCGACGATCGCCCAGCCCGCCCCGCAGCCCAGGTCGAGGACGCGGGCGCCGGCGGCCAGGCGCGCGCCGAGGGACGGCAGCCGCGGCAGGACCAGGTCGACGAAGATCCGCGGCAGCGAGCGCAGGCTGTCGCCGATCTCCTGGATGAGGGCGTCGCTGTGGTCCTGGTAGGGCACGACGCGACCGGTGCGCATGCGGTCGGCCAGGTCCGGGTAGTCCTCGCCACCGAGCATCAGGTGGACCCGGGCGGCCCGACCCAGGTAGAACGTGGAGTCCGGGTCGCCCAGGATCGCGTCCATGTGGGGCGCCATCCGCCAGCCATCGCCCTCGCGCTCGAGCAGCTCGAACGCGAACGCCGTCCGGCACAGGACGTCGGTGTATCCCGGGTCGGTCCCGAGGCGCGAGGCGAGGGTCGCCGAGTCGATCCCCGGGTGGGCGGTGATCTCCTCCCAGGCCCCGACCTCGCGGGCGACCTCGATCAGGTTCGTCACGTGGTAGCCGGCGATGAGGTCGTAGAGGCGCGAGACCTGGTCGGCCAGCGACGGAGCGGCGGGGTCGGCGCCCGAGGCGGTCATCGGCCCATCCTAGCCAGACCGTCCCGGTTTCGCGACCGGCGATCGGCGCCGGTCAGCCCTCGGCCGATGTGTCGTGGCGCCGCGCAGCGATAGAGCTCCAGCGCTGCCGGTGGAGTCGATCAACGAGCAGATCTCCAGCTGGTCGTTGATCGCGCTCGTGCCGATCTTCGTGTGAGAGTTCTCGCTCCGAGGGTCGGCCTTGGGGTCCTCGCCGACACGACAAGACCCCTTCGGACTTCCCGGAGGGGTCTCTCGTTGGGATGTTGTGGTGGAGATGGGGGAGAGTCGAACTCCCCGTCCAGAGCCCTTCGTCAGGGACCAACTACGAGCGTGTCCGATGATTTGTCGTCGAACGGTCGGTCGCCCATCGGCAGGCTACCGGCCGGTCCAGTCACGTCCCCTTTCGGGCTTTGCTACGGACTACGCGACGCTACTCCGCAGCGCATCCCCGCTGAATGACGCTTCCACAGCCCACGGGGATGAGGCTGCTTCCACGCTCACCTTACTGCCTAAGCAGCGAGGGCGAGAGCAGGCTGGCGGTTGCCAGTTACTTCGTTTTGCCGCCTTTTTACGAGGCCAGACGGCACCTCGGCTCGCGTTCCCTGACAACTAGACCCTGTCGAAACCACGCATCCCCACAGGGCGCCGGAACGTGCCCGGCGGACGCGTATCCTACGCCAGCCCCCGCACCTTGCCAACCGGACCTCTGGGCAACTTCGGGCGACCGCTACGATGGCCGTCATGCGCCTGATCCCCTGGGAGGAGGAGCGCCTCCTCATCTTCGCGGCCGCCGAGCTGGCCAGGCGCCACCGCGCGGCGGGCCTGCCACTCAACCACCCGGAGGCCGTCGCGCTCATCTGCGACGCGATGCTCGAGGCGGCCCGGGGTGGCGCGAGCTACGAGGCGGTCGAGGCCGCCGGTCGCGCCGCAGTCCAGCCGGGCGAGGTGATGGACGGGGTCGCGACGCTGCTGGACGAAGTCCGACTCGAGGTGTTGCTCGGCGACGGGTCGCGGCTCATCGTGCTCCCGTACCCGCTGGGCGACGGCGCGGCGGACCCGATCAGACCCGGCGACGTCCGCCTCGCCCCGCAGTCGGCCACCGACCCGCCCCAGGACCGCGAACGCCGCACGATCAGCGTCCGCAACGACTCGAAGCGCGTGGTGCGAGTCTCGTCTCACTACCCGTTCGAGCGCGTGAATCCGCGCCTCGAGTTCGACCGGAGTGCCGTGACCGGCTTCCGCCTCGACCTCCCCGCCGGAGCGAGCCAGCGCTGGGCCCCCGGCGAGACCCAGGAAATCACGCTGGTCCGGTACGCGGGCCGCCTCGGCCGCCGCACCTCCCGCGGCAAGAGCCCGGGCACGGGACGATGAGCCGCCTCTCCGCCGAGGAGCGGCTCGCCCGCTACGGCCCCACGACCGGCGACCGGATCCGGCTGGGCGACACCGACCTCTGGATCCGCGTTGCGGCCGACCGGCAGGCCCAGGGCGACGAGCCCGTCTGGGGCTACGCCAAGAACCTGCGGGCGCGGATGACCCAGCACGAGCCGGCCGAAGGTCCCACCGCCCCATCGGAGCTCGACGCGGTGATCGCGGGCGTCGTCGTGGTCGACCCGATCGTGCGGGTCGTCAAGGCCGACATCGGCATCAAGGACGGCCGGATCGCCGGCATCGGCCGGGCGGGCAACCCGGACATCAGCGACGGGATCGACCTGGTCATCGGTCCCCACACGCGACCGATCATGGGCTACGGCCTGATCGCCACCGCGGGCGCCATCGACAGCCACGTCCACACGATCTCGCCCGAGCTCCTGCCCGCCGCGCTGTCCGGCGGTGTCACGACGCTCATCACGGCCGGCTTCGAGGAGCCGCCGTGGGCGATGGAACGGACCCTCGCCGCGTTCGAGGGCTGGCCGCTCAACATCGGGCTCCAGGCTGGCGCGCGATCCGAAGGCGACGGGGCGGGAGCGGGCCTCGATGCCCTCCTCGACGCCGGGGCGGTCGGCTTCAAGATCCACGAGGACTACGGCGCGTACCCGGAGCTCATCGACGCGGTCCTGACGTACGCCGACAGCCACGACGTCACGGT
Source organism: uncultured Chloroflexia bacterium (assembly GCA_963849405.1). GTDB lineage: Bacteria > Chloroflexota > Limnocylindria > Limnocylindrales > CSP1-4 > C-114. The sequence goes on from CAWKHG010000005.1 coordinate 102,818, forward strand.
CTCGCTCCACACCGACGGCCTGCACGAATCGGCGGAGCTCGAGGACACGGTCGCGGCGATCGCCGGGCGGACCGTCCACGCCTATCACGTCGAGGGGACCGGCGGCGGGCACGTGCCGGACCTCATCGGCCTCGTCCGCGAGGCGAACATCCTGTGCTCGTCGACGACCCCGACGCTGCCCTGGGGCGTCGCCGCGGCCGCCGAGCACGTCGCGATGACCCTGCTCAACCACGGTGGTTCGTGGGACGTGCCCGAGGACGTGGCGCTCGTCCGGGAGCGGATCCATCCGGCGACGATGGCGGCGGAGGGCCCGCTCCACGAGCTGGGCGCGATCGCGATGATCAACTCGGATTCGCAGGGCATGGGCCGCATCGGCGAGACCCTCCGGCGGACGATCCAGCTGGCCCACGTCATGAAGGCCTGGCGCTCGTCGGCGGGGGCCGAGGGGATCCCCGGCCTCGAACCGCAGGCGGACGACCCCTACGACGACACGGAGCGGGTCCTTCGCTACCTCGCCAAATGCACGATCGAACCGGCGATCGCCCACGGTCTGGCCGGCGAGGTCGGCTCGCTCGCGCCGGGCAACCTGGCCGACATCGTCCTGTGGCGGCCCGCGTTCTTCGGCGCGAAACCCGAGCTCGTGCTCAAGGGCGGCTATCCCGCGTGGGGACCGCTCGGCGAGGGGAACGCGTCGCTGGACCGCTCGGAGCCGACCCGCTACCGCTCGGACTGGGGCGGCATGGCCCATGCCGCGGCGATGCTCGGCGTCACGTTCGTGAGCGGCGCGGCGGCTCCCGGCACGGCCGCGGGGAAGGCACTGCGCTCCAGGCTCGCGACGCGTCGCCGCCTCGTGCCCGTGCACGACGTGCGCGGGATGACCCGCGCCGACCTGCTGTGGAACCGGGCCGTGGCTCCGGTCGAGGTCTCGCCCGTGGACGGGCGGGTCACGTTGGCCGGTCGAGAGCTGGCGGTCCCACCGGTCACGGACGTCCCGCTGAGCCGGCGCTACTTCCTGCGCTGACGCTCCCCGGCGGGCTCGGCCGGCCGGTCCACCTCGGTGACCGCGGCCCCTTCGGAGGCTTCGGCCCGGCCGGTCGAGGCGGTCCGGTCCGTCGGTCCTTCGAGCGGCAGATCGCCCCGTCGCCGGCCCCGCCGGATGTAGCTGGGCGCCTCCAGGTCGATCGGCGCCCGTCGGTCGGCGGCCCCGGAGTACGCCGCGGGCGGCTCCTCGGCGAGCCGGGGCGTCGTGACGAACGAGGGGGCCGTCGCCGGCTCGTCGGACAGGTCGAAGCCGGTCGCGATGACGGTGATCTGGAGCGTGTCGCCGAGCTTCTTGTCGAGCCCGGCCCCGAAGATCACGGTCGCGCCCGGATCGGCGTACGTGCGGATCTCGTCGGCCGCCACGGTCACCTCGTCGAGCCGCAGGTTGTTCGACCCGAGCACGTTGAACAGGATCCGCCGGGCACCGGTGATCTCGGCCTCGAGCAGCGGGCTCGAGATGGCCTGGCGGGCCGCGATGAGCGCCCGGTCCTCGCCCGAGGCGTGCCCGACCCCGACCAGCGCCGGTCCGGCGTCCTGCATGATCGCCCGCACGTCCGCGAAGTCGAGGTTGACGATGCCCGTCCGCGAGATGACGTCCACGATCGCCATGACGCCCTCGTGGAGGACCTCGTCGACCGTGCGGAACGCCTGGAGCATCGTGCTGCCGGCCGGGACGATCGACCGGACGCGATCGTTGGGGATCGTCACGACCGTGTCGGCGTTCGCCTCCAGGCTCGACGCGGCGATGTCGGCCACCTGCCGGCGGGCCGGCCCCTCGAAGGTGAACGGCTTGGTCACGACCGCGATCGTGAGCGCCCCGAGCTCCTTGGCGATGCGGGCGATGACCGGCGCCGCGCCGGACCCCGTGCCGCCACCCAGCCCGGCCGTGATGAACACGATGTCCGAGCCGGCAAGGGCGCGACTGATCCTCTTCGCGTCGGCCTCGGCCGCCTTCTCGCCGAGCGTCGGGTCGCCGCCGGCCCCGCGCCCGTGGGTGACCCCGCTGCCGATCTGGATCCGGAGTGGCGCGACGGAGTGGCCGAGCGCCTGGCTGTCGGTGTTGCAGCTGATGATCTCGACGCCGCGGGTGCGGGCACGGACCATGAGGTCGACGGCGTTGCCGCCGCCCCCGCCGACACCGATGACGCGGATGACGCGGCTCCCTTCGCGAGGCCTGCCGAAACGGAACAGAGGCATGCGACGAGTCTCCCTTGTTCGCTGCTTCTCGGGAGGGGGCCGCTTGCGTCCGATCGGCGCGAGCGACGTGATGACCCTGGCGAGGAGCAGTAGTCCGAGGAGGAGCGCGACGATCTGGTAGAAGTGTTGGGCGAGCCACTCCACGGCGGAAAGTCTACGCCCGGGATTCTCCTCCTTCGGCGGCCGTTGGTCCCGGACGGGGGCCGACATCGGTCCGGTCGGTGGGCGTCGCGGCTTTCCGGTCGGCGGGCGCCGGGCGCGTCCGGCCGAGCCACGCGACGATCGGCAGGAGCAGCATCGGGACCTCCAGGGCCGAGTAGAGGACGCCGCCGCCGCGCGAATTCACGACCGAATCGACCCAGTCCAGCCACATCGAGCCGAAGGGGACGCTGAGCGCCGCGAACGCTCCGAGCGCGATCCACCAGCTGCGCCGGTTCGCGCCGAACAGGGCGAACGGGAAGAGGCTCGGCTTGAGCAGCGCGAACACCGACGGCCATCGGTAGAGCGTCCCCAGGGCCACGGCGGCCACCGCCCAGATGACCGGGTTGCCGGTCCAGACCTTCAGCGGCGTCGTCGGCCAGGCGAGGCACAGGGCGATGAGCGGCCACGCCCGGGGCCCCGGCCGGAGCCGCATGATGGCCCAGGCCGTGACCCCGATCGGGATCGTCCACCACGCGATAGCGGCCACAGGCGCCGGCAGGACCGCGAACGGCACGAACAGCCACAGCCCGACCGGCGGGTAGAGGATGTCGCCGGCTGAGATCGCGTAGGGACCGGCGAGCTGATACGGCTCGAAGAACGGGCCGCCGGCGAGCCATCGCGCGGCCGCGTCGCGGTAGAGCAGGTAGTCGACGCCGACGGGTTGCTCGAGCGCGTTCGGCGTGATGGCCACGAAGAGCGAGCGGCACGGCGAAGACAGCGATCGACAGGAGCAGGGCGGCGCGACGGAGCTGCCCCTCGTCGGCGAGGATCTCTGCGACGCGCGCTCTCATCGACCGATTGTCGCCCGCGGTGCGGCCGTCGCGCGGTGTAGGCCGGCGCGTCAGTTCCGGGCGTAGAGATCCAAGGTGTACTCGTAGCCGACTCGAAAGCCGGCGCGCTCCAGGGCCCTGCTTGATCGGTGCGAGCTCCGCGACATTCTCCACCGGGAAGTGGACGCTGTAGATGCCGGCGGCGTCGAGTCCGAGGACGATCTGGTCCGCGCGAAGGGCTGCGATCGCCGCCGTCGAGGGCTGCTCGATCCTGGCCGTGGTTGGTCAGAACCGAGAGCTGGTCGCGGAAAGGCAGTCGCCGCTGGAATCGTCGGACGAGCGGGCTCGGGCAGTTGGGGTCCACATCGGACGTGCCTGCCCAGTCGTATGGGAAATAGGACGAGCGTCAGCACCATCACCGGGCGACGGCGCCTACCCATGCCCGGCGGGGCTTGAGCACGGGGAGCGCGGGTCCGAGATCGTCCGGATCGAGCATCAGGCCTCCACTCTCGGGGGCGGAGGCGAAGTGCGCAATGGGCCACGTCCCTGCTGGGAGCGGAGGCGGTGCGCCCACTCCACGGGCCGCGGGCTCAGGCCCAGATGTCGCCGACCGTGAAGCCGTCCGGGAACGGGTCGTCCGGGTCGACCACGTACTGCGCGAAGCCGGTGATCCAGGCCCGGCCGGTGATCTCGGGCACGACCGCCGGGCGGGCCGCGTCGCCACTCCCGATGGTCGTTTCCTCCACGAGGCGACCGGTGAACACCGTGCCGAGGATCCCCTCGTGGCGGAACTCGTCGCCGATCCTGAGCTCGCCGCGGGCATGGAGCACGGCCATCTTGGCCGAGGTGCCGGTGCCGCACGGCGACCGGTCGATCGCGCCGATCCAGGTGGCGGGCTTCGACCAGTCGTGCTCCCCTGTCGACACGGTCACCACGTTCCGCCGCGCGTTCCTAGGATCGTGGGCCGGTCCGGACAGCTGCACGATCGTGATGCCGGCGAAGCCCGGCTGCTCGGGATGGACCACCGGCAGCTGCTCGGCCGCCGCCGCCTTGATCATCTGGGAGACCCGGGTGATGTCGCGGCCCTCGTCGGGCGTGAGCCGGAAGCCGAACGGGTCGGCGTCGGCGATGACGTAGAACATCCCGCCGTACGCGACGTCGACGGTGACCGTGCCGAGCTCGGGGACCTCGATCGACGCGCCGAGGTGGGTCGCGAACGACGGCACGTTGCGGAACGTGACCCCGGTGACTTTGCCGCCGGCGCAATCAGCGCGGACGCGGATCAAGCCCGCCGGGCTCTCGAGGGTGAGCTCGGTGACCGGCTCGACCATCGGGATCATCCCGGTCTCGAGCAGCGCGGTGACCACGCACATCGTGTTCGAGCCGCTCATCCCCGGGTATTCGACCTGCTCCATGATCACGTAGCCCGCCTGCGCCTCGGGATGGTTCGACGGCAGGATGAGGTTGCAGTTCGCCGCCGGGTAGCCTCGAGGCTCGTGGAGCATCCGCAGGCGCAGGTCGTCGCCGTGATCGCTGAGCCAGGTCATCTTGTCGAACATCGTCTGACCGGGGACGTCGAGCACGCCACCGACGATGACCCGGCCGGGCTCGCCGCACGCGTGGAGATCGACCGCCTGGATCATCCGCTCGAGCCGCATGCCGCCAGCCTAGCGCCGGCTCGGCGCGCTCGTCCCGCTCGGCGGGTGCTTAGCCCCGTCGCGCTTCGGCGACCTCGCGGGCGACGTCGCGCTTGGCCTCGCGGTCGGCGATGTCGCGGCGCTTGTCGTGCAGGTTCTTGCCCCGGGCCAGCCCCAGCTCGAGCTTGGCCCGGCCGCGCTGCGAGATGTACAGCCGAAGCGGCACGATCGTCTGGCCCTTCTGCTTGGCCCGACCCATGATCTGCTCGATCTCGGAGCGGTGGAGCAGCAGCTTGCGGGTCCGCTTGGCCTCGTGGTTCTCGCGGCTGGCCTGCTCGTACGGGGCGATGTGGGCGCCGATGAGCCAGGCCTCGCCGCGCTCGACGCGCGCGTAGGCGCCGGTCAGGTTGACCTTGTTGGCGCGCACCGACTTGATCTCCGTGCCGGTCAGGACGATGCCGGCCTCGAACGTCTCATCGATGGTGTATTCGTGCCGTGCTCGGCGATTGAGGGCGATCGTGATCTCGCCCATGGGGATGGCTCCTTCGACTTGGTCGGTCGTCGCGTGGTGATGGTGCGCCTCAGCGGTCTACCCTGCCGGGCGCACGAACGCCGGTCCGATGCGGACCGGCGTTCGAAAGCTCTTCCACCACGCAGGGTGTCCGACTAAACGGCCATCTCCTGCGAGGTGGTGCAGCTAGGCGTACTGTCGATCACTGCACATCACCTCCTTTCGTTCTCGCGAACCGTACCCGAGCGCGCGCGATGACGCAAGAGGCCCCGCGTCAGGCGGCCTTCGCCCGATCCACGGCCGCGGCGCCTCCGAAGCCCAGCTCCTGGAGAGCACGATCGAGGACCGGATCCGTGCCCGGCGCCGGAGCGGGTGCGCCGGCCGCGGGCAGGGGCACGATCACGTCCGGCGTCAGGCCGGTCTTATTGATCCAGCGCTGGTTCGGCGTGAGCCAGCGGGCGATCGTCAACCGGAACCCGCCGTTGTCATCGTCGAGGGGCAGGAACTCCTGCACGGTCCCCTTCCCGTACGACTGTTGCCCGATCAGGGTCGCTCGCTTCGTGTCCTGCAACGCGCCGGCGACGATCTCGCTGGCGGACGCCGAATTGGCGTTGATGAGGACGACGACCTTGATCGATGGGTCCGTGGCGATGCCCCCGGCGAGCGCCTCCGATGGCACGGGCGCGCCGGTCGGGCCCTTCTCCCAGTAGATGGGGCCGGACGCGATGAACTGGCTGGCGATCGCCCGGGCCGACGTCACGTAGCCGCCCAGGTTGCCGCGCAGGTCGAGCACGATCGCCTTCCGGCCGGCCGTCACGTCGGCCGTCAGGTCCTTGATGAACTGGGCCGAGGCGTTGTCCGAGAAGCCGGTCACGTCGATGTAGCCGACCTTCCCGCCGGCGAGGTCGCGGGCGATGACCTCGGGCTGGATGATCACGGCCCGGGTGATGGCCACGGGACGGGGAGCGGCCGTTCCCCGAACGATCGTCAGCGTGACGACCGTCCCCTTCGGTCCCCGCACCTTCTTGAGCGCGTCGTCGGACGTGAGGCCATCGACGGTGGCCCCGTCCACGGCCGCGATCCGGTCGCCCGGCAGCAGGCCGGCCTTCTCGGCCGGGCTGTCCACGATCGTGCTGAGGACGATGAGCCCGCAGTCGGGCCCGAGCGGCGTGCAGCCCTCGGTGCCGTCCGCCTTGCGGCTCGCGGTGGTCGCGCCGATCCCCTCGAACTGGCCGGACAGGCCCTGCAGGGAGTCGTTGAAGTCCTCGGGCTTCATGTAGAAGCTGAACGGGTCGCCGAGGGCGTCGAGCATCCCCTTGATCGCCCCGTCGACGAGCTGCTTGCGGGTCACGGGCTCGCCGGCGTAGTCCTTGTTGATCGCCGCGTACGTGTCCCAGAACGGCTTGAAGGCCGCCGCCGCATCCGCCGGGGTGCCGGGCTGGCTCGCCGTCCGGGCGCCGAGCAGGAAGCCCGCCAGGAACAGGCTGCTGCCGCCGAGGACGAGCACGAGGACGGCCGAGACGACGACGACCGGCCCGGCGGACCGGCGCGGTCGGGTGGCGGGTCCAGGGGTCGGGGGGAGATCGGCGGACGCCGGCTCGGGTCCGTCCGCGGCGGGGGGAGTGCTCATCGATCCGTTCATCCTGGCGACGGGGCGGCCCGGTGGGCCTCCTTCGTCGGATGCTACGACGGGCGGGCGCGATCGGCCTTCGGGCGACCCGGCGACGGGCGGGACGGGAGCCTGGCGAGGTCTAGCGGGCCAGGTACCGCCGCACGGACAGCCACGCGCCCACCGACCCGAGGCCCAGCCCGGTGCCCAGCGTGAGCACGAGGATCTCGCGCGTGAGCGTGCCCAGCGCGAGCGGTGGCACCTCGAAGTAGCGCGTGAGCACGTTGCTCAGCGGATCCGCGGCGACGAGGAACAGGATCAGGGTGACCGCCGCGCCGATGAAGCCGACCAGGGCGCCCTCGAAGACGAACGGCCAGCGCACGAAGGCGTCCGACGCGCCGACCAGCCGCATGATCTCGATCTCGGTGCCCCGGGCCACGACGGCCAGCCGGATCGTGTTCACCACGATGAACAGGACGGTGATCCCGACGGCGCCGAGCAGGATGAGGCCGATCGTCCGGATGACGGTCGTCACGGCCAGGAGGCGCTCCACGACGTCTTCGACAGGCAGCACGTGGTCCACGATCGGAGCGGCCGTCAGCAGCTCCACGACGTCGCCCGTCTGCTTGGGGTTGACCAGCCGGATGTCGAGGCTGGCGTGGAGCGGGTTCGTGTCGAGGAACTTGACGAGGTCTTCATGGCCGGTCTGGGCCTCGCGAAGCTTGAACGCCTCGAGGGCCTGGTCCTTGGTCGTGAAGTCCACCCCGGCCACCACGGGCATGGCCGCGATCCTGACCCGGAGGGCGTCGATGTCGGCCTGGCTGGCGTCGTCCTTGACGAAGGCCCGGACCTGGACCTTGCTCTCCACGAAGTCGAGCCCGGCCGACAGGCCCGTCTGGACCACCCAGAAGCCGGCCAGCAGGGTGAGCATGAAGGCCATCGTCGCGCTCGCGGCGATGCTCATGACGCCGTTGCGCCAGAAGCCCTGCCAGGCACGTTTCAGGCTGAACGCGACGAACGTGATCATCGGCCGGGCTCAGTCTTCACGGTGGTACGCCCCGCCGATCTCGTCGCGGATGATCCGGCCTTCTTCGAGCGCCACGACACGCTTGCGCAGGGCCGTCACGACCTCGGCGTTGTGGGTGGCCATGAAGACCGTGACCCCGAGCTCGTTGATCCGCAGGAGGAGCTGGATGATCTCCCAGCTGATGAGCGGGTCGAGGTTCCCGGTGGGCTCGTCGGCGATGATGATCCGCGGGTCGTGGACGAGGGCGCGGGCGATGGCCGTCCGCTGCTGCTCGCCGCCCGACAGCGTCGCCGGCAGCTGGCGCGCCTGGCCGGTCAGGCCGACGAGGGCGAGCGCGCGGTCGACCGCGGGGCCGATCTCCTGGCGCGGCGTGCCCGTGACCTCGAGCGCGAATGCGACGTTCTCGCGGACCGACTTGGTCGGCAGCAGCTTGAAGTCCTGGAAGACGATGCCGATCTTGCGCCGGATCCGGGCGACCTGGCGGCGGGGCAGCCGGGCGAGGTCGACGTTGCCCAGGATGATCTCGCCGGAGGTCGGCAGCTCGTCACGGATGAGCAGCTTGATGAGCGTCGACTTGCCCGCGCCGGACGGCCCGACGAGGAAGACGAACGAGCCCTCCGGGACGACGAGGTCGACGTCGCGCAGCGCCGTCTTGCCGTTCGGATAGGTCTTGGTGACGTCGCGCAGGACGACGATCGGCCGTTCCTGGTGCGCGCCGTCCCCTGCGTGGCCGGCCGACCGAGCGGCCGCCGGACCGGGCCGTCGCGGGTCGCCGAACGGGTCGGCCAGGGACCTGGGCGACGGGGGTGTGGACGTCGTGCTCAAGCGCTCCTCCGTGGGCGGCGATGGCCGCGCCGGCGCCGGCCGCCGCGCGATCCGTCGACTCCGTCCACGGGCACGGAAGGGGGAGCCACGTCCCCGAGGCTACCACCGGTCGCCCGGGACCGGCAAACGCCCCCGAGCTCAGTCGACGTGCGCGGTCCGTGCCAGACGGGCGGCCTCGCGGTCGGTGTCGATCGGGTCCGGGAGCAGGTACAGCTTGAACGTGCCGGGTTCCGGTGGGTCGGCTCGACCGGGAGCGATGCCCTCGGCCCGCCAGCGCCGCGTCGTCCCTCGCGGATCCCGCCAGAAATCCGTCGAGAGCCTGACCGCGCGTACGAACGCCTGGGTCATCGGGGTGCCCGCCGCGGTAGCTGCGAGGGGCAGCCGACCGATGGTCCACCGCCGCATCGACCGTCGGCGGGAGCATCGGATCCATCGACGGGCAGTATGCGCGGCCAACGTGGCGCAATCAATAGGCAGCGACCCGCAGGCTGATAGCTTCGTGTCCGCCCGCCCGCGCCCGACGTTCGCCGCGGCGTCCGGCCCGGCGCGCCAAACCGAACAGGCTGTCGGTTAGCCCTACAGCAATCCCGGCGAGATCGGCAGGTAGCGGCTGTAGTCGACCGATGGCCGGTCCCAGCAGGCGAGGATCGGGAACTCCTCGATCCGCAGCCCGGCGGCGAGGAGCGTCGTGACGGCGTCCGTGGCGGATCCCGGTACCCAGGCGGCGGACGCGCCGCGCGGCCGGATCGCGCCAAGGACGTGCCCGAGCACCGGTCCGAGCAACTCGGGCCGGAGCACGCGCGACCGGCCCCACCCGGCCGACCTCCGACCCGTAGGCATAGCCGAGGTCCACCCCCGCCGTGTCGCGGTACAGGAAGCCGCGCCGGCCGCTGCCCCGCAGGTAGCGGTGGTCCTGGGGATGCTCGTAGCCGAGCAGCTCGGTGTCGATCGCGGCGACCGTCGCGGCCAGCTCGCGATGGCCCGATCCGTCCGCGGGACCGGCCACGATCGCCTCGAAGGGCGTGGCGCTCACCCCGGTCGGCAGCCCCGGCACCTTCTCCGGGTGGCGCACCTCGCCGAGGAGATGCAGCAACGGCATCCGCGGCGGCATCCCGTACTGGCTGTAGAGCGCGGCCGAGATCGGTTGGGCACTGTCGATCGCCGTGCCGTGGGACCAGCCCGCATCGGCCGGGGGCAGCACCCGCTCGAGCAGCGCTCGGCCGAGCCCCAGCCCCTGCTCCTCGGGCAGCACGAACAGCATCGAGAGGTACCAGGCGGTGCCGCGTACGACGGCCGCGGCGAAACCGATGACCCGCTCCCCGCCAGACGCCTCCGCATCGGCCCGGGTGGCCACGACGAACCGCTCCGGATCGGTCGCCTGGAGGTGCGTGTAGAGGGTCATGATCGAGGTCAGGTCGTCCGGGATCGGCGGCTGGTCCAGCCGCTCGGTGTAGTGGTTGATCGCAACCCGCCAGATCGCGGCGCAGGCCATGAGCTCATCCGGTCGAGCCGGCCGCAGGTCAGCCTCCTGGGTCCCCCGCCGCATCGTCACGCCGATCGCACTCCGCGCCACCCGGGCAACGCGTTCCGCACCGTCACCCGGCGCGCTCCTCGTCGTCCTCGCCCCCGCTCGCGAGCGGCGCGCCCGTTGCGACCCGCTCGAGCTCGGCCTGCATGAACGTGTCCAAGTCGCCGTCGAGGACCGCGGTGGTATTCGACGTCTCGACCCCGGTCCGCAGGTCCTTGACCATCTGGTAGGGGTGCAGCACGTAGCTCCGGATCTGGTTGCCCCAGCCGGCCGAGACGTGGTCGCCGCGGATCTCGCGCAGCTCGGCCTCCTTCTCGGCCAGCCGCTTCTCGAGGAGGCGCGACTTGAGGACCTTGATCGCGGTTTCCTTGTTCTGGGTCTGCGATCGCTCGTTCTGGCTCTGGGCGACGATGCCGGTGGGCAGGTGGGTCAGCCGCACGGCGCTGTCGGTCTTGTTGACGTGCTGGCCGCCGGCGCCCTGGCTGCGATACGTGTCGACCCGGATCTGGTCCCAGTCGAGCTCGATGTCCGGATCGTCCTCCTCGACCTCCGGCACGACCTCGACGAGGGCGAACGTCGTCTGGCGCCGGTTCTGGGCGTCGTACGGGCTGATCCGCACGAGCCGATGGACGCCCCGCTCGGCGCGCAGCCAGCCGTAGGCCCGCCGCCCATCGACCTCGACGGTCACGGTCTTGAGGCCGGCCTGCTCGCCCTCGAGCTGGTCGACGATCTCGGTCTTGAAGCGGTGGTTCTGCGCCCAGCGGAGGTACATCCGCAGGAGCATCGCGGCCCAGTCGGTCGCCTCGGTGCCGCCGGCCCCGGCGCTGATCGTGATGATCGCGCTCCGGTCGTCGTACTCGCCCGAGAAGAGGAGCGTCGTGCGCTCGCGCTGGAAGGTCTTCTCGAGCTCGTCCGAATCGCGGTCCAGCTCGGCGGCGATGTCGGGGTCCTCTTCGGCGAGCGGGAGCAGCTCGACGAGGTCCTGGGACCGCTTGATGATGCCCGACCAGAGCTCGATCTCGGAACGGAGGCCGTCGGCTTCGCGGAGGAGGCGCTGCGCTCGACGCTGGTCGTCCCAGAACCCGGGAGCCTGGGTGAGGCCGTCGATCTCGGTTACGCGGCGGCCCTTGGCCTCGAGGTCAAAGCCGCCCCGAGGTCGCGCTGATCCGCTCGGCGAGAGCGCGGATGGCGGACGCGTCCACCTAGTTCCGCACTCGCAGGTCCTGGAGCAGGATCGGACGGAGCTCGATGAGCCGCAGGGCGGTCTTGCTCCGGGCGACGACGGGGTTCACGCAGGGACAGTAGCCGTTGTGGGGGCAGACGCCGCAGTTGCCGTCGCAATCGAGGGCCGCCGCATAGCTGCACGAGCGGCAATCGCGTTCGCACGCGATGAGGTCCACGAACGATGCTTCCTCGGCCTGCTTCACGTGGTCCCTCTCCTCGTGGTGTTGGCGCGCGCTGGGGCTCTATTCGGCTCGTGGATCCGACGCGGGCGTCTGGCTGGGGGTCACGACGTTCGCGTCCGGGGGCTTGGGGCAGGGCGGGCGACCAGGCGGCGTCGGGGCGGTGGGGGTTTTGGCACAGTATAGGTGCTCAAATCCGGCCCGCCAAGGGGGTCGTCCCGGGATTCGTACCTGTTTCGAGGCCGAAATCGGGTCATCTCGGGGCCGGACCCCGCCGCGTCGGCGTCTCGGCTACGGGGCGGGAGCCGCTCCGCCGGCGTCGTCGGCCGGCGAGCCCTTGAAGAACATGTAATACGCCAGCGCGCCGAGCTCGTGGATCGTCGCGTCGAGCTTCTGGGTCGGGTCGCTCTCGATCTTGCTCGTCGGCGTGGGTGACCCGTACGACACGATGCCCAGGTCGGACGCCATCCGCAGGACGCGCAGCATGTGCGTGGGGTCGCTGACGAAGACCGCGTCGCGGATGCCCCGGCCGTGGAGCATCCGCGCGACGCTCTGGAGCGACTCGAACGTGTTCCGGCCGGCGTCCTCGAGGACGATCGCCGAGTCCGGGACGCCCTTGGCCAGGGCGTAGGTGCGCGCCGTCGCCGCCTCGGTCGTCCGGTCGCCCTCGGCCTTGCCGCCGGTCACGATGAGGATCGGCGCGAGCTTGAGGAGGTACAGATCGATCGCGTGATCGAGCCGCGCCGCGAACACCGGCGACGGACGCCCGTCGAACTGGGCGGCACCGAGCACGACGATCGCGCCGGCCGGCCGGCCCTCATCCCGGGCGCCCTCCTGCCAGATCCGGAACGTCGCGTACGCGGCGAGAGCGCCGGCACTCACCGAGGCGACGACGAAGAGGATGAGGAGGTCGGTGACCCGGCGGCCGGGCGTCACCGCCCGTGGCACTTCTTGTACTTCAGCCCCGAGCCGCAGAAGCAGGGATCGTTGCGCCCGATGCGCTCGCCCGTCGGCGTGAACCCGGGCCGCAGCGCGCCGTTGACCGCCGGACCCGCCCCGCCACCGCCGGAAGCGCCACTCGCGCCGGCCGGTGCCCGATCGCCGAACGACTCGGTGCCCCGCATGTCCGGTCCCTTGGGCAACCCGCGGACCGGCGCTCCCCCGCCAGTGCCGGTCCCACCCGAACCGCCGCGGCCGCCGGCCGCCGTTCCGCCCGCGCCGTTCCCGCCGGCCGCCCGCAGGGCATCGGCGCCTGCGGCGAGGTCGGAGGAGAGCTGCTGCTCGGCCGAGTCCGGCGCCGGTCCGCGGGTGACCGTCACCCGGAAGATCGTGACGGCGACCTGGTGGCGGATGAGGGCGCGCAGCTCCTCGTAGAGCCCGAACGCCTCTTTCTTGAACTCGTTGAGCGGGTCCTGCTGGGCGTAGCCGCGCAGGCCGATGCCCCGGCGCATGTCGTCGAGCTCGGTCAGGTGCTCGACCCACAGGGAGTCGATCGTGCGCAGGAGGACGAGCCGCTCCACGAGCGACCAGTCCGTCTCGCCGACCTCGGCCGCCTTGGCGGTGAGGCGGGTGTCGATGAGCTCGCGGAGATGGCCGGCCAGCTCCTCGCGGCCGTGCATCTCCTCGAGGACCTCTTCGCTCGTCTCCGGGCCGTCCAGGCCCATCGCCTTGAGCGCGGCGACGAGGCCCTCGAGGTTCCACTCGCTCGGCGCGTCCGAGGCGGCGTACATCGCCACCATGGAGTCGACCTCGTCGTCCAGGAACGACAGCACGGTCTCGCCGAGGTCCTCGTTGCGGAGGACCTTGTCGCGCTCCGCGTAGATCGTCTCGCGCTGCTTGTTGATGACATCGTCGAACTCGACGACGCGCTTGCGGATATCGAAGTTGAAGCCCTCGACCCGGGTCTGGGCGCTCTCGATCGTCTTGGACACGAGGCGCGACTCGATCGCGACGTCGTCCTCGAGGCCCATCCGCTCCATGAGCCCGGCCACCCGGTCGGAGGCGAACCGCTTCATGAGGTCGTCGTCGAGGGAGAGGTAGAACCGCGATGAGCCCGGGTCGCCCTGGCGTCCGGCGCGACCGCGGAGCTGGTTGTCGATGCGCCGGCTGTCGTGGCGCTCGGTGCCGATGATGTGCAGGCCGCCAACCCCAACGACCTTCTCGTGGTCCGCCTCGGTGATCGCCTTGGCCTCGGCCAGCGCCTGGTCGTAGGTCGCCTTGTCCACCTCGGCCGGGTTGAGGCCCTTGCGGTGGAGCGTCTCGCTGGCGAGACCGGCCGGGTTGCCGCCGAGCAGGATGTCCGTGCCGCGGCCGGCCATGTTCGTGGCGATCGTGACCGCGCCGCTGCGGCCCGCCTGGGCGACGATCGCCGACTCCTTCTCGTGGAACTTGGCGTTCAGCGTCTCGTGCTTGATGCCCCGCCGGTCGAGCATCTCCGAGAGGATCTCGCTCTTCTCGACCGAGATCGTGCCGACGAGCACGGGCCGGCCCTGCTCGGTCATCTCGACGATCTCGTCGATGAGCGCATTGAACTTGCCGGGCTCGTTGCGGAAGACCAGGTCCGCGTCGTCCTCGCGGATCATGTCGCGGTGGGTGGGGATGGCCACCACCTCGAGGGTGTAGATCTTGTGGAACTCCTCGGCCTCGGTCATGGCCGTACCGGTCATCCCGGCGAGCTTGTCGTAGAGCCGGAAGTAGTTCTGGAAGGTGATCGTGGCCAGGGTCACCGACTCGCGCTGGACGCGCAGGCCTTCCTTCGCCTCGACCGCCTGGTGGAGGCCCTCGCTCCAGCGCCGGCCGGGCATCTGGCGACCGGTGAACTCGTCGACGATGACGATCTCGCCGTCCTTGACGATGTAGTCGCGGTCGCGCTTGTAGAGCGCGTGCGCCTTGAGGGCCTGCTCGAAGTGGCGGGCCAGGGTCGGGTCCGCGTCGTACATGTTCTCGACGCCGAGCCAGCCCTCCATCTTGTGGATGCCCTCTTCGGTCGGGCTGACCGCGCGGTCCTTGAGGTCGACGAAGTAGTCGCCGCCCTCCTCGTCGCCCTCCGGCCGGCCCTGCAGGCGGGGCACGAGCCGGGCGAAGAGGTAGTACTTGTCGGCCGATTCCTCGGCCTGGCCGCTGATGATGAGCGGCGTCCGCGCCTCGTCGATGAGGATGTTGTCGACCTCGTCGACGATCGCGAACGCGCGCCCGCGCTGCACCCGCTGGTCGAGCTCCGTGACCATGTTGTCGCGCAGGTAGTCGAAGCCGAACTCGTTGTTCGTGCCGTACGTGATGTCCGCGGCGTAGGCCTCCTGACGGCTGACCGGCCGCAGGTTGAGCAGGCGCTCGTCGGTCGTGGGGTAGCCGGGCTCGAAGACGAAGCTCGCGTCGTGGGTGATCATCCCGACGCTCACGCCGAGGAAGTGGAAGACCGGCCCCATCCACTGCGGGTCGCGGCGGGCGAGGTAGTCGTTCACCGTGACGACGTGGACGCCCTGGCCGGTGAGGCTGTTGAGGATGCCGGCCAGCGTGACGAGGAACGTCTTGCCCTCGCCGGTCCGCATCTCGGCGATGCGGCCCTGGTGGAGCACGATGCCGCCGATGAGCTGGACGTCGAAGTGGCGCATGCCCAGCGTCCGGCGCATCGCCTCGCGGGCGGCGGCGAAGACCTCCGGCAGGACGGCATCGAGGGCGGCCTGCAGCCGATCCTTCTCGCGCTTGCGGCGCGCCTTCAGGTGCTCGCGGCGGCGCTCGAGGTCGGGGTGGTGGAGCTCGTCCTCGGACGGCTCGTCGGGGACGGCCGCCTCGTGGATCTCCTCGCGGATGTCGGCGATCCGCTCCCGGATCGCGTCGTCGGAGAGGGCCTCGAACTCGGCCTCGAGGGTATTGGCTTCATCGACCAGTGGCTGGATGCGTCGAAGCTCGCGGTCGTTCGAGTCGACGAATCGATTGAGGAATCCCAGAACCATAGCCGGGGAAGTATAGGCGAGGCTGCTCTCCGGCCCCGTTCAGGCCGTTCCTGCTCCTCGTCCCGCGGCGGCTGGCGCCGACGCACATGGCCAAATGTTCACCAGGCGAGCGCAAGGCCGACTCGATCGGCCTCGGAGCCGCTCCGGTGGCGCCAATTCGGCAACAAGTTGACGCCAGCGGCTAACTATCGTCGCGCGAGAGTGCCCGGATCGACGCGGAAGCCGGCCCAGTGTTCCCGTGGTGTGCATCTGGCCAAGTCCGAGGGCCGGACACGCTCGCCGGCGCGCCGCGGGTCCCCTACTCCCCGTCCGGCTCCATGCGCGCGCGGCAGCGCCACCGGTCCATCGGGGAACCCGACCGTCAGCCCCGACCCATCGGCCGCGAGCCCGGACTGGTCCTTGCCGTGCTCGACCAGGATCTCGACCCGGGGCACGGACTTGAAGATGCGGTGCTCGAGATCGACCATCGCGCCGCCGATGATCGCGGTCGCGGATGGTTTCGGGCCTCGTCGCTTGGCCATGGCGTCAGGGGCCGCAAACGGCCTAGTGGAAGTCCCAGAAGCCCGAGCCGTAACCCAGAACGAGGATCGCGAACGTGCCGATCCCCAGGACGAGCCAGAACGCGATCGAGATGCCCGTCCGGGTCGGGTTCATCTCGGGGTTCGAGAGGCGCGCCATGCGGCGTCCGCGCAGGCCGCTGCCCCAGCGCGGGGAGCGCAGCTGGCGGCGCCAGTCCGGCTCGGGCGTCGTGCGTGGCTCGACGCCGCCGCGGCCGTCGGGCCGGTGGAGCTGCAGGCTCATGCGGGTCGGGCTCCGGGCGTCGCGGCCAAGGCCGGAGGCGAGCGGTCGCCGTCCGTCGGCGGGCCGCCGTCGGGCCCCGGATCGTCGGGACCGCCGGAGTCGAAGGAGCGCTGCTCGCCGCCCTCCCAGAACGTCATCTCCTGGGTGAAGCTCACTTCGCTGCTGAACAGCGCGCCCACGGATTCGCCGCGATGGATGCGCTTGATCGCCTCGCCGATGAGCGGCGCCACCGACAGCGTCGTGATCTGCTTGAGCCGCTTGGCCGGCGGCAGCGGGATCGAGTCCGTGACCACGATCTCGCGCAGGCTCGAGGCCCGGATCCGGTCCACGGCGGGATCGGACAGGACGCCGTGCGTGGCGCAGGCGTAGATCTCGTCCACGCCCTCGCGCTCCAGCGCCGTGACGATCTCGAGGAGCGTGCCGCCCGTGTCGATCTCGTCGTCCACGATGATCGCCCGGCGGCCGCGGACGTCGCCGATGACGTTCATCAGCTCGGCCTTGTCGAGGTTGCCCTGGCGGCGCTTCTCGATGATGGCCAGCGGCGCCCCGAGCAGCTCGGCGAACGTCCGGGCCCGCTTGGCGAAGCCCAGGTCCGTGACGATGACCGGCCGCTCGATCTGCTTGCTCCGGAAGTAGTTCGAGAGCATGTGTACGGCCGTGAGCTCGTCGACCGGGATGTTGAAGAAGCCCTGGATCTGGCCCTGGTGGAGGTCCATCGTCAGGACCCGATCGGCGCCGGCGACCGTGATCATGTCGGCGATGAGCCGGGCGCTGATCGGGACGCGCGGTTGGTCCTTCTTGTCCGACCGGCCGTAGGCGTAGAACGGGATGACCGCGGTGATCCGCCCCGCGCTGGCCCGCTTGAAGGCGTCGATCATGATCAGCAGTTCCATGATCGACTGGTTCACCGGGTGGCAGGTCGGCTGGACGATGAAGACGTCCTTCTCGCGGACGTTGTCGAGGATCTTGACGAAGATGTTCTCGTTCGCGAACTGGAAGACCTCGGCCTTGCCCGGCGTCGTGCCCAGGTAGGTGCAGATCTTGCGCGCGAGATCGGGGTTCGCGTTGCCGTGGTAGATCTCGAAGTGATCGGCGTACACGGACTGCTCCTGCTCGCGGGCCGCGTCCCAGAGCCTCACTGAGACTTCGAACCTCCGTCGCCACCGGCCGGCGGGTCGCCCCCTGCGGGAGCGTCATTGTCGTCGATGCCTTCCTGCTCCGCCAGCCCTGCCCGGAACGCGGCGATGGCCACGACCTTGTCGCCCTCGGCGAGGCGCATGACGATGACCCCCCGGGCACCCGAGCTGTACCGGTTGATCGTGTTCGTCTCGGTCCGGATGACCTGGCCGCCCGAGCTGATGAGGAACAGCTCCTCGTCCGCCTCGGTGACCTGCTGGACGGCGGCGACGTCGCCGGTCTTGCGGCCCTCGAGGGCGATCAGCTGGACGCCCTGCGCCGCCGCGATGCTTGACCCGGAACTCGGTCAGCGGGACACGCTTGCCGTAGCCGGTCTCGGTCAGGACGAGCAGGTCCGCATCGGGCTGGACGACGCTCATCGAGATGACCGAGTCGCCCTTGCGGGCGAGGCGGATGCCGATGACGCCGCCGGCCGGCCGGCCCATCGCCCGGACTTCGGTCTCGTGGAACCGGGCGATCTTGCCCAGCGCCGTCGCGATGATGATGTCGTCGTGGCCGCCGGCCACATCGACCCAGGCCGAGCTCGTCGCCCTCGTCGATCGTGATCGCGATGATCCCGCTCGAGCGGACCTTCTCGAACTGCTCGAGGGCCGTCTTCTTGATGATCCCCTTCCGGGTCGCCATGACCAGGAACGAGCCGGCCTCGAAGCCCGACAGGGTGATCGTCGCCATCGGCACTTCGCCCGCCTCGACCTGGATGCCCGGCAGGTTGATGATCGGGATGCCCTTGGCCTGGCGGCTGGCGTCGGGGATCTGGTGGACCTTCGTGCTGAAGACGCGGCCCCGGTTCGTGAAGAACAGCGCCCAGTCGTGGGTGTTGGCGACGAGGAGGTGCTCGACCGCGTCCTCCTCGCGGGTCACGTGGCCGATGATCCCCTTGCCGCCCCGGTGCTGGCGACGGTACGTGGCGACCGGCTGGCGCTTGACGTAGCCCCGGCCGCTGATCGTGATGACCACGTCCTCGTCGGCGATGAGGTCCTCGTCGGTCATCTCGCGGCTGGCGTCGTCGACGACGCGCGTGCGCCGCTCGCCGGCGTACTTGCGCTTCAGCTCGGTCAGCTCGTCCTTGATGATCTGGAGGACCCGGGCCGGGTTGGCCAGGATGTCCTCGAGCTCGGCGATGAGCTGGATGACCTCGAGGTACTCGTCCTCGATCTTCTTGCGCTCGAGCGCGGCCAGGCGGGCGAGGCGCATGTCCAGGATCGCCTGGGCCTGGAGCTCGGACAGCTCGAAGCTCGACATGAGGTTCTGGCGGGCGACGTCGACGTCGGCCGAGGCGCGGATCGTCTTGATCACCTCGTCGAGGTGGTCGAGCGCGATCTTCAGGCCCTCGAGGATGTGAGCGCGGGCCTGGGCCTTGCGGAGGTCGAACTCGGTGCGCCGGCGGACGATGTCGCGGCGGTGGTCGATGTAGTGCTGGAGGACGCTCTTGAGCGGCAGGGTCTGCGGCTGGCCGTCGACGAGCGCCAGGCAGTTCATGTTGAACGCCAGCTGCATCGGGGTGTGCTTGAAGAGGTTGTTGAGCACCTTGTGCGGGTTGAAGTCGCGCTTGATCTCGACGTAGATGCGCATCCCGTCGCGGTCCGACTCGTCGCGCAGGTCGGCGATGCCGTCGATCCGCTTCTCCTTGACGAGGTCCGCGATCTTCTCGAGCAGCGTCGCCTTGTTCACCTGGTACGGCAGCTCGGTGACGATGATCGCCATCCGGTCGGCCTTGGTCTCCTCGAACGCGACCTGGGCGCGGATCACGACCCGCCCGTGGCCGTGGGCGTACATGTCGCGGATCGCGTCGATCGTCTCCCACTCGCCGGTGAACGCGTTGCGCCGCTGTTCGCGGCGGTAGATCGTGCCGCCGGTCGGGAAGTCCGGACCCAGGACGAACTCGCACAGGTCGTCGGTCGTGACGTTCGGGTTGTCGATGAGTGCGATCGTCGCGTCGGCGATCTCGCCGAGGTGGTGCGGCGGGATGTTGGTCGCCATGCCGACGGCGATGCCCGAGCTGCCGTTGATGAGCAGGTTGGGCAGCTTCGCCGGGAGGACCGTCGGCTGCTTCTGGGTGCCGTCGTAGTTGTCCTCGAAGTCGACGGTTTCCTTGTCGATGTCGGCCAGCATCTCGGCGGCGATGCCGGTCAGGCGCGCCTCCGTGTAGCGCATCGCCGCGGCGCTGTCGCCGTCGACCGAGCCGAAGTTGCCCTGCCCGTCGACGAGCGGGTAGCGCATCGAGAAGTCCTGGGCGAGGCGGACGAGCGCGTCGTACAGTGCGGCGTCGCCATGGGGGTGGTACTTGCCCATCACCTCGCCGACGATCGCGGCGCACTTGCGGAACGAGCTGGTGGCCGACAGCCCCATCTCGCCCATCGTGTAGAGGATCCGGCGATGGACCGGCTTGAGACCGTCGCGGACGTCGGGCAGGGCGCGCGACACGATCACGCTCATCGCGTAATCGAGGTAGCTCACCCGCATCTCGTCCTCGATGTGGATGGCCTGGATGTCGCCCAGATCGTCGGTCACGGAGTCGATCTCCTCGGTCGGATCGCGGTCGGTTCGGTGGTGGCGGTCGTCGTCATGTCAGGGGTGGCTCGGCGAGCGGGGCGCCCAGCGGCAGGTCCGCGAAACGGGCGGCGGTCTCGGCCGCGCGGGAGGTCGAGGGTGCGTTGGGTTTGCGCCTGATCCCGTCCAATTGAGACCGAGTCTCAGCGGCGATCTGCGGATTGAGTTTCGTCAGTGCGTCGCGCAGGACCCAGGCGCGATGGCCGTCTTCTGTCGCACGCGCGACGGCGGCCTGGGCGACGACGAACTCCTCCACCGCCGCCTGGTCGACGAGGACGAGCGAGCGGAGGGCCCACGAAAGTGCCTTCTGGACGTCCGGCTCGGCGTCGCCGATGAGGTCGGCCAGGATGGCCAGGGCGTGCCGCGCGACGGCCGGCTCGCGACCCAGGCTGTGGTCCACGAACGGGATCGTGGCGATCGTGCTGCCGACCAGGCGGCGCTCCCAGCGCGACGGCGAGTAGACGAGCTGCTCGAGCTCGGCCCAGCGGTAGGGCTCGCGGAGGATGCCCTTGCCGACCGGGTGGGCGAGGCTATCGACCGTGATCCAGTCGCCGGCGTCGCGGGCCGCGCGACGCAGGAGCTGCCAGGCCCGCTCGGGGTCCACGACGACGATCCGCTCGAGGAGGCCGAAGGCGAACCAGCGCATCTCGAGCTCGGGCTCCTGGAAGAGGCGATCGGCGAGGTAGAGGAGCGCGCCGACGGGCTCGCGCTTCGTCGCATTGCGGAAGCCCCGGGCGACCCCGGCGTGGAGCGGCCACCGAACGCCGAACACGGTGCCGATGCCGGGCGCGATCCTGCGCTGGCCCTCGGCGTAGTCGGGGTCGGCGAGGTCGCGGAAGCCCTGGGCGAGGGCGGCCGCGAACGCGTCCGGATCGTCCTGGAGCGGCGGCCAGCTCCGTGCCGATGCGCTCGGCGTTCGGGCGTCGGTCGGCCACGAGGGCGGTCGCCCGTTGCGTGATCGGACTCTGCGTGGCGGCGGTCACCGGGCGGTGCCTGCCGGTGGGATTGTGGTGGCGATGACTGCGGCGTCCACGGTCTCGGGCGAAGCGCCCTCGACGAGGCGGAAACCGTACCGCGCGCGGAGCTCCTGCTTGCGGTCCTCGTCCGCCGCGACGTAGGTGCCGGTGGCCGTCGCGAGGACCTCGCCCGTCGCCATGTCGACGAGCGTGGCGGTCGTCTCGACGATCCGCCGGCGCATGCGCGCGACCGTACCTTCGGCACGGATCGGGCGGCCGACGGGCACGGGGCGGCGGAAGCTGACGTTCATCCTGGCCGTCACGCCCCAGTTGTCGGCGCCGACGAGCGCCCAGGCCATCACCTCATCGAGGATCGTGCAGACGATCCCGCCATGGGCGATGCCCTCCCAGCCCTCGAACGCTCGCTCGAGGGTCAGCTCCGTCCACGACCGACCCTGTTCCACGTGAAGCACGAGTCCGAGCCCGTGCGCGTTCAGCGTCCCGCACGCGAAGCAGTTGTGGGGGCTCATCTCGAAGCGAGGGACGTCCCCCCTGGCGAGGACGTTCGCGGCCGCGGCAGGGACGGGAGTCGGCGATCGGCGCGACGCGAGGACCGCGCATTCGGCGTGGCGGGCCGGCGGAGCGGGGCCGGGTCGAGGTCGTCGGCGTCGTCCGGGCGGGCGCTCGTCGCTCCGGGGCCTTGACGGTCGCGGTGGGCAGTCGATCAGATGTCAAGGTTGCGGACCTTCCGCGCCTCGGCCTTGATGAAGTCCTTGCGCGGCCCGACCTTCTCGCCCATGAGCATCGTGAAGATCCCGTCGGCCTCGCCGGCGTCGTCGACGTCGGCCCGCAGGAGGGTGCGCGTCTCCGGGTTCATCGTCGTGTCCCAGAGCTGATCGGCGTTCATCTCGCCAAGGCCCTTGAACCGCTGGACCGACAGGCTCTTGACGTTCATCTGCTTGATGATCGAGTCGCGTTCCTTCTCGGACTGCGCGTATCGGGTGACCTTGCCAGTGCTCACGCGATAGAGCGGCGGCTGGGCGATGTACAGGTACCCGTTCTCGATGATCTCGGGCATGTGCCGGTAGAAGAACGTCAGGAGCAGCGTCCGGATGTGGGCTCCGTCGACGTCGGCGTCGGTCATGATGATGATCCGGTGGTAGCGGAGCTTCGTGAGGTCGAAGCTGTCGCCGATGCCCGCGCCGAGCGCGATGATCAGCGGCCGGACGTTCTCCGATGACAGGATCTTGTCGAGCCGTGCCTTCTCCACGTTGAGGAGCTTGCCCCGGAGCGGCAGGATCGCCTGGAAGCGCCGGTCGCGGCCCTGCTTGGCCGAGCCGCCGGCCGAGTCGCCCTCCACGAGGTACAGCTCGCTGCGCGCCGGGTCGCGCTCCTGGCAGTCGGCCAGCTTGCCCGGCAGGGACATCCCCTCGAGCGCGCCCTTGCGGATGACGAGGTCGCGCGCCTTGCGGGCCGCCTCGCGCGCACGGGCCGCCGTGAGGCACTTCTCGATGATCCGACGCCCGTCGGACGGGTTCTCGTCGAGGTACTGGCCGAGCGAGTCGGCGACGGCCGCCTGGACCTGCCCCCGGACCTCGGCGTTGCCCAGCTTGGCCTTGGTCTGGCCCTCGAACTGGGGGTCGACGAGCTTGACGCTGATGACCGCCGTGAGGCCCTCGCGGACGTCGTCGCCGGACAGGCTCGTGTCCGACTCCTTGAGCACGCCCGCCCGGCGGGCCCAGTCGTTGAGCGAGCTCGTCAGGGCCGCCCGGAAGCCCGTGACGTGCGTGCCGCCGTCGACCGTGTTGATGTTGTTGGCGAACGCCAGGACGTTCTCGGTGTAGGTGTCGTTGTACTGCAGGGCGACCTCGACGGCCGTCGTGCCCTCCTTGCGCTCGACGTAGATCGGCCGGGCGTGGAGCCCTTCCTTGTTCCGATTGAGGTGGCGGACGAACGACGTCGAGGCCACCCTCGAAGTAGAAGGAGCGCTCGCGCTCGTTGCGCTCGTCGCACGAGCTTGATCCAGACCCGCTTGTTGAGGTACGCCGACTCCCGGAGCCGCTGCGAGATCAGGTCGAACGAGTAGTCGATCGTCTCGAACATCTCGGCGTCCGCCCGGAACGAGGTGCGCGTGCCCTTCCGACCGTTCGACGGGCCGATCTTCTTGACCGACCCCTTGGGCTTGCCCCGGCTGTACTCCTGGAACCAGATGGAGCCGTCGCGCGAGGATTCGACCCGCATCCACTCGGAGAGCGCGTTGACGACGCTCACTCCGACGCCGTGCAGGCCGCCGGACACCTTGTAGCCGCCGCCGCCGAACTTGCCGCCGGCGTGGAGGACCGTATGGACGACCTCGAGCGCGTCCTTGCCCGTCGAGTGGCGCCCGACCGGTACGCCGCGGCCGTCGTCCTGGACCTCGACCATGCCGTCCTCGTGGATCGTGACGTCGATCCGCGTGGCGTAGCCGGCCATCGCCTCGTCGATCGAGTTGTCGACGACCTCCCACACGAGGTGGTGCAGGCCGCGCGCATCGGTCGACCCGATGTACATGCCCGGCCGGCGACGGACCGCCTCGAGGCCCTCGAGGACCTGGATGCTCTCGGCCGTGTAGTCACCGCCGCTCGCCTTGGAGCGGCGCTTCTTGGTACCGGCGTCCACCGCCCGGCTCGGCTCAGTCACGCGGTCCCTCCGGTCAGGCGGTCGTAGAGCCGCGTCAGCTCCTCGTCGCCGTAGTACTCGATCACGATGCGCCCGCCCTTGCGCGTCCGGGCGAGGCTGACCTTGGTCCCCAGCGCCCGGCGCAGGTCCTCTTCGACACGTTCGAGCTCGGCGTCCAGCGTTCGCGCGACGCGCTTGGCGCTCTTCGCGTCCGGATCCACGGAGCCGTCGCGCAGCCGCCTCGCCAGCTCCTCGGTCTGGCGGACGGACAGGCCGCGGGCGATGACGGCGCCGAGCAGGCGCGCCTGCGCCGTGCCGACGAGGCCGCCCATGGCCCGCGCGTGGCCCTCGGCGATCTCGCCACCCGCCACAGCGTCCTGCACCGCCTGGTCCATCTCGAGCAGCCGCAGCGTGTTCGCGACGGTCGCCCGGGCCCGCCCGACGCGCGACGCCACCTGCTCCTGGGTCAGGCCGAACTCGTTGATGAGCTGGCGGAAGGCACGTGCCTCCTCCATCGCGTTGAGGTCGGCGCGCTGGAGGTTCTCGACGAGGGCGAGCTCGAGGCGGTCGCGGTCATTCATCTGGCGGACGACGGCCGGGATCCGCTCCAGGCCGGCCAGCTGGGCCGCCCGGAACCGCCGCTCCCCGGCGACGAGCTGGTAGCCGTCGAGGAGCTCGGTCACGAGGATCGGCTGGAGCACACCGTGCTCACGGATGCTCTCGGCGAGGCTCTCGATGTCGGCCTGTTCGGACCGATGCCGCGGCTGGTACGGGTTCGGGCGGATGCGCGCCAGCGGGATCTCGCTCGGGGCGGGAGCATTGGATGCGCGCTGCGGGATGAGCGCGTTGATGCCCCGGCCGAGCCCGCTGTGGTGGCGCTCGGGTCGCGTGCTCATGCTTCCAACCGCGCTGCGTGGCCGTCTCGCGCTCGCAGCTCGTCGGTCAGGGCCCGATAGGCTTCGGCGCCCCGCGAGTCCGGTCGATAGAGGGCGATCGGCTGCCCGTAGCTCGGCGCCTCGGACAGGCTGACGTTGCGCGGGATCACGGTGTCGAACACGGCCTCGGCGAGATGCGTCCGTACCTCGACCGCCACTTCGGCGGACAGGTTCGTCCGGGCGTCGTACATCGTGAGCACGACGCCCTTCACGGCGAGGTCGGGATTCAGATGATCGCGCACGAGGTTCACCGTAGCGATGAGTTGGGTCAGGCCCTCGAGGGCGTAGTACTCGCATTGGATCGGGATGAGCACCGCGTGCGCCGCGGTGAGCGCGTTCACGGTCAGCAGGCCGAGCGACGGGGGACAGTCCAGGACGATGTAATCGAAGTCCTTGATGAGGGGGTGGATGAGGCGAGCGAGCCGGCGCTCGCGTTGGGCGACTGGCGCCAGCTCGACTTCGGCGCCGGCCAGGGAGATGGACGAGGGGATGATCGACAGGCCGGGGACCGCCGTTGGTGCGATGAGATCCTCGATGGACACATTGCCCACCACCGCGTCGTAGATGGAGTTCTCGAGCTCGCCCCGGTCCACCCCGAGGCCGCTCGTGGCGTTCCCCTGGGGGTCCAGGTCGATCACGAGGACGCGGTCCCCTGCGAGTGCCAGATAGGTCGCCAGATTGACCACCGTGGTGGTCTTACCAACGCCACCCTTCTGGTTGGCGCAGGCGAGGATCTGGCCCACTAGGACCCCGAAGGGAGCACGGTCACGACGATTGATTCTACCATCGAACGCCGTTCCTCCACGTTCGCTGCGGGCGTCGGCGACCTGCCCTCTCGGCACATCCTGAGCATCCCCGCTCACCTGGCGGTTACCGCCTCCATCGCGAGCGCCTGACCGCGCTCACCCGCACGAATCCACCGCAAGAAGCGATGTTTCACGTGAAGCGCGGGCCGGCGGCCGGCCACCACCCGTCAACCTCGCGGCCTAACCGCGGCCTCCCCGACACCGTGGAGAGTCCGCGCACCACGCGGGTGCCTCCGTCGTTGCCCGTTCCGGGGGTCCGACCTATACTGCCGCCGACGTCGCTGCCGCCGTCGCGGTCGAACGGGACCCACTGACGCGCGAGCCTGGCCACCAGCCGAGGGTCGACCGCCATGAGCCTCACACTCGCCGCTGTCGGCGCTGTGGTGGCGGCATTGTTCGATACCAGTGTTGCTCCATTCCTCCAGATCGGGGGAGGTCAGCTCGATCTCGTCATCGTCCTGGCGGTGATCTGGACGGTCGTCGTCGGGTTCGAGGGCGGTCTCACCTGGGCATTCGTCGGTGGCATGCTCACCGACCTCCTGGCTCCTCGACCACTCGGGTCGACCGCATTCGTCGCCCTCATCATCGTGGGCCTCGCCGCCATCTATGCACGGGTCGTCGTGCGCGGCCGGTACGTCCGGCCGATCGTCGCCGTGTTCGGACTCACTCTGCTGTTTGGCGTGATGTACACATTCCTCGATCGGGCGCTCCGGGGCGCCGTTCCCCATCGATGACGCGATCGCCTCCTGGGTGCCGGGAGCGGTCCTGGATACGCTCGCCGCCTGCCTGCTCGCCCCCGTGATCGTGCGCGTGCACGCGCGCTTGACGGACCGCGAGAGGATCGACTGGTGACCACCATCACCGGCGAGCGCCCCGAGGTCGATCGCAGGATCATCCGGTTCATCGCGTTCGGGCTGGTCATCGTGCTCGCGATGGCCGGGCTCACGGCTCGCCTGGTCTACCTCCAGGTCACCCACGTCGACCAGTTCACGACGCAGGCCCAGCAGAACCGGACCGCCCAGGTCGCGATCCCCTCGACCCGCGGGCTCATCTACGACCGGGCGGGCAAGCCGCTGGTCGTCAACCTGCCGAGCTACACGATCAAGATCCGCCCAGCGGACATGCCCGAGAACAAGCGCGACGCCGTCGTCGCCCAGCTCGCCCGGCTCCTCAAGATCGATGTCGGGGACATCAACACCGCGATCGACGGCAGCCCGGGCTCGCGCTACGACCTCGTCCGGATCGCCCAGGGCGTCCCGCGCGACATCGCGAACCTCGTCGCCGAGGAGACATCGGTGCTGCCCGGCGTCGTCGTGTCGGTCGAGACGAACCGGCGCTATCTC
Source organism: uncultured Chloroflexia bacterium (assembly GCA_963849405.1). Taxonomy (GTDB): domain Bacteria; phylum Chloroflexota; class Limnocylindria; order Limnocylindrales; family CSP1-4; genus C-114. Next base: position 129,766 of record CAWKHG010000005.1, read on the forward strand.
GATGGCACGCTCATGTCGCAGATCGTCGGCTACACGGGCCCGATCGATGCCGGCGAGCTCACGCTGCTCAAGGAGCAGGGCTACCTGCCCGACGACCTGCTCGGCAAGACCGGCGTCGAATCGACGTACGAGGACCAGCTCCGCGGAATCTACGGGAGCCAGACGGTCGAGGTCGACGCCCTCGGCCGCGAGGTCCAGGTCCTCCAGACGTCCAAGCAGATGGTCCCCGGCAACTCGCTCCAGCTGACGATCGACATGAAGGAGCAGAAGCTCGCGCTCAAGGCGGTCGAGTGGGCCATGCAGAAGGCCGGCCTCAAGCGCGCCGTGATGATCGTCGAGAACCCCCAGACCGGCGAGATCCTCGCGATGGTGAGCCTGCCCACGTACGACAACAACGCGTTCGCGACGGGCATCAGCTCGAAGGCCTTCAAGGCCCTCCTGAACAACCCGAACCAGCCGCTCCTCAACCACGCGATCAACGAGCAGTACCCGCCCGGCTCGACCTACAAGCTCGTGACCGGCCTCGGGGCGCTCGCCGACAAGAAACTCGGACCGACCGAGCTCGTCCAGACCAAGCCCTACGTGCTCGTCGGTACGACGAAGTTCTGGGACTGGAACCACGCGGGCTTCGGGCGGCTCTCGATCAAGGAGGGCTTCGCCCACTCGAGCGACACGTTCTTCTACCAGGTCGCCCAGCGGCTGGGGATCAACCGCCTGGCCTACTGGGCGCGGCAGTTCGGGTTCGGCTCGCCGACCAAGATCGACCTCCCGGGTGAAGCGCCGGGCATCGTCCCGACCGACCAGTGGAAGATCAACCGCTTCGGCCAGGCCATCCAGGAGGGCGAGGTGCTCCAGGCCGGGATCGGCCAGGGCTTCGACACGGCCACGCCGCTCCAGCTCCTGAACGCCTACTCGGCCCTCGCGAACGGCGGCACCCTCTACCAGCCCCAGGTCGTCCGCCAGGTCCTCGCTCCCGACGGGTCGGTCGTGCGACCGTTCAAGCCGAAGATCCTGCACAAGATCAAGGCGCCGGCGGCGGACTTCACGCTCATGCGGATCGCCGCCCGAGCCGTCGTCACCAGCCGCCACACGTACAACCTCGTCGAGCTGCCGCTCGTGGTCGCCGGCAAGACCGGCACGGCCGAGTTCGGGACGAAGGACAGCAAGGGTCGCCTGCCGTTCCACAACTGGTTCGTCGGCTTCGTGCCTGCCCACGGTGACGTCTCGAAGCACGATTCGAAGCTGGCCGTCCTCGCCTTCGCCTACGACTCGAACACGGTCGGCAACGTGGCGACCGAGATGGTCAAGTACTACCTCCAGCTGCACTACCACCTCAACGTGGACAAGCGCCGACCGGACCTCCTCCGGAAGGGCAACTTCTACGGTGGCAACTGATGGGCGTCCTGCGCGTCGAGCCGGCCCGGGCCCAGCAATGGGCGGCGCGTTCGATCGGGGCGATCTGGCGCGCCTACGACCTGCAGCTGACGATCTACGCCCTGCTCCTGACGGGCATCGGCCTGGCCATGGCCTACAGCAACAGCGTCGAGGCCGGCGTGCCGGTGCTCGCGCCCGGGTCGACCTTCCTGCGCGGCCTCATGTGGGCCGGGCTCGCGATCGTCGTCTTCGCGCTCGCGACCGCGTTCGACTACACGTGGTTCTCGACGCTCGCCTGGCCGATCTACGCCATCAACCTGGTGCTGCTCGCCGTGACGCTATTCATCGGCGACGGGATCGGCGGGGCGGCGCGCTGGGTGTCGGTCGGCCCGTTGACGATCCAGTTCAGCGAGATCGCCAAGATCCTGATGATCGTCGTCCTGGCGAACTACCTCGCCCGTCGCCAGGGCACGCTCGACCGCCCGTGGCCGGTCCTCGGCGCGTGCCTGATCATGGCCCCGCCCGCGATCCTGGTCCTGCTCCAGCCGGACCTCGGGACGTCGCTCGTCTTCGGGGGCATCGTCGCCGGGATGCTCTTCCTGTCCGGGGCGAGCCTGCGCTGGCTGGGCCTCCTCGCGGCCGCGGTCATCGGGTCGATCCCGATCGTCTGGACGTACGTCCTCCACGACTACCAGAAGCAGCGGCTGCTGAGCTTCATCTACCCGTCCCTCGACCCGCAGGGCTCGGGCTACCAGCTCCTCCAGGCCCAGATCTCGGTCGGGTCCGGGGCGTGGTTCGGCAAGGGCCTCACGAACGGCACCCAGGACCGCGGCAACTTCCTGCCGGTCCAGGCGACCGACTTCGTGTTCGCGAAGCTCGGCGAGGAGCTCGGCTTCCTCGGCGCGATCGTCGTGTTCGCCCTGTTCACCGCCCTGCTCTGGCGGATCCTCGTCGCCGGCTGGCGGTCACGCGATCCGTTCGGCCTGCTCATGGCGGGCGGGATCGCCTCGATGATCCTGTTCCAGTTCGTGGTCAACGTCGGCATGGTCATCGGCGTGATGCCCATCACGGGCATCCCGCTGCCGTTCGTGACGCACGGTGGCGCGTCGCTGATCAGCCTCGCGTTCGGGCTCGGGCTGCTCCAGAGCGTGAACATCCGGCAGATGCGCGCCGAGTGGTGAGGCCGCGCCCGGAATCCTGACGTGCGGTCCACGGAGACGGGCGTATCGGACGTAGCGGCGGCGGAGGGGTTCCCGGGCGGAAGGCTCCCGGGCGTGCCGCGGAGCGGCCGGCAGACTCAGGCCTCGGCCGCACCCTCGCCGCGGACGCCGAGTCGCCGCAGCAGCAGGTCGGTCGTCGCGCCCTGCACGAGCAGCGTGAAGAGCGTGATCCCGAAGACGATCCCCTGGAGGTGGCTGCGTTCGGGCAGGTCCTCGGGCAGCGAGAGCGCCAGGCCCACCGCGATCGCCCCGCGCAGCCCCGCCCAGAACAGCACATGGAGCCAGGCCGTCGGCACGGCCGGCCCGCGGCCCATCGCCCGGACCACCTGCGACGCGCCGCCGAGGATGAGATACACGACGATCGCCCGCCCGACGAGGATGCCGACGACGCCGAGCGCGATCGCGCCCGCCGAGTCCACGAGCATCCCCAGCGTTGTCGCCAGCCCGATGAGCAGGAACACGAACGCCGTCAGCAGGAACGCGATGAACTCCCACGTCTGGTCGAGCGCCGCGAACGTCGCGTCCGGCAGCCCGACCCGCCGGCCGTAGGTCCCGAGCACGATCCCGGCGACGACGGTCGCGATGATGCCCGACTGGCCGAGCCGGTCGGCGACGAGGTACGTCCCGTAAGCCAGCACGACCGAGATCGTGAGCTCGATCAACCGATCCCCGGCGTAGGCCATGACCCGCGTCGCCACGACACCGATGACCAGGCCCAGCACGGCGCTCACCGCCACCGTCGTCACGAACCCGACCGCCGCGTCGAGCGGCTCCACCGGCCCGGTCGCGGCGCGCACGGCGATGAGGAAGATGACCACGGCCGTGCCGTCGTTGAACAGGCTCTCCGCCTCGACCAGCGTCGCCAGCCGCGCCGGCGCCCCGAGCGTCCGGAACGTCGCGATGACCGAGACCGGGTCGGTGGCCGAGACGATCGCGCCCACGATGAACGCAAGGGACGGCTCCAGCCCGCTGGCCGTCAGGACGAGGGCCACGACGCCGGCCGACACGAGCACGCCCGGGACGGCCAGGATCGCCGCGCCGACGAAGGTCTGCCGGAGCTCGGCGATGTCGAGCCGGTACGCCGCCTCGAACACGAGCCCGGGCACGAGGACGATGAGCACGAGCTCGGGCGTGATCGCGAGATGGGCCGGCGCCCCGATCCCGGCGATGACCAGCCCGAGCAGGACGAGCGCGACGCTGTACGGCAGGCCGGAGCGGCGGGTCAGGAGGGCGACGAGCGCGGCCGCCGCGATGAAGGCGACGAACAGCTCCACGACCTGGATGGTTGCGTCACCCGTCTGCAGGGCCTCGCCGCCGACCGCGGCGAAGGGCGTCATCGACGCCGGAACAGGCCGGGTTTGTCGTTCGAGTCGGAGGCGGTGGAGCGTCGACGGCCGGCCTGCCGGAGGATGACGTCGATCTCACCGCGGTACGGCCGGCCGATGGGCATCCGATCGAGCCATTCGAGGAACTCGAGGTTCGTGCGGGCGATCTCGCCGAGCGACCAGCCGGTATAGCGACCGAACGTCACGAGGCTGCCCGAGGGATTGCCCGGTGGCGGGCCCGCGCCGCCCTCGGAATCGTTCGTGCGCATCGATGCCGGGTCGTATTTCCCGCCCATCGTCGAGCGGCCGGGCGTCCAGTCGCGGGGGACCTCGTCGACGCGCTGGTCGATGGGCTGGCTCCGGTGCTCACGAGCGCCCGTGCCCGGCGCCGCCTTCGCGCCGCCATGGCCAGCCGGCGGTGTCGGCGGTGTCGGTGGCTTGGCGGCCACGGGGCCGGCCTGCGTGGCGGCCGGCTCGGCCGACGGCCAGGACATGTCGCGACCGGCCTCCGACCGCCCCGCGTACCTGAGCCGCGCGGTCCGGATCCGCTTGGCCCGTTCCTTGTCGTACTCGGCCCGGCGGGTGGGGTCGCCCACGATCTCCCAGGCCCGGTTGATCGCGACCATCCGGTCCTCGGCCTCCTGGCCGCTCGCCAGGTCCGGGTGCCACTTCTGGGCGAGGCGTCGGTAGGCGGCCTGGATCACCTCGGGGTCCGCCTCGGAGTCGACCTGCAGGATCTTGTAGGCGTCGAATCCGGGGTCGTCGGGCGTCGTCATCGCCAAGGCGATGAGTCGTCATGCGCGGACGGCAAGGGCGCGCTCGCACCGAGGCGATCCCAGCGGGGGAAGACGGCCGGCTCCATCGTTCGGCAGACTACCAGACGTGGCCGCACACCCCGCTGAACCGCGCCAGCGCTGGCGACTCGTGGTAGCCCGTGACGAGGCCGCCCGCGACATGCTCCACCGTGACGTCGCCGCGGCCTGGGAGGCGGGGCTGCTCGGCAGCGGCCTGCCGGTGAGCATGAGCGAGACGGCGACGCCGCGACCGCGCATCTCCTTCGCGGCACCGGCGCCTGTCGGCGTCCTGGCGGAACGCGAGCTCATCGATGTCGTCCTGGACGAGCTGGTCCTGCTGCCGGACGCCCGCGCCGCGATCGAGGCCGCGGCCCCGCCCGGCTATCGGCTCGTCGACCTGTACGACGTCTGGCTCTCGAGCCCGACCCTGGCCAGCCTCGTGACGGCGGCCGACTACCGGGCGGAGGTCGCGGCCGAGGCGGGGGAGGTCACCCGGGCGGAGGTGGCGGACGCGATCGCGGCCCTGCTCGCGGCGCCGGCGATCGAGCGCACGCGGACGAAGGGCCACGGCGACGTGAACGTCGACATCCGGCCCCACCTGCTCGACCTGCGCATCGGAGCCTTGGCGGCGGGCGACGCCGGCGGGGCCTTCGGGCTGTGGATGCGCCTCCGGCTCGGCGGGGAGAGTGGTGTCGGCCGGCCCGAGGAGGTCGTGGCAGCCCTCGGGGACCGTCTCGGCCGGACCCTCGTCACCCGCCGTCTCACGCGCGAGCGGATCGTCCTCTCCGACGATCCGGCGTCGTAGGCGGCCGATTCGGCCCACCACGAGGGCCGGCCACCTCGGCCCGAGCACGCCGAGCGGTTGACCGCGCACGCTCGGAGCCGTATCCTGTCGCTTCCGCGCCCGGATCGGCTGGCATGCCGCCATGTCCGGCACCGCCCGACAGACCAGCACGATCGAACCACGGCCGAGCACGGCCAGCAATGGCCCGCACGGCCCACCCCGAGGACCCATGTACGCAGTCATCGAGACCGGCAGCAAGCAATATCGCGTCGAAGTCGGCACGGAGCTCCAGGTCGAGCTCCTCGACGTCGAGCCCGGTCAGACGATCACGCTCGAGCGGGTCCTCCTGGTCGCCGACGGTGACAACGCCGCCATCGGCCGGCCGATCGTGGACAACGCGACCGTCACGGCCGAAGTCGTGCGTCGCGAGCGGGGCGTCAAGACCATCTCGTTCAAGTACCGGCCCAAGGCGCGCCGGCGGGTCAAGAAGGGCCACCGCCAGGAGCTGACGATCCTGCGCGTCGAGGACATCGTGCTCGACGGCAAGAGCGCAGCCAAGGAGGTCCGGGCCGCCGAGGCCGCCGCCAGGACCGAGCGCCAGCGCCTCGAGGAGGCCGCCGCTCGCCAGGCCGCTGAAGACAAGGCCCTGGCTGCCAAGCTCGCCAAGGCCGCGGCGCCCAAGGCGGGCGCCGAGGATGCAGAAGCCCCGGCCAAGGGTCGCGGCGCGAAGAAGACCACGACCGCGGCGAAGCCCGCCGCCAAGGCCGACACGAAGGCCAAGCCGGCTGCCAAGGCGGACACGGCGAAGCCCAAGAGCGCCAAGCCCAGCGCGGCCGCCCCGAAGAAGGCCGACCGCACGAAGAAGGACGAGTAGCACCGATGGCCCACAAGAAAGCCGGCTCGAGCTCGAAGAACGGCCGCGACAGCGTCGGCCAGCGGCTCGGCGTCAAGCGCGGCGACGGCCAGCTCGTCACGTCCGGCTCGATCATCGTCCGCCAGCGCGGGATGACCTTCCTCTCCGGAACGGGGACCGGGCTCGGGCACGACTACACGGTCTTCGCCACGACCGACGGCCACGTTCGCTTCGAGCACGCGACCCGCAACAAGAAGCGCATCCGCGTCCTGCCCGTCGAAGGTGCTGAGCCGAAGGCCACGACCGCGACCGCCGTGAAGGCGCGCCCGGCCAAGGCCGAGGCGGCGAGCCCCCGGGCGACCGCAGCGAAGCCCGCCACGAAGCCCGCGAAGGCGTCCGCGGCGAAGGCCACCACGGCCAAGGCGAAGTCCACCGAATGCAGCAGCACCAACCGCGACGGCCTAGGGCCGTCAGTCAACCAACCCGGCGCCGGCATCGGCCGACGCCATACCGATCGACCACCGGCGGGCCAGACCCGTACGGAAGGCGGCGGAGGAGACCCTCGTGAAGACCGGCATCCATCCCAAGTATTTCGAAGCGACGACGAAGTGCGGCTCGTGCGGCTCGACGTTCGTCGTCGGCTCGACGCGCGAAGAGCTCCGCGTCGACGTCTGCAACCAGTGCCACCCGTTCTTCACGGGCAAGCAGACGATCATCGACACGGCCGGTCAGGTCGAGCGCTTCCAGAAGCGTCTCGAGCGGTCGATCCGGGCCTGACGGTTCCTGCGAGCACCGGCTCGCATCGGCATGGCGGGTAGACTTCCCGCCATGCCCCCCACGTACAACTACGGCGGCCAGGCGCTCATCGAGGGCGTCCTGATGCGCGGTCGCGACGCGATCGCCGTGGCCATGCGCCATCCGGACGGCCGGATCGTGACCGCCACCGAGCGCCTCGACTCCGGCTTCCACGGGCGTCGCTCGTCCCGCTGGCCGTTCATCCGCGGGCTCGTCGTCCTGTACGAGACGCTCGTCGTGGGCACCCGCTGGCTCGTCCGGAGCGCCTCGCTTTCGGCGTCCGAAGAGGGCGTCGAGCTCGGCAAGGGCGCAGTCGCCCTCATGCTCGGGGTCACCCTCGCGGCCGGCATCGGGATCTTCTTCCTCGTGCCGCTGTTCCTGGCCAGCGCGACCGTTGGCAGCAACTCGAACGGGCTCGTCCAGCACCTGGTCGAGGGACTCGTCCGGGTCGGCCTGTTCGTCGGCTACCTGCTGCTCATCTCCCAGGCGTCCGACGTGCGGCGCGTCTTCCAGTACCACGGCGCCGAGCACATGTCGATCCACGCCCTGGAGGCAGGCGACCCGCTCATCGTCGCCAACGTCCGCAAGTACCCCACCGCCCATCAGCGCTGCGGCACGGAGTTCCTGGTCATCGTCGTCGCGCTGAGCATCATCGCGTTCAGCCTGGTCGGCCGGCAGGAACCGGTGGTGATGATCGGCAGCCGAGTCGTCCTCATCCCGGTCATCGCGGCCGTCGGGTACGAGATCCTCCGCTGGGGCGCCCGGCACCGGAAGAACCCGCTCGTCCACGCGATCCTCATGCCCGGTATCTGGGTCCAGAAGATCACCACCCGCCAGCCCACGGACGACATGATCGAGGTCGCGATCGTCTCGCTCGAGGAGGCCCTCAAGGCCGACGGCGAGCCGGTCCCCGAAGGCAGCACCGACTTCGAGCGGGCGCCGCTGGATCCGCCGGTGGAGGCCGCGCCCGAAGGGACCGCTGCCGCGGTGGTCCGGACGTCCCCGCGCCCACGCCCGACGAGGCGGCCGGCCGGCTGTGACTGGGCTGGACGACAAGCTCGAGGGGCTTGCACGCCAGTACGACGAGGTCCAGGCGGAACTCGCGAAGCCCGAGACGAGCACCGATCCCAACGCGATCCGCAGGCTTGGCCGTGAGCTGTCGCGGATGGAGCCGGCCGTCGAGTCGTACCGCGAGCTCCAGGAGATCCGCCGCCAGCTGGCCGGCGCGCGCGAGATGCGCGAGGGCGAGCACGACGAGGACCTCAAGGCGATGGCCCAGGAGGAGATCGAGCGGCTCGCCGCCGAGGAGGAGCGCCAGCTCGCCGGCCTGACCGTGCTGCTCCTGCCCCGCGACCCGAACGACGACCGCAACGTGATCATGGAGATCCGGGCCGGCGCCGGCGGCGAGGAAGCGGCGCTCTTCGCGGCGGAGCTCCAGCGGATGTACCAGCGCTACGCCGACAAGCACCGCTACAAGACCGAGATCATGAATCTCAACCAGACTGGGATCGGCGGCGTGAAGGAGGCGATCCTGCGTATCGCCGGCGACGGTGCGTACAGCCGGCTCAAGTTCGAGGGCGGGGTCCACCGCGTCCAGCGCGTGCCGGACACCGAGTCGGCCGGGCGGATCCATACCTCCACCGCGACGGTCATCGTCATGCCCGAGGCCGAAGAGGTCGAGATCGAGATCGACGAGGAGAAGGACCTCCGGATCGAGGTCAAGCGCTCGTCGGGGCCCGGCGGCCAGAGCGTCAACACGACCGACTCGGCCGTCCGGATCACCCACCTGCCGACCGGCCTCGTCGTCGAGATGCAGGACGAGCGCAGCCAGCTCAAGAACAAGTCGAAGGCGATGGCCGTGCTCCGGTCCCGGTTGTACGAGCGCAAGCTCAACGAGGAGCGCGAGGCGAGCTCGGCGGCCCGCCGATCCATGATCGGTGGCGGCGATCGCTCGGAGAAGGTCCGGACCTACAACTACCCGCAGGACCGGGTGACGGACCATCGCATCGGGATGGACCTCTCGAACCTGCCGGGCGTGCTGGAGGGGAACCTCGACAAGCTCATCGATGCCCTCATCTCCACCGACCAGGCCGACCGCCTCGGCGAGCTCCAGGGAGACGGCGCCGGCTGACGCCGGGGCACGGGACGAGGCGATGGCCACGATCGAGGAGCTGTTGCGGGATGGGGTCGAGCGACTCCGGGAGAGTGGCTCGGAAACGCCGCGCCTGGACGCCGAGCTCCTCCTCGCCCGGGCGATCGGCACGGACCGGTCCGGCGTCCTCGCCTACCCGGAAGCACTCGTCGGGGACGGGCAGCGGGTCACCTTCGAGGCCGAGCTGGAGCGCCGCGCGGCCGGCGAGCCCGTGGCCTACATCCGTGGCTTCAAGGAGTTCTACGGGCTGGCCTTCGCGACCGACGCCCGCGCGCTCATCCCCCGGCCGGACACGGAGCTCATCGTCGAGCTGGCCGAACGCGAGGTGATGGACCGCCTGACCCTGGCCCCGCGGCCGGTCGGCGCCCAGCCCCTACGGATCGCGGACGTCGGGACGGGCTGCGGCACGATCGCGGTCGCGCTCGGGGCCGCGCTGCGCAAGCGCCATGTCGGCGGCGACGTCGAGATCATCGCCACCGATATCTCGCCGGAGGCGCTGCAGCTTGCCCGCGAGAATGCGGTCGGCCATGGGGTCGCCGACCGGTTGCGCTTCGTGGAGGCCGACCTGCTGCCGCCGGTCGTCTCGTTCCCCTTCGACATGCTCCTGGCCAACCTGCCGTACATCCCGTCGGGCGAGATCGATTCGCTGCCCATCGCGGCGTCGTTCGAGCCGCGGATCGCGCTCGACGGCGGCGACGACGGGCTCGCGACGATCGGCCGCCTGCTCGAGCGGCTGCCGGAGACCGTCGCGCCGAAGGCCACGATCCTGCTCGAGATCGGCGCCGACCAGGCCGACGTGGTCGAGGCGCTCGTGGCCGACAAGCTGCCCGGCTGGGCGTGCTCGGTCGCCCGTGACCTCGCCGGCCTGCCGCGCGTCGCGCGCATCGAGCGACCGGCCGACCTCCAACAGCCCGCTCGTGCCTGATCCCCGTCCCGTGCCGGGGGCCGGCACTGCCACGGCCGTGCCCGGCGCCGTCCCGTTGCGGGAGGCGCGGTTCCCGATCCGCCTCGTCGCCCTCGACCTCGACGGGACGCTCATCGAGAACGACGGCCCGATCCGCGAGCGGACCCGGCGCGCCGTCGCCGCGGTGGTCGCGCAGGGCGTCCCGGTCGCCATCGCCACCGGCCGGATGGCGACGAGCGTCCGGCCGTACGTCGATGCCCTCGGGCTCCAGACCCCGATCATCAGCTACCAGGGCGGCCTGGTCCGCGACGTCGCACCGAACGGACGGCTCGGCCGCCTGCTCTTCCACCGGCCGCTCGCCGCCGCGGCCGCCCGGGAGGCCATCGAGTGGTGCTCCGCCAACGGCTTCCGCCCCCACGTCAACCACCTCGAGCGGTTCATCGTCGCGGCGGACGACCCCAACGTCGAGGACTACTCCAAGTTCCTTGGCGCCCGGGCGGAGATCGTGCCCGACATGGCGCGCTGGGTCACCCATCCGGTCACCAAGGTCATCGCGGTCGGCGAGTCGGGGCGGCCGGAGGCCCTGCTCGATGGCGCCCGGGCCCTCTTCGCCGGCCGGGCCGACGTGACCGTGAGCCATCCCGAGTTCATCGAGTTCGTCGCGCCGGGCGTCTCGAAGGGCCGCGCCGTCCGCTGGTTCGCCCGTCGCTCCGGCGTCCCGCTGGAGCAGGTGCTCGCCATCGGCGACCAGCACAACGACACGAGCATGCTGGCGATCGTGGGCCACGGCGTCGCGATGCCGAGCGCCCCGGACGACGTCCGTGCCGTCTCCCGGTACGTGGCACCGGGCGTCGAGGAGGAAGGGGCGGCGCAGATCCTCGAGGAGCTGGTCCTGGCCGGCGCCGCGGCGCCACGGAACGCCGAGCGGTTCCGGATCGTTCCGTGACCGCCCTGCGCCTCCCCGACGATGAGGTTGGCCGGAGCGCTGCCATCGGCGCCCTGCGGGCCGGCGGCGTCGTGGGCCTGCCGACCGACACGGTCTACGGGATCGCGGTCGCCCTGGCGACGCCCAACGGAGTCGAGCGCCTGTTCGCCGCCAAGTCGCGACCGCCCGACAAGGCGATCAGCGTGCTCATCGACGGCCTCGACCAGGTCGAGGTGCTCGTGCGCATCCCGCGCGCCGCCGCCGTCCTCGGCCAGGTGGGCTGGCCCGGTGGCCTGACGCTGGTCCTGCCGCTCAAGCCGGCCGTCGCCGGGGCGTTCCTGCCCCTCGCCCTGACCGCCGGGACCGAGACGCTGGGCGTGCGCATCCCCGCCCATCCCTGCCCGCGCGCCCTTGCCCGCGCCCTCGGCCCGCTCCCGACGACGTCGGCGAACCTCTCCGGAGAGCCGGACGCGCTGGAGGCGGATTCGGTCGAAGCCGCGCTTGGCGGGGCGCTCGACGTCATCCTCGACGGCGGCCGCACCCGGGGCAACGTTCCCTCGACCGTGGTCGATTGCGCGTCCGAGGACGGCCTGGCCCGGATCCTCCGGGTCGGGGCTGTGGCGCCAGTCACCCTGGCCGCGGCGCTCGATCGCGCCCGGATCGCCCACGCGATCGCCGTCGACGCCGCCACCGACGGAGCGACCTGAGGGACAAGGAGCGCGCCATTCGCGGCGTAGGAATTCGGGGCTTGCGGCGTCGGCCGCCGCCCCTGTATCGTGGGACATACGGACGTCCGTACGTCCGGTCGTCTTAGGCTCTCGGGGCCTCCGAGCACGAGGTAGGCATGCCGCGGATCGTCCTCGTCGGCGCCGGGAGCGTCGAGTTCACCAGGAACCTGCTCGGCGACATCCTCTCGTCGCCGGCCCTGCGCGACTCGGACATCGTGCTCCACGACATCGATCCCGACCGCCTTGCCACCGCCGAGCGGATGGCCCACTGGACGGCCACGGCGCTCAACGCCGCGCCGACGATCTCGGCCCATCTCGACCGGCGCAAGGCCCTCGCAGGGCGCCGACTTCGTCGTCGACACGATCCAGGTCGGCGGCGCCCGGGCGACCCAGGTCGACTTCGACGTCCCGTCCCGCTTCGGGCTCCGCTACACGATCGCCGACACGGTCGGCGTCGGTGGCGTGTTCCGCGGGCTTCGGACCGTTCCAGTCGTGCTCGGCATCGCCCGCGACATGGCCGACGTCTGCCCCGACGCCTGGCTCCTGAACTACACGAACCCGCTGGCGATCGTCGTCCGCGCGGTCGCCGAGGCCAGCTCCATCAAGGTCGTCGGGCTGTGCCACTCGGTCTTCTGGACGATCGACACGCTGGCCGGCTACCTGGGCATCCCGCGCGACGAGGTCGACAGCGAGTCGGCCGGCCTGAACCACCACGCCTTCCTGCTCCGCCTCGAACACCGCGGCCGGGACCTGTACCCGGACCTGCGCCGGTTCATCGAGGCCGGCAAGACCCCGGACGACAACCTCGTCCGGGCGGACCTGTTCCGCCGGCTCGGCTACTACCTGACCGAGTCGTCCGAGCACCACGGCGAGTACAACCCCTGGTTCATCGGCAAGAAGGACGCCGCCGGCGACGCGGTCGAGCGCTTCCACATCCCGATCGGCGAGTATCTCGACCGGGTGGCCCATAACCTCGACGAATACGCCGAGACGAAGCGGATGCTCGAGGCGGGCGAGGCCTTCGAGATCGAGCGGAGCGGGGAGTACGCCGCGACGATCGCGGAGTCGATGACGACCGGCAAGGTGGCCCGGATCGTGGGCAACGTGATCAACGATGGGGCGCTGATCCCGAACCTGGAAGCGGCCGCCTGCGTCGAGGTGCCCTGCCTCGTCGACGGCCTCGGCGTCCACCCCGTCGCGATGGGCGACCTGCCGCTCCACCTGGCGGCCTACATCCGTGGCGCCGTCGACATGCAGGGCCTGACGGTCCGAGCCGCGATCGAGCACGACCGCGACGCCGTGTACCACGCGGTGATGACCGACCCGATCGTCCAGAGCCACCTCACCCTGGACGACACCTGGCGCCTGACCGACGCGATGATCGAGGCCGAAGCGGAGTGGCTGCCGGCCTGGCTCGGCGGCAACGCGAGCGACTGACCAACGACTGAGACCAGATCTCAAGAGCGAGCGACTGAAGGAGGAGGAGTCATGAAGCGCAGCCGAACCAACCCCGCCGGCAGACCGGGCCTGCTCGTCGTCCTTGGCGCCGTCGTCGCCCTGGTGGCGACCGCGTGCGGCGGCACGGCGACCCCCGTTCCGAGTGCGAGTACGGCACCACCGCCATCCACGGCCGCCTCGACGGCCGCTGCCTCGCCGAGCGCCGCCAGCGTGGCACCCTCGGACGCGGGCTACACCGGTCCGGAGGCCACCATCAGCTACTCGATCTGGGGCGACCCGGTCGAGCTGAAGGCCCAGCAGGCGATCGTCGACGCGTTCCACGTGGCGAACCCGAAGATCACCGTCAAGGTGACCGTCTCCGAATGGGACACCTATTGGGACAAGCTCCAGACGGGCATCGCCGGCGGCGACGCGCCGGACGTCTTCGCGATGGACGGGCCGTTGTTCCCGGACTACCAGTCCCGGGACGTGCTCCTGGACCTGAAGCCCTACATCGACAAGTCCGGCTACGACCTCACCCAGCTGGCCGACCAGGCGGTCGGCGACTTCACCACGCCGACCGGCCAGTTCGGGCTGCCGCGTGACCTCAACGTGATCGCCCTCTACTACAACAAGAAGATGTTCGACGCGGCCAGCATCCCCTACCCGGATGACACGTGGGACTGGGCGAAGCTGGTCGAAGTCGGCAAGAAGCTCACGATCAAGGGCTCCAACGGCAAGGTCAGCCAGTGGGGCTTCTATACCGAGACCACGGATATGGAGAACTACTGGTCGTCGCTGGTCTGGCAGAACGGCGGCGAGATCCTCTCGCCCGACTTCAAGCAGAGCCTCATCGGCAGCGAACAGTCCGTCGGCGCCCTCCAGTTCTTCCAGGACCTCATCTACAAGGACAAGATCATGGCGATCCCGGTCGCCGACGCCGGCGACGCGTTCGAGGCGGGCCTGGCCGCCATGGAGGCGAACGGCTCCTGGCTCGTGGCCACCCACACCGCCGCCAAGATCGACTTCGGCATCGCGCCGTTGCCCAAGGGCCCGGCCGGCCGGTTCACCTCGGTCAACCCCACGGGCGCCGTCGTCTTCAAGGGGACCAAGAACCCGGACGCGGCCTGGGAGTTCGTGAAGTACCTGGCCAGCCCTGCGGCGCAGACGAAGATCATGGAGCTCAAGGCGTCGCTGCCGGCCAACAAGTCCGTGCTGACCGGCCCGTTCTCGTCCTCGTTCGACGGAGCCAAGGTCCTCGCCGATGCCCTCGCCTACGCGAAGATCAAGCCGTCGTTCAAGGGGTTCAACGAATGGACGACGGAGCTCCAGAACGAGCTCGACGAGAACGTCTACAACAACCCGAACAAGACGGCCCGCCAGGCGGTCGACGCCGTGCTGAAGAAGCTCGACGACATCCTCGCGAGCCAGTGACCGGGCGATCGAGCCGCCCCGGCTGATCGGCCGATGACCTCCGTTCGCCGCCCCGCTTCCCGGCGGGGCGGCCCACTCGCCGGCGAGACCCGCTGGGCGGTGCTGTTCCTCGCCCCGACGCTGGTCGGGCTGGCGATCCTGTCCGCCGGCCCGATCATCGCCACGCTGGGGATCAGCCTGACCAAGTGGGACCTGCTCACGGCGCCGAAGGTGATCGGGCCGGACAACTACACGGCCCTCATCAATGACGACCAATTCCTGCAGGCGCTCCGGAACACGTTCTTCTACACGGCGACGTCGGTGCCGATCGGGCTCGTCCTCGCGCTGGGCCTCGCGCTCGCGCTCAACCAGAAGATCCGGGGCATCGCCTGGATCCGGACGGCCTACTTCCTCCCGGTCGTCACCTCGACCATCGCCATCGCCCTCGTCTGGCAGTGGATCTACGCACCGGACCAGGGTCTCCTGAACGAGGCCATCGGCCTGTTCGGCATCCCGGCCCAGCAGTGGCTCAACAACCCGACGCTCGCCATGCCGGCCATCGTCGCGATGTCGGTGTGGCAGGGCCTGGGGGTCAACGTGATCATCTTCCTGGCCGGGCTCCAGGCCATCCCCGAGGACCTGCTCGATGCGGCGAGCGTCGATGGAGCCGGCCCATGGGGTCGGTTCCGGGGGGTCGTCCTGCCACTGCTCACGCCGAGCATCTTCTTCACCGGCGTGCTGGCACTGATCGACAGCTTCCAGGTCTTCGACCAGATCTTCGTCCTGGAGCGTCCGCGGGCGACGGACGCCACGATCACCGTCGTCTACTTCATCTACGAGAACGGCTTCAAGTTCTTCAAGATGGGCTACGCGAGCGCCGCGTCGTGGGTCCTGTTCCTCATCGTGGCCCTGTTCACGGCCATCTACTTCCGGCTCCAGGGCCGCTGGGTGCACTACCAGTGACCGCCGCGACGACGAGCCAGGCGGTCGCGCACATCGACGCCATCCGGCGCCGACGCACGAGCGCGCGACGGGCGCGCACGATCCGGCGGGCGGTCTTCGTGACCATCCTCATCGCCGGCGGGATCCTCATGATGGTCCCGTTCCTGTGGATGATCTCGACGTCCCTCAAGACCCGGGCGGAGGTCTTCGCGGTGCCCCCGACCCTGGTCCCCCGGATCCCCCAGTGGCAGAACTACCCCGACATGTGGAACTCGCTGCCGTTCGGGTCGTTCTTCCTCAACTCGGTCAAGCTGTCCCTGCTCAACACCATCGGCGCGCTCCTGAGCTGCTCGATGGCGGCCTACGCCTTCGCCGTCCTGCGGTTCCGGTTCCGCGAGCCGCTGTTCGCCCTCCTGCTGGTCACCCTGATCATCCCGTTCCAGGTCGTCCTGGTCCCCAACTTCGTGCTGTACCGGCTACTGCCCCATCCGCTGAGCACGAGCGGCAACTGGATCGGGACGCAGGAGCCGCTCTGGGTGGGCGCCTTCCTCGGGCGGCGCGTTCGGGACGTTCCTGCTGCGCCAGTTCTTCCTGTCGATCCCGCGCGAGCTCGGCCGACGCGGCCCGCGTGGACGGCGCGAACCCGTGGCAGATCTACCGCCACATCTACGTGCCGCTCGCCCGGCCGGCCCTGGCGACGCTGGCGATCTTCACGTTCATGTGGACCTGGAACGACCTCATCGACCCGATCATCTACCTGCGTGACGTGTCGAGCTTCACGCTCACCGCCGGCCTGTCGCTCTTCCAGGGCCAGTACGTGGGGAAGTGGCCGCTGCTCATGGCCGGCGCCCTCGTGAGCATCCTCCCCATGATCATCCTGTTCGTCATCGCCCAGCGTCACTTCGTCCGAGGCATCGCGATGTCGGGGATCAAGGGGTGAGCGCCGTGGTCGCACCCGGGCTCCCGCTGTACCGCCAGATCGAGACCGACGTCCGCGACCGGATCCGGTCCGGCGACCTGGTGCCCGGCGCCCAGCTGCCGACCGAAGTCGAGCTGATGGACCAGTACGGCGTTTCGCGGGCCACCGTCAGGCAGGCGCTCCGCGAGCTGGTGGCCGAAGGACTCGTGGAGATCCGCCGCGGGCTCGGGACGTACGTGACCCAGCGCCGGTTCGAGCACACGATCGGCGGGTTCTACTCGTTCAGCCGGGAGATCGAGCGCCACGGCCTCGAGCCGCGGACGCGCGTGCTCGGCCTGGGGGTCGAGCCTGCCGACGACGTGGTGGCGTCCGTGCTCGGTCTCGCACCGGGCGCGGCGGTCGTGGCCCTCCGGCGCCTCCGGCTCGCGGACGACGATCCGCTCGTCGTCGAGACGAGCTACCTGCCGGCGGCACGCTTCCCGGGCCTCGAGAAGGTCGACTTCGGGCAGGTCCGCCTGTACGACACGCTCACCGATGCCTACGGTTGCCGGCCGACCCGGGCGCGCGAGTCGTTCGAGCCCGTCCTCGTGACCGCGGACGAGGCGGCCCTCCTCGGGCAGCACCGGGGCGAGCCGGCCCTGCGCGTCGAGCGGGTGGCGTTCGACCAGGACGATGCCCCGATCGAGTTCTGCCGCTCGACCGTGCGCGGCGACCGATATCGTTATTCGGTGGAGCTGCGCGACCGATGAGCTCGACCCAGCCGGCCGACGGGGCCGAGGGTGCCCTCGACCACCTCCTGACCTGGCGCGAGTCGTCGACCTCCGGGGAGGCGATCGCGGCCGCCGTCAAGGCCGCGCTGGCAGGCTCCGCAGACGGCGCGGGACATCCTCCGCGGCGCGAGCCGGGTGGTCCTCAGCGGCGCCGGCTCGTCCTACTACCTCGCCCTGTCGGCGGCGGCCGCGGCACGCGAGGCGACGCACCGCGCCTACAACGCCGCGCCGCTCTCGGAGATCCTCCTGCGCCCGGATGGCGTCCTCGTCGGAGGCGACCCGGCGACCGAGCCGGTCGTGGTCATCTCCCGGTCCGGCTCCACGTCAGAAGCGGTCGCCGTCGCGGATCAGCGTCCGCGCGCTGGGGCACCCGACGATCGCGATCACCTGTCGCGCCGACAGCCCCCTGGCCGCGCGTGCGGACGTGACGCTGGTCTCGCCCGCGGGAGACGAGGAGGCGATCGTCATGACCCGCTCGTTCGCCTCGATGCTGGCGATGCTGATCGCTCTCATCGCCGACGTGGCCGGCGATGAGGTCCTGGCGGCCGAGCTGGGTGGCGTGACCGGCTGCTGGTCGGATGTCGTGTCCGCGGCCGGGGTGGGCCGGCGGCTCGGTGAGACCGACTGGCGGCGCGTCGTGATCCTCGGGCGGCGGAGCGAGCATTCGGCATCGCTTCGGAGTGGGGTCTCAAGCTGACCGAGACGAGCCAGGTCCCGACGAGTGCCTACGAGCCCCTCGAGTTCCGTCACGGCCCGATCTCCGTGTGCGAGCCGGGCACCCTCGTCGTCGGGCTGGTCGGCGGGGCCGGCGCGGCCGAGGAAGTACGGGTCATCGCGGAGGCCGCCCGGTTCGGCGCCGAGACCTGGGTCCTGGCACGGGACGCGGAGGAGGCACGCGACGCGCCCGGCGCCGTGAGCCTCATCGGTGGCTCATTCCACCTGTCCGCGCGGTTGCCGCTGCTCCTCCACCCCGGTCACGCGCTCGCGCTCAGCCTCGCGCTGACCCGCGGCTGCGACCCCGACGCGCCGCGCCATCTCGGGCAGGTCGTCATCATCGACCCGCCATGAGCGACGCGAGGGACGCGAGCGAGCCGCGCGAACCGTCCTTGCGCCTGGCCGACTTCCGGCCGCGCCCGATGCTGCGGGTCCCGGCCCATCCGGTGGACCGGCCGCGGTTCCCGGTCATCGACGCCCACAACCACCTCGGCTCCCCGTTCGCCGGCGACTGGCCGGAGCGGTCGCCGGCCGAGCTCGAAGCCGTCCTCGACGAGGCCGGGCATCGAGGCGATCGTGGATCTCGACGGCGGCCAGGGCGACGCCCTCTCCCGCGAGATCGACCGCTGGCGGATGCCGCGGCCGGGAGCGCGTCGTCGTGTTCGCCGGGCTCGACTACGCGATGTGGGCATCCGATCCGGCGTTCGGTGAGACCGAGTCTCAGCATCTGCGCGATGCCGCTCGGCGGGGCGCCCGCGGCCTGAAGGTCTGGAAGCACCTCGGCCTGCGCGCGACCGACCCACGCGGCCGGCTGGTCCCGGTCGACGACCCGCGGCTCGACCCGCTGTGGGCCACCGCCGCCGAGCTCGACCTGCCGGTCGTCATCCACATCGCCGATCCGGTGGCCTTCTTCGAGCCGCTCGACGCGACGAACGAGCGCTGGGAGGAGCTCCGCGAGCACCCGGACTGGCATTTCTGGCCGACCCGGCCGGCCGACGACCCGGACGCCCCCGGCTTTCCGCCGTTCGACGAGCTGCTCGCGGCCTTCGGGCGGCTCGTGGCGCGCCATCCGGCCACGACGTTCGTCGGCGCGCACGTGGGCTGTGCCGCCGAGGACCTGGGGCTCGTCGGGCGGCTGCTCGACGCGAATCCGAACCTGTACGTCGACATCGCCGCGCGGATCGGCGAGCTCGGCCGCCAGCCCTACACGACCCGCGCGTTCATGCTCCGCTACGCCGACCGGGTCCTGTTCGGCGTGGACATGGCCCCGGACCCGGCGATCTACCGGCTCCACTACCGGTTCCTCGAGACGTTCGACGAGTCGTTCGACTACGGCACGGACCCGGCGCCGAGCCAGGGCCGCTGGCAGATCCACGGCATCGGGCTGCCGGACGACGTCCTGCGCAAGGTCTACGCGGAGAACGCGGCGCGCGTCCTGAAGATCGCGCTTCCCAAGGTCTCCGACGCGGCGGTCCGGGTGTGACCTACCTCCTGGGGACCGTTCGCGGTCTCCGCGCCTGCGCGTCCGACCCGCGGGACGTTCGCCGTCCTGGCCCTCGACCACCGCCAGAACCTCCGCCGGGAGCTCCGGCCAGACGCGCCGGACGCCGTGACCTACGACGAGATGGTCGAGTTCAAGCGCGCCGTCGTGCGCGCTCTGGCCCCGGTTGCGACCGGGACGCTGCTGGACCCGGAGATCGGGGCGGCCCAGGCGATCCACGACGGGTCGATGCCCGACCGGGCGGGCCTGATCGTGGCCGTCGAGGCGACCGGCTTCCTCGGACCGGAGACGGCCCGGATCAGCCGCGTCCTCGACGGCTGGAGCGTCGAGAAGGTCAAGCGCCTCGGCGCTTCGGCCGCCAAGCTCCTCGTCTACTACCACCCGGACGCGCCGAACGCGGCGGACCAGGAGCACCTCGTCGCCGACGTCGCCGCCGCGTGCCGGGCCATGGACCTGGCCCTCTTCGTCGAGCCGCTCGGCTTCTCGCTCGTAGCAGGTGAACGCCTCACGGGCGAGGAGCGCCGCCGGGTCGTCGTCGAGACCGCGCGTCGCCTCACGGCCATCGGCGGCGACATCCTCAAGGCCGAGTTCCCGTACGACGCCGGCGTGACGGACCGTCAGCGCCTGGCGCGAGGCCTGCGCAGAGCTCGACGCCGCCTCGGCCGTGCCATGGGTGCTCCTCTCGGGCGGCGTCGACGAGACGACGTTCGAGGCCCAGGTCGAGACCGCCTGCCGGGCCGGCGCGAGCGGCGTCCTCGTCGGCCGCTCGGTCTGGGCGGAGGCCGCCGCGATGGCGCCCGACGCGCGCGATGCGTTCCTCATGACGACCGGCCGCGAGCGACTCCAGCGGCTGGTCGATCTCGTCGATGCGGCCGGCCATCCGTGGCACGAGCGCCCCGGGCGGCTCCACGACGCCCCGTCGCCGGGCGACGGCTGGTACCGCGACTACTGACCGCGAACATGCCGCCGGCCCGCCACGACCGCGACATCGACATCCTCGTCATCGGCGAGATCAATCCGGACGTCATCGTGGCGGACCCCGACCCGGTCCCCGCGTTCGGCGAGGTCGAGCGGCTGGTGGACTCGATCGCGATGACCGTCGGCAGCTCGTCGGCGATCTTCGCCTGCGGCGCGGCCCGGCTCGGGCTGCGGGTCGCGTTCGTCGGGGTCGTCGGCGACGACGCCTTCGGCCGGTTCATGCTCGAGTCGATGGCCGCCCGCGGGATCGACGTCTCGGCCTGCACCGTCGACCCGGACCGCCCGACCGGCGCGACCGTCGTCCTGACGAGCGGCCGTGACCGGGCGATCCTGACGGCGATGGGCACGATCGGAGCGCTGGACGTCGACGCGGTGCCCGACGCGATGCTGGACCGCGCGCGCCATCTCCATTCGAGCTGCTACTTCCTCCAGGACACGAGCCGGGACCGGCTGCCGGCGTTCATGGCCGCGGCCCGGGCGCGCGGGCTGACGACCTCGTTCGACACGAACTGGGACCCGAGCGGCCGCTGGGACGGCGGCGTGACGGAGATGCTCGCGGCCTGCGACGTGTTCCTGCCCAACGAGGCGGAGGCCTGCCGGATCGCGGCACGGGACGACGTGGAGGACGCGGCCCGGGAGCTGGCCCGGATCGGCGGTCGCGACCGGCCGGCCGGCAGCGGCCCCATCGTCGCGGTCAAGCTCGGCGCGAAGGGGGCGCTCGCGATCGGACCCGACGGGCGGCTCGAGCGCGTCCCGGCGTTCCCGGTGACCCCCGTGGACACGACCGGCGCGGGCGATTCGTTCGACGCCGGGTTCCTGCGGGCCTGGCTGGACGGCGCCTCGATCGCCGACGCCCTCCGCCTGGGCGCGGTCTGCGGCGCGCTCTCGACTCTTGGGCGGGGCGGGGTCGACGGCCAGCCGACCCACGCCGAGGCGCAAGCCGCCCTGGCCCGCGGAGCCGGCGCATGACTGAGCCGCAGCGGATCCTGTTCGTCGCGGCGAACCCGTCGATCGACCGGCTCGCGGAAGTGGACGTCCTGACGGTCGGGGCCATCCACCGACCCGACAAGGTGCTCGCCGTGCCGGGCGGCAAGGGCCTGAACGCGGCGCGCGCGGCGGTCGCACTGGGCGCCCGGGTCACGGCCGCGGCGATCGTCGCCGGCCGGGCGGGGGAGTGGATCGCGGAGCGCCTGGTCGAAACGGGCATCGACGCCGCCCTCATCCGCGACGGCGGCCTCGCGGAGACGCGAACCTGCCTGTCGGTCCTGGACCGGTCGACCGGCCAACTCACCGAGTTCTACGAACCGGGGACGGCCATCCAGCCGGCGACGTGGCCGGCGTTCGAGGAGGCGCTGCGATCCGAGCTGGGGGCCGGTGACGTGGCCGCCGTCGTGTGCTCTGGCAGCCTGCCGCCCGGCGCGCCCGACGACGCCTATGCGCGGATCGTCCGCCTCGCCGCGTCGGCCATCACGATCGTCGACACGCACGGCGCGCCGCTCGGCCTCGCGGTCGCCGAGCACCCGACCGTCGTCAAGGTGAACGCCGCCGAGGCCGCCGAGGCGACCGGCCGGGCCGTGACCACGCCGGCCGAGGCCGCCAGCGCCGCCCGCGCACCTCATCGAGCAGGGCGCCGGCCAGGTCGTCGTCACCCTCGGGGCCGATGGGGCTGTCGCCTGCGACGGCCCGTCGGCCTGGCACCTCACCTCGAGGGCCGGCCGCGGCTCCTACCCGGTCGGCAGTGGCGACGCGTTCATCGCCGGGCTGGCGATCGGCCTCGTGGCGGGCTCATCGCTCGTCGCCGCGGCGGGAGGCGGCATGGCCGCCGGGATCGCGAACGCCCTCCTGCCCGGCGCCGGGATCCTCGACGCGGACGCTGCCGCCGGCCTGCTCGACGCAGATCGACATCGCGGTGCTGTAGCTCTCGCGTGCGCGCGCGACGGGCCTCGCGTCGCCGCTGGACGCGTCAGGTACCCGTCACACGGGTCGAAGGTGCGTCGCGTCCCGCGCCGCCGGGCCGACCCGTGCTCGGAAACGCGCGGCTGATGCCCACTCGGGCATCGAACCGGCGCCTACCACCCGCCAGGCGGGTAGGTGACGCGAACCGCCGCCGAACGAGGCCGTATCACCGGCCAGGCGGGTAGGTGACGCGAAACGGCGCGGAACGCCGGGGCGCGCGGCCGCCCGAAACGCGCCGGGGCGGTCACCCGGGCGATGTGGGACGATACCCGCCGACCATCCTGCCCGCCGTCCGGACCCAAGGACACAGAACCGCGAGCCGATCGAGGGACGGCGCGCCATCTGAGGAGTCGAGGTTGACCACGACCATCCCGACGGGCCTTGGCTCGGCCCGTATCGCCGATGTCGATCCCGGAGCTCTGGGCGGCCATGGAGGGCGAGCGCCACCGCCAGCACGACAAGATCGAGCTGATCGCGTCCGAGAACTACGTGTTCGCCGCCGTGATGGAGGCCCAGGGCAGCTGGCTCACCAACAAGTACGCCGAGGGCCTGCCGGGCAAGCGCTACTACGGCGGCTGCGAGTTCGTGGACGTCGCCGAGCGGCTGGCCCAGGACCGTGCCCTGCGCCTCTTCCCGGGGGCCGAGCACGTCAACGTCCAGCCCCACAGCGGCGCCCAGGCAAACACGGCCGTCTACATGTCGACCGTCAATCCCGGCGACCGGGTCCTCGGCATGAGCCTGGCCCACGGCGGCCACCTCACCCACGGGATGGCCCTCAACTTCAGCGGCCGCTACTTCGAGATCCACGGCTACGGCGTTCGCCAGGACACCGAGCGGATCGACTACGACGCCCTCGAGACGCAGGCGAAGGAGATCCGCCCGAAGCTGATCATCGCCGGCGCCTCCGCCTACCCCCGGATCATCGACTTCCCGCGGATGGCCGACATCGCCCACTCGGTCGGCGCCCTCCTGTGGGTCGACATGGCCCACATCGCCGGGCTCGTGGCGGCGGGCCTCCATCCGAGCCCGTTCCCCCATGCCGACCTCGTGACGACGACGACCCACAAGACCTTACGAGGAGCCCGCGGCGGCCTGATCTTCAGCCGCAAGTCGCTCCCCGAGGGGATCGACCCGGCGGACTATCCGATGGTCAAGCCCGACCTCGCCGCGACCATCGACCGGAGCGTCTTCCCCGGCGTCCAGGGCGGCCCGCTCATGCACGTCATCGCGGCCAAGGCGGTGGGCTTCCAGTTCAACCTCACCGAGGAGTACCGGATCGACCAGCAGCGGACGATCGACAACGCGCAGGTCCTGGCCGAGACCCTCGCCCAGCAGGGCGCCCGCCTCGTGAGTGGCGGCACGGACAACCACCTCATGCTCGTCGACGTGACCCCGCTCGGCGTCACGGGCAAGGAGGCGGAGCACATCCTCGACGAGATCGGGGTGACCGTGAACAAGAACGCGATCCCGTTCGACCAGAACCCGCCGAACATCGCGTCGGGCATCCGCGTCGGGACGCCGGCCGTCACGACCCGGGGCTTCGGCACGGACGAGATGCGGGCCATCGGCCGGATCATCATCTCGGCGATCACCTCGCGCGACGAGCCGGACCAGCAGACCCGCCTGGCGGCCGAGGTCCGCGAGATCGTGGACCGGTTCCCCGTCCCGGGGCTCTCGGGCGCGTGAGGACGTGACCACCGAGCGGCGCGGCGCGAGCCCAGACTCGAGCGCGCAGCACCGCGACGAGACGCCCGTGACGTTCGCGCCGGGGATCGGTACGGCACTCCCGTTCCTCATCGGCACGCTGCTCCTGGCGGCCGTCCTGTCCTTCCTCCTGACGCCGCTCGTCCGCGCCCTCGCCCACCGCCTCGACATGGTGGACCAGCCCGACGAGCGCCGGGTCAACGTCAGCCCGGTACCCCGCGGTGGTGGCCTCGCGGTCGCGGCCGCCTGCCTCATCGCGAGCCTCGTGTTCCTCATCGTCAACGCGGAGAGCGGTTCGACCATCCGGCCGCCCGCTGTCCATCGGTTCGACGGAGCTCATCGCGCTCCTGGGCGGCGGCGCCCTGGCGGCGATCATCGGGACCCTGGACGACACGTTCCAGCTCCGGGCGCGCTACCAGCTCGCCGGCCAGGTGTTCGTGGCCGTCGCGGCGATCCTGCTCGGGGCCACCCCGGACGTGATCGCGAACCCGCTCGGCGGCCCGGGCAGCCAGATCGACATGACGGGCGCGATCGGTGCCGGGTTCGCCCTCCTGTGGATCCTGGGCATGGTCAACAGCATGAATTTCATCGACGGCCTCGACGGCCTCTCGTCGGGCATCGGCTTCATCGCCGCCCTGACCCTCGGGATCATCAGCCTGACGACGGCGATCGGGCCGGCGGGGCAGCCGTTCGTGGCGGTGCTCTGCTTCGCCCTCGCCGGCTCGCTGGCCGGCTTCCTGCGCTGGAACTTCTTCCCGGCCACGATCTTTGCCGGGACGAGCGGCGTGATGTTCGTCGGCTACACCCTGGCCATCCTGTCGATCCTGGGCACGGCCAAGGTGGCGGTGGCGATCCTCGTCCTGGGCGTCCCGATCATCGACACGTTCTGGATCCTCATCCGGCGGATGGGCGCCCGGCGCTCGCCGTTCAAGCCGGATCGCGGCCACATCCACCACCGCCTGCTCGACCTCGGCCTGAGCCACCTCCAGACGGTCATCCTCATCTACGCGATCTGCATCGCCCTGGGCGCGATGGCCCTCTTCCTGCCGGTGACCGGCCAGCTCGTCGCGTTCGTCGCGCTGACCCTCGGGACCGGGCTCGTGTTCTTCGTCCTCACCCGGCGCTCGGTCGACCAGTCGAGCCGGATGGCCCGAGCCGTCGGGCCCGGCGCCGCGGCGGCGCCAGCCAGCGCAAGGCCGTCGACCGGTGCGCCCGGCGACGCCGCCGGCGACCCCTGCCGCCCGGCCCGCCGCGAGCCCGGAGCCCGTCGTCGCGGACTCCGACGCCGTCGCCTACCCGCGACCCGGCCCTGAGCCCGCCCGGCCGCCGCTAGGCGGCCCGCGCCGCGGGCGCGCACACGCCCGGTTGTTATGCAGACGCAATGTCCCGGCGCACGACTGGCATGCACGCGGCGGGGGTCCGCTCGCCTAGGGTTCGCGCGTGAGGGCCTTCCGATTCGGCGTGGTGATGGCGCGTGCCCGTTCGTGTGAGGGCGTGCTCGCGCAGGCCCGACGGGCGGAGGAGCTCGGCTACGACACCCTCCAGTCGCCCGATCACCTCGGCGCACAGCTCTCGCCGATCGCCGCCCTGACGTTCGCGGCCGCCTCGACGACCCGCCTCCATGTCGGCAGCTACGTCTTCGCGAACGACTTCCGGCACCCACTGATGCTGGCGCGGGATGCCCACTCCCTGCACATCCTGTCGGAGGGGCGCTTCGAGCTCGGCCTGGGAGCCGGCTGGGACGCCTCGGATTACGAGAAGCTGGGCCGCCCCTACGACCCTGTCGGCCGCCGCATCGACCGGCTGACCGAGTCCCTGCCGCTCGTCAAGCGCCTGCTCGCCGGCGAGACCGTGGACCACGAAGGCCCGAACTACCCGATGCAGGGTGCCTACGCTGGTCCGCCGCCGATCGGCGGCTCGCGGCCCCGGATCCTCATCGGCGGGAGCTGCCCACGGATCCTCGGGCTGGCCGCCCGCGAGGCGGACATCGTCGGCCTCCACCCACGCTTCAACGCAAGCCGGCGGGCTCGGCTGGGCGAGGCGACCGACGAGGGCACCGCCCGCAAGATCGCCATCGTCCGCGAGGCAGCCGGTGCGCGCTTCGACCAGCTCGAGTTCAACATCATGGTCGGCCACGCCGTCCTCACCGGCGGCCGCCGCCCGACCCGCAGCTCGATCGCCAAGGTCACGCGCTCCGCCGCGACTGCCCTGGCCGGGACGTCGTACGTGCTGCGCGGCACGGTGAGCCAGCTGACCGAAGAGCTCCTGCGCCGGCGCGACCGCCTTGGCATCAGCTACTACTCGATCCCGGCCCATGCGATGGAGGAGATGGCCCCGCTCGTGGCGGCGCTCGGCGGCCGCTAGCCGGGCGTTCCGTCGCGGGATCCGCCGTCCCGCCGCCCCTCGCCACGGGTCCGTCGCAGCCACCGGAACGGCCCTCGAGGGGCCTGGATTACGCGGTGCGCCGAGGCTCCGTGGCCGTTCGAATCCGGTGCGCATTGGGACCATCGGCCTGCCCCGGGCCGGACCAACGGGATGTCATCGAATGGCCCATCCCCGGTGCTAGCATCGGCCCGGACGGGTCTAGACCACCCAGGACCCGCCGACGGAGCCGAATGTCAATCGAACTCGTTCTTCTCATCCTCATAGTGCTCGTCGTGATCACGACGGTCGCCCGGGTGGCACAGATCGGTCGTCGCGCAGGTGGCCGAAGCTTCCTCCGCCGGCGCTTGGATGAGTCCCCCATCTCCTGGGTCCTGCGGACCCTGACGGGCCGCCAGCACGTGGCCGAGCCCGAGGTTCCCGACGTCCATCCGGGCGAGGTCGAACCCGCTCGATCGCCTGGCTGCCCTCGATGGGCGACGGCGGCCCCGGCGAAGAGCCCAACGAGCGCCCCGAGCCGATCCGCCAGCTGCCGCCTCCGCCGGTCTACGTGCCGCCGCCCATGCCGGTCGCCGCGGCCAAGCCGTACGTCGAGCCCGCGCCCGTCCCGCTCCTCCAGCAGCAGCCACCGCGCCCGCTCGCCGCGGCCCCGATGGCGATGACGACGCTGCCGACCCTCAAGGGCGACATCGGCACCCGAACCACCGGCTGGCTCTCCGAGCTCATGGCCAGCCAGGCCGCCGAGCCCGAGCCGCCGCCCGTGGCGGTCGTCTCGCGCCGCCGGCGGATCTACCGCGACGCCGCGGTCGCGCTCCTCGTCTTCGCGGTCATCGGCCTGACCATGTTCGCGGCCGTGCCGTCCGTCTTCGGGCCGCATCCCGCGGTCGCCGATCCGACGGCCTCGCCGACGCTCATCGCGATCGCCCCGACCGATACGCCCACGCCCAGCCCGACGGTGAGCATCGTCGTCGATCACGCCGTCGCCGAGCCCCTCGCCGTCCGAGTCGCCGAGCCTCGAGCCGTCGCCCTCGCCGAGCCCGACCGCCACGCCGACGCCCACGCCGAGGCCGACGCCCCGGCCGACGCCCCGGCCCACGCCGCAGCCGACGCCGCAGCCGACCCCGCAGCCGACGCCCAAGCCCACGCCGAAGCCGCCGCCGATGCCCAGCGCCGCGATGTTCGCGCGCGTACAACACCGACCTGCGTGTGGACCCACGATCAGCATCACCATGAGACGGTCGGCGTCCGCGCACGCAGACTCGCTACCAGTGGACCTATCTACACGTCACCTCGGTCCAGCACGAAGAACTGTGAACTGTCTCGCACGGGACGACGGCCTACACAACATCGAGCGCTCAATGGGCCCGGGCCAGCAGGTGACGGTCTTCAAGATCAAGCTGACCGTGACCAACTCCTCCGGCAGCCGACTCCTGACCAAGACCTACAACGGTCAATGCCCTTGACCCCCACCTCGCACCATCCAGGAGCTCGACCCATGCGACTCGTTGCCCGACTTATGGCCGCACTCCTGGTGGCGACGCTGGTCCTCCCGGCGCTGGGCGTTGGCTCGGTATTCGCCGCAGCGGCGACGCACCTCGACGTGGTCGTCAGCCCCTCCTCGGGCACCGCGGGCAACCAGTTCGACGTCACGGTCACGGCCCTGGACGCCACCGACACCGTCGATACGGGCTACGTGGGCGAGGTCCACTTCACGAGCACGGACACCGGGCCGTCCACCGTCCTGCCCGTCGACTACACGTTCCAGGCGGGCGATAACGGCAGCGTCACCTTCTCGAACGGCGCCACCCTGACCAAGTCCGGCAGCCGGACGATCACCGCGACCGACACGAGCGATGGCTCGATCAACGGCACGTCGAACGCCGTCACGATCAGCGCCGCCGCGGCCGATCACATCGTCCTCACCGGCGCGGTCACCAACCTGGCGTCGGGCGCCGGCCGCACGTTCACGGCCACGATCTTCGACCAGTTCGACAACGTCGTCACGTCCGACAACAGCACCGTCGTCTCGTTCGCCAAGTCCGCAGGTAGCGGCACGGTGACCGGCGGCGGGACCGACACGGCCACGGCCGGCGTCGCGAGCAAGGTCCTGACCGGCGACGTCGCCGGTAGCGTCACGGTCACGGCGTCCAGCGGGCTTCCCGACAGCAACGGCCTGACCTTCAACGTCGTGGCCGGCGCGGTCAGCGAAGTCGACCTGTCCGGCTCGGCCGCGAACCTCACGTCGGGCGGGACCCGCGTCCTGACCGCCACGCTCAAGGATGCGGCCGGCAACGTCCGGACCGCCGACAACAGCACGGTCGTCACGTTCGCCAAGACCGCCGGCGCGGGCACCGTGACCGGCCTGGGCAACGACACGGCGTCGTCCGGCGTCGCCTCGGTGACCGTCACCGGCGGGACCGTGGGCAGCATCACCATCGACGCGACCGCCTCGGCCGTCACGAGCAACCCCGTGACGTTCACCGTGGTCGTCGGCACGGCCAGCCAGATCGTCCTGAGCGGCTCGACGGGCAACGTCGCCTCCGGCGCGACCCGGATCCTGACCGCCACGATCACCGACTCGGGCGGCAATACGATCACGTCCGACAGCAGCACCTCGATCTCGTTCGATCAGACGTCGGGCTCGGGCTCGGTCACCGGCGAGGGCAGTGCCACGGCGGCGTCCGGCGTCGCCACCAAGACCCTGACCGGCGCTACCGCCGGTAGCGTCACGATCACCGCGACCGCGGCCGGCCTCTCCGACAGCAACACGCTGACCTTCACGGTCGTTCCCGGCTCCGTAGCCCAGGTCGTCCTCTCCGGCTCGGCGACGAACCTCGCCTCCGGGGCGACGCGCGTCCTGACGGCCACGCTCAAGGATGGCGCCGGCAACACCCTCACCAATGACAACACGACAAGCGTGTCCTTCGCCAAGTCGGGCGGCACGGGCACCGTCACCGGGCTCGGTTCGGACACCGCGACGGCCGGCGTCGCCTCCGTGACCGTCACCGGCGCGCTCGCCGGCAGCATCGACATCGACGCGACCGCCTCGGCCGTCACCAGCAACACCCTGACCTTCACGGTCGTGCCCGGCGCGGCGAGCCAGATCGTCCTCAGCGGCGCGACCACGAACCTGACCTCGGGCGCCACGCGCGTCCTGACCGCCACGATCGAGGATGCGGCGGGCAACGTCCGCACCGGCGACACCCCCGTGGTGACCTTCTCCAAGACGGGCGGCGCGGGCACCGTGTCCGGCCTCGGCGCCCCCAACGCGGTCGCCGGCGTGGCCTCCGTGACCGTCACCGGCGTCCTGGCCGGCAGCATCGACATCCACGCCACGGGCGCCTCGCTCACGAGCAACACCCTGACCTTCACGATCGTGCCCGGTGCGGCGAGCCAGCTCGTCCTCTCCGGCGCGACCAGCAACCTCGCCTCGGGCGCGACCCGGGTCCTGACCGCGACCCTTCAGGATGCCGCGGGCAACACCCGCTCGGGCGATAGCTCGACCGTCGTGACCTTCGCCAAGACGACCGGCGCGGGCACCGTGTCCGGGCTCGGCACCGATACGGCGGCGGCCGGCGTGGCCTCGCTCACCGTGACCGGCGTGCTCGTCGGAAGCATCACGCTCGATGCGACCACCTCCGACCCACTCACCAGCAATACCCTGACCTTCACGGTCGTCGTCGGCGCGGCGAGTCAGATCGTCCTCTCAGGCGCTGACCTCGAACCTGGCCTCCGGCGCGACGCGGACCCTCACCGCTACGGTCGAGGACGCAGCCGGCAACGTCCGGACGGGCGACAACGCGACCGTCGTGACCTTCGCGAAGACCGCCGGCGCGGGCACCGTGACCGGCCTCGGAAACGACGCGACCACCGGCGGCGTGGCCCAGGTGACCGTCACCGGCGCCCTCGTCGGGAGCCTCGACATCGATGCGACGGCCGGCGCGCTCACCAGCAACACCTTGACCTTCTCGGTCGTGCCAGGCGCCGCGACCCAGCTCGTCATCGGCGGTTCGACCGCCAACCTGACGTCGGGCGCGACGCGCGTCGTGACCGCGACGTTGAAGGATGCCGCTGGCAACACCGAGACCGGCGACAGCACCACCAGCGTGACCTTCTCCAAGACGGCCGGCGCGGGCACCGTGACCGGCCTCGGCAGCTCCACCGCGGCCGCCGGTACCGCCCAGTTGACGGTCACCGGCGAGCTCGTCGGCAGCATCACCCTCCATGCCACGGCGGGCGCCCTCACCAGCAACACCCTGACCTTCACCGTGGTCGTCGGAGCGGCGGCTCAGATCAGCCTGACCGGCCTGACCACGAACCTGGCTTCCGGGACGACTCGCGCTATCACGGCCACGATCCAGGACGCCGCCGGGAATACCCGGACCGGCGATAGCTCGACCGTCGTGACCTTCGCCCAGACGGGCGGCGCGGGCACCGTGACCGGCACGGGCAACGACACCTCGACCAACGGCGTCGCGAGCGTGACCTTGACCGGGGTCCTCGTCGGATCCGCCACGTTCACCGCGAGCGCGAGCGGCTTGCCCGACAGCAACACCTTGACCTTCACCATCGTGCCCGGCGTGGCGACCACCATCGTCCTCGGCGGCGCGACCACGAACCTGGCCTCGGGCTCGACCCGGGTCCTGACCGCCACGATCTATGACGCGGCCGGGAACGTCGAGACCGGCGACAACACGCACCATCGTGACCTTCAGCAAGACCACCGGCGCGGGCACCGTGACCGGCCTCGGCGGCGACACCGCGACCGCCGGCGTGGCCTCCGTGACCGTGACGGGCGCGCTGATCGGCAGCATCACCACGCACGCCACGGGTGCCTCGCTCACGAGCAACGACCTGACCTTCACGGTCGTCGTCGGACCGGCCGCCGAGATCGTCCTCAGCGGCTCGACCGGCGAACCTGGCCTCGGGCTCGACCCGGGTCCTGACCGCCACGATCATGGATGACGCCGGTAACGTCGAGAGCGGCGACAACACGACGGTCGTGACCTTCGCCAAGACGGCCGGCTCGGGCACCGTGTCCGGCCTGGGCACTGCCACGGCGAGCGGGCGGAGTGGCCCAGCTGACCGTGACCGGCGTCCTCGTCGGGCCCGTGACGATCACGGCCAGCGCAAGCGGCCTGCCCGACAGCAACACCCTGCCCTTCACGGTGGTCGTCGGACCGCTCGATCACATCGCCATCAGCCCGCAGACCGTGACGGTCAACCCGGGCGTGGCCCAGGCCTACACGGTCGAGGCCTTCGACGCGGCCGGCAACACGCGCGGCGACGTCACGAGCGCCATGAGCCTGGGGATCATCGGCGGCACCTGCAACAACACGCTGCACACGTGCCAGGCCCTGCTCGAGGGCCCCCACACGGTGACGGCCACCTACCTCACCAAGACCGACAACGCGATCCTGACCATCAACAGCATCCCCCCGGACGCGGTGAATGACAGCGGCATCTTCGTCAACGAGGACGCCGTGGCGTTCCCGATCGACGTCCTCGCACAACGACTCGGACGCCAACGGCGACGCGCTTCACGATCACGTCGGTGACCCAGGGGTCCTTCGGCACGGTCGTGATCGCGCCCGACAACCTCAGCGTCACCTACACGCCGAATGCGAACGTGAGCGGGTCGGACGTCATTCACCTACACGATCGACGGACGACAACCTCGATACGGATACCGCGACGGTCTCCCTCACGGTGATCGCGCTGAATGACGCGCCGTCCTTCACGCTCGGCACCGATCCCACCGTCCTCGAGGATGCGGGTCCGACGACCATCGCCGGGTTCGCGGCCGGCTCGCCCGGCCCGGCCGACGAGTCCGCCCAGACCCTGACCTACGTCATCGATGGCAACACGAACCCGGGGCTGTTCGCCGTGGGCTTCGAGCCGACCATCGCCCCGAACGGCGACCTCTCGTTCACCCCGGCGGATGAGACGAGCGGCACTGCGACGATCACCGTTCACCTCGTGGACAACGGTCCGAACGGCGGCGGTGACGTCAACACCAGCGCCACGCAGACCTTCGACGTCAACGTGACGATCGTCGATGACTCGCCCGTGGCGGTCGCCGACGGCGTCCCGACCCCTACCGGGTCA
Organism: uncultured Chloroflexia bacterium; assembly: GCA_963849405.1. Taxonomy (GTDB): domain Bacteria; phylum Chloroflexota; class Limnocylindria; order Limnocylindrales; family CSP1-4; genus C-114. The sequence continues at coordinate 162,444 of CAWKHG010000005.1, forward strand.
AGGCCGGCGTCGCCCTCGTCGTGAATGCCGCCTCCGGCGTGCTGACCAACGACACGGACGTGGACACGGCCCACAACCTGCTCACGGCCGTCGAGGACGCCAGGGGCAGGTGCACGGCACGGTCGTGCTCAACGCTGACGGCTCATTCACCTACACGCCGACCAATGCCACATTCGTCGGGGCCGACTTCTTCAACTACCACGCGAACGACGGGAACAGTGACTCGAACATCGTCTCTGTCGCCATCGACATCTACCTGAACCACGCGCCCACCGCGGTCGGTGACATCGTCACCGTCGTCCAGGGCAGCGGGTACACGCCCGTCAACCTCCTCAGCGAACGACAACGCGGCCAACCCGGACGCGCCCGAGGTCATCAAGATCGTCGCGGCGTCACATCCGGTCCATGGCAGCGTCACGATCACGGGTGGCGGCACGGGGCTGTCGTACCGACCCGGGCACGAACTACACCGGTTCGGACACCTTCACGTACACGATCAGCGACGGGGTGTTCACCTCGAGCGCATCGGTCCTCGTGAAGGTCCCCAAGGACACCTACGATCCGGTCGCCACGGCGCCGGTCCAGTCGTTCTCCGCCCAGACCATCGGCACCTCGACGGTCACGCTCCGCCTCACGTGGACCGGTACCGACAAGGGCTATGGCGTCTCGAAGTTCGAGCTCTGGCGGAGCGTCAACGGCCACGCCTACACCAAGGTCCTCACGACCACGCGGCCACCAGTCCTACAGACCCTCACCGTCGGCAGCTCGTACCGCTTCCGGGTCCGGGCGATCGACAAGAAGGCCAACGTGGGCGCGTTCGCCTACGGACCGAAGTTCACGGTCTACCGCTACCAGGAGACCTCGAGCTCGGTCACGTACTCGAGCCCGTGGACGACCCTGAACAGCTCCGCCTACAGCGGCGGCCACGCCAAGGGCGACCTCGACGGCCGGGTTCGACGTGACCTTCACCACCCTCGGTCGGACGATCGCGTTCGTCAGCGACGTGGCGCTCACCCGCGGTACGGCCGACGTCTACGTGGACGGGGTCCTCGCGGCCCATCTCACGCTGACCCAGACGACCACCAAGTACCGCTACCTGGCCTACTCGACCACGTTCGCCTCGAGTGCCGTGCACTCGATGCGCGTCGTGTACACGGGCGGGCCGACCAAGCGCATCGACGCGGACGCGTTCATCTTCCTGCGCTGAGCGCCTGAACCAGCGACCAACGACCGGGCTCGGGACCTCGTTCCGGGCCCGGTCTTCGTTTGCCCGGTCGAGCGTGGAACCGTGTGGCGCAGCACCACATCGGGGCCGGCACTCGACCAATCCGGCGATCTGAGGGACCATGGGCGCTGACGAAGACCGGATGGCACGCCGGTCGGACCGACCAATGAGGAGCCCAATGCGCGCAACACTCCGACTACTGGCCGCCCTGATGGTGGCCCCATGGCCACCGCAGGCCTGGTCACCAGCCCAGTCCCTTGCCGCCGCCGTCGATGCGGTCGACGATGGAACGGCGCTCGCCCCGTTCCAGTTCTTCCCTGAGGACGCGCTCGGCCACGGCCGTCGACGTCCTCGACAACGACCTCGGCTTCGATGGCGCGACGCCGACCGGGTTGACGATCTCGGCCAAGACCAACGGTGCGCACGGCACCGTCGCGATCGACGCCGGACTGCCAATTCGTCACGTACCACCCCGACGCCAATGAATCCGGCGCCGACTCATTCACGTACACCGTCGACTGATGGCACCACGAGCGACACGGCCACCGTCTACGTGTCGGTCAACGCGCTGAACGACGCGCCCACGTTCACCCTCGGGAGCGAATCCGTCGTTCGCCGAGGACTCGGGCGCTCACACCGTCGTCGGGTTCGCAGTCGGCGACGAGGGGGCCCCGGACGAGTCTGCTCAGACGCTCAGCTACGTCATCGACAACAACTCGAACGCGGCCCTGTTCGCGGTCGCCCCGGCCATCTCGCCGGCCGGCGACTTGACGTTCACGGGCGCCGCGAACGCGGCGGGCGTCGCGACGATCACCGTCCACGTGGTCGACAACGGCCCGAACGGTGGCGGCGACGTCAACTTCAGCCCCACCCAGCAGTTCACGATCACGCTCACCCAGGTCAACGACGCGCCGGTCGCCGTGGCCGACGGGCCGTACTCGATGCACCAGGGCCTGAACACGGTGGCCGTCGGGGCCGGCGTGCTGGTCAATGACACCGACATCGACACCGCCCACAACCTGCTCACGGCCGTCCTGAACGTGAACGTGCTGCACGGTGTGCTCGGCACTGAACGCGGACGGGTCCTTCACGTACACGCCGACCGCGGCGTACGTGGGTGCGGACTCGTTCACGTACCACGCGAACGACGGGTCGCTCAACTCGAACATCGTCACGGTCTCGCTGACCGTGACCGCGAACACCGCTCCGAACGCCGTCAACGACGGCCCGGTGACGGTCGTCGCGGGCAGCGGCTACACGCCCATCGACGTCCTGGCCAACGACACGGACGCGAACAGCGATGTCCTGCACGTCACCGCGGTCTCGAACCCGCCCCACGGGTCGGCGACGATCACGGGTGGCGGCACGGGCGTCTCGTATCGCCCGGACACCAACTTCGTCGGCAGTGACTCGTTCACCTACACGATCAGTGACGGCAACGGCGGGACCGACACGGCCACCGTCAGCGTCACCGTCCCGAGTGACACCTTCAAGCCGGTCGCCACGGCTCCGAACCAGACGTTCTCGGCCCAGACGATCGGCACCTCGACGGTCAAGGTCCGCCTCACATGGACCGGCACCGACCAGGGTTCCGGCATCAACCGGTTCGAGCTCTGGCAGAGCACCAACGGCGGGGCCTACACGCGGATCCTCACCACCGTCGGCCATCAGGCCTACGTGAACCTCACCCCCGCGAACACGTACCGCTTCCGCGTGCGGGCGATCGACAACAAGGGCAACGTGGGCGCCATGGCCTACGGCCCGAGCTTCACCGCCTACCGCTACCAGGAGACCTCGAGCTCGATCGTCTACTCGAGCCCGTGGCAGACCCTGACCAGCACCGTCTACAGCGGCGGCCACGCCAAGTCGACGACCGTCAACGGGAACGACGCGACGTTCACCACGCTCGCGCGGACGATCGCCTTCGTGACCACCAAGAGCCCCAATCGGGGGTCCGCCGACATCTACGTCGACGGGGTCCTCAGGGCGCACGTCGTCCTGAACTCGTCAACGGCCAGTTACCGGTACCTCGCCTACTCGATCACCTTCGCGACGAGCGCGGTGCACTCGGTGCGGGTCGTGTATACCGGGGCCTCCAGCAAGCGGGCGGACGTGGACGCGTTCGTCTTCCTGCGCTGACCCTCTGACGCAGCAGTAACGACCGGGCTCGGAACCACGTTCCGGGCCCGGTCTTCGTTTGTGCCGCGGGCTCGCGGGCGCGGCGCGGCGCGGCCGGGCCTCGCCGTTTTCGCACCATCTAGTCGTGGAGCGACTGTTATCGGCGATCCGGGGGCTCCAGCCGCCCTCCGCGCGCCTCGGCCACGCTCAACCCGGCGGCGCTTCGGCGCCGGATCGTGGCCCGGATCCGCACACAACAGTCGCCAGGCGACTATCTGGTGCAAAACGGCGTGCGCGCCGGCACGAAATCCGCGTTTGCCCGGCCGAAAAGCCGACTGCTATACTCCGGTCGCCTTGCAGGGAGCCCATGATCGAGCCCGGTCAGGCGGGAGCCTATCTCGCCCTCTTCTCCGAGATCGGGATCGTCCTCCTGGTCACGACTTTGCTCGGTGCCCTCGCAGGGAACTGGATCGATAATCAGCTGAAGACCGTCCCCCTGCTCACGATCGCCGGGTTCCTCGCCGGCGCTGGGCTGGGCGCACGGGCCATGTACCGCTTGATCAGCAGGTTCCTGGCGCGGTTCGACTGACCCGGACGAGCGCGGCGCAAGCCGCGCTCACGTGTGTGGAGCGAGCAACCGTTGAGCGACCCCGGCAAGGACATCGACGCCCCGGCCGCCCCCGCCCCAGCCGTGGATTCGAAGCCGCCCGTGGAATCGACACCGTCCGCGGAAGCGACGCCAGCCCGTGAACACGAAGCCGCGCTGGCGCCGAGCCCTCGGCCCCTACGCCTGGCGCCTCGTCGTGGCGGTCATCGCGATCGACATCCTTGCCTTCATCGTCGTCCCGCCGTACGCGGGCGAGCCCGGGACCCCGGTCGGCAGCATCTCCGACCTCGTCCAGGCCAACCTCGAGATCCCCGCCCCCCACATCGTGTATCCGCCCGACAAGCACGTCGGCCCCGGGATCGTGGCGTTCGACCCGAGCATCACCAACACCACGTTCACGGCGTGGCTGGTCGCCCTGCTGATCCTCGTCGTCGGATTCCTGGCGACCCGCGGCATGAAGGACGTCCCGGGCACGCTCCAGAACTTCATGGAGCTGGCCTTCGAGAAGCTCGAGGACTGGGCGGTGTCCCTCGGCGGGCCGGCCGCCCGCAAACACGTGCCGGTGTTCACCGCGTTCTTCCTGTTCATCCTCGTTTCGAACTGGAGCGGCCTGATCCCGCTCTTCGGCAAGGTCGAGGCGCTCAGGGCGCCCACGAGCGACGTGAACGTCACCCTGGGCCTGGCCCTCGTCGTGTTCTTCTACTTCCAGTTCCAGGGCTTCCGGGCGCTTGGCGTCCGCGGGTACCTCGGCAAGTTCATCGTGCTCAAGGGCGGGCCGATCGGCCTCTTCGTGGGCCTCATCGAGCTCATGCTCGAGTTCATCAAGCCCGTCACGCTGAGCATGCGTCTCTTCGGCAACATCTTCGGCGGCGAGGTGGCCCTGGGCGTCATCACGGCACTCACGTTCGTCATCGCCCCGACGATCATGATGCTGCTCGAGGGACTCCTGAACTTCATCCAGGCCCTCATCTTCTCGACCCTCATGCTCATGTACACCGTCATCGCCGTGGAAAGCCACGACGAAGAGGCGCACGATGCGCCGGCATTCGCCGACCTGCCCGAAGGCAACGTCGGGGCCCCGATCTCGGGGGTGGCGCCCGCCCACTAGTCTTGTGACCGCCCAACCGTCCTGACCACGCAACGCCCAACCATCCACAAGGTCCGGGATCACGCCGGACACACCTGAGGAGGAAGGAATTCCATGGGACCACTCGGCGCAGGCCTCGCGGCCCTCGGGGTCATCGGCCCCGGCATCGGCATCGGCATCCTGACCGGCATGGCCGCGGCGGCCATCGGCCGCAATCCGGATGCGACCCCGAACATCCGCGCGACGTTCATCCTCGGCGCGGCGTTCGCCGAAGGCCTCGGCGTGCTCGCGATCGTCGTGGGCATCCTCGCGCTCGTCCTCAAGTAGCGGACGACAGGGCTTCCCACCGTGAACCTGCTCGCCAGCATCGTCGGCCCGCACCTGGCGCCGGTCATCCGGACCTTCGCCGAGGAGCCCGCCGCCAGCGCCGGCTTCCAGATCAACCTGTTCTGGGTGATCGTCAACGCGGGCACGTTCGTCCTGTTCCTCGTCCTCGCGAACTCGATCTTCGGTTCGACCCTGAGCCGGATGCTCCGCGAGCGTCGCGAGCGGATCGCCCAGGGGCTCGAGGACGCCGAACAGGCCCGGACCGACCGGGCGAACGCCGAGAAGGAGCGTGCCGAGACCCTGGCCGAGGCGCGCCGCGAGTCGCGCGAGATCCTGGAACGCGCCCAGAAGGTCGCCCAGGAGAGCCGCGACGCGGATATCGCCGCCACCAAGGCCGAGCTCGAGCGGTTGCGCGAGCGCGCAACAAGCGACATCGAGGCCGAGAAGACGCGGGCGATCGCCGACCTCCGCGCCGAAGTGGCCGACCTGGCCCTCGCCGCGGCCGCCAAGGTCGTCGGCGCCAGCATGACCGGCGCCACGCAGCGCCGCCTCGTCGAGGACTTCCTCAGCGAGTCGGCCGGCACCTCAGGCACGTCCGACACGGGCAAGCCGAACTGACATGGCCAGACCCACCAGCGCCGCACGCCGCTACGCCGAGGCCATCTTCCAGCTGGCCACGCGCGACGGGGCGCACGATGCCTGGGCCAAGGACCTCGCCACGGCCGCCGAGCTCGTCGGCGACGAGCGGGTCGCGCGGGTGGTGAGCAACCCGTCCGTGCCGCTCCACGACCGCGCGGCGACGCTGGAGCGGCTGCTCGGGAAGCGGATCTCGCCGCTCGCCCTCAACGTCGTCCGGCTGCTGGACCAGCGCGGCCGCCTGCGGCTGCTCCCGGCGATCGCCGCCGAATACACCCGGATGCTGGATGCGTTGCGCGGTGTCGTCGCTGCCACCGTCACCAGCGCCGCCCCGCTCGAGAAAGACGAGGTCGCGGCACTCGCCAAGCGCCTCGAGGAGATGACGGGCGGCAACGTCAAGCTGGCCACGGCCGTGGATCCGTCGCTCATCGGCGGGCTCACGGTGCGGGTCGGTGACCGCATGATCGACGCCAGTGTGCGGGGTCGCCTCGAGCGGCTCCGCGATCAGCTCGTGGCGGGCACCCGCTAGGGCTCACCGCGCCGGCGGCTCGACCGCCCGGCACACCCCGCGGGCCCGAATGCCCGACACCGGAGGACCGAAGGGACCGAGATGGCCATCCGCTCAGACGAGATCACCAGCATCATCAAGTCGGCGATCGACACGTTCGACGCGGCCACCGAGACACGCACGGTGGGCACCGTCGTCGAGGTCGGCGACGGCATCGCCCAGATCTACGGCCTGGACGGCGCCCTCTCGTCGGAGCTGCTCGAGTTCCCGAACGGCGTCCGGGGCATGGCCCTGAACCTCGAGGAGGAGACGGTCGGCGCGGTCATCCTCGGCGACGCCAACGCGATCAAGGAGGGCGACACGGTCAAGACGACCGGCAAGGTCGTCGAAGTGCCGGTCGGCCAGGCGCTCCTCGGCCGGGTCGTGGACCCGCTCGGGCGCCCGCTCGACGACAAGGGCCCCATCGACACGAAGAAGACCCGCCCGGTCGAGCGCATCGCCCCCGGCGTCATCGTCCGCCAGTCGGTCGACACCCCGGTCCAGACGGGTATCAAGGCCATCGACGCGCTCATCCCGATCGGGCGGGGCCAGCGCGAGTTGATCATCGGCGACCGCCAGACGGGCAAGACGGCTATCGCGATCGACGCGATCATCAACCAGAAGGGCAAGGACCTCGTCTGCATCTACGTGGCCATCGGCCAGAAGCTCTCGACGGTCGCCAACACCGTGGCGACGCTCGAGAAGTACGGCGCGATGGAGCACACGATCGTCGTCGTGGCCGGCGCGGAGGATCCCGCCCCGCTCCAGTACCTCGCCCCGTACTCCGGCGTCACGATGGGCGAGGAGATCATGGAGGAGGGGGTCGAGATCGACGGGCACACCGTCAAGGACGCCCTGTGCGTGTACGACGACCTCTCCAAGCACGCCTGGGCGTACCGCGAGATGTCGCTCCTGCTGCGCCGCCCGCCCGGCCGCGAGGCGTACCCCGGTGACGTCTTCTACCTCCACAGCCGGCTGCTCGAGCGGGCGGCCCGGATGAACGAGGAGAACGGCGGCGGGTCCCTGACGGCCCTGCCGATCATCGAGACCCAGGCCGGCGACGTGTCGGCGTACATCCCGACCAACGTCATCTCGATCACGGACGGCCAGATCTTCCTCGAGACCGACCTGTTCAACGCCGGCCAGCGGCCTGCCCTGAACGTCGGCATCTCGGTGAGCCGCGTCGGTTCGGCGGCCCAGACCAAGGCGATGAAGACGGTGGCCGCGCCGCTCAAGCTCGACCTCGCCCAGTACCGCGCGCTGGCGGCCTTCGCCCAGTTCGCGTCGGACCTGGACAAGGCGACCCGCGACCAGCTGACCCGGGGCGAGAAGCTCTCGGAGGTCGTGAAGCAACCCCAGTACCAGCCGCTGTCGGTCGAGAAGCAGGTCGCGATCCTCTATGCCGCGACCAAGGGCCAGCTCGACGACGTGCCGACCCCGCGGCTCAAGGAGTTCGAGATCCAGTTCTACCGCTACCTCGAGACCGAGCAGCCCACGGTCCTCACCGAGCTCGGCAAGACCAAGGCCCTGTCCCCGGAGCTGACCAAGGCCCTCGACGAGGCGCTGGTCGCGTTCCGCCAGAGCTTCCTGGCGTAGCGGCCCGGACGCGGACGACAGGCACGGGAGCGGGAACGCGTGGCCAGCCAGCGTGATATCCGGCGGCGCATCGGCGCCGTCCGGAACATCAAGCAGATCACCCGCGCCATGCAGTTCGTGGCCGCGTCCAAGCTCAAGCGCGCCCAGGACGCGACGCTCGCGTCACGGCCCTATTCCGAGAAGATCGACGAGGTCCTGGCCGACGTGGCCGCGGTCCTCGGCGACGATGCCCATCCGCTCCTGGGCGGGCGCGAGGGCGGCAAGCGCCTGGTCGTGCTCATCACGCCGGACCGGCCGCTCAGCGGCCCCCTCGTCACGAACATCGTCCGGTTCACGGCCCGCGAGATCACCGAATCGGGCGGCGAGCTGGCACTCGTCACGATCGGCCGCAAGGGCCGCGACGCGATGCGCCGGGCCCGGGTCCCCATCGAGGCCCACTTCCCGAGCTTCGGCGACCGGCCAACGTTCGCGGACGTCGTGCCCGTCGCGCGCCTGCTCACGGACGCGTTCCGCAGTGGCGAGGTCGGCCGGGTGGACATCGCCTACAGCCACTTCGTGTCGACGCTCGTCCAGCGGCCCACGCTCGTGCAGCTCCTGCCGATCGTGCCCACCGCGGACACGGAAGGCATCCCCGGCCACCAGTTCATCTTCGAGCCGTCGCCCGCCGGCGTCCTGGAGCAGCTCGTCCCGCGCTACATCGCCACCCGCATCTTCCAGGCGATCCTCGAAAGCAAGGCGAGCGAGGAATCGAGCCGCATGATCGCGATGAAGAACGCGACCGAGAACGCCGAGGACCTCATCGAGGACCTGACCCTCTCCTACAACAAGATCCGCCAGGCCAACATCACCCGCGAGATGATCGAGATCGCGACGGGCGCGCAGGCGCGCTGACGCACCCACGCAGGAGGCACTGACCCAATGGCGACCGCCACGAAGACCGCACCGACGAAGGCGACCGGCCGGGTGATCCAGATCACCGGCGCCGTCGTGGACATCGAGTTCCCCGCCGGCGAGCTGCCGGCCATCTACAACGCGGTCGAGATCGAGCGCAAGGGCGCCGAACCGCTCGTCTGCGAGGTCCAGCAGCACCTTGGCAACAACTGGGTGCGCACGGTGGCAATGACCACGACCGACGGGCTGGCCCGCGGCCTGGCGGTGCTCGACACCGGCGACGCGATCCGGGTCCCGGTCGGCGAGGTGACCCTGGGCCGGGTCTTCGACGTGCTCGGCCACCCGATCGACGAGAAGGGCGCCGTGAGCGCCGACCTGACCCTGCCCATCCACCGGGCGCCGCCCCCGTTCGACCAGCAGACGACCGAGGTCGAGGTCTTCGAGACGGGGATCAAGGTCATCGACCTCATCTGCCCCTTCCGCAAGGGCGGCAAGATCGGCATCTTCGGCGGCGCCGGCGTCGGCAAGACCGTCATCATCCAGGAGCTGATCCGGAACGTGGCCCAGGAGCACTCGGGCTATTCCGTGTTCGCCGGCGTGGGCGAGCGCAGCCGCGAGGGCAACGACCTCATCAAGGAGATGACCGAATCGGGCGTCATCGCCAAGACCGCGTTCGTGTTCGGCCAGATGAACGAGCCGCCCGGCGCCCGCCTGCGGGTCGGCCTGAGCGCCCTGACGATGGCCGAGTACTTCCGCGACGAGGAGGGCCGCGACGTCCTCCTGTTCATCGACAACATCTTCCGGTTCACCCAGGCGGGTTCGGAGGTATCGGCGCTCCTCGGCCGGATGCCGTCGGCGGTGGGCTACCAGCCCAACCTGGCGACGGAGATGGCCGGGCTCCAGGAGCGGATCACCTCGACCAAGAAGGGCTCGATCACGAGCCTCCAGGCGGTCTTCGTGCCGGCCGACGACTACACGGACCCGGCGCCGGCGACGACGTTCGGCCACCTCGACTCGACGATCCGCCTCGAGCGCTACATCACCGAGCTCGGGATCTACCCGGCGGTCGACCCGCTGACTTCCACGTCGCGGGTGCTCGATCCGCTCGTGGTCGGCCAGGAGCACTACGACGTGGCCCAGGAGACCAAGCGGGTACTCCAGCGCTACCGCGACCTCCAGGACATCATCTCGATCCTGGGCATCGACGAGCTGTCGGAGGAGGACAAGTCGACGGTGTCCCGGGCCCGCCGCCTCCAGCGGTTCATGAGCCAGCCGTTCTTCGTCGGCGAGGTCTTCACGGGCCGGCCCGGCAAGTACGTGCCGATCAAGGACACCGTCGCGAGCTTCCAGGAGATCCTCGAGGGCAAGGCCGACACCCTGCCCGAGCAGGCGTTCTTCCTGGCCGGCACGCTCGACGACGTCCGCGCGAACGCGAAGACGCTCGAGGGCTGACGTGCCACTGCTCCTCGACATCGTCACGCCCGAACGGCTCGCGTACAGCGGGGAAGTGGACAGCGTCCAGCTGCCCGGCAGCGAGGGCGAGCTCGGCGTCCTGCCCCACCACGCGCCGCTCATCGCGACGCTGGGCGCGGGCGAGCTGCGCATCCGCAAGGGCGGGACCGAGGAGACGTTCGCCGTCTTCGGCGGCTTCCTCCAGGTCCTGCCGGACAAGGTCGTGGTGATGGCCGAGAGCGCCGACCTGGCGGCGGAGATCGACCTCGAGCGTGCCCAGGAGGCCCGTCGCGAGGCCGAACGGGCCCTGGAGAGCGGCTCCCACGAGGCTGCCGACCTCGCCGCGGCGCGAGCGACGCTCCAGCAGGCCCTGCTCCGGATCCGGGTCGCCGAGCGGCGTCGCCACGAGGGCCCCCGGCACCGCGGCTAGCGGCGCACCGAACCCGTGGCCGACGCACGCCCGTTCCAGTGGGAGTACCACCCCGAACCGGTCGAGGAGACCATCCTTCGGGTGGAGGGCGGTCGCCCGCTCGAGGGGACGGTGTCGATCAGCGGGGCCAAGAACGCGGCCCTCAAGCTGCTGGCCGCCGCGACCCTGACCGGCGAGCGCTGCCGGTTCACGAACGTGCCCGACATCGAGGATGTCCGGGTCATGGCCGACACGCTGCGTGACCTGGGCGTCGTCGTGGACCACCCGAGCGAGAACGTCTACGAGGTCGCCTCGGGCGACGTCGAGTGGCTGTTCGTGCCGCTCGAGGCGGCGGCCAAGATGCGTGCCAGCTTCATCCTGCTCGGCCCGCTCCTCGCCCGCTTCGGCCGGGTCATCATCAGCAACCCCGGCGGCGACCGGATCGGCCGGCGGCCGGTCAACTTCCACGTCGACGCGATGCGCGCGCTGGGGGCCGAGATCGAGTATCGGAACGGCTACTACTTCGCCCGCTCGCCCGGCCGGCTGCGCGGCGCCGAGGTCCGCTTCCCGCTCATCACGGTCATGGGCACCGAGAACACGCTCCTCGCCGCGGTCCTGGCCGAGGGCCACACGGTCATCCGCCCGGCCGCCCAGGAGCCCGAGGTGGACGACCTCATCGCGTTCCTCCAGAAGATGGGCGCCGAGGTCGAGCGCACGTTCCCGGACACGATCGAGGTCGAGGGCCGCAAGCGCCTGCGGGGCGCCGAGCATCGCGTCGTCGGCGACCGGATCGAGACCGGCACGTTCATCGTGGCGGCGGCCGTGACCGGCGGGCACGTCACGCTCGAAGGGGCCCCGTGCGAGCACCTCGGCGCGTTCCTCGAGACGCTCGAGCGGGTGGGAGTCGACGCCACCTGCACTGGCGATCGCATCGAGGTCCGCGGCGCGCCCCCGGGAAGCGGCACGTACAAGGCGACCGACATCGAGACGGCCCCCTACCCGGGGTTCGCGACCGACCTCCAGCCGCCGGCCTGCGTGCTGTTGAGCCAGGCGACCGGCACGAGCCGGATCCACGAGACGATCTTCGAGGACCGCCTCGAGTTCCTCGGTGAGCTGGCCCGGATGGGCGCCGACGTGACGATCCAGGACAACCACCACGCGTCGATCACGGGACCGTCCCGGCTGCACGGCGAGGTCGTCGAGATCGGCGACCTGCGCGCCGGCGCCTCGCTGATCCTGGCCGCCCTCGCCGGCAAGGGCAGCACGACGATCCGTGGCGCGCACCACGTTCACCGGGGGTATGAGAACATCGAGCGCAAGTTCCTCGACCTCGGCGCGAAGATCGAGCGCATCCCGCAAGCACCCGCGGCCGACGCCACGCGAGACGGCCGCCCTGAAGGGAACGCAGACACCCGCCCATGAAGATCGGCATCGACCTCGGCACGGCCAACGTCCTGGTCTACGTCCAGGGCAAGGGCATCGTCATCCAGGAACCGTCCGTGGTGGCGGTGAGCGACGACAACCGCATCGTCGCGGTGGGCAACGAGGCGCGCGAGATGATCGGCCGGACGCCCGGCAACATCCAGGCCATCCGGCCGATGAAGGACGGGGTGATCGCCGACTACGTCATCACCGAGGCGATGCTCAAGTTCTTCATCGGCAAGGCGACCAAGGGCCACATCGGCTTCTCGCGGCCCGAAGTGATGATCAGCGTCCCCGCCGGGGTCACCTCGGTCGAGAAGCGGGCCGTCCGCGACGCCGCGCTCAAGGCCGGCGCTCGCGAGGCATACCTCATCGAGGAGCCGCTGGCGGCGGCCATCGGGGCGAACGTGCCGATCAGCGGACCGTCCGGCAACCTCGTCATCGACATCGGCGGCGGGACGAGCGAGATCGCCGTCATCGCCCTCGGCGGGATCGTGGTGTCGACGTCGCTGCGGGTCGGCGGCAACAAGTTCGACGAGTCGATCGCCACGTACATCCGCAAGAAGTACAACCTCATGATCGGCGACCGGACGGCCGAGGAGGTCAAGATCCAGATCGGCACGGCCCTGCCGCTCGAGCGCGAGCTCCAGATGGAGGTCCGCGGCCGCGACCTCATCGCCGGCCTGCCGCGCACGATCCCGATCACCTCGTCGGAGGTCATGGAGTCCATCGAGCAGCCACTCCAGGCGCTGGTGACCGCGGTGCGCGGGGTCCTCGAGCAGACGCCGCCCGAGCTCTGCTCGGACATCATCGACAAGGGCATGGTCATGTCCGGCGGCGGCGCGCTCCTCCGCAACATCGACCGGCTGCTCACCCAGGTGACCGGCGTCCCGTGCCACGTCGCGGAGAACCCGCTCGACTGCGTGGCCCTCGGCACCGGGCTGGCCCTGGAGCACTACGACTTCTTCAAGAAGTCGCTCGTGCAGGCGGTCTAGTCCCATTCCCATGGGTCCCTCAAGGGGTCCTGTCTCGTGGGCTCCGTCCACCGAACGCTCGCGCCTTACGGAGCTCGCGCCCGTTGGCCGTCCGCCCGCTCGCCACCCCATGAGCGTGCGTCGGGCACGATCCAGCCCGTGACGACGCCGAAGGCGTTCATCGACCTGCATTGCCACACGAGCGCCAGCTTCGATAGCCTGGCGGATCCGCTGGCCGTCGTTCGGGCGGCCGTTACGCGCGGGCTGACGCATGTGGCGATCACGGACCACGACAAGATCGACGGGGCCCTGCGCGCTCGCGACGGTGCGCCGGAGGGGCTGACCGTGATCGTCGGCGAGGAGATCAAGACCGACTCGGGCGACCTCATCGCGGTGTTCCTCGAGCGGGCCGTGGCGCCCGGCCGTTCCGTGGCGGAGACGATCGCCGACGTGCGCGAGCAGGGCGGCCTCGTCGGCGTGCCCCATCCGTTCGACCGGCTGCGTGGGTCGATGGGCAAGAACGAGGCACTCGAGGCGATGGCCGGCCTGGTCGACTGGGTCGAGGCGTACAACGCGCGCGTCTTGGGCGGGGCGGGCAACGAGCAGGCGGCGCTGTTCGCTCGGGAGCACGGGCTGCCGGGGGTCGCGGTGAGTGACGCCCACTCGACCCTGGAGGTCGGTGTCGCCTACACGGCCCTCACGGGCGACCCGTCCACGGCCGAGGGGCTGCGGGCCGCCCTCCCCAGCGCCGAGCTTGTCATGGGCAGAGCGACCTACTTCGCGCGGCTCGTGACGCCGGTCGCCAAGGTCCTCCAGCGCGCACGGGGTCAGGGCCGGGTCGCCACCGAGCCCGGGGGCGAGCACGAGCCCGGAGCGGAGTCGAGCGAGCCCGGATCGAGCGGGCGCGAGCGATGACCCCGGGGCCACAGGACCATCGGTCGATGGCCGACCCCGCCGAGCCGCCCGTACCCTCCGAATCGATGCAGGTCCTTCGTCCGGCGACGGTCCCCGCCGTCCCCGCCCCATCCGCCGACCCCGACCGCGAGGCCGCCGACCAGCTCTCGCTGGGCCGCCGCCTCCGGCAGCCGCGAACGATCGTGTCCATCGTCCTGCCGCTGATCCTCCTGTTCCTGCTGGCCCGAACCCTGCCGGGGTTCGACCTCGAGGCATTGCCCGGGATCATCGGCGCGGCGAACCCGCTGCTCATCCTGGCCGCGTTCGCGATCTACTACGTGGGCTTCCCGCTCCGTGGCTTGCGCTGGGTGATCCTCCTGCGCGGCAGCGGCCACGTCGTCAGCCCGCGCGACGGCACCGAGATCATCTTCATCAGCTGGCTCGTGAACTGCCTCGTGCCCGCCAAGCTCGGTGACATCTACCGGGCGTACCTGCTGAAGATCAACTCGACCGTGTCGCTGAGCCGCACGTTCGGGACGGTCTTCATCGAGCGGATCCTCGACATCTTCGCGATCGCCGTCCTGGGCCTGGGCGCCGGCTACGTGAGCTTCCGGACCGGGCTTGCCGCCGATCGTCCAGTTCCTGTTCGCCCTGGGCATCGGGGTCATGATCGTGCTCGCCGCGGCGCTGCTCACGATGCGCAACTTCGGGCGGCGGATCATCCAGCGGCTGCCCCTGCCGCACAAGGTCCTCGAGTTCTACGACCGCTTCGAGGAAGGCGTCTTCGGCGCCGTGACCCTGCGCCAGCTGCCGATCCTCGTGATCCTCACCGGCCTCATCTGGACGACCGAGGCGATGCGCCTCTTCCTCGTCGTGGAGGCGCTCGGCATCCCCGGCGTCCACCTGGGGATCAGCGGGTCGTTCTTCGTCGCCCTGTGCGGGTCCCTCCTGACGGCGGTCCCGCTCACGCCAGGCGGCCTCGGCTTCGTGGAGACGGGGATCGTGGGCATCATGCGGCTCGCCTACAACATCGCGCCGTCGCCCGCCCTGGCCATCACGCTCGTGGATCGGACGATCAGCGTGCTCTCGATCATCGTCCTGGGGAGCATCGCCTACGTCATCTCCCCGCTCCGGCGCGGCGTCGGGCTGCGCGGAGCGCACGAAGTGCCACCGGCGACCTCGGTACCCTAAGGGCCGACACACCGAAGCGACCCTTCCCCAGGAGGGCAGCCATGGCGAACAGGAACGCGAGGGTGATCATCCCCTTCGTCATCGTCGTGTGGCTGGCGATGATCGTCGTGATCCAGGTCGACCTGCCGGCGGCGGCCGAATTCGTCCTCTTCCTCGCGATCGCCGTGGCGATCGTCGTGATGGTCTTCTACCTCATGGCGGCGGAGGGCTGGAGCACGCTGGCGCGGCTCTTCCGCGCACGTGAGCCGTTCAAGGGCCGGTGGCGGGCCTGCCCGACCGGCCAGATGGCCCTCGTGAGCGTGGACGACCCCGAATTCGCGAGCCGCAAGCTCCGCCTCGTGGGTGGGACCCTGCGCATCGCCACGAGCGATGCCGGGCTCCATCTCTCGATGTTGTTCGGGAAGATCCCGCTCCTCGGCCGGTTCTTCCCGGACGTGCTCATCCCGTGGTCGGCGATCAAGTCGGCCCGTGCGTACGAGGCGCCCGGCTGGTTCAGGCCCGCTTCGGCGCCCGGGGCGCTCCTCCAGGCGGGCTACGACCCGAACTACACGGGCACGTTCATCGAGCTCGTCGCGGGCGATCCGCCCGTGTTCATCCAGCTTTCCGCGGACATGCTCGGCGAAGGGCTGGCGCGCCTGCCGCTGGAGCCCACCGGAAAGCCCGCGGGATAGTCCGCGAACGCCATGGGACCCCCGTGGGTCCCCGAAGGCGATACGCACCACCGCAGACCGCACCGAACCCCTCCGGGCCGCGCTCCGAGTGGTGCGGGTCGCCGGTACCAACGGGTGATACAGGGTCCCGGCTCCTGAACGGATAGTGGTCGCAGACCGGCAGGTCTCTCGCTCGCGAGCACGGAGCCCACTCCCAGACGATGACCACTCAGAACGGCCGAGCGTTCAACGAATGGCTGCGAGCACAGCTCAAGGCCAAGAAGATGTCGCAGCGCCAACTCGCCCAGCAATCGGGCGTCGACCACTCGAC
This sequence comes from uncultured Chloroflexia bacterium, assembly GCA_963849405.1. GTDB lineage: Bacteria > Chloroflexota > Limnocylindria > Limnocylindrales > CSP1-4 > C-114. Next base: position 178,801 of record CAWKHG010000005.1, read on the forward strand.
GATCTCGCGCCTGATCCGGGGCGATCGCATGCCGTCCCTCGGTACCGCCACGAAGCTTGCACGCGGCCTCCGCGAATTGCGCGAGGACGCCGACACGCCTCAGTACCTGGGGCTCGTATCGAACGGTTCGATGAACCCGACCGCGCGCGTCGAGTACGCCCTTCGCGCCGACGAGGCACTCAGCGAGCCGCAGGTCCGACAGATCATGGAGTACTACCTCGCCGTCCGGATGCGACGGTTCGGCCGGGCGATGCAGCCCACCGAATCGAACGACCGGGGTACCGATCGCCCACCCATGCGCGGCATGGTCGGCAACGGTCCCGTCGCGGCAGGCGTCGGTTCTCCGGCCCGACTTACCGCGTCCCGCCCGATCAGTCGGTCGGTCACGCGCACGACGGGTCGCTACTAGGCTTACTTCAGGGCACTGGCTCGGTCGCCTCCACGGCCGGGTCTCGGGGACGACGAACGCCGGCCTCTGGGGGGCCGGCGTTCGTCATTTCTCCCGGACTGCCACCGGGGCCGACGCCGCGTAGATCGAGATCGTCCGGCCGGGGGCCGCGATGAAGCGGTCGAACAGGCGGAGCGGTTCGGCGAGGCCGGCCACCAGCCGGTCCTCGGCCGGGCCGCCGCAGTCGGGGACGAAGAGGTCGTCGCACACGACGACGTACGCGCCGAGTCCGACCGTGCCGGCGACCGTCAGGTGCAGGTTCCCGCCCAGTCGTCGCACCGGGTAGAGGTACGCCTCGGCCGACTTGAAGTCGGGCAGGCTGACGATGAGGCCCGTCCGGCCCTCCAGCTCGCTCACGATGCGCCGGCCGACCACCTCGGCGGCCGGGTAGCCCCCGTCGCGGGCCACGAGCGGCGGCATCCGGACCACGTTCCAGGCGGCCAACCCCGCCAGCAGGACCGCCACCACGATCCCGCCGACCGTCAGCGGACGACCGGCGACCAGCCGGGCGGCGCCGCCGGCCCCCACCCGAAGCGGCCCGAGCTTGACCAGGCCGCCAAAGCCGAGACCCACGACGAGGAACACGAGCGGGTCGAGGAACGCGTGGTAGTGGTCGACCGGGAGCGCGGTCACGTTCGCGAGGCCGGAGATGGCGACTCCCAGCACGACGCAGCTCCAGGCCATCGTGGCGGCGAGCCAGCGGGCGAGGTCGCGCTCCGGACCACGGGCGACCCGTGCCCGCCACACGGCGAACGTCGCGACCACGACCGCGGCCGGGACGCCCACCGGCAGGCTGTCGATGAGCAGGCCGCTGACCGGCCAGGCGAGCACGCGCAGCGTCACGAACGTCATCCGCAGGAGCGGGCCCGGCGCGACGGCCTGCCCGCCGCCGACGATGAACGCGAGCGCCTCCCTCGTCTCGTGGAAGTTCGTCTGGAGCTCCGAGGCGAGGAGCGGCACGTAGCTCAGCGGCGACGATCGCGATCCCGCCCAGGGCCGCCCGCAGGACCGCCTGCCGTTCCGTGCCGGTTCGCCGTCGCGCATCGGCCACGAGCCAGACGATGAGCGGCGGCAGGAGCACGAACCCGAGCACGTGGCATTGCATCGTGGCGGCCTGGGCCGCGGCGGCGAGGAGCCACCAGCGCGCCCTTCGCGTCGTCCACGCCCGCCAGGCGGCCGTGACCGCGAGCGCGCTCGTGAACTGCACGAGGTTGGGGTTCCAGAGGAACGTCGACTCGTCGACCGCCGTGGCCGAGACGGCCATGAGGAAGCCGGCGGTGGCGCCGGCCACGAACCCGCCGACGGCCCGCGCGAGCGATGCCACCAGCGCGACCGCGAGCACGCCGAGGACCGCGATCTCGCCGACCACGATCGCCGGATCGCCGTTGCCGAGCCAGGCGGCCGGGGCGAGCAGGTAGTAATACGCCGCGCCGTGGTGGAAGTCGCCGATCGAGGTCGGCGGGCCGACCAGCGGGAAGACCCCGTCGTGCACGAACGCCATGAGCGTGAGCATGTCGTGGCCCTGGTCCGAGTCCCACGTGCCGCGGGCCGGCAGGCCGACGAACCGCAGGATGGCCGCGAGCACGAGGATGGCGCCGAGCACGAGCCACCACGAACGCTCGGAGACGGCCGGATCGGGCCGAATGGTGCCTTCGGGCACCACGGGCGTCTCCGTCGCGCTCGGGCCGTCCACGGCGCTCACGCCGGCTCGGTGGCCGGGCCACCGCGTGAGCGGCTGCCCCGGACCGAGGACGCTCCACGGGGCAGCTTCTTCAGGGGAGCGCCATCGGCGATGTCGTACGCCCGCCGGACGTTGATCTTGTCGTAGCCCTCGTCCATGCCCGGCGTCTCGATGTAGTAGGTCACGTGGGCCAGCCGCGGGTGGGTGAGCCAGCGGTGGATCCCGGCCACGCCGATCTCGCCCGCGCCCAGGTGCTCGTGGCGGTCGAGGCGGCTGCCGAGGGCCGACTTCGAGTCGTTGACGTGCATCATCACGACCCGCTCGATGCCCACCCGGCGGTCGATCTCGTCCACGAGCGCATCGATGCCCTCCGGCTCGTTGATCGGGTGGCCGGCGCCCCACAGGTGCGCCGTGTCGAGGCACAGGCCGACGCGTCCCGACGGGGCGCCATGGCGCTCAGCTGGCCTCGAGGACCGCGCCGAGCTCCTCGACGGTCGTGCCGATGCCCCCGCCGCCCCCGGCCGAGTTCTCCAGCACGACCATGGCCGCGTCCGCGCCGTTCGGGGAGTCGGCGAGCGCCCGGGCCACGCCCTCGCCGACGCGGTCGATCCCGGCCTCGAGGCCGGTCAGCTTGTGCGACCCGATGTGGACATTCACGAAGCGCGCGCCGTACGACGGGGCGACCCGCATCTCCTGGGTCAGGACGGCGACCGACTGCTCGCGGAAGCCGTCCTCCGGGCCGGCGAGGTTGATCAGGTACGGCGCGTGGATCGCGATCGGGCCGATGTCGAGCTCGGCGATGCGGGCCCGGAACTTCGGCAGCTCGGCCGGTGGTTCCGTGCGCCGTCGCCAGGAGGTGGGGTTGTCGGCGAAGACCTGGAGGGCGCGGGCGCCGATGACACGAGCGCGATCGACCGCCTTGACCATCCCGTCACCGAGCGGAAGGTGGGCACCGAGCCGACGCCCGTCCGGCAGGGACCGTCCGGTGCTCTTCCTGGGCGACATCGGCGGCATCGTACCGCACGAGGGGAGGATTTGACAGATATCAAATCCTCCTGCACGATCCGGGGACTATGGATCACGATCTGCTCACCACTCTCAAGGCCCTCTCCGACGCCTCGCGCCTGCGCATCGTCGGCCTGCTGGCCACGCGTCCCTATGCCGTCGCCGAGCTCGCCGACGACCTCTCGCTGTCCGCCGGGACCGTCGTCCACCACCTGAAGCGGCTGCGCGCGGCCGGCCTCGTGGAAGCGCGGCCGAGCCATCCCTACGTGGAGTACAGCCTCCGGCTCGACCGGCTCCAGGCGGTGGGGAAGCTGCTCGACGAGATCGAGCACGGCGACGAGGACCGGACAAGCCTGCCCGGGCCGGCCGGCGAGGACCTGCCCGCGTTCGACGCCAAGGTGCTCCGGGCGTTCATGGAGGGGGAGCGGCTCGTCTCGATCCCGGCCCAGGAGAAGAAGCGGATGGTCGTGCTCAACTACCTGCGCGAGCGCTGCTTCGCGGAGGACCGCGAGTACCCGGAGAAGGAGGTCAACCAGCGGCTGGCCATCTTCCACCCGGATGTCGCGTCGCTCCGGCGCTACATGATCGAGAAGGGGCTCATGACCCGAGCGGCGGCATGTACCGCCGGGCCTGAGCAGGACTCCCAGCGAGGCGCCTGGGTGGCTCCGCACGGCGCGACGTGGCGAATGCCGGCTACTGGCCGGGCCTTGGCGGTCGCGGCCGTTGCCGCCGGTCGAGTACTGGCCGCCCACGGTCGGCTCGATGAGGCCGTAGTCGCCGTCCGTGCGCCGGTAGAGCACGCTCAGGCGCTCGGTCGAGGCGTCCACGAACACGAAGAAGCTGTGGCCGAGCTCCTCCATCTCGCGCACGGCGTCCTCCTCGAACATCGGCTCGATGGCGAAGCGCTTGACCTTGACGATCCGGGGCTCGCGCCCGCGCTCGGCGGTCCCGTCCGCGATGCGGCGAGAGGATCTGCTTCTCCTCGTTCGGCCGGGCGCGCAGCCGGGGCTTGTCCTTGTGATGGACGGCCCGCCGCTCGATCTTGTCCACCAGCTGGTCGATGCCCGCCTGGAACGACGATCCGGCGGCGTGGCTGCGCAGCATGGTCCCGTCGATGCTCAGGGTGACGTCGACGATGTTCGAGTCGGCAGCGCTGCGGTGCTGTTCGACGGAGAGCTCGACCACGGCGTCGCTGCGATCGTCGAGGATGCGCTCGAGGCGTGAGAACTTGCGCTCCGCGTACAGGCGGACGCGTTCGGGAACCTCGAGGTTCTTGCCCTTGACGATCGTCCTCATAGGCTCGTCCGAGTATAGACCCGAGGGGTTCGCCTCCTCCGGCCGCCGGCGGCCCGGGCCCGGTGGCGGTCGTCGCCCAGCCGCCGGCTCAGCGCTCCCGGGCGACGGTCAGGGCGGAGACACCGAGCGCACCCGCGTCCAGGAGCACGTCCGCGCAGGCGGCCAGGGTCGCCCCGGTCGTGACGACGTCGTCGACGAGCACGAACCAGTGGCCCGCCACGGCCCGTGGCGCCACCGTGTCGGCGAGGCGGAAGGCGCCCCGGACGTTGGCCGCGCGGCTCGAGCGCCCGAGCTGGTACTGGGCGGTCGTGGCCCGGGTCCGCTCCAGCGCGGGGAGGTGGCGCATGCCGAGGAGCGCCGCGGTCGCCGCCGCGAGGCGTTCGGCCTGGTCGTAGCCGCGCTCGCGCCGCCGCTCCCGGTGGACCGGCACGTGGACGATCGTGTCGCCGCCGGCCCCGGCGGACCGCCAGCGCTCGGCCATGGCGGCCGCCAGCGGCTCGACCGCCCGGAGCTCGCCCGCGTACTTGAGCCCGTGGAGCAGGCGCCGGACCGGGCCGTTGAACGGCGCGCACCACTCGAGCTGGAGGAGTGGGACCGGCGTCTCGGAGGGCAGCCCGATCGGCGTGCCCGCGGGCACGTTCGCCCGGGCACGGAGCGCGGGCCGGCACGGGACGCACAGGATGTCGCCTTCCCGGCCGCACCCCGCGCACGTCGCCGGCAGGGCGAGATCGAGCAGGCGGCCGACGGCCCGCCCGGCGGCTCGTCCGGCGACGCGGATCGCGTCTCCCACGAGGTGAGCGTGCCACGCCCCGCTCACCCGGCGCTTATCCGACCCTCAACCCGTGCGCCGCACCGCGACCGTGCCGGCCACCATGTCGTGCCAGCCACGCTTGCGGTCGTCGAACGCGACCCAGATGAAGCCGATGTACAGGACGATGGCGGAGACGAGGTAGCCGAGATACCGCAGGCACGCCCTGGCGAACCCGATGCGGGCGCCATCGGCCTCGCTGCGGATCTCGACCCCGAGCAGCATCTGTCCCGGCGTCGCGCCACGGCGCGACCAGAAGATCGCGAAATAGAGCATCTGCATCAGGTACACGAGCAGGGTGGCGAACGCGATCCAGCCGATCATCTCCTGGATGGCGACGTTGAGATACACGGCCGAGGCGGGGTTCGCGACCAGCAGCCCCGTGGCGGGGTCGCGGATGAACGGACGGGTGATGCTGAACAACCGGTACGTGCTCGATGCCAGCGGACCAACGGCGACCACGAAGAAGGCCGCGAACGTCGGGATCGCCAGGATGATCATGTCGACGAGGTACGCCCAGAACCGGCGCCAGAACCCGACGTAGGCGTATCCGGGGGCCGGACTCGGCGCGACTTCCGACGGCAGGACCCATCCGGAACGGGCCACCGGCGGGCCTGGATACGGCTCGCGCCCGGAGCCGTCGTCCATCATCCGGCGAGCCTAGCGCACCGAGGACGCTCCAGAACGTCCGGTCGAGCTGCGGTGTAGGGCGCGCGCGGCTCAGCCGGCCCTGACGGCCGCTCGCGCGTCGCGTCCTACCCGCGACTCCTCCGTCCGTTCCGCGATCCGATCCGCGATGAAGCGGGCGTCCCTGCCGACGCCACCGAGGAGGGACGATGCGCCGGAATAGAGGAACGGCAGGCCGACGAAGTAGAGGCCCGGCGCGCTCGCGACGACGCCCCGCTTCTGGAGCGGCCAGCCGTCTTCGCCGGTGACCGGCAGGTGGATCCACGCGAAGTCCGGCCGGAAGCCGGTGCACCAGACGACGTTCGCGACGTCCAAGACCCGGCCGTCGTCGAGGACGGGCAGGCCATCGCGCGCTGCGACCGTCCGCTGGACCACGCGCTCGACGCCGGCGGCGGCGAGATCCGACGGCCAGACCCGCTCCAGAGGCTCCCCGTGGTCGCGGACGGACGGCAGGGCCTTGCGCCCGATCGGCGTGTCGGTCGTCGCCACGTGGTTGATGAAGAACCAGAACCCGGTATCGAAGAGGCGAGCCAGCTTGCTTTCGGGTCGCAACGGCATCTTCCCGTGGTCCGGTCCCGACAGCACGACCGGGTGCTCGTGCGACGCGATGAGGGCGATCTCCGCTCCCGAATTGCTGGCGCCGACGACGAGGACCCCGCCAGCCTGGAGCTGCGACGCATCCCGGAACCCGCTCGAATGGAGCTGGCGGATCGATGGCGCGAGGTCACGCGCGAAGATCGGGGATCCGCGGCGTGCTGTAGGCGCCGGTCGCGACCACGACCTCCTTCGCCTCGAACCGGCGGCGACCGGCGGTCACCACGAACCCATCGCCGCCGTCCGCCTGCGCAGAGCTCCGTCGACGAGGACTCCGGTTCGGATCGGGAGGTCCATGCGCTCGCGCATAGGCCGCGAGGTAGTCGGCGACCTCGTCCTTGGTCGGGAGCGCGTGGGGCGATGCCGGGAACGGCATCCCGGGCAACCCGTCGTAGCGGGCCGGCGTGAACACCCGAAGGCCGGTCCAGCGGTTCCGCCAGGACTCGCCGATCCGGTCGCCCGCCTCCAGGATGACGAAGCTCCGACCGCGCCTGGCCAGGTGGTGCCCGACCGCCAGCCCGGCCTGGCCGCCGCCGATGACGATGGTCTCGAACCGCTCGGTCGGTCCACGCCGTTCACGGTCCACCTCCTCGCTCGTCGGGATTCGGAGGCGACCGGAGGAACCGGTCGCCGTCACGACCGTACGTGGACGGGTGCCGCTGCGGCGCATCGACCGAACGATCCAACTTCGCTCGGCGCGGATGGGTCGTTCTATGTAGGCCGGAGGTCGTGCTCGTACGCGTAGGCGGTCGCGGCAGCGCGCGACGACAGGTCGAGCTTCGTGAAGATGTTGCTGAGGTGGCGGGCGACGGTCTTCTCGCTGATCGCGAGGTCCGTCGGCGATCGCCCGATTGGTCTTGCCGGCCGCGACGAGTCGGAGCACCTCGACCTCGCGGGCCGTCAGGCCGCCGCGTCGCCTGGCGCAGGCTTGCCGGTCGTCGCATCGAGGCGGGCGAGGTCGGGCGTCGCGCCCAGCTGCCGGAAGACCTCGCGCGCGGCGTCGAGCTCCAGTGCGCGCGGTGTCCTCGTCGCCCAGTCCGCGGCAGGCGCGCGCCGATCAGCACCCGGACGCGCGCCGCCTCGTACGGCGCATCCAGGGCGTGCCATGAGGACCAGGCCCTGCGGAGCGCCGCCAGGCCGGCCCGGGCCTCGCCCTCCGCGAGCAGGACGGCGCCCTCGGCCCGGCGGCGATCGCGCGCAGCAACGGGGCGCCGATCTCCCGGCGATCGCGACAGCTCGTCGGCCGCGGCACGGGCGGCGGCAACGTCGCCGCGTCGCCAGCATGATCTCGACGTACGGCATCGAGCAGCCTGGGCCGGGACCCCGATCCTGGGCCTCCTCGACCGCGCTGCCGGATCGCCGCCGCCGCGGCTTCCGGCCGACCCTGGGCGAGCCGGAGCAGCGCCAGGCCCGGCTCGGGCCGGCGTCCCGAGCTGGCTGGCCTGGCGGTAGGCCGCTTCGGCCTCCGGCGAGCTCGCCGCGCAGGCGATGGAGCTCGGCCTGCTGGTAGAGGACCTCGCCGACCGCCGGCTGGCCCGGCGCGTCGCCGAGTCGCTCGCGGGCCCGTCGCGCCTCCGCATCGGCGTCCGGCCAGGCGCCGTGGAACTGCAGCAGCTCCGCCCGATAGAGGCGGCACTGGCCGCGGAACTGGACGAGGTCCGGCTGCGACTCGCACCACTGGTCCAGCGCGGCCGTCCACTCCTGCGCCCGGCGCAGATCGAAGATGCCCTGGCACGCCTCGATCACGGCGCAGTAGACGATCCCCACGATGATCGGAGAGACCTCGCCCGCCGTGACGGCGACCATCGCCTCGTCGAGCAGGGCGACGCCACGGGCCGTCTCGGCGGTGGCGATGAGGGCCTGACCCTGACCCAGTCGGGCGAGCGTCGCGAGATCCGGATCGTCGAAGCGGTCGGCGATCGGTCCGATGCTGTCGGTACGTGGCGAGCGCCGCCGTCGGATCGCCCTCCTCCTGGGAGCCGGGCACCGACGGCCAGGAGGAGATAGCCCCGCTCGACCCGATCCTCCTTGCCTTCGTCGATCACCCGTTCGGCGCGGGCAAGCCAGCCACCGGCACGTGCCGCCTCGCCCCGGCCGAGATGCTCCATGGCCAACCAGAAGGCGCTCCGGGCCGCCCGCGACACGTCGCCGGCCCGCAGGGACTCCTGGTGGCCGCGGCCGAGCAGGGCGATGAGGTCGTCGTCCCGCCCGAGCATGTGGGCCGCGATGCCGAGGCGCTCGAGGTCCTCGAGCTCGATGGGCCCGGCCCGATCGGCCGACGAGAGGTGCTCGAAGGCGTCGGCCCAGGCCTGTCGCGCGTAGGCCTGCCGACCCCGATCGAGGGCATCCGCGGGAGTCAGCGGATTCCTTTGTCGCGCGAGGATCGTCGACCGGCACGGGCGCACCCTCAGGGCGGGCTGAGGCGTACCGAACTCTACCGGGCCGGTCGCGCCGCAGTCGCCTGATCGCGCTCGATCCGAGGCTGCGTAGACTCCGGGCGATGGCGACTCCCACGACACCTCCGCCTGGCCGACGCTCCGCTGGTCGTGGCGCCGGACGGCTCGGACGTCCGCGTGCTGCTCCGCCTGGCCGGCGGCAGCATGGCCCACTTCACGCTCGCGCCCGGTCGCGTGTCGCGGGCCGATCCGGCACCGGACCGTGGCGGAGATCTGGTTCGTGCTCGGCGGGCGCGGCGAGATGTGGCGCGGGGCGACGGCGATGGCGGGTCGGTCGAGGCGATGGAGCCGGGCGTCTGCCTCACGATCCCCGCCGGGAACCCCGTTCCAGTTCCGCTCGCTTGGGGCGGAGCCGCTCACGGCGGTCGCCATCACGATGCCGCCGTGGCCGGGCGACGACGAGGCGATCCCGGTCGACGGCCACGCGGCGTGGGCCGCCGAGGCCTGACCGAGAAGACGCTACGCTCGGGTCGAGGCGGATCAGGTCCCCGGCGGCGGTCTGCGACGCGTCGATCACGCCGACCGGCAGCTCGATCACCCCGTGGGCGCCGCGCACGAGCGGCACGAGGCCGGTCCACGGTCGGAGCGCGCGGCGCACCGCGACGACCGGCCGCGAGCCATCGCCATCGGCCTTGCCGACGAAGACGGCGTCGATCGCGAAGCGCATGAACATCATGTGGATGCCGTTGCTCTCGGGCAGCCACAGTCCCGCGCCCGCGTCGAGCGTGGGGCGGCCCATCAGGCCCATGAACTTGCCCATGAGCAAATCGGCGACCTCGACCCGGCCGGCGAGCATGCTCGACCGGGTGAGGTTGCGTGCTTTCAGCATCCGTTGATCCCGTGGCGTCGACGGCCGCGCCGAGCGCGACCGAGGACCGTGCCCGGAGTCAGCCGCCGGTGGGGCCGCCCGGAGCCGCGAGGTTCTGGATGATCAGGATCACGGCCGGGCCGAGGATGATGATGAACAGCGAGGGGAAGATGCACCCGACGAGCGGGAACAGCATCTTGATCGGGGCCTTCGCCGCCATCTCTTCCGCGCGCTGCCGGCGCTCGATGCGCAGCTGCTCCGACTGGACCTGGAGCACCTTGCTGATCGAGACGCCGAGCTGCTCGGCCTGGATGATCGCGCCGATGAAGTTCGTGAGGGCCGGCACTTCGGTGCGCGGGACGATGTCCCGCAGCGCCTCGCGCCGGACCTTGCCGACCCGGACCTCGGCCAGCGCGCGGCGGAACTCGTCCGTGAGCGGGCCCTTGAGCTTCTCGACGACCTTGCCGAGCGCCGCGTCGAAGCCGAGGCCGGCTCGCACGGAGATCGTCAGGAGGTCGAGCGCGTCCGGGATCATCAGCAGGACGCCCTTCTGGCGCTTCTTGACCCGACCGCCGAGCCAGAACTCGGGGATCGTGTAGCCGAGCAGGAGCCCGACGGCCGACATGACGATGCCGATGACCGGCGGGAAGCCCAGCAGGCCGACGACGACGAACAGGAAGAAGAAGAGCGCTCCGCCGATGACGGCCGCGATGGCCTTGATGCCCAGCCAGTCGGCGACCCGGAGGTCGCCGGGGTTACCGGCCAGGGCGAGGCGCTTGGCGGTGCGGTCGGCGAACGAAGCGCTCGTGACCCGGGCGACCGTTCCCGACAGCTGGGCTGCCAGCGGGCGCAGGGTGCGCTCGAGGAACGGCGACTGGAGTTCGAGCTCTTCGAGGTTCTTGGCCTGCATGGACCCGAGCTGGGTCAGGCGAGCCTGGACGGGGTCGACCGGCGAGCCGCCGGTCAGCCCGAGGACGATGAGCAGGATGGCCCCCGCGGCTGCGAAGGCGATGACGATGGCCATCGGGTCAGACCTCGATGTCGACGATCTTGCGGATGAGCATGAAGCCGATGAACATCATGAAACCGCCGAAGGCGAGGATGACGACGCCGGCCGGAAGGCCGAGCACCTCGGGCGGGTTGGCGAACATCGGATCCATGAAGTGGGGAGCGGCGAGGAAGAGGAAGCCGGCCAGGGCGATCGGCAGGAGGCCGACCACGTAGCCCGACAAGCGCTGCTGCGCGGTGAGGGTGCGGATCTCGCCCTTGATCCGGACGCGCTCGCGGATCGTGAACGCGATCGAGTCGAGGATCTCGGCGAGGTTGCCACCCACCGTGTGCTGGATGGAGATGGCCGTGGCCATCAGCTCGAGGTCGTCCGAGCGCACGCGCCGGACCATGTTCTCGAGCGCAGTCTCGAACGGGAGGCCGAGGTTGACCTCGCGGATGACCCGCGAGAACTCGGTGGAGATCGGCGGCCGTGACTCGCGCACTACGAGCTCGATCGCCTGGAGGAACGATGACCCTGCCCGGAGCGCGTTGCCGATCAGGGTGATCGTGTCGGGCAGGTTCTTGTTGAAGGCGTTGAGTCGTCCGCTCTTGCGCCGGCCGAGCCAGAAGCGCGGCATCATGAAGCCGATGAACCCGCCGATGAGCAGGAACAGCGGGTTCCCGAAGGCCGGGGCGACGAACGACAGGCCGAGGAACGCGATCGGGACGCCGACCGTGGTGGCGGCCCAGATCCCGAGGTACTCGGAGACCTTGAGCTTGAGGTCGGCGCGGGCGATCTCGCGGGCCAGGTTGGCACCGAAGTCACGCTGCTCGACGACCCGGTTGAGGTTCGCGAGCGCGACGCTCTGGGCGATGAGCTCGGAGATCCCACCGGCACCGGTGCCGGCTTTGTTGACCTCCTGCTTGCCCGACGCGTACCGCTCGAGGCGCGTGCTGATGCCCGAACCTCGACCAGAGGTCGCGATACCGAGAGCGATCAGGAGGATCGCGGCGGCGGCGATGGCGGCGACGGCGATGGTGGGCATCGATCAGCTCCTTCTCAGAAGTTGAAGCCGAAGAGGCCCGGCGGCAGATGGATACCCATCACCTCGAACTTCTCGACGAACTTCGGCCGGATACCGGTCGCCTTGAGGCGACCCTGGATCTTGCCTTCGACGATGCCGGTCTGCTCGAAGACGAACACGTCCTGCATGACGATCACATCACCTTCCATGCCCTGGACCTCGGTGATGTTCACGATCTTGCGGGTACCGTCCTTGAGGCGGCTCTGCTGGACGATCAGGTCCACCGCGGAAGCGATCTGCTCCCGGATGGCGCGCAGCGGCAGGTCGACGCCGGCCATGAGGACCATGGTCTCGAGGCGGGCGAGCATGTCGCGCGGGCTGTTGGCGTGGCCGGTGGACATCGAGCCGTCGTGGCCCGTGTTCATGGCCTGGAGCATGTCGAGCGCTTCGCCCGACCGGCACTCCCCGACGATGATCCGGTCAGGACGCATCCGGAGGGAGTTACGGACGAGCTCGCGGATCGGCACGGCGCCGCGACCCTCGATGTTCGGGGGGCGTGACTCGAGCGTCACCACGTGCTCCTGGCGGAGCTGGAGCTCGGCCGCGTCCTCGATCGTCACGATCCGCTCGTCGTTCGGGATGAACGAGGAGAGGACGTTGAGGGTCGTGGTCTTGCCCGAGCCGGTACCGCCGGAGACGAAGATGTTCAGGCGGGCTTCGACGCACGCCTTGAGGAAGTCGAACATCTCCGGGGTGGCCGTCCCGAAGCGGATGAGGTCGTCGACGGTGAACGGGCTGGCCGAGAACTTCCGGATCGTGATGACCGGCCCCACCAGAGACAGCGGGGGGATGATTGCATTGACGCGGGATCCGTCGGTGAGGCGGGCGTCGACCATCGGCGAGGACTCGTCGACGCGACGTCCGATCGGGGCGATGATCCGATCGATGATGCGCATCACGTGGTCGTCGTTCTGGAAGACGACGTTGGTCAGCTCGAGCTTGCCCGAGCGCTCGATGTAGACCTGGCGGGGGCCGTTGACCATGACTTCGGTGATGCTCTCGTCGCGCAGGAGCGGCTCGAGCGGCCCGAGGCCGATGATCTCGTCGGTGATCTGCTCCAGCATCCGGACGCGCTCGGCGCGCGTCAGGGCCAGGCCTTCCTCGTCGATGACCTTGCCGAAGATCTCTTCGATCTGGCGGCGCACCTCGACCTGGTTGGACAGGTCGAGCTTGGGGTCGAGGTCCTGGATCACCCGGTTCTGGATCCGGAACTTGACGTCACGGAATGACTCACGCACCGGCCCGGACGACATGAGCCGGGCCTGTGGGGCCTGGCCTCCGCCTGCCGGTGGTGCCGGTGCGACAGGGCCGCCCGGCGTCGCCGGACTGCCCGGGCCCGCGGCGGGGCCGGTTCCCGGTCGAGCGCTCTCGATCCGCTTCAGGAGGGACATCGCCTACTCTCCTTTGAGGCCCGACGGGCCGTTCACTATCGCCATGCGAAAAGACTCTTGTTCTTGGCGTTCTTGCGGGCTTCGTCGTTGACCGGCGCGGCGACATTCGAACTCGCCTCGCCGACCAGCGTCGTCGCCAGCCGAAGGATGTCCTGGGAGACCTGCGTCTCCCGGTTGGACAGGAAGAAGGGCACACCTCGGTTGAGCGCGTAGACGACGCTCCGACCGTCACTGACGATCGAATGGTCGACCTTGCGCCCGATGGAGTGCTCGACATCCGCCACGCGGATACCCAACGTGGAATCGGCCCGGTTCAGGACCAGGCGCATCTTGCGCGAGTCGTAGCCGAGCTGGTCGGCCACCTCGAGGAAGAGGCGCATGTTCTTGATGCTCGTGATTTCGAGCGTCAGCATCGTGAGGATCACATCCGAGGCATCCAGGATGGCCAGCGTGGTGTCGTTGAAGTAGCTCGAGCAGTCGACGATCACGAGATCGTTCGACTCGCGGAGCACTTCCAGCACGCGCTTCACGCCGCTCGGCGTGATGAGCTCGGCCATCTCGGGCGAGGGCGGGGCCAGCAGGACCCGCACGCCGGATGAGTGGTTGATCACGAACGTGTCGATCGACTCGGCCTCGCCGGCCTCGAGCTCGGGCACGAGGTCCGCGATCGACTTGTTCTTGGGGTTCAGGTTGAGCAGCACCCCGACGTCGCCGAACTGGAACGAACCGTCGACGATGACGACCTTGCGGCCGAGCTCGGTCGCGGCCGCGACGGCCAGGTTGACCGCCACGGTCGTGCGGCCGACGCCGCCCTTGGGGCTGAAGACCGCGACGACCTGGCCGGGCTCCCGGTCGCTGGCCGAACGTGGCGCGACGACCGGATTGGAGATGAGCAGCCGGTTGGCCTTGTCGCGTTCCCGCGAGTAGACCTGGCGGATCGACGCGGTGAGCTCGTCGCTGCTGAAGGGCTTGACCAGGAACTCGCGTGCGCCGGCGAGCATCGAGCGGCGGAGGTAGTCCGCCTCGCCCTGGACCGACATCATCACGACCGCGGCGGTCGGGACCTCGGCCGAGAGCTGCTCGGTGGCCGTGATGCCGTCCATGTCCGGCATGTTGATGTCCATGAGGATGACATCCGGCAGCATCGAGGTGGCGACGCTCAGTGCCTCGGCGCCGGATGCGGCGGAGCCGACCACTTCGATGTCACTCTCGAAACCGAGAAGCTTGGCGAGGTGGTCGCGGGTCTCCGGGATGTCATCGACGATGAGGACGCGGATCTGGTCGGCCATGGTGCTCGTCTGCGGGGCGGTGGTGGCAAGGCTGGCCCGCCTCCGACAGGGGGCGGGCCGACCTCAGGTACCGATCGATTGCCGACCGGCGCCTACTTGATGAGGATCTCGGGTGGAAGGACGCCGTACTTGTCGATCAGGGTCTTGAGGATCACGCCATCCGTCTTCTCGAGGGGCGGCACGACGGTGACCGCGATGCCGTTCGAGTCGAGGACGGGGCTGCCGCTCGCGTCGATCGCGACGTAGTCCTTCGGTGAGCGGAGGACGACTGCGATGGCGGTCGGGCCGCGATCCTGCGGACTGGGGGAGGCGGCCTTGAGCTGCGCCCAGCGGATGACTTCCGCCTGGTTCGCCGTGACGGCCACGATGACGACTTCGTTCTGACCGGTCAGGTTCGTGCCCGGCTGTTGTTCGGGCGCGGCAACCTGGCCAGAGGGCACCGGGGTCGGAGCGGCCGGCGGCGCGTTGTTCGCGACGGGCGGCGGCAGGAGCGTCCCGATGACCTGGAGGTTCTGGAGGATGAGCTTGGTCGACGTCCCCGGCTGACCGAGGCTGATCACGTTGGACTTGTTCGCGGGATCGGGTCCCGTGAGCTGGATATCGATCGAGATGATCACGTCGACGCTGTCGCCGGTGTGGATGAGCGTACCGACGCCCGTCACCTGGTCGACCTGGATGGCCTGCGCGCGGAGGCCCTTCGGGATGTTGTCCGTGACGCTCACGGCCGCGCCGGACTCGATGAAGTACGAGTAGCCGATCTGCTCACCCGTGCTGACCGCGCGGAAGACGCGCCGGCCGATGGCCAGGCCCGGATCCGGGATCGAGTCAGTGGTGAAGGCGATGATCGGGACCTCGACGACTTGCAGCATCGCCGCGGTCAGCTTGGTGCCGGCGGCGATGTCGAGCTTCGCCTCGACGACCTTGGCGGTCGTTGGAGGTGGTGTCGGCGTAGGTCCGCCGCCGTTGCCGCCGCCGGAGCTGATCATGATCACTCCGACGAACGCGACCGCAGCCAGCAGGACGCCGATGAGCAGGATCAGACGGTTACTTCGCTTCAAGAGATGTCTCCCCAGCCGTGTGACAGGTGGCAACACTGTAGCACCGCTCTGAGGCGGCGCGACTATACCAAAGGCCTAGGACCATTAGGAAGAATTGGCGGGAAATCGGGCTTCCATACGCACGCGAGCGGTGGTATGGCGGTCGTCCCGGAATCGCGTCGACGGCCCGCCCGGGGGTCCCGGACGGGCCGTCGTTGTCAACGTTTTGGGGCGACGGAGTGCCGTCGCTCGGAGACCCCTAGACGGAGTTGCCGACGTTGCTGAGGATCTTGCTGACCTGACCGCCCAGGAAGATGAGGGCGATGATCGCGACGATGGCGATGAGGGCAAGGATGAGTGCGTACTCCGCGAGCCCCTGGCCATCCTCCTCGCTGCGAAGCGAGGCGATGAGCGCGTTGATGAATGACATGGTCGTAGGTACCTCCTTTCGTCCGGAGTCCCCGGCACACTCGTGCAGGGGCCAGCTGACGCTTCGGGCGTGGGGCACTCACGCCGCCCGCGCGTAGCCGCGCCACACTAGGGAGGAGCCCCGGACGTGTCAAGGCGCCGAACATCCCTATTGCGCGGTGCCCGCGGACCAGCGACGGGCGCCCGTGCGCCGGGCCAGCCCCCGGCGCCTTCGCTCGGGAGTCCTGCCCGCGAACCTGGCTAGTGCCCCGCTCCACGGGCACAAGGGCAGCAAGATGCGCAGGCAGGATCTCGGTGGACCGACGGCCAGCGCTGGTGCGAGGTACACCGATGAGATTCGCTCCACCGCGCGGTCATGCCGAGCAGGACCATCACGAGTGAGGACGAACCATGAAGCTGACGACCACCATGCAAGTCTCCGTCGACGGCGTGATGCAGGGGCCTGGCGGGCCGGAGGAGGACGAACGCGGCGTATTCGAGCGTGGCGGCTGGGCCCACTTCGACACGGAATCCGGGAGGGTCATGGACGAGATCTTCGAGCGCGCCGACGCGTTCCTGTTCGGCCGGCGGACCTATGAGGTCTTCGTCGGCTCCTGGGGAACGTGGGCCGATCCGGGCGACAGCCCGATCTGGACCGCGCTGGCCACGAAGCCCAAGTACGTGGCATCGGCCACGCTCACCGAGCCGGGATGGACGGACTCGACCGTCCTCTCTGGGGATCTCGCGGCCGCCGTGCGCGAGCTGAAGGCCAGGCCGGGACGCGAACTCCAGGTGCACGGCAGCGGTGCCCTGTTCCGGTGGTTGTTCGAGCACAACCTTGTGGACGAGATGAACCTGTTCACCTTCCCGGTGGTCGTAGGCCAGGGCACGCGGCTGTTCCCCGTCGCCGGCCGGGACAGTTCGCTCGAGCTGGTCGGATCGCGGGCCACCCCCGGCGGGGTGACGATCGACTCCTACCGGCCCACCGGCCCCTCCCGGACATGAAGATCGCCCGGGCTGTTGGGCCCGGGCGATCGGTGGCGGCGAATGAGTGCGTTTGCGATCCGCGAAAGACTAGACGGAGTTGCCGAGTGAGCTGAGGATCTTGCTGACCGAGCCACCCATGAACATGAGGGCGAGGATAGCGATCATTGCGATGAGAGCCAGGATGAGTGCGTACTCGGCGAGACCTTGTCCGTCCTCGTCACTCCACGGTCCGCGCAATGCGGTGAACCGAGGGCGCATCGGACTTCTCCAATGTGGTGGCCGGCGTCCGGCCGGAAAAGGAACGGACCGCCAGGCTCTTGCGAGCCAGGCGGTCCGAGATCCGTAACGCGGCGAACTAGACGGAGTTGCCGACGTTGCTGAGGATCTTGCTGACCTGGCCGCCCAGGAAGATGAGAGCGATGATCGCGACGATCGCGATGAGGGCGAGGATCAGCGCGTACTCGGCGAGACCCTGGCCTTCCTCGTCCCGACGAATCGAGGCGAGGAACGAGTTGATAAGAGCCATGCGTGGCCTCCTGGATGATTTCAATGTCCTCGATCGAGGACTGAAGCGAATATAGGTGCCGTTCGAACGGGCGAATACTGACCCGTTGGTACCGTTGCTCGGTTGGCACTTTAGATGTTGACAATCGCCTGGGCCCTGCCCCCCGGGCCCGGTCGTCAGGTCGCGCTGTCGATCGCTGACCCGATGATGTCGAGCGCCACGGCGAGCTGGCTGCCGAAGAACACGAGGATGACCGTGGCTACCACCGCGGTCAGCGACAACATCAGGCCGTACTCGACGAGCCCCTGGCCACGCCCCAGCCGATGGCCGCGCTCCCTCGACAGCACGCCCACGGGCGCCGGTCAGCCCGGTTCGTGGCTGGCGGCGCTGTCGACGACCAGCAACACCTGCGTCCCCTCGGCGAGAAGATCCGCCGTGATGCCGAGTGTCGCGGCGCGACCCTGGATCTCCCGCCAGTCCGACGCGGCCAGCGCGACCCACGGCTCGCCTGACTCGGTGGCGGTCCGCTCGGCGGTGACGAGCGCCTCCACCTGGTCGCCCCAGTCGAGGCGGATCGACACCCGGTCGGGCCCGGACGACAGGAACGCCCCGAGCGTCTCGTCGAGGATCCGGAAGAGGCCGCCCTCGACCTCCATGGCCATCCGCCGGTCCGACCCGAACGACTCGAACTCGACCGGGACGTGCGCCCGCCGGCCGCGCTCGCGGGCGGCCCGCCGGAGGGTGGGCACGACCCCGAGGTCGTCGAGGACCATCGGCCGGACGTCGAAGATGAACGACTTCGTCGCGTCCAGCGTGCTCTGGACCATCGCCACGAGCTGGCGGATCTCGCCCCGCGCCTGCTCCGGGTCGCGGGACACGAGCCGGTCCACGATCTGGGCCTGGAGCACGATGTTGGTCAGGCTCTGGGCCGGCCCGTCGTGCATCGCCCGCGCGATCTCCCGGCGCAGGTCCTCCTGGGCACTGAGGACCATCCGGGACACGGCGGGCGCCACGGCCTCACCGGAGGCGCCATCCCCGCCCGCGGCGTCCGGATCGGGGACGTCCGGCAGCGACTCGGCGATCGCGGCGATGGCCAGCGCGAACTCGTGCATCGTGTCGCGGTACCGACCGAGCACCTTGGCCTTGCCGTCGAGCACCTCGACCTGGGCCTCCATGAGGCCGGCCTTGCGGGTCAGCGTGACGAGCTGGCTCGCGAGCTCGATCGCCTCGGGCGGCTCGACGGGCTGCGTCCGGGCGAGGGCGGCCACGCGCTCGGCGGTCGATGAGCGCTTGGTCTCGTAGCGGCCGGCTTCGGCACGCGCCTGCTGGGCGAGCAGCTCGATCTCGCTCAGCTCGCTGCCCAGCTTCTCGTGGTCCTGGGCGGCCCGGTCGCGGAGTTCGGTCAGGTTCGCGGGTTTCGCCATGGTGGGATGGTCCGAGGCGGTGGTGGAGTCGTCGATGGTAGCGCGAGTCGGCGGCGGATCAGTCCTCGGGCATCCGGATCCAGCCCTGGCGCATCGCGTACACGACGGCCTGGGTCCGGTCGTTCACGGAGAGCTTGCGGAGGATGCTCGACATGTGGTTCTTGACGGTCTGCTCACTGATCGAGAGGGCATAGGCGACCTGCTTGTTGGTCATGCCCTGGGCGATGTTGTCGAGGATCTCGACTTCCCGTGGGGAGAGGGGCGCGAAGATCGGGGCGGCCTCCTGGCCGTACACCGCCAGCTCGCGGAATTCCTTGAGCACCCGGCTCGCCACGGCCGGCTTCGCGAACACCTTGTCGTTGATGAGGTACTCGCCGATGCCGACGCGGCGGATGATCGTGACGAGGTCGTCCGGGCCGACGTCCTTGAGGATGAATGCGGCGGCGCCTGCCTTGATGGCATCGAAGAGGGCGTCCTCGTCCTCGCTGACGGCAAGCACGATGATCCCCGCGCTGGGCAGCTCGCGCTTGATCCGCTGGGTCGTCTCGATGCCACCCGGGGCCGGCAGCGAGAGGTCCATGAGGACGATGTCCGGTGAGGTCTCGACGGCGCGGTCGAAGGCGCTCCGGCTGTCGTCGGCCTCGCCGACTACGTCGAAGTCATCTTCCTTCTCGAGGATGTTGCGGATCCCGACCCGGAACAGGGCGTGATCGTCGACGATGAGGATCCGGGTCTTCTCGCCGGGGGTCCGCCGATCGGGTCCCCCGCGGCGTCGGTCCGGGCCTGAGAAATCCATCGCGCTCATCTCCTATCTTCCCCATTCGGGATCGCCACCATCACCACCGTCCCACCGGCGGGACGTGACCGGACCTCGAACCGAGCGCCGATCAGCTCCGCACGTTCTCTCATGAACTGCAATCCAAAGTTCCTTCTACCACGCGCGGCAACGGTTCCAACGTCAAAACCGCGTCCGTCGTCGCGGATCTCGATGATCCATTCATCGCTGGTCACGCGGCTGGCAACGGTGACGCGACTCGCGGTCGCATGCTTGCGTACATTCTGAAGGGCCTCCTGTACCACGCGCAGGACCACAGTCTGCGCTGCGTCGTCGATGCGATCGGCAGGTGCGCCGAAGGACGTTTCGATGGGCAGCCCCGTGAGCGCCGACATCGTGGCCACGATATCCCCGATCGCACCCTCGAGACCGAGCTGCTCGAGGAGCGGCGGGCGGAGCTGGGCGATGAAGCCGCGCACGTCGCCGAGCTCGCGCCGGAGCAGGTCGCGCAGGAAGCGCAGCTCGGTCCGGGCCAGGCGGATGTCCTGGTCGAGGACGCGCTCGATGTACTCCACCTGGAAGATCGCGTTCGACAGGGCCTGGGCCGGTCCGTCGTGGACCTCCTGGGCGAGCCGCGAGCGCTCGGCCTCCTGGGCCTCGACGATCCGCATCTGGACATCGGTCGGCGGGCTCGCCTCGGTCTCGGACCGATCGGTGATGAGGCTGACGTCGCCGCGCTCGAGGAACAGCCACGTGCTCTCGAGGTTGCGCTGGGCGAGGTCGAGCTTGGCCAGCTCGGCCTGGTGCAGCCCCAGCTCCCCGGTGAGCGTCTCCATCTGGGCGCGCATCGTTCGCTCGCGCGCGTCCTCGGCGCCGGCCTCCGCAGCCACGGCCGCCTCGGCCTCCGTGTCGGCCGGGTTGGTGGCGGCAGCCGGCGGATCGCCGACCGTCGTGCTCTCGATGCGCTCGATCGAGTCGAGGTCGTCGCGCAGGCGGTGCCAGCGAGCCAGCTCCTCGTGGTACGCCTCGCGGTAGCGGTCGCGTATCTGGCGGAGGAGGTTGGCGGAGTAGCCGAGCGCCTCCTTGGCCTCGGCGTGCAGGCCATCGAAGCGGCTGTCGCGCCCCTCGGCGCTGGAGCGAGCTGTTTCCATCGGCTCCCGAGTATAGGTGCGCCCCACCGGGGGCCGACTCTCGCGCGCGCTCATGGACAGCCTATCCGGAAGACCCGGGTGTCGTGCAGGGTCGCCGCATCGGCCGCGGAGGCCGGCGTCGGCAGCTTCACCTCGTGGAAGCACGCCACTCCCGGGCCGCCCTTGTCGATGACCCCCGGCCACTGGCCGTGCTCGTCGTCGGTCATGACGAGGAGCTTCGCCCCGAAGTGGTCGGCCAGGTCGAGGATCGAGGCCGGCGGCTCGTCCGGCAGTGCGAGCGCCCGGCCGCCGGTCCCCTCGGCGTACCAGATGGGGAAGTCCGTGATGACCGGGACCGCCGGGTCCACCGTGATGCCGGCCGCCGTCATCGCCGGGATGAGCGCGGCGTAGCGCCGCTGGGTGTCGCGGGCCTGGCCGGCGTAGGCCAGGATCCCGACGCTGAACAGGACCGCGCCGGACACCGTCAGCGTCGGGCCGAGCCAGGCGACCGGCTTCGTCCAGCCGCGCCACTGGCCCGCCCGGACGATGACCCGGTCGAGGGCGAGGACGCCGCTGACGATGAGCAGGACGTGGACCGGCCCGGCGGCGTGGAGGAACGTCCCCCACGTCGTCGAGACGGGGAACAGGAGGGTCGTCGCCACGAACGTCAGGGCGCTCAGGAGGACGACCGGCCGGAGGGCCGAACCGCGGGCGACCCACGGCAGGGCGACGAGCCCGAGCACCGAGACCGGGGCGCCCGGTACGAGCAGAACGTCGAGCAGGTTGTGCAGGAAGCCCTCGACCCGCGACGTCAGGAGCCACGTCGGACCCTGGGCGAGGTAGCGCGAGAGGGTCGGCGGATCCTGCCACGCGAAGATGTCGAAGCCCGTCACGGACAGCGCGTTCGTGGCCGCCTGGCCGGGCAGCGGGTTGCCGAAGACCTGCCAGTCGCGGACGAGCCACGGGGCGAGGATCGCGAACCCGATGAGGGCCGGCGCGACGATGAGCCGGATCCGCTCCTCCCGGCCGGTGAACGGCGCCCGCCACGCGAGGAAGACCCAGATGAGGCCCAGCCACAGGAACTCGTTGCGGGTCAGCGCGGCGAGCCCGAAGACGATCCCCAGCGCCACGAGCCGGCGGTCGCTGAGGCGCGCGCGCCGGGGCTCGCGGATGAGGCGGGTCATGAGCAGGCAGCCCGCAAGGGCGAGCGCGGTGAACAAGGTGGTCGAGTCGGGCAGGCCGCTGAAGAGGAGGAGCGGCAGTGAGACGGTCGCCGTCAGGGCGGAGCCGATGGCCAGCGTCCGGGCACGGCCGACCGGCATCTCGCGTTCCTCGGCGACGTCCGCCGCGAGGCGCCAGACCAGGACCGGCACGAGCGCACCGATCAGGACCGTGCTCACCTGGGCGGCATGGAAGCTCGTGCCGAACAGGTA
Source organism: uncultured Chloroflexia bacterium (assembly GCA_963849405.1). GTDB lineage: Bacteria > Chloroflexota > Limnocylindria > Limnocylindrales > CSP1-4 > C-114. The sequence goes on from CAWKHG010000005.1 coordinate 201,038, forward strand.
CATCGGGATGGCGGCCAGGAATGCGGGCAGCGGCAGCCAGACCTCGAACGCATCGCGCGGGAACTGGAGCGGCGGGGTGCCGTAGCTCCAGATCGCGTTGGAGACGAGTCCGTGGCCGTCCACGATGTTGCGGGCCACGCTCACGTAGTAGGCGGTGTCCTCGGGCGTCGGGAAGGGCACGATCGAGGCGACGAGGGCCCGGACCACGAGCGCGATGACGAACAGGATCCCGGCGGTCTGCCAGGCCTCGCGCGCGCTGATCGCGCGCGGCGACTCGAGCGTCATGGCGCGCACCGCGTGTCGTCCGGCGCGAAGCAGACCGGGTAGATGGCGATGTCGGGCGCGGTGTCGTCGGCGTCGGTCTTCGGCGTCTCATCGAGCGTCCAGGCGGGAGCCCCGACCCACGCCGGCCGGACCTTGCCCTCGATGACCGGGATGAGCGCGTCCGCGATGTGCCAGCGCTCGAGGATGAGCCAGCGGACGCCGTAGGCCTTGGCCACCCGGCCGACCGTGTCGATCGGATCGCTGACGGTCACGACGCCACCCCGGCCGGTGTAGTACTTGAAGCCCGAGGTGTCGCCGTCCATGAGCCGCTCGTCCATGCCGACGTGGAGCGCGTCGAGCGCGATCGCGGCCTGCTGGCGATCGTGGCGCTCGGTGTTCCACTCCTCCTGGACCTTCCACGCGCCGAGGGCGCCGGTCACGAAGGCGATGCCGACGGTCGCACTCAGGAAGAACCGGGTCGCCTCGGCCTCACGCCACTTCGGCCGGCGGTGGGCGATCCAGACGACGCAGGCCGCGACGCCCTCGAGCACGAGGATGTACGTATGCGGGATGAGCGCGACCGCCGAGTGGAGGAACGTCCCGAGCGGGACGTGGACCGCGAACAGCAGCCCGGAGGCCGCGAACAGCAGCGCGGCATAGATGAAGAAGACCCGGTAGTGGATCGAGCGCCGTTCGATCCAGCCGCCGATGAGCAGGAACGGGGTCAGCACGAACGAGAGGACGATGATCGAGTAGTTGCCGACCGCGGCGATGAACCCCCACACGCGGCTCGCGAGGAGCGGCCCGATGCCCTGGCCGAGGAAGTACTGGAGGGTCGCCGGGGTGTCGATGCTGTTCATCTCGGTGACGGTCCGGATGAACAGGATCTTGCCGTTCGACGATGAGGGCGAGATGGTCCCGAAGACCGCGAGCTGGCGCAGCCACCAGGGGCCGACGGCCAGGAGGAACAGCCCGAAGCTGGCAAACGCGGCCCACCACGGGATCGCCGGCCGGAGCTCCCCGTGCGAGCGCCAGGCCCGCCAGCGATCCCACAGGAAGACGATGCCGAGGGCGGCCCCGATGAGGATGCCGTCGTTCCGGGCGAGGGACGCCAGGCCGACGAGCAGTCCGGCGATGGGCAGGGCCCAGCGGTGGCCGAGCAGGGCCCGGGTCCCGAGCCAGATCGCCGCCGCGCCGAGGGGCTGGTAGAGGGAGAAGTTGTCCGGTTGGCCGAAGAACACGGTCGTCGCGGCCGGCACCGCCGCCATCAGCGCGGCGCCCATGGCGACGACCGGCCGGGCGCCCAGGTCCCGGGCGATGAACCAGGTCAGCGGCGCGGTGGTCGCCCCGGCGAGCGCGAACGGGATGGCCGAGACCCAGGCCGCCGTCCCGAGGACCGCCATGAACGGCAGCTGGATGAGCGACGCGAGTGGCAGCCAGTGGGCATTGCTGGGGATCGGCAGGTGCGGATCCGCCGGCAGGACCCCGCCGGTCTCGACGAAGGCCCAGATGAAGTCGACGTTGAATCCCTGGCCCGCGTGGAGGGCGCGCGCGACGTCCACGTAGTAGTAGGCATCGGGGTACGCCGGGTCCGGATAGAGGGCGATGAGGATGGCCCGGACCACGAGCGCGAACGCGAAAAGGCCGATGGGGGTCCGCACAGCCGGTGCAGCGTAGCACCGGGTCCTGGGCCTTCCGACCAGTACAAATCGGTCATGTCCGAACGGAACATTGGTCCCGTGAGGCCCATGTCCGGGGGCCGTTCGCCGGGTGCGCGGATACTCTCGGGGAGTATCGGCCGGCGCGGCCGGGACGGCGGCCGGGACAGTCCCGGAGCGCAGGGTCCCCTGGGATATCCGTTCATCCTTGAACGGTTCACAGATGAACGATCCCGGCGCGCGCCGGGACCGGGCCTCAGCGCCTGACCGCTCTCGAGGCCGTGCCGGCGGGCGCTAGCATGGCCCGGTGGCCCATCCGCTGACGCGCACGTTCGCCGATCCGCGGTTCCGGCGTCTCATCTGGCTTCTCGTCGGCGGCCTCGGCTGGGCCGGCCTCCTCGCCCTCGGCGTGGCCCTGCTCGCGAAGGATCCGCCGCAGGCGGGCTTCGACCTCGCCCTCATCCTCGACGCGGGCCGGCGGGTGGCGGCCGGGGTGTCGCCGTACCTCGCCGGGGCGGTCGGCGCCGGCACCCAGGTCGAGAGCCTCTTCTATTCATACCCGCCGCCGGTCGCCCAGCTGGCATCGCTCGTGGGCGGCGTGCCGAACGGCGTCGTGCTCCTGATCACGGGGATCGGGGCCATCGCCGGCTTCGGGCTGGTCGTGCGGGGGCTCGCCTCCGGTGCCGAGGCCACGGCCTGGGACATCGTGGACGTCGTCCTGCCGGCCCTCGCCCTCGCGCCGTTCGTCTACCCGTTCGCCATCGCCCTCCTGTTCGGGAACGTGGATGCCTGGTTCCCGTTCGCATACGGCGCGTTCCTCCTCGCCGTCCTGAGCGAGTCCCGGCGCTGGCGGATCGTGGGCGGGATCGCCCTGGGCCTCGCCGCGCTGGCCAAGCTGTACCCGGGCCTGCTGCTCGGCTGGCTCGCCGTGCGGGGGCTCGTCGCGTGGGTCCGCGAGGGCCGGGTGGGCCTGCCCGCCGAGTGGCGGGTCCTGGCCGTCGCGGCCGTCACGGACCTCGTCGCGGTCGTGGTCAGCCTCGTCGTCGGCGGGCTGCGCCCGTGGCAGGACTACATCGAGGTCCTGCGAGCCGGGACCGGCGCGGACTTCGTGTCGAACCTGAACATCGGCCCGGCCAGCCAGCTGGCCATGGCGCTCGGCGATCCGGCGGTCGCGGCGCGGGTCGCTCCGATCGTGGCGCTGCTCGCGATCGTGGCGACAGCCGTGGTCGCGTGGCGGGTCCGGTCCGTGGCGGTCTCCCTGGCCGTGGCGACGATCCTGTCGCTGATCCTCTCGCCGATCACCTGGTTCCACTACCCGGTGGCGCTGCTCCCATTCGCGGCATGGGCGTGGATCGCGGTCCGCCACGGCAACGGACGCGGGGCCGTGGCCGGGCTCCTCGCCGGGGCGGTCGTCCTGGCCGGCGCCGCGATCGCGGCCCCCGTCGCGGTCTGGTTGGCGGTCGCGCTGGTGCTCGTCGCAGTGCTGCGCGCCTCGGCCCTGGCCTCGGTCACGCGCGCGCGCCCGTCGGACGAACAGTCAGGCGGGTTCGCGGAGGGGAGCTGAGCCGGCCGGTCGGGCGGGCCGCCAGCGGGCCCACCAGCCGGGGAGCTTGCCGGCGACCCACGGCAGCGCTGCCAGGGCGATGAGCGAGTAGTTGCTGACGGAGTAGGTCAGCGGGATGCCCTGCATGTTGCGGGCCACCGTGAGGTAGTCGGCGAACAGCGGCAGCGTCGCCAGGATCGGCACAACGGCCAGCGCGCCGGCCACGAAGAGCGTCCGTGGCGAACGCCTGAAGCCCACGATCGCGAGGGGCGCCAGCGTCGGCTTCATCGCCAGCAGCCCGACGACCCAGCCGTACCGGAAGCCCAACCCGAAGATCGCGGTCATGAACAGGGAGCTGTTGCCGTTGAGGATCGGGTACTGGAGCGAGTTCGTCGTCGAGAGGAGCGCGACGAAGGGCCACGCCCACCATGGCAGGCCGCGCAGCAGGAAGCAGAAGATCGCGATCGGGATGGCGATCCAGAGGATGTAGTCGAGCGGCTGGGGCAGGATCGCGAACGGGGCGAACAGGACGAGCGCGTTGGGCGGGTGGATGAAGTCGAGGTGCTCCGGCGTGAACGGGCCGGCCAGCTCGAACGCGGCGTAGGGCGTCCCGGTGGCCAGCAGGCGGTCGAACCCGGCCCGGTAGCCGAGCCAGTCGAGCCCGAGGGGGATCGCGTCGTGGTTCGCGATCCAGCCGGCGACGTAGAGGACCACCTGGATGGCGACGACGACCAGCGAGCCGGCCACGACGACGCGGCGGAGGAACCGGTCGCGGTCGAAGGGCACAGGGGTCGGAGGACCGTCGATCGAACGCACGGTCCCGATAGTGCCCCCGAGATCCTGCTCTGACACTGGGCCGAGAGTACCCCTCCGGTCAGGGCCGCGGCACGTACACTGCCGCGCATGGATCCCCGTTCCCTCACGATCGTGCTGCCTGCGTACAACGAGGCGGAGCGCATCGGACCGGGCCTGGACGAGCTCTTCGGGTACCTCCGCCGGCGCGGCGAGCAGGCGCGCGATGGGGCTCCCGGCTCGTCGCGACTGCCGGCGGACATCCGGGTCCTCGTCGTCGACGATGGCAGCACGGACGAGACGATCGAGATCGTCCGGGCTCGCCCGGAGGCGACGACGGACGGCCCGGGCGGGGTGCCGCTGCTGAGCCTCCTCAGCGTCCCTCACGGCGGCAAGGGTGCGGCCGTCCGGGCGGGGATGCTGGCCGTCACGACCGACCTCGGCCTCTTCTCCGACGCCGATATGGCGACGCCGCCCGACCAGATCCCGCTCCTCGTGGAGGCGCTGGCCGACAACGACGTCGCGCTCGGCAGCCGGATCCAGCCCGACGGCCGGGACATGCGGGGCACCCAGCCGTTCTACCGGCGGATGCTCGGCAAGGCGTTCCACCTGTTCGCCTCGTTCTGGGTCGTGGGCAAGGTCCAGGACACCCAGTGCGGGTTCAAGGGCTTCACCCGCGCCGCGGCGCTCGACCTGTTCGCCGACCAGAAGATCACGAGCATCGTCTTCGACGTGGAGCTCATCTACCTGGCCCGCCGGCGCGGCTACTCGATCGCGATCGTGCCGATCCGCTGGTTCGACAAGCGCGGGTCGCGCATGCGCCCCGGCTTCAAGCTGGCGGTGCGGGTCGCCTGGGACCTGCTGCGGATCCCGCTCATCCACCGGGGTGGAGCCCGCGGACCAGAGATCAGCCGGTCCCGACCCGATCGATGATCGGCTCTCGCCCCGGGGACCGCCCGTGGCTCGTCCCCGTCGTCGCGACGGCGCTCGTGGTCGTCTCGTTCGTCGTCTTCCTGTTGAGTGCGCGGACGTTCGACGCCGGCCGGCCCGACCTGTTCTACCTGGCCGACGCGTTCCTCCACGGCCGGGTCACGATCCCGCCGCTCGGGCCCTGGGACGTCGTGCCGGCCGCCGGCGGGCAGGTGTATGTCCCCTTCGGCCCATTCCCGTCCATCGTCATGGTGCCGCTCGTCTGGATCATCGGCCCGGGCCAGGCGGACCGCTGGCAGCCCATCGTCAACTCGGTGATCGCCGCCGCCGACGTCGGGCTTGCGTTCTGGCTCGCCGCCCGCGCCGGCGTCACCGGGCTAGGAACGCGGCTGTGGATCGCGACGCTCCTCGGCTTCAGCACCGCGATCTGGTGGGTCACGACCCGCGGCGGCGTCTGGCACACCGGCCATCTCATCGCGACGTTCCTCACGCTGTGCGCGCTCATCGAGGCCTTCGGCCGACGGCGGCCGCTGCTGATGGGCCTGCTGGGCGGTGCGGCCTTCCTGACCCGGGCGCCGCTCGCCTTCGCGCTGCCGTTCTATGCCGTGGTCCTCGGGCGCCGGCCGGGCTACGCGGCGTGGTGGCAGCCCCAGGCCTGGCCCATCCGGCCGTGGATCCTGCTCGGCGTCGGCGTCCTGCCCAGCATCGTCTTCTTCCTGTGGTACGACTGGGTCCGCTTCGGCAGCCCGTTCGAATCGGGCTACGGTCTGGCGACCCTGCCCGACTGGCTCGCGGCTCTGCGCGCGGAGGGGCTCTTCTCGCTGTCGCACCTCGGGATGAACATCGACTACCTGTTCCTCCACCGGCCGAACCTGATCCCGGAGTTCCCGTTCTTCCGGCCCGACGGCTTCGGGCTATCGATCGCCCTGACGAGCCCGGGCCTGGCGCTGGCGATCCGCGCCCCGTGGCGGTCCAGCCTGGCCGTCGCGCTCGCGGTGACCGCCCTGCTCGTACTCATCCCGAGCCTGCTCTATTACGGCGGTGGGTGGCTCCAGTACGGCTACCGCTACGCGCTCGATTCGATCCCGTTCGTGCTCGCCCTGTGCGCCCTGGCGGCGGCCCGGCGCGGCCTGGGCTGGGGCTGGCGGCTGGCCATCACGTTCGGCGTCGTCGTCAACCTCGCCGGGGTCTACTGGGCGTTCCACATCTGAGGCCTGGCCGGTGCGCTACGAAGTCGCCGGCGGTCCGAACCATGTGGTCAGCGCGTTGGTGAGCCCCACCTGCGTCCCGTCGCCCACCCAGGCCACATGGCCGTCGGGCCGGATCAATACCGCCGCGGGCGCCGGGACGGCCCCGATCGCCGGAAGCTCCCACGTCCCGTCATACCCGGCGTCGACCAGCTGGACGCGATCTGCCCACGGCGTGATGTCGAACGCGCCGGGCTGGCCGAGGTTGAGCAGCACTGGCCGGGCCTGGTGCAGCAGGCTGAAGACCCGCAGCGGGCGGTCGGCGGTGACCAGGTCGAGATCGGGCATCCGGCGACCGAGCAGCGGGTGGCCCTCGCCCAGGTCGTAGTGGATGTCCAGGCCGGACATCCGTGCCGCGAAGCGCGTGCGCGGTTCGTCCATGCCAAGCAGCTCGGCGACGACATCGCGCAGGGCCTCGATGCGATCGTCGGGGCGCATCAGCGCGACCTGCGCCATCGTGTCGCGCAGCACGCGGGCGGCGACCGGGTGGCGCTCGGCATGGTAGGTGTCGAGGAGGGTGTCCGGCGCGGCCCCGTGGACCACCTCGGCCAGCTTCCAGCCCAGGTTCACCGCATCCTGGACGCCCGTGTTGAGGCCCTGCCCGCCGACCGGGGAGTGCACGTGCGCCGCGTCGCCGGCCAGCAGGACCCGGCCCGCGCGATAGGCCGCGGCCTGGCGGGTCACATCGGTGAACCGGGTGATCCAGGTGGGGCTGTGGATCCCGTAGTCAGTGCCGTAGACGGCGATGAGCCCCTCGCTCAGATCGCGCAGGGTGGGCTCATCCGTGCCGATCGCGGCCTCGGTCAGCATCACCCCCACCGTGCCACCTGGCTTGTAGACGACCTTGCCGTCCTCCACCTCGTACTCCACCTTGCCGATGGCATGCGTACCCGAGGGAGTGCGGCGAACGCCCAGCTCCGGCTCCTCGGTCATCTCGACTTCGGCGAGCAGCGAGCTCGTCGTCGGATCCCAGCCCGGGAACTCGATGCCTGCTGCCTTGCGGACCAGGCTGCGTCCGCCGTCGCACCCGACGAGGTACTGCGCCCGCAGGCGCCGGCCGTCGGACAGCTCGACGTCGACGCCGGTCGTCGTCCTGGGCGAAGCCCGTCACCTCGGTGCCGTAGTGGATCGGGACGTGCAGCTCGCTGACCCAGCCGGCGAGGATGCGCTCGACGTGCTTCTGCCACAGCCCGAGCCCGTAGGGATGCCGGGTGGGGAAGTCGCTGATGTCGAACCGGGTGCCGCCGAACCCCGCGACCTGGGCCTTCTGACCCTCGGCCAGGAACCGGTCGACGATCCCCCGTTGGTCGAGCACCTCGAGCGTGCGTGACTGGAAACCGCCGGCGCGCGAGCCCGGGAGGCTCTGATCGGGGCGTCGCTCGACGACGACGACGTCGACCTTCGCCAAGGCCAGTTCGCCCGCCAGCATCAGTCCCGTCGGACCGCCTCCGGCGATCACGACCGCGTGCTTAGTCAACGCCACCCTCCGATCGGCACCAGCGGCACGCTACACGGGCAAGCAGCTCCGCGCAGCCCGGCGGCCCGCGACGTGTGCAAGATTGGCGGTGTGAGGAGGCGAGGGATGAGTGGAGAGACAGGCGCGGCGTTCATCCTGAGACCGGGTGAAGGCAGGTCGATCGACCTGGGCGGGTTTCGGATGTCCATCAAGGCTTCGGGCGACGAGACGAACGGCGCGTTCTCGCTCCTCGAGGCGCACGAACCGGCCGGCTTCGGGCCGCCGCTCCATATCCACCGCGATGCAGCCGAAGCGTTCTACGTCCTCGAGGGCGAATACATCATCTTCCTCGATGGCCAGGAGGCGTCGTGTCCGGCCGGTTCGTTCATCTTCATCCCGGCTGGGGTCCCCCACGGCTTCCGGGTGGGTGGCGTGGCCAGTCGAAAGCTCAATCTCTATGCGCCGGCGGCCATGGTGGGCTACTTCGACGAGCTCGCGGATCTCGCGGGGGCGGGTGAGGTCGACCCGGAGGTCCTGGCTCAGATCGCCGAACGGTATTCGATGGACGTGATCGGGCCTGTCCCAGAGGGCTACATCTAGCATCGGCCACATCGGATTCGGCCCGTCCCCCGGGCATCGCGCTGCCGGATTTCCCGGGTGAGCTGGCTGGACGCCGCCGGTATGCTCGGCCCGTGGTACTGACGGGGGATGCCGGTGCAGCCGCGCACCCCCCACCCTTGCGCCCGATGACCCCGACGCTGCGCGACCGGCTCGTCCGGTACGGCCCGATCCTTGGAGTGCTCCTGGTTGGCGCGCTCTATGCCGCCTGGCAGCTGGCCGGCGGCGCGCCCGAATCCCAGGACTCGAAGGCTTATTACATGGCGGGGCTCGACGATCCGTACCGCCGCGGCGACGTCGGGAGCGATTACGCGTTCCTCTATTCGCCCGCGTTCAGCCAGCTGATGGCCCCGCTCCGGCTCCTGCCCATCGGCGTGTTCCCGGCGGTCTGGACGATGCTCCTGTTCGTCGCCCTCGCCTGGACCGCCGGCCGCCTGTCGCTGCCGCTCCTCCTGCTCCAGCCGGTCGTGGCGTCCATCGCGCTGGGCAACATCGAGATCCTCATGGCCGCCGCGATCGTCGCCGGCTTCCGCTACCCGGCCACCTGGGCGTTCATCCTCCTCTCGAAGGTCACGCCGGGGGTCGGGCTCGTCTGGTTCCTGGCCCGCGGGGAGTGGCGCAAGCTCGCGATCGCCCTCGGAGTGACGGCCGCGATCGTCGGGGTCTCGTTCGTCCTCGCGCCCAACCTGTGGGCCGACTGGATCGCGCTGCTTGGCCGCAACACCGCCGTCGACTTCCGGTTGCCGGTCGTGCCCGGGCCACTCGCGCTCCGCGTGGCCCTCGCCGCTCTCCTCATCTTCTGGGGCGCGCGCACGGACCGGCGCTGGACGGTTCCCGGTCGGGGCCGCCCTCGCCGTGCCGGTAGGCTATTTCACGCTCTTCGCGATCGCCGCGGTCGGCCTCGCCGGGATCGCGATCCGGACGCCGGGCTTCACGATCCGCGGCACGATCATCGCCGTCACGGCCCGCATCAAGGCGCTGACGCCGCGCCGCGCAGCGGCGACCCGATGACCGCCCCCGAGCGCACGGCCGACCGACCGGCCGTCCCCACCGCCCCCGCCGCCTCGCTCGCCCGCTTCGACCTGCGCGCGGCACTCGGTGGGATCCGGGCGGCGATCGCCCTCGACCGGTCCCTCGTCGCTGCCTTCGTCGTGTCGCGGCTGCTCGTCCTGCTGGCGGCGGTGGCGGCCGAGACGCTCATCATCCGGAACCCGGCCCTGACGAGCGGCGACGGGGCGCCCATCCTGCGCAGCCTCACGTCGTGGGACGGCAACTTCCTGCTCGGCATCGTCCGCGACGGCTACCACGCGGCCGCCGTGACCGGCACGTACCACGACTACGCATTCCTGCCGCTCTACCCGGCCATCGTGCGCATCCTCTCAACACCCTGGCCCGCCTTCGCGGGTCTCGTGGCGGTCATCGTCAGCAACGCCGCGTTCCTCGTCGCGCTCGGCCTGCTCGTCTCGCTCGGCGAGAAGGTCGTCGGGCGCGGACGCGCCCGCATCGGTGCCCTGTACCTCGCGGTCTTCCCGTTCAGTGCCGTCTTCTCGATGTCCTACACCGAGAGCCTGTTCCTCATGCTCGCCCTCGGCGCGTTCCTCGCCGCGGAACGCGATCGCCGCGCAGTGGCCGGCATCCTGTTCGGGCTGGCCTGCCTGACCCGGCTGCAGGGCGCGGTGATGCTCGTGCCGCTCGGGCTCATCCTGCTCAGCCGCGACGGCTGGCGGCCGCGCCTCTCGCAGGCCTGGCTGGCCCTCGGCCCGATCGCCTCGGGCTCGTTCCTGCTGTTCGTGGCGAACCTCACCGGCAGCACGAGCGGCTACCTCGACGCCCAAGTGGGCTGGGGTCGGACGGGGGTCGGCACGGCCGCCTCGAACGGCGGCAGCATCGCCGACATGTTCTCGCCCTACCAGGCGAGCCTGCTCATCGTCCTGGCGGTGGCGGTCTTCCTGCTCGTCTACGTCCGCCACGACAAGATCCCGCTGGCCTACGCGCTGCTGCCGGTCCTGACCCTGGGCCTGGCGTTCTCGAGCGGCCTGCTCGAGGCGATCGGGCGGATCGCGATGCTGGCGTTCCCGTACGTGTGGATCCTGGCCGGGCGTCGCTCGCCGTCGTTCCGGCGCGCCTGGCCGCTCCTCTCGGCCGGGCTCATGACCCTGTTGGCTGTCCTCATGTTCGGCGGGTACTACGTGCCATGACGCTCATCCCGGCTGCGCTCGCGCGGCCCCTCGCTCCGCTCACCCGCCCCGTTGCAGTGCTCGCCGGACCGGCCGTCCGGCTCTTCCTGACGAGCGCGACGATCCTCTTCGTCGAGCTGCTGCTCATCCGCTGGGTGCCGGCCAACGTCGTCTACGTCGGCTACTTCAGCAACTTCCTGCTGATGGCCAGCTTCCTCGGCATCGGCGCCGGGCATCCTGTTCGGGCGCGACCCGCGGCGGATCCCGATCTCGCCGTTCGCGCCGCTCCTGTTCGCCGTCGTGCTGCTCGTCACGCGCGCCCAGATCAACGTCCAGCTCGAGACGCCGAACGACATCTTCTTCGGCCCGCACAACAGCGAATCGGCCAACGCGAACTTCCTCGTCCTGCCGTTCATCGTGATGCTCGTCACGGTGGTCATGGCCGGGCTCGCGATCCCGCTCGGGCGGGCTCCTGACGTCGATGCGGCCGCTGCGCGCCTACGCGATCGACATCGCCGGCTCGATGGCCGGCATCCTCGCCTTCACCTTGCTCTCGGCTGCCGGGACGTCGCCGTTCCTGTGGTTCGTCATCGTGGGGATCCTGCTCTCGGCGCCTCGGCCTGGGCGTCGGCCTGAGCCGGCGGTCGCTGGTCACGGCGCTCTCGATGGTCGGAGTCCTCGTCATCGCGCTGAACGCCGAGGCCCGCGGTGACGTCTGGTCGCCCTACTACCGCCTCCACGAATACCAGGGCGGCGGCGTCGACGCGCTCGACGCGTAACGGCGTGCCCCACCAGGCGATGCTCCCCGTGGACCAGGCGGAGACCCAGTTCTACGAGCAGATCTACCGCTGGTTCCCGGACCGCCATTTCGGGCGTGTCCTCATCGTGGGGGCCGGCAGCGGCACGGACACCGCGCTGCAGCTGGCCCACGGGGTGGACTACATCGATGCCGTCGAGATCGACCCGGTCATCCAGGCGATCGGCGTGCGCGACCATCCCGACCAGCCGTATTCGGATCCGCGGGTCCACCGCTACGTCGACGACGGCCGCGCGTTCGTGCGCAACGCGACCGGCACGTACGACCTGGTGATCTTCGCGCTGCCCGACTCGCTGACCCTCGTCAGCACGTCGGCCAACCTGCGCCTCGAGTCGTTCCTGTTCACGAACCAGGCCTTCGCGAGCGTGCGCGACCACCTGGCGCCGGACGGCGATCTTCGTCCTCTACAACTTCTATCGCGAGCCGTGGCTCGTCCAGAAGATGGCCGGGATGCTCCAGACCAGCTTCGGCAGCGAGCCGATCGTCCGGCTCCACCCCGAGCTCGGCAACACGGCGGCGACCCTGGCCAACGGGCCGGGCATCGCGGCACTGAACGGCAAGCCGCCACCGGGCGACCACATCGACAAGCTCACCGAAGCCGACGCCGCGCCCGGCCACGGACGACTGGCCGTTCCTGTACCTCAGGGAACCGCAGATCGCGCCGCAGTACCTCGTCGCGTTGGGGGTCGTGCTCCTGTGGGCGCTGCTGCTCATCGCCCGTGGCGCGCGGCGGAGCGGGACGACGTTCCGGCGGTTCAGCCCCCACTTCTTCGTGCTCGGCGTCGCGTTCCTGCTGCTCGAGACGCGCAGCCTCGTGACGTTCAGCCTCCTCTTCGGCTCGACCTGGATCGTCAACTCACTCGTGTTCTTCGCGATCCTCGCGTCAGCGTCCTGGCCGCCATCGCGGTCAACGCCCGCTTCCCGATCCGCGACGCCCGGCCGCTCTACGCCGCCCTGTTCGCGGTCATCGCGGTCGGCTACCTGGCGCGCCCCGGACTCGCTTCTCATCGAGCCGGCCTGGCTGCGCTACGTCGTCGCCGGCGGGCTGACGTTCGCGCCGGTCTTCGTCGCCAACCTCGTCTTCAGCCGCTCGTTCCGCGACACGCGGACCGCCGACATGGCGTTCGCCTCGAACCTGCTCGGGGCGATGGTCGGTGGCGCGGTGGAGTACCTCGCGCTCATCACCGGCTACCAGGCCCTGCTCCTGGTCGTGGCCGGCCTGTACGCCCTGGCGTACGTCTTCGCGACGCGCTTCCGGCGGCTCGCCGACCGCGACCTCGTGGACGTGGCGACGACGAGGAGTCGAGCCCGAGCCCGCTCCGGTCCCGGCGGCCGCCGCGGTCGTCGGCACGCCCAGCTCCTGAGCGCTCGGCGCGCCGAGCCACGGCGGCCCGGCAGGCGGAGCCCCTGACCCTTTAGCCTTCGCACCATGCGAAGACTCGTCCTGATCATCTTTGTCCTGTCCGGCGCGGCCGGCCTCGTCTACGAGGTCGTCTGGGCGCGTCAGCTCGTGCTCGTGTTCGGCAACACGACCCAGGCCGTCTCGGCGATCCTGACCGGCTTCTTCGGCGGGATGGCGATCGGCAGCGCGGTCGGCGGCCGGATCGCGGACCGGGTGCAGCGGACGCTGCGCCTGTACGGCCTCCTCGAGATCGTGCTCGTCGTGATCGTCCTCGCGACGCCGATCACGTTCCGGCTCCTGCACGAGGTCTACCGCGGCGCGTTCGGGTCGCTCGAGACGGCGCCCCTGGCGCTGGCCCTCGTCCGGTTCGTGCTGTCGCTCCTGGCCCTGGGCCCCGCCACGATCCTCATGGGCGCGACCCTGCCGACGCTGACCCGCCACCTGAGCGCCCACGCCGACGAGCTGAGCGCGTCCTTCGGGCGCCTGTACGCGGCGAACACGATCGGCGCGATCCTGGGGGCCGGGCTGGCCGGCTTCTTCCTCATCGAGTGGCTCGGCCTGTCGGGCACCCTGTTCGTCGGCGCCGCCTGCTCGGGGATCGCCGGCGTCCTCGCCCTGATCCTCGACCGGATCCAGGTCGGTCGCGCCCGGGCCGCGGCCCGGCTCCCTCGCCCGGCGACGATCGTCCGGCCGCCGTCCGGCCTGCCAACCGGCGGGCGGCCGAGGCTGGCGATCATGCTCGCGTTCGTGTCGGGCCTCACGGCCCTCGCGCTACCAGGTCCTGTGGACCCGCCTGATCGCGTCGGGCACCGGCAACTCGACGTACGTCTTCTCGCTGATCCTCGTCGTCTTCCTGCTCGGCCTCGCCCTGGGCGCGATGGCGTTCAACGTCCTGCGGACCCGGCTGCGGCGCGATCGTCGACCTGCTGGCGGCCGCCCAGATCGCGATCGCGGTCCTGGCGATGTTCGGGATGCTGATCATCATCAACAGCCTGGGCGGGCCGGCGATGGACCTGACCCAGTCGATCGGCCAGCTCGTCGGCGACTTCACCCAGCGGACGATCCTCGTCGTGCTGCCGGCGACGTTCATCATGGGCCTGAGCTTCCCGGCGGCCTCCGCCCTCGTGGCCGGCGAGGACGAGGAGATCGCCAGCCGGGCCGGGCTGCTGCTGGCGGCCAACACGTTCGGGGCGATCGTGGGGACGTTCGTCGTCCCGTTCCTCGTGATCCCGCTGGTGGGTTCGCCGGTCGCCCTGGGTCTCATCGCGATCCTCAACGCGCTGACGCGGCATCGCCCTGGCGTTCGGCGGCCGGATCGAGGCGCGCCTGCCGCGCTTCACGACCGGGGCGCTGGGTGCCGTCGTCACGGCCGCGGTGGTCGTCGCGCTCGTCGGCGGGCGCCTCTTCATCGACCCGAGCGTCGCCCGGATCGAGCGCGCCCACGGGATCATCCTGCACGCGACCGAGGACGAGATCGCGGCCGTCCAGGCCGGCACGATCAACGGGTCCAAGCAGCTCTGGGTCACCGGTACCTCGATGACCCTGCTGACCGTCGACGCCAAGCTCATGCCGGTCCTGCCGCTCATCCTGCGGCCGGCCTCGAAGCAGGAGCTGACGATCGCGTTCGGGATGGGCTCGGCGTTCCGTGCCTCGCTCATCGCGGGCATGAAGACCGACGCGGTGGAGCTCGTGCCGTCGGTCCCGACCGTGTTCGGCGACTTCTACCCGGACGCCCAGGCGGTCCTCGCCAACCCGAACGGTCGGGTGATCATCGCCGACGGCCGGAACCACGTGGAGCTCACCGACCGGACGCTACGACATCATCGTGGTCGACCCGCCGCCGCCGATCGAGAGCTCGGGCGTGTCGGTGATCTCGTGCCTCGAGTTCTACCAGGCCGCTCACGCCCGGCTCGTTCCCGGTGGCGTGATGATGCAGTGGGTGCCCTACGGCCAGACGCTCGACGAGTTCAAGGCCCACGTGCGCACGTTCCGGGCCGTGTTCCCGAACGTCATCGTCGCCCAGGGTCCCGGCGGCTACGGGTTCTTCATGTTCGGGTCGGATCAGCCCATCGACTTCGACGAGGCGTCGATCCGGGAGGTCCTGGCCCGGCCGGGGATCCTCGCGGACATGTCGTCGGCCTTCGACTCGCCCAAGCTCGACGTGGATGGCTGGGTGGGCGCGATCCCGCAGCTGATCCGGCTGTCCGGCGACCAGGTCGAGCGCCTTCGCCGGCCCCGGCCCGCTCATCACCGACGACCGGCCGCTCCCGGAGTACTTCTTCCTCCGCCACTGGCTGGGGACGCCGTCGCCGCGCCTGTCGCCGGAGCAGGTCCACGCGCCCTGAGCGGTCGGGTCTCCCGGGTCAACGTGGAGGACCGCCGAAAGGTTGCGTCGGCAAGCTTCCCGGCCACTCGGTGATATCCTCGACCACGTGACCCTCCATACCCTCGACGCCGACCCGGCGTGTCCTCCGGCGGTCGAGGCGCTGCCCTCTCGCCGGACCGCCTCTACCGGATCCACCAGCCCGTCGGGGCCGCGTCGCCGGCTCGTCGTCCGAGGGTCATCCATCGCCTCGATCGCGCCCGAGACCTGGGACGCCCTGGCCGCCCGCAGTCCGTACGCGACCCCGTTCAGCCGCTGGGCGTTCCATCGGGCCTGGTGGGACGGCTACGGCGCCTCGGCGCACGAGGACACGCTCCTCGTCGAGGACCCGGCACTGCCGGCCGGCTCGGCCCCGGTCGCGATCGTCCCGCTCATGCATCGCCACGAGGTCGAGCCCGACGAGGCCGACCGGCGCTCGACGATCCGCCACGGCAACGAAGGGGCGCTGACGCCGGTCGAGCCCACCGCCAAGGCCGTCTTCTTCGGCGCCTCGTACCACGCCGATTACGCCACGATCCTGGCGGCGCCGGCGGACCTGCCGGCGGTCGCCACGGCGCTCGTCGACCATCTCGGCTCCCCGTCCGCGGTCGCGGACGACCATCCGATGCCCTGGGACGTCGTCGACCTGCGCCGCCTGCGCTGCGGAGACCCAGCCTCCGACGCCCTGACCGACGCGTTCCGGGCCGCCGCCGCGACCTGCGGCTGGTCGGTCGTGCGGGAGCGCGAGGACGTCTGCCCGGTCGTCACGCTCCCCGAGGGCGCCGATTTCGAGGGCTACCTGGACACGCTCGAGAAGAAGGCGCGCCACGAGATCCGGCGCAAGATCCGCCGGGCGGAGGCCGCCGGCGAGCTCGTCTTGACGGAGTCCACCGACCCGTCGGCGGACCTGCCGGCGTTCATCGACATGCACCAGCGGAAGTGGGGCGACCGCGGGCTGTTCCCGCCCAACGCGGGTGGCGATGCGAGCCGGGTCTTCATCCGGCGGTTGTTCGAGGCGTTCGGACCGGACGGGCCGGTGCACCTGAGCTTCCTCGTCTGCGATGGGCGGCGCATCGGCGCGTCGATCCACTTCGACGACGGCGAGACGCTGGGCTACTACAACGCCGGGATCGATCCGGACGCGCGCGACCTGTCGCCCGGCGTGCTGATGATCGCCAATCTCGTGCAGGCAGCGATCGCGACCGGTCGTCGCCGGCTCGACTTCCTGCGCGGTGACGAGTCGTACAAGTACGAGTGGGGCGCCGTGGACGAGCCCATCGAGCGCATCCTCGTCACGCGAACCGGCACGCCGGCCGGGGCCGCCGCGACCGCGCGATGACGATCCCCAGCGCCGACGACCCCTGCTTCAAGCCGGTCCGCCGGCTCGAGCTGCCGGGCTCGCCACGCATCCGGGTCCTTGAGATCCTGGCGACCGGCACGAACGGCGGCGCCCAGGAGCATCTGTACGGTCTGCTCGGTCGGATGGACCGCGAGCGCTACGACGTCAGCGTCGTCTCCCTCTCGAACGGCAGCGGCGTCCGCAAGCTGGCCAAGCTGGGCGTGCCGGTCCAGATCATCGACGAGCCCGACGACGACCTCGCGGTCGAGCAACTGGCCGAGCACATGGCGCTCCTCGCGCCGGAAGTCGTCCACCAGCACATGTACCGAGCCGAGGTCGTCGGCACGCGCGCGGTCCGGCGCTTGACCGAGCTCGGTCATCCGCGGCCGTACGTCATCTCGACCGTCCACTCGTCGCGCGTCCGCTCCGGCGAGGACCGCGAGCTGCTGCGCGAGCTCACGCCATCGATGGACCGGCTGATCGCCGTCTCGCGGGCCATCGTGGCCAAGATCGCCGAGGAGCGGGGCGGCCTCGCCCCGGTCAGCCTCGTCTACAACGGCGTGGATCTCGACCGGTACGACCACCAGGAGCCGTGCTGCACGCTCCACGAGGAGTACGGCATGGAGCCGGGCGCCCAGGTCGTGGGCGTGGTGGCGCGGCTCGAGCCGGAGAAGGGGCACCCGACGCTCTTCGAGGCGTGGCCGGCCGTGCTCCACGCGTGCCCCGACGCGTACCTGCTCGTCGTCGGCGAGGGCAGCCGGCGCGACGCGCTGGAAGCGCAGGCGCGCGAGTTGCGCATCGCCCATCGCGTCGTCTTCACCGGCCGCCGCGACGACATCCCGGCCGTGACCGCGGCGCTCGACGTCGCGGTCCTGCCGTCCTATCGCGAGGCACAGGGCCTGACGATCCTCGAGGCGATGGCCCTCTCGCGCCCGGTCGTGGCCTCGAACGTGGGCGGCATCCCCGAGATGGTCGAGGACGGCGTGACCGGCCTCCTCGTGCCACCCCACGACGCGCCGGCGCTGGCCGCCGCGATCGCGCGCCTGCTGAGCGACCATCCGTACGCCGACACGCTGGCCCGGGCCGGCCACGACCTCGTCCACGACCGGTTCTGCATCCAGCTCATGGTCAACGCGGTCGAGGCGATCTACGACGAGGGCGCCCGCTCCGTGCGCGCCAAGCCCCTGCCCGACCTGGCGGATCTCGCCGCGAGCTGACGCGCGGGCCGCCAAAGGCCCCTCGGACGGCGGTGCCATCGGGCACCAAACCAGTACTTGCCCCTGTACGAGCAGGCTGTCGGCGTAGTACTTTCGGCGGCACCTTTGCCGGCCCTTCTCCGGCGGCTGAGGCGATCCCGGTCGGAGGAACCATCGCGAGATGGGATTGGGAGCCACCATTGCACGTCACGGGCCTGCGCCCGGGTCTCACTGACCGACTCTCCCGCGCCCAGGCGCCGGCGATCTGGCGGACCGCGCGCCCGGGCGGTTGGGTCTCCTCGAAGGCCGAGGTCGCGTCACCTTCGGGCCTTTGGGTCGGGCTGAGTGCGCGGCTGCGCCTCGTCTCGATCGGGCTGACGATCGCGATCCTGGGGATCTGGGTCGCCGACTGGGTCCAGGTCGCGCAGCGCTGGGACGCCGTGGCCGCATCTGGCCTGCCGGGTCGCGACTACACGCTCTACATGCAGGCCGCCACGCACTGGCTCGCGACGGGCGACTTCTACCCGGCGAGCCAGCTCCAGGGGCCGTACTCGATCCCGTCGATCGGCGGGGCGATCCTCTACCCGCCCACGACCCTGCTCCTGTTCGTGCCGTTCAGCTTCCTGCCGGCGCTCCTCTGGTGGGCGATCCCCCTCGCGATCATCGGCTGGGCGGTCCTCGTCCACCGCCCCGGCCCGCTGACATGGCCGGTGCTGGCCCTGCTCCTGTGGTACCCGACCACCAACCTCAAGCTGCTCGGCGGCAACCCCACGACGCTCTGGTTCACCGCGATCCTCGCCCTGGCCACGGTGCGGCCGGCCGCGAGCGCCTTGTTCGTCCTCAAGCCGTCGCTGATCCCATTCGCGCTTGCTCGGCGCGCGCCGGCTTGGGTGGTGGGTCACGCTCGCCGCGACGTTTGTCGTGAGCCTGCCGTTCGTCGGCCTATGGACCCAGTACGTGAGCGTGCTGCTCGATGCCCGCGATCCGTCGGGACTGCTGTACTCGCTGCACGACGTGCCGACGATGCTGATCCCGATGGCGGTCTGGATCGGCGGGCGGCGCTCACCGCTAAGTAGACTTTCCGCGGAACGAGCCGTCGTCGCGGCACCTCGTCGCGCGGAGTCCGCCGACCATGCGCCAGATCAAGTGCCGGAGCGCGCCGCGACCTGAACCCCGTCAGATCGCGGGCAGGGGGACAGCCGAAGCGATCTCGGGGTCGGAGCGCGTCGGTCGGGCCGCGAGCGGCAACACCATCGCCACCGCCGCCACGAGCGGCAGCACCGGTCCCGGTAGCCATCCGAGCAGCGGCAGCGCGACCGCCCAGGGCCGGCCGCGATTCGCCAGGAATGCGCCGGGGATGAGCAGCGCCACAAGGTAGTGGGGGTGGAAGAACGGCGCGACGAGGAGCGGGGCCGTCAGCGCCACGACGATCGCCGTTTCCGCGTCGCGCTTCCAGCCGACCCAATACGTGAAGCCGGCCGCCGCGAGCATGCTCGCCAGCCCCACGATCCGGGCGATCCCATCCGGTACGCCCGCGCCGGCCAGCGAGGCGGTGAAGCTCAGGTTGTCGACGCCGGTACTGATGTCCCGCAGGCCTCGGAGGATGGTCACGTAGTCGATGTATCCCCCGAACCCGACGATGGGCAGCGCGAGTGCGAGCAGGGTGAGCCCCGTGCCCATCATCACCGCGAGCACCCGCCAGCGGCGCATCGCCAGCCAGGCGATGGCGACCGCACCGAACGGATAGCGGATCGCGATGAGGACGGCGAGGACGGCCCCGGCCGCCGGTCGCGGCCCGAGTCGCCAGATCACCGCGGAGAGCAGGAAGACCACCGCACTGACGTTGCCGAGGTTCAGGTCGTACAGGACCGGGAAGCTGAAGGCGGCCATGCCAAAGGTCACGAGGCGGATCCAGCCCGCGACCGGCATGACGGCGCAGCCGACCGCCAGCGCGAGCAGCCGGAACCAGAGCCACACGATCGCCGCGGTCGTCGGCGCGAACGCCGTGAACGGCACGAGCGCGATCGCCATCTGCGGCGGATAGAGATACAGGCCGGCGTACTGGCCGCTGTTGTAGCGCTGGACCGTATCGACCAGGTACAGCGGCTGGCCGGAGGCGATCCGGCGGGCGGCATCGTCGTAGGCCCGGAAATCGAAGGCGAAACCCTCGGAGCCGATGAATGACAGAGAGGCGAACAGGATGACCGCGAGGCCCAGTCCGGCGAACGCGAATGGCGCCAGGCGCCGGATCGCGCGAGCCAATTCGGGTGACATCGCCTGCCATCATACGGAAATGCACCTGTGCTCCCGGCCCGAACGTTCGTGACGGCCGTCTCGGCCTCGACGCCGTGGCTGGGACATCTCCGACGCCTCGCGAGCATCGCGATCAGCGTCTTCTTCGTGGTCCTGACGCTCGTGCGGGTCGACGTCGCGGGGGCTGCCAACTCCATCGGGCGGGTCGCACCGCTCGGGCTGGCGGTCGCGGTCGGGCTCACCGCGGTCGAGCTCCTGCTGCGATCCGAGCGCTGGCGGCGGATCCTGCTGCCGTTCGCGCCGGTGGGCCACCGGGCCGCGTTCGCCTACCTCTCGATCGGGTACTTCGCCAACACGCTGCTGCCCGCGCGCCTGGGCGATGTCGCTCGGGCCGTGCTGGCCGGCAAGGCGTTCGGGGTGCCCCGCCTGCGGATCCTGGGCACGATCCTGCTCGAGCGGGTCGCCGACGGCCTCCTGATCCTGGCCATCGTCGCGGTCCTGGCCCTCGCCCTGCCGGAGGCGCGGCCGTTGCTCGAGACGGCTCGCCTCCTCGCGCTCATAGGGGCCGCTGGCGTCCTCGGCCTCGCGCTGGCCGTGCTTGTCACGCACCGAACGGCGGTCGCGGCCACGCGCGTCGCCGGCCTCGTCAGAGCCCTGATCGCCCGGCTCGCGGAAGGCCTGGAGGCTCTCCGCCAGCCCACCAACGTCGTGATCTTCGCGTTCCTGACCGTCGTGGCGTTCTTCGTCGCCGCCGCGGCGCTGCTCGTCGTGGCGGACGCGCTCGGGATCCCCTCTCGCCGCAGCAGGGCGTGCTCGTCATGGGCGCGCTCGCGCTGTCGACCGCCATCCCGGCCGCTCCCGGCTCGATCGGCACGTACGAGTTCGTCGGGCTGACGACGCTGACCGGGCTGGGTGTAGCCCCGGAGCCCGCCATCGCCCTGGTCGTGCTCGTCCATCTCGTGGCGACGCTGCCGCCCGCGCTCGCCGGCCTCGCCTCGACCGCGATCCTCCACCTGCGCGTCGTCGACCTGACGCGATCCGACGAGCTGGCCCGACCCGTCGCACCGGCGGGTCGATGACGGAGCGCCGATGACGGCCGGCCCGAACACGGCGGGCCCGAGGCCAGCCGACCAGACGATCGCGGTCATCCTGCCCGCCTTCAACGAGGCCGGCCGCATCGACGCGACCCTGCGGGCGATCGCGGCGTATCGAGAGCGGATCGGGGTCCAGTGGCCGGTCATCGTCGCGGACGACGGCTCCACGGACGGCACCGCCGACGTCGCCAGGGCCACCGCCGCGACGATCGGGCTGCCCATCGAGGTGCTGCAGTTCGCCCACCGCGGCAAGGCGCTCACGATCCGCGACGCGATGCTCGACGTGGCCGGTCGGACGGACGTCCGGCTGCTGATGATGCTGGACGCCGACGACGAGCTCCGGATCGACCAGCTCGACCACGTCGCCTGGGCCGCGGACCCGCGCACGATCTACATCGGCAAGCGGGTCTCGGAGGTCGGCGGGGCCGTCGGCGCCCGCCCCTCGCCGTTCCGTCGCGTCATGTCCGGCGGGATGCGCCTGGCGTCGCGGGTCCTGCTCGGCCTGCGCTTCCCCGACACCCAGTGCGGCTTCAAGCTGTTTCCGCGGGCCATCGTCCCGGGGCTCTTCGGCCAGCAGCGCTCGGCCGGCTGGGTCTTCGACGCCGAGCTGCTCGTCATCGCCCATCGCGTCTCGGGCGTGCCCGTCGTCGAGATCCCGGTCACGTGGTCGCCACGTGGCGAGAGCAAGGTCTCATCGACCGCGGCGATCGGCAGCGTCTTCTCGCTGATCGGCGTCGCGGCGCGCTACCGGGCCGGCCGTTACCGCCGCATCAAGGTCGCCGGCCCGGCCTAGGCCGCGAGCGGCGTCCGGTGGGGCTCGGGATCGGCGACCGCCGACTCGGTCGGGCTCGGGACCGTCTCGCCAAGCGGCCAGATCCACGGGGTGATGCAGGCCAGCAGCATCGAGTACGAGTTGATGTTCACGACCGGCGAGCCCAGGGTCATGGTCGCGACGGCGAGCGCGAACGACCAGTTCGGCCGGTTCCGCAGAAGCAGGACCCCGAGGATCCCGCCGAGCAGCATCGCCGTCGGCAGGAGGTTGGCGATATCGGGCGCCAGCCCGACCGCCTTGGCGAGGCCGGCGAGGCTCAGCTCGGACTGGCCCGATGTCGCCGTGTCGCGGGTGACCTCGATGAACTTGAAGTGGGCGTCGAGCCCGGCGCCGAGGATGCTGATCCCCGCGAAGACGACCCCTGCGATGAGGCCGGCCCGGACCGCGCGCCAACGCCGCTGGGTGAGGATCCACCAGGCGATGACGACCGGGGAGACCTTGAGCACGACTCCGAGAGCGGACACGGCGCCGGCGCGTTCGTCGCGCCCCTCGGTGAACCATTTCCAAGTGAGGATCGCCCCGAGCATGAGGAACACGTTCACGTTGCCGACGTTGATCTCGTAGACCAGCGGGACGACGAGGACGATCACCGCCACGCTGGTCAGGATCGGCTGGCGCCGGACGAACGTGAACAGGATCCACGCCCAGGCGACCAGGCAGCCCGCCCACCAGATGTAGGCGCCGATGTCCGGCGGGAAGAGGGCCAGCGGCCGGAAGATCACCGCCACGAGTGGCGGCGAGAGGAGCGGCACCGTCCAGAAGGGCGGCTTGAGGCCCACTTCGCGGTCACCCGGCATGAGCGCGTAGAGCTGGTGCCCGGCGTTCAGGCGCTCGCCGCCGGCGAGGTAGACCGTGGCGTCACCCGGGACGACCCCGCGGGTGAGGTAGGCGGCCATGAACTCGACCATGAGCGCGGAGGCCACGAGCACGAACGCGATGTTCAGCAGGCGGCGCCGATCCTGGACCAGTGAGCGGATCACGGCACGATCGTACGCCGCGGTCGAGCCGTGCGGCACCGTACGGCCGTCCGCGCTCGGCGAGGGCCGACAGGTACTATCGGGGTGTTGCCTCGACGCGCCACTCTTGCCACCGTATGGGGACGGGCTGGAAGCCCCATCAGCAGCCCGATCTCGAGGCCTTCGTGACCGACTCTTCTTCCGAAGCGTCCGCGCCGCTCGTCGCGGTCGTCATCCCCGCCCTGAACGAGGCCGGGAAGATCGGCCGCGTGCTCGACAAGTTCCCGCGCGACGGCCGGTTCGAGGCGATCGTGGTCGACGACGGCTCGGACGACGGCACCGGCGACGAGGCCCGCGCGCACGGGGCCGCGCTCGTCGATCCGCCACGAGCGTCCGCGGCGGCGTGGGTGCCGCGATCCGCGACGGCTGGCTGGCCGGCATCCGAGCGCGGCCGCCCGTACCTGGCGCTCCTGTCGGGCGACGACCAGCACGACCCGTCCGAGCTCGTCGACCGCGCTCGATGCGCTGCTCGCCCGCAAGGCCGACTACGTCCAGGGCTCGCGCTGGATGGCCGGCGGCCACGTGCCGGCGCGCGACCGGTGGCCGGAGCATGGGCACGCGCATCTACTCGCGCGGCTTTCAGCGTCCTCGCCTTGCGGCGCATCACGGACGCCACGAACGGCTTCCGCGATCTTCCGGGCGCGACTCCTGCGCGATCCCACGATCGACATCCGCCAGCCCTGGCTCGACGAGCTACGACCTCGAGCCGTACGTGCTGTACAAGGCGATCCGGCGCGGCTACAGGGTCATCGAGACCCCGTGCACCGTCCGCTACCACGCCAAGGAGGGCTACACGAAGATGCGCGGCCTGCGCGACTGGTGGCGCCTGTTCCGGCCCGCCGTCCTGCTCCGAATCGGGGTCAAGCGATGATCGGCCCCGGAGCGCTCGCTTCGGCGGGCGCCGCGATCCTCGTGACCGGCGGCGCCGGCTTCGTCGGCGGCGCTGTCGTCAAGCGGCTCGTGGATGCCGGCGCCAGGGTGACCGTCCTCGACGACCTGTTCACCGGCCAGGCCGAGACGATCCCGTCGGCGGCCCAGTTCGTCCAGGGGACGGTCACGGACGAGAAGCTCGTCGCGAGCTCGTCTCGGCGAACTCGCTCGATCTTCCACATCGCCGCCCGGAACATCATCGCCTCGACGAAGAACCCGCGCGACGACTTCGCGACGAACATCGGCGGCACGCTCAACGT
This sequence comes from uncultured Chloroflexia bacterium, assembly GCA_963849405.1. Taxonomy (GTDB): domain Bacteria; phylum Chloroflexota; class Limnocylindria; order Limnocylindrales; family CSP1-4; genus C-114. The sequence goes on from CAWKHG010000005.1 coordinate 225,224, forward strand.
GCTCATGGCGGCCCGCGAGGCGCGCGTCGAGCGGGTCGTCTACACCTCGTCGACCTCGGTCTACGGCAACCCGCGGAGTCGATCCCGATCAACGAGGACGACGGCGTCGTGCCGTTGTCGCCCGTACGCCGTCAGCAAGCTCGGCGGCGAGCACTACTGCCTCGCGTTCTACGAGAGCTACGGGCTGCCGATCGCGGTCGTGCGCTACTCGAACATCTTCGGCCCCGGCCAGCGCCCGGACAATCCGTACTGCGGCGTCGTGAGCAAGTTCCTCACGAGCGGCGTTCGACGGGCGAGCCGCTGTCGATCCACGGCGACGGCGAGCAGACCCGCGACTTCACGTACATCGACGACGCGGTCGAGGCGACGCTCCTGTCCGCGATCCACCCGCGCGCCGAGGGCGAGGTCTTCAACGTCGGCACGGGCATCGAGACCTCGATCGACGGACCTCACCCGGCTGGTCGGCCTGGCGATCGGCCGGGAGGTCGTCGTCCAGTCACATCGACCGCCGCGACATCGACAACATCCGGCGCCGCGTCGTGAACATCGAGAAGGCCCGCCGGATGCTCCACTGGGTGCCCCAGATCCGCATGCAGCGCGGTCTGGACCGGACCGCCGAGTGGTTCCTCGCCGCCGGCTTCGCCGGTCAGGCGGTCGCGACTCCGGACTGAGCTCGCTGCGCCGCGTCCGCGGCCGATCTGGCTGCAGCGACGATCGGCCGGGCCAGGGGAAGTAGCGCCGGCAGCAACATCGCGTACGAGCCGTCGTGGACGGCCGGGTTCGCGAGCACCATCGTCACGATCGCGGCCGCGAAGGCCGGCCCCGGACGATCGCGCAGGGCGACGATCACGGCCGCCCCGACGAGCAGGGTCAGCGGGATGACGAGTCCGATGACGGCGCTGGGCGCGCCGAGCGCCTGGAGGACGCCGGGCAGGCTGGCGGGTGCGATGCCCTCGGAGCTCGTCTGACGGGCGATCTCGAGCCAATCGAAGTGGGCGCCGATCCCCGCGCCGAGCAGGCTCACGATGCCGATGACGGCGCCGACCGCCGCGAACCAGGCGAGCTCCGTCCAGCGCCGGCCGACGAGCAGCCACAGGACGAGGAGGATCGGCAGGATCTTGACGGCCACCGCGATCGCGACGAGCGAGCCGACGATCGCGGGTTTGCCGGAGCGGCGGGCGAGCCAGACACCCGCGAACCCGGCGAGCAGGAACGCATTGATGTTCGCCGAGAGGGCGGTGATCGCGAGCTCCGTCGACAGGGCGAGGACGGCCAGCGTCACGACGAGCGAGCCGAGGCCCGTGAACCAGACCGTGGTCGCGACAGCCGGCGAGGATGGCGACCGCCCACCAGGCCTTGATCGCCACGTCCCGCGGCAGGAGGGCCAGCGGCCGCCAGGCGACGGCCACCGGAGGCGGCGAGACCAGGGGAGCCGTGTAGTACGGCGGCTGGACGGGCACCGGGAGGTCGCCCGGCTGGAGGCGGTACAGGTCGTGCCCGTCGTTCAGGCGCTGGCCGGCCGCGTAGTAATTCGAGACGTCGGAGCCCACCGTCGTCGGGTCGCTCAGCCATGGCGTGCCCCGGTAGAGCGCGGCGAGGTAGACGAAGAAGACCGTCAGGACGGCGGCGCGAACGGCGAGGCGGATGAGGGGCAGGCGAAGGGTCGTCATGATCCGATCGGACATGCGCCGTCCGCGCTACGTCGTCGCGGCCGCGGGCGGCCTTGCGGTGGCGCCCTGACCGCGGATCCAGCCCTCCATGCGGCCGTCGAGCACCACGAATGCCGCGAGCAGGAGCGTGACGTTCGTGAGGTTGAAGATCGGCGACGCGAAGACGCCGGTCAGGATCGCCGCGACCCAGGCGGCCCGCTCCCGCTCGCGCAGTGCCCAGATCGCGACGATCCCGATGACGGACACGATCGGCGCAACGAGCGGCATGAGGTCGGGCGACGCGCCGAGCGCACTGAGGATGCCGACGAGGCTGCCCTGGATGCCGCCGCCGCGCGCGACCGCGTCCGAGATGTGGAGGTACTCGAAGTGGGCGCCGATCCCGGCGCCGAGCACCCCGATGCCCAGGCTGACCAGGCCCACGACCGACGGCCGCGGCGAGTGCGTCCCACTTCCGGGTGACGAGGAGCCACCAGGCGAGGAAGACCGGGCTCAGCTTGAGCACCGAGGTGAACCCGATGACCGCCCCCGCGAGCCGCGGATGGCCCCGCTGGAGCGCGAACCAGGCGCCGATGATCGCGATCGTGATGAACGTGCTCACGTTGCCCGACCAGGCCGTCTCGACGAGGGGCACGAGCAGGACGAGGATGCCGACCGCGATCGTCGTTCCGCCGCGGAGCAGGAGCCAGCCGAGGAACGCGAGGAACGCGACCATGCCGGTGAGCCAGAAGGTGATGACGACCGGCGCGTAGGGCAGGAACGCGGCGATCGGGCGGAACAGGACGCCGATGAGCGGCGGATAGAGGTACGGCGAGGGCAGCCCGAACAGCAGCTCGAGCGTCTGGCGGTCGCCCGGCCCATAGGCGTAGAGCGAATGGCCGACGTTCAGCCGCTCACCGGCCGCGTAGTAGTTCGCCGAGTCGTGGATCCAGGTCGTGACGTCGCTCGAGAGCGGCATCGCATTGCCGACGACCCAGATCATCCCGACCACGAGCGCGATCGCCGCCGACAGGCGCAGCACGCGCTCACGCCCGAGCACCCCGAACACGCGCAGGACCGGCAGGTCTCGCCAGCCGGTCGGCGAAGGGAGCGCAGTCTCGTCGGCGGAGCGCATCGGTCGCAGTCTAGGGGTGCGCCAACGCACCGTTCCCTGCCCCGAGAGTACCGGTCAGCAGCCGCCGACTGACGTCACGAGGACCGCTCAGTCGTGCGCGATCAGACCCGGACGGAGGTCCAGTAGCGCTCGGCGAATGCGCCCTGGAGGCCGCCGAGCTCGCCGACGCGGCGTGCGTGGCGGCGAACGACATCGGCCATCGGCTTCACGCCGCCGAACAGGCGCCCGATCTGGCTCTCGTAGAGCGCGATGCCGGTCACCTTGCGCTCGATGCCGTCGGAGATGTCGGCGTGCTCCGGCCACAGCGAGACGCCCGCGGGGATCTCGGCGCGAACGTCGACGCTGAGGTCGTCGAGGCGGCTGAAGCCGTTCCAGGCGGCGTACGGGAAGTCCTCGTAGAACGTGACGGTCCCGGCCCAGTCCGGGCCCGGCATGATCCAGTTGCGGCCCTCGCCGAGCATGGACATGCCGACGCGGCGCATCAGCTGGTGGTCGACGTGGTCGCCGACGCCGAGCGGCAGGTACACCTTCTGGGGCTCGAGGCGGGCGATCTCGCGCCGGACGAGCTCGATCGGTGCCTCGTCGTCGTCCCGTGGCCAGCCAAGGAGCTCGTCGTCGCCCTCGTAGCCGCGGAACACGGCATCGGGCAGGTCCAGGAGGACGAGCGACGCCTCGGCGTAGAGCGCGTACCGCTCGTCCTCGAGCCGGCGGGTCGCCATGAGCTCGCCGGCGGCCGCCTGGTCCATGAGCTCGTCGGTCATCACCGCACCCTGGTTGGGCTGGTCGTCCATGAGCGGCTCACCGGCCAGCGGCGTGTTGTGGATCTCCGCCCGGCGGTACCACGACGAGCGCTGCCAGAAGCGCTTGGCGGCCGCGTCGGCGTCGGTCTGGGTCGCGTCCAGGCGGTCGCTCGTCGCCTGCCACGGCGGGAGCGTGTCGTCGGGGTCGGGATGGGCCGGGTAGTCGTTCAGGATGTGCGAGCGGTTGAACGCCTCGGTGACCGGCCAGATCGCCTTGGACCCGAAGCCGAGCGCCTCGCGCTGGTACGGACTGAGGCGGCCGGCGGCGCCGTCGCCCGAGAAGACGGTCAGGATCGCGATGTTCTGGCCGAGCTCGCGCAGGCCGGCGATCAGGCCGCCGCAGGAGAGGGCGACGTCGTCCGGATGCGGCGCGACGAACACGTGGGTCATGGCCGGCCGAGTATACCGACGGGACCCGGCCGCCGACGGACGGTCGGGCTCAGGCCGAGGGTGACGCGGACGGCGAAGCCGAGGGCGCGGCCGTCGGGGCCGCGGACGGCGAGGCGCTGGGCGCCGATGGCGCAGCGGGCGATCCGGACGGCGTGCCCGAACCCGAGGCACCCGGCGAGCCCGACGGCGATGCCGATGGCGAGATCGGAAGGAGATGCCGAGGGCGACTCCGACGGCTCATCGGACGGGATCGGCTCCTCGGTCGGGGTCGGGCTCGGCGTCGGCAGCGGGGTGAAGAAGCCGTCCCCTCCGGCGAGCATGCCGTAGAGCAGGATCCCGACGAACGTCGCGACGATCGCGAGCACGAAGATCGCCGATGCGCGGTCCTCGAGGTGGACGGCCCGTTCCGCGACGCTCGGACCGGCGGGCCCGCCACGGCGCGCTTCGGCTGCGGCCGCGCCGCCCCTGCCGCCCCGTGCCGGAACGACGAGGGGCTCCTCGGCTCCCTCCTCGTCCTCGTACTCATCCTCATCGTCGGCGGCGGCCTCCGCCTCGTTGGCTTCGTCCTCCTCGGCGGCAGCTTCGGCCTCCTCGGCCTCGGCATCGTCGTCGGCTGCGTCGTCCGGGTTGGCATCCTGGAATGTGCCGTCGTCGCCGGGCAGCTCCTCGTCCGGGAACGGCTCGCCGGTGGTCTCGTCGGCCGGCAGCGCGTCGTCGGGCGCGCCGGGCTCGCGGTCGGTCATGGGATCGACATCACTCCATCGGGTCTGGATCGGTGCCCGTGGCACCATCGAGCGGCCGGGCGCCGCCCGGGCACGCGCGCCAGTGTACCCAAGGGCCCTTGCGCGCGCAGCGGACCGTCCCGCTGCAGCTCGCCGTCACGCGTCGCGGACGGCGGGCACGAACAGGCCGGCCAGCCCGGACACGATCGTGACCGTGCCCAGGATCGTCATCACGGCCGCCGGCCCGGTCACCGTCGCGAGGAGCCCGGCCACGGCCATCGCGATCGTCATCGAGCCGAAGACGAGCATGATCCGGAAGCCCACCACCCGACCGATCAGCTCCTGGGGCGTCCGCTGCTGGAACAGCGTCTGGCTGGGGATGACGAAGATCATGTTGGCGACCCCGGTCGCGGCCAGCAGGCCGATCGCGAGGGGCAGCGACCGGGTGAGCCCCAGGGCCGCCACGCAGATCCCCCAGATCGTGTAGCCGGCGATGACCATCCGGCCCTTGGCCAGGCGAGCGCCGATGAGCCCGACCGCGAAACCGCCGATGAGGTTGCCGACGCCCACGCCGGTCTCCAGGAACCCGTAGGCCGCCATCGCGGCCACGTTGCCGCGGTCCAGCGAGACCGTCGCGTATAGCGCGGTGATCGCGATCGTCGCCCCGATCGCGAACTGGCCGACGACACCCTGGATCGTGTTGGCCAGCAGGACCGTCTCATGGCGCAGGAAGTGCCAGCCCTCGAGCATCTCCCGGCGGAAGTCAGGCTTCGGCTCCGCGGCTTCGTCCGCTCCGGCCTCCGCGCCGCGCCTGGCCCGCCGTCGCAGGCGCGGGACCGCCATCGAGCCGATGAGCACGGCCGAGGCGACGTACGACACCGCGTCGATCCAGAACGCGAGCGGCAGCGCTTCGCCCAGGAAGGCGACGAAGAGCGCGGCGAGCGGGTACCCGCCGATGTCCGCGAACGTCTCGGCGATCCACGTTGCCGAGTTGGCGGCCAGCAGGTCGTGCGAGCGGACGATGCGCGGCATGATCGCGGTCCGGGCCGGCCGGAAGAACAGCGACACGGACGTGATCAGGAACAGCAGCGGGTAGACGAGCAGGAAGTTCGAGACCGCCGCCAGCGGGATGAGCAGCACCATCGCGGCCCGCAGGAGGTCGCTCACGACCATCGTCTCCTGGTGGTCCCAGCGGTCGACGAACGTGCCGGCGATCGGGCCCAGGATGAGGTTCGGGATGGAGGCCGCGATGAACACGGCGGCCAGGGCGATCGGCGAATTGTCGGTGACCCGCAGGACCAGGGCCGCGATCGCGATCTGGTGGACGCGGTCGCCCAACAGGCTGATGAGCTGGCCGACCCACAGGGCCGAGAAGGAGCCGTTGAGCGCGAGCCGGACATAGGGATGGCGGCTGATCCGGCCGAGGACCCCGGGCCGCGCCCCCCGACCGACCGGCCTGGCCCGCCGCTCGATCACTCCGGGCGCCGGCTCGAACTCCGTGGGCAGGGGTGCGAGCGCGGGGGATGCCAGACGGACGCCGCGGCCACCCAGGACGAGCGCCCGTTCGAGCGCCGAGGCCTCGGCCAGGCCCGCGGTGAGTCCCGTCTCCGCCTGGATCGGGCTGCCCCGGACGGTTCCCTCGACGGAGCGCGGCAGGCGGGCCGCCCCGGCCATGCCCGAGACGTCGGTCAGCCCCGACAGCGTGCCGGCGAGCTGGCCCTGGAGGAGCTCGTCCAGATGCTGGTCGCTCGGCTCGTCGGCGTGGCGGAGGACGGCCGCGAACGCGAACCAGGCGAGGCCGACCGCGAGGATGAGGTCGCCCACCGAGATGACGTTCTGGATGAGCGGGAAGGGGATCGGGATGATGTCGGCGAGCGGTCCGCCCCGGAGCAGGAATGCCGGGCCGGGCGCGTCGTAGATGATCGTGTGGAACGCGGAGTGGACGTCCGCCTGGGTGAAGCCCGCGGCGGTCAGGGCCGGCGCCCAGATCGGCATCGAGCCGCCGTTGAGCAGGATCGGGACGAGGTTGGCGAAGGTGCCGGCCAGGATCAGCCCGAAACCCACCACGCTCCGATTGACCCAGCAGCCGGCGAGCAGGAGCGCGAAGGCGAAGGCGAACAGCGGCAGCCGGAGCTCGGCCACGCCGGGGACGCCGCCATTGAGCGCGATCTCCGTCCCGAACCGGACGATCGCACCCAGGGCGAGCAGCCCGAGCCAGCGCAGGCGCCGGGAGTTCGCGATGAAGTTCGAGATGCTGCCGCCGAGCAGGAAGCCGGCGAGGAAGCCGACGATGATCCCGGTGACGAGCACCGGTTAGCCCGCCTTGGAGCCCGTCGGGAGAGCGGAACCTTCGGTGGTCGACCATCGCGGCGGGGCCGGTCGGGGTGGCGAAGTCGGACGGGGCCTCGCTGGCCTGGGCCAGGCGGGCGCCCTCCCCGGAGAGGAGCGGGATGATCCGTCGCGGCGTCTCGCGGCCCGGATCCGGCACGCCCTCGGCCCAGTTCGTGCGCGAGAAGGCGTCGACGACGACCGGGTCGAACTGGATGCCGGCGAACTTGCGCAGCTCGGACATCGCCTGCTCGCTGGTCAGCGGCGTCATCCGGTAGGGCCGCTTGGCGGTCATCGCCTCGAATGCGTCGGCGACGTGCAGGATCCGGGCGAGCCGCGGGATCTCGTCACCGAGCAGCCGGTCCGGGTAGCCCGAGCCGTTGTACCACTCGTGGTGGTGGCGGATGATCGGCAGCTCCGGCGCCAGGCGGCGGACCGGCGAGATGATCTCGGCGCCCAGGACCGGATGCGCGTTCATCTTCGTGCGCTCGTCCTTGGTGAGCTTGTCCTGCTTGAGCAGGATCTCGTCGCGCACGCCGATCTTGCCGATGTCGTGGAGCAGGCCGCCCCACTCCAGGGCCTCCATGTCCTTGGAGGTGCACTTCATCACCCGGCCGATGTCGCTGGAGATCTGCATGACCCGGTGGGAGTGGTTCGCGGTGAACGGATCGCGCTTGTCCACGGCGTTGGCCAGGCTCTGGATGGTCTGGGTGAACATCTCGCGCATCTCGAGGGAGGCCTGGTTGGCCATCCGCGTCATGTACATCGGAACCGCGAACAGCACAGTCGTCCACCATCCGAGCGTCGAATATGTCTTAGCCATGAGCCACGCAAGCGGTGCAAGGGCGGCGAAGTTGCCGCTTGAGACTGGGAAGTCTGCTAGCAAGGAACTACCGAGGCTGCGGCCAGTTCTAAGGCTGGCAAGAGTGGACGCCAAGATCAGGTTGAGCGAGAACATCACCGCCGCCCCTGCCAATGTCGCCACGAAGTCGCTGCCAGTGTCAGGAGATCCAATCGACAGGGACCGAGCAACCCACGCTCCAGCGATTGCGGGAAGCGCGATGCCGGCATGGTTGGCCAGAGTTCCGTACCACGGAATTCGTCCGCGCAGTTCGCGCAGCTCGGTCGAGCCCAGAAGGGCGACCCAAGCCACGGCGGCAGGCCCGCCCAAGTTCATCGCCACGATCACTGGGGCCATGGACACGGCCACCATGGATCCGCCTGGCAGCACGATCGGCAGCGCCGAGGCGATGAGGGTGATTAGCGGTCCAAAACGCCACGCCCAAGACCAGATTGAGTGTGCCGGTCCCTCCGAGCCCGATTTCCGGACTCACAGAAACAGCAAGACTCGTGACCACTACCGCAACTGCGGCGAAGGTCACGAGTCCAGCGATATACAGCTTCAGGGCCCTAGGCATCAAGCCCTCGCGCAGGTCATTACCTCGCGAACTCTAAACCCTCCGAGTTCAGCTGGGTAATCTGACCAACGTACTAGAAGCCGCGCAGTGAGGCCCCGCCAGCCAATGCCAGCGCTGCCAGTGCGCCCAAGGTCGCGAGCACGCTCAAGAATTCGAGATCGCATCTGTCGATCCCAGCCTTCCGTACGACCTACCAGCCCTTGTTGAAGCATTCGAAGTTCATCGCCCGATCCTCTCCTGGCGGCTTCCGTGCTCAAAAACACGAAAACCGACCTGACTTGGTCGGTCGGTTGCACTACTCGCTCAGCTCCACCCTAAGTGCCCATTTCAGGTGGAGCTTCTGCGCGTCCGAGCGTTCTTGATGTTGCTTCCTAGTACTTGAGTACCAGCAAGTGAGCGGGACTATAGGGAGGACGCTCCAGACCGGTCAATACGGCACCATACCTATCGCACCCGTCAGACATCCTCCAGGGACCGAGGTTCGAGCCCTTCCGCGCGATCGGCGGCCGTGTAGTGCGAATACTGCTCAGCAGCCGCGGCATGGGAGCCTGTGTTCCGATACAGCCGCAGGAGCGCAGCCTCGATGGGCTCTGCCTCAGGATCGATTGCGATGGCACCTCTCGCCAGGCGAGCTGCCCGATCGAAGTCTCCTAGATCGAAGTAGTAGCGCACCGCCTGCTCGACGACGTCTAGGTATGCAGCATGCAGGGTTTCTCGGTACGGAGAAGCCCAGTCCTCATATTCGAAGTCCATGGCAAACCGCCCGTGGTACTCCGCGAGTAGCAGATCGACAAGATCTGAATCGAGCTCCGCTCGCGCGCTGTTAGCCAAGCTTTGGCATCGTGAACTCTGACTCGAAACGAGCGACGGATCGAGGCGGACGATCTCACCGTCGTGCTTCACGTACTCAGCCGACTCGTCCTCTCGAAAGCGTGGCTCGAAGACGCGGCGCAGGAAATACACCGTCTGGTTGAGCGAATTCACCGCGACGGACGGCTCAAGCTCGGGCCACAAGGCCTCCAAGACTTGATCTCGTGTGGCGGCGAAGCCCGGCTTCGTAAGTAGGAGGCAGACAAGAGAAAGGACTTTGCGGCGCACGGTCGAGCCATCGACTTGCCGCAGCCCAATTCGCATCGTCATATGGCCAAGGTCTTCAATGTGGGCTTTCGGCGCGAGAAGTCTCGCCAAGCCACGGCCAAGCGTGGAGGACGATGCCGAGCGGTGGGAGCGTGCGAACTCTCTGAGGCTTGGGATGTCTTGTTCTTCGCCGTAGGTGTCTAGGAGTTTGGCGGCCGCGAGTCCGGTGGCAGGGCCAGAATCGCGCATCGTTCGTCTCAGGACTTGCCGCCAAGCTGCGGCCGCAGCGCTACCTCGTCTTGGACAAGCTGAAGAACGGGTTCGTCAATATCCGCGAGGCGACTCGAGATCTCGGCGGCGCAGACTGTCAGGTAAGCAGAATCGTCACCTATAGCCGAAGCGACTCTCCGACTCAGCTCGGCTCCTGCCGCCGTTGCGACCGATTGAACAACCCTGGCGCACCTGAGCCAGTAGTCAGCTCGCTGCGTGGTAAGTACACGCACCGCCTCCGTAATCACTGGACCGGGTGAATCACCCGTCGCCAGCGCCGCCCGTGATCGTGCCAGGAGCCAGCGGCCAAGAAATGCCAACAGAGTGTGCTTTGCATGACGATCAATGAGTTCGAGCTCGCGCTCGGCAAGCGGGCCTTGGCCGGCTCGCGAATGCCACTCCGCTCGGCTCAGCCGAACGATGTCTAGCGCGCTGCGGTCGGAGCCCGGTAGGGAAGCCGCGGACTCGAGGAGCACGTCCGCCTCATGCTCGTCGCCGTAGGCGGTCAGAACATCGGCAACCTCAGCGAGAATCTCCTGCATCGAGGCGCCCGCGACGCTTCTTGCCTGAGCCAATTGCGCGCGTCCCTCGTCCACGCGGCCCATATGCGTCAGCGCCCATCCCCGGATGACCAAAACGGTGGCCATCTCTGGGCCTTCAGACGAGGCAGCGAGTAGCTCGAGTGCTTGGGAGGCTTCCTCCAGGGCTCTCGGGGCGTCGCCGCGGGCTCGGGAGTTGTTTGCCAGATTGAGAAGGGTGATACCTCGGTAGTGCTCGCGACCCGAGCTCGGCTGAAGAGCGAGTGCACTCCGAAGGAGGCGCTCGAGCTCCTCGAGATTGCCTTCAACAGAGCCCCCAACTAGGGCGATCGTCCCGCGCGCGATCACATCGATTGCGGGCTCCGGTTTCAACGCAACAAGCTCGCTGGCAATGCGCACGCTTTCGTCGGTGCCGACCGCCGAAATCGAAATCGTCGCCAGGTTCGCCAAGGCCAGGTGCGAGAGGTGCGTACCCGAGGAGGCGGGGTGGGCGGCGACGGCGGCCTGGGCTCGTTCCAGGGCCGAGGTGAAGTCGCCGTTGTAGGCGTCGCGGCGCGAGAGGAAGAGGCCGAAGGTCGGGTCGGCTTCCAGGTCCGGGTAGCGGCGCACGTAGGACTCGGCCAGGGCGAAACCGCCACTGCCCATGATGTCCTGCATCGAGCCGACCATGACCCGGTGGAGGTCGTCGGTGTCGCCGGCCGCTTCGTAATGGTGGGCGGCCAGCTTCCAGTCGGTCTGCTCGCCGAACCGGGCGATGGTCCGGTGGAGATCCGCGATGCCGGTGGGGCCGATCTCGCGGCGGAGCCGATCGTCGAGGAAGTCGCGCACGAGCGGGTGATAGCGCTGCCCGCTGACCTCGCCGCTCTGGGGCAGGAGCCCGATGCGGGCGGCAAATTCGAGGTGGTCGCGTGCCTCGTCCGCGCCGATGTCAGCCGCGACCGCGGCCGTTTCGACCGTGAGCATCGAGAGGATCGACGTTCGCATCAGGAAGGACTGGAGCCGCGGTTCGAGGTCGCCGATGACCTCCTCGGCCAGGAAGTCATGCAGCGTGCCCCGGGCTCCGCTCAGGGACGACACGAATGCCCGCGTCTCGGCCGTGGAGCGCTCGCGCAAGGCCGACCGGACGAGCTGCAGGGACGCGGCCCAGCCTTCGGTCCGTCGGTCGAGCTCCGCCAGGATGTCCGGCTCCAGCGGCCGCCCGTACGTCTCGCGGAACAGGCGTTCCGTCTCGGTGGCTTCGAAGCGGAGCGCGTCGCGCCCGATCTCGGCGACCTCGCCCAGGGCTCGGAGTCGGGCGATCGGCAGGATCGGCGCCCGTCGGCTCAGGATCACGACGCTCAGCCGTTCCGGCGCATGGGTGACGATCTCGCGCACGATGTGCTGGAGGTCCGGCGTGCTTTCGACGAGGTGGTAGTCGTCGAGGATGAGAACGGTCCCCTGGTCGCCCAGGGCTTGGAGGTCACGAACGAACGTCGCGAGGATCGTCCCCATCGAGGCGCCGCCCGTGCCGAGCTCGCCGAGGAGCGACCAGGTCGCCGACCCGAAGTTCGCATCGGCTCGACGGCCCGCGGCGACGAGGTGATTCAGGACCGTGACCCAATCGCGGTCGGTCTCGTCCAGCCGGTACCAGATCGTCCGGAGCCGCGTGCGCCTTGTGAAGTCGGCGAGCAGCGTCGTCTTGCCGTAGCCCGCCTCGGCGATCACAAGCAGAAGTCGGTGATGGATCTTGGCGTCGAGCCACTCGAGGAGCCGATCGCGGGCGAGCGTTTCGTCCCGGAGGACCGGGGCCTGGACCTTGGCCGCCTGGATCGGGAAGGGGTTCACGTCAGGGGCGCTCGTGTTGGCCTGCGTCGGCGCCTCGATCGCCGGTCGGCCCGGACCTAGCGCGATGGGCGCACGGTCCCCGGATCGGCTGTCGCCGGGGAGGCTCGCAGCGGGGTCGGGCGGCGCGAACGATACGGACCGAATTCGAGCGGGTGTCAACGCGCACACCTGCGGAGCGTGTCGGGCGTCGAGCCGGGTTTGGCTTGGGCGCGGCCATGGCCGGCATGGTGACCGCGAGGGCTCACCTGTCGATTAGCTGCCAGTCGGTTGGCGTCCCCTGGACCGGGCGCGGCCCTCAGCCCTCGTACTCGAAGCCGATCTTGATCTCGACCCGGTACTCGACGATCTCGTTGTCCTCGACGATCGCGGTCGACTTCACGACTTCCACCGTCTTGATGTTGCGGACCGTGCGCGAGGCGGTGGCGACCGCCTGGCGGGCGGCGTCGCTCCACGAGCGCGGGCTCGTGCCGACCATCTCCCGGATGATGATCACGCCCATGGGGCCGTCCTCCGCTGCGGGCACGGGCGCGGGCCTTCTGGACGGCGCCGGCTGGGTCCCGCGGTCAGTCTAGGCGGCGAGGCGCACGGGCAGGGCGATGGGCGCGATGGACGGGCCCGCCGCCCAGGCTAGGGCGACGACGACGGGCGCCGGTCAGGCGCCGGCGATCTCCGCGCCGTGGCTCGGGGCGGTGCCGCGGACCTTGTCGAAGCACGAGCTGCAGTAGACCGGCCGGTCGTTCCGGGGTGCGAACGGCACCGTCGCCTGGCCACCGCACTCGCCGCAGATCGCGGTGTGGTACTCGCGAGGGCCGCCGGCGGTCCGGGCCCGTTTCGCGACAGCGCGACACGACGGACACCGCTGCGGATCGTTCAGCAGCCCCTTGCTCGCGAAGAAGGACTGCTCACCCCCGGAAAAGATGAACTGCTCACTGCAATCGCGACAGCTCAGAACGCGGTCCTCGAACACCCTTGCCGAACCTCCGACGACAACGGGGCGGGCACGGCGCACGGTGGCCCGGTTCCCTCAAACCGGCTCCCTCCAACCGTGCCCGTGGACACTTCGAGGCAGGATAGTCTCGTCGTCAAGCGTCTGCCGCTCGATTCTCGCGCCGCGGGGCGCCCACGGGGTCGAATACCGTGCTGAAGGGCTCTGGACGGTGCCTTCGCGCACCGGAGCCGGGGTCAGCCGGCCTGGGCGTACCTCTCGCCGGCGTAGCTCACGAAGCGGGTCTGCTTCTTCTTGAACCACAGGTCGAGCTCGCCGGTGGGGCCGTTGCGATGCTTGGCCAGCTTGAGCTTGATGACCTCGCCGTCCGCGTCGCCTTCCTCGGCGGGGCGGTCCTTGTCGCGCCACAGGAACAGCACCAGGTCCGCGTCCTGCTCGATCGCGCCCGACTCGCGGAGGTCCGACAGCCGCGGCTCGCGCGACTCGCGCATCTCGGGCTGGCGCGAGAGCTGGGAGAGCGCGATGACCGGCACCGACAGCTCGCGCGCGAGCGCCTTGAGCCCGCGGCAGATCTCCGACACCTCCTGGACCCGGTTGGCGTCGCGGCTCGTCGTGGTCGCCTGCATGAGCTGGAGGTAGTCGACGATCACGAGGTCGAGGCCCGACTCGGCCTGGAGGCGGCGGGCCTTCGTGCGCAGCTCCATCGTGGAGATGTCGGGCGTGTCGTCGATGTACATCGGCGCTTCGGACAGGGCGTTCATCGCCGGCGCGATCCGGGCGAAGTCGAGCTCCTCGAGGAAGCCCGCTCCGCAGCCGCTGCGAGTCGATGTTCGACGACGCTCGAGAGCAGGCGCAGCACGAGCTGCTCCTTGCTCATCTCGAGGCTGAACACGCCGACGCTCTTGCCGTCCTGGACCGCGGCGTGCTCGGCGATGTTGAGCGCGAAGCTCGTCTTGCCGACCGACGGCCGGGCGGCGACGACCACGAGGTCGCTCTTCTGGAGGCCGGTCGTCAGCGCGTCGAGGTCCGCGAAGCCCGTCCGGATCCCGCTGATCTCGCCGCGGTGGGCGTGCAGGTAGTCCAGCCGGTCGTAGGCATCGTGGAGGAGCCGGTTGAGCCGGCTGAAGCCGGCGACGACGCGGCGCTGGCTGACCGAGAACAGCTCGCGCTCGGCGCGGTCGATCGCCTCCTGGATCTCGGCCGGGTCCTCGTAGCCGATGCCGGCGATCTGGCCGGCGGCGCGAGATGAGGTTCCGCAGGACCGCCTTGCGCTCGACGATCCGGCGCGTATGGCACGGCGTGGACCGCGGTGGGCGTCTGGTTGGTCAGGCTCGAGAGGTACGTCCGGCCGCCGATCGTCTCGAGCTGGCCGGCCCGCTCGAGGGTCTCGGCGACGGTGACGATGTCGATGGGCTCGCGGCGCTCGAACAGGTCGAGCATGGCGGCGAAGATCGTGCCGTTGGCCGGGCGGTAGAAGTCCTCGGCCCGCAGGAAGTCGGCGACCTCGACGATGGCGTCGCGGTCGATGAGGATCGCGCCGAGCACGGACTGCTCGGCTTCGAGGCTCTGAGGTGGCAGGCGGTCGATCACGCGGCGCTCCAGGCGAGGGGGACGCAGGCGATGCTACGGCCGGGGAGGCCCGCGTGCGGTCAACGAGTCCAGGCCGGCCGCCGGGCTCCGTCCACCTTTTCGGCGCCGCTGTCGACGCGATGTGGACGATCCGGTGGACAACCGGTCCGACGACTCAGTCGAGGCGCCGGATGACCCCGATGAGCTTCCCCTGGATCCGGACGTCGTCGTAGAACTGGTCCGGGTAGGCCGGGTTGGCGGGCTGGAGACGGACCTTGTCCTTCTCCTTGAAGAAGCGCTTGAGGGTGACCGCGTTCTCCTCGACCTGGGCGACCACGATGTCGCCGTTGCGGGCCGTGGACTGCGGGCCGGATGAGGACGAAGTCGCCATCCGCGATGTGGGCATCGATCATCGAGTCGCCGCGGACCTTGAGGACGTACGCGTCGCCGCTCGGCGCGAGGATCTCCGGGACGGCCATCGTCTCCGCCGGCGTCCTGGTAGGCCTCGATCGGACCGCCGGCGGCGATCTCGCCGATGACCGGCAGGAGGCGCGACTCACTGGTCCCCGACTGCGGCACGAGCTCGCTCGTGAGGCCGAGGCGCAGCGCGGCGGTCGGCGTCAGCCGGATCGCCCGCGACTGGGCCGCGCCCCGCTCGAGGTAGCCCTCGCGCTCGAGGATCTGGAGGTGGTGGTGGACGGCGGACGTGGAGGCGAGGCCGACGGCGCGCGCGATCTCTCGAACGGACGGCGGGTAGCCACGGGTGCGCAGCGTTGCCGCGATGAAATCGAGGATCTTCACTTTGCGCTCAGCGTCGTGTCGGGTCACGGGCGCCTCCTTTGCGACCCATCATACAGAACGGGCGTTCGATGTCAAGGCGCGGGTGACGAGGCGCTGGCTCCGCGGTACACTGCGCACTCCCCTGAGCGTGGCGCGAGGGGCCCAGCGCGAGATGGAGCGAACAGCGATGCCTGACCGGCGATCCGACGAAGCGCGGCCGTTCGCGGTCGGCGGGCGCGATCCGTCGGGCGCTCGGATTCGCCGCGTTCCTGCCGCTGGCCAGCCGCGCTCCGGCCTACGCCCGGCTCATCTGGCACTCGTCCGCGACGATCGGACGCCGCCGGCGCGCAAGGCCGTCCTGGCGGCGGCGGCGGGCTACCTCATCCTCGGCCGGGACATCGTCCCGGACGACGTGCCGATCATCGGCGGGCTCGACGACCTCGTGGTCGTCGTCCTCGCCATCGACCTGTTCCTCGAGGGCGTCCCGTCCGACGTGCTCCACGAGAAGCTCGACGAGCTGGGCATCGACAAGCTGGCGTTCGAACAGGACGTCGCCCAGGTCCGCCGGCTGACGCCGAAGCCCGTGCGCCGGGCGATCCGCCAACTGCCCCAGGCCGCGTCCGCGGCCGGCCGGGCGATCCGCAACATCGATCTCGGTCCGCGGGCGCGGTCCTGGATCTCCAGGGAGGGTTTCTCCGCGTGAAGGTCATCCTGACCAACGACGTTCCCAAGCTCGGCAAGAGCGGCGAGATGAAGACCGTCGCCGACGGCTTCGCCACGAACTACCTGATCCCGAACAGCCTGGCCGTCCCGGCCGCCGGCGGCGCCTATCGCGCCTGGCAGCACGACATCGCCAGCCGCGAGGAGAAGCGCAAGCGCGAGCGCGAGGACGCCGAGATCGCGGCCAACCGGATCGCCGGCACGACCCTGACGATGGGCGTGAAGGTGGGCGAGGGCGGCAAGCTCTACGGCTCGATCACGGCCAAGGACATCGCCGACGCGCTCGGACGACGGGGCATCGACGTCGACCGCCACAAGGTCGACCTGGAGGAGCCGCTCAAGTCGCTCGGCACGTACAAGGTGGCGGTGAAGGTCGCCTCGGGCATGGCGCCCGAGGTCACGATCGTGGTCGAGCCCAAGGGCTGAGCTTCGCGCCGGGGTGGCCCGGCGCATCGCAGGCCGCGCGAGCAGGGCTCCCGAGCGAAGGCGCCGGGGTGACCCGGCGCACGGACTCGACCGTCTTGCGCCCACCCCCGAGGATGGGGACGTGCCCGACCGGACGATCCTTCACGTCGACCTCGATGCGTTCTTCGCGTCGGTCGAGCAGCGCGACCGGCCGGAGCTGCGCGGCCGGCCGGTAGTCGTCGGCGGCGGCGGGCCCGACCGACCGGGGCGTCGTCTCGCGCGGCCAGCTACGAGGCGCGGAAGTTCGGGGTCCACTCGGCGATGCCGCTGCGCACGGCCTACGCGCTCTGTCCCTCGGCAGTCTTCCTGCCCGTCGACGGCGCCAAGTACGTGGCGGTCAGCGGCGAGGTGATGACGATCCTGCGGCGGTTCACGCCGCTGGTCGAGCCCATCTCGATCGACGAGGCGTTCCTCGACGTGACCGGCGTCCGCGGCGCTGTTCGGGGACGGCGAGGCGATCGGGCGGCGGATCAAGGGCCGATGTCGCGTCCGAGCTCGGGCTCACGATCTCGGTCGGGGTGGCCCGAACGAAGCTCGTCGCGAAGGTCGCCAGCGACCTGCGCAAGCCCGACGGCCTGGTCGTCGTCCCGCCCGGCACGGAGGCGGCGTTCCTCGCGCCGCTCGCCGATCACCCGGCTGTGGGGCGTCGGCGAGCGGACCGCGCAGGCCCTGCGCGAGTTCGGGGTGCCCACGATCGGCGACCTGGCCGCGCTCGACCCAGACCTCCTCGGTCGGCGGTTCGGGAAGGTCGGCCGTGGCGCTCGCCGGGCGCGCCGGGGCATCGACGACGATCCGGTCGAGGATCGCGAGCCGGCCAAGTCGATCGGTCACGAGCACACGTTCGATGTCGACACGTCCGACCGGAGGTCATCGAGCGGACGCTGCTGGCGATGGCCGAGGGGGTCGCGGGGCGGCTGCGCGCCGCGGGGCTGCAGGCCGGGACGGTCACGCGTCAAGATCCGCGACACCGCTTTCCGGACGATCACCCGCCAGCGGACCCTGCGCCGAACCGACCGACCTCACGGAGCCGATCTGGCAGACGGCGCTGGACCTCGCCCGCAAGGAGACCCGCGGCATGCGCGATGCGCCTCGTGGGCGTCACCGCCTCGAACCTCGACGGGCCCGACCAGCTGGCGATGTTCGGCCGGCCGGCGAGGGATCCGACAGCTCGCGCCGGCGACGCGTCGTCCAGGCCGACGGACGCGATCCGGCGGCGCTTCGGCGACCGGACGATCACTCGGGCTCGACTCCTGGGTGCGCGGCTGCCGGCGCCGTTCGAGCGCGACCCGATGACGGCCCCCGAGCACCGCCAGCCGGGCGCAGCGTCGCCTGAGGAGCCTCCGAAGCGGTGACTGCCGACGAAGGTGAAACAGTCGTTCGTTCGGGCGTGACAAACAGCTGTCACGAGAACTCCGGATACTCGGCCTGACCGCTTGACATCGAACATGCGTTCGGTCTAGCATCCGGTCCTAACCGAACAGACGTTCTGTCAGACGCGCCAGTGCCCGGCCCGTCCGGCGGGGATCCAACAGCCCCCCGAAAGGAGCCTGTCATGGCCATGGTCAGAGTCGAACCCGTGGCGGTCCGCGTCAGGACCGACTGGTTCGATGGTCGCCCGCGCGAGATCACCTGGGGCGCCGAACGCCTCCAGGTCGTGAAGGTCGCGGCGGTCCGCCAGGAGACGTCGGCCTACGACGTCACCGTCGGGCCGCGAACGGTCTTCGAGGTCGACACCCCACGCGCCCGCCTCGCCCTCGTCTTCGGGCATCGCTCGCGGACCTGGACGATCGACGGGCTCGACGAGGCGCGTCCCGCGGCCTGACCCGGACCACAAACGCCGGGTCGCCCTGGGGACGACCCGGCACCACACGATCTCGGCGTGCCCGCCGAGAGGGGCCCGTTCGATCACCCTCCCGATCGAGCGGACCCGGGCCTGCCCGGGGTGCGCGCGCCGGTACCGCGCCCATCCCGGGCGGCCGCCCTACAATCGGGCCGTGGTAGCGGATCCCCTCCCGGAGCGCTTCGGCGCCCTGTCGCTCGGACGCGTTCATCGACCGCCTCGCCTCGTCCGATCCGGTCCCCGGGGGCGGCAGCGCGTCGGCCGTCGCAGGCAGCGTCGCGGCCGCGCTGGTGACGATGGTCACGGAGCTCTCGGCCGGCCGGCCGCGCTTCGCGGACCACGAATCGATGTACGAGTGGACCCGCTCCGAGGGCAGCCGCCTTTCCAAGCGTCTCCTGACTCTTGCCGATGACGATGCCCGGGCCTACGGCGGTTTCGCCGCGGCGCGGAAGCTGCCCCGGGACACCGACGCCGAGCGCGACGCCCGCACACACGCCCTCCAGGTTGCCGCGCGCGAGGCGTCCGAGGTCCCGCTGGCGTGCCTCGAGGCGTGCCGGGATGTCGTCGCCGCCGCGGAGGCGTTGGCCGGTCGGAGCAACGCCAACGCCGCGAGCGATGTCCTCGTGGCGGCGCTGCTCGGCGAAGCGGCCGCCGGCGGAGCGGCTGCCAACGTCGGATCAACCTCCCCTCGGTCGGCGACGAGGCGTTCGCGAACGAGCTGACCGAGAAGGTGGACGAGCTCCTGCACGACGTGGCCCGCCTGGTGTCGCGGGCCCGCGAGGTCGTCATCTCCGAAGAGGTCCGCGATCCGCTGCTGGAGGTCGCCGCTTCGTGACCGGGCGGCTGCCCCGGTCCTGGCGATGACGTCGGCTCCGCCGTCGGCCGCCGGCTCTGCGGCGAAGCCGGCAACGTCGCCGGCGGTGTCCGCAGGTGCCTCCGCCGCATCGGCCGGGTCGTCCACCGCGCGGAGCCTGGTGGGAGCCCCGATCGCCGCCGAGATCAAGGCCCGGGTGAAGACGGACGTCGCCGCGTTCCGGAAGCGCAACGGCTATGCGCCCACGCTCGCGGTCGTGCTCGTCGGCCGCGACGCCCCATCGGCCGTGTACCTGCATCAGATCCTGCGCACGTGCACCAGCGTGGGCATCACCGGCCGGCTCGTGGAGATCCCCGGCCGTGCCTCGGCGGCCCGCGTCCGCAACGCGATCGTGGCCCTCAACGAGGACCCGCTCGTGGCCGGGATCATCGTCCAGATGCCGCTGCCGAAGCGGATCCCGCTCACGACCGTCACCGAGACGCTGGACCCGGCCAAGGACATCGACGGGATCCAGCCGACGCAACGCGGGCCACCTCGTCCTCGGCCATACGAGGGTTCCTGCCGACGACGGCCCAGGCCGCCGTCGAGATCCTCAAGCGGTCGGGCATCCCGCATCGCGGGACGCCGGGCCGTGGTCGTCGGCCGGTCGAACGTCGTCGGCAAGCCCGCGGCGCTCCTGCTCCTGCGGGAGAACGCGACCGTGACGATCTGCCACTCCCATACGACCGATCTCGGCTCGCACCTGCGCGATGCGGACATCGTCGTGGTCGCCGCGGGGAAGCCCGGCCTCATCAAGGGTCAGATGCTCAAGCGAGGTGCCGTCGTGGTCGATGTCGGGATCAACGTCGTCGGGGATCGGATCGTCGGCGACGTCGATGCGGGATCGGTCGGCGGCGTCGCCTCCGCGCTCACGCCCGTGCCCGGCGGCGTGGGACCGGTCACGAATGCGCTGCTCATGACCCACCTGATCCGCGCCGCGGAGGAGCAGGCTCGCTCCGAATCGCCGGGCCCGAGGGTGCGCGCGGCCGGCGATGGTCGGGTTCCGGCTGTGAGCGCCTTCCCGTCAGACCTGGAGGTCGCCCGCTCGGTCACGCCCGCGGCCCATCGCCGACGTGGCGCGCGACCTCGGCCTGCGCGACGACGAGCTCGAGCTCTACGGGCCGATCAAGGCCAAGGTGAGCCTGTCGGCGATCACCCGGCTGGAGGCCGAGCGCCCCCGTGGCAAGTACGTCGTGGTCACCGCGATCACGCCCACCCCGCTCGGCGAGGGCAAGACGACCACGACGATCGGCCTGACCCAGGGCCTGAACCGGATCGGCAAGCAGGCGGCCGTGGCGATCCGCCAGCCGAGCCTGGGCCCCGTGTTCGGGATCAAGGGCGGGGCGGCCGGCGGCGGTTACAGCCAGGTCATCCCCATGGAGGACTTCAACCTCCATCTGACCGGCGACAACCACGCGATCGGCGCGGCCCACAACCTGGCCGCGGCGTTCCTCGACAACCACCTCCACCACAAGAACCCGCTGGGCATCGAGCCGAGCTCGATCGTGTGGCCGCGCGTCGTCGACATCAGCGACCGGGCGATCCGCAAGGTCATCGTGGGGCTCGGCGGCAAGGAGAACGGGCCTGCCCGCGAGTCCGAGTGGCAGATCACGGTCGCGTCCGAGGTCATGGCGATCCTGGCCCTGGCGTCCGACCTGCATGACCTGCGCGCGCGCCTCGGGCGGATCGTGCTGGCGACCACCACGAACGGGGATCCCGTCACGGCCGAGGACCTGCAGGGTCGCCGGCGCGATGACCGTCCTGCTCCGCGACGCCATCAAGCCGAACCTGCTCCAGACCCTCGAGGGCGGGCCGGCCTTCGTCCACTGCGGCCCGTTCGGGAACATCGCCCATGGCAACAACTCGATCCTGGCCGATCGCCTTGCGCTCGTGACGAACGACATCGTCTGCACCGAGGCCGGCTTCGGGGCGGACATGGGCGCCGAGAAGTTCTTCGACATCAAGTGCCGGACCTCCGGCCTGAAGCCCGATGCCGCGTGCGTCGTGGCTACCGTCCGGGCACTCAAGATGCACGGCGGGGTCGGCAAGATCGTGGCCGGCAAGCCGCTCGACGCCGCGCTGTCCGTCGAGGACGTGGACGCCGTCCGGGCCGGCGCTGCCAACCTGGCCAAGCAGATCGAGAACATCCGGGTCTTCGGCGTGCCGGCGGTCGTGGCGATCAACGCGTTCCCGACGGATACACCCGGCCGAGCACGAGGCGATCCGCGAGGCGGCGCTGGCCGCCGGTGCCCGCGATGCGGTCCTCTCGACCCATTTCGTCGACGGCGGCAAGGGGGCCGAGGACCTGGCCGCGGCGGTCTGGGCGGCGGCCGAGGAGGGCGCCCCGAACTTCGCGTTCCTCTATCCCGACGACGCTCCGATCGCCACGAAGATCGAGACGGTCGCCGAACGGATCTACGGCGCGGACGGGGTCGACCTGCTGCCGGCGGCCGCGAAGGCGATCAAGCAGATCGAAGGCCTCGGCTTCGGGAACCTGCCGGTCAACATGGCCAAGACGCAGTACTCGCTGAGCCACGATCCGCTGCTGCTCGGGCGACCGACCGGCTTCCGGGTGCCGATCCGGGACGTCCGGCTTGCCGCCGGCGCCGGGTTCGTGACCGCCTACCTCGGCGACATGCGGACGATGCCCGGCCTGCCCACCCGGCCGGGCGGCGAGAACATCGACATCGACGCCAACGGCGAGGTGGTCGGACTCTTCTGATCCGGGCCGGACCGGGCCGGGGCGGGGCCGGCGGCCGGCGGCCGGCGCAGGACCTCAGTCGGGTGCGCGCCGCCTGCGGGCGAACGCCACCACCAGGACGACAACCCCGGCCACGAGGACGGCGCTCACGCCGATGGCCAGGAAGGGCACGACGCCGGCCACGGTCGCGAGTGGCTCGCTCGGGACAGGTCCCGATGGCCCCGCTGACGTGACCGGTGCGGCCGGCGGCGGAGCAACGGGAACACCGCCGAAGGCCTTCGCGGCGTCGGCGAGGAGCGTCTGACCCTCGGGCGTGGCGAGGTCACCCTGCGGCGAGCAGAGGCTGATCGAGATGAGGTCGCTCCCCGGCTGGCGCGAGCCGCCGAAGAGCCAGCGCGATCCAGCCGGCGGTGCAGGGACTCCGCAGCCCGCACTGTCACGGTCGAGGTAGGCAGGATCGAGGTGAACGAGCGCGGCGACCCGTGGACCGGCGAACCAGCGGTCGACGGCGACCTGGAGACCGATCGGATCCCTGGGCCCGACGAGCCCGCTGAAGACGACTGCCCCCTCGAACTTGGCGAACTCGACGATCGACCCGGTCGCGCACGAGCACGCCGCGACGCTCTGGGGGAGGGCCAGCCAGCTCGTCAGGAGCCCGGCCGAAACGACGATCGCGGCGACCGAGGCACGGATCGCCCGGAAGGTATTGCGCACGACGACCCCGAGGAGCGGGTTCTAGATCGACGTCGTGGCGATCGCGAGGGCTGCCCAGACGAGGATCCCGAGCACGACCCCCACGACGCCGAACGTCCACATCACGACGTCGAACGGGCCGAGATCGTTCCCTGCGTGGCCATGCGAATCGTCGCCGTGGCCGGTGGCGTGATCGGGCGCGTGCGCATCCGCGACGGTGGCGTCGGCGGCTGGCGTGGGCGTGTCGCTCATCGGGTTCCGGACCTCCGCAGGCATCCTACACTGGCCCGACCACCGAGACAGAGGTGCCGCTTCCGTGCTGACACTCGTGCTCACCCGCCACGGCCTCACCCCCCGGTCGTTGCCGGAGCAGCACCTCGGCCAGCGCATCGACATCGAGCTCTCGAGCGCCGGCCGAGCCCAGGCGGAGGCCCTCGCGAACCGCGTGCGCGGGTTCGCCTTCGAGCGGGTGATCGCGAGTCCGCTCCGGCGGGCGCAGGAGACGGCCCGCATCGTCGCGCCGCGGCTCGGTGCGCCTGTCGAGGTCGAGACCGACGCCCGCCTCGTCGAGATGGACTACGGCGCATGGGAGGGCCTGACCTACGCCCAGATCGATGAGCGGGACGCCGAGCGCCGACGGGCGTGGGAGGTCGACCCGGCCATGATCCGCTGCCCGGATGGCGAGTCGGCCAACGACGTGGCCGCCCGCGCGCGGAGCTTCCTCGTCGACCTGCTCGTCGCCCACTCGGATGCCCACGACCAGGCCGATCCGGACGCGCCGCCCGTGCTGGCGGTAGCCCATTCGAGCTTCAACCGGATCCTCGTGTGCGTGGCGCTCGACCTGCCGATCCGGGAGTTCCGGCTGCGCTTCCAGCAAGGCCAGGTCAACCTGACCGCCCTGCGCTTCGAGCACGGCGTCGGCCCGACCGATGCCCGCCTGCTGCTTCTCAACGACCTGGAGCACGTCCGGCCCGCCGACGCCGTCCCGTGGGAGTGACCCTCCCGATCGCGGACCTGGACCACGACGGCCGGATCCTCTTCCTCACCCGGGCCGCGCGGATGTTCGGGTACGGGTTCCTGGCCGTCGTGCTCGTGCTCTACCTGGCGGCCCTGGGCATCCCGGACCTGCAGATCGGGCTCATCCTCGCTCTTACCCTCGTCGGCGACACGATCATCAGCCTCTGGCTCACCACCCACGCCGACCGGGTCGGCCGGCGCCTCGTCCTCATCGTCGGGGCCGTGCTGATGGTCGGCGCCGGGGCCGTGTTCGCGGCCGTGCGAGATCCGCTCCTGCTGCTCCTGGCGGCCACGATCGGGGTCATCTCGCCGTCCGGCAACGAGGTCGGTCCGTTCCTGGCGGTCGAGCAGGCCTCGCTCACGCAGCGACTCCCCGCCGGGCGGCGCACGAGCGTCCTCGCCTGGTACAACCTGGCCGGCCAGCTCGCGAGCGCGGTGGGTGCCCTGGCGGCCGGTCTCCTCGCCCAGATGCTGCTCGCCGGCGGCTCGGCCCCGCTCGATGCCTACCGCGCGATCGTCATCGGCTATGCCCTCGTCGGCATCCTCCTGGCGGCCGGCTTCCTGCGGCTGACGCCCGCGATCGAGGTCCCGGCCGAGGAACGCAGCCGCGAACCGGTGGACATCTTCGGCCTGCACAAGTCGCGCCGAGTCGTGCTGCGCCTGTCGGCCGTCTTCAGCCTCGATGCATTCGCCGGCGGCTTCGTCACCCAGAGCCTCATGGCGTACTGGTTCCATCTCCGCTGGGGCGTCGAACCCGCGCTCCTCGGCGGCATCTTCTTCGCGGCCAACATCCTCGCGGCGATCTCCGCCCTGTCGGCCGCGCGCCTGGCGGCCCGGTTCGGGCTCATCAACACGATGGTATTCACCCACCTGCCATCGAACGTGCTGCTCATCCTCGTCCCCCTCATGCCGAGCCTCCCCCTCGCGGTCATCGTCCTGCTGGCCCGCTTCTCGATCAGCCAGATGGACGTGCCGACCCGCCAGAGCTACACGATCTCAGTCGTGGACCCGGACGAGCGCTCGGCCGCGGCCGGGGTGACCGGCATCGCGCGGACGACTGGCTCCGCAATCTCGCCGCTCATCGCCGCGCCGCTCGTCGGCATGGCCTCGCTGGCAGCCGTGCCGTTCTACATCGCGGGCGGGCTCAAGATCGCCTACGACCTCATCCTGTACCGGCTCTTCCGCTCGGCGCCCACGCCCGAAGAGCGCGAGCACGAACGCCCCCGCGCCTGAGGGCGAACTCGCGCCCTCGGATCAGGGAAGCGTGTCGAGGAGCGCGTTCAGCAGGCGGGCCATGTCGGGCGAGCCGAGGCCCGTGGCGGCGTCCCAGCCGGGTCCCGCGTCGTAGCCCAGGTTGCCGCCGCGGGTGACGTCGTGGAACGCCTGCGGATCGGAGGCGGCCACGCGATAGAACATCGGCGCGAGGAAGCCCGGCGGCTGCTTGCCGGCCGCGGCGGCGGCCTGCCGGACGAGGAGCATCGACCCGGCCCAGAACGGGGCCGCGGCGCTCGTGCCGCCGATCGAGCCCTGGACGAGGCTGTCGTCGCTGTCCCGCCAGACCGAGTAGAAGCCCGAGTCGGGATCCGCGGCGGCCGCCACGTCCGGGATGAGACGGAACCCGGCCGAACCGGGGAGATCGACGCCGGCGCCGACCTGCCAGGCCGGCCGCGGCCCGCGGACGGCGATCCCGCCACCCGCCCCGGAGCCCTCGAGCGTGTCCTCCCAGCCTTCCTCGGCGAAGTAGCCACCCGAGGTCCGGAGGCCGAGCCGGGTCCCGCCAACCGCAACGACGTACTGGCTTCCGCTCGGCCAGTCGGTCGTGAGGTCCAGGTCGTCCGGATGGTTGGCTCGGCAGTCGAAGGCACCGAAGTCGCCCGACGCGGAGAAGATCGTGATGCCCGCCGCGACCGCCGCCTGGAAGGATCGCTCGTCGGCCCGTCGCGTGGCGGCCGACACGCTCCGCGGGACGTCGCACTGGCCCCAGCTGATCGAGATCGTCTTGGCCCGCCCGTCGGCCACGATCGCATCGATGACGTCGGCGAAGGACGTCCCGTCGTTGGGTGCCTCGAAGTTGATGATCCGGGCCTTCGGCGCGACCGACCGGATGACCTCGATGTCGAGGGCGACCTCGGACGAGCCCTCACCCGGCCGCGTGCCGCCGTTGACCGGGACGTGGATCACCTTCTGGCCGCTGAGTCCCGGTCTCCCGGTCGAAGGCGGCGATCGTCGCGTCGTCGATCGCGTCGAACGAGACGATCGCGATCGTCTGGCCGCTGCCGTCCAGGCCGGCCTTCTGGAGTGGCAGCAGGTCGTACGCGGAGGCGACGTCGGCCGGACGCAGGCCGAACCGGGGAGCCGCCGCGGCCGGACCGAGCGGCGTGCCCATCGGTTGCCGCCAGCCGGAGGCCGGCCGGATGCGCTGGCGCCCGTCGAGGCCGAGGACGGCGTCGACCGTGTCGGCGAAGCGCTGCGGGGACCTGGGGCGTCACGAGCGGCGCGAGGTACGTCCGCCCGTCGGGGTCGCGATACCGCTCGAGGCGAGTGGCGAAGAGCGCCTCCACGGCGCGGATCGGGCCGCTGACCCGGAGCGTGGTGCGCTGGGGCGCGCCGCCGACGACCGTGAGGCCGGCGCGTTCGAGGCCTTCGGCGAGGTGAGCCATCGACGACGGCTCTGGCCCGAAGCGATCGCCGATCGCCGAGGGGGTGAGGACGCGGCCGTAGTCGGGCGACGATGGATCGACGATCGCCGCGGTGTAGCGGGCCAGTCCGTCGGGATCGCGGGGCAACAGCGCGAGCGTCAGCTCGATCGTGCGTTCCGGCTCGGCCGGGCCCAGGTCGACGGCCCCCGCGGTTTCCGGCGCGCCCGGGCCCGCACGGCTGCGCCGCGGTGGGTGGCGGCCGCCAGAACCGGCGCCGGCCCGTTCGTCCGCTGCGGCGGACGCCCACAGGACCGTATTGAGGACGCTGTCGGCCGCCTGGCGGACGCCATCCCAGTCGTCGTCATCGCCGCCCACGAGGACCAGCGTGGCCGTCAGGACCAGGTGCCCGTCGCTGGCCGCGAGGACCGCAACGCGAGCGCGGGACCGGGGTCCCTGGGGCGTATCTGTCGCGCCGCCGTAGACGGCCCCCACGCCGTCGACGTAGCCGATGTTCGCGCCGAGGATCCGGGCCGCGAGATCCGTGTCCTCGGCCAGGCCGACGATGGACTCCGACAGGGCGTCGACCCGGCGTTGCAGGGCCTGCTCCGGGGCGCCGCTGGCGAGCGACGCACCCTCGACCAGGAGGGATGCGTTCCGGAGCGACCCGCGCTGGCCGCGGAGCAGGGTCGCGCCACCGTCTTCATCTGCGACCGCCCAGAGCTGGGGCTCGTATTCGAGGCTGAATGCGAGATCCCGGCTCAGCCAGGTCGACCCGGTCGTCAGCGCCGGCGCCGTATCGGGGCCGGTCACCGGGACCCGCGGCGGTGGGGCCGACCCGGTGTCGCCGACCGGCAGGTTGCTGGGGGCGGCGGGGGGTCCGGAGCAGGCCCGGCCGTCGACGCAGGGTGGCGCTTCCGGCGGCGGGGTGAGCACCTGGACGAGGGCGGCTGTGCCGAGGCCGATGATCACGATGATCAACAGGAAGAGGCCGATCGAGGTCCCGCGACGCGCCGGGGGCTTGGCGCGGCCCGCGGCGGCCCACTGGGCGGCGGTCACGGGGAACCCTCCGCGCCCGGTTCATCGCCGCCGGGGTGGGCGGGAGGCTCGGCGTCCGCCTCGGCGGCAGGCTCGGCCCCTTGGGACGACACCCGCGGCAGCGCCCGCAGCGCGATGCCGCAGGAGATGCAGAACGTGTGGTGGGGCGTCAGCGCGCCGCACTCGGGGCAGACGACCTGCGGGCCGATCTCGATCTCGGCGGCTTCCTGCAGGAGCCCGAGGTGGATGAGGAGGCGCATCCAGACGAGGGCGACGGCGGCCAGGACGACCAGCCAGACGAGAGCGGCGATGGACGGGAGGACGAAACGGCCGATGCCGGCGGCGCCCAGCACGACGGCGCCGGCGAGGATCGCCACGAACGGGTTGCTCACGGGTCCCATCGCCTGCCGGTCGCGGGCGGGCGCCCGGACCCGGAGCCAGATCGTGCCCGCGACGATCGCGGCGACCGCCGCCGAGAGGATCGGCTGGGCCACGCCGACCGTCAGCAGCTGGACGAGCCACGGGCCGGCGGCACCCACCGGCCGCAGCCCACCCGAGAGCAGGCCCGACGCGCCGGCGAGCGTCTGCGCGCCGAGGAAGACGGAGCCCGCCGTGGCACCGAAGGTCACCCCGTCCAGCACGTCGTTGAAGACGGGTCGGCGGACGAGCAGGAGCGGGCCCACGATGGCGATGGCGCCGCCGAGGATGGGCAGGGCGACGCCCTGGAGGAGCGCGTCGGCCGGCGTCGGCTGGGAGTCAGGCGAGGTGGCCGTCAGGCCCGCGGTCGCGAACCCGAACAGCGCGCCCGTCACGAGTCCCCAGGCGACCGTGCCGACCAGGACGGTGAGTGGCTCGTCCTCGTAGACATCGACGGCGTAGACGTAGACCACGATGAGCGCGGGTACCACGGCCGCGGCGACTGCGAGCGCGATCGGGTAGAGGCCGGCGAGCGTCAACCCGGCGATGAGCCCTATCCCGAGGGCCAGGCCGAGTCGGAACGAGCCCAGGTCGCTGCGCGGCAGGCGCGGGAAGAAGGTCGACACGAGGCTCGGTCCGAAGACCCGCTCGTTCGGCGCGGCGGCGAACGAGCCCATCCGGCGCCGGCCCGCGCCGCCCGCGGCCGTGGCCGGTCCCGCGCCCTCGACGGCGCCGGTCGTGGCGACCTGCGGCTCACCGCATCGGACGCAGAACCGCCCGACGGGGACCTCCACGCCGCAGTGGCTGCACGCGACGAGGTCGGGCACTCCGGGGCTCGCTCAGGCTCCCGTTCGCCCTGAGCGCCAGCCCGGACGGCCCAGGCGCCACCAGACGAACAGCAGGAGGAGCAGGCCGACGATGAGGACGATGAGCAGGTCGAACGGCTGGAGCGCGTGCCGGATGTCCACCCAGTGGGCGCCCAGCTGGGTGCCGGCCCACACGAGCGCGATCGACCACAGGAATGCCCCGGCCGTCGAATAGGCGATGAACCGCCCGATGGGCATCCGGGCCACGCCGGCCGGGAAGCTGATGAACGTTCGGACGACCGGCAGGAGCCGGCTCAGGAACGCGGTGGCCGATCCGTACTTGGCGAAGAACCGCTCGGCGGCGTCGATCTCGTGCTCGCGGATGAGCAGGTAGCGGCCCCAGCGCTGCAGGAACGGCCGCCCGCCCCAGGCCCCGATCGCGTAGCCGATGCACGAGCCGATCGTGTTGCCGATCGTCGCGAAGACCACGACGACCCAGAACGACCACGGCCCCCGCGTCAGCGGCTCGATCTGGCTCGTGTCGGACACGAGGAAGCCGGCGTACGGGAGGATCAGCTCGGAGGGCAGCGGGATCATCGCCGATTCGATCGCCATGGCGGCCATCACGCCCAGGTAGCCGACGGCTCCGTACAGGGTGTTGAGGAACGGGATGACGATCGTGTCGATGAAGGACAGCACGGCGGGGGCAGCATAGCCGAGCGGGTCCACCCGAAAGGGGCGGCGAGCCCCGGGCGTGCCGGACCACGCGCTCCGGGCGGGCTATGCTCGCGCGGTGACCCACACCGGCGAGCCGCACTTCGTCCCGGATCACCCATCGGCATCGCCCGGTCAGCGTGGCCAGGCGGGCCCGATCGTCCTCACCGGGGCGGATCTGACGATCGCCGACGTCGAAGCGGTCGCCCGTCACGGTGCCACGGCCGCCCTGGACGTTCACGCTCGCGCCCGGATGCAGGAGGCACGCGACGTCATCGACGGACTCGTCGCGGCGGGTGCGGTCGTCTACGGGGTGACGACCGGGTTCGGCGACCTGGCGACGACCTCCATCGACCCGGTCCTCAGCGGACGGCTCCAGGAGAACCTCCTGATGAGCCACGCGGCAGGAGTGGGCCCGGCGTTCCCGCGCGAGGTCGTTCGGGCGATGCTCCTCCTGCGGGCGAACACGCTGGCCCTGGGCCACAGCGGCTGCCGGACGCTGATCGTCGACCGGTTGCTCGCGTTCCTCGAGGCGGGGATCCATCCGGTCGTGCCGGAGCAGGGCAGCGTGGGCGCATCGGGCGATCTGGCCCCGCTCGCCCACCTCGCGCTCCCGCTGATCGGCCGCGGCGAGGTCGAGTTCCACGGCCAGCGGGTGCCTGCACTGCTCGCGCTCAAGGAGGCCGGCCTCGAGCCGTTGGAGCTCGGCGCGAAGGAGGGGATCGCGCTCCTGAACGGCACTCAGATGATGAGCGCGATCGGGGCCCTGCTCCTGGCCGACGCCGACCGGCTCGGGCGAACCGCCAGCGTCATCGCCGCCATGTCGGTCGAGGCGCTGCTGGGCACCGATGTCGCGTTCGCCGCCGCCTACCAGCTCGCCCGGCCCCACCCGGGCCAGATCGCGGTGGCCGGCGAGCTGCGCCACGTCCTCCGCGACTCGGGCCTCCAGGCGAGCCATCACGCCGGCGCCCACAAGGTCCAGGACCCGTACTCGCTGCGCTGCGTGCCGCAGGTCCACGGAGCGGTGCGCGACGTCCTCGACCATCTCCGGCGCGTCCTCGACATCGAGCTCAACTCGGCCACCGACAACCCGCTCGTCTTCCCCGGCGGGGCCGGCGTCGATCCGGAGACGATGGCGACCGGCGGCGGGCTGGTCATCAGCGGCGGCAACTTCCACGGCGAACCGATCGCGCTCGCGCTCGACATGGCCAAGCTGGCGATCGCCGAGCTCGGGTCGATCTCGGAGCGGCGGTCGGCACTTCTCGTGGACGCGCGGCTCAACGGCGGCCTGCCACCGTTCCTCGTCGCCGACGCCGGCACCAACAGTGGCCTGATGATCCTCCAGTACACGGCCGCGGCCCTCGTCTCGGAGGACAAGGTGCTCGTCCATCCGGCGTCGGCCGATAGCATCCCGACATCGGCCAACCAGGAGGACCACGTGTCGATGGGCTCGATCGCCGCGCGGCACGCACGCATGGTCCTCGAGAACGTCGAGCGGGTCCTGGCGATCGAGCTCCTCTGTGCCGCCCAGGCGCTCGACTTCCGCCTCGAGCTCGTCCCCGGCGCGGCGCCGGGCGCCGGGGTCGCGGCCGCCCACGCCCGCCTGCGCGCCGTCGTCCCGCATCTCACGGTGGACCGCGAGCAGGGGCCGGACATCGCGGCCGCGACCGCCCTCGTCCGCAGCGGCGAGCTGGCGGCCCTCGCCGCCGAGTAGGGCACGGCCGTGGCCGCATTCCGGATCGAGGACGTCACGGATGAGCCCACGTTCGGGCTGCTGCCCCCGTGCGCGGACCCGCAGTTCGACCACCGGAGCTGCGACTACTGGGAGGACGCCGATCGCGGCTCCCGCCTTGCCCGCTCGATCGCCGCGGCCGCGCCCAGGCCGCCGGCCCGGCCGCTCAACCCATTCGCCGACGACGACGCCGACGAACCCGCGGTGAACCCGTTCCTCCCCGCCGCCAAAGGCCCGGCGTTCAACCCGTTCGCAGCCGACGCCGACGAGATCGTCGCGAACCCGTTCGCGCCGCCGCCCCCGGTCCGCGCCGCCCTGGCACCCGACACGCCGCGCAAGCTGGCCCACCTCCTGCGCGGCCGGGGCATCTTCGGGAGCTACGCCAAGGTCCTGCTCCTCGACGAGATGCCGATCGTCTACGCCCAGTTCGGTCCGCTGTCCGCGTACCCGCGCGCGTCACGGGTCCGCGAGCTGTATCCGCAGCTGCCCGATGCCCCGCTGCCGGCGGTCATCACCTGCATCGCCACGACGAGCGACGCTCGCGGGGCCGGCCACGCCAAGCGCCTTGTCGCCGCGGTCTGCGACGACCTGGCCGGCCGCGGGTTCGCTGCGGTCGAGACCTATCCGGAAGCCGGCCGCGACCCGGATGCGACGAGCGCCGCCACTCCTGCGTTCTGGCTTGCGGCGGGCTTCAGCCTGGCCGTCGACGACGATCGCTTCCCGGTGATGCGCCGCGAGCTCTGACGCCCGTCGGCCCGGGGCGCCCGGTGGTAACGTCGGCGCCTGCGGTTCGCGCGCCTGTTCCGCGCGATCCAGGGAGGTCGGCGATGGCATCGATCCAGGCACTCGGGAGCGTCTCCAAAGTCCGGGGCGCCCTGATCTTCGTCGAGGACATCGAGTCCGAGCTCGTCTTCTACCGTGACGTCATCGGGCTCCGCCTCCTGTATCGCACGCCCCGCTTCGTCCGCTTCGATGCCACCCAGGGCACGAGCCTGTCGCTCATCGCGGGCGGCTTCGCGTCCAAGGAGCCCAAGGACTTCCGGCGTGGCGGCGTCGTGCCCGAGGTCATCGTCGACAACCTGGAGCTGGCGATGCTCCGACTGGCCAGCGCCGGCGTGCGCAACGAGGACGTCGTGCGGACCGCCTGGGGCGCGTTCTGCTTCTTCTGGGATCCCGAGGGCAACCCGATCCAGTTCTACGAATCCGCGTTCGTCCGCCCCGATGCCGACCCGGAGCGGGTCGCCGGTTCGTGACCCAGGGACGTCCCCGGCGGCCGGGCGGCCTCAACCCGACCGTTCTCGCGACGGTCCTCATCGTGATCGGCGTCGCCGCCGGCTCGTATCTCGCCCTGTCCCGGCCGCAAGCCGGACCTCCAACCGCCGCTCCGAGCACGGCAGCGCAGTCCTCGCAGCTTCCGTCGGCGACGGGTACGCCGGACGCCTCGCCGTCCCAATCGCTCGCCGCGACGACCGCCGGCGCCTCGGGGGCCATCGTCATCGACCCGTTCCTCCTGAAGGTCCTGCCGGCCTCGATCAAGGGCGCTCCGCTCGTCGAGAACGCCGAAGCCGAGGCGCATGACCTGACCGATCCGGCTCTGGCCGGCCAGGCATCGGCGCTCGCGGCGGCCCTCGCCATCGACACGACCACGAGCGACTGGGCCTACGTCAGCGTCGTCCACCTGCGGGTCGGCGTGTTCTCCGACGCCTATTTCAAGAGCTGGCGCGAGACGTTCGACAGCGGCGCGTGCTCCCAGGCCGGCGGCGTCGCCCAGAACAGCGCCGAGACCGAGATCGCGGGTCACAAGACGTTCATCGGCCACTGCGTCGGCGGCGTCCTGACGTACCACGTCCACTTGTCGCCGGCGGACGTCATCGTGTCGATCTCCGCACTCGGCGACCAGCGCTTCGGGCAGCTCGTCGTCGAGGGCCTCCGGTGAGCCCGGTCTCCGGCGCCTCGTCGGGCGCGCTGCCCGGCGCCCGACCGGTCCGTGCGCCGCGCGGCCCGGAGCTGAGCTGTCGCGGCTGGGGCCAGGAAGCCGCCCTGCGGATGCTCATGAACAACCTCGACCCCGAAGTGGCCGAGAATCCCGACGCGCTCGTCGTTTACGGCGGGACCGGCCGGGCGGCGCGGAGCTGGGCGGCGTTCGACGCGATCGTCCGCGAGCTGCGCGCGCTCGCCGACGACGAGACGCTTCTCGTCCAGAGCGGCAAGCCGGTGGGCGTCTTCCGGACCCATGAGTGGGCGCCCAGGGTGCTCATCGCGAACTCGAACCTCGTCGGCAAGTGGGCCACCTGGGACGTGTTCCGCGAGCTCGAACGGGCAGGCCTGACGATGTACGGCCAGATGACCGCCGGGTCGTGGATCTACATCGGGACCCAGGGCATCCTCCAGGGCACCTACGAGACGTTCGCCGAGCTCGCCCGCCAGCACTTCGGCGGGACGCTCCGTGGCCGGGTCGTGCTGACGGCGGGCCTCGGCGGGATGGGCGGCGCCCAGCCGCTGGCCGTGACGATGAACGAGGGCGTCTGCCTGGCCATCGAGGTCGACGAGGTCCGGGCCACGCGCCGCCTCGAGATCGGCTACGTGGACCGGTCGACCGCCTCCGTCGACGAGGCGCTCGAGTGGGCGCGTGCCGCGGCGGCCGCCGGGACGCCGCTGTCGATCGCGCTCGTCGGCAACGCGGCCGAGGTCGAGCCCGCCCTCGTCCGGCGCGGCGAACGGTTCGACGTCGTCACGGACCAGACCTCGGCCCACGACGCGCTCGCCGGTTACGTCCCGGCCGAGATCTCGCTGGACGATGCAGCGGCCCTGCGCGCGGCCCAGCCCGACGTCTACATCGGCCGCTCCACCCGCTCGATGGCCGACCACGTTCGGGCGATGCTCGCATTCCAGGCCGCCGGGTCGATCGTCTTCGACTACGGCAACAACCTGCGGGCGATGGCCCGGGACGCGGGCGTCGAGGACGCGTTCGATTATCCGGGCTTCGTCCCGGCCTTCATCCGGCCCCAGTTCTGCGAGGGGCGTGGCCCATTCCGGTGGGCGGCGCTGTCGGGTGACCCGGCGGACATCGCCGCGACGGACCGGGCGATCCTGGAGCTGTTCCCCGACGACGCCGGCCTGCGCCGATGGATCGAGATGGCCCAGGCCAAGGTGCCGTTCCAGGGGCTGCCCGCCCGGATCTGCTGGCTGGGCTACGGCGAGCGGGCCAAGGCCGGGGCGGCGTTCAACGAGCTCGTGCGGACCGGGGCCGTGGCCGCGCCGATCGTCATCGGGCGCGACCACCTCGACGCGGGCTCGGTCGCATCACCCAACCGCGAGACGGAGGCGATGCGCGACGGTTCCGACGCGATCGCCGATTGGCCACTCCTCAACGCGCTCGTCAACACCGCGGCCGGGGCGACGTGGGTGAGCATCCACCACGGTGGCGGGACTGGGATCGGCTACTCCCAGCACGCCGGGATGGTGGTCGTGGCGGACGGCACGGAGCTGGCCGCGCGCAAGCTCGAGCGGGTCCTCACCACGGACCCCGGCATGGGCGTCATCCGCCACGCCGACGCGGGCTACGAGCGGGCGCTCGAGGTCGCCCGTGACCGCGGGGTCCGAGTCCCGATGTCCGACCGCGGCTGAGGCGCCGCCAGGCCCGACCGCCGCCGCCATGCTCGACTCCGCTAGACGGGCTCCGTCGGGATCTCGCGCAGCGAGCGGACCGGTGACAGGAACACCGGCACGAACGCGAAGAAGCCGCCGATCGCCCCGACCCACAGCGTCGCGTGCAGCCCGATCGTGGAGCCGAGGATCCCGCCGACGACGATCCCGATCGGCATCGTGCCCCAGACGATGAACCGCATCGTGGCGTTCATCCGGCCCTGCATCCGTTCTGGCGTGATCGCCTGGCGCAATGAGAGCTGGTTCACGTTGTAGATCACGACCATCGCGCTGACCACGAACATCGAGACGAAGATGAACGGGATCGCCGTCGCCGATTCGGGCGCGAGGGGGATGAGGAGCTGGAACGACCCGGCGGTCGCCGATGCGAGGACGATCGCCCGGCCAACCCCGATCCGGCGGCCGAACCGTCCGGCGATCAGCGCCCCGATCAGGAAGCCCGTGTTCGCGAGGCCGCCCACGAGCCCGATCGTGAGTGGCGTGAGCTCCAGGGTCCGGAACACATACACGAAGAAGATCGAGAACATCAGGCTGTTGAACAGGTTCGAGGTTGCGGTGGACGCGGCGATGTGGCGCAGGTACCGGTTGCCAAGGACGTAGCGCAGGCCCTCCGCGATCTCGGTCCGCATGCCCGGCCCGCGGCTGCCGTCGGCGGCCGCCGTCCGTTCCGGTATCGCGCTTTCCGGCTTGCGGATCAGGAAGATGAGCACGGCCGAGCCGAGGAAGCTGACGGCGTCTGCGAGGACCGCGAACGGCGCCGTCACGAGGGCGATGATCGCGCCGCCCACGCCCTGCCCGCCGATCTGGGCGGCCGAGACGCTGACCTGCAGCTTGGAGTTGCCCTCGACGAGCTGGTCCGCCTCCAGGAGCGACGGCAGGTAGCTCTGGTCGGCGACGTCGAAGAACACGGTCATGATCCCGGTCACGAAGCCCACGAGGTACAGCTGCCAGATCGTGAGCGCGCCGGCCGCGAACGCGATGGGGATCGTCCCGAGCGCGATCGCCCGGCCCACGTCGCCGGCGATGAGGATCGGCCGCCGGCGCAGCCGGTCCACCCAGACGCCCGCCGGGAGGGCGAACAGGATGAACGGCAGCATCTCGAAGAAGCCGAGCATGGCCGCCTCGAACGGGCTCACCTTCAGGGTGAGGATCGCGATCGCCGGGATGGCGATCATGCTCACCTGGCTGCCGAAAAGACTGATCGTCGAGGCCGTCCAGAGCTTGACGAAGTCGCCGTGGCGCCAGAGGCCCAGGCGGGACGTCCGGACCGGCGGCGGCGCCGAGGGCACGTCGCGACCTTCATCGACCGGCGGGGGCGAAGGCTCGAGCGGGGGCGGTGTCTCGGGAGGGGACAGCGACACGGGATCCTCTGGGCCGGACCGGGTCGGGCAGCCGACGGCCGCCTGTTAGCAGATTGTCTAACAGTCGTTAGTAGATGTCGACGGCGATGGAGCGATCGTTTGGCGGACGCCGGACCCGTCCGCGATACTCGCCGGCGAGGACGACTCCGCTCGCGAGGGATGGGCCATCGGCGGCGTGACTGACCTGGCGCGGCCCGACACGCTCCCCGGCCGCCTGGCGACGCGCGTCTCGGAGGGGCGGGCGGGGCTCCAGGCTCTCGCTGCTCTACCTGATCGGCGCGCTCCTCGTGACGTGGGATGCCTGGGCGGCACCCACGACCCGCTGGATCGGCGGCTGCTGCGATCCCGAGCAGACCATGTGGTTCGTCCGCTGGGTGCCATACGCGATCAGCCACGGGGTGGATCCCCTGTTCACCCACCAGCTCAACGCTCCGGACGGCGTGAACCTCATGTGGAACACGTCGATCCTGCCGTGGAGCCTGATCGCCACCCCGGTCACCCTGCTTGCCGGTCCGATCCTCGCCTACAACGTGCTGATCCTCGGGGCGATCGTCGCGAGCGCCCTGGCGGCGCGGCTGGTCGTCGGGCGGTACGTCGAGGGATCGCTGGCGCCGCTGGTCGGCGGGGCCGTCTACGGGTTCTCGCCGTACGTCATCTCCCACGCCTCGCTGCATCTCGACCTCGCGCTGGCGTGGCTGCCGCCGCTCGTGCTCCTCGTCTTCGACGACCTGCTCGTCCGGCGCAGGCATTCACCACGCCGGTTGGGGATCGTCCTCGGCCTGCTCGGCCTCCTGCAGCTCCTGACGACCGAGGAGATCCTCGCCACGACCGCGATCGCCGGCGTCATCGTCCTCGCCCTGTTGGCCGTCCAGCGGCGGTCGCAGATCCGCGCCGTGCTGCCGCGCCTCGCGACGGCGCTCGGGTTCGCGGCGCTCACCCTCGGGATCCTCGGTGCGTGGCCCCTCTCGGTCCAGTTCCTGGGTCCGGGACGGATCACGGAGGGGCTGATCGACCTGCGCGCGTTCTCGACGGACCTGCTCAACCTCGTGGTGCCGACCCGCTTCCAGTTCTTCGCGCCGCCCGAGGCGACCCGGATCTCGTCCGAGTTCAGCGTCCTCACCCACGAAGCCGACGCGTACCTGGGATTGCCCCTCATCGTCGTGCTTGCCGTGATCGCGATCGTCGGCCGGCGCGACGTCCGCATCCGGACCGCCGCGATCGGCGGGCTGGCGATCCTCATCCTGTCGATGGGCGGCCACCTCGCCGTCGGCGGCACCTCGACGGGGATCCCGATGCCGTGGATCCTCGCCAGCGGATTCCCGCTCCTTGAGAATATCGTCACGAGCCGGTTCGTCGTGTTCACCTGGCTCGCGGTCGCGGTGCTGGTCGCCTTCGGCATCGAGGGCGCAGCGCGCGGTCCCCTCCGCCGGGCGGCGCCGCGCCTCGCGGTGCTCGGCCTGGCCCTCCTCGTCGTCCTGCCGGCGCCCCTGCGCTCGACGACGAACAACGTCCCGGCGTTCTTCTCGCGGTGGGGCCAGGAAGGCATGCGGCCGGACGCCACGATCCTCTTCGCCCCGTTCTTCCGCAACGGGGCCGGAGCGGATCCCATGCTCTGGGCGGCGATCGCGGGCGACGAGCCGCGGATGGTCGAGGCGTACGCCTACGTCGTCCGACCCGACGGGCGGGCCGGGTATGGGCCGAACCCGACGCAGCTGTTCTCGATCATGCAGTCGATCCAGGATGCCTCGAACGATGTGGTGGTCGTCGCCCGGGGTGGCGTTCGCGACCAGGTCGCTGCGGACATCCGGGCCAAGGGCATCACCGACGTCATCGTCGGGCCGATGACCCGGACCCAGCCGATGATCGCCTTCTTCACCGACCTGTTCGGCCGCCCTCCGGAGGCGGTCGACGGGGTCTGGATCTGGCGAGGGGTGGACACGCGAGGCGTCGCGCCGGGCCCCTGAGGCGCCGCGACGGCCGTCGGGCTGCCGCGCCCGGGTCGGAGGCGTCGCGCGGTCGTCCGGACGTGGCACGATACGGCGGTGACCCTCCTCGTCGAATCCGTGCCCAACGTGAGCGAGGGCCGCCGGCTCGACGTGGTCGAGCGGCTCGCCGACGCCATCCAAAGTGGACCGGGGGTGCACCTCCTCGACCGGACGAGCGACGCGAGCCACAACCGGACCGTGTTCACGCTCGCGGGCGAGGCCGCGCCGGTCGCGGATGCGCTCGACCGCCTCGTTGCGACGGCCATCGACGAGATCGACATGGAGGACCACTCCGGCGAGCATCCCCGGATCGGGGCGGTGGACGTCATCCCCTTCGTGCCCCTCGGCGAGACGACCCTGGACGACTGCGTCGAGATGGCCCGCGCGTTCGGCAAGCGGATCGCGGACCGGTACGACCTGCCCGTCTACCTGTACGCGGCCGCGGCCGCGCGGTCGGACCGGATCAAGCTTGCCGACGTCCGGCGCGGCCAGTACGAGGGCCTCAAGGAGGAGATCGACCAGACCGGGCGCCGGCCTGATTTCGGCCCGGCGACGATGCATCCGCGGGCCGGCGCGGTCGCGGTGGGGGCGCGGCCGTTCCTCATCGCCTGGAACATCAACCTCGCGAGCGACGACGTGGAGCTCGCCAAGCGCATCGCCCGGCGGGTCCGCGAGTCGGGCGGCGGCCTGCCCAAGGCTCCAGGCGAACGGCTTCGAGGTCCACGAGCCGGAGCGCGGCGTCGCCCGCCGGGCCCAGGTCTCGATGAACCTGCTCGACTTCTCGATCACCCCGCTCTGGCTCGTCTGGGAGACGGTCCGGGCCGAGGCGGCTCACGACGGGATCGCGGTCGCCGAATCGGAGCTGATCGGGCTCATGCCGCTGGCGGCATTCCTCGACGTCGCGGACCACGCCGGCGCGCCCGCGGACGCCCCGATCGAGGAGCGCCTGGCGATCGCGGCGGCCTCCATCGGCCTGCGCGACCACACCCCGATGCAGGCGCTCGAGCTCCGGCTGGCCGCGTCGACCAGGGCCTCGGCGTGACCCGGTCGGCCCGGTGACCCTCCGGGTCATCACGGGCGGGCGCGGTGGCCGCGGCGGGTCCGCGATGAACGGCCTGCTCGTCATCGGCGCGGCCGAGATCGTCACGATGGCCGGCGGACTCCGGCGCGGCGCGACCCAGGGCGAGACGGCGGTCCTGGCCGCCGACGTGGTCGGTGGGCTCGGCGCACCCGAGGCGCCGGTGGTCGCGTGCTGGGACGGGCGGATCGCGGCCGTCGGCTCAAGGGCGACCGTCGAGGCGGAGCTCGATGGCCAGGGCCTGCCACTCGCCCGGTTCGCACGCCTGGATGCCCGAGGCGGGACGGTCACGCCCGGCCTCGTCGACGCCCACACGCACCTCCTGTTCGCCGGCACACGCGAGAAGGAGCTCCTCCTCCGCCAGAAGGGCGCGGGCTACCTCGAGATCCTGGCCGCCGGCGGCGGCATCCTCTCCACGGTCGCGGCGACCCGCGCGGCCGACGACGCAACGCTCGCCGCGCACGGCGGGCGATGGCTCGGCGAGATGCTGTCCCACGGCACGACGACGATCGAGGCCAAGTCGGGCTACGGGCTCGATCTGCCGACCGAGCTGCGCCTCCTCGAGATCGCCTACCAGCTGGGTCGTTCGGGCCCGGTCGAGGTCGTTCCGACGTTCCTCGGCGCGCACGCCGTCCCAGCCGAGTTCCGGACGCGGCCGGACGGCACGGAGGCCTACGTCCGGAGCGTGATCGAGGATCAGATCCCAGGCGTGGCGGCCCAGGGCCGGGCGCGGTTCTGCGACGTGTTCTGCGAGCAGGGCGTGTTCACGGCCGACCAGAGCCGGCGGGTCCTGGAGGCCGCGGCGGTCTACGGGATGAGCGCCGCGCCTGCACGCCGACGAGATCGCGCCATCGGGCGGCGCGGAGCTGGCCGCCGAACTTGGCGCCGCGTCGGCCGACCACCTCGCGACACCGTCCGAGGCCGGGATCGCGGCCCTCGCCCGGGCCGCCGACTCGGACCGGCCGGTCGTCGCGACGCTCCTGCCGGCGACGACCTGGTTCCTCATGAGCAGGCACCTGGCGCCGGCCCGCCAGCTCATCAAGGCGGGCGTGCCGATCGCGCTGGGCACCGACTTCAACCCGGGCACGTCGCCGACGGCCAGCCTGCCGCTGGCGATGACAGTCGCCTGCCTGTCCCTCGGCATGACCCCGGCGGAGGCGCTGACCGCGGTCACGATCAATGCCGCCCACGCGCTCGCGCTCGGTGACGAGGTCGGGTCCCTGGAGCCGGGCAAGCAGGCGGATCTCGTTGTCTGGGGCGTGCCGACCGCCGCCCAGATCCCGTACTGGCCCGGCGCGGACCTGGCCCGGGTCGTCGTCAAACGAGGGCGCGTCGTCCACGAACGGGCCTAGGAGGCGGGGCAATCCCGCTGGGCGGCGACCGCGGTCAGGCCTTGCCGCGAGCCTCGAGGAGCACCGTCGTCGTCTCGGTCGGCAGGCTCGACGGGATGATCGCCAAGCGGGCAACCGGCGGCCCGGCCGCGCC
Source organism: uncultured Chloroflexia bacterium (assembly GCA_963849405.1). Taxonomy (GTDB): domain Bacteria; phylum Chloroflexota; class Limnocylindria; order Limnocylindrales; family CSP1-4; genus C-114. Next base: position 265,875 of record CAWKHG010000005.1, read on the forward strand.
GCCCATCTCGTGGAAGAAGATGCGCAGCGCCTCTTCGCAGGCCGCCTCGTCCTCGCACACGGGCATGGGGACGACGATGCGCGGGTCGAGCTGGGCGATGAGCTCGGCCGCCCGGGTGGCGGTCAATGCGCCGCCGACCGGCACGCAGGCCACGTCGACCGAGCCGATGTCGCCGATCTTCTCCTGGGTGAGCAGGTGGCCGATGTCCCCGAGGTGGATCGTGTGGAGCCCGTCGAGCTCGACGACGAACGCGGTCTGGCGGCCGCGCTCCTTGCCCTTGGCATCGTCGCGGTACGTGCGGACGCCGGTCACCAGGACGTCGCGGACCTCGTATTCGCCGGGTCCATCGAGGACGAACGCGTTCTCGACGCTCGTCGGCAGGACCGTCTTCCCGTCGCGGGCGAGCTTGCCCTTGGCGCGGCTCGGGGGCGCGTCATCGGGGTGCGAGAACGTGACGATCTCGGCGGTCACGCCTCGTCCGGTGGGACCGACGACCGCCGGGTACGGGTCCGCCAGCACCACTGCGTCCTTGCCCCGCAGGCGGATGCAGGTGCGCCCGTACCAGGTGAGTTCCATGCGTTCGATTTTGACACAGGGGACTGCACCCCGGATCACGCCCGCAGGACTGCCCAGCGTCGCGCCGCGGTGACGCGGCGCTGGCCGGATCGCGCGGCAAGGCTCGCGAGCGAAGGCGCCGGGGTGGCCCGGCGCGCGGGGGCATCGAGATCGCCGTTCCACAGACAAAGGAAGACGGGGAGCGCCTGCCCAATCGGCGCTCCCCGTCGGAGGGAGGGAGGGTGGAACGTTGGAGGATGTTCCGAAACGAACAGTAGAGAGCCGTCGTTCAGCCACAACTGGGCAAGCGATTAAGAAAGGGACATAAGCTCAGCTCGCGGGCAGCCAAAAGGGCCAGGGCCGTCACCGTCGACCCTGTGCGACCATCCGGTCGTGCTCCGCCGTCCCAGCGCTTCTCCCGGCCTCGCGGCCGCCCTCCTCGTCGTCCTCGTCGCGTCCGGCTGCGGCACGAGCGTCCCCAGCCCCGCGCCCACGGCGAGCCCCACCGTCCAGACGGCGGGCCCGCGGACCGCGGCACGCCGGAGGCCCCGGCCGACGTCTACGCCCGCATCGAGCGCCAGGTCGAGGCGATCCGCGGCCTCCCGCCCAAGGTCTCGGTCGACCCGGTCATCCTCGACCAGGCGGCGCTCGACGCCGCCCTCCGGGCGTCGTTCGACAAGGACAACCCAGCCGCGGAGATCGCCGCCTCCGAGCGGGTCAACAAGGCGCTCGGCCTGATCCCGGCGGACGCATCCCTCAAGGAGCTCCAGCTCCAGCTGCTGTCCGGCCAGGTCATCGGCTTCTACGATCCCGAGACCAAGACGATGTCGGTCAAGTCGGCCAGCGGCGCCATCGGCGTGGCGCAGCAGATCACGTTCGCCCACGAGTACGACCACGCGTTGCAGGACCAGGCGTTCGACCTGTCGAAGCTGGGCATCGACGCCCGCGACCAGGGCGACCGGTCCCTGGCCAGGCTGGCGCTCGTGGAGGGGGATGCCACGCTCGTGATGACCGAGTGGGCGTCGACCGCGCTGACGCCCGTCCAGCTCCTTCAGTACCTCGCGCAGAGCGACATCACCGGGCAGGCGGCGGCGCTCGCGAAGCTGCCCCCTGCGATGCGGGCCCAGCTCATGTTCCCGTACACGACCGGCCTGGCGTTCGTCCAGGGGCTCCAGGCCAAGAGCGGCTGGGATGCGGTGAACCAGGCCTTCAGCCGGCTCCCCGACTCGACCGAGCAGGTCCTCCATCCCGAGAAGTACGCGTCGCACGAGGCACCCGTCGTCGTGCCCGTACCGGCCGACCTCGCGACGCGGCTCGGTGCCGGCTGGACGGTGGAGCTCCAGGACACGTTCGGCGAGTTCGGGCTGCGCACGTGGCTGCAGTCCGTCGGCGGGCTCGATGCGGCCACGGCATCAGCCGCGGCCGACGGGTGGGGTGGCGACCGGCTCGTGCTCGTCACGAACGGCGCCACGTTCGCGCTGGCGCTCCAGACCGTGTGGGACACCCCGGCCGATGCCGCCGCATTCGCCGCGGCCGCGGGGACGACGCGGGCCAGGCTGTCGGGATCGACCGCCCTCATCGACCCGGGGACGACGAACCGGGTGACGGTCTTCGTCGCCTCGGACATGAACTCGATCGAACGCCTGGCCGGAGCCCTGGGCCTGGCCGGCTGACGCTCGCGGCGCCTCGACCGGCCGACCGCCGCGCCCCTACATCTCGTCGGGCGCCGAGATCCCCAGCAGTCCGAGGGTGTTGGCCAGCGTGATCCGGGTCGCCTCGGCCAGGGCCAGCCGCGCGCGCGACCGGTCCGGCTCGGCCGGGTCGACGACCCGCGCGTCGCGGTAGAAGGCATGGAAGGCCGTCGCCAGCTCGGTCGCGTACGCGGTCACCCCGTGGGTCTCCTGGGCCGCCGCCGCGTCCTCGACGACCTCGGGGAGGCGGACCACGACGCGGGCGAGCGCCGCCTCGGGCGCCCCTGAGAGCGTGCCCTCCACGCCGGCCGCAGGGGCCAGGTCGTTCGCGGCCGCCTTGCGCAGGATCGACGCCACCCGGGCATGGGCGTACTGGACGTAGTAGACAGGGTTGTCGGAGGACTGCTTCTTGGCGAGCTCGATGTCGAGGTCGATCCCGCTCGTGTGCGCCCGTGAGCCGAAGTACCAGCGCGCCGCGTCCACCCCGATCTCGGCCAGCAGGTCGTCGAGGGCGATGAACTCCCCGGCGCGCTTGGACATCGAGACCTCGACCCCGTCGCGGACGAAGCGGACCCAGGCGATGAGGATCATCTCGACGGCCGACTTGTCGTAGCCCATCGCCTCCGCGGCGTTGCGGACGCGGGCGACCGTCCCGTGGTGGTCGGCGCCCCAGATGTAGATCAGGTGGTCGAAACCGCGGCTGAACTTCTCGGTGACGTAGCCGATGTCGGCCGCGAAGTACGTCGGCCGGCCGTCGGCCCGGATGATCACCCGGTCCTTGTCGTCGCCGAATGTCGTGGACCGGAACCACAGCGCCCCGTCGAGCTCGTAGACGTGGCCGCCCGCCCGCAGGCGCTCGACCGCCCGCTCGACCCAGCCCTCCGAGTGCAGCGAGCCCTCGGTCTTCCAGAGGTCGAACCGGACCCCGAGACGGGCGAGGGAGGCCTCGATGCCGGCCCGGACGCGCTCGGACGCCCAGCGGCCGACCTCCTCGGCCGGATCCGCCGTCGCCTCGGCCGCGGCGAGGACGTCCTGGCGGGATCTCGTTCGCCAGGTCGCGGACGTAGTCGCCGTGGTAGCCGTCCTCCGGGATCTCGCCGCCCGAGCGGATCGCGAGGACCGAGGCGCCCAGGTTGTGCACCTGCGTCCCGAAGTCGTTGAAGTAGTACTCGCGACTGACCTCCTGGCCGGCCGCCTCGAGGACCCGGCAGAGCAGGTCGCCGACGAACGCGCCGCGGGCGTTGCCGACGGTCAGGGGGCCGGTCGGGTTGGCCGAGACGAACTCGACGTTGACCCGCCGCGGTGTGGGAGCCGCGACGCGTCCCCAGCGCTCCGGGGAGGCGAGGATGGCTCCGATCGCGCGCTCCAGTGCGCCGTCGGCCAGGCGCAGGTTCACGAAGCCGGGTGGCGCCGCGTGCGCCTCGCCGATCGGGCTGCGGGAAGCGGCGTCGGCGCTCTCGCCGGCCAGCTCGGCCTCGAGCGCCTGGGCGATGGCCAGGGGCGCCATCCGGTAGGGCCGGGCGAGCTTGAGCGCGAGGTTCGTCGCGAGGTCGCCGTGCTCCGGGTTGGCCGGCCGCTCGATCTCGATCCGTGGCGCGTCGGCGGTCGAGATGGCCGGCAGGGCCCCGGAGGCCACGGCCCGGTCCCAGGCGCGCTGGACAGCGACGCGGACCTGTTCGCGCACGGGCGGCAGGGGGGCGCCGTCGGCGGCGGCAGGCACGGGCTCAGATGGGCTGGTCACGGGGCGCCAATGGTAGCCCGGTCGGGTCAGGGGATCTGGCGGAACGGGAAGTAGGCCGCGAAACCAACGAGATACACGACGACGAACCCCCACATGACGAACCTCGGCAAGCTCGCTCGTCGGAGCAGGATGGCGATCGCGACCGCCACGGCCGGGACGACCGGCAGGAAGTAGTAGATGTACGTGATGCGCTGGGCGACGATCGCCAGGAACACGTACGGCAGGTAGTTGGCGGCGGCCCAGGCCACGCTCCAGCGCGCCAGCGTGCTGCCCGTCCGCCACGCGTACCAGAAGGTGAACAGCATCGCCAGGGGAAGCGCCCCCAGCAGCACCGGGTTCATCGCGCCCCGGAAGTCGACGGTGGGAGTGGTCGCCACGATCTCGCTGCCGACCTTCACCGTCGTCGCGACCCGCAGGTAGCCCATCTGGCAGTCGTTGACCAGCCACTGCCAGGGGGTGCTCTCGTTGGTCACGCAGACGCTCGGCAGGCCGTGCGCCCAGTGGAGGTTGGCGCCGTATTCGAGCATGTGGCGCAGGTGGTCGAACGGATTCGGATAGGTGGTGAAGCGGTTGTCGAGGATCCCCAATCCCACGATGAACACGACGCCGTAGGTGACGAGCAGGACGGCCGACGGTCGGAAGTCGGCGAGGCGGACCCGTCGTTCCCGTCGCCACAGCACGATCAGCCCGACGGCCACCAGGAGCAGGACCGCGAGCAACCCGTAGAGGGCCGTCAGCTTGAACAGCGTCCCGATCGCCAGGCAGACGCCGGCCAGGAACCAGCGCTCGCGCAGGGCGCACCAGGCCCCGAGGAGGATGCACGCGAGGACGGGCATGTCGAGCGTGCCGATCCGGCCGTGGACGAACGAGAGGTTGTCGAACGCGAAGAGTGCAACCGCGAGGATGCCCAGCCAGATCGATTCGCCGGCCGCGCGGACGATGAGGAACAGGGCGCCGAGGGCGACCATGCCGAACACCAGGCTGGGCAGCCGATAGGCCAGGCCGTTGTCCCCGAAGACGGCCATCGACAGCGCGATGAGCACCTTGCCGAGCGGCGGGTGCTCCATGTTCGGGTCGACCCCGAACGCCGAGCCGGCATAGTGCTCGCCGGCCGGGACCGTCGTGCCGAGGATGATCCGGGCCGCGTTGACGTAGTACGCCTCGTCGAAGATCAGGCTCCCGGTCGGCAGCGAGATCCAGACCGCGCGCGTGACGAAGGCCGCGATGAGGACGAGCGGCAGGACCCGCCACGGGTCGTGGAGCCCGTCCCAGGCACGGCCTGCGATCTCCCGGACGATGCTCCCCGCCCGGCCCGCCGACGGGTCGGCGGCCACCTCGTCGGCGGCCTCATCGCCGGCAGATGGCTCCGGGCGGTCAGGCTCGCGGAGCATCGCTCGGGGCGGTCGGCATCGAGGGCGGTCTCCAGGATCTCGGCGGCGGACCCGGACAGCGTACCGGACCGTGGAGGGCCGGATCGTGCGGGACGGGGGCCTCGGTAGTACCGAATCGGCGCACGGATGCAACAGAAACCCGGACCCTGTTGTGCGGTCCGGAGCGCTCTGCTGTCATACAGTGGATAGAGGGACAGTACGAAGGTCCTAGACAGCGACCCGTACAATCCGTCATTCTTGCGCCACCGCGAGTGGACCTCACTCACGGGAAGCAATCATCGAATCCTTTCGGGGACTGAGGGAAATGAGCGATCGAATCACAGGCGGACACCACTCCCGAACCGTGACGCTGCGCCGTCTTGGTTGGCTTGGTGCGGTAACGCTGCTCGGCGCGGCGCTGCTCATCCCGGGCACGGCGGCCGCGGCGTTCAGCTCACCCAAGTGCGGTTGCTCGCACACGTCGACGACGTCGACGTCATCGACCCAGACCACATCCACCGAGACCTCCGACGTGTCGGAGACGACCTCGACCCAGTCGACCCAGACGACTGAGACCTCGGACGTGTCGGAGACGACGTCGACCCAGTCGACCGAGACGACCGAGACCTCCGACGTGTCGGAGACCACCTCGACCCAGGACACGACGACCACGACCGATGAGACCGGTGGCGTCGGTGGCGAGACCGGCACGCCGGACGTCACCCCGCCGTCGACGAGCTCGCTCCCGGGCTCCTCGGGTTCCAGTGATGGCTGGAGGGTCATCCTCCTCGCTCTCGCCGGGATCGCGGTCCTCAGCCTGATCCTCCTCCCCGGCGACCGGAAGCGCTCCCAGCGCTGACCCAGCTGCCCTGAAGCGAACGAACTGAGACCCGGGTGGTCGGACCACCCGGGTCTCTTCTTGTCCGCGCGCTCGCGGCCGTTCGGTGCCCGCCGGTCAGAGATCGAAGCGGTCGCCCGGATCCACCACGTCGACGGGCACGCCAACGAGCGCCCTGGCGGCCGCCACGGCCCTCCCGCGGTCGCGTCCCATGAGCACGTGGGTCAGCAGCACCCGGCCGACACCCGTCGCGGCCGCCAGCCGACCCACGTCGTGGGCGTTGAGGTGGTTCGCGCCGGGTGCCACCGGATCGGCGCCGTAGGTCGCCTCGGCCAGGAGCGTGTCGCCCGGCCGGATGAGCGGCCGCAGGTCGTCGGCCCGTCCGCAGTCGCCCGAGTAGACGAGCCCCGGTCCCTGCCCCGCGGCCACCCGCAGCGCGTGGCTGTCCTCCGTGTGCTCGACCCGGACCGCCACGAGGCTGAGCGAACCGATCGCGACCGGCCCGGGCCGGTGATCGGTCACGTTCAGCGACGCCGCCGCGAAGCCGGGCTCGTCGTGGAGCGCATCGAGGCGAGACGCCAGGCCGGGCGGGCCGATGACGGCGACGCGGCGCGGCGGCTGGAACTCGTAGCGCAGGTAGTGCCGCAAGGGCACGAGGTCCACGAAGTGGTCGGGGTGCAGGTGCGAGATCGCCACGGCCGTGAGCGTGCTCGGCTCGATGCGGGCCGCGACGTTCGTGAACGCTCCTTGGCCAAGGTCGAGCAGGATCGTCGTCGATCCGTGGCTGACGAGATACGCGGCACCCACGGAACCGGGCCGGTCGGAGTACGCCGGGCCGGCACCGGCGACGAAGAGCTCGATCCCGGCCCGCTCGCCGGTCACGCCCGGAACCGCTCCGGGATCGCGATCGCCGCCCGCGAGCCGCCTCGGCGGAACGTGAGCTCCTCGAACTCCGCCCGGGCGAGGATGCGGTAGCCCTCCTCGAGGCCGAAGGCGAAGGCGTCCGGGCGGTGGGCATCGGAGCCGACGGTCACGCTCCGGCCGCCCAGCGCCCGGAACCGCGCGACCGTCTCGGCCGTGGGATACGTCTCGCGCACTGGGTGGCGCAGGCCGCTCGTGTTCATCTCGAGGGACGTCCCGCTCTCGACGAGCGCGCGGAGGACCGGCTCGTACAGGTCCGGGCGGGCCGCGAGGTCGGCCGGCCGCACGTGCGGGTTGAGGTACCGCTTCACGACGTCGAGGTGACCGATCGTGTCGAACAACCCTGAGCGGGCGGCGGCGGCCACCTGGTCGAAGTAGGGCGTCACGATCTCATCGAGCGTGCGGCCACTGGTCAGCTCGGCCACGCGGCTGGGCGTGTACGGGGAGCCGGGCCAGTCATGGACCGAGCCGATCGTGAAGTCGTAGCGGTGGCGCGCCACGTGATCGCGGACGTCGGCCTCCCAGCTCGTGTTGTAGGTGAGCTCGGCGCCGAACCGGATCGTCACGCCCCGCTCGGCCCACCGCTCGGCGGCCTCGCGCACGGTCCGCTCCCGGTCCGCGAAGGTCGTGTACTCGTACGCCGGATCGCGCGAGTCGAAGTCGACGTGGTCCGTGATGGCGAGCTCGGCGATCCCGCGCTCGAGGGCCAGGGCGGCATAGACGTCGATGGGGACCTGGCTGTCTGGCGACTGGTCCGTATGGAGGTGACTGTCGAGCGGGAGGTCTCGGGCCTGGCCGACCGGCTCCGTCACCCGGCGACGAGCCCGAGCTCGCGGCCGACCCGGTCGAACGCGGCGAGCGCGGTCTCGAGCATCTCGTCGGTGTGGGCGGCCGTGACGATCGTCCGGATGCGGGCCTTGTCGAGCGCAACGGTGGGGAAGACCACCGGCTGTCGCGAAGACGCCCTCCTCGAGGAGCCGGTCGCTGAACCGCCCGGCGGTGGCCGAGTCGCCCATCATGACCGGGGTGATCGGCGTCTCGCTGACGCCCGTGTCGAAGCCGAGCCGGGCAAGCTCGGCCTTGAACCGTGCTGTGTTCGCCCAGAGCCGCTCGATGAGCTCGGGCTCCTCCTCCAGGACCCGGATCGCCTCGCGGCAGGCCGCGACGACGGCCGGCGGATGGGAGGTCGAGAAGAGGAACGGCCGGGCGCGCTGGATGAGGATGTCGCGGAGGGCTTGCGACCCCGCGACGTAGCCGCCGAGCACGCCGACGGCCTTGCTGAGCGTGCCGACCTGGATGGCGACCCGGCCGTGGAGCCCGAAGTGGTCGACCGTGCCCCGCCCGTTCCGGCCGAGGACGCCGGACGCGTGGGCGTCGTCGACGAAGACGGCCGCCTCGAACTCCTCGGCGGCCTCGACGATCGCCGGCAGGGGCGCGATGTCGCCGTCCATGCAGAAGACGCCGTCCGTGACCACGAGGATCAGGCGATGGGGCATGCCGCCGAGGCCGCCTTCGGCCCGAGCCTCCGCGAGGATCGTCCGGAGCGCCTCCACGTCCTTGTGCGGGAAGACCTTCCGCGGCGCCTTGGAGAGGCGCATCCCGTCGATGATCGAGGCGTGGTTGAGCGCGTCGGAGACGATCAGGTCCTGCTCGCCGGTGATCGTGGGGATGACGCCGGTGTTGGCGGTGAACCCCGACTGGAACGTGAGCACGGCCTCCGTGTCCTTGAACGCCGCGAGCTCGGCCTCGAGCTCCTCGTGGAGCGTCATGGTGCCCGACGATCGTGCGCACGGCGCCACTGCCCACCCCGAACTCCCGCACGGCCGCCAGCGCGGCCTCGCGCAGCCGCGGGTGGTGGGTCAGGCCGAGGTAGTCGTTCGACGCGAGGCTGATGCACGCGCCGGCCGTCGACGCTGACGATCGGCCCCTGGGCCGAGCTGAGCACCCGCAGCGGCCGGTACAGGTGCTGGCGGCGCAGGCCGTCGAGCTCGTCGGCGAGGAACGCGAGCGGGTCGCGGTGGGTCGATGTGGCCATCGTCAGCCCTCCTGGGGCAGCAGCACGACCTTGCCGGCGTGGCCGGCGGCGAGGAGCTCGAACGCCTCGGCGAACCGGCTCAGCGGGAACGAGTGGGTCACGATCGGGGTCAGGTCGAGGCCCTGGGCGAGCAGGGCCTGGGTGCGGTACCAGGTCTCGAACATCTTGCGCCCGGTGATCCCGTAGACGCGGATGCCCTTGAAGATGATCTCGTCGCTGAGGTCGAGCGTGATCGGCCGCGACGGCAGGCCGAGCAGCGACACGCGCCCGCCGTTGGTCACGGCCGCGAAGCCCTGCTTGATCGCGGACTCGGCGCCGCTCATCTCGAGCACGATGTCGACGCCCACGCCGCCGGTCGCCTCGCGCAGCCGGCCGACCACGTCCTCGCGGGCATCGATGGTCTCGTCCGCGCCCATCCGCCGGGCCATCTCGAGCCGCTCGGGGTTGATGTCGGTCGCGAAGACCTTGGCCGCCCCGGCGAGGTCGGCGATGGCCACGGCCATGAGGCCGATGGGACCGCAGCCGAGCACGACCACGGTCTGCCCGGCGATCTCCTCCATGAACGCGGCGTGGACGGCGTTGCCCATCGGCTCCTGGATCGCGGCGATCTCCGGAGCGAGCCCGGGCGAGGGCCAGGCGTTGTGGGCGGGCAGGACGACGTACTCGGCGAACGCGCCGTCGATGTCGACGCCGAGGATCCGCAGGTTGGCGCAGACGTGCTCGCGGCCGGTGCGGCACTGGTAGCAGCTCCCGTCGACGAGGTGCGTCTCGGCGGCGACGAGCGTGCCGAGCGGGATCGCCAGCCGGCCAAGCAGACCCTCGCCGTGGGCCACGACGCGGCCGGCCATCTCGTGGCCGAAGATCCGGGGCAGGCCGCCGCCCAGGCGCCCTTCGGCCCAGTCGTCCCAGTCGATAGATGTGCAGGTCCGTGCCGCACAGGCTGGCGGCCTCGACCTTGATGAGCAGCTCGCCCGGCCCGGGCGCCGGGACCGGGACCTCGAGGTACTCCGCCCCGGGCGCGGGCTTCGTCTTGACGAGGGCGTGCATCGTCGCCGGCACCGTGCCGCCCGCGCGTGCCGCGTCGGTGGACGGGACGGGGGCGGTCATGCCTGGGCTGCGACTTCCTCGGCGACGATCGGGTTGTCGATCCCGCCGATCCCGCCGATCTCGACCCGGACCCGATCGCCCGGCTGGAGGAAGACCGGCGGGTCGCGGAAGACGCCGACGCCGGAGGGCGTCCCGGTCGAGATGACGTCACCGGGCTCGAGCGTGATGACCGCGCTGATGTACTCGATGAGCTCCGGGATCTGCCAGATCATGTCGGAGGTGGAGGCGTCCTGCCAGAGCTGCGGCTCACCGGCGTCCGGGCCGCTACCGGGGATGTACCAGCCGCGGATCGGCAGCTCGTGTGGCAGCGGGACCTCCTCCCGGGTGACGATGATCGCGCTCATCGGCAGGAAGGTGTCCGAGCTCTTGGCCCGCAGCCACTGGCCGTCGCCGACCTCGCCGTCCCGGAGCGCCCCCTTCACGCCCTGCCAGTCGCGGGCGGAGATGTCGTTCGTGACCACGTACCCGGCGACGTGCTCGTAGGCGTCCGCCGCCGCCACGCGTCGGGCGCGCTTGCCGATGACGACGCCGAGCTCGGCCTCCAGGTCGAGGGCGTGCGTGCCGGCGGGCTGGACGATCGGGTCGCCGTCCGCGACGACGGCGTTGGCGAACTTGGCGAAGAGGAGCGGCCGTTCCGGGCCCGGCCGCCCGCCCTCGGCGACGTGATCGCGGTAGTTCAGGCCCACGCAGACGATCTTCTCGGGCGTCTGGATCGCAGCGGCCGGGGTGAACTCGCTCACGTGACGACCGGGGAGCCCGGCCTTGACGCACGCGGCATACGCGGCCTTGACCCTCGCCTCCCAGTCATCCGAGGCGAGGAGCCAGTACGTGTCGAGGAGGGCGTCGGTCGCGTCGAGACCGCCGACGCTCGCGAGCTCGTCGGCCGTGATCACGAGGTCGATGGCGACCACGCCGAAGGAGCGCTTTCCCGTCGCCGGGTCGCGATGACTCAGCAGGCGCATCGGCGGCTCCTTGTCAGCTGGGGCCGGGACTGGTGCTCGGGCTGGGGCTGGCGGTCGAAGGGCTGGCGCTCGGGGTCGTGCTGCCGCTCGGCGCGGCCGAGCCACCGCTCGGCGTCGCGCTTCCGCTCGGCGTGCCACTGCCGCTCGGTGCGGCCGAGCCGCCGGACGGGTTGGCGGACGGTTCGGCCGATGGCGACGGGGAGACCTGGGAGCACTGGACCGGCGGCTCGGGCTCGGTCGTGTCGCCGAATTGCTGGAAGAACGTGAGGACCTGCGCCGGGTCGAACGTGTCGGTCAGGAAGACCCGATCCCATATGAGGGCGGCGAAGCGGGTCTTCATGTCGTCGAAGCGCGCCACGACCGGACCCGTGATCCCGGCCGGTACCTTGCAGATCGGGCTCAACGGGAACGTGGCGGGGTTGACGAAGTCCGAGAGCTTCTGAAGGGTCGCCTCATCCGGACAGCCGCCCGCGCAGCTGTACAGGACGACGAGGCCGCCGTGCTCGAGGTTGTGGACCCAGCCCTGGGGCTCGCTCGCGTCGTCGGGGCCGTAGAACCGGGCCGCGATCGGCCCGAGCCCCTGCACGTTCACGTGGAAACCCGAGGCGGGTGGACAGTACGTGTAGGTCTGGAACGTGCCCGGGTTGATGTGGCTCCGGCCCATGTCGGGCTGGGGCTGGCCGAGTGTCGGGGTCTGGCTCGGTCCCACGGATTCGGCCGGAGCGGGCGTCGTCAGGATGGTGCAGCCGTAGGCCTTGGACGTCGCGCCGATCACGACGAAGACCGCCGCACTCAGCAGGACGGCGCCGGCGACCACCGCCACGAGCCGGGAGCGGTTGCGCTCGAAGAACGAGCGCTCGCGGAGCGGCCGGGTGGGTCGCTCGCGGCGGCCGGTCCGGGTGGGCGGCGTGGAGCCACCGCCGGTCGTGGGGACCTGGCGCGTGGGTCCTTTGCCGGCGGCATCGGGCCGGCGGGTACTTTGGCTCACGTACGGTCTGCCTCTGTCACATGGGGAAGTGCTCAGGACGGCCCGCGTTGTCGGCGGGCCGTGTCCGTCGAGAGGGTACCTTCCCTGACCGGTTCTTGTGCCGGGCGGGACCTACCCCGTCATGGCTCGTCGAGCCAGGTCCGGGTCTTCGGCCCCGACAGCCCGCGGAACAGGGCGACCGCGAGGACGAGCATCAGCGCCGCGAGGACGATGCCAAGGGGACCGTTCGCGAACGTGAACCAGGCGAGCGGGATCGCCGGGATCGTCAGCGACGCGAGGCCGATGGCCAGACCGCGGGCCGCCTCCTTGCGCTGGATGACGAGCGTGGTCGTGAAGATCGTGTAGGCGAGCAGGGCCATGACCACGATGCCGATCGGGCTCACCGGGGCGGAGATCGCCTGGTCGACGACGAAGCGCAACGACAGGCCGATGAGGCACAGGATGACCAGCGCATAGCCCAGGAACAGGCGAACCGCGAATGGCATGCGGCCCGGTCCGGGTTGCCTGCGGTCACCGCTCACATCCGGGATTCTGCACCGCAGGGCGGTCGCACCGCACGAGCGGGCGATCGAACGCGCCTATACTCCCTCGCCTGTGGCTGATCTCCCCCTCGAACTCGCCGGCGGACTCGCCGACCGGTTGGCTCATGCGCTCGACCAGGAGGGCAAGATCCCGCGGGCGCTCGACGCGCTGGGGCCCCTCGAGGGCCGGGAGGTCGCGCTCATCGATGCGGCCGGGGGGCTGCGTGCTCGCTCCCTGGCCATGCTGCCTTCCCGCCTTCGGGCCGTGGAGCGCGAATCGGGCGTCGCTGCGCTACGGGCCTCGCTCGCCGACCTGCCCAACGGCCCATCCTCGGTGGAGATCGTGACGGGCCATGCGGGCGCGACCGGCATCCCCGACGCGAGCGTGGATGCGGTGATCGGGTTGTGGAGCGCTTTCCGTGCGCCGGCCGATGCCGATGCCGCCGAGGCCGACCGGATCCTCCGGCCGGGAGGACGGCTGCTCATCGTCCACGACTACGGCCGCGACGACGTGTCCCGCATCCTCGGCGACCGACCCGAGTATTCGGACTGGGGCCGCCGCAGCGGCTGGTTCCTCCGTCACGGCTTCCGCCTCCGCGTCGTCCACTGCTTCTGGACCTTCGCGACCCTCGATGACGCCCGCGGCTTCATCGGCGAGGCGTTCCCGGAGACGGGGCACGTCGTGGCGGACGGCCTCAAGCGGCCGCGCCTGTCCTACAACGTGGCCGTCTACCATCGGACCCGTGGCCCGGCCACCGGTGCGGTGGCCAAACCCGCGCGCTGACGGATACATGGACGACCAGAACCAGTACGCAAACGATCAAACCCAGGTCTCGCCCCGCAACCAGGACGGGACTCGCGGCCCTCGCCCGAACCGGGGCCCGCACATCGGCCCCCTTCGGATCACGCCGACCCTGGTCATGCTCATCATCGCGGTCGTCGGGTCCGTCGGCTTTCTCGCGTATGCCCTCACCGTCCGCGAGGCGACCCAGATCCCTCTGCTGGCGGCGGGCCTGGCGGTCCTCGGGATCGTCTTCGGGGCCCTTGCCGTGAGCGGGCTCGTCGCCACGTACCACGCGGCCACGAACGGGGAGTCGGGGCGGTCGATGATCCTGGCCATCCTCGGCGGGATCGCCTCGGTCATCGCGCTGCTCTGCTTCGCCGGCGCGATCCTGGGCGCGCTGCTCAGCCCGCGCTAGCTCGGTTCGGCCGCCTTTGGCCGGGAGCGGAACGGACCCTCTGATAGACTCGGCGGCGCTCGCCGCGTTCGCGGCGCCTCGGCGGCCCCATCGTCTAGAGGCCTAGGACGCCACCCTTTCAAGGTGGAGATCAGGGGTTCGAATCCCCTTGGGGCTACCACCTCCGCCCCGCCCTGGCTCTGCGCGAGCTCGGCCAGGTCTACGCGGTCGGCCCGACCTTGAACACCGGGTGGTCGGCGGCGCCGGGGCGTCGCTCGAAGTCCTTCTTGATGAAACCGGGCAGCCGGCCGAGATATGCCGCGATCACCTGGTCACGCTCGACGCCCTCGACCTCGGTCGTGGAGACGGGCTCCGTGCGCCCGTTGCGACGCAGCGTGGCGCGACCGGCCACGCGGAGGTTCTGGACCCAGCCGGTGACGCCCGTGAACCCCATGAGATACGTCATGCCGTCGATGTCGACCGGGATGATCGTCACCCGGCGGGGCGTGCCGGTGCGCCGACCGGGCACTTCGAGAACGGCGGCCATCCCGATCCGCAACCAGAGCGGACTGGCGACCTTCCGGATGAAGGCCACTGGGCGTGTCGCCGTGAGCGCCGCGTCGTCGTCGCGAGGTCGATCGTCCATGGCCTCGTCTCCGTCGATGCCCGCCGGCGACGTCATCTCTTGTCCCGGGCCGGCCCGCCGAGTATGCGCGCGCCGCGCAACGACGCCGTCGGGCTCTTGACCCTTCGTTTGGTACCCTTCGGGCATGGAGCTGATGGGCGTCACGATCCGCACGATCGTCACCGAAAACGTGGCGACCCGATGCGATGGCTGCCGTGACCTCATCGAGGGGACGCCGTGGCGGATCAACGTCCTCGACATCGTCGCGACCGAGCGCCCGGCGGACTGGTCCGCCAATCCGACGATCAACCCCGGCCCGTTCCAGTTCCACTCCGATGAGGCCTGCGTCCACACGTGGATGAGCCGGCGCGGCAACCTCTTCTGCCGGAAGGGCCGCGTCCGCGAGATCATGCGACCGGTCGCCATCCCGGGACCGGAACCGCGCTGGGGCCTGTGCGACGGCTTCCATCGCGACGATCACGAGTTCGTGCCGGCCTGACCGCGCGAACTCGCCCGATCACCGCCCGCTCCCTCTCCGAACCGACAGCCACAGCGAGGTCGCCGCTCCGACGATGAATCTCGTCATCCTCCTCCCGGCCGCGACCGCATTGCTCGCCGTGGTGTTCGCGCTGGCCCTCCTCGACCAGTGGCGGGAGCGTCGACAGACGTTCCAGCTCGTCTGGGCGATCGGGATGATCTTCTTTGCGATCGGGTCCAGCTGCGAGGCGATCGCCGGCGCCCTCGGCTGGAGCGAGCTCCTGTATCGCGCCTGGTACCTGAGCGGGGCGATCTGGACGGCCGGCTGGCTCGGGCTTGGGACGGCATTCCTCCTCTCCCGCACGCGGTTCGGCTATACGTACGCCGTCTGCCTCCTCCTGGCCGGCGTGTTCACGCTGCTGACCCAGCGCAAGTTCGACTACCCGGGCTCCGGGTCGGCGCCGGCGCTGTACCTCATCGCCGGCATCGTGCTGGCGCTCGCGGTCGGGGTGGAGACGTACTTCCAGAACCGCGAGTGGCCGCGGATCGCGGCTGCCGGGGTGATCGGGGCGACGATCCTGAGCCTCGTCCTGATGTTCACGACGACGCTCCCCGCGCCCGGCTACAGCCTCGATCCGGTGACGTCCATCCCGACCGGCGAGATCCTGCCCGGGACGATCCGCCTGCTCACGCCGTTCCTCAACATCACCGGCGGCCTCGCGCTCATCCTCGGCGCGCTGTACTCGGCCTACGTGTTCATGCCCAAGCGGCGCGTCCTGCCCTACTCGCTCGACCCCGGCCAGAAGGGCGACGAGTTCCTGTTCAACCTGCTCATCGCCCCGGTGGCGATCGTGGTCAACTTCGTCGCGTCGCTGCCGGGCGCGGTCAATGCCCTCGTCCACGGCCGGCTCCATTCGCGGGTCCCGGCGACGATCCTCATCGCGATCGGCGCCTTCGTCGCGAGCAGCACTGACTCGCTGAACCGGTTCGGGTCGACCGAGCTGTTCCAGGCCGGCAAGCTCGTGGCGGTCCTCCTGTTGCTGGCCGGCTTCCTCGTCTCGGTCGAGGCGTTCCGCGAGTTCCGCATCCCGTTCACGGCGGTCCGGCTGACCGGCGCGCGCCACGAGCACGCCGCGCTAGGCCCGCAGGTGGCGGCGGCCGCCGGCACGGGCACGACCGGTGTCGACGAGCGCGTCGACCGAGCCGATCGGGACGCAACCGGACCGAACGACCGGGACCAGGCGGGCGGCCGCTGAACCCGTCTGCCGAGCGGCCCATCGATCCAGCCCAGACGCCCGACAGCGCAGCCCTCCACGGGGACGCGTCCCGCGAACTGGTGCGCCTCGACCGGCGGCGCTGGCTCCTCGGCTCGCTGGCCGTCCTGCTCGCGGCGTCGTGCTTCGGGATCCTGGGACCGGTCTCGCGGCTGGCCTACGACGGCGGGATGGAGGCGCTCGGCTTCGTCACGTGGCGCTCCTCGATCGGCGGCGTCGTCCTGGGGATCTACCTTGCGATCCGGCTCGCCCAAGGGGCCGAGCGCTGGGTCCCGTTCCGTTCGATGTCCAGGCGCACGCTGGCGAGCCTCGCCGGCGCCGCGATCTCGGGTGTCGTCCTGAACCTGGCGATGTTCGTCGCCTTCGGGCGGATCACGGTCGCACTCGCGCTGCTGACGTTCTACACGTACCCGGTCATGGTCGCGGTCGTCGACGCCGTGGTCCGGCGCGAGCCGCCCGATCGTCCGACGCTGGGGGCGCTGGCCCTCGGGGTCGCCGGCGCCGTCCTCGTGGTCGCGGGCGGCCTCGGCGAGACCGGCGAGGTCAAGCTCGACCCGCTCGGCCTCGGCCTCGCGTTCGTCGCGGCCTGCTCCCAGGTCGTGTTCATCGCCGTCAGCCGGACGGGCTACCAGGCGGTCCCGACCCTCCAGGCCATGACGTCGATCCTGCTGGTCGACGCCGTCACGTTCGCGACAATCGCGATCGCCGTCGGCCAGGTCGCCCAGCTCGCCGGACCAATCGAGCATCCGGCGGTATGGGGCCTGCTCATCGTGGCCGGGGTGCCGGGCGCGGGCCTTGCGTCGGCACTCTTCCTGACTGGCGTCCGGATGATCGGCGGGACGCGGACCGGCATCCTCGCGCTCTTCGAGCCCGTCGTGGGCGTCGTCCTGGCGGCGGTGCTGCTCGGCGAGGCCATCGGCCCGCTGCAGGTCGCCGGTGGCATGCTCGTCCTGGGCGCGGCCATCCTGCTACAGGTCACGACCAGGCGAGCCGGCCCGGGACGAGCGCCCCTGCCCCCACCGGAGGCCATCCCGGGCACCATCTGACGACGCCGCCAGGACGCCTCGACCGGCCCGCGGGGACCCCGCAGGTATACTGGCGACACCCCGAAGCCCCACGTTCTCCGAGGTTCGATGCGTATCCGCAAAGCCGTCTTTCCGGCCGCCGGCTGGGGGACCCGCTTCCTCCCGGCCACCAAGGCGCAGCCGAAAGAGATGCTGCCCCTCGTCGACAAGCCGGTCATCCAGTACGCCGTCGAGGAAGCGGTCGCGGCGGGCATCGAGCAGGTGATCATCGTCACCTCGAGCCAGAAGCGGGCGATCGAGGACCACTTCGACCTTTCCTACGAGCTCGAGCACCTGCTCGAGGAGCGGGGCGACGTCGAGATGCTCCGCAAGATCCGCCACATCAGCGACCTTGCCCAGGTCGCCTACGTGCGCCAGAAGGAGCAGCTCGGGCTCGGCCACGCGGTGCTCATGGCCAAGGAGCTCATCGGGCACGAGCCGTTCGCGGTGATCCTGTCCGACGACGTCGTGGTCAGCGAGCGGCCCTGCATCGGCCAGCTGATGCACGCGTACAGCCAGACCCACTCGTCGGTCGTGGCGGTCATGGAAGTGCCGGAGGATCAGACCGACCGCTACGGGGTGATCCGCTCCGAGCCGGCCGGCGACGACCTCGATCACGGGCGGCTCCACCGGGTCACCGGCGTCGTGGAGAAGCCACCGCCCGGCGAGGCCCCGTCCAACCTCGCGATCATCGGCCGCTACGTCCTGACGCCCAAGATCTTCGAGAAGCTCGAGCAGACCCAGCGGGGCGCGGGCGGCGAGATCCAGCTGACCGACGCCATCGAGGCCCTCATGGCCGAACAGCAGGTCTACGCATACGAGTTCGAGGGCACCCGCTACGACGCCGGCACCACGATGGGCTGGCTCAAGGCATCGGTCGAGCTCGCCCTTGCCCGCCCCGAGCTGGGCCGCGAGTTCCGCGAGTACCTCCAGGGCCTCGAGCTCTAGCGCTCCCCGTCACAGGCCCGCGCCGACCGGCGCGCGCAGGCACCGTCACGGACGCGCGGCCGCCGACCGTCTGAACCCTGTCCGGCGCGGCGTTGCTGCGCGGTCGGTACGCTACGATGCGGGCGCCCGAGGGCACCCGGAACGATGGGAGACAACGATTTGGCGGATCTAGGCAGCGTCCTCGGCGGGCGGTATCGGCTGATGGAGCTCCTCGGACAGGGGGGCATGGCCAGCATCTACCGCGCCCACGACGCCCAGCTCGATCGCGACGTCGCGGTCAAGATCCTCCGCCCCGAGTACGGTCGCGATCCGGACTTCGGCACGCGCTTCCGCCAGGAGGCGCTCTCCGCGGCCGCGCTCAACCATCCCAATGTCGTCGCCGTCTACGACTTCGGCCAGGACGAGCACGGTCCGTTCATCGTCATGGAGCTCATCGACGGTGAGGACCTGGCCTCGATCATGCGCCGGAACGGCCCCCTTGCGCCGCGCCAGGCGGCCCGGGTCGCCGCCGAGGTTGCCCGGGCCCTGTCCGCCGCCCACGCCCGGGGGATCGTCCACCGCGACGTGAAGCCCGGCAACATCATGCTCTCGAGCGACGGGCGGGTGAAGGTCGCCGACTTCGGGATCGCCCGGGCCATCGCCGAGGCCCAGATGACGCTGCCCGGGACGACGCTCGGTTCGGTCCACTACTTCAGTCCCGAACAGGCGCGCGGCGAGCAGACCACCGCGTCGTCGGACATCTACGCGCTCGGCATCGTGCTCTTCGAGATGCTCACCGGCCGCCGTCCGTTCGAGGGCGACAGCGCAGCGGCGATCGCCGTGGCCCGGCTGTCCGGCCGCCCGCCCGAGATGTCCGAGGTCCGGGCCGGGATCCCGCCGGCCCTCGAGGCGATCGTCCGGCGCGCGATGGCGACCGATCCCGGCGAGCGTTTCCCAAGCGCGGCCGCGATGGCCGACGCGCTCGACACGTATCTGGCCGACCGGTCACTGGCCGCGGCCGGCGCCAATGTCGGCGCTCCCGCTCCCGCCCCGTTCTCGGGTGCCCCGGTCGCGACCGCCGGTGCCCTCGGCGCGGCGTCCCTCGCGGGAGCCATGGCCGGCGGCGCGGCACCGGTGGCCGGTGCGGCGCCCTACGTGCAGGCGATGCCAGTCGCGCCCGCGCCGCGCGCCGACTCTTCGCGCATCCCCTACTCCGACGACGCCTACGCGGGTCGCGATGACGACGCCGTGCCACCGCCGCGCGGCCCCGTCTCGGGTCGCTCCGGCCGGCCGCCCATCAACGAGGAACCGTTCGACGACGATGACGGGGGCGGTGGGTCGGGCGGACCGTGGGTCTGGATCTCCGGCCTGCTCGGGCTGGCCATCCTGGCCGTCGTCGCATTCCTCATCTTCCGACTGCTGAGCGGACCGCCGACACCGACCGGGACCCAGGTCATCGTCCCCGACTTCGTCGGCAAGACCTTCGACGAGGCCAACGTGCTGGCCACCGAGAAGGGACTCGTGCTCGTCCGGGAGTTCGATCCCACGAGCACGGCCCCGGTCAACACGGTCATCAAGCAGAACCCCAGCGCCCTGACCCTCGTCCAGAAGGACAGCCAGGTCACCGTGACGCTCGCCGCGGGGAGCGCGCTCGTCGCCGTCCCGGACATCAAGAACCTCACCGAACCGCAGGCGCTGACCCTGATCACCCAGGCGGGCCTCTTACCGGGGCTGCGGAGCGAGGCGGCCGACCCGGTCGTCCCCGCCGAATTCGATCATCAGCCAGGATCCGCGGGCCGGACTCCAGGTGGGCAAGGGCACGACGGTGGACTACGTCATCTCGACCGGCCCGGCACTGCCGAGCGAGCCACCGAGCGCGAGCCCGTCGCCTTCGCCGTCGCCATCGCCGACGCCTACCCCGACGCCCACGCCGACGCCGACTCCGACACCTACCCCCACGCCCACGCCCACCCCGACCCCGACGCCGACTCCGGCACCGAAGGCCGTGGGGGACTACACGTGCATGACGCTGCCCGCCGCGAAGATCAAGATCGCAGCGGACGGCTTCAAGACGGGCACGGTGACCGGTCCCGTATCGGGTGTGGTGGTGATCCAGAGCCCCGCCGCAGGCACGATCGCCGCGTTCCAGACCGAGATCGACCTCACCCTCGAGGCACCCTCGCCATCGGCGTGCCCGCCCGCCCCCTAGCCGGGGCGATCAGTCGGCGTCGACGAAGAGGCTGAACTCCGGCGGGTCGGCCGCGATCACGGTGAGCGCTCCGCGGCCATCGGCCGCCGGTCGAGCGCCCGGTCCGGGCGTCGCCGTCGCCGCGTCCCAGCAGGGTCGGATCTCGTCGCCCTGGAGCGGGCTCCGCAGCCGGTCGAGGCCGCAGTAGCCGACATTCGCGACGACCGAGTGGCGGAAGTGCCGGCAGGTGGCGCAAGAGGTGCTGGAGCGGTGACAGACCCAGCATCGCGCCGTCTCTGCCTGTGGGGTCCCGCAGTGGGGGCAGCGCCACATCGGCATGGTCCGATGGTAGCTGCGACTTCCAGCCCTGTCCAACCGGCCCGGCTCAGGTCCGATCCGGGCCCGAAAGGCGCGCCGGGCCGCCGGGTCAGGCCTCGGTCTTGATCTGGATCGTCTTCTGGACGTGCCCGAAGCGCGTGTCGGCCGAGGCGGTCACCTGGCCCCACTTGCCGGCGCCCCCGTCCGCGGCGTGCTTGTGGATCCGATAGGTCACGGAGATGCGGCCCTGGCTGTCGGTCTTCAGCCCGGCCCGGACATCCGTCGGCAGACCGGCGATCGAGATCACCAGGGTCACCGACTGGTTGGCGATCACCTTGCCGTCGGGGTCCTTCAGCGTCGCCGTGAACTGGAGGGTCGTGCCCTTCTTCGCGCTGAAGCTGTTCAGGCTCGAACCAAGGCTGAGGGAGAGCTTGCCTGCGCCCCGGGTCAGGTGGAGGGTGACCGCCGCGGCGTTCGATGCCGGATCGGTCGCGGTGATCGTGATGGCGTTGGCGCCCTGCGCGATGGCCACGGAGATCGTGAAGGCGCCGCTCTTGTCGGCCGTGGTCGACGACGAGTTGTGGTTGTTCGTGTTCTCGACCTGGACCGTGCTGTTGCCCTGGGTCCGGCCCTTGATCTCAACGCTCGTCCCGTTGACCCGCGCGCCCTCCTTTGGCGAGGTGATCGTGATCTTCGGCTTGGTCGTGTCCAGCACGTACGTCACCGGACTCGACGGGGAGCTCTCGCCGCCCGGCCCCACGATCGTGGCGGTGAACACGTTCGTGCCCTTCCTCAGGTTGACCCCGGGGATCGTGAACGTCGCCGTCTGCGGGATCGGCACGTCCTTCTGGACGAGGGTCGGCTGCTGGCCCTGGAGGGCCTGGTAGAGCGAGATCGTGTAGTCGGTCGAGCCGATGACCCCGATCGGGACGGTCCCCGTGATGTCGACCGACGCCTCGCTCGTGTACGCCTCGTCGGGCGCGACGATCGTCGGTGCACCTGCGGGCACCCCGCTTGCCGCCGCCTGCGACGGGTTCGCCCCGGCATTCGAGAGGAAGCTCGACACCGCACCGCCGACGCCGCCCATGATCCGACCGATCTGGCCGGTCGCGCTGTAGAGGACCACGGCACCGAGCGCGACCACCGCGAGCGCGAGCACAGCTCGCCCGATGAACGGGATGCCCGGGCCACGGGCGATGGGCTTGTGCTGCGCGACCCGGTACGGCGATGGCCGGGGCCGGAGCTTCTGGGGGGTGGAACGAACCGAGGACGGCGGTCGGGGGCGTACCTGGGAGCCCCGGAGGGCGCGGCGGTCGCTCATGCGCGTCCCATTGTCGCACGTCGTTCCCAGGTGCCTCCGCGCGACACCTCCGGTGCGTGCATGCAGCATGCCGGTGCCTCGGTGCCGAACCGCACCGACGCATGTCGAATGAGGACGTTGCGTTGTACTCTGGGCCGGTCGCGCGTGCTGTAGTCACGCGCGCACTCACGAGGGAGCGAGTGCAGGCACGCGATCCAAAGCCCGAGCGTCCGTCCGGCCCCATGGGCCGCCCATCGTTCGGTTTGGGCCCGATCGCCCGCGTGTCGAGCCCGCCCGTGGAGCGCACCGGTACGCCGGCGGGATACCCGCCCCTGCCGGTCATGCCCCGTGGCGGGTTCGGCCTGCCGAACCTGCGCCGCAACGTCTGCCCACACTTCTACATGACCGGCTCGCGCGGCGCGATCCCCATCCAGGCGCCGCATCTGCTCAAGGCGCTCATCCGGCAGGACGCCAACGTGAGCCGGTGCCAGCTGCGCGGGGGCGTCCACATGGAGCAGGGGTACGTGAACGACGTCTGCCTGACCCCGCGCTTCAACCAGTGCGTCTTCTACGAGGACGACCTGGGCAAGGACTGAGCGGCGACCGATGGCGGATCGTCGACCGGGCCGGCTCGACGGTCGCACCTCGCGTGATCGGATGGTCATCGTGGACGGGTTGACGAGCGGACGGGCAGGCGTGTGACCGCCGGGGCGTCGTACCAGGCGGCCGTGCGTGCCCTTCAGGACCGCGGCCGGTTCGGGATCCGCCTGGGCCTCGGGCGGACGCGGGCGATCCTGCGCGAGCTCGGCAACCCGCAGCTGGGCCTCCGTGGCGCGCTCGTCGCCGGCACCAACGGCAAGGGCAGCGTCCTGGCGATGACCGGGTCCGTGCTGCGGGCAGCCGGCCTGCGCGTCGGCGAGACGCCGAAGCCGCACTTGGTCAGCTACCGGGAGCGGCTCCAGGTCGGCGGCCGGCCGATCGACCCGGAGACTTTCGCCCGGCTCGTCGCCCAGGTGACCCCGATCGCCGACCGGGTGGCCCGCCGCCACGGCGACCCGACCGAGTTCGAGCTCCTGACCGCGGTCGTGTTCCTGTGGTTCGCGGAGGTGGGCGTGGACGTCGCGCTCGTGGAGGTCGGCCTGGGCGGGCGGCTCGACGCGACCCATGCCTGGGACGGCGGGGTGGCCGTCGTCACGAACGTGGACCTCGACCACATGGACCGGCTCGGACCGACGGTCCGGCACATCGCCCGCGAGAAGGCGGCGATCATCGAGCGCGGCGACCTGGCGGTGACCGGCGCGATCGGCGACGCGCTGGCCATCGTGCGGCGGCGGGCCCGTCGACTCGGCGTGCCGCTGACGGAAGTCGGCCCGGCCCCGATCCTCGAGATCGTCCGCGATGGCCTCGTCGTCGAGCTGCCCAGCACCGGCCGGGCGACGGTCAGTCTGCGCGGCCGTCACCAGGCCGGGAACGCGGCCGTGGCCGATGCGACGCTCGACGCCCTGGCGGCGGCCGGGATCGCGACCTCGTCCCGCGAGGCGCGCGTGGCCGGGTTCGCCGGCGCCCGCTGGCCGGGCCGCCTCGAGCTGCTGACCGTGGACGGCCGGGACGTCCTCCTCGACGGTGCCCACAACCCGGCCGGCGCTGCCGCCCTGGCCCAGGCCCTCGACGACCTGCGGCCCTTTCTCACCGGCGGCGACGCGCTACGGCGCGAGCGGCCGCCCATCACGCTCGTCACGGCGTCGATGGCCGACAAGGACGTGGCCGGCGTCGTCCGGGCGCTGAGCACGGCGGAGGCGCTCCGGGACGCGCGTATCATCTGCACGAGCCTGGACCTGGCCCGGGCGCTGCCCGCCGACGAGCTGGCCGCGGCCTGGTCGGTCGAGCCGGGGGACCGCATCGTGAGCGCCCAGCCGGACGTCGCAGCCGCGCTGGACGAGGCCCTGGCGAACGCGCCGAGGCCCGGTCGTGGTGGCCGGCTCGCTCTATCTCGTGGGTGCGGTCCGTGCCCGCCTCGTCGACGACCCGCTGCTGCGCGACCCGGAGGACCCTTCCGACCGATGACGCTCCCCGAGGCGGACCGATGAGCCGCTCCGATCCGACCGAGCGGGCGCTGCCCACGGAACGGGGCGTCGTCGCGGCCCGCCCGGACCTCGGCGGCGGAGCCGCGACGCCATCGTTCGCGGCGGCGGACGGGTCCGCGTCGACCAGCACGACGGCGTGGACCCCGGCGCCTCGCGGCGCGCCGCCGCCGGCCCCGACCACGATCGGTGAGCGGCTCTTCGTGTGGGGCAGCCGGACGTTCATGATGGGCATCGTCAACGTGACCCCCGACTCCTTCTCGGGCGACGGCCTGCTGGCCCCGGCGCGCGCGGACGGCCCCGACCGCAAGGGGGCAAAGGCCGCGGAGGACGTCGTCGATGTCGGCGTCGCGCTCGCGCTGCGGATGGTGGCGGAGGGCGCCGACCTGCTCGACGTGGGTGGTGAGTCGAGCCGGCCGGGCCACGCCGTCGTGGATGCCGCCGAGGAGACGCAGCGCGTCGTGCCAATAGTGGCCGCGATCCATCGCGCGCTCCCGGACGTCCCGATCAGCGTCGACACGACGAAGCCGTCGGTCGCCGCGGCTGCCATCGACGCCGGGGCGGCCCTCATCAACGACGTCTGGGGCGTGTCCCCCGACGGCGCGCTCGCCCGGCTCGCGGCGGAGCGGGGCGTGCCCATCGTTCTCATGCACAATCGGGCCGAGGCCCGCTACGCGGACGTCGTCGCCGAGGTGCTGGCCGACCTGGCCGCCGCGATCGAACGCGCCCGCGCCACCGGCGTCCCGGAGGGCTCGATCATCGTCGACCCGGGCTTCGGGTTCGGCAAGGCGCCCGCCCACAACCTCGAGCTCCTCGACGGGCTCGAGCGACTCCGCGCGCTGGGCCGACCGATCCTGCTCGGGGCGTCGCGCAAGTCCACGCTGGGAAAGGTGCTGGACCTGCCCGCCGAGGAGCGTCTGGAGGCGACCCTCGCCACGACCGCGTTCGCCGTTAGGGCCGGCGTCGACATCGTGCGCGTCCACGACGTCCAGGCGAACGTCCGGGTCGCCCGCTTCGCCGACGCCATAGTCCACGGCTGGGAGGGACCTGGATGAGCGACCGGATCGTGCTCCACGACATGCGGTTCCACGGCCGGCATGGCGTGGAGGACGCGGAGCGACGCACCACCCAGCCGTTCGGGGTGGACGTCGAGATCGTCGGCGACCTGGGGGCGGCCGGGCGGTCCGACGACCTGGCCCGGACCGTGGACTACGGCGCGGTCTTCGGCGTGTGCCGCGACGTCGTGGAGGGTCGGTCCTTCAGGCTCATCGAAGCGCTCGCCGAAGCGATCGCGGAGGCGATCCTCGGGGCGTTCCCCGTTGCCGAGGTGGTCGTCCGCGTCCGTAAGCTCGAGCCTCCCATCAAGGGCACGCTCGCGTGGGCCGGCGTCGAGGTCGTGCGGACGGCCACCAGGCGCTGAGACGGGCGCCGGCTAGAGGTCGGCGGGCCGAGTCCCCAGGGTGACCTGGAGCTTGAGCGTCGAGCCGCCGCGGTACACCTCGAGCGTCACGGTCCGGCCCGGCGCGAAGCGGATCAGGATCGAGTCGAGCGGGTGCAGGGCGTCGACGGTGACGCCCTCGATGCTCGTGACGATGTCGCCTTCCTTGATCCCGGCCTTGGCCGCCGGGCTGTTCGGGGTGATCCCGGGGAGGCTCGCCCCCGACTGGTCCTGGCCGGGACCCACGAGCGCCCCGTGATCGACCGGCAGGGTCTTCTCGCGCACGAGGGCCGGGGTGATCGGCTGGTAACGGATGCCGATCCACGGTCGGGCGAGCTTCTCGCCGGCCAGGGCCTGCATGAGGAGCGGCTTGGCGATGTCGATCGGGATGGCGAAGCCGATGCCCTGGGCGCCGGATGCCGTGGCGGTGTCGATGCCGATGACCGTGCCCTTGGCGTCCACGAGCGGTCCGCCGCTGTTCCCGGGGTTGATCGACGCATCGGTCTGGATGAGGTTGTTCAGGGTGGTCGAGCCGATCGTGATCGACCGGCCGAGCGCCGACACGATGCCGCTCGTGACCGAGTTCGTGTACGTCCCCAGCGGGCTGCCGATCGCGATGGCCAGCTGGCCCACCTGGAGCGCGCTGGAGTCGCCCATCGAGGCGGCCGGCAGGCCGGTCGCATCGACCTTGACGATGGCCAGGTCGGTCAGGGTGTCGATGCCGTAGATCGTGCCGGTGAAGGAGCGCCCGTCCTTGAGCACGACGGTGATCTTGTCGGAGCCCGACACGACGTGCCGGTTGGTGAGGATCCAGCCGTTCGGGTCGAAGATGACCCCGGAGCCGACGCCCGTGTCCGGCAGGCTCGAGACGTCGTTCGGGTTGATGCCGGCGACCGACGTGATCTGGACGACGGCCGGGCTCACCCGGGCCGCGGCGGCGACGATAGACGACTGGTCCGTGCCGCCCGCGGGGAGGACGACCGGCTGGCTGCTGGCGGCCGCGGGGGCGGCGGGCCGGTCGAGGACGCCGGTCGCGTTGAGGGCGACGAGCGTGCCACCGGACGCCAGCACGGCCGAGAGGAGCGACGCGGTCACGATGCTGGTGGCGATGCCCCGCGACCGCGGGGCCGGCTTGTCGGTGGCCACCGGCTTCGCCGAGACCGGCTCGAACCACGCTTCCGGGCTGCCCGAACCGGGGACCGAGCTCCGGGCCCAGTCTGAGGTGGGCAGGCGAGCCGGCGAGAAGGCGCCCGTTTGCGTCGCGGAGGGATCCGCCGCGGGGGCGGGGTTCGGCGCGGCCCACATCGGTGGCGGAGGCGGCGTGGCGGGGGCCTGGTCCGCGGCAGGCCAGGCGGGCGAGGTCATCGAGCCGGGCTGGGCCGGCAGGTTCGGTGCCGCCCAGGCGGGCGAGGATGCCGGGGTCGCCGGCGTCGCCGCGGTCTGCGGCCTGACGAGATCCTGGAGCAATTCGTCGCTGCGCGGGGTGTCGGATGGCTGCGGCGTGTCGCCGCTCGGGGGGAGCGTCGGGTCGGTCATGGTGTCGCGATGGTGCCTCGGTGGGTCGGAGTCTGAAGCGGGGCCGCAGGGCCCCGGAGTTGCCTTCTAGATTGACGGCGGGTTATTCAGGCTGGGCGCCTGCGTCGGTGAAGAATCCGCCATATCGATGGAACCGCCGCTGACCCGGGTGGTGGGTGCGACGTAGGCCGGCGCCTCCACGGAGGAGGGCTCCGGAGCGGACCCGGCGGCCTCCGCGTCGTCCGCCGCTTCCGGGGCGGTCGCCGGCTGGGCCGCCCGCGGATCGGCCGGCAGCGTGATCGTGAAGGTCGTGCCGCGCCCGGGGACGCTCTCGACCGCGACGCGGCCCATGTGCATGTCGACGATCGACTTCACGATCGCCAGGCCCAGGCCACTGCCGCTGCCGCGGGCCTCGTTGGCCTGCGAGCCGCGGTAGAACCGCTCGAAGATCCGGGGCAGCTCGTCGGTGGCGATCCCGACCCCGGTGTCGGCGACCTCGATCTCGGCCCCGTCGTCCGTCCCCCGGACGTGGATCGTGACCCGGCCGCCTCGCGGCGTGAACTTGAGCGCGTTGCCGACGAGGTTCGCGACGACCTGGCCGATCCGCTGCGGGTCGTGGCGGATGCGGACCGGCGAGGGCGGCAGGTCGAGGGCGAGCTCGATGCCGCGCCGGGCGGCCACGGCTTCCGCCTGCTCCACGGCGGACTCGACGCACGCCCGCAGGTCGTCCGGGCGCAGGTCGAGCAGGACGAGCCCCGAATCGAGCTTGGACAGCTCGAGCAGATTCTGGGCCAGCCAGTCGAGCCGTTCGAGCTGCTGGCGGCTCGACTCGAGGAACTCGACACGGGCATCCGGGTCCGCGTCGGCCCCCTCCCGCAGGAGCTCGTTGAACGTCCTCATCGCCGCGATCGGTGTCCGCAGCTCGTGGGACACGTCCGCCAGGAAGTCGCGGCTCCGGTCGCGGTCGCGCCGGATGATCTCGACGCTCTCGCCGAGCCGGGCGGCCATCGTGTTGAACTGGCGGGTGAGCTCGGCGATCTCGGAGGCCCCGGTCAGCGCCAGGTCGGCTGGGACGCGCCGGCTGTAGTCGCCTTCGGCGATGGCCCGCGAGGCGTCGGTCAGCCGGCGCAGTGGCTCGGTGAACCGCCGCGCGGCGATCGCCGCGATGATGATCGCGAACCCCAGGGCGATCAGACCCATGATCGCCAGCAGGCCGACGACGTTCGCGACGGCGCTGGCGCGGAACGTGTACGGGTCGGACAGGGTCACGACGATCGCGTACTCGTTGACCAGGCCCTCGTTCTGGATCGAGACCGGGGTGGTGGTCGTGATCGGGTCGGAGGCCTGTCCCGGCCGGGGGAGTGCCGTGCGTGGCGCGCTGAACGTGCCGTTGACGGCCGGGACGATCGAGACCTTGCCCGAGCTGTCCCGCGTCGGCAGGCCCAGGCTCACCTGGACGTTGGCCTGCGCGACCAGGTCCGACAGCAGCTTCAGGTTCTCGTTGTCCTCGAAGATGGCGCCCCGGACGGGGTCGATCGAGTTGTCGGGCAGGACCACGAACGTGTGGCCGGGAACGAACTTCGCGAGATTGCCGACGACCGTCTCGAGCACCGTCGTGGCACGGGCGGACAGGTCGACCTTCGTCTGCTGGTAGAAGTAGTCGTCGACCCGGTTCACGACCGCGACCGAGGCGATGATCAGCGTCAGCGCGACCACCCCGACCGCGGCGACCGTCAGGCGGGCCTGGAACGTCCGGGGCGTGAGCGGGCGGAGGAGCCGCTCAGCGCTCAGCGAAGGCGTACCCGACTCCCCGGACCGTCAGCACGAACGCCGGCGTCGCCGGGTCGTCCTCGATCTTCTCGCGCAGGTGGCTGATGTGGACGTTGATCGTCTTCTCGTCCTGGTCGAGCGCCTCGTAGTCGCGGAGGAGCTCCAGCAGCTCGGGCCGGGTGTAGACGCGTCCGGGCCGGCTCGCCAGGTGGCGCAGGATCTCGAACTCGGTCGGGGTGAGGGCGACCCGACGCTGGCCGCGCTGGACGCGTCGGCGCTCGAGGTCGATGAGCAGGTCGCGATGGCGGATCACCCGGCCACCGGCCGCATCGGCCAGGTCGCCATACGCCCGGCGCAGGAGCGCCTTGATCCGGCTCATGAGCTCGCGCAGGCCGAAGGGCTTGGTCAGGTAGTCGTCGGCGCCGAGCTCCAGCCCGATCACCTTGTCGACCTCGTCGTCGCGGGCCGTCAGGACGAGGACCGGAGCCTTGGAGCCCGCCGCGCGCATCCGTCGCAGGACCTCGAAGCCGTCGATGCCGGGCAGCCGGACGTCGAGCACGACGAGGTCGGGCGCCTGGTTCACCGCGAGGTCGAGACCTTCCTCGCCCGACTTGGCGACGGAGACTTCGTAGCCTTCCTGCTGGAGGGCGTACTGGATCCCCCGGGCGACGGCGTACTCGTCCTCCACGATGAGGATCGATGCGGACATTGCCGGATGCTACACCGGTACCCCGTTCAGCCCCGGTGACGGTGGGCCGCCGAGGGAGCCCGCGGCGGATTGTGGTACCGTGGGCGCCCCGGCGAGCGCGCAGCAGAGACGCTGCGGCCCGGTCCCCGCACGGCGGAGTGACCGCCCGAGGGTCGATCGCAGACGAGGTTCGAGTTCGATGCCCACCGCCCGACCGACGCTGGCCGCGGCCAAGCGCGAGATCACCGGCAAGAAGGTCGCCCATCTCCGACGGGCCGGCCGGCTGCCCGGCGTCCTGTACGGGCACGGCGTCCCCTCCGAGAACGTGTCGGTCGACGCGCACGAGTTCGATCTCCTGCATCGCAAGGTCGGCAACACGACCCTGATCGACGTCGCCGTCGACGGGGACAAGGCCCGGCCGGCCCTCATCTACGGCGTCCAGCGCGAGCCGCTGAAGCACCGCACGGTCCACATCGACCTGTTCGTGGTGCGCATGACCGAGGAGCTCACCGTCGACGTGCCCGTGACCGTCTCCGGCACGGCCGACGCGGTCGAGAAGCTCGGCGGGACGCTCTCCCACATGACGACGATCAAGGTCCGGGCCCTGCCCGACCACCTGCCGGGCCACATCGAGGTCCCGATCGACTCGCTCGCCGACTTCGACGCGGTCGTCCACGTCAGCGAGCTCTCGATCCCGGACGACGTCACCCTGGTGACCGACGGGAACGAGATCGCCGCGCGCGTCCTGCCGCCGCGCGTCGAGGAGGTCGTGGAGGTGCCCGAGGCGGCCGCCGAGGGCGCGCCGGGCGAGGAAGGCGAGGAAGGCGAAGCGCCGACCGGCGCCACGCCGGACGACTCCGAGGGCTGACCCGGGTCCTTCGACCGCCCGGCGGCGCTATCCTCGGGACCCATGCGCCTGCCCTTCCAGCCGCCACTCGAACCCATGCTGGCCAAGCCGGCCGACGGCCTGCCGACCGGCGACGGCTGGCTCTACGAGCCCAAGTGGGACGGGTTCCGCGCGCTCGTCTTCAAGGACGGCGACGAGATCTACACCCAGAGCCGTGAGCTCAAGCCCCTCGATCGCTACTTTCCCGAGCTCGCGGCGCCGTTCCGGGCCAACCTGCCGGATCGGTGCATCCTCGACGGCGAGATCGTCATCGTCGGCGAGGCCGGTCTTGAGTTCGAGTCGCTGCTCCTGCGCATCCACCCGGCCGCGTCCCGTGTGGCGATGCTCGCCGAGCAGTCGCCGTCGAGCTTCGTCGCCTGGGACCTGCTCGCGCTCGACGACGAGGACCTCCGCGCGACCCCCCAGGAGGAGCGCCGGGCGCGCCTCGAGACCGTCCTGGCCGGCGCCAAGGCGCCCATCCACCTCACGCCGGCCACCCGGGACCGCGCATTGGCGGCCGACTGGTTCGACCGGTTCGAGGGCGCGGGGCTCGACGGCGTGATCGCCAAGCGGCTGGACGCGACCTACCAGCCGGGCAAGCGGGCGATGATCAAGATCAAGCACCAGCGCACGGCCGACTGTGTCGTCGCCGGCTTCCGCTGGCACAAGGATGGCCACGGGACGCGGGTGGGCTCGCTGCTGCTCGGCCTGTTCGACGACGCCGGCACGCTCCACCACGTCGGCGTGACGTCCTCCTTCACGATGGAGCGCCGGGCCGAGCTCGTCGGCATCCTGGAGCCGTACCGGATGACCGACCTCAAAGGCCATCCGTGGGCCGAGTGGGGCGAATGGGCGGCGGCGTTCGAGGCCGCCGGCCAGCGCGTGCCCGGGGCGACGAGCCGCTGGAACCGCGGCAAGGACCTCTCGTGGGAGGCCCTCCGACCCGAGCTCGTCGCGGAGGTCGCCTTCGACCACCTCCAGGGCGATCGGTTCCGCCACGGGACGACATTCCTGCGGTTCCGGACCGATCGCGAACCGGCCTCGTGCCGCTACGACCAGCTGGCCGAGACGCCCGCCTACGAGCTTTCGCGCATCTTCGGCGCCTGATCCTCCCCGCGCGGACGGTCGTCGGAGACCGTGACGAGCGGCGTACACTCGGCGGGTCGTCGCAGCGCCAGGAGGAATGGACGCCGTGGACCAGCCACCACAGGACCCGACCCAGCCAGTCCAGCCACCGCCCGCCCCAGCGCCCCCCGGGCCATCGTGGGGTCAGCCGGCCGCGCCGCCTCCCCAGCAGTACGCACCACCGGCCCAGCCGGCACCGGGTGGCTGGGCTCAGCCGGCCCCGGGCGCTACCGGATGGGTCGTCCCGGTCGCGGCTGCCAGGGGACCGGTGACGGGCCTCGCCAAGATCGCCGGGCTGATCCTGCTCGTGTTCGGACTGCTCTGGACGGGCATCGGCGCCCTGTTCGTGCTCGGCGGCGCCGCGGCGAAGGTCGGCGGCAGCAATGCCGGCATCCCGGGCCTCGGTAACGCCATCGGTGACTTCGTCGCAGGCTTCGGGATCGTGATCCTCGTCATCGCGGTCATCGAGATCCTGGGCGGGATCGGCGTGATGCTGAGCCGGGAGTGGGGACGCATCATCGGCATCTGCTACGCGCTGATCTTCGGCTTCGGGTCGATCTTCATCGTGGCCGGTGGGGCGAACGCGAACAACGTCAGCACGGATACGACCGGTGGCGGGGTCGCGCTCATCATCGGACTCGTGTTCCTGTTGGGCTACGCCTATGCCCTGGTCGTGCTCATGGCCCGCTGGCGAGGTCGCGCCGCCGTCTGAGTCCCTGAGCTCCGGGCCCGGGTCAGTCGGGCTCGGCCTTCGGCTTCGCCCGCCGGGGCGGTCGTTCCGGCGACCCGGAGCGGTCGGCGCCGAGCCATTCGGAGGTCGGGTCGTAGTCCGGGTCGAGCGCTTCCTGGGGCGGCCGATCCGCCTCGGGCACGTGGGTGAGGTTGACCCGGATGCGGGTCCACGTCGTGGACCGGCCACGCATCGAATCGACGAGCACGTCGGCCGGTTCCAGCGCCGCGGCGGCCTTCGGCCAGCGCGCCCGCCAGCGGTCGAGGCCGGCCATCGCGTCGTCCTTGGCGGCCGCCCGGGCGATCTCGATCACCGGGATCGACGAGCGTCGGCGGCCCGTCGGCGTCGGCTTCGTGCCGGTGAACGTGGCGCCCTCCTCGGCGGCACGGGCGAAGCGGCGTTCCATCGCCGCCCGTGCCTTCTCGCGTTCAGCCTCGGCCTCGGGGGTGTCGTAGTCGGCCGCCGCACGGCGCTGGCGTGACGGCATGACCCGCGGCGGCTCGCCGGCCTGCTTGCGGTAGTTCGGCGGCCAGGGCGCATCGCCCATCCCCTCGGCTTCGTGGCGCGCCGAGAGCTCGAGCAGGCTGTCGAGCGAGCCCACGGCCGCGTCGATCCCGGCCCCCGCGTCGCCCCGCTCCGCGAGGATCGCGGGCACGGTCGCCAGCGTGAAGTCCTCCGGCCGGCACGCTTCGACCTCGTCCCAGCGCAGCGGCATCGAGGCGCGCGCGTCGGGCGTCGGGCGGATCGAGTAGGCCGACGCGACCGTGCGGTCCTTGGCATTCTGGTTGTAGTCGAGGAAGACGCCGTGGCGTTCCTCCTTCCACCACCGGGAGGTGGCGAGGTCCGGGGCGCGCCGTTCGACGTCCCTGGCGAGGGCGAGGGCCGCGCGACGGACCTCCGGATAGGTCCAGCGCCGCTCGATGCGGACGTTGATGTGGATCCCGCGCGAGCCGGACGTCTTCGGCCAGCCGACGAGCCCGAGCGCGTCCAGCGCCTCCTGCGTGACCAGGGCCACCTGGCGGATCTGCGGCCACTCCACGCCCGGGACCGGGTCCAGGTCGACCCGCAGCTCGTCCGGGTGGTCCAGGTCGTCGGCGCGGACCGGGTGCGGGTTGAGGTCGATGCAGCCGAGGTTGACGACCCAGGCGAGCGCCGCGGCATGGCGGACCACGACCTCCTAGGCGGTCCGGCCCGGACGGGAAGGACAGCTCGACGGTGTCGATCCATGGCGGGCGCGATTCGGGGGCTCGCTTCTGGAAGAAGAACGGACCTGCCGCGCCGTCGACGAACCGCTTCATCGCCATCGGCCGGTCACGCACCCCGGCCAGGGCTCCGTCGGCGACCGCGAGGTAGTAGTTCACGAGGTCGAGCTTGGTGTGCCCGGCCTCGGGGAAGAAGATCTTGTCCGGGTTGGTGATCGTCACGTCGTGGTCGCCGACCCGGATGATCAGCTCTCGCTTGGCCATGGCCGACACGATACGACGCGCGGCTATGATGGCGCGGCCGACCTCGGAGGTTCCCTTGCAGCTCGAACGACCCGATCCCGCCTGTCTCGTGATCGCCGATATCAGCGGCTACACGAGCTACCTGGCGGGCGTGGAGCTCGATCACGCCCAGGACATCCTGGCCGACCTGACCGACGTCGTGGTCCGGACGCTGCGGCCGACCTTCCGCTTGGCCAAGCTCGAGGGGGACGCGGCCTTCGCCTACGCGATCGCGCCGGAGATCGACGGCTCGGCGCTCCAGGACACGATCGAGCGCTGCTACTACGCGTTCCGGCGCCGCCTGCGCGACATCGGCCAGGCGTCCCAGTGCGAATGCAACGCCTGCATCCTCATCCCGCGCCTGGACCTCAAGTTCGTCGTCCACCACGGGCTCATTGCGCGGCAGCGGATGGCCGGCCGCGAGGAGCTCGTCGGTCGCGAGGTGATCGTCGTCCATCGGCTCCTGAAGAACACCGTCCAGGAGTCGCTCGGCCTCGGCGCCTACGCGCTGTACACGGCCGGCGTGCGTCGCGCCATGGACCTGGCCGATCCCGAGCGCGGCCGGCCTGCGCGCGCACACCGAGACCTACGACATCGTCGGGCGAGATCCGGGGCTGGGTCCGCGACCTGGAGGCAGCCTGGGCCGAGGAGGAGTCGCGCTCGCAGGTGGCGGTCGGGCACGGATGAGGCGGCCTGGTCGACGACCTACGAGCTCCCGGCGCCGCCCGACTGTGGCATGGGAGTGGACGACATCGCCGGCCCGGCGGATGACCTGGCAGCCCGGCCTGACCGGGTTCGACGAGGCGACGGCCGGCGGGCGGCGTGGCGTCGGGACGACGAATCACTGCATCCACGGCAAGGACGCGGTCGTGGAGGAGGTCCTGGCCTGGCGGCCACCCGAGCTGCTCACGGTCAGGCTCCAGGTCCCGTTCCCAGGTGTCCCCAAGTTCATCGATGAGCGACTACCTGGAGGCGACGCCCGACGGGACTGGGCTCGATCGTCACCGTCCGGATCGGGCGCCTGGCCAACGCAAGGGACCGCGCGAAGCTCGAACAGGCGATGCCGCAGGTCGCGCAGGCCTATGAGGCCGGCATCGGACCGCTGCGTGCGGCGATGGTGGCGGATCTCGAGACGAAGGCGGCGGCCGCGGCGGACCGCACCGCCCGAACCGGAGCTGCCGGCGCCCGCCCGCCGCAACCTCTCCCAGCCCGTTACGCTGGCGGGGCGCTCCGTCGATTCGCAGGGATCCCGTTCGTCGTAACGATGACGGCGCGGACGGGCCCGTCCGCTGCACCAAGGAGACATCGATGCGCTACCTGCTCCTCATCTACAACACGGAACCCACCGAGGCCGTGCCCGAAGAGCTGATGGCCAGCGAGCAGGGCGCCTACAACGCGTTCACTGCCGCCGTCCGCGAGACCGGCCAGTTCGAGGCCGGCGAGGCGCTCCAGCCGACCTCGACCGCCACGACCGTCAGGGTCGAGAACGGCCGCACGATCACGACCGACGGCCCGTTCGCCGAGACGAAGGAGCAGCTCGGCGGGTTCTATCTCGTGGATTGCCGGGACATCGACGAGGCGATCGAGCTCGCCGCACGGATCCCCGGCGCCACCCACGGCTCGATCGAGATCCGCCCCATCTACGACCTGCCGAGCGGGTCATCCGCCGAGGCCGTTGCCGTCGCCGGCTGAGGCCCATGCCGTCGTCGACCGCCTGTTCCGCGAGGAATCGGGCCGAGCGGTCGCGACGCTGATCCGGGTCCTCGGCGATTTCGACCTCGCCGAGGAGGCCGTCCAGGAGGCCTTCGTCGTGGCGCTCGAGCGCTGGCCGCAGGACGGCGTGCCGGGCAACCCCGGCGCCTGGATCACCACGACGGCACGCAACCGGGCCATCGATCGGCTGCGGCGAGCCCGGCGCTACCGGGAGAAGCAACAGGAGCTGGCCAACGAAGCCGCCGTCGACGCCGGCTCGTCGGGTCGGGAAGGAGGCACGGACGAAGTGGAGGCGCTCGCCGACGACCGGCTGCGGCTCATCTTCACGTGCTGCCACCCCGCCCTGGCGATGGAGGCACAGGTCGCATTGACCCTGCGCACGCTGGGTGGGCTCACGACGCCCGAGATCGCCCGAGCCTTCCTCGTGCCCGAGGTGACGCTCGCCCAGCGGCTCGTCCGGGCCAAGCGCAAGATCCGCGACGCGGCGATCCCGTACCGCGTGCCGCCGGATCATCTCCTGCCTGAACGGCTCGACGCCGTGCTGCGGGTCCTGTACCTCATCTTCAACGAGGGCTACGAGGCCTCGACCGGCGACGCGCTCGTCCGCCAGGAGCTGAGCTCGGAGGCGATCCGCCTGGCCCGCGTCCTCATCGACCTCATGCCCGACGAGCCCGAGGTGCTCGGGCTGCTCGCGTTGATGCTCCTGCACGACGCCCGGCGCTCTGCGCGCGTCGACCCGGCCGGGGCGATCGTCCTGCTCGACGAGCAGGATCGGGGGGCCTGGGATCGCGAGCGGATCGTAGAGGGCGCCGCGCTCGTGGAGCGGGCACTCCGCATGCGCCGCCCGGGTCCGTATCAGGTCCAGGCGGCCATCGCCGCCATCCACGACGAGGCGGCCACGCCCGCCGACACCGACTGGAACGAGATCGCGGTCCTGTACGAGACGCTGGCCCGGATGACGCCGTCGCCCGTCATCGAGCTCAACCGCGCTGTCGCGGTCGCGATGGTCCGGGGACCCGCGGCGGGGTTGGCGCTCATCGACCGGATCGCCGCCGACGGAGCCCTGGACGACTACCACCTCCTGCACGCCGCCCGGGCCGACCTGCTGCGCCGGCTCGGCGATCGGGAAGCGGCCACGCTTGCGTACCGGCGTGCCCGCGAGCTGGCCGGCAATACCGCCGAGCAGGCCTTCCTCGACCGGCGGCTGCGTGAGCTCGCCGCGACCTGACGGCTCCGTGCGGCTGAGCTACCGGCCGCCGCTGGACGTCGACGCGTTGTTCGCGTTCCTCGCGGCACGGGCGATCCCGGGAGTCGAGGCGGTCGAGGGCCTGGAATATCGGCGCGTCGCGTCGGCTTCGGCCGGCGAGGCCGTGCTCCGACTGCGGCCCGCGACGGGCTCGGCGATGGAGCTGGAGGTCGACGGCGCGGGGCGGGACGAGGCGTGGGGGTTCGTGGGGGTCGCCCGGCGCGTGCTCGACCTCGACGCCGATCCGGCCGCGATCGACGCGGTGCTCGAGGCCGACGACGTCCTCCGGCCGCTTATCCGGGCGCACCCGGGGATGCGGTTGCCGGGCGCGTTCGATGGGTTCGCGGCGACGGTGCTCGCGATCCTGGCCCAGGGCGTGACGCTGGCCTCGGCACGAACGCTGGCCGGGCGGATCTCCCGTGCCCACGGACGGGCCATCGATGTCGGTGATCACGCGATCGATCGCCTGTTTCCCGAGCCGGAGGTGCTCGCGCGAGCGGACCTCTCAGCGCTCCGTTTGACCGGCCGGCGCGCGGCGACGATCAGAGATGTGTCTGCGGCGGTCGCCGATGGGCGGCTCGCCCTCGATGCGGACGCGGATCCGGAGCGCACGCTTGCCACGCTGAGCGCCATACCAGGGATCGGCCCGTGGACCACCGGCTATGTCGCGCTGCGGGTCTTGGGCGACCGGGATGCGTTCCCGCCCGGTGACGCGGCGGTCCGTGCCGCCTTCCGCCGGTTCGGCCTGCCGTCGGACCCAGCCTCGATCGCCATTCGAGCCGAGACCTGGCGCCCGTGGCGCGGCTATGCGCTCGCCCACCTCTGGGCGAGCGGCTGAGACTCGGTCTCAGGTCCGGGCGCGCTCGTTTCGGGCCGCCGCCTCGGCCACCGTCGCGATCCGCGTCGCGCGCGTCTCCGGCCGTTGGGCGAGTGCGATCCACGCGAGCTGCATCTTGCGGGCCGACGGCGGGAACGCGGCGAAGTTCGGCGCGGCCGGCGGAACGGCCTCGAGGGCTTTCGCGAGGTCGTCCGGGATCTCCAGTCGTTCGACGGAATCGAGGACTTCCCACGACCCGTTCGACTTCGCCTGCTCGATCGCCCTGAGCCCGGCCGGCGCCATGAGGCCGTCCGCGATCAACTGCTTGACCCGGGCCTTGTTGGTCGCCGCCCAGGGGCTGCGCGTCTTGCGCGGCGCGAAGTACTGCCGGTTCCGTTGGGCATCGATGGGGCGGCCGGTGCTGTCCACCCAGCCGAAGCAGAGGGCTTCCTGGACCGCCGCCTCATAGTCGATGCACTGCCGGCCGGAACTCGGCCGCCACATGATCAGCCAGGCGCCGCTGGCCGTGGCGTGATTCGCCTCGAGCCAGGCGCGCCATCCGGCACGCTCACAGGGATCGATGATCGGGGCATCGTCGAGGGCGGACATGCGGCGAAGTCTACCGACGCTCAGTGGGCGAGGGCGTACTCTGCGTCGATGGGGAGACGTGATCGCGTGGAGACGTTGGCTCGGGCGGTCCTGCCCGCGATGCTCGCGTTCGGCTTGGTGGCCTGCGGGAGCACCGTGGTACTCACGCCAACGACGCCGGTCGCGAGCGTGGCCACTGACGCACCGACCGCCGTCCCCCCGAGCCCGACTCCCAGTCCCGAGTCCGACGGCGACGTTACCGCTGGCAAGTCACCGCCGGAGGTCCGAACCCGGACGTTCGGTGGAACGACGGGCGAGACGTTCATCGCGCTATTGGAAGAGACCATGTACCGCGGCGGCCCTGGGGGTTGTCCGGGGACGTGGGAGTCTGACCACGAGGGCGGCGTCCGCGATACGGACCTGAGGAAGTACCTCAAGGGGCACACGGTGTTGAGGTACTGATCGGACCCAACGGTCTGGCTCGGGACGATCGAGGGTTGGGCACGATCTTTGGGCTCGACGGAGGTCGTGCTACCTGGGAAGCCCGCGTTCAACAGACACGCCTTCATCGTTCTTCGGCTTGCCCAAGGGCTTCGAATTCGCTGCCGGTGGGGACCGCTTACTGCGATCCAACTCCGTCGGATCGACGCCCCAGAGGGCATGCTGCTCCCGATCGGCGCAGATCTCTGGTTTCTCGCATCGAGACTGGCGTTCACGATGGAGCACTGCGGCAAACCCAGTCCCACCTGACGTCCTCGGTGTCGGAGATCGCCGCAACCGGCTAGCTCGTTGATCGTTCGGCCTTGCGACCCCGTGAGGCCAGCGATGCCAGGACACCGTTCATGACGAGGATGTAGGCGACGAACGCGGTGTTTTCAAAATTGTAGATATGAATCGACAGGAAGCTGATGCCGAAGCCAAACGTGCTGATGGCATATGCGATCCAGCTTTCGGACTCAGGATGGCGATACGCCTTGATGAGCGTTGGTATGCCCGCCAGCATGTCGGCCGCCAGCGAGAACAATATGGCCAGGTTCGGATCGTCGGTGATCGCCCACAGGATGATCCCGACGATGGCCGCTGCCATCAGGTAGTAGTCGCGCGGTTCGCTCTTCCAATAGGCCTTCTTGTTGAAGAATGATGCGGCGACGATGAGCAACGGCGTGAAGCCGGCGACGAACGATGTCCAGGACAGGCCCTCGACCCCCTTTGCCCTTTGGGCCACGAAGATGACCATCGGGAAGATGCCCCACAGCAACCACGTGATGCGGTTGGGCTGGGTCTTGCCGACGATGGTTTCGTACAAGTAGTAGAAGCCGCCGAGCGAGCCGACGATCGCGCCGACGATCGCGAAATATTCGGGCAGCATGGGTCAACTATAGAACCGCCGCCGCCGACGCCTCGACCTCCAGACGGCCCCGTGGGATGCCGCGAGCGCTGTCCGAATCGCCGCTCGATCTGCTCAGTCGAACGGGGGCGTCACGTCGTCGTAGATGCGGGCGTTGGCGAGGTGGCCCGTCGCGCCACGCTCGTAGATCGCGATCCCGGCCTGGTGCGGGATGTCGTGCTCGCCCCACTTGATCGCGTTGAACTCGAGCGCGGTCCGCACCCCATCCTCGGTCACCGTGCAGTGCTCGAGGATGATCCCGCCGCCGACCGCGAAGAAGCCGGAGAAGAACGGCAGCAGCGCCTCGAGGCCACAGACCTTGTGCTGCGGCCCGGCCGGCTCGCGGAAGCACCCGTCGGCCTCGAAGGTCGCGGTGATCCGCTCCGCGTCGCCCGCGGCCAGCGCCGCCTGGTACTCGCCGACGACGTCCGACTCGCGCACCGATGGATCGCGTTCCAGGAGGGGCGGTCGGACCTCGTGATGACCCAGCAGCGGCCACTGGCTGTGATAGACCCGGATGGCGAGGGCGCGCCGTGCCTTGTCCGGTTCCACCGCGATCGCGACCGGCAGCACGAACGACTCCCCGTCCTGCATCAGCTCCACGTCGTACTCGCCCACGAACCGGTCGGCGGAGTAGGTCGTCGCCACGACGACAACGGTCGCGCCGCGTTCCCGCATCCAGCCGGCATCGACCGCGAAGAACGCCCGGATGGCGGCCTCGCCCTCGACGCGACCGGCGCGCGGGTCGTCGATCGTCACGCCGCCGGGCCACACCGCCAGGAGCGCCTCCGGGTCGCGCCCGAGGCTCAGGTCGGCCCCGGGGTCACCCGCCGCGCCCGTGGACAGCGCACCGGACGCCCGCCCCGCCTCGAGGATCACGTCTCCGAACTCGGTCAGCCAGGGCATCGCCGTGCGCTCCTACATCGTCGTTGTCGGTCGTTCGCAAACAGTACCCTCGCAGCGTCCATCGAACGGCCGACACGCTGCCGCCGCCCCGCGAACGGTCAGTTCGTGCGCGCGGACGCCTGCTCCCGAAACGGCCGCCAACGCCGCCCGGGCCTGCTGCAGGTGGTTCCGGTCGTGACCGGCGAGCAGGCGGAAGAGGAGCTCGTAGCTCTCCGGCCCGCGCTCGCGGTGGATCCCGAAGCGAGCGCGATCCGCCACGGGCAGCCGCGCCCATAGGTCCAGGTTCGCCGCCCGCATGCCCTCGAACTGGGCGATGAGGATCTCCGGGTCTGCCTCGACATGATGGAGGGCCGGGACCCACAGCGCCTGGTCGTAGCCGGGCAGGTCGGGCGTGTCCTCGGCAACGATCCAGCGGTAGCGCCCGGCCGTGACGACCTCGCCGTCCACCATATGGCCGATGCATTCGAGCACGGACCACTCGCCGGGGGCCGGCGCGGTTCGCAGCAGGTCGCCGGCTTCGGCGACGAGCGCCCGGATCGCCGCCGCAGTCTCGGCCTGGACGACCGCCGGATCGTCGTCACCGAGCAGGGTGAGCAGCGACCGGCGGTAGGCGTCCGGTTCGGCGACGGGATCGAACGTCATCAGTGGGGATCTCCGGTGCGGGTGTCCCTCGGATGGTAGGTGACGCAGGGTCCGATCCCGACATCATTGGCCGCCCATCCAGCCCCCCTCAGCGGAGATCGCCGACCGATCGCTCCACGTCCGGTCCCGTCGCCCGGAAGCGCACCCCAGCGCGATCGCCTCTCCATCGACCCACACTACGGCCCACGGACCAGTCGCGAAGGGACTTCCGTTCCGTTGTGACGACCTGATGTTGAGTCTAGTTTGACCTCATGAGTCGTCCTTGGCGCCCCGCTATGCGTCGTCGCCCCATGCCTGCGGGCGAACGACCGGTCCGCTGCGGATGATCACGCCCGAGACGATCCTCCGCGGGCTGATCTACATCGCCGACGACGAGCCGGCCAATCGCCTGCTGCTCGAACGGATCCTCGCCCAGGGCGGGTTCACCCACGTCCGGTCGTTCCCCGGCGGCCAGGAGCTCCTCGACGCGTGTGCCGCGGAGGGACCCGATCTCGTCCTCGTCGACCTGCGGATGCCTGGCGTCGACGGGTTCGGGGTGCTCGAAGCGCTGCGTGGAGGGGCCGCAGCGGAGCACGTACCTGCCGGTCGTCGTGCTCACGGCCGAACCGAGCCGTGATGCCCAGCGCAAGGCGCTCCGCCTGGGCGCAGCAGAATTCCTGGGGAAGCCCTTCGACTTCGACGAAGTCCTGCTGCGGAGCCGCAACCTGATCGAGACGCGCATGCTCCACGCCGCGCTCGCGACGCGGGTCGCGACACTCGGCGACGAGGTCGAGGCGCGCGGGCAGACGATCCGCGACGTCACGAGCGAGCGGGCGGCGATCGCGGCGTCCCTCGACCGAGTGTCGGCGTTCGACACGCCCGAGACCATCGCGACCGCGTTGTGCGCCGACCTCGCCAAGGCGATCGACGCCCGCCACGTGACGATGTTCATCTTCGAATCGCCCGAACGGGCCGTGGCGTTCGTCGCCTACAACGCGAACTCCACCGCGGAGATGGATTACGCCCTCTCAGCGGCACGCTCCCACGAGCTCTGGCAGCAGGCCAGGACCGGGCCGTGGGTCGAGGAAGTCGTCGCCCGCCGGGAACGCGGTGCCGAAGGCGAGCGCCTCGCGGCCTTCGGCTTCCGGAGCGCGCTCTACGCTCCCGTGCGCAGTGGGGACGAGCTCGTCGGCGTGATCTCGGCCGGCACGGAAGCCGAGCGTCCGGCCGACCGCCTGGCGCGCGACCTCCCGAGCGTGGTGGACTACGCGACGCTGAGCGGGGCCCTCCTCGGGCGCACGCTCGCCGTTCGGCGCGAGGCCTCGGACGTCCGCCGGTCCCTCGAAACGATCATCGGCGACCGCGCCTTCACCCCGGTCTTCCAGCCGGTCTTCGAGATCTCGGGATCGAGGCTCGTCGGACACGAGGCCCTGACCCGCTTCGAGGATCGCGTCCCGCCGGATCAACGGTTCGCCACCGCGACGGCCGTGGGCCTCGGCCTGGAGCTCGAGTACGCGACGCTGGAGCTGGCCATCGAGGCCTCCCACTCGCTGCCGGACGACACGTGGTTGAGCCTCAACGTCTCGCCCGCGGCCGCGATGTCGGGACGGCCCCTGGCCCGCCTGCTCGCGCGGGCGCGACGGCCGGTCGTCCTGGAGCTCACGGAGCACACCGAAGTCCACGACTACCCGGCGCTCCGGCTGGCCATCGCAGGACTCGGGGCGGGCGTCCAGGTCGCTGTCGACGACGCGGGAGCCGGGTACGCCAGCATGCAGCACGTGGTCGAGGTGCGACCGGACCTCGTGAAGCTCGATATCTCCCTCGTGCGCGGGATCGACGGCGACCGGGCGCGCCAGGCGCTCGTCGCGGGCATGCGCTACTTCGCCGATGAGACGAATTGCGTGATGCTCGGCGAAGGCGTCGAGACCGAGGCGGAGCTCAGGACCCTCGGCCGGCTCGGGGTCGTGCTCGGTCAGGGGTATCTGCTCGGTCGGCCGGCGCCGGCACCGGGGACGAAGGCTCCCGTGTCACGCGGGGCACGTGGCGTCTCGCGGCCCACCCCGGCAGCCTCGGGGAAGCTCAGCTAGGCCCGAACCCCAGCCAGCCCGCCCCGGCGGGTCAGGTCAGCGGGACTGGCCGCGTGGCGGGGCCGAGCTCGAGCAGGTCCGCCATCTCCTGGACCAGGTCCATGGGCACGAACGGCTTGGCCATGAACCCATCGGTCCCTGCGTCCAGCGCGATCGCCCGCTCGGACGGCAGGACGCTCGCGCTGAGGACGAGGATCCGCGGACGCGTCGCAGCCTGGTCGAGCTCGCGCGCCAGGCTCAGCCCGTCCCCGTCGGGCAGGCGGACGTCCAGGACGATCAGGTCGATCCGCCGCGACTCGACGATCTCGCGGGCCTCCTTGAGGGTGGTCGCCTCGAGCAGCGTCGCATCGCGGACGCGATCGACGGCGGCCCGGTCGATCGTCGCCTTGAACAGGGCCCGGTTCGGCAACTCGTCCTCGACGACGAGGATCACGTCCTCCGTGTCAGGCATCCGCGGGCCTGGCGTCGGCGTCGAGCCGCATCGTGGCCGCGGTCCGTCCGAGCCATGCCCGGAGCCCGTCACGCGCATCGGTGCCCTTGTGGACGATGCCCAGGACCTGCCCGCGCAGGCGCTCGCGGTCCGACGCGTCGATGTCGTGGGCGGTGCACACGACGATGGGGATGTCGGCCATCCGGGGGTCGTCGCGCATCGCGGCGATGACCGCGAACCCATCCATCCCGGGCATCACCAGGTCACAGACCACGACGTCCACGTGCTCGTTCCGCAGGCGGGCGAGCGCCTCGCGGCCGCCGCCGGCGGTGATGACCCGGTATCCGGCCGGCGCCAGCGCGGCGCGCACGAGGTCGGTCCCGGCCGGCTCGTCGTCGACGGCGAGGACGACGGACGCGCCCTTGCGGAGTGCTCGCCCCCACGACCCGGGCCAGGCACGCGAGCAGGCGTTCGCGCTGGACCGGCTTCAGCAGGTAGTCGACGGCACCGAGGGCCAGCCCCACCTCGCGCTCGTCGACGACCGTCACGATGACCACGGGAACGTCGCCGAGCTGGGGATCCGCCTTGAGCCGGCGGAGGACCTCCCAGCCGTCGAGCCCGGGCAGCAGGACGTCGAGGAGCACGGCATCCGGGCGCTGGGCCTTGGCCAT
This sequence comes from uncultured Chloroflexia bacterium, assembly GCA_963849405.1. Lineage (GTDB taxonomy): Bacteria > Chloroflexota > Limnocylindria > Limnocylindrales > CSP1-4 > C-114. The sequence continues at coordinate 310,138 of CAWKHG010000005.1, forward strand.
CTCGAGCGCCATCTCGCCGTCGGAGGCCACCCGCAGGACATAGCCCGTCGTGCGCAGGTATTCGCGCAGGAGGCGGACCGCGCTCGGGTCGTCCTCGACGAGGATGATGTTGAGGCTGGTCCGCGCAGCCCCGGCGACCGTGACGTCGTCCGTGCTTTGTTCGATCTGGTCGCCGACGAGGTCGCCGACGGGCAGGGTCACGGTGAACCGGCTGCCCTTGCCGAGCGCGGATTCGAGCTCGATCGTGCCGCCATGCGCCTCGACGAGGCGGCGCGTCAGGGCCAGGCCGAGACCGGTCCCCGGTTCGCGGGTGCGCGGGTCGCCGACCTGCCGGAACTCCTCGAACACGCGCTGCTGATCGACGGTGTCGATCCCGATCCCGGTGTCGGTCACGGCCACGCGGACCTCCCGGCCCGCACCGATCGCCTCGACCCGGATCGTGCCCTCCTCGGGCGTGTACTTGATCGCGTTCGAGAGGAGGTTGTACATGATCTGCCGGAAGCGGCCGCGGTCCACCGTGGCATGCAGGTTCGACGCGCTCACTTCGACGTTGAGGCGCTTGCGCTCGGCCAGTGGCCGCAGCCCGCTCACGGACTCGGCGATCGCCGCGCCAAGGTCGACGGCCTCCGGGTGAAGGTCGAGCCGTCCGGCCTCCACCTTGGCGAGGTCCAGCACGTCGTTGATGAGCGTCAGCAGGTGGGAGCCGCCGGTATGGATGTGCTCGACCCATTCGAGCGGCACCGTGACCGACTCGTCGGTCGCCTCTTCGCGGCGCATGAGGTCGCTGAACCCGAGGATGGCGCTCAGCGGCGTCCGCAGCTCGTGGCTCATGGACGCGAGGAAGTCGCTCTTGGCCGCCGCCGCCGCGTGGAGGGCTTCGACCGTCGTCGCCAGCCGCTCGGCGAGCTGCTCCTGGTCCGCGACGAACGCCCGGCGCTCGGCCATGATCGCGGTCTGGATCCCGAGCGACCGCAGGAGCTCCAGGTCCGAGTCGTGGGACAGGTTCCTGTGCCGGTTCAGGATGACCAGGACCGCCGATCCGCCACCATCCGGAAGCGGCAGGGAGATGGCCGACACGAACTGTGCGCCGCAGCGCGCCGCCAGCCGCGTCGCGAGGGAGCCGGCGACCCGGATATCGAGCTCCGGGCCGCGGTGGTCGGCGATGAGCCCATCGAGCTCGGCGAGCGTGACCGGCGTCTCGGTGTCGTCGAGCCCAGTGGCGGCGATCTCGCGGCCACCCGTCTCGGTCCTCTCGAAGACGGCCGCCGCACCGGCGCTCATCGTCGCCGCGAAGTCGGTCAGGCCCTGCCAGATCGATTCCACGGAACGAGTGGGGTCCTCGAGCAGGTGCTGCCCGTACTCGACCATGGCGCTCGCATGCCAGACCCGGCGCATCGGACGCGGAGCGAGGAACGCGATGAAATAGCCGATGGTCGCCAGCAGGACGAGAACAGTCGTGACCGGGGCCGCGGCCGCCTTGATCTCGGGACTGGCCGACGAGACGCTGGAGGTGATGTAGGCGGCCGCGAGGAGCCCCGTCGCGACGGCGGCGATGGCCATCCGCGCACTCGCCGGGCCCTGGCGATGCCGCGCTTCGAGGAGCAGGTACACCGCGGCCAGGATCTCGACGCCGATGAACGATGCCAGGGCGACCACGGAGATCAGCGGTACCTGGGCCACGATCGCAGCGGCGCCGACGCTCACCACGATGAGGGCCGCCGCGCCGTAGAAGATCGGCGTCGGAACGCCCCGGACGAGCCGGGCGAGGTGCAGGGTGAACACCGGCTGGAGCAGGAGCAGCACGCCCCCGATGACGGCCAGCACGATCGGCGTCTCGCCCGTCACGGTCTTCCACGCGCCCGCGATGAGCAGCAGGGCCAGCCCGCTGAACACGAGCATGATGTCGCGCCGGACCGGGTCCCGATGGCGGACGAACTCGACGAAAGTGGCGACGAACAGCAGGACGAAGAGGACTGAGGCGACGATCGTCGTCACGTCCACGCCGGCACCCCCGGTCGTGGCCGGCCCGCCCGGACGTGGGGGCGCGCGGGCCGGGCCCTCGATGCCGTCTTCGGCAGGGGGACCCGCGAATGAGGACTTCGACCCTGGATCACGATGTACCCGATCTGTCGGCGGGCACGAGATGGTGCCGACTGGTGCCTAGAGTCAACCCCCAGGCCCAGCGGCACCATCCATCCAAACGACCAAACCCTGGCAGTACCTTGTGCTGGGCGGCTCCAACGATGGCCTCGGCTCATCGCCGCGTTGCGTCAGCAGCCGCAGCCCGTCGTCGTGGTGGCGTTGATCCTCGTGCTCGGGCCATCGACGTACAACACGAGGAGGGCGCCCGTCTCCGGGTCCAGCCGAAGGGTTGCCGACGGTGCCCACGAAGCTGCGGCCAGGACCGCTCGTTTCCACGTGCCATTCGGCGATTTCGTGTAGTACGTGCCGCCGATGAGGACATGGATCCGGCCGGTCGTGGGATCCACTGCGATCGAGGTGACACCCGTCGTCCTGGTGATCCGTTCCGCCTTCCACGTGCCGCTGGCGTTCGTGGCGTAGTACGTGCCCACGGGACTGATACCGCAGGCGGCAGGCTCGTTGCGCGTCCACACGATGTGCGCGTTGTCGCTGCCGTCGAGGGCGACGGCCGGGGCTTCGTCGTATCGGGTCGAGCCGGCGACCCGGGAGGCCGAAAACCCGGAGCCGGTGAACGTCGCATAGCGGATGCCGCTGCCGTTCCAGGCGCCGGCATAGGCGAGCCGGGCGCGGCCGTCCGAGCCGATGCTCATGGACACCGGACCGGTCACGGCCCGCGAGATCCGATAGCGGTGGTTCGTCGACCCGATCTGGGTCTCGTAATACGAGAGGTTGTCCGGTCCACGCACCGTCGCGTGCAGGGCAGCTCCGGTTACGTCGAAGCTCTGGAGGTCGTCCGCGGCCGTGCCGATCCGCCTCGCGGCCGACCAGGCGCCTCCCGGCAAGGTCCGCGACCGGTAGTAGACGCCGACGGATGTACCGCGGCTCCCGCCGCAGCCGCCATCCGGGATGTACCGCGTGAAGGCGACGTAGACGACATTCCCGCTCAGCGCGACCTTCGGACCGATCTCGATCCTGTGGGCGGGGAGGGCGAACACCCGGGCCGACCATGACTTGCCCGAGTCGGTGGAGTAGTAGTAGTGGACGGCTCCATCGCACTCCGCTGCGGCGTGGTAGCCCCCAAGCTCGTCGATCTCGGCCGAGACGGACACGCACTGGCTGGCCGTGCCGACCCGCTGCGGCAGCGTCCACCCCGCAGCCCGGACGGGTGCCGGCGTCGGCGTCGGTGTCGCCACGGGGGTCGGTTTCGGCGTTGGTGACGGAGTGGGATCCGTCGACGGCGTCTGGACCGGCGTCCCGACCGGCGACGGAGCCAGCGACGCGGGCGGAAGTGGGGCGGTAGAGGCCTTCAACGTGGCGCTGGCCGTCGCCATGGCGCTCGCGTCGGCCTGCCCGGATGGCGCCTGGGCCGAGCCGCAGGCGCTCAGGATGAGTGCGATCACCGCCGTTGCGGCTATGAGCGTGTGGTGCCTCGCGGCTGTGCGATCCATCTGGTCCCCCTGTTCCGCCAACGAGGCGGAGGTCTGTTGGGCTGGCTGCCTGGGACCTTAGACGCGCCGCCAGAGGCCTTGTGGCGGCCGCCCGGCGTCGGCTTGCCGACACTTCACGCGGCAGGGGATGGAGCGACCTCTATCATTCGGCCATGAAGGGAGATCGCGTCGAGGCGGTGGTCGACACCGGTCAGGGTGTCCAGACCTTCGAGATCGTCGCCACCCGAGCCGGGCGGCGGATCGAGGTCGTCACCTCGCGCGGCGTGGTCGAGGTCCGGGAGGTCACCCGCACCGGCGTCCCGGTCCGGACCGGACGCTTCATGACCACGCGCCTCATCGCGCTCGTGGAGCACCCCGCGGCCGACGAGCGTGGCCGGGTCGAGGTGACGACGCGTCACCGGCTGCAACCCGCCACGAGGTCCGGCACGGACTAGGCAAGGACCGAGGAGGACACGCATGGCGCAGGAGACCCCGGACAAGACGAGGTCCACGGCGAACGCACTCGAGCAGTGGCGCGCCGCAGAGCGCTCCGTCGCGGTCGCCCGGCGTGGCACGCTCGCCGCCAAGGCCGCCGCCGATGCCGCCCAGGAAGCTGCGGAGGCGGCCAGCGCAACGGCCGCGGCAGCGAAGGAGGCCCTCGCGGCGATGGCCCTGGCCGAGACGTCGGCGGCCAAGACGGCCGCGGCGGCCAAGCTGTCGGTGCAGAGCGCCCAGGCAGACCTCGCGGATGCGATGTCGGAGGAGGCGATGACCGATGTCGACGAGGCCGGGGCGCACCAGCGTTACCAGACGGTTGCGGGGCAGGCCGCCCACCGCATCGAGGGCGAGGAGCGCGACCGGCGCTAGGTGCGGGTAGTCTCCTCGCGGTGCCGGGAGGCGCCCCATCGCGACACGACGGAGATGCTCGGGCCTTAGACTCCGCGGCACTCCGCCCGTTTGGGGTGGGATGTACGACTCGCTGAGGGCCGGGGCGATACCGTCGTGATCACGCCCATCACCATCGCCGGCGTCATCCTCTTCGGTACGGTCGTGGGCTGGCTGGCCGCCCTGCCCCGCAGGCCGGCGATGTCATGGGCTGGCTTCGCGGTCCTGATCGTCCTGCTCTCCGGCGCCGAGGCTGCAGCGTTGGCCGGCTGGCAGGGCGGCGCCGCTTGTGTCGCTGGCTATGCCCTGGGCGCGGTCGCACGGCTCGGAGTCAATTCGTGGGCGAGGAGGGTCTGATGGACATCAAGATCGTCGGGGCCGCTGCCTTCGGTGCCCTGATCGGCTGGTACGTGTACTTCATCAACCGGCACCGCCCGGATCAGGTCCAGTTCGGCGACCTCGTCACGATCATCGGGGTGCTCGGCGGAGGAGCGATCCTCGCGCTGTTCCCGGCGGGCTCGGATCTCTTCGGCGGCTACGGGATCGGCCTCGCGATCGGGTTCTTCGGCTACTTCCTGGTCCTCGTGGTCCTCGTGGGGCTCTCGCCCAACTTCAACGTCGACTTCTTCCTCGACGGCCGGCGCAAGAAGCCGGTCGATCCCTGGGTCGCGGCCTCGGGACCCGGTGCCGACAGCTCCGCGGCGCTGGCCGATCGAGGCGCCGGCGGGCGCGACGCGGGGGCCGGGCGCTGAGCCATGGCCGGCGCGCTCGACAAGGAGACGATCGCCGGCGCGTCTCCGGCGATGCTGCCCCAGCTCATCCCGCACCTGCCCGAGGGGCAGCTCCGGCGGGCGCTCGCGCTCACTCGTAGCCTCGACGACGCCACGCTCCGCGGGCAGGCGCTCGCCGCCCTGTTCGTCCGGACGAACGACCGGGCGCTCCTGCGCGAGGCGATCGAGGCAGCCTCGACCATCGAGGAGGGTCGGGGCTACGCCCTGCTCGAGCTCGCCGAACAGATCCCCGTCAAGGCCAGGGCCGAGGTCATCGAGGCGGCCCTGGATCGGGCGGTCAGCGACGACGACTTCGGGTTCGCGCTCGGGGGCTCGCTGCGGCTCGCCCCGGCGAAGCTCCTGCCGAAGCTCGTCGGGTACCTCCCGCGGCTGACCGATCGCTGGACCCGGCTCGAGGCGCTCACCGCGATAGGCCGACGGGCCGCCGAGCTGGATGAGGCCACCCGGGATGCCGTCATTGCCACGGCCCGCGTCACACCGACCAGGACCCGGATGGCCGCCCTGGCCGCGATCGCGCCGCTCCTCGAGCCAGCGGAGCGCGACGAGCTCGTCAAGCTGAGCCTGCGACGGGCACGGCGCGACCCCCCGGACCTCGAACTGGCGCCGTCGCTGCTGCGCTGGTGGCCCGACGACGATCGGCATGCGCTCCTGGAGCGGTGGCTCACGTCGGATGAGGTCGACGGGGACGGCCTCGAGGATGCTCTCCTGGACTCGATCGACCTGGCGGACGTGGAGGGCCTGCTGCCCTGGCTCCGTCCGGCGTTCAAGGCAGGGGAGGTCAACGCCACGTCATTCGCGGCCGTCGCGGCCCGGCTGGCGGAGGACGGTCAGGTACGTGTCCTCGCGCTCGCTCGGGCCATGCGCCAGGGCGAATCGCGCTCGGACATGCTCGCCGGACTGATGGAGGTCGTCCGCCCCACGGCGCTGCGCCGCGCACTCCTGGCGGCGCGGACGGGCCGGGCGAGAGCCGACTGGGCGCGTGCCCTCTCCTTCTCCGCCTACACGCTCGACCCGTCCCTCGTCCCGCTCGCGATCGCCATCGTGCGCGAGTCGCCCAGCGCCGCGATCAGGCTCCGGGGCCTGGCGAGCCTTGCCGTGCGGGCCGAGGGTCCGCTGCGCAGGGCACTCGTTGGCGAGGTGATCGGCCTGCTGGCGACGGCGCGGTCCGGCGACGCCGACACGGCAGTGTTCGACGTGGGCGACATCCTCACGCCCGACGAGGCCGATGCGATCGCCACGATCTTCATGAAGCGGTTCGCCCACGCCGACGCGACCTCGATGGTCGGCTCACTGGCGGACGCCCTCGGCAGCTCGTCGTTCGCGCGCTTCCTTGGAGACCTTGTTCCGTCAGCCGGAGAGGCTGCCACGACGCTCATCATGTCGCGCTCGCGCCCGCTGTCGGCCGCGGCGTATCGCTCGGCCCTGCGCAATGCCAGCCGGCTGCCGGACCTCGGGCGAGTGGCACGGACCTTGAGTCACCTCCTCGCGATGCCGGGCCAGGCCGCGGTGGGCCCCACGCCCGGTGCCGTGCTCGACATGGCTCGCCGGAGCGCCGACGACGACACGATCACGCAGGTCATCGAGCAGCTGGCACCGAGCCTCCCCTTCGACCTTGCCTACCCCTCCGCACGGAAGGTGTCCGACCCCTACCTCCGGCGGATGGCGCTCGAGGCCGTCCTCCCGTTCGCGCCGGCCGACAAGGCCGCTGCCGTCCAGCGTGCGGTCGACCGCCTGCCCGAGGGCGGCAAGGGAGCCGGGGGTGGCGACGAGGGGCCGGGCCTGTCGGAGTCGCTGGGCGGCCTGTCGCCCGCCGATGCCGGGAGCGCCTCGACCGACCTCCTGGATGTGCTGGCACCTGGGCCGACGCGCGCGCTGCCACCGCCGATCCCGCCGCCGATGCGCGCCGACCTGCCCGTCGGAGCGGAGGCTCCGCCGATGCCCACCGCGGCGCTGGCCGCGCCACCCGGAGCACGGGCACGGTCGGCCGGCGTGGTCTCCACCGGGTTCGCGGATGTCGACAGGCCAATGGGGGCCCTGGCCCCGGACATGACCTTGGCCGCCGGGCGCCGATACCTGTTCTGGTTCGAGCTCGGGGAGCCGGTCGCGGGCTCGATCGAGGCGGCGCCGGCCCGGCTCATGGTCCCCGTCGGGGAGGTCCGTCTCGTCGTCCTGCTGTACTCGCCCGACGGGGAGATCGAGATCGGTCCGGGACGAGCGGAGTTCGAGCTCGGGGCTGGCGGCACGTTCATCGCCACTGCGAGTCCGGGCGGCCAATTCCCGAAGGGTGGCCGGCGGGTGGGGTTCGAAGTCACCATGCCCAAGCGCCCCGGCGCCGTCCGCCTCCGCTGCTCGGTCCTGGCCCACGGCGTCCTGCTGCAGTCGCGCCTCATCACGGTCCATGTGACCCCCGAACCGCACCGCCGGGCAAAAGCGCTTCGCTCGGTCCTCGACTACGACATCGCGCCATCGCTCCAGGCCGCGTCCGTCGCGGATCGCGAGACCCATGCGCTGAGCATCCTGCTCAACGAGGCCGACGGCACGCACACCTTCTACTTCGCGGGCGGGGGCGACGACCCCAAGCTCGTGGGCAGCGCCGACATCGGACCGCTCGTCATCCAGACCGTCGTCGAGGAGGCGCGGGGTGCCCTGCGGCTGGCGTCGTGGGGCTCGGACGCCGAGTGGGACGGCAAGGCGCCATACGCCTACGAGAAGCCGGGCGATCCGGACCAGCTTCGGACGGACCTCGTGCGGTTCGCGAACCGCGGCTACTCCCTCTACAACACGCTGCTCGAGACCCTCGGGTACGCCCGCGAAGAGGAGCTGTGCGCGCTCCTGCGGTTGCCGACGTTCGTCCAGATGGCCCACCTCTCCGACCCGCGGCTCATCCTCCCGATCGCGATGGTCTACGACCGCGACCTCGACACCGGGCTGGATCCCGCGGACATCAAGCTGTGCCCCGGGTTCGCCAAGGCGCTCGCTGACAAGGTCGAGCTCAAGGAATCGAGCTGCTGGAAGGGCGACTGCCCCAGCGCCGGCAAGGACGACGTCGTCTGCCCCAGCGGGTTCTGGGGATTCCGTCACGCGATCGGCGTCCCGCCGAGCTTCAAGGGGCGGGAAGCGGCCCGGCGGATCAAGCGGTCGGCGCCGATGTCGGCCGTGGCGGCGGTCACGACCGACCCGGCGTTCCACCGCTGGCCCGACCACGCGAAGGTGCTCCAGGACCTCGAGCCCAAGGTCGACTGGACGATCACGTTCGACCGGGAGGATGCCCTGCTCCGCTTCGCGGACAGCAAGCCCCAGCTCGTGTACTTCTTCTGCCACGGCGGGGTCGCGAACGGGAAGCCGTTCCTCCGCGTCGGCTCCCCGGATGGGCCGTTGATCTTCGGCGACACGTTCCGGACCAAGCACATCGACTGGACGGACCCGCGGCCGATCGTCCTCGTGAACGGGTGCCACACGACCGCGCTCGGACCGGAGGTCGCCCAGCCACTGGTCAGCGGCCTGATGTTCAACGCGAACGCCGCCGGCGTGATCGGCACCGAGGTCACGATCTTCGAACCGCTCGCGGTCGAGTTCGCCGAATCGTTCCTGCGGGCGTTCGACGCCGGCGCGATGCTCGGCTGGGCCGTTCGGGACGCGCGGCTCACGCTGCTGGGGCGGGGCAACCCTCTGGGCCTGGTCTACATCCCGTTCGCGGCCGCCGACCTGGAACTCAGCTAGGCATCGCCGGCATGTCGCCGCTCAGCGGGCGGCGAGGAAGTCGAGCACGCGTCGGCTCAGCAGCGCCGTGGCGGCCGCGTCGTAGGACGGCAGGCTCGAGTCGGCGAAGTAGTGCTGGTCGCCGGGGTAGAGGAAGAGCTCGGCCGGCGCGCCGGACGCGACGATCTCCCTTGCGGCGTCGACGTCGCCCTCGCCGATGAAGATCGGGTCGGCATCCATCCCGTGGATCTGCACCGGGACGCCGGCCGGCCACGACGACCCGAACGCGGAGACCGGCACACACGAGTAGAACAGCAGCGCACCGCGTGCTCCCGGGCGGGTCTGGGCCAGCTTCTGCGCCGGGACCACGCCCAGCGAGAACCCGGCGTACACGAGCTCCGCCGGGAGGCTCGCGGCCGCGCGCTCGGCGCGTTCGATGACCTTCTCCGGGAAGCCGATCTCCTCGGCGTACGCCATCCCGGCCTCGATGCTGTCGAAGGTCCGGCCATCGAAGAGGTCCGGCGTGTGAACCGTATGGCCGGCCTTGCGCAGCTCGTCGGCGAAGGCGTGGAAGCCGGTGGTCTGACCCTGGGCGTGGTGGAACAGGAGTACTTCAGCCATGTCGCCATGGTCCCGCAGATGCGCCCGGCTCGCCGGATGGAGCGCAAATCTCAGTATTGACTTATATAAGTCAGTAGTTCTAGAATAGCGGCTGTGCATGCATTCGACGTCCTCGGAGACCCCGTCCGCCGCCGGATCCTCGAGCTGCTCGCCACAGGCGAGCTTCCGTCGGGGTCGATCACGGCGGTCGTCCAGGCGGAGTTCGGGATCTCGCAGCCGGCCGTGTCGCAGCACTTGAAGGTCCTCCGCGACAGCGGGTTCACGACCGTCCGGCCCGATGGCACCCGCCGGCTATACGCGGTCGACGCCGCGCCGTTCCGCGAGTTCGACGACTGGCTGGACCATTTCCGCCGGTTCTGGGACCAGCGTCTCGACTCGCTCGCCACCGAGCTCGCGCGAGGCAAGCGCGAGCGCCGCCTCCGGGCGACCAGCACCACCAAGCCGAAAGGAGACCAGCGATGATCGACATCGTCCGTGAGATCGAGGCCGTCCACCGCGAGGTGGGCGAGGGGCGCATCCCTGCCGGCGTCGGCCGGTCCGTCCGGCTGCGGCGCGACTACGACGCGCCGATCGAAGACGTCTGGGATGCGGTCGACGAATCCCGAACGGATCGGGCGCTGGTTCCTGCCGATCAGCGGGGACTATCGCCTCGGCGGTCAGCTACCAGTTCGAGGGCAACGCAGGCGGCGAGATCGTGGCCTGCGAACGGCCGAACCGGCTCAAGGTGACCTGGGTCTACGGGATGGCCGGAGCCGCCGACGTCTCGGAGGTCGAGCTCCGCCTGGCGCGTGTCGACGGCGATGACCCGCTTCGAGCTCGCGCACACCGCGGTCGTGCCGGAGGACCGTTGGGCGGAGTTCGGGCCGGGTGCCGTCGGCGTGGGCTGGGATGGGGGCCTGCTCGGGCTCACGCTCCACCTCCGCGGCGGGTCCGTGGCCGATCCCATCGCGTGGCAGCTGTCCGACGAGGGACGCGCGTTCTTCACGCGGAGCAGCGAGGCCTGGGGCGAGGCGAACCGGGCCGCCGGCGCCGATCCGGAGGCGGCCGCTCGAGCCGTGGCGAACACGACCGCCTTCTACGCCCCGGATCCCGAGACGGTCCCCTGATCAGCCCGGCCTGACCCCTTCGATCGTCTCGGCCGCGTACCGTTCGAGGAGGGTGGCAAGGTCGCGCGGCCGGCTCAGCGCCGGGCAGTGACCGCTCTCGATCTCATCGGGCTCGATCCCCAGGCGCTCGCGGACCAACGGCCGCAGCCATCGCGCCGGGAAGAACCGGTCGTTGCGACACAGGACGAAGCGCGTCGGGATCCCGGGCCACGCAGGGAGGGGCCAGGGTTGGCTGCCCGGCGTGTCCGATTGACGCCGTTCGTGCGTGAGCGCCTCATCTGCGAGATCCGACGGGACGTCGTGGTAGAACACGGCCCGGGCGCTCGAGTCCTCGAGCCGCTCCGGTTGCCAGCCCGTGTTCGCGAACATCTCCTCGGCCGATTCGCCGGGCGTGGGGATCATCCCTGCGACGAGGACGATCGATCGCGCGCCGATCCGTTCCGCGACGATCGGCGCCACGTAACCGCCGAACGACTGGCCGACCACGACGACGTCGCGCCGTGCGCCGACCGCCTCGACCACGACGTCCGCGTACTCGGAGAGGCCGGCTGCGTCATCCTCGATCGGGAGGTCGGGCGCGACCGAGTCGTGGCCCGCGCGCTGCAGCTCGGCGCGCACGAGGTGCCAGTACCAGCCGACGTCGCCGGCTCCGTGGATGAACGCGAACGTGGCCATGCGGACGGCCCTCATCGAGTCGCGCCTACCCGAGCCACTTGGGCTGGGTGAGGCTGAACCAGTTCCCGGAGTCGTCCCGGAAGAGCGCTTCGATCCCGTACGGCCGTTCGGCCGGGTCCTGGAGGAACGTGACGCCCTTCGCCGACAGCTCCTCGAACGTCTTCTGGCAGTCGGCCGTCTCGAACACCCCGCCGCCCAGCGAGCCCTTCGCGACGAGCTCGCGGACCGTCTCGGCGTCCTCGGGACTGAACATCGGCGGGGCGGGATAGGCGAGGAGGATGTTCATGTCCTTCTGGTCCTTCGGGCCGACGGTCAGCCAGCGGAAGCCGTCGAGGATGGCGTCGTTGCGAAGCTCGAACCCGAGGGTCTCGGTGTAGAAGGTCTTGGCCCGGTCCTGGTCGAGGACGAACACGTTCACGTGGTTGAGGCGGCTGATCATCGGTGCTCCTTCGGTTGTGGTTCCTGGGACACCGTAGCCGGGCCGGGGGTCGGCGCGCTTCTTCCCGATTGCTGTTCGTCGGGGTGCGGGCGCGTCCACATCAGCACCACGCAGCCGGGGATCGGCGGGAGCGCCGGTCCGGGCGACTGCCTCGTCGCGGTACTCGCTCGGCGACCGGCCGACGAGCGTCGCGGAAGCGCGCGCTGAACGAGCCGAGGCTCGCGAAGCCGACCAGGAAGCAGATCTCGGTGACGGACAGGTTCGCGGTCCGCAGGAGGGTCTTCGCGCGCTCGATCCGGCGTCGCGTCAGGTACGCGCGCGGCGTTTCGCCATAGGCCGCCGTGAACGCGCGGGCGAAGTGGAATCGGGAGTAGCCCGCTTCGCCGGCCATCGCGTCGAGGTCGAGCGGCTCCCCGTAGTCGCGGTCGATCAGGTCGCGGGCTCGCCGCAGCGCGGGCAGGAGGAAGAGCGCGTTCTCAGTCATCTTGCGTCATGCGTTGGGCCTGACCGGGACAGGCCGCCGGTTCCGTCCGGCCGGGTAGATGGGCCAACGACCAAGGCCATTGGCGCCCATCTTTTTCGGGGTCTGTCCTCGTCAGGGTTTCGTGAAGGCGAGCATCCACGTATAGATGTCGTCACCGAGGGACCCGCTGTACGCCTGATCCCACCCGTCGTGGAAGAGGCCCGGATAGATGGTCAGCCGCGCCCGGTTCCCCGGCACGCCCGGACAGGCGGCGAGGTTGGTCATCGGGTAGATGCTGCCCTGTGGATTGACGACATCGTCGAGCTCCCCGTGAAAAGCCCAGATGGGCACCGATCCGAGGCCGCAACCGGCTGTTGCCCATGCTGGCCCGCCTTCGCCGGCGATCGGGACGGCGGCCGCCACCTGGCTGTTGCCGTACTTCGCGAGATACTCCCAGGCGCCAAAGGCGCCGCAGGAGAGTCCGGTTACGTAGACCCGCTTCGGGTCGATGTTGTATCGGGCGACGGCGTACGAGATGAAGTCGTGGACTTCGTCCGGCGTCGTGCAGAAGCCCGATGGCAGATGGTTACGGTCGTGCTGGAGCTGCATGCTGCACGACCCGCCCCACTCGACCCCATCGCAGGGCGCGAAGTCGAACGGCGGGTCCTCGACGTGCTGGAGGGCGAGCACCACGAGCGGCCGGCTGGTCGGCCATCCACCGATGTCGATGAACCGGGGGATGCCGGCGTACAGGAGGGTCTGGAGCCCTGCCGGGGTCCCGTCGCCGCTCTCGCCGTAGCCGTTCAGGGCGATGAGGAGGGGACTCTTGGAGCCGTGGGCGCGATAGCTGGGCGGGAGGTATTCGTAGTAGCCCATCGGGAAGCTGGTGGAACCGATCGGTCTCGCCTTCAGGTAGCGCGCCGACTTCGTGCCGATGAGTGGCGCGCCGGCCTTGCACACGCCCATCTCGAAGATCGGGTGAGGGCCCTGGATCGTGACTCCGAGGTCTGTGAACGTGCCGTCGGCCAGGTCGATCGTGTACGTGAAGGTGAGGCTCCCCCGGTCGCGATACATGACCTTGCCGGACGAGTTGGTGATCACCATCGGTTGACCGGTGATCCTGAAGGCGAACTGGTAGACCGTTCCTCCGACCGACTTGCCCTTCATGTCCTTGGCGACACCGTGGCCAGACAGCGTGAACCACCGGCCGTCTGGCCCCGTCCAGGTCTCGCTGAAGTGAAACTTGTCGGTGACGTAGACGACGTCCGGCAGCTTCTTGTCGGGTTTCGTCCTTGTCGTGTGGAACTCGGTGCCGGCAACCCTCGTCGCGTAACCACAGTCCCAACGCACGTCGTCGTAGGACCGGGTGGACGAAGTCCAATCGCTGGCGGCACTCGCCGATCCGCCGCCCCACGTCAGCGCGGCCAGCACTGCCACAAGACATCCGACCACCCGGAAGTGACGCTTGCGCGTTCTTCGGATCGGAGACGGGCTGACTTGCATGGCGACCCTCCCTCGGCGGCGCACGCTCTTCCGTGGATTCCGTGACGCTAGGCATACAGATCGGAGGGATCGTTGTCAACGATCCGGCCAGGGAGGACCGCCGACGGCGGGCTGCGATAATGGGTCGCCGCTCCACGGGGGAAAGCATGACCGCAGGGATCCCACGGGCGTCGTTCGCCGAGAACGCCCGTTTCACGCTGACGTACCTGCTGCCGAGCATGCTCCGGGGTGTCGCGATCCCGTTGCCGTTCTGGACCGAGCTGGCGACGCAATTCGATACCGGGCGGGGGCGGGCGACGGTGGAGCGTCTGTCCGCGCGCTACGCCGGCCGGCCGGTGATGCTCCGGGGCGCCGGAGGGCAGACGCTGCTCGTCCTGGCGACCGACGATATCCGCCGGGTGCTGGAGTCACCGGTCGACATGTATGCGATGAACGCTGCCGAGAAGCAGCGGCTCTTCGCTCCGTTCGTACCGGATGCGCTGAATGGCTCTCCGCCGGAACTCCATGCCGAGCGCCGGCCGTTCAACGAGGCGGTGCTTGGCTACGGGCACGAACCGCATCGCTTCGCGGAGCGATTCCTGAGGGTCATCCACGAAGAGGTCGAGGCGATGCTGGCGGACGACGGGGTCCTCGACTACGAGCGGTCGCTGGCGGCCTTCCGACGGATCTCGCGGCGCTGCGCTCTCGGCGAGGCGGCGGCGGATGACACGGAGCTGAGCGAGGAGCACGGCCGACTGCGCGCGGACGCCGACTGGCTGGGACTCAAGTTCTGGGCCCGAGGCAGGGACGCGCGGCTCCGAGCGTCCATGGACGAGCGGATCCAGCGGTACGTCGCCGCCGCCGAGCCGGGCACGCTCGTGAGCCTCTTCGCAGCCGCGCCCAAGGAGGCGGATACCCGGCCGAACGGCCAGGTGCCGTTCTGGCTGATGGCCCTCGACGCGGTTCGTACGGCGGTCTTCAACGCGCTGGCGGTGCTCACGACCCATCCCGCCGCGCACGAGCGCGCGCTCGCCGAGGTCCGCGCGGCGGACGAGGCCCACGGCCCTGGCACGGTCGCCGCTCTCGCGGAGCTTGCCTTTGTTCGCGCCTGCCTGCTTGACAGCGTTCGGCTGTGGCCCGCCGCAGCGATGCTCGTGCGGGTCACCGCGGCCGAGACGGACTGGTACGGCGAAACGCTGCCGATCGGCACGCGCGTCCTCGTCCCCGTCGTCGCCCAGCACCGCGCTCGCTCGCTTCCGCAGGCGAACCGGTTCGCACCGGAGCTGTGGCTCGACGGCTCGGCAGACGCCGACTGGCAGATGAACGTGTTCTCGCGCGGTGGTGCTCAATGTGCCGGCCGGAATCTCGCCCTCATGCTCGGCACCGCCAGCCTCGCGGAGCTGCTCCGCCAGCGGGAGTTCGAGCTCCTGAGGCCAAGCTGGCTCCGGATCGGCCGCTGCCCTACGGGATGAACCCGTTGAACGTCCGATTCGCCGTTCGCGCGACCCTTTGACATCGGGCGGGCAGCCCAGGAGGGCGTCGCCCGCCCACCGTGGACGTTGCCCTTGTCGGCCAGCGGGGCCACGATAGGACGGATGGCTGCCTTACCTGCGCGCCTCTCCGGCGATCAGATCGTCGCGCTGATGTTCACCGATATCGAGGGGTCCACGCGCCTCGCTCAGCGCCTTGGGCCTGCCTGGCCGGAGGCGCTTCAGCGTCATCGGGCGACCGCTCGCGCCGCCTTCGCGCGTCATGCGGGCCGCGAGGTCGGGACAGAGGGCGATTCGTTCTTCGTGGTGTTCCAGGATCCGCTGGAGGCCGTGGAAGCCGCGGTAGAGCTCCAGGTGGACCTGGAGTCGGCCGAATCGGCTGCTGGGGAACGGGTTCGGACACGGATCGGCGTCCATGTGGGCCCCGTGTCGGAGAAAGACGGCGCATTTCACGGCGTCGAGGTGCATCGTGCGGCGCGCATCGCCGCCGGCGGGCACGGGGGCCAGGTGCTGCTGTCCGAAGCCGCCCGCACCCTGATCGGTGATCGGCTCCCGCCGGCGTTCGCGATCCGCGACCTGGGCCGTTATCGCCTGAAGGACTTCGACGTCGCTCAGACGATCTTCGAGCTCAGCGCTCCGGGCATGGCGCCCGATTTCCCTCGGTTGAGGCTCGGCGCGCTCGCCCTGACCAACCTGCCATCTCCCAGGACCTCGTTCGTCGGCCGCGCCCGGGAGATCGCCGAACTCCGCGATCTCCTGGCTACGCAGCACCTCGTCACGCTCGTCGGGGTCGGAGGCACGGGCAAGACGCGATTGATGCTCGAGGTGAGCGCGGACATTCTCACCAGCCAGCCTGACGGTATCTGGCTCGTCGAGCTCGCGGCGATCACGGACGGGGGGCTCGTGGCTGACGAGGTCTCCCGAGTCCTCGGGGTGCAGGAGGAGCCCGGACGAGCATCGATCGAGACAGTGGCGGGTTACCTGCGATCGAAGTCGCTGGTCCTGCTCCTCGACAATTGCGAGCATCTGATCCGTGCTGCCGCCGATCTCGTCGATCATCTCCTGACCGCCTGTCCGGGCCTGGTGGTCCTGGCGTCAAGCCGCGAGGCCCTCGGCGTCTCAGGCGAGGCGGTCTTCCAGGTCCTGTCTCTGCCGTTTCCCGCCCAGATCCACGACGCCGACGGACAGGGGCTGGACGCCACGAGTGGGCTGGATGCCGTCGCTACCAGCGACGCAGCGCGACTGTTCGTCGAACGCGCGCGGGCAGTCGTTCCATCGTTCTCGATCACGCCATCAAACGCCGCAGCGGTTGCGGAGATCTGTCATCGGCTCGACGGGATCCCCCTCGCCATCGAGCTTGCTGCCGCAAGGATGAACCTGATGTCGGTCGAAGAGATCGCCGCCGGATTGGATCACCAATTCCGGCTGCTGACAGGGGGTCACCGGACGTCACTTCCTCGCCAGCAGACGCTCCAGGCGTCGATCGACTGGAGCTGGCATCTCCTGCCGGGAGAGGACCAACGGTTCCTCGCACAACTGTCGGTGTTTGCGGGCGGCTGGACACTGGTGGCCGCCGCGGCCGTTACGAACGGTGGCATCGATGGGGCCGGTCTTTCTCCGCCGCCAGAAGGCAGTGAGGCCCGATTTCGAACGCTCGATGCGCTTTCGCGTTTGGCCGATCGCTCGCTGGTCCATGTCGAACACTCGGACGTCACGCGATTCGCGATGCTCGAGACGATCCGGCAATACGCTCGCGACCGCTTGATCGAGGCTGGCGGATCCGCCGATCTGCGAGACCGCCATCTCGACTTCTTCCTGGCTCTCGCGGTTGACGCCGAATCGCGCCTGCGAGGGCCGGAGATGATCGCGGCGACGGAGCAGATCGATGTCGAGGCCGACAACGTCCGTGCCGCGCTGGAATGGGCGTTCGAATCGATCTACCGAGAAGGCGTTCCGCTTGTCCGTGGCACTGGCGAGCTACTGGAGATCCCGCGGATACGGTCCAGAGGTGATGGACCGCCTGAAACGGGCCGCCGACCTCGCCGAGGACCAGCTCGACAATGACCCCACGGCCGGCCGGGACGGGCCGATGCTGCACGCCCGCGTGCTGGCTGCCGCGGCGTTCGCCCACGCGATGCGCGGTCGGGCGACGCCCGCCCGCCACTGGGCAGAGCGCGCCCTGGCGATCGCGCGCGCGGCCGACGATGACGCGATCCTGCTTGAAGCCTTGAATGCCCGGACGATGGTCGCGGCCTACTCGGGCGAATTTGCCGAGTTGGCGCAGTTTGGAACGGAGACGATCCAGCTGTCGGAGCGGCTCGGAGACTGGTGGGTCTTCACGATGATGGAGGCGGGCGCCGCGCTCGGTGACTTCGCCATGGGGGATGTCGCCGGCGCCAGGGCGCGCGTCGACCGGGCAGTTCGAGCGGGCGATCGAACAGGGAATCCCTTTGCGATCGCCTTCGCGGCGCTGAGCCAAGGCCGCCTGAGTGGGTACGAGGGTCGGCTGGAGGAGGCCCGACGCTCGTTCGCCAAGGCCATCGCCGCATACGACCGGGTGAGAGACGTCCGCTTCGTGCTAGCCGCCCGCAGCGATCTCGCCCATGCCCTTCGGAAGGGCGGTGCCCTCGACGAGGCGGAGACGCTCTACCGGGCGACGATCCAGGAATGGCATCACCTTGGGAATCTCGGCGCGATCGCCAATCAGCTCGAAGGGTTCGCGTACATCGCGATCGCGAGAGGGGACCCGATCCGCGCGGCGCAATTGCTCGGCGCCGCCGAGGCCATCCGCGTGGACGCCGAAGCACCCAGGCCGCCGAACGAGCGAGTCGAATACGAAGAAGCGATCGAAGGCCTCAAGACGCTCACCGACGCGCCCGACCTTGATGACGCTGGGGCCGCGGGTGGTCGACTCGCACTCGATGAGGCCGTTTCGCTGGCACTCTCCGGGGCGGGATGACCGCAGGAAGCGTCGCGCACGCCGGGACTCCAGGCGCGCTCGGACCTTGGGAGCGCTGGAGCCGACACTCGGATTTGAACCGAGGACCTGCTGTTTACGAAACAGCTGCTCTACCGCTGAGCTATGTCGGCCCGGAGCGGGAGTATAGGCGATGCCCTCGGACGGGCACGTCAGGCGCGGGGCTCCAGGATGACGATCGGAGTCTCACGCGAACGGCGCGCCGCGTAACCCTGGATGTCGCCCCACGGGCCGCCGTCGAGTTGCGCCCAGAGACGCGTGCGCTCCTCCGCGTTCGCAACACGAGCCCGAACAGTGCGGGTCTCGTCGGGCGTGCGAACCGAAGCGTCCGGCCTTGCCTCGAGGTTGAGCCACCAGGCCGGCGCAGCCTCGCCCCAGCCGTTCATGGCCATGGTGACCAGGTTGGGCCCGTCATCGATGTACGCGACGATCGCCTGTCGCTCCCTGCCGGTCGTGCGCCCGATCGTCGTCAGTCGGAGGTAGCCGGCTCGCGCGGCGGTGGCCGTCCGCAGACCGAATCGGCCGCGCGTGATCCGTAGCGCAGCGCGGTGCAGCACCCAGACCGTGCGAATGATCCAGCGCGGTGGCAGGCGCGGTGCGGGCTTGGACTGGGCGGACTCGGCGGTGGTCGTGTCGGCGTGCATTCGGCGGATCCCTCCTGACAACCCTACGGCGTAGGTCTGGACTTACACCGTAGACTTACACCGTAGAGATGTCAAGCAGATTCGCAAGAGAGACGCCCGTGCTGCCAGCCTTACTCCGTAGGCTAGAGTGACGCCATGAGTCGTTCAGGATGGTGACCGAGTCCGGTCCGGCCGCGGCACCCCGCGTCCCCTTGAGCAAGGAACGGGTCCTCCGAACGGCCGTCGACCTCGCCGATCGAGGCGGCAGCGATGCCGTGAGCATGCGCAAGCTCGGCCAGGAGCTCGGGGTCGACGCGATGTCGCTCTACCACCATGTCCGGAGCAAGGACGACATCCTGGACGGGATCGTCGACGCCGTGGTCGGCGAGATCGAGCTGTCGCCCGGGGGCGCCGATTGGAAGACGGCGTTGCGGCGCCAGGTGATGGCGGCGCGCCAGGTCATGCTCCGCCACCCCTGGGCGCCGCACGTGATCGAGTCGCGGACCGAGCCGGGTCCGGCCACGATGCGCTACATGGAGGCGGTCCTGGCGACCGTCCGCGATGGGGGCTTCCCGCTCGACCTGGCCCACCATGCGATGCACGTCCTCGGCAGCCGGGTGCTGGGGTTCAACCAGGACCTGTACGACGACTCTGCCGCGAGCCGGGTCGACCCCGAAGTCGCGGCGTTCGCGGCGCGCCAGCTCGCGGGCACGTATCCATACATCGCCGAGCTCGCCGTGGCGGTCAGCCATGACGGGGGCCTCGGGGGCTGCGACGACGATGTCGAGTTCGCGTTCGGCCTGGACCTGATCCTCGACGGCCTGGAGCGCCTCCGCGCCTCGGTCTGAGGGCGGTTGCGCTCGATCGCGTGTCGTTCACATACTTCCGCCATGGCGTCGTACACGCTCAACAAGGCCGCCGTCGCCCACGCGCGACAGCTCATCAAGGACCACAAGTGGGTCCTCAAGAGCGAGTGGGGCGATGTCCAGCCCGACGCGGATGCCGAGAACCGCTTCCTCAAGACGCATTCGTGGGACGAGTACGCCGCCTGGCACCTCGGCCTGACCGACGGCGCGACCGACGAGACGAAGGGCCGCTACGCCTTCGTCTTCGGGGACTTCAAGAAGATCCACCGGAGCGGCATCATCGCCTGCCACTACCGGGCCGCCGAGTGGCGGCACAAGGCGGTCGAGCTCGCCGCGCACGACCTCCTGCAGCTCATCGACAAGGAGAGCGGCTGATCCGTCGCCGAGGCAAGACTCCCGAGCGAAGGCGCCGGGGTGGCCCGGCGCACGGGAGCATCTGAGCGCCGGTCTCGGCTAGTCCGGGAACCTCACGGGGGCCCGTCGCGTCCGGGGACCCACGCTGGCCGCAAGACGGCCGGCAGCCCAACCCGGAGGGGACCCCGATGCGGCGACTGCTCACGATCCTCGGGACCACGTTGGTGGCCCTGCTCATCACCGCCGGACCCACGCTCGCGTGTGGCGGCCTCATCGGCCCGAACGGGGCCGTCAACCTGCTCCGGACGACGACGTTCGCGGGCTACCACGACGGCGTGGAGCACTACGTGACGTCCTTCGAGTTCGCCGGCGGCGGCGGGGCCTTCGGCTCCCTCATCCCGTTGCCCGGCGTGCCGAGCGACGTCGTCAAGGGCGGGGACTGGACGCTCCAGCGGCTCATCAGGGAGACGAACCCGCCCAGGCTCGGAGAGCTTCTTCGCGGCCGGGTCGGCGGCCGCCTCGGCCGACTCCGCCCAGGTCCTCATGGAGCGCAAGATCGACGCGCTGGACATCACGGTCCTCAAGGGTGGCGCGAACCAGGTCGGCACCTGGGCCAAGGAGCACGGCTTCCGCCTCCCGCCAGATGCCCCCGAGGTCCTCGACTTCTACGCGAAGCGCAGCCCGATCTTCCTCGCGGCCGCCTTCGATCCGACGCGCGCGGAGGGCCGTGGCCAGCAGGTCGGCGACGGCACGCCCGTCCACATCACGATCCCCACGCCGAACCCCTGGGTCCCGCTGCGCATCCTCGCCCTCGGCAAGACCGGGACGGAGCGCGTCGAGGCGGACGTGTTCCTCCTCACCGACCGCCAGCCGACCCTCCTGCCCGCGGGCACGACGCCCGGCCTGACCCTCGCCCACGATGCGCCCGCGAACGCCCTGCTCCTCAGCGACCTCCGGTCGGATCGGGGCATGGAGTGGGTGCCCGAGAGCGCCTGGTTGTCGAAGATCGTGATCGACGCCGAGCCCTCGGAGCTCGACTTCGACCTCGCCATCGACGCGAGCGGTCAGGGCACGCCGTCGCGTGTCGCCGCCGGGCTCGAGCTCGCGCCCATCCCGGTCGCTCCCGCGAGGAACGTCGATCTCGCCCGCCTGATGATCGGCTTCGGCGTCGTCGGCTTCGGCGTGCTGTCCGTGATCTGGCTCCTCACCCGCCGGCCCGCGGGACCGTCCCTCAGCCGGTGAGACGCCTCGCGGTCCTGCTCCTCGCCATCGTCCCGGCCCTTGCCTCGTGCGGGACCGGGACGGTGGTCGGACCGCTCCGGATCGAGATCCTGATCCACTACTCCCACTACGGTCCGGCGGCGATCTCCGTCCCTGCCGGCCGGGCGGTGACCTTCGTCCTGCGCAACGAGGATCCCATCGACCACGAGTGGATCGTTGGCGACGCGGCGCTCCACGAGCGCCATCGGACCGGCACCGAGGAGCATCACGATGCCCGTCCGACCGAGGTGTCGATCGACGCGCTGACCACCCGCGAGACGACCGTCACCTTCGCCTCGCCGACGACGCTGACCTTCATCTGCCACCTGCCGGGCCACGAGGCCTTCGGCATGGTCGGCACGCTGATCGTGACTCCCTCGCCCTGAGCGGCAGAACCCACCTCGCGCCGGTCTCGCTACGGGGCCGGGCCGTAATCCTGCTGCTTGTGGACCACCCAGTCGCCCTTGCCGCCGGCTGCCGACATCTCGACCCTGTAGAAGGTCACGAACTGCTGGAGCGAGTCGCCGTTCGCGTCGAACCCGATCGTGCCGATGACCGTCTCGAAGCGGTGGCTCGGGTCAACTGCGTAGGCGCGGACGGCTTCGCGAAGCCCGTCGGCGCTCGGCCCGCTCGCAGCGATCGCGCGCAGGCTGGCGATGATGACCTCGGTGCACGCGTAGGCCGAGGCTCCATAGTCGTCCGGATCGCCGCCGAACTTCGCCCGATACCGGACCGCGAAGTCGGCTTTGGGCGCCGAGAAGGTGACCCGCGAGTGATACGAACCGGTCGCGGAGGGTCCGGCGGTCGCGATGTAGGTCTTCTCCTCGGCGCCCGATCCGTCATCGATGCCGTCCCAACTCACGAATGGCAGCGTCCCAAATCCCGCTGCCTGCATCGCCAGGCGCACCCGGGGGGCTCCGGTGTTGGAGAATCCGCCGAAGAAGACCGCCGTCGGGGCGCCGCTCGTTTCGGCCAGTGGCGTCAACACGCCGGCAGGATCGGCGCCTTCGTTGAGCGCCCGGCGCACGACGGCGCCTCCGAGCTTGGTGTACGCGGCGGAGAACTGATCTGCGATGGGGCGGCCCTCCGCCGCGTCGTCGATGACCAGCGTCGTCTTGCGATCGAGGTCCGTGAACATGAACGACGCAAGCGCGGGGCCCTGGATGTCGTCTGCCGGCGCCGTGCGGATGTAGTTGATCCTGGTCGGGAATGCGGACCGCAGGTCGAGGGCGCCGTCACGCGGCTTCGTCAGGCCCGGGCGCGTATTCGCCGGGCTGCACTGGAGGAACCCGGCCCGGTTCGTGATCGGGATCTGCGCTGCCGCGACGCCCGACGAACGTGGCCCGACCATGGCGATGACGCGCGGGTCGGCGACCATCGCGCTGACGTTCTTCGCCCCGAGCGCCGGATCCTGGTTGCTCGTCGCGGACGCGTCATCGAAGGCGGCCAACTCCAGCTGGGCTCCGCCGATCCCTCCCGCGGCATTCGCCTGGTCGATCGCGAGTGCGACGGCGTTCTTCGACGAGGTGCCGCCCGATGCGACCGGACCCGTGAGGGGCCCGTCGACGCCGATCTTCCACGGCCCCGGCGGGATGCCCGGCGATCCGCGGATGGCGGCCCAGCCAAGCAGGCCGATGCCCACCACGGCGATCGACAGCACGGCAACGAGGGCGATCCGGGCTGCGCGCGGCAGGCGTCGCAGTCGGCCGAGACGCACGCCATCCCGTCCGCTCCCTGAGCCGCCGATCACGGAATACACCGTGACCTGGTCCGCGACGCCCTTGAGCGTGCGTCGTCCGCGCGGCAGGAACGTCACAGGGAGGACGGTCTGGGTCAGCGCCCGGACCGTGTCGCTGACGAGGACCTCGCCCGGCCCGGCCAGCGCACACAATCGGGCGGCGATGTTGACGGGTCCGCCGACGTAGCCATCCGGCGTCTCGACCGTCTCGCCCGCGTGGATCCCGACGCCGACGTCGATCGGATCGCCCTCGGGCGAGGCATCCGACGCGGAGCGAGCCTCGTCGACGATCGCGAGCCCGCACTGGACCGCGTCACTGACGGCATCGAAGACGACGTAGAAGCTGTCGCCTTCGGTCTTGATCTCTGCGCCCGAATACCGGGCGACGAGCTCGCGAACGAGCGCGCGGTAGCGGACGAGGAGCGCCGCGGCCGCCGTCGCGCCTCGGCGCTCCACGAAACGCGTGTAGCCACGGAGGTCGGCGAAGAGGAAGCCGCGCGTGATGGAGCCACCCGTGCGTTCGTCGCTGGATGTGGCGTCCGCCACTTCCTCGCCTACCCTCGGATCCCCATGGCCGTGATTGTGCGAGTCACCTTCGGGTTCGACAAGGGCTCCCGGGGCGACCGCGACGCGACCGGAAGGTGCGATCCGGTAACCGCGACGGGGAAAATGTCTTTGCGACCTCCCTGTCGCGTGTTGTAATGCTCGGGTACCGCTTCCGACTCGGAAAGTGCATGAGGCACGGAGGGCGCGAGGATTGGCCAGCAAGGATGCAAAGCGCGAGCTGCTGCGACGTGTACCGCTGTTCGCCGGCTGCGGGCGTCCCTCCCTCGATCTCATCGAGCGATTGGCCGATGAGGTGGACGTCCCGGACGGCTACCACCTCATGCGTGAGGGAGCGGTCGCCCAGGAGTTCTTCCTGATCGTCGAGGGGCATGTCCGCATCGAACGCGGCGACAAGGCCATCAACACCCTGGGACCGGGCGATTTCCTGGGCGAGATCGCGCTCATCGACCACGGCCCGCGGACGGCGACGGCCGTGACCGAGGGTCCCGCGAAGCTGCTCGTGATCAACCGGCAGGGCTTCAATTCCCTGCTCGCGGCCTCGCCCGACATCACGATCGAGGTGATGAAGGCACTCGCGACGCGCGTCCGGCACCTCGAGCCCGACCAGCCGCACTAGCCGACCGGCGGCTCGCGCCCGATCGTCAGGTGATCCGCCCGACCCGGCCCGTCCCGCTTCCGCCGGGCAGATCCACGGGACACGTCAGCACGCGGTTCTTGCCCTGGGCCTTGGCCAGGTACATCGCGTAGTCGGCCGCGCCGAGCAGCACCTCGGCGTCCTTGCCGTTGTCCGGGTAGAGGCCGATCCCGATCGAGACCGTGACGCTGACCTTGTGGCGCTTGAGGTGATCGGCTTGGCGACGCTGCGCCGGATCTTGTTGGCGACGAGGGTGGCGTGGTCGCCCTCGGCCAGGGCATCGATGATCACGACGAACTCGTCGCCGCCGATCCGGGCCACCGTGTCACTCGCCCGGACGGTCCCGACGACGGCCTCGCCGACCGCCCGCAGGACGAGATCGCCGAACTCGTGGCCGCGGACGTCATTGACCGACTTGAAGTCGTCGACGTCGAGGAACAGCAGCCCGAACCGCGTGCCCGTGCGGAGCGCCTGGGCCACGGTGTGGTTGAGCCGATCGGTCATCAGGTAGCGGTTCGGCAGGCCGGTCAGCGGATCGTGGGTCGCGAGGTGCTGGAGGTTGAGCTCGGTCCGCTTGAGCTCGTTGATCTCGCGGGTGATCCCCATGAGGCCGACGACCGCCCCCGATTCGTCGTGCAGCGGCACCTTGGTCGTCAGCGTCCAGTTCGTCTCCGGCCCGACGATCCGGCTCTCGACCAGCCCGATGATCGGCTCGTTCGATTCCATGATCCGCAGGTCTTCGAGGAACGTCCGCTGGCCGAACGACTCGCCGAACAGGTCGACGTCGGTCTTGCCGACGAGCTCGGACGGATCGGCGAAGCCGAGGTTCTGGGCCATCCGCCGGCTCACCCGGACGAGCCGGCACTCGCGATCCTTGAAGTAGATGCTGTCTTCCGTGGTGGCCATGAGCGCACGGAACTGGAAGTCTTCACTCAACGGGTCGGAGTTCGACAATCGTTGGGCCCGCCTGGCGGCTTGATCGTTCGTAGTATCGCCTGTCCGATGGACCGCGGATACGCTCCCTGACGCGGGATCCGAGGCTCCGCGAACGGATATCGAACCATCGGCCAGCGATGCGTCCCATCAGGGGTGTAGCGTCCCATCCAGGGACGCCGAGGGAGTCGCGGTGGTGGAGCGAGCGCTCGTCGAACGGGCGATCAAGGGTGATGAGGATGCGTACGCCAGCCTGATGACGATGGTTGGCGATCGGCTCCTGGCGATTGCGTATCGGATCCTGCGCGATCTCCAGCAGGCTGAGGACGCGGTCCAGGTCGCCCTGGTCGCTGCGTGGCGGGACCTGCCCGGCCTCCGGGATCCCGAACGGTTCGAAGCGTGGCTGACGCGGCTGCTCGTCCGCGCCTGCTATGCCGAGGCCCGTCGTCATCGACGCTGGCGCGTGCGGATGCACGTGCTTCCGCTCGAAGGTCCGGAAGGTCCCGATCCGACGTTGAGCATCGCCGATCGTGACCAGCTCGAGCGCGGGTTCCAGCGTCTGCCCGTAGACCAACGCGCGATCTTCATCCTGCACCACTACCTGGGCTGGACCCACGCGGAGATCGCCCAGAACCTGGGAATCCCCACCGGGACGGTCAAGTCCCGGATCTACTACGCCACCCAGACCCTGCGCGCCGCCCTCGAGGCGGATGCGCGGACGGTCACCTCCGCGGAGCGATCGGCATGAGCGGCAGCAACGATTTCGACCGGCAGGTCCAGGCATGGCTGGATCGCGGTCCGACCGTGCTGTCCGACGTCGTGCTCGATGCGGCCCGCGCGGAGGTCCACCTGACACGACGGCGGCGCGCCCTGGGCGTCCCGCGGAGGAACAACATGAGTCAATCGAGTCGACTCCTCGCGACCGCATTCGTCGGCCTCGCGGCGGTCGTCATCATCGGCGTCGGCCTCCGCGTCGCGTCGAATCCGAACAACGTCGGGAACCCGATATCGAGCGCATCGAGTGGCACGGCATCCCCATCGCCGTCTCCTTCGACCTCGTCGGGGGCCTCCGCGGCGGTCACCCCGCAACCGACGACAACCCTTCCGCCGACGTTCCCCAAGGTGCCCAAGACCGGCTCGGCGGGCGCTCTGCCCCTGGTGTGGAAGGTCTCGGGTCCCGCGCCGGCCACGGTGGCCACCGGGACCCCCGCGATCGATCCTTCCGGCCGGATCTGGGTGCCGTCGGGCTTCGAGAGCAAGTTCTGGATCTTCAGCCCGGCCGGCAAGTACCTCGAGTCGTGGGGGACTCAGGGCACGGTCGACGGGTCGTTCGATTTCGTCGTGCCCACGGCGAGCGGCCGGGAGGCGTACGGCGGGATCACCTTCGCACCCGATGGCAGCTTCTGGGTCGCCGACACGGGGAACCACCGGGTCCAGCACTTCGACAAGGACCGCACCTTTCTTGACGGGTTCGGCGACGCGAGCGTCTTCGAGAAGCCCGTTGCCGTCGCTCTCAATGACGGCGGCGACATCTACGTGGACGATGCCGGGCGTCGCGAGATCCAGCAGTTCAACCCGAGCCTGGCCCACGTGCTCACGTTCGCCTCGGGCGTCGCCGGCCCATATCTGAACCAGGAAGGGCACGGCTGGATCGACACGAATGCCCTGCCCGACGGCCGGCCGGGCTGGACCGAGTACAAGCCCGACGGGACTTACCAGGGCTCGCTCGACCTGAGCGCCGTATGTCACTACCCCGCGGGCCTGGGCCGCAATCCGAACCACGACATGTTCATCGCGTGCATGACCGGCAGCGGCGCTGCCGCCCGGCCCGAGGGCCTGATCATGGCGGACGAGACGGGCACATCGGTCTACCAGTGGTCGACCGGCGGTGCGGGCATCGCCATCTCGGCCAAGGGCGACGCGATCTTCATCACCTGGCCGGGTTCGCCCGAGCTGTTCAAGTACGGCCTACCGGAGCGGTAAGGCCCACGGGCTCCGCTCGATATGCGAAATGGGCCGCCATCCTCGAGCGGGATGGCGGCCCTGGTCGTTCGGCGAGCGCTAGTCGTGCCAGCCGTGCTTGCCGTCCCGGCCGAAGTAGTGGTCGAGTGCCCAGTCGGCCACCTTCTTGCCGATCCGGTTGCCGACGACGTCAGCGGTGCGGAAGTGGATGCCCGACCAGACCCGGGCGTCGACGACGTCCTGGTTGAAGTCGGCCGAGAGCTCGTAGTGGCGGGTCAGGGGCGTGCCGGGCAAGCCCGCCGCCACGGACGTGATGTTCAGGTCGATGTGGCGCGTGCCGAGGACCCGGGTCAGGGCCCGGCTCATCGCACCCACGACCGCCGACAGACCACTCGCGTAGTCCGGATACGGCGGGGTCACGATGAGCGGCAGCCAGTTGGCGTCCCCGACGGTGTCCAGGTTCGTGTCGTTGTCGCCGAGCTGGATGGCCGTGACCGGCCGCCAGAACGCGAAGTGGGCCTTGCTGTCCCAGATCGCCCCGACCGCGTCGGCGATGCTCACGTCCACCGCCGCGAACATGCGGGCGCTCTTGCTGATGTCGAGCTGGTGGCGGGTCGCGAGGTCGCGGAGCGACCCTGGAGCGGCCCGACCGCGATGTCCGAGAAGAACTTCGCGGTCTGGGTCTGGTCAGCGGTCCGGAGGACGCTGTTGACGGAGCCGTAGTCCTTGACCTCGTTGTACTCCTTCGTGTACGTCGCGGACGTCAGCGCCGGCGGACCGGACGGCCGGAATTGGCGCGGCGACTTGAGCGTCAACGGCCGAACCACGGACAGCCAGGGGGCCAGGAACGGTGCAAACCCCGGCGGGGTCGGACGCCAGAAGCCGGCCGTCAGCGGTGGGTTGAAGTCGACCTGGGCGTTCCGGCCGTCGTTGGCCCGCAGCTTGATGAGCCGGGCCGCCGCACGCTGGCCGAATTCGATGCCCTTGGTCTTCGACCATCCATCGGCGATCGCCGAGAGCGATGTAGCGAGGTCGGTGTCGAGGTTCGCCTTCGACGCCGGGAAGTAGTACGCCAGCACGTCGTGGGCGGCGGTCGCGGCGGCTGCCTGCGGAGACGCCCGGTGGGACCCGCGAGCGTGCCACTTGTAGAGCTGGTAGCGGCCGGTGATGCCGTTGACCGCGTTGTAGACGGCGGTCTGGCTGAACGCGTACCACAGGAACGCCTCGGCGTTCGCCTTGCCGGCCTCCACGGCGATCGTGCGCACGGCGATCGCGTTCCAGTCGTTGATGACCTTCGGATCCGCGGCGCCGGGGTGCCCGTGACCGTGGTGGCCACCGGCGGCGACACCGCCCGCCGTCATCGCGAGCATCAGCGCCGAAAGCACCAGCGCGGCGACACCGCGCAGCCTCCATGACCGGGGGTACAAATCGATGAGTCGCATGCGTCACCTCCCATGTCGCAGCGAGGAGAAGCGCGCGCTTGGGCGCTCCCTGGGGGATGCCGGCCCGGGCATGGCCGCAGTCAACCCCTGATCCTCATCTGGCCCTCGCGGTGTGAGCATCGCCGCGTCCCGGGCCGGCGGCTACCGTACTGCGACCGCGGGGTCAGGTCAACGGCCGCGACCGGCGCGCAGGACCCTTCCGGTCGCCGCGCTCAGCCCAGGACGACGCGGACCCGGTGCGTGGCGCCGTCGTCGGCGAGCGGGATCGACGGCGCCCTCGCCGTCGAGCCGGTCGCCGTCGAGCTCGGCCGACGACGACCCCGCGACTGACCCCGTGCGGGTTCTCGACGACGATCTCGTAGCGGGCGGAGTGGTAGCGGAAGTCGATCTCGTAGCCCGGCCAGGCGCGCGGGATGCACGGGTCGAGCAGCGAGCGTCGTGCCGCGCAGCCGGAAGCCGAGGATCCACTCGATGCCGGCCTGGTACATCCAGCCGGCCGAGCCCGTGTACCAGGTCCAGCCGCCGCGGCCGACGTGCGGCGGCTCGGTGTAGACGTCGGCCGGCCATGACGTACGGCTCGACCTTGTAGCGGTGGACGCCGGCCCGGGTGCTGGCGTGGTTGATCGGGTTGAGGATCGAGAACAGCTCGCCGGCCTTGTCGCCGTCGCCGAGCGCGGCGAAGGCGAGCACCGACCAGATCGCGCCGTGGGTGTACTGGCCGCCGTTCTCGCGGATGCCCGGGCACGTAGCCCTTGATGTAGCCCGGGATCGACGTCGGAGTGGTCGAACGGCGGCGTGAACAGCAGCACGAGCCCGTCGCCGCGCCGGATGAGGTACTCCTCGACCGCGGCCATCGCCCGCTCGGCGCGGGCCGGGTCGGCGGCGCCCGACAGCACGCTCCACGACTGGGCGATCGAGTCGATCCGGCACTCGGCGTTGCATCGCCGAGCCGAGCGGCGTGCCGTCGTCGAAGAACGCGCGCCGGTACCAGTCGCCGTCCCAGCCGTGGCGCTCGAGCGCCCGCCGGAGCGCCTTCATGTGGGCCCGCCAGCGCTCGGCGCGCGCGGCGCTCGCCGCGCGCCTCGGCGATCGGCGCGAACGCGGCCAGCGACCGTGTACAGGAACCAGCCCAGCCAGACGCTCTCGCCCCGGCCCTCGTGGCCGACCCGGTTCATGCCGTCGTTCCAGTCGCCCGAGCCGATCAGCGGCAGGCCGTGCGCGCCGACGGCGAGGCTGCGGTCGAGCGCCGCCGCGCAGTGCTCGAACAGCGAGCGCCGACTGCGGCGGACGCGTTCCGGCTGGAAGTAGGCGTCCGTCTGGTCCGGGCGCAGCGGCCGGGCCCTCGAGGTACGGGACGATCTCGTCGAGGACGGCCGTGTCGCCGGTGACCGCGAGGTAGCGCTCGACCGCGTACGGCAGCCACAGCCGGTCGTCGGAGATGCGGGTCCGGACGCCGCGACCCGACGGCGGATGCCACCAGTGCTGGACGTCGCCCTCGACGAACTGATGCGCCGCGGCCCGCAGCAGGTGCTCGCGGGCGAGCTCGCGCTTGGCGGTCGACCAGGGCGATGACGTCCTGGAGCTGGTCGCGGAACCCGTAGGCGCCGCCGGCCTGGTAGAACGCCGCCCGCGCCCACAGCCGGCAGGCGAGCGTCTGGTAGACGAGCCAGCGGTTGAGCATGATGTCCATCGAGCGGTCGGGCGTGCGCACCTGGATCGTGCCCTGGGCGTCGTCCCAGCAGCTCGCCGATCGTCGCGCAGCGTCGCCGTCGTGGTCGGCGGCGCGGCCGCGCCGGATGAGGTCGGCCGCGGCCGCGGCGTCGCTCGGCCTCGCCGAGCAGGACGACGACCTCGGTCCGCGCGCCGTCGGCGAGCTCGAAGCTCGTCTGCAGCGCGGCGCACGGATCCAGCCCGGCCCCGACGCGCCCGCTGCAGCCGGTGGCCGCGGTCGAGGCCGGCCGGCCGGTCCGGGCCGCCGTTGCGGCCGAGGAACTCGGTCCGGTCGGCCGTCCACGCCGTCTGCCGCCCGCCGAGGTCGAGGAAGGCGACCCGGCCGCCGAACTCGGTGTTCCACGGGTTGCGCAGCGAGGAGCGCCTGCGTCTCCGGGTCGAGCGTCGGTGACGATCGCGGGCGCGTTCGGCGCCGCGCGACGTGCCGAGCGCCCATTCGGCGTAGGCGGTGACCGACAGCCGCCGCGGCGCGCCCGGAGCGGTTCTCGATCGTGAGCACCGAGATCTTGAGCGGGTCGTCGAGCGGGACGAACTGGACGAGGTCGAGCTGGATGCCGTCGTGCAGGTGCTCGAACCGGCTGTAGCCGGCGCCGTGGCGGGCGACGTACGTCGACTCCTCGCAGCGGATCGGCTAGCGCCGTCGGGCCCCACAGCTCGCCGGTGTCGTCGTCGCGGACGTAGATCGCCTCGCTCGACCGGGTCGCTGACCGGGTCGTTCGACCACGGCGTCAGCTGGTTCTCGCGGCTGTTCCCCGCCCAGGTGTAGCCCGACCCGGACTCCGAGACCTGGAACCCGAACGACGGGTTGGCGATCACGTTCAGCCACGGCGCCGGCGTCGACTGTCCCGGGCCGAGGATGGTGACGTACTCGCGGCCGTCGTCGGCGAAGCCGCCGAGGCCGTTGAAGAACTCCAGCTCGGGGCGCGGACGGGCGTCTGCGCGTCGCGGCTCGCGGCGCGGCTCGGGCGGCGTCGCGCGGCGGACCGATCCGCTCGGGCCGCTCGAGGCGGATGACCTGATCGGCGAGGCTGCCGCGGCGGCTCAGCAGCACCGCCCGGGCGGCCGATCTGGAGCAGCGTCCGGTCGTCGGCGGAGAGCCGGTCGCCGCGCAGGATGAACACGCCGCCGTGGCCCGGATGGCCGTCGTGGCCGAGCGATCGACTGGCTCGTCCGCACGAGCGCCTCGAGCGAGTCCTGGAGGTCCTGGGCGTAGGTGGCGCCGTGCTCGTTGATGATCACGAGGTCGACGTCGAGCAGCTTCAGCCGCCAGTACTCGTGGGCGCGCAGCAGCTGGCGGACGATGTCGAGGTCCTCGA
This sequence comes from uncultured Chloroflexia bacterium, assembly GCA_963849405.1. Lineage (GTDB taxonomy): Bacteria > Chloroflexota > Limnocylindria > Limnocylindrales > CSP1-4 > C-114. The sequence continues at coordinate 341,761 of CAWKHG010000005.1, forward strand.
CCTCGTCGATGCGCACCAGCGACGATCGGCAGGTCGCCGGAGATGCCGTGCGCCCACAGCCCGGGCGCGCCCCGCTCGTTGCTGCGCCAGCAGCGCTCGGCGACGGCCGCAGCGACGGGTCCGAGTAGAGGATCCGGTTGGCGAGGCGCTGGAAGAGGTGGGCCTCGTCCGGCTCGATGCCGAGGTGGTGGAGCTGGACCTGGGCCTGCGTCCAGGCCAGGTCGCGGCGCGCTCGAAGGTCGCCGGCTCGCGGTACTTGTCGGCGAGGTCGAGGACCTGCTTCGCGCGACTCGGCGACGACCGTGGAGAAGATCGCGTGGGCGGTCGCGCCCGGGGCGAGCGTGACCCGGCGGCGCAGGCTGAAGATCGGGTCGAGCACGGCGCCGACCGTGTTCGACAGCGGGCGCCCGTCGATCACCGAGACCGGCGAGCGGACCGACCGGCCCCGGCCGAGGAAGCGGGCCCGGTCCGTCTCGTACTGGATGACGCCGCCGGCTGTCCTCCTCGACGGCCGCGACGTGCGCCGCCCAGATCGGCTGCTCGTCGCTGCGAGCGCGGCCGGCGGGTCGCCAGCAGGGCGCCGATCTCGGGCGACGAACTCGGTCTGCACGAACAGGTTCTGGAACGCCGGGTGGGCGACGTCGGCGGCCTGCGGCGCGAGCACGATCTCGGCGTACGACGTCAGCTCGATCTCGCGGTCGTGCGAGCCGAGGTTGGTCAGCGACACGCGGCGGATCTCGGCGTCGTGCTCGGCCGAGACGACGACGGTCAGGCCGGTCGCGATCGAGCCGTCGCGGCGCGAGAACTCGGCGTGGTCCTCGCGAGTACGATGACCTCGTAGCTGTCGGCCTCGGCGCCGCTCGGCTGGTGACCCGCCGACCAGACCGCGCCGGTGTGCATGTCGCGCAGGAAGAGGTAGCTGCCCCACGAGTCGCGGGTCACGTCCTCGCGCCAGCGGGTCACCGCCAGGTCGCGCCAGCGGCTGTAGCCGGACCCGGCCGCCGTGACCATCACCGCGTACCGCCCGTTCGACAGCAGGTGCGTCCGCGGGATCGCGTCGTGCGGCGAGGTGAACCGGCGCAGGATCGGCGGCACGAGATCGCGCACGTCGGCGGCGCTCTTCACCTCCTCGGCCCGCGGCCGGGCCACGAGCACGTCGCGCGGCATCCGCTCCTGGAGCAGCAGCTCGGTCGCCTCGACGATCGGGTCGGCGTGGAAGCGCTCGACCATCGCGCCGGTCGTTGAGGACGTTGCCGAGCGCCACCAGCGCCATCCCCTGGTGGTGCGCCATGTAGCTGTTGCACGACCGCGACCGACGCGCCCTCGGGGAGCCGTCGCGCGCGTGTAGTCGAGCGCCTCGCGGAAGCCGTACCGCCCGCGCGCGCCCGGCGTCGCTCAGCCGGGCGAAGTTCCGGACCGCGGCCTCGGGCTCGATCATCGCCGCGAGCGCCGTCGCGTACGGGGCGACGACGAGGTCCTCGCTGAGGCCCGCGCTTGAGCCCGAGGCCGGGCACGCCGAAGCTCGAGTACTGGTAGGTCTGCGCGAGGTCGCGCGCGTTGAACGCCGATTCGGAGATGCCCCACGGCACGCCGCGCTCGGCGGCGTAGCGGATCTGGCGGGCGACGACGAGGCGGTACGTCTGGTCGAGCAGGCTGCCGGCCGGGGCGCGCATCACGAGCGCCGGCATCAGGTACTCGAACATCGACCCCGACCACGAGATCAGGGCGGAGCCGCGGCCGACCGGCGTCAGCGCGCGGCCGAGCCGGAACCAGTGGTCGGCGGCGACGTCGCCCTTGGCGATCGCGAGGAAGCTGGTGAGGCGCGCCTCCGACGCGAGCAGGTCGTAGTAGCTCGGATCGAGCGTCGCCGTCGCGGACCCGGAAGCCGATCGAGAACAGCTTGCGGGTCGGGATCGAACAGGAAGCCGAAGTCCATCTCCGCGGAACAGCTGCTGGGCCTGGTCGGCGATCGCCTGCAGCCGCCGGACGAGCGTCGCCGCGGCCGGCGGCTCCGTCGCCGGCGTCGCCGTCCGGCGGATCGGCGAGCTCGGCGATCGTCGGCGAACGGTCGTCGCCGGCGGCCGATGCGACGCAGCGCGAGGTCGCGGACGTGGCTGCTCACCGCCAGCCGAGCCGCCTCGGCCCACGTCACCAGCTCGCCGTCCGCGCCCTCGCCACGCTCGGCGGTCGAGCGCGGCGGCGACGTCCGACAGCGTCCGGGTGTACGCGGCGAGCTCGGCCAGGCGGGCCGCCCACGCCTCGGGCGTGGCGGCGGCGATCGCTCGCGTCGGCGCCGCCGGGCAGCTCGAGCGCTTCGTCGAGGTGCCGCCGGGTGAGCGTCTGGCCTCGCCGGTCGTCGCCGATCGCGGCCGCCGCCTCGCGGGTCAGCGCGATCGCGTCGCCGATCCCGGCCAGCGCGGCCGCGACCGGGAGCGGCTGGTCGATCATCTGGCGGCAGGCGCTGGCGAGCGCCAGCAGGTGGCCGGCGAGGTTGCCGCTGTCGACCGACGAGACGTACGCGGCTCGAGCCGGCGCAGGTCGCGCGTGTCGTACCAGTTGTAGAGGTGCCCGCGGAACCGCTCGAGGCGGCCGATCGTCGGCGAGCGTCGCCTCGAGCCGCTCGACCATCTCGATGCGTCCCGATCCAGCCGAAGTCGCGGGCGGTGACCGTCGCCAGCAGGTACATGCCGATGTTCGTCGGCGACGTGCGATGGGCGACGACGGGCTGCGGGTCGTCCTGGAAGTTGTCGGGCGGCAGCCCGTGGTCCTCCGGGCCGACGAACGTCTCGAAGAACCGCCAGGTCCGGCGGGCGGTCAGGCGGAGCGCCTCGACGTCGCGCGGCCGAGAGCTGCTCGGCTGCCGACTCGGCCGGCGGCAGGCTGACCCAGCGGGCGATCGAGCGGCGACAGCAGCCACAGCACGACGAACGGCGCCGCGATCCAGCGCCGCGTCCGGCTTGAGCGACGAGCACGAGCACGCCGGCGGCGACCGCGAGCGACGACGCCGCCGGCCATCTGCCGGTAGAAGCCGGCCAGGTCGAGGTCGCGGCTGGCCTTCGCCTGCGCCGCGGTCGTCCACTCGAGGAGGTTCCGGCGGGTGACGAACAGCCGCGCCAGCGTGCGCACGATCGCGTCGACCATCAGCCACGCCTGGTGCGCGAGGAACGTGATGCGCAAGGCCGACCTGGGCCGCGGCGAGCGACGACGTCGCCGCCGACGGCGCGCAGGTGGCTGCGCTTGGAGATGCCCCGCCGGCGCGGCAGCAGTCCGGCCAGCGACCGGCAGCGCCGCGGGGACGATCAGCGCACGCCACGACGAACGCCGGTCCACAGCCGCGGCCGACGACCGACGGCAGCGTCCAGGCGGCGACGAGGGTCGCCAGCGTGAGCGGGGCCGACAGCGTCCGGCGCAGGTTGTCGACCATCTTCCAGCGGGCGATGCCGGGCGATCGAGCTCCGGCTGCGGCGGCCGGTCGCGTCGCGGGCCCGGCCCGAGGATCCAGGGCAGCAGCTGCCAGTCGCCCCGCGCCCAGCGGTGCTGGCGGGCGGCCGAGACGAGGTAGTTCGACGGGAACTCGTCGAACAGCTCGACGTCGGTCACCAGCCCGGCCCGGGCGAAGACGCCCTCGAACAGGTCGTGGCTGAGCAGCGCGTTCTCGGGCACCCGGTCCGCCATCGCCGCGCTGAACGCGTCGACGTCGTAGATCCCCTTGCCGGTGAAGCTGCCCTCGCTGGAAGAGGTCCTGGTAGACGTCGGAGACCGCCGACGCGTACGGATCGATGCCGGCCGAGCCCGGAGAAGATCCGCTGGAAGATCGAGCGCCTCGTGCTCGGCCGGCAGCGTCGGGCGTGATCCGCGGCTGGAGCACGCCGTAGCCCTGGGTGACCCGGCCGGTCGCCGGATCGAAGCGTCGGCTGGTTGAGCGGGTGGGCGATCGTCCCGACGAGCCGCCCGACGGCGCCCCGCGGCAGCCGCGTGTCGGCGTCGAGCGTGACGACGTAGCGCACGTCCGGCGGGCGGCGTCGACGCGGGCCGGCCGGTCGTCAGGATGCTGGTCGTCGTCGAGCCGCGCAGCAGCGCGTTCAGCTCCTGGAGCTTGCCGCGCTTGCGCTCCCAGCCCATCCAGCACGCCCTCGGCGGCGTTCCACGTCCGCGTCGCGGTGGAAGAGCAGGAACCGCGCGCCGCCGCCGGGCGCCTCGCCGTGGCGCTCGTTGAGCCGGTCGATCGCGGCCGCCGCGGTCGCGAGCAGCTCGTCGTCGCCCGTCGACGTGCTCGGTCGGCGCGTCGAGCCAGTCGGACAGCAGGGCGAACCGCAGGTCGCCCTCGCGATTGCCCAGGTAGTGGACCTCCAGGCCGCTGACCTGGGCCTCGACGTCGGCCGCGCTCGGTCAGGAGCATCGGCACGACGACCAGCGTGCGCAGCTCGGTCGGCACGCCGTCGTCCAGGTCGAGCCGGGGCAGCGGCCGCGGGCCGCAGCGACCTCGGTGACCGACCCGGTTGACGAGCGCGATCGCGAGGTCGGAGGCCGGCCCGAGGGCGAGGAGCGCGACGACGATGAGCGCGGCGGCTCCCGATGCGCGCCTCGAGCACGACGAGCCAGGAGCGGGACGGCGAGGACGAGCGCCGTGACGACCGCGAGCGTCCCGAGGTAGCCGCGCGCCGCGGCCCGGACGTAGGCGCGCCGGAGCCGGATCGAGCGAGCGGCACGCGGACGTCGAGGGCGCGCTCGAAGGCCGGCGCGGCCGTCGGCGATCAGGTAGTAGCCAGGATCCGACGGGGCGATCGGGCGGCGTGCCGCCATCGCGTGGGCCGGCGGCGTGCCTCGACGCCCGCTGGCGGGTCCGATGGCGCCGGCGCTGCGGCCATGTCGGCGGCCCGGCGCGCGACGTCGAGCTCGGTCAGTCCCGAGTCGCGGGCGAGCTCCTCGACCGCGTGGCGGTACCGGTCGCGGGTCGCGAAGTCCATCTCGCCGAAGCGCGCTGCGCTCGCGCAGGACGTCGTCGACCAGGCTCACGCTCTCGACGAACTGCGGCCCAGTCGAACCACGAGATGAGGCGCATGCTCGTGATCACGTTGCGGACCGTCACGTTCATCGTCGCCTGGCGCTGGTGCTCGAGGCGGACCATCTCCTCGGCGGTCGTCCCCTGCGCCGCGAGCAGCTCCTCCAGCCAGCGCAGCGCAGGCGTGACCGCCGGGTCCTGATCGCGCAGGCGCTGGAAGAGCTGGACCCGGGCCGGCCGTCGGGCAGCGTGCGTGCGCGACAGTCGGCGCAGCGACGCCGCCGCGACCTCCGGCTCGTCCGTGCCGAGGCCGAGCAGTCCGTCGGCGAGCTCGTCGGCCAGCTGCCGCGCGGCGCGACTGCGCACGATCCGCTCGGCCAGGCGGCGGAGGTTCTCGACGAGCAGGATGCGCAGGCTGATCGCGATCGCCCACAGCTCGCCGATCGTCAGCGGCTCGACCTCCTGGTAGGCGCGCACCATCCGCCGCAGGCTCTCCGGGTCGAACCGGCTGTCCGTGTGGGCGATGTAGGCCCACGCGAGCCCGAGGACCCGCGGGTAGCCCGTCGAGGTGGCCGTCGGCCAGCTTCGGCAGCTCGCGGTAGTAGTCCGGCGGCAGGTCGTCGCGGATCTCGCGGAGCTGCTCGTCGACGATCGGGAAGTTGTCGACGAGCCACTCCGCTGCCGGCGTGATCGAGCGTTCGTCCTTGATCGCCCGGGCCAGGACGCGGTACGACTCGAGCAGGACGCGGCCGTTCTCGGCGATGCGCGGGCCGACGGCGTGTCCGCGACCGCGGGCGTGTCGGTGAGCCGATCTGGCGGCGGCGAGCGGCTGCGAGCGTGCTGCTCCAGCCGCTCGATGCTGAAGAGCTCCGCGAGGATCGGCTCTTCGAGCTCGGCACGCGGACCGACCCGCCGGCGAGCGCGGCCGGGCGGGTCCCGGAGGGACTTGTTCGCTGTCATGATCCGATCTTGGCGCGTGGCTTCACGTGGTCACCCGCGCCTGCACCTGGGGAACGTGTCGATGATAGCGGGCGCGCCGCGCCGCTCGCCTTGCACGAGGGCCGACCCGCGGAACGTCGCGGCGGTGTGCCGGAGGGCGGGCGACCGGAAGCACTCGGTTCAGCAGGCGGCGAAGGCCGCAGGCCGTGTCAGACGGTCGTCAAGGGAGCGGCGACAGACATCTCGCTGGGCCGGAACCACATCGGGAGCTCCCGAACGAGGTCGGGTTCGCCGAAGACGCGAACGGATTTGTCCGCGATCGCCTCCCGCCATCCTCGCTGGCCCCTCGCGATCGGGTACATCGCCGCGGCGTCGGCCTCGACGTATACGTATCGCTCCTGAGCCAGGCATGGGTCCTCGATGCAGACCGCCGGTTCGATCTCCGGCTCGAGGACGAGCCAGCCGCGCTTGGCCCGGGTGCCCCGGATCTCGAGTTCGATGACGGTCCGGCCCTTGGGAATCGCCCGTGGATCCACCCGATGCCCGAGCCACGCCATGATGATGTCGGGGTCGCGCTCCGCCCAGATCGGCTCCTCGGGGACCCACCGTTTCGACCAGCCCCACAGCCCGTGCATGATCGGTCGGAGATCCAACCCCGCCTCAGTCAAGCGGTATCCGGGGACACCCGCCCGGGACGTCGGATCCCGCTCGATCAGGCCCAGCTCCTCGAGTCTCCGGAGGCGGGAGGCCAGAACGGATCGGCTGATCCCGGGAAGGCCGGCAACGAGGGCGTTGAAGCCGACCGTGCCGTGCATGAGGAGCTCGCGAAGGATCACCAGGCTCCAGCGGTCCCCAAGGTGTTCGACCGCTTTCGTGAAGGAGCAGAAGTCTCCATCGGCGCCCATGACGGCATTCTCCCATGCGCCGTCCACCTCGGAAGTTCGCCATTCGAACTTCCCTCCGGCCCACGCGTACTCCTAGCGTGGGGCACCCGACGAACGAAGGAGGCCGTGATGGTGAGCCGAGACATGGCGATGGGGATGTCGGAGTCGCGTGAGGATCGATACCGGCGCGCCGACCGCGCAGCGTGGAACCAGGTCGGACTCGACCCGGTCGAGCGATACGTCGAGCTCGCGGACCCTCGCGTGCGCCTTCGCGTGATGGAGGTGGGCGACGGCGAGCCACTGCTGTTCGTCCATGGCACCGCGGGGCCGGGCGCGTGGCCGATGCTCGTGCGCGAGCTCAAGGGATTCCGATGCGTGATCATCGATCGACCAGGCTGGGGCGGGAGCTCCGAACTGGACTTCTCGAAGCAGCCGTACGGCAGGCTGATCGCGGACGTACTCCGCGGGACCCTCGATGGTCTGGGGATCGATCGGGCCAGCGTGATCGGCAACTCGATCGGCAACGTCTGGGCGCTTCGCCTTGCGGCCGGGTATCCATCGAGGGTGAGCCGGGTCGTACTCCTTGGAGGAGGCCCTGTCGTCCCGGACGTGGGTGTCCCGGGCATCATCCGGATCATCGCCTCGCCGATCGGGGCGATCATGATGCGGCTGCCCGAGACCCCAGGCCGGTCGAGAGCCATCCTCACCGGAGGCGGGCACGGCGCCAGCCTCGCTGACGGGCGCCTTGATGCGTTCATCGCATGGCGGACGGCGCTGGGTCGCGAAACGCATTCGATGCGTAGGGAGCGTGCAATGATCCGAGCCATCGTGGCTGGCCGGACGTATCGACCGGGCCTCACGTTCGGCGACGCCGAACTTGCGGCGATCGAAACGCCGACACTGCTCATCTATGGCACGGCCGATCCGGTAGGCAGCGAAACGATATGGCGCCGGTTTGCCGGACGACTCCCCGCCGGCGAGCTACAGGTCATGAGCGACGCAGGCCACGAGCCCTGGTTCGAGGATGCGGCGCGTGTCGGCGACCTTGTGCGCGACTTCATCTCCGGTTGACATGGTCGACGGCGCCACCCCGGTGAGCATTTCGGGATCGGTGGAGACGATCGTCGTGGGTGGGGGCCAGGCCGGCCTGACCATGAGCTGGTTCCTCGGCCGGGCCGGTCGTGAACATCTCGTCCTCGAGCGGCGGGCCAGCCTGGGTGGGGGTTGGCAGGACCGCTGGGACGCCTTCCGCCTGGTCACGCCCAACTGGACCGCTTCCTTTCCGGGCGATCCATACCAGGGCGCCGATCGCGACGGGTTCATGGGACGCGAGGAGATCGTCGCCCGGGTCGCGGGGTATGCAACGAAGATCGACGCACCCGTCGCGCTTGGCACCGACGTCCTCCGGCTCAGTCCTGCCGATCAAGGTCGTTTCCGGCTCGAGACGACCCAAGGCGACGTCGTGGCAAAGAGTGTCGTGGTCGCGACTGGTGGCTACCACGTGCCACGGATCCCAAGCGTCGGATCCGACCTTCCCAGCCGCCTTACCCAGCTTCACTCGCACGATTACCTCAACGAGTCGTCGCTACCGCCGGGAGCGGTGCTCGTGGTGGGGAGCGGTCAGTCCGGCGTGCAGATCGCAGAAGAGCTCGCCGAGGCGGGACGTAGCGTGGTCCTGTCCGTCGGCAGTGCGGGCCGGCTACCGCGACGGTATCGAGGCCGGGATATCTTCGCGTGGCTCGCTCAGGTTGCGATGCACGGTGCAGCCGTGGGTATAGAGCTCCCGACGGTCGACAAGCTGCCGGACCCGCGGGCGCGATTGGCTGGAGTCCCACACCTGTCCGGCCACCATGGTGGCCACGAAACGAACCTCCGCAAGTTCGCCGCGGATGGCATGCGCCTGCTCGGCCGGATCAATCACGTCGATGGTGAGCGCCTTCGGCTCGATGCCGACCTGTCGATGAACCTCGCTCGCGCGGACCGCTTCTTCGATGAGCGGATCCGCGCGCTGATCGACGAGTTCATCGCGCGGACCGGGATCGAGGCAGAGCCGGATGATCGCCAGCCATTCTTGTTCGAGCCACCTGAACCCGCGGACCTCGACCTTGCGGAGGCGGCCGTCTCGACGGTCGTCTGGGCGACGGGCTATCACTTCGATCAGCGATGGATCGATCTCCCGATCTTCGATGAACAGGGAATGCCGCGTCATCGGGGCGGCGTCAGCGATGCGGCTGGTCTCTACTTCCTTGGGCTGCCATGGCAGCAGACGATGGCCTCGGCGACGCTCGTCGGACCGAGCATCGACGGTCGCCGGGTGGCCGAAGCTCTCGGACTGCCGATCCCGGACCCTGGATACGCAGCGGCGCCGGGGTAAGCGCTCGTGTGCCGGAGCCGGCCACGTGGCCGATCCGATCCGTGGTGTGCGGGAACCCTCGCGACACGATGGACGTCCCGTGCATATGTCGCCAACCAGCCTTCGTGCCACCATGACCCGGATGATCACCCGTTTCGGTGCCCTGGTCGCGGCGGTCGCCGTCCTTGCGATGGTGGCGGCCTGCACGCCGGGCGCCACGAGCAGTGTCCCGAGCCAGACGCCGACGAGCTCTGCGGCAAGCGTCGTGGTCGACGGCCTCGTGCACGCCGGTCCGAGCTGTCCGGTCGTGAAGGTCCCGGCGGACCCGGCATGCGCCGACCGCCCGGTGGCCGGGGCCGTGCTCGTCGTGACGACGGCGGGCGGGGTCGAGGTCGCCCGGGCGACGTCCGCGGCCGACGGCGCGTTCCACATCACGCTGCCGGCCGGCGACTACATCCTCGTCCCGCAGCCGGTCCAGGGCTACATGGGCACGGCCTCCCCGATCCCGTTCCACGCCCAGGGCGACGGAGCCGCGCCCGCGCCGCTCGACGTCGCGTACGACACGGGCATCCGCTGACGTCCATCACCCGTCGGGGGCGTTGACGGAGCGACGCCTTGACGCCGCGAACACACGCGTCGCACAGTCCGCGGCATGACCAGGCTGAGTGTCGCCCTCGTCCAGACCGATGCCGGATCGGACCCGGAGGCCAACGTCGCCACAGCGGCGGAGCTCGCGGACGAAGCCGCGGCCGGCGGCGCCCGGCTCGTGGCGCTGCCCGAGTACCTCCAGTACCGCGGCGGGGACGACGGCTACCGCGCCTCGGCCCGGCCGATCCCCGGCCCGTTCACGACCGCCTTCTCGGAGATCGCCCGCCGGCGTGACTGCTGGATCCTGGCGGGCTCCCTCGGCCGAATCGAGCGACGATCCGGACCGGCCGTACAACACGAGCGCCCTCATCGCCCCGAGCGGCGAGATCGTCGCCCGCTACCGCAAGGTCCACCTGTTCGACGTCGCGGTCGAGGCCGGCCCGGCCGACATCGAGTCGGCCCGCGTCACGCCGGGCGACGAGCTCGTCGTGGCCGATGTGGACGGAGTGAGACTCGGTCTCACGATCTGCTACGACCTCCGATTCGCGGAGCTGTACCGGTCCCTGTCACTGCTCGGCGCCGAGGTCCTCACGGTCCCCGCCAACTTCACCGAGCGCACCGGCCGCGACCACTGGGAGGTCCTCCTCCGCGCCCGCGCCATCGAGAACGGCGCGTATGTCCTGGCGCCCTCGCAGATCAACGGGCCGCCCGGTCAGCCCGCCTTCGGGCGCACGATGATCGTCGATCCGTGGGGCACGATCGTCGCCCAGGCGCCCGATCGGGTGGGCATCGTCCGGGCAGAGATCGACACGGGCCGCGTCGCCTCGATCCGCCGGCAGATCCCCGTGCTCGCGAACCGCAGGCCCTCGACATACGAAGTGGCCGCCCGTCGCTGACGGGCGGCCACTCTGCCAAAGGGGAGGAACTGCCGTTACGGCAGGACGAGGTGCACCGGGTTGCCCCGGATCTTGGCGGTCCATGTGGTGACGTCGAAGGACGTACTCACGGTACCGGTGGGGTTGTTCATGTTGTAGCGGATCTTCCACCAGCCCTGTTGCTGGGCGGTGTACCCCGCCGGGATCGTCACGTCGATGGTCAGCCAGCAGCCGTTGTAGACACCGGTGCTGCCACCGCCCGCGTTCGTGGGGATGTTGTTGCCGGTCACGCCCTGCGCGTAGCCGGTGCAGTTCTGCGGACTGCCCGAGGTGCCTGTCGTGGAGAACCAGGTCATGCTGACCGGCGACCATCCACCCGCGGTCGGGATCTCGATCTGGAGGTTCGCGCTCAACTGGTTCGTGTCGCCTGGGTCCCAGAGGCTCAGCTCGAGCGTCTTGCCCGCGTGGGCCTGGGGAACCTGGGCGATGTAGAACTCGGAGAAGGCGGAGGCGCCGGCGGCCACTTCGAGCGGTGAGAACATCTGCATCGCGCCGAGGCCATAGACCTTGGGCAGCGTGCCCGTGGACGTGGCGAAGATCGCGAAGGTCTGCTCGCCGTTGGAGTTCCGCTGAGCCGAGTTGTTGGCCGGGTTCGAGCTGGTGGTGTGCAGCCTGTAGAGGGTGCCCGCGCCACCGCCGCTGAGCGGCGCGCCGGGGTTGAGCACGACCCACGAGTTGTGGTAGTCGCGGCCGTCGCCGTACGCCGTGGCCTGCTGCTTGCACTCCGAGCCACCGCTGCCGCCCATCGTCGTGTCGGACGCGGCGATGTTGTCGAACTTGTTGCCGGTCGTGGTGATGAGCGTGTCATCGGCGATGTTGTACGGCGTGTTGTTGGTGTTGTAGAGCTCGTACCACGAGCCGATGCCGTTGCTGCCGCCGAACCACCGGTCGCCGGTGCCGGAGTTGACCGCCGTAAAGCAGAACTCCGGATCGAAGATGTAGACCAGGCCGCCGGTGGCGCCTGGCGCCATCTCGATGCCGTAGTTGTAGTAGTTCTGGGCGTCATAGCAGGCACGGATCTGGGCGGTCGGGCAGGCCGGCGCCGTCGTGCTCGTCGGGACGTCGTAGTACGGCTGGAAGGCGTCGCCGTTGATGTTCGCGGCGCCCTGGGTGTTCATCGTGGCCCAGAAGCCACGGTAGTTGAGGATCGCGCCGTCGGGCTGGAAGCAGTCCGCGACGCCATTCACGCATCCACTCGAGGGGCCACGAAGGTCCTTGTCGGCCGGCGGGCTCGTGACGTTCGCGGTGTAGGTGACGCGGACGTTGAGCGTATCCACTCGCGCGAAGCGCGCGGCGGCACAGCTGCCCTTGTTCCAGGTCAGGCGCACCATGAAGCCGTTCGTCGTGTTGCTCGAGAAGTCGCCCGACACCCACGAATGGACAGCCCATGGCAACGTGCTCGCCTGGCTGCCGAACGTGTACGTAACGTTCGCCAACGTCAGGCTTGTCGTCTGGACGGTGTTGGACGCTGCGGGGTACCAGGGTGCTGCCCCGGTCGGGGAAACCTGGACACCGATGTCGCAGTTGGCGGCCACGGCTGCCGCGTCGAGCTTGGCGACCAGCCGGACCTCGAGTCCGTTGATCGCTGCGCCACCGGGGATGCCGAAGTTCCAGCCGGCCCACGCTCCCTGCGAGCCATTGGCGGTATTGCTCGCGGTATAGGTCGATCCGTTGGCAACGGTCTTGCCGAACAGAACGTTGGTCGACCCCCAGTTGCAGTTCGGTGAGCACGTCGTGTTCACGGGAACGGCGCTCGGGGCCAGCCAGCCCGTGTCGGACTGCTGGGGCCCGGTGAACGTCGCGTCCTTGATCTTCCCGAAGGTGCCGTAGTAGTTCTCCGGGCTGCCCATCGCGACGGGCAGGATGAATTCAGCCTTGGACGTCCGGTTGACCGGGAACGAGGCGATCCCGATGACCCGGGCGAAGAAGGACGGCACCGGGGACGAGATCGTCACGATCAGGCGCCGGTCGTTGAGCGGGTCCTTCTGCGTCGTGATCGTGGTCCCGTTGACGCCGGCGGTGTAGCCGTTCTTGGTCGCCTCGGCACGGGCCGTCGTGTCGGCGCTGCTGTAGAGGTTGGGCAACCAGACGACGCCGGCGAGGGCGGCCGCGTCCGCCGCGCGCTGGACGCGCAGCGTGTTGGCCCAGTACCAGGAGACGTCGATGACGATCGCCATCAGGCCCATGAACGCGAGCATCGCGCCGGCGAAGATGACGATGACCTGACCGCGCGATCGGCGGCGGGCCTTCGTCGCGGGCTCGACCCGCTTGGTGCGGAAGGGGTTCACAGGTTGCCTCCTGGACGCGTGCCCGGCTGGGCGCGGCGTGGGGTTGGGATGGTTGACGAAGTGGTCAGGGTCGACATGCCGCTCACGGGTTGAGCGCCATGATCGTGCGGTCGTTCATCGGGATGACGCCCGAGCTCGCTCCGCCGCCGAAGAAGCGGGCAACGGACGAGAGGGGCGTGACCATGTTGTAGTTGTAGGTGAGGCTCACGCCGATCGAGTCGGGGTTCGCCGCGTTGTTGCGCGTGCAGGGCGTCCAGGTCGAGGGCGAGGTCTCGTGATAGTGGAGCTGGAAGCCGTCGACGATCGGCGCGCCGCCCGCCCCATACGCCCAGGTGCTGGTCTGGGCGGCGCTCGCCGGCACGCCGGCCGCGGTCGCCTTCCAGATCTTGATGGACGTGACGCTCGGCTCGTCGATCGGCGAACCCGAGCTGGTGAGCACGCGCTCGACCGCCGCGATGATCTGCGGGTCGATCGTGGCGCAGACGGCGGCGTTCTGGGCGCCGTCCGCGAGGGCGGCCCCGGTCCGCGCGCCTTCGCGCGTGGCGTACTCGAGGGTCAGGTTGTGCGTGAACACGAACCCGAACTCGAGCATGCCGAAGAGGATGAGCATGAAGGCCGGTACGAGGACCGAGAACTCCACGAGGCTCTGACCGCGCGAGCGGTCGCGGCGGGCGAAGGGTCGTCGCATCACAGGACGGGCTCCATGCGCATCGCGTTGGATCGGGCGAAGTTCCAGCCGGTGCCCGACCAGACCGGGCCGTTGCCGGCCAGGCCGACGAGGCCGCGGATGGGGGTCTTCCAGGTGTACTGGTAGGCGACCCGGACGCCGATCGTGTCGACCGACGGGGTGTGCGAGCCGCCGCACCCGGCGACGACGTTGCAGCGGGTGTTCTCGGGATACCCGTTCGTCGCCCGCTGGTACGGGACCGTGAGCGTCGAGCCGTCCGCGTACGTGCAGGTCGTCGTGGTCCCGCTGTGGTTCCACAGGTTCTTGAGGGTCGAGTCGCCGCCCTTGTAGTTGCCGTTCTGATCGGACCAGTAGATCTCGATCGAGGTGATCTGGTTCGCATCGGCCGGCGGCCCGACATCGTCGATGACCGCCTGGATGATCGCGCAGTCACTGCCGAGTCCATCGCCCGCCTCTGCGGCGACGAGGGCCGCGTCGCGGCTGGCGAAGGCGAGCGCGAGGCTCGCGTTGAAGGCGAAGGCGAACTCGATCACTGACATCACGAGGAGGATGAACAGCGGGAAGACGAGTGCGAACTCGACCAGGGACTGGCCTTCGCGGCGGCGCCGGCCGAAGAGGCCTCGGCTCGTGCGAGTGGCCATTCGAGTGGTCGCCACCGCCGTCGAGCGGTGGACCGGGCGATGACGGACGCGCCGCCCCCGACGGGGCGCTGTTCCGTGTTCGGTCATTGTCTTGAGCCTCAACTTGGGCGACGGGCTGCCATGAAGTTCACGTCCCCATGGCGGGCCGGATGGCGAATATCGCAGTCCGACCTTGCGAGCCACCTTTCAGCTTTGGCCCGTGTGGCACCGATGCACCACCCGGCAGTACTACCCGCCCTGGTACGCAAAGAGACGGGCGCACCCGTAAGGTGCGCCCGTCCCGGTCTCGGGGACCATCAATGGGGTGGAGTCCTGAGGTCGCCGCCCCGAACGGCGTCCTCCTCCACGGGAGTCGGCTAGTCGCTGTCGTTCTCCACCGTGCGCCGCGCCGGTCGCGGAGTGGCGAAGAGGACCGCCATCACCAGGGCCGCCAGGCCGAAGACCAGGAGGAGCGGGCTGGAGCCCGACGATCCAGCGGGACCGGCGATGGTGGAGGTCGAGGGCGGGGTGACATCGGGCGTGCCGGTCTCGCCGCCGACGCCGCCGCTCTCACTCGGGCTCGAGCTGGGCGTGGAGGTCGGAGGATCGGTGGGCGGGGTGCTGTCGCTCGGGCTTGCGCTGGGGCTCTGGCTCGGCTCGTCGCTCGGGCTGGAGCTCGGCGTGCTGGTCGGGCAACCGCATTCGCTGGGGCTGGGCGTGGGCGTCGGGCAACCGCAGGGCGGTTCCGTCGGCGGGTTCGTCGGCGTGGCCGTGGCCGTAGGGGTCGGGGTCGGATCGGCGACCTTCACGGTGACCGTGTCGTCGTCCTCGACCTTGGTGTTGCCGTGCCAGCCCGTGGCGGTGGCGACGTTGGTCGTCGTCCCGGTCAGTTCGGCCGAGCAGGTGAAGGTCCAGGTCTCACTGAGATCGAGCTTGCTGTCGTGGTCGGCATCGCCGCTCTCGTAGGTGACGGGCGAGCACTTGTCATCGCTCACGCCGACGTTCGACAGGGCGACGTTGCCGACGTTGGTGACCTCGTAGGTGTAGGTGACGTTGCCGCCGCCGGCCGGGAGCGAGCCCGTGTCGGCCGACTTGTCGACCTGGATGCCGGGCCGGCAGGCGATGCTCGTGAAGATGTCGGCGAAGAGCGCGGGAAGGTCGCTGGCGCTCGTGACGTTGAAGTAGCCGCTCGCCGGCTTGGCCAGCGAGGCCATGAGGGCGAGGTCGACCTCGTTGGCGGTGCCGGCGTTGCCGCCCTGGCCGATGGCGATCGAGTAGATCGAGTCGGCCGAGCCCTTGAAGGAGCTGATCTGGCCGGCGCTCGGCCGGGCCGGAGCGCCGTCCGGCCACGGGCGGCCGTCCGACAGGATGATGATCACGTGCTGGACCTCGAGGCCGCCGTCGGTCGTCCGGCCGTTGGCCGACATGTCGCCGGCGCCGGCGGCCATGCCCGCCGCGAGCGGGGTGTTGCCGCTGGCCGTCAGGCCGTCGATCGCGGCCTTGACCGCCGCGGCGTTCGCGCCGTCGAGGGACAGGTCCACATGGGCGGTCGTGTTGTGGAACGACGTCACGCCGACGTGATGGTTCTGGCCCGTGCCGACGCCACCATTGGCGTTGAGGCTGTCGACCAGCTGGTCGGCGGCGTCCTGGGCCCAGTACATGCGGGTGTGGCCGTTGCTGGAGTTGGTGCCCATGCTGCCGGAGCGGTCCAGGATCAGCTCGACGTCGAGCGGGATCAGGCCGCAGCCCTGGTCGACCGCGATGTTCGACCGGGCCTGGTCGGCGGCCCCGGCGGCGCCGGAAGCTGCCACCGAGGCCGCCGATGCGAAGAGCAGTCCGGCCGTCGCGACCGCGACGCCGACTGTTCGAGAGATCGCCGCCAGTGTTCTGTGGCGGTCGTTCGACGGACTCATGTGGGCTTCTCCTGCCTGTTGGGTTGCTGGTTTGATGCCCACTCGACTCAGTCGTCGGTCCCCGGGCGACCCGCATCTTCTGTGGGGGTCCTGCCGCCGTCTAGTACCTTCGGGCGCCCGGCGACTGCACCTCACCGCCGCCTTCTCCCCGCCACTTCCCGTGACCGCAACCCGGATGTGGTGCGCCGAATCAACGAGCGGGCCAGTACTACGGGGTACGCGCCGCAGCCTGCCGGGCTGAGCCGCCCGCCGGGCCGCCGGGTCAGCCCTCCAGCGGGACCTCGGCGGGCAGCCACACCGTGAAGGCCGCGCCCCGGTCGGCGGCCCTCGGCTCCAGGACGAGGTCGCCGCCCATCGCCCGCGCCAGCTCGCGCGCGACGTACAGCCCGAGGCCACTGCCGTCCTCGGCGTTCTGGGCGCTGCCCCGCTCGAAGCGCCCGAAGAGCCGGCCGCGATCCGCCTCCACGACGCCGGGGCCGTGGTCGGCGATCGTGAGGCGCAGGCGGTTGTCGGCCAGGCCGATGCGGACCGAGACGGGCTTCCGGGCGCCGTACTTCAGGGCGTTGTCGAGGAGCGCCCAGAGCACCTGGTCGAGCTGGTCGGCGTCGCCCACGGCGAGCCAGCCCTGGCTCTGGTCGTCGAGCTCGAACGGGACGTCCTCGACCGCCAGCGCCTCCCAGGCCTTGCGCACCCGCGAGCCGAGCGAGACGACCTCGGCCGTCGGCCGGAGAGCGCCCGACTCGAGCCGGGTGACCGTCAGCAGCTGGCGGACCATCCGCGACAGCCGGTCTGCCTGCTCGCCGATGATCGCGATCCGCCGGTCCGGGTCCGTCCGGGAGAGCTGGTCGGCGTAGGCGCGGATGCTCGTGAGCGGCGTCTGGAGGTTGTGGCTCACCCCGCGCAGGAAGTCGTCCTTGGCGGCGTCGAGCTCGAGGAGCTGGGCGTTCTGGGCCTCGACCTTGGCGAACAGCTCCGCGTTGCGGATGGCGACCCCGATCTGCGCTGCGAAGACCTCGAGGAGGTCCTGGTCGGCGCGCTCCCATGTGCGCATGACCGGCAGGTGGCCGAGGAGGACGCCGATCCGCTCGTCGCCGGCCCGCAGATCGGCCCGGACCGGCCGGGGCATGCCCGGGACGCGCTCCTCGAGCCGCACCGACGCAGGATCGACGAGCCGGACCTCCGCGTCGATGAGCCCGAACGCCTCGCGCGCGTCCTCGCCGGCCCGCCCGACGAGCCAGTCGAGGCCCTGGCGGGGCGTGCCGTGGACGATCGCGGCGAGGATCTGGCCGAGCTCGCGGTTGCGCCGCTCGAGGTCTGCCGCCAGCCGGTTGTGGCTCTCGGCGAGGCGGGCGAGCTCGTCGTCGCCCGGCAGCTCGATGGGCGTGGTCAGGTCGCCGGCCTTGGCCCGGTCCACGGCCGCGGCGAGGGCCCGCAACGGCGCCGTCAGGTCGGCGGCCAGGAGGTAGGCGCCGAGGCTCGAGATGAGCGCGGTCACGATGATCGCCAGCAGTAGCAGGCGAGGAGTCGCGGACTCCGAATCGGGGAGGCGCTGGGCGAGCACGAGCAGGAGGCCGAAGACCGACAGCGGCAGCACGGCGGCCGCGATGAGGGCGATCGTCAGGCGCGTGCCGAAGGCGAGTCGCGGTCCCTGGGGGGCGGGATCGGGCCGCCGGAACAGCTCGTCGATCTCATCGGTCCACTCGGTCTCGACGGTCTCGGCGGGTGCTGCGTCCTCGGGCGGGACGGCGACGGCCGTGGCGGGCTCGGCGAGGTCGGCCTCCTCGAACGTCGGCTCCGGCGTGGGCTCGACCGCCTCCTGTGAGGGAGAGGGTTCTGGCGGTGGCTCGGTCGGTTCGGTCGGTCGGGTCGGCTCCGCGGGATCGGTCGCCGAGGTCGTCGTCTTGCGGCCTGCCATCAGGCGTCCGCTGGGGCGGGCGCGGCCACCGGAGCGGACGCGGCATCGGCCTCGCCGCCCACGAGCCGATAGCCGACTCCGCGGACCGTGAGCAGGTAGCGCGGTCGATTCGGGTCGGTCTCGAGCTTCTGGCGCAGCCGGCGCATCGTCACCCAGAGGTAGGACGGGTCGGCATCCTCGGTCTCCGCCCAGCCGCGGGCGAGGAGCGTCTCCGTGGAGAGCGTGCGGCCGAGGTTGGCGGCAAGGGCGTAGAGCAGGCGCGACTCGGTGGGGGTCAGGGCGACGGTCGCGCCACCGACGATGGCCTCGCGCCGATGCAGCTCCAGAGAGAGCTCCGGACCCAGGACGAGCCGCTGGCGCGGGACGCGGTCGCCGAGCCGGCGGAGGACGCGGGTGATCCGCGCCCGCAGCTCCGGGTAGTGGTACGGCTTGGTGACGTAGTCCTCGGCGACCTCGTCGAGGAGGTCCGCCTTGCTGTCGCCGGCGTCGATGGCCGAGAGGACGATGATCGGCAGGTCGGCCCGGCCCTTGATGACCCGGGCCAGGCTCAGGCCGTCCATCCGCGGCATCATCATGTCCACGATGATGAGGTCGGGCCAGCCCTCCTCGAGCCGGCGCAGGGCCTCCATGCCGTCCCGCGAGGTCGTGACGAGGTAGCCGTCGTCGCGCAGTTGCTCGGCCAGGACGACGAGGAGATTGGGGTCGTCGTCCACGATGAGGATCCGTGGCGGACCCGCGTCCCGGCCTGTCGGTCCGGCGCTCAGCATGTCCCGAGTATAGGGAGCGCCATTCCGCCGATCAGGGAGCCTTCGGGTCGACGAACCGGCAGCGGGGTGCGAGCGGGCAGCGCGCGTGAGCGGGGCGCTGGGCGTGGCACACGAGCCGGCCGTGCTGGATGAG
The DNA here is from genome assembly GCA_963849405.1 of uncultured Chloroflexia bacterium. Classification (GTDB taxonomy): domain Bacteria; phylum Chloroflexota; class Limnocylindria; order Limnocylindrales; family CSP1-4; genus C-114. The sequence continues at coordinate 360,786 of CAWKHG010000005.1, forward strand.
GTTCACGTGGGACTCGAGCGCGCGCTCGGGCGGGACGAGCGCGAGGAAGAGGTCGTGCGCGTCGTCGGCGGACGCCTTGGCCGGGATGAGGCCGACCCGCCGGGCGACGCGCTCCACGTGCCGATCGACCGGGATGAGCGGCATGCCGAAGCTGAACATGAGCAGGACCGAGGCGGTCTTCTTGCCGATCCCGTCGATCCGGGTGAGCCACGCCCGCGCCTCCAGCGGCGGCATCTCGCCCAGGAACTCCAGGGAGTGGTCGCCCCGCTCCTCGCGGATGAGGCGCAGCGCGGCCTGGATCCGGGGCGACTTCGAGACGGCGAGGCCGCCGGGGCGGATCGCCTCGATGAGGTCGGGGAGCGGCGCGGTCTCGACCGCCATCCAGTCCGGCGCGGCGCCGGGGGCCAGGCCCGCTCCGCCCCAGCCGGGGCCGGGAGCGTGCACCTGGACGATGCCGCCGGAGGGGAACGCCGCCCGGAGGCTCTCGAACGCCCGCTCGGCGTTGATGTCGGCGCTGTTCTGGGTGAGGATCGTGAGGATGAGCTCGCTCGTCGGGTCGAGCCGGCGCTCCCACGTGGGACGACCGTAGAGGCCGGCGAGGGAATCGAGCACGAACGGGACGAGCCCGGGGCGCCGCCGCTCGAGGCCCTTCGCCCAGGTGGCACCCGGGTCGGAGAACCGGCGTGGACGGCGGCGGGGCCGCTTCTTCGTGCCTGGCGCACGAGCCGCCAACGCCCTCCCGGGCCTCACGGGCTCGTCCCGATCTCGTGGGGCGCTATCGCCGCGGCCAGGCGTTCGCCGCAGGCGACGAGCGGAGCGGCGCCCTGGGCGATCGCCTCCTCGACCGGGATCGGGCGCTCGTGGACCGGCACGACCTCGACCGCAAGCGGGGCGAGCGCCTCGATGCCCTCGGGCTCGACCCCGCCGCCGACGGCGATGCAGCGGACTCCGGCCGCATGCGCCCGGCGCGCGACGCCCAGGGCCGTCTTGCCGAACGCCGTCTGGGCATCGATGCGGCCCTCGCCGGTGACGACGAGGTCGGCGCCCTCGAGCTTCGCGTCGAAGCCCGTCGCCGCCATGACGAGGTCCACGCCGGGCTCCAGGGCCAGCGAGCGGAAGCGGCCGGTGAGACAGAGGAGGCCGAAGCCGATGCCGCCCGGCGGCTCCGGCACCGGGCGAGTCCCGCTCGCGGCGGCCGGTCGCGCGCTCCAGCGCGTCGGCGAATCGGCGAGCCGCGGCGTCGAGCGTGATCGACGTCGGCTCGGCGTGGCGCCCTTCTGCGGCCCGTACGTCGCGGCCGCGCCCGCTCGCGCCGAGCAGTGGGTTGGTCACGTCGCAGGCGATCCGCAGGCGCGACCTGGCCAGGCGCGGATCGAGCCCGCGTCAGGTCGACCTCGTCGAGCGCGTCCGAGATGCGCGCCCCGAGGGCACGGAGGGCGCCGGCGCCGCCGTCGGTCGTGGCGCTGCCGCCGATCCCGAGCACGATCTCGCGCGCCCCGTGGTCCATCGACTCGACGAGCAGCTCGCCCGTGCCACGCGTGGACGCCGCGGCAGGGTCGCGCTCCGCGGCGGCGACCAGCGAGAGCCCGGATGCCGTCGCCAGCTCGACGACCGCGCGCGCCCCGTCGGCCGACGCGAGCCAGCGCGCGTCGACGATCCGCCCGAGCGGGTCGTGGACGCGGCGCGTCCACGAGGTCCCAGCCGCCCGCCGCGTCGATCGCCGCCAGCGTGCCTTCGCCGCCATCGGCCAGCGGGGCGAGCAGGACGCGGTCGTTCGGTCGGGCGCGCGTCCAGCCCTCGGCGAGGGCGCCGCGCGACCGCTACCGAGGAGAGGGAGCCTTTGAAGGAGTCGGGCGCGAAGAGGACCGTGAACGGTCGTCCGCTCACCGCAGGGCCGGCTCGACGATCGGCACGGAGGAGATCGCGCCGGCCATCCGGCGGCGCTCGAGGTACTCGGGGATGCGCACCATCGGCGGGCGTTCCTGGTCGGCCAGCTCGATGATCTCGAGGCCGAGGCGGCCCTTGCCCGAGCGGGGCAGCTTCATCGTCGAGCCGAGCTCGGCGAACAGGCGGGCCTTGCGCCGCTCCTCGAGCCGCTTCATCACCGCATGGATGATCACGAAGCTCATCCGCGACAGGCCTTCGAGCTCCTGGTTGCGATGGAGCCGTCGCTCGAGGTCGACCTGGCCGAGGCCCTCGAGCCCGACCCGCTCGGCGACATCGATGAGGTGGCCCATCTCGACCGCGTAGCCGGTGAAGAACGGGATCGACTCGAGCAGCGCCCGGCGGGCCGCGTACTCACCCGACAGCGGCTGGATGAGGCCCGACAGCTCGGGGAAGAACAGGTTGATGAGCGGCCGCGCGACGAGCTCGGTGACGCGACCGCCACCGCCCTCCTTGAGCTGGCCCTCCTCGACGATCGGGCGCTGGTAGTAGCCCTTGACGTACTGGAGCCGCGGCTCGACGAGCAGGGGCCCGAGCGTCCCGTAGACCATCCGCGGATGCCAGTTGCGGACGTCCGTGTCGGCCCAGACGATGATGTCGCCGGAGGTCTCGAAGACCGACTTCCAGAGGGCCTCGCCCTTGCCGGGGAACGAGCCGTACCGGGCGAGCACGTCGGGGTGCTGGACGACCCGGGCGCCCTCCGCCTCGGCGATCTCGCGGGTCCGGTCGCTGGACGCCGAATCGATGACGAGGATCTCGTCGAGCAGCGGGAAGCGGCCCATCAGCTCGCGCATCGAGCGCCGGACGATCGGGCCGATCGTCTCCTCCTCCTCGAGCGTGGGCAGGACGAGGCTGATCGTGAGGCCCTGCTTCTCCTTGAGCTGGACCAGTCGACGGAGGTCCGAGAACTCGGAGTGGTGGAAGTTGGCCTCGGCGAACCAGCGCTCCACGCGGGCCGGGACGGCGCGGGCTTCCTCGGCGGCGCGATCGGCCGCGGCGAGCGACTCGGCGCGCGAGGCCAGCTGCTCGAAGGTGCGCAGGTTGATGGCTTCGCGGGTCTTGACCACGATGACCGTCGGCTTGGCGCGCGCGGCGATCGCCTCGGGAAGTGCCCCGAAGAGGTGCGCGGCGCCATCCGCGTCCGCTCCCGGACCGGCCGACGCGCCCATGACCACGAGATCGACCAGGGTGGCCTCGCGCAGGATCGTGTTTCGCACGTTGGCCGCCTCGCGGACGCGCGCGTCCACCTTGCCGCTGACGTGCTGCTTAACGAAGGCATTGAGCGCCCGCTCGGCCTGGGCGCGGACGGCCAGCGTGATGCCCGGCGGCACGAGGTGGAGGACGAAGATCTCGCCACCGTGGCGGCGGGCGAGCGCATCGGCGAAGCGCAGCGCGAGCTCGGCGTGGGGACCGCCACGGACGGGGACGAGGATCCGCTTGAGCTCGGACGAGCCGCGTTGCTTGACGACCGCGATGTCGGCGGGCGACTGGCGGACGACCTCGTCGATCGTCGGCGAGATGACCGGCACGTGGCCGTTGGACCGGGCCCCGTCGGGCTTCACGGTGCGGCCGTCGATCTTCACCCCGTCGCGGGCGCTCGGCGTCTTGCCGCCCCAGCCGAAGATCAGCAGGTCCGCCTCCTGCTCGGCGGCCGCCTCGACGATCCCCTCGGCGGCGTGGCGGCCGATGCGGACGATCGGATGGATCGTCGTGCCCTCGGGCACGAAATCCAGCACGCGCTGGAGGAGCCGGCGGGCGTGCCGGGCGCGCGTCGCGCCCTCGGACAGGGGCATCCCCTCGGGGACTTCCACGATCCCCAGGGCGGTCAGCTCGCCGGTCCGCTCATCGAGAAGGGCGGCACCCAGCCGGATGAGCTCGGCGGCCGTGCTCGGGTTGGCGACCGGGATGAGGATCCGCGACGGGAGCGGCGGTCGGGCCGTCATCCGGCGGCGTTCCAGCGCTCGACGAGGTACGGCTTGAGCAGCTCGAACTCGCGGGCCTGGCGCTCGACGAAGACCTCCGCGTCGTCGGTCGAGATGAGGCGGGTCTCGATGATCAGGCTGCCGACCCGCCCGAAGTAGATCGGGACGAGGGCCTCGACGAAGCGGTCGATCGGCGCATCGGGGGCGCGGGCGGCGACCACGAGGTCGTAGATGAGCTTGGCCCAGACGGCATCCGGGAAGTGGAAGGCGGCGAGCGCCTCGGCCGACTCGAGCGTGGTCATCGGGGCGCCGCCTTGTCGCCGAGCCGCTCGCGGGCGGCGATGGCGGTCGCCTCGGCCTGGTGGGCGAGGATCTTGACCGCGGCGAGACTGGCCGGCGAGAACATCTCGGCCCAGGTCGCCTCGAGCGTGTTGGCCCCGTTCTGGAACTCCGTGAGCAGGCGCGAGGTGTCGACCTCCAGCGGTGGCGGCTCGAGGATCCGCTCGAAGCCGTAGGCCGGCACGTCGTGGCTGCCGTGGATCGGGATCCACGAATCGGCGTGGGTCGCCGCGAGGCGCAGGATCGTCCCGACGACCTGGCGGAACATCGGCCCGAGGTCCGCGCCGGGGTCCTTGGGGTCGTGGACCTTCGCGCCGAGGCGCGCCTGGCAAACCGCGAACCCGCCGGTCAGCGCGTGGGTCGTCATCCAGATGTCGATCCCGAACTTGCTGATGTCGGGCGTCCAGTCGTCCTGGGCGAGGTAGTGCCGGATGAGGTCGCCGGATACGCCGAAGTCGCCCCCGATCGGCTGGCGGATGCGCTTGCCGTACAGCGCCCGGGTCAGCGGGTACGTGACGGTGTTGGTGATCGTGCCGTCGTACTTGTAGCGGGTGTAGAGCGGCGCCGTGTAGTCGTAACCGCCCTTGATGATCGGGCCGGCCAGCAGCTCCACCCACTCGGGCAGGATCGAGCGCAGGTCGCTGTCGACGACGACCAGCGCCTCGACCTCGAGAGCGGCGGCGATCTCGAAGACGGTCCGCAGCGCGGCGCCCTTGCCGCCCACTCCGTCGATCTCGGGGTAGGTCAGGCTCACCCGGGCGAGCCGGTTCTTCGGGCGGACGAGGAGGATCTGCTCGATGTACTCGGGCGGCTCGGTCTCGACGACGACCCGGCTCGTGCCGTCCGGCGAGCCGGCGTCCGAATTGACGAGGACCGGCTTCAGATCGGGGAAGTACTGGACGAGCCCGGCCTGGGCCGCGCGGACGACGTAGCCGATCGTCGCGGCGTTCTTGAAGCTGGGGATCCCGACCATGATGTCGGCTCTGCCGAGGGCCGCGATCTCATCGCGGACAGCCGGTTGCAACACAGAGGAGGGCATCGGCTTCACCCTACCACCGCTCGCGCGCTCGCGCCGGGGTGCTCCGGACGCGGCGTTCCTCGGCGCGTCGCCGGTGAGTGGCGTGCGGTCGCGGTCAGCGGGTCGGGATCGTGGCGACGGCCCAGCCGCGGGTTCGGCTGGCCGGGCGTGTAGCGGCTGTTGGCGCTCTTGTAGGCGATCTCGACGAAGCCGAAGGCGCGCCAGCTCACGAGGAACGTCCCGATCGGGGGTCGGATGAACGCGCTCCGGCGCACGAGGTCCGCCTCCTCGAACGCCGTCTCGAGGATGCGCTTGCGCTCGAGCAGCGGGACGTCGAGGAGCGGCTGGTCGTCGATCGCGAGGAGGTCGACGGCCATGAAGGTCAGCGGCAGGTCGGGGTCGATGTCCGGGGCGTTCTCCGTCCGGTCGATGGCCTTGGCCACCTTCGTGCCGGACGACCCGAGGAACAGCGTGCCGAGCACCTGGCGGTGGGTCGGGATCGACGGGCCCATCTTGCTGGCCAGGCTCGCGGTCCACGTTCGGCTGGCGGGTGAGGTAGCCGTCGAGCACGACCGAGTCGGCGCGGAGCGAGGCGCTGAGGTCGGCCACGATCGGCTCGAGCAGCGGGTCCTCGAGCGGCTCGCCTTGCTCGTCGATGAACCGCGGCCGCTCGCCGGGGGCACTGACGATGACGAGGGTCCGGTCGCCGCCCCAGAGCGGCTCGATGATCGGGTCGTCGATGGCGCCGGCGCGCTGGTTCCCGAACCGCTGGGGTCGCCACGCCTGGGCCACGCTCGTCCCCACATCCTCCATGGCGGCATCCTAGCAGTCGGGTGTGTGCCTTCCGCCTCTCGCGCGGGTACTCCCCGCGTCTAGAATCCCCGCGTGGCCAGCTCCCCGGCACGCGTCCCCGAGCGGTCCCGCGGGCTTGGGCTCATCGCCGCCCTCGCGGCGCTGACACCGTCCGGCCGGGCCGGCGTCCCGGCCGCCTGGGCCCTGTACGACTTCGCGAACACGATCTACAGCTACGCGGTCGTGTCGTACGCGATGGGCCTCTGGACGAACGACCGGCTGGGACCGGCCGATGGCCAGTTCTGGTTCGGGGTCGCGAACGCCGCGTCGGTCGGGTTGAACGCGCTCGTCTCGCCCGTCCTCGGCGCCATCTCCGATCGTGGCGGCCGGCGCCTCCCGTACCTGATGTTCTTCACCGCCCTGTGCGTCATCGCGACGGGCCTCATCGCGCTGGTCCCGGGCGGCGGCAGCCCCCTGGCCTTCCTTGGGCTGTTCCTCTTCTCGGTCGCCAACTTCGCGTATCAGGCCGCGCTCATCTACTACGACTCGACGCTGCCGACCGTATCGAAGCCCGAGTCGCGCGGCCGGGTGAGCGGCATCGGCGTCGCGGTCGGCTACATCGGCACGATCCTCATCGCCGTGCTCATCCTCGTGACCGACTCGGGCTCCGGCCCGCTGACCTTCGTCATGGCCGCCGTCCTCTTCGCGGTATTCGCCGCGCCGATCTTCCTCGTCGTCCGCGAGCAGAGGGCGTCGGACTACCGCTTCAAGGTCGCCGACGCGCTCGGCTCGTGGAAGCAGCTGGCCCAGACGGTCCGCGACGCGCGCGAGGTGCCGGGATTGCTGCGCTTCCTGGTCGCACGGTTCTTCTACACGGACCCGGTGAACACAGTCATCGTCGTGATGTCCGTGTTCGCGGTGGAAGCCATCGGCTTGACCAAAGCCCAGGCCAACATCGTCCTGCTCATGCTCACGATCGTGGCGGTCGTCGCGTCGTTCGGGTGGGGCTTCGCCGTGGAGCGGTTCGGGCCCAAGCGCACGCTCATGTACGTGCTGGCCTCCTGGTGCGTCGGGCTCCTCATCGCCGCGTCGGTCCTGGCGCTGCCGACGTTCCTCATCGCCGGCGCGCTCCTGGGCAGCGGGCTGGGTGGGGTCTGGACCTCGGATCGGGTGTTCATGCTCCGGCTGTCACCGCCCGACAAGGTGGGCGAGTTCTTCGGGCTGTACGGCCTCGCCGGCAAGTTCAGCGCGGTCACCGGCCCGGTCCTCTACGGGGTGATCGTCTCGACCCTGCTCGACGCCGGCTGGGGCAAGGGCGCCTACCAGGTGGGCGATCCTGAGCTTCCTCGTCCTGATGCTCATCGGTGTCGCGCCTGCTCCGGACCGTCCCCGACCGGCTGTCCGAGCCGGCGACTCAGTAGCCGGCGGTCAGCCCGAAGTCGATCGAGATCGCGGCGCCCGTGATCGGGGCGGCCTCCGGGGTCGTGAGGTAGCGGATGAGCTCGGCGACCTCGGCGGGGCGGATGAAGCGGGCCGGCCGCTGTGGGTAGGCGGTCAGCAGGTTCTGGAGATAGCCGTCGGGATCGCCGCCGCCGAACGTCTCGGCCTGGTAGCGGATCATCGGCGAGTCGACGTCGCCCGGGCAGACGACGTTGGCCCGCACTCCGCGCGCCGCGAGCTCCACGGCCAGCGCCTTCGTGAGCACGACGACCCCGCCCTTCGACGCGCTGTAGATCGCCGCCCCCTTGTTGCCCCACAGCCCCGCATCGGAGCCGACGTTGACGATGCAGCCGCCGGTCTTCTCGAGGGCCGGGATCGCGTAGCGGCACGTGAAGAATGTGGCCTTGAGGTTCACGTCGATGACCCGGTCCCAGTCGGCCTCGGTCATCGTGTCGGACGGCCCCTCGACCCATAGCCCGGCGCAGTTGACGAGGGCATCGAGGCGACCGCCCCAGGCCACCGCCGCCTCGACGGCCCGCTCGCAGCCGGCCACCGATGCAAGGTCGATCGCCTCGCCGGCGGCCGTGACCCCGCCGGCCGTGAGCTCCGCCATCGCCCGCTCGAGGCCCGGGCTCGTCGCGGTCGACGAGGAAGACGCGCAGTCCGTCGGCGCCGAGCCGGTCGGCGGTCGCCCGGCCGATGCCCGACGCGCCGCCCGTCACGAGCGCGACCCGGTCCGCATCCCCGGGCATCAGTACCAGGCCTCCTTCGGCCCCTTGTACTCCTGGATCGTGTTGCCGCCGTCCACGACGATGCCCTGGCCGGTCACGTAGCTCGCCGCGTCGGACGCGAGGAACGCGATGACCTCGGCGACCTCGGCAGGCGTGCCCGAGCGGCCGAGGGGTGTGTTCCCGCCGCCGATGCCCTCGTGGAGGAGCTGCGAGGCCGAGGCGATCCAGCCGGGCAGGACCGCGTTGACCGTCACGCCCTGCGGGCCGACTTCGATCGCCAGCCCGCGAACGAGGCCCATGATCCCGGCCTTGGCGGCCGAGTAGACCGTGGACGCCGGGTTGCTGACGATCGGCCCGGTGACCGAGGAGACGAAGACGATCCGGCCATGACCCGACGGCGACGATCGCCGGCAGGGCCGCCCGCGTCACCGCGAACGGGATGCGCAGGTTCTGGGCGATGCCGCGGTCCCACTCGTCCTCGGTCATGTCCAGGAGGTTCGTGGTCTCCTCGGCCGTGTCGACCGTGACCATCCCGGCGTTGTTGACGAGGATGTCGAGCCGGCCGTGGGCGGCCAGGACGTCGTCCACGAGCGCGATGGCGCGACCCGGGCGCCGTCAGGTCACCAACGTGGCCGGTCGCTGTGACGCCGCTGGCCTCCAGCTCGGCGACCCGCTCGTGGATCCGGGCGGTCGTTGACGCGATCGCGAGCGTGGCGCCGCCGGCGCCCAGGATCCGTGCCGTCGAGAAGCCGATGCCGTGCGGACCGCCGGCGCCCGTGACGAGCGCCACCCTGCCCGCGAAGCGGCTGTCCGTCATGAGACCGTGTCTCAGCCGCCGTCGGTGTAGCCGGCGGGATGGGCCTGCCGCCACGCCCATGCCGAGCCGATCATCTCGGCCAGCGTGCCGTGCCGGGGCTCCCAGCCGAGCGTCGCGCGGGCCCGATCCGGACGGGCGATGAGCACCGGCGGGTCGCCCTCGCGTCGGGGGCCGATGCGGGTCGGGATCGCATGCCCGACGACCGCCTCGGCCGCGGCGACGACCTGGAGGACGCTGAAGCCCGTGCCGCTGCCCAGGTTGTAGGCGGCGAAGCCGGGCGCGTCCTCCGCGGCCGTCGCCTCGAGCGCCCGGATGTGGGCGTCGGCCAGGTCCACGACGTGGATGTAGTCGCGGATCGGCGTCCCGTCGGGCGTCGGGTAGTCGCCCCCGAAGAGCGTCAGCTCCTCGTTCCGCTCCACGGAGCGCAGGATGTTCGGGATGAGGTGGGTCTCCGGGTCGTGGACCTCGCCGAACGCCGCGGACGCCCCGGCGGCGTTGAAGTAGCGGAGGCTGACGCTGCGCATGCCCGTACGCCCGGCCATACCAGCTCGAGGGCGCCCTCGAACGTCCGCTTCGTCTCGCCGTACGGGTTGATCGGCCGGAGCGGGGCGTCCTCGGGGATCGGCGTCGACCTCGGGCTCGCCGTAGACCGCGGCCGTGGAGCTGAACACGACGCGGTCGACGCCGGCGGCCCGGGCCGCGTCGAGCAGCGCGATGCCGCCCGCGACGTTCTGGCGGTAGTAGCGGGCCGGCTCGCGGATGGACTCGCCGACCAGCGAGCGCGCCGCGCAATGGAGGATCGCCTCGATCCGGTGGTCGCGCAGCGCGCGCCATCGTCGACGCCTCGACCGTGTAGTTCTGGCGGAGAAGCGTGACGCCCGCCGGCACCGCGCCGCGCATGCCCGGTCGAGCAGTCGTCGAGGACCACGGGCTCGTGGCCGGCCGCGACGAGGGCCTCGACGGTCACCGAGCCGATGTAGCCGGCCCCTCCGGTGACGAGGACCCTCATCGATCCTTGGGCTTGCGGACCTGCTCCAGATCGTTGGCCGGCCAGTCGAAGTCGGCCTTGCCGCCGCGTGGCGGACGGACGCCCGGGTCGGCCGGCAGCGAACCGGCGGGTGGTGCACTCGTGGCCTCGGCCGCCGGCGGCCCCACCTTCGCCGACGCCGTGGGCGGAGCGGGATCGGCCACCTGCGCTGGTGCAGGCTCGGGCGCGACGGGGGCGTCGGCACCGGCTCGGGCTCGGCCACCGCGGGCGCAGCCTCCGCCGCACGGGCGCGGCTGCCGCAGGGGCCGGCGGAGCGGGATGCGCCGACTCGAGTTCCGCGACCAGGCGCTGGGCCACCGCGTTCTCCGCGTCGACCTTGAGCGCGCGCCGGCCGAAGGCGATCGCCGTCCGGTCGTCGCCGCGCATGCGGGCCACCTTGGCCAGGCCCACGATGGCGATCGCGTTCTGTGCGTCGGCATCGATGGCCTGCCAGTACAGGCGCTCGGCCAGGTCCAGGGCTCCGGCCCCGACTGCGCGCTCGGCCTGGAGCAGGAGCTCGATCATCCGGCCTCCCCTGACGGTTCGCGCGCCGGCCGTTCGGCCGACGCTGTGACGTTCCCGTCCATCGTAGATGCCAGCTCGCGAGCGAGTGCGATGAGGGTCTCCGGGCGGTTCGAGCCGGGGTCGTTCATCACCCGCTCGAGCAGCGCGTCGAGGATCCGGCCGACGCTCGGGCCCGGCGCGATCCCGAGCTCGCGGATGAGGTCGTCGCCGCGGATGGCCAGGCCGGACAGGTCGAGGACGACGTTCGCGGCGAGCTCCGCGCCGACTCGGGCACGTAGCGTCGCGAGGGCGCCCGCCTCCGCCGGCACGCCGCTGCCGAGGTTGTCGGCCTCCCGCAGCGCGAAGAGGTCGTCGAGCCTGGCCGGACCGACCTTCGCGATGAACCGCCGGACCGCGGCATCGGTCCAGGCCGCCTCGTACGCGAACATGTGCTGGCGGACGAGGTGGGTCACGTCGTCGACGATCTCGCCCGGCGCGTGCCACCGCCGAAGGAGGTCGCCGGCGAGCTCGGCGCCGACGACGTCGTGGCCGTAGAAGTGCCCGTCCGCGGCGGTCACCGGCTTGCCGATGTCGTGGAAGAGGGCCGCCCAGCGGACGGTCCGGCCGCGGCCGGCGGCGGCCGTCGCGTCGACCGAGCGGACGACGTGGTCCCACAGGTCCTCGCCCGGGATCTTGTTCTGGGCGATCCCGCGCTGCGCGTCGAGGGCCGGAGCGATCGCGTGCGAGCACGCCCGTCTCCGCCAGGATCCGCAGCCCGATCGACGGCCGCGGGCGCGTCCAGGAGCTTGCCGAGCTCGGCGACGATCCGCTCGCCCGACAGGTGGGCGGCCAGCTCCGCCGACGCGGTCATGGCCGCGAGCGTGGCCGGCTCGATCGTGAAGTCGAGGACGCGCCGCCAGGCGCGCGGCGCGCAGCATCCGCAGGGCGTCCTCGCCGAACCGGACGGCCGGATCGCCGACGGCCCGGAGGACGCCGCCGTTCCGTGTCGGCCCGGCCGTCGTACGGGATCGACGATGCCCGGCTCCTCGCCCGGGCGCGCCGCCCCAGGCGATGGCGTTCGCGGTGAAGTCCCGCCGCGCGAGGTCCACCTCGACCCGGTCGCCGAACTCGACATGGTGCGGCCGCCGGAAGTCGGCGTACTCGTGGTCGGACCGGAACGTCGTGATCTCGACGCCCTCGCGGACGGCCACGGTCCCGAACGCATTCTCATAGACGGGCGTCGGGGAAGAGCTTCAGCACCTGGTCCGGCAGGGCGTCGGTCGTGAGGTCCCAGTCGTACGGCTCCCGCCCGAGGAACACGTCGCGCACGCTGCCGCCGACGACATATGCCTGGAAGCCGGCCGCGCGCAGCCGCTCGAAGAGCTCGATGACATGTGGCGGGATCGAAGCCGCGACGTCCGCCCCGGGCGCCATCACCCGGACTGCCTCAGTTCCGGCCGAGGAAGAGGTAGTCCCGCCAGTTCTCGTTGCGCACGTCCTGCGAGGTACGGAACGAACAGCGAGTAGACGTCGCTGCGCGGCTCGAACGGGATGCGCTGGAGGCGCAGCCGCGCCTCGTCGAGCGTCTTGCCGCCCTTGCGGTGGTTGCAGCCCTTGCAGGCGGCGACGAGGTTCTCCCACGTATGCCCGCCGCCGCGATGGCGCGGCACGACGTGGTCCAGGGTCAGGTCGCTCGACTGGCGGCCGCAGTACTGGCACGTGTGGCGGTCGCGGCTGAAGATCTCGCGGCGGGTCAGCTTGACCCGCGGGCGGGGCCGCCGGACGTGGTGCTGGAGGCGGATGACCGACGGCGCCCGGTAGGCCTCGCGGGGCGTGCAGATCATCTGATGGTCGAACTCGATCACCTCGGCCTTCGCTCCGAAGACGAGGCGGAACGCCCGCGGCAGATTGCAGACGTTCAGGGGTTCGTAGTTCTGGTTCAGGACCAGTACGACACCTTCCATCGGCGGGAGGATAACAGCAGGCGCGTCGGAGGCGTCAGCGGCGCGTCGAACGGCGCGCCCGTTCAGCCGAGGCGGCCGGTCGCCGCCCCCGTCGCGGGGTCCCAGCCGCCGGCCTGGCCGACCTTCGTCGTGAGCGGTTTGCCGAGCACTCCGGCGACGAATCGGGCCGCTTCGAGCACGCCGTCGAGCCGGACGCCGTGCTCCCATCCGGACGCGTCGAGGAAGTACACGAGGTCCTCGGTGGCGAGGTTGCCGGCCGCTCCCGGCGCGTACGGGCAGCCACCCGTGCCGCCGCTGGCCGAGTCGAAGCAGCGGACGCCGGCGGCAAGACCCGCGGCGACGTTGGCCAGCGCCGTGCCCCGCGTGTCGTGGAAGTGGTAGGCGATCCGCTCGATGGGGATCCCGGCCGCGACGGCCGCCTCGGTCAGGGTCGCGACCTGGTCCGGGACGCCCACCCCGATCGTGTCGCCGAAGCAGATCTCGTCCGCGCCCGAGGTCGAGCAGGCGCCGCCCGACGGCGACGACCGCCGCCGGTTCGACGCGCCCCGTGTACGGGCAGCCGAACGCCGTCGAGACGTAGGCCCGGCGCCACCACCCGCGCTCCGCGGCGCGAGCGAGGACGGGCGCGAACGCCGCGAGCGACTCGTCGACGGTCATCCCGATGTTGCGTTCGGTGAAGGCCGACGACGCGGCGGTGAAGACCGCGATCGCGTCCGCCCCGGCCGCCTCGGCCCGCTCGAGGCCGCGCAGGTTCGGGACCAGCACGGGATAACGGACGCCGGGCCGGCGGGTCAGCGAGCCGAGGAGCTCGTCCGCGTCGGCGAGCTGGGGGATGGCCTTCGGCGACACGAAGCTCGTCGCCTCGATCTCGCGCAGGCCGGCGGCGGCGAGGAGGTCGAGGAAGCGCAGCTTGTCGGCGGTCGCGATCGGCGTCGCTTCGTTCTGGAGCCCGTCGCGCGGGCCCACCTCGTAGATGCGGACGCGGCGGTCACTCATCGGGGTCGGGGCGGGCCGGGAGGGCGTGGGCGTCGGCCGGATCAGACGCGGGGCGGCGTCGCGGCCCGCTCGATCCGGGCGATCTCGACCTCGATCCGGGCGATCTCCTCGAGCGCGGCGCGGTACTCCGGGCTGCCGAGCGGGGACGAGTCGCGCCGCTGGCGGGCGGCGACATGGTCGATCGAGCAGGCCTTCGCGCGTCTTCGTCGGTTCGGTCATCGTGGTTCCTCCGCGCGGCAAGGGTAACGCGACGTCGTCGATCGTCGCGAGGGGGCTGCCGCGGCCGACCTGGGCGCCGACGCGAGCCTCGATCTCGGTCACCCGCCCCGGCCCGGGCGCGACGACGACGTGCTCCATCTTCATCGCCTCGAGCGTGACGAGCGGCGCTCCCGGCTCGACCGTGTCGCCGACGGTCACGTGGACAGCGATGACGGCGCCGGGCATCGGAGCTTCGACCGAGCGCGGACCGCCGCCCCGGACATGGGCGGCCGCGGCTCGAGCGGCCCGATCGACGTCGGGCGGTGGGGCGATGCGGAACGCCAGGCTGCGGCCGTCGGCATCGATGTACGCGGTGTCGCCGGCGAGTACGACCGGCCGGCGGGCTCCGGTGCGGCGGCGGGCACGGCGACCGTCCGCTCCTCGCCGTCGGTCGCGAGCCGGATGACGGCCGGGCCGTTGAGCCGCCACGCGCCGGCGAAGGCATCGAGGGCGGCGCGGTCCGCGCCCCGCCCGCGAGCAGGGCGGCGGCGGCCGACCAGGCGGCATCCGGGACCGCGCTCCGGTTCGGCCAGTCGTCCGGCGGCCAGATGTGCCCGAGCGTCTCGGTCCGGGCGAGGCCCTGGCGGACCGCCGGCTCGCGGACCAGCCAGCGCAGGAACCGCAGGTTCGTCACAAGGCCCAGGACGACGGTCTCGTCGAGCGCCCGCTCGAGGCGGGCGAAGGCGGCCTTCCGATCCTTGCCCGCGGCGACGATCTTGGCCAGCAGGGGATCGAACCGTGGCCCGACCTCCGTGCCGACCGCGATCCCGGCATCGACGCGGATGCCCTCACCGGTCGGGAACCCGAGCGCCTCGACGCGGCCGGTCGCCGGCAGGAAGCCGTTCTCGGCGTCCTCGGCGTAGAGCCGGACTTCGACCGCGTGGCCTCCCTTGGCCAGGCTCCGGTCGACCGAGGCCTGGTCGAGCCCGATCTCGGCCAGGCGGGCGCCGCCGGCGATCGCCAGCTGGTCCGCCACGAGGTCGCGACCGGTGACGGCCTCGGTGACCGGGTGCTCGACCTGGAGCCGCGTGTTCATCTCGAGGAAGTAGGCGTGCCCGTCGTCGGCCACGAGGAACTCGCACGTGCCGGCGCTTCGGTAGCCCACGGCGGAGGCGAGGCGCAGCGCAGCGTCGGCCATCCGGGCGCGAATCTTCGGATCGAGGCCCGGCGATGGTGTCTCCTCGAGCACCTTCTGGTGGCGGCGCTGGAGCGAGCAGTCCCGCTCGCCGAGGTGGACGCCGTTGCCGTGGGCATCGAACAGGACCTGGATCTCGACGTGGCGCGGGCCCTCGAGGTACCGCTCGAGGATGAGGCGGTCGTCGCCGAACGCGGTCTCGGCCTCGCGGCGGGCGACGGCGAGCGCGTCGGGGAGGAGCGCGAGGTCCCGGACGACCCGCATGCCCTTGCCGCCACCGCCGGCCGAGGGCTTGACGATGAGCGGCGCGCCGATCCGCTTCGCGGCCTTCGAGAGGGCTTTGTCGGACTGGTCGTCTCCGTCGTACCCGGGCAGCGTCTCGACGCCGAGCTCCGAGGCGAGGTGGCGCGCGGCGGCCTTGTCGCCCATCGCCCGGATCGCCGAGGCCGGAGGACCGACCCAGCGGATGCCGGCCGCCTCGACGGCTTCGGCGAAGTCAGCCTGCTCGGCCAGGAAGCCGTAGCCGGGATGGAGGGCGTCGGCGTGGGCGGCTTTCGCCGCCGCGACCACGGCCGGGCCATCGAGGAGGTCGACGCTCGGCGCATCGATGCCCGGGACCACCGTCCGGATGCCCAGTCGATCGGCGGTGCGGCGGATCCGCGTCGCGATCTCGCCCCGATTGGCCACAAAGAGCACCCAGATCGCGGTCGCTCGCGGACGCATCGGGCGCCTCGCCCCGTTTCATGAACGCGTCTAACGCGTCAGACGCGACACGCCATCGTCCGCCGACGCGCCGAGCGGGCAGCAAGCCACGGGCGATCCACCGCTGGACGCTCCGCGTCGTCGTCCCGATGCGTATCGCCGCCTGGCTCGGACTCAGTTCCTCGGACATGTCTGTCGCGATCGTCGCATTCGGCGCCTGCCTGTGCAAGCGTCGCGCTTCAGGTGAGCGTGCGGGTGGCGAACCGCTCCAGGCCGGCGAGTGCCTCGGGAAGGTTCGTCCGACCGAACCCGATCCGGAAGTGGTTGCCCGGGATGGCCGAAGGTCGAGCCTGGAAGTAGCAGAACACCTTCGGCCTCGACGAGCTCTGCGGCGAACTGGTCGATCGGGCACGTCGGGCCGAAGCGACGGGAAGCCGATCGAGCCGCCCCGCGGCCGGACCCAGTCGAACGTGCCGACCCACCGCTCGAAGAAGCCATCGAGCAGCGCCAGATTGCCGAGCACGATGCCGCGCGAGCGAGCCAGGACGCGATCGCGAGCCCGCAGCCCGATGAGCGCGAGGATCTCGCTCGGCGCCGACGAGCAGATCGTCGTGTAGTCCTTGAACCCGGCGCAGCGGGCAAGCAGCGCGCGGTCCTGCGTCGCCAGCCAGCCGATCCGCAGGCCGGCCAGCGCGAACGACTTGGACATGACCCCGAGCGAGATGCCCAGCCCGGACAGCGCGTCCGCGCCGGCCGGCAGCCGGTCCGCCTCGTCGACCTCGAGGTAGCGATAGACCTCGTCGGCCAGGAGGTGGATCCCCCGCACGGCGCAGGCTTCGGTAACGGCCCGCCACTCCTCGCGGCTCGGCAGCATCCCGGTCGGGTTGTGCGGCGCGTTCACGACGACCAGCCGCGTCTCGGGTCGGATGCTCGCCACGAGCCGCTCGACGTCGAGCGCCCAGCGATCGGCAGCGCGAAGGTCGTGCAGCGTGACGTCCGCACCGGCCGCCCGGCCGACCTCCCACAGGCTCTGGTAGCCCGGCCAGGTGACGATCGCGTGATCGCCCGGGCCGAGCAGGACGTTCGCGAGGCAGAAGATCGCCTCCTCGGCGCCCGCGAAGACCAGCACGTCGTCGGCCGTGATGTTCTCGTAGAGCTTGGCGATCTCCGCCCGGAGCAACGGATGCCCCGTCGATTCCGTGTACCCGAGGCGGAGCTCGGCCCACATCGCCCGCGTCTCGTCATCGGCGAGCTCGAGCAGGTCGGCCATCTTCCAGCCCTCGACGTCCGAGGCACACAGCAGGTACCGGACGGCGAACTCCCACCGCGCGAAGAACCGCTCGAGCTCGAAATCCGCGATCCGCACCAGGGTCAGGGCTCTTCGGGTACCCAGCCGGCGGGGCGGCGCTCCGAGAACGCGCGGAAGCCCTCCTGGGCCTCCTCGGTCTGGCGCTGCGTGGCGATGACCCGCGCCGTGTGCCACTTCGACGATCCGTGGGGCAGGCCGCGGACCTCGCGGACGATCGACTTGGCGGCCCGGGCGGCCGTCGGACCCGCCGCGAGCAGGTCGGCGATGGCCGAATCGACGGCCAGGTCGAGCGCGGGTATCGCCCTCGACGACCTCGTGGACCAGGCCGATCCGCTGGGCGCGCAGGGCATCGAACCGGCGGCCGCCGGGGAACAGGGCCCGGGCGTGGCTCTCGCCGATCTTGGCGATGACGAACGGGCTGATCACGGCCGGCAGGATACCCAGCCGCGTCTCGGTGAACCCGAAGCGGGCGCCGCTCTCGGCGATCACGATGTCCGCCACGGCGCACAGGCCCATGCCGCCTCCCAGCGCCGCGCCGTGGACCCGGGCGATGACCGGCACGGGGCAGGTGTCGATCGTCTCGAACATCTCGGCCATGGCCATCGCGTCCTGCTCGTTTCCCTCGCGGTCGAGGGCCATCGCGGCGCGCATCCAGGCGATGTCCGCGCCGGCGCAGAAGCTCGAACCGGCGCCGGCGAGCACGACCGCCCGGAGCGCCCCGGCGTCCTCCTTCGCGAACGCCGCGAACGTGGCGCGCAGCTCGGCGATGAGGGAGGCGTCGAACGCGTTGTGGACGTCCGGCCGATCGAGGGTCACCCGGGCGATGACGCCGCCGGGACCCGTGCGTTCGATCCGCAGCCGCTCGCTCACCCGCCCATCCTAGGCTGGTAGGCTCGTCCCGTGCGCGTGAACGATCTGCTCAACCTGCCGCCGGATCTGCCGATCCCGCGCGACGACGGCGCCACCGACCACCTGCCGGGGGCGGCCATCCCCCCGATCGGCCTGCCGGCCACGGACGGCTCCACGATCCGTCTCGACGGCCCGGCCGCACCACGAACGGTGGTCTTCGCCTATCCGCGGACCGGACGTCCGGACGAGGACCCGCCCGGCGGCCTCGACGCCTGGAACGCCATCCCCGGCGCTCGAGGCTGCACGCCGCAGGCCTGCGCCTATCGTGATCACTACGCGGAGCTCCAGGAACTCGGCGTGCGGGTCTTCGGGCTCTCGACGCAGGACACGGCGTACCAGCTCGAGGCCGTGGAGCGGCTCCATCTGCCGTTCCCGATCCTGAGCGACGAGCGGCTCGAGCTCTGTCGGGCGCTGCGGCTGCCCACGTTCGAGACGACAGGCCTGACGCTGTTCAAGCGGTTCACGCTCGTCATCTGGGGCGGCCGCATCGAGCACGTCTTCTACCCCGTCTTCCCCTCCGACCGCGACGCCGAGCAGGTGATCGCCTGGCTCCGCGGGCCCGGCCTCGTGGAGGCCTGACCGCCGGTGCTGCTCGGCATCGACCACCTCGTCATCGCCACGCCGGACCTCGACGAGGCCGTCGGCCGGATCCGCGAGGAGCTCGGGATCGAAGCGGGCGGGGGCGGTATCCACCCAGGGCTCGGCACGGCGAACCGACTGGCCTGGTTCGGGGACACGTATCTCGAACTCATCGACGCCACGGATCGCGCGCTCG
The DNA here is from genome assembly GCA_963849405.1 of uncultured Chloroflexia bacterium. Taxonomy (GTDB): domain Bacteria; phylum Chloroflexota; class Limnocylindria; order Limnocylindrales; family CSP1-4; genus C-114. Next base: position 379,368 of record CAWKHG010000005.1, read on the forward strand.
CCAGTGCCTCCTGGCTTGGCGGGCCGACGGTCCGCCTGCTCGACGAGCGGGGCGGCGGTTTCGTCGCCTATGCGCTCTGCTCGAACGACATCGACCGGGATGTCACCGCGTTGCAGGCCTTCGGCTCGGCGCTGGCCGAGCCCGTCCCCGGTGAGCGGCAGCGGCCCGATGGTTCGGTCGTCCGGTGGCGCCTCGCCGTCCCGAGTCTCGTCGGCCCGACCGCCCCGCCGTTCATCATCGAGCACGATCCGGACTCGGCGGAGTGGACGGCGACCGACCGTCGCGCGCGGGCCACCCAGGTCCACCCGTTGGGTGGTTCGCTCCGGCTGACCGGGCTGGAGATCTCGATGGTCGACCCGTCGCGGGTCGCCGCGGCCTACCGGCAGGCCGTTGGCATCGCCTTCGAGCCGTGGCTGGGCGACGGGGACTGGTCGCTCGCGGCCATGGTCGGCGGCCAGCGGGTCGTCCTTCGACCGGCGGAACCCTCGTCCGACCCGTCGGTGGTGATCAAGCTGTCTACGACCGGCGAGCGGTCCGCCAGCGCCGAGATCTTCGGCTGCCGCTTCGTCATCGACCCCGTCGCCGCCTGACGGCGAAGCGCGAGCCTACGCGGAGGGCGGTTCCGGCGGCTTGAGGTCGTCGAGCGAGGCGGGCGGGCGGTAGAGCGGCTCGAGCGCGGGCGGTGGCGCGTCGATGCCGAGGCCGGGAGCGGAGGGGGCAGGCGCCGCCGGTGGCGCGGGCGCCGGAGCGGGACTCATGGGCATCCCGGGGCCGGGCCGGGTGGCCGACGCCGTGCCGAGGCTCGCCCCGCCCACCACCGGACCGGGCGGCGGCGGGACGATGTTCGGATCGATCGGCGGCGGCAGGATCGGCGGGCGCATCCGGCCTCGGGCGACGCCGATGACCGCCAGCGCCACGCCGACGCAGATGAGGGCCAGGCCGACCGGCGCCTCCATGCTGCCCAGCCAGGACGTGATGAGCAGGCTCCGGTTGAGGTAGGTCGGCAGGATGAAGGTCACGGCGCCGAAGAAGGCGAGGTACACGCCCGGACCCACCAGCGGATCGGACGCCCGCGAGGGACGTGGGCCATTGCCTGACATCGGTACCTCCGTGCGTGCGTCGGCTTGAGTCTAGGCCAGCGTGAAGGCCGCACGCACGGCGGGGATCACATCCGGAAGACGCCGAAGCGGCTCTCCGGGATCGGTGCGCACAGGGCGGCCTCGATGCCCATCGCCAGCACCTGGCGCGTGTCGAGCGGGTCGATGACCCCGTCGTCCCACAGCCGGGCCGTTGCGAAGTACGGCGAGCCCTCGCGCTCGTAGGTCTCGAGGATCGGGGCCTCGAATGCTTCCCGTTCGGCATCGGAGGCCCAGGCGCCGCCGGGCAGCGAGCCTTCGCGGACCGTGGACAGCACCCGGGCCGCCTGGAGGCCGCCCATCACGCTGATCCGGCTGTTCGGCCATGACCACAGGAACCGCGGCCCGTACGCGCGGCCGGCCATCGCGTAGTTCCCCGCCCCGAAGCTGCCGCCGATGAGGATCGTGAACTTCGGGACCTCGGCGCCGGCGACCGCGGTCACCATCTTCGCGCCGTCCTTGGCGATGCCCCCGGCTTCGTACTCGCGGCCGACCATGAACCCTGTGATGTTCTGGAGGAAGACGAGCGGGATCTTGCGCTGGGCCGCCAGCTCGATGAAGTGGGCGCCCTTGAGGGCCGACTGGCTGAACAGGATCCCGTCGTTGGCGACGATCGCGATCGGGTAGCCCTCGAGGTGGGCGAAGCCACAGACCAGGGTCTCGCCGTAGAGCGGCTTGAACTCGTGGAACCGGCTGCCGTCGACGAGGCGGGCGATGATCTCGCGCACGTCGATCGGGCGACGCGCGTCGGCCGAGACCGTGGCGTAGAGGCCGGCGGCTTCGGTGCCTTCCGCCGGGATCGCCGGCGGTTCGGGCGTCTTTCGATCCCAGGGCGGGTCGGGCGGCTTCCGGTTGATGTTCGCGACGATCGACCGCCCGAGGGCCAGCGCGTGCTCGTCGTCGAGGGCCAGGTGGTCGACGACGCCGGAGATCCGGGCGTGGACATCGCCGCCGCCGAGCTCCTCGGCCGTGACCTCCTCGCCGGTCGCGGCCTTCACGAGCGGCGGTCCGCCCAGGAAGATCGTGCCGGTGCCCTTGACGATCACGGTCTCGTCGCTCATCGCCGGGACGTACGCCCCGCCGGCCGTGCACGAACCCATGACCAGCGCGATCTGGGGGACGCCCGCGGCCGAGAGGCGGGCCTGGTTGTAGAAGATCCGGCCGAAGTGCTCGCGGTCCGGGAAGACCTCGGCCTGGAGGGGCAGGAAGGCGCCGCCGGAGTCGACCAGGTACAGGCACGGCAGCCGGTTCTCCAGCGCGATCTCCTGGGCGCGGAGGTGCTTCTTTACCGTTAGCGGGTAGTACGTGCCGCCCTTGACGGTGGCGTCATTGGCGACGACGACACACATCGTGCCCTCCACCCGCCCGATGCCGGTCACGATCCCGGCCGAGGGCGCATCGCCGTCGTACAGGCCGTCGGCGGCCAGGGGGCTCAGCTCGAGGAAGCCGGTCCCGGGATCGAGGAGACGGTCGATGCGCTCGCGGACCGGCAGCTTGCCCCGTTCGCGATGGCGGGCGATGGACTTCTCGTCGCCGCCGGCTCCGCGCCCGGCGACCTCGGCCTGGCGTCGGCGGAGGTCCGCGACCAGCGCGGCCATCGCCTCGTGGTTCGCCCGCGTCTCCGGGGCGGTCGAGTCAAGACGGCTCCGGAGGACGGCCATGGCCGCGATGATACGCGGCGCTCACGTCCGGGCCTTGCCCGGGTCCTACACTCGCGCAAGTGCCGACGAGCGAGGGAGCGTACGTGGGCGGACCACTGGAAGAAGGCTCGCGCCCGCCTGACGGAGCGCCCCCGACCGATCCGGGCGAGTCGCCGCCTTCGACGGTCGACGCGGAACCGGCCCTGGGGCCCGGCGCGGCCCAACCGGAGAGCGGAACCCGCACGTTCCTGATCGCGGACATCCGCGGCTACACGACCTACACCCGGGAGCGCGGCGACGAAGCGGGTGCCGCCCTGGCACAGCGCTTCGCGGAGATCGTCGCGGACGTCGTACCGGCCCGGGACGGCTTCCTGCTCGAGCTGCGCGGCGACGAAGCGCTCGTCGTCTTCGTCTCGGCCCGCAAGGCCTTGCGGGCTGCGCTCGACCTGCAGGCTCAATTCGCCGGTCCGGGCGGGCTCGATCGCGGTGTGGGGATCGGTCTGGATGCTGGCGAGGCGATCCCGGTCGGGGAGGGCTACCGGGGGACTGCGCTCAACCTAGCGGCACGCCTCTGCGCCCAGGCCGGCCCCGGCGAGACGATCGCCTCCGAGGCGGTGATCCATCTCGCGGCGAAGGTCGATGGGATCGCCTACGTCGACGCCCGGTCGCTCCGTCTCAAGGGCTACGAGGATGCCGTGCGGGCCGTCGCCGTCGTCACGGACGAGGCAGCGAAAGGTCGGCGCCGTGCCACGGTATCCGGCCGGCGCCCCGACCGCCGCCTCGTCACCCTGCTCGCAGCCGGTGGCCTCGTGCTCGTTCTCATCGCCGGAGCCCTCGCGGGCGGTTTCATGGGTCGGCCCCAGCGCCCAGTCGAGTGGCTCGCAGGGGCCTCGCGGGCGGTCTGGGAACCCCGCGGGGTCCCAGCCCGAGCGGACCGTCGGCGAGTCCGGGCGCTCGGGCGGACTCTCAGCCTCCAACCTGCCTGCGCTCGCGTTGATCGATCCGGCGACCGGCGCTGTCGCCGCGGCCATCCCATCGAGTCGATCCACTGGCCTCTCCTGGTTCGCGGATGGCGCGTTCTGGACGATGGGCGACGATCCGCTGGCGCTCAGGCGGGTCGACCCGAGCTCCCAGTCGGTGACCCGCTCGATCGCGATCCCGGTCTCGAACGCGCGCGCGTTCTCCCTCGTCGGTACCTCCCTGTGGATCATCGACGGCGATCGGGCCCGGATCGTCCGGATCGACCTGCGCAGCGGCGTCGTCGTGGCGGATCTTCCAGTCGATGCGAAGGCGAGCGAGGGCAACCTGCCTTCGGACATAAGCGTTGGCGACGGCTCTGTCTGGCTCCCCATACCGCGGGCTCGACGGGTGCTTCGGATCGACCCGTCCTCGGGCAAGGTCCAGGCGCAGATCGACGACGTCGATGCCGATACCTTGTTCTTTGGCGAAGGGGCCGCCTGGTACACCGGTCACGGGCAGGTGGGTCGGATCGACCCGCGCACCAACAAGCCCGCCAAGCCGACGCAACTGGCCGATGTCTTCCTCCCCCTCATCGCCTTCGGCGGCGGCTTTGCCTGGCTCACGGAGTCCGGTCAAGGGATCGTCTGGAAGATCGACCGAGCGAACCACGTCGTCGGGACCTACAAGGTCGGCGCCGGTGTCGGCCAGCTGGCTTTCCTCGATGGGACGATGTGGGCGGCGAACGAGGATGACGGTACGTTGACGGGCATCGACGTGGTCACGGGGCAGACTCGGCGGCTGGAGACGCACCATGCGGCCGTCTCCGTTGCCGGCGGAGCCGGGCTCCTGCTCGTCAGCGTCGCCCCGAGTGCCGATGACCAGATCGCGGCCCTCGGCGGATCGGTGCTGACGATCGCGGCCGTGCAATATCCGTTCCGGGATCCATCCACGGACCCGGCGATCAACTCGACGTTCGAATACCGCCAGGTCGGCTACCTCATGTGCGCCGGCCTCCTCGCGTATCCCGATTCCCCGGCACCCGACGGATGGCGACTACAGCCGGAAGTGGCCACGACCCTGCCGACTCTGAGCGCCGACGGGCGGACATACACATACACGGTCCGTCCTGGCTTCGCCTTCTCGCCGCCCTCCGGCGAGGCCGTCACGGCCGAGACATACCGGGCCACGATCGAGCGTGCTCTGTCGCCGAAGCTCGTCGATTGGGCACCGGGGTTCCATTTCCTCGGCGACATCGTGGGAGCCGCCGCGTATCGCGCGGGCAAAGCGGATCACGTCACCGGCCTGAGCGCCAGTGGCGACCAGTTGTCGATCACCCTCATGGCGCCCGCGCCCGACTTCCCCGGTCGCCTGACGCTGCCCTACTTCTGCCCGGTCCCTGTTGGGACGCCGATCAAGGAGTTCGGTCTCGACACGCTCGAGCCGATCCCGGCGGCGGGGCCGTACTACCTCGTGGCCCAGGGCAAGGTTGCGATCCTGCGCACGAATCCGAACTACAAGGGCACCCGGCCGAGGCCGTTCGACACGATCGCCGTGCGACAGGGATTCTCCTCGGCCGAAGCGGTCGCGCAGGTCGAGAATCACAGCGCCGACCTCGTCCTGGGTCGGGCGTTCGACCCGATCCTGGGCGTAGGGAGCACGATCGCGACGACCTGGGGGCCGGGCAGTGCCCACGCGACCGGGGGCGACCAGCGCTGGTTCGGGTCCCCGCGCTTCTTCTCCGACTATGTCGCTCTGAATCCTCGACGGGCGCCGTTCAGCGATGCGACGGTCCGTAAGGCGGTCGCCCTCGCGCTCGATCGAGTCGCTCTGGCCCGGGCGTTCGGTGAGACTCCGATGGCCGGCTTGTTGCCGCCGAGCGTCCCGGGTTCGATCCCGATGGACGTGGCGGTCGCCCCTCCCGACCTGGCCGGCGGCGCGCGCGCTCATGAACGGCAGGCATTTCAAGGCGATCCTCGCGATCCCACCCGACTGCGTGCAATGCGAGGACTTCTCCGGACAGATCGTTGCCGACCTCGGCTCGATCGGCATCGCGGTCACGGTCAAGCAGATCGGCGACCCGGTGATCGCCCGGGCGCAGGCCGACATCCTCGAGGAGTACACCCAGAGCGACTTCGGCGATCCCGTCGATGTGCTGGTCGACGTCGGTGCATCCGGCTGGATCGGCCGGGCCGAGGTCGACGAGCTGGCCCGCCTCAACACCCTGGATGGCCAGGCCCGAACCGACGGCGCCGTCGCCTTCGCCGAGCGGCTGACCACGACCAAGCATCTGGTCGTGCCGTTCGGCTACCCCACGTACGCGCTGTACCTCGGTGATCGGATCGGGTGCGGGTTCGTGCAGCCCGCGATCGGAGCCGTGGACCTTGCCAGCCTGTGCGTCAAATCAGGTGCGCCGAGCCCATCGTCGAGCCCGGCGCCCTGATCCCTGGCTGATCACGCGGCTTTCGTGGCTCGGCCGGCCGTGCCGACGAGGGCCACGAGCGGCAGGCTGAAGAACAGGATCCCGAAGGTGGCGGTGGAAAGCCAGCTCGACACAGCCGCGGTATAGCTGACCTTGGCAGCCACTTGGGCGGCGTCGAAGCCTCCGAGCACGATCGCCGCAGCGGGCAGGACAACGAAGCCAAGGCCGAGCGCGAGCTGTGCGATCGCGGGCATGTCGCCGAGCCGGACGCCCGGGCGGAAGCCGAGCGCGATGACCACGACGGCGATGAACTCGATCGTGGCGAACTGGAGCCAGAACATGGACGGCTGGCTGTAGTACCCCGTCGCGGCCTTCGGTGCCTGCACCGGTAGTGCGGGCAGTACGCCGAGGAACGCCACCGTGGCCTGGACGAGGAGGGCCGCAACAAGGGCGACAACGTGGGTGCGGAACCACGGGACGATCTGGTCCTCGGTGGGATGGGTGGGCGGCGCCTGCCAATAGGTCGCGGGAGCCACTTGCGGAGGCGTGGGTTCGGAAGGAGTGGTCATCGCGAGCACCTCATGTGCTACTCTGGTCTAGCAAGTTATGCTCCAAATACAGGCTACTGTCAAGTGGCACGTTTACCGCTCGCACCAGCACCGAGGCGCCTCCCGATGGCCCGCGGCGGTTCGGCTGTGCCACGATGTCCGGTGACGTGACGACCACCGAGACCACCGCCAACCGCCCGAGATCGGAGCCGTCCAACGCCATGGCCGCCCGCTCCACCTCCGAGCGCGCCGAGGCGATCCGCCGCGAGCTCGCGGACGCGTGGGGAACGATGGGCGCGGCCTGGGGCGTCGCGCCGGCGATCGCCCGGGTGCACGGCTATCTCCTCGCCCACCAGGCGCCCCTGACCGAGCGCGAGGTTCGCGAGGCGCTCGGGCTGAGCCACCGGGCCGCGAGCCTGGCCCTCGCCGAGGCCGAGGCCTGGGGCCTCGTCGAACGGGTTCCGGAGCCGCGTCGAGTCGGCCGTCGAGGCCCGCCGGGCGTCGCCTTCCGCGCGGTGGGCGATCACTGGCAGTGGTTCATCCGGATCGTGGAGCAGCGCAAGCTCCGCGAGGGCGATCCGGTCCTCCTGGTCATCGCCGACGCCGCCGAGGAGGCGCGCCGAGCGGCCGCCGAACACCCCGGCGACGGCGAGCTCGTCACCCTGCGCGACTGGCTGACGAGCTTCCACGACTTCATCCTGCTGTTCGACCGCTCCATCGGGATCATCCCGCAGCTCGATCCGCGCCAGCTCGAACGCGCGCTGCGGCTCATCGGCCGGGTGCCGGACGAGACCGCGCTGCGCCTCGTGCGGCTCCTCGTCGAGATCCCGGACACCGACGTGCTGCCCCTGCTCGAGGCCATGTCGCGCCTCTCGCCGGCCGGCGCCCGCCGCGCGACGAAGCTCATCGCGGGTGTGGTCCGGACTGTCGGTCGCTAGGTCGCCGGGGCGGTGATCCTCCCCAAGGTCCGGGACCCGCGGTTCATCACCGTCCGTCGCGGTGGGACGCTCCAGGACGACGTTCATCGTCTGCTCGCGATCTGGGCGGCCGATTGCGCCGAGCACGTGCTCCACCACTTCGAGCAGGCTCGGCCGACGGACGACCGTCCACGGCGGGCGATCGACCTCGGGCGTGCCTGGGCGCGAGGTGAGATCCCATGGGCCGAGGCGCGCGCCGCCGGCGGCCATGCCAACGCCGCGGCCAGGGACCTGAAAGGGGCGGCACGGCATGCCGCATACGCGGCCGGCCAGGCGGCGGCCGTCGGCCACGTGGCGGCCCACGAGCTTGGCGCCGCGGCGTACGCGGTCAGGGCGGCGCGAGCGGCAGCGGCGACCGAAGACGCGGGCGAGGCGGCCGGTCGCCTCGAGTGCCAGTGGCAGCGCGCGCGGCTGCCCCACGAGATCCGCGAGCTGGTGCTCGACGACCAGCGGCTGCGCAACGCGTTGTGCTGGTTCGCGTTCGACTGCTGATACGGTTCGTCGCCTCGGAAGGAGAGACCGACGATGCATGACTTCGAGCCGCTGATCGGCGCATGGACGGTCGTTGGAGAGATCCCGGGGATAGAACCCCCGATGAAGATCGCCGGCGTAGCGAAGCTCGAGCGGCTCGGCGAGTTCATCGTCTACAGCCTGACGTCCGAGCCCCCGGAGGTGCCCGACAGCATCTCGATCGTCGGTGGCGCGCCCGATGGCGAGCCTCAGCCCATGCACTACTTCGACAGCCGCGGCGTCCAGCGCCTCTATCTGATGGCGCTCGAAGGCTCAACGTGGAAGATCTGGCGTGCGCCAGGCGAGGACTGGAACGGTCCCCTGGGTCCCGGCTTCAACCAGCGCTTCATCGGCGAGATCTCGGCCGACGGCAGGTCGATCGCGGCCCGCTGGGAGCGCGGCATGGGCGACGCCGGCGACGAGTGGGAGCTCGACTTCCCGATCGCGTACTCGCGCAAGTAGCCGAGACTCGACCCCGGCCCCGTAGGGGCCAGTTCGGCGCTCGTGCCATAATCGGGACGCGGGCGGCGACCCGACCGGCTCGAACGGGCGAGGACCCCGGGGCCAGCCGGCCGGCAGACGAGCTGCGCACGACGACCGGAGGCTCACCTCAGCATGACCGTCGAAACCTCCACCTGGGCCACCAAGAAGGGCCTCGCCCAGATGCTCAAGGGCGGCGTCATCATGGACGTCGTCACGCCCGAGCACGCCAGGATCGCCGAAGATGCCGGCGCCGTCGCCGTGATGGCCCTCGAGCGCGTGCCGGCCGACATCCGCGCCGCGGGCGGCGTCGCCCGGATGAGCGATCCCGGCGATGATCGAGGGGATCATGAACGCGGTCACCATCCCGGTGATGGCGAAGGCCCGGATCGGCCACTTCGTCGAGGCGCAGGTCCTCGAGGCGCTCGGCGTCGACTACATCGACGAGTCCGAGGTCCTCACCCCGGCCGACGAGACGAACCACATCGACAAGCACGCCTTCAAGGTGCCGTTCGTGTGCGGCTGCCGGAACCTCGGCGAGGCGCTCCGGCGGATCAACGAGGGCGCCGCGATGATGCGGACCAAGGGCGAGGCCGGGACCGGCAACATCGTCGAGGCCGTCCGCCAGCTGCGCGACGTGCTGTCGCGAGATCCGCCGGCTCCAGGGCATGCGCGAGGACGAGCTGTTCGTCGCGGCCAAGGAGCTCCAGGCGCCGTACGAGCTCGTCAAGCGGCGTCGCCGCCGACGGCCGGCTGCCGGTCGTCAACTTCGTCGCCGGCGGCATCAGCACGCCGGCCGACGCGGCGCTCGTGATGCAGCTCGGCGCCGAGGGCGTGTTCGTCGGCTCGGGCATCTTCAAGAGCGAGGATCCGGCGCGGATGGCGAACGCGATCGTCCAGGCGACGACCCACTTCGACGACCCGAAGATCATCGCCGAGGTCATCAAGGGCCTGGGCGCGCCGATGCGGGGCATCGCCATGGAGGCGATCCCGGAGCAGGAGCGGCTCGCCGTCCGCGGCTGGTGAGCCGAGGCACTGTGGCGTCGGCGGAGCCGCTGACCAGCCATGAAGATCGGCGTCCTGGCCCTCCAGGGCGCGTTCCTCGAGCACTCGAGACGCTCGATCGCGATCGGCGTCGAGGCGGTCGCCGTGCGCCTGCCGGCGGACCTCGACGGGGTCGGCGGCCTGATCCTGCCCGGCGGCGAGAGCACGACCATGCGCCGGCTCATCGACCGCTGGGGCCTGCGCGAGCCGATCCTCGGCTCGCCGCGACCGGGGCGCCGCTGTTCGGGACGTGCGCCGGGATGATCGTCCTCGCCCGCGAGATCGCCGGCGGCGAGGAGCCGATCCTGCCGCTGCTCGACGTGACCGTCGAGCGCAACGCCTTCGGCCGCCAGCTGGACTCGTTCGAGGCGGAGCTGCAGCGTGCCCGGTCCTGGGCGACAGCCGGTCCACGCCGTGTTCATCCGCGCGCCGGTCATCGAGCCGCACCGGGCCCGGCGTGGACGTCCTCGCGCGCTCGACGACGGCCGGATCGTCGCCGTCCGCGAGCGCAACGTGATCGCCACGGCGTTCCATCCGGAGCTCGCCGGCGAGACCCGCTTCCACCGTCTCGTGGCGACGATGGCCGCCGAGCACGACGATCCGGGCGAGGGCGCCGGCCGGCGGCCGCACCCCACCCGCCGCGAGGAGCGCCAGGCGAGTCCGCCGATGAGCGCGCCGCTCCGGCAAGGTCCGCGCCGCGCGCCTGACCGATCTCGCGGCGCTCGGCGAGCTGTCGCGGCTGTGCCAGAACGACGGCGACGGCGACGCGCTCGCTCGGCCTGCCCGTCAGCGGCCCGCCGATCGGGATGTTCAGCCTGTTCCGGCTGCCGCTCGGGTGCGTTCCGGCCGCACGACCTGCTGTACGTCTACGAGGACGAGGGCCGCCTCGCCGGCCTGCTCCGCGTGGAGCGCGAGAGCCGCCGCGACGAGTGGACGATCGTGGAGCTCGACGGGGTCGGCCGATCGGATGCCGGCGACATCCGGTTCCGGCTCGTCCAGCACCTGCTGCGCGACGGCGCGCAAGCGCGGCGCGTCGCGGTTCCACGTCGCGTGCGCCGACGCGGACGGCAACGTCGAGCTGTTCATGCAGGCCGGGTTCGCCCGCTACGGCGAGGAGATCGTGCTGTCCGGCCGGCGAGCAGCCGCTGCCCGCGCCGATGACCGACGAGGAGGCGGCGGCCCAGCGGATCCGCCCGGCGGCGCCGCTCGACGCCCTCGCCGCTCGCCCGGCTCTACGCCGCCGCGACGCCGCAGCCGGTCCAGCGCCTCGAGGCGTCCGGCTCGCCGACTGGGAGCGCCAGGGGCCGCGACTGGCGCGTCCCGCGCTCGTCGCTCGCGCCGATCCTCCGCTTCGCCGACGTCGAGGCGTACGTCCAGGAGGCCGAGGGCGGCGGCAAGGACGGCACGCAGCTCGACGGCTTCGTCCAGGTCGGCGTCGCGAAGGAGGACCAGCCGCACTACCTCAAGGTCCTGGCCCGGCCCGGCGTCGACATCGGGCCGCTCGTCCGGTTCGGGCTGGGCGTGATCGCGGCGCGGACGACGAAGGACGGCGGGCACCGTCACGATCACGGGGTGATCGCGCCGGTCCGGACGTACGAATCACCCGATCGATCGGCGCCTGGAGGACGACGGCTTCGACGCGATCTCGACCGTCACCCTGCTGATGAAGGAGACCCTCGTCCGGGTCGCCGAGCCGGCCCTCGTGCCGGCCGGCGTCCGATGACCGGCCGCAACGAAGGGAGGCGACGTGGCACCGGTGGAACGCCACCGCGAAGTCGATCGACGACCTCGACCGCTGCTCGGCGGCGCTGCCGCCGGAGATCGTGGAGGCGGTCCACGCCCTGCCCGACAAGTCGGCAGCTGATCGAGGTCGTGCTCGACCTGGGGCGCCGCCCCGAGGCGCGCTTCCCGGACAGCGAGGTCGACGCTCCTCGACCGCGAGATCGACCGAGGCGGACATCGCGTACGTCGTCGACCACATCGGGACGTTCGGCGACGACAACCGGGCCGGCATCGAGCGGACGCTCCACCGCATCGCGCGATCCGCAACCGCAACGGCAAGATCGTCGGCCTGACCTGCCGGATCGGCCGGGCGGTCTACGGGACGATCGAGATCATCGGGGACTTCGTCGAGACCGGGAAGTCGATCCTGATCATGGGCCGGCCGGGCATCGGCAAGACCACGATGCTCCGCGAGGCCGCGCGCGTCCTGGCCGACGACCTCGGCAAGCGCGTCGTCGTCGTCGACACGTCGAACGAGATCGCCGGCGACGGCGACATCCCGCACCCGGCCATCGGCAAGGCCCGCCGGATGCAGGTCCGGACGCCGTCGCTCCAGCACGAGGTGATGATCGAGGCGGTCGAGAACCACATGCCCCAGGTCATCGTCATCGACGAGATCGGGACCGAGCTCGAGGCCCAGGCCGCCCGGACGATCGCCGAGCGCGGCGTCCAGCTGATCGGCACGGCCCACGGCAACAACCTCGACAACCTGATGCTCAACCCGACCCTGTCGGACCTCATCGGCGGCATCCAGAGCGTGACCCTGGGCGACGAGGAGGCCCGCCGGCGGCGCACGCAGAAGAGCGTCCTCGAGCGCAAGGCAGCCGCCGACGTTCGACGTCGATCATCGAGATCCAGGACCGCGAGCGGGTCGTCGTCCACGCCGACGTGGCCGAGACCGTCGACGCGATGCTGCGCGGCGAGCCGGTCGCGCCGGAGCTGCGCTGGCGCGACGAGGAGGGCGTCCATCGCTCCCAGTCGCGGCCGCGGCCGTCGCCGCGCGAGCAGCTGGGCGCGGAGCGGTTCGCCGGGCTCGTCGGCAGCGGCCAGCCGTGGCGGACGGAGCCCGGCTGGCGCGGCGAGGGCACGTACCGCTCGCCCGGATTCGGGCCGCCGGCGGGACGACGTCCACGAAGGCGATCGAAGCGGGTACCGGCCGGGCTATCGGCCGGGCGCGTCCGGCGGCTGGCGGCAGACGCGCGGCGGCTCGTCGCGCGAGTCGAGTCCGCGTGACGGCGGCGGCCGGGCGCGTGCGTCCGGTGCGGCCGGCGGGCTGGGCGGCGGCGTGGTCGACTCGGGCGGCGGTCGGCTCGTCATGCCGGGGAGCAGTTCGGCGCCGAGCGTTCTGCCGGGGCCGGCCTCTCCGTGCGGCCGGCGGAGCGGCCGTTCGTCGCCGGCGACATCGCCGATCGCGGGCCGCTGGAGCGGGGAGCGGCGGCCACCCGGCCGAGGACCGGGCACGCGACGCCCGGGAGCGCGAGCGCCAGCAGGCGTGGCGCGACCAGGCGGCGCAGGGCGCTCGACGCGCTCAAGGCGGACGAAGGCACCGGCCCGTCAACGCCGGCGAGCTCGCGGCGGCCGCGGATCGCGCCCTCGCGGCGGTCGCGTCGCCGGCGTCGATCTCGAGGCGGACGAGCCCGAGGAGGCGGACGAGCCCGATGTCGGCGCGCCGTCCTCCACGTCGAGGGCGCCGGCACGCTGCCGACGCTGCGGGTCCTGCCCCACGGCATCAGCCGCAAGCGGCTGGAGCAGGCGATCCGCGAGCTCCAGCTGCCGGTGATCATCGCCCGCGACGTCGACGAGGCGGACGTGGTGATGACGCTGCGCACCGAGTACCGCCAGAAGACGCCGGTCCTTCGCGAGGCCGAGGAGCGGGCGCTGCCGATCTACGTCCTCAAGACCAACACGATCCTGCAGATGCAGGCCAGCCTGACCTCGATCTTCGCGCTCGAAGTGGACCCGCGCGAGGCGGCGATGCGCGAGACCGAGGAGGCGATCGAGATCGTCCTGCGCCGGTCCGAGCCGGTCGAGCTGTCGCCGCAGAACGCGTACATCCGGCGGCTCCAGCACCAGATGGCCGAGCGGGCGAACCTCGTCTCGCGCTCGCGCGGCCGCGAGCCGTACCGCCGCGTGCGCCTCTATCCGGACGTGGCCCGGACCGCCTGGCGGTGAGCCTCGCCGCGGCCGACATCGTCATCGACTGCGGCGACCACGAGCCGGTGGTGGCGTTCTGGTCGGCGGCGCTCGGGCGGACGGCACGCCGGCTCAACGAGCAGTACGTGACGCTTCCGCCGGCGGCGGGGGAGGCCGGCATCCCGTTGCTGTTCCAGCAGGTCCCCGAGCCCAAGATCGTCAAGAACCGGGTCCATGTCGACTTCGTCTGCGAGGACATGGCGGTCGAGGTGGCCCGCCTCGTCGGCCTCGGCGCGACGGTCATCGCGGAGCGCTGCCTCGGCGACTTCTGCTGGACCGTGCTCCAGGACCCGGTGGGCAACGAGTTCTGCGTGAACGCCGGCTAGCTCTGGCCGAACTCGCGCTTGAGGGCCGACTGCGCGGCGCGGTGGCCGCACATCCCGTGGACGCCGCCGCCCGGAGGGGTCGCCGACGACGCGAGGTAGATGCCCTTGGCGGGCGTCGCGTACGGGTTCAGCGACGGGATCGGCCGGAAGATGAGCTGGCGCCAGTCGGGCAGGCCGCACGTTGATGTCGCCGCCGACGTAGTTCTCGTTGTAAGCGGTCGACCTCGGTGGCCGTCCGCGTCGCCCGGGCGAGGACGATGTCGCCGAAGCCCGGCGCGAAGCGCTCGATCTGGGCCTCGATGCGGGCGGTCATGTCGACCGTCGATCCGGACGGGACGTGGCAGTACGCCCAGGCCGTGTGCTTGCCCGCCGGGGCGCGCGACGGGTCGAACTGGCTCTGCTGGACGACGAGGATGAACGGGCGCTCGGCGTGGCGGCCGGCGGCAACCTCCGCTTCGGCCGCGGCGATCTCCCCGAGCGTGCCGCCGACATGGACCGTGCCCGCTCCCCGGACCGCCTCGTTCGTCCAGGGGATCGGGCTCGGACAAGGCCCAGTCCATCTTGAAGATGCCGGGGCCGTAGCGGTAGCGCTCGAGGCGCCGTCGGTAGCCCGCCGGGAGCCGGTCCGCCGCAGATCTCGAGCATCGCCCGGGGCGAAGTGTCGAAGATCACGGCCTTGGCCTCCGGCAGCTCGTCGAAGCTCTCGACCCGGCGCTCCGTGAAGATCTCGCCGCCGAGCGAGCGGAGCTCGTCGACGAGTGCCTGGGCGAGGGCGCCGCTGCCGCCCTTGACCATCGGCCAGCCCACGCCGTGGCCGAACAGCCCGAACGCCAGCCCGAACGACGCGCTCAGCTTCGCGTCGAGCGGCAGCATCGAGTGCGCGGCCATCCCCGCGAACAGGCCCTGGGCCTCGTCGGTCGAGAAGCGCGACCGCGCGAAGCCGCTCGCCGAGCGCAGGGCGGGCAACCCGAACCGGGCCAGCGCGAGCGGATGGCGCGGCCAGTGGACGATCGGCCCGAGGAGCTCGGGGATGAGCCGATCGACCTCGCTCGACGATCCGCCCGAAGGTCCGCTGCCAGGCGCGTCCGTCGGCGCCGAGGCCGTCCGCCGTGACCTGCACCGAGCGGTGGAGGATCGCCGGCCCGACCGCCGTCGAGCGGATGGGCGACCGGGACGTCGGGATGGATGAACTCCACGCCCCGTGCGGCCAGGTCCAGGGAGCGGAAGAAGGGCGACGCGAGCGCCGTCGGATGGATGGCCGAGCACGACATCGTGCCGGTAGCCGGGGAGCGTCAGCTCGGCCGTCCGGCAGCCGCCGCCGGGCTCGTCGGCCGCCTCGTAGACCGCGACGGACCGGCCCGCCCGCGCGAGCGTGATCGCGGCGGCCAGCCCGTTCGGCCCCGACCCGACGACGACCGCGTCGGGAACGGCAGCAGGATGCATGCCGAGAGCGTAGCCCGTCGCCCTGCCCGGGACGGCGCCCCGGCGCGCCGCGACCCCTCAGCCCGCGAGCTGTGCCCGGTCCAGGTAGATCCGCTCCCCGGTGAACAGCCGCGCCTCGGGGTCCCACGGGAAGTGGATGATCACGGTCAGCCGGACCTGGCGGCCGGTCGGCTCCAACCCGGCGAACGGCCCCACGTGCGTGGCGGTCAGGGTCACGACCTCCATCACGCCCTGCGGCCCGATGACGATGTCGGTCAGGTCGAACCGGTTGTCCGGGAAGGCCGCGAACAACGACGCGTAGAACTCACGCGCACCCTCGTGCCCCTCCCATCGCTGCCCGGTCGGGTCGAGCACGTAGACGCAGTCCGGCGTCAGGGTCGCGATCAGCCCGTCGATGTCGCGCCGGTCCTCGGCGATCGAGTGGCGCTGCCAGAGCCGCCGGATCCGCCGGTGGACCTCCGGGCTGGCCGGCCAGGCGAGGCGCTCGCGGATCGTGCTTCGGTCGAGCACGCTCAGTGCTCGGTGGCGCCCGTGAACGTGAAGGCGTCGATGCGCAGCGCGGGGACGACGCAGCCGCCGAGGAAGCCCTTGAGCGTCTTCCGCTCCCGGCCGACGGCGCTCACCCCGCCGATCGCCTCGAGATAGCTCTGCGTGAAGCGCATGTTCCGGACCGGGCCGACGATCTTGCCGCCCTCCACGAGGAACGTCCCGTCGCGGGTCATGCCGGTCACGATCGCGAGCTTGGGATGGACCGGGTTCGTGTAGTGGAAGCGGGTCACGAGGAGGCCGCGATCCAGGCCGCCGATGAGCTCGTCCCGCGAAGACGAACCGCCGTCCATGACCATGTTCAACGGGAACGGCCCGTACGGATTCGGGGCGGGCAGGCCGTGGCCGGTCGAGTGGACGCCGGCCCGGGCGGCGGTCTGGGAGTCGTAGACCAGGCCGGCGCAGACGCCGGCGTCGATGAGCGGCACGCGCTGCTTGGTGACGCCCTCGTAGTCGATGGCCATCGGCAGGCCGGCCGGATCGGCCCCGTCGTCGCGGATCGTCACGAGCGGCGAGCCCACGCGCTTGCCGACCTCGACGAACGAGCGCTCCTCCTGGACCGCCAGGGCGCTGAAACCGAGGTAGCCGAGCATGTCCAGGATGTCGACGACCGCGTACTCCTCGAGCACGACCGGGTAGTCGCCGGGCTCGATGGACTGGGCCGAGCCGGTCGCCCGGGCCTTGGCCGCCGCCTCGCGCCCGAGCGCCGCGGCGTCGATCGTGTTGACGTCCACGCCCGCCGCCTCGGCATAGCCGGTCCCGCCGTCCGGGCCCATCGACACCGTGATGAGCTGCGACCAGGTCCGTGCCTGCGAGGAGCGGATGCCCTTCGAGTTGGCGACGGCCATCCACTCGACGTTCGTCGCGAACGAGCCGTAGCTGATGACGCCCGCCTCGTCGGCCGCGGAGATGACCGCCCGAACGCCTTCGGCGCGCTGCTCCGGGTCCGACTCGGCCGTGGAAGCCGCGAACATGACCGAGGGATCGACGTTCGGCATGCCATTGCGCTCCGGCAGGCCGCTCCAGTCGCCCAGCTCCTCCACGTTCCGGGCGATCGCCCCGGCACTCTCGACGAGGCGCCGCAGGCCGTCGTCGTCGACGCGGCCCGACGAGGCCACGCCGACCCGCTTGCCGATGACGAAGCGCAGGTTGCAGTCGGCGTTCGTCTCGGCCACGTTCTGGTGGATCTCGCTGTTCGCGAAGCGCGTCAGGCGGGCGTCCGCGGCCGCGACGAGCGCCTCGGCCTCGGTCGCGCCGGCGGCCGTGGCCATCGCGACGGCGCGCTCGGCGATCGCCAGCCAGTCCTGAGTCGTCTGGTCGGTCATCGTCGTGGTCCCCCTGGAGCGGCGGCGCGGGTCACTTGAGCACGCCGACCTGCACGTCGCGGAACCGTGCCCCCGAGACCGCGTGGCCGATGTGGCCGACCTGGCCGGGCTCGCCCTTGCCACAGTTCGGCGTGCCGAGCATCCGGTAGCTCGAGGCGTCGCCGACGGCGTCGCACGAGCGCCACAACTCGTACGTGATCCCCGTGTAGGTCGGGTTCTTGACGAGCCGGCCCTTCTTGCCGCCCTTGACCTCGTAGCCCGACCTCGGTCGCGAACTGGAAGTTCAGGCGCCGGTCGTCGATCGACCAGCTCCGGCACTGGGCGAGGTAGAGCCCGTCATCGGTGTCGGCCACGATGTCGTCGAGGCTCATGCCGGGGACCGGCAGCAGGTTGATGTTCGTCATGCGGATGAGCGGGATCCGGTTCCAGCCGTCGGCCCGCATCGCACCGCCGGAACGCCGGCCGATCCGCGGCGCGGTCTCGCGCGACGTCAGGTAGCCGCTGAGGATGCCCTCCTTGATGAGCGGCACGCTCTGCGCGGCGACCCCTTCGTCGTCCCAGCCGAACGTGCCCATCCCGCCGTCCGCCGTCGCGTCGGCAACGATCGTGACCAGGTCCGAGCCGTAGCGGAAGCCCTCGTCGAGCTTGTCGGTCGTCAGGAAGCTCGTGCCGGCGTACGAAGCCTCGGTGCCGTAGACCCGGTCGAGCTCGGTCGGGTGGCCGCACGACTCGTGGATCTGCATGTAGAGCTGCGACGGGTCGAGGATCACCGTCCGCCGGCCGGGCGGGCACTGCGGCGCGGACAGGAGCGCGACGGCCTCCTCGGCGTATTCCTCGGCGTGGCCGAGCAGGTCGAGCGAGCGGACGTACTCGTAGCCCGCCGCCTGCCAGCCGCCGCCGTTGTCCGGCCAGCTCCGGCGCTGGTGCTCGTCGCCCTCGATCGCGTTGGCCTCGATGCCCGAGCCGACGTGGGTGATCGTCTGCTCGGTGAAGCTGCCGTCGCTGGCGGCGAACGTCTTCCACTCGCGCTGGGCCGCGTACATCGACTCCGTGTAGGCGACGCCCTTGACCTTGTGCATCGCCTCGTCGGCGGCGAGCAGGTCGGCGATCTTCGACTCGAGCGAGACCTTGAACGGGTCCTCGGCGACCGGCGTCTCGAACGTCCCATGCGCCGGCGCGCGGTCGTCGAGGACGACGGGCCGACGGAGGGCCGTGGCGGACGCCTTGGCGATGCGGACGGCCTCGGCGGCGACCCGGTCGATCTCGGCGGCGTCGATGCTCCGGGAGGCCGCGAAGCCCCAGGCGCCATCGACGAGGACGCGCACGCCGAACCCCTCGCTCTCGCCCGAGGCCACGCCTTCGACGCGGCCGGACTTGATCGAGATCGATTCGGAAAGGCTGTGGACCACGCGGACGTCCGCGTAGGTGGCGCCCCGACGGGTCGCGGTGTCGAGGGCCCGAGCCGTCAGGTCGCGCATCGCTGGCAGGGTAGCAGGGCGTCGGTTTCGCGGGGCAGTCGGGCGGTCGACCTATTGGGTTCTGTGGGGTTGTGGCGCGCCCGGCGCTATGGGGCGGCGGCCCGCGACCTCGCTTGGATCGTGCTCGAGCGGCGGGCAAGGGGTCCCGGGTGATGCCCGTCGGGGCATCGGCGCGGGTCGTGCTCAGAGTGGGCCCTCCGAAGCCCGCTTTTGATGCCCACAGGGGGCATCAAAGCCCGTGTCTCGAGTCCTCAGGAGGGCAGACCGGATGCGAACGCCTGATCCGTTGCCGGACGCGTCGCCACAGCAACTTCTGGACCATTCGCGACATCGGGTCTGGCAACCAACCGCCCTGGCCTTCGACATCGACGGTGAGTCTCGTACCGCCACTGGCTTGGATAGGCTCAAGGCGATAGGTGTAGGCGGCCCTCGCGCCGCCCGAGCCTCTTCCTGTGAACGCGGTTGAAACCGCGATCCAGGGACGGCGGCTCGAACGCTACGTACTCGATACGCACGCGGAGCGGTGCTCGAACGCGAGAACGGCCCAATCGATCCGGACTGGATAAGTCCGTCCGACTGCTCGACCGTCGGTGCACTGGGTTGTTCGCGACAACGAGATTGCGTGGGTTCGACAGAAACACCAACGACCTGATCGGGTCGCGCTGCCAGGTCGAACGAATGAGTCGAGCGCATTCAGCCTTCAGGATAGCCACGCTCAATGGGTCGCTTGCGTTGATCGACTCATCCGCGCGCGTCCTCGGGCCGAATACCCGACGGGCCTGGCCGCGCCGCGAGGGTTGTGGCGGCGACGGAGCGCGGGCCGCTCATACCCATTCGAGGAGTGCGCGCGTGCCGACCATTCGTCAGCGCCGGGGACGGACGTTGCTGCGTGGCCGTGGCCATCGTCATCGGCGCTTGCGGGCCGTCCGCCGCTAGCGCGCCGACGCCAACCGCGCCGCCGACCGCCTCGATCGAGACCACGGCGCCCGCCGTTACGGCCAACCCGACGCCTACGAGGGAGCCGGCCGAACCCACCGTCGCCGCGAACGGCGGGTCTGCCACCGAGGCCCGGATCGCGCGTGCCCGGCAGGCGCTGATGGACGATCCCACGAACGGTGAGGCGTACCTCGAGCTCGGTGTCGCGATGCTCCAGCGCGTCCGCGAAACGGCGGACCCGTCGCTCTACCCGCTGGCCGACGAGGCATTCGCCAAGGCCCGCCAGCTCGTGCCCGACGATCCGTTGGTCCTCGTTGGGATCGGCACGCTCCAGCTCGCGCGGCATGAGTTCGCCAAGGCCCTGACGTCGGGCCGCGCGGCCCTGAAGGAGGCGCCGGACAGCGCCACCGCGCTCGGCGTGATCCTGGACGCGCAGGTCGAACTCGGCCGCTACGACGACGCCGCGCAAGACCGCCCAGCAGATGATCGACCTGCGACCTGGGCTGGCCTCGTTCGCCCGTGTGTCGTATTTGCGCGAGCTCTACGGCGACTTGCCTGGCGCTCTCCAGGCGATGGAACAGGCCGCGGCCGAAGCCGGCCCGACGCCGGAGAACTACGCCTACGTCACGGTCCTCGTCGGCAATCTCCGCTCGCTGAACGGCGACAGACAGGGCGCGGCCGAAGCCTACGAGTCCGCCCTGGCCGCCTTCCCGAACTACGCGCCGGCGCTCGCCGCCCAGGGCCGCCTCGCGGTTGGCGAGAGCGACCTGCCAACCGCCATCGCCCGGTTCAAAGCCGCGGCCGACATCGTGCCCCTGCCCGAGTACGTCATCGCCCTCGGCGAGGCGGAGCAAGCCTCAGGCGACCAGGCGGCAGCCAACCAAGACTTCGCCCTGGCCGGCGCCGAGACCCGCCTGTTCGAGGCCAACGGCGTCGTCGTCGACCTCGAGCTCGCCCTCTTCGAAGCCGACCATGGCAACAAGGCCACCGCCCTCACCCTGGCCAAGGCCGCCTACGCCGAGCGCAGGACCGTGCGGACCGCCGACGCCCTCGCCTGGGCCTACTACAAGCAGGGCGCCATCGCCCGCGCCCTGAAGCTCGTCCGCGAGGCGACCAGGCTCGGCTCCCGTGACCCCGTGATCCTCTATCACGCCGGGATGATCGAGGCCGCCGCCGGCCAGGGAGCCGCCGCCATCCGCGACCTCAAGCTGGCCCTTCGGCTCGACCCGGGCTTCTCGGCGACCGCGGTCGCCCTCCTTCGGGCGGAGCTCGCGAAGCTCACCTGACGGTTCTCAGCCAGGTTCTCAGGAACGCGGTCATCCATCCCGCGACCCCCTGCGAACACAGGTCGCACGACACTCTCGACGAGGCGACTCGCGAGCGACCAAGGGCGAGGGATGTCGACACCGATTTCCTGCAAGGAGGACCCTCGTGCCCAAGTTCACCCGAGTCGTCGGCGTCGCCGGCGCACTCCTGATCGCTGCCTCGGCGGCGGGAGGCGTGCTCGCGTCGAGCCACCGGGAGGCACCACTCACGGCGTCCGATCCGGCCATCGACAGCACGGACCTCTACGCGTTCGTTTCCCCGAACGATTCGTCGAAGGTCACGATCATCGCGAACTACATCCCGATGCAGGACCCCGCCGGGGGCCCCAACTTCTGGATGTTCGACACGAACGCCCGGTATGAGCTGAACATCGACAACACCGCCGATGGCAAGCCGGACGTCACCTATCGCTTCACGTTCCGGAACGTCGTCCGCAACCCGAACACCTTCCTGTACAACACGGGCCAGGTGACGGCTGCGAGCGACGGGGACCAGAACGTGCTCCAGCGCTACACCGTCACCCGGATCAAGGGTGGTCATTCGACCGTCCTCGGTTCGAACATCCCGGTCGCCCCGGCCAACGTCGGCCCTCGCTCGGATCCGAGCGGAGCCCCGGTCGCCGGTTCGATCAAGAGCCTCGGTGGCGGCATCACCGCCTTCGCGGGCCAGCGCGATGACCCCTTCTTCGTCGATCTCGGGTCGATCTTCGACCTGGGCGGCCTGCGCCCGTTCAACGCGGCGCATGTCATCCCGGGAACGGCCGCAGCCGGCGTCGATGACCTGAAGGGCCTCAATGTCTCGTCGATCGCGATCCAGGTGCCGATCACGGCCCTGACCCGCGACGGCAAGGTCCACTCCGCCGCGAACAAGCTCGCGACGGTCGGGATCTGGACGAGCGCCTGGCGCCGATCCGTCACGGTCTTCAATCACGGCATGCTCAGCACGGCCGGTCCGTGGGTGCAGGTCTCGCGGTTGGGCAACCCGCTCATCAACGAGGTCGTCATCCCGCGGTCCAAGAAGGACTACTGGAACGCGCGTCCGGTCTCGGGCGACTCCGTGTTCCTGAAGTACTACCTCAAGCCCGAGCTCGCCGGCCTCATCAACTTCCTGTACCCGTCACTCCCCGACACCCGGACGACGGGCCGCACGGACCTGGCGCTCATCCTGCTCCAGGGCCTGCCCGGCCTGAACTTCACCGGTGGGGTCCTGGCGGACGAGCTGCGCCTGAACACCGCCATCGCTCCCTGCACTGCTGACAGTGCGACGGACGATGTCGGGACCTGCCGCCGGCTCGGTGCCTTCTATGACGATGCCGCCGATCTCCAGGCCTGGCCGAACGGCCGCCGGCTTGGCGACGACGTGGTCGACATGGAGCTCCGCGCGATCGCGGACGGCTTCGGGGCTCAGCTCCACACGCTCTACGGCGTGCCGAACCTCTCCCCGAACAACAGCATCGGCGACGGCGTCGACGCGAACGATCACGCCTTCATGGCTGCGTTCCCGTTCATCGCCGGCCCGAACCAGGGCTACGCCCACACCCACCACGATCCGGGCCACCTGCCGCTCTGATCAACGTCTGGGTTCATGTCTCGCGCCCCGGTGGCCATCGGCCCCCGGGGCGCATCCGTTTGTCCGTTGCTATGACTTCTGGACGTAGCAGCGACCGCCAGTGTCCCAAAGGCCGTCGGCGAGATAGGGATGGTCCCTCGTCCCGTCTTCACCGGGGCTTGTCTTCTGGAGGTGAACGGTGCTTCCGGTCCGAACTATCGGAGCTCCGGTCTCGTCGAGCAAGGTGGGATCGGGATCGAATTGCACCGAAAAACCGCGCGGCCAAACGACGTAGATCCCCCGACCATCTTCGGCTCGCAACCAGACGGGCCAAGCCAGGTCGGAAGGATCGCCCGCGAGCTCGCCGCCAAGGGGCGGCACCAAACCCTCGAGGGTGCAGGCCATCCCTGTCGCCGCCGCTTGCACGATGTTGTCGTCCGTCGGGACAGCGATCGCACCAGGTGGAAGCGAGGGCCGGGCAGTGGCGCAGGCGCTAGCCACGACGGCGACGAGGGCGATCGCGAGCCGTCGTTGGTCATGACCCGAGGTTAGCGGCCGCCCCAGTCCTCGTCATTCGATGATCTCCCGCAACCTGGTGCGCCGTTGCCGCAGGCTGGCGAGCAAGGCAGCCGTCGCACCGAGGCCGACGAGGATCGGGCCCTCAAACCCCGGGTAGACCTTGTACAGCGGCACCACGTGGACCCTCACGACGAAGCAGACCACGACGATGAGCACGACCGATGCCGCTGTGAGTGGCAGTTCGGCCGGCAGCGCGCGGCCGGGTCCGCGGGTGGCATCGATCCCTAGAGCCAGGATGAAGAGGCCGAGCGTGGCGGTCACGATGCCCGGGCCGAAGCTGACCCCGGTTCGCTCCCAGATCGAGAACAGCTGCATCGGGCCTTCGCATGGGATACCCGCGCAGGCGCCCCACCTTGTGAATGAGCCGACAACGATCGCGAGGCCGCCGAAGAGGATCACGAGTGCGGCTCGTTGTGCCCAGATGGTGTCTCCGCCCGAGGACGATCGCTGGTAGGTGGCCGGTCGAGCCTTCAGCGCAAGGACGGAGTACATGACCACGGCCCCGGACAGGATGGCCAGAACGATCGGAGACAGCCAATAGTCGGGTGTTGGCGACACGCCAAAGCCGAGGAGGCTGAGGCCGAGGGAGACCACAGCGAGCGCAAGGGACGTCTGCAGGGCCCGGCGCTCCGGTGGTCGAAGCAAGAGCCGAACCGCGAGGGCGAATGACACGACCGCCCATGGCCCGAAGATCACCAGCGCGCCGATGCCGTTCGAAACGGCCAGAAGCGCGATGAAGCTGGTCGCCACGCCGAGCAGCAGCCAGAACAAGGCTGCTCCCGAGGCACCGAGACGGGCTGCCGGCGCATCTTGAGCTGACTCTTGCTGCTTCACGTCACAGGCCTCGCAGTCGCGGCAGCCGGGGAAAGAAGATAGTCATCGAGGTTTCAGCTGGCGCACGCGGTCTCATTTCGACGGGGATTGGCCTCGATCAAAGAGACCTCGAAGACCGTCGGGTATTGGACATCTCGAGGGTGCTGCTTCGCCCAGGAGTCCTGCTTCCAGAAACTGATGCGGACGACGATCCCGTCCTTGTGCCAGGCGCATATCAGCCGCTCAATCCCGGCACCAATGATGCTCGACCCGCCCCCGGTCGCCCATCCGGTCGACGCCAGCTCCTGGCGGTAGAACGCGATGATCGGTTCGACCGGGTCGCCGCTCCCGAACTGTCGGGTCGTCCATGAAACGTCTGGCCCATCGATGCCGAATCCGCCGCCCTTGTGACCGAACTGACGGATCACGGTCGATCCTGGATAGGTCAGCGACGCCGCGGCATCGTGTTCGAGTCGTTCTAGTCCCGTGAGCGTCCGATTCGACCAAAGCCCGACGACAACGACAACCGCAAGGACTGCGATGAGCAGCCAAACGATCCGGTTTTCACGATGCATCCAGTGTCCGTTCCAAGCCGTCGGGTTCCATTTGCGAGAAGACGTCGGCGGCAGCACTTGTGCTTCAGGCGTGGGCAACCCCGCGTGTGGTGGGCCAGGAGAGCCATGCTGAGCGGTGGGGGCTTTGTGTCAAGCACCCATCGGTTCGTCCGAGTCCCGGCTGGCGATCCACCCAAGGACCTCCGCGTGAGGGCATTCGACATTGGCTGGGAGCGAATTGTTGCCACCGATGTGGACGTTTGCCCGTCCACTCCGTCTCCCTGGCGGAGCAGAGCGCCGGGCCCGCGAGCTGAACCTCAGAAGCCCGTCGTCGGACCCGGCCGCGCGATCGTACCCGCCTAGGTGAGGAGGTCGCCCGGCCAATCGTCCCCGGTCGACTGCCGGATCGCGTTGATTGCCCACCACGTCCGCTGGCGGAGGTCCGGGTCCTCGGCGCGGCGGTACAGCTCAACGAGGTCATTGCGGAGGCCCGGCGTGTCGGCCAGCACCGCGACCGGCTCGAACGAGACACCGTCGGACTGGATCTCGTGCAACACCGCCCGGCCGAGCACCGCCTTCTGCGCTGACGAGGGAATCGCGCCCGCGGCCCACAGGAGACGGAGCGCAGCGTTGGCGTCCGGCGCATCGCTCGTCGCGCGATCGAGCAGGCTGGCCGCCCAGGTGGCGTCGCGGTGGCGCCGGGCGATGTGCTCGACCCAATGCGCTACACGCCACCAACGCGCGTCAGTCGCGGCCGCCTCGAGCAGCTCGAGGACGCGTGCTCGGTCGTCTGGACCGAACGGCTCGTCAAGAGCCTCGAGGACCCAGAGGGCGCGCCGTGCGCGGCTCGGATCGCCAGACCGCAGCCGGCTCAGGAGCTCCGAGCGGAGGGCATCGTCGACGACGTGGCGAGCCGACCGGCTGTAACCGCGGAACTCACGACGGTCGCCTATGTCGACCGCATGGAGAACGACGACCCTGAGGCGCTCCGCCTGCTCCTCCGTCAGCGTGGCGCGCGGGAGGAACCGGAGGATCGTCTCCTTCGCGTAGCCCGACCGAAAGCACCATGGGTCGGCTTCGAGAAACGTGATCGCTGGCTCGACCGCTATCGGGTCGCCCGTGCGGAGCTTCTCGAGGCTGGCTTCGAAGTCTTCCGAATAGAGGAGCCTCACCGCTTCGTGGAACTGGCGGGCCGCCTCGTCCCATCGATCCATCGCCTCGCGTCCCTCGTCCCGCTTCCTCGCGGCTTCGATCACGAGGCGATGGGTCTCGACGACCAGGTCGGCCGCAGCGCGAATCCGGGTGGCCTCCGGCCGGAGGTCCGACTCGCGAGACGGTCGCGGGCGCCCAGAGCCTCTCGTCATGGCGTCTTCCGGCCCAAGCGACCCCTCACTCGCGAGTAAGTCGAGCCGCCAGGCGCCCGATGCGTTCAGGCGTCACCCAGGGGTTGAAGCCTGGGCCTGACCAGCAGTACAGGTTCTGATCCCGCTCTCGCGCGACCCGTGCCCAGGCACAAGCTTCGACCAATTCAGATCTGACCCTTCCCGAAGGAGTTGTGTTCGGATCCGGCCAACGAATGGCCGCGAACCACGCTTCGGCAAGAGCCAACGTGGGTTCGAAGATCCAGTCATGGTCCTTCGGGCGAGCGTCGATCCTCAGGAGCAGTTCGCGGTTGACCTCCGCGAGGGCATCGACGAAGGCACGACTAAACACGTGGAGCCGTCCCTCGCCCGCGGTGGTCGTCGATTCCCAGGGACCGCTCCCGTCTCGAACCAGGAGCAGGTACAGAGCTTCGTAGCGCGTCTCGTCGCCCTGCTCCTGGTTGGTCACGCCTACGAGCGGCCGCTTGCGAGTGGGCGTTGGGATGCACGGGCCAACGGCCACGTCGAGTCGAGCAACATCCCGGGCGGGCCGCGTGAAAATGACCACGACTCGCTTCCAGCCTTGATCGGCGCGAGCTCTCGCGGAGCTACTCCGCCGCCATTGGAAGAGTCGCGGAATAGGCATGTACGCGAGGGTAAGGGATTGCGCTGCTGCGCCCTAGAACGTGACGAGGAGCGACTGGCTCGTCGAGGTAGATGCCGGCGATCACGACGACCAGGGCCGTGCCGAGCGGGAGCAGGTCCCAGGCGCGCTGGAATGAGGAGCCGCGCGGGACGCGCTCGATCCAGCGAGTGGCGTAGACGAGGCGCAAGGCCGATGCCGGCGAGCACGATCGCCATCCCGGCCCCGAACGCGATCACCAGCACGAGGCCGTAGCCGGCGCGGTTCGCGGCGAGGGAGCCGAGCAGCAGGAGCAGCGCCGACGCCGACGGGACGAGGCCGCCGGCAAGGCCGAGGGCGAACAGGCTGCGCCAGGTCAGGTCGCCGCCGGCCGGCACGTGCGAGTGGCGGACGCCGCCGTGGCTGTGCTCGCCGGCCGCCGCTTCCGCCGCGTGCTCGTGCTCGTGCGGGTGCTCGTGCTCGTGCGGATGCTCGTGGCCGTGCTCGTGCTCGTGTGGCGCTCCGCGGCGTGCGCAGCCGCGAGCGCTCGCGACGTCCGCATGAGCCGAAGCCGGCCGAAGAGCAGCCAGCACGCCAATGCCGATGACCGTCACCCCCGAGGCGAGGCCCAGGATCGGATAGAGCCGCTCGGGCGGGATGAGTTGCGCGGCGAACAGCGCGACCGCGGCCAGCGCCAGGACGCCGAGCGTGTGCGACACGGTCACGGTCAGCCCAAGCGCCGCGGCGTGGCGAGCCGACCCGCGCGAACCCACGAGGTAGGCCGCCATCACCGTCTTGCCGTGGCCGGGCGAGATCGCGTGCAGGGCGCCCAGGAACGCGGCCAGCAGCAGGGAACCGATCAGCGCGAGCGGGCTCAGGTCCTTGGTCGCCAGCAGGCCGGCGATCTGGTCCTGGACGCCGCCCGGCACCGCGCCGGTCGGGATGCTCGCCGCGCCCGGGATCGCGGTCGGACCGGGCGCCGCGACCACCGGCGCCACGACCGAACCGATCCCGGCGGGCGTCGGGCTCGGCGTCGCGGCAGCGGTCGGCTGGGGCACGCCGGGGAGCGGGCTGGCGTCGGGTGCGGTGTAGGGCGCGAGGGGCGCCCCGCCGGCCTGGACTCGGAAGCTCACCCCGGTCATCGAGGGCGGTTGCGCGATCAGCGAAGCCGGATAGGCGGTCAGTCGTCCGCTCCCGAGGTCCACCGCGAGGTCCGCCGACGCGCGCTTGCCGTCCGACGAGACGGTCGAGCCATCGGACACCGTCGTGCCGTCGCCCTGGACGCGGATCTCGCGCCAGCCGATCCGCTGCGGGAACGAGCGGTCCTCGAAGGCGACGGTCGCGCCGCCGCTCCCGACCGAGACGGGCGCCGAGTACTCGCAGACGGTGCGCATCGTGGACAGCCCCGCGGCGCCCGGGCGGCATGGACATCCCGGCCGCGAACGCCGTCAACGCCACGGCCTTCCCGTCGACCGTCAGGTGCAGCGATCCGGCCAGCCGCCCGCAGGCGACCAGCCGCTCCGCGTCGAGCTCCTCGTCGCTCACGGACCCGTCGCCGTCGGTGTCGATGCGCTGGCGCTCGGTGAACGTCGGGCAGCTCGGCCTGGTCGATGACGACGTCGAGGTCGATCCGGTCCGGCTCCACCCGCAGGCCGGCGTAGTGGTTGATCGTGAAGTTGCCGAGCGGGTGCGCGAGAGCGACCGCGGGCACGCACACGAACAGGACAAGGGCGAGCGCAGTGGCGCCGAGCAGCGAGCGGCGCGCGACTGGCTGGAACCTCACCCTCGTCCTCCTGTCCGTCCGGACCCTCGCCGACGGCTTGCGCGGCCATCTTCGGCCATCGACTGAAGGTTCGCGCCGGAGCCCGCCCCGGATGAATGGCCGACCCGCTTCGGTACACTCCCTCCGTGACGACGCATCCGGCGGCGGTCCCTCGCGGCTGCTTCATCACGCTCGAAGGACCCGAGGGCTCGGGCAAGACCAGCCAGGCCGAAGCGCTGCGGGCGCGCCTCGTCGAGGCCGGCCTCACCGTGACGCTGACGCGCGAGCCCGGCGGCACGGTGGCGGGGGAGCGCATCCGGACGGTCCTCCTGCACCCGGGCACGGCCGATGCGCCCGCCGCGCATCCGGACCCCCGGACCGAGGCGCTGCTCTTCAATGCCGCGCGCGCCCAGCTCGTCGCGGAGGTGATCGGCCCGGCCCTCGCTCGCGGCGAGGTCGTCGTGTGTGCCCGGTTCGCCAATTCGACGCTCGCCTACCAGGGCTACGGCGCCGGCCTGCCGCGCGACGAGCTGCGCACGCTGGAGCGCTTCGCGACCGATGGCCTTCGGCCCGACCTGACGATCGTGCTGGACCTGCCCGCGGAGCTTGGGCTGTCCCGCAAGTCGGCCGACGAGACCACGCGCTTCGAGGCCGGGTTCGACCTCGCCTTCCACGAGCGGGTGCGAGCGGGGTTCCTGGCCCTCGCGGCGGCCGAGCCGCGATCGGTTCGCCGTGATCGATGCCACCGCGCCGTTCGAGGCGGTCTTCGATACGATCGTGGCCACGGTCGCCGACCGCCTGCCCGAGCTCGCGGCGTTGCGCGGACGCCCCCGCGAGGCGGCGGCCGATGAACCTTCGAGCCCTCCCGTGCGCATATCTCGATGACCGACACCGGAACGCCCCCGGCCGGCCGACCGTCGACAGAGGCGGACGAGGCGGATCGAGCCGTCCTCGACCAAGTCGCCGAAGGTCGTCTCGAGGCGCTTGAGGAGTTGTACGACCGCTACAGGACCATGGCCTACTCGATCGCCCTCCGTATCACGTCCGACGCCGGCGCGGCCGAAGACGTCGTCCAGGACGCATTCCTGGGAGCCTGGCGAAATGCCGCCCGGTACGAACGCGGACGGGGCAGCGTGAAGACCTGGCTCCTGTCGATCGTCCACCACCGAGCCGTGGATGCCGTCCGCCGTCGCCGGCCAACCATCGAGCTGCCCGACCGCGAGGACGTGCCGCCGGCCGGCCTGACCCTGCCCGACCTCTGGCCCGAGGTGTCCGCGGGCCTCGACCGCGACGCGGTCCGCTCCGCTTTGAGTCAGATCAGTGATGTGCAGCGCGAGGCGATCGAGCTCGCCTACTTCGGCGGCCTGACGCAGCAGGAGATCGCCGTTCGAACGAACACGCCGCTTGGGCACCGTGAAGAGCCGGATGCGGCTCGGGCTGCTGGCGATGCGCCGGTCGCTGCTCGGCGATGGGGCGGTGGCGCGATGGATTCCGCCGGCTCCTACGCCGTGGCGGAGGACGCGCGATGACCTGCGACGAAGCGCGCGACCAGGCCGCCGGGTTCGTCCTCGGGGCGCTGACGCCCGACGAGGAGCGCGCCGTGCGTGAGCACCTCGCGACGTGCCAGGAGGCCCACGAGGAGTTCGCCGAGCTCGGCAGCGTGGTGCCGGCGTTGACCGCATCGGTCGAGCAGGTCGAGCCGCCGCCGGCGCTGCGGGAGCGGATCATGGCCGCGGCCGCGGCTGATTTGCGCGAGCGTGCGCCGGCGACCGTTCCAAGCGTCGCTCCGGCGGTCCTGCCGCGGCCCGTGGCTGCCTCGAACGTCGAACAGTTCCGGCCGATCGCGGCGCGATCGCGTGCTCCGCGTTTCGGTTGGGTGCTCGGCCTGGCTGCCGTGCTCGCCATCGCCGCGTTGGGCGTCTGGAACGTCCGGCTGCAGACCCAGTTGACCGACGCGCAGGCCTACCAGCAGCGGGTCGAGGAGGTCCTGACGATCGCGCGGACGCCGGGTGCGGTCATGGCCGTCCTCGCGCCGGCCACGGCCGGTGGGCAGGACGGGCTGATCGCGATCGCCTCGAACGGCGACGCCGCGATGGTCGTGAAGGGCCTGCCCGCCGCCGCGGCGAACGAGGTCTACGAGGTCTGGGTCATCGTCGGCGCGAACGCGCCGATCCCGGCCGGGGCGCTGAGCCAGTCGGCGGCGGCTCGCGTTCATGAGCGGCAAGCCTGGCCCGGTGCCGGCCGGCGCGGTCGTGGCCTTGACCCGCGAGCCCGGCCCGAACCCGACGGCCCCGACTTCACCGATCCTCGTGAAGGGCGTCGTCGGCCCCTCGGCCTGACCCCCGGCGTCAGCCGGCTTCGATCGCCGAGATCTCCATCTTCCCGCCGCCCGCCGATACGGGCGCGGTCGAGCGCGACGCCGGCGGCGGCGAGCAGGTCGTCCGATGTCGTGCCGTCCGTCGGGAAGCGGGCGATCCCGGCCGAGACCGTGATCGGGCGTCCGCCGACCGGCGCCAGGGCGGCGATCCCGTCGAGGACGCGCCGGGCGACGAGGGCACCGGCCGCGCCGGGCGCGATGACCACGAACTCGTCGCCGCCGTGGCGCGCGACGGTGTCCACGAGGCGAACCGACTCGGCCAGCACCGACGCGACCGAACGGAGGACATCGTCGCCGGCCTGGTGGCCCTGCTGCTCGTTGAGCGC
Source organism: uncultured Chloroflexia bacterium (assembly GCA_963849405.1). Lineage (GTDB taxonomy): Bacteria > Chloroflexota > Limnocylindria > Limnocylindrales > CSP1-4 > C-114. The sequence continues at coordinate 410,379 of CAWKHG010000005.1, forward strand.
GGCGAACCCGTCCAGGTCGAAGATCGCGACCGACACTTCGCTGCCCTGCCGGCCGGCCCGGGCGAGCTCGAGCTCGAGGACCCGGTCGAACGTGCGCTGGTTCGCCAGGCCTGTCAGGGGATCGGTGTGGGCCATCCGCTCGAACCACTCGGACCGCTCGGCGACCATCGAGGCGAGGCGGTTGCGGTCCACGGCGACGGCGCACAGGCCGGCGATGGCATCCAGGAGGGCCGTCTCTCGGCGGTCTCGGTGTGCGGCTCGTCCCAGGCGAGCCGCGAGCACGCCGAGCGGCAGCTCGACGCCGCCCCGGGCGATGAGCATGGGCCGGATCGAAACGGCCGCGACACCCGCCGCGGCCACGAAGGCGCCACTCGTGGTCACGAGGGTCACCCGCTCGCGGGCGACCGCGCCGACCGCATCGCCTTCGGCATCGAGCGCGTCCTCGACCGCCGAGCGGTGGGACGGGTCGAGCCCGATCGTGACGGCGAGCTGGAGCCCGGAGCGGTCCGGGTCCTGGAGGTAGATCGCGCCGACGGGCGCGCCGACCGCCGTCCCGGCGACCGACAGCAGCCGGCCAAGCCCCTCGTCGAGGTCATCGACGCCGCGCGAGTGCCGCGGCGACCTCGGCGATCATGGATGTCGGGCTCGTCGATCCGGTGCCGGAATCCTTGGTCACGCGTCACTCCTGCAGATCGGCCGTCGGGCCGTTGGATGGTTCGCCGGTGCGGTCAGGGCACGACCGATCCGCGCGCTCCGACCGACAGAGTACCCCCCGCGAAAGCGTGCTGAGCGTCGATCTGCGAGCCTGCGCGTTCGACCGGCGCTCGACGCATCGTCGCCTATACTCGCGCCGTGAAACTCGTCGTCGCCATCGTGCACAACGAGGATGCCGGCGCCCTGGTGGACGCGCTGCTCGAGAAGCAGTACCGCGCCACCCGCCTCCACTCCTCCGGCGGCTTCCTCAAGCAGTCGAACGCGACGATCCTGCTGGGCGTCGAGGAGCCTGCGGTCGACGAGGTGATGGAGATCATCGCCGCGAACTGCAAGGCCCGGACGCAGGTCGTCAACCCGATGCCGCCGATCATGGAACCGGGCGAGTTCTTCATGCCCTACCCGCTCGAGGTGGAGGTCGGCGGCGCGACGGTCTTCGTCCTCCCCGTCGAGCGCATCGAGCGGCTCTGATCCGGTCCCTGGCGGGATGACCGACTGGCTCCAGGCGCTCGCAACCGGCGCCCCGGACATCGTCGCGGCATACGAGGGCATCGAGGAGGGCAAGTTCATCTCGGTCCGGCGCGAGGTGCGCCGTCGCGCCGGTCCCGGCAGCGCCGATCGGGTGGTCGGGGAGCTGGCGGCCATCGCCGATGCCCTCACGGACATCGTTGGGCGCCTGCCGGCGGCGGCCTTCGCGGCGCCCGGCGGCGAGGAGGACTGGACGGTCGCCGAGGCGATCGGTCACGACATCACCGCGCGGGAGGGGCTCGCCTACGCGGGTGCGCTGGCTGCGTCGGGGCGCTGGCCGGCGGGCGCCAGTCCAGTCGTCCCGGGCGTTCCGGGTCGGCGGGACGCGTCGCGGGAGCAGCTCCTCGCCGGCATCGCCCGCAGCCAGAAGATCATCGTCCGGGCCGCTCGCTCGATCGCCGGCCACGAGACCGACCCGTGCCCGCTCGAGCACCCGTTGGTGGGCCGGTTGCGGTGCGGGGAGTGGCTGCTCTTCGCCGGGGTCCACGATCTCATGCACCTCGAGCAGCTCCATCGGATCGAGGCCGGCTTCGCACGGGCCATCGGCTTCCCGACCGCCGCGGCCGGCGTCGGCCGGCTCGGCTGATGTTCCGCCCGGACATCGTCGACGTCTGGGTCTATCGCGAGGCGCCACCCGGCCCCGAGGTCCTGCTCATGCGGCGGGTGCCGGGGCGCGTGATGCCCGGCCTGTGGCAGGGCGTCGCCGGCACCCTCGAGCCCGATGAGCGCGTCGTGGAGGGCGCCTTCCGCGAGCTCCTCGAGGAGACGGGCTACGCCCGCCCGGTCGTGGAGGAGTTCTTCGATCTGGACCTCGTCATCCCGTTCCACCACGCCGACGCCGACGCGATCGTGACCACGGCCGTGTTCGCCGCGCGCGTCCGGTTCGGCGCCGAGCCCGTCCTGTCCCACGAGCACGACCGCTACCGCTGGGTCCCTCTCCAGCAGGCGATCGACGAGGTGATCTGGCCCGGCTACCGCGAGGCGATCCGGCGGATCGAGGAGAACCTGCTCGATCCGGTCCGCGCCCTCTGGTTCGAAGATCGCCCCCGACGGAAGGAACACGGTCAGGTGAGAACAGAGCGTCGAGCCGGGCGCGGGGCGGCCTCCGGTAGACTGTGGAGGTCCGGTCGAGGCAACCGGGCGCGCGGATGGCGGAGGAACGAGATCGGATGACGCAGGCGGACGGGACCATCGCGACGCCGGCTGCGAGTCGCCGGATCTTCCACTCGAAGGTCGACACGATCCGACCCACGTACGGCTTCGAGGACGTGAGCCTGGCCCCGGGCACAGCACGATCGAGCCGAACGACGTCGACCTCGTCCAGGAGTTCTGCGGCCTGCCGCTGTCGATCCCGATCGTCGCCGCGGCCATGGATGCCGTCGTCGATCCGGCGTTCGCGGGCGTCCTAGCTCGCCTCGGCGGCCTCGCGATCCTCAACCTCGAAGGCGTCCAGACCCGCTACGACGAGCCCGCCGAGATCCTCGGCCGGATCGCCGCCGCGCCCGACGCCGACGTCCAGGACCTGCTCGCCGCGGCCTACAAGGAGCCGATCCGCGAGGACCTCATCGCCCGCCGGCTCGAGGAGCTGCACGAGGCCGGGACCCCGGCTGCCGTGGCCGCCACGCCCGCCGCGGCCCGACGGTTCGGCCCGTTCTGCGCGGAGCACGGCGCGGACCTGTTCCTCGTCCAGAGCCAGGTCAGCAGCGCCCGGCATCTCGCGACCGGCTACGACCCGCTCAGCCTCGAGGAGTTCACCGGGTTCATGCCGATCCCGGTCGCGGTCGGCAACACGACGAACAGCGAGGCGGCCTTCGCGCTCATGGAGCAGGGCGCCGCGGCCGTCTTCGTCGGTGTCGGGCCGGGCGCGGCCTGCACGACCCGCGAGGTCCTCGGCATCGGCGTCCCGCAGGTGACCGCGATCAGCGACGTCGCGGCGGCCCGCGACGCCTACTTCACCGAGACCGGTCGCTACGTCCCGGTCGTCGCGGACGGCGGGATGCGCCGTGGCGGCGAGCTGGCCAAGGCGCTGGCGGCCGGCGCGGACGCACTGATGCTCGGTTCCCCGCTGGCGCGAGCGGCCGAGGCCCCGGGCGGCGGCACGAACTGGGGGATGGCGGCCCCGTCACCGACGCTGCCGCGCGGCACCCGGATCAAGGTGGGCACCGTCGGCACGCTGGAGCGGATCCTGTTCGGCCCGGCCCACGTGACGGACGGCTCCGAGAACCTCATCGGCGCGCTGCGCCAGTCGATGGCCGCCCTCGGCGCCCGCACGATCGCCGACATGCACCAGGTCGAGATGGTCTACGCGCCGTCGGTCCAGACCGAGGGCAAGTCCTGGCAGCGGAGCCGCTGAGGCGGGTTCGTTTCCCGGTGGCCGGCGCCGCCGGTCCCGCGACTGACCGATGACCGAAGAGACCACCCTCTACGACGCCGCGGGCGGGATGCCCTTCTTCGAGGCGCTGGTCGATCGCTTCTACCTGGGCGTGGCCGGCGACCCGGAGCTGCTGCGGCTCTACCCGGAACCGGCCGACCTCGCCCCGGCGCGGCGCCACCTGACCCTCTTCCTCGCCCAGTACTGGGGCGGCCCGCGGACCTACGACGACGAGCGCGGCCACCCGCGGCTGCGGATGCGCCACGCACCGTTCGCGATCGGGGCGGCCGAGCGCGACCTGTGGCTGGTCCACATGCGTGCCGCGATCGCGGCCTGTGCCCCGCCACCGGACGTCGCGCGGCGGCTGGACGCCTACTTCGAGATGGCCGCCGACGCGATGCGCAACCGCGACTGAGGGGCGTCGCGGGGACGACCAGCCCGGCGCCATCGACAGATGACGATGCCGGATGCGCGCGATCGTCCAGCGCGGGATTCGCCTCCCGTCCGCCGCGCCGGGCAGGTCGTGAGCGCAGTCTCTCCTCATCGGGTCACCCGGCCACGGAGGCAGGGGATCCGGGAAAGGAGGCAAGCGTTCCATGCACCACCCCGAGCAGTTCCACATCGTCGATCCTCGACGACCCCGTCGCCCCACCGCCCCCGTCCCTGCGGAGCGCGTGCCTCGTTCCAGGTTGTCCCTGCAAGGACAGCCGCATCGTCTCGCCGCGCCGGGCCAGGTTCTTCGCCGCGGTCGCCCGCCAGGCGGGTGAGACGGCCGATCGGGTGATCCCCGTCGAGCCCGCCTGGGCCTTCAGCTGGGCTGCACCCGCTGACGACGACCCATCGAGGAGATGGCGGCATGACCGCGCTCGTCGCGCTCATCGCGGTGCCGGTCGCGATCCTCGCCTTCGTGGCGGTCGGGTTCGTCACCGGCGCGCTCATCCTCGTCGGGATCCTCGTCGCGCTGGTCGCGGCGTCCGTCGTGGTCGGGACGATCATCGGCGACGCGGTCGGATCCATCGGCACCGGCCGGCGCCGGGCCCCGAAGGTCGCGTACTGGAGCGCACGCTAGCCATGGACGCCGCGGCGCTGCTCACCTTCTCGATCGCGGTCCTCATCACCCTCGACGTCGCGGCCGCCCGGATCGGCCACAGTCCCACCCGCCGGCCCGCCCGCTCCCGCCGGAGCTGACCGCCGACCCAACCAAACGATCTCCCGCCCGGCGGCTCCTCCTCCCTCCACCGCTGGGCAGCACGAAACGGCGCCTCCTCCGGGCGCCGTTTCGCTGCGTTCCGGACCGCGACGTTGCCCGTTTTCGGGGCCGCCCCGGTTGGTACCATGCCGCCGATGCGTCCCCCCGCCATGCCCAGATCGCGGTCGAGGTTCGCCCTGTCGGCGGCCACGTTCGCCATCGTCCTCGCCGTCCTGGCGGCCTGCGGCAGCTCCTCGTCCGGAGGCTGGACGTACCCGCCGGCCCCATCCGCAGCTCCGGGCGCATCCGGCGCGGCCGCCTCGAACGCCGCGACGCCGGGCTCCGGGTCCTCGGCGGCTCCCTCCGGCGCGGCCGCGTCCCCGAGCCCGGCCGCGTCCGGCGCCGCGGGCAGCCCGTCGGCCGCTCCTTCGTCGTCCCCGGCGCTCATCCCCGGCCCGACCGCCCTCCCGCAGACGCCGACGCTCGTCAAGGAGCAGGACTGCCCCGACAGCGAGTTCAAGTGCATCACGCTGGGCGTGCCGCGCGACCACTTCACGGCCGGCGGGCCCACCTGGGACGTGACGTTCGCGATCAAGCGCGCCGCCAAGGACCGCAAGGGCGTGTTCGTGACGATCACCGGCGGGCCCGGCTCGAGCGGCCTGGCCAGCGCCGACGACTACACGTCCGCCTTCGCCGAGTCGATCACGGACCACTACGACATCGTCTTCCTCGACCAGCGCGGCGTCGGCATGTCGAAGCCGCTGGGCTGCCCCGTCGCCACCGCGGCCTACTACCAGACCGACAGCGATCCGACGGACCCGGCCCAGTTCGACGCGATGGCCCGGGACGCCAAGGCGCTACGTGGACGCCTGCCTGGCCGAGACGAAGGCCGACCCGGCCGACCTGCCGTTCTACTCGACCCGCCAGGCCGTCGAGGACCTGGAGGCCTTCCGGATCTACCTCGGCGTCGACAAGCTCGCGCTCTACGGCGAGAGCTACGGGACGCAGTACGTCCAGACGTACGCGGCGGCCCACCCGGCCAACGTCGCGTCGCTCTTCATCGACGGGCCGGTCGACCTCGCGATCGATGCGCCGGCCTTCTACCGCGAGGAGGTCCGCGCCTTCGACGATGCCCTGGTCGCGACGCTCAACGCCTGTGATTCCGACCGGGTCTGCCGGCGGGATGCGGCGGCCGGCGCACTCGTCGGCTACGACGCCCTGCGCAAGAAGCTCCTCGAGGCGCCGATCTCGGTCAGCTTCCCGACCGCGAAGGGCACGCTCGTCAAGCGCGAGCTGACGCCGGCGCTCCTCGACAACGCCGCAGCCGGCTACGTCTACTCGCAGTTCAGCCGGATGCTCCTCCAGCGGGCGATCACCGCGGCGACGCGAGGCAACTACGTGCCGCTCGTCCGGCTCGCCTACGACAGCCTGTACGTGGATCCCGAGACGCTCGAGGCGATCCCCGACCCGACCTACTCCGACGCGATGTACTTCGCGGTCGAGTGCCAGGACTACGCCTACTACCCGACGGCCGGCGACCCGATCGCCCGGCTCCATACCTGGGTCGAGGACGCGAAGAAGGCCGGCGTCGAGAAGCTCCGCCTCTCGAGCACGTACTTCGGCGACGCCCCGTGCCTGTGGTGGCCGAACACCCCGACCGTGGACCCGCGGATCCCGGCCGTGGTGGACGCGCCGTACCCGACGTTCGTGCTGACCGCGACGCTCGACCCGGCGACGCCGCTGGCCAACGCGATGCGCATCTACAGCCGGATGAACGACGCCTACCTCTTCGTCCAGACCGGCGGCCCGCATGTCATCTTCGGGCGCGGGCTCTCGTGCCCGGACGACGCGATCACGGCCTTCCTGGGCGCCGACGTCCTGCCCGCCACGCGGATCACACGTGTGCGAGGGCGCGGTCGCGGATCCGTACGTGGCCAACCCGCTGCGGACCGCCGCGAGCTACGGGACGGCGAGCGAGTTCGCGACCTCGATCGAGGACACGCTCCTCAACTCGGACGACTACAACTACCGCTTCGACACGGACCCGATCTCCCTCGGCTGCGACCACGGCGGGACCCTGACGATGCGTGCCGGCTCGGCGGGCACGCGGATCGACTTCACCCGCTGTGCGTACACGCCGGGCCTGGCGATGACCGGCAACGCCAACCTGAACGACGACGGCTCGTACCGGCTCTCGGTCCGGATCGGCAGCCAGTCGTTCCTCTACACGCGCGACGCGGACGGCCGCGTCCAGGTCTCCGGCACGTTCCGGGGCAAGCCCGCCCGCTGACCGTTCCCCAGCCCGGGCGGGTAGACTTCGGGCCAAGGCGGGCGAGGAGCGGAGGGCGGCGGTTGGCGGACGCGGTCGAGGAGAAACCCGAAACCGGCGAACAGCCGGAGGCGACCGCGCAGCCGGAGGCGACCACGCCAAGCGCGGCGGGTCGCGATCGGGGCAAGACCGTCCACGGCGAGGCGGCCAACGCCGGCCACCGGGTGCTCGCCCCGGACGACGCCGAGGTCGAGGCCTACCTCGAGACCGCACTCAACGCACCCGCGCCGGAGCGGACCCCGACCGACGACCTGCCGCCGACCGAGGCGCTCGAGCCCGACCGGGTCATCGTCCTCGACTTCGGCAGCCAGTTCGCCCAGCTCATCGCGCGGCGCGTCCGCGAGCTCAACGTCTACAGCGAGCTGCTGCCGCACGACACGCCGTGGGCGGAGATCGAGCGCGCGGCGCCCCAAGGCGATCATCCTCTCGGGCTCGCCGAACTCGGTCTACGACACCGATGCGCCGAAGCCCGACTCGGCCATCTGGAACGGGCACATCCCGGTGCTCGGCATCTGCTACGGCGCCCAGCTCATGGCCCACGAGCTCGGCGGCGACGTGGCGTCCACCGGCCACCGCGAGTACGGCCCGGCGACCGTGACGATCACCGCCGGTGACGGCCTGTTCGAGGGGCTCGATCGCGATCAGCCGGTCTGGATGAGCCACGGCGACTCGATCACCCGGCTGCCCGAGGGCTTCCGGACCACGGCCCAGACCGACTCGAGCCCGCTGGCCAGCTTCGTCGACCCGTCCCGCGGCCTGTACGCGATCCAGTTCCACCCCGAGGTCGTCCACACGCCCCACGGCCGCGACGTCCTGCGCAACTTCGTCATCGGCATCGCCGGCGCCCGTCCCACCTGGACCGCCGCGAACTTCGTGGACGCGACCGTCGCCGGCATCCGGGCCCGGGTCGACGCGCATGCCGCGGCGACGGGCTCGGACGGGCTGGGTCATCTGCGCCCTGTCGGGCGGCGTGGACTCGGCGGTCGCGGCCGCGCTCGTCCATCGGGCGGTCGGCGACCGGCTGACCTGCATCTACGTGGACCACGGGCTCATGCGCAAGAAGGAATCCGAGCTGCTCCGGGTGACCTTCGAGGCGAACCTGGGGATGCGCCTGATCATGGTCGACGCGCGCGAGCGCTTCCTGCGCCGGCTGGCCGGCGTCATCGACCCGGAGGAGAAGCGGCGGATCATCGGCGACGAGTTCATCCGCGTCTTCGAGGAGGAGGCGACGAAGCTCGGCCGGATCGACTTCCTGACCCAGGGCACGCTCTACCCGGACGTCATCGAGTCGGCCACGCCCGAGACCAAGGCCGCCCAGAAGATCAAGACCCACCACAACGTCGGCGGGCTGCCGGCCGACCTGCGGTTCCAGCTCATCGAGCCGCTGCGCTACCTGTTCAAGGACGAGGTCCGGGCGGTCGGCGTCGAGCTCGGCCTGCCCGACGCGATGGTCCATCGCCAGCCGTTCCCGGGCCCCGGGCTCGCGATCCGGATCCTGGGCGAGGTCACCGCCGAGCGGCTCGACACGCTGCGCGACGCGGACTGGATCGTCATCGACGAGATCAAGGCCGCCGGGCTGTACCGCAGCGTCTGGCAGATCGTTCGCGATCCTCACGCCCGTCCGCTCGGTGGGGGTCATGGGCGACGGCCGGACGTACGCCAACGTCGTGGCCATCCGGGCGGTGACGTCCGAGGACGGGATGACCGCCGACTGGGCCAAGCTCCCGTACGACGTCCTGGCAAGATCTCGTCCCGCATCGTCAACGAGGTCCCCGGCGTCAACCGCGTCGTCTACGACATCAGCTCCAAGCCGCCCGCCACCATCGAGTGGGAGTGACGGCGGGGCGGTACCAGCGGACGTCGACCCGGGACCTCCGGGTGGTGCGGGGCGGTACTCCGACGCGCTAGGATGCGGCCATGCCTGACGAGACTGCGGCCTCGAGCCGATGTCCTTGGTGCTCGGCCAGCCTGCCCGCGGGCGCCGAGACCTGCCCATCCTGCGGCGCGGCCCTGGTCGCCACCGGTGAGGGTGTGCCGGGCGTGACCTCGATCGATACCGAAGCGGTGCTCCGCAACCGCTCCCAGCCCAAGCCCCGCGGTGGGCTCCTCGGGTTCCTCTCCGGCGAGACCGGTGACACGGTCGATCAGCCATCGGAGGCCGAGTTGACCTCGCTGGCCCCGCCCGACATGAACGTCCGGATCGAGATGCTGCGTCTCGAGCTCGAAGCCGAGCGCCAGCGCCTCGAATCCGAGGGCGCGGTCCTCGCCTCCGAAGTCGCGGAAGAGGACGGCACGCCGATCCCGGCCGGACTGTTCGGCGACGCGAGCGAGATCCCCTCCGGCAGCTCCGCCACGCCGGGAGCGCCCGCGCCGGCCGCGACCGCGGTCCCGCCCGGCCCCGAAGCGAAGCCGGCCGCGCCCCCTCCGCCCGGTCCAGAGGCGGCGCCCGGGGCCTGACCCGCGCCCGACGTCCGGCCGTGTCGTTTCGAGCCACGCCGCCCGGGCCATCGTTCCTACGCGAGCATGAAGTCCGCATCCATGACCGGCTGCTGCGTGCCGGCATGGGCCGCCCGTCCGACCTCGACGGCGGCTGGTGGCTCGCCCCGTTCTGGGTCGCCGACGACGCGGGCGTCGTCACGTTCCGCGATCTCGGGCCGCTCGGCGGGCCGCCGCCGGGTCCACCGGCCGCACACGTCGGGCCGAGCCTGGCCGGATCGCTCTCCGGGATGATCCTCGAGGACGACGACCGCCTCCAGCTCAAGGTCGCGCCGGCGAGCCCGCCCGCGGATCCGGCACGACCGTGGGACGCCCCGGCGATGCTCGTCGTCGGGATCCGCTTCGAGCCCGCCCGGGTCGCGACGATGAGCGCCAACGAGCTGGCCGATACGGTCCTCGGCGGATTCCGCCGCTCGATGGAGGCGCTCGCCAAGCCCTGAGGCCGCTCGCCGAGCACGCCGGCGAGCACGCCGGCCCGGGCGATGTCCCGGCGGCGCATCGGAGCAACGGGCGCTAGACTCCGCGCACCGATGCGAGACCTGTTCGACGATTTCATGGACGAGCTCCGCCGTCGGCAGGAGGTCGCTTCCGGGCGCACGCCCCCGCCGGACGAGGACGAGCCCGATCCCGACGACGACCCGTCCGACGACGACGCCCGCGGGCGAGCGGCCCGATCCGCTGGCCCGCGACGACGACACGACCGACGATTCCGAGGCCGACGGCCCTCCGCCGGGCCCCGAACCGACACCCATCGACGAGCGCCGCCCGCCATCGGGACGCCAGGGCCGCCGCCGGGCTCGACCGGGCGGAGGCGGTCGCCCTCCGCGCCGACCCGTCGGTGGGCCGGAGGATGGCGCCGGCGAGCGCCCCGGGATGGGGCCGCGCATCGGCCTGCTCGTCGCCATCGCGATCATCGGGATCGTCGTCGTGCTCGGCGGCACGATCGTCGGCTTCGTCACGGACGCGATCTGGTTCCGCAGCGTCAGCTTCGAGAACGTCTTCTGGACCCGGGTCGGCACGCAGGCCGGGCTGTTCGCCGGGACGTTCGTCGTCAGCCTGATCCTGCTCCTCGCCGGCCTGTTCCTGGCCGACCGGTCCGTCCCCCGCGGGACGGGCACCGGGAACGCCGGCATCGGCACGTTCTTCGAGCGCCTGGCCGAGGCGGCCCGTGAGGCGGAGGAGGGCAACCGCTCCGGCCGCCGATCGACGATGCGCGGCTCGTACCCCGGCCCCTACAGCGATCGTGCCGACGGCCCGTCGAGCCCCGGCAATCCCATCGGCCGGCCGCCGTACAACGCGGGCGGGGCCGGCCTCGGCCTGGACGACATGCCCGACTTCGGCCCGATCGCGCGGATCGGCCTGACGATCCTCGCCGTCCTCATCGCGCTCGGGGTCGCCGGCTCGGTCGCGAGCCAGTGGGAGACGATCCAGCTCTTCATCCACCGTGTGCCGTACGCCCCGGTGGGTTCACCGGCGGTGGCGGACCCGATCTTCGGGCGCGACATCTCGTTCTTCCTGTTCACGCTGCCGTTCTACCGGCTGCTCCAGGACGTCGTGAACACCCTCCTCGTCGGCGGGGTCATCCTGGCCGGCGGCCGCTACCTCGTGGCCCTGCTGAACGGCAGCTTCGAGCTCACGACCCGGATCCGCGTCCACCTCGGCCTCCTCGTCGGGCTCGTCCTGATCGTGATCGCCATCGGCTACCAGCTCGACAAGCTCGAGCTCGTCTACTCGAACCGGGGCTTCGCGACCGGCGTCAGCTACACGGACCAGAACGCCCAGTTCATCGCCTTCGACGCGCTGACGATCATCACGGCGCTGGTGGGCGCGTTCCTCGTGGGCGCGGCGTTCACGCGCTGGGTCTGGCCGCTGGGTCTCGCGGTCGTCGCCTGGCTGGCCGCGTCGTTCCTGCTCGGGCAGCGTGTACCCGTCGCTCGTCCAGTCGCTGACGGTCACCCCGAACCAGCTCGCCCAGGAGCAGCCGTACATCATCAACAACATCTCGATGACCCGGCTCGCGTTCGGCCTGGACGACTGGGTCCCCAAGCCGTTCAAGGGCGACGCGCCGATCACCGCCGCCGCCGTGAGCGAGGAAGCGGCCACGTTCCAGAACGCCCGGATCTGGGACTACCGGCCCCTCGGCGACACCCTGGACCAGCTCCAGACGATCCGCCAGTACTACAACTTCACGGACGTCGACACGGACCGCTACATCATCAACGGCCAGCTCCGGCAGGTGATGCTCAGCGCCCGCGAGCTCTCGCCGACCAACAACGCGGCGACGTCCTGGGTGAACCAGCGGATCACGTTCACCCACGGCTACGGCGTGGCGATGGTGCCGGTGAACCAGGCGACCGATGGCGGGCAGCCGGACCTCATCATCCGGGACCTGCCGCCCGTGTCCACCGTCGGCGCGCCGCCGATCACGGAGCCGCGGATCTACTTCGGCGAGGCCGATTCCGGTTACGTCGTCGTGGACGCGAAGCAGTCGGCGTTCGACTACCCGGTCGGCTCCGACCAGAGCACCGAGGGCGGCAAGGCCGCGCCGCCGTGGACCGGCTCGACCGGCATCGGGCTCGACACGACGCTGTCCCGGCTCCTGTTCAGCCTCCGGTTCGGCGACCTGAACCTGCTCATCAGCGACCAGGTCACGGCCGACAGCAAGCTGCTGTTCCGGCGCTCGCTCGAAGACCGCGTCGGGACCATCGCGCCGTTCCTGCACTTCGACAAGGATCCGTACCTGGTCATCTCCGGCGGGAAGCTCTACTACATCCAGGACGCCTACACCCTGAGTGACAAGTTCCCGAACGCTCAGGGGTTCGACGGATCGGACCTGCCGACGGGCAGCGGCCTGGCCGGTGAGGAGTTCAACTACATCCGCAACAGCGTGAAGATCGTCCAGGACGCCTACGACGGGACGCTGACGTTCTACGACGCCGACCCGGCGGATCCGATCATCCGGGCGTACGAGGGCGTCTTCCCCGGGATGTTCCATCCGCTGACCGAGATGCCGGCCGAGATGCAGACCCACCTGCGGGTCCCCGAAGAGCTCTTCAACGTCCAGACCCGCCAGTACGCGACGTACCACATCACCGATCCGAGCACGTTCTTCTTCCGCAACGACCTCTGGACGGTGCCCGCCGAGACCTCCGGCGATCAGGGCCTGCCGCCGGAGGCCTACTACGTGGTCATGCGCCTCCCGGACGCCCCGGACCCGGAGTTCCTGCTGCTCCAGCCCATGGTCCCCGTGCAGCGGCCGAACATGATCGCGTGGGTGGCGGCACGGAACGACGGCCCGCAACGGGGCACGGAGTTCGTCTACCAGTTCCCCCAGGACACGAGCGTCCTCGGCCCGGTCCAGATCGAGGCGCGGATCTCAGCCGACCCGACGATCTCCGCCCAGATCTCGCTCTGGAACCAATCTGGCAGCAAGGTCATCAAGGGCAACCTGATCGTGATCCCGCTCCAGGACTCGATCATCTACCTCCAGCCGGTCTACCTCCAGTCGACGAACTCGAAGTTCCCGCAGCTCGAGAAGGTCGTCCTGGCGTCCTCGACCGTGGTCGTGTGGGGCGACACGCTCCAGGAATCGATCAACCTGCTGCTCGCCCGCAGCGGCGGCGGCGGACCGACCCCCACGCCCACGCCGAACCCGTCGCCCGGCACGTCGCCGAGCCCGACCCCGTCCGGCGCCCCTGGCCTGCCGTCGAGCGTTCCGGATCTCATCACGTACGCCAACGACCACTTCGAGCTCGCCCAGACCGCGCTGCGGGCCGGCGACTTCGCGACCTACGGCCGGGAGATCGCGCTGGTCCAGGACGCCCTCCGCCAGCTCGAGGTCCTGACGGGTCCGCTCCCGAGCGCCCCACCCTCCTCCCCGACGCCCTCCGGGGGAGCCAGCCCGAGCCCGTGACCGCCCTCGCCCGGGCGGCCGCCGCGACCCGGGAGCGGCCATCGCTCTGGATCGTCGCCCTGTGCGGCTTCCTCGCCCGCGGCGGCATCGTCCTGCTCCTCCTGCCGGTGATCCCGTTGCCGTCCACGGTCGGCCTGGCCACGTTCGTCGGCCCCACGTCCGTGACGGCCGCCGGGCTGACGCAGGACAGCGTCGTGCGCCTCTCGGTCGTCGTCGGGCTCGTCGTGGCGTGGCTGCTGCTCGGGAATCTCGTCGGCGCGATGGCCGACATCGCGATCGTCGGCGGGCTCGATCCAGCGGGGGATGAGGAGGCTGGGCCACGCCGCCGGGGCCTGCTCGCCCGGCTCGTCGGGCTGCGCCTGATCGCCCTGCTCCCGCTCGTCGCCGTGGCCGCGCTCACGGCCCGCTCGATCGGCGACCTCGTCTACCACGAGCTGATCCTGCCCAGCGACAGCGCGGCGCCGATCCTCCTGCGCGTCGTCCAGGGCGCCCAGGTGCAGGTCGCCGCGATCGTCGTCGCCTGGATCGCCGGTGAGGTGCTCGGCGGGATCGCGGTCCGGCTCGCCATCCTGGAGGACCGCTCGTTCGGGCGGGCCGTCGTCGGATCCGTTGCCCACGTCGTCCGACATCCGGTCACGACGCTGGTCGCGACCGTTGTCGGCGTGGTGGGCCTCGTCGTGGCCGTCGGGCTGCCGCTCATGGCCACGGGCCGGGCCTGGACGACCGTCGTGGAGGCGTTCTCCGGCACGATCGACGGGTCGGCCGTCGTGCTCGCGACGATCCTGCTCGTCGGCTCCTGGATCGCCGTCGCGATCCTGGCTGCGATCGTCGCTGCCTGGCGCGGCGCGCTGTGGACGGCCGAGGTCGCTCGAGTGCCCGTGAGCGTCGGGGCGCCCCTGTAGCGCGCCGGCGGCATGGGACGTTCGGGTGTCTCCGGCATGACCCGTGGGGGTACTGGCCGGGCGGACTCGAGCGTGGCACCCTGTGTGCACGACCTCCGTTCACGACCGCGGCGCGACCACGGCGAGCACGAGCAGCGGTCGAGACCGAGTCATCGGGTCGGAAAGGGAAGTCGGCGTGCCGACCAGAGTCGTCGTCTGCCCGGAGTGCGGCGCGGAGGTGCCGTCCGGGCGCCTGTCGTGCGCAGCCTGCGGCACGCTCCTTGCCGCGGTCGCGGGCGCCCCAAGGCGTCAGGCCGTCCCCGCCGCCGTCGCCGACGCGCCGGAGGTTCCCGGCGACGCCGTGGATGCCGCGGCCGCCGCGTCGAAGGCGCAAGGTGCCGCGGCCGCCGAATGGACCGCCGGCATGGATGCCGCCGAGGATCATCCCCCGACCCCACCCGTGCTCCAGGACTGGACCGGACCGTCGCCGGTCGGCGTCGTCGACGCCAGCATGCCGAAGGTGGCGCACCCGAACTGGAGCCCCGCGGCCTGGACGTCACCGCCGCCGGCCAAGCACGACACCCCGGCCGCCGCGCCGGCGGTTCCCGAACCGTCAGAGGCCTGGGCCGCCCGACCGGACGATGACGACGACCTGGATGCGCGACCCCTCAGCCACGCCGCAAGCGAGCCCGACGCCGAACCGCGCTGGCCCGGCGCCCACGACCTCCCCGGGTCGTACGTCGCTCCGACGATCGTTCCCACGGCCGCGGCCACGATCAACGGCCGACCGGCGACCGCGACCGCGATCGCCGCGGCGGCCGTCGCCGACGGCACCGTGGCGAGCATCCCGGCCGAGCCGCGCCCGGACCGCTGGTTCTCGGTCCCGGACCCCTCGAAGGAAGCCTCGACGCCCGGCAAGGTCGGCGTCTTCTCGGACCTGCCGTTCAAGACCCCCAAGGACCTGCCCGGCTGGGCGGTCGCCATCGGCAGCCTCGTCGGAGCCGTGGCGTTCCTGCTGCCCTGGTCGGCCAACGGCGTCCTCGGCGGCGGCGTCGACCAGACCTTCACCGGCCGCTGGGGCCTCGCGAACCCGGCCAACCTCCTGCTGATGCTGGCGGCGGTCGCCTTGCTCTTCCTGACGCTCATCCCGAACCGCATCCCGGTCTCGATCCGGGGCGTGGTCCTGCCGATCCTCCTGGCCGGCTGGTTCCTTGGCATCCTCTGGACCTACGCGACCGGGCCCTACGGCCTGGGCCTCGGCGTCGACGCGATCGGCGTGGCGGCGGTCGTCATGGTCATCGGCGCGGCCCTGGCCGCGGCGCGAGCGGACGATCCGCCGAAGCCCGCGCACCCGAAGGACGTCGCGCAGCCGTAACGCGGAGGGCGTCTCCCGCGTCCTCTCCCGTCCGACCCCCTGATACACTGCCCCCGGCGTTGCAGCCCGGGGCGGGGGAACGGACGGACGACGGCTGCGCGAGCGGCGACTGAACCTGCGACGGAGGCGGAGCGAACCGGCCCATGGACTTCATCGGGCAGATCGGCGCGGCGATCGGCACCTTCCTGGCCAATCCGTACCTGCACCTCATCGTCCAGGCGATCGGCGTCTACTTCGTCGTCCTGTGGCTGGCCGCCTCCTACTGGGCGTTCCGGGACATGCAGCTCCGGACCCAGAACCCGATCCTGCCCTACCTGGCCTCGGCGTTCATCATCGTGTCGTCTCCGCTGCTGTTCTGGGCCTCGATCATCGTCTACCGGATCATCCGGCCCCAGGAGAAGATCGGCGAGGTCAACGAGCGCCTGCTCGCCGAGGAGGCGATGCTCGTCGAGGTCGAGGCGGTCGAGAACTGTCCGACCTGCTCGCGGCGCATCAACGACGAATGGATCATCTGCCCCACCTGCCGGACCCGGCTCCGCCGCGTCTGCCCGAACTGCAGCCGGCTCGTCGGGCTGGACTGGTCGCTGTGCGCGTGGTGCGGCAAGGACTTCGAACGCCGGCCGGCCGTGGCCGCGGCCGTCGTGACCCCGCTCCCCGATGCCGCGCGGCCGGCCGCCATCGAGGCGCCCGCCGCGATCGCGGTGCCCGAACCGGCCCGCCCGGTCCGTCGGACCGGCACCTCCCGGCGCGCCGTCGACCCGCTCCCGTAGGTTGACCGACTCCGGCCCTCCGGAGGAGACGTCCGACTCGTCCGACCCGCTCGCGAACGGCGGACCAGGCACCCTTCTCGACCCCGACGACGAGCTGTCCTCGCCCCCGAGCGAGCCCGCCGAGCCCGCCCGGCCGGGCCTGCGCACCTTCAGCCTCGAGCATCGCATCGCCCCGGGCCTCTACCTCGTGGCGTGGCTCGCGTGCCTCGTCGGTGGAGGCCTCCTGATCGTCTCGGTCCTCACGACCTCGTCGCTGGCCCGCACGGTCATGCTCGTCGGGGCGCTCGTGCTCCTGTCCCTCGGCCTCACGGTCGGCGCCGGCCAGCAGGCCCTCGAGCGCCGAGCCCGTGGCTGGACCGGCTACGGGGGCCCGTCGCCGTTCCTCGTCTTCGCGGCGGCGGTGCCGACGTCCCTGCTGCTCTCGGTGCTCGCGGCCTTCGTCCTGTCCCTGCTCCAGATCGATTTCAGCTCCGCGGCCGGGATCGTCGCCGCCAGCCTGGCCACCGCCATCCCGTTCGTCGGGCTCGTGCGCCTCCTCGTCGTGGGCACGGGCGCCCTGACCTGGCGGGAGCTGGGGTTCCTGCCCCGCGACGCCGGACACCGGCGCGCGGCATCCTTGCCGCGGTCCTGTGGGGGGCCGCGATCGTCTTCGGCACGGTCCTGCTCGCGACGGTCCTGTCGACCGTCCTGCCGGTGGCTCCGTCACCGCTGCCGCTCGGGAAGACGGCGCCCGAGCGCATCGCGGCCCTGATCGTGCTCGTGATCCTCGCCCCGGCCAGCGAGGAGATCTTCTTCCGCGGGTTCGCGACGACCGCCTGGGCGCGGACGATGCCCCGCCGCGCGGCCATCCTGCGCAGCGGCCTGTTCTTTGCGTTCATCCACGTCCTGACGATCAGCGGCGCGGCGACGTTCCAGCAGGGGCTCGGGTTCGCGGCCTTCGCGTTCCTCGGCCGCATCCCGGTCTCGCTCGCCCTCGCGGCGATCTTCCTTCGGCGGGGCTCGATCTACGAGTCCTTCGCCCTCCACGCGACGTTCAACGGCCTGCCGATCGTGCTCCTCATCCTCGCCAATCCCTGAACAGGGCAGCGCCGGCGGGAGACCCGGCGGTGAGCCGGCGTGCAGGCGCGCATCGTCGGCCGTTGAGGGCCTGTCAAGCGCCCCTCGGTAGGCTCCGCTCGTCCCTTGGATCCGGGTGGCGGGGGGAATTCGGCGGGCTCTCGTCGCCCGGATCCCGGGGACGCCTCTCATCGAAGGTCGAGGTCGCGATGTCCTCACGACAGGTCGCCGGGGTGGCCGGGGTGCCCACGGGACGGTCGATCCGCGAGCTGCCGGCCACCGAGCGGCCGCGGGAGCGGCTGGCCATGCGGGGGGCGGGTGGCCTGAGCGTGGCCGAGCTCATCGCGCTCATCTGGGGCTCCGGCACCCGAGGCGTCTCCGCAGTGGACCTCGCCTCGACCGCGCTCGCCCGCCACGACGGCCTGGCCGGCCTGGCCCTCGCGAGCGAGCTCGAGCTGGCGGCCCTGCCCGGCGTCGGCACGGCTCGGGCGGCCCAGCTCACGGCCGCGTTCGAGCTCGGGCGGCGCCTGCTCGCGGACTGGCCGACCAGCCGCTGGACGATCCGCTCGCCGGCCGACGTCGCCGACCGGCTCGTGCTCGCAGATGGGCCGCCTGGAACGCGAGGAGCTGCGGGTCGTGCTCCTCAACACGAAGAACGTCGTGCTCCGCGTCGTGACCGTCTACCAGGGCAACGTCAGCGCCTCGCTGGTCCGGGTCGGCGAGCTGTTCCGGGACGCCGTCCGCCTGAACGCGAGCGGCGTGATCCTGTGCCACAACCACCCGAGCGGCGACCCCACGCCGAGCCCCGACGACCTGCACCTCACGGCCGAGGCCCTGGCCGCCGGCCGGCTCCTGGACGTCGATGTCCTCGACCATCTCGTCATCGGCCACGACGCGTTCGTGAGCCTGCGCGACCGCGGCGTCGGCTTCGACCGCCGGGACGGGACCGCTCGCTCCTGACGATTTCGGTCGTTCCTGTCAGCATCGAGCGCGCATGCAGGTCCGCCGGCTCAAGTCCGACGAGTGGGAACGCTTCCGGTCGATCCGCCTTCGGGCGCTCGCCGAATCGCCGGACGCCTTCGGGGCCACGCTTGCCGACGAGATGGCCCTGACCGATGCCGACTGGCAGGGTCGGGCCGACCCGGCCGACGGCGCCGTGTTCGTGGTCGACGGCCCTGACGATCTCATCGCGCGTGGGGATCGGCGGGCCGGCGCCCGGCATTCCCGACGCCGCGGCGGGCTACTCGATGTGGGTCGATCCGGCGGAGCGCGGCAAGGGCTTGGGCAGCGCCCTCATCGACGCCATCAAGACGTGGGCCAAGGACGCGGGCTACGCGAACCTAGGCCTGGGTGTCATCACGACGAATACGCAGGCGATCGCGCTCTACGAACGCCTCGGGTTCGTGGAAACGGGCGACCGGTTCCAGATCCGGACCGATCCCGACGTGACGATCCTGATCATGGCGATGGCCCTGACCGACCCCGGCTGATCCGCCGGGGCCGCCTCGTCATTCCGCCAGGCGTTACCCTCGAAGATGCTTATCGAGCACGACGCCGGAGGGTCAGCAAGTGGATGTGGCGGCGATCGCGGCGATCGTCTACGCGGTGGCGACCGCGGGCGTCGTCGCGTTCCAGATCGCTCTGGCCCTCGGGGCGCCGTGGGGCGCCTACGCGATGGGCGGCGCGGTTCCGGGACGCTTCCCGCCGCCGATGCGGGTCGCGGCTCTCGTCCAGGGCGCTCTGCTCGCATTCCTCGCGTCGGTCACGCTGTCGCGGGCGGGAATCGCGTGGCCGTCGCTGGCCACGACCCTCCCGTGGCTGATCTGGATCGTGGTCGCCGTCGCGGCGATCAGCGTGGTCTTGAACCTGAGCTCTCGCAGCGCCGGCGAGCGCCGCATATGGGTGCCTGTTGGCCTCGTGCTGCTCGTGAGCAGCGTCACGGTCGCGCTCACGGCACGTTGATCGCGGCCTGCGCGCGCCTCGGCCACACTGGCGCCGTGACCGAGCCGGACGCGGCCGAGCCGCAGGACGTCGAGGACGCCACATCCGGCGAGCCGACGTCAGCCGAAGCCGCCCGGCCCAGGCTGCGCGTCCTGCCGGCACTAGCGCTCGCGGCGATCCTCGTCGCCGGAGGCGCTGCTCATGGCGGTCAGCGGGATGGCCAGGATCGTGGAGCCTGCCCCGCCCACGCCGATCCCGACCGTCGGCCCGACCCCGACTCCGTCGATCACACCGACGCCGACGAAGCTGCCCGTGACGCCCACCCTCGGTCCGTCGGCGTCGCCCTTCGGCTAGAAGCCCGCGGTGCCCGGTGTGATCGGCACCAGATTTTTCGGTCTGACCGGAGGTGCGTGGTACGGCGGGTATACTGACGCCCGTTTCCCAGAGCGACGACCTCGGCGGCCCTCCTTCGGAGCCTGGGCTTCCGTGGACGCTCGCGACCCCGGACACCGCGTCCCTGAGAGGAATTTGCCCCGCGTATGTTCGACTGGATCCTCGGCTTCTTCTCCCGCGACATCGGGATCGACCTCGGTACCGCGAACACGCTCGTCCACGTGCGCAACCGGGGCATCGTGATGAGCGAGCCGAGCGTCGTGGCGATCGAGGCGAAGACCAAGCGCGTCCTGGCCATCGGCGCCGAGGCCAAGCGGATGGTCGGTCGCACACCGGCCAACATCATCGCGGTCCGGCCGCTCCGCGACGGCGTCATCAGCGACTTCGACGTGACCGAGCAGATGATCCGCTACTTCGTGCACGAGGTGCACAAGAGCGTCGGGCTCATCCCCCGGCCGCGGATGATCCTGGGCATCCCGTCGGGCGTGACCGAGGTGGAGAAGCGGGCCGTCCGCGACGCGGCGATGAACGCCGGCGCGCGCTGGGCGCGCCTCATCGAGGAGCCGATGGCGGCCGCGATCGGCGCCGGCCTCCCCGTGAGCGAGCCGTCGGGCAGCCTCATCGTCGACATCGGCGGCGGCACGACCGAGGTCGCGGTGATCAGCCTCGGCGGCATCGTCGTGAGCCGGAGCATCCGCATCGGCGGCGACGAGATGGACCAGGACATCGTCACGTTCGCCCGCCGCGAGTACAACCTGTTCCTCGGCGAGCGCACGGCCGAGGACATCAAGATCGCGATCGCCTCGGCCTATCCGGGCGAGTGGGACGTCCAGCGGGTCACCCTGCGCGGTCGCGACCTGCTCACCGGCCTGCCCCGGAGCGTCGAGGTCGGCGCGGACCAGATCCGCGAGGCCATCGAGCCGTCCGTCCAGCAGATCGTCGACACGATCAAGGACACGATCGAAGAGACGCCACCGGAGCTCGTGGCCGACATCATGGACCAGGGCATCGTCCTGGCCGGTGGCGGCGCACTCCTCCAGGGCCTGGACCGGCGGGTCGCCGAAGCCACCCAGATGCCCGTCCACGTCGCGGACGACCCGCTCACCTGCGTCGCCCGGGGGACCGGCATGGTCCTCGAGGAGCTCGACAAGATGCAGCGCGTGCTCGTCGCGGACACGTATGCGCGGGCCCCGCGCTGACGGTCGAGCCGAGCGTGGCGGGCTCCGCCTGACGCCCGGCCCGCGAACGCGCGGAGAACGGTCCCCATGTCCGGCCTGATCACCACCCGCTCGGCCCGCGTCGCCCGCCGCCGGGTGCTCGTGTTCGTGATCCTGATGGCCCTGAGCCTGATCGCGATGACGTTCTCCGCGACGCCGTTCGTCAAGGAGCTCCAGTCGGGCGTGGGGTTCGCCGTGCGGCCGCTCCAGGGAGCCGTGTCCGGATTCGCCGGCACGATCACTTCGGTCGTCTCGTCGATCCAGGAGATGCAGTCCCTGCGCCAGGACAACCGGGACCTGCGCGCCGAGCTGGAGCGGCTGCGCATCGAGAACATCCGGCTCCGGGAATTCCAGGTCGAGAACGACCAGCTGCTGACCCTCCTCGGGGCGAAGAACGGGTCCGACTTCCGCACGATCGCGGCGACGGTCATCGCCCGCGAGCGGCCCGAGATCGGCCGGATCATGACGATCGACCGGGGCACGAACGACGGCCTCGCAGTGGGCGACGTCGTCATCGCGGCCGGTGGCGCCGTCGCCGGACGCGTCTCGGACGCCTCGCCGACGACGGCCCACGTCACGCTCATCAGCGACCCGAGCTCCACGGTCACCGGCATGATCCAGAACGGCCGGGCGGCCGGCGACGTGACCGGCCAGCTCAGCAGCCCGCTCCGGATGGCCAACATCGACGCGACGGCTCGGGTGGGGATCGGCGACCAGGTCGTCACCGCCGGCATCGTCCTGGGCAACGGGATCCGCTCCCCGTACCCGAAGGGCCTGCCGATCGGCCAGGTCGTGGACGTGCAGCGCGACGCGAACGCGGTGGTCCAGGTCGCCTTCCTGACCCCGACCGCGGACCTGGACAAGCTCGAGTACGTCCTGGTGATCACGAACTACCAGGGCGGCCTGCCCCCGCCACCCGGATCGAGCCCGAGTCCGTCCCCGGCCGGTCCGTAGCCGGCCGCTGCGTGCTCGGCGCCTGCTACGCTGCTCGGCGATGAAGGGAATCGTCCTTGCCGGCGGGACCGCGACGCGGCTGTTCCCGCTCACCATCGTCACGAACAAGCACCTGCTGCCGATCTACGACCGGCCGATGATCTACTACCCGATCGAGACGCTCGCGGCGATGGGCATCCGGGAAGTGCTCGTGATCGTCGGCGGCAAGAGCGTCGGCGACGTCGTGGAGCTGCTCGGGGACGGGCGCCACTTCGGGCTCGACCTGACCTACCGTTACCAGCGCGGCGCCCTGGGCATCGCCCACGCCATCGGCCTGGCCAGCGACTTCATCGGCCAGGATGCGTTCTGCTGCGTGCTCGGCGACAACATCCTGCTGAGGTCCGGCCCTCGCCGACGTCGCCAGCGAGTTCGAGGCCGGCCCGTGGGGCGCGGGCACGCTCCTGTACCGGGTGCCCGACCCCGAGCGGTTCGGCGTGGCCGAGCTCGACGACGACGGGAACGTCGATCGGCTTCGAGGAGAAGCCGGCCCAGCCGAAGAGCGACCTCATCCCGATCGGGGTGTACTTCCTGCGCCCCGACGCGTTCGGGGTCATCGAAAAGCTGGCCCCGTCCGGCCGCGGCGAGTTCGAGATCACGGACGTGCTCAACCACTACATCCCGGATGGCGGCCTCTTCTCGCGGGTCTACGACGGGCACTGGACCGACGCCGGCACCGTCCCGTCGCTCCTCCGGGCGGCCCAGATCGCCGAGGCCGACGCCATCGACGGGCGGCTGGCCCGGCCACCGCAGCGCCCGCTCCAGCGGCGCGACGACCCACCGGTCGAGCCGCCACCGCGCCGCACGTGAGCGCCGCCGAAGGAGGCGAGGCGCGACCCTGGGCCCGGGCGGGCGCCCACCTCCTCGTGACGGGCGGGGCCGGGTTCATCGGCAGCTGCTTCGTGCGCGACGTGCTGGCCCGGCGCGACGGGACCCGGATCACGGTCCTCGACAAGCTCACCTACGCCGGCAGCGAGGCGAACCTGGCCGCCGTCCGGGCCGACGAGGAGCAGGACGCCCGGTTCCGATTCGTGCGCGGCGACATCGCGGACCGGACCGTCGTGGAGCCCCTCGTGGCGGATACCGACGCGGTCGTCAACTTCGCCGCCGAGTCGCACGTGGACCGCTCGATCCTCGACCCCGAGGCGTTCCTCACGACAGGTGTCATCGGCGTCCACGTGCTGCTCGAGGCGTGCCGGCTCGAAAGCGCCCGCGCCGTGGCCGGCGAACGGCCGGCGGCGCCCCGGTTCCTGCAGGTCTCCACGGACGAGGTCTACGGCTCGATCGAGACCGGGCTCTCCCGGGAGGACGACCGGCTCGCGCCCCGCTCGCCGTACAGCGCGGCCAAGGCGGCCGGCGAGTTCCTCGTCCGGAGCTACGTCGTCACCCATGGCGTCGACGCGGTCGTGACCCGGGGCTCGAACACGTACGGCCCGTTCCACCACCCCGAGAAGCTCATCCCGCTGTTCATCACGAACGCGCTCGACGACCAGCCGCTTCCGCTCTACGGCGACGGGCTCCAGCGGCGCGACTGGCTGTACGTCGCCGACCATGCCGGCGCGATCGAGCACGTCCTCAAGCACGGCGCCACCGGCGAGACCTACAACATCCCGGGCTCGCTGGAGCTGACCAACCGCGAGGTCGTGACGGCGCTGCTCGAACGCCTCGGCAAGCCCTGGTCCCTCGTCCGGACCGTGGCCGACCGGCTCGGCCACGATCGCCGGTACGCGCTGGACGGCTCGAAGCTGGCGGCCCTGGGCTGGCGGAACCACACGTCGTTCGAGGACGGGATCGCCAGCACCGTCGACTGGTTCGTCGCGAACGAGGGCTGGTGGCGGGCCATCCGGTCGGGCGACTGGGATGCCTACTACGAGCGCCAGTACGGGGCGCGCCTGGCCGGCTCCAGCCGGGCGGACTGATGCGGGTCGTCGTCACCGGTGCGGGCGGCCGGCTCGGTCGGGCGCTGGTCACGGGCCTGGCGGATGCGCCGTTCACCGGCGTGCGCGGGCCGGTCGCCTGGACACGGACGGAGTTCGACCTGGACGCGCCCGACGCGGTCGGAGCCCGGCTCGACAGCGAGCGCCCCGAGGTCGTCGTCCACGCCGCGGCCTGGACCGACGTGGACGGCTGCGCGCGGGACCCGGAGCTCGCCAAGCGGCGCAACGGGACGGCGACCGGCGTCCTCGCCCGCGGCTGTGCGGCTCGAGGCATCGACCTCATCGTCATCTCCACGAACGAGGTCTTCGACGGGCGGCGGACCGACGGCCGGGGGTACACGCCCGCTGACGAGCCCGCGCCGTTGAACCCGTACGGCGCGTCGAAGCTGGCCGGCGAGGTGGCCGCGCGCGAGGCGTTCGCCACCGGTGGATCTGGCCGGCTCGCCATCGTCCGGACGGCCTGGCTCTTCGGCCCGGGCGCCCCCGACTTCCCGGTGAAGATCCTGGCCGCGGCCGACCGTGCCGCGGAGGCCGGCGAGCCGCTGAGGGCCGTGGGTGACGAGTGGGGCTGCCCCACGTACGTCGCGGACGTCGCGGAGGCGATCGTGGAGATGCTCGGGGCGGGTGGCCCGGAGGGCATCCACCACGTCGTCAACGGACTCTTCACGACGCGGGCCGACTGGGCGCGCTACATCGTCGGCCGGGCGGGCCTCCCGATCGAGGTCGTGGACGTGCCTGCGACGACGTGGACCCGGGCCTCGACCCCGCCGCGCTGGGGCGTCCTCGAGCCGACGCCGCTGCCCGGTGGCGAGCCGCTGCGTCCCTGGCCGGACGCGATGGCCGACTACGCGCCGATCCTGCTCCGTGGCCGCTCCACGTCCCGTGGCTCGCGACCGGCCTCCCAGCCCGCCTCCCGGCCGTCGATCCGATGAGCGACAAGCCCGCGGGTGACGCCGGAGCCGCCCGGCCGACGCCCCATCCGCCCTGCCGGGTGTCCGCTACGGGACGCTGACCCGCCACGGCGACAGCCGGGGCGCCTTCCGGGAGCTGTGGCGGCTCAGCTCGTTCGCGACGCTCGAGCCGGCCGACACCGGACCCACCGCCGACGTCGCCGCCGGCCGTCCGCCGCGGTTCGTGCAGGCCAACCTGTCGGATTCGGCGCCGGGTGTCCTGCGCGGGTTGCACCTCCATCGCCGCCAGCTCGACTACTGGGTCGTCTCGGCCGGGCGCGCCTTCGTCGCCCTGGTCGACGTGCGCCCGATGCTGGCCGGCGGCCCCAAACCGGTCGTCGAGACGCGGGTCCTGGACGCGGATCAGTGGGTGGTCATCCCGACCGGCGTGGCCCACGGCTTCCTGGCCCTCGAGCCGCTGGCGATGCTCTACCTCGTGACCAACGAGTTCGACGGCTCCGACGAGCTCGGCTTCGCCTGGGACGATCCCACGGCGGCCGTGCCCTGGCCGCCCGCGACCGCGCTCCCGACGCCGGACGGCCGGCCGATCCTGTCCGAGCGCGACCGGACGAACCCGTCCCTGCCGGACCTCGTCCGGACGCTCCGCGACGCGGCGGAGTAGGCCCGAAGCCATTTGGTGCCCGGGCGCCCCACCGGAATGGTGCGCCGAGACACCGCCTGAGACCCTCGAAATGGGCCCGGATGACCCCACCGGACCGCACCGCACCACACCGGAGCGTATGCTCACCCAGACCTTGGGACCATGGTCGGGCTGACCTTCCTGCGATATCGGTGGCGGTCCCCAGGGGAGAGGCTCCGCATGCACGCGCTCACCGCGTGTACGGGCCACCCTCTCAGCCGGAGTCCATCCATTGCGCAAGCTCGCCATCGCAGTCCTCGCGACCACCCTTGCCGTCATCGGCATGGTCGCCCCGGGCCAGCGCGTGGCGACGGCGAGCGCAGCGACTCCGCCAACCAATCCCAAGGTCGTCCTGATCGTCGGACCCGTCGCCGGTAGCACGAGCACCTACAAGGCGGACGCCGCGGCCGCCGCGACCGAGGCCCGCAAGTACACGAACAACGTCATCACGATCTACTCGCCGACGGCGACCTGGGCCAAGGTCAAGCCGGCCCTCGTCGGCGCGTCGATCGTGGTCTACATGGGTCATGGCAACGGCTGGCCGAGCCCGTACGCGCCGTTCCAGACGCTCACCAAGGACGGCCTGGGGCTGAACCCGACCGCCGGCACGGACAACTCGACGACCAAGTACTACGGCGAGTCGTACATCGACGACATCGCCCTGGCGCCGAACGCGGTCGTGATCCTCGGCCACCTGTGCTACTCGGCCGGCAACTCCGAGGGCGGCGATCCCGAGCCGAGCCTGAGCGTCGCCAAGCAGCGGGTCGACAACATGGCCGCCGGATGGATCCGGGCCGGCGCCCGGTCCGTCGTCGCCGAGCCGTATGCGAGTGGCCTGTACGGCGGCGCGTCGTGGTACATCCGCCAGATCTTCACGACCAGTCAGACGATGGACGCGATATTCCGGAGCTCGCCCCACTCCTACGGCCACGAATTCACGTTCGGCTCGACCCGCAACCCGGGTTACACCGTCGCGATGGATCCGCAGAACGTCAACGCGGCGCCGTTCCGACGGGCGATGACCGGCAACCCCGGCCTGCTGACCACCGACGTCATCGGCACGCCGGCGCCGTGGATGATCACTGTCCGGCCGAACCCACCGTCCCCTGCCCGGCCCCGGTAGCGGGACCTGACTCCTGCGCGACAGCCGCGCCGGGGTCCCGGAGAACCGCTCCGGACCGCACCGTTCCGTACCTGAGACATCCGTACCACCCACGTCCGGGACGTTGGTCACGGTTGCTCGCACGCACCATCGGGGCTACCGTGGCGCCCTCCTCCCGGGCTCGGTGAGGAGAGCCAAGCTCCCCCGAGGACGTGCGTTTGCCCTCCCGGCCCCCCGACCGGCAGCCTCTTCCCATCGCCGCGACCCGCACTCGAGCCGGTCGCACGCGGACCCAGGTCCGCCTGGCGGCGATCCTGCTCACCCTCGTGACGGCCGGGGCTTCGATCGCCGGACCCGCCTCGGCGGCGCCCGTTCCCCCCGTCGACGAAGCCGCTACCGCGCTCCTCGCGCCGACCGCCGCCCCTGACGGCGTCAACACGGAATCCGGGGCGCCGATCGCGGATCCGTTCGATGGCGCGCCCGCTCCCGCCGACCTGCCCACCTCCTCCGATCGGGCCGACGCGCTCCCGGATGGTTCCGCTCCCGGCACCGACCCGACCGTGCAGTACGAGGAGGCCCTGGCCCACGAGGCCGATCCCAACACGTTCACGCCGGGCGGGCGGGTGACCGTCGGCTACACGCCGCGGGCCGGCGACGGCTGGAGCGTCGGTGGCTCGACGCCACGGGCCCTGCCGGCCGGCAACGCGACCGGCGACCTCATGGCGATCGCCCGGCAGGGGAGCATCTGGGCGAGCCGCGCACCGTCCGGTCTGCTCCGACGAGCCCGTCGCCGACGGATCCGACGGGACCACGAACCCCGTCGATGGGCCCGCCGGCCGGCCGGTCGCCGGCGACCCCCTCGTCGCGGCCGCGCCCGAGCCCGATGTCGCGGCCCCGGACGCCGTTGCCAAGGGCCTCAAGCGCCAGGTCTTCGGGTTCCTGCCGTACTGGACCCTCGCCGACAAGTCGACGGTCCTGAACTACAACTACCTCTCGACGATCGCGTACTTCAGCGTCGGGCGCCGACCGGCTGGGCAACCTGCTCAAGCGGGGCGCCAACGGCAAGGCGACCACGGGCTGGGGCGGCTGGACGAGCAAGAAGATGACGAGCGTCATCAACGCCGCCCACGCCCATCACACCCGGGTCGTGCTGACGGTCTCCGTGTTCGCCTGGACCAGCGGCCAGGCGGCCAAGCAGGCAGCGCTCCTCGGCAGCCCGGCCGCGCGCCGCAAGCTCGCCCGCCAGGTGGCGGCCGCCGTGCGCGACCGCGGAGCGGACGGCGTGAACCTCGACTTCGAGCCGATCGCGTCCGGCCACGCCGACGACTTCACCGCGCTCGTGCGGACGGTGCGCACGGAGCTGAACCGGGTCCATCGGGGCTACCAGCTCACGTTCGACACGACCGGCTGGATCGGCAACTACCCCGTCGAGGACGCCACCCGGCCCGGGCGGCGCCGACGCGATCTTCATCATGGGCTACGACTACCGCGGCTCCGGCGCCTCGACCGCCGGGTCCATCGACCCGCTGGGCGGCCCGGGCTACTCGCTCGACGACACGATCAAGGCCTACACGGCCCGGGTGCCGGCATCCAAGCTCATCCTCGGGCTGCCCTACTACGGCCGGGCCTGGTCCACGACGAGCGGCGACCTCCGGGCCTCGAACCAGAGCGGCGCGAAGTACGGGACGTCCACCTCGGTCATGTACAGCACCGCCCGGGAGCTCGTGAAGATCTACGGGCGGCGCTACGACGCGAGCGAGGGCGTCACCTGGTTCCGCTACAAGCGCCGGAACTGCACGGCGACCTACGGCTGCGTGACGAGCTGGCGGCAGGTCTACTTCGACGACGCTCAGGCGCTCAAGGCGCGCTACGACCTGGTCGTCCGCAGCCGGCTCCGGGGCGCCGGTATCTGGGCCCTCGGCTACGACGGGCGCGATCCCGCGCTTTACGGCGCGATCTCGCTCAAGTTCCTGCACGACACGACGCCACCCGAGGCGGGGATCGCGATCCTGCCGGCCACGATCGGCGATGCGGGCTTCGTCGTCTCCTGGCGCGCCGCGGACGACTCGGCCATCAAGTGGTACGACGTCCATGTGTCGGTGGACGGCGGTCCGTGGAAGACCTGGCAATGGCACACGAAGGCCACCTCGGACGTGTTCCTCGGCGCGGACGGTCACGGCTACGCGTTCCGGGTTCGGGCGACCGATGCGCGCGGCAACGTCGGCACTTGGGACGTCACGGCCCGCTTCGACGGCAGCCCGTCCCTCGCCCCCGGCGGGTTCGGACGGGTCCGCGTCGACGACCTGTCGGCAAGGGTCTCGCCGGACACGGGCGCCCTTAAGGTCGCCTCGTTCTCGGCGGGCGAGGTCGTGGCCATCCTCAGCGGCCCGGTCAGCGCCGACGGGTACACCTGGTACAAGGTGGCCGGCGGGCTGCGCGAGTGGAACACCGTGGCCTTCACCCGGAGCGGGATCTGGATCCCCGCGCGCAATGCCGCGACGAGCTTCGTCGCTGCGACCCAGGCGCCGGGTGCGACCCGCATCGACGCCGCGATCGACCCGCTGCGGATCGGGGCGGGTGGTTCGGGGGTTGCCGCCTTCTCGCCGAACAGCGACGGCTCTGGCGACCGGCTCCACCTGACCTGGCGGAACCACGTCGCCCTCGACACGATCGCCCTCCGCGTCTACCGGCTGAACGGCTCCTTCGTCGGGTCACGCTCGCTCGCCCGGACGGGGGCCGGCGACCAGGCCTACGACTGGGACGGCGTACTGAACGGCGTCGCGCGGGTGCCCGACGGGCGCTACGTGCTGCAGCTCGTCGGGACAGCCGACGGGCACACGTACTCCGCCCCATCGGCCCGGCCGGTCACCCCGATACAGGTCGCGCGCTACTCGGCCGTCATCGACCGTGTCCCGCCGCCCATCACGGGCGGCTCGGCGAGCGGGAGCCGCATCTCGCCGAACGGCGACGGCCGGTTCGACCGCCTCGGCTTCGCCCTCAGCGCGACGGGCGGCGCCTCCTGGACCGTGTCGGTCGCCCACCTCGGCAGTTCGGGCGCCGGGCCGGCCGTTCGTACCGCGAGCGGCAGCGGTGGCCGGGTGGCCTTCACCTGGGACGGCAAGGCGAACAGGGGCAAGGCCGTGCCCGACGGCACGTACCGGGTGACGCTCCGGATCGCCGATGCGGCGGGCAACCGGTCGGGCCGTGCCTGGAACGTCGTCGTGGATACCCGCCCGGCGAGGATCGCCGCGACGTGGGGCCCGAACCCGCTCTCGCCGAACGGCGACACGGTCTCGGACACGGCCACGCTCCGGTGGTCGAGCAACGAAGCGGTCGGCGTGACCGTCTCGATCCTCCGCGGGACGAAGGTCGTCCGTCACTGGTCCTTCAGCTCCAGGGCCGATGGCGCCATCCCGTGGAACGGCCGCGACGCTGCCGGCCATCTCGTTGCCGACGGCGCGTACCGCATCCGCATCGACGGGTTCGATGCGACCGGTAACCGGACGCTCGGCGAGCGGGGCTTCGTCGTCGATCGGACGGCGGGCTTCCTGCGCTGGGGCACGGCCGCGTTCGCGCCACAGGACGGCGACACGATCCTGCCGAGCTCGCGGCTGAGCTTCCGCCTCGCCCGGTCGGCCAGGGTCAGCCTGGCGATCGTCGACGGGCGCGGAGCCGTCGTTCGGACGGTTTGGACGAACCTGACCCTGCCGGCCGGCTCGCGCACCTGGACGTGGGATGGCCGCGGAACGAGTGGGGCGTACGTGGCGCCGGGCAGCTACTCGGCCGTCCTCCGGGTCACCTCGCCGTACGGCACGACGGTCCTCAGCCGGACCGTGTTCGCCGGCGCCTACCAGGTCACGCCGTCGGCGACGACCCTGAGGGCCGGCCAGACGCTGACCCTCACGTTCCGCTCCATCGAATCGTTGCGCGGTAAGCCGGTCGTCACGTTCCTCCAGAAGGGCCGCGCGGCGGTCGTTCGGACCGCGACCCGGCTGGCCGATGGCCGCTGGCGGGTCACGTTCCTGGTCCGCACGGGCAGTGGCCCGGCCTCGGCCGTCATCTCGGGCACCGACACGAAGGGTCACGCGAACCGCCAGACCGTGACGCTGGTCGTCCGCTGAGCGGCCGGCGGGTGCGGCCAGGCGGGCCACCTACAATCCGCCCATGACCGACTCCCTGCCAAGCGCCGCGGGCGCGGCCACGCCCGCCGGTTCCGCGGCGCCCGGAGTCCGCCCCTGGGTCGTGCTGCCCACGTACAACGAGATCGAGAACATCGACTCGATCAGCGCCGCGATCCTGGCCGCCCTGCCCGCCGCGACCCTCCTCGTGGTCGACGACGGCTCCCCGGACGGCACCGGCCGGCGGGCCGACGAGCTGGCCGCACTCGATCCGCGGATCCGCGTCCGCCACCGGGCGGCCAAGCAGGGCCTCGGCCGGGCGTACCTCGACGGGTTCGGCGTCGCGCTCGAGGGCGGCGCGACCGCGGTCGTGCAGATGGACGCCGACTGGTCGCACGACCCGGAGGTCCTGCCGACCCTCATCGCGCCGCTCGATCATGACGAGGCGGACCTCGTCCTCGGCTCGCGCTACACGGCCGGCGGCGGCGTCGTCGACTGGGGGCTCGGCCGGCGGATCGTCAGTCGCGGCGGCAGCATCTTCGCCCGGGTCGTCCTCGGCCTCGGGCCGCACGACCTCACCGGGGGCTTCAAGGCGTGGCGCGCGGCCACGCTCGCCGCGATCCCGTTCGACGGCGTCCACGCGGGCGGCTACGTGTTCCAGATCGAGATGACCTACCGGGCGAGCCTCGCCGGCGCACGGATCCGCGAGGTCCCGATCACGTTCCGCGACCGGCGCGTCGGCAACTCCAAGATGAGCCGCCGGATCATCGTCGAGGCGCTCGTTGTCGTGTGCCAGCTCCGGTTCGACGCCACCGTCCGTCGCCTCCGCGGGCGGTCGGGCGGCCGATGACCGGGCGGCTGGGGGCGGGGCGCCGAGCGATCGCGCCGGCGGCTCCCGGGATGCGTGTGGTCGTCGACGTCCGGCCGCTCCAGGAGCCCGCGCGCGCCCCGACGACCGCGACGTACCTGGGTGAGCTGCTTGGCGCCTACGCGGACGATCCGCTCGTCGGCGAGTCGTTCGCGATCATCCTCCAGGCCGGCCTGCCGGACCCGATCGAGGCGGCCGAACTGGCCGGCCTGCCGGTCGTCGCGCGCCGTGCCCTGCCGCCCAGCAGCCTGCTCGGGTCGGGTTCGCTGACGGTCGACCCGTTCCTCCTCCGGAGCGCGTCTGTGGGGACCAGCTGGGGCGCCGAGCGAGACGGGGCGGCGGGCTCGGTCTATCACGCGGCCGGCGGCGCGGTCCCGCTCGCGTCGGGCGTGCCGGTGGTCGTCACGCTCCTCGACCTTGCGCCGTGGGAGCTGCCGGCCGTCTACCAGGCGTCGATCGCGGCCCGGTTCGGCCAGCGCCTGCGCGCGCGGATCCTGCGCGACGCGGCCGCCGTCATCGTGGGTTCGACGGCGACCGCGAACGCCGTCCGGCGCCTGCTGCGCGTGCGGCGCGAGCGGATCCGGGTCGTCCGGCTGGCCGCCCGCCCGGTGTTCCGATCCCGAGGCGGCCGCCGGCGCGGCCGACGAGGCGGCACTCCTCGGCATCACGGGCCGCTATTTCGTCTACCCGGGCCGCTACGACGCCCGGCAGGACCTGGGCACGCTCCTGCGCGCCTTCGCCACGCTCGCGGAAGGCACCGACGGGACGCGCGAACGGGCAGCGGCGGGGCCTGGAGCGCGGTCGCGGGGCCGCGGTCGGGCGGCCGCCGGGGACGCCGATGCGTGGCCGCCACGCCTCATCCTGGTCGGCGCGAGCCCGGAGGACCGCGCGGCACTCGCCCGTGCGGCCGCCCGGGAGGGCGTCGGGGAGCTGCTGGCCTACGCGCCATACGCCTCCGACGAACGGCTGGCCGCGCTCGTAGCGGGGGCGCGGGCCGTCGTCCTGCCCACGCTCAGTGACGCGGCGGGCCTCGCGGCGATCGAGGCGACCGCAGCCGGCGTGCCGGTCATCGCCTCGACGGTCGGCGCCCTCCCCGAGATCGTCTCGGGGGTGGGCATCCTCGTGGAGCCGCGGGACGTCGCGCGGCTGTCCGCGGCCGTGGCGACCGCCTGGTCCGACGACGCGGTCCACGACCGGCTGGCCGCGGCCGCTCGTGCCAGGACCCTCAAGAACCCGCGCACGTGGCGCGACGTCGCCCGCGAGACGCGGGCCGTCTACGGCTCGGTCGCCCGCGTCCCCGAGGGGACCCGGCGCCCGGGCGCTACCTAGCCGACGATCCCGAAGGCCGGTCGGCGGAGGTCCCAGGCCGGATCGGGCATTGCGCGGAAGGCGGACGGGCTCGGACTCGGGCTGGGGCTGGGCGGTGGCGGCACCTTGCCGTCCTTGACCTTGACGACGTCGGTCGTCTTCATGACCTGCACGAACGTCTGGCCGGCCGTCAACGTCACCTGGTGGCCGGCCGCGTCGTAGAAGAGCGTCGGCGCAGTCAGGGACTTCTTGCGCCACTTGCCCTTGATCGTCTTGCCGTTCGTGGCGATCCAGGCCGTTCCTGAGCCGACGACCTTGGCTTCCAGGCGGTGGTGCGAGGTGTCGTCGCCCAGCGGGCCGAACTGCATGAGCATGACCACGACGTTCTTCGGGGCGACGGCCACCTTCGTGCTCGGGTCCACCTGCTGCTTGGGGAAGCCGCTGACGAAGCGCTTGTACGTGTTGGTGGCGCGGTCGTACTTGTAGACGACGTGGTTGGCGAGGTAGTCGGTCTCGATCGTGCCGCCGACCGGCCGGGCCTCGAGCGGCGCGTCGGGGGCGAACCGCCAGACCGGCTTGGCCGCCGGCGGGATCGCCTTGACCTTCGTGGCGAGCTGGCGGAGCTGCTTGCCCGTCGTGTAGAGGTTGTGGGGCGGGAACTTCGTCGTGATGCGCCGGAAGTACGCGCCGTTGAAGAACTGGTTCGCGTCGTAGACGAGCTGGCCCCGGCCCTGCGCGCGGAGCGTCGCCAGGGCCTGCGGCGAACCGCCGGCGTGGACATACGCCGCACGCCATTCGGCGGCCCAGGCGATGTAGTAGTAGCGGGCGCTGCGGACGGGGCCGACGTCGAGGGGCGTGTTCTCCTGGAACATCATCATGTAGCGCGGGATGCCCCCCTCGGCGGGGGCCTGCCACACGACCGATGCGGAGCTGAACCCGGACTGCAGCCGGGCCGGCGAGAGGTCGTCGATCATCACCGCGATCACCGGCAGCTTCGCCCGGGCCGGCGTCGTGAGCAGCCCGTCGAGCGGGGCGACCGCGTTGACCGGGGTGGGTTCGGGCGACGGCGACAACGAGGGACTGGGGCTCCCCGAGTCGCTCGGGGCGCCGGCGACCAGGGACGGGCCGGGCGTCTCGCTCGACGCGGCCAGCTGGCTGCCCGATGGCCGGAGCGAGGCCGCCGGGCCGAAGAACCCACCCGCCGATGCCGCGAAGGCGACCCCTGCGACGACCAATGCGACGAGGGCGAGCGCGATCGCGCGAGCGCGCAGGGACGAGGTCATGGACGGGAGCTCCTCAGCGCCGTGCGGCGCGCTTCCGTGAACATCGTGGTCCCCCTCTTCGCCGCGCCCCTCGCGCGGCCGACCGGCAGGATAACGGACGCCGCCCCGAATTGGGTCGAATGGCACGGTCGCCCATCGCCACGCGGCGCGGTAGTCTGGCGTCGTACGAGACGAAGTCCGCCTTCTGCGCGTTACGTTTGCCCGCGCCGCCACCACGAGGATCCCTCCGATGACCGATCAGCCGACCCCTAAGCCGTCGACCACCCGCCGCGCCGCGGCCGCGAAATCCGCCACGAAGTCCACCACGAAGGCCGCCGCCGCGAAGAGCGCGCCGAAGGCGACCGCCAAGGCCGCCCCGAAGGCCGCCTCGACCAGCGCGTCTTCGAGCTCGAACGGCAACGGCGCGAGCGCCCGCGGCTCGGTCGCGATCCTGGCCCGCGACGGGAGCACGATCCTGCCGGAGACGGTCGACGAGTCCGGCGAGGACGTCGGGATCACCCGCGGCGCGGTCGGTCGGCTGGAGGCGCGCGACGTCGAGATCTCCCAGGGAGCCATCGGCGCAGCCCGCGCCGATCGGGTCTCGGTCCAGATGGGCGCCCTCGGGTTCGCCCTGACCGGCGACCTGTCGATGAGCCAGAGCGCGGCCCGCAGCATCGTCGCGCGTGAGGCGCATCTCGAGCAGTCGGCCGCCCAGATGATCGTCGCCCAGGACGTCCACATCGAGAAGGGCAGCAACGCCCTCATCGTCATCGCGAGGCGGGTCGACGGCGAGGTCCGGACGCTCCTCGACTGGCGCGGGGCCATCGCCCTCGGTGCCGCGTTCGGTGTCGTGGTGGGGCTCATCCGGCGGAGTGGCGGCAAGAACGGTCGCAAGGGCTGAGATCGCGCCTCGCGTATACTCGCAAACCGCCGATGTCCGAGTGTCCACCGGTCCCGGCACGACCAGCCGGTCCCAACCGGCACGACCTGCCGCCCGGCCAGACACCGGTCAGCAGCCAAGGACAGGAGCCAACCGACCCGTGATCGATCCCTCGGCGCGCGTCCATGGGACCGCCGATCTCGAGGCCGACGTCGCCGTCGGGCCGCGGACGAGCATCTGGCATCGGGCCCAGGTCCGGACGGGCGCCCGCATCGGCGCCGACTGCATCATCGGCCGGGATGCCTTCATCGACGAGGGCGTGCACCCTCGGCGACAAGGTCAAGGTCCAGAACGCGGCGCTCGTGTACCACGGCGTGACCGTCGAGGACGGGGTCTTCATCGGCCCGAACGCGATCCTCACCAACGACCGGTTCCCGCGCGCGATCACCGCCGACGGGCGAGCTCGCCCGGGCCGACGGACTGGCAGGTCAGCCCGATCGTGCTCCGCCACGGCTGCTCGATCGGCGCGGGCGCCGTCGTCGTGGCCGGGCATCGACGTGGGCCGGTTCGCGACCGTCGGCGCGGGCGCGATCGTCACCCGACGACGTCCCGGACCACGCGCTCGTCGCCGGCAACCCGGCGCGCCGCATCGGCTGGGTCTGCGCCTGCGGCGCAGCGCCTCACGGACTCGGCGACCGGCGCGCCCGTCCCGGCCAGCCCGAGGCCGACGCCGACCTGCTGTGCGCGCGTGCGATCGCCGCTGCACGTAGTCCGGACGCGAGCGATCCGCGACGTGGCGCCGGCCGTGCAGCCGCGGACGCCGCAGGAGGTCGCGGCATGATCCCGATCTCCGAAGCCGGACATCGGCGCAGGCCGAGGAGGAGGCCGTCCTCGAGGTCCTCCGCTCGGGGATGCTCGCGATGGGCCCGAAGACCGAGGCGTTCGAGGAGGCGTGGGCCGACTACTGCGGCGTCCGGCACGCGATCTTCATGGCCAACGGCACGGTCGCCCAGGAGGCCGTCCTGCACGGCGCTGGGGATCGGCCCGGGCGACGAGGTCATCACGGTCAGCTTCAGCTTCAACGCGACGGTCGAGCGTCATCCTCCAGGTCGGCGCGACGCCCGGTGTTCGTCGACATCCGCGCGGACGACTTCGCATGGACCCGGACCTCGTCGAGGCGGCGATCACGCCGCGCACGAAGGCGATCATGCCGGTCCACCTGTACGGGCTCATGGCCGACATGGACCCGCTCGTCGCGATCGCCGAGCGCCACGGCCTGACGATCATCGAGGACGCCGCCCAGGCCCACGGCGCCAGCGTACGAGGGCCGCCGGGCGGGCCAGTTCGGGCCGGCGATGTTCAGCCTGTACGCCACGAAGAACCTGATGACCGGCGAGGGCGGCTTCGCCACGACCGACGACGACGCCCTGGCCGACCGGATCCGCCTGTACCGCAACCACGGGATGCGCGTCCGCTACTACCACGAGTCGCTCGGCACGAACTTCAAGCCGACCGACCTCGCGGCCGCGCTCGGGCTCGCCCAGCTGGCCACGGCTCGACGAGCGGACCGCGAAGCGCCGGCGCCAACGCCGCGTTCCTGACCGCGGGCCTCGCGCGGCTACCTCGACGCCGACGCGAGCCCGACGGCCGCGAGCACGTCTGGCACCAGTACACGATGCGGTTCCCCGGGCGAGCGCCAGCAGGTCATCGACGGGCTCGCCGAGCGCGGCATCGGCACGCTCATCTACTACCCGATGCCGATCCACCGGCAGGACGTACCTCCAGCGTATCATGCCCGGCGCGGCCGACCTCGACCTGCCGGTCACGGACCGCTCGTCGGACGAGGTCCTGTCGATCCCGGTCCGCCCGAGCCTCACCGACGACGAGCTCGGCACGGTCGTCGCGGCGGTCCGCGAGGTGGCCACGCCGAGTGGCGAGCGCCCCGACCAGGACCGCGGCCGGAGCGACTCGAGGGCATGCTGGCACGCCGGCCGCGCGACGGCAGCTGCGGGTCGGGCTGGCCGGCCTCGGCACGATGGGCCGCAACCACCTCCGGGTAATCTCGTCGCCCGCGACGACGCGACGCTCGTCGCGGTCGCCGACCCGGTCGCCGCGGCCTCGGACGCCGGCCATCGGCGCAGGTCGGCGCGCCAGGGCTTCGCCGACCCGCTGGCGATGCTCGCCGAGGCGGACGCTCGACGCGCTCGATCGATCGCGGCGCCGACGACGCTCCACTGCGACCTCGCGATCGCGGCCATCGACCGGCGGCATCGCGGTGCTCGTCGAGAAGCCGCTGGCCGGCGACGGTCGACGAGGGCGCTCGGATCGTCGCCGCGGGCCGCGGAGCGGGGCGTGCCCGTGCAGGTCGGCCACGTCGAGCGCTTCAACCCGGCCGTGCTCGAGCTCGGCGAGCTGCTGGCCGCGACGGCTGGCTCGGCACGCATCTACGGCATCCGCAGCCGCCGCGCCGGCCCGTTCCCGGCGCGGATCCGCGACGTCGGCGTGACCATCGACCTCGCGACCCACGACGTCGACATCCTGTCGCTGGATCGCCGGCGAGCGGCCGGTCCGCGTCTACGCCGAGATCGCCCAGCCGCATCCACGCGACGCACGAGGACCTGCTGTTCGGCCTGCTCCACTTCCCGTCGCGGCGCCGTCGGCATGCTCGACGTCGAACTGGCTCACGCCCGGCGAAGCGGCGCCAGCTGATCGCGTCGTCGGCGAGGAGGGCATGTTCGAGCTGGACTACCTGACCCAGCGGCTCACGTTCACCGCGGCGCCGACCTCGCGACGCCACGACCTCATCGACGGCTACGCGCCGACCTTCGCGGGCGACATGGTGGAGCTGCCGGTCGAGCCAGCCGAGCCGCTCGCCGCCGAGCTCGACGCGTTCCTCGCGGTCGTCCGCGCCGGCGGCCGGCCGGTCGTCGACGGCGAGGAGGCCTGTGGGCGCGTGCGCCATCGCCAACGCCCTGCTCGAGTCGGCCGCGCCAGCGGCGCCCCGTCGACCTCTCGGACCTGCCCGGCCGGATCTCGACCGATGACGATCACGCAGCCGACCATCGGCCGCGACTCGAGCTCCTGGGCGGGTCGATCGCGCTCGGGTCAACCCCTGCCGCACGCGCCAGCGCGGCCGTCTCGCCCTGGACCGGCGAGCCGGGCACGGCTGGCACGGTCGCCGTCGTCGGGCGCGGGCAAGATGGGCCTGCCGCTCGCGCGCCCAGTACGCCGAGCACGGCTGGCACGTCATCGCGGTCGACGTCAACCCGGCCGTGGTGGACGCGATCAACGCCGGCGAGCGCCACGTCGACGAGGAGCCGGGGCTCGCCGAGCTCGTCGCGCGCGCCCACGCGGAGGGCCGCCTGCGGCGCGACGATCGACGCGCGCCGCCGCCGCCGCGCGAGGCCGACGTCGTCGTGCTCATCGTGCCGGTGATGCTCGACGACGAGCAGCGAGCCGGACTACCGGTACATGGACGCGGCGGTCGCGTCGATCGCGCCGGGCGTCCACGCAGGGCTCGCTCGTCATCTTCGAGACGACCCTGCCCGTCGGCGACACGCGCGACCGGTTCGCGCCCCGCGCTGGAGGCGCGTCGGGCCTCCGGTCGCGGACGACGGGACTTCTTCGTCGCGTTCTCGCCCGGAGCGCCTGTACTCGCGGCGCGGTCCTCGCGCAACCTCGCGACGTACCCCAAGCTCGTCGGCGGCGTCGGCCCCGAGTCGAGCCGAGCGGGCCGCGCGTTCTACGCGTCGCGTCCTCGATCGCCGAGGTCGTCGCGATGTCGAACGGCCGAGGCGGCCGAGTTCAGCAAGCTCGCCGACACCACCTACCGCGACGTCAACATCGCCCTGGCCAACGAGTTCGCCCGGCTACGCCGACGCGCATCGGGCGTCGACATCCAGGAGGTCATCGCGGCGGCGAACAGCCAGCCCTACAGCCACATCCACCAGCCGGGCATCGGCGTCGGCGGGCACTGCATCCCGGTCTACCCGCACTTCCTGCTCTCGCGGGCGCCCGGAGATGGAGCTCGTCGAGCCGTCCCGCGCGGTCGAACGAGGACCAGGTCGGTCGCGCGGTCAAGACGCATCCAGACGGCCGCTCGGCGGGCTCGAGGGCGTGCCGGTCCTCGTGCTCGGGCTGACGTACCGCGAGGGCGTCAAGGAGCTGGCCTACTCGCGGGCGCTGCCGCTGCATCGAGCGGCTCGCGTTCCACGGGCGCCGTCGCGGCGTACGACCCGCTGCTCGACGGCGACGAGGTCGAGCGCTGCTGGGCGCGACGCCGTGGACGCTGGGGCGAGCCGGCGCCGTTCCGCGCGATCGTCACCCAGACCGGCGACGCGC
Source organism: uncultured Chloroflexia bacterium (assembly GCA_963849405.1). GTDB lineage: Bacteria > Chloroflexota > Limnocylindria > Limnocylindrales > CSP1-4 > C-114. The sequence continues at coordinate 449,945 of CAWKHG010000005.1, forward strand.
TGTTCGCGCGACGCTCGACTTCGCGTGGTTCCCGGAGCTCGAGGTCGTCTTCGACGGGCGCAACAGCCTGCGCGGCCTGGCGCTGCCGCCGGGCGTGACCTATCATGGGGCGTGGGCGTCCCGGCCGGCGGGCACGCCGAGCCGGCGCCCGCTGACCGGCGGTACGGCCGGTCGATGCGGAGCCGGCGCGGCATGCGGCTCGTCAGCGTCGTCGGGACACGACCGCAGCTGATCAAGGCGGCCGCGCTGCAGCCGGCCCTTCGCGCCCGGCACGACGACGTCTTCGTCGACACGGGCCAGCACTGGGACGAGGCGATGGCCGGGGCGTTCTTCGCCGAGCTGGGGCTCGCCCGACCGGACCACACGCTGGGCATCGGCGGCGGCGCGCACGCCGAGCAGACCGGCGCGCATGCTCGATCGCCCTCGAGCCGATCCTCGTCGACCGAGCGGCCCGACGCCGTGCTCGTCTACGGCGACACGAACTCGACGCTCGCCGGGGCGCTGGCGCGGCGCAAGCTCGGGCGTCCCGGTCGCCCACGTCGAGGCCGGCCTGCGCAGCTTCGACCGGCGCATGCCCGAGGAGCTCAACCGGGTCGTCGCGGACCACCTCTCGCGCTGGCTGTTCGCGCCGACGCCGACCGCGGTCGCGAACCTCGCAGGAGGAGGGGATCGTCGACGGGGTCGACGCTCGTCGGCGACCTGATGCAGGACCTCGCGGCGCGGGTCGCGGCGGAGGTCCGGGATCCGTCGACCGCGGTGCCGGCGGAGATCGGCGGACGCTGGCGGGCTGCCGCTGCACGCCGGGCGGATACGTCTTCGCGACGATCCACCGCGCCGAGAACCGGGAGCCCGGCGCGCGATGCGCGCCTGGGCCGCGATCCTGCGGCGATGCGGCCGCCGAGCGGCCGGTCGTGCTCGCGCTGCATCCGGGCACGCGCGGCCGCGCTCGCGGACGCCGGCGTCGCCGCTGGCGTCCGGGCGTCCACGTCGTCGAGCCGCAGGGCTACCGCACGACGCTCGCGCTCCAGCTCCACGCCGCGGCCGTGCTGACGGACTCGGGCGGCGTCCAGCGCGAGAGCGGCCTGGCTCGGCGTGCCCTGCCTCGTGCTGCGTGGAACGACGGAATGGGTCGAGGCCGTGGACAGCTCCGAGGGGCGGATGGTCGTCGTCGGGCTCGATCGCGAGCGGGCGGCTTCCGAGCTTGCCCGGCTGGCGCCCGCCGCCGATGCCCGTGCCATCGCCGAGCGACGAGCCGCGGAGCTCGACCTCCGGCCGGCCGGCGCCGCGGATGCGATCGTCCGGGCCCTGGAGGCCGACCGTGCCTGAGGCCGGCGCCTCGGTGGGCGCCACGGACGCGACGGCGACAACGCCCGTTCCGCAGCGGGCGGTGATCGTGCTGCCGTCCACGGGCGAGTTCGATTCGCGCACGTACCGGATCGCCACCACGCTCGTGAGCCGCGGCCACGAGGTCACGGTGCTGGCCAGGCGCCTGTCGGGGACCGCCGAGGCCGAGGACCACCCGGCCGGTTACCGGATCCTGCGGGTCGAGGCCACGACGGCCGACGGCCTGCCCTTGCCGCGCGTCCGGAGCGCCGTGCGGCGGGTCCTCGTGAAGCGCCGCCAGGTCGTCGCCCGCACGGCGAGTTCGCCGACGCCGGCCGGCAATGGCGCGGCGGCCGGGACGTCGCTCGACGGCGACCCCGACGACGGTCGTCGTGCCGACCACCCGCCGGGCCTCGGCGCCGCGGCGCGCCATGAACACGCTCATCCGGCGCATGGCGATCCCGTTGACGATCCGCTCCCACGTCCGGCGTGCCCGCACGGTGGCCCCGGCCGCCGACCTGTACCACGGCATGGCGTTCATGGGCATCCCGGTCGCGCTCGACCTCGGGCCGGCGCCATCGGGCCAAGGTGGTCTACGACGCCCGGGACATCTACCTCGAGGCGCGCAACCTGGCCCGGATCCGCGGACCGATGCGCGCGGCTGCTGGCGCGGCAGGAGCGCGGCTGGGCCCACGCCGCGGACCGGGTCATGACCGTGAACCAGGCCGTACGCCGAGGTCATGGCCGAACGCCTCCGCGTCCCGCTGCCGGTCATCGTGCATGAACTGCTCGTACCGCTTCGACCCGCCCGAACCGCGCGAGCGGCGCTTCCACGACGCCCTCGGCCTCGACCCGGCGACGCGCGTCGTCCTGTACCACGGCGGGCTCTTCCCCGACCGGGGCATCGAGCAGCTCATGGAGGCGATCCGCGCGGTCCCGTCGGCCGTTCTGGTGCTCATGGGCTACGGCATCCTCGAGCCGATGCTGCGCGAACGGGCCGCCGAACCCGCGGCCGAGGGACGGATCTGCCTCCTCCCGGCCGTCCCGCCGGACGAGCTGCTGGCCTGGGTCGCCTGCGCCGACGTCGTCGCGATGCCGATCCAGCCTTCGACCCTCAACCACCGGCTGACGACGCCGAACAAGCTGTTCGAGGCCATGGCCGCGGGCGTGCCGGTCGTCGCGAGCGACCTGCCGGGGATGGCCACGATCGTCCGCGCCACCGACATGCGGCCTCCTGTGCGACCCGGCAGACCCGGCCTCGATCGCGACGGCCCTGCGCAAGATCCTGGACGCGCCCGACGACGAGCGGCTCGCCTACGGGCGCCGCGGGCTGGAGGCCTCGCACACCGAGTACAGCTGGGAGCGCCAGGCGGGCATCCTGCTTGCGGAATACGGTCGCCTGACCGGGCGGCCGTGGTGAGCGTGCTGGTCGGAGCCAACAGCGGGAAGCCCCGGGCCGTCGTCCTCGTCGCGAACCCGGCGGCGCCGTACTCGCGCGGCCTGCGTATCGCCCGGGCGCTGGCCGACGAGGGCTACGCGGTCGAGATCGCGGCCGTTGCCCTGCCCGGCCTGCCGAGTCGCGAGATGGACGGGCCGATCGAGATCCGGCGCTACCGCCCGAGCGGGCCGCTGGCGTTCATGGCCGCGAGCTACGCGGGCACGGTCACGACTCCCGGTGCGGATGGAGCGGACGTTGCCGCGGACGACGGGGAGGTTGAGGCCCCGGCGGGTCCGCGTCCGCCGACCCGCCCGTCGCGCCTGGCCGCCCTGCCGATCCCCGAGCGTGGCCGAACGACGCTCCGGCGGATCGTCTACTTCCCGCGCCAGCTCCCGGGGCGGATCAAGCGCCACGGGATGGCCCTCGCCCGTTGGGCGCTCTGGCCGCACACCGTGCGCGGCTGGTGGCGGACATTGGGCCGCGAGCTGGAGCCGGCCGACCTGTACCACGCCTGCGGGAGCCTGACCATCGCGCCGGCGCTGGCCGGTCGAAACAAGGCGCGCCGCGCCGGCCGCCCGTCGATCGTCGTGTACGACGCGATCGACGATGTGTTCCAGTCCAACAACGTCCTCGACATGCCGCGTCCGCTGCGCAGCTGGCATTCCCGGCGGGAGCGTGCCTGGGCCCAGTCGGCCGACGCGCGGACGACCGTCAACGAGGCGCTCGCCGGCCGGCTCGCCCGGCGCTGGGAGCTCGCCGAGCCGCCGCTCGTCGTCCCGAACTACCCGGAGGCGAGCACGCTCGACCCGGCAGCCCTCGATGGGTCGAACGGCCGGATCCGCGACGAGCTCGGGCTCCCGGCGGATACCCGGATCGTGCTCTTCCAGGGTCGCCTCGGGCCGAACCTGGGGCTGGACGAGGCGGCCGAGGCCATGCTCCTCGTCCCGGACGCCGCCTTCGTCCTCATCGGTTTCGGGCGCTGGTGGGCCCGCTCCGTGGCCCGCGACGCCGAGCCGCGGTTCGCGGGCAGGCACTTCACGCTGCCCGCCCGCCATCCCGACGAGCTGGCCGCCTGGACGGCGTCGGCCGACGCCTCCATCGTGCCGCTGCCGCCGGTCTCCCTCAACCAGCGCCAGTCCACGCCGAACAAGTTCTGGGAGTCCGCGGCGGTCGGTACGCCGGTCGTCGTGGGACCGGGCCTGCCGGTCATGAACGAGCTCGTCGCACGCTACGAGCTCGGCGCCATCGCCCGCTCGCTCGAGCCGGACGACCTGGCCGACGCGATCCGCTCGGTGATCGACCGGCCGGCGGCCGAACGCGCCACGTGGCGGTCCACGATCCGGGCCACCGCCACGGAGCGCTTCAGCTGGACGGCCGCGGCCGCCGCGTATCGTGAGCTCGTGCGTGCCGCAGCCGGGCGAGACCGATGACCGCTCCCGTGGCCCCGGCCGTGCCGCCGCCGTCGTCCGGGGAGCCGGTCGGCCGGGTCGTCATGTTCGTGACGAACACGGTGACCCACGATTCGCGGGTGCTGCGCGAGGCGACCACGCTGCGCCACGCGGGCTGGGAAGTCACGATCGTCGGCCGCCTGCCGTCCGGGGACCTCGCCGCTCGCGAGATGCACCAGGGCCTGTCGATCATCCGGGTGCCCCAGCCGATCGGCTGGCTGACCGCGTGGCGTCAGCGCGTCGCCTTCCTGCGCTACCCGTGGCGCAGCCGCCAGGAGATCGCCGCCGGGATGCGCCGTGACCTGCGCGGTGGCGGACGCGGAATGGCGCGCGTCGCCCGTCGGGTCGTGTCCCTGGTGGTCGGCCTGCCCTGGCTCGCGTACCGGCTTCTCGATCGCTACGTGCTTGGCGACCGGCTGCCCACCCCGCGCCGGCAGGGGACAATCGAGTGGCTCCTCTGGTGGCGCCGATCGGCTATGGGCTGGGCGGTCGCGGCGGTCGACGCGGCCCCGCTCGCCGACGTGTACCACGGTCATGACCTGACAGGCCTCGCCGCCGCCGCCCGGGCGGGCCGCATCCACGGCCGCAAGGTCGTCTACGACAGCCACGAGATCTACCTCGATGCCGGGAGCAACGCGACGCGTCCCCGCTGGGCCAAGGTCATCGTCGGGGCCGTCGAGCGGCGCTGGGCCCGCCGGGCGGCCGCGCTCGTGACGGTCAACCGAGCCTACGCGGCGGTCCTCGAACAGCGCCTCGGCCGGAAGGGCTTCGTCGTCGTCCACAACTGCCCGCCCCGATGGACGCCGGAGCCGGGTCCCGATCGCCTGCGGGCCGCGGCCGGGATCGAGGCGAGCGCGAAGGTCGTCCTGTACCACGGCCTGTTCGGCCGCGACCGGGGCATCGAGCAGCTCGCCGAGGCGATGCTCCAGCCAGGGCTGGAGGCCGCGCACCTCGTGCTGCTCGGCTACGGGCCCCTCGAACCGGCCCTCCAGGCCCTCATCGCGGAGCGGCGCTTCGGCGGCCGCGCCCACATCGTCCCGGCCGTCCCGCCCGACGAGCTCCTCGGTTGGATCGCGACGGCCGACGCCAACGCCGTGCCGCTCCAGCCGACGACGCTGAACCACCGCCTGTGCACGCCGAACAAGCTCTTCGAGAGCATCGCCGCGGGCGTGCCGGTCGTCGTGAGCGACTTCCAGGTGATGCGCGACATCGTCATGGGCGATCCGGCGGGGCCGCTCGGAGAGGTCTGCGACCCGACGAGCCCGGCCTCGATCGCGACCGCGATCCGCTCGATCCTGGACCGCGACGACGGCGAACGCGCCGCCATTCGTGCCCGCTGCCGGGTCGCCGCCGCCGAGCGGTGGAACTGGGAGACCGAGTCTCAACGGCTCCTGACGCTGTACGAGAGCCTGGTGCCCGCCGTCAGCTGAGGCGCCGCCGCAGCCGGCCCGCGAGCCGCCGAGCGTCCGAAGCGCGTCGACGCCCCGCCGCGGGCAGTCCGTCGAGCGCGTTGACAGCCCGGACCAGCGAGTACTTCGCCAGCCCGCCCAGATCGCGGTCGCGTGCCGCCGCCGCGGCGCGCACGGCCGCCTCGCGCCGGGTCCGCGACCGCATCGGCGTGTCCCCGAGGTAGGCGGCCCGGATGACCTCGGCCTGGAGCCGGACCTTCGTCGAGCGGGGCAGGGCCGATCCGCGGACGGCCGACGACAGGGCCTCCTGGAGGTGGGTCATCCGCGCGCTCAGGACGTCCGCCTCGTCCGGGATGCCGCCCTGGCGCGCCGCCCGGTCCTGCTCCGTCCGGCCCGGATGGCGGCGATAGAAGAAGAGCGGCTCGGGGATCAGGCCGATCGGCCCGAGCATCGCCAGCTCCAGGACGAGGACCACGTCCGGGCCGTACGTGTCCTGGAACAGGTGGGTCCGCTCCAGGGCCTCGCGACGGGCAAGGCCGTAGACCTGGTACCAGCCGCGCCGACCGAGCAATGTCCGGACGCGTCGGACCACCGACGGGGAGGACAGGTCCGGGTTGTCGTAGCGCGGATCGTCGGCCTCGGAGATCTGGCCGTCCGGCGCGATAAATCGCACCCCGGTGCTCGCCATCACGAGGGTGGGCTTCGCGTCGAGGGCGGCCACGCAGCGGCGTACGTACGTGGGGTCCCAGAGGTCGTCGTCGGCCGCCCACATGAAATACGGCCCGCGCGTCAGCCCGAAGACGCGATCGAAGTTCCGGGCCGCGCTGAGCGTCTCCTCGACCCGCTCGTGGCGCACCCGGCTGTCGCGCCGCGCGAAGTCCCGGACGATGTCGGCGGTGCCGTCCGTCGAGGCGTTGTCGGACACGACGATCTCGAAGTCGCGGTGGTCCTGGGCAAGCAGCGACTCCAGGGCCTGGGCGATGAACGCCGCGCCATTGCGGGTCGGCATCCCGATCGCGACTGGGGCTGTGCTCGCCACGATCACCTCCTCGGCCCGCCTGGTCGGAGACCTCCGGCATAATGCGGCGCGTGAAGGTCGTCATCCTCGCCGGCGGTCAGGGGACGCGGCTCGCCGAGGAGACCGAGGTCCGCCCGAAGCCGATGGTGGAGATCGGGGACCGCCCGATCCTCTGGCACATCATGAAGCACTACGCCCGCGCCGGCTTCGATGAGTTCGTCGTCGCCCTCGGCTACAAGCGGCGACGACATCAAGCGCTTCTTCCTCGACTACCTGTCCCTCGACGGCGACCTGACGGTCCGGATCGGCGACGGCGCGGGTGACCACCACGACGCCGAGCGGGACGACTGGAACGTCCATCTGGTCGAGACCGGCGCCGATACCAGCACCGGCGGCCGCGTCCGCCGGCTGGCGCCCTGGCTGGGCGACGAGCCGTTCATGCTGACCTACGGCGACGGCGTCTCGGACGTCGACCTCGCGGCGCTGCTCGCGTTCCATCGCGCGTCGGGCAAGCTCGCGACCGTCACGGCCGTCCGGCCCCCGGCGCGCTTCGGCGGGCTCGCGCTTCGGTCCGAGCGACACCGTGTCGTTCACCGAGAAGCCGCAGGTCGGCGAGGGCTGGATCAACGGCGGGTTCATGGTCCTCGAGCCGGCCGTGCTCGACTACATCGCCGGCGACGCGACGAGCTTCGAGGGCGACGTGCTCGAGAACCTGTCGCGGGAGGGCCAGCTCGTCGGCTTCCGGCACGAAGGGTTCTGGCAGCCGATGGACACGCTCCGCGACGTCCGCTACCTCCGCGCGCTGTGGGCCGCGGGGACGGCGCCCTGGGCGACATGGGATTGAGCGACTCGAAGATCGGGCGCTGGGCGGAGCGCCGGGTGCTGGTGACCGGGGCGGCGGGGCTGCTCGGCGCGATCGGTCAGCGAACAACTCATCGACCGCGGGGCGCGTCGTCCTCGGGCTCGACATCGCCTGGCCGCACCCACGACGCGGATCGCCCGGCGGGCGTCACGGTCGTGCCCGGCGACGTCCGCGATCGGCCGGCGCTCGAGCGCTGCTCCTCGACGAGCGCGTCGACACGGTCATCCACCTCGCCGCCCAGACGCTCGTCGGGCCGGCCGTCGCGGATCCCGTCGACGACGTTCAGCCCAACATCGACGGGACCTGGGCCCTGCTCGAGGCGTGTCGCGCCCGACCGTCGGTCGAGCGCATCGTCGTCGCCTCGTCCGACAAGGCGTACGGCGACGCCGGCGGGCGGCCATACGCGAGACGATGGCCCTCCGCCCGGCCACCCGTACGACGTCTCGAAGGCCTGCGCCGACCTGCTCGCCCAGACGTATGCGCACACGTACGGCTGCCGGTCGCGATCACCCGCTGCGGCAACATGTACGGCGGCGGCGACCTCAACTGGAGCCGCATCGTGCCCGGCACGATCCGCTCCGTCCTGCTCGGCGAGCGCCGGTCATCCGGTCCGACGGGACGCTTCGTGCGCGACTACCTGTACGTCGAGGACGCGGCCGACGGCGTGCTCCTGCTCGCCGAGGCGGTCGGCCGGCGCGCCGGAGTGCGCGGCGAGGCGTTCAACTTCGCCGCGGGCCAGCGGCTGACCGTGCTCGAGATGGTCGAGCGGATCCTGCGGGTCATGCGGCTCGCCGACTCGAGCCCGACGATCCTGGCCACGCGCGCAACGAGATCCCGTCCAGCGGGTCGTCGGCCGCGCGGGCGCGCCGCGATGCTGGGCTGGCGACCGCAGGTCGCGCTCGGACGCCGGCCTCGCGCGAGACCGTCGCCTGGTACCGCGCCCACCTGGTCCGGTCCGCGGCGTGACGGCGGCCTGCCGGCGGCTGCGGGTCGCCGGCTCGAGTCGGTCCTGGCCCTCGGTGACATGCCGCTCGCCAACGCCCTGCTGACCGCGGACGACGCTGGACGCGCCGGAGCCGCGCTACCCGCTCGACCTCGCCTTCTGCCCGGCCTGCGCGCTCGTCCAGATCACCGAGACCGTGCCGCCCGAGCGGCTGTTCCGCGAGTACGTCTACTTCTCGTCCGTCTCCGACACGATGCGTCGAGCACGCCCGGGCGATCGCGACGCGGCTGGCCGACGCCGAGGGCCTGGACCGGCGAGCCTCGTCATCGAGGTCGCCAGCAACGACGGCTACCTGCTCCAGCACTACGCGGCGCGGGCATCCCCGTGCTCGGCATCGAGCCGGCGCGGAACATCGCCGCGGCCGCGAGCGCGCGCGGCATCCCGACGCTCGCCGAGTTCTTCGACCGGACGCTCGCCGACGAGCTGCGGCGGTCGGGCCGGACGGCCGACGTCATCCACGCCAACAACGTGCTCGCCCACGTCCCCGACCTCAACGGCTTCGTCGCGGGCATCGCCACCGTGCTCAAGCCGACGGCGTGGCGGTCATCGAGACGCCCTACGTCCGCGACCTCGTCGAGCGCCTCGAGTTCGACACGATCTACCACGAGCACCGTCTGCTACTACTCGCTCACCGCGCTGTCCCGGCTCTTCGAGCGGCACGGCCTCGTCGTCGGCGACGTCGAGCGCATCGCCGATCCACGGCGGCTCGCTGCGGATCTTCGTCGTGCACCGCAACGCCCGGCGGGCGCATCGCCGGCGTCCCGGCCGCGCGGGTCCGGCCATGCTCGCCGAGGAGCGGCGAGCTCGGCTTGGCCGCGCCGGCCTACTACCACGACTTCGCCGCCCGGGTCGACGGCGCTCGGGGCGGACCTCCGGCGGCTGCTCGAGGGCATCGAAGGCGGACGGCGAGCGCATCGCCGCCTACGGCGCGGCCGCCAAGGGCACCGTGCTCCTCAACGCCTTCGGCATCGGCGCCGACACGATCGACTTCGTCGTCGACCGCAGCCCGCTACAAGCAGGGCCGCTTCATGCCGGGGGTCCACATGCCGATCGTGCGCGCCGGAGAGGCTCCTCGCGGACATGCCGGACGACGTGCTGCTGCTCACCTGGAACTTCGCCGACGAGATCCTCGCCCAGCAGGGCGAGTACCGCGAGCGCGGCGGCCGGTTCATCATTCCCGGTCCCGACCCCCCAGCTGGTGTGACGATGATCGAAGGCGTCCGCATCGTGCCCCGCGCGCGCATCCCCGACGAGCGCGGCACGATCATGCACATGCTCAAGCGCGACCGATCCGCACTTCCTGGGCTTCGGCGAGATCTACTTCTCGACCGTCTACCCGGGCGTCGTCAAGGGCTGGCACCGGCACCGCGAGATGACGCTGAACTACGCCTGCGTCCTCGGCCGGATCAAGCTCGTCCTGTTCGACGACCGCGAGGGCTCGCCGACCCAGGGCGAGCTGATGGAGCGTCTTCCTCGGGCCGGACGACTACAGCCTGGTCCTGATCCCGCCGGGCGTCTGGAACGGCTTCAAGGGCATGGGCGCCGAGCCCGCGATCGTCGCGAACTGCTGCACCCACCCGCACGACCCGACGCGCTCGCACGCGCCTCGACCCGTTCGACAACGACATCCCGTACGACTGGGGCGTCCGGCACCACTGATGAAGGTGCTCGTGACGGGCGCGGCCGGGTTCATCGGCTCCCATGTCGTGCGACGGCTCACGGAGACGGGCCACGAGACCTGGGCCCTGGTCCGGAGCGAGGGCCGGGCACCGCGACTTGACGAGGTCCGGGACCGCTGCCACGTCGTCGAGGGCGACCTGGCCGACGCGACGGCGACCAAGCGCCTCTTCCGCGACATCCGACCCGAGGCCGTCATCCACCTGGCCTGGTACGCCGAACCTGGTCGGTACCGGCGGGCACTGGCCGAAAACGTAGCGTCGCTCGGGGCCAGCGCGACGGTGCTCCTCGCGGCCGCCGAGAGCGGCAGCCGCAGGGTCGTCCTCGGCGGGACGTGCCTGGAGCACGCGACCGGCCCAGGCCGCCAGGTCTACGAGGCCGCCAAGGCCGCCGCGCATCGGCTGGCCGACGGGTTCGCCGGGGCCGGGCTGACCGCCGCCTGTGGCCACGTGTTCTACCTCTACGGGCCGGGCGAGGACGAGCGACGGGTCATCCCGTCGGTGATCCGGGCGCTCCTGGCCGGCGAGCCGATCGCGACGACGACAGGGCAGCAGCGGCGGGACTACCTCCACGTGTCCGACGTCGCGTCGGCGTTCGTGGCGCTGGCCGAATCTCCTGGCCGGCGGCGTCGACATCTGCTCGGGCTCGCTCGTGAGGCTCGCGGACGTGCTGGAGGCGGTCGGCGAGGAGACCGGTCGGCCCGGGCTGCTCAAGCTCGGCGAGCTCGGCCCGGGCGAGGACGATGGGTACGGATCCGCGGGCGACCCGCGGACCCTGCAGGACATCGGCTGGCGCCCCCACTATGACCTGCACACCGGACTGCGCGACACGATCGCCTGGTGGAGCGCGCGACAGGAGGCCCGAACGTGAGCGAACCCGCCGCCGAGCATCCGGATCGGATGATCACGATCCGGACGGAGAGCGGACCGCGCGACGTCGACATCTACACGCCCGAGGGGTTCGCGGTCGTCGCCGACCTGTTCACCCGCTCCGGCTGGCAGAACAAGCTGTCCTACGAGGTGACCTGGCTGGGGATCCCGATCATCCAGGTCCCCGAGGACATCCTCATGGTCCAGGAGCTCATCTGGAAGCTCCGGCCCGATGTGATCGTCGAGAGCGGCGTGGCCCACGGCGGCGCGCTCGTCCTCTACGCGTCGATCCTGGAGCTCCTGGGACGCGGCCGGGTGATCGGGGTCGACATCGAGATCCGCAAGTACAACCGCCTGGCGATCGAGAGCCACCCCATGGCCCGGCGGATCACCCTGATCGAGGGCAGCTCCACCGACGCGGGGACCGTCGACGCCGTCCGCCGCCTCATCGCCCCGGGCCAGCGGACGATGGTGATGCTCGACTCGAACCACACGAAGGCGCACGTCCGCCAGGAGCTCGAGCTGTACGCCCCGATGGTCACGCCCGGCAGCTTCCTCGTCGTGTTCGACGAGGTGATGCCGATGGTCGCGGACGCGCCGAACGGAAAACCCGAGTGGGACGCGGACAACCCGCTCGAGGCGGTCCGTGACTTCCTCGCGGAGCATCCGGAGTTCGAGATCGACCGCTCCTACGAGCGCCTGGTCACGACGTACTGCCGCAGCGGGTTCCTGCGCCGGCTCGAGGACTGACAGGGGCGGTCGGCCCCGCTCGTCAGCCGGGGGTCGCCGCCCCGGGCGTTTCGAGCGCGCCGAGCAGCGCGTCCAGGAACCGATCCGAGATGGTCTCGGCCGCGTGGGCCTCGGAGATGCGCCGGGTGGCCGCCCGGACCCCGTCGGGCGGCAGGTCGCGGGCGGCCAGGATGGCCGAGGCCAGGCTCCGGGCGTCGCCGGGCTCGAAGGTGACGGACATCGCCGGCTCGATCGTCTCGCCGATCCCGCCGACGGCCGGGGCGATGACCGGCAGGTCGAACGCGAGGACCATCATGAGCACGGCCGAGTTGAGGGTCCGCAGGTACGGCAGCATCGCCACGTCCGCGGCGCGCAGGAAGAGCTGCATGTCGTCCGACGGGATGGGCCGGGCATGGAGGCTGATCCGGGGATCCCGGGCGGCTCGGGCGAGGAACGCCTCGATCCCTTCGCCCCGGCTCGGTGACCCGGCGATCAGGAGGCGCAGCCGGGGCTCGTCCTTCGCCGCGAGGTCGAACGCATCGAGCAGCGAGTCGAGGCCCTTATGCGGTCGCAGGCCTCCCACCAGGGCGAGGACGTACGCATCGGCCGGGAGGCCCAGGGCGAACCGCGCGGCAGGCCGGTCCAGGAAGTCGGCATACGCTCCCCGGAACGTCGGCAGGGGCACGTGGACGACCTTCTCGGGCGGGATCCGGTAGAGCGGCGCCGCCAGCTTCGGGGTCGAGGCGGCCAGCACGTGGATCAGCGTGGCGCGCTCCACGATGATCCGCCGGAGCTGGGTGTCCGCCTCTTCGAACGGCGTGTCGTGGGGCAGCACGTTGTGGGCCGTCCAGACGACCCGAACGCCCGCCGCGATCGCCCGATCGAGCCGCGCCCCGAAGGCCGCGAGCCGCTCCGCCGCCTCGTCCGGCCCCTGCGCGCCATGGAGGACGCGGTTCACCCAGTGCAGGTGGAGCACGAGCCGGGTGCCGGCCGGAACGGCGGCCGGGATCGCGTCGAGGTCCGCGATGTCCCACAGCGGGACGGGGGCGACGCCACGCTCCCAGGCCCGGCGATAGAGCAGCGCCTGGAACGGGTTGTCGGGGCTGGGCTGGTGGTAGAGCACGACCGTCGGCTCCGCGACGCCGAGCTGGCGCAGGTGCTCGATCGCGGCGAGCACTTCCGGGATCGCGGCCGAGCGGCCGGTCTGGCGCCCGCGGATCGCCCGGGACCGTTCCGCGGCCAGCCGAAGCGTCGACGCCGGCTTGCCACCCGGCCGCAGGCGCTCGACGGTCGCGACCTCCTCCAGGGCGCCGGCAGGGTCCCCTTCAGCGAGGCGAGCGCGGCCATGCTCCAGCCGCCGGCGCTCCTCCTCGAGGTCCGCTCGGCGGGCGTTGAGGGTCGCCCGGGGCACCCGTCCGCGCACGAGATCGCGCATCGCGCGGCCGACCTCGATGAGGCCCTCGTCGCGCGGGGCGGGCAGCAGGCCGGCCAGGCGACGGGCCGGTCCACGGCGGGGCGAGGCGGGGGTCGACGGGGGATCGGCCGGCGGGCTTGAGCCTTCGTCCGGTGCCTCGGCGCCCGCTGGATCCCCCGTGGGACCCGCGGACGGCGAACCGGCGTCGCTCGGCATGGGCCTGAGGATATCAGGGCTCCGGAGGGACCCGCGGCCTATACTCGGCCGATGGCGGACACGGCCCTCATCACCGGGATCACCGGTCAGGACGGCTCCTATCTCGCGGAGCTTCTGCTCGAGAAGGGCTATCGCGTCGTGGGCATGACCCGCCGCTCGAGCACCTCGGCCAACGAGCGGATCTCCCACATCGTCGACCGCATCGAGGTCCTCCAGGGCGACCTCCTTGATCAGGCGTCCCTCGTCGAGGCGCTCCGGGCCGCCAAGCCCACCGAGGTGTACAACCTGGCCGCCCAGAGCTTCGTGCCGACGTCCTGGAACCAGCCCGTGCTCACCGCCGAGTTCACCGGGCTCGGCGTGACCCGGATGCTCGAGGCGATCCGCCAGGTCGACCCGACGATCCGGTTCTACCAGGCGTCATCGAGCGAGATGTTCGGCAAGGTGCGCCAGGTCCCCCAGGACGAGAACACGCCGTTCTACCCGCGCAGCCCGTACGGGGTCGCCAAGGCGTACGGCCATTTCATCACGGTGAACTACCGCGAGAGCTACGGCCTGTGGGCCGCCTCGGGGATCCTGTTCAACCACGAGTCGCCGCGGCGCGGCCTCGAGTTCCTCACCCGCAAGGTCACCGACGGGGCCGCCCGGATCGCACTCGGCATGGCCACCGAGCTGCGGCTCGGCAATCTCGAAGCGGAACGCGACTGGGGGTACGCGGGTGACTATGTCGAAGCGATGTGGCTGATGCTCCAGCAGCCGGAGCCGGCCGATTTCGTCGTCGCTTCGGGCACGTCGCATTCCGTCCGGGATGTCTGCGAGATCGCGTTCCGGCGGGCGGGGCTCGACTACCACGACCACGTCGTCGTCGACCCGGCGTTCTTCCGGCCGGCCGAGGTGGACCACCTGCGCGGCGATCCCACCCGCGCCCGCGAGGTGCTCGGCTGGCAGCCCAAGGTCGAGTTCGCGGCGATGATCGAGATGATGGTCGACGCCGACCTGGGTCGCCTCAAGACCGGCCACGGTGGCCAGGTCGCGGTGGCCGGCACGGGGGCGTCGGCCGGCTGATGCGTGTCGCGGTCACCGGCGCCGACGGGTTCGTCGGCCGGTGGCTCACGAGGGAGCTGAGCGCGGCGGGCCACGAGGTCATCGGGTCGTCCGGGCGCACGCCGGACGTCACGGACGCCGCGGCGCTCAGGGCCTGGCTCGAGGACGCGCGTCCCGCCGCCGTCGTCCATCTCGCGGCGATCTCCTCCGGGCCCGTGGCCGCCGCCGATCCGCCTCGGGCGTTCGCGGTGAACGTGGGCGGAACCATCAACCTGATCGAGGCGGCGCGCCACATCACCCCGGCTCCCGTCGTGCTCGTGCCGAGCTCCGGCGAGGTCTACGGGCGGCCCGATCCGGACGAGCTCCCGTTCCGCGAGACGGCGCCGCTCCGACCGCGGGGGACCTACGCCCTCACGAAGGCCGCCCAGGAGGCGATCGTCCGGGTGGCCGGCACGCGCCACGGCTTGCCTGTGGTCGTCGCCCGCGCCTTCAACCACACGGGTCCCGGCCAGCGCCCGTCGTTCGTGGTCCCGGCCATCGCTGCGCGGGTCCACGCCGTGGCTGCCGGCGGCGCCGCCACGATCCCGATCGGCAACCTCGACGTCGCCCGCGACTTCCTCGACGTCCGCGATGTCGTGCGCGCCTATCGGCTGCTGGTCGAGGGTGCGTGTGCCGGGGGCGTCGCCCCGGGCAGCGTCGTGAACGTGGCCTCCGGCCGCTCGACGACGATCCGCTCGATCGTGGCCGCGCTCAGCGCGGCGGCCGGCGTGGATGCGCCGGTCGTCGTCGATCCCGATCTGGTCCGGCCGGACGAGGTCCTCGACGTCCGGGGCGACGCGTCGCTGCTCACGTCGATGGTTGGCTGGCGGCCGGAGATCCCGTTCGAGCGGACGCTGGGCGAGGTCCTCGCGGCGATCGACTGAGGGTCAGCGGACCCCGGCGTTGGCCAGGGCGGCGGCCTTCGCGGCGCGCTCCTGCTCGGAGTGCTCCTGGTGGAGCGCGACGACCTCGGCCGGGTCGCCCTCGGCGATGACGTGGCCCTTCTCGATGAGCAGCGCCCGGTTGCAGAACTCGGTCACCCAGTTCATGTCGTGCGTGACGAGCACGACCGCCTTGGCCGCTGCCGCGATCTCCAGGACCCGCGCCTTGCTCTTGGCCCGGAACACCTGGTCGCCCGTCGCGAGCACCTCGTCGAGGAGCAGCACGTCCGGGTCGACCGAAGTCGCGATGCTGAACCCGAGGCGGGCGCGCATGCCCGAGGAGTACGTCTTGATCGGGGCATCGATGAACTGGCCGATGTCGGCGAACGTGATGATCCCCTCGAGGCGCCGCTTCATCTGGGCCGGGTCGATGCCGAGGAAGGCCCCGGCCAGCAGGATGTTCTCGCGCCCCGTCAGGTCCTGGTCGAAGCCGGCCCCGAGCGTGAGCAGGCTCGAGATCTGGCCGCGGACCTCGATCGAGCCCTCGGACGGGGTGATGATCCCGGCGAGCACCTGGAGGAGCGTGCTCTTGCCGGCACCGTTGGGTCCGATGATCGCCAGCGACTCGCCGTGGACGAGGCGGAACGAGACGTCGCGCAGCGCCCAGAAGTCCTTCTCGTCGGTCGAGCTCCGGCCGAAGTTGCGGAACGACTGGCGGAGCGTGTTCCGACGAGTCAGCCGGAGGTCGTAGCGCACGCCGAGGCGGTTGACCTCGATGGCTGCCAGCGGCGACCCGGCCGGTGCCCGCGTCTTCCCGTTCGTCACAGGACCTTGGCGAACGATGGCTCGATCCGCTTGAAGAAGATCGTGGCGAGGACCAGCAGGATCACCGACCCCAGGGCCAGGCCGCCCAGCGCGGCCCAGTCGGGTTGCATCGGCGGGACCGACCCGTTGTTGGCGGTCTCGGCGCCGTAGATGACGCTGCGGTACGCGGTGAACAGGGTGTAGAACGGGTTGAGCTGCATGATCCGGAAGAGCTCCGGATGCGACGTCTCGAGGCTCGCGATCGTCGAGGGGCCGTACAGCGCCGGGGACAGGTAGAACCACAGGCGCAGGACGTGCCGGCTGACGTTGCCGACGTCGCGATAGAAGACGTTGACCGCCGAGACGATGTACGTGAGCGCCAGCGTGAACAGGAGCTGGACGGCCGCGATGATCGGCAGCAGCAGCAGGTACGGCGAGAGGCGGGTCGGGTACCACAGGAGCAGCAGGCCCATGAGCGGGATCAGGCCGAACGCGAAGTTGGCGATGCCCGCCACGGCCGCCGCGGTCGGCAGCACGATCTTGGGGAAGTGGACCTGCTTGATGAGCCGGTCCTGCGAGGACACGGCAGTGATCCCGTCGCCGATCGAGCTCGTGAACCACTTCCAGGGCAGGATCGCCGCGAAGATGAACAGCGGGTAGTCCGGCTGGTTGCGCTTGAAGAGCACCTCGACCAGGACCACGTAGACGAGCATCTGGAGGAGCGGGTCGAGGACCCACCAGAGGTTGCCGAGCAGGCTGTCGGCGCCCTTCTTCTTCAGGTCCGCGCGGACGAGGTACCAGACGAGGCGGTGGCGGGTCCAGATGTCGCGGACGGCCTCGACCACCAGCCCGATCGGCCCGGGCCGGGCGGCGCTGCTGCTGAAGGTGGGGACCGCCGTCCGGAGCACGTCCATGGCCGACGTACGGTAGCACGAGCGGGCCGCTCGATCGTGGGGGCGGTAGGATGCGCGCCGTGACCCCGCCCTTGACGCCGCCTGCCCGTCGGCCGGTCGCGATGCTCACCCACAGCTACTACGAGGAGGACCCGCGCGTCCGGCGCGAGGCGGAGGCGCTCGTGGCGGCGGGCCGGCCGGTCGACGTGTACGGGTTGCGCCGGCCGGGCGACGACGCCGAGGGGCTCATCGACGGCGTCCGCCTCCACCGGATCGACGTCCAGCGCCACCAGGGCGCCGGGGTGGGCACGTACGTCCGTGAGTACCTCGCCTTCCTGGCCCGGGCCGGCTGGGCCGTCAGCCGGGCCCACCGGCGCCGTCACTACGCGATCGTCCAGGTCCACACGATGCCGGACTTCCTCGTCTTCGCCGGCCTGCCGCTGCGGACGGTGGGCGTGCCGGTGATCCTCGACTTCCACGAGGCCATGCCGGTCTTCTTCCCGACCCGCTTCCCGCGCGCGGCGAGCCCGGTCGCGCGGCGCGCCCTCGGCCTCCAGGAGCGGCTCTCGATCCGTGCCGCGAGCCATGTCGTGATCGTCAACGAGGCGCTGCGCGACCGGCTCGTCGAGCGGGGCGTCCGGCCGGAGCGGATCACCGTCGTGCCAAACAGCCCGTCGCTGGCCCGGTTCGACCCGGCGACCGTCAAGGCCCGCCCGTTCATGGCCGATGGGGTCCTGCGGCTCGTCTACGCCGGCGCCTTGACGCCCGTGTACGAGCTCGACGTGGCGATCGACGCGGTCGCCCGGCTCCGCGCGGCGCGTCCCGAGCTCGACGTGCGCTTCGAGATCTTCGGCCGCGGCGACAGCGAGCCGGCGCTGCACGAGCGTGTCGCGGCGGCGGGGCTCGCCGAGCGGGTCACGTTCCGTGGCCGGATCCCGTTCGAGGAGGTGCCCGCGGCCCTCGCTGCCGCCGACATCGGCCTGGCCCCGACGCGCCTGGACAGCTACACCCGGTACAGCCTCTCGACCAAGGTCTTCGAGTACGGAGCCATGCGCCGGCCCGTGGTCGCCACCCGCCTGCCACTCGTGGAGCGCACGTTCGGCGACGACACGGTCTGGACGTACGAGCCCGGCGACGCGGACGACCTGGCGCGGGCGATCGCCGCGATCGTGGACGACCCGGCCGAACGCAAGCGGCGGGTGACCCGGACGGCGAAGCGGATCGGGGAGCTGGCCTGGGAGCGCGAGGTCGGGCGCTACATCGCCCTGGTCGAGTCGCTGGCCCCGGACGGGCTATCCTCAGGCCCGGAAGAAGCGCCCGGGGTCACGAGGACGCCGGCGACCGAACGGGAGGACGCGTGAGCAAGGATTCGAGTGTGGCCGTCATCGGCCTCGGGTACGTGGGCCTGCCGCTGGCCCTGGCGTTCGTCGAGGCCGGCATCCGGGTCGTGGGGGTCGACACCAACCCCGCCCGGGTCAGCGAGCTGCTCGAGGGACGCTCACCCATCGACGACATCGACGATGCCCGCCTGCGCTCCGGCCTCCAGGCGGGCTTCACGGTGACGGCGCCGGCCGGGGCGAACCTCGGCTCGGTCGATGCGATGTTCGTGTGCGTCCCCACGCCGATCACCCAGGCCAAGGACCCGGACCTCGGACCGGTCCTGCGCGCCGCCGCCGTCGTTCGCGCCGACCTCCGGGCAGGCCAGCTCGTCGTGCTCCAGTCGACGACCTTCCCGGGCACGACCACCGGCAAGTTCCGCCAGGTCCTCGAGGAATCCGGGCTCGTTGCCGGGCGCGACTTCGACCTCGCCTTCGCCCCCGAGCGGGTGAACCCGGGCGATCCCGCGAGCGCCCAGCGCACCGTCCCGCGCCTCGTCGGCGGGATGACGCCCCAGGCGACCGCCCGGGCGGCCGCGCTCCTGCGCAACGTGAACACGACGGTGATCGAGCTCTCGTCGCCCGACGCGGCCGAGCTCGCCAAGCTCCTCGAGAACGTGTTCCGGAACGTGAACATCGCCCTCGTCAACCAGCTGGCCCTGCTGTGCGAGCGGATGGGCCTCGACGTCTGGGAGGTCATCGACGCGGCGGCGACCAAGCCCTTCGGGTTCATGCCCTTCCGGCCGGGCCCGGGCGTCGGCGGCCATTGCATCCCGATCGATCCGTACTACCTCGCCTGGCGTGCCCGCGAGTTCGACTTCGTGGACCGCTTCGTGGAGCTGGCCGGCGACATCAACCTCGCCATGCCTCGGCACGTCGTCGACCTCGTCGCCGAAGCGCTCAATGAGCGGGGCCGCGCGCTCAAGGGCGTCCGGGTCGGGGTGATCGGCGTCGCCTTCAAGCCGAATGTGCGCGACGCACGCAACACGCCGGCGACCGACGTCATCGTCGGGCTCATCGCGCGCGGGGCCAACGTGACGTATCACGACCCGCACGTGCCCACGTTCCGCCTGCCGGACACGTCGTCGATGGCGTCGGTCCCGCTCAAGGCCCTGGTGGAGGACAGCGAGGTGGTGGTCATCGTCACCCCGCACGCCTCGGTGGACTGGCCGTTCGTCTTCGAGCGTGCCGACCTCGTCGTCGACACCACGAACACCTCGCGCGGCCATACCGTCCGACCGCGCCAGGTCCTGCGGCTCGGCGCCGGCTGGGTCACCGCGACCGCACGCGAGCTGGCGGGCTCTCAGCAGGGGATGCGGTAGCATACCGTCCCGTCCCGACACGATCGTCGCTTCCCGCCGGCTCCTGGCCGGCTTCCCGGACCGAGGTCCCACAGCCGCATGACGTTCCGATCACGACCTGCGCCGTCGCGCGCGCGTTCGCGCCAGTCGAGCCGCAAGACCCTCTACACGAACCTCCTCTTCGGCGGCATCATCGTCTTCGCGCTCCTGATCCTGGCCATCGCGGCCGGCGTGAACTGGTGGAGCAACCACCTCCAGGCGATCGCCACCGTCAACGGCGAATTCGATCAGCCGGGATGACTTCACGAACCGGGTCCGGGTCGACCTGTGGCGCCTCAACGCGGTGGAATCGCGGGTCCGCGACGCGGCCACCAACGGGCTCATCACGAACGATCAGCGCGACCAGGAGCTCGCCCAGCTCAACCAGGAGAAGGGCGATACGAACTCGGTCTACGGGTCATCGATCCAGAGCCTGATGGATTCCAGGCTCCAGGCGCAGCTCGCCGCTCAGATGGGGATCACGGTCACGGACGCCGACGTCGACGCCCGGCTCCTCAAGGAGGCGACGACGAGCGAGCAGCGCCACGCCTTCATCATGGAGATCGAGCCGACGCCCGTCGCCCCGTCGAACCAGCCCACGGACGAGACGATCAAGGCGGCCCTGACGCAGAGCCCAGGCGCTGTTGGCGCGGCTGAACAAGGGCGAGGACTGGGCCGCGGTCGCCAAGGATTCAGCCGACCCGCCGCCCGTCGGACAACGGCGACCAGGGGTTCATCACCAAGGACCAGAGCACGATCGACCAGGCGATCCTCGACGCCATCTTCGCCCTGCCGGCGAACGGGCACACGGACATCGTCAAGGGCGCCGACGGCATCTTCCGGATCGCCCAGGTCACCCGGGTCGTGCCGATGACCGTCAACACCGAGTACCAGCAGAGCATCATCAACGGCGGCGTGCCGATCGACATCTATCGCCAGGCCGTCCGGGCGGACGCGATCCGCGACGCCCTCAAGGCGCGCATCGTGGCCGACGACACGACCAAGGAGTCGGTCCAGCGCCACGTCCTCGAGATCAAGCTCGAGCAGCAGGTCGACCAGCAGACGGGCCAGCCGATCCTGCAGGACGAGGTCGACGTCAGGCACATCCTCTACGCGCCCGGCGGCAAGGACGCCGTCGGCTCACCGCCGCCCTCGACCGATCCGGGCTGGGCGGACGCCAAGGCCAAGGCCGACGCGACCTACCAGGTGCTGCTCAAGGACCCGGCCCGCTTCTCGGACATCGCCAAGTCCGACAGCGCGGACACGGCATCCGCGGCGGACGGCGGCGACATCGGGTACCAGACCCAGACGGCGCTTGACCCGCAGTTCGGGGCCGCGATCTTCAAGGCCGGCCTGACCAAGGGCGAGATCCTGCCGCCCGTGCAGTCGGTCTACGGCTGGCATGTGATCCAGTTCATCGACCGTCGGACGCCCGCCCGGACCCGGATGGACGCGTTCGCCGAGGCGCTCAAGAAGCCCGGCGCCGATTTCCAGGCGCTCGCCAAGGCCAACTCCGAGGCCGCCGACGCCAAGCAGGGTGGCGACATGGGCTGGGTCGCCCGCCACCAGCTCTCCGAGCTGCTCGAGGACGCGATCTTCGCCGTCCCGGTCGGCGGCGTGTCCACGATCATCCCTGACGGCACGACGCTGTATCTCTTCAAGGTCCTCGAGGAGCGGACGCGGTTGCCCGACAAGGACCAGATCGACACGCTGACCGCGAGCGCGTTCCAGAACTGGTACGCGGCCCAGCAGCACACGGCGACGATCGAGGTCGATCCCGCGTTCCAGCAATACCTCCAGCCCTCGGGGAGCTGACCCGAGCGATGCTCGATGCGCTCCTCGCCGAGGCGCGGATCCGCTGGGGCCTCGACGCCGCCCAGGGGCTGCAGGTCGTCGCCATCGAGCGACTCATCGCGACGCCGCTCGATCCGACCCGGCCGGCCGTGCTCGCGACGGCCGCGGCGCTCGGCAGCGACACCCGAGGCGGACGGGGGCGAGGATCCGGTGCGGGCGCTGCCCGGCCGCCACGGGCCTCGCGGCCGCGATCCGCTGGCCGTGCTCCGCCGCCTGTACCCGCCAGATCATCCCGTCGGCCGGTTCCGGATCGCGGAGGGCACGACCGTGGGCGCCCTGACCGAGGCCGACCTCGCTACGCCGCTCTACCTGCCGCCCGCCGATCCGGTGGCGGCTCCGGCGGGCGGCGTGGACGCTGCCGTGGCTGTCGGATCGCCTCCGGGCGCCCGATGGCTGCCCGTGGGACCGGGAGCAGACCCACGCCTCGCTGCGGGGCCACCTCCTCGAGGAGACCTACGAGGTCTACGACGCGCTCGCCAACGGGGCCACGCCCGCGCTGGCGGACGAGCTCGGTGACCTGCTGCTCCAGGTGATCCTGCACGCGCAGCTGGCCGCGGAGGAGGGCGTCTTCGACCTCACCGACGTGCAGTCGGCGATCAGCGCCAAGATCGTCCGCCGCCACCCCCACGTCTTCGGCGACGCGGAGGCGCGGACGGCGAGCGACGTCAACCGCCAGTGGGAGCGGATCAAGGCCGAAGAGCGGGCCGAAGAGCGGGCCGACGAGCGGGCCGACGACGCCGGATCCGGAGCCAAGCCCGCGAAGGGTGCGCTCGACGGGATCAGCCGCTCCCTGCCGGCCCTCGCGGCCAGCCAGGAGATGCAGGAGCGGGCGGCCCACATCGGCTACGACTGGCCGTCGGTCGAAGGGGTCATCGCCAAGGTCCACGAGGAGCTCGCCGAGCTGCTGGCGGCCCGGACCGACGCCGAGCGGACCGAGGAGCTGGGCGACCTCCTGATGGTCCTCGTCAACGTGGGCCGCTGGCACGGTATCGAGGCCGAGGCCGCCCTGCGGGCCGGCAATGACAAGTTCCGTCGACGGTTCCGCGAGGTCGAGCGGCTGGCCGCCGAGCGAGGTGTCGCGCTGCGCGACCTCGACTTCGCGGCGCTCGACGGGCTGTGGGACCAGGCCAAGGCGCTCGTGGCCGGCCAGGAGCCGTCCGGTGCGCCGCTCGTCGAGGAGGGCGCGCGATGACCATCGGCAACCCGCCACCCATCGCCCGCTCGTTCGGCCGCGGCCCGGACGCGCTGCGGCCGGTGTCGTTCACGCTCGGCGTGCAGAAGTGGGCCGAGGGCTCGTGCCGGATCAAGGTCGGCGACACGGAGGTCCTGTGCGCGGCGACGATCAGCGACCGCGTCCCGCCGCACCTGCGCGGCAAGGGCACCGGCTGGGTCACCGCCGAGTACGCGATGCTGCCCCGCGCGACGTCCGAGCGGACCGAGCGGGAGTCGACACGCGGCAAGGTCGGCGGCCGGACGCACGAGATCCAGCGCCTCATCGGGCGCTCGCTGCGGGGCGTCGTCGACATGGCCAGGCTCGGCGAGCGGACGATCACCGTCGACTGCGACGTCCTGCAGGCCGACGGCGGCACCCGGACGGCCTCGATCACCGGCGGCTACGTCGCGCTGGCAGCCGCGCTCATCAGCCACGGCATGGAGCGCTACCTGGTCGGCAAGGTCGCCGCGGTGAGCGTCGGGATCGTGGACGGCCAGGCCCTGCTCGACATCGACTACGCGGAGGACTCGCGGGCCGAGGTCGACTTCAACGTCGTCGGCACGGACGCCGGCACATACGTCGAGCTGCAGGGCACGGCGGAGGGCAAGCCGTTCGACCGGGCGGCCATGAACCGGCTCCTCGACCTGGCCGGCGCCGGCCTGGAGCGCCTCTTCGCCGCGCAGGCGGAGGCCATCGCGTCCGTCCCCCGCTGAGCGCGGACATGGCCCGGGTCCTGCTCGCCACGCGGTCCGTCCACAAGCTGCGGGAGCTCCAGGAGCTCCTTGCTCCGTCGCGCCGCGTCACGCGGCGCCTTCGCTCGGGAGCCTGCCCGCGCCACCGCGGCGCCTTCGCCCGGTGGCCTTGCTCGGTTCGAGCTCCTCTCGCTGGACGACGTCGGCATCCCGGACGAGGTCGAGGAGACCGGCGCCACCTTCGAGACGAATGCCCGGCTCAAGGCGCGGGCCTACGCCCGGCTGTCGGGCCTGGCGACGCTGGCCGACGACTCCGGCATCGAGGTCGATGCGCTGGGTGGCGCCCCGGGCGTGCGCACGCGGCGCTACGCGGGCGAGGACGCGACCGATGCCCAGAACAACGCGAAGCTGCTGGCCGCGCTGGCCGGCCTGCCCCCCGAGCGTCGCGGCGCGCGCTACGTGTGCGTCCTCGCGCTCGTCCGGCCGTGGGTCGTCGGCCCGCGCGGTGGCCCCGTGGTCGTGCTCAGCCGCGGGACGTGCCGGGGACGGATCGCCGCCGCGCCGAAGGGGAGTGGCGGCTTCGGGTACGACCCGATCTTCGAGCCGGCCGGGGAGCCGCCGGGCGGCCGCACGCTCGGCCTGTATTCGGCGGAGGAGAAGCACGCGATCTCGCATCGCGCCCGGGCGGCGCGGCGGATGGCTGCCCGCTTGGCCGACCTCTCACTCGAGCCGCCGCGCTAGGCCTCGCGCGTTCGTGGCCGGCGGCCGGGCCCGGACATGGCGGTGCCGGGCGATCCGTTCTGTCCTGCCAGCCGTCGCCCGGCACCGTGATCAAGACGCTGGAGGACGCGCCGATGTTGCTCGGCGGGTGCTAGCCTGACGCCCGATGACCAGGCGCTCGAGCCCCCGCCCGCTGACCCGCCAGCGTCGCTCGCTCCTCGTCATCGCGGTCGTCATCCTGGCCGCGGTCGTGGTCGCGTTCGCGATCATCCCGGGTGCCACGGCCCCGAGGGCGCCGCTGTACTGCCCCTATGGCGAGGTGATCCTCAACGGCGTGCGCCAGTGCCTGCCGTACCCGCCGCCGTCCCGGTAGGGTCCGGCGGCCGCCCGGGATCGGTCAGGGCACCACGATGCTGAGCGTTCCGGTGGCCTTCGAGCGCGCTTCGTGGAGGCTGAGCTTGTACGTCCCGGAGCCCGGCCCCGGCACGGTGAAGCACAGTCCGTAGTCGCGCACGGTCTGCTTGGCCCCGAGGTACAGGTAGACGGCCGGGTTCGCCGCGGATGACGTCCCGTCCGGGACGTCGAGGAAGCCCAGGTCGATCGACCCATCGGTCGTCGCCGCGTTGGTCGCGGTGCCGAACACGATGATCGACATCTCGTCCTTCTTGGCCGCCCCGAACTTGATCTTGGCCGCGGTGCCGCTGCACGCGGCGGGCATGAGCGTGCCCTTGGTGATCGTGTACTTGACCGAGGCGCCCATCTTGACCACGCCGCTGACCGAGAGCGTCGTCGGCTGGTCCGATGCCGACGGGGATCCGTTGAGAGGCACCGTCGCCTGGTGGTCCGTTGGCTGGCCGAACGTCAGCACGGCGTCCGCGGGGACGAAACCTACCGGCGCGGTGACCTGGATGTCGGCCTTGACGGTTCCACCGGCGGGCACCGCGCCGACCGGGATGTAGCCGGCGATGTAGGTGCTGTTCCAGACGACGTTGAGCTTGGCCCCGAGGCCGCTCACGTCGTTGTCGGCCGTGCTCGTGTTGAGGAACGTGGCCGCGATGTTGAGCTTGCGCTTGAGCGGGTCATACGTGGCCCCGGTGACGTCGATGACGTAGCCGCCCCACCACACGTGGCCGCTCAACGTGAGCGTCACCGGCGTCGGTACGGGCGTTGGCGTCGGGGAGGGGGTCGGGGTCGGCTTCACGCTCGGTGAGGCCGAGGCGGACGGCGAAGCGCTCGCCGACGGGCTCGCGGCGGCCGTCGCGGAGGCGCTCGGCGAAGCGCTGCCGGCCGCGGGAGCCGCGGAGCAGGCGACGACGAGGAGCGAGAGGGCGACGAGGCCCGCCAGCGGACGATGGATGGACATCGGGCAAAGTCCCCTTCGCGATGGTGGCGATCCAGGCCGGCAGGTCTTCCCGCCGGACGAGCCGTCACAGGATACGCGGCCTGTCTCGCATCGGGCGAGAGCGGTAATCTGGGTACTGGCGGTCCCCGGTGCGGGTGGACAACGGGCGGGGACACCGATCCCGCCGGCCGCAACAAGAGGGTCGAAGCTCGCCTGTGGACGCTCCAGAGGTCCGCTACACGCGCAGCGGCGACGTCAGCATCGCCTACGCGGTCGTGGGCGACGGGCCGTTCGATGTCGTGTTCGTCAGCGGCTGGGTCGTATCCAACCTCGACGTCGCGTGGGAGGGCGCACCGGCCGCGTTCTACGAGCGGATGGCGTCGTTCTGTCGCCTGATCCTGTTCGACAAGCGGGGCACCGGCCTCTCCGATCGGGTGACCGGCATCCCGGATCTCCAGACCCGGATGGACGATGTACGCGCGGTCATGGACGCCGTCGGGTCGAAGCGGGCTGCCGTGATGGGCGTCTCGGAAGGCGGCCCGATGGCGATCCTGTTCGCCGCCTCGCATCCCGAGCGAACCGCCGCGCTCGTCCTCTACGGGACCATGCCGACGTTCACCAAGGCCGGTGACTATCCATGGGGCTCGACCCTCGAGGAACGGATGGAGTTCATCCGCACCGACGAGCCGCGGATCGGGACTGGGCCATGGGTCGACACGACCCACAGAGCGTTCGCGCCGAGCACGGCCGACGATCGCGTCGCCAACCGCTGGTTCGGGCGGTGGGTGCGCACCAGTGCCAGCCCCGGGGCGATCACGGCGCTGCGAAGGATGAACGCGGAGATCGATGTCCGCCACGTCCTGCCGGCGATCCACGTTCCGACGCGGGTGATCCATCGCGTCGGCGACGAGGACACGCTGCTGGCCGAGGGCCGCTACCTCGCCGACCGGATCCCCGGCGCCGAGTGGGTCGAGCTCAGCGGGATCGACCACGGCTGGTGGGTCGGATCCGATCAGATCGTCGACCAGGTCGAACCATTCCTGAGAAGCCTCTGGGAGCGGGGCGAGTGGGACGCCCTGGACCAGGAGCGGGTGCTTGCGACGGTCCTCTTCACCGACATCGTCGACGCGACGGCCAAGGTGGCCGAGCTCGGGGATCGTCGCTGGCGGGACCTGCTCAAGGAGCACCACTCGGTGGTTCGGCGGCAGCTGGTCCGATATGCGGGCCATGAGGTGGACACCGCCGGCGACGGCTTCTTCGCCACGTTCGACGGTCCGGCTCGGGCCATCCGCTGTGCGTCGGCCATCGTGTCGTCCGTGCCGGAGCTCGGCCTCCGCGTGCGGGCCGGGCTGCACACGGGCGAGTGCGAGGTCGTGGATGGCAAGGTCGGTGGGATCGCGGTCCACATCGGCGCGCGCGTCGCCGCGCTGGCGGGTCCGGGTGAAGTGCTCGTGTCGGGGACGGTCAGGGACCTCGTCGCGGGCTCGGGCATCCCGTTCGAGGAGCGCCCGCCGGCGGAGCTGAAGGGGATCCCGGGGACCTGGCGCCTCTACGCGGTCGAGCAGCTCGACGTGCAGGCTGCCATGAGCCGCCAGAGCTGAGCATCAGCCGCTGACAGGAGCCCGTCATGCGGAGCCGTCGAGCCGTGGTCGGGTATCGTGCCGTAGACGGGGCGTAGCGTAGTCTGGCAACGCGCGTGCTTTGGGAGCACGAGATCGTGGGTTCGAATCCCGCCGCCCCGACCAGTTCCGCCGCTCCGTCGATCGGCCGACCATGATCAAGGCAGCCCTCGGCAGTCTCGCCTTCCTGGTCCTCGCCCCCGGCATCGTCGCCGGCCTGATCCCCTGGCTCATCACCGGCTGGCGCCCGCTACCGCCGGGCGACGGCCTCGATGCCCTCCGGTGGACGGGCGTGCTGCTGATCGCCTCCGGCGTCGCCATCGTCCTCGAGGCCTTTGCCCGCTTCGCCCTGGTGGGGCTTGGCACCCCGGCCCCGGTCGCGCCCACGCGGACACTGGTGATCAGCGGCTTCTATCGCTTCGTCCGCAATCCGATGTACGTCGCGGTCAGCGCACTGATCTTCGGCCAGGCCGTGCTCTTCGCCAGCTGGGGCGTCGCCCTGTACGGGGTCGTCATCGCCGTCGCCTTCCATACCTTCGTGGTTCTCTACGAAGAGCCGACCCTGGCCGAGGCATATGGCGAGCAGTACGCCGCCTATCGCGCCGCCACGCCCCGCTGGATCCCCCGGCTCAGGCGCTAGCCGCGGCGCGGCGATGCCGGGAATCACGAACCGGCGAGGGCCACATGGCCATCGCCGGGAATCGCAAGGGCGGTGCGGGTCGTTGACCCGCACCGCCCCACGCGGTGGTCAGGCGGGGTTGGCCACCTGCTTGAATGCCGGGACCCGGACCTTCTCGGTCGAGGTTCGCGTCGCCCACACCAGCCCGAGGCCGGTCATGAGGACCGTGAGCCCGATGAGGCCGAAGAGGGCCGCGATGCCGAGGCCCATCGTGAGCGCAGAGGCGGTCACGCTGCCGACGCCGAGCTGGCCGACCAGGGCAAGCGCGGTGCCTGTCCAGACCTTCTCACGGGCCGCAGCCTGGATCGGGTCGGTCCGGTCGAAGCCGGTCCAGTACTTGCCGGTGTTGACGAAGTCGTACGTGCCGGCCGGCTGGACGACCTTGCCGTCGACCACGACGTCCGCGGGGAACGTGACGGTCGTCTCGGCGTGCAGGGTGTGGTACGAGATGGTGGCCATCTGGTACATGTACTCGCTGGCCGTGTTGACGAGCGGGTCGTTCGGGTTGAGCTCGCTCTTGTCGACGGCGAAGCCCCAGTCGTTCACGAGGAGCGACATGATCTTGTCGGCGCCGGCGGTCTCGCCGCGGTCGACGAGCTGGCCCTGTGCGTTGTAGCTGAGCTTGACGTTCTGCGCAGCGCTGAACGCCTGGAGGGCACTGGCGCCCTGCTGGGTCTTGTAGAGCGTGTACCCGCCGGCGGCGAAGAACACGATGCCCATGAGGACGAGGCCGATGCCTACCTTCTGGAGGCGCTTGTTCATGATCCAACCCTCTGTTTCTTGATTAACCGCAGTTGATGTCATCACAGTGGTGCGATCCCCTGACCACGGAAAGAAGGCTGGTGGACCCTTTCGAGGGCCGACTGGCCCGGGTCGCCGGGGGCCACTTGGCACCGCCCGGATCCGTCCGGGCCGCTGACGGGCCACGTGATCAGGCGGGGACCACGACCACGTCGCAGGTCGCCCGCCTGGAGACCTCGGACGAAACGCTGCCGAGGATGAGGCGACGAAGGCTGGTCCGGGGTCGCGAACCGAGCACGATCGCGTCGACGCCCTCGGATCGCGAGGCCTCGACGATCGCCTCAGCCGGGTCGCCTTCCCAGATCAGATAGGTGGCCTGGACGCCGGCGGCGCGCGCGCGGCCGACGATCGCGAGGGCGCCGGTCGTCAGTCGGTCGCGCTCCTGGTCGATCCGCTGTCGCCGGCCGCCCGGCAGGTGCAGGTTGTGAGGCTCGAGGACGGTCAGCACGATCAGCGAGGCGTCCATCTGCGCAGCTCGACGGATCGCTTCGTCGGCCGCCGCGCGCGAGGAACCGGACTGGTCGATGGCCAGCAGGATCCGCTGGGAGTTCGCGCTCGAGACTGCTTCCATTCCCACAGGCTGGGGCGGCGAGCCGCTCCGCGCCATGGGCCAAGCGGCACATTCCGGCGGGCCGAGCGGCTCAAGGCCCTCCCTGTTCGGCGAGGGTGGTCTGCTACCGTGATTCGAGTGAGTGGGACCACGCAGCAGCCGACGGCGGTCGGGGTCATCGGGGCGTTCGAAGCCGCGACCCGGGCCATCGCGGAGCTCCATTCGGTCGACGACGTCCTCCAGGTGATCGTCGACCAGGTGCGGCCGCTGGTGGGCGCGCAATACGCGGCGCTCGGGATCGTCGACGCCAACGGCGTGATGGAGCGCTTCATCACCGCGGGGATGGACGGCGCGACACGAGCGACGATCGGCAACCTGCCCCGGGGACACGGGATGCTCGGGCTGATCGTTCGCGAGAACCGCTCGTTCCGGATCCCCGACATCGCCGTCGACGCCCGTCGCTTCGGATTCCCCCCGCACCATCCGCCCATGCACAGCTTCCTCGGCGTCCCGGTCACGGTCCAGGGCCGATCCGTCGGGAACCTGTACCTGACCAACAAGACAGGCGCAGACGACTTCTCCGAGGACGATCAGGGACTGGTGGAGTCATTCGCGATCCACGCCGGGATCGCGATCGAGAACGCGCGGCTCCACGAGCAGGTCCAGCGCCTCGCGATCGTCGACGAACGCGAGCGCATCAGCAAGGACCTGCACGACGGGATCATCCAGAACCTCTACGCCGTGGGCCTCTCGCTCGAGGATGTCCCGGAGCTTGTTCGGAGCGATCCCGACGAGGTCGAGCGACGAGTCGAGCGCGCCATCGACGGCCTGCACCTGTCCATCCGTGACATCCGCAACTTCATCTTCGGGCTGCGGCCGGAGCTGCTCAGCGGCACGACGCTCATGAACGGGCTGGTCGCGGTCGTCGAGGAGTTCCGCCACAACTCGATGATCGATGCCGAGCTCCACGTCGGCGACATGGAGACCGAGCCCGACGAGGGCACGACCGCGCACCTCCTCGGCGTCGTCAACGAGTCCCTGAGCAACGTCGCGCGTCACTCCGGCGCGACCCGAGCCACCGTCTTCGTCGAGAGCCGACGGGCCGATGGACTCAAGCTGGTCGTCGAGGACAACGGTCACGGTTTCGATCAGGCGACCGTGGGCGCCCTCGGTCACCAGGGTCTCGTGAACATGCGATCACGCGTGGCGTCCGTGGGTGGGACGATGGAGATCGACAGCGACCCGTCAGGTACCAGGATCCACATCCACCGTCCGGCCGGGGACGCGGCCTCGGAGCTGGGGAGCATCGACGCATGACCGAGGGAGTGAAGCGGCCATTGACGCTGCTCGTGGTGGACGACCACGAGGTCGTTCGCCAGGGACTGGTCGCCGTGCTCGACCGCCGGGCGGAGTTCCAGGTCGTCGCCGAAGCCGGCACGGTCGCCGAGTCGATCGAGATGGCCAAGCGGTTCCAGCCGGACCTCGTGGTCATGGACGTGCGGCTGCCCGACGGCTCGGGGATCGAAGCCTGCCGGGAGATCCGCGCCGAGCTGCCCGCGACCCGCGTCGTCATGCTGACCAGCTACCCGGACGAGGAGGCGGTGATCGCGGCGATCATCGCCGGCGCGAGCGGCTACCTCCTGAAGCAGGTCAGGGCCCGCGACCTCGTCGCCGCGCTCGAGGCGGTGGGGCGGGGCGAGTCGCTCCTCGATCCGGCCGTCACCGGCAAGGTCCTCGAGCGGATGCGCCGGATCGCGACGGCGGACGAGCCGGACGAGCTTGGCGCGCTGACCCAGCAGGAGCGCAAGATCCTGGCCCTCGTCGCCGAGGGCAAGACCAACAAGGAGATCGCGGCCGACGTGTTCCTGTCCGACAAGACGGTGAAGAACTACGTCAGCTCGATCCTCGCCAAGCTCAACCTCGAACGGCGAGCCCAGGCCGCGGCGTTCGTGGCACGGATCAAGCACCCCGAGGACTGACGGGACCCGTCGTCGTGCGGGCCGCCTAGACCAGGTGGCGGCGCCTAGCTTCCCGATCGAGGTCGGGGCGGAAGTCCGGGTGAGCGATGGCGATGAGGGCCTTGGCCCGCTCGCGCAGGCTCTTGCCGAACAGCTCGGCGACGCCCCACTCCGTCACGACCGTGCGGACGTGGGCCCGGGTCGTGACGACGCCCGCGCCCTCGCGCAGGTGGCCGACGATCCGGGAGGCCGTCCCGCGGGCGGCGGTCGAGGGCAGGGCGATGATCGAACGGCCCTCCGTCGCCAGCGCCGCGCCGCGGATGAAGTCCATCTGCCCGCCGACGCCCGAGTAGAGCGTGTCGCCGATCGAGTCCGCCACGACCTGCCCGGTGAGGTCCACCTCGATGGCCGAGTTGATCGAGACCATCCGGCTGAAGGACCGGATCACGTGGGTGTCGTTGGTGAAGTCGACCGGCCGCATCTCGACCATCGGGTTGTCGTGGACGAAGGCATAGAGCCGCGGCGAACCCATGACGAACGAGGTGACGATCTTGCCCCGGTTGCGCTCCTTGGCGGCGCCGGTGACCACGCCGGCCTCGACGAGGTCCACCACGGCATCCGTGAACATCTCCGTGTGGATCCCGAGGTCGCGTTTGTCCATCAGGGCCATCGCGGTGGCCGCAGGGATGGCGCCGATGCCCAGCTGGAGCGTGGCCGCGTTCGGGACGAGGGCCGCGACGTGCGCCCCGATCCGCTTCTCGACGTCGCCGATCACCGGCTCGGCATGGACGTACGGTGGCACGTCGACCTCGACGCCGAGGTCGACGTCGTCGACGTGGATGAAGCTGTCGCCGAGCGTCCGCGGCATCGAGCGGTTGAGCTGGACGACGACGGTCTTCGCCGCCCGGACGGCCGCGTGCATCGCCTCGACGCTCGTCCCGAGCGAGCAGAAGCCGTGGGCGTCGGGCGGCGTCGCGTTGACGAACACGACGTCGAGCGGCAGCGCGCCGCTCTCGAAGAGGCGCGGCACGTCGGACAGGAAGATCGGGACGTAGTCCGCCCGGCCCTCGTTGACGGCGGCGCGGGCGTTCGGCCCGATGAACAGGGCGCGATGCCGGAAGTGGTCTGCCATCTCGGGCGCCAGGTGCGGCCCCGGCCCCTCGGTGTGGAGGTGGACGACGTTGACGTCGCGCAGCTCCGGGGCGCGATCGACGAGCGCCTGGAGCACGACCGAAGGGGTCGCCGCCGCGCAGTGGAGATAGACGCGCTGACCGGACCGGACGACGCCGGCCGCCTCGGCCGGGGAGACGAGTCGCATCGGCACAGCCTACGCGGCCCCTGCGTCCACCGATACGACTTCCGGCCCCCCATTCGGTGACTCTCGGACCTGCTACCGCAGGGCGGACGAGGTCAACGTGCACTCATGAACACCGCGCCGTCCCCAGCGCCGTATCGCATCCGGCCCATCGCCCTCGGCGATCGCACCGGCCTGCGGCGGTTCTACGCCGGCCTGTCCCCGGACAGCCAAGTCGCCCGGTTCCACGGCATCGCGGCGACCATCCCCGAGGCGATGGCGGCGTCCTTCTGCCATCCGGACCATCGGCACCGCGAAGGGATCGTGGCCGAGTCGATCGATGCGACCGGCGAGCGCACGATCGTCGGCCACGGCTGCATCGAGCCGACCGATGACGGCGCCACGGAGATGGCGATCGCCGTCGCCGATGCCTGGCATCACCACGGCGTGGGCCGGGCGATCCTGAGCGACTCGATCCTGTGGGCGCAGACTGCATGGCGTCGCCCGCCTCGTCGCCTCGATCCAGTCCGGTAACGCGGCAATGTTCGCGCTGCTGCGGTCCATGGGCTACCCGATCACGTACGGATCGCCGTCCGGCGGCACGGTCGCCGCCTGCCTCGACCTGCGCGGCTCCGACCCTCTCGCTGCCTGAGGGCGGTCGCGCCCCGGCGACCCAATCGGGTAGGATGGCGCCTCGAACGCGGCCCGAGGCGATCCCATGACCGAAACGATCCACGTCAGGCGACCCCACCGAACACCGGCCCCGCGAGCCGGCGGTGGCCCCGGGATGGATGCCGCCGGGGACCCCACCCTCACCGGCGACCTCCGCCGCCAGCCGGCCAATTCGCCGGCCAGCGCGGCGTGGCGCGCGCTGCTCGCCGAGGACCGGCCGATCCTGGCCGACGGGGCGATGGGCACGATGCTCTTCTCGGCGGGCCTCCAGTTCGGCGATCCGCCGGAGGTCTGGAGCGAGACCCAGCCCGAGGTCGTGCGGCGGATCCACCGCGGCTACATCGAGGCCGGCTCGCGGATCCTGCTCACCAACACGTTCGGCGGCAACCGGCTGCGGCTCGGGCTGCATCGCCTCGACAAGCGGGTGGCCGAGATCAACCAGACGGCCGCGATCATCCTGCGGGCCGAGGTCGACGTGCACGGCGGAGGGGCCCTCGTCGCCGGCGACATCGGGCCGAGCGGGGCGATCATGGCGCCGGTCGGGACCCTCAGCCACGACGAGGCCGTGTCGGTCTTCGCCGAGCAGGCGGCCGCGCTCGTCGCGGGCGGGGTCGACCTCATCTGGATCGAAACGATGTCCGACCTGGCGGAGGTGCGCGCCGCGATGGAGGGCGTCCGGCTCGCGTCGCCCGACATCCCGATCGTGACCACGATGACGTTCGACACCCGGGGCAGCACCATGATGGGCGTCTCGCCCGAGCAGGCGGTCCGGGCGATGGTCGGCTGGGGCGCCGACGCCGTCGGCGGCAACTGCGGCAACGGCCCGGACGAGCTCATCACGGTCATGCAGCGCATGCGGGCGGTCGACCCCGACGCGATCCTCGTGGCCAAGTCGAACGCAGGCATGCCCGAGCTCGTGGACCTGCGGGCCGTCTACAAGGCGGACCCGGCGATGATGGCCAGCGAGGCATCGCTGATGCAGGCCGCCGGCGCGCGGATCGTCGGCGCCTGCTGTGGCAGCACGCCCGACCACCTCCGCGCGATGTGCGAGGCGCTCAACCCGGCCTGAGGCGCCTCACGCGCCCGGCGAGCGTCCCCGGCGACCCGACTACGTCAGCGAGCGGCGAAGGGCCGAGCAGGTTTCCATGCAGGCCGACGTGAACTCCACCGAGGCGCCGATCGCGGGTGCCGCCTCGGCCCGGCTGATCGCCGCATAGCCGAAGCGCGGGAACCAGCCCTCGGCCGTCTCCGTGAGCAGGTACGCCTCGCGTGCGCCTCCGTCGCGGGCCAGCGCCTCGACGCCGGCGACGAGCCGAGCCCCGAGCCCCTGCCCGCGCCGCGCCTCGTCGACTGCCACGGACCGGACGAGTGCCGCTCCGCCGTACAGCTCCACCGCGGCGCATCCCACGATCCGGCCGCCGTCTCTCGCCACGACACCCGAGCGGAACGCGTCGGCCACCCCGTCGAGTGGCAGGCCCGCCGCCCCGAGGAGTGCCTCGACCGCGGGCAGGTCTTCCGCCGTGGCCCGTTCGATCGTCGCCATCAGCAGCAGCCGGACCCGGCGACCACCGGCAGGTCGCGCCCCCGGTCGAGGGTCGCCGTCGCCACAGCCTTGCCGGGCACGAGCGGCTTCGTCGCCTTGACGATCGCGCTGAAGATGCCCGGCGCGGCCGCGTGGGTGGCCGTGATCGAGATCTCGTCGAGGCCGGCCGCGATGAGCCCGTCGCGGAATTCGGAGAACGAGAGGGCGCCCGCGATGCAGCCCGCGTAGGAGCCGCGTTCGGCGCGCTCGGCCGGTGTCAGCTCGTCGTCCGCCACGATGTCGGTGATGCCGATCCGGCCACCCGGCCGAAGCACACGCGCGATCTCGCGGAAGACCGACGGCTTGTCGGCGGCCAGGTTGACGACACAGTTGCTGATCACGACATCGATCGAAGCCGCAGGCAGCGGGATCGCCTCGATCGTCCCCTTGAGGAACTCCACGTTGGGCAGCGCGGCCTCGGCGGCGTTGCGTGCCGCGAGGGCGAGCATCTCATCGGTCATGTCGAGCCCGAACGCCCGCCCCGTCGGCCCGACCCGCCGAGCCGACAGGAGGACGTCGATCCCGCCCCCCGAGCCCAGGTCGAGCACCCGCTCGCCCGGTCGAAGGTCGGCGACCGTGATCGGGTTGCCACAGCCGAGCGAGGCGAGGACAGCCGCTTCCGGCAGCTCGTCGCGCTCGAGCGCGGAGTAGAGCGCCGGTCCCGCGGTCCCGTCGGCGCCGCACGATCCATCGCCGCAACAGCCCGAACCGCCGTCGAGGACCCGGATGGCGGCTGCCGCGTAATGCTCGCGAACGGTCTCGTGGATGGTCTCGCTGGTCATCGCTACCTCTCCTGGGACGCCTGTGCCGGTGCGACGCTAGGCGATACATCGATACTTGTCAATACTCATCGCTGTCGATATAGTCGCCGGGTGAAGCGAGCCACCGACCCCGACGTGATCCTCCTCCAGGCCGCCGCCGACCCGACACGGCTGGCCATCCTCCGCCAGCTGAGCAGCGAGGGCCTCGTCTGCGCCTGCGACTTCACGTCGTGCTGCGATGTCGCCCAACCCACGGTGAGCCATCACCTCAAGGTGCTCCGCGAAGCCGGCTGGATCGCCGGGGAGCGACGCGGGACGTGGATCTGGTACTCGATCCGGCCCGAGGCGCTGGCCCGCTTCCGCGAGATCGCGGGCGACCTCGTCTCGCTCGGCGCCGCGCCGCTCGCGGCCGGGCAACTCGCGACGAGCCGGCGCCTGCCGGTCGTCCAGCCGAACGCATGAGCCCCATCCGGGTCCTGTTCGTGTGCACGGGCAACAGCGCCCGCAGCCAGATCGCCGAAGCCGTGCTCCGTCGCCTCGGACGTGACGACTTCGAGGTGCATTCGGCCGGTACCGAGCCGAAGGGTGTCCATCCCCTCACCTTGCGGGTCCTGGCCGACGCGGGCATCGACTGGTCGGCGGCGACGAGCAAGTCCGTCGTGGAGTTCCTCGGCCAGCCGTTCGACCACGTGATCACCGTTTGCGACAACGCCCGCCAGACCTGCCCCGTCTTCCCGGGGACGCATGAATCGCTGCACTGGGACCTCGAGGACCCGGCCGAGGTCGAGGGCAGCGACACCGACAAGCTCGCCGCGTTCCAGCGGACCTATGCCGAGCTGACCGAGCGGATCGGGCCGTTCGTAGAAGCCGCCCGGCAGGCTGCTGGCCGCAGCGGGCCAGCGCCCGTCGCCGGCTGACCCGGGCCGCCCGGCAACGGCAACCGGCCCGTGTCGTCGATCCCCCGGAGAACCGTCCTCTACCTGATCCTGGCCGCCGCGTGCTGGGGTCTGGGCACGGTCATCAGCAAGCGCGCGATCGGCGAGATCCCGCCGCTCACCCTGCTGCCGATCCAGCTCGCCGCCAGCCTCACCGTGTTGGCGATCTGGATGCGCCTGCGCGGCCTCGCGTTCCGTGATCCAGCGGCATCGCCGCTCCTCGGCCGTCTCGGGATCCTCAATCCGGGCCTGGCCTATGCCCTGAGCCTGCTCGGGCTGGCCCACATCACGGCCAGCGTCTCGGTGATGGTCTGGGCCATCGAGCCGATCCTCATCCTCCTGCTCGCGGCGATCTACCTCCACGAACGCGTCGGTCGGCTCGTCCTCGTGCTGTCGGTCGTGGCCATCGCCGGCATGCTCCTGGTCGTGTACCAGCCGGGCATAGGGGGCAGCGCGCTCGGCGTGCTCCTCTCGCTCGCCGGCGTCGCGTGCTGCGCGATCTACACGGTCGCCACCCGGCGGTGGCTGGCCAGCGCCGACTCGACGGCCCAGGTCGTACTCGCCCAGGAAGCACATGCGCTCGTCTTCACGGCCACGCTCGTGGTGGGCGCGGCGGTCCTCGGCGGCCCGGGCGTGCCTGTCGGGGTGACCGCGGCGGCCTGGGTCAGCGCGATCGCGTCCGGGATCCTGTACTACGCCGTGGCCTACGGCTTCTACCTCTCGGCGCTCCGGCACGTACCCGCGTCGATCGCCGCCACGTCCTTCTACCTCATCCCGGTCTTCGGGGTGGCGGGCGGGATCCTGTTCCTTGGCGAGCAGCTCCAGGCGCTCCAATGGATCGGGGCCGTGCTCGTCCTGGTGGCGACCGGCGCCGTCCTCGTGCGCTCCACGCAGCCGGCCTCGCTGCGGCCGGCCGTCGCCGGCTAGAGCCGTCGCCTAGGATCGAGCCTCCAGGGTCGCGACATCGGGTAGCTCCGGCTCGGCCTCGACGGCTCCACGATCCGGACCGCGTCCGAGGCGCGCCAGGATCGCCGATCCCGCGGTCGTGATCACCACGGTGGCGATGACCGCCGTGAAGCGTTCGCGGGACACGACGTCGGCCGCGACGCCGACGGACGCGAGCACGAACCCGAACTCGCCGACCTGGCTCAGGCCGAGCGCCACCTTGACCGGGTGCCCCGGCAGGTGCACGACGCGGGCAAGCACTGCGATCGGCAACGTCTTGGCCAGGATGACGAGGCCCAGCATCAGGCCCAGGTAGGGCAGGGCCGCCGGCAGGGCCGCCGGGTCGAGCAGGCTGCCCAGCGCGACGAAGAAGAGGACCGCGAAGACGTCGCGGAAGGGCAGCAGGCGGCGGCGTGCCTCGGCCGCGTCGTGGCCTTCGCCGATCGCGAGGCCCGCCACGAACGCGGCGAGCGCCATCGGGATGCCGAACAGGACCGAGCCGACGGCGGCCAGGGTCAGGCCCGACGCGACCGACACGATGAGGAACAGGTCGTGCTCGCCGCGCAGGCGGCGCAGGATCATCGGCAGCAGCCAGGCCGCACCGATCGCGAGGACCGCGAATACCGCGAGGCCTCCGAGCGCCTCCGCGGGCGAGCGCCCGTTCACCCCGAAGAGGGCGAGGATGATCGCGGCGATCGACACTCCGGCCACGTCCTGGACGACCGACCAGCCGAGCAGTGACTGCTCCGTTTCGCGATCCGTCGTCCGCCGTCGGCTCCGGGTGATGTTGACCACCACGACCGACGAGCTGAGGGCGACCGACAGGCCGAGCAGCGCCGCCCCGAGGCGCGGTGCGCCGGTGGCCTCGAACGCGAGCCAGCAGACGGCCGTCGTGAGCACGACTTGGAGCGGGGCGATCGCGAGGAGGCTGCGCGCCTCGCGCCGGATGCGCACGAGGTCGACCTCGATGCCGACCTCGAAGAGGAGGAGCACCACGCCGACGTCGGCCAGGAACGTGATCTGGCTGCGATCGGCGACGTAGCCAGGCGTGAACGGGGATACGGCCAGTCCCGCGGTGAGGTACCCCACGATCGCCGGGAGCCCGATGCGCCGCGCGCCCCAGCCCGCCGCCGCGGCGAGCAGCAGCACGAGACCGACGTCCAGGACGAGGCGCGCCGAATCCTCCATGGCGCGAGGATAACGGCCGGCGCGACCGGCCCAGCACGACCGGTATCCTGCGGGCGATGGCAGCGACGTCCCGCGGCCGGCCCCTGAAGGTCGGTTTCCAGCTCCCCGAGGTCGAGCGCGAGGTCCGATGGCCCGAGATGGCCGAGCTCGCCCGGGTGGGCGAACAGGTCGGCTTCGACTCGGTCTGGATCGGCGACCACCTCCTGTATCGCAGCGAGGCGCTCGGAGCCCGCGGTCCGTGGGAGGCCTGGACGATGCTCGCCGGCCTGGCGGCAGCAACGAGCCGCATCGCGATCGGGCCACTCGTCGCCTGCACGAGCTTCCACAACCCCGCGATGCTGGCCAAGATGGCCGCCACGGTCGACGAGATCAGCGGCGGCCGGCTGATCCTGGGACTCGGCGCGGGCTGGAACGAGACCGAGTACCGCGCATTCGGGTTCCCGTTCGACCAGCGCGTCTCCCGGTTCGAGGAGGCGTTCACGATCATCCGGACGCTGCTTCGCGAAGGCCACATCGATTTCGAGGGCTCGTTCTACGAGGCGCGCGACTGCGAGCTCCTGCCTCGTCCGGCGCGGGCCGGCGGGCCGCCGCTCATGATCGGCTCGGTGGGTGCCCGGATGCTCTCGATCACGATGCCCCACGTGGACGCATGGAACGTCTGGTTCGCCGACACGGGCAACCGGCCGGAGGGCGTCGCACCGCTTCGGAAGCAGGTCGACCAGGCGTGCCGTGCGGTGGGCCGCGACCCCGCCGAGGTGGAACGGACCGTGGCCGTGCTCGTCCAGCTGCCGGGCGGCGTCGGTCGCGCCCAGGGCGACTCGACCGCGGTCGCGCCGCCGGTGATGGGCCCTCCGGAGGTCATCGCGGAGGCGTTGCGTGGCTTCGCCCGCGAGGGCATCGGCCACGTGCAGCTCGTCATCGACCCGATCACGACGGCATCGCTCGAAGCGCTGGCACCGGTACTCGACCTTCTCGACCGGGACCTGTAGGACCTTCGGGCGGGGGTCAGGATGGCCGGCCCGCGCTAAGTTCCAAACGATGCGAACCAGTTCGCGGACTGTCCGCGCGTTGCAACCGTTGCCCCGGCGCACCGGGATCGGCCTCGCGACCCTCGTCGCAGGGCTCGTTTTCATGGCCGCATGCGGGCCTTCGACGGGCGCCACCCCGGCCCCGTCGGCCGGCGGCCCGGGTGCCTCCGGCGTCGCGGGACCCCCGGATCTCCACATCACGGGCTCCGTCGACGTCAACCGGATCTTCCAGCTACTCGCGGCGGCTCACCTGTCCGTCCACCAGGAGACCCTCCAGGGCGCCGGCCCGAAGGGCGAGCCAAGCGCGACGCTGTTCATCGTGGACGGCTCGATCAAGGTCGCGATCGACAGCTACAGCAGTCCCGGAGCCCTGGCGACTGCCGGGTACACCCGCGGCTCGAAGCCCGTCCGGGGCGACGCGCCGTACACGC
Source organism: uncultured Chloroflexia bacterium (assembly GCA_963849405.1). Lineage (GTDB taxonomy): Bacteria > Chloroflexota > Limnocylindria > Limnocylindrales > CSP1-4 > C-114. The sequence goes on from CAWKHG010000005.1 coordinate 489,989, forward strand.
TGTGGGCGTCGAACATCGTGATCCACGTGGGGAACCAGCAGCCGGGCGCGTTGCCCGCGGGGCCGGACCAGGCGACCACGATCGCGGCGGAGGAGATCGCCCGGGCGATCGATCCGTACATCGGCCCCCTCACCCAGCGCTCCGTTACGCCGATCGTCCTGCCGAGCACGCCCGAGCCGGCCGTGGCCACGCCCACCCCGACGCCGGCCCCCACCGCGACGCCGAAGCCGACCGTCAAGCCCAAGCCGACCGTCAAGCCGAAGCCGACCAAGAAGCCCTGACCGTCGGCCGGCGGCCTTGCCGCCCGCGTTGCGTGCGAAGTACGAACGAAAGTCGCGTTCCAAGCAACGGTATTCGTTGCCGGATCGCTGAGTACGTGCTAACCTCGCAGCATCGACCCGCCCGCCGAGGTACCTGAGTTGTCCCAGGCCAGGAACCGGCCCGTTGCCCAACGGCAGCTGGAGGAGATCTCCGAGCTCGACAAGCGGATCATCGAGCACCTCCAGCAGGATGGGCGGCGTCCGTTCACCCAGATCGCCACGGAGCTCGGGGTCAGCGAAGCGGCCGTTCGCGCCCGGACCAACCGGCTCGTCGAACGGGGAATCCTCCAGATCGTGGGGGTGACCGACCCGCTCAAGCTCGGGTTCCACCAGCAGGCGATGATCGGGATCCGCTGCGAGCGCGATCGCCTCATCGACGTCGCCGACGCGGTGGCCGCCTTCCCCGAGGTCGACTACGTCGTGATCACGGCCGGAACGTACGACCTCCTCATCGAGACCGTATGCGAGGACAACGAGGCCCTCCTCAACTTCCTCACCGGCCGCCTGCGGCGGATCGAAGGCGTCCGCGACACCGAGACCTTCGTCTATCTGCGGATGGTGAAGCAGACCTATCAGTGGGGGACCCGCTGACCATTCCGCGCGCACTGGCTTAACATCGCGGGAACGGGGCGGCGCGTGCGCCCCACCCAGGAATCGAGATCCAATTGCCGGTCGTGCCGTTCGTTACGGTTCTTGTCGCGACCGTCGTGGCCAACCTGGCCCTGATGGTGATCGTCGGCGCCCTGTTCGTTCGCGACAGCCGGCGCCGGCTCGGCGTGGTCGGAGGATCGGCGGGTTCCTCGTCGCAGACGACGTCGATGGTGGCCCAGCACCTCGTCAAGTCCGAGCTCGACCAGGAGGACTGGACGCTCGTGGACGGCGTACCGACCGCCGACTACGAACGCGTCGTTCGCATGGCCAGCTTCCTGTTCATCCTCACGGCGGCGACCGTCGTCGTGGCGACCGGCCTGTGGGCCGACCATGAGCTGGCGATCCTGATCGTCCTGGCCATCGCCGGACTGTCCGTCCTCACGATCCACGACCTGCTCTCGCCGGGCTACCTTGGCGCCGCGCGGTTCATCGTCGAGGGCCCGCTTTCGATCACGCTCGTCGCGCTCCTCGTTGCCTTCACCGGCCGCGAGTGGAGCCCGTTCTTCTTCGCCTTCCCGCTCATCGTGGCCGGGGCGGCCCTCGTGGTGGAAGGCCCCGTGACGCTCCTCCTGGCGATCGGCTCGGGGATCGGCTACCTCGCCGCGGTGTTCATCCGCCCGCCCGAGGAGCCACTCTCGCCGACGGCCGTCGCGGGCGTGGCCCTGAACCTGTCCGCCCTGCTGCTGCTCGCGTTCGTCGCCTCGGTCGTCGCGCGCGCCCAGCGCAGCTCGCGCCTCGAGGCGATCCGGCTCTCGACCGTCGACTCGCTCACCGGCCTGTTCAACCGGGCGTACTTCTTCGCCGCCCTGGAGCGCGAGATCCAGCGCAGCGCCCGCAGCGGCCGCGGGTTCTGCCTGCTGATGATGGACCTCGACGGACTGAAGGCGATCAACGACCGGTTCGGCCACTTCAACGGCGACCGGGCCCTGCGGACGGTGGGCGAGACGATCCGGGCCCGGGTCCGGCGGATCGACACCGCCGCCCGCTACGGCGGAGACGAGTTCGTCGTCGTGCTGCCCGAGACGGAGCCGTCCGGCGCGTTCGTGCTGGCCGAGAAGATCCGGGTCGGCGTTGGCGAACGGACGCTCAAGGTCGACGGGCTCGAGGTCCGGACGTCCCTCTCGATCGGCGTCGTCGTCTACCCACGCGACGGGCGGACCGTGGACGACCTCATGATCGCCGCCGATACGACGATGTACCGGTCCAAGCGCCAGGGCCGCGACCGGGTCGTGGGCTCGTGGGTCGCGAACGGCGGCGGGCTCGGCGCGATGGCCACCGCCTCAGCGACGACGACGCTCTCCGGAGCGGACAGTGCTTCCTCGGCGGCCGGGGCCGCCCCGACGCCGGTCGGTGCGGGTGTCTCCGGCTCGGATCCCGCGGCAGCCGAGGCTCGCCCCGACTCGGTGTAGCATCCGACGATGCGCACGAGTGGCTTCTCGACCCGCGCCATCAAGGCCGCCACGCGGGCGCCGCGCGTCGACCAGCAGCCGAACTCCGTGCCCATCTACCAGGCCGTCTCGTTCAGCGCGGACGACGCGGAGGAGCTCGGCGACGTCGCCTCCGGCAGGCGGCCCGGGCTACGCCTACTCGCGGATCGCCAACCCGACCGGTTCGGCCCTCGAGGCGGCCGTCGCCGAGATCCACGGCGCCGAGGACGCCGAGGTGTTCGCCAGCGGCATGGCCGCGATCCACGCGGCGCTCGCGACGGTCGTCTCGGCCGGCGACCGGATCGTCTGCACGCGGCGCGGTCTACGGTTCCACCCGCTCGCAGCTCCTGAACGTCCTCTCCCGGCTCGGCGTGAGCGTGAGCTTCGTGGACGCCCTGGACCATCAGGCGGTCGAGGCGGCGCTCGCCGCGGAGCCGACGCGGGTCCTGTACGTGGAGACGATCGCCAACCCGACCATCGTCATCACGGATCTCGCAGCGCTCGCGACGATCGCCCATCGCCACGGCGCCCTGCTCATCGTCGACAACACGTTCGCGTCGGCGTATCTGTGCCGGCCGCTCGAGCTCGGGGCGGACCTGGTCGCCGAATCGGCCACGAAGTTCATGAGTGGCCACTCGGACGCCCTGGGGGGCGTGGTCGTCGGCTCGCATGAGCTCATCGCCCGGGTGCGCGCCTTCCAGGTGGACACGGGCGCGACCCTCGCTCCGTTCGCCGCGTTCCTGATCCTGCGCGGCCTGACCACGCTCGCGGTGCGGATGGACCGGCACACGGCCACCGCGACCGCCCTGGCGGAGCTGGCTCGAGGGCCGGCCGGGCGTCGTGCGAGTGTCGTACCCGGGCCTGGCCAGCCATCCCCAGGCCGAGGTGGCCCGTCGCCAGTTGCGGGCCGGCGGCGGGATGCTCGCGTTCGAGGTCGCCGGCGGGCGCGTCGCGCGGGCGGGCGTTCATCGATGCCCTGACGATCCCTGAGCGGACGGCCACGCTGGGCAGCATCCACACGATCGTCGCCCACCCGCCGTCGACGACCCATCGCCAGCTGTCCGACTCGGAGCTCGCCGAGACCGGCATCGCGGCCGGCCTCCTGCGCTGCTCCGTCGGCCTCGAGGACTTCGAGGACCTCCGGGACGACTTCGCCCAGGCCCTCGAGGTGGCCGGCGCGGCTGCCGCCAAGGCCGGGGCGCCCGGCGAAGCCGCTGCGGGCGCGGGCGACGGGACGAGCCCGGCGGCCGGCACCGAGCGGACCCCCGCGGTCGCCAGACCATAGGGCGGGGGATCATGGGCAGCACGACGGTCGAGGTCTCCCGACCGGCGGGGTCCACGGGACTGGACGCCCCGGCCAGGCTCGGCCGCGCCCTGTGGGGCCTGTTCACCTCGGTCGAGTTCGCGGTCCTCCAGATCATCGTCCTCATCGTCATGGCCTGCATCGGGATCGTCGTGCGGCAGCTCCCGTCGTTCGCCCTGCAAGCCGGCCCGGGCAGCAGCGACTACACGTCGCAGATGGCGCTCATCCACGACCGTTACGACCCGGCGTTCGGTGCCGCGATCGTGGACCTCCTCGAGCGGGCCCAGGTCTTCCGCGTCTTCACGTCGGCGTGGTTCAGCGGCGCGCTCGTCGTGCTCCTCATCTCGATCGTCGTGTGCACCCTGGACCGGACGCCACGGCTGTGGCGCCAGTCGGTCGACGTGCGGGTCGCCCAGCCCGAGGGCTACTTCGACCCGAAGCTGCCGGACCGGGCGACGTTGCCCGGCACGAATGCGGACGCGGTCCGCCAGACGCTCCGTCGCCACCGGTTCCGGGTCACCGAGGCCACCGACGAGGACGGGGTCCGCTATCTCTACGGCGACCGCCACAAGTACACGAAGATGGCCACGCTGTTCACCCACACCGGGCTGATCCTGTTCCTCGTGGCCGCGGCCGTGACGAGCCGCCTCGGGGTGGAGGAGGGGCTGGTGGTCGCCGGCGGCGATTCGGTCACCGTCCAGCCGATCGGGACGCCGGGACTGCTCATCGTCAAGAGCTACGGCTTCCAGGCGCCCGGACTGGCGACCGGCAAGGCGACCGATTTCACGACCGATCTCGCGGTCTACCGGGACGGCGAGCTGCTCGCCCGCAAGGTGATCCGGGTCAACGACCCGCTGGCCGTGGCCGGCTTCACGTTCCACGAGAACGGCTTCCGGCCCGCCCCGATCCTGTCGATCCACGATGCCGACGGGTCCCTGCTGTGGGACGGACCGGTGGCCCTGACCGACTCGGCCGCAGGATCGCCGTACGTCGAGATGGGTGTGCCCGGCCGCGACCTCGGGCTGCGGCTGCTCCTCCGGACGGGCTCGGACGGCGTCGACGCACTGTTCATCCAGCCCTACCGGGCGATCGGCACGGCCGCCGACGGCACCGTCCAGACCGAGGACTTCTTTCCGATGGCGCTGGCCATCGGCGACCGGGCCGCCTCGCCCGACACCGGCCTGGTCGTCGGCCTCTCGGGGATCGAGGGCGCGACGATCCTCATCGCCAAGTCGGACCCGGGGCAGGGCATCGTCTGGACGGCGTTCGGGTCCCTGATCCTGGGCTTGCTGATCACGTTCTACCTGCCCCGGCGCCGGGTGTGGGCGCGGATCGGCACGGACGGGGAGCTGCGGATCGTCGGGCGTTCGGACCGCTATGTCGACTTCGAGCGCGAGTTCGGGAACCTGCTCGACGACCTCGTCCGGTCCCGGCCGGCGGGCCAGGCGGCCGCTCCCGCGTAGGTGCGTCGCGGGCGGGTTGGGCCTGTCCGGCCGCCCCGCGGTTGCGGGCATCGATTGCGCAAACAGACCGATAGCGGAACCGTTTCGCAACTTGGCGGACCGCTCGGGAAAGGTTGCGACTGCTATCCTGCGGGCATCCCATCAGAGCCCCTCGCGGTCGTGCATTGGCACTATGCAAGACGGGCGGATCGGCCCGGCGCACGGGCCCCGAGCGGAGGCGACATCGGTGATCAAGACGGAAGAGGCCGTAGACGGCATCGAGAAGATCCAGGCGGCGAAGGCGAACGGCGTCCGCTTCATCCAGCTCCAGTTCACGGACATCCTGGGCATCGTCAAGGGCGTGACGATCCCGATCCACCAGATGGAGGGCTCGGTCCGCCACGGGACGTGGTTCGACGGCAGCTCCATCGAGGGCTTCACCCGGATCGCCGAGTAGCGACCAGTACCTCATGCCGGACATGGACACGTTCGCCGAGATCCCGTGGCAGCGCGGCGCCGGCCCCCGCGGCACGGCCCGCGTCATCTGCGACGTCTTCACCCCGCGCGGCGAGCCGTTCGCGGGCGACCCCCGCTTCGTGCTCCGCCGCCAGGTCGAGCGAGCCAAGAAGCTGGGCTACATCGTCAACACCGGCCCCGAGCTCGAGTTCTTCCTCTTCCGGCGAGGCGACGACGGCGAGATCCAGCCGCTGCCGCACGATCAGGCCGGCTACTTCGACTTCTCGACCGACCTTGCCCAGGAGATCCGCCAGGACATGGTGGACGCCCTCGAGGCGTTCGGGATCAAGGTCGAGGCGGCCCACCACGAGGTGGCCGCGGGCCAGCACGAGATCGACTTCGAGTACTCCGACGCGCTGCGGACCGCCGACAACGCGATCACCTTCAAGTTCACCCTCAAGGCGATCGCCCAGCTGCACGGCCTCTACGCGACGTTCATGCCCAAGCCGATCCACGGCATCAACGGCTCGGGGATGCACACGCACCAGAGCCTCTATTCGATCGCCGAGGACCGCAACGCGTTCGCGGACCCGAACACCAAGTACGGGCTGTCCGACCTGGCCCGTTCGTACATGGCCGGCATCCTCGCCCACGCGCGGGGCATGATCGCGGTCCTCGCGCCGACCGTGAACTCGTACAAGCGGCTCGTGCCGGGCTACGAGGCGCCGACGTACCTCACCTGGGGCCGGACGAACCGCTCGGCGCTCATCCGCGTGCCGATGGTCTCGCCGGGTCGCTCGATCGAGGGGACCCGGGTCGAGGTCCGCTGCCCGGACCCGTCATCGAACACGTACCTCGCCTTCGCGGCGATGATCGCGGCCGGCCTCGACGGCGTCGAGACGTGGCCTCGAGCTCGCCGAGCCGGTCGAGGAGAGCCTCTTCGAGATGGACGCCGCGACGATCGCGACGAAGGGCATCAAGGAGCTGCCGGGCACGCTCGGCGAGGCGCTCGAGGAGCTCGAGAAGGACTCGGTCATCCGCGAGGCGCTGGGCGACCACGTCTTCAGCCACTTCGTCGAGGCGAAGCGCGCGGAGTGGGACGAGTACCGCACGCAGGTCTCCCAGTGGGAGGTCGGCCGCTACCTCGACATGTTCTAGGCCAGCACCGATCCAGGCACACGAGGCGGCACCCTTCGGGGAGCCGCCTCGTTCCATGTCCACGGGCCCGTGGCCGGGCCCTGGCGCCGTTCGTCGAGCGCCGCGGCCGGCCAAACTTGCATGGGCGGGGAATTGGCCGCCCGATCGGCAGTCCTGCGGCCGCGACACCGACTCCGGACGGGTTCGCTGAGCACGATCCGAGCGTAGGTCGACGGCGTCGAGGCCCGAAATCGGCGCGACTTCCGGCGTAGCCGTCCCGTGGTGCAAGTTTGGCCAACTCGGGGCGAAGCGGCCCGGGAACCGCCGCCGGCGTGCGGGATGGACCATCCGGCTGGGCCAAGATGCGCGATGATGCGAGGGTGGAGTACCCGGACGTCACCGCGGCCGAAGATCCGGTCCCGCCGGCCTCCGCGACCCCTCCCGGCACGACCATCGACGTCCGCCCGATGCGCTCGCTGTGGCTGCTCGTCATCGCCCACGCCGTCAACCACGCCTACGCGGTGCTGCTGCCGCTGATCTTCCTCAAGATCATCGACGAGTTCCGGGTCAGCGAAGGCCAGATCGCCTATCTCGCGGCCTTCGGGGCGGTCGTCTCGGGGCTGGTCCAGCTCTCGTTCGCGTCGCTGACCCGGGTCATGTCGCGGCGGGTGATCCTCGCGAGCGGCGGACTCCTGTTCGGCGGCGGGTTCGCCGCCCAGGCGCTGGCCGGCGGCTTCGGCACGTTCGCGATCCCCAACGTGGTGTCACGCATCGGTGCGTCACCGCAGCACCCGGTCGGGAACGGTCTCCTCGCCGAACAGTTCCCCCCGCAGCGACGCGGCTTCGCGATCAGCGCCCACATCGCCGGTGGCAACGTCGGGACCGTCATCGTCGCGATCATCGGCGCGCCGATGATCCTGGCCTTCGGCTGGCGGATCACGTCGGTCCTGTTCGGCATCCCGGCCGTCGTCATCGCCATCGCGATGCTCATCCTGATCCGCGAAGACGGCAGCGACCGGCTTGCGGCCCGGGCCCACGGCAGCGTCCGCGACGCGTTCCGCCAGATCTGGCGCGATCGTGACCTGCGCTGGCTGTACCTGACGTCGATCCTCGGCGGCGGCGGTCGCGGCCTCGGCGTCGCGAATCTGTTCGCCCTGCTCTACCTGACCAAGGTCATCGGCCTCGGCGACGACCTCTCTGGCGCGATGTACGGCGCGCTCATCGTGTTCTCGGTGCCCACACCGCTCATCGCCGGCTGGCTGTCCGACAAGCTCGGCCGAAAGCCGATCATCGTGGGGGTCTACATCGGCGGCGCCGCTGGGTTCGTCGCCTTCGTCCTCGCGGGCTCGAGCCTGGTCGGGCTGTGGGTCGGGATCGTGATCATGGGCCTCTTCAGCTTCGCCGAGAGCCCGCAGCTCCAGGCGCTCCTCGCCGACATCACGCCGCCCGGGATCCGCGACGCGGCCTTCGCCCTGTACTTCACGCTCGCGTTCGGCGTCGGCTCCCTGTGGGTGGCCGGCTACGGCGTGATCATCGACGGCCTGGGCAACGCCACCGGGATCCCGATCGTGTTCGTGATCATGGCGGTCACCTTCGTCCTCGCCGCGCTCGGGACCCTCCCGATCCGGACCGACCGGCGCGCCTGACCGCCCGAGCCGGAGCGCCCGCCCCTACCATGGCCCGGATGCAGCCGAGGGAGACCGACCCGTCATGAGGATCCTCGTCGTGGGCGCGGGCGGCGTCGGCAGCGCGGTGGCGCCGATCGCCGCCCGGCGCGAATTCTTCGAGCGCTGCGTCATCGCCGACTACGACCTGACCCGAGCCGAGCGCACGGTCGCCAAGGTGGCCGACGAGCGGTTCGCCGCCGCGCGCGTCGATGCCTCCTCGGCCGAGGCGGTCGCCGCCCTGTGCCGCGAGCACCAGATCACCCATGTCCTGAACGCCGTCGACCCGCGCTTCGTCATGCCGATCTTCGACGGGGCGTTCGCTGCCGGCGCCGACTACCTCGACATGGCGATGAGCCTCTCGAAGCCCCATCCCGAGCAGCCCCATGCCCTGACGGGCATCAAGCTCGGCGACGAGCAGTTCGCCAAGGCCGACGCCTGGTCGGACGCGGGCCGGCTCGCCCTCGTCGGCATCGGCGTCGAGCCCGGCCTCTCGGACGTCTTCGCCCGCTACGCCGCCGACCACCTCTTCTCCGAGATCGACGAGCTTGGCGTGCGCGACGGCGCCAACCTCACGGTCGATGGCTACGACTTCGCGCCCTCGTTCAGCATCTGGACGACGATCGAGGAGTGCCTCAACCCGCCGGTCATCTGGGAGGAGGGCCGCGGCTGGTACACGACGCCGCCCTTCAGCGAGCCCGAGACGTTCGAATTCCCGGAGGGCATCGGCCCCGTCGAGTGCGTCAACGTCGAGCACGAGGAGGTCCTCCTCATGCCGCGCTGGGTGAAGGCGAAGCGCGCGACGTTCAAGTACGGCCTGGGCGACGAGTTCATCAACGTGCTCAAGGTCCTGCACATGCTCGGCCTCGACTCGACGCGCAAGGTCCGGGTCGGCGGCGTGGAGGTCTCGCCGCGCGACGTCGTGGCCGCCTGCCTGCCCGACCCGGCGACACTGGGCGACAAGATGCACGGCAAGACCTGCGCCGGGCTCTGGGTCACCGGCAAGGGCAAGGACGGCGCGCCGCGCGCGGTCTACCTCTACCACGTGGTCGACAACGACTGGTCGATGCGCGAGTACGGCTCGCAGGCGGTCGTCTGGCAGACGGCGATCAACCCGGTCGTGGCGCTGGAGCTGCTGGCGGCGGGGACGTGGAAGGGCGCCGGCGTGCTCGGGCCCGAGGCCTTCGATGCGGTGCCGTTCCTCGACCTGCTGACCGCCTACGGATCGCCGTGGGGCATCGAGGAGCGGGCGCCTACTTCGGCTTGAGCGCCCGCCCGACCGCGATCGCCCGCCCGAGCCAGCCGTCGAGCGCGGCATCGTCGTCCACGACCGCCGGCGGCAGCACGACGTAGTCGCCCATCGGGCGGCCCGGGCATCGGCTCGAAGGGACCGGCGCCGGGCAGCGCGAGCGCCTCGGCCTTGTCGTCGCCGGTCAGGCGCACGAACCATCGGCCCGAATGGAGCCCGGTGACCATGTTGCCGTTCACGAAGCCGGCGATCTCGCCGAACATCTTGCGCCGGGCGATGTCGGGGTGGCGATCGGTGACGGCCGTGAACCGCTCGGTCAGCTCGGCCGCCGAACGCTCCCAGTGCATCGAACCCTTCTCGGCGGGCATCGCGGCTCCTCGTGGTGCGGCCTGGTTCGACCGCGCCAAGGGTACGCCGACCGTCTGAGGTATCATCCGTCGGCTCTGCAAACGAGCATGTTCGGTCGGGGCGTGGCGCAGCTTGGTAGCGCGCATCGTTCGGGACGATGAGGTCGGAGGTTCAAATCCTCTCGCCCCGACCAATCCCACCTCCCCCTTGCATTTGCCGATTCGACGGCGCATACTGAACCGCATGGTTCAGTATTGGAGCGGCCGACTCGATGCCTCCTTCGCCGCGCTCTCGGACGCCACCCGACGCGGCGTTCTGGAGCAGCTCGGACGTGCCGACGCTTCGATCACGGATCTGGCCCAGACGTTCCACATGACCCTCACGGGCATGAGGAAGCACGTCGGCGTCCTGGAGCAGGCCGGGCTCGTCACCACGGAGAAGGTCGGGCGCGTGCGGACGTGCAAGCTCGGCCCGCGCCGACTCGGAGAAGAGACGGCATGGATCGAGCGGTACCACGAGCTCTGGGACGCACGCTTCGACGAGTTGGACAAGGTCGTCGAGGAACTGAAACGGAAGGAGAAGGTCGATGGACGCAACGAGAGAGAGTGAGCTTGCCCCCATGGAGAACCGCACGACAGTCGGGCGGACGTCCGAGCGTGAGATCGTCGTCACGCGAACGGTCAATGGCCCGGCGCGCCTCGTGTTGGAGGCGTGGACCAAGCCCGAGCTGTTCAGGCAGTGGTGGGTGCCGAAGTCGTTGGGAATGACCCTCCGTTCCTGCGAGATGGATGTTCGTGTCGGGGGCACATACCGTCTCGAGTTCGAACCCGATGGTGTGGCGTTCTTCGGCACGTACCAGGAAGTGACACCGCCCTCGCGCCTCGTCTGGACCAATGAGGAGAGTGACGAGGGTTCCGTCACGACGGTGACCTTCGCGGAACAAGGCGGCAAGACGTTGCTGGTCATGCACGAGCTCTATCCCTCGAAGGAGGCTCTCGACGCTGCCGGCACCGGGGCCGCGGATGCGATGGGCGAGACGTTCGACCAACTGGACGAGCTTCTCGTCACCCTGGGCGCGAGCGTGGGACGGTCATGACGTCGTCGATCGCGGAGTCGAGTCGCACTGACGCCCAGCGTGCGAGCCATGCCATCCTGACGCGTGACTGATCCCCCGCCCCGACGAGACGCGTGTCGATCGCTGGTTGTGCGCGGTGCGCCTCGTGAAGACCCGCCCGCTCGCGACCAGGCTGTGCGACGGTGGCCACGTCTCGTGAATGGATCGCCGGCAAAGCCGTCGACGAAGGTACGAGCGGGCGACCGGGTGGAGGCGCTCATCGCCGAGCGCGAGCGCATCGTCGAGGTCGTGCGGCCGATCGAGTCGCGTGTCGGGGCGGCCGTCGCCGCGACGTGCTACGTGGACCACAGCCCGCCCGTCGTGCCGAAGTCCGGGCCGGCCATCACGATCATCCGAGGGGAGGGCCGGCCCGGCAAGCGCCTGCGGCGCGAGTTGGAGCGCCTGCGCCGGGCCGCCGACGCCTGACCTGCGGCACGACTGGCCCGACCGTCAGACCGTGATCACGACCTTGCCGCGGGCCTTGCCCGTCTCCGCGTAGCGGACCGCCTCGGCGATGTCGGCGAGAGGATGACTGCGGTCGATCACCGGCGCGATCTTGCCGTCGGCCGCGAGCTGGGCCAGCACCAGCAGGTCGTCTCGCGTGATCTTCGCGAGAAAGAACCCCATCCGCTGATGGAGCAGCCGCTGCCGGATCTGGGTGGCGGCGAGGTCGACGAGGATCCCGAGGCTCGAAGCCTTCCCCGCGCCGATCCCTACGACGGTGCCCTCCGGGGCGACGACGCGGGCGAGGTCGCCCGGCGCTTGATAGCCCCCGACGTCGAGGACGACGTCGAACCGCCGGCCGCTGCGCGTGATGTCCGTCCGGGTGTAGTCGACCACCTCATCGGTGCCGATCGAGCGCACGAGCTCCAGGTTCGCCGTGCTCGTGGTGGCCGTGACGGTCGCCCCGAACGCCTTCGCGATCTCGACCGCGAACGTCCCGACGCCGCCGCCGGCGCCGAGGATCAGGACCTGCTGGCCCGCCCGGATATGGGCCTGGTCCCGCAGCGCCTGGAGCGCCGTGGTCGCGGCGACCGGGATGGCCGCGGCCTGCTCGAACGACAGGTTCGCGGGCTTGGGCACGAAGTTGCGGACGCGTCCCGCGACGTACTCGGCGAACGCCCCGCTGCGGGCGCCGAAGACTTCGTCCCCAGGTCGAAACTCGGTGACTTCGCTGCCGACCGCCTCGACGACCCCGGCGACATCGGTGCCCGGTTGCGTCTGCTTCGGACCGCGGAGGCCAGTGCTGGCGCGCATGAAGTAGGGCCGCCCGCGGATCTGGTGCCAGTCCGCGCATTCACCGAGCTCGCTCGAACCCGGACGAGCACGCCGTCGTCGCCGATGGTCGGCATCTCCACGTCGCGCAGTCGCAGCACGTCCGGGGAGCCGTAGCGGTCCTGCACGATGGCCTTCATGGCGGATGTCCTCATGGCCTCCTGGGCCCTGCTCAGTGTCGCGACCACGCCCGTCCTCCCCGCTCGGTTTCGTACGATGTACGATAGGCGAGAAAGCTACGTCTTACAACGTACGATGTCAATGGTCGTTCCCTGGGGAACGGGAGGCTGCGTGGGTTCGAAGGCCGGGGCGAAGGCGACGGCGCAGGGCGAGCGGCGGGCGCCGCTGACCCGCGACCGCATCCTGGACGCCGCGCTGGCCATGGCCGACGAGGTCGGCCTCGAAGCGTTGACGATGCGTCGCCTCGCGAACGCCCTTGGCTTCGAGGCGATGTCGCTCTACCACTACGCGGCGAACAAGGACGACATCGTCGACGGGATCGTCGATCTCGTGGTCCGCGAGATCGAGCTGCCGCCCTCGACCGGGGACTGGAAGACGGCGATCCGGGCGAGCGCCGTGTCGGCGCACCAGGTCCTGCGCCGCCATCCGTGGGCCTGCAACCCGCTCATGTCGGGACCGCGGGTCCTGCCGAGCCGATTGCGGATGATCGACGCGCTCCTCGCCCGCTTCGAAGACGCGGACCTGCCCGCGGATCTCGCCGATCGCGGCTATCACGCCCTCGACAGCCACATCCTCGGCTTCACGCTCTGGGAGGCCGGCTACTCGGTCGGCCTGAGGGACATCGCGCCCGGCGACGTGGCGAAGTTCGTCGAGAGCCTGGGCCTCGAGGCGTATCCGCACCTCCTGGCGCATGCGGCGTTCCACGACCAGCCACCGACCCCCGATCGGGAGTCCGCGTTCGAGTTCGGCCTCGACCTGATCCTCGACGGCCTGGAGCGAGCCCGGGCCTGAGATCAGGGCGTGGGGGCGATCATCGGCCCACCGCCTGGCCGAACCAGGTCGCCTCTCCATCGGACAGGAGCACTCCGCCGGGCAGGACGACGGCCTGGCCGGGCGTACTCGGGATCTCCCCGGATAGAGCGAGCGCGGTCCAGCGCTGGCCGTCGGTCGAGACGAAGGCCGCTGGGTCCGAGCCACCGCGCAGGGCGACGAGCCGATAGCCGTCGGCGATGAGCGTCCCGTTCGGCTGCAGGCCGCAGTTCGCGCCTTCGCATTTCGTCGCCCCGAGGGGCGTGAACGTCGGGAGCGGTTTCCAGTGCCTCCCGTCGGGCGATCGCCACCACAGCGCCGCGCCCGGGGAGCCGCCGATCCCCATCGCGATCATGCCGTGGCGGCCCACCATGAGCGTCACCGCATTCGAGAACACGGACTTCCCGGAGCGCGACTCGGAGGTCGGCAGGAGGGTCGGCGTCTTCGGCCAGTGGCGGCCGTCCGCCGACCACAGCGCCGCCGCTCGAGCCGAGCCGCCTCTCAACCACGTTCCCAGAGCGACGTAGCCGGTCGAGGTGCTTTCGAGGTCGACCAGGGCGAAGTCCGCCGGGAATGCGTTCCGCGGCGACACGACCCAGTGCGATCCATCGGGCGATGTCGCGTAACGGGATGCGAGACCGCTCGCGGCCACGACCAGCCCATCCGGTCCGGCAGCGACAAGCGGAGGGGAACCGGTGAGGCTCAGGAGCGCATCGACCGGCAGCGTGGTCGTTTGGCTCCAGCTCCGTCCGTCGGTCGACGTCCAGACCCCCACGGGCGGGAGGTAGCGGTACAGGTAATCGTTCATCTCGGTAAGGGCGACGAACCTCCCCGCGAGGGTGGCCACGCCGACCACGGTGAGGCCCGACCAACGGCTGGCCAGCGTCCCACCGTCCAGCGGCTGCCAGTGCGTCCGGTCCGTCGATGCCCAGACCGTGGTGGACGTCGTCCCCCGGATGTCGCCGATGGCGACCGAGGTATCGCCGAGGGTCACCTCGGTCCTGACGATCCCCAGCGGGTCATCCGGCGCGAGTCGCCGCCAGTCGAGGCCGGCCCAGGAATCGGATCCCGGCGGCGGGGCAGTGGTGAAGGCGACCGCCTGGGGGCGGGGAGGGTAGGACGGCAGAGCACTCGGCGCGGACGGGCCTGACGAATGACTTGGAGCTGCGGAGGGTGTGACCGCGGCAACCGCGGGCGAACCTGACGCTACGGGCTGGCCGGTGTCGCCCCACGGCTTGGCGATGGCGACCGCGATCGCGACCACGACGAGGACGACGGCCACGGCCGCGAGCCCATCGCGACGCCGCCCGGGGGCGGACGCCGCGCCGTAGAACGAACCGCCGTCAGCCGTCGGCACCTTCGGGCTTCAGCCCGCCGCCTTCTTCACGAGCGCGCCGATCTTCGCCTCATCGGCGGCCGTCAGCTCCCCCAGCGCGTAGGCGACCGGCCACATCGCGCCGTCGTCGAGGCGTGCCGCGTCGTTGAAGCCGAGCGTGGAGTACCTGGTCTTGAACTTCTTCGCGGGCTGGAAGAAGCAGACGATCTTGCCGTCCCTGGCATATGCGGGCATCCCGTACCAGGTCGTCGACGAGAGCGACGGCGCGCTCGCCTTGACGATGGCGTGGAGCCGCCTGGCCATGACGCGATCCGAAGCAGCCATCTCGTCGACCTTCGCGAGCAGGACGGCTTCCTCATCTACGGGGGCGCCCTTGCGCGAGGCCGCCTTCACTTCCTGGGCGCGGTTCTTGATCGCGTCTCGTTCGTCGTCCGAGAAGACCTTGGCCGTCTTGTCGGTCGCGGTGGCGCGCTTCGTGGGCTTCTTCGTGTCATTCATTTGGAGATCGCCTCTGTGCCGAGTTCAGATGTGGTGACCCTGAGGATAGGCAGCCGCCCGCGCTGCGGCTTCTCCGAAACTGACTGGTTCGGCCTGCGTTCGGGCGATTTTCAAGCTGCGATCCTCGAAGATTGAAGGACAGCTGCCATCGCGCCCCCATAGTGATCGGACAGCGCCCCCAATGGGTGCGAGCGCGAAATAGGGAGCCGATGGATCGAGATTCCGTCGAGGCGGCTCGAAGCGGTGACCGGGACGCGTTTGCCAACCTGATCCGTGGCCGAGGCGACCGCCTCTTCGCCCTCGCCCAACGGATCGTCCGGGACATCGATCGAGCCGAGGATGCCCTTCAGGAAGCGCTTGTGATCGCCTGGCGCGACCTGCCAGGACTGCGTGACCCGGACCGCTTCGACGCCTGGCTCCATCGACTCGTCGTGCGCGCCTGCATCGTCGAGGCCGGCCGCGAGCGGCGGCTCTTCTCGAATATCCGCGTGCTGACCCTTGACGTCCCGATGACGGGCGACCCATTCGCCGACGTTGCCGATCGAGACCAGCTCGAGCGGGGCTTCCGCCGCCTGCCACCGGAGCAACGCGCCTTGCTCGCGCTCCGCCACTTCGAGGGCCACGATCCCGCCGAGATCGCCGAGATCCTCGGCATCGCGGTCGGAACCGTCAGCTCGCGTCTTCATCATGCCTACCGCGCGATGCGCGCCGCGCTGGACGCCGATGCCCGCGTGATCGCCGTCGGAGGACGACTAGCATGACGCGCAAACAAGACATCGAAGGCGTCATGGACCGCTGGTTCACCGAGGGTCCGACGCGGATGCCGGATCGCCTTTTCGACGCGGTCGTCGATCGGATCGAGCGTGTCCCGCAGCGTCGTTTCACTCGCCTTCGAATGAGGTTGGCCTCCTTGCACGTCGATCCGCGCTACGCCGCGGCCGCCGCGATGGTCGTGGCTGCAGCCGGGCTGGGTGCGGCGCTCGTGCTCACGAGGCCTTCGAGTGTCGGCACCACGCCCACGACATCGCCGTCCGCCGAGTCGGGATCGACCCCCGCGGCGCTCCTGGGGCTTTGGGTGCCGCTTGGGCCGCCGACGCTCCCGTCCAAATTTGGTGCCTCCAGCATCACCATCAGCCCGACGGATCTCGAGATGCATGTGGACTCGCAGCGGTTCCAGAGCGCATCGTCCTTCATCCAGCCGAGCCGCCTCGACCTGGTATTCGGATCCACCTCCGACTACCTAGGCTGTCAGGCTGGCGCCCGAGGCACCTACACCTTCACGGTGTCCCCGGTCGGGGTGCTGACCCTGAATCGGACGAGCGATGCATGCGCGGCGCGTGGGGACGTCCTCGGCGGCAGCTGGACCCGCATGGACAGGAGCGCACTTACTCCAGGACAGTACGTCGGCTCCAGGTTCAGGCCGTTCGGCGGAGGCACCAGCGGCGAGTTCTCGTTCACGGTCCCGGTCGGCTGGACGGATCACTGGGAGACCTCGGACTACTTCAGGACCGAGCGCGAACAGTCGCTGATCCAGATGTACCTGAATGTCGAGCCGTCCTCGCTGGACGCCGCCTGCGCGACAACCGGGTCTCGCGTCGCTGGAACGCCCGCTGCCATCGCCGGCTGGCTGAAGGCTCTACCCGGCCTGGTGACATCGACAGCGACACCGGTCACGATCGGCGGCCTCAGCGGAGTGATGGTCGACGTCTCGGTGGCGACGGGCTGGACGAGCCCATGCTCGACAGGCGGCCGGTACCAGATGTTCGTGGGTGCCTACTCCGCGAGCCCCGTCGGAATGGATAGCGGCGGGAGGGCCAGGTACCTTCTTCTCGACCGGGGCGATGGAGGCTCCCTGCTCATCGTCGTGGAGACGTCAGACACGACGACTTGGGACGCACTCGTGGCGGAGGCGATGCCGATCGTCGACAGCTTCCGCTTCACGCCATGAAGTGCCATCCAGCACGGGCGCTCATCGCGCTCGGATCGGCCGTCAGCCTGGTGCTTGCCGCCTGCGGGGCCGCGGGCACATCCAGCTCGCCGTCGGTGACGCCTACCCCCGTCTCATCACCCTCGACGGCGCATGTGCCGCCATCGCCGATCGCCGCGCTGGACGCCGTGCTCGTTGGCGAAGGCCTGGTCAGCATCGTGCTCGATGCGGCCGGCAACCTGTACGTCTCCGAATGCTCGTGGACGTTTGCCGCGATCCGACGGATCGACCCGAGCGGGACGATGACCGCGTTCGCCGGCACGGGCGTTCCAGGGTTCTCCGGTGACGGCGGTCCGGCGACATCGGCCCAGTTCTACTGTCCGCGTGGGATGGCGTTCGGGCCAGACGGCGCGATGTATGTGGGAGACCACGTCAACAATCGGGTTCGTCGCATCGACAAGGCAGGGATCATCACGACGGTTGCCGGGAGCGGACCAGCCGGACTCAACTTGGGTTCGTTCTCGGGCGACGGTGGTCCGGCAACGGCGGCGACGCTCCAGGAGCCGGAATTCGTCGCCTTCGATCGCGCCGGCAACCTGTACGTCGGAGACCGGGACAACAACCGTATCCGCAAGATCGACCAGCAGGGCACCATCACGACCATCGCCGGGAACGGCACGGCGGCTTACTCCGGGGATGGCGTCGTCGGCTTCCAGACCGGCATCGATACCCCGTACGGCATCACCGTGGATGCCAAGGGCGACGTGATCTTCTCCGATGGTGCCAACATGCGCGTCCGCATGATCGACGGAGGTGGGAGGATCTCCACGATCGCGGGAACCGGCATCGACGCCTCGAACGGGGACAGAGGCGCGGCAACAAAGGCGGCGATCGAACCAGGCGACATCGGAGTCGATGCGGCGGGCAACGTCTACGTGACCGACGACTTCTCCCACTGCCTCCGTCGCATCGACAGCAAGGGCGTCATCACCACGGTCGTGGGCAACGGCGAGACGGGGGTCCCCGTGGATGGGATGTCGGCCCTCCAGGCGCCGTTCCGCGCCGTCCTCAGCCCCGTGTTCGACGCAGTCGGCAACCTGTACGTCACGGACCTGATCAGCGTCTACCGGATCGACACGAAGGGGGTCATCACGGTGGTGGCCGGCAAGCGCGGCTGAGCTAATTCGCCGGGCTCAGCCAGACCCGTGGGCACCTTTCGAGGTATGCCTGGAAGGACTTCTGCTCCCCCTCGACCGCTTGGTCACGATCGCCATGAATTTAGCCCGGGTGGGCCGGCGGCGCCCCGACCCCGTTGACGGCGACCGATCGAGCCGCCGAGACTGCTGCCCATGGCGGGCATCGTGATCAGGAGCTTCGGGGACGCCGAGGAGCGCGTCACCTTCGATCACGGCTACCTCGACCTCGTGAAGGCCAGCTCGCTCGCCCTCGGCCGGGAGGTCCTCGAGCCGGGCTGGCGCTGGTCCGTTCACGTCAAGCCGATCGTGGGGACGGAGCGCTGCGAGTTCCATCACGTCACGATCATCCTCGAGGGCCGGATCGGGTTCGAATCCCGGGACGGCGAGCTGGCCGAGGCGGGCCCGGGCGACGTGGCGGACATCGCGCCCGGCCACGACTCATGGGTGATCGGCGAGGTGCCGGCCGTCGTGATCGACGTGCAAGGCGTCCTGGGCTGGGCGAAGGCACCCGAAGCCGGCGACAGAGTGCTCACGACGCTCCTCTTCACCGACATCGTCGGGTCGACGGAGGTGGCCGGGCGGCTCGGAGACCGAGCCTGGAAGCTCCTGCTCGACAGTCATGACAGGGCCGTTCGCGGACTGCTCGAGACGTATCGCGGCCGTGAGGTGGACACGACCGGGGACGGGTTCTTCGCGACGTTCGAGCCCCCGCGCAGGCGATCCGGTGCGCCCTTGCGATCGCCGCCGCATCGAACGGGCTCGGGGTCGTGGACCGCTTCGGCATCCACACGGGCGAGGTCGAGATCGGCGGGACCGAGCTCCGCGGCCTGGCGGTCCACCTGGCGGCGCGGATCATGAACGCCGCCGGGCCAGGCGAGGTGTTCGTGTCGTCCACCGTCGAGGGAGCTCGCGAGCGGCGCCGGGATCGACTTCGAGGACCGCGGCAACTTCGAGCTCAAGGGCTTCGCCGGGACGCGGCAGCTGTTCCGGGCCGGGCACTGACCGATGAGTTTCCCTCCGCGCTCGGGTCCTACTGGCACCTGACGCAGAACCCAAGGAGCCTGACCATGGACCAGACGAACCTCGACATCTACGGACATGAGGCCCTTCCCTGGTCTCGCGCGGAGCAGGAGCTGGCCGCTGTCGAGGGCCAGGACATCACGCACTTCCTCGCGACGGTCCGGCCTGATGGACGGCCGCACGTGGCGGGCGTCGGCGCCCTGTGGGTCGACGGCAAGTTCTACTTCGTGAGTGGCGCCGGTACGCGCAAGAGCCGGAACCTCGCCGAGCGGCCCGACTGCGTCATCTCGGTGAAGCTGCCCGGCCTCGATCTCGTCGTCGAGGGCTCGGCCAGCAAGGTCACCGACGCGGCAACGCTCCAGCGCCTCGCCGAGCGGTACGCCGCGCAGGGATGGCCGGCATCCGTCAAGGACGGTGCGTTCACCGCGCCCTACAGCGCACCGAGCGCCGGTCCGCCACCGTGGGACCTCTACGCGTTCACGCCACAAACGGCGTTCGGGGTGGCGGGCGCCGAGCCGTATGGCGCGACACGGTGGCGCTTTCAGCCCTGACGAGGCCGACTATCGGAAGGTCATGTCGAGCTCGAACCCGAAGTGACCGGGCGTCACCAGGACGGTGCACGAGCTGTCGCCGTCGCAGCCCGGCATCTCGAGGCTGAGGATCAGGGCGTGCGTACCCGTCGGCAGCGAAGCTCGAGCAGTGAAGGACCCCCGCCCATCCGGGTTGACGTGCATCGTCCCGAGGAAGGTGGCCTCGGACTGCAGGAATGTGTCCACGAACAGGTACACGCCGAGATCGGTGTCGAGCTCGACAAGGTCGTGGACCACGACGGCGGCCAGGAGATTTGCCGGCCCGTTCCCGCCGATGAAGATCGCGGTCCCGAACGGCTCCCCGATCGCCCCGCTGATCAATTCCGACGGCACGAGATCCGCCCTCGCGAGGGAGGTCGGCAATCCCGGGCGGCGAGCCGCCAGCACCGGGGACGCCATGAGCGCGATCAGCATGACCACGAGAACCGCCGAACCCGCGAATCTTCTCATCGCGTCCTCCTCCTCCTGATGGTTGACTCAGCAGCGTAGTCCTATCGGGTAGGTACGGCATCACCCAAACGCCGTACACCACGACCGCGCAGCCGTCGTCGCGCAATCGCAGCATGAGACGGGCGAGGTGGATGGTCTTACCGCCACTCGTTTCGGACCTGGAGGTGACGTACTCGTCGAGGCCCGGGAGTCCGTTCTCGTAGCCGACCCCGCTTGCCTTCGTACCGCCGAACGGGGCGTCGGGTAGCGCCTCCATGTGGTGGTTCACCCAGACCGTTCCGACATCGAGCTGATCGGCGATCGCATCGGCTCGAGTGGGATCGGCCGTCCAGATCGAAGCCCCGAGACCGAACTCCCCTGCGTTGGCCAGGCTGATCGCATCCTCGACCTTCAAGTAGGGAATGACCGGCAACACTGGGCCGAACTGCTCGTCTGCGACGAGAGGATCCAGCGCATCGATGTCGCTCACGATCGTAGGGGCGAAGAAGTATCCAGGCATGTCGAGTCGATGGCCGCCGGTCACGATACGAGCGCCCTTCCCGCGAGCAGCCTGGACAAACCCCTCCACGCGGTCACGCTGGGGTGCGTTGTTCAATGGACCCAACTCGGTCCCGGCGTCCATACCGTGTCCGACGCGTGTCACCGCTGCTCGTGCGGCGAGTGCGTCCACCAGGGGCCCGTACAGCGGCTGAGCAACGAAGACGCGTTTGACCGCGATACAAACCTGGCCACAGTTGTAGAAGGCCGCCCAGAAGAGTCGCTCAGCCAGTTCGTCCACGCGAGCGTCATCAAGCACGATCGCGGGATCGTTGCCGCCAAGTTCGAGCGTGACTCGCTTGAGTGCCGGCCCGGCGGTCTGCATGATCGAACGGCCCGTACTGGCGCTCCCCGTGAACGCGACTTTGCGAACCAGTGGGTGGCCAACCAGGAATGCCCCGACTTCGGCTCCGCCCGTCACAACGTTGAGCACGCCCGGCGGCAGCGCGTCGGCGAGCAGTCCAGCGAGCCTGAGTGTCGTCGCCGGCGTGAATGGCGATGGCTTGACCACGACCGTGTTCCCTGCCGCGAATGCCGGTGCGAGCTTCCAGCCAAGCAGCGAGATCGGGAAGTTCCATGGAGTTATGGCGAGCTACCACACCGAGGGGTCGGCGCACCACGCGGACCCGGCGCGCCCCGTTGTCGACTAGGCCCGCGGTCTCCAATGCGATGGAGGCAAAGTGGCGCAGCCACTGACCGAGTCGCGCGATCTCGCGCGAAGCCTCGACAAGGGGCTTCCCCTGCTCCCGGCTGAGTAACTCCGCGAGCTCGTCGGCGTGAGCCGCCACGACCTCTGCGCAGTGGATCATGGCGACAGGCCGGTGTTCGCTGGCTGCCCAATCCGGGAATGCCGTGTGCGCCGCGAAGACCGCAGCGTCGGCCATTTGGAGTGTTGCCTGTGTCACGAGGGCGATCAGCTCGCCGGTACCCGGGTCGCGGACTTCTGCGATAGCGTCGGATGCGACCGGCTGTCCCCCGATCAGGCAATGCAGCGTCGGCAGGTGGTTCGTCGCTCGCATCGATGGAGCCTCCGGAAGTCGCGGATCGTTTGGGCGATTCCGACGGCGCTGCGACCGTACCATAAGCGTTCGGCACGGGGTCGAGTTGCAAAACGGAGGCGTCGCTTGTCCGGATCCCTGCAGAACCGTTGGTCGACCGGCGCGTGGTCCCAACGCGGACCTGATCGGCGTCGCGGGGTCGCGGAATCACATCGGGACACCGGCACTTATCCTCGATCTCGATCGACTCGACGCCAATATCGGTTCGATGGCCGCGCACGCCAAGGCCAACGGGTACTCACTTCGCCCGCCCGCCAAGATCCACAAGTCGATCGAGATCGCCAGGCGTCAAGTCGCCGCGGGTGCGCTAGGCCAGTGTTGCGCGACGCTCGCTGAAGCCGAGGTCATGGTCGCGGGCGGGATACCTGGCGTGACGCTCTTTACCACGGTCGTGACCGAACCGAAGCTGGAGCGCCTCGCGGCGCTCAACGCACGGGCCGATGACCTGACAGTCGTCACCGACGACTTCGGCAATGTTGCCCAACTCGGCGCAGCGGCCCGGCAGTCCGGACGCCGTCTCCAGGTGATGGTCGACTTCGAGGCCGGGAGCAGAGATGCAGGGGTCGCCGATGAGTCGGAAGCGGTCGCTCTGGCGCAGCGGATCGTCGACACCGAAGGCCTCGCATACGTAGGTGTGCAGGCGTACGTGGGACGGCACCAGGCCATGGTCGACTACGCGGAGCGACGCGCTGCCTCCGATGCCTGCCTGGGACCGCTGGTCCGCCTCGTCGAGCGACTTACCGCGGAGGGCCTGAAGCCTGATCGCGTCGCCGGCGGTGGCACGGGGACACATGACATCGACCCCGAGCCTTCACGTCCTGACCGAGCTCCAGGCGGGGACATACATCTTCATGGATGTCTACTACCGGAACGTCGAGTTGAGGCGCGACGATCCCCACCCATTCGAGCCCTCCCTGTACGTCCGCACGACCGTGATCAGTGCGGCAAAGCCGGGGTACGTGATCACGGACGCGGGCGGCAAGGAACTCGGGGGTGTCATCCGCCGAAGATCCTCGATGGGGCCCCACCCGGCGCCAAGTACGCCCAGGTCGGCGACGACATGGGCCGCATCGAATTCGCCGGCTCGACGGATCGCCTCGCTGTCGGGGATGTGGTGAACGTCCTCCCTGGCTACTGCTTCCAGACGGTAGTTCTCAATCCTGCCTACCACTGCGTCCGGGGCGACGACCTCGTCGACATCTGGCCTATCGACGCACTCGCGAATTGGTGATTTCGAGAGAGGAAGGACTCGGCGATGCTCCATCTGCGGCGAGTTATCGGTTGCGGGCTGATCGCGGCGTTGATCGCCGCCTGTGGCGGCCAGGCGGCCTCCCAGGGTGCGGCGTCGTCAGGCGCCTCGGCGGCTACCGGAGACGGTCGAGTAAAGGGGACGGCGCACTACGAGACGACGGGCGATCCAGCTGCCAGTGGCGATCTGAGCCTCAAGTTGTCATACGTGGACGGGTCGAACCCCGGCACCGCAAGCCTGGAGTTCCAAGACGCCGCTCCTGCGAGCTCAGGTGAACCAGACGACCTGATCATCAGCGTCCACCCGAGCTCGAGCTCGCTGGACCTGAAGACGAGCACGATTTAAATCAAGGCGGGGAAAGAGTGCAAATGGGATGTGGGAGTCCTGACCCCCACCGATGGGACCGGCACGATCCAGTGCGACCGGGCAACCGTCACGGGACCCGCCGCTTCCGCCGGAAGCAAGACGGTCGTCCTCAAGATCACGTTCGTCTATCACAAGTGATCTAGGGTCCGGTCGGGGACGGCTCGCTCGACGCCGCTGGAGACCGAAGGCGATTTGCGCCGACGTCAAGCCTTCACCCCGTAGATCGCTCGGCCGCCATCACACAGCAGGTCGCGCGCGAGAAGTATCCCGCTGTCGAGGGTCAGGTACCGCTCGTCGATGAGTTCCCCGATCGCTCGACTGATGGCATAGCGAGCTGCAAGCAGCGACCCATAGGTCTCCTCGATCGTCTGGGAGCCGTCGCCCCAGCTGATGCGGCTCGTCTGCGGGACCACCTGGAACCACTCCTTGATCACCTGCGCCGTCATTTCCGACGAAAGCTGCGGGAGCCAGGTCATGTTGAGGCGAACGTTCGGGTGTTGATGGGCGAGAGCGGAGCTCTCGCGAGTCCACGGATAGCCGCCATGGAACAGGTCGAAAACGACTCCGGGGTGCGAACTCAGGAGTGGATCGAGCAAGAGGGGACTTGACCCCGGGAGACGACCCATGCCCGTGTGGACCTGCACGACGAGATCTGAGATACCTGGCCGGCTGTAGCACGTGTTGGATGATGTAGTCGCCGAAGGCGAGCTGGAGCGCAGGCTCGATCGTGCCCGGCGCACGGCCCATCGCTCGCTCGGCAGCCTGCCGATCCGGTGCGTCAACGCTGAGCGTTCGATCGTAGGCCCAGGCGAACTTGAATGACCGCCCCCCTGCTCGCAGGTTCTCCGTCAGGAGGCGCTCGATGAGGGCTTCGACGTCAGCCAGGCGGGTAATGTCCATCCCGAACTGAGGCGCCCAGTCGCGAACGACATTGTTGCCATCGTGATCGGACGCGTCCTGGTGAAAGGCAACGAGGCACGAGTCGAATCCGGAACGACGGGAGGAGACGGGGCATCCTCCGTTTGCCACTGACCTGTGTTCCAGAACGGGTCCCAGACCACCGCCTCGATGTTCGCGCGGTCAAGGCCCTCGAGGAGCGAACCGTGTTGTTGGAACGCCGCGGCAGCTCCTCGGACAGGACGTTCCAGGTGCGCTCGCTCAGCTCGGCTTCCTCGAGATCGTAGAGTTCGGCAAGGCCGAGCATCAGCCAGTGGTAGTGCAGGAACTGAAGCCGGACGTGTTCGATGGACGGTGACACGTCGGACCAGCGAAGCCGCCTTCGAGGGCGACTCGAGGTTGGGTTCCACACCGTTTGGGCTGCCGTCACTCACACGTAGGTTCCGTGTCAGGTAGCTCCGCCGAAGCAGGCGACCCGGCGTCATCGGAGGGCCGAGGCTCGCGGGCGGCCTGAGATGCTCATGGGTATCGACGACCGGCACACCGGCCAGTGACGTCAACACCTCTTGCGCGGCGGGAGAAACCCCGAAATCGTGAAGCACAGTCGCAGGACAGTAGCACCGTTGCCGCGCGGCCACTGAGGCGTCCCGACGGGCTCGGCGGCATGTCCAACCGCCGGGTTCGACGACTGCAAGAGCGACCCGCCAGTCGTTCGACGAGGGCTGTCTTGACATTGGGCTGGCCGGCTGCATACCATCGTGCAACCGATTGCTCGGAGGACTATTGCCAGCCTACCCGGAGCCGGTTCGAGCGTCCCCGGTGCGCGGGACGTGGGCCTACGTCGACCGGATCTCAGTCGCGCCGGGCGACAGGGTGACGCTGCGGGTCAGCGCCGAGTCAGCCACGAGGTCGACATCGTGCGCCTCGGTAGGAGCGCGGTCATCGGACCCGACCGTGACATCGCCGCCGATCGCGCGGACGTGCAGGTCCTCGGCGGGTGGTCCCACCCGGCTCCCGCTCGGCAGGCCCTGACCCACGGGTCCTACATCTTCGTCGGTGGACCGCCGGTGCAGGCTGATCCGCCACTCACGCTCGGCCTTTGGTTCCGCTTGGCGATGCTCCCGAAGATCGACGTTGTGCAGATGGCATGGCAGGGCCTGATCGGCGACATCCACTATCCGGAGGCAGCGCGTTTCGGGCTGCTGGTGGACCACTTCGGCCGAGTCGGCGTATACGTAGGCGACGGGGGTCGATTCCCGGGATGAGCGGCTTCACCACACGGAACCGTTCCTGGGCGGCGTCACGGGCCGATGGATCCATGTCGCTGCGACCTACTCTAAGTCCCGGGTCAGGATCTTCGTCGACTCGGAACTCCGGGCGGAGGACGTCGTCGACGTTCCCGATCCGTCGATCGGACCTGCGTCGCGCGTTCGGATCGGGGCGATCGGGAGCGTGGCGCTGCCGATGACATGCTCGATGCAGACATCGCGCAACCGTTCATCGGCGGCTTCGAGCTTGATGAGGAGGGCGCCAGGCGCCTCTTCCTCGATCGCGGGCGCCACTCCGTCGCGTCTCTGGACCTGGGTGACGTGCTCGCCGAGTGGCCGATCCACCAAGAGCGGGGCGACGCTGTCGCGGACGCGTCCGGGCATGGCCACGATGGCCGGTTGGTCAATCACGGTACCTGGATGATCGGGGGCCCAGCGTTTGACGCCGCGAACCGCCGACCGTTCGAGTATGAACCGGCCGACGATCCAGACCGGGGCACGGGCTACGACTCTCGAGTGACGACCTGGTCGACGGAGCCTGGACTCCATCGGGAAGCCTGCAACTCGATGAGGACGCCGACTCCGGTCTCTACGCAGCGCGGGTATGGCTCGCGGGTCAACGTACGGATGAGGCGTTGGTCGTCCCTTTCGTCGTCGCTCGGCGCGTGCCTCGCGCACCAGGCAGCGTCGCGCTCCTTGCGGCGAGCAACACATGGTTCGCGTATGGCCGACTACCGACGAACGAGGACCGGATCGCAGGGCTCGAGTCGTTGTGCTACTCGCTGCAACGCCAACGGTCATCCGTTCCTTCCCCATATCGGTACCCCAGCCGCCCATCCCCCACGCGAGCCCATACCTGTTCGAGTCGCGCCGATCGACCCACACGCGGAGCACCCATCTCGTCCGGACAGAGCGTTTTGCGGAGGCATGGCTCGCTGCCGAGGGCTACGCGTACGAACTCATCGCTGACAGCGATCTGCACGAGGACCCAGCCCTGCTGTCGCGCTTTGCAGCGCTCATGATCTGCGGCCACTCCGAGTACTGGACCCACGAGATGCGCCAGCTCGTAGAGTTCTCAAGTTCCTCGATGCGGGCGGTCATGTGATTTCCCATCTTGGCGACACGCTCTCCGTTCGCGTGACGTTCGACCCGACCGGCAGCGTCATGGAGGCACGAAAGATCGTGAACGAGGACGATCCACGCTGGCTCACTCCCAAGTCGTGGGGCGAGCGGTGGCACAGCGAAGACGGGCGCCCCGGTGGTTCGTACCGGCACCTCCGTGCGCCGAGCTGGGACGTGCTCGGCATGAACTTCAAGGGGATGATCGACGACGGGACGTCCAACTCGTTCACTCCCAGACGGTCCTCCGCCCCGACCACTTCTTGTTCCATGAACCAGAAGCAGGTCCCTATCACTCCCGCCGGCACGATCGGAAACCGGAGCCTGAATGGAGGAGGTGCGGCAAGCGGCTACGAGTTCGACTCGAACATTCACCGCGCGGGGCTCGGCGATGGCCCGGTCGATGGCATCGAGACACTCGCCAGCGCGCTCGGCCAGCGCAATCTGGAATGGATCGGGGAACCCGAACACGGTGGCGACATCGCCGATTGGGCCCGCCCCGGCGGCGGGGTGGTCGTGAACTTCGGAAGCGTGGCGATGTCAGGGGGCGCTTCCTGTTGACCGGGGGATCGCCACGCTTGCTCGCAACACGCTGCATCACTTTGGGGTGAACCGGGCCCAACGTGGCAACAGTCCTCCGACTGACGTTCGCAGCGATGATCTGGCGGGACCGCTCGCGGGCACGCCAGATGTGTCCGGGAACGCCACGGCGCAGGGAGTGTCGGCTTGAGCGCGCCGGCCGCGCCCGGCGCCGGGCTGGGGGCCGCAGTGCTTGTCCGCGACCTCTACAAGTCATTCGGCACGGTCAAGGCGGTCGACGGTGTGACCCTTGAGATCGCGGCCGGCGAATTCGTCGCCCTGCTTGGCCCCAGCGGTTCCGGCAAGACCACGATCCTGATGAGCATCGCCGGATTCGAGATGCCCGATTCGGGCGAGATCAGGGCGGGCGGCCGCGACCTGACCTCGGTTCGGCCCGACAAGCGCGACCTGGGCATGGCGTTTCAGGGATACGCGCTGTTCCCCCGACATGACAGTCGCGGAGAACATCGCCTTTCCGTTGCGGATGCGCGGGGTACCGAAGCATCAGCGCGCCGATCGCGTGACAGCCGCGCTCGCGTTGGTCCGCCTCGAGGGCTACGGCGCACGCAAGACACCAGCTGTCCGGTGGCCAGCAGCAGCGCGTCGCCCTCGCCCGAGCCGTCGTTTACGACCCTCCCGCGCTCCTGATGGACGAACCGCTCGGCGCACTCGATAAGAAGTTGCGCGAAGAGATGCAACTCGAGATCAAGCACATCCAGCAACAGCTCGGGACGACGGTGATCTACGTCACGCACGACCAGGCAGAGGCGCTGACGATGGCCGACCGGATCGCGGTCATCCATGAGGGCCACCTCCAGCAGTTGCCGCACCGGACCAGGTATATGAGCACCCAGCGAACGCATTCGCTGCAGGGTTCGTCGGCGAGACGAACTTCATCGTCGGCACCATCGATTTGGACGGCGACGGGGCCTGCGTCCTCAAGGTCGAAGGCTCCGAGCCACTCCCTGTCGGGCCCCGCGGGCCATCGACTCCGGCACTAGGGATGGCAGCCCGACTGGCGATCAGACCCGAGCACAGCGCCTCGCTCCTGAAACCGCGTCGGACGGCATGCCTGGACAGATCCAGGAGACGATCTATGGCGGCGGCACCGTTGCCTGCGTCGTGCGCGTCGGTACTACCGTGACGATCACCGCGCGAGAAGCGGCAGGCCACGGTCCGGTGCGGCGCCCTGGCGACAATGTTCGCAGCGACCTCGGCGTGCCTGGAACGCGCCCGGTTGTTCGCCGAATGAGCGCTCAAGACCGCGACGACGGTCGCTCGCACCCGCGCCACGGCTTCTTGTTCGACGTCTCAGCAGGCACGTACAACGTGGCGACGACGCTCATCTTGCTTCTTCCGCTGTTGCTCCTGCTCGCCCTAGCCTTTTCTACCTTCCGATCGCGGAACTACTGGGCCGCAGCGTGTTCGAGCCGAAGCCACTCGAGCACTACCAGATGATCTTCGAGCGCGACATCGACTTCACCGTCTTCGTTCGAACGATGCGCACGGCGCTCATCGTCTCGGCCGGGACCCTGGTGCTTGGTTATCCGGTGGCCTACCTGATGTCCACGCTCCACGGATGGAAGGCTCTACGCTCGTCGCAGGGATCGTGATCCTGCCGATCTGGGTCAGTGTGCTGGTCCGTACCGTACGCGCTAACCGCCTCGGGCGGAACGGGGTGGTGAATTAGATCGTCGTCGGCAACGGCCTCTCCGCCGAGCTCCTCTCCAAGCTCCTCAACACCGACTTCGCGGTGACATTGGCGATGATCCACATCCTGTTGCCGATGATGGTCCTGCCGATCTACAGCTCCCTGCGCGGCATCCCCCTGTGGACTGCCCCTTGCCGCGCAAAGCCTTGGCGCGAGCTGGCCTTCGGTGGTTCGCCACATCTTCATCCCACTCAGCCTTCCAGGCGTGGGGGCGGGCGTGGTCCTGGTTTCATCATTTCCCTTGGCTTCTTCATCACCCCGCTGTTGCTCGGCGGTCCAACGAGCACGATGATCGCGTCGCTCATCACGCAGCAGGCAACGAAGTTCCTGTACTGGCCGTTTGCCTCCGCGCTGGCGGCCCCGCCGTTGCTGATCACGATCGCGATCATCGTCGTCTTCAACCGCTTCCTGCGACTCGAGCGGGTCCTCGGCAAAGTCGCCGCAGGGGACCGCCACGACGCATCGGTGAGCACCCTGCGGCCTCGCAAGCCAAGGCTCGGAGGCCGAGCGGATCGCGGTTCGCGCTATGGGCGTTCGCCACGGTCGTCCTCCTGTTCGTGGCGTTGCCGACTCTGATCGTGGTCCCAGTCTCTCTGAGCGCGACCGAGTACCTCCAATTCCCGCCCCGCGAACTGACGCTGCATTGGTACGAGCTCTTCCTGATGCACCGGCTGGATCCGCGCGACGGTCTTGAGTTTCCAGATTGCGCTGGTCGTCACGGTCGTAGCCACGGTGGTCGGAACCATGGGGGCGCTTGCGCTCGTTCGTGGCCTGAAAGGCGGTGGGATCGTAAGAATGCGCTCGTCGCGGCTCCGCTCATCGTGCCCACGATCATCTATGCCATCGCGATCCTGTTGTTCTTCGCCCAGTTCAAGATGAATGGAACGTTCTTCGGTCTCGTCCTCGCCCATTCAGCGCTCGCGAGCCCCTACGTGGTGATCATCGTTTCTGCAGCGCTGTATCGCTCCGATCCGCGGTTGGAGCTCGCAGCGCAAAGCCTTGGAGCCTCGCGCGCGCGAGCTATCTGGCATGTGACGTTGCCATCGGTCCGACCAGCCCTCGCGACTGGCGCCGCATTCGCCTTCCTGACCTCGTTCGACGACGCGACGGTGTCGTTCTTCCTGGCGAATCTCAGCGACAAGACCTTGCCGAGGAAGATGTTCGAGAACCTTCAATTCTTCATTTCGCCGGTCCTCGCCGTCGTGGCGACGCTAATTGACGCTTTTCACTCTCGTGCTCATCGGGGGCGCACAGATTGCGCAGCTCCGCCGTCAGGCTCTCGACAAGAAAGCAGCAGCGGATCTACGTGGCTGACCGAAAGGAGGGTTCAGGATCGTTCGAGAATGACGCGTCCGAGTAGGAGGGGCGCAGTGGCTCGCGGAGGTGCGTCTTTCGACCGCTGGCGGCCTGTAGTTGGAGGTTCATGTGACCAACAGAGGCGAACGACGCAAGCGTTCGCGGCTTTGGGCAATTGCGGCGAGTGCCATGCTCGTCGTCGTCACGGCGTGCAGTAGCTCGACCCCGAGCGCCTCGGCACCTGCAGGTGCCCCTTCTTCAGCCGCCACCGCGGCAGCTTCGTCACCCACCGCGGCCGCCTCGCCCGCTGCCCTCGACACTGAGGGTGAGCTCGTCGTCGCGACGGCCGGCGGCGTATTCCAGGAAGCGCTCGAGAAGCACTTCTACGCTGGCTTCACGAAGGCGACCGGCATCAAGGTCACACCAGTGACGATCAATCCGGACGAGCAGTGGGCGAAGGTCAAGGCTGACAAGGAAGCCAACAACGTCCAGTGGGACATCGTCAATGTCGGCCCGGACAGCCTGGTGCTGCAGCAGCCGTATTTGACCGATCTCGGCGCCGACTGCGGCGTCATCCCGAACCTCAAGAAGAATGGCGCCGAGGGAGTTTGCCAGCAGTACGGGTTCCTGTACGTCCTCGGCGGTTACATCCTTGGCTATAACACCGATGTCTTCCCCGCCGGCAAGGCGCCCACATCGAAGCGATCGACTTCTTCGACAGGGTCAAGTTCCCTGGAAATCGCTGGATGGCCTTGAACGAGCCGACCTACAACATGATGATGGCCCTGTACGCCGACGGCGTCACCCAGGACAAGCTGTGGCCGCTCGACATCGACCGAGCACTCAAGAAGCTGGACACCATCAAGCCGCTGATCAGCGTGCTGGTGGGAGTCCAGCGACCAGGCGATGCAGAACTGGCGGAACAAGGAAGTCAACCTATCGATGTTCTTCGCCGGCGGCGTCAAGAAGCTTCAGAAGGAAGGTCTGCCGATCAAGCAGGTCTTCAAGGGCTTCCCGCGCGACATCTCCGGGTTCGGGATCCTCAAGGATGCGCCCCACCCGAAGGCCGCCAAGGCATTCGTCGACTATTTCTTCGCCGACGAGCAGGCGCAGGCAAGCCTGGACCTGTCCAACGACATCAACTACGACCCACCCAACAAGACGGCGCTCAAGCTCGCCCAAGGCGTCGACGACGCCACGCGTGCCACCAACCCTGAGAACTGGAACGCGATGCTGTTCTTTGACGTCGTCGTACTCAAGGACCAGCTCCCGATCATCCAGAAGCGCTGGCAGGACTGGATCGCCAAGTAGGCCGTCCATCCATGAATTCGGAGCGGCCCTGGACTCGAATCCGGGGCCGCTCCACCCTTTCCGGGTCGGCCGCCGTAGTGGAGCCTGAGTCGTTGCCTGACGGCTTGAACAAGGTCGACGAGATCTTCGAGCAACTGGAAGCGCGGCGCGTGGCGCCGGGGATCGCCTATGGCGTCGTCATCGACGGCGAGCTCGCCCTGAGTCGCGGACTCGGTACCACCCGGGACGGAGTGGACCGACGACCAGACCAGGACAGCGTCTTCCGAATCGCGTCGATGACCAAGAGCTTCACCGCTGCGGCCGTGATGGTGCTGCGCGACGAACGGCCGGCTCAGGCTCGACGACTCAGTATCGTCGTGGATCCCGGAACTCGCGGGCCTCGAGTTGCCCACGGGCGACTCCACCCCGATCACGATCGAACACCTCTTGACCATGTCGGCTGGATTCCCGACCGACGATCCCTGGGGCGACCGGCAACAGGGCCTTGAGCTCGGAACGTTTCGCTGACCCTCCTGCAGGACGGTGTGACCCTTGCCTGGGCCCCCGGGACGAGGTTCGAGTACTCCAACCTCGGCTACGCGATCCTGGGTCTCGTCGTGACTCGTGCCGCCGGCATGGCGTATGCGGAGTTCGTCACAACGCGCCTCCTCGCCCCGCTCGGTATGACATCGACGACCTTCACGCGAGACAGGGTGCCCGCCGAAGCGTTGGCGATCGGATATGTCAGGCGGGACGACCTGTGGCTCGAGGAGCCGATCGACCCGTACGGCGCGTTCGCCTCGATGGGCGGCCTCTTCACCACGGTGCGTGATGTTTCGCGTTGGGTAGCCGGCTTCACCGATGCGTTCCCGCCACGCGACGGCCCGAAGCTCACATCCGCTATCTCGTGGAACCAGACGCGAGATGCAGCAGGTCCATCGGTCGTTCAGCCCCGAGGTGGCCTGGCGAGTCCGCGGATGCCGCGCCGTCTCTGGTCTCCGGCGGCTACGGGTAAGGACTATTCGGTGTCCTGACCACTTCGCTGTCGGGTCGGATCGTGGGCGCACGGTGGCGGATATCCCGGATACGGTTCGCAGATGGGTTGGCACCCGAGTTCCGGGATCGGCGTGATCGCACTCGCGAACGCCCGCTACACCGCGCTGCTCGAACCGGTGCGCGAAGCGATCCGCTCGGTCCTGCAGAGCCAGGCTCGTCGGGTCCGACCCATACGCCCGTGGCCGACAACGATCGCGGCGCAGACCACGGTGGAGCGTCTCCTCGATCGATGGGATGACGACATCGCGCAGGCCCTCTTCTCGATGAACGTAGAACTCGACGAACCGCTGCCACGTCGTCGCGCAGAATTCGAGAGGTTGCGGGGAGTGCACGGCCGGTTTCGGCGTGACTCGTCGGCGCGCCCAACCTCCAACTCGCCGGCGCATATCGCCTGGTGGTTGCGCGGCGAACACGGCCGGGTGCGGGTCGACGTCCTGCTGAGCCCGGAATTGTCTCCGCGGCTTCAGAAGTTGACGATCACCTCCGTGCCCGAGGCCGACGCGAACCTTCAGAGGATCGGTGAACTGCTCGCGGGTGTCCTCGGGCAGCCAGGTCCCTCGTTGCCTCAAAGCGTGCGCCTTTCCAGGCCCGCGGATCGGCCCGATATCGAGCGAGCCCTCCGGGCGGCCGAGGCGCGGTTCGGTCCGGTGGCACTGGGCGAACGGACGGAAGGGGACGGTGTGCGAACCGGCACTTGGCCGCTCACGAGCAAGCGTGGCGACCTGGACCTCGAACTGGAACTCGACTCTCCTGGCGGCCTCGTGACGAAGGTCGCCCTCGTGCCCAGGAAGATGTCGCCGCCGACCGATCGAACATGAGCGCTGCGAAGGCAGAGTCGCCGTCGCCGCGATCCCGGGCGGCGTGGGTCGCGTCCGAAGTGCCGGCGGTGGTTGGCTGGTCTCGCTCATCCCGACGCCCCCGAGAACGATCGGGGGCGTCGGTCGGGTCATGTTGCGGGCCGTGCAGGCCCGCGCTTCAGGAGCGATCGATGAGGGCGACCAGGTAGGCGACGATCTGCCTGAGCGATTGAGGCGTCAGGACGATCGCGGGCGCGTTCGTCAGGTCGTTGTCGTCGCAGGAGTCCGAGTCCTCGGTCTCCGACGCCTCGCTCGTCTCCGACGTCTCGTCCGCATCCGAAGACTCAGTTGCCTCGGATTCGTCCGTAGTCGTGGTCTCGGTCGACGTGCTCGTCTCGGTCGCCGTGCTGGTCAGCGTGGTGGTGACCGTCTCGGTCGCCGTGACCGTGCACGTGGTCGTCGTCTCGGTCGTGGTCGACTCCGACGATGTGGAGGTCGTGGCAGACGAGGTGGTGCTCGTCTCCGTCGTCTCGTCATCGGTCTTGGCGATGATCTTGCCGGTACCGGTCGCGGTCACCGTCACGCCGTTCACGACCGCGGTCGCGTCGATCTTCACCGTTCCGGATGGCTCACTCGCCGGCACCGGGACGTTGCCGTGGTAGGCGGATCCGTTGCCGCTCCGGGTCAGGACCACGGAGACGTCACCCGTCGCGAAGTGGACGACAGCGTCGATCGTGGCGGGACGCTGGTCCTTGGCGGCGTGGAGGACGGCCAGTACGCGAAAGACGCTTCCGGGATGGGATGCGTTGCCCTTGACCTTGAGGCTGGCGGCCCCCGGCCCGCCACCCTGGCCGCCGTTGTTCCCCGGATGCTCCTTGGCCACGACGGCGCCACTCAGGGCGAGGGCCGAGCACAGTGCGAGGACGAGGGCGATCGAGGCGGGACGTTTCATCGGAAACTCCTTCCCGTCCACCGGCCGTGAGCTGGCCTGGCAAACGTCGGATGAGTGCGGACGACGCTCTCTGGTCGCCTTGGCTGGTCCCCTGTACAAACGACCGAGCACGGCTGCCGTTACGTTCCAAGGGTCTCGGCCGTGCTATCCGATAGTCATGTAC
Organism: uncultured Chloroflexia bacterium; assembly: GCA_963849405.1. GTDB lineage: Bacteria > Chloroflexota > Limnocylindria > Limnocylindrales > CSP1-4 > C-114. The sequence goes on from CAWKHG010000005.1 coordinate 524,720, forward strand.
ACCGGGTTCGTGAGGGCGAGGATGTCCCCGTTCGCGGCCGAGCCAGTGCGCAGCTCGAGGCGCCACCACTTGTTCGCGACCAGACCTTCGCGGGCGAGATGGGTGGATCCCGGCTCGCATGCGCCGAGCGGGACCGCGGAGCCCGACGTGACGTACCAGAGGGTCGCGGGCGCCTCCAACCGCTCCACGTCCACCGTGAGGTCGAACGTCCCGTCCGCGGGTAGCACCTCGCCCGGCAGCACCACCTCCGCGCCGTCGGACCCGCGGGCCCGGAACGTCAGGATCGGGCCCGACGAGAGGAACACCCGGCCGCCGCGGATGCCATCCAGGATCGCCGCCTCGCTGCGGTCGTCTGCGTAGACATGGTTGAACCCCAGGCCGACGTAGTCGTCCTCCTCCGCGCCGTGACTGTCGGATCCGGAGATCGCCGTTGGCCTGAACCCGGCGTCGAGCAGGTCGGTCCACAGGGCGAGCGCGCCGATGTTGTCGGACTCGGGGATGTACCAGCGGCCGTTCCAGACCTCGATCGCGTCGATCGTCGCGTAGTCCACGTGGGTGTAGTCCCAGTGGCAACCGGAGCACCACGGATTCCCGAAGGCGCTCGGATGGTTGATCGAGATCAGGGCGCCCTGGCGATGGGCGCGCTCGATGATCCCGGCTGGGCCGCCGCCCCGGGTGGCGTCGTACCACTCGATCATGTCGCTCAGGCCGAAGCAGTTCATGTGCCCGTTGAAGGTCGTGACCTCGCTGCCCCGGATCGGGGTGATCGAATCCGGCCAGCGACCCTGTTCGCGGTGGTGGCTGACCGTGTTGTGGTCCGTGATCGCCAGGAAGTCCTGGCCCCGCTCGACGGCGCCGCGGACCCGATCCTCGATGGTGATCCGGCCGTCGCTGTGGAGCGTGTGCGAATGGAGGTCACCCCGATACCAGCGCGGACCGTCAGCCGTCGGGGGAGCCTTCGCTGCGTCCGGTGCCTTGGCCGGCGCCGGCGGCCGCGCTGCGCCCGGAGTCGCGAGCGTCGCCGTGGCCTCGACGTGGTAGTCGAAGAAGCCGGTCTCCGCCCCGTCGTTGAGGATCTCGCTCGGGGAAACGACGATCGCCCACGTTCCCGATGGGAGCGGCCCCGCGAGGAAGCCGGGACTCGCGTCGGACTCGCCGATGCGCATCTCCTCGGCGAGGTGTGCCCCGGTGCCCCGGAAGCCATCCGGACCGAACACGGCCATGGAGATCGCGTTCGCCTCGTGCTCGGACCCCAGGTCCGTCGGTCCCCACCGGAAGCCGATCCTGAGCTCTGCCGTGCGGTCGGGGACCTCGAATTCGAAGCGATGGTGCCGCTGCCGGTCGCGGTGCGTCCACTGCCCGCTCCGGTCGAGCAGGGAAACCGTCGAGTCGGCCACGTCAGGCGGCGCCGAACTGTTCCACGAGGGCCGGCTGGCCTGCGAGGTACCCGTCGAGGATCCTGCCCGCGACGTCGACGGACGGGACCAGCGGGTGGAGCGCCAGGGCCTTGATCGCCATCGACCGGGACCCGGACAGCGCGGCCTCGATCGCGGCCCGTTCGGCCGCCCGGACGGCGAGGATCAGCCCCTGGGCGTCCATGGGCACGCTGCCGATCGCGACGGGCACGATGCCGCCCCGCCCGATGACGCAGGGGACCTCCACGATCGCCTCCTCGTCGAGGAACGGGAGACTGGAGCGGTTCGGAACGTCGAGGACCATCACCCGGTGGCCGTCCCCGTGCAGCGCGTCCACGAGGTCGAGCGCGAGCCGCCCGTAGTCGCCCGACCCGCGGGCGGCGACGATCGCCGCCATGTCGTCCTCGCGCCCGGTCCAGGCCTCCTCCATGTACGTCGTCTCGCGCGCGGCGTGGGTCCGTCCCCAGTCGCGCAGCGCCTCGGCGGGCGAGCCCTTGCCCGCGTAGAACGCCGCCTGCTGCTTCTCGAGGAAGGACGACCGGACACGCCCGGCCTGCATCGCCTCGAGGGCCTCGGCATTGAAGTAGTAGTAGTACAGGTACTCGTTCGGGATCATCCCCACCGAGCGCAGCCAGTCGGCGCCGAAGAGCCGGCCCTCCTCGAACGTCTCGAGGCGATCCGTGTCCGCCAGGAGGCCGGGCAGCAGGTCGCGGCCGCCGGACATCACGCCGCGGAGCCAGCCGAGGTGGTTGATGCCGAAGTAGTCGAACCAGAGGTCCTCGTGTGGACGCCCGAGCGCACCGGCGACCCGCTTGCACAGGTCGAGCGGCGCATCGCAGATCCCGATGACCCGGTCGCCGAGGACGCGCCGGGCCGCCTCGGTGACGAGTCCGACGGGGTTGGTGAAGTTCACGAACGTGGCGTTCGGCGCGCGGCGGGCGACGACCTCGGCGATCGTCGTGACGATCGGGACGGTCCGCAGGGCGAACGTGATGCCGCCCGCGCCGGTCGTCTCCTGACCGATGACGCCCTGGGCGAGGGCCGCCGTCTCGTCGAGGACGCGGCCGGCCATGCCGCCGGCCCGGACTGCGCAGTAGACGATGTCCGCGCCGTCCACCGCCGCCTCGAGGCTCGTGGTCCTCGTCACGGGGACCGTCACGCCGAGCTCCTGCGAGATGCCGTCGAGGACGCAGCCGATCCGGTCGAGGCGCGCCTGGTCGATGTCGTAGAAGGCGACCTCGTCGTACTTCGTCGTGACCTCGCCCGCGGCGAGGGCGCGATAGATCACCGGGGTCCGAAAGCCTCCGGCACCGATCAGGGTCAGCTTCATGCCCGGATTGAACCAAATCTGAACCACTGGGGTCAAGACCAAGTTAACGTTTGTCGGCCACCCGGTCCTTCTTTCGTTGGCCGGCGGCACGGGCCGCCCCCCGGACCGGGGTCCCTCAGAGGGCGAGGCGGGCCGATCCGGCTCCGGCGCTCAGCGTCGTCGCGAACGCGTAACGGTCGCCGCGGTTCAGCAGGCGGGCGGTCTCGAAGGGCTCGTCGTACTGGTCGAAGGTCATCTCGTCGAGCTCGAGCAGCGGGTCGCCCTCGGCGACCGTCAGCAGCTCCGCGACCCGCTTCGTCGCGGGAACGGCGCGGACCACGACCTCGGCGCGGCTCGGGATGACCCCCGCGCGTTCGCGGACCGTGCCGTACAGCGACCGGCCCGTGAAGTCGACGCCTTTCAGCGTCGGGATGAGGCGTGGGTGGAGCACGGAACGGTCGAGCGAGATCGGGACGCCCTCGATGAACCGGACGCGCTCGAGCTCGAACACCTTCGACGACGCCACGATGCGGAGGTCTGCCGCCTCGCCCGAGGTCGCCGCCCTCGCCCGGGCGGTGATGACGGTCGACGTGACCACGTACCCGTGGCGGGCCGCCCACTCCGTCAGGCTCGGCGGACCCTCGATCCGCTCCGTGACGCCCGGCCCCACGACCACCCAGCCGCCCCGGCCACGAGCCTGGATCAGGCCCTTCGCGTCGAGGGCGGAGAGGGCGCGGCGGAGGGTGTTGCGGGCCACTCCGAGTCGGGCGCCGAGCTCCCGTTCCGGGGCGAGGCGGCTCCCCGGCAGGAGCCGGCCGGTGCGGATGTCGGCCTCGATCCGCCGGAGCACCTGGACGGAGGGCAGGTCCTCGCCGTGGACGTCCCTCCGGCCCGTGTCGGCGGGCTCGTCCGTTTGTTGACGCTGGTTCATGGTTGGTTCACGCTCGGCCACATGAAGCTCGTCCTCGCCAGCATAGTGGGCGTCCGACCGGCATGAACGTCGATGTCGCGTGCGTCGGCGACCCGTACCTGGACCTGATCTTCCTCGGGCTGCCCGCACTGCCGACGCCGGGCGAGGAGCAGCTCGCCGAGCGCCTCGTGGTCGTGCCCGGCGGCATGGCCAACGTCGCGTACGCCCTGGGTCGCCTGGAGCTTGCGGCCGTCGTCTGCGCGCCGATCGGGCACGACCCAGCGGGCCGCCTGCTCGGCGAGCTGATGGCCGACGCGGGCGTCACCTGGATCGGGCGCGACGCTCTCGCCACGCCAGTCTCCGTCGCCCTGCCCGCCCACGGCGACCGTGCGTTCGTCTCGGTCAGCCCGCCGCCCACGGTCGACCTGGAGACGCTGGCGCGGATCACCGCGCGCGCCATCGTCGTGGACCTGCCGATGGCCCCGCTCCTGCCGGCGCACGAGCGGGTCTATGCCGTGGTGGGTGGCCCGGAGGTGGGCGCCATGGTCGGGCGGTTGCCGACGTCACTCGGTGGCCTCCGCGCGCTCATCCTCAACGAGCGCGAGGTCCGCGAGCTCACCGGGCGTCCGGACGTTCCCGGCGCGGCCGGCCACCTGGCGGCGCTCGGGACCACGGTCGTCGTCACGCTGGGGGCGGGCGGCGCCATGGCGATCGAGCCGGATGGGCAGACCGCGCGGGTGCCCGCGCCCCTGGCGGACGTCGGCGATTCGACCGGCGCAGGCGACCTGTTCGCAGCCGCGTACGTCTGGGCGGACCTCGCCGGGCGTCCTCTCGAAGAGCGGCTCCGGCTCGCGACGCGATACGCGTCCGTGTCGCTCGAACGGGCGACCGATCGTCAGAAGGGCATCGCCCTGCGGGACTTCAGCGAGCTGCTGGCCGCCTCCGGGCCGCCGATCCGCTGAGCGTCGCTCCGGGGAACTCACCGGCGGCCAGGACGATGCGGCCACGCAGCGTCGTGCCCGCCGCGATCGGCTTGCCGGACCCGAGATACGCCGACCAGATCGGGTGGTTGCCGTCCAGCGTTCGGACGCCGCCGTACCAGTCGAGCACGTGGAGCCGGGGCGATCCGTCGACCAGCTCGGCCCGGACGTGCTGGGTCCCGTCGGACAGCACGGTCAGGGAGCGGCGTCCGTCGGTGGCCCCGGCGACGACGATCGAGCGCTTCACGCTTCGGTAGTCGTTGCTTCCCGCCGGCGTCGCGTCCTGCTCCCACGTCGGCGCCGGGTCGAGCGTGGTGTTCGAGCCCGGAGCCGCCGCGGCGTAGCCGGCCGTCCGGCCGATGTGGCCCTCGGGGTAGAGGTTCCATTCGCCGACGCGGCGCCACCAGAGGTCGGTCAGCTCCTCCGACGGGCGCAGGGTCAGGCCGACCTCCTTGGCGTTGAAGGCACGGGACCCGCGATAGGTGCACTCGTACTCGAAGACGACCGTCCGGCCCTCGATGTCGGGCGGAGATGGACCCCTCCCAGTCCGGGCCGACGAGCGGCGCGCGAGCCGAATCGGATCCGCCGGACACGCCGCTGCCGTCCGTCCGCGGGCTCGGAACGGGGATGTGGGGCGTGTCGACGTCGAGGATGTGGAACTCCGGCCAGCCGAGCAGCCAGCGGTGATCGTCGCCGGTGACGGTGAGCGCGCCGGGCTCGGAGAGGTCGAGTCGGAGCTCCTCGGCACGCTCGAGCACGATCGCTGCCGGTGGCGCGCTGGCGCCGGGCCACGGCCACTCCCAGCCGTCCACGAGCCAGCCCTCGGGATGCCAGAGCTCGACCCGGACGGCGTCCGACGCGCGATCTCGCTGCACGACCAACTCGGCCGTCTCGCCGGGGCGAGCCGTCAGCGCGAGCCCACCCTGTACTTCCCCGCCCGTCACCCGGACCTCGAGCCCCTCGAACGAGCGATGCGAGAACCGATTGAGCAGCGTCAGCTCGAGCCGGTCGCCCGCCTCGGTGAACTCGGCCGACGACCCGAGGATCGGCGAGTACATCTTGTGGACGTGCCACAGCTCGGGCCGCGGCCGGTTCCAGGCGTCGAAGATGCCCCAGTCGCCGTCGCCGCGGCGGAACAGGCCGGGCTCGATCGGGTACAGGTCGTCGATCCGGACGTAGTCCGTCGCCGGCAGATGGGCCCACGGTCCCTGCCCGATCGTGAGGTCGAGCGGGATCGCGAACACCTCGCCGAACCCGCCCCAGATCAGCCCGCCGATCACGCCCCGTTCCTGGAGCGCGGCCTCCATGAAGGGTTGATAGCCGGCCGCCCAGTAGTCGCGGATCCCCGGGTCGATCGCGATGCCGTAGCCCTCGCCCGGGCTGCGCAGGCACGGCGCGAAGAGGGGTGCGTACTCGTCGAGGACCACCGGCTGCTCGTACGAACCGAGCCACTCGAGGTCTTCCCGCCAGGTCCGGTCCCAGCCCGGGTAGTGGTAGCTCCGGATGTCGGGCCGCTCGGCGGCGGGCTTGCGCACGAGCTCGTTCTCGGGGCCGAGCTCGTTCAGGTCGAACGAGAAGGTCGTCGGCCGGCTGGGGTCCATCTCACGGACGAGAGCCAGCTGCGCATCGAAGCCGCTGCCCCAGCGACTCTCGTTGCCGAGGTCCCAGACGATGATCGACGGGCGGCCCTTGTCCCGAGCGACGGTCTCGGCGGTCACCTCCAGCAGGTACGGGATCAGCTGGGCCGCTTCGTTCGTGCGCGTCCAGTGGTGGTCGTCGAAGCCGCCCGAGAAGCAGATCGGCGGCTGCTCGAAGACGAACATGCCCATCTCGTCACACGCGTCGAGGAGGTGCGGGCTCGGCGGGTAGTGCGAGGTCCGGATGACATTGACGTTCGCCCGGCGCAGGTTGCGCACGTCCTCGCGCATGTCGTCGGCGGATAGCGCCCGGCCCTTCAGGATCCGCGAGTCGTGCCGGTTGACGCCCCGGATCCGGATCGGTGCGCCGTTGACGAGCAGCTGGTTGCCGCGCACCTCGACTCTTCGGAAGCCGATCCGCCGGTGGTAGGCCTGGGCGGGCCCGCCATCCGTGCGGACCACGACATCCAGGTCGTAGAGCCGGGGCTCCTCCGCCGTCCAGGGCTGGACAGCCAGGGGTTCCGTGACGAACGCCTGCCGCTCGCTCGTCGCGCCCCCGATCGATCCGCGCCGGCTCGAGCGATGGAGCACGCGCCGGCTCCGTCGGAGACCGTCACGTCCACGGCGTAGGCCTGGCCGGCCGGGTCGAGGTTGATCAGGTCGGCGCCGAGGACGAGCGTCCCCATGGACAGCTCGGGATCCCAGTCCGCGTCGACGTCGAGCTGACCGAGGTGGAGCTTCGGGGTCGAGAACAGGAAGATGTCGCGCCAGATCCCGAGCAGGGACATGTGGGCGTACCAGCTCATGTCGTCGAGGACGGCGTGTGGGGTGAACTCGGTCAGGGTGATCGCCAGCTCATTGCCGGCCGGCTGGAGGAGCGGCGTGATATCGACGTCGAACGAGGTCGCGCCGCTGCCGTGCACCGCGGCAAGCGATCCGTTCACATAGACCTCGGCTCGTCCATAGGCGCCGTCGCAGCGCAGGAACACGGCCCTGTCCGCCCAGCGACGCAGGCACCTCGAACGGCCGGTGGAACGTCGCGACGCCGTCCTCGGGCACGAGCCCGTCGTAGATGACGTGGCCGGGAACGCGCGTCGTGGCCGCTGCCGCGCTCGTGGATCGCGTCGCCACGGAACGGTCCGCCGGTGAACGCCCACGCACCGCCGAGATCGAGGCGGTCCGACTCGGGCGGCAGCTCGCGCAGCCCGCGAGCGAGGTGGCGCGTGTCCACGGCCAGCCGGTCGCCTGTGCGCCGCTGCCCGTCGCGATCGTCAGCTCGCCGTGCTGGCCGAGCGGCAGGCCATCCTGCAATGGGACGCGGAAGACCCCGGCCGGATCGGTCCTGACCTCGAACGTGCCCGCTGCGGCGGCGACGCGCACCTCCGCCCCTGGGACCCCCGCGTAGTCCGGGGCGCCCACCGTGCCGATGAGCCCGCCCCGCGAATCGCCGACGACCGTGAGAGCCGGTGGCGGAGGCTCGGACGAGAAGAGGCGCAGCTCGGACATGACGACGTCCGGCCCGGCCACCCGCTCGACGCGCACCTCGAGCGTCCCGTCCGCGACCGCCGCGGGCGGCACCGGCACCCGGACGACCGTGGCGGTTCCCCGGGCGAGCGTGATCGGCGGATGCAGCTGGAGCTCTCGCGAGTTCATCGACACCACCCGCTCGACATCGCGCTCGCACAGGAAGGTGGCCTCGAGCTCGTACCTCGCGCCCGGATCCAGGCCCGGGAACGACGCCACCATCGCCTCGGGGTCCCAGCCCGTGAAGCGAAGGCTGTCGCTGGGCAGCGTCGCCGCGTCGACGTCCGACGTCTCGATGCGCCGCTTCGTCCGCGTCCGCATGTGCGATGCCTGGAGCTCCAGCCCGCACTGCTCCAGCGCGATGAGGAACATGGGTGCGTCCGTCGCGTCGGTCCCGGTCATCGGACGGCACGCAGGGTCGGGCGCGCGGGAACCGCCGGCGTCGTCAGCCAGGCAGCCATCCCGGGCCTCGACACGATGCCCTCGACGACCCTGCGCTGAGCGGCGTCATACGACCTGATCGGCGGGCTCGGCTCGCCCACGTTCCAGCCCAGGGACTGGAGCGTGACCTTGAGGCCTGCCAGCCAGTCGCCCTGCTCGAAGACCGCGGCGAGCTCCCCGATCGTGCCCTGCAGGGCGAGCGACTCCGACCGCTGCCGGTCGTCGCGGATGGACGCCGCCAGGGCCTGGAGCAGGCGCGGGGCGAAGTTGGCCAGCGCCGAGATCACGCCGTCGGCGCCCGCCCAGAGCGAGATCGCCGCGAGGTGCTCGCGGCCCTGCATCACGCTGAAACCGTCGGCGCGGAGCGCGAGGAACCCATCGAACGCGATCCAGTCGCCCGCGGAGTCCTTGATCCCGACGATGTTCGGGTGGGCGGCCAGGCGCCGGACGACCGATGGCGCGAGGGCCACGTGGGTGTTCTGCGGGATGTTGTAGAGGACGACCGGGGCCGCTGCCTTCTCGGCGACGGCCTCGAAGTACTCGACGATGCTCGCCTCCGCGGACACGGCGTAGTAGAACGGCGCGGCAACGACCAGGTAGTCCGCGCCGACATCGGCGAGCCGCTCCGCCCGGGCGAGCGTCCGGGTCTGCCCCGTGTCGCCGGTGCCGACGTAGACCGGGATCCGCCCCGCGACCTGCTCCACGGCCACGCGGGCGACGCGGGTCGCCACGTCGTCGGGCAGCCAGGTGAGCTCGCCCGAGGAGCCGAGGACGAAGAGGCCGTCCAGGCTGGGCACGAGCGCGTCGATCAGCGCCCGGAGGACGGCCTCGTCGAGGCGACCGTCCGCCGTCAGCGGCGTCACCAGCGGGCAGACGATCCCGCCCGGTCGAGGAGCGGTCATGCGACTCACGCCAGGCCCGGCACGAGGATGCGCTTGCTGGTGGCGGCTTCCTCTCGGAGGAGCGCGGGACCGGACTCCAGCGGAGCGAATTCGACCGGGCGGTGTGCCCGTGCGAGCTCGCCGGCCGTGATCGCCTTCGCGGCCGCGACGAAGTCCGCGAAGCAATGGCTCACGGAGCCCTGGAGCGTGATCTCCCGGACCACGAGGTCGAGGAGGTCGACCTCGGTCGGACCGGGGTGGCCGCCCATCACGACGATCCGCCCGCCTCGCCGCACGGCGGCGAACGACGCGGCGATGCGCCGGAGCGGCTCCGGCGGTCTCGAAGACCACGTCGGCGTCGACGTCACCGGCCTGCTCGGGTGGCACGGCCGCACTGGCGCCACCTTCCAGCGCCGCGTCGCGGGCGACCTCCGACCGACTCACCGCGATGACCTCCGCTGCGCCGGCCAGGACGGCCGCCTCCACCATGCACAGGCCCAGCGACCCGATCCCGACGACCGCGACGCGGCGGCCGGCGATGTCGACCTGATGGGCACCGTGGAGCGCCACCGCGAACGGTTCGACCAGGACCGCGCGCTCCAGGGCGACGTCCGCGCCGACCGGCACGCAGGCGCTCCCTTCGGCCACGAGGAAGTCGGCCATGCCGCCGTCCGCGCTCATGCCCGAGGGCGACCGTCCGCGAGCAGCGATTGGCATGGCCGTCGACGCAATCGCGGCACTCGCCCGCAGGGCTGCGACGGCCACGGCGCGACCCGCGCGCCCACGGCCACCCCGGACGCCGGACCCGCCTCGGCCACCACGCCGACCATCTCGTGGCCAAGCGTCATGGGCGCCGATGCGACCGTTGACCGGGTGGGGCTGCACGGGCACGGTGATCGGCCCGAGCCGGACCTCGTCGACGTCCGTGCCGCAGATCGCGGCCGCCTCGATCCGCAGGAGCACCTGCGTCTCGCCGGGCGATCGGCACCGGCACCTCGTCGAGCCGGACATCGCCGCGGGCATGCCACCGGACGGCCCTCACGCCGGATGCCAGCCGATCTCGGCATGGAGGGCGACGGCCTCCTCGATGAGCTCGTCGGCGATCCGCCGGTGCCAGGCGTCGAACGGCACGCCCGGCTGGCGCAGCGCCGCGCCGGTGAAGATGCCCTGGCGGACCGCCAGCAGCTTCAGGAACTGGTTCGAGATGTCGATGTGCTGGTTCTGCCAGCCGAGGATCGGCAGGAGCCGATCGAACAGCGCCCGCGCCGCCGGCGCGGTCACCGGCCCGGTAGCGGCGAACGACCTCGACGATCACCCAGTGCAGCCCGCCCGGCGTGACGGCGTGGATCCCCCGATCGAGCGCCTCGATGAGCTGCGGCACGGCCCATCCGGCGCAGACGTTGAGGCGCCCGCCGGTCGCCGCGATGATCGCGCTGTACTTGGCTGCCCGCCGGGACCGTCTCGACCTTGATGCAGCGGAACGGTTCGAGCTCCTCGAACAGGCGCACGATCGTCGAGACGGGCAGGCCCGGTCCGCCCCACTCGAGGTCCTGGATCATGAGCATCCCGATCGGCGCCTCGCACACCGTGCGGAAGAACTCCAGCGTGGCCGCGCTCGTCGCGCAGGAGCGCGACCGGGGCCTGGACGAGGACGCCGGCCGCGCCGTGCTCCATCGCGAACTCCGCGAGGGCCCGGGCCTCGCGGGCGTCGTCCGCGCTCGCGCCGACGATCGACCGGCACCTGCGCGGAGGCCTGCTCGAGGACGGCCCGCGTGACCGTCTGGCGCTCGGTGGCCGTAAGGTGGGAGACCTCGCTGGCGACGACCGGATAGAGCAGGCCATCGACGCCGGCCGCAAGGCGATCGGCGACCCCGCGAGCGAAGCTGGCAAGATCGATCCGGTCGTCGTCGTCGAACGGGGTCTGGGGGATCGCGACGACCCCGGACAGCGGGTAGAGCTCCTTCATGGAGTTGGCAGGACTCCTCGCAGCGAGCAAGACTCCCGAGCGAAGGCGCCGCGGTGGCGCGGCGCACATAATGACATATCATACGATGAATAAACGCCGTCCCGAGACGGCTTCAGGAGGGCTCCGGCATGGCGCATGACGAACGAAGGCCCCTTCGAAGCCAGTCGTGGTGGGACGCCGGCGCCCTGGACCTCATCGGCCACCGATCCCAGTTCCGGATGCAGGGCTTTCCGGAGGAGGCCTTCACCGGCCGGCCGGTCATCGGGATCCTGAACAGCTGGAGCGAGGTGGCGGGCTGCAACGCGCACCTGCGCGAGCTCGCCGACCACGTCAAGCGCGGCGTGCTGAGCGCCGGAGGCTTCCCCGTCGAGGTCCCGGTGATCTCGCTCGGCGAGCCGATCATCAAGCCGACCGCGATGCTCTACCGGAACCTGATGGCGATGGCGGTCGAGGAGCTGATCCGGGGCAACCCGCTCGATGGCGTCGTCCTCCTGGCGAGCTGCGACAAGACGGTGCCCGCGGCGCTGATGGGCGCCGCGAGCGTCGACGTGCCCGCCCTCATGGTGACCGGCGGGCCGATGCTCAGCGGGCGGTTCCGCAACGAGCACGTGGGCGCATGCACCGACTGCTGGCGGCTGAACGACGAGCTCCGGGGCGACCGGATCACCCAGGCCGACTGGGACGAGTTCGAGTCCGGCATGTGCCGCAGCTTCGGGCATTGCTCGCCCATGGGCACGGCGTCCACGATGGCCTGCATGACCGAGGCGCTCGGCATGGCGCCGAGCGGCAGCGCAGCCATCCCGGCCGTCGACTCGCGGCGTCGCCACGTCGCCGAGCGAGCCGGCGTCCCAGATCATGGATCTCGTCGCGGCCGGTACACGGCCGTCGGACATCATGACCCGCGACGCGTTCGAGAACGCCATCCGCACGCTCCACGCGATCGGCGGCTCGACCAACGCCGTCATCCATCTCATGGCCATCGCAGGCCGGCTCGGCGTCGAAAGTCCCGCTTGAGCTCTTCGACGAGCTCGCGGCCTCGACGCCGCTGCTGGTGAACCTCAAGCCCTCGGGCGCGTACCTCATGGAGGACTTCTACTACGCCGGCGGCCTGCCGGCCGTCCATGCGCAGATCCAGGACCTGCTCCATCTCGACGCCACGGACCGTGACCGGCCGGACCCTGGGCGAGGCGATCACGGGCGCGAGGATCGTCAACGACGACGTGATCAGGCCGCGCGAGCTCCCGCTCCTGACGGGCGGCAGCCTGGCGATCCTGCGGGGCAACGTCTGCCCGGACGGTGCCGTCCTCAAGGTGTCGGCGGCCACCGGCCGCCTGCTCCAGCACGAGGGACGCGCGGTCGTCTTCCACGGCGTCGACGAGCTCCACGCCACGATCGACGATCCGGCCCTCGACATCAAGCCCGACGACGTGCTCGTCCTCCAGAACGGCGGGCCGGTCGGGGCGCCGGGCATGCCCGAGTACGGCCATCTGCCGATGCCGTCGTACCTGCTCCGCCAGGGCGTGACCGACATGGTCCGGATCAGCGACGCGCGGATGAGCGGCACGGGCTTCGGCACCGTCGTCCTCCATATCACCCCGGAGTCGGCGATCGGCGGCACGCTCGCGCTCATCGAGACGGGGGACCGCATCCGCCTGGACACCGCCGGGCGCCGTCTGGACCTCCTGGTCGGCGACGAGGAGCTGGCGGATCGCCGGCGGGCGTGGGTGCCCCGGCCGCCCAGCGATACGCGCGGCTACCGCGGCCTGTACCTGCGAACGGTCATGCAGGCCAACGAGGGCTGCGACCTGGACTTCCTCGTCGGGAAGTCAGCGCCGGTGCGGGCGGGGATCACGCACGGGTGAGCGGGCGCGACGGCGCGTTCTCCGGCCCAGCCGGGTAGTCGAAGCTCACCTGCGACTGGGTCACGAGCCGTTCCATGGCGTCGCTCGCCCGGTCCGGATCGTGGGCCATGACCGCCTCGAGGACCTCCCGATGCGGGCCGATGCTGTACTCGAGGAAGTCCGGCCAGTCCCAGCCGTGCCGGGTCGCCGCTCGCAGGCCGGCCTGGAGCGCGGGCCCGAACGCCGCGACCAGCTGGACGAGGTGGTCGTTGTGGGTCGCGGCGACGAGCATCGCGTGATACGCGATATCGGCATCGAGGTACGTGGCCTGGTCCGTGGCCCGGGCCATCGCTTCGAAGGTCGACTGGATCCCGGCCAGCTCTTCGGGCGTGGCGCGCTCCGCCGCGAGCCGAACGGCGGCCGGCTCGATGATCTTGCGGACCTCGAACATGCTCTGGAGGAAGTCCGGGTCGAGTCCGGCCTCGGTGAGCCAGCCGAGCACGTCGGGGTCCAGCAGGCGCCATTCGGACCGGGGCAGGATGACCGTCCCACGCTTGGAGCGGGATTCGACCAGGCCCTTGGCGGCCAGGACCTTCGTCGCCTCCCGAACGACGGTCCGGCTGACGCCAAGCTGGCGGCTCAGCTCGCCCTGTTCGGGGAGGATCTCGCCGGTCGCGAGCTCGCCGCGGACGATCCGCCGGCCGATGCCCTGGACCACGCCCGCGTGGATGCCCGTCGGTCCGACCAGCCGCGGCATCGCATTTTCGACCAGGGGCCTATACATACTATTGTATGATACCAGCAGCGCGGCGCGGGGGAGGCGCCGAGCTGATCGCCCGGAGCCCGCGCATCCTTGGCGGCCGGGCACAGCCGTCGAACTGGTTCAGATTTGGTCGTTGACTCCAACGGTTCAGATTTGGTTCAATCGCCCGCATAGGGAAGTCTCCGATCGGCCCCGTCGTCGATCTCTGGAGGTTCACAGGCTGGTGGTTCCAGGAGCGGAGCATAACCCTCGCCCCAGGGTCGGAGACCCCGTGTGCGATGGAGCGAGCCGCAGCGACAGCCGACCGCGCCCGGATGCCATCGACGCTGGGCGGGCGCCGATCCCCGTCCCGAGACCGCGATCGTGACGGCCGTGGCGCAGCCCTCCGGCGGTCGCCGGCGAGCCACCCCGCCATCCTCTCGATGGGCCGGACTCAAGCTGACCCGGGCGGAGCGGCGCGGCATGCGCACGGGCCTCCTGTTCATCTCGCCGTGGCTCGTCGGATTCCTTGCCTTCACCCTGTATCCGGCGATCGCGTCGCTCTACTACAGCTTCACGAACCTCAAGATCCTCCAGGAGCCGAAGTGGATCGGCCTGGACAACTACGTCTCGCTGACCAAGGACCCGCTGTTCTGGAAGTCCCTGGGTAACACGCTCTATCTGACGATCGTCGGCGTCCCGCTGGCCATCATCGTTGCCCTGGGCATCGCCCTCCTCCTGAACCGGAAGGGCGTCCGCGGCATCGGGATCTTCCGGACGATCTTCTACCTGCCGGTGGTCATCCCCGGCGTCGCCGCGGGACTCCTGTTCCTCTTCCTGCTCAACCCGGCCAACGGCTTGCTCGACCAGACCCTCGGGCTCGTCGGCATCGAAGGCCCCGGCTGGTTCTACGACCCGGCGTGGGCGAAGAACGGGATCATCCTGCTGACCGTCTGGGCCGCCGGCGACGTCGTGATCATCTATCTGGGAGCTCTGCAGGGCGTCTCACGCGCGCTCTACGAGGCCGCCGAGGTCGATGGGGCCGGCGCGTGGGTCAAGCTCCGTCACGTCACCATCCCGATGATCAGCCCGGCGATCCTGTTCAACCTGATCACCGGGGCGATCGCGTCCTTCCAGCGGTTCACCGAGGCGTACGTCGTCGGCTCCGGCGTCGGCCGGGGCAATGACGGGTCGATCGGCGGCGTCCAGAACTCGATCCTGTTCTACGGCCTCAACCTGTACAACAACGGGTTCCGCTACTTCCAGATGGGCTACGCGTCGGCGCTCGCCTGGATCCTCCTCATCATCATCCTGATCGCCACGCTTCTGCTCCTGCGGGCCTCGAGGAACCGCGTCTACTACGAGAGCGGGCAATGAGCGCGATCGCGGCGCCGCGGCTGATGGCGGCCCGGTCCCAACGCCGACGCTGGTCGGCCACGCTGCCCCGGGTCGCCCCCATGCTCGTGCTCATCGTCCTGGCGGCCGTCTACCTGGCCCCGTTCGTCTGGATGATCAGCACGTCGCTGAAGACGCTCACCCAATCGATCGCCTCACCGCCCGTGTGGCTCCCGAACCCGCTCGTGTGGAAGGCGTTCCCGGACGCGTTCACGAAGATGGACTACCCGCTGGCCTTCCGGAACACGCTGATCTACGCGATACCCGCCGTCATCGGCACGGTGGTCTCGTGCAGCCTGGTGGCGTACGGGTTCGCCCTCGTCCAGTGGCGGGGCCGGAACGCCGTGTTCCTCATCGTGCTGGCGACCATGATGCTGCCGAGCCAGGTGACCCTCATCCCGCTCTACGTCATCTACGCGAAGCTCGGCTGGATCAACACCTACCTGCCGCTGCTCGTCCCGACGTTCCTCGGTACGCCGTTCTTCATCTTCCTTCTGCGCCAGTTCTTCCTGGGCATCCCGAAGGAGCTCATGGATGCGGCGCGCCTGGATGGCGCCAGCGAGCTGCGCATCCTCGCCACGATCGTGGCGCCCCTCTCGGCGCCGGCCCTGATCACCGTCGGGATCCTGACCTTCATCGACAAGTGGAACGACTTCTATGGGCCGCTGATCTACCTGCAGACTGCCCGAGCTCCAGCCGCTGTCCCTGCGCGTCCAGGTCTTCTCGATGCAGCACGGGACCGATTGGCCCCTGTTGATGGCGGCCTCGATCCTCATCGCCGCCCCGCTCGTGATCCTCTATTTCCTCGCCCAGCGCAAGTTCATCGAGGGAATCACCCTCACCGGGTTGAAGGGCTGAGAGGAGGAAGGACTCTGGCCATCGGACCCACCCATTCGGCACTGTCACTCATTCAAACGTGGAGGAGAACATCGATGCGCAAGAAGTTCATCGGGTTGGCGGTGGCGAGCGTGCTGCTCGTCACGGCCTGCGGCTCGACCGCGACACCCGTTCCCGCGACCGCGGCACCCGGATCGGTCGCCGCGGCCACCCAGCCACCCGCAGCGACCGCGCCGCCCGCCCCTATCACCCTCACGCTCCGCTATTGCTGGGGCGGCGAGGGTGAAGTCAAGGCGATGGAGAAGGTGATCGGCGCCTGGAACTCCGCGCACCCGGAGATCCAGGTCCGGGGGATCAGCGGCAATATCAAGACCGAGGAGATCGCCGCGGCCGTCGCCGGTGGCGCCCCGCCGGACATGGTGATCATGTGCGACAACGGCGCGATCGCGGGCTTCGCCCACGACAAGGTGATCCTGCCGCTCGACGACATCCTCACCTCGATCAACGCCGACAAGAGCAACATCATCCCGGCGTCGCTCAAGTGGGTGACGTACCAGGGCAAGCTCTACGGGCTGCCCTTTGGCCAGGACACCTGGGCGCTCTACTACAACACGGACATGTTCACCGCGGCGGGGCTCGACCCCTCCAAGCCGCCCACGACGCCCGACCAGCTGTGGGACTACGCCGCCAAGCTCACGAAGGTCAACCCGGACGGATCGCTCGCCGTGGCCGGATACATCCCCGATGATCCGGACCGGAACATCGAGACGAGCTCGAACCTCTTCAACTGCCAGTTCTACGACGACGCGAACAAGAAGATCACCGTCAACAGCCCCGAGTGCGTCGCGTGGTTCAACTGGTACAAGAAGTGGTACGACACGTACAACAAGAAGAATGCCCTGACCAACCTCATCTCCACCCGCACCGGCGGCGATGCCGGGCTGTTCAACAACGGGCAGGCGGCGATGTTGATCATGGGCGAATGGGAGAACGGCGCGGCCTACATCCCGAGCGTCGCACCGAGCCTCCACTACGACACCGCGCCGATCCCGGCGATCAGCGCCGACAAGTACGGCGCCGCCTTCATCAACGGCAATGCGTTCTTCATCCCGACCGGCTCGCACGACCCGGCGGCCGCGGCCAAGTTCGGCATGTACCTCATGACCGACGAACCGTCGAAGACGATGAGCATCCAGAACGCGAGCGTCCCGCAGCTGACGAGCCTCCTGACGGATCCGACGCTGACGGCGATCCCGCACCAGAAGACCTTCCTTGGCCTCGTCAACCACAAGGACGCCTGGGTCACCCCGATGATCTCGATCTACGGGCAGGTCAAGGATGGCCTGGGCAGCGCGCTCAGCGCCGTCGTCGGTGGCGCGGATGCCCAGAAGACCCTCGACGACCTGGCCAAGGAGTTGCAGGCCAAGCTCGATGCGAACGGGCCGTAAGGGTTGACCATCGATCCATCCTGGTGAACCTGTGAAGCGATCCGCCGCCCGGTCCTCCGGACTGGACGGCGGATCTTCTTGTCCGCACTGCCCGGCGCGATCGACCTGCGCGCCGAGGGCCGGGTCGACCCGCTCGGGCTCGACGAGCCCAGGCCGCGCCTCAGCTGGCGGCTCGAGCTGGCCTCCGGCGCCACCCGACAGGCGTCGTTCACCGTCGAGGTGGCCCGCGCACCGGATCTCGATCCGGGGGCCGTCGTCTGGCGGTCCGAGGTCGTCTCCGCCGACTCGGCGATCGCCTACGACGGTCCCTCGCCCGGGTCCCGCGAGCGGCTCTTCTGGCGCGTGCGGGTCGCCGACGACCTCGGCGTCACGGGCCCCTGGAGCGCGCCCGCGTCGTGGGAGATGGGGCTACTCGCGGCCGACGACTGGGTCGCTCGCTGGATCGGCTGGATCGATCCGGCATTGCCGAGCTGGTCGTCCCGGAGCCCGATCCTGCGACGGTCGTTCCGCCTCCCGAGGGCGGCGGCTCGCGCCAGGTCCTATGTCACGGCGCTCGGGCTCGTGGACCTCGCGATCAACGGCCGACCGGTCGGCGCGGACCGGTTGGCCCCGGGCTGGACCGACTACGAGCAACGGATCCAGTACCGCACGTACGACGTCCTCGATCTCCTCCGGACGGGGGAGAACGTCGTCGCCGCGCGCCTCGGGCGAGGCTGGTTCGCCGGGGACGTCGGCCAGTTCGGGGCCGAGCAGTACGGCGACTTCCCGGCGCTCCTCGTCCAGATGGAGATCGACTTCGCCGGCGGTCGCCGGATCGTCATCGCGAGCGACACCTCGTGGCGCGCTCATCCCGGCCCGCTCGTCGCGGACGACCTGCTGATGGGCGAGCAGGTGGACGCACGCGACGAGCCTCCCGGATGGGACGAGCCGGGCTTCCGGCAGGACGACTGGCGGCCGGTGATCGTTCGGGCCGGCCCTGGCGGACGGCTCGTGGCCCAGCGGGACGCGGGGGTCGGCATCGTCGACGAGGTCGAACCGCTGGCGATCACGGACGTGGAGCCGGGCCGCCAGATCGTGGACTTCGGGCAGAACCTCGCTGGGCACGTCCGGATCCGGGCCACCCAGCCCGGGGGAACGACCATCGTCGTCCGCCACGCGGAGGCGCTCGATGCGGAGGGTGGCCTGTACACCGCGAACCTGCGCAAGGCGCGCCAGACCGACGCGCACACGTTCCGGGGCGATGGCCCGGAGGTCTTCGAGCCGCGGTTCACCATCACGGCTTCCGCTACGCGGAGGTGACAGGTCTCTCGGAGCCGCTCGATCCGGCCCGGGTGACGGCGCGCGTGGTGAGCTCGATGGGGCCACCGACCGGTTCGTTCGCCTGTTCGGACGAGCTCGTGAACGCCGTCCACCGCAACGTCGGCTGGGGCCTCCGCGGCGGGCTGGTTGGCATCCCGATCGACTGCCCGCAGCGCGACGAGCGCCTCGGCTGGACCGCCGACGCCGCGGCGATGGCACCAAGCGCGCTGTTCCTCGGCGACACGGCGCCCGTCTTCGAGAAGTGGCTCGTCGACCTGGCCGATGCCCAGCTCCCGTCCGGTGCCTATCCCGACATCGCGCCGCGGATCGGCGTGACCGGCGGCGGCAATGCCGGCTGGGCGGACGCGGGCGTGCTCGTCCCGTGGCTCATCTACCAGCGGACCGGGAAGGTGGCGGTCATCGAGCGGCAGTACGACTCGATGCTCAGGTACGTGCGCTTCCTCGACGCCGATCACGTCGGCGGCGTCCGGCACGGCGGTCGCTACGGCGATTGGCTCGCGCTCGAGGACCCGACCAGCCTGGAGCTGATCGGCACTGCCTACCTGGCCTACTCCGCCGCGTTGTTCGTGAGGATGGCCCGCCTGCTCGGCCGCGACCGCCACGCCGACGATATCGATCGACTGGCCGCCCTCGCGCGTTCGGCCTTCCGGCGCCGGTTCACGACAGACCCCGGCGTGCTCGGCCACGAGACGCAGACCGGCTACGCCCTCGCCCTGGGCTTCGACCTCCTGCCGCTCGGCGCGAGGCGGGCGGCCGCGACCCGCCTCGCGAGCCTCATCGAGGCCGCCGACGGCCACCTGCTGACCGGATTCCTGGGTACCGGGCCTGTCATGCCGGCCCTGTCCGACCACGGCCACCACGAGCTGGCCACGCGGCTCGCGCGCCAGGACACGTTCCCGAGCTGGGGCTACGAGGTCCGCCAGGGCGCCACGACGATCTGGGAGCGCTGGAACTCGTGGACGCCCGAGGAAGGGTTCGCGGACCCCGGGATGAATTCGCTCAACCACGCGGCGCTGGGTTCCGTCGCCGACTGGCTCCACGGCTACCTCGCGGGACTCGCCCCGGGCGCGCCGGGTTACCGGACGATGCTCGTGCGCCCGCGACCCGCGGCCGGGATCGAATGGGCGCGGGCGACCCACGAGTCGCCCCACGGGAGCCACGTGGTCGAGTGGAAGGCGGACAGGAGCGGCCTCGAAGTCACCGTCGAGGTGCCGCCGAACACGTTCGCCGAGGTCGTCCTCCCGGGCGGGCGGCGGACCCTGTCGGTGAACGGCCGTCGCCCGCGAGCTGGTGCCGGCGGCGTCCTCCGGGTCGCCTCGTCCGCGGGGGAGCGCCGCCTGACCCTGGGATGGGGCCGCCACGTCATCGAGGTCGCGCGCTGACATGGCACCGCGACACGTCCCGACCGAGGGGACCGAGCCGTGGGAGCGGCCCGCGCCGGCCGACCGTGCGGCCCGCAGCGAGGCCATCGAACGACGCATCCGGGACGCCTCGAGCCGGATCTCCGACGCCGGCGTGCGCCGCCTGTTCGAAGGGACGCTCCCGAACACCCTCGACACCACGGTCATCGCGGGCGGCACCGACGAACGGCCCGACACGTTCGTCCTGACCGGCGACATCGATGCGATGTGGCTGCGCGACTCGACCGCCCAGGTCTGGCCCTACCTCGCGTCGGTGCCGGACGACGCCGCGCTCGATCGGCTGATCCGAGGGGTCATCCATCGCCAGAGCGACCAGGTCCTGCTCGACCCGTATGCCAACGCGTTCCTGTCGGACGATCGACCGAGCGAGTGGGCCGGCGACGAGACCGAGATGCGGCCGGGCGTTCACGAGCGCAAGTGGGAGCCCGACTCGCTGCTCGCCTTCTGCCGGCTCTCGGCCGGCTACTGGCAGGTCAGCCGTTCGCTCCGCCCGTTCGACGGCGCGTGGCGCGGCGCGTTGGAGTCAGTGCTACGGACGCTCCGAGCCGAGCAGCGCCTCCGCGGCCCCAGCCCCTACCGGTTCCGCCGCCCGGACGGGGACCCCACGGACCAGGTGCCGAACGACGGCCTGGGGGCGCCGACCCGCCCGAACGGGATGGTCCACGGCGCGTTCCGCCCGTCCGACGACGCGTCCGACCTGCCGTTGAACGTCCCGATCAACCTGGCGCTGGCCGCCGCGCTCGACGCGGTCGCGCCCCTGGCCGCGGAACTGGGCGACCAGGTGCGTGCCACCGAGGTTCGCGTGCTGGCCGACGATATCCGCACGGGCGTCATGCGCGACGGGACGATCCGCCAGGGCAGCGTGACGATCTGGGCCTACGAGGTGGATGGCCTCGGCGGCCGCGTGCTCATGGACGACGCGAACGCGCCGAGCCTCCTGGCTCTGCCGTACTTCGGCGCGTGCGATCCGGCGGACCCGACGTACGTGGCCACCCGGCGCTGGGTGCTCTCATCGGCGAATCCGTGGATGTTCCGGGGGCGGGTCGGGGAGGGCGTGGGCTCGCCGCATACGGGCCCCGGGCGCATATGGCCCATCGCCGTCGCGATGCGTGGCCTGACGGCGACCTCCGCCGAGGAGCGCCTGGCCGCCATCCGCCTTCTCGGCGCGTCGCACGGCGGCACGTACCTCGCCCACGAGTCCTTCGATCCGGACGATCCCACGCAGTACTCGCGGCCGTGGTTCGCCTGGGCGAACTCGGTGGTCGGCGAGCTGCTCGAGCGGGCGGCCCTTGACGGCCTCCTGGCCTGACGCCGGCCGTCAGCCCACCCGCTTGAGCTTGCCCGTCCGCTTCGCGTAGCGCTCCGCGCGGCCGAAGGCCCAGAGCGAGAACGGGATGAGCACGATGCCGAGGATGATGAGCGGCCAGACGTCGCGCCCGAGATCGGCCACCCCTACGCCGTTGGAGAGCCCGGCCCGTACGCCGTCGAGCACGTAGGTCGCCGGCGACAGGCGGGAGAGCACCTGCATCCAGCCCGGCAGGATGTCCACGGGGTAGTAGACGCCGCTGACGAGCAGGAGGCTCGACTGGACGACGAATGTCATCTGAGCGCCGCGCTCCACGTACAGCAGGGGCAGGATGGCCGCCAGGATGCCGATCCCGACGAAGCTGAACGAGCCGAGGACCATGAACACGACTGCCGTGCCGGCGTTCGCCTTGGACAGGTCGAGTTGGGGGAAGAAGAGGACGAGAACGATAAGGATGGCCGCGGTATGGATCAGCCCGTAGACCATCGCGTAGGCGACCTGCCCGATCAGCCGTGACGATCGTCGGATCGGCGCCATCATCGTGTACTCGAGCGTGCCCTCCCAGCGCTCCACGGCGATCGTCTCGGCGATCCAGCTGAACACGACGGACAGGTAGTTCCAGAAGATCGCGCCGATCATCAGGGAGAGCACGAGCCGGCTGCTGCCCTGATCGACGCCGATGAGCGAGATCGACAGCGCGCCGGAGACCGAGTAGACGAGGAAGGCGACCTCCCAGGCCCAGGTGCGCCGCGTGAGGTTGAAGTTCCGTTCGGCGAAGGCGTAGGACGCCCGCAGCTCGTCGCGTACCGTGGTCACGAGACCGCCTCCTCTCCGTCCTCGGCGATGTCGTCATCGATCGAGCGGCCGGTGTACGCCATGAACACATCCCAGAGCGTCGCCGGGCGGCCGAGGCGCGCAGATGCGGACGCGATGAGGCCCGCCGGCGTGTCCTCGGCGACGACGCGGCCGTCGTCGATGACCGTGATGTCGTCGCACAGGCGTTCGGCCTCGTCCAGGTCGTGCGTGGTCAGGACGATCGTCGTGTCGTGCGTCGCGCGGAGCTCCTCGATGAACTCCTGGACGTCGAGCTTCGAGCGCGGGTCGAGCCCGGTCGTGGGCTCGTCGAGGAGCAGGAGCATCGGGCTGGTCAGCAGCGCCCGGGCGACCGCGACCTTCTGCTGCATGCCCCGGCTCATCTGCTCAATGGGCCGATCCACCCGGTCGCTGCCGACGTGGAGGCGCTCCAGGATCTCGTAGACCCTCCGCTTCGCGGGCTTGATGTCGAGGCCGTAGACCCTTGCCGCGAACGTCAGGTTCTCCATCGGGCTCAGCTTCTTGAAGAACGCGGCGTCGACGCTGACCCGGTTGATCAGGCGCTTGACCGCCAGCTCGTCGCGCTCGATGTCGTGGCCGAAGACCTCGACCCGCCCGGAGTCCAGGGTCAGGAGGCCGGCGATGAGGCGGATGAGCGTCGACTTGCCGGACCCGTTGGCGCCGAGCACGCCGTGGATGTCGCCGCGCTCGAGGCGCATCGACACATCCGTGACTGCCGCGACGGGTGCCTTGTGCCGGCCGACGACGAAGGTCTTCGTGACGTGCTCGACGAGGAGTGCCGGCATTCCCGGCGCGACTGCCGGAATGTGCCGCCCGGGCACGGGACGGGTTGCGAGCGGGGTGGTGGTCAAGGTGGACTCCATGGGCACAGCCCATCGACAACAGGGGAGCGGGCGCGAACGATCGTGCAGGGACCGGGCGGCTCTGAGCCTCTTTGCGAGTCCGCCACAGCGGGCGGAATCAAAAAGCCGCGGACCCTCGGCCCAACGGCTCCCTGCGTCTCTGTTCGGCGGCCATGCCGCTTGGAACTACCCGGAAACGGGTACCGATCGTGTACGGATGTCGACGCTCCCGTGGGCCAGCGCGTATCGAGCTGCGGTTAACATACGAAGGCCCCGGCTAGCGGAACGAAACGTGGTCCGTGCGCGGAACGAACGGGCCACCCGCCGCGGATTCTACCGCCCGCGGCGCCGATCGCGCAGCCTGACGAGGCGCTCACCGATGGCGTTGCCTACGTTGGCGGCGAACACGATCGGGCGAGACAAACGCTCGACCTCGGCGACGTGCTCGCGGATCGCCTGATCGAAGTCGGCTTCTGTCAGGGCCGGCCATCGGCCAAGCGATCGATCCTCGGGTGGTTCCGGTTCTCCGAAGTGCGGGGCATCGACTAGCTCCTGCATGGCGTAGAGCACGTCACCGAGCGTGGCGGCGTGCACCTTGCTTCGCAGCTGCCATGCCTCGGCAGTCGCGAGGGATCGCAAACCGTCGACGGTCATCAGTCCAGCGGCGACGAGTCGCGGGACTCCGAAGCTGACCTCGTCGAAGGTGGGGAGCAGATGGTTCAGCCAGTCCGCCCTGCCTACCAAGTCCCGGAGCGTCAGGGGCCCGGCGCGCCGCCGGCCATCGGTCAGCGCCGCGAGAAGCCAGGCGTCGGAATTGGTCAAGGCCGGCGGATCCGCCATCAGCCGAGCCTACCAGCAGGAGTCCCGGGGAGAGGGTACAGAAAGGCCCCGGTGTCGGTCGATCACCGGGGCTTTCTGTGTTGGAGGAGGCAGAGGGCGGGGGCACTGATCGTCCGCCCTCTGCATCGCGACGAATGCTCGCGTTTCGTCGGCCGGACCACAATCCAACACCGGCCCGCGGACCTTGCAGTGTCATGTCAGCTGTGAGCGTTTCGGCCCCCGACCTGGTGCGGGTGCGCCGCGCCGAACGTCCCGCCGGGGTGGCGTACTGATTTCCGGGTACGACGGAACGTGGGACAACCGATAGGATGCCGCGATGCAAAGCAAACGCGTC
Source organism: uncultured Chloroflexia bacterium (assembly GCA_963849405.1). GTDB lineage: Bacteria > Chloroflexota > Limnocylindria > Limnocylindrales > CSP1-4 > C-114. The sequence continues at coordinate 548,943 of CAWKHG010000005.1, forward strand.
ATTACCGCTGCCCTGTTCATCGTCCTGCTCGCCGCCTGCGGTGGCACGAGCACGGCGTCCAACCCCGTACCGCCCGCCGCGAGCCAGGCGGCCACGAGCGCGGCCTCTGCGCCGCCAGCCGGCGGCAAGGTCGACTGCGTCGCGCTCAAGGCGGCGGCCGTGGAGCTCCTCGGGGTGCAACTCCTCGCCCAGCTCAAGACCGCGGACACGATCGCCTCGATCAAGAACAAGCAGTTCGGCAACCTCGACCTGGACAGGTTCCTGGCCGCGATGGCGACCCTGCACGCGCTCGATCCCTACAAGTCGGTGCTGGGTGATCCCAAGCCGGCCATCGACGGGTACGAGAAGGCGGCGAATGCCGCGAAGGTCCTCTTCGCCACTGATCCGATGACCCAGGCCGCGATCGACACGTACAACCAGAACGTCGGCACGACTACGGCCTTCCTCGGCGGCCAGACGGCGATCGCCGGAGCGATGGACGAGGCCGGCTGCTAGGCGTCGTCCACGGGCGGGTAGCCCCGCCGGCCCAGGTGGCGTTGCTCGCCGACTTCGTACGCCTCGGCGAGCCACGCCCCGAACTCCTCGTCGACCTCGGCCGGTGAGCTGAGCCGGAACGCGTGGAGGACGTTCCGCAGCGAGTAGACCTCGATCCTGCGGAACCTGGGGCTGTCGACCCGCCGCGCCAGCACGAGGTGACCGTCGAGCCAGCTTCGGCGCGGCATGAAGGCGGCGAAGCTCATCCGGACGTGAAGGGCGATCCGCGACTTCTCCGCGAGGACGCTCACGGGGCCGAGGGCCTCCACGATCGCCCGGATGCGGTCGAACGTCGCTCGAACACCGGGTTCGGACGCCGCGAAGTGGCGGTCCAGGTCGCCGAGTGCCGCGCACGTGTGGGTCTGGTTGACGTTGGCGAACGTTCGCCGCAGCGCGGGCACTCCCACAGAGCAGCGCGCGCCGGGCGTTCGCCGGACGGCTTCCTCACCGCCCGATCGTACCGTCGGACCGAGGCGGGCGGGGCGTATCCTGCCTGTGCCCCGGGCCGCCGCACATGACCAGGCCTGGCCGAGGGGCTAACGAGGAGGTCGACCGATGGCGGAGCACCCGAACGCGACGCGGGCACGCGAGATGCTCGACGCATTGAACAGGGGCGACATGATGGCCCTCGACGCCTACATCGCGGACGACGTCGTCTGGCACGAGATCGGCCGGTCGGAGCCTCGACGCGGCAAGGCCGCTCTCGCCGCGGCCGGCACCGGCGACTACCAGATCAGCGGGAAGCTCCACGACGTCCTCGGCAACGACGACCACACGGTCGCGCTGGTCGAGGCGACGGCCACCCGGGACGGCAAGACGTTCACCTATCGCACGGCCGAGATCTGCCACGTGAAGGACGGCAAGATCACCGAGCGCTGGGCCTTCTCCGACGACACCGAGGCGATCGTCAAGTTCTTCGCCTGACCTGCCATCGAGGCTGAGGAGCCATCACCGGCTTCTTCGTCGTACGCGACCACCCGGCCGAGGCCTTGGCGCCGATGGTAGGCTCTACCAGCGTTTCCAGCCGCCGGAGGGGCACCCGGTGGGAGGGGTGACGCAGCAGCCTCGTCCCTCCCACAGGAGCGTGCTTTCGCCATGCGATCCCCTTTGACAGCCCTGCCGTCCGCCGCGCGTCGGGCGCGCCCCCTGTTCATCGGCCTGTTCCTCGTCGGCGCGTCGCTCGGCCTGGCGCCGGCCGTGTCGGCCGATCCGGCAGCCGGACCAGGGGCTGTCAGCCGGGTGACCGCGGGTGCGCTTGCGGCCGGGACCGTCCCGGATGGCACGTGTGCCGCGCAGGTGACCGCGGTGGGTGGTGGCGGAGCGTCCTCGCCGGTCGCCGCGGGCTTCGGCGGCACCGGTGGCGCCGGCGCGAGCATCAGCGCGACGTTCCGCGTCCTTCCCGGCCAATCGTTTGGCGGGAGCGTCGGCGGTGGCGGTGCCAACCCGGGTGGCGGGAGCGGCAACGGCGCCGTCGGCACCGGCGGCGACGGTGGCTCCATCGTCAACATCCACCAGGGCGGCGGCGGCGGTGGTCGCACGTCCGTGGATCTCGGCGGCACGACCGTCCTCGTCGCCGGCGGCGGTGGCGGCGGCGGAGCAGCTCACCAGAACGCTCCGGCGGGCGTCGGGGGCGGCGGCGGGTTCACCGGGATCGCCGCAGGCACCGTCGCGGTCGGCTCGGATGGCCAGACCGGCGTCGACGCCGGTGGCACGGCCAATGGGGGCGCCGGCGGCCAGGCCGCGGCCGGAGGCGCCGGCGGCACGAATACGGGCAACGGCGCCTTGAACGGGACCGCAGGCACAGGGATCGCCACCGGAACGGGCGGCAACGGCGGCCCGGATCCCAACTTCGACAGCGGCGGCGGTGGGGGCGGCGGCTACACCGGCGGCGGTGGCGGCGCCTCGACGATCAGTCAGAACGTGTCCGGAGGCGGTGGTGGTGGTGGCGCGAGCTGGGTCAGCGCGACGTCACCGAATACGGCCGGCAGCGCGCCGACCGCGATCTCCGGCGCCGCGGGTACGGCCTCTCCGGCAGCCGCGGGTCCGGGAGACCCGGGCTCGATCGCCATCGACTGGCTGCCATGCCTGTACGGCCTGACGGTCACGAAGGCCGTCTCGTCCCCCACGGTGGCCGGCGGTGGAGCGGTCGTCTGGACCGTCACCGTCACGAGCAACGGCCCCAGCCGCGATGACGCGGGGTGACACCGTCTACCCTCACCGACCTCCTGCCGCCCGGCCCCAACGGCGGCCCCGGGCCCGCGTTCGAGGTGCTCACGTTCGCTGTCGCGGGCGGGGTCAACACCGAGATGACGCGCGGACCGGTGACGTGCTCCGGTCTCACGGTCGGCGCCTCCATGCCGGCCTCCACGGTCTGCTCGCGCGCGTACAGCGCGCCGGGCGCTGCCGAAATCTCCGTCGGGCGGCCTGCGTGGGCTCGACCCGGGCGAGACGATCACGATCACCTATCGGCAGGTCATCGCCGCCACGGCGCCCTGCTCCACGATCACGAACACGGCCAGCGTTGACGACCGGGCGACCCAGTCCGGCACGACCGACACCGTTGGCGTCATCGCCACCCAGTCGGACAGCGCGGACCTCACGATCACCTGCCTTGGCCCGGGCATCTCCCTGGTCAAGACCGCCAGCCGGACGACGTTCACGACCGCGGGTACGGTCATCGACTACGAATACGTGGTCACGAACATCGGCAGCGTCACGCTGGCCGGCCCGGTCACGGTGGCCGACGACAAGACGACCGTCACCTGCCCGGCGCTGACCACGGTCGGCAACAACGACACGGACTTCGACCCCGGGGAGAGCGTCACGTGTACGGCGTCGTACACGGTCACGGCGGCCGACGTCGCGGCTCACCGGGTCACGAACATCGCGACTGCCACGGTCGAGCAGGTGACGTCGGAGGTCGAGAGCGCCACCGTGACGCAGAGCGCGACGGTCACGAGTCCCCCACGAATACGGGTCCGGGCGCGGCCAGAGGGTCGTCCGGCATGGGCCTCCCGTTCGGGGTGGCCTGGCTCATGCTGGCCTCGGTCGGCGTCCTGCTCGGATCGGCGGCGCTGCGCCGGCGGACCGTCGGAAGGGGCGTCCGCAGGCCCTAGGACGGGCGACCCCCGGGCCGGGGAGCGGCCCCTAGCCCTCCATCCGGAGCTCTTCGAGGTCGAGCTCCCGTTCGATGGCGCGCAGCGTCTGGTCGTTGATGTCGCCGCGGTCGCGGAGCAGGATCACCGCGGTGCGCTGCGCCGAGATCACGCCGTGCTGGATGGCCTCGTGCTCGATCCGTTCCTGGCGTCGCTCGGCGGTCTCGTTCGCGTCGGCCGTGGCGAGGTGCTGCGTGCGGTCGCGCAGGCCCGATGCCAGCCGGTCCAGGAGCTCCACATGCCCCGGCCACTCCGGTCGGGCCCGTTCGATCTCGTCGAGCCCCGCCTGGTAGGACGCGGTCCGGGCGAGGGTCGCCTCGTCGCCGTCCGGCTCGACCCCGTCCCACTCGGCCCGCTTGATGAACCACGGCAGCGTCAGCCCCTGGCCGACCAGCGTCACGAGGATGACGGTGAAGGTGATGAGCAGGATCAGGTCACGCTCCGGGAAGTCGGCCGGCAGGGCGAGCGCCGCCGCCAATGAGACGGCCCCGCGCAGGCCCGCCCAACCGACGACGAGCGTGATCCGCGAGGCGAGCCTGGGATCGCGGGCCGCCAGGACCCTGCGGGGCGATCCGGGCAGCAGGCTCGACGCGAACACCCACAGCGAGGCGCGTCACGACCACGACGGCGGAGACGAGGACCAACAGGCCGACCGTCTCGAGGGCCGGCCGGTCCCCGAGGCTCCGCAGGACGTCCGGCAGCTCCAGGCCGATGAGCACGAACACGAAGCCGTTGAGGACGAACCCGAGCATCTTCCAGGTGGTCAGCCACAGGACCCGGCTGTTCGCCGTGAGGATCGTCCCGAACCGGCTGCCGATGACGAGCCCGGCGGCGACGGCGGCAAGCACGCCGGACAGCCCGAGCCGGTCGGCCGGGAGGTAGGCGGCGAACGGCACCACGATCGAGATGAGAACCTCGACCGGCGGATCGTCGAGCCGGCGGAGGATCTCGCCGGCCAGCCGCCCGACGACCACCCCGATCGCGATCCCGCCTGCAGCCGCGACCACGAAGGTCGTCAGCGCATCGGACAGCACGAAGGTGCCCGTGACGGCCAGGACGGACGCCCGGTACGCGACGAGGGCGGTCGCGTCGTTGAACAGGGCCTCGCCCTCGAGCAGGGTCCGGACCACGCGCGGCGCGCCGAGCCGGCGGATCACGCTCGTGGCGGCGAGCGCGTCGGTCGGCCCCACGATCGCGCCGAGCGCGAAGGCCGCCGGCCAGCCGATCCCGGGGACCGCGGCATGGACCACGGCCGCCACGATGACCATCGTGACGAGCACCAGGCCGAACGACAGGCGGAGCAGCGGGGCGAGGTTCGTGCGCAGGTCCCGGATCGGCGACTCGACCGCGGCGGCGAACAGCAGCGGCGGCAGGAACACGAGCAGGACCAGGTCCGGTTCGAGCTGGATGTGGGGCAGGCCGGGGACGAACGCGAGGCCGAGCCCGCCCAGGACGAACAGGGTGGGAAAGGGAACCCCGATGCGGCGCGCGATCTCGAACAGGACGGCGATCGCCACGAGGACGATGAGGACCGCCGACAGGGCTTCCATGGTGCAAGGATATGGCGGCCCGGGTACGCGGCGGGGGCTCGGCCCGGCGCGTACTATCCTGCCCTTGGATGACGACCCGACGCTTCCCCATATCCGTCGGCCGGCGCTCCCAATTCCTCCTGCTGCTGTTCGGGGTCCGGGCCGGCAACGCCTATGTCGACCTCGGTGACGAGGAGCTCGACGCGCATTTCGGCTTCTTCCGGATCCGGACGCCGGCCGCCAACCTCGTGTCGTGGCGGATCGAGGGTCCCTGGCTGTGGATCACCGCGATCGGCGTCCGCATGAGCATCCGCCACCGCGACCTGACGTTCGGGGGCACGAACCGCGGAGGCGTGCGGGTCAACTTCCGGGAGCCCGTGACCCGGATGGGGATCCCGGCCCTGTACCTGACCGTCGAGGATCTCGAGGGTTTTGCGGCCGCCCTGGCCGCACGTGGCCTGCCGGGCGAGGACGCGCGGAAGTCCAAGGGCTGATCCGTCGGCCAACGCTGGGACAGAATGACCATCTCGTTCGTTGAACTTGGTATGGACGGTTACGCGACCCGGATGCGGCTCGACCTCATGGCCGTCCTCAATACCGAACGACCGGGTTCGTACGACGCCGACGTTCGATCGACCGGCCTGACCTTCGAGCGTGTCTATCGCGAGCACTACCGCGATGTCTATCGCTACGTCCTGCTGTCCCTGGGGCGCGTCGACGACGTCGAGGATGTCGTCGCCGACACGTTCGATCGAGCCTTCGAGGCCTGGCGTTCCGGGCACGGTCCCTCCGGTCGCGCGCTGCCCTGGCTGATCGTCATCGCCCGGCGCCTCGTCATCGACCGCTGGCGCCGCCGACGCCTGCTCCGGTGGCTGCCGTTCCAGGCCGGCGACGCCCGCTTCGAGCCGCTCGATCCCGATGACGCGCGCGAGCGGGCCGAATTCTGGATCTGGCTCGCCCAGCTCGCCGACGTCCTGACCGGACGCGAGCGGGAGGTCGTCCTCCTGCGCTACCAGCGCGACCTGTCGGACGAGGACATCGGCGAGATCCTCGGCCTTTCGGCGTCCGGTGTGCGGACGCTGGTCTCGCGCGCCCTGGCGTCGCTGCGCCAGCACCCGGAGCTGTGGTCATGAACGAGTCGGTCGTGGACGAGCTGGTCTGGTCGAGCGTGATGCGCCGGCTCGCCGCCGTGGAGCGCATGATCCCGGAGACGCCGGACTGGCGATCGGTCGGGCGGCTGCCCGCGCGGCCGGTGGCATTCACCGTGGTCCGGACGCCGGAGAGTGGCTCGGCCCGCCGATCGACCGCTCCGGGGCTCGTCTGGGCGTTCGTCGTCATGGCCCTGGTGCTCGCCATCGTCATGGGCGCGATCATCGCCGGGGTGGGCGGCCAGCCCGCGACCACCATCGGCCCGACCCCGACACCGACGCTTGCACCGGCCCTGACCCTCACCTCGCCCTCACCGAGCGTCGAGCCACGCTCCAGCGGGACGCCTGCGCCCGCTGTCGGCGGGGTCGCGCCCCAGCCTCCATCTCCGTCTCCGTCCCCGCCTCCGGCTCAGCGGGTCGAGCCGGCGGTCCAGCCGGCCCCGCCTGCCCCGAACCCGACCGCCGACCCCGACCCCGACGCCCGACGCCCAGCCCGACCCCGCCGGTCGTGCCGGCGCCCGTCGATCCCAACATCCACGTCGCCGTCAGCGGGATGCGGCTTCCCGCGCCGCGCAGCCGTGCGGTCGTGCTCCGTTTCGGTGCCGAGTTCCTCGTGTGCGGCGGGCTGAACGGGGCCGGCGGGGCGACGGCCTCGATCACGCGGATCGACCTGCGGGCCAGGCGGGTGTCGGCGCTCGGCTTCCTGCGGGAGCGGGTGCACTCCGCCGCCGGCGCGGTCATCGGCGCGAACGGCTTCATCTTCGGCGGAAGCCCGCCCACGTCGGGATCGTCCGTCGAGCGGGTCGGGCCGAACGGAGCGTCCAGAGCGCTTGGCGACCTGCTGCCGGCGGACCGCATCGGGGCAGCCGCCGTCAACGTCGGGGGCACGATCATCATCGTGGGCGGCGGCCCGGCCAGCTCCCTGGACGGGCGGATCCTGGCGACGCGCGATGGCCACACGTTCAAGGTGATCGGCCGCCTCCTGGTCAAGGTGCGCTACCCGGCGGTGGCGGCCGTCGGCGGGATCCTCTACGTCATCGGCGGCCGCACGCCGACCGGCGACGCGCGGGCGATCCAGGCGATCAACCTCGCCACCGGCGTCGTTCGGCTGGTCGGCAGGCTCGACCGGGGCATCTCGCACGCCGTCGCGGTCGTGGTGGGGGGTGACCTCCTGATCGCGGGTGGGCGGACGTCGGGCAAGGCCCAGGACCGCCTGCTGCGGCTGGACGTCGCGAGCGGGACGGTCAAGGTGGTCGGGCGGTTGCCCTACAAGGTCTCCGACATGGCCGTCGGCGTGTACGGTCGCACGGCCTACCTGATCGGCGGCGAGGGCGCCCACCCGCTCGCCACGATCATCATGGTGAGGGTCGACCCCTGACGTGACGGGGTCCGGGCTCCGCTCCTGAGCGCGGCTCGGCGCCCCGGGCGCGGGGAGGCTCAAGGGCCCGTTGGCCCCTGAGCCCAGCGCGGTCGAGGGCTCAGGCGCCCTGCTCGACCTCGTGGAGAGTGTGCGCGGTGAGGCCGTGCGCCTCGCGGTGGACGCGGGTCGCGGTCTCGCGATCGGGCGCGTCGACGAGGCAGAAGACCTTGCCCTCCTCTTCGTCGACCCAGTAGTGCTTGTAGTCGACGCCGTACTTGCCCTGGATCTTGACGTCGGCGGCGTGGGCTCCGGCGACGTCGGCCGCCTTCACTCCCGGGATGTCGTGGACGTCCATGTAGGTTGGCATTGGATGCTCCTGACTCGAATCGATGGTGGTCGACGATCGTCCCAGCGGTGTGGCCGGGCCGACCGTACCAGCGGCGTCGGGCGGGGCGCGACCGGGTATCGGACAGCTGTGCCGTCACCTGGCTGACCCCTGGGGTGCCTGTCGCGCCGCGGGATGCAATCGATTCGACAGCCACGCCTCGGCGGATTTCGTCGACCCCGCTGCAGTGCGCGACGGGGATCGGCGTAGAGTCGTCGACGGCGAGTCACCGAGCGCGACGACTTCGCGCCGGGCTCCGCTGGAGGTGTGCCGGCTGATGGCGCGCTGGATCGGGCCCGCGCGTCGCGGGCCGCTCATGGTCACGGTCGCGGCGGTCGTGGCGCTCGCGATCGGTCTCGCGATCGTCGCTAAACCGGGAGGCCGCCCGGCGGGCTCGACCTCCGCCGCCGCGTCCTCGCTCCTGCCCAGCCCGTCCATGTCCGCGCCCGTGAGCCTCGCGAGCGGGACCGCGAGCGGATCCGCGTCGCCATCGTCCGGGCCGGCGACCGCGCCGCCCTCGTCTGCCGCCGCCGCCATCCCCGTGGTCCCGATCGTCGGGTTCTGGTCGACGCTCCGGTCGCTGTCGCTCGAGCAGCTCCGGGCGGTCCTCGGCGGCCGGGATCGCCGGTTCCGCCTGGTCGTGGTCGGCGGGCCGGACCTCACCTCGCTCGAAGCGGCCCTCGGTGTCAGCGCCGGACCGAAGGTGCGTACGGTCACTCCGAAGGCGGCGATCGCCGCGGTCCAGGGCCATCGGGACGTGCTCGGTTTCGTGGAGGCGGGGGACGTCCGGCCGTCCGTTCGAGCGCTGGCCGTGGGCGGTCGCTCGCTGTTCGGCAATGCCCGCGTCCGCTCGATCGGGGAGTGGCCGCTCACCGTTCCGGCGCACGCGGGAGTGGCCGCGGCACCGGCATTCGACCCGGGCGCGACCTGGACGCTCGTCGCCGCCGGCGATGTCATGAACGACCGCGAGGTGTACCGGCGGGCGGTGCTCCTCGGGCACGGCCCCGACTTCCCATGGGACGGCGGGACGGCCCGCATCGTCCGGCGGACCTGCTGCAGCGCCGGCGAGCCGGTCGTCCACGCGACCCGGACCGGCCATGCCGGCGCCGTTCGGGCGCTGTTCAAGGACGCGGACCTGGCCATCGTCAATCACGAGGGTCCGAGCCCGGACGCCTTCACGTACCACCCGAGCCTGAACGGGCTCACGTTCACCTTCGACCCGCGTCTCGAAGCCGGCATCGCCAACGCCGGCGTGGATGTCGTGTCGCTGGCCAACAACCACATCCGAAACGCCGGCTCGGACGGCGTGATCCAGACCATCCGCGCCGTGAGGGCGGCCGGGGTCGTCCCGGTCGGGGCGGGCGCGAACGTGACGGCGGCCCGCCGGCCGGTCTGGTTCACCGTGGGTGCGATCCGGGTGGCGATCCTCGCCTACGACGCGATCAACCTCGGATCGGCCGGAGCGACCGCGAGCAGGGCCGGTGCCGCGCCGCTCGACCTGGCGCATTGCCGGGCCGACATCCGGGCTGCCCGGGCGGCCGGAGCGGACGTCGTCGTGGTCCTGCCGCACTGGGGCGTGGAGTACACGTCCCAGCCGACGGCGACCCAACGCCGCCAGGCCGCGGCGCTCATCGGTGCCGGCGCCGACCTCATCCTCGGCTCACATACCCATTGGGCGGGCGCGGTCGAGGCGATCGGCGACGGCCTCGTCGTCTACTCGATGGGCGACTTCATCTTCGACCTGCCGCGTTCCGAGCAGGCCGAGGAGGGCCTGATCGTCGAGCTGACCTTCGCGGGCCGGCGGCTGGTCCAGGTCGATATCCACCCGACCATGGAACTCGACCGTTCCCAGCCGAATCTCCTGGATCCGGCCCGGGACGGCCGAGTGGTGCTCGATCGGGTCCGCGACGCGTCGCGGACGTTCCTCGACTGGTAGGCGTCCGGTCCGTTCAGTCCTGGACCGGACCGGGTCAGCTGACGGTGCGCCGGCCGCTGAGCAGCTGGGCCACGAAGATGATGCCCGCGATCAGGAGCAGCGCATGGATCGCCGCGCCGCCGATGCTGCCGATCAGGCCGAGGACCCAGAGGGCGAGGAGGATGACGATGATCGTCCAGAGCATGATGTCCGTCCTTTCGTGGCCTCGGGTGCGGGTCGCTCACCCGTCCGGGCCGGTGCGGCCATCCTCGCCGAGCCCGTCGGACGTCCGCGATGCAGCAGGCCCGACGGGCATTCCAACCGCGTGACGGGCGGTCCGGACATCGGGCCCGGCTAGCGAGCGAGCGCGGCCTCGGGCTCGAGCGCCGGGATGAGTTCCCGAGCCGCGAACTCGATGAACCCGGCCTGGTCCGGTCCGACCTGGTGCAGGTACACCTGGTCGAAGCCCGCGTCGATGTACTTCCTGATCCTGGCGAGGTGGACCGCCGGGTCCGGCCCGCAGGAGACCTCCTCGGCGACCTGGTCCTCCGTGACGCCCTCGGTCAGCTGCTCGAAATGCGCTGGGTTCGGGAGCTCCTGGGACGCCTCGCCATGGATCGCGGCGTTCGGCCACCACTCGAGGGCCGTCTTGCGTGCGGCCTTCTCCGATGCGGCCCAGGACACGGTCACCTGGCCGATCCGGGGTCCCGAACCACCGGCTCGTTCGTACAGGCGGAGCAATGACGCATCCGGGCCCGTGGCGATCAGCCCGTCACCCAGGTCCGCGGCCTGGCGCGCGGCCTTGTCGCCTCCGGCGGCCAGGTAGATCGGCGGCAGGTCCCTCGGAAGCGTGTAGACACGCGCGTTCTGGACCGCGTAGTGGCGTCCGCGATGGCTGAACGTCTTGCCGGCCCAGGCCTGGCGGATGATCCCGACGGCCTCCTCGAGCATCTCCGCGCGGACATCGAACTCGGGCCAACCGTCGCCAAGGATGTGCTCGTTGAGGTTCTCGCCGGTGCCCAGGCCCAGGCTGAACCGGCCGGGCATGAGGGCAGCGGCCGTGGCGGCTGCCTGGGCGACGATGAGCGGGTGGATGCGGACCGTCGGGCACGTGACAGCCGTCCCGATCCGGATGGTCTTCGTCTCGGCCGCGATCGCCCCGAGGACGCCCCACACGAACGGGCTGTGGCCCTGGCGATCGATCCATGGGTGGAAGTGGTCGGAGATCATGGCGAAGGTGAACCCGGCGTCCTCGGCGAGTCGCGCGTGGCGCACGAGGTCGCGGGGTGGGTGCTCCTCGCTGGATAGGGCGTATCCGATCTCGACCATGGCGTGTCCTCCGCTGGGGCCGTCAGCGTCGCGTGGAGGATGCATGGTTCGCCACCGCGGGGGGACCGTGCCACGTTGCATCCGGCCGACACTTGCGGCCGCCGGCCGGCGGTGGGGCAGCCTCAGCAGGCTCCGGGAGCGAGCGGGGTCACCTGGTAGATCCAGCGCTTCACCTCTGCCGTGGGGCCGTTGAGCGCGCCGGGCACGGTGAGGAACGGCTCGACCTTGTAGAGCTGGGAGGTCGGGATCAGGTCGGCCTCGTTGATCCGGATCATGAAGATCGGGCGGGTGCAGATGAGCGAGGCGATGCGGGCCTCGCGGGTGCCCCAGCCCTCGTAGACGACGTTCGTGTCGTCGACGACGAGCAGGTCGGGCCGCCGGCCCTCGACGAACTTCGCGTACCAGAGCGGTCCGGCCGCGTCCCATGACGTGAAGATCGCCGCGTTCGGCGGCAGGGCCGCGAGGGTGAGGTCGGTGTATGCATCGGCCGAGCGGTCCTGGCTTCGGTCACCCGCGGCCCAGTTCACGGCCGTGAGGACGACGGCGAAGGCGAGGCCCGCCGCGAGGACCGCTGCGCCCCCTAGGCGGTGGGAGACATCGCCCGGAGCTCGCGCACCGCCCACGCGCGTGACGACTCGCTCGAGCCCGCGTGCTGCCGTTTCGAGCGCGACCGCGAGGCCGATCCCCAGGAGCAGCCACGGGACGAGCAGGTAGTGCTCGAGCTGCAAGTAGGTCGCCCAGAGGTAGAACCCGATGACGAGGATCGCCAGGCACGCCAGCGCGAAGGCCGTGCGCCGGACGAGGAGGATCAGGAGTCCGGCGATCCCGAGCAGGGGCACGATCGCCGTGCCGCGCGACAGCACCACGCTCCACAGGTCCGGCAGTGCGCGCAGGAACTCGGCGGGACCGCCCGGGGAGAGGAAGTCGAACTGGCCGCGGAACTGCTCGCCCGTCACGAGGAACAGGAAGCGGTCGAGCGTGACCGGGTCGTTGTACGGGAGGGCGGGCTTGAAGCTGGCCGCGATCGGGATGTACGCGTAGACCAGGAGCCCCGCCACGAGTCCGGCGATCGGCAGCAGGAGGAGCGCGGGCCGGGCCCGGAGCTCGCGCCGGCCCGCCCACAGGACGAACAGCGCCACGAACGGCGCGATGAACAACGTCAGCAGGTGGTTGCCCAGCGACAGGCCGATGAGCAGGCCGCCGATCGCCAGGTCGCGCGGTTGCCGTCGGGCCTCCCACACGAGCGCCCGATGGAGGATCAGGGCCACGAACAGCACGTGCAACGGGTTGACCTCGGCGACCGTGGCCGCCGCCCAGATCGTGCCGACCGCCCCGATCGCGAGGCTCGCCGCGACGGCGAGGCTCGGCCGCACGCCAAGGCGGATGGCGATGAGGACGAGCGTGGCGAGCGTGCCGGCGATGAAGACGGCCGAGAGGAGGTTGGCCCGGAACGCCACGGAGCCGATCGGCAGGAGCTCGGCCAGCCAGGCCAGGAGGATGTAGGTCGGGTAGCCCGTGGGGTGGGCGACGCCAAGGATGTGGGGCACGGTCTGCATCTCGCCCCAGTCGCCGAACGCCTCCCCCGGGAGGAGCGTGCGGAGGTACACGACGAGCGCGAGGCCGGCCACGAGCGCGGCGCCGACCCGGCCCGACCGGCCGGCGAGAGCCGGCACCGATTGCATGGCCCGATTCTCGCAGGGCCGGGCGGATCGTCATGCGGAGGCCCGACGCGGGTTCAGGCGCGTGGCGGCGCGGTGCTCTCCCGGATCACGAGCTCGGTAGCCAGCTCCAGACGGGTCTGGCTGGGCTGCTCGCCGCGCGCCAGGGCCAGGACGAGCCGGGCGGCGGTGACGGCCATCTGGGACAGCGGCTGGCGGATCGTGGTCAGCGGCGGACCCACCCACTTGGCGACCGGCAGATCGTCGAAGCCGACGACGCTCAGGTCCTCGGGGATGTGGAGCCGTGCCTCCCGGGCGGCCTGGTAGACGCCGAAGGCCTGGAGGTCGTTCCCGGCGAAGATGGCAGTCGGTCGGTCGGGCAGGCGCAGGAGTGCCCGACCCTCGTCGATCCCCTCGTTCACGTGGAAGGCGCCGCAGCGGATGAGCGCCGGGTCGACCGAAACGCCGGCCGCATCCATCGCCGCACGGTACCCGTCGAGGCGCGCCCGGCTGCACAGGATCTCCTCCGGTCCGCTGATCACGCCGATCCGCCGGTGCCCGAGGCCGAGCAGGTGGCGGGTCGCGGCGAGGCCGCCGCTCCAGTTGGTCGCCCCGACGGACGGCGTGTCGTGGAGCGGCTCGCCCGTCGGATCGACCACGACGAGAGGGATCCCCCTCGTGTGGAGCTGTGCCCGCAGGCTCTCACTGAGGTCGGAGAAGACCGCGATGACGCCCGCGGGTCGTCGGGTCAGGACACCCTCGATCCAGCCGCGGCCGGGCGTCCGGCGCCCCTGCATCTCGGATAGCACGACCGCCAGGTCGTTCTCCCGGGCCACCTGCTCGACGCCCATGATGATCTCGAGCGCCCAGGCGCTCTCCATCTCGTGGAAGAGGACTTCGATGAGGTGGGACCCGCCGACCGAGCGGTCGGCCGGCCGGTAGCCATGCTCCCGGATGGCGGCCTCGATGCGTCGCCTGGTCTCCAATGCGACGTCGGCCCGCCCGTGGATGACCTTGGATACCGTCGGCACGGAGACGCCCGCCTCACGGGCGATCTGCGCGATCGTGACGCGCGGCTTGGTCCCGCGATCGGCGGTGGACGGCATGCGGGGAGTATACCGAAACTTTCGCCCACACAAGTATGTATCTGTCGTGGACAATTTCGCGCCAAAGCCTTGACGGACCCCGGCCCGACACGTACATTGCCGGGACGAAAGCGGTCGCATCCGGTTACGAAACTTTCGTAGTCAGAGGAAGCGGAGGAGGCCCCGACGTCGAAGCCTGGCCTGCGGCCATGCGCTTCGGCTCGCCACGTTCCATCCAAGACGGCGATCTCGTCTCGGCCGGTCCTCCTCCACGGGACGAGATCGCACGTCACACGGATCCGACCGCGTCCCAGCTCGTGATCGAGCGGGCCCGCCGGATCCGTCAGCGGAGGACCACGCCACCGACCTTCGACGGCCGAGCCGGCCAAGGGATGATAGTCAGAGAGGAGGTCCACTCGATGCGAGTCCATCGGGTCGCCGCGACCCTGTTGAGTGTCGTCGCGATCGTCGCCAGCGCCTGCACCGGCGGGGCGACACCGTCCCCGAGCCCCAGCAGCGCGGCACCCGCGACCAGCGCCCCCAGCGCGGCGGCGGCAACGTCGGCCCCGCCGGCGAGCGCGGCACCCGTCACCGTCAACTGGTGGCACATCCAGATCAACGATCCGGGCAAGTCGCTCAACCAGAAGATCGCCGACGAATACATGGCGGCGCACCCCAACGTCACGATCAAGATCACTGTCCTCGAGAACGAGGCGTTCAAGGCCAAGCTCGCCACGACCATGCAGGCCGGCGACGCGCCCGACATCTTCCAGTCATGGGGTGGTGGCGTGCTTGCCGAGCAGCAGGCCGCGGGCATGGTGAAGGACATCTCGAGCGACATCGCGTCGTGGAAGGACACGATGAATCCGGGCGCGATGAGCATCTACCAGGTCGGTGGCAAGCAGTACGGGATCCCGTACAACTTCGGCCTCGTCGGCTTCTGGTACAACAAGGATCTCTTCAGCAAGGCCGGGATCACCGCGACGCCGACGACCTGGGAAGAGCTCCTGGCCGACGTCGGCAAGCTCAAGGCCAAGGGCATCGTCCCGATCGCCCTGGGTGAGGGCGACAAGTGGCCGGGCATGTTCTGGTGGGCCTACCTCTCGCTCCGCATCGGCGGTCAGCCCGCCCTCGAGCAGGCCGTCAAGGACGGTGCCTGGGATGGTCCGGCCTTCGTCCAGGCCGGCACGGAGCTGAAGAAGCTCATCGACATGAAGCCCTATCAGCCGGGCTTCCTCTCCGGCGGCTATGACAAGAACGAAGCCGCCGACATGGGCAACGGCAAGGCTGCCATGGAGCTGATGGGCCAGTGGGCGCCGGGCGCCCAGAAGGGTGACAGCGCGAACAAGCAGGGCATCGGCGACAAGCTCGCCTGGTTCCCGTTCCCGGCCGTGGCCGGCGGCACCGGCCAGCCGACCGACGTGTTCGGTGGCACCGATGGCTTCGCCTTCGGCAAGAACGCGTCGCCCGAGGCGATCGACTTCATCAAGTTCCGCTCGAGCCTCGAAGTCGCCAATCGCTACGGGGCGCTCAACGACGGCACCCTGCCGCCGACGAACGGGGCGGAGGCTTCCGTGACCGATCCGTTCCTCAAGACCGTCCTCGAGCAGCGGGCCAAGGCCACCTTCGCCCAGCTGTACCTCGACCAGGCCACGACCCCGGCTCTCGGGGCCGCGATCAACGACGCCATCCAGAAGCTGTACGCGGGAACGGCAACACCGGCCGAAGTGGCCACGGAGATCGCCAACGCCGCGAAGACTCCGTGACATTTCCTCGCCGAGGGAGCCAACGGGCCGGCAGCGATGCCGGCCCGTTCGGCCTCTCGCGTCCGGCGACTAGGATCGGGCGGTGACAGCCGTCGCCGTCTCGCCTCGCGCCGCCCGCCCACGCTTCGGCAAGTGGCCGACCATCGTGCTGTTCGTCGCGCCCGCGCTCCTCGTCTACGTCGTGCTCGTGCTCTTCCCGATGGTCCAGGCGATCTACTACAGCCTGTTCCGCTGGAATGGGCTCAAGCCCCTGACCGACTTCGTCGGTACGTCGAACTACGAGAAGGCACTCGCCGATCCGGTCTTCCTTGGGGCGATCGGGCACAACGCCCTCATCATCGTGCTGTCGCTGGCGGTCCAGATCCCGTTCGCGCTGGGCCTGGCGCTGCTCCTCAACGGCCGGTTCCGGGGACGGGGCCTCCTGCGCCTCATCTTCTTCACGCCGTACGTGCTGTCGGAGATCATCACCGCCGCCGTCTTCCAGCTCATGCTCGTATCGGACGGCCTCGTCGACCGCTCGCTTCAGGCGGTGGGCCTCGGCTCCGTCATCCAGACGTGGCTCGGCGACCCGGCCATCGTGCTCCTCACCCTGTTCGTCATCATCTCGTGGAAATACTTCGGCTTCCACATGATCATCCTGCTCGCCGGCCTCCAGGGCATCCCTCGCGAGCTCGAGGAGGCCGCCCAGATCGACGGCGCGAGCCGCTGGCAGGCGATCCGGAGCATCACCCTGCCCCTGCTCGGACCGACGATCCGCGTATCCGTCTTCCTGTCGATGATCGGGGCGCTCCAGCTGTTCGATCTCGTCTGGGCGACGACGCGGGGCGGACCGGTCAACGCCTCGAACACGATGGCGACGTACATGATCGACTGGGGCTTCCGCCGCCAGCAGCTCGGCTACGGCAGCGCGGTGGCGGTGATCCTGTTCGCCCTGGCCCTCGTGCTCGCCCTGGCCTACCAGCGTTTCGTCATGCGCCGCGACGTCGATGGCGCGATCACGGCGACCAACGGATGATCAGATGGCGACCGTGACCTCCGTCGTGCCCCGCGTCCGGCCCACTCGGGCGATCCGGGTGCGTACCCGCGCCTCACTCGTGCTCCGCTACGCGATCGCCCTTGGGGTCGCGGCGCTCATCGTCGTGCCCATCGCGTTCGCGATCCTCAACGGGTTCCGCGAGAACGGCCAGATCCTCGACCGTCCCTTCGCGCTGCCGGAGGACTGGTTCCCGCGCCAGTACCTGGAGATCCTCGGCGGGGCCACGTTCTGGCGCGAGCTCGGCAACAGCACTCTGATCGCCGTCATCGCGACGGTCGTCGTGGTCACGCTCTCGGCGCTTGCGGCCTTCGTATTCGCCCGCATCGCGTTCCGCGGCCGCGAGCTCCTGTACACGCTCTTCACGCTCGGCCTGCTGTTCCCGGCGGCAGTCGCGATCCTTCCGCTGTACATCCTCATCCGGACGCTGGGCCTGCTCGACAACCCCCTGGGGGTGGCCCTGCCCGAGGCCGCCTTCGGCCTGCCATTGACGATCGTCATCCTGCGGCCCTTCTTCCGGAGCATCCCCCGCGAGCTCGAGGACGCCGCCGCCATCGACGGCTGCAGCACGTTCGGGTTCTTCTGGCGGATCCTGCTGCCGCTCTCCCGGCCGGCCCTGGCGACCGTCGCGGTCCTGGCCGTCGTGGGCAGCTGGAATGCGTTCCTGCTCCCGCTCCTCGTCATAGGCTCGGCGGACAACTGGACGCTGCCCCTCGGCGTGATGAACTTCGCGACCGAGCACACGGCGGACAACGCCCGGATCCTCGCCTTCACGAGCCTGTCCATGATCCCGGCCCTGGCGTTCTACCTCGTCGCCGAGCGCCAGCTCGTCGGCGGCCTCACGTCGGGCGCGGTGAAGGGATGAACCGGACCCGCACCGTGCGTCCGGGCCCGCCCGAGCCACCTGCCGTGGCGCGGATCGCCCTGCCGTACATGGATCCCGCGGTGCCCGTCGACGACCGGGTGTGCGATCTCCTGGGACGGATGACCCTCGTCGAGAAGGTGGCCCAGCTCGGCTCGGTGTGGGCGTTCGAGATCGTGCCGGACGGCCGGATCGACCACGAGCTGCTCCACGGCCAGCTGGCCGATGGTATGGGCGAGATCACGCGCCTCGCCGGCTCGACGAACTTGCGCGCCGCCGAGGTCGTCGTGGCTGGCAACGCGATCCAGCGCTTCCTGGTCGAGCAGACGCGGCTCGGCGTCCCGGCGATCTTCCACGAAGAGACCCTCCATGGGCTCGTCTCGCGCGACGCGTTGTGCTTCCAGCAGTCGATCGGCGCCGCCGCGACGTTCGACCCCCAGATCGTCGAGGCGATGGCGACCACGCATCCAGCGACGGATGCTCGCCACGGGGGCGCGCCACGCGCTCGGGCCGGTGCTCGACATCGCCGCGGACCCACGCTGGGGACGGATCGAGGAGACCTACGGTGAAGACCCCTACCTGGCGGCCGTCCTGGGCACGGCCCACGTCCGCGGCCTCCAGGGGGCGGGCTTCGACGGTGGCGTCATGGCGACCGGCAAGCACCTCATCGGTCACGGCCTCGCCGAGGGTGGCCGCAACCAGAACCCCGCCCACGCGGGCACGCGCGAGCTGCGCGACGAGCAGCTCTTCCCATTCGAAGCCGCGGTCCGGGGGGCCGGGCTGGCGAGCATCATGCCCGCCTACGGCGAGGTGGACGGCGTCCCCTGCCACGCGTCGGGCGAGCTGCTGACGACGATCCTGCGCGGCGAGTGGGGGTTCGACGGGCTCGTCTCATCGGACTACCGGGGCATCGAGCAGCTCAGCCATCAGCACAACCTCACGGCCGACCTCGGACGAGCGGGCGCGCTCGCGCTCGAGGCGGGTGTCGACCAGGAGCTCCCGCGTACGTCGGCCTACGGCGCGCCCCTGATCGAGGCGATCGCGGGCGGTCTCGTGGACGAGGCCACCCTCGATGCCGCCGTCGGCCGGGTCCTCCGGGCGAAGTTCCGGCTCGGCCTGTTCGAACAGCCCTACGTCGACGTGCCGTCCGAGGCGACCGTCGCCGCGCTGGCGGCGGACGAGGCGACGGTCGCAGTCGAGCTTGCCCGCCGGTCGCTCGTGCTCGTCGAGAACGACGGCGTCCTGCCCCTTGCTCCCGGCCTCCGGCGGATCGCGGTCATCGGCGCGTCGGCGGCGAGCGCGCGTGACCTGCTCGGCGACTACAGCCACCTTGTGCACGTCGCGCTGCTCGTCGAGATGCGCAAGGCGAACAATCCCTTCGGCATCGTCGTCCACGACGACGTCGCGACCGTGGATGAGCTGGCCGGACGGCGGACGATCCTCGACGCCCTGCGTGACCGACTCGCCGGGGCCGAGGTCAGGTTCGCCCGGGGGTCGGGGATCCGGGACGCGACCGACGAGGAGATCGCCGAGGCTGTGACGGCTGCCAGCGAGGCCGAGGTCGCGATCGTCGTCCTCGGCGAACGCTCCGGCCTGACGGACGAATCGACCACCGGCGAGTTCCGTGACCGGCTCGACCTGGGCCTCTTCGGGCGCCAGCAGGAGCTGCTGGAGGCGGTCGTCGCGACCGGGACGCCGGTGGTGCTGGTCGTCGTGAGCGGTCGGCCGCTGGCCCTCGAGTGGGCGCAGCGCCACTGCGCGGCCATCCTCATCGCCTGGGTCCCGGGCGATGCGGGACCCGATGCGATCGCCGATGTGCTGACCGGTGCCCGTGCCCCGGGCGGCAAGCTGCCCGTGACGTTCGTGCGCCATGTCGGGCAGGTGCCCTTGACCTATCGCCACCACCCGTCGGGCGGTCGCTCGCAGTGGAAGGGCGACTACGTGGATGGTCCGGCCGCGCCCCTCTGGCCGTTCGGGTTCGGCCGGTCGTACACCACCTTCGAGGTCACGAGCGTGCGCGTCGATCATCCCCGGATCGCGACCGACGGCGGCGAGCTCGTGGTCCGCGTCGATGTCGAGAACACCGGCGAACGGGCCGGCGACGAGGTCGTCCAGCTCTACGCCAGGGACGAGGAGGCGAGCGTCGGCCGGCCGGTCCACGAGCTCATCGGCTTCCGCCGGGTCAGCCTGGCGCCGGGGGAGCGGGCAACCGTCGGGTTCCGCCTGTGGGCTGAGCAGTTCGCCTACACCGGGATCGATTACCGGCGGGTCGTGGAGCCGGGCGGGATCGGCCTGTCGGTCGGGACCTCATCGGTGGACCTCCCCCTGAGCACGAGGGTCGAGCTGGTCGGGTCCGTGGTCGAGATCGTCGCCCGCCGGCGTTTTGTGACGGAGACCGCTCTGGACTGACCAGGCCCGCCGCTCGTGGCACCATGACCGGCGAGGAGGGCGATGAGCGGCCAGGGATTCACCGTGCTTGGCGTGCCGATCGACTCGGTGGGTCTCGGACGGGCCGAGGCGCACGGCACCGAGCTCTCGCCGGCCGCCGTTCGGGCCGCCGGCCTCGACCGCCTGGGCTGGGCCGACGCGGGCGACCTCGACGTCCGCATCCCCGATCACGAGCGCGACCAGGCGAGCGGTGTCATAGGCGTCGACGGAGTGCTGTCGACGACGAGCTCGGTCCGTGCCGCGACGGCGGACCTCATCCACCGGGGTGAGCGCCCATTCCTCCTCGGTGGCTGCTGCACGCTGCTCGTGGGTGCGCTGGCCGGCGCCCGCGACGCGCTCGGCTCCGTGAGCCTCGTCTACGTGGACGGCCACCTGGACCTGTACGACGGGCACACCTCGCCGACTGGTGAAGCTGCCGACATGCCGATCTCGGTCGTGCTCGGCGACGGTCCCCCGGCATGGGTTGAGCGGGTGGCGCCCGCGCCGGTCATCCAGCCTCCGGGGATCGCCATCCTGGGCTACCGCGACCCGGACGAGCTCGCGGACGTCGGCGACGCCCTCGCCAGCAACCGCGCGGCCGGCCTGTTCGACGCCGACGTCGCCACGATCCGGCGCGTCGGTCCCGCCGCGACGGCAGCCCAGGCGCTGGCCCACGTCCGGCCCGGGTCGCCCAACCTGTGGCTGCATATCGACCTCGACGTCCTCGATCAGGATGTCTTCCCGGCGACGGACTACCTCCAGCCTGGCGGCCTGGACTGGAACGAGTTGGTGGATCTCGTGGCGCCCGTCGCGGCGGCGCACGCGCTCGTTGGCTGGTCGATCGCGTGCTACAACCCGGAGAAGGACCCCGCCGGCGCCGATGGCCGCGCGATCGTCACTGCCATCGAGCGCCTCTTCCCGGCGTGACGGGCGGCGCGCGAAACCTCGACGCAGGCCTGACGCCCCCGAGCGCTACCCGCGCGGTCGAGTGCGCTTCGGCGCGACGTTGAAGGCACCGATCCGGCGCCGGACGATCGGGAGCCACACGGCGGCGCCGATCGCCTGGAGGAGGATGATCAGCAGGATGACGATGCTCGACGCCGCGGCGATGAACCCTGGCACGGCGAAGGGGCCGAGCATCCCGAGCGCGTCAAGGCCGATCCCCGTGAGTGAGACATCCGACCCCAGGACCACCGGCCCGAACGGCTGAGCCACGCTCCGGCCCGGTCGGCCGGAGGGTGCGGGCACGACCGCGATCGGACCGCCGCCGAAGACTCCGCCGGACGGATCCGGCGTGACGGTCGGCGCCACGGACGGCGAGGCTGCGATCGACGCTGATGGGCTGGCCGACGCGAGGGGGTCGGAGGGCGCGGGCGTGTCGACCGGGTCGGGCGTCGCCGTCGCGCCGACCGGCGTCGGAGCGGGCGTGGGAGTGGGCGCCTGGGTGGGTGGCGGGGTCGGCCGCGGGGTGGGCCGCGGAGTGGGCGCAGGTGTCGGCGGAGGAGTCGGCGTGGGCGTGGGCGGCGGCGTCGGTGTCGGGGTGGGCAGGGGCGTCGGCGTGGGTGTCGGGGCCGCGACGACCACCTTCATCGGGAGGTTCGTGGACGCGTGCTGGCTCGAGCACGAGCTGCCCGCGTCCCGCCACGTTTCGACCGTCCAGTGGGCATTGGTGATCTTCTTGCCTGTGACCGACAGCTGGAGGACCACGTTGTCGTCATGCGGGTCGGGGCGGAGAGCACTGCCGCCGGTGTTGGCCTTGGCAGTGACGTCGTTGTTCGCGATGCTGCTGGACCAGCTGCCGGAATTCGACACGGACACGACCGTGGCCGCGGTCAGCGAGTAGTTGTTGGCCGACAGGCTGACCTTGACGCAGCCGATGGAGTCTCCGCCGGCGGACGTGGTATTCGTGATCGTCACGCGGACCGTCGTCGGCGACAGGAGCCCGATCTGGGACTTGTCGGCGGTCGCGGTGAACGTCGCCGCCGCCGCGACCTCGGGCGCGAGGACGAGAGACACCGCCGCGAGGCCGACCACCAGCCCGGCCAGAGCCCCCGACACGCGCCCCCGGATCGCCACGGTCAGGCCACCTGCCGGTAGGGACGCCAGAGGTCCGAGGCGGGCAGGTCGGGCTCCGCCAGGTTCGCCATGCCGCGATCCCGGACACCAGCCACGAAGAGCGCCACGAGCTGCTCGTCCATCTGGCTGCCGGCCGCGTCCTCGAGCCGGGAGAGCGCCTCCCGGACGGCGAGCGCCTTGCGGTACGGGCGTGTCGTCGTCATCGCGCTGAACGCGTCGCCGACGGCCAGGATCCGGGCGACGAGCGGGATCTCCGTGCCGATCAACCGGTCGAGGTAGCCGGCACCATCCCAGCGCTCATGGTGATGCCGGATGCCGGCCCGGATGATGTCGATGCCCGGCAGGTCCCGGACGATCATGTCGCCCAGGGCGACGTGCTGCTGCACGACGGCCATCTCGGCAGCGCTGAGGCCGGCCGGCTTGCGCAGGATCCCGTCCGGGATGCCGATCTTGCCGACGTCGTGGAGGAGGCCGGCGACGCGGATCGCCGCGATCGTGTCGTCGTCGAGGCCCAGCTGGCGGGCGAGGAAGACCGCGTACCCGGAGACGTCCTCGCAGTGCCGCTTCGTGTAGCGATCCTTGGCGTCGACCGCCAGGATGAGCCCCTCGAACAGGTTGAAGGTCTGGGTCGCGGCGGAACGTCGGGCACCACGCCGGCCACCCGGATCGCGTCGCCGCCGCTCGCCTTCGCCTCGTGGAGCGCCCCGACCGCGCTCGAGAGGAGGTCGGTCACCGCGAGTGCGATCTCCGGGAACGTGGCCTCGCCGATGCTGACCGAGATGGGCAGGGGCTCGGTTCCGTCCACGTCGAGGGCGCGCTCGCCGAGCTTGACGCGAACGACCTCCATGGCCGCTCCGAGAGCCGTCACGTCGTCGGCGGCGATCACGAGGAACTCGTCGGGTCCGTACCTGCCGAAGACAGCCTGGGCCGGGAGCTCGGAGCGGAGCACGTTCGCGATCTCGAGGATCGCCCGATCGCCGGCCGCGTGGCCGTGGGTGTCGTTGAGGAGCCGGAAGTTGTCGATGTCGAGGAGTGCGATAGCGACGGAGCTGCCCATGGCATCGGCGGCCTCCATCGTGTCGGCCAGCGCCTCGACGAGGCTGCCGTGGTTCAGGGTCCCGGTGAGCGGGTCACGCCGGCCCGCTTCGAGCAGCAGCGCGGCGCTCCGGCTGATCCGGCCCTGGGCGGAACGAAAGACGAAGAAGAGCAGGATCGCGGCGAGGGCGGCCGCACTCAGCGTGACGACGACGACCTGGCGTCGCACGCCGTCGATCTGGCCAAGGATCGGGGCCGCGTCGCGCCAGATCCCGACGACCGCGACGACCTTCTCGTCGACCTTGAGCGGGAAGTACTCGCGCAGGATCTCGCCGACCTGCGCCATGGGGCCCATCGCCTCCGTCTGGCTCGGGGGGACGATCGTTGCGCTGACCCGGCTGTCGAGGGCGGCCTGGAAGTCCACCGAGATGGGCCCAGGCGATCCCATCGGACCCTGGCTGGCGAAGAGCAGCGTGCCGTCCGGCAGGCGCATCTCCACGCGGAGGTAATCCGCCCGCTGGGCGAGCGATGCGAGATCGGCCTGAAGCGCCACGGCCCGGTCCGCCGGCGGCGAGGCCACGAGGTCCGTCGGCGACAGGTAGGCGTTGGCGAAGCCGCGGACGGTGGTCGCGTCCGAGCCAACGATCGCCTTCAGGGCGGTCGTCGAAAAGCCGCCCGAGACGACCATCGCCTGGCCGAGCGCGGTGACCCCGGCGATCATCAGGAACGCGCCGAAGACGAGGATCAGCAGGACGGGTCGCGCGAGGCCTGTCTTCGCACGGATGATGGGCGGTCTCCTCAGGGGGACACGGACCACCCGAGCCTAGGTGGGCGAACCGGGAGTCGCCTATAGGCCGGAAGTCCAGCGTCCGTCCTGCGAACCGCCCACGGCACGCGCCGGGGCCGGACAGGTTGAAGCCCCTCGCCATCTGGTCTTGTTCCCCGCGGCGAGGGGCTTGCATACCCGGTGAATACCGTCTCCCCCAGAGAGGGAAGGGCACTCGGTGGACCCACCTGGATCTGCCCGATCAGCATGCGGCGTCGTTCGCGGGCAACGTGAGGATGAAAACACGTATTGACCGCCGGTCAACGAGATTCGCCCGGCGGACATCGTCGGACGACGGGCGGCGTCCTTGGAGCCGGCGATCGCAGGAACCCAGGCGCACGGCCCGGACAGGACGAACGGCCCGGCGGGGGCCGAACCGTTCGTCGGGCGATCGAGGGCGGGCCCACGGGCCCGACCGGCCGAGACGGTCCCAGAAGTCGTCTCGGCCGACTGAGGGGAGGAGGAATTCCCGCACACCCTCGCTCGTCCTCATGAAAGTACGCTCGGGTTTTGTCGCCTGCGAGGATGGAAACTCGCCCTCCCGCCGTGCGTGAGGATGCCCTCGGGACCCGCGATCGGGGTTCCCCGGCGACTTAGAATGCGGACGGGTGGGGAAGCAAGAGCCGGCCGAATTGCAGCTCGTCGTCATCGGTTCCTCCGCGGGCGGGATCGAGGCGCTGTCGCGCGTCGTCGCGAGCCTGTCGTCGGACTTCCCGGCCCCCATCGTCATCGCCCAGCACCTGGACCCGCGCCGCCCGAGCCACCTCGGCGAGATCCTCGCCCGTCACTCCGCCCTTCCGATCAAGGTCGTGGACGAGTCGGCCGCGCTCGAGGACGGCGTCATCTTCGTCATCCCGTCGAACCGCCTCGTCGAGATCGACGGCGGCGAGCTGCGCCTCCGCCCGGCCCGACCCGGGAGCGTCGCGCCCTCGGTCGACCTCCTGCTCGAGACTGCCGCCACGGCGGTGGGCCCGGGCCTGACGGCGGTGATCCTGACCGGGACCGGGAGCGACGGGTCCGCGGGCGCCTGGCACGTCAAGCGAGCCGGTGGCGCGGTGGTGATCGAGAACCCCGAGACGGCGCTCTTCCCGTCGATGCCGCGCTCGATCTCGCCGGCGCTCGTCGACGCGACGGCCGACCTCGACTCGATCGGAGCGGTCCTGCGCGATCTCCTCGCCGCCGGTGGGACGGTCCCGGGCGGACGGGAAGGGCGTGGATTCGCCGCGCTCCTCGACAAGATCCGTGACCGAAGCGGGATCGACTTCAGCACGTACCGGCCGGCGACGATCGTTCGCCGGCTGCGCGGCCGGATGGGCGCGACCGGACACGCCACGATCGCCGCCTACGCGAAGCAGCTCGACACCGACCCGGCGGAATACGCCAGGCTCATCAGCAGCCTCCTCATCAAGGTCACGGAGTTCTTCCGCGACCCGAAGGTGTTCGACCATCTGCGGGACCACACCCTGCCGATGCTCATCGCCGAGGCGCGCAAGCACCGCCGGCCCTTGCGCGTCTGGTCGGCCGGCTGCTCGACCGGGGAGGAGGCGTACTCGCTCGCGATCATGCTGGCCGAGGCGATCGGCGACGATGTCCTGCCCCTGGACGTGCGGATCTTCGCCACCGATATCGACGGTGCGGCGATCGCCTTCGCCCGGCGCGGCCTCTATCCATCGGCCGAGCTCGAGAACGTCCCGCCGGCGTATCGGGAGCGCTATTTCGCCCGATCGGAGGGTGGGCACGAGGTCAGCAAGTCGCTGCGGACCCTGATGGTCTTCGGGGAGCACGACCTCGGTGCGCGGTCGCCGTTCCCGCGGATCGACCTGATCCTCTGCCGGAACGTCCTGATCTACTTCAACCCGGGCATGCAGCGGATGGCCCTCGAGACGTTCGGGCTGTCACTGCGCGATGGCGGCCGCCTCGTCCTGGGACCGTCCGAGACCGTGGCCGCGATGGCGGGCCCGTATGCCGAGGAGCACGCCCGGTTCCGGATCTATCGGCGCGTCGGCGGTCCGCCCCGGTTGCCGCTGTCCATGGCCAAGCCGCTCCGCCCACATCGCGACCTGGACGCTCCGCTCGAGACGGCGATCCGCGCCACGCGCCATGACGTCCAGCTGGCGGCCGACTCGACCGAGGCGGCGGAGAAATTGCTGCTCGACCTGGGGCTCGGCATCGTCGTCGTCGATGCCCGCTACGACATCATCCGGATCAATACGGCCGCGCGGCGCATGCTCGGGATCCACGGCCTCGCGTTCGACCAGGACTTCGTTCACCTGGCCGAGGTCGCTGCCGCCCGCCCCGATCCGGGCCGCCATCGATGGCGCGCTCGGAGGCAAGACGACGACGAGCCGTCCACCAGATCGAGTCGCCCGGGGTCGCCGCCGATCGCGAGCGGTTCCTCGAGGCGGTCGTCCGGCCCTACATCCGGCAGGCCGGGACGGTCGAGGGCGCGGTCATCGAGCTCACCGACGTCAGTGGCGCCGAGCGCGCCAGCGCCGAAGGGCGCGAAATCGGAGCGTCAACTCGAGCGGGCCACGGTCGTCAACCGGCGGCTCCTGCGCGCGAACGACGAACTGACCGCGCTTGTCGCTCAACTCCGGATCGCCAACCAGTCGATGCTCCAGTCGAGCGAGGAGGCCCAATCGGGGCGCGAGGAGGTCGAGACCCTCAACGAGGAGTTCCAGGCGACCAACGAGGAGCTCGAGACGCTCAACGAGGAGCTCACCGCGAGCGTCGAGGAGCTGCGCGTCGCGAACGAGGACCTGGCCGCGCGCACCGAGGAGCTCCGCCTCCAGACCGTGGCCCTCGAGGAGCAGAAGCGTCAGGGCGAGGAGGAGCACAGCCGCCTCGAGTCGGTCCTCGCGAGCCTGGGCGATGCGGTCGTCGCGGTCGATCATGAGGGCGAGGCCCTCGCGACGAACCCGGCCTACGACCGGCTGTTCGGGAGCGCCGATGCGGCGATCCAGCCGGAGGACCTGGCCGGGCTACCCCTCCCGGAGGCCGAGTGGCCGCAGCAGCGGGCGGCCCGCGGCGAGCGGTTCCGGATGGAGTTCGCGGTCAGCGACCCGGACGGCTCGCGTCGCTGGTTCGAGGCCGTGACGGAGCCGCTGACCAGCCAGGACCGGACCTGGGGCGGGGTGGTCGCGATCCGGGACATCTCGGAGCGGACGATGCGCCTGAGCCTCGAGCGCCTGATGGCGGCGGCGGGCCACGAGCTCAAGACGCCGACGGCGGCCATCCACAACTACCTCCAGCTCGTGGACCGGCACCTGGCCGACGGCGAGGCCGACAAGGCGGCGACGTACGCCGAGCGTGCCCTGGCCCAGACCCGCCGCCTCGCGTCGCTCATCGAGCGGCTTCTCGACGTGAGCCGCATCCAGAGCGGCCAGCTGGAGCTGCTCCTCGACGTGGTCGACCTGGGCGCCGTCGTCCGGTCGGTCGTGGACGTGGCCCAGGTCGTGCCCAAGGCGCCGCCGATCAACGTGACTGGCGGACTCAGGCCGGTCCCGGTGCGGGCCGATCCCGGCCGGCTCGAGCAGGTCTTCCTGAACCTGCTGGCCAACGCCATCGAGCACGCGCCGGGCTCCGGAGCCGATCGAGGTGACGGTCGGGACCAGGGACGGGCGCGCCGAGGTCACCGTCCGGGACCACGGCCCCGGGTGTCGCGCCGGAGGACATCCGGACGATGTTCGATGCCTACACCCGGCTGGGCAACCCGCATCGGGCGCCGGGGCTCGGCCTCGGCCTGTACGTGGCCCGCGAGATCGTCACGGCGCACGGCGGCGAGATCGAGGCGGCGTCCGAGGTCGGCAAGGGCACCGTCATGACCGTCCGTCTGCCGCTCGCCGACCGCCGCGCCCGCCGCAGTGCGACTGCGACCCGTGCGGATGCCGAGCTCCGGCTGAGCGGATCGCAGGCATCGGTGAAGTCGGTCTCCGCGTACTCGCGATGGCGCTTGCAATGTCCGGCGGCATGGTCGTGCCACCGCGAGATGGACCGGCTGGTACATTTGTAACCTGAACATAAAAGGTTGACCTCGAGACCCACGCGCCGGGGCCCGATGATGTTGTCCGGCCCTTTGGGGAAGGGTGTGGCATGCAGCACGGTGTTTCGAAGAGGGATGCTGCGGAAGCGGATCCGAAGAGCTTCCCTGATCCGGGTCGCCATCGTCGAGGACCACCCGGCGATCGCCGACGGATTGGCCGCGCTCCTCGAAGGATCTCCGGGGGTGACCGTCGTCGGGACCGCGCACGACGTACCCTCGGCGAGCGACCTGATCGAGCGGGCGTCACCGGACATCGTCCTGTGCGACATCCGGCTCGCGGATGCGGGCGACGGTTTCGACCTCGTCCGCCGCCACCCCTCGGGGCCGGCGTTCATCATCCTGACCGCCTACTGGTACCCGAGCTATCACGTCCGCGCCGTGGAGCTGGGCGCCAAGGGCTACCTCTCCAAGATGGCGACGGTCGACGAGATCGTCCGCGCGGTCGAGACCGTGGCCGCCGGCGGGACCGCGTTCCCCATCGCCGCGCGCCGCGCCGCGAGCGACGCGCTCCGCGTGCCGACCCCACGGGAGCTGGAGATCCTGGCGCTCGTCACCGAGGGGCTCTCGAACGCCGAGATCGCCGAACGACTCTCGCTGCGGGTCAAGACCGTCGAGAGCCAGCTGCGCCGCCTGTTCGACCGGTACGACGTGGCGAGCCGGACCGCGCTCGTCCGGCTGGCCGTGCGCCAGGGCTGGATCGAGGAGGACCGCTAGGGCCGGCCCGACGGACCACGCCGGCCCGGTCCGGAGGAGCGGAACCGGGACGGCGCGGCCGTGAGCTGAGCGAGCGGCGATCAGACGGGTGTCGGCGGGGGCGGCACCGCGATGCCGTGCTGCGAGGGGAGGAGGCCGCCATCCCGGGCGAGCCTCCGATAGATCTCGACCGTGGCACGGATCCCGTCGCGGAACGGGGTGACCGTCACCGGCCCCAGGGCCGAGATGCCCGTGGCCTCGATGTCCGCCGGGAACGGCAGCTCATTCGAGGCGACCTCGATCCGGCCGGCGGCGCCGGGCACTTCCGCGTCGATCGCGGCCACCCAGTCGGCCAGGGCGACCGTGTCGCCGCCCAGGTTGAAGATCTGGGCGCCGCCCAGACGGCTCCGGCTGGCCTGGATCAGCGTGCCCGCGACGTCATCCGCGTACTGGAACGTCGTCCGACCGCCGAACGCGATCGTGTAGGGCAGGTCGAGGATCGCCGCGGCGATGGCGACCGTCGGCCCGCTGGTCATCCCCTGGTCGCGCCCCGCGCCATAGACCGTGAGCGGTCGCAGGCCGACGCTCGCGACGCCCGACTCGTTCCAGTAGACCCGGGCCGTGCCCTCGTTGGCGAGCTTGTAGACCCCGTAGTGGTTCGTCGGGTGGGCCGCCGCCGCCTCCTCGAGCTGGCCGGTCGCCGGGTTGGCGTCGGTGGGCGCGAACATCCCGATCGAGCTCGTGTAGACGAGCGGCGCCATCCGCTCCACGCGCCGCTTCACCGCCTCGAACAGGTTCACCGTCCCGACGACGTTGACCAGCGCACCCAGGGGAGGGTCGGCCCGGCAGAACGGCACCTGGAGGGCGGCGAGGTGGATGACGCTCGTGATCCCGTGCTCATCGAAGGTCCGCTCGAGGGCCGCCAGGTCGGTGATGTCGCCGGCCACGAACGTCACGGCCGCCAGCTCGTCCGGGGACATCAGGGCCTGGAGCCGCCGCCGATCGCTGCCAAGGTCGAGGGCCACGACCGGGCGTCCCTCGCGGACGAGGCGCGCCACCGTCCACGCGCCGATGCAGCCCAGCGCCCCGGTCACCAGGAATTGTTCGTCCGCGACCACGCTGGGTCGTCGCCCGTCCGTCATGCCGATGCCCGCGCCGGCTCGGTCCGGCAGGTGTTGACCAGCCGGCCGATCCGCTCGATCTCCACGGTGACCACGTCGCCGTCGGCGAGGTAGCGGGGTGGGTCGCGGAAGACCCCGACGCCACCGGGCGTGCCCGTCGCGATGACGTCGCCCGGTTCGAGGGTGAACGAGCGGGAGCAGTAGCTGACGATCGCGGCGACCCCGAAGTACATCTGCGAGGTGCGGGCGTCCTGGACCCGCTCCGAGCCGACGAGGCAGCCGATCGCGAGGTCCTGGGGGTCGCCGATCTCATCGGCGGTGATGAGCGCGGGGCCCATCGGGCAGAACGTGTCCAGCGACTTGCCGCGGACCCACTGCCCGTCGCCGAACTGGATGTCCCGGGCGGACACGTCGTTCAGGCAGGTGTAGCCGAGGACGTAGTCGAGGGCATCCTCCTCCGACACATCGCGCGCCCGTCGCCCGATGACGACGCCCAGCTCGGCCTCCCAGTCCACCTGGCTCGTCAGGCCCGGGTCCCAGCGGATCTCGCCCCGATCGCCGATCACCGACGTCGGCCACTTGGCGAAGACGAGCGGCGCGGCCGGCCGCTGCGTACCCTCTTCGTCGACGTGCTCTCGATAGTTGCGACCGATCCCCACGACCTTGCCCGGGCGCGGTACCGGCGCGAGGAGCTCGAGGCCGTCCACCGGCCGGCCATCCTGGGCGATCCGGGCGGGGTCCGCGGCCGTGCGCAATGCCGCCAGCGTGGTCTCGCCTCCAGCCAGGAGGTCGGCCATCGTCCGGGGACCGTCGGCGAGCAGCTCCGACGCCGCCATCCAGCGTCCGTCCGCGACCGCCGCCAGCGTCTCGCCCGAGCCGGAGATGAAGCTGATGAGGCGCAACGTCGGCTCCTGGGCGTTCAGTATGCTGACCGATGGACGACTGACTGGACGATACGCTATCGTCGTGCACGACGTCAACTGACGCCGACCCCTGGATCCTGAGCGACCGACCCGTGCCTTTCGAACCTGCGGACCGCCTGCCGCTCGGCCGGACCGGCCTGCGCGTGACCCGGCTGGGCTTCGGCGGAGCCTCGATCGGCGGCCTCTTCTCGCCGGTCCCGGATGCCGACGCCGCGGCGACGCTCGAGCGGGCCTGGCAGGTCGGCATCCGCTACTACGACACGGCGCCGCTGTACGGCTACGGGCTCTCGGAGCGGCGGGTAGGTGCGGCGCTCAGGGAGCGGCCGCGTGACGACTTCATCCTGTCGACCAAGGTCGGCCGGCTGATCGTGCCGACCGACCGGATCGAAGCGGGGGCGGACATCGACCACCAGGCCTCCGACGGTCAGGATGACGCGTTCTACACGACGACCGAGCCGGTCCGGCCGGTGTTCGACTACAGCGGCGACGGGGTCCGCCGGTCCGTCGAGGAGAGCCTGTCCCGGCTGGGCCTCGATCGCATCGACATCGCATTCATCCACGACCCGGACGATCACTGGCGGGACGCGATCGAGGGCGCCTATCCCGCTCTCCACCGGCTGCGCGAGGAGGGCGTGATCGGGGCGATCGGCGCCGGGATGAACCAGTCGGCGATGCTCGCCCGCTTCGCCCGCGAGGCCGACATGGACGTGTTCCTGCTCGCTGGGCGGTACACGCTCCTGGACCAGGAGGCGCTGCCCGAGCTCCTGCCGCTGTGCGTCGAGCGGGGGATCGCGATCGTCCTCGGGGGCGTGATGAACAGCGGCGTCCTGGCCGACCCGCGGGCGGACAGCCATTTCAACTACCAGCCGGCCCCGGCGGCTGTCGTCGAGCGTGCCCGACGCCTGGAGGCGGTCTGCGCCCGCCACGGCGTGCCGCTCAAGGCGGCCGCGATCCAGTTCCCGCTGGCCCATCCGGCCGTCGCGTCGCTCGTCGCCGGAGTCCGCAAGGTCGGCCACCTGGACGACTATCCGGCCCTGATGCGCCTGCCGATCGATCCGGCGCTGTGGGCCGAGCTCCGATCCGAGGGGCTCATCCCGCCGGACGCCCCGACGCCCGGCTGACCGCTCCCGAGCCGATCCGATGATGACCGTCGACGCCCACCACCATCTCTGGGACCCGGCCCGGGCGACCTATCCGTTCCTGACCGACGAGCTGGCGGTCATCCGGCGTCGGTTCGGCCCGGACGATCTGGCGCCGTTGGTCGAGGCAAACGCCATCGATCGGACGATCGTGGTCCAGGCGCGGGGCGACATCGCCGAGACTCGCGACCTCCTGGCCACCGCGGCCGCGACGTCCTTCATCGGCGGCGTCGTCGGCTGGGTGGACCTGACCGATCCCGGGCGTGGCCGATTCGATCGCGGAGCTGCGCGCCGGCGTCGGCGGCGACAGGCTCGTGGGGATCCGCCATCAGGTCCAGGACGAGCCCGACGCCGCCTGGCTGGCCCGGCCGGACGTACGGCACGGGATCCGCGCCGTCGGCGCCGCCGGCCTCGCCTACGACCTCCTGATCCGGCCCCGGGAGATGCCGGTCGCGCTGGCGACGGTCCGCGCCCTGCCCGACGTGCGCTTCGTCATCGACCACCTCGCCAAGCCGCCGATCGCGTCCGGCGTCGTCGGGCCATGGGCGGACCTGCTCCGGCCGTTCGGGGCGGCGCCGAACGCCTGGTGCAAGGTCTCGGGCCTCGTGACCGAGGCGGACTGGATCTCGGGTCGCCCCGAGGACCTCGTTCCGTTCGTCGCGCAGGCGATCGAGACGTTCGGTCCGGACCGGCTCATGTTCGGCTCGGACTGGCCCGTCTGCCTGCTCGCGGCGTCGTACGAGCGGGGTCATCGAGTCGGCGCAGGATCGCGCTCGGCGGGCTCGGTGAGGCCGATCTGGCGCGCGTCTTCGGGAGGACTGCGGCCGCGGTGTACCGGCTCGACGGCCGGACCGCACCGACGCCCCGGCCGCCTGATCAGGCCTGCGGGCGGCTCCGGCGCAGCGGATCGGCGAGCGCCCCGGCGAGCCAGCGCAGGTCATCGATGAGGAGCGGGACGCGCTCGTCGCTCGCTCGCGCCCGGAGCAGCGTGATGCTGGCGGCGTACGGCCCATCGGGGCGGCGGGCCGGCACGACGATGCCGTAGCACACGACGCCCTCGACGGTCTCCTCGTCGTCGATGGCGTAACCGCGCTCGCGGACCCTGGCCAGGTCCGCCCGCAACGACGCCAGCGACAGGTGCGAGTTGCGGGGTGATCGCCGGGAACTCGGTGATCGTCGCGAGTCGTCGCTCGAGCTCGGCGTCGTCGAGCGAGGCGAGGGCGGCCTTGCCGGTCGCCGTCGACATCGCCGGCAGCCGTCGGCCGATGCCCGAGGTCAGGCGGACCTGCTGGCGACCGTCGTGGCGAGCGAGGTAGGTCATCTCGACGCCGTCGAGGACCGCCAGCTGGACGGTCTCCTCGGAGCCGGTGGGCAGCAGGCGCGAGGCCTCGTAGAACTCCTGGACGATGTCGACGGCCGTCAGGTACGCCCCGCCGAGCTCCGCGAGCTTGCGTCCGAGCGAGAACCCCGTGCCGATGCGCCGGATGAGGCCGGCGTCGGCGAGCGCCACGCAGATGTTCGGCGATCGACGACTTGGGGAGGCCGAGCCGGCGGGCCAGCTCGCTCGGCCCGAAGGCGGTCGACGGGTCCTCGGCCAGGACATCCAGGATCGCCGCGGCCCGCGTCACGGCGGGGGCGAGCGACTCCGATTCGGCGCGCTCGAAGGCGCTGGTCTCGGCGGGGGCGGTCGTCACGTCCGCGCGGGCTTTCGATAGTCGCCGAGGGCCGCGGTGGACGCGGCCCCGATAGCCGAGGCCGCGGCCTCGGGGCTGCGGTCAGTATGGTGAACTGCGTGCAGCATATTGACTCGCGCCTCCCCACTGGGTACTGTTCAGCCTACCGCTAGCTGTTCAGTATGCTGGACAACAATCGCGAGGTCAAGAGGAGGAGGATGCTGTGTCGCGGTTCAGATCGACTGCGGCCTCGATCGCACTGGTCGTCGTGATCGCGGGATGTGGAGCGGCCACGCCGACCGTCTCGCCGCCACCGACCAGCGCGCCGACCGTGGCAGCGACGGCGGCCGCGTCGCCTTCCGCGCCCGCTTCGGCGCCGGCGACATCGGCCCCGCCCAGGGCGACAAGTTCAAGGGCGTCAACGTCAACATCCTGACCTTCAACGGTCCCCAGGTCGCGGAGCCACTGCAGCGCCGCGCACCGGATTGGGAACGGCTCACCGGCGGCCACGTCAACGTCGTGGCGGTCGGGTTCCAGACCATCTACGACAAGGCGCTGCTCGACGCGTCGACGGGCACCAACTCGTTCGACGCCTACGTCTTCGATCCGCAGTGGATGGGCGACTTCACCGGGCCGGGCTACCTGCTCGACCTGACCGGATCGCGTCCAGAACGATCCGCAGCTCCAGTGGAACGACGTCGCCCCGTTCTTCAAGGACTACAACGCGACCTACAACGGCAAGGTCTACACGATCCCGCTCGACGGCGACTTCCACATGGTCTACTACCGGAGTGACATCCTCGCCAAGGACGGCCTCAAGCCGCCGGCGACGTGGGACGACTACCTCACGATCGCGGCGAAGTACCAGGGCCAGGACCTCAACGCGCGACGGCCAGCCGGACTACGGCTCGTGCATCGCCAAGAAGAAGGGCGCCCAGAGCTACTGGTGGATCATCTCGCTGGCGGCCGGCCTGCTCCAGGCCAAGGGCACCGGTGAGGGAACCTTCTTCGACACGACCACCATGAACCCGCTCTTCGGCAAGAACGACGCCATGACGCTGGCCCTCCAGACGTACGCCAAGACGGCCCAGTTCGGTCCTCCGGACGAGCTGAACATGGACGTCGGCGGCTCGCGTGGCCTGTTCACGACCGGGCGCTGCGCCCTGACGATGGACTGGGGTGACGTGGGCACGCTGGCCCCCGGCACGTACGCCCAGGACAAGACCGGCGCGACGATCACGCCGGGCTGGAAGCAGGTCCTCGACCGCGCGACCGGCAAGCTCGTCCCGTGCGACGCAACGACCTGCCCCAACGCGATCGACGGCGTGAACTACGCGCCGTTCGGATCGTTCGGTGGCTGGTCGGGCGCCGTCAACGCCAAGGCCCCCAAGCCCCAGCAGGACGCCGCGTACGACTTCCTGTCGTACATGAGCGCCCCGGCCCAGTCGGGCGTCGATGTGACCCTCGGCAAGACGGGCTACAACCCGTATCGGACATCCCAGTTCACCAACACCGCGCCGTGGCTCGCGGCCGGCCTCAGCCAGGCGGCGACGGACAACTACCTCGGCGCCATCAAGGCGAGCCTGGAGAACAAGAACTTCGTGCTGGACCTGCGGATCCCGCAGACCAAGCAGTACGAACAGGACGTGCTCGACACGGCCATCGCCCAGTACCTCGCCAAGGAGCTGGACGAAGCCGGCACCGAGCAGGCCATCACCGATGGCTGGAACGCCATCACCGAACAGGTGGGCAAGGACAAACAGCTCGCTGCCTATGTCGCGAGTCTTGGCATCAAGAAGTAGGTCGACGGACCTCGATCGCGGGGAGCCGGTCCCATCGGGGCCGGCTCCCCGTCGCACTGCCGCGCGCCGGGCGACCGAGACGCTCGATGCGTGGCGCTCGGACGGCGCCGCCAGATGGCTGTTCATCTGGCCCGCCGTCATCCTCATCCTCATCCTGTCGCTGTTCCCGCTCGTGGCCTCCGTGGCGCTGTCGGTCTCGAAGCTCGTCTTCACGCCCGCAGGCGTGGACCTCGACTTCATCGGCCTGTTCAACTACCAGCAGCTGCTGTTCGGCCTCGAGCGGTCGCACTTCCTGGGCGTCCTGAGGACCCCCAACCCGATCGGCTGGGCCATCCTGGCCGGCACGGTCGTCGCTGGCCGGCGCCGCCTGGGTTCGGGCCCTGCGGAGCGGCCGTGTCCGGCCCCTCGGGCTCGTCCTGCGCCTCGTCGGCGGCGTCTTCCTGTTCGGGTTCGTCGGGCTGCTCGTGCAGACCCTGCTCGCCGACGGCGGACGACCGGGGGCGGTGGTCGTCACCCTGATCTTCGTGTTCGCCGGGATCGTCGCTGCAGTACGGCCTCGGCCTCGGGCTCGCGATGCTGGCCGTCCAGCAGGTGCCCCTGCGCCGGTTCTTCCGGATCCTGTTCCTGATCCCGCTGACGATCACGCCGGTCGGGCGTCGGCTACATGTTCCTGATGATGACCGACACCTCGAAGGGACCCCTCGAGCCCCTGTGGGTGGAGCTCGGGCTGCGGAACTTCACGTGGGTCACGGACCCGTGGCTGGCCCGCATCGCCGTGATCATCGGCGACACGTGGCAGTGGGCCCCGTTCGTGTTCATCGTCCTGCTCGCCGCGCTCGAGAGCCTCGACCAGGAGGTCCGCGAGGCCGCCCTGGTGGACGGGGCGAGCCGCTGGCAGAGCTTCCGCCACATCACGGTCCCGGCGCTCCTGCCGGTCAGCACGACGATCGTCCTCATCCGGATCATCGAGGGCTTCAAGATCATCGACATGCCGAACATCCTGCTGGGCGGCGGGCCGGGGACGGCCACCCAGTCGATGACCCTCGAGGCGTACATCGACTGGAACACCCTGAACCTCGGCAGGTCGGCGGCCATCGCCTACCTGCTGCTCATCCTCGTCTCGATCGTGGCCACGGTCTACGTGAGCTTCGTCCGGCGCCGGGTCACGGACCTCGCATGAGGAATCCGTTCCGCACGCGCGGCGTCACCGACCTCTCACCGCCGGCGAAGTTCGGCGCGTTCCTCCTGCTCCTGTTCTGGGCGGCCGTCGTCCTGTTCCCGATCTACTGGCTGTTCGTCACGTCGTTCAAGACGGCCTACCAGGTGGACAAGGGCCCGTTCTACATCCCGTTCGTCGACTTCCAGCCGACCCTCGACGCCTGGAAGTACATCCTCTTCGACCTGGGCAACGACACGATCCGGCCCTACATCAACACGGTCATCGTGGGGCTCTCGAGCTCCGTGCTCGCGCTGCTCTTCGGGTCGCTCGCCGCATATGCCCTCGTCCGGTTCACCTACCGGCCGCGGGTCGGGATCGTGGCCT
The DNA here is from genome assembly GCA_963849405.1 of uncultured Chloroflexia bacterium. Taxonomy (GTDB): domain Bacteria; phylum Chloroflexota; class Limnocylindria; order Limnocylindrales; family CSP1-4; genus C-114. Next base: position 586,002 of record CAWKHG010000005.1, read on the forward strand.
GTTCATCGGCTCGTTCGCGCTCGTGACCGTCGTCACGGTCCTGGGCGCCCCGCCGGCCGTCGCGATCGTGTCGGGCCTCGTCGTGTTCGTGATCCTCGCCCAGACGATCGGCCGCCGGTTCGTGCGCGCCTTCGGCAACAGCGACATCGCGTTCTGGCTCATCTCGCAGCGGATCCTGCCGCCGATCGCGGTGGCCGTCCCGCTGTACGTGCTCTTCCAGCAGGTCCGCCTGCTCGACAACATCGTGGCGCTCATCGCGACGTACGTCGCCACGAACCTGCCGATCGTCGTGTGGCTCATGCGCGACTACTTCGCGTCGCTGCCCCGCGAGCTCGAGGAATTCGCCTCGGTGGACGGCGCGTCGATCTACCGGGTCGTGCGCTCGATCGTGCTGCCGATCTCCATCCCGGGCCTCGTCGCCACGTTCCTCATCGTGCTCATCTTCGCCTGGAACGAGTTCCTCATCGCGCTGGTCCTGACGAGCGCGAACGCGCAGACGATGCCCCTCCAGGTCGCCGCGCAGAACGCCACCCGCGGTCCGCAGTGGTGGGCGATGTCCGTGCTGATCATCATCATGATCACGCCGGTCGTCGCGATGGCCGTGGCGCTCGAGCGCTTCATCACCCGGGGCATCCTGGTCGGCGCACTGAAGGGATAGGGATGGGCACGATCATCGCGCTGGACGTCGCGGACATCCGTTTCCCGACGTCGCGCTCGCTCGACGGCTCGGACGCGATGAACCCCGACCCGGACTACTCGGCGGCCTACGTCGTGATCCGGACGGACGATGCCGACGGCCTGGAGGGCCACGGGCTGACGTTCACGATCGGGCGCGGGCACGGAGGTCGTCGTCGCCGGCGTGCGACGCCCTCGAGCCGCTCGTCCTCGGCCGCTCCACGGAGGAGCTCTTCGCCGACATGGGCGGGTTCTGGCGGAGCCTCGTCGGCGACAGCCAGCTGCGCTGGATCGGGCCCGAGAAGGGGGTCATCCACCTGGCCACGGCCGCCGTCGTCAACGCCGTCTGGGACCTGTTCGCCAAGCGTGCCGGCAAGCCGCTGTGGCGGCTGCTCGTCGAGATGTCACCCCGGCAGATCGTCGACCTCGTGGACTTCCGCTATATCAGCGACGCGCTCCCGCCGGACGAAGCGGTCGCGATGCTCGAGCGGCTCGAGCCGACCCGCGCCGCCCGGATCGACGAACTGGTCGCGGGACGGCTATCCGGCCTACACGACGTCGGTGGGCTGGCTCGGCTACGACGACGAGAAGATCCGCCGCCTGTGCCGCGAGGCGCTGGCCGACGGCTGGACGATGTTCAAGCTCAAGGTGGGGGCCGACGTCGAGGACGACATCCGGCGGATGCGGATCGTGCGCGAGGAGATCGGGCCCGACCGACGGCTCGCCGTCGACGCCAACCAGCGCTGGGATGTCGACCAGGCCATCGAGTGGATGGGCCGCCTCGCGCGGTTCGACCCGTACTGGATCGAGGAGCCCACGAGCCCGGACGACATCCTCGGCCACGCCACGATCGCCCAGCGGGTGGCCCCGATCCTCGTGGCGACGGGCGAGCACGTCCACAACCGGATCATGTTCAAGCAGCTCCTCCAGGCGAAGGCGATCGGGATCTGCCAGATCGACTCGTGCCGGCTGGGCGGGGTGAACGAGGTGATCGCCGTCCTGCTCCTGGCCGCGCGGTTCGGCGTGCCCGTCTGCCCGCACGCCGGCGGGGTGGGCCTGTGCGAGCTCGTCCAGCACCTGTCGGCCTTCGACTACGTGGCCGTGAGCGGTTCGCTCGACGGCCGGGTGATCGAATACGTTGACCACCTGCACCAGCACTTCCTGGACCCGGTCGTGATCCGGGACGGGCGTTACGAGCTCCCCCGGCTGCCGGGCTACAGCGCCCAGATGCGGCCCGAATCGCTCGCCCGCTACGCGTTCCCGGGCGGCGCGGAGTGGCGATCGCCGTAGGCGCGTCGCTCCGGCGAGGGGCTGACCCCGCCGAGCGGCGGCGCAGGTCAACTTCTGCTTGTCCCCGTGCTTCCCTGCCGTGCTATGGTCCCGGGTACCGGTTCCCAGGCCGGGGGAGTTGCATATGGTGTCCCGCGCCGCGTCCCCTCGAGGGACGCGAGAGTCCGCGCGAAAGGCCTGGGCCCGGAACGACGTACTCGAAGCCTCGCCGAACGCGGTCCTCGCGGTCGATTCGGACGGCGAGATCGTGTACGCGAACCCGCAGGTCGAGGCCACGTTCGGCTATCGGCGTGCCGAAGTCGTCGGCCGGCGGATCGAGTTCCTGCTGCCCGCACCCATCGCCGAGAGCCACGCGGTCCAGCGCGCCGCCTTCATCGCCCACCCGGTCGCCCGGGCGATGGGCACCCACCTCGACCTGGTGGGCCGGCGCAAGAACGGCACGGAGTTCCCGGTCGACGTCAGCCTCGCTCCGATCGAGACGGACGACGGCCTGCAGGTCGTCGCGACGGTCGTCGACCTCGCGGCGCGCAAGATGGTCGAGAACCAGCTGCTCCAGGCCCAGAAGCTCGAATCGATCGGGCGGCTGGCGGGCGGCATCGCCCATGACTTCAACAACATGCTCTTCGCGATCCATGGGTATGCGGAGCTGCTGGCCCAGGACCTCACCTCGGGCGACCCGGCCCGCCTCGACCCCGAGCACCTCCAGGCGAGCGTCCGGGCGATCACCGAGGCTTCGGAGCGGGCGGCGGCGCTGACCGCGCAGCTCCTCGCGTTCGGCCGACAGAACAAGGTCACCGTTCGGTCGGTCCACCTGAATGCGGCCGTTACGACCATCGAGCCGATGCTCCAGCAGCTCATCGGCGAGAACGTGCGTCTCGTCCTGAAGCTCGATCCGGCGGCGGGCCACATCAGCGCGGACACCGGCCAGCTCGGCCAGATCCTCGTCAACCTCGTGGTGAACGCGCGTGACGCGATGCCAGGCGGCGGGATCGTGACGATCGAGACCGGCAACGCGACATTCGACGAGCCCTACGCGATCGAGCATTTCGAGCTGCAGCCCGGGCCATATGTGCTGCTGGCGGTGAGCGATACCGGGATCGGGATGAACCAGGCGACCCGGCAGCACCTCTTCGAGCCCTTCTTCACGACGAAGGAGGTCGGCAAGGGCACGGGGCTCGGCCTCGCCACCACCTACGGCATCGTCCGCCAGGCGGGCGGCCACATCTGGGTCTACTCGGAACCGGGCCAGGGCTCCGCATTCAAGCTCTACTTCCCGCTCGCCGAGGAAGCCGTCGAGCCTCGCCCGGTCGTCGACAAGGGCACCCTGGTCGGCGTCGGCACGGTCCTGGTGGTGGAGGACGACCCGGCCGTCCGGGACATGACCACCCAGCTCCTCCAACGTGCCGGATACGTCGTCCTCGCGGTGGGCGACGGGACTGAGGCACTGAAGACGGCGCGGCTGGCCGACAACACGATCGACGTCCTCGTCACCGATGTGGTCATGCCTGGCATGTCCGGCATCGAGCTTGTCGAGCAGATGATGGATCTGCACCCCCTGCTCGGGCGCCGTGATCCTGTCCGGCTATACGGCAGAGACGCTCGACCTCGAGCGCGCGACGTCGCGGGGCGCGATCTTCGTGCCCAAGCCGGTCACCTCGAACCAGCTGGTCCAGGCCACCCTGCATGCGGTGGCCGTCGCGCCGCGACGGCAACGGCCGCCCGGTGACGCCGGTGCCGGCCCGCCAGCCCGCGGTCCTCGTCGCCGACGATGACGACGGCCGTCCGCGAGATGGTCGCGTTCGCGCTGCGTCGGGCGGGCTTCGAGGTCGTCGAGGCCTCGAACGGCGAGCAGGCCCTCGAGGTCGCCCGGACCGGCGCCGTCGGCCTGATCGTCCTGGACATGGCCATGCCAGGCATGACGGGCACCGAGGTGGTGCAGGCCCTCCGGTCGCGGCCCGAGACCGCCACGATGCCGGTGCTGCTGATGACCGGGCTCGGGCGACGCGGACAGTGTGATCCAGGGTCTGTCGGCCGGCGCGGACGACTTCGTGCCGAAGCCGGTCCGGATCGACGAGCTGGTCGCCCGGGTCACCGCCCACCTGCGCAAGCAGGCCGCCTGGTCGTCCGTGATCGAGGACGAGCTGCGGACTCGGGCGACCGTGGTCGCCGCCCTCGCCCACCTGCCGATCTCGTCCGTCCCGGAGGAGGCCGCCGAGGCGATCGTCAACGAGCTCGCGATGCGGACCGAGAGCGACAGCGTCGCGATCTTCCAGCTGGGGCCGGGCGACAGCCTCCTGGAGCTCGCGACGTCGACCGCGTCGACGGCGTCCGGCGAGGTGGTCACTCGATCCCGCCGGCGAAGGCTCGCCAGGTCCTGGACCGCGCGCCGCCTGGGCGCCATGGGTCGAGGAAGTCAGCCTGGCCGCGGCCGAGGAACCGCCGTCGTCGCGGACCCGCCAGCGGCCGTCACTCGCCGCGGGCGCCCCGATCTACGCGGGCAACGATCTCGTCGGGATCCTGACCATCGGCATCACCCGCGACGGCGGTCGGTCGGCCCTCGTCGGGCGGGCCCGGCTCATGGCGGCCGCGATCGACTACGCCAACGTCATGAGCACGGTGGCGGGATCCGCGTTCGCCGACCGGCGCGACGAGGAGGCCGCGCGCGCCCGCCTGCGCCACGTCCTCGACAGCCCAGCCAGTTCCATTCGGTCTTCCAGCCGATCGTCGACCTCGAGACACGGGCGACCGTCGGCTTCGAGGCGCTGACCCGGTTCGACGACGGCACGCCGCCCGACGTCCGGTTCGAGGAGGCCGAGGCGGGCGGCCTCGGGCCGGACTTCGAGCTGGCAACGATCCGGTCGGCGATCGAGGGCGCCGCGACCCTGCCGGCCGGCGCGTTCCTCTCGATCAACGTCTCGCCCGGCTTCGTGCTGCGCGCGGACCGGCGGTTCCGGCGACTGGTCGGCGACTCGGCGCGGCCGCTCGTCCTGGAGCTGACCGAGCACGTCCCGATCGACGACTACCCGCGCGTCCGCACGGCGCTCGCCAAGCTCGGCGCGGTGGGCCTCGCCGTGGACGACGCCGGCGCCGGCTATGCCAGCCTGCGCCACATCCTCGAGCTCCGGCCGACCTACGCGAAGCTCGACATCAGTCTCGTCCGCCGGATCGACGATGACGACCTTCGCCAGGCGCTCGCGGCCGGCCTGCAGTACTTCGCGTTCAAGACGGGCTGTCGGCTCATCGCCGAGGGCGTCGAATCCGACGGTGAGGCGGATGTGCTGCGGCGGCTGGGCGTCGAATACGGGCAGGGCTACCTCTTCGGGAAGCCGGCCCTCGCCGCCGCCTGACGTTCGCCAGACGGCGGGGCTGTCGCCCGCACGCTAGGCGCTTGGCTGGACCGAGGGTGAGCGGGCTCCGCGCACGATCGCCGACGCCCCGAAGACGAGGGCCAGGGCGATCATCCAGAACCCCATCGCGCCAAGCGCCGTCGCGCCGTTCGTCGCGTCGATCAGCAGTCCGCCGGCGAGCAGCCCGAGCGGCGTGAGCCCGATCGACACGACCCGGGCCGTGCTGCCGACCCGGCCGAGGAGGGCACTCGGCGAATGGGTCGTCCGCAGGGTCAGGTAGGCGATAAGGACGTTGGACTGGGCGACCCCGGCCGTGAACGAGGCGACCACGACCACGGGGATGGGCGGACTCACGGCGATGACGAGCAGCGTGACGCCCACCCCGAACGTTCCAAGCAGCATCTTCCGGCCGAGGGCGCCCCCGGCCAGCCGGGTCGCCAGGATGGCACCCGCGAGCGAGCCCAGCCCGTACGCGCTGAGGACGAAGCCGAGGATCTCCGTGCCCAGGTGGCGGTCGATCTGGAAGTGGAACGTCAGGGCCGAGACGAGCGCGCCGGTCCCGACCGAGACGAAGCTCCAGAGCAGGATCACCGAGCGCAGGACCGGATGGCCGACGACGTACGCGACGCCTTCCCGGATCTCGGTCAGGAGGTGTGTCTGCTCCGTCCGGGGCGGCGGCTTCAACGGCCGCCGGATGAGCAGGATCGCCGATGCCGAGACCGCGAACGAGCCGGCATCGAAGGCGATCGTGGGTCCCGGGCCGATGACGGCCGCGAGCACACCGGCGATCCCCGGACCCGCGATGAACCCGAGGTTGAAGACGGCCTCGAGGACCGACGTCGCGCGGCCGACCTGCGACTGGCCGACCAGGCCCGGGACCGATGCCGTGTACGCGGCCAGCCACAGGACGCGCAGGCAGTTGAGCGGAAAGGCCACGAGCAGGATGACGCCCATCGTGGGTCCGCCGACGGCCACCGAGATCGGGATGAGCGCCGTGAGGACCGCCCGGCCGAGGTCGGCGAGGAGCATCATCCTCCGCCGGTCGAGACGGTCGGCGAACGCGCCGGCAGGCAGGCCGAGGATGAGGTCCGGGAGCGTCTCGAGGACGCCCACGATGCCCATGGCCAGTCCCGAGCCGGTGAGCGCCAGCACCAGGATGGGCAGGGCCGTGAACGTGATCGCATCGCCGAACCCCGAGAGGCCCTGCCCGAAGAGGAACACCTGGAAGTCGCGGTTCCGCGCGAGGGGCAGGTCCGGGAGCCCGCTGCCTTCCGGGGCGACCGCGGGCTGGGCGCCCGCTCGGACGTGCGCCTCGGCGACCACCTCGCCCTCGGTCTGCTCGATCACCGGGGAATCCTACGGAAACAGCGTCGCGCCGGTCAGCGGTCCCCGTCGGGCGCGTTCTCGACGGGTCGCTCGGAGGCGGCGGGCGCGGCCGGCGCCGGCTCGAACCCGGCGCAGCTCAGGACCGGTAGCGACGGATAGCGCGGGAACCGTGGGTCGGTCGCCGATCGGCGGCACAGCCAGAAGACGGAGCCACGATCCGAGCGGATGGCCCGGCCGTGGAGGCATCCGGCGCACAGGCCCGGATCGGTCACGGGCGCGGGGCCGGGGACTCCGCGGCCGGCGGGGCCGGCCACTCCGCGGCCAGGATCGCGTAGACGAGCTCGTCGCACCACTCGCCCTTGATGAACTCGCTTTCGCGGTGGTAGGCCTCCCGCCGCATGCCGAGGCGCTCCATCAGCCGCGCCGACGGCTCGTTCCGCGGGTCGCACCGGCCGATGATCCGGTGAAGCCGGAGTGGCCCGAAGCCGAGGCCGATCAGGAGCCTGACCGCCTCGGACGCGTAGCCGTGCCCGTGGTGGGCGGGGTGGAGCACGAAGCCGATCTCCGCCTGGCGGTGCTCGCGGCTCCGGTAGTGGAGGCTGACGTCGCCGACGAGCGCTCCGCCATCGCGCAGCTCGACCGCGAGCCGGATCGCGTCGCCCTGCTTCTCGATCGTCGTGAGCCTCTTGCGCCGGGCGAGCGAGACCCGGACCTCGGCCCGCGACCGCGGCGCCGAATAGAGGTACCGGGCCGTGGCCGGGTCGCCGTCCATGACGCTCACGGCATCGAGGTCGTCGTCCCGGAACGGCCGCAGGTAGAGGCGTTCCGTCTCGAGGGGATAGCGCGGTCGGAGCATCGCCACCGGGGCAGGGGCCATGGCCGCACCGTAGGCAGGCCGGCGTGGCCCGTCAACTACGATAGGCGGGCCTCGGGACGCGAGGCCGGCAGGGAGGATCGGAGCGGTGGCGGAGTCCGTCACGGCGCGTGGCGGACCATCGCGGGAGCCTTCGGCTCCGGAGGAGCCATCGGCCGGGACGTCGGTGTTCAGCGGGACGACCGTCGTCGCCGCCTGCCTGACGTTCGTCCTGATCGGGGCCCTGTCCTCGTTCTACGGCCCGCTGATCCCGATCTTCGAAGCCCGGTTCGGGATCGGGCACGGGGCGGCGTCGGCGCTCCTGAGCGCCCACGCGATCGGCGCGTTCATCGGCGTCATCGGCGCCGCCCAGGCGCTCCGGTGGCTGACCAACCGGGCGTTCCTCATGGGGTCGATGGCGGTCCTGGCCGTCGGCTTCATCGGCCTCGCGCTCGCGCCGACCTGGGAGACCGTGCTGGCCGGTGCGGCCTTCGTCGGCGTCGGATTCGGCGCGCTGGACCTGGGCGTCAACCAGCTCTTCGCCTACAGCTTCGGGATCCGGGCCGGGACGATGCTCAACATCCTCAACGGGGTGTTCGGGATCGGGGCGGTGGCGGCGCCGATCATCGTCGCCGCGGTCGCGCCCGGCGGGATCGGGCCGATGTACGTCGGCTGCGCGTTGTTCGCCCTGGCCCTGGCCGTGCCGCTGAGCCGGGTGCGCGGCCACGGCACGCCGACGGACGGCAAGGGCTCATCGAGCGTCGGCCGGACCGGCGGCCGGGGCGTCGCAGCGATCGTGGGGCTCTTCGCGGTGGCGTACGCGCTGTACGTCGGCGTGGAGCTTGGCGTGGGCGGTTGGGAACCCACCCACCTGACGGCGATCGGCCTCTCGGCGGCGACGGCCTCCCTGGCCACCTCCGCGTTCTGGCTGGGCCTCACGGCGGGACGCTTCCTCATCGCGCCGGTCGCCCTGCGCGTCGCGCCGGAGCCCATCGTCCTCGCCTGCTCCGGCCTCGCGATCCTGACGCTCGGCCTCGCTGCCATTCCCGGTCTCGCGCCTGTCGCGTACGCCGCGACCGGTCTCGTGATCGCGCCGATCTACCCGACCGGGTTCGCCTGGCTCGCCAAGGTGACGCCCGGCCGGCGGACGCCGACGGTCTACCTCGTGGGCTCGGCGCTGGGCGGGGCGGCGATCTTCCCGCCGCTCATCGGGTCCGCGATCGAGGGCTTCGGGGCGCCGGTCACGCCCCTCGCGCTGGCCATCCTCGCCATCGGGACGCTGCTCGCCTTCGCGGGCGTGGCGCTCACAGGTCGCTGGCTTCGAGCCGTCCCAGGATCGTCTCGATGACCTCCGGCGCGGCCATCGCGTCCACGTCGACGATGACCGGCGCCAGGGCAGCGAAGCGGGGGTAGCGAGAGGCTGCCTGCGCCGCCAGGACGCCAGCGGGATCGGCCAGACGGCGCCGGTGGTCCATCGCGGGGATCCGCGCGGCGAGCGTGGCCGGCTCGCCGCGGAGCCAGACCAGGAGCAGCCCTGGCCCGGCAAGGGCAGCCCGTGCGTCCGGATCCTCGATCGTGCTCGCGGCGGTGCAGATCACGCTCCGCTCCGGCGCGCCGACCGCGTCGATCAGGTGGCGGGCTTCGAGGCGATGGAGCTCGGCCGTCCCGCGCTCCGCATCGATCTCACGGCCGCTCCGACCGGTGGCCGCCTGGATGTCGGCGTCCGAGTCGCGTAGCGGCCACCCGAGGCGCGCGGCCAGCGCCGCACCCACGGTCGTCTTGCCCGCCCCCATGAGCCCGAGCAGGACGACGTGGCGGACCGTCGCGTCGTGCATCGCGGTCGTCCGTCCGCCCGTCAGGCGGGGTCGGCGCCGCCCGCCGACCGCTTCTCCCAGCCGGGCACGAAGAGCTGCAGCCGGCCGCCGGTCGCGGGATGCTCCGCGCAGACGTCGTGGTCGAGGCGGAGGCCGAGTCCGGGCCGCTCCGAGACGCCGAAGCAGCCGTCCTCGCGGTCGACCGTCGGCGGCTCGTCGACGAGCGTCATCACCCACGGGTCGGCGAAGTCGTTGAAGTGCTCCAGGATCCGCACGTTCGGGGTCGCGGCCGCGAACTGGACGTTGGCGGCGGTCGCGACCGGGCCGCAGACGTTGTGCGGGGCGAGCTCGAGGTAGTGGGCCTCGGCCCAGCCGGCGAGCCGCTTCATCGGCAGGAACCCGCCGAAGTGGCTGAGGTCGCACTGGACGATGTCGAGCGCCTCGCCGTCGATGAAGCCGCGCATGTCCGGCAGCGCATGGACCCGCTCGCCGGCCGCGACCGGGATCGTGGTCGCATCGCGGACGCGCCGGAGCGGTTCCGGGTTCTCGGGCGGCACCGGCTCCTCGATCCATGCCGGCCGGAACGGCTCGAGGTCGCGGGCGAGGCCGATGGCTTCCGCCGCGCCGAACCGGCCGTGCATCTCGATCATGATCTCGATGTCCGGCCCCACCGTGGACCGCACCGCCTCGACGATCGCCAGCGACAGCCGCCGCTCCGGCGCGGACAGCCGGTCGCTGGCGGCCCCGAACGGATCGAGCTTGAGCGCGCGATAGCCCCGTTCGACGACGCCTGCGGCGAGCTCGGCGATCGTCGCCGGGTCGCGCTCGGCCTGGTACCAGCCGTTGGCGTAGGCCGGGATGCGATCGCGGAAGCGGCCGCCGAGGAGGCGATGGATCGGCACGCCGAGGGCCTGGCCCATGAGGTCCCAGCAGGCCATGTCGAACGCGGACAGGGCCGACTGCGACACCTCGCCGGGGCGGCCGTACTCGCCGCGCTGGAAGTTCCAGCCGAGCCGTTCGACCTCGAAGGGATCGGTGCCGATCACGTAGCGCGGCCCGAGCTCGCGCAGGCAGGCGACGAGCGTCTCGGTCTTGTTGACCATGCGGACCTCGCCGGTCCCGACGTGTCCGTCGTCCGTGGTCAGCTCGACGAACGTGAGCTCGCGCCACGGCGCGCCGACGACGGTCACCTGGAGCTCGACGATCTTCACCCTGTGGATGCGGCGATGCCCGAGGCGACCGGCGCCGGGCCGGGTTCGGCGACCGCCGGACTCTCCGGCGCCACGAGCCGATCGAGGCGCGCGATCACTGGGCGTGCCCCCAGGTCCACGAAGATCGCCCGCGCCTCCGCGGCCGCTGCCTTGACGGCAGGCACATCGGGCCCGAGGAACGCCGCCATGTCCAGCCCGGCCATCGCCAGGTCGAACCGGAGCCCCATGTCGCGATATCCGGCGAGCGCCGCCCGATACTCGCTGACGGCGTCGTCGATCCGTCCCTGGCGCGCCGCGATACCCGCTCGAAGGGTTGCCAGGTCCGCGTCGGCCGAGCCCCCCGCGCTCGATGTCATCCGTTCCCGGGCCCGTTCCACACTGGTCATGTCGTTCACCTGGAGGGCGGTCCGGCCGGCCCACAGCAGGTCATTGGCGGCCGCGAAGTCGTGCTCCAGGAGGGTCCGGCCGTGCGTCGCTGCGACGGTGAAGTCCTCGCGCGCGAACGCGTCATCGAGGGCCCAACGGTGGCCGTTGACTGTCGTCTGGGGATCCTTCGCCCGCTCCGCCTGCGCGATCATGGCGAGTGGGCGGTCCCCGACATCCTCGCCCAGCCAGGGCAGATGGACCTCGGCCATGTTGCGGATCCAGCGCTCTTCCCGTGCGTCCGGGACGGTCTCGGCGAGGTCCGCCAACGCCGACCTGATCCAGGCCCATTCGCCCAGGCGCTGGGCGGCTGCCGTATTGCCGGCGTGATAGGTCGAGAACCCGCTCAGGCCGAGCCGTCGTGCCACCGCCATCCCGTCCCGCGTCCACTGGATCGAGATCCGCGGGTCGGTGTCGGAGGTCAGGGCGGCCAGGTTCACGCCCGCCCGAAGGGCGGGGACATGCAGGCCGTGAGCAGTCGCGTCGAGATACGCTCCGTTCAGCAACGCCATGCCTTCCCGCCCATGGCCGAGGTAGCCGAGGGACGTGCCCTTCGTGATGAGGGCCATCGCGATCACCTCGTCGAGGTGCATGGGTTCGGCCAGGGCGAGCGCCCGGTCGCACCAGGTCACGGCTTCCGGATAGCGGCCCGACCGGAACATGCCCCGGCCGTACATCTCGGCGAACGCGGCGAGAACGCCCTGGGCGGTCGGGTCGTCCCGCAGCGCCTCGGCTTCGCCGGCTACCTCCTCCATCCTGGCGACGCCCTCGCCGATCTTGGCCTGCGACAGCTTGCCCTGGATGAGCACCGTCATCGCGTCGAGCGCTCCCGCCCGATCGCCCAGCGCACGCCAGGCGTCGGCCGCCGCAAGGGCGTCACGCTCGGCGTCGACGAACCGCGCCGAGATCGACTCGATCGCGGCCTTGCGCCGCAGCGTCGCGGCATGCTCGCGCGGATCCTGCGTGACCTCCAGGGCCGCTGCCAGCGAATCGATGGCCTGGCCGGTGGCTCCGAGCGCTTCCGCCCGATCGGCCGCCGCGCGCAGGGCGACCCGCGCCTGCGCGGCTGCCGCCTCGCCCTCCGGCCCGTCCGGGGCGGCCCGCCAGGCGGCGAGGTAGTGGGTCGCGAGCGCGCCCGCCAGCTCCTGGTCGTCGAGCGTCTCGAAGTAGCGGGCCGCCGCGAGGTGCCGTGCCCGCCGTTCGCGCTTCGACAAGGTGGAGTAGGCGACCTCGCGGATGATCGACTGGATGAACGCGTGCTGGCCGCGGGTCGGGGCTCGCGGGTCCATCTCGACGACGAGGAGCTCGCGCCGCACGAGGCGCGGTCAGGCGGGGAACGAGGGCATCGGGCTCGTCGCCGTTGATGGCGGCCAACGCCGCCAGGGAGAACGACTGGCCGAGGACCGCCGCGTCCTGGAGCAGGCCCCGGTCCGCGGCGGGGAGGGCGTCGAGGCGGGAGGCGACGAGCGCGTGGAGCGTTGGCGGGACGTCGATGTCGCCGAGGTCCCCGGCCGGGCGGAAGACACCGTCCTCCACGACCAGGCGGCCGTCCGCGAGGAACATCCGGATCGTCTCGACCGCGTAGAGCGGGATGCCGTCCGCCCTCGCCAGGATCCGTTCCACGACCGGCTCCGGCAAGTCCCGGCACGATGCCCGCGAGGAGCTCGCGCATCGAGGGCTCCGTCAGCGGGTCGAGGCGCATGGCCACGGCCCCGCGACGGTCCGTCCCCCAGCCGGGCCGGCGATCGAGCAGCTCGGGCCGGGCCAGCGTCACCACGAAGATCGGATGGCTCCGGCTCCAGTCGAGGAGCTGTTCGATGAAGTCGAGCAGGCCGTCGTCCGCCCACTGGAGGTCCTCGAAGACGAGGGCCACCGTGCCGGTGGAGGCGATCCGCTCGAACAGCGTCCGCCACGCGGCGAACAGCTCCTCGCGCCCGCCCGATGGGGCGGCATCGAGGCCCAGGAGGGCGAGGACGCCGCGGCTCGATCCAGCGCCGCTCTTCCGCGTCGGTCACGTGCTGCTCGAGCATGGCGGTGACCGCGGCACGGGTGGTCGGCTCGTCGTCGCCCTCGGCCAGTCCGGCCCGCCGCCGGATCATCTCGCCGAGCGCCCAGAACGTGATGCCCTCGCCGTACGAGGGCGTCCGTCCGCGATGCCACCAGATGCCCTCGACCACGCCGTCGAGGTACTTCTCGAGCTCCCACGCGAGGCGGCTCTTGCCGATCCCCGCCTGGCCGACGAGCGACACGAGCCGTGCCCGCCCCTCGCGGCCCGTCGCGTGGAACTGCTCCTTGAGGAAGCGCAGCTCGTCGGCCCGGCCGACGAACGGTGGCTCGAGCGCGTCCGCCCGGCCGGCGCCGCCTCGTTCCGCGACCACCCGGACGGCCCGGAATGCCGGCACCGGGCTGGACTTGCCCTTCAGCGTCGCCTCGCCGGCCGCCTCGAAGGCGATGGCCTTCCCGGCCGCCTGGCGGGTCGCCTCGCCGACGAGCACCGTCCCCGGCGGTGCGGCGGACTGGAGGCGGCTCGCGGTGTTCACGAGGTCGCCGGCGACCATCCCCTGGCCGACCGCGCCGACGGTCACCGCCGCCTCGCCGGTCAGCACGCCCGCCCGGGCCTGGAGCGATTGCGCGGAGGAGCCGCCCTCGCCCTTGAGCGCCGGGACCGCGTCGACGATGTCCAGGGCGGCCCGGACCGCCCGCTCCGCGTCGTCCTCGTGGGCGACGGGCGTCCCCCAGACGGCCATGACCGCGTCGCCGATGAACTTCTCGACCGACCCGCCGTAGCGCGCCGACGATCTCCGCGGCCGCGTCGAAGTAGCGGCTGAGCAGCTCCCGCACGGTCTCGGGATCGCGGTCCTCGGCCAGGTTCGTGAAGCCGACCAGGTCCGCGAACATCACGCTGACCATCCGGCGCTCCGCGGCGGGGGACGAACCGGCGGTCGCGGCCGGGCGCGAGGCGGTGGGGTCGGCCGCCTCGCCGAGGCGCGTGCCGCAGGTCCCGCAGAACTTCGCGGCCGGCTCGTTGACCGCGCCGCACGACGGGCAGCCCGTGACGAGCGGCGCCCCGCACTCGATGCAGAAGCGCCGGCCGGCCGCGTTCGCGGTGCCGCAGCGTTCGCAGGTCATGGCCCTAGGATACGGCCTGCTCGCCTCAGCTCCGACCGGTGAGCGGGATGCGCACGCCGTTCACGGCGGACCCCTCGTCCGAGCACAGGTAGCGCATCGCGGCCACGAGCTCCTCGGGCGTGGTCCACGACGCGTTCTTCGGGCTGGGAGCCTGCTCGCGCTCGTGGGCGGCGTCGATCTTGCGGGCGACGAGGACGTTGGCCGTCACGCCGGACCCGGCCACCTCCTTGGCGAGCGTGCGCAGGAGGGCCTCCTCGCCGGCCTTGGCGACGGCGTACGCGGCCATCCCCGAGGCTCCCTCGACCGCGACCGGAGCCGAGATCGCGATGAACCGGCCCCAGCCCCGCGCGACCATCCCAGGCACGACCGCCCGGGCGATATGGAGCGTCGTCCAGACGTGCTGGTCGAGCATCTTCTCGACGTCCACGGGATCGAGATCGGGGATCTTCGCGCCGCCCTTCCAGCCGCCGACGAGATGCAGGACGACATCGACGTGCCCGAAGCGTTTCGTGACCTCGGCGACGGCCCGGGTCGCCTCGCCCGCACGGCGCAGGTCGGCCTTCGCCCCGACCCAGGCATCCGGCTCGAGGTGGAGGTCCGCCGCCAGCTCGTCCAGCCGGGTCTTCGCGGTGCCGACGAGGCCCAGCCGCGCGCCGGCCTCCGCGAACGAGGCGCTGGCGACCCGACCGAGCGGGCCGGTGCAGCCCGTGATGAGCACCACGCGATCGGCGAGCGAGGCAGCGGCGTTGGGTCGTTCAGCGGGCATCGACGGTGCTCCTTCGGGCGACCTGCTCGGCGATCGTCGCCGCGTCGTCCCAGACGCCCGGGATGATCCCGGACTTGCGCTTGATCAGCCACGGGAAGCCCACCATGAAGATCCCCGGCACGGGCGCCACGCCGCGGTCGTGGATCGGCACGCCCCGCGTGTCCACGACGGCCGGGGGCAGGTAATCGAAGGCACCGCGGAAGCCGGTCGTCCACACGACGCTGCCGATGCCGGCCGCCTCGAGATCGAGATGGGCCGGGGAGTGGACCGCGGCCGGGTCCGGATGAGGTGTATCGGCTGGATCCGCCTCGTTGGCCGGCGCCGCGATCCCGCCCGCGGCGATGTGGCGGTCGACCATTGCCTTCGTCTCGGCCGAGATCCGGTCGCCGAACGCGATGTTCGCGCCGACCGTGTCGTCGAGGAGCACGCGGTCACCCTCGACCGCTGTCGGACGGCCAAGGAGTGTCACGCCCTGCGCGGCGAGCGACTGGAGGCTGACGGTGCGTCCGAGCGGCCCCACCCCCGATACGTGCGGTTGCGGCCACGTGACCATCCGTTGATCGGGGAGGTCGCCCGGCACCTGGTCGAAGAAGCCGGTGTCGCCGAGCCACGCGAAGATGTCGCGACCCCGGTAGCGACGGGGCATCCGGCCGACCGAGCTCGTACAGAGGTACACGGTCCGCCCCCCGGCCACCAGGTCCTCGGCGATCTGGACGCCCGACTGAGCGCTGCCCACGATGAGCACGGCCCCGGCCGGCAGGCCCCCGGCGTTGCGGTACTCCGCTCCGGTGACCTGGGGCAGTCCGGCCGGCAGGGCCGCGGCGATCGGCGGGATCCGCGGCACGTTCAGGATCCCGGAGGCGACCACGACCGTGCGGGTGCGCAGCTCGTCCTCGCCGTCGACGCCGCGGACGGACACGAGGAAGCCCTCGCCGCCTGCGCCCGCCGGCGCGACGCCGGTGACCTCGACCCCCGTCCGGACCGGGATCCCGTGGCGCCCGGCGAACGCCTCGAGCCGCTCGACGAAGCCGGCCGCCGAGAGGAACGCGTCGTCGTCGCTGGTCTGGCGTTCCTGGTCGGCCGGCTGCAGGTGGCTTCGCCAGCCCGGCGTGTTCAGGGCGAAGGTGTCCCAGCGCTGCGAGAGCCAGGTCGACCCGATCCGGGACCGCTCGAGGACCACGTGCTCGATGCCGAGCCGGCCGAGGTGGTGCGAGGCCGCGAGCCCGGCCTGTCCGGCGCCCACGACGACCGATCCGAGGATGCTCACGGGCGGAGTATCGGTCCATCGCCCCGTCGCCGTAATCCGCTCGAAAGCCTGGAAGTCGACGATGGCGCTACCGTGCCCAGATGACAGACCGTCCCAAGGCGGTGATTCCGGAGAGCAGCCCGTGCGAATCCTTGTAGCCGAAGACGATCCCGGGCTGCAGGACGTCATCGCGCTCGGGCTGCGCGAGAGCGGCTACCACGTCGACACCGTGGACCGCGGCGACGACGCCATCGACCAGCTCAAGTGGTACGAGTACGACGTGGCGATCATCGACTGGCGGATGCCCGGCGCGGAGGGCATCGACGTCGTCGCGTGGGCCCGCCGCAACGGCCGCCCGACCGCCCTGCTGATGCTCACCGCCCGCGACGCGCCCGCCGATCGCATCCGCGGCCTCGACACCGGCGCCGACGACTACCTCGTCAAGCCGTTCGACTTCGGGGAGCTGCTGGCCCGCGTCCGTGCGCTCCAGCGCCGCCCGCGGGGCATCGACGGGCCGGTCATCGAGCGCGGCAAGGTGGCCCTGGACCCGGCGACCCGGGCCGTGACGGCGCGCGGCCGGCCGCTCGACCTGACCGCCACCGAGTACCTGATCCTGGAGCTGCTCATGCGCCGCTCGCCGGCCGTCGTGGATCGCAAGGCGATCGCCGAGCACGCCTGGGCCGACGAGACCGACCCGCTCGGCTCGAACGCGATCGACGTCCAGATGAGCCGCCTGCGGGCGAAGCTGCCGAGCGCCGGGATCCGGATCGTGACGGTCCGCGGCGCCGGCTACCGCCTGGAGGAAGCGTGACCGCCAGCCGCCCCCACGACGTCCGGCGCCTGTCGATCCGGGTCGCGCTGACCGCGACCGCGGTCGTCGCGCTCGCCTATCTCGTCGTCGCCGTGGCGGTCGTGGCGCTCGTGACGCCGGAACCTGACCGCGCAGATCGACCAGCGGCTGGACCAGGGGCTCGCCTTCGCGAACGGCCCCATCAAGGGCGGCGGCCACTACGAGCCCGCCGCCCGACCGGCCGAGCCAGGCCTACGGTCCCCGGCTGCTCGTCTGGACGATCGATCGACGAGGGCGAGATCCGCACGCCGGACTCGACGATCCCGGACCTGCCGGCCAGCCTCCGCCACGTGGCCGGCCCGCAGGACGCGGAGATCGCCGGCGTCGACGTGCGCGTCCAGGGTCGCGCCGCCGGCGAGCGACTACGTGGTCGTCGCGCAGACCCTCGACAGCGTGGCGCCAGGCCCAGGCCCAGGTCATCCAGGCGGAGCTGATCATCGGGCCGCTGCTCCTGATCGCCGTGTTCATCGGCGCGGTCGCCGTGGGCCGCCGGGTCGCCACGCCCATCGAGCTCGCCCGGCGCCGCCAGCTGGAGTTCACGGCCGACGCCTCGCACGAGCTCCGCACGCCGCTGTCGGTCATCGAGGCGCAGACGAGCCTCGCCCTCACGGCGGAGCGCTCGGTCGACTGGTACCGGACGGCGTTCCAGCGGGTGGACCTCGAGTCGCAGCGGATGCGCCGGCTCCTCGACGACCTCCTCTGGCTGGCGCGCTTCGACGCGACCCGCGCCCAGCCCGACGCGGAGCCGGTCGACCTGGGCGTCCTCGCCGCGCAGACCGCCGACCGGTTCGGCGTGGTCGCCGAGACGCGCCGGCTCACCCTGGACCTGCGCATCCCGCCGGACAGCCTGGTCGTGACCGGTCCGCCGGAGTGGCTCGACCGGCTGCTCGGCGTCCTGCTCGACAACGCCTGCAAGTACTCGCCGGAGGGCGGCACCGTGACCCTGAGCGTGGCCGCCGAACGGAACCGCATCGCCGTCACCGTCGACGACGCCGGGCCGGGCATCCCGGAGGCGGAGCGGGCCCGGATCTTCGATCGCTTCCACCGGGCCACCGACACGAGCGGCGGCGCCGGGCTGGGACTCGCGATCGCGGATGCGATCGTGCGGGCGACGGGCGGCCGGTGGCGCGTCGGGTCCGCTCCCGTCGGGCGGTGCCCGGATGACGGTGAGCTGGCCGCGCGCGTTTGCCGGGCCGCGCGAATCGGCGACCCGGTCGCCGAGCCGGGCGATCCCTCCGATTGAGCCCGGCCTGAGGCCGCGCTGAGCGTCGTAATGCTTCCGAAAGTGACGACCACGCACAGTGAGGGGGTGAGCGGTCGACCGGCCGCCCCGACGATGCGAAGCACCAGCCGTGCCCGCACCGAGCGCACGCCGACCCGAACCCGAGGAGACCGACCGATGGACATCGACCAGGACGACCTGCCCGTGGGGCGGGTCCTCACCCGTCGCGAGATGCTCATCCTCCTCGGGGCCGGTGGCAGCGCCGCCATCCTCGCCGCCTGTGCGCCCGGTGCCACCGCGACGGCCATCCCGAGCGCGGCCGCGACATCGGGTGCCACGAGCGGCCTCGCCACGGCCACGGCCAGCGCGATCGTCGCCGCGTCCGCGCTCCCGGGCTGCGTCGTCCGTCCCGCCGAGACCGAAGGGCCCTACTTCGTCGACGAGAAGCTCGAGCGCTCGGACATCCGCCCGGATCCGTCCGACGGCTCGGTCCGGGAAGGCGCCGTGCTCAAGATCACGTTCGCGACGGCCAAGGTGACCGGCAACAGCTGCGCCCCGTACGCGGGCCTGCTCGTCGACGTCTGGCATTGCGACGCCGTCGGGGTGTACTCGGACGTCCAGGGCAGCGCGGGCACGAAGTTCCTGCGCGGCTACCAGGTCACCGACGCCAACGGCCTCGCGACGTTCACGACCGTCTATCCCGGCTGGTACCAGGGCCGGACCGTGCACATCCACTTCAAGATCCGGTCCGACGCCGCGGGGTCGAGCGGCCTCGAATTCACCTCCCAGCTGTTCTTCGACGACACTCTCACCGACAAGGTCTTCGCCGCCCAGCCGTACGCCCAGAAGGGCGTGCGGAGCACCCGCAACGACGGCGACGGCATCTACGGCCAGGGCGGCGACCAGCTCCTGCTCGACGTCAAGGGCGATGCCGCGACCGGCTACACGACGACGTTCCCCATCGGGCTCCAGGTCGCCTGAGCCCGCTCCCACGCCCCGGCGGCGTGGCCGAACACGAGGAGTACCAACACCATGTCCCGACAACCCGCACCGGCCGCCAGATCGGGCCGCGGCCCCCTCATCTACATCGCCGCGGTCGTGGTCGTGGCCGCCCTCATCGGCGGCGGGTTCGGCCTCTGGTACCTCTTCCTCCGACCGGCCGGACCGGCGGCCGTCGCCGACGCGACGCTGCCGCCCGTCCCCACAGCCTCGACAGGCGCGACCGCCAAGCCGTTGGCGTCAGGCGGGATCGACGGGACCTGGAACGTCGACACATCGATCGGGACGTTCACGGGTGTCGATGACACGAGCGGCAATTTCGTGGGCTATCGCATCCAGGAGGAGCTGGCCAACATCGGCGGGAACGTCGCGGTCGGCCGGACGCCCAAGGTCAGCGGGTCGCTCACGATCGCCGGCACCAAGGTCACGGCCGTCGAGATCACGGCCGAACTCACCGCGCTCAAGAGCGACGACAACAACCGCGACGGCCAACTGCGCAACAACGGCATCCAGACGAGCCAGTTCCCGACCGCCACCTTCAAGCTGACGAGCCCGATCGACCTGGGCTCGGTCCCGACCGACGGCAAGGAGTTCTCGGCGACGGCGAGTGGCCAGCTCACCCTCCACGGGGTCACGAAGGACGTCCAGATCGCCCTCAAGGCCAAGCTCTCGGGCTCGACCGTCGTCGTCACCGGGTCGCTGCCGATCGCGCTGGCCGATTACTCGATCGAGAAGCCCAACTCGTTCAGGGTCCTCTCGATCGACGACAACGGGACGATGGAGCTGCAGCTCTTCTTCACCCACGCCTGAGCGGCTCGGGCGGCGCGGGAGCCGGCCCCCGGCGCGTCGATATCTAGACACATGGGCACGTCGTGCCGATAATCCATCGGTATGACGACCGAACGACCGACTTCGACGACGCCTGCGACCGAGTCGGACGAGGACGTCGCGCCGCTGCGGGTCGGCCAGGCGGCCGAGATGCTGGGCGTGACGGTCGAGACGCTCCGCCGCTGGGAGGCCGACGGTCGCCTGCAGACGACGCGCTCGGCGGGCGGTCAGCGGCTCGTCCCGATCGCCGAGGTGTCGCGCCTCCTGCGTGAGCGCCGGCGCGACGCCACGGACCGGCCGATCGTCGCCCAGTCGGCCCGCAACCGGTTCCCGGGCATCGTCACCCGCATCGTCCGCGACACGGTCGCGGCGGTCGTCGAGATCCAGGCCGGTCCCCACCGGATGGTCAGCCTGATGACGGCCGAGGCGATCGACGACATGGACCTGCGCGTCGGCGACGAGGTCGTCGGCGTCGTGAAAGCCACCAACGTGATCGTCGAGATCCCGTCGGCCAAGGACCCCCGGTCGTGAGATCCCGCCTCCTCCTGCTCGTCACGATCCCGGCCCTCGCGGTCGCCGCCTGCTCCAACACCGCGACGCCTGTCCCGACGATCGCCCCGACCGCCGCCGCCACGGCGGCCGCTTCAAGCGCGCCACCAGCGACCGCCGCACCGGCCAGCCTGACCGTCTACGGAGCGGCCTCCCTCAAGGCCGCCCTGGCGAAGGTGAAGACCGCCTACGAGGCGGCCAATCCCGGGCACGACGCTCACGATCTCGACCGATTCCTCGTCCGCGCTCGAGACGAAGATCGAGCAGGGCGCTCCGGCCGACATCTTCCTCTCGGCCGACACGACGAACCCCCAGAAGCTGATCGACAAGGGCCTCGCGGGCGGCGCGCTCACGAAGTTCGCCGGCAACCTGCTCACGGTCATCGTCCCGACCGCCAACCCGGCCCACATCAGGACGCCCGTCGACCTGGCCGAGCCCGGAGTCAAGATCATCGCCGCCGGCGACGCCGTGCCCATCACCAAGTACGCGACCCAGCTCGTCTCGAACCTCGCCGGGCAGCCCGGCTATCCGGACCAGTTCGCGTCCCGTTACGCCCTCAACATCGTCTCGAAGGAGGACAACGTCGCAGGGGTCGTCTCGAAGATCGAGCTCGGGGAAGGGGATGCCGGGATCGTCTACGTGACGGACGCGAAGACCTCGACCAAGGTCACGACGATCGACGTGCCTTCGGCGGCCAACGTGCCCGCGACGTATGGCGGGGTCACGGTCAAGGCGTCGAAGAACGCGACCGCCGCGGCTGCGTTCCTGACGTGGCTCGCCGGACCGGACGGGCAGGCGATCCTGGCCACGTTCGGGTTCCTGGCGCCGTCCTGACCGCCGGCCGCAGCGACGCGACCATGCCCGGACGTGCAGGTCCCGGCGTTCGCTCGCTCATCGGCCTCGCCGTCCTGTCCGGCCTGTTCCTGGCGTTGCCCGTGGCCGTTTTGGTCGTGCGGGCGGTCCTGGACGGATCGCTCGGGCGCGCCCTCGCGGCGCAGGTCGTCCTCGATGCCCTCGTCCTCAGCCTCGCGACGACCGCGATCAGCCTCGCAATCACCGTGGCGTTCGGCCTGCCGCTCGCGATCGTCCTCGCCCGACGTCGCTTCCGCGGCTCCGGACTGGTGGAGGCGATCATCGACTTGCCCATCGTCCTTCCGCCCTCCGTGGCGGGCCTCGCGCTCCTGCTCGTCCTGGGTCGTCGCGGCTTCCTCGGTGAGCCGCTCGCCGCGCTCGGCCTCGAGATCCCGTTCACGACCTTCGCGGTCATCCTCGCCCAGACGTTCGTGTCGGCGCCGTTCTTCGTGCGCTCGGCGCGGACGGGCATCGCCGGCGTCGACCGCGACCTCGAGGACGCGGCCCGGGTCGACGGCGCCACGGAGTTCCAGCTCTTCCGGCGGATCACGATCCCGCTGGCCGGTTCCGCGCTCGCAGCCGGCCTGGTCATGAGCTGGGCCCGGTCGCTCGGCGAGTTCGGAGCCACGATCATGTTCGCCGGCAACATCGAGGGGAAGACCGCGACCCTGCCGCTCGTCGTCTATGGCGAATTCCAGAGCGGCGATCTGGACGCATCGGTCGCGGCCGCGGCGATCCTCGTCATCGCCGCGTTCGCCGTGCTCGTCGCAGTCCGGGTCCTCCACTGGGGCAGGGTCGTGGAGCTGCGGGCGATCGGTTAGGCCATCGCGGAGTACCGTTAGCCCATGACAGCGCGACCCGATCCAGCCGACCTTCGAACCAAGCTGACCCCGATCCAGTACGCGGTGACCCAGGAGGCGGCGACCGAGCCGCCCTTCACCGGCGCCTACTGGAAGGAGCACGCCGACGGGACGTATCGCTGCGTCGTGTGCTCGGCGCCGCTATTCGACTCCGGCACGAAGTTCGAGTCGGGGACGGGCTGGCCGAGCTTCTACGACGTGATCGCGCAGGGCCGGGTGAAGACGCACGACGACACGTCGCTCGGGATGGTCCGGACCGAGGTCAATTGCGGCAACTGTGGCGCCCACCTGGGGCACCTGTTCCCGGACGGCCCGCGGCCAACGGGGATGCGCTACTGCATCAACTCGGCGTCCCTCGACTTCGAGCCTCGCCCGGCCGCCGGCTGACTCAGAAGCTGGGCGTGGCCCCGACCCGATAGTCATCGAATGGCCCGGCGCCGCAATTCATCGATCCGTCCTCGTTCGGAACGCCCCAGCACGAAACCCCGATGACGCGACGTGAGCCGTCCGCCAGGTCGAGGATCACGAACGATGCCGATCCCGTCGTGTTGCGCAGCACGACATGTACGCGGCCGTCCGACTCCACGTAACTCGACATGGGCAACCCGGCCGTGGCACCTCGAACGACACTCCGCGGATCGATGCCAAGTGCTGCCTCGGCGAGGGCCACATCCGTGGCACAGCCGGCGGCCGACGACATGTCGCAGGGACGCTCGCCGAGCATCCAGTAGCCATCGACGGCGTGGAGGCCGGGACCGCTCCAGGCTGACGCTCCTGTCACGCCGGCGCACGCGGCCAACGACATCACCCCGAGGACCAGGGCCAGGGATCGCCTTGTGATGTTCCACTCCATGTGCCGAGCATGGCTCGACGTCGGCTGCGGTCAATCGATGGATACCCGCAAGCTCGGCGATAAGCGAGAGGTGACTGCCAGCGAAGCGGGCTCGGACTACCATCGTCGGGCGGAGGCGCGCCATCGATCCGGCAGGCTCCGTCGCCAGGAGAACGGCCATGCCCCCGACAGCGACCCCGACTGCGCCCACGACGTTCGAGGGCTTCTCGCCGGACGCCATCCAGTTCCTGGCGGACCTCGCGTCGAACAACGAGCGGTCCTGGTTCCAGCCGCGCAAGGCCGAGTTCGAGCGGCTGCTCAAGAACCCCCTCGAGGCGCTGTGCGTGGCGCTCGGGGAGGAATTCGAGCGGCGGGACATCCCGCTCTCGGCCGACCCTGCCCGCTCCCCGTTCCGGATCTACCGCGACGTGCGGTTCTCGAAGGACAAGTCGCCGTACAAGACGAACATCGGCGCGAGCTTCGCGTGGGCGGGTGGTGGCGACGGTGACGCCGGTGGCTACTTCCACTTCCAGCCCGGCGAGATCTACGTCGGTGGCGGCAAGTGGCACCCCGAGCCGGCCTGGCTGGCCGCCTGGCGGCACGCCGTCGCGACCGATCCGAAGCGCGTCCATCGCGTCATCGACGACCCGGCGTTCCTGGCCGCATTCCGGCCCGTCGGCGGCGACAGCCTGAAGCGCGTCCCGTCGGGCTATCCCGCGGACCACCCCGAGGCCGAGCTGCTCAAGCTCAAGGACGTCACGTTCGGGCGGCGCCTGTCCGACGAGGACGCGATGTCGCCGAAGCTGCCCGAGACCCTGGCCGATGCGTTCGCGGTCGCGACGCCGGTGATGAGGCTCCTGGCCGAGCTGCCTGTCGCCTAGCGCGACGGCCCCGGGCGCCCCATTCCCCGCTGCTAGCATCGCGGGAGTGGCAGACACCCGGTACGACTTCATCATCGTCGGCGGCGGTTCGGCAGGCAGCGCGCTCGCGAATCGCCTGAGCGCGGACCCGTCGACGCGCGTCCTCGTCCTCGAGGCCGGCCGGCCGGACTATCCGTGGGACGTCTTCATCCACATGCCGGCGGCCCTGACGTTCCCGATCGGCAGCCGGTTCTACGACTGGAAGTACGAGTCGGAGCCCGAGCCGTTCATGAACGGCCGACGGGTCTACCACGCCCGGGGCAAGGTGCTCGGCGGCTCGAGCAGCATCAACGGGATGATCTTCCAGCGCGGCAACGCCCTCGACTACGAGCGCTGGGCGGCCGATCCCGGGATGGAGAGCTGGGACTACGCCCACTGCCTGCCGTACTTCAAGCGCATGGAGGACTGCCTGGCGGCCGCGCCGGACGATCCGTACCGGGGTCACGGCGGTCCCCTCGGCCTGGAGCGCGGGCCCGCGACGAGCCCCCTGTTCGAGGCGTTCTTCCGGGCCGTCCAGGAGGCCGGCTATCCCCTCACGGACGACGTCAACGGCTACCGGCAGGAGGGCTTCAACGCGTTCGACCGGAACATCCGCAACGGACGCCGGCAGTCGGCCGCCCGGGCGTACCTCCATCCGATCATGGGCCGCCGCCGGAACCTGGAGGTCCGGACCCGGGCCTTCGTCTCGCGGATCCTGTTCGAGGGGAAACGGGCGGTCGGGGTCGAGTACGCGACCAGCGGCGGGGCGGTGACCACGGCACGGGCCGGCGAGGTGATCCTGTGCGGCGGCGCGTTCAACTCACCGCAGCTGCTCCAGCTCTCGGGGATCGGCGCGGCGGACGACCTGCGCGCCTTCGGGATCGACGTCCTCGCGGACCTGCCCGGCGTCGGCGCCAACCTCCAGGACCATCTCGAGGTCTACATCCAGTACGGGTCCACCAAGCCCGTCTCGATGCAGCCGTCGGCGACCCAGAAGTGGCGCCGGCCGTGGATCGGCTTCCAGTGGCTGTTCCTGCGGCGCGGCCCGGGCGCCACGAACCACTTCGAGGGCGGCGGCTTCGTCCGGGGCGACGACCTGGTCAAGTACCCGAACCTCATGTTCCACTTCCTGCCGCTCGCGATCCGCTACGACGGGACGGCGCCGGCGGGCGGCCACGGCTACCAGGTCCACGTGGGCCCGATGTACTCGGACGCCCGGGGGACCGTGAAGATCGTCTCGAAGGACCCGAGCGTCCACCCGGCGATCCGCTTCAACTACCTCTCGACCGAGCAGGACCGCCGCGAGTGGCTCGAGGCCGTCCGGGTCGCCCGGCGGATCCTCAACCAGCCGGCGTTCGAGCCGTTCAGCGCCGGTGAGACTCTCACCTGGCCCGTCGGTCACGAGCGACCAGGAGATCCACGACTGGGTGGCGAAGGACGCGGAGACGGCCCTCCACCCGTCGTGCACCGCCCGGATGGGCACGGGCGAAGGCTCGGTCCTCGACCCGCTGACGATGCGCGTCCATGGCATCGATGGCCTGCGCGTCGTCGACGCATCGGCGATGCCCTACATCACGAACGGCAACATCTACGCCCCCGTGATGATGCTGGCCGAGAAGGCCGCCGACCTCATCCTGGGCGCCACGCCGATGGCGCCCGAGCCGATCCCGTTCTACCGCCACGGGGTCTCCGACCCGCCGCCGATGAGGGAACGGCCGGCCTAGTCCGTGTGGAAGACCTCGGGGATCGTGTGCCACCACTCCCCGGGGGCCCGTTCCGGGACCGGATCCTGCATCGCGTCCGTGTGGGTCCACCACTCCTGCACGACCGGATCGGCCGCCATCGCCGTGAGGTCGCCCGCAAGGTCGTCACCCTCGTGGCGGTACGTCGCAAACAGGTACTCGCCGTAGCGGTGGATCGAGTAGTCCCGGATGTTCGCCTTCCGGATCGCGGCCAGCACGCCCGGCCAGACCTCGGCATGGATCCGCTCGTAGGCCTCGATCGCCTCCGGCCGGACGCGGATGACCTGGCCGACCCGGGTCGTCATCGCGCTGCCTCGGCGGGCCGGCCGGCCCCGCCCAGGGCGAGGTCGGCGAACGTGCGCATGTCCGGCGCCGTGACATCCGGCGTGACGGGAGCGGCGGCCGGCGTGGCGCCCGAGCCGGCCTTGTCGTGGCGCCGGTTGATCCAGGCCGTCGTCAGCCCGCGGGCCTTGGCGGGCACATGGTCGTGGAAGAGGCTCTGGGCGACGTGCAGGATCCGTTGGCGCGGCACGTCGATCACGGCGAACGCCGCGTCGAAGTTCCGGTGGCTCGGCTTGTAGGCGCCCACCTGCTGGGCGGTGATCACCCAGTCGAAGGTCACCCCGAGGCGGCGGTTCGAGGCCGCGAACAGATCGTCGTCGCAGTTCGTGATGACCCCGAGGCGGAAGCGCTCCTTGAGCCGCCGCAGCGCATCGGCCGAGTCCTCGAACGCCGGCCAGTCCCCGACGGAGCCGCCGAACGCCGCGAGCCCAGCGTCGGTCGGTGTCACGCCCAGGCCTGTCGCCACGCCGCGAGCCGCCCGGGCGAGCACCTCGCGGTAGCGGAGGTACGGGCCCTGCTCGAGGGCCGCCTCTTCCTTCGCATATGCCTCGAGCAGCTCGTCATCGGTCTCGGTCACGCCGGGTCCGAGCAGCGTCCGGAGGCCGTTGGCGATCCCCGTCTCCCAGTCGATGAGCGTGCCGTAGCAATCGAAGGTGAGCGCGTCGAAGTGATCGAAGTCGATGGCGGTCACGGTGGTCCTCCGGGCGTGGGCTGCCAGTTTCGCGCACAGGCGCGGGCCGCGCCGGGCGCCACGACGCTGCCTAGCTCGCGACCTGGCCGATCGCGGCGGCAGCGGCCACGACGGCCCACGGTGGCACCCGACCGACGACGAGCGCGACGACCCCGACGGCGGCCACCGCAGCGTCGAGCGGCGTCGCGATCGTGCTCGTGATGACCGGCGTGATGAGGGCCGCCGCGAGGAGGCCGACCACGGCCGCGTTCACCCCGACGAGCGCGGAGCGGGCGCCCGGCCAGCCGCGGACCGATTCCCAGGCGGGCAGCAGGCCGATGAGCAGCAGGAACGACGGCAGGAAGACCGCGACGATGGCGATGACGCCGCCCGCGACGCCGCCCGGCGGCAGCGAGCTGGCCGCTCCGAGGTAGCCCGCGAACGTGAACAGCGGACCCGGCATCGCCTGCGTCAGGCCGTAGCCGGCGAGGAAGCGGTCCTCGCTCACCCAGCCCGGATCGACGACCGTCGCATGGAGGAGCGGCAGGACCACGTGGCCCCCGCCGAACACGAGCGAGCCGCTGCGGTAGAACGCGTCCGCGGTCGCCACGACCGGCGCGTCCGTCGCGAGGCGCAGCAGGGGCAGTCCGACGAGCAGGACGACGAATAGCCCGAGCGCGAGCACGCTCCGGCGTCCGCCCGGGAAGCGGCCGCTGCCCGCCGGTGGTGTCGGCTCCGATCGGACACCGGCCAGGAAGAGCCGCCCCACGATCGCCCCGCAGACGATCGCGGCGGGCTGGGCGAACGGAGAAACCCACACGAGGACGAGGGCGGCGACAGCGAGGGCGAGCACGGTCCTCGGCAGGTCCGGGGCGAGGGCCCGCCACATCGCCACGACCGCGCTGGCGACCACCGCGACGGCCGCGAGCTGGAGCCCGTGGACCCAGCCCGCGCGCGACAGGTCGACCGACGTGGTCGCCGTCGCGAACGCGATGAGGATGACGGCCGAGGGCAGCGTGAACCCGAGCCACGCGGCGAGCGCCCCGCCCAGGCCGGCCCGCCGGTAGCCGATCGCCATGCCCAGCTGGCTGCTCGCCGGTCCCGGCAGCGACTGGGCGAGCGCGAGCAGGTCCGCGAACGTCGCCTCGTCGAGCCAGCGCCGGCGCTCGACGTACTCGCGCCGGAAGTAGCCGAAATGGGCGATCGCCCCGCCGAACGAGGTCAGCCCGAGCCGCAGGGCGACCCCGAGGACCTCCGCCGGCGTGCCGGGATGCCCTGACGCCTCCGTTGCCGCGGCCCGGGGCGGCTCAGCCCTCAGTGGGAGCCAGCCAGCTGTGCTCCGCGCGCCAGCCGAGGACCTGGGCCGCGTGCTCGTTGGACAGCAGCGAAGCGCGGCCCTCGACCGGCCCGCGCACGGGTACGCCGGGGAACACCTCCGCCATCAGGTCGGCGCTCGGCCGGCGCATGACCGTGTCCGCGGCGGCCGCGATGCAGACCTCCGCCCCGCGCACGTCGGCGGCCAGGGCCGCCCGGATCGCGCCGGCGACGTCGCGCACGTCGATGTAGCCCCACAGGTTCCACATCCGCAGCCGCGGGTCGTCCTGGTAGCCGGGGAACGCGGCGTAGTCGTCCGGTTCCATGATGTTCGAGATCCGGAGGCCCACGAACGGGATCCCCGACCGCCGTGCGAACTGCTCGGCCATCGTCTCGCCGACGAGCTTCGAGAGCGCGTACGAGGATTCGGGACGCACGACCGTTTCGTCGACCGGCGCGAACGGCGGTGGTGTCGCAGGCGCGAACGGCAGGCCGAGGACCGTCTCGCTCGAGGCCCAGACTACGCGCCCGACGCCGCGATCGGCCGCGGCCGCGAACACGTTGTACGTGGACAGGGCGTTCGTCCGGAACGTCTCGCCCTCCGGACGCAGCTCGGGGGCCGGGATCGCCGCGAGGTGGACGACCGCGTCGGCCCCGGCGATGACGTCGTGGACCTGCCCGAGGTCCGTGAGGTCGGTCCGGATGCACAGGCCGTGGGCGCTTCCATCATGGGCGAGGTCCACGTTGAGCACGTCGTGGTCGTGCTCGCGCAGGTCGCGCACCACCCAGCGGCCCGCCTTGCCGCTGCCGCCCGTCACGACGATCCGCATCCTCGACCTCCGGCATCGCGGCCCGACCCGTTCCGGGCGGGGTCTGCGCGTTCGCCGGACATGGTACGGCGGCGACCCGAGCGGGCCGCCGCCGTGGACGCGAGGGTCAGGACCGGGTCAGAGGACCCGGCGGACGATGAACGGGTTCTGGAGCGGGTGGAGGCCCCGCGCTCCGACCCAGATCCGCCCGATCGGCAGGAGGTGGCCGGCCATCAGGCCGCGGAACGAGAGCTGCTTGGCGCACGACGTCTTGAAGTCGAAGCCGTCGATGTGGCCGTAGTTGGTGAAGCGGTACGTGATCGTCTTCTTGTCCGCGCTGACCGCGATCCAGTCACGAGCCTCGAGCTTGACCGGCACGGCGTCGAGCGGTGCGCTCGAGCGGATCACGCCGCTGAACACGACGCCGCGCGTGCCCGCGTGGGTCACCCGCAGGTGCCAGCCCTTGCTGTCGTGCCAGATGTAGTCGCCGGCGCGCGCGCCGGCCTTGAACACCTTCGGCACGCCCTGGACGGAGGCGGGCCAGTGGCCGTCCGGACAGGCCGTCGTGGCGACGGTGGGCGTCGCGGCCGTTGTTGGCGAGGCCGCGGCGACGCCCGCCGGGGCGGCGAGCATCGCGAGCGCGCCGGACAGGGCGAGCGCTCCTGTCGCGATCCTGAGTCGAAGTCGCATGTCGTGTTCTCCCGTGAGCAGGGATGCCATAGGCCGAGGTCGGCTGAATGGAGGCTGAGCGGGGCACGTCAGTCGGGCGACCTCGCCGCGTACGACGGATGTAAGTTACGCGGCGCTCCAGAGGGCCGGACGAACCGCCGGCGACCGCGTCTACGGCCGCGACGCGGCCGGGACCGTCTCAGGACCCGCTCAGGTCCGCTGCCTACCGTGGGCCTCGAGATGCCACCTCGACGGTGGCCGTGGTGTGAGGCCCTGGATGAGATCGCTGCGTGTTCTGGCCGTCGTCGTCCTCCTCGTGGTCGGGATCGGAGCGGTCCTGGTCGCGACCGGCGTCCTGCCGCCGACGAGTGCGGCCGCGGCCGGCCAGTACATCACCGCGACGGCCGCGCGCCGCGACGTGACCCAGAGCGTCGTCGCGAGCGGGACGGTGGCGGCCGCGACGACGTACGACCTCCGCTTCGGCGAGGCCTCGCAGCCGGCCGGCTCCTCCTCTTCGTCGTCGTCGAACTCGAATGCCACCGGCAACACCCCCAGCTGGCCGGTCACGAGCGTCGCGGTCAAGGTCGGCGATGCCGTGAACGCGGGCGACGTGCTCGCGGTCGCCGACCCGACGAACGCCCGCCTCCAGCTCGAGATCGCCAAGGCCAACCTGGCGGCCGCCAAGTCGAAGCTGAGCGCCGACAAGAGCGCCCCGACCGCGGCGACCAAGGCGGCCGCGAGCGATGCGCTCCGGCAGGCCCAGCTCCAGCTCAGCCAGGCCCAGAGCAACTACTCCCACACCGTGTCGCAGAACGCGATCTCCCTGTCCCAGGCCCGCAGCGCCCTGTCGCGCGCCAGGTCGACCCTCGCGAAGGACAAGGCCGCCCACGCCCCGTCCCAGACGATCTCGGCCGACAGGGCGGCCGTCAGCCAGGCCCAGGACAACCTCACGACGACGACGGCACACGTCTCGGCATCGAACGCCCAGGCCGCCAACCAGGTCTCGTCGGCCCAGCTCGGGCTCACGTCCGCGAGGCACGACTACACGAACCGGCTGGCCAAGTCCACGGCCGCCCAGCTCGCCTCGGACGAGGCGTCGGTGGCAACGGCTCAGTCGGACGTCGATTCGGCCCAGCTGGCCGTCGACAACGCATCGCTCAAGGCGCCGATCGCCGGGCGCGTGTCGGCCGTCAACATCGTCGCCGGGACGACCGCGCCGAGCGGCGCGGCCATCGAGATCCAGTCGAGCGCCATGACGGTGACCGCGGCGTTCGCCGAGAGCGACGTCCCCGACCTCAAGGTCGGCCAGGCCACTGAAGTCACGATCAAGGCCGTCGGCACGGACCCGGTGGCCGGGACCGTGAGCTCGATCGCGGAGACATCGGCATCCGGCTCGAACGGCGTGGTCTCGTACGACGTCACGGTCGCGCTGACCAACCCGCCGACGGGCCTGCGCACGGGGATGAGCGCCCAGGTCTCGGTGACGATCGCCTCGTCGGCGAACGTCATCGCGGTGCCGGCTGCGGCCGTCCAGGGTGCCGGTGGCACGTACGTGGTCCAGGTCGTCGACGCGAACGGCCAGGTCCAGGACGTGAGCGTCGATGTCGGCCTCGTCACGAGCTCGTACATCGAGATCAAGACCGGCCTCACCGAAGGCGAGCGGGTCGTGATCGGGACGTCCGCTTCGCGGACCGGCTCCAACACGACCGGCAGTGGCGGGTTGTTCGGCGGCGGCGCCTTCCCCGGCGGCGGCGGGGGACGCTTCGTCGGCCCCGGCAACCAGACGAAGCCGTGACCTGGGCAGCCCCGACCCCCGCCTCGGTCCCGCCGCCTGTCCCCGGCGGACCGGCCCCGGTCATCGAGATCCGCCGGGCCAGCCGCGTCTACGACATGGGCGGGCTCACCGTCCCGGCGCTCCTGGAGGCCGACCTGCGCGTGGAGCAGGGCGAATTCCTCGCGATCGTCGGGCCGTCGGGTTCGGGCAAGAGCACCCTGATGAACCTCGTCGGCTGCCTCGACCGGCCGACCTCCGGCGAGGTGCTCCTCGTCGGGCGGTCCGTCGCCGACGTCGACGACGATGGCCTCGCGGCGATGCGCAGCCGGTTCATCGGCTTCATCTTCCAGTCCTACAACCTCCTGCCCCGGACGACGGCCCTCGAGAACGTCGCGGCGCCGCTGCTCTACCAGGGCGTCGGGCGGCGCGAGCGCCTCGAACGGGCGCGCGACACGCTCGAGCGGGTCGGCCTCGGGGACAGGACCGGCCACCAGCCGACGGAGCTGTCGGGCGGCCAGCAGCAGCGCGTGGCGATCGCCCGCGCGCTCGTCACGAACCCGCCGCTCATCCTGGCCGACGAGCCGACGGGCAACCTCGACAGCCACTCCGGCGCGGAAGTCATGAGCATCCTCCGATCGCTCCACGCGTCGGGCCGCACGATCGTGCTCATCACCCATGACGCCGAGGTCGCCTCGAGCGCCCCGCGCCAGGTCCACATCCGCGACGGGAGGCTCAGCGCGTGAGCATCCTCGAGCTCGTCCGACTGGCCCTCGCCCGCCTCGCCGTCAGCCGGCTCCGGGCGGCCCTGACGATGCTGGGCATCGTGATCGGGGTCGCATCCGTCATCGCCCTCGTGGCGGTGGGGCAGGGGGCGACGTCGGGCATCACCCAGCAGCTCCAGTCGCTGGGCACGAATCTGCTGACGATCAACCCGGGCGCTCAGACGACCGGCCTCGTGCGCGGCGCGCGCGGCTCGGCGACGACCCTCACGGTCGAGGACGCGACCGCGCTCGCCGCGCTCCCGAGCGTTGCCGCCATCGCGCCCGAGTCGACCACCCAGGCCGTCGTGGTGTCGGCTACGGCTAACACGACGACCTCCATCGTCGGGACGACCGCCGACTACATCAACGTCCACAACTACCAGCTCTGGCAGGGCTCCGGGCTCACACCCGTCATGGTCTCGCAGGGCCTCCGCGTGGCCGTCCTCGGGTCCACCACGGCCGACGACCTGGGCATCGGGGCCGACGGCGTGGGCTCGACCATCACGATCGACGGCCTGCCTTACACAGTGGTCGGCATCCTCCAGGCCAAGGGCGGGACGGGCTTCGTCAGCCAGGACGACCAGGTCCTCGTGCCCCTCGGCACGGTGAGCAAGTACTTCACGGGCTCGGACACTGTCCGGTCCGTCGCCGTGAGCATCACCTCCGCGGACGAGATGACCGCGGCGACCGACGCGATCACGGCCGTGCTGCGCACGCGGCACGCCCTCGCCGCGGCCGACACGAGCGACTTCACGATCGTGACGCAGGCCCAGCTGCTGAGCACGGTGGGCAACGTGACCGGGATCCTCACCGCACTGCTCGCGGGAATCGCCTCGATCTCGCTCGTCGTCGGCGGCATCGGGATCATGAACATCATGCTCGTCTCGGTCCGCGAACGGACCCGCGAGATCGGCATCCGCAAGGCCATCGGCGCGAAGCGCCGGGACATCCTCCTCCAGTTCCTCATCGAGGCCCTGACCCTGTCGATGCTGGGCGGCGTCGTCGGCGTGGTCGTGGGCCTCGTCGTGTCCGCCGTCATCGACCGGATCGCCGGCTGGCCGCTCGTCGTCAACCCGACGACGGTCGTCCTGGCCGTCGGCTTCAGCGGCATCGTCGGCATCGTCTTCGGTGTCTGGCCGGCACGCCAGGCGGCCGTGCTCGATCCGATCGTCGCCCTTCGTTACGAGTGAACCCCCCAACCCCCGCCGGGCGACCGGCCCCCAACCAGGAGAACCGATGGAACCGATGAACCGACCGACCTACCCGGGCTCGCCCGACCAGCCACCCGCCCCGGGCACCGACCCCGCCGCGCCGACGCCGGCCCTGGGGGCGCAGCCGTCCGGGATGCCGGGCACACCTCCGGCCGCGGCCGACGGGGTCCCTCCGGCCTGGAACCTCCCGCCCGCCCCGTTCCCGGTGCCGCCGGTCATGCCGGCGCTGAGCGCCCCGGTGGCGCCCGCGAAGCGCCGGCGGGATCCGCTCACGATCGTCATGGTCGTGGCAGCCTTCGTGGCCCTTGGCGGCGTCGGCTTCGCGGCCGGACGGGTCACGGCCCCGACACCGGCCAATGCGGGCACCGGCGGTCGAGGCGGCAACGGCGGCGCATTCACCATCCCGGGCGGGAGCTTCGCCCCCGGTGGCGCGAATGGCGGCTTCGGCCGCCTGGCCGGAGCCGTGTCGATCACGGGCACGATCACCGAGGTGACCGCCGACCACATCACGCTCAAGCTCGCGAACGGCTCGTCCCTCACGATCCCGGTCGACAGCAACACGGCCTACCATCGGCAGGCCAGCGCCAGCGCCACCGACGTGACGACCGGCGCCCAGGTCCAGGTCCAGCTCTCGGCCGGCGGCAACGGCGGTGGCGGTGGTGGCCAGCAGCCAGGCGCCAGCGGGGCTCCCGGCACGGGCGGCCGGACGGTGGGGCCGGCCAGCGATATCACGATCGTCGGCCAATGACCGCGTTGTGCGGCCAGCGGGCCGGCGGCAAGAGGTAAACGGTGCACCTGTTACTCGTGGAGGACGATGCTCGGCTGGCCCGGGCGCTCGCCCGCCTGCTTCGTGACGACCGCCACATCGTGGATGTGGCCGGCGACGGCTCGACCGCGCTCGACCTGGCCGCCGCCGACGGCATCGATGCCGTCATCCTGGACGTGGGGCTGCCCGACATCTCGGGGATCGAGGTCGCCAAGCGGCTCCGGTCGGCCGGTTCCGCCCTCGCGATCCTGATGCTGACCGCCCGGGATGCGGTCGGTGACCGGGTCGCCGGGCTCGATGCCGGCGCGGACGACTACCTCGTCAAGCCGTTCGCCTACGACGAGCTCGCGGCTCGCCTGCGGGCCCTCGGCCGGCGGGCGACGGCCAACGGGCGCGTGAAGCGGTCCTCGCCCCGGCGCCTCGTCAGCGGGACGATCGTCCTCGACGAAGCGAGCCGGCGGGTGACCGTCGAGGGCAGGGAGATCGAGCTGTCGCGCCAGGAGTTCGCCCTCCTGGAGTGCCTGCTCCGGAATTCCGGGCGGGTGCTCTCGCGGGACGAGCTGCTCGATCGTGCCTGGCCGGTGGGCGTCGCGCTCACCCCGAACGCCGTCGAGGTCTACGTCCACTACCTCCGGACGAAGCTCGGCGACGCCGGCGACCGGATCGAGACCGTGCGCGGTTCGGGCTATCGTCTGTCCGACCGATGACCGAACCCGAGAGCGCGACCGACGGGGACCTGGCGGCGACTGAGGCGGACGCCGCTGCAGATGGCGCCGCTCCGCCCGTCGTGCCGGCGCTGGCGGCGGCGCCCGCGGCGTCCAGCCGGCGAGGCCCGACCGGCGCGGCGAGCCCGGACGCGCCTTTGCTGCGTCGCACCGGCCGGCGGCTCGTCGCGTGGAGCGCTGGCACGATGCTCGTCGTCCTCATCGTGCTCGGGGCCGCCCTGTACGGGGCGGTCGCCCGCTCGCTCGCGGCGACCAGCGAATCGGCGCTCACGGCACGGGCCCAGTCACTCGTCGCGTACCTCACCCGGCCGCCCCAGGGATTCCCGGACCGCGGGCCCGGATCCGGATTCGTCTTCGGGGGCCAGTCGCCGGGCACGGTGACGCTGATCGTCACCGACTCCGGGCAGGTCATCGGCCCGCGGCTCGAGGGGCTGCCGAACCAGGCCGGGATCACCGCCGCGATGACCGGCCAGACGGACGTGCGAACCGGCGCCGTGGTCGGATCCACGACGATCTCGGGGACCGGCTCCGGTGCCGTGCCCGTGACGATCGAGCGCGAGACGATCCCGGTCCGGGTCTACAGCGTCGCCGTGCATCGGACCGACGGCACGCTTGTCGTGCAGGTCGCCCAGGACATCAGCGCCGAGCAGCGCGCGCTCGATGCGCTGCTCATCGTCCTCGTCGTCGGCGGCTTCGTCGCCATCGCGGCGGCCGTCATCGGCGGACGGGTGTACGCGACCCGCGCCCTCGTTCCGATCCGCGAGTCGCTCCGCCGCCAGCGCGAGTTCGCGGCCGACGCCAGCCACGAGCTGCGCACGCCGCTGAGCGTCATCCAGGCCACTGTCGAGCACTTCGAGCGCCACCCGGAGCTGCAGCTGGCCGACGAGGCCGACGCGCTCGCGGACGTGCGAGCCGAGGTGGACCACCTGACCGCGCTCGTCGGCGACCTGCTCCTGCTGGCCCGCACCGACTCGGGGGTCGAGGAGCTCGCGGCCGAGGAGTTCGATCTCGAGCCGGTGGTCCGCGAAGGCCTCGACGGGGTACGTGCCGTCGCCGCGGAGCGCGCCGTCGAGATCGACGTGGATGCGGTGGCTGTGCCGCTGACCGGCGACCGGACCCGGCTCCGCCAGCTGGCCACGATCCTGGCCGACAACGCGATCCGCCACGGGCCCGTCCGGGTCGCGGGTCCGGATCGGGCTGCGGCCGCGGGACAAGGGCGGCGCCACGCTGACCGTCGACGACCAGGGTCCCGGCATCCGGCCCGAGGACCGGGCCCGTGTGTTCGATCGCTTCTGGCGGGCGCCCGGCGCGTCAGCCGGGGGCACCGGCCTCGGCCTCGCCATCGCGCACTGGGTCGTGGACCGCCACGGCGGCACGATCGAGGTGGCCGACGCACCCGGCGGCGGCGCCCGGTTCGAGGTCCAGCTGCCCGCTCGCCCGCCGGCCTGAGGTATCGCGCGGCGCGCCATCGCGCCGCCTCGCCGACCCGGCCCTCGCCGCCGTTCGACCCATGCCCATCGTCGGGGTTGACGCGCGCACGGCCCGAACCTAGCCTCCGGCCAGTGCCTGGGGAGGGCCAGCGAGGATGTCCGACAAGCAGACCGTGGACGCGTTCATCGCCGCGCTGCCGGACGGCCATCGCCAGGTCGCCGAGCGGATCCAGGAGCTCGTGGCGGAGGTCGCGCCCGGCGCTGCGGTCTCGATCAAGTGGGCGCAGCCGGTCTGGGAGACGAACGGGCCGTTCGCCTATCTCAAGCCCTTCCCGATCACCCTCAACTTCGGGTTCTGGCGCGGCGCCGACCTGCTCGACCCGGACGACCTGCTCGTCGGCGACGGGATCCGGATGCGTCACCTGCGCATCGTGCCCGGCGATACCATCCCGGAGGATGCGATCCGCAGCTGGGTGACCCAGGCGGTGGAGCTCAACAAGGCCAAGGGAGATCCCACCAGGGCTCGATGACGCGGCTCAACGTCCATCGCTTCGGACCACCGGCCGGACGTGGGACCGGCGTCCCGATCCTCGCGATCCATGGCGTGAAGGGGCATGGCCGTCGGTTCCGGCGGCTCGCCGAGGAGGCGTGGCCGGACCGGACGACGCTCGCGGTCGACCTGCGAGGGCACGGCGACTCGACCTGGGACCCGCCGTGGGACGTCGCGACGCACGTCGCCGACCTCCTCGAAACGCTCGATGCCGAAGGCGTCCAGACGGCCGCGGTCGTCGGGCACTCGTTCGGCGGCTGCCTGGCGACCCACCTTGCGGCGACCGCCCCCGATCGCGTCGAGCGGTTCGCATTGCTCGATCCGGCGATCGCCCTGCCACCGGACCGCTGCACGGAAGAGGCCGAGGAGAGCCGGCGCGACGAGGGCTGGCCCACCCGGGAGGTGGCGCGGGCGGCGCGCCTGGCCGATCGCCCGGACCACGCGAAGGACGTCGTCGACGAGGACGTGGCCGCCCACCTCCGTGAGGACTCGGACGGCCGTTGGCGCTTCCACTTCTCTCGATCGGCCGTCGTCGTCGGCTGGAGCGAGATGGCCAAGCCGCCGGTCTCGCTTGACGGCTTCCATGGCGACGGACTCCTGCTCGTCGCCGGACTGCGAGGACTACGTCACGCCCTCGCTCCGGTCCGCGCTCGACCGTGACCTCGGTCCGCGGCTCACGGTCCGTACCCTCGACGTCGGCCACATGGTGTTCTGGGATGCCTTCGAGGCGACCGCCGCGGTCACTTCGGCGTTCCTCGCCGGCGCTCCCGTCCCGGCGGGCGACGCTGGCGACGCCGCCGACGTGCAGGCGACCGCCGTTCAGGGCTGAGGTCCGCTAGCGGATCGCCTGGTCGGCTCCGCCCCGCTCGATCCGGCTCGCCTCCGCGCGGGTCGGCGCGCCGGCCTGGTCGCCTTCGACCGAGACCACGGCTGCGCCGCACGCGTTCCCGAGGGCCAGTGCGTCGGGCTCGTCCAGGCCCTCCAACTGTCCCGCGAGGTAGCCGGCACAGAACGCGTCGCCGGCACCCACCGGATCCACGACCGTGACCCCGGGCACGGCCGGGGCGACGGTCCAGGTCCCGTCCGAGCTGAGCGACGCGGCCCCGTCCGCGCCGAGCTTGAGGACCGCGTGGCCGGCCCCCGACCCGATGAGGGCCGCCGCGACGATCCGTGGCCCGGCATCCTCCGAGGTCCCGCCGAGGACGATCCCCTCCTCGAGGCTCCCGAACACGACGTCGACCGACGCGAGGAGCGGCCGGAGCACCTCGGCGGCCTCAGCGTCGGTCCATAGCCGCCGGCGCAGGTTGATGTCGAGCGCGATCGCGAGGTCGTGGGCCTTCGCCCGATCGATGGCCTGGAGGACGGCCTCCCGGCATGACGGCGAGAGCGCCGGCGTGATGCCCGTGAGATGGAGGAGCCGCGCGCCGGCGAACAGCCCGACGGTTTCCGCCGCGTCCACGTCCTCGGGACCGAGGCGGGAGCCGGCCGATCCGGCGCGGTGGTAGACGACCTCCGACGGCCCGGCGCCGCGCCGCTCGCGGATCATCAGGCCGGTCCTCGCCTCCGTCTCGGTCCGCAGCCACCGGACGTCGACCCCGTCCCCCGAAGGCGCCGCACGATCGTTGTCCCGAAGCTGTCGTCGCCGACCCGGCCGATGAACGCGGAGGGGTGGCCCAGGCGGGCGAGGCCGACCGCGACGTTGGCCTCGGCCCCGGCGACATATCGGTGGAAGGTACCCACCTCGGCAAGCGGACCGGTCGCAGCGGCGACGAACGAGACGAGGCACTCTCCGAGCGTGACGACCTCGATGGGGGGCGTCACAGCGGCCATCTCGGTCGAGCTCGGGTCCTCGGTCACTGGGCACCTCATCCGGGCAGCGCGCCGACTCGACACGGCCGCTCGCTGCCGTTCACCATAGCGGCATGGATATGACCGCGAAGGCCGACGTGGAGCTGGTCGTCGATGCCCGGGCGCGCCTCGGCGAAGGCCCGGTCTGGGACGACGAGACCGGTCGAGCTCGTCTGGGTGGACATCCTCGAAGGGATCGTCCACCGGACCACGCCCGGCACCGGCAAGGACGTGACGTTCGAGGTCGGCCGGACCGTCGGCTCGGTCGGGCTCCGCCAGGGCGGCGGGCTCGTGCTCGCGACCGACGACGGCTTCCATCTCCTGGACCCGGGCGCGACCACGCTGCGGCGGATCGCGTCGGTCGAGGCGGACGACCCGCTCACCCGCATGAACGACGGCAAGGTCGACCCGCAGGGCCGAATTCTGGGCGGGGACGATGGCCTTCGACGAGGTCTCCACGATGGGCAGCCTGTACCGGCTCGACCCGGACGGGAACGTGGAGACGATGCTCACCGGGGTCGGCATCTCGAACGGGATGGACTGGTCCGCCGACGGGTCGACGATGTACTTCATCGACACGCTCAAGCACGGTGTCGATACGTTCCGCTGGGACGGCCCGAACGGGACGATCGCCGACCGCACGCGCCTCGTCACGATCGAGACCGGCGTAGGCCCCGACGGGATGACGCTCGACGCCGAGGGCTACTTGTGGGTCGCGTGCTGGGACGGCTGGGCCGTCCGCCGCTTCGCTCCCGACGGCTCGTTCGATCGCGAGATCAGGTTCCCGGCGGCCCACGTCTCGAGCGTGGCATTCGGCGGCGCCTGACCTCGACGAGCTGTACGTGACCACGGCCTGGCACAAGGTGGAGGACGCTGACCGGGCCGCCCAGCCGAGCGCCGGGAGCGTGTTCCGCTGCCGGCCCGGCGTCCGAGGCCTCCCGGCGAACCGCTTCGCGGGCTGAGCCCAAGAAAGCTCAAACGGCCCGGTTCGCCGCCGGAGGACTAGAGCTCGAGGATCCCCCGGACCGCCGCGGCCTGGGCCCGCCCGGCGTCGAGGCCTGCCTGGACCGCGTCGGGCAGCTGCCCGACGTCGAGTGAGTCGGTCGGCAGCACGACGTCGGGTCCGGCGGTCGGCCGGATGAGGACGACGCGCGTGCCGCCCGCGGTGAGGACCGCCGTCTCCGCCACGAGCTGGTCCTCGCCGTGGAGGTCCTCGCGGACCGGGGCGATGCCGACGACGGCCCGGGACCCCGCAGCGAGATCGAGGCCGGACCCGCTTCGGACGCCGCCGTCGATGTACAGCCGGCCGTCGATCGCGACGGGCGGGAAGACGCCGGGCACCGAGCAGCTGGCCGCCACGGCCTTCACGAGCGGGACGCCGGAGCCCGCGTCGAACAACCGGAGCGACCCGTCCTCGGCGTCGATGGCCGTGACCCTCAGCGCCGCCGGCCAGTCGCGATCGGGCAGGATCGCCCCGATCGCCCCCTCGAAGCGTTCCGGCGAGCCGGTCGGCGCGGCGCGGGCCAGCCGTCCGATCTCGGCGCAGGTCGCCTGGTCCGGGCCGGACGGCGTCCCGAACCAGAGCGCGTCGACCTCGGCGACGGCCGCGCGGTCGAGGCTCTGCATGTACCCGGCGAGCTCCTGGCCGTAGGTGGTCCAGTCGGTCGCGGCCAGCCGCTCCAGGCCATCGCTGGTCCCGAGCGCAGCGCCCACGACGGACCCGGCCGAGGTCCCGACGATCCGATCCCAGGCATCCGGCCACGCTCCTGCCGACCGGAGCCCGAGCAGGACCCCGACCTCCCAGCCGATACCGACGAGCCCGCCGCCGGCCAGGACGAGGGCACGACCGGCGGGCGGCGTCGGTTCGGGATGGGACATGCCGCCATCGTAGGGGCGGACGGATGACGATGCAGACGGGTGTCGGGCGTCATCACGGATCCGCCACCAGCGTCTGCCCCGGAGGCCGATGAGCGTCCGTGGTTCGTGACGCCGCCGGCCTCGATGCTGGCGCTGCGCCGGATGGCCCGGCGAGCGACCAGGAGGTACCCGCGATGACCGTGCAGCGAGAGGTCGACCAAGCCGTCGCCCCGCGGCCGGTCGCTGCCCCCGAGGAGCTCGGCGAGCGCCTCGTCGGGACGCCGGTCGCCTGGCTGACCACGGTCCGCCCCGACGGCGCACCGCACCTCGTCCCCGTTTGGTACCTGTGGGTGGACGGCGGGTTCATGGTCTTCAGCAAGCCCGCGGCGGTGAAGGTCAAGAACGTCGTCGCCGACGGGCGGGTGATGCTCGCGCTCGGCCAGCCCGAGGACGACTTCGACGTCCAGCTCATCGAGGGCGACGCGCGGCTCCTGCCGGTCGCGACCCCGTCCGTGCTGCCCGCCCTCGCCGCCGAGCTCCAGGCGAAGTACGCCGGCTGGATGGCGGCGATCGGGCTGACCCTGGCCGAGTTCGCCGAGACCTATCGGAGCGTCATCCGGATCGAGCCGACGCGCTTCCTCGGCTGGCGCGGCCGGACCGGTGGCCGCGACCTCGGCCTCGCGGCTCCTGCTCTCAGCGCGGCGTAGGCCCCTGCTCGGGCGCCTCGGCGCCTACTGGCTCCGGGCGGCGGCCGCCCGCCGCGATCCGCGCGACCAGCCGCTCGCGCACGCCCGGGCCAGTCGTCGTCCGTGATCGCGTAGTACGCGGAGTGCCGCATCCGCCCGGTGTTCGGTGACCATGTGGTTGCGGAAGATCCCCTCGAACGCCGCTCCGATCCCGAGCAACCCGTTCCGTGACTGCTCGTTGAGCGAATCGGTCTTGAACTCGACGCGGTGGCAGCGCCACGTGCCGAACGCGTGGTCGAGCATGAGCAGCTTGGCCTCGGAGTTGGCCGCCGAGCGCTGCCACGGGACGCCGACCCACGTCCAGCCGATCTCGGCCCGGTAATCGGCCGGGGCGATGTTCCCGAAGCGCGAGCTGCCGATGGCCTGCCCGGTGTCGGCCAGGCGGTTGATGAACGGCAGCATGTGCCCGGCCGCCCGACCTTCGCACCGCCGTCGCGATGTACGCGCGCAGGTCGTCCTTCGTCGCGACCGGCCAGGGGATCCAGCGCCACAGGGCGGCGTCGGACGCGACCGGCCACAGCTCGTCGAGGTGGTGCTCCTCGAGCGGCTCCAGGCGGACGTGCCGGCCGGTCAGGGTGACGGGCTCGACCCGGAGCGGTGGCGTGGCGAAGTCGTGGTCCATCGGTGACGGATTACCTCGGGATCAGATCTGTTCGATCCGGCGGCCAGCGTAGCGTTGGCCGTGGCGCTCCGTTCGGACGCCGGCGACCTCGATCAGCCGGATGACCCGGCCGCGCTGGCCGCGGAACGGCTCCAGGAGCTCGAGCATCCGCTCGTCGGTCCCGTCCGGTTCGCGGGCCAGCGCCCACGTCACGACGCCGGGCAGGTGGTAGTCGCCGACGCTGACCGCGTCCGGGTCGCCCCAGGCGCGTGCCGCCACCTCGGCCGCCGTCCATGGCCCGACGCCCGGGAACGACCGAAGGCGTGCCGAGCGGATCTCCGGGGAGAGGTCGGACGCGGCCTCGAGCCAGGCCGCCCGGCGAGCCACGGCCAGGATCGTCTCGGCCCGCCGCCGCTCCAGCCCGAAGCCATGGAAGGCGAAGTACGGCAGGCCGGCGAGCACGGCCGGGTCGGCGGGACGAACATCCCCGACTGGCCGGCCGGGCCGGGTGCCGGTCGGCCGTGCGCCCGGACCAACCCGCGCCACGCCCGGTGCGCCTCGTTGCCGGTCACCTTCTGCTCGATGATCGCCGGGACGAGGGACTCCATCACGGCCAGGGTGCGCGGGAACCGCAGCCCGGGATGACGGCGCGCGAGTTCGCGGACGAGCGGGTGCGTTGCCGCGAGAGGCTCGAACGGGGTCCGGTCGTCGAGGAGGCCGGCCATCGCCGGCGCGTGTTCCAGCGCCCACGAGGCTCCATCGCCCCACGCCCGGGCGACGAGCTCCCCGTCCGCGATCGCCAGGTGGATCGTGGCCGGCCCGTCGGGCGTCCGCGTGGCCCGCCACACGCCGTCGGCCCCGACCCGCATCGTGGGATCGCCCCGGCCGCGCCACAGCGGGGCGAGTGTCCGCGTGCAGGTCGAGCGGCCCCGTGAGCGGGAACCGGCGCTCGACCGCCGGCGCGTCGGCCACGAGCGTCACGTCGAGCGGCGCGAAGCGGGCCGTGAAGTGGCGCAGCGCCGCCGGCTCGGACACGATCCGGTAGCCGGGCAGGTCCGCGGCACGGGCAGCCACGGCCCGGACGACCTCGATCGTGTAGTCGATGTGGCTCTGGGTGTACGTGCGGCGCGGGATGGCGAGGCGCACGAGGTCCATCGGGCCGTCGGTCTCGGTCCCGTCCGGATGCCGCCCGAACATGACCGTGCCGATCTCGCAGCCGCGGATGCCGCCCTCCACGTAGAGCGCCACGGCCAGCGCCTGGCCCGGGTAGGCGAGCGGCGGCACGTGCGGCAGGAGCGCCCGCGCGTCGAGGTACACGGCATGGCCGCCGAAGGGCTGGACGACCGGGACGCCGGCGGCGGCCAGCGCATCGCCGAGGTAGGCCGTGGACCGGATCCGATAGCGCAGGTAGTCCTCGTCGACCACCTCGCGCAGGCCCTGGGCGATCGCCTCGAGGTCGCGCCCGGCCAGGCCGCCGTAGGTCGGGAAGCCCTCGGTCAGGATGAGCAGCGTCCGGCAGCGCTCGGCCAGCGCATCGTCGTTCATCGCCAGCCAGCCGCCGATGTTCGCGAGCCCGTCCTTCTTGGCGCTCATCGTCATGCCGTCGGCGAGCGAGGCGATCTCGCGGACG
Source organism: uncultured Chloroflexia bacterium (assembly GCA_963849405.1). Classification (GTDB taxonomy): domain Bacteria; phylum Chloroflexota; class Limnocylindria; order Limnocylindrales; family CSP1-4; genus C-114. The sequence continues at coordinate 629,418 of CAWKHG010000005.1, forward strand.
ATGTCGGGGATGGCCCGGTCGCCCTGGCCCTCCTCGCGCTCGTGGATGAACCACGCGTTCTCGGCGAACCGGCACGCATCGAGGAACAGCGGCACGCCGTGGCGGTCGCACACCGCCCGGACGGCCCGGAGGTTGCGCAGCGAGACGGGCTGGCCGCCGCCGGAGTTGTTCGTGATCGTGACGAACACGACCGGGACGTCGGCGGCCCGCTCGGTCAGGAGCCGCGTCCAGCGCGTCGACGTCCATGTTGCCCTTGAACGGGTGGATCGTGCGCCGGCTCGCGCCCTTCGGCGATGACGAGATCGACCGCCTCGGCGCCGGTCGCCTCGACGTTCGCCCGCGTCGTGTCGAAATGGGTGTTGTTGGGGATGACCTTGCCCGGCCCGCCGATCGTGCTGAACAGGATCTTCTCGGCCGCCCGGCCCTGGTGGGTGGGGATGACGTGGCGGAACGGGAAGAGCTCCTGGACGGCCTCGAGGAACGCGTACCAGCTCGGGCTGCCGGCGTAGCTCTCGTCGCCGTGCTGGATCGCCGCCCACTGGTCGCGGCTCATCGCGCCGGTCCCCAAATCGGTCAGGAGGTCGATGAGGACGTCGTCCGCGTGGACGTTGAAGAGGTTGTAGCCGGCGCCCTCGACCGCCGCGAGGCGCTCCTCGCGGGTCGTCATCCGGATGGGCTCGACCGCGTGGATCCGGAACGGCTCGATGATCGTGCGCCACCCGTCCATCAGCCGAGGATAGCGCCCCGGGGTTGAGCCGCGGTCAGGTCGCCGGCGGGGGCTGGAACGGTCGCGTCCGGGCCGGGTTGACCGGTTCGATGACCTCCCACGGCCGGCCGTTCCAGCGGGCCGGCGGGGCCGAGGTGATCCAGGCCAGCGCGAGCAGCGTCTGGTCGTAGTTGATCCGCCAGCCGCGGAAGTCGCGCCACGCCTGCGCTCGATCCGGCGAGCAGGGGGACGCCCGAGGCGGCCAGCTCGTCCAGGGCGATCCCGAAGTCCTCCTCGGAGATGCTGCACGGCGTGTCCGGTCCGGGGTCGTGGTCGTAGGGGAGCCGGAAGAAGTCGGCGATCCGGCGCAGCGTGAGGTAGCCCGCCCGGATCGTGAGGTCGGCCTGGATGTCCTTCGGGACGTCCACCACGGACCGGTAGAGCGCGGCCCCGTCCATGATCGCGCCGGCCGCGTTGACCCACGAGTGGTCGCGTTGGGGTGACCGGAAGAAGGCGAGCGCCGCCAGCGAGGTGTGGCTCTCGGCGATGTCGGCGAACCACGTCTCCCACAGCTCCAGCTGGTCGTGCAGCTTGTCCATCCGCCCGAGGCGATGGAAGCGCTGGAGCATCGCGATCGCCGACGGCGGCGAATCGGCCCGGATCTCGAGCAGGTTCACGGCCAGCTCCCGCCGGGCGAACGAGGCGTACATCGTCGGGAGGTAGCTGATCAGGAGGGCGACGAGCAGCAGGCCGATCGCCGCCTCGCTGAAGGCGGCCAGGTCCTCGGGCAGGCCGGACGTGGGCGCGAATCCGAGCGTCAGGAGGGACGAACCGCTGACCCGGAGGGCATCGTTGAGCGGCTCGACTCCCAGGGACCAGAAGACCGCGGTGTAGCCGGTCATGACGAGGATCAGCCACACCGCGGGCAGGACCAGCAGCGAGATGGGCGCGAAGTAGGCGAGGACCCGGTCCCGGAACGCGTAGGGCTTGCCCTTGATGACGATCTCGAACAGGCGGCGCATCCCCGTGAAGACCAGGCGGGCGATGAGCTCGTTCGAGGCCCGCGGCAGGACGAACACCCGGATGGCCGAGCTGAGGGCGCGGAGGACGATGAGGGCGCCGACAACGAAGGCGGCGATCTTCAGGAGGACGAGCTCGACGGGCATCGCGCAGAGCGTAGCGGCTCGTGCCGTGGACAGGCTGGCCCCGGACCTCGTACCTTCTTGGCATGTGCCGATCCATCAAGACACTCCGTCGGGCCGAGGAGCCGGCCACGCCCGACGAGGTCAACGCCGCAGCGCTCCAGTTCGTCCGGAAGGTGAGTGGCTACCGGGTGCCCTCCCAGAAGAACACCGAGGCGTTCGAAGCCGCCGTGGCCGAGATCGCCGACGCCTCACAGCGCCTGCTCGACTCGATCGCCACCCGTTGAGCGCCGCGCCCTGGTGGGTGCGGCCGGGTCTCGACATCGAGGACGGCCGGCTCCGGATCGCGGGCCGCGACGCGGAGGGGCTGGCCCGCGAGATGGGCACGCCCGCGTTCGTCTACGACCTCGACCGGTTCGCCGAGAACGTGCGGCGGTTGGGCGAGGCGTTCGCGCGCGCCGGGATCCGCGTCCGCCAGCGGTTCGCGCTCAAGGCCAACCGCGAGCCCGAGGTCCTCGCCGCACTCCGAGCGCTTGGGGCTCCGGGCGAGCCGGGCTCCGTCGGCATCGACGCGTGCTCGCCGGGCGAGGTCCTTCACGCGCTGGAGCACGGCTGGCGGCCCGAGGAGATCAGCTTCACCGGCACGAACGTGTCGGAGCGCGACCTCGACGTGCTCCTCGGCCCGCCGATCCACATCAACCTCGACGCGGTGAGCCAGGTCGCGCGGGTCGGGCGTCGGGCGGCCGAGCTGCCGCGGGGCGCCGGATCGGGCTGCGCGTCAACCCCGGTGCCGGGGCCGGCTATCACGAGGGCCTGGCGTACAGCGGCGCGAAGCCGACGAAGTTCGGTATCTACGCCGACCGGCTCGACGAGGCGCTCGACGTCGCGACGGCCCACGGCCTGACGGTCGACACCGTGCACGTCCACGCCGGGTCCGGGTGGCTCGCCGACGGCCTGTCGGGATTCGAGGAGGCGCTGGCGGCCACCGTCGAGATGACCCGACACCTCATGGACCGGGGCTGCCCGATCGAGGAGGTCAATGTGGGCGGCGGGCTGGGCGCTCCGGCGCGCGCAGAGGAGCAGCCGATCGATCTGGATGCCTATGCCGGGACGATCGCCCGGCACCTCGGCCCGCTGGGCGTGATCGTCGGCAGCGAGCCCGGCGACTACATCGCCAAGGACACCGCGATCCTGCTCGGCGAGGTGGTCACGGTGGAGGACCGGGGCGGGACGACGTTCGTCGGTCTCGACTTCGGCTGGAACGTCAATCCGTCCTACTTCATCTACAAGTTCGCCCAGGAGATCGTGGTCTGCCGGGCGGCCGACGCGGCGTCGACGCGGCGGGTGACCGTCGCGGGGCACATCAACGAAGGCAGCGACGTCTTCGCGGAGGACTACCCGCTCGGGCCGGTCGATGAGGGCGACATCGTGGCCATCCTCAACGCCGGCGGCTACCACCAGGCGCAGTCCTCGACGCACTGCCTCCGGCCGGTGGGTTCGGCGCGCTTCCTGCGCCGCTGATCGACGCCGCGGGCCTCAGGGCTCGCGCGCCGTCCACGTCGCGACGCTTGTCAGCGTGATCCGGATGAGCGGCCGCGACGCCAGGTCGTGGTCGGCGTACTGCGGGTACTTGGCGCGAAGCGCGCCGATCGCCGCGTCGCGTTCACGGGCCACCGACGGATGCCCCGGCCGGAGCAGGGCGCCCTCCCCGTTGCCGCGCAACCAGGCCAGCTGTGTCCAGTCCTCGAACCAGCGGTCGACGAGGATCGTGACCGCCGGTCGGGCCATGATGTCGCGCGCCCGGGCGAGGTCCAGCGGGTCGGTCGTCCGCTTCGGCTTCTCGTCGAGCGGCGTGTGGAGCGTCGGCGCGCCGGTCGCCGGATCCTCGGACGAGCACGAAGCAGATCGGCACGAGGCGGGGCCGGCCGGCGTCGTCGATCGTGGCCAGGGTCGCCCGCCGTGTCTCGGCGAGGAAGCGCCACGCGTCCGGGGTGAGGATCGGCTCGGTCATCGCGGCCGCAGCATAGACTGCGGGCGTGCCCGCGCCCGACGATCCACGCTCGCGCGACCCTGCCGGACCGTCACGTCTCGGGCGCGCACGTCGCTCGCCGTCCGGGGTCGACCGTCGAGGAGCGGGCCGACACGCTCGCCGGCGAGGAGCCGATGGAGATCCGGGCCGCCGGGCCCGGCCAGGAGCCGGTCTCGGTCGCGGTCACGATGCGGACGCCCGGCTACGAGGCGGAGCTCGCGGTCGGCTTCCTGCGGACGGAGGGACTGATCGACGCGGCCGACGAGGTCGCGGACGTCGAGTTCGGCGATCCGGGCGCGCTCGCCCAGCCCGACGACATCGTCATCGTCCGCCTCGCCACGCCGTTCGACGCCTCGCTCGTCGCCGAGCGCCACTTCGTCGCGACCGCCTCGTGCGGGATCTGCGGCAAGGCGTCGCATCGACGAGATCGAGGTCCGTTGCGAGCCGCTCCCGCCGGCGCCCGGTCGTGCGATCGCGACGTCATCCTCGCGCTGCCCGATCGCCTCCGGGCGGCGCAGCGCGCGTTCGAGGCGACCGGCGGCCTGCACGCCGCGGGCCTGTTCACGCCGACCGGCGAGCTCGTCGCGCTGCGCGAGGACGTCGGCCGCCACAACGCGCTGGACAAGCTCGTCGGGCGCCGAGCTCCTCGCCGGCCGCCTGCCGCTCCACGACCGCATCCTCCTCGTGTCGCGGCCGGGTGAGCTTCGAGATCGTCCAGAAGGCGGCGGTGGCGGGGATCGCCGATCCTCTGCCGCGGTGTCGGCGCCCTCGGACCTCGCCGTCGAGGCGGCCGAGCGGCTCGGCGTGACGCTCGTCGGCTTCCTGCGCGGCGACGGCTTCAACGTCTACGACGCGGCCGCGAGCGGATCGAGCGCGGACTCTGAGCGCGTACGCGCGGCGGCTCAGTCCCTCCGCGGTTCTGGACGAACTCGAAGCCGAAGCGGCCCTTGATGCAGAGGTGGCCGTCGGTGACCGAGGCGTCGAGCGGCGAGGTGACCTTGACGATCGAGTTGTCCTGGACGTGGAGCGACAGCGTGCAGCCGACGCCGCAGTAGGGGCAGATCGTGTCGGTCACGGTCTGGCGACTCGTCCCACGTGCCCGCCGCCCGCATGTCGTGCTCGGACTTGAACATGAGCGCGCCGGTCGGGCAGACGCCGATGCAGTTGCCGCAGTAGACGCAGGCGGAGTCGGGCAGGCCGACGTTCCACTCGGTCGAGATGCGGGCGTCGAAGCCGCGCCCGGCGACCGCGATCGCGAACGTGTTCTGGGCGTCCACGCCGCACGCCTCGACGCACTTGTAGCAGAGGATGCAGCGCGAGTAGTCGCGGACGTAGAGGTCGTTGTCGACCTTGACCGGCTGGGCGACGGTCGCGGCGTTCGCGCCGGACGGGGCGTGGTGGTGGCCGGGCTCGCGGGCGTCGCGCTCGTTGGCCGGCGGCCGGCCGTGCGGCGGGCCCGTAGCGCGCGGGATCTGCGCTCGTAGCGGGCGGCGTACGCTGGCGAGGTCGCCGTCCGGCTCGCGCGGGCCGGCGAGGGCCAGGTCCACCGACGAGCCGAGGAACTCGAGGACCAGCTTGCGGCTGAGGCCGGACGCGCTCGGTGTCGGTCTGGATGTCCATGCCCGGCTCGACCTTGCGCGAGCAGGCGGGCACGAGCGACGCGCGACCCGGCGACCTCGACGACGCAGACCCGGCAGACGTTGACCGGCGTCAGGTTCTCGAGGTAGCAGAGCGTCGGCGTGTCGATGCCCGGCGCGCGGCAGGCCTCGAGGATCGTGGAGCCGGCCGGCACGGACACGGCGGCGCCGTCGATCGTGAGCTCGACCGGCGCGGCGCTCGGGCGACGGGCGGCGGGCGCCGGCGGGCACGCGGCTCGGGCGTGCCGGCGGCTCGAGCGGGATCGCGGTCGGATCGTCGAACTCGACCGGCTCGGCTCACAGCGCCACCAGCCCGGCCCGGAACGCGCTGACTCGATCGCCGAGGACGCCGTCTGGCCGAGGCCGCAGATCGACGCGTCGCGCATCGCCTGGCCGATCTCGCGCAGGAGGGCGAGCTCGGTCGCGCGCGGATCCCCGCGGGCGTGCCGCCGGCGAGGCGCGCGCAGCAGCTCCTCCTGGCGCACGGTCCCGACCCGGCAGGGGACGCACTGGCCGCACGACTCGTCGCGGAAGAACGCCGCGATCCGGCGCAGCATGTCGACGAGGTCCGGCGATCTCGTCGAAGACCATCACGACGCCCGAGCCGAGGGTCGCGCCGATGGCCCGCGTGCCCTCGAACGTGAGCGGCGTGTCGAGCGCGTCGGGCCCCACGAACGACGCCCGCCGCGCCGCCGAGGAGGATCGCCCGGATCGCGCTCGGCCGTCCGGGCGACGCCGCCGGCGAGGTCGAGCAGCTCGCGCAGGGTCGTCCCGAACGGCACCTCGTAGACGCCCGGTCGGGCGACGTGGCCGCGACAGGCAGAAGAGCTTCGGGCCCGGTCGAGCCCTCCGTGCCGATCGTCGGCGAACGCCGCGCCGCCATCGCGCAGGATCAGCGGGCACGTTGACCAGCGTCTCGACGTTGTTGACCGCGGTCGGCTTGCCGAAGAGGCCCACCTCGACCGGGAACGGCGGCTTGTTGCGCGGCTCGCCACGGCCGCCCTCGATCGACTCGAAGAGCGCGGTCTCCTCGCCGCAGATGTACGCGCCGGCGCCGCGCCGGAGCTCGATGTCGAAGGCGAAGCCCGAGCCGAGCGATGTCGTGGCCCGAGCAGCTCCTGCCGGCGAGCCGCCGCGATCGCGTGGGCCATCCGCTCGGCGGCGAGCGGGTACTCGCCGCGCAGGTAGAGGTAGCCGCGCGCTGGCGCCGGTCGCGAACGCCTCGATCGTCATGCCCTCGATGAGCGCGAACGGATCGTCCTCCATGAGCACCCGGTCCTTGAACGTGCCCGGCTCCGACTCGTCGGCGTTGCACACGAGGTAGTGCGGCTGGGCCGGCTGGCTCGCCACGGCCGCCCACTTGCGCCCGGTCGGGAACGCGGCGCCGCCGCGACCCATCAGGCGGGCCGCGGTGACCTCCTCGACGACCTTCTCGGGACCCATCGCGAGGGCCTTGGCTGCAGGCCCTCGTAGCCGCCCGCGGCGCGGTAGTCGGCGAGGCTCGTCGGGTCGACCCGGCCACGCGGCCGGAGCAGCCGCAGGCCGCCGCGCTGGGCCTCGTCGACCGCCTGCGGGACGATCGCGCTCAGGTCGGGGTTCGAGCCGGGCATCGGGTGGTGTCCTCGGCCGCGAAGCCGGCTCGCGCGATCGTCGAGCCGGTTGATGATCCCGAGCCGCATCGACCGGTGAGGCCGTGAACATCCGCGGCCGCTCGCCGGCGACCGTGAAGAGGGCCGCGGGCGCGCGCTCGCACAGCCCCAGGCAGGGGCTGCGGAGCCAGGTCACGGTCCCGTCGCGGGCGGGCTCGCCGGCCGGCCCGAGCTGGCGCTTCGAGGGTCCGCGCAGAGTCTCCTCCGCGCCGGCCAGCCGGCAGGCGATGTCGTCGCAGACGTGGGCGACGTCCGGCGGCCGCTGGCTCGTCGCGAACAGCGCATAGAACGTGGCGACGCCGTAGGCCTCGGCCGGGCGGGACCGTCAGCCGCCGGCAGATGTAGCCGAGGGCCGGCTGGCTGATCCAGCCGATCCGTGCCTGGACGGCGTGGAGGGCCGGCAGCAGCAGGTCGCGGCGGCTCCGCGCCACGTGCCCGCCGCGCGCCATGTGGCTGTCGTTCGCGGTCCGGGTGCCGCCGGTCCAGCCCGACGTCGCCGGCCCGATCTCGGGCTCGAGCACCGCGTCGACCGCCGCCCGCTCGGCAGGGGAGGCCAGCGGAGCCACGACATGGAGGTCCACGGCCCGAGTGTAGCGAGCGAGGCTCCCGCGCGGGGAGGAGGTGCGCCGGCTAGCCCAGGAACACGCCGGCCAGGATCGCGACCACGGGCGCGGCCGCCTGGATCAGCGCCGAGCCGGCGAGGCGCCGGTCCGTGACGACGAGCACGAGACCGGCCAGGGCCATCGAGCCGCACGTGAAGAAGATGAGCGTCCGCCCGATCTCCGGACGGTCGAGCAGGATCGCCCAGATCCCGGCGAGGGCGCCAACGGCCAGGAACAGGTTGTAGAAGCCCTGGTTGAAGGCCATCGGCCCCATCAGGTCGGCATCGCGCTGCGACTCGATGTTGAACCGCCGCCACGTCGCGGGCTGGCGGAACCGGATGCTCTCGAGGACGAAGAAGAAGACGTGGATCGCGGCGGCGATGCCGGCGGCGACGAGCGTGATCAGGTTCATCGGCCAGAGCTTAGCGTCTGTCGACTGGTCCAAGTATCGAAGCGGCGCTCCTCGCTAGCATCGCGGCATGACACCTGCAGCGGTTCCCGGCCTCACCGTCGAGCGATTAGTGCGCGACCTCTACGACCGTGAGCCCGGCGATCCGCTGGCCGAGGAGCTCCGCGGATGGCTGGCGGCCTCGGCCCGGTTCCGCGCCTTCGCCGAGGCCCACCGCGACAAGATCCGCAAGAAGCTGCGCACGGCTGCCGGCGCGGAGGCGTTGCGGGATGTGCGGGCCGAGCTGCAGGTGGCGCACCGGCTCCTGGTCGAATCCCCGGTTCGAGCTGGCCTTCGAGGCCTACGGATCGGGGAGGGGCGGCCCCGATTTCACCGTCACGTACCGCGGCACGGCGACCTTCAATCTCGAGGTCACGCGGTTGCGTCGGTCGCCGAGCGCGACCGCCCTGGCCTACGGCGGGCCGCTCCTTCCGAAGCTGCGCCAGCTTCCGCCCAGCGTGCCCAACGCGGTCCTGGTCGCGATCAGCGGAGACGAGGCCGACGCGTTCGATGTCGCCGCCGCGACCGCAGCCCTGCGTGCCCGGGCCGATGCCAAGGACGAGACGTTCTTCACCCGCCGCGGCTTCGAAGGTACGCGCGGGTTCTACGAGCGGTACCTGCGCCTCGGCGCGGTCTTCGTCTGGTGCGAGGATGCGGCCGGGGACGCGCGCGCCGACCAGTGGACCAACCGTTCAGCGCGCATCGTCCTGCCGGACCGTGCGGTGCGCGCCTGCCTTCGGAGCCTGCGGAACGCGTGACCCGGCCGCCACGGCTACCCCTTGCCGAGCTCCCGGCGGGCGGCCTGGACGATGTCGTCGCTCGTGTTGGCGTGGCCGTCGATGCCCCAGCCGCCTTCGGGTGACTCGGAGATCAGCACCCACGTCCGATCGGTCAGGGTGGGGTCGCCGGCCGCGGCGGCGACGATGTCGGTCAGCTCGCGGACGACGCCGAGCTGCTTGGGACGGGTCAGGACGCCGACCGGGGTCAGGACCTGGACCCGGACGTAGTTGCTGTCCCCACTGACGTTGGAGATGGCGTCGGACGGCAGGTCATGCACGAACGCGGCGGTGTTGTCCTTGAACAGGGAGATGGGCGGGACTTCCTCCCAGCGCATGACCGCTGCCGCGAGGTTCTGGGCCAGGGTCTTGCGGTCGCTGAACGTGCCTTCCACCGCATAGACGTCGATCATCGGCATGGGAGTCTCCTTCGCGAGCGGCGGACTATGCTGGTCGCCATAGAACCGAGACAGTAACTATGACGCCCGTCATAGTCAAGGAGGTGGTCCCTGGCCCGCGGGGTTCGAGCACGGATGGTCGCGAGCACCGCGGAACTGCTCGCCCGAAAGGGTCTTCAGGCGACCTCGCTGAGCGACGTCCTGGAGCGTTCGGGAGCCCCGCGCGGGTCGATGTACCACCACTTCCCCGAGGGCAAGGACGAGCTCGTGGGGTCGGCGCTCGAGCTGGCGGGGGCACGTGCGATCGAATGGATCGACCAGAAAGCCGGAGCCCCCGCCGAGGACGTCGCCGCGTGGTTCCTCCACATCTGGCGTGAGGTGCTGATTCGCTCGAAGTTCGAAGCCGGGTGTGCCGTCCTTGCGGTCACGGTCGCGGCCGACTCACCCGCGCTCCTGCTGCGCGCAGCGGACGTGTTCCGGACGTGGCGCCGCCGGCTGGCCGAGCTGCTCGAGCAGGGAGGGATGACACAAGCTGACGCGGCGCGCATGGCCGCGACGCTCATCGCCTCGACGGAGGGCGCCGTGGCGCTCAGCCGGGCCGAACAGAGCCTCGAACCGTTCGACCTGGTCGCCGACCAACTGCTGGACCAGATCCGGCGCCTGTCTCCCCACTGATCGACGGGCGGCAGCCCCGGGCCGTCAGCGCTCCTGGCCGTAATACGCCGACGGGCCGTGCTTGCGGCGACGGTGCCGCAGCCGCAGGGCCTCGCCGATCGGACCGACGCTGGGCTCGAGGGCGAACGTCCGGTAGGCGAGGGCCGCCACCGCCTCCAGCGCGATCGCGTTCATGACGGCCTCGGCGGCGTCGCGGCCCCAGGTGAACGGGCCATGGGACGCCACGAGCACCGCCGGCATCGCGAGCGGGTCCAGGCCGAGCCGATCGAGCGTCTCGGCGATCACCGTGCCCGTCTCATGTTCGTATTCGCCCTCGATCTCGCCGTCCGTCATGGGCCGCGACACGGGCACGGGACCGGCGAAGTGGTCGGCGTGGGTCGTGCCGAGGCAGGGGATCTCTCGACCGGCCTGGGCCCAGGCGCTGGCGAACGGCGAGTGGGTGTGCACGACACCGCCGATGTCCGGATAGCGCCGATAGAGCGCCAGGTGCGTCGGCGTGTCCGACGATGGCCGGAGGTCGCCGCCGACCGACCGCCCGTCGTCGAGCGCGACCGTCACCATGTCGGCGGGTGTCAGGCGGTCGTACGGGACGCCACTCGGCTTGATCACGATGACCCCGGCCTCCCGGTCCACCGCGCTCGCGTTGCCGAAGGAGAGCGTGACGAGGCCCGCCTCCACGAGCGCGCGATTGGCCTCGTGGACGGCCTCCCGGAGAGCAGCCCCGGGGTCGCCGCGGTCAGCCATCGGCGCGAGCACCAACGGGGACGCCGGCCCCGGCGAGGACATCCGCCCGGAGCCGCTTGAGGCGCTTCATCGCATCGCTGCCGCCGCGACCGAAGTGGTCGTGGAGCTCGCGATAGGCGGCGTAGAGGTCGTCATAGACCGACGCGGTGCTCCCTGTTCGGCACGAAGCTCTCGTCCTTGAGCCGGGCCATCCGCGCTGCAGCATCCACGATCGAATCGTACCCACCGGCTCCGGCCCCGGCGGCCACCGCACCGAACATCGCCGAGCCGAGGGCCGGCGCCTGCGCCGACGACGCGACGTGGACCTCGCGGCCGGTCACGTCCGCGTAGATCTGCATCAGCAGCCGGTTCCGCTCCGGCAGGCCCGCCGCAGGCCACGATGTCGTTCACGGCGACCCCGGACGATTCGAAGGCGTCGACGATCATCCGCGTGCCGAACGCGGTCGCCTCGAGGAGCGCCCGGTAGATATCGGGCGCCCGGGTCGCCAGCGTCGCCCCGACGAGCAGGCCGGTGAGATCGACATCGACGAGGATCGAGCGGTTCCCGTTCCACCAGTCGAGGGCGACCAGCCCGGACTCGCCCGGTCGGAGCCGGGCCGCCTCGCGCTCCAGGACCGCGTGCACGTCGATGCCGTCGTCCGCCGCCATCCGCGCGTACTCCGCGGGCGTCGCGTGGTCCGACGAACCAGGCGAAGATGTCGCCGACGGCGGACTGGCCGGCCTCGAACCCGAACAGGCCCGGGATGACGCCGTCCTCGACGACGCCGCACATGCCTTCGACGACGACCGGGCGGTCGCCGAGGACGAGGTGGCACGTGCTCGTGCCCATGACGGCGACCATCCGACCCGGAGCCGTGACCGTCGCCGCGGGCACCGAGACGTGCGCGTCGACGTTGGCGACCGCGACAGCGATCCCGGCGGGCAATCCGGTCCAGGCGGCCGCTCGAGCCGTGAGCGACCCGGCCCGCTCGCCGATGGCGACGACGTCGCGCGACATCTTGTCGTCGACGATCGACCCGAACCGCGGATCCAGGCCGCCCAGGTAGCTCGACGACGGGAACCCGTCGCGCTTCGACCAGATGGCCTTGTACCCGGCGGTGCACGCATTCCGCGTCTCGACGCCGGTCAGCTGCCAGACGACCCAGTCCGCGGCCTCGATCAGGCGGTCGGCGGCCCGGTAGACCTGCGGAGCTTCGTCGAGGATCTGGAGGCTCTTGGCGAAGAACCACTCCGACGAGATCCTGCCGCCGTAGTAGGGCAGCCACGGAGCTCCCTGCTGGCGGGCGAGCGCGTTGATCCGGTCGGCCTCGGGCTGGGCCGCGTGGTGCTTCCAGAGCTTCGCCCAGGCGTGCGGCTCACGGCGGAACTCGGGCAGGGTGCTCAGTGGCGTGCCGTCCGACGTCGTGGGGAGCATCGTGCAGGCGGTGAAGTCGATCCCGAGACCGACGACGTCGGCGGGCTCGACCCCGGCCTGTGCCAGTGCGGCGGGGACGGCGTGCTGGAACGTGGCGATGTAGTCCTGCGGGTCCTGGAGCGCCCAGTCGGGCGGCAGGCGGACATCGTCGTCGGGGGCCGGCAGGTGCTCGTCGATGACGCCGTTGGGGTACTCGAAGACGGCACTACCGAGCTCCCGTCCCGTGGCGACGTCCACGACGAGCGCGCGGCCCGACGCGGTCCCGAAATCGACTCCGACCGCGTACCTCCCGCCCATGTCCCCGATCAGTCCGCCGTGCCGTCGATGCGGCGCGTCGACTCGCGCACGACGAGCGACGGCTGGAGGACGGGATGGCGCAGCTCGCCGGCGAGGGTGATCATCTCGTCGTCGATGACCATCGCGATGGCAGCTCGCACCATCTCGCGGGTGGGCATCCGGACGGTCGTCAGGGCAGGCACCGTGAAGGCGGCCAGGGGGATGTCGTCGAAGCCCGTGATGGAGATGTCGCCCGGCACGGACAGGCCGCGCACGTGGGCCTCGTGGAGCAGGCCGATGGCCAGCACGTCGGTCGACGCGATCACGGCCGTCGGTCGTTCGGGCAGCTCCAGCAACGCGCGCAGGGCGGCGACCCCGCCGGTCGGATCGTTGGCGGCGTACTGGAGATAGCCATCCGGGACTCCCTGGCCGAGCTGCGCGAGGTACTCCACGTAGGCGTCCTCGCGCTCCTGGATGTCGCCGAGGCGGCGCCCCGCCACGAACGCGATCCGTCGATGGCCGAGCCCGGTGAGATGGTCCATGACCGTGCCGATCCCGGCCCGGTTGTCGACGCTCACCGACGCGATGCCGGCCGGCCGGGAGCCCTGCCACAGGGCCACGACCGGGACGCTCGCGCCGCGCAGGTCCTCGATGAGCCGGGGCTGGTCGCTCATGTCGCCGAGCAGGAGGATCGAATCGACGTGGCGCTGCTCGAGGACGCCGGCCAGCACGATCGCCTCGTCCGCTCGGCCGTGGGCGTGCCCGAGGACCACGTTGTAGTCGCGCCGGTTGGCTTCGGTCGAGACGGCCTCGATGGCGCCGGCGAAGAACGGGTCCGTGATCTCGCGGACGATGACGCCGAGGAGCATCGTGCCCAGGCCGCGGAGGCCGCGGGCCAGGGGATTGGGCCGGTAGCCGAGCTCCTGCGCCGCGGCGATGACCCGCTCCCGCGTCTCGGCGGCGATCGCGACCGCGGTCGTCGCACCACTCAGGACCCGGGACACCGTGCTCTGCGACACCCCCGTCTTGCGGGCCACGTCGCGCATGGTGACCGGGGGCTTGGTGCGCCTCTTGCCGGAGTCCGATCGGCTGCCCATCGACTCGGCCGGAGCGGGACGATCCGAGGATGGCAAACGTGGACCTCCTGGGCTGAGAGCGCGAGCATAGCATGGACGGCATACGGTTGCGGGCATCGCATGATGCGCTGATGCCGGCAACCAGGGCGTCCGACTGTCGTGTGAATTCGTATGTACGCACTCGATTGCGGACGTGGTAGTCTGTCGCCGCTCGGGTCACGGAGGCACTCCGCAACCGGAACTCTGGAGCTCGCGAACACATGGAGGAGGATGGGATGAGGAGTCATCTCAAGGCGCCCGCCCTCGCGATCGTGGCCATCCTGATCGCGGGTGCCTGTAGCGGGGCCGCGACCCCCGCCCCAACGGCGGCCCCGTCCGCCGCCCCGCCGTCCGCCGCGCCACCCGCTTCAGCGTCGGCCCCGCCGTCCACCGCCGCGTCGCCGAGTGTCGCGGCCGTCCCGACGCCCGAGCCCGCCAAGGACTGCGCGCGGACCACGGATGCCGGCGCGATGCAGATGTGGGAGCGGTCCGGCGGCAACAAGGGGATGGTCGACATCCTCGTCTGCGACTGGAACGCGGCCAACCCCGACAAGCCGATCAACCTGAGCTACATCGTCCACACGGACATGGTCGCGAAGATCGCCCAGGGCATCGCGGCCGGGCGACGTCCCCGACCTGATGGGCATGGACCTGATCTACGCCCCGCAGTTCGAGAACGCCAACCAGCTCACCGACATCACGGACCAGATCAAGGACTGGCCCGAGCTGAAGACCGCCAGCCCTGGCCACATGACCGTCGCGACGTTCAACGACCGCCTGTTCGGCGTCCCGCTCTACGCCGACGTGTCGGCGCTGTTCTACAACAAGACCTCTTCAAGAAGGCCGGGCCTCGACCCGAACAAGCCGCCGACGAGCCTCGCCGAGATCCGCACCTACGCCGACAAGATCACGGCGCTCGGTGGCGACGTCAAGGGCTACTACCTGCCGGGCAACTGCGCCGGCTGCAACATCTTCACCGTCGGCCCGCTGATGTGGGCGTCCGGCGCGACCATCGAGGCCGGCAAGTGCGGCGACGAGCCGCTCGTCGGCGACGGGGTCAAGCAGGTCGACCAGTGGGCCCGCGACATGGTCAAGGCCGGCAACGTCCACGACGGCGACCGGGCCGAGACCGGCGCGACCTTCCACCTGCAGTTCGGGTCGGGCAAGCTCGGCATGATGGGCACCGGCAACTTCAACATCACCCTTGCGCGCGACCAGATGAAGGGCCACGAGTTCGAGTTCGGGATCAGCCTGCTGCCGGGCGTGGACGCCAGGCAAGTACGCCTCGTTCATCGGCGGCGACCTCGTCGTCATCCCGAAGGGCAGCAAGCGCGTCGACGACGCGATCGCGTTCATGAAGTTCCTGCTCTCGGATAACGAGCAGGTCGAGGGCTACGCCAAGGCGCTCAACCTGACCACCCGCTCCGACATGGTCAGACAACAAGTACTTCCAGGCCGAGCCGCTCGTCCAGGACGTGGCCAAGGCCCTCAGCCGTCGGCCGGACGCCGTACACGCTGACCTTCTTCGAGCAGATCAACGATCCGGCCGGTCCGTGGCTGCAGCAGCTGCAGCGGGCGTACTACACGACGGATGAGCTCGACACCGTCATCGCGGATGCCAAGACCGCGATGAAGGCGATCTCCTGCAAGTAGGCCGCTCGAGGTAGCTCGTACCCCGACGCGGAAGGCCGCGGCGCTTCCTCCGGAGCGCCGCGGCCGATTCCATCCCTCACCATTGCGCGTGCCACCGGCCGTCCAGCAGGTCGAGTCCAGCCGTGGAGACCGAATGACCGCCCGACGACGTCGAAGACTGATCGGACTGCTGTACCTGGCGCCCGCGCTCATGTTCGTGCTGGTCTTCACGGCCATCCCGTTGGCCCGGATGGTGGCGATGTCGTTCACCAACTGGTCGCTCATCACGCCACCGAAGTTCATCGGCCTGACGAACTTCCAGCGATGGTCGTGCGACAAGCAGTTCTGGGGCGTCGCTCGGTTACACCCTGAAGTACACCCTGCTCATCACTCCGATCCTGATGGTCGGGGGCTACCTGCTCGCCCTGCTGGTCGCGCCGAACACGCGCGCTCCGTCGGGTCGACGCGGGCGATCGTCTTCGTGCCGGTCGTCATCGGCCTCGGCGTGTCGAGCCTGCTGTGGGTCTGGCTGTTCGACCCGACCTTCGGTCTCATCAACAGGACGCTGGCTCGACCTCGGACTCATCGACAAGCCGATCCAGTTCGGCTCGGCGTCGACGCCGATGTCTCGACCTGGTCGATCATCGCGTCGGTCGTCTGGAAGGTCCTCGGGTTCGGGATGATCCTGTTCGTCGCCGCGATCCAGGCCATCCCGAGCGAGATCAACGAGGCGACCATGGTCGACGGCGCGACGCTTCTGGCAGCGGACCCGGCGGGTGACCCTGCCGCTGACCCGGCGGACGGTCCTGCTGGTCACCCTGGTCAGCGTGATCGGCTCGCTCCTCGCGTTCGACCAGTTCTACATCATGACCGCCGGCCAGCCGTTCAACCAGACCTCGACGGCCGTCTTCTTCATCTACAAGAACTCGTTCCCGTACCTGCATCTCGGATACGGGGCGGCGCTGTCGCTCGATCCTGGCGGCGATCATCCTCGTCTTCACGATCGTCCAGATGGCCCTGACGCGCCGGAGCGACGACGTGACCGCAGCCACGGTCGCGGGCGCCGGTCGCGTCGGCTCTGGTCGCGCGTCTGGGCGGGCCGGAACCGCTACCTCGTCGGCGCGGTCTGCCTGGCCATCTGCGTGTTCATGCTCACGCCGATCGTCCTGTCGATCCTGGCTTCGGTCAAGACGACGGCCGAAGCCGCTGCGGTCCCGCCCACCTACGTTCCGCAGCCAGCTCAGCCTGGACTCCTACCAACGGTTGTGGTCGTACCAGGCGGGCCTGCCGCACGTACCTGGGCAACAGCTTCGCGACGGCGTTCATGACGATCGCGTTCACGCTCGCGCTGACGATCCCGGCCGGCTATGCGCTGGCGCGCTTCCCGGTGCCTGGCAAGGAGCTCATCTTCGTCTTCCTGCTGCTCGCGCTGATCATCCCGTACCAGGCGCTGCTGACGCCGATCTTCCTGATGTTCGCCCAGGTCAAGCTGACCAACACGCTGATCGGGCTGGCCATCGTCCATACCGCGATCCAGCTGCCGTTCAGCCTGTACATCATGCGCAACAGCTTCGAGTCGGTCCCCCGCGAGCTCGAAGAGGCCGCCCTCACCGACGGCGGCAACTCGTGGCAGATCCTGACGGTCGATCTTCCTCCCGGCGGTCGTGCCGGCGATCGTGACCGTCGCGCTGTTCGCCTTCGTCACGTCCTGGAACGAGTTCCTCGGCGGCGCTGGTCCTGTTGAGCCGGGCCTCCACGTTCACCCTGCCGCTGATCCTGGCCGTCCGCTCGGGCCGAGACCAGCCTCGGCGGCACCGACTGGGGGATGCTCCAGGCCGGCATCACGATCGCGATGATCCCGTGCATCGGCATCTACCTGCTGCTCCAGCGGTACTACGTCTCCGGCATCCTCAGTGGCGCCGTCAAGTGAACGGAGGCGAACGGTGACCACCAGGACGGGCCTGCGCGGCCTGCGCGAGCTCGAGGCGTGGCTCGTGACGGGCAGCCAGCACCTGTACGGCCACGAGGTCCTCGAGCGGGTCGCGGAACACTCCCGGCGCATCGCCGCAGCGCTCGACGACGCGCCGCACGATCCCGGTCCGGATCGTCGCCAAGCCGGTCGTCTCGACGCCCGACGGCGATCGCCGACCGTCCTCCGCGAGGCCGACGCGGCACCGATGCCTGCGTCGGGGTCATCGCCTGGATGCACACCTTCTCGCCGGCCAAGATGTGGATCGCCGGGCTGACCGACCTGCGCAAGCCCCTCGTCCACCTGCACACGCAGTACAACCGCGACCTGCCGTGGGCCGACATCGACATGGACTTCATGAACCTCCACCAGTCGGCGCACGGCGATCGCGAGTTCGCGTTCATCCAGACCCGCCTGCGGCGCGCCCGCAAGACGGTCGTCGGCCACTGGGAGGACCCAGCGGTCGCCGCCCGGCTCGGCTGGTGGACTCGTGCGGCCGCCGGCTGGCACGAGGCCCATCGTCTCCGCGTCGCCCGGTTCGGCGACAACATGCGCGAGGTCGCCGTGACCGAGGGCGACAAGGTCGAGGCCCAGGCGCGCTTCGGGTTCTCGGTCAACGGCTACGGCGTGGCCGACCTCGCGGCTCGCGTCGCCGACGTAGCCGAAGGAGCCGTCGACCAGCTCGTCGCGGACTACGACGCGAGCTACGAGGTGGTCCCCAGCCTCCGGCCGGACGGCGAGCGGCGCGTCGAGCTTCGGGTCGCTGCTCGGATCGAGGCCGGGCTGCGGGCGTTCCTCGAAGACGGCGGCTTCGGCGCGTTCACCGACACCTTCGAGGACCTCGGCGAGCTGCCGGCAGCTACCGGGCATCGGCGTCCAGCGCCTGATGGCCGAGGGCTACGGCTTCGGAGCCGAGGGCGACTGGAAGGCGGCCGCCCTCGTGCGCATCCTCAAGGTCATGGCCGACGGCCTGCCCGGCGGGACGTCGTTCATGGAGGACTACACCTACCACCTCGGCGATCCCGTCCCGGAGGTGCTCGGGGCGCACATGCTCGAGGTCTGCCCGTCGATCGCCGCCGGGCGTCCGTCCTGCGAGATCCATCCGCTGTCGATCGGCGGCACGCCCGGATCCCGGTTCGTCTCGTGTTCGACGCCGCGCCCGGCTCGGCGATCATCGTCGGCCTGGCGGATCTGGGCGACCGCTTCCGGCTGATCGCCAGCGAGGTCGAGGTCGTGGCGCCGGATGCCCCGCTCCCGCGCCTCCCCGTCGCCCGGGCGGTGTGGCGGCCGAAGCCGGACCTGGCCACGGCCGCCGAGAGCTGGCTCACCGCCGGCGGGCCGCACCACACGGCCATGACGACGAGCCTCCCGCTCGAGCCGCTCGCCGACTTCGCCGAGATCGCCGACGTCGAGCTGATCGCGATCGACGATGCCACCACGGCTCGCTCGTTCCGCCAGGAGCTGCGCTGGAACCAGCCGTACTACTTCATCAATCGCGGGACGTGAGCCGGTGACCGTCGACCGCTCGACCGTTCGCGCGGCCGTCCTCCCAGGCCCCGACGGCATCGGGGCGCTCCGCCCGATCCCGACGACGGGCATCCGCCTCACGGACGGGTTCTGGGAGGAGCGCCTGCGGCGCAATCGCGAGCGCACGATCCCCCACGGGTTCGAGCAGCTGACGCAGGCCGGCACCCTGGACAACTTCCGGCTCGCGGCCGGCGCGCCGGGTCCGTACCGGGCCATCGGCGTGATGTTCGACCAGCCGTTCCCGTTCCTCGATTCGGACGTCTACAAGTGGCTCGAGGCGGTCGGCTGGGAGCTCGGCCGGGGAGGCGAACCCGACCTTGCGGCCGCGGCGGACCAGGCGATCGCGGCCGTCGCCAAGGCCCAGCGTGACGACGGCTACCTCAACACGTTCGTCCAGGTCATCGGCGGCGGCCGTCCGTACCGCGACATGGCCTGGGGTCACGAGCTGTACTGCGTCGGCCACCTGATCCAGGCGGCCGTCGCCTGGCACCGCGCCCTCGGCGACGATCGCCTGCTCGACATCGCGATCGCGCGCCGCGGACCATGCCGAGCGAGCGTTCGGGCCCGGCCGGGACGCTGGGCATCGACGGCCACCCCGAGATCGAGATGGCCCTCGTCGAGCTGTTCCGGACGACGGGCGAGCGGCGGTACCTGGACCTGGCCAGGCGGATGGTCGACGCGCGCGGCCACGGGATCCTCGGCGGCCGGCAGGTTCGGCGCCGCGTACTGGCAGGACCACGCGACCGTGCGGGAGGCGACGAGCGTCGCCGGCCATGCCGTCCGCCAGCTGTACCTCGATTCCGGCGTGGTGGACGTCGCCGTCGAGACCGGCGACCGGGAGCTCCTCGACGCGGTCCACCGGCGCTGGCGTGACATGCGCGCCACGCGGACCTATCTCACCGGAGGGCTCGGCAGCCGGTACAAGGACGAGGCCTTCGGCGACCCGTTCGAGCTCCCGCCCGACCTCGCCTATGCCGAGACCTGCGCGGCGATCGCCGACGTGATGCTCGCGCTGGCGACTCCTCCTCGCGACGGGCGACCCGGCCTGCGCCGACGTCATCGAGCGGACGATCTACAACGGCATCCTCTCGGCCGTGTCGTCCGACGGGGCGCGGTTCTTCTACGTGAACCCGCTCCAGCGCCGGACGACGCGCGCGTCCGCCGGCGCCGGGGCCGGGGAGCGCCAGACCTGGTACCCGTGCGCGTGTTGTCCGCCGAACCTCATGCGGATGTTCAGCTCGTGGGAGGGCTACCTGGCGACCACCGACGACGACGGCGTCCAGCTCCATCAGTACGCGGCCGCGGAACTGGGGCTGGACCTGCCGGTGGGGCCGGTCCGCCTCGCGGTGGCGACGGGATATCCGTGGACCGGCGCGGTCACGGTGAGCGTCCTGGAGTCGCCGCCCGAGCCGTGGAGCCTGACGCTGCGCGTGCCGGAATGGTGTGCGTCCGCCACGATCGCGCAGGGCGACGAGGCGCCCCGGGCCGTGGCGGCGGGCGATCGGCGGATCGTGTCGCGGCGATCCTGGCACCCGGGCGATTCGGTGACGCTGCAGCTCGAGATGCCGGCCCGGGTGACGGAGGCCGACTCGCGCATCGATGCGATCCGGGGCTGCGTGGCGCTCGAGCGAGGGCCGCTCGTGTACTGCCTCGAGACGGCCGATCTCCCGGCCGGATGGGCGCTCGAGGAGGCGGTCCTCCCGCACGCGGCCGTGCCAACGGACGTCCCACGTGCGGATCTCGGGGAGGGCGTCGTCGGCCTGACGGTGCCCGTCGCGCGCGAGCAGTCCGACGCGTCCGAGTGGCCGTATCGCGACGCAGCTGACGGGTCGGCCGACGCGCCCTCGGCCGCGACCCAGACGATCGGCCCGATCCCGTATTTCGCCTGGGCCAACCGATCCGTCGAGGCGATGCGGGTCTGGATCCCCCGCCAGCCCGACCCTTCCTAGGAGACCCGATGCCGCAGATCAAGCTTGGCGTCAACCTGTGGAGCCAGGCCAGCGACTGGCCCGCGTTCCTCGATGCGGCGCGTCTCGTGGACCGGCTCGGCTACGACCACTTCTGGACCTGGGACCACCTGCTGGCGATCTTCGGCGACCCGGATCAGCCGATCTTCGAGGGCTACACGGCTCTCGCCGCCGTGGCCCAGGCGACCGAGCGGGTCCAGCTCGGGCTGTTCGTGGGCGCCAACACGTTCCGCAACCCGGGACTCGCCGTGAAGTCCGTGACGACGATCGACCACATCAGCAACGGCCGGGCGATCATGGGCATCGGCGGCGCCTGGTTCGAGGGCGAGCATCGGGCATTCGGCCTGGACTTCGGCAGCGGGTTCGGGCAGCGGCTGGACTGGCTCGCCGAGTCGGTGCCGGCGGTGCGGGCGCTCCTCGACGGCGAGGAGGTCACGAGCAGCCCGGGCGGGCGCTACCAGTTCGACCACCTGCGGATCGATGCCGCTGCCGGTCCAGCGCCACCTCCCGATCATGATCGGCGGCGGCGGCGAGCGAAAGACGCTCCGGATCGTCGCCCAATACGCCGACATGTGGAACGTCTTCGGGACGCCCGAGACGGTCGCCCACAAGGACGCCGTGCTGCGGGAGCACTGCGCGACGATCGGCCGCGACGAGTCGACCATCGAGCGGACGCTCGGCTGCAAGGTCACGATCCGGCCCACCGAGGCCGAGGCGGAGCGGGTGCGCCAGGCGCTGCTCGCCCACAACCGGACGCCGATGTCCCGCGTCGAAGGCGATGTGTCGTTTTGGACGGGGACTCCCGAGCAGATCGTCGAGACGATCCTCGGCTACACGAAGGTCGGCTTCAGCACGTTCATCGTCGAGCTCCCGGCGCCGTACGACGTCGAGACGATCGAGACGCTCATGACGGTCGTCAAGCCGATGGTCGAGGGCGTCGCCGTCGGGTAGCGGGTTCAGCCCAGGGCGGGCGGTCCCACCTCGATGCGTCGGCGGAGCGACTCGACGGTGGCTCCGCCCCAGTCGCCATCGATCCACCAGGTCGCCCCGGCATCGGCGTAGGGCCGCACGGCGGCCGACGCACGCTTCATGTCGGGCGGCGTCCGACCCTGGGCGATGATGTCGAACGGTCGATCGGCCGCGCCCGAGTCGCGCTCGCGTGCGACGTACTCGGCGATCGCTCGGATCTCGTCCGCGTCCTCGACCTGGGTGACGATGCCGTCGTAGCGCAGGGTCCGCCGCATGGACCGCTCGTGCGGCCAGGCCCCGACGACCCAGATCGGGATCCGCGGTCGCTGCACGGGCGTGGGGCGGAAGGTCATCGGCTTGAACCGGTAGTGGCGACCCTGGTAGCCGAAGGGCTCGCCGGTCCAGAGACCCTCGATGATCTCGAGCGACTCGTCCAGGAGCTCTGCCCGGACTCGATTGTCCGTGGGCTCGCCGACATTCCCGAACGCCGCGTCATCGAGCGCCCCGAGCCCGACGGGGAAGACGAGCCTCCCGTTCGACAGGCGATCGAGCGTCATCGTCTCGCGGGCGAGCTTCCAGGGCCGGCGACGTGGCGGCGGCGTGACGATCGCGCCGAGGCGGACTCGCTCGGTCCGCATGGCCATGGCGGCCATCACGACCCACGGGTCGTAGGTGTCATCGGCGCCGAGCGCGATCCCGTCCCAGTAGAAGACGCCGTCCCAACCCGCGGTCTCAGCCTCGGCGGCGAGCTCCGCGGCCGCGCGCGGATCGCCGGTCGTCACGATGAAGCCGAACTTCACGAGGCCTCCTGTCTGTCCGTCAGGCCAGAAGGTAGACGACCTGGATCTCGACCGAGCCGTCGGCGGCTGGATCGCCGTAGATCTCCCACGACGCGGCGCCGATGTCGCGGCCATTGGCCGCGCTCCAGGCATGGATCGCGTCATGAGCGTCCTTGAGCCGGTCATACCCGACGTGCCGGGTCGAGGCGACCTCACCCGCAGGCGTTTGCGCGGGCCGCACCTCGCCTTCGCCTTCGAAGGGCCCGCCGACCTCGACGCCGAAGTCCACGTCCATCGGATCCTCGCGCCGGGCGGGGTGGTGGTACAGGAAGATGTTGTGGCCGTCGGTGCGCAGGCCATCGTGCCGGCGCAGGAACGCCCAGACCTGGTCGAGCGCGGGCTTCCAGGCCGCCGAGACCTCACCGATCCTGACCCGGCGACGCACCGCGGCCAGGGACCGGGCGGTGACCGTTTCTACCGTGACCTCGTACGCCATGGGCCCGGGTCACGCCGGCGCCGGCACCCCGATCTTCTCGATCCGGATGGCGGTGGCCTTGAACTCGGCCGTGCCGGACTTCGGGTCCGTGGCGTCGATCGTCAACAGGTTCGTGGCGACATCGTCCTGGAAGTGGAGCGTCATGAACGTGAGACCGGGTCTCAACGACTCATCGATCCGGATGGGGACCTCGATCTGGCCGCGGCGCGAGGTGACCCGCACGCGCTCGCCAGGCTCGAGTCCGTAGGCTTCCGCGTCCTCCGGCGAGATATCGAGGGACTCGCCCCGACGCAGCGGCGAGGTGTAGCCGGCGGTCTGGACACCGGTGTTGTACGAGTCGAGGCGCCGGCCGGTCGTCAGCCGGATCGGGAAGTCCGGCGAGAGCTTGTCGACGGGCGGGTCGTGATCCATACCGATGAGCGGCACGCGGTTGCCCGGCACCGGGTCCTCCCACAAACGTGAGTGGAGGAACAGCTCGCCCGGGTGGTTCTCGTCGTAGCACGGCCATTGGATCCCGTCGAGCTCCTCGAGCCGCTGGTAGCTCATCCCGGCGTGGACCGGTGAGAGCGTGCGGAGCTCGTTCCAGGTCCGCTCGGCGGACGCCTCGCCCCAGTCGTGGCCCATCCGGCGGGCCAGCTCGTAGACGATCCACAGGTCGTCGCGCGCCTCGCCCGGCGGCTCGAGCGCCTTGCGCACACGCTGGACCCGCCGCTCGGAGTTCGTGACCGTGCCCTCGCTCTCGGCCCAGCCCGCCGCAGCAGGGAGGACGACATCGGCGATCTCGGCGGTCTTGGTCAGGAACATGTCCTGGACGACGAGGAACTCCAGGTCGTTCATGAGCTTGATCGTCCGGTGCTGGTCGGCCTCGGACTGGATCGGGTTCTCGCCGATCACGTAGACCGCGGTGAGGTCGCCCCGCTCCATCGCGTCGAACATGC
This sequence comes from uncultured Chloroflexia bacterium, assembly GCA_963849405.1. Classification (GTDB taxonomy): domain Bacteria; phylum Chloroflexota; class Limnocylindria; order Limnocylindrales; family CSP1-4; genus C-114. Next base: position 653,306 of record CAWKHG010000005.1, read on the forward strand.
CCGACAGGTGCCAGCCCCGTTTGGGCGGCACCGGCACGCCCCACGCGGCATCGAACTTCGCGCGGAGCACGTCGTTCTCGACGTGCTGGAACCCGGGCAGCCGGTCCGGCAGGGCACCCATGTCGCCGCCGCCCTGGACGTTGTTCTGGCCACGGAGCGGGTTCAGGCCGCTGCCGTACTTGCCGACGTGCCCGGTCAGGACCGCGAGGTTGATGAGCGAGATGACGTTGTCGACCGCGTTGTGGTGCTCGGTGATGCCGAGGGTCCAGCAGATCATCGCCTTGTCGGCCGTGGCGAACGCGTGGGCCAGCTCGCGGATGAGGTCGGCCGGGACCCCGGTCTCCTGCTCGGCGTACTCGAGCGTGTACGAATCGACCTTGGCCTTGAACGCGTCGAAGCCGCTGGTCGCCCGGTCGATGAACTCGCGGTTCTCGAGGCCGGCCGCGATGATCTCGCGGGCGACGGCGTTGGCCAGGGCGATGTCCGACCCGACGTCGAGGCCCAGCCAGCCATCGGCCCACTCGGCCGAGCCCGTCCGGCGCGGGTCGACCACATACAGCCGGGCGCCGTTGTGGACGCCCTTGAGCAGGTGGTGGAAGAAGATCGGGTGGGTCTCGCGTGCGTTCGAGCCCCACAGGACGATCAGGTCCGTGTTCTCGATCTCTTCATATGAACTTGTGCCGCCCCCGGCACCGAAGATGGTCGCCAGACCGGCGACCGATGGGGCGTGTCAGGTCCTGTTGCAGCTGTCGAGGTTGTTGCTGCCGAGGACCGTCCGGCTGAACTTCTGGGCCGCGAAGTTGACCTCGTTGGTCGCCTTCGAGCAGCTGAAGAGGCCGAATGTCGTCGGGCCGTGTGCGGCTCCCGCCGCTCGCAGGCCGTCTGCGGTCCGGGCCAGGGCCTCGTCCCAGGTGGCGGGGCGGAGCGTGCCGGTCGTCCGATCGCCGTCGACCATGCCGTCGCGGACGAGCGGGGTCGTCAGGCGGGTGTACTTCTTCGGCAAGGTTGTGCTCTCCTCACGCGTCGTTCGACCTGGCCCGAGTGTAGCGCGGGCGCGCGGCGCGGAGGTCGGCGCGGGAGATCAGTAGTCGTAGCCGCCCTTGGTCGGTGCGGCCGACGGGCTTCCGGCTGCCGGGCTGCCGGCCGCGGGGCTGCCCGCCGGCGGGCCGCCACCATCCGGCGTCGCGACGAACCAGACGCCACCGGAGCCCTGGCCGTTCGTATCGCCGGCCTTCGTGTCCCCGGCGAAGTAATAGAGCGCCTTCCCCTTGTTCGCGACCTGGGTCGTCCCGTCCGCCCGGGCGAACGTCGAGAACGTCCCGCCCACCCCCGGGGCCGCTGCCGCCGTCCCGCCGGCCGGCACGGTCAGCGGTGGCCAGTTCGTGGCGCAGGCGCCGGCGCAGGTCGACGCGTTCGCCGTGTCCTTGGTGAGGATGTACAGCGTCTTGCCGCCGGCGCCGGTCAGGTAGACGCCGAGCGTCGGCGAGGTGGCGGTCGCCACCGTGATCGCCGCCGCGCCACCCGCCGCCGGGGGAGGTGTGGCCTGGGCGGTGCACGCCACGAGGGCGAGGCTGACGGCCACGAACAGGCCGAACGTGCTGCGGATCGAACGGGTCATCGGGATCTCCCGGTGTGGTGCTTCAAAGGATCACCACCTCTACGTTGCCCGGCCTCGGGGCGGTTCACGGTTCAGGCTACGCTTCGCGGCCCCGGATCAGCGATACGCGGAATGGGCGCAGCTCGCCCGTCGCGAAGCCGCCCTTGATCGTCGGGTCGTCCTCCATGATCGCGCGTGCCGCCTCCTCGTCCGGTGCCTCGAAGATCGCGATGCCCGTGTTGATGCGTCCAAGCGTCGGCCCGACGAGGATCAGGGAGCCCTCCGCCAGCATCCGCTTGAACCGCTCGAAGTGGACGGCCCAGCGCGGCGTTCTCCTCGGGCGTCATCGTCGCGGCGAAGTCCTCCCGCGACGGATGGATGAAGTAGATCCACTCAGCCAAGGACGAGCGCTCCCTCGCCGGGCACGCCGGCGCCCGCTTCGACGCGCCCGATGAGATGGCACGGGATGCCGGCGATCTCCATCACGTCCTCGATCGCCGCGGCGCGGTCAGCGGGCACCGCCGCGAGTATCCCGCCGGACGTCTGCGGGTCGTGGGCGAGGGCGACGAGCTCGGGCGCGACGCTGTCGAGGACCGTCAGAGACGAGGCCACGAAGCGCCGGTTGTGCGCCGCCCCGTCGGTCTCCATGCCGGTCCGGGCCAGCTCGAGCGCTCCGGCGAGGGCGGGCAGCGCCGCCGCCTCGAACACGAAGCGTGTCCCCGAGCCACGAGCCATCTCGAGGGCGTGCCCGAGCAGTCCGAAGCCCGTGACGTCGGTCGCCGCCCGGACACCCTCGCGGACCAGGAGCTCGGCGGCCGCGCGGTTCAGCGTGGTCATGCTCTCGATCGCCGCGCGATGGGCGGCATCCGTGGCTTCGGCACGGCCTTGCCGCCGGCCGCTCACGAGGAGCCCGGTGCCGAGCGGCTTGGTCAGCAGGAGCCGGTCACCCACCTGGGCAGCGCCCTTGCGCAGGATCCGATCGGGATGGACCACCCCGGTGACCGCCAGCCCGTACTTCGGCTCGGCGTCGCGGATCGTGTGACCGCCGGCGAGGATGCCGCCGGCCTCGCGCACCTTCGACGCGGCGCCCTCGAAGATCGCCGCGAGCGTGTCCCGTGGCAGCTCCTCGGGGAACGCCGCGATCGAGAGCGCGAAGAGGACCCGTCCGCCCATCGCGAACACGTCGGACAGCGCATTGGCCGCGGCGATCTCCCCGTACGTGCCCGGGTCATCGACGAGCGGCGGGAAGAAGTCGAGCGTGCCCACGATCGCCAGCTCGTCGCTGATGCGATAGACCGCGGCGTCGTCCGGCGGGTTCAGGCCGGCGAGGAGATCGTCCGGCGTCGCCTGGGCGCCCAGACCGCTGAGGGCGTCGGCAAGCAGGTCGGCCCCGAGCTTGGCCGCGCAGCCGCCGCAGTCGGTGAGCGTCGTCAGGCGGATGGGGGCCGGTGCGGGCCGATCGTCGATCGTGGTCATCGGCCGATTCTAGGGGTCGGCTTGCCGACCGGCGTGCGCCGGGCCAGCGCCGCGTCACCGCGGCGCTTCGCTCGGGAGTCTTGCGCCTTCGCTCGGGAGCCTTGCCCCGGGGAGTCCGCATGATGACACCTGTGGGGTGCGCCCCCGGACCCGCACGACGTGACGACGGGGCGTATGGTGCCCTCATGACGACGCGCACCAGGCGCCGTCCAGGGGAGACGGACCGATGACGACGCACGACGAACGAACACCGAGCCCGACGGATCCACCGATCGAGACGATCTCGCCCGAGATCGCCCCGGACGACGGGAACGACACCGAGGGCCACTCGCTCAATGGCGAGTTCGCCCGGACGATGGCCCGCGAGCACGTCCGCGAAGTGGACCGGATCGCGCGCGACAGCGCGCGGGTCCGCGAAGCGAAGAAGGGCGGCGAGGGCGGCTTCCTCAAGCGCTTCTCGCGCCGCTAGTCCTCCCGGGCCGCGCAGGCCCGCGCTCCATAGCTGACATTCGCCCCGCCGGCACCGGCGGGGCGTTCTGTCGTCTCGGGTCTCGGCATGCTCGCCGTTCCTCGCGCGCTACCATCGGCCGGGAGCGGAGGGGTCCCGGTGGGTCCCCCGGTCTTCAAAACCGGTGGCGTCGCGCTCGACGCGGCGCGGTGGGTTCGACTCCCATGCGCTCCCGCCACGCACGACCCGGAGGACCGATGGCCAGCCCGCCCGACGCGCCCCGCCCGCCCAGCGTCGAGCGCCTGCTGGCGGTCGTACGCCCGCGGCTCGCCGCGCCGGCCCAGGCGAGCAAGGGCCCGGCCCATCGCTCCAACGTGGCCGCCGCGCGCGAGATCCTGGCCGACGAACGTGCCCGCATCGAGCGGGGCGAACCGGGCCGCGACCTGGAGTCGCTGGCCGCCGAGCTGACCGGCCGCCTGGAGGCCGCCCACGAGCCGGTGCTGGCCGTCGTCATCAACGCGACCGGGGTCATCGTCCATACGAACCTGGGCCGAGCCCCCTGGCCGGCTGCCGCCGTCGCCGCGGCCGCCGCGGCCGCGGGGGGCTACCTGTTCCTCGAGCTGGACGCGACGACGGGACGCCGCGGAGCGCGCTTCCGCGAGTCGGAGCGGCACCTCATCGCGCTCACCGGCGCCGCCGACGCCCTGGTCGTCAACAACAACGCCGCGGCCGTCGCCCTGGCGGTCGGCCTGGCCGGGCGCGGCCGGGGCGTGGCCGTGTCGCGCGGCGAGCTCGTGGAGATCGGCGGCGGCGTGCGGATCCCGGAGATCGTCCGACGGGCCGGCGCGCGCCTGATCGAGGTCGGGACGACCAACCGGACGCGCGTCGGGGACTTCGAGGCGCCCCTGGCCGACGGGCGGACGAGGGTCGTCCTGCGGGTCCACCCGTCGAACTTCCGCCAGAGCGGCTTCACCCAGCGGCCCGACGCCCGGGAGCTCGCGGAACTCGCCCATGGCCACGGCGCGATCGTCATCGACGACCTTGGTTCGGGGGCGCTCCTCGACACGAAGCCGTACGGGCTGCCCCACGAGCGGATGCCCGACGAGGCGCTCGCCGACGGGGCCGATCTCGTGATGTTCAGCGGCGACAAGCTGCTCGGCGGCCCGCAGGCCGGCTGCATCGTTGGCCGGGCCGACCTCGTCGCGCGCCTGCGACGCGATCCGCTGACCCGGGCGATGCGGCCCGACAAGGTGACCCTCGCCGCGCTGGCCGCGACCCTCGGCATCTACCGGGCCGGCCGGGCGGTCGAGGAGATCCCCGTCTGGCGGATGATCGCCGAGCCGGTCGACGCGCTCCGCGCCGCGGCCGACACGTTGCTGGCGGACCTGGCGGACCTGTCCGCATCCGTCCGGATCGTCGAGAGCCAGGCGACCGTCGGCGGCGGCTCGCTGCCCGACGAGGTGCTGCCCTCCATCGCCCTCGAGATCGGCGAACCCGGCGTGTCGCCCGACCGGCTCATCGCGGCCCTCCGGACGGGCGAACCAGCGGTCATCGGGCGGATCGCCGGCGACGCGGTCCTGCTCGACCTGCGGACGGTCGCGCCCGACCAGCGTGCGAGCCTCGGCGGGGCGTTGCGGACGGCGGTCGCCACGGCAGCCGCGGGTGCTTCGGGGGCGCCTCGGCCTTGACGGTCGTCATCGGGACGGCAGGCCACATCGATCACGGCAAGACGTCGCTGCTCCGGGCACTCACGGGGATCGACGCGGACCGGCTGCCGGAGGAGCGGCGGCGGGGCATGACGATCGATGTCGGGTACGCGCACGTCCGCCTGGCCGACGGCGACGAGCTCGACTTCGTCGACGTGCCCGGGCACGACCGGCTCGTCGGCAACATGCTCGTCGGGGCCGGTGAGATCGACGCGGCCCTGCTCGTCGTCGCGGCCGATGACGGGCCGCGGGCCCAGACGCTCGAGCACCTCGAGCTCCTGGACGGGCTGGGGATCGACCTCGGGGTCGCGGCGGTGACGAAGGTCGATGCGGTCGACGAGGGCCGCGTCGCGGACGTGGTGGCGCGGGTCGGGGAGCTGCTCGGCCACACGACCATGGCCGGTTCGCGGGTCGTGCCGGTCTCCTCGGTCCGCGGCGACGGGCTCGAGGACATCCTCGCGGCGCTGACGACGCTGCGCGACCGGGTCGTCGCCCGGCGAGGCGTCCCGGGACCGCCGCGGCTGGCCATCGACCGCGTCTTCACGGTGCGTGGGCGCGGCCTCGTCGTGACCGGCACGCTCCGTGGCGGCTCCGTGTCCCGTGGCGACGCGCTCCGCCTGGAGCCGGGCGGGCGGACGGTGCGGGTCCGCGAGGTGCAGGTGCACGGCGCGGCGGTCCCGGCCCTGGACGGTGGGGGGCGCGCCGCCCTGAATCTGGCCGGCGCCGACGACCCCGAACCGCGCCGCGGCGACACCATCACGACCGACCCGGCCGTGCGCTCGAGCACCGACATCCTGGTCGTCATCCGGCGTCCGGCCCGACTGGGTGAGCGAGCCGCCGACGGGAAGTGGCCGCCGGCGCCCGGATCCGTCGCGCGACTTCACACCGGCACGGCGCAGGTCGACGCGACCGTGGGGCGGGGGCCGCGGGCCGCGGCGGAGCTCCCGGACGGGCGGTGGGTCGTCCGGTTGCGGCTGGCCGAGCCCGTCGCGATCGCCGCCGGCGACCGGTTCGTGCTCCGGCGTTCCTCGCCCGCCGGGACGCTCGCCGGCGGGGTCGTGCTCGACGAGGCGCCACCGGTGGGTCCGAGCCGGCGCCGGATCACCGCCGACCTGCTGCGAACGCTCGGCGAGCATGGCGCGAGCCCGGCCGCCGGCACCCTCGTCGAGCTGCACGGGGCCTATCCCGCCGGCCCTCGGGTCGAGGGATCGCGCGCCCATGTCCTAGCCGGCTGGGCCATCGCCCCGGACGTGGAGGAGGCGCTCCGCGACGCGGCGCTCGCGGCCGTGGCCGGCGCCGGTCCGGCGGGGATCCCGCTGGCCGCGCTCCGGCCCGAGCTGGCCCGCCGCCTGCGCCGCCTCGTGACGGTGCCACCGAAGAGCGCCGCGGCCGTCGTGGCCGCGCTCGTCGAGGGCCTCGCGGACGACGGGGCCGCGGTCCGGGATGGCGACGTGCTTCGCGCACCCGGGGCGGCGCCGAGCGGCCCGGGCCCCGAGGTCCTCGCCGCGATGGATCGGCTCGAGGCTGCCCTTGATGTGGTCGCGCCGCCCGCCCTCGGCCAGGCCGCCCTCGCAGCCGGCTGCCCGCCGGAAGGGATCCGTGCGCTGGAGGCGGCGGGCCGGATCGTCCGCCTCGATGCCGACCTGGCCTATGCGGCGCCGGCGTTCGCCCGGCTCGAGGCAGCCGCGCTGGACCTGGCCGCCACGGGCCCGTTGCTCCCGGCCGCCCTCCGTGACGCGACCGGCACCAGCCGCAAGTACGTCATGGCCGTCATCGAGGAGCTCGATCGACGGGGCGTCCTGCGACGAACCCCCGAGGGCCATGTCATCGGCCCGCGGGCACGCCGATGACCGCGGCGATCGTGCTGGCCGGCGGCCGGTCCCGCCGGTTCGGCGGGGACAAGCTCAAGGCGCGGCTGGCCGACGGCCGGTCGGTGCTCGCCCATGCGGTCGCCGGGGCGGCGGCCGTCGCCGACGAGGTCGTCGTGGTGATCGCGTCGGGCGCCGACCGGCCCGACGGGCTCCCGGGGAGCGTCGTGCTCGTGCACGACCCGGAGCCCGACGGCGGGCCGCTGATGGGCCTCGCGGCGGGGCTCGAGACGGTCTCGGGCGAGATCGTGCTCGTGGTGGGTGGCGACATGCCGGCGCTCGAGCCGTCGGTGCTGCGGCATGCTCATCGCCGCGGTCGAGAAGGACCCAGGCGGATGACGGCGCGCGGCTGGAGGTCAGGGATTCGACGGGGGCATCGGTGCTGCCGTGCGTCCTGCGCCGGAAGGCGGCCCGGCGAGCCTGCGGCGAGGCGCTGGCCGCGGGCGATCGACGCCTGCGCGGAGCGCTGGAAAGGCTGGCGATGACGATCGTGCCGGCCGTGGAGTGGCGGGTCCTCGACCCGACCGGGCGGACCCTGCTCGACATCGACCGCCCGGCCGATCTCGCCGCTCTCGAGGGGCGCGACGACCCGGGATGACCGATGGCGGACGCTCCTCCTGGAGCGCCCGCCCGATCAGCGGAGGGGGTTCGGGTACGGGTACGCGACGAGCTTCGGCATGAACTCGTCGAGCCAGTCGCTCGACGCTGCGAAGCCCGGCTCCCGCGCGACGCGCTGGCGAGGGCGGAAGAGCTTCCGGACGTCGGGAGCCGATGCCCGGGCGGGGCTCGGGAGCTCCCTCGAGCGGGTCGTTGTCCGGGTAGCCGCTCTCCGGCTTCCAGCCCGCTCCCTTGTTGCGGGCGATGATGTAGGCACCGATCGCGTTCATGGCGTTTCTTCCTTGTCGGAACCGCCCATTGGCCGGGCGGTTCGGGTTGGTCTTGCCGATGTCCGAATGGTGTCGCGCGAGCGCGCCGCGGCCCATCGACATCGGTCCATGTCGGGCACGGACGAAGGTGCCCGACCGAACGTCGTCGTCCGCCCCGACTAGACTCCGGGCATGGCATCGGTACATCTGCTCCATGCCGGCTACGCGGCCGACCGGGTGGGCAGCAGCGTCGTCCTGGTCCGCGACGGCGACGCCCGGATCGTGGTCGATCCCGGAATGGTGGCCCGCCGCTCGCTCATCCTCGACCCGCTCGCGGCGCTCGACGTGAGCCCGGAGTCCGTGACCCACGTCTTCCTGTCGCACCACCACCCCGACCACACGATCAACGTGGCCCTGTTCCCGAACGCCGAGGTGGTCGACTTCTGGGCCCGCTACATCGCCGACGAGTGGCTCGACCACGACGGCGACGGCCATCGCCTCTCGCCCCACGCGCAGCTCTGGCTGACGCCGGGCCACACGGCCGAGGACGCGTCGCTGATCGTCGAGGCCGACGACGGCGTCTACGCGATGACCCACCTCTGGTGGCGCGAGGACCGCAGCCCGGAGGTCGACCCGTTCGCCGACGACCAGGCCGTGCTCAAGGCGAGCCGGGCGCGGGTCCTGGCCGCAGCGGACATCGTCATCCCCGGCCACGGCGGCCCGTTCCGCGTCAAGAGCTGAGTCGTTCGGCCCGCAGGGCTGATCCCCGTGCGCCGCGCCACCGCGGCGCCTTCGCTCGCGAGCCTTGTCCCGTTCAGCTCGCCTTGCGGGCCGTGATGTTCAGGCGGACGTAGTCGATCTCAGGGCGGGGCAGGCGCTCCGCCACGGCGTGGACGTAGGCGGCCCGGTCGGACTCGGGCAGCAGCGCGATGTGCTCGCGCAGGACGACCGTCGCCAGGAACGTTTCGAGCGGTTCGCCCGGTTCGAAGGGCGTCGGTTCCGGGTGCAGCCACGTCTCGATCTCGGTGAAGCCGGCGGCCGCCAGCCGCGCGGCCGTCGCTTCGGGTGTCGCGAAGTGCCGCGAGCCCCGCCATGCCGGGTCGAGGCCGAAGTCAGGCGCCACCGCCGCGGCTGCTGCGAGCACCGTCGCCACGTTGTCGCCGCCACCGCACTGAGCCACGAGCCGGCCGCCGGGCCGGAGCACGGCCGCGAGGTTGCGGAACAGTCGATCGTGGTCGGTGATCCAGTGGAAGGTCGCCGTCGAGAGGATCGCGTCGACGGGCGGGTCCACCGGGAGCGGCTCCCGGAGGTCCGCGACGACGAAGGTGACCCGCGGGTCGCCACCGAGGCGCCGGCGCGCCTCGTCGATCATCGCGTGCGACGCGTCCAACGCGACGACCGAGCCCTGCGGCAGGCGGGCGAGGAGCTGTGCCGTCACCCGGCCCGAGCCGCAGCCGGCGTCGAGCACCCGCTCGTCGCCCCGGAGCGGCAGCCGGTCGAGGACCGCGGCGCCCCAGCGCGTCTGCGGGTCGGCGACCCGGTCGTACGTGGCGGCATCCCACTCCGTGCCCATGCCGCCGAGTATCGCGGAGAAGGAGAGACCCCGCCGGTCGCCCGGCGGGGTCCTGGATCTCGTCGCGAGGCCGGTCGGCCCGTTCGGCTAGGCGCCGATGCTGCGGGCGGCCTTGACCATGATGGTTTTCGCGTAGCGGTCGTGGAGTCCCTGCTTGGTGGGGCTCTGGGCCGTCGTCACGAGGAGCGCGATCACCCAGACGAACGCGGCGAGGCCGATGAGCCCGCCGATGCCCGGAGCCGCGCCTGCGGCCTGGGCGATCGACGACGGGCCGAAGAGCAACGCCCAGCGGGTGATGGCCTGGTTCAAGCTGATGTTCGAGCCATCCGCCTCGTTACCGAGCTGGAGGCCGATCACCATCATGCCCAGGGTCCCGCGCATCTTCGTCCACATGTAGACGAAGTACGCGCCGCTGATGAGGAGGCTGACCGCGGCCCGGAGGAGCGTGCCCACCGGGTTGATCGTCACAAGGTCGCCGAAGCCCGTGGCGTTCAGGTTGATCTGCGACGCCGCCGGGAGGAACGACGTCACGATGAACGAGACGATCCCGACAAGGATGCCGTCGATGATGATCGCGAAGACGCGGTTCGGGACGTCGGCGTAGAAGAGGCCTGCCGGCCCCGGCGTCGGGGCGGTCGACGTCAGCGACCCAGTCCAGGCAGGCATGCTCGGCGGCGGGGCGGCTGGCCCCGGTCCGGGCGGTGGCGGCGGCTGGGGCGGCTGCTGAGGCTGTGGATCACCGGGTCCGGGACCGGACATATCGACCCTCCGTAAAGGCTGCACCGACTGGGGCCTGTTGAAGGCGCGGGCACAACCGCTCTCGCGGCGCCAAGCATACTCACCTGCGGGACTCCGCGACAGGTGTTTTCAGGAGGTTGTCTCCGGACGCCGGCGTGACAGCCCCACGCCGTTGACCGCCGAACCCGCGAACAGCAGCCCCGCGCCGACCAGCGCCGCGAGGTGGAACGCGTCGGTGGAGGCGGCGCGGCTCGCCTCCACGATGTCGGGTGCGACGCTCGCCGCGGGCGGATTCAGCGGCTGGACGTCGTGGCGGACCGTGGGCGAGTTCGGGTCGAGCCCGGGCACCTGGGACGCGAGCGTCGCGTAGAACGTCCCGCTGATCACGATGAAGATGACCGCCGCGAGCAGCGGCTGGCCGACCCGCGAGATCGCGTTGTTGATCGCCGACGCCGAGCCCGGAGTTGCGCACGGGCACGGAGCCCATGAGGGTCGTGGTCAGCGGCGCGACGACGAGCGAGATCCCGAGGCCGAAGAGCAGCACGCCGGGCAGGATGTCGACGAGCGTGGAGGCGGGCGGCAGGATCGCGTCGACGCCCGGGCGCCAGGGCGCGCTCGTGACCGGGACGCGGGCGTACCAGAGGAGCCCGCAGCCCATGAGCGCCGGCCCGACGATGAGGAACCGTCGCCCGCCCACGCGGCCGGCCATGGTCCCGACCCGGGTCGAGAGGACGGTCAGGAGGAGGCCCGACGGTAGCCCGGTCAGCGCCGCCCCGAGGGCGCTGTAGCCGAGCACGCCCTGCAGGAACAGGCGTCTGGAAGCCGAACGTGACGTACAGCGCGCCGTACACCAGCAGCGTCGAGAAGTTGATGACCGAGAAGTCGCGCGACCGGAACAGGGAGAGGGGCACGAGCGGGTTCGGGCGGCGGGCCATGAGGAACGGGAACACGATCGTGGCCACGACCCCGATCCCGAGCGCCACGAAGGCGAGCGTGTCGTGCCACTGCTTGTCCTGGCCGCGGATGGCCCCGAAGGCCAGCCCGCCCACCGCGAGCGCGACGACCACCGCGCCCAGCCAGTCGAACCGGCCGGGCGACTCCTCGTCGCGCGACTCCTTCATGTGCGCCCGCGTCGCGTATAGCGCGATCAGGATGATCGGGACGTTGATGAGGAAGGCCAATCGCCAGGTCAGGGTATCGACGAAGATCCCGCCGACGAGCGGCCCGAGGATCGATGTCGCCGACGTCGCGGCAGCCCAGATCCCGAACGCCCGGCCCCGTGCCGCGCCCTCGAACGTGGCCGTGATGATCGACAGGGAGCACGGCACGAGCAGCGCACCGGTCGCTCCCTGCAGGACCCGGAACAGGATGAGCAGCTCGAGGTTGGGCGCCAGGCCGCACAGCACCGAGGAGACGCCGAACGACGCCAGGCCGATCGTGAATACCCGCCGCCTGCCGTAGTAGTCGGCCAGGGCGCCGGCCAGGATGACGAGGGCCGCCAGCGTGGCGAGGTAGCCACTCGTGATGTAGGTCTGGCCCTCGAGGACGCCGACGACCGACGCCGGCAGCTCCTTGCCGATCTTGAAGAGGGCGACGTTCACGACCGTCGAATCCAGGAAGACCGAGGCGGACCCGAGGACCGCCGCGAGCATGGTCCAGCGTTCGCGGTTCACCGGCGTCGCCGGTCCCGGGGGTCGTCCGGCGGACCCGATCCGTGCGTGGCTTCCTTCGGCATCGGGCGCCATGGTGACGTGCACGGCCTTTCGGGGCAACACGGGTAGACTCCGAGCGTGTCCGGACCCGTCGCGCTCGTGGGAGCTGGCGCCTTCCTCCCGGCGATGGCCGCCTTCGACGCGGACCTCCTGGCGACCACCGGCCGCCGCCGGCCGCGGGTGGTGCTCGTGCCGACTGCGGCATTCCCCGGTGGCGAGGCGGATCGCCTGCGCTGGGCGGCCCAGGGCGTCGAGCACTTCAGCGCGCTCGGTGCGGAGGTCGAGGCGCTGCCGGTCCTCGAGCGGGAGTCATCCGACGACGATGCCCTCGCCCAGGCCATCGGCGAGGCCGACTTGGTGTACCTCGCGGGCGGCGAGCCGGGTCCGCTGCTCGAGGCCGTCGCCGGCAGTGCCGTCTGGTTCGCGATCATCGATGCCCATGCCCGCGGCGCCGTGGTCGCCGGCTGTTCCGGCGGCGCGATGGCGCTGGTCGACCGGGTGATGGGCATGCGCGGTGGCCGGCTTCCGTGGCCGCTCCGCTGGCGGGACGGCCTGGCGGTCGTCGAGGGGATCGCGGTCCTGCCCGGCTACGACCGGATGCCCGAGGCCGTCGCGGCGCTGCTGGCGCTCCAGGCGCCGAAGGGCACGGCGGTGCTCGGCATCGACGAGGGCACCGCGATCGTGGGCCGGGACGGCAGCTGGCAGGTCCACGGCACGGCCCGGGTCACCGTGTGGCGGGGTCGCCGCCGCGAACGGCTGCGCGCCGGCGACGTGTTCCGGGCCTGACCGGCGACCCGGCCCGTCAGTCCTCGGGGAACGCCGGCGGAAACCGCGCCACGCCCCGGATCGACGTATCCCAGGTGGGCAGCCGGAGGGCCAGCCAGTTGGCGTCCGCCCACGGGCGGGGAGCCTCGATGCCGATCGCTCGGGCAGGCTCGAAGCCGAAGCGCGGGTAGTAGTCGGCGTGGCCGAGCAGGACGAGCACTGGCTGGCCATGCGTCGTGGCGAACTCGATCGCGGCCTTCATGAGGGCCGTCCCGATGCCGCGCCGTTGGCGGTCCGGCACGACGGCGACGGGTCCGACCATCCAGATCCGGCGGACGAGCTCGCCCTTGTCGTCGAGCAGGTCGCCCTCGCTGACCAGCACGTGCCCCACGATCGCTCCGTCCACGGCCTCGGCGACGAGCGACCCACCCGTGATCCAGCGATCCGTCCCGCGGATGTCATCGACGATCCGGCTCTCGATCGGGCCGCCGAACGCGGCGTCGTTGACCGCCCGGATGGTCGGGATGTCCGCCGGACGCTCGGCGCGGACGATCACCGGCACGGGAGCCCCGGCGCGACCCATCCTCGCGGGCGCGGTCAGCTGGGCTTGACGGTCCGGAAGCAGTCGGAGCAGTAGACCGGGCGGTCCATCCGAGGCTTGAACGGCACCTGGGCCTGGTTGCCGCAGGAGCTGCAGATCACCGCGAAGTACTCGCGATTCGGGCGGTCGTCCGAGCGTTCGTAGCCGCGCGGTCCGCCGATCTCCCGGACGTCGTAGCCGCCCTCGCGGGCCGCCCGCCGGCTGGCGCGACAGCTGGTGCAGCGCTTGGGGTCCGAGACGAACCCCTTCTGCGCGTAGAACTCCTGGTCAGCGGCCGAGTGGATGAACTCCACGCCACAGTCCACGCAGTTGATCGGCCGATCGACATATGTCACGGAAGGTCGCCTCCCAAAGCCTTTGCTCGGCGGAGCCCGACAAGGTTCGACGTCGACCGAAGGGCTGGCGGGGGAGGGCAGGAACCGCGTGAGCCCCGGGTGTCGGTGTCGAGGACCCTTGGACGGGCGCACCGGTATGTGTGCGGCGCAGGATAGCACCGGATCGGAATCGGAGCGCCGGGCGGCAGGAGGCCCCGCCGGCGCCCGGGACCAGGCGGCCACACCGCCGTCATCCGTGCCGGTGAACCTGTCACAATGCCCATCGAAGCTGGGGCCTGCGGGCGAGGGCCAGGGGGCTCCTCGCTCGCATCCGTCCGGGCACGGACCCTAGCCTCGACACGGTGGCCTCGGCGAACGGCGGTGGGCCGCAGTGCCAGTCGGCTCACCCGACCGCCGACCGACGGAGACGAACGCCCAGCGTGCTGCGCCTGGTCCACACCGCAGACGTCCACCTCGGGGCGCGCCATACCGACCTGGGTGACCAGGCGACGGCGCAGCGGGAGCGTCAGTTCGGAGCGTTTCGGGCGACCGTCGACCTGGCGCTCGCCGAGAAGGTCGATCTCTTCCTCATCGCCGGGGACCTGTTCGACTCGAACACCCAGCCGCGCCGGTCCGTGGAGCGCGTCGCGGCCGAGCTCAAGCGCCTGGCCGACGCCCGCATCCGGACGGTCATCATCCCGGGCACTCACGACGTCTACGACCGCGCCTCGATCTACCGCGCGAACGACCTCACAGCCATCGCCGGACTCGCCCCGGCGGACGAGCTGATCACGGTCCTCACCCCCGAAACGCCGGAGATCGACCTGCCCGTGCTCGACGCGATCGTGTACGGCCGGGTCTTCGCCACGAAGCGCGCGCCAACGAGCCCGCTGGCCGGGTTCCAGGCGGCTGCAGGCGGCCGGACCTGGCGGATCGGGCTGATCCACGGGTCCCTCCTCATCGCCGGCCGGACCGAGCACGACGACGTCGTCTTCACGGCCGACGAGGTCGCGGCGTCCGGGCTCGACTACCTCGCCCTCGGCCACTGGCACTCGGCGCTCGAGGGCCGGGCCGGCGCAGTGACCTACGCCTATTCCGGGGCGCCGGAGGCGATCGCCGTCGACCAGGACCGAGCGGGCAAGGTGCTGCTGGTCACCCTCGACGCGGCGGCCGACGGCACCCGCAGCGTGAAGATCGAGCAGCGCCAGGTGGGCAAGACGACGTTCGAGAAGGTGGACGTCGACGCCGCCACGATCACGCGTCAATCGGCCCTGATCGAGCGCCTCGGCCTCCTGGCCGACCCCGACCGCGTGCTCGACGTCCGGATCACCGGCGTGAAGCCGGACGAGCTCGACATCGACACCGATGACGTCGAGCGCGCGATCGGCCCGCGTGTCCTCAAGATCCGCGTCCGCGACCTTTCGGTGCCCGCCCTGTCGGGGACGGTCATCCCGCCGGCCGACACGATCCTCGGGGCGTTCATCCGCGACACGGAGGTCCTCATCGCCGCTGCCGAGGCCGAGGGTCGCACCGCCGACGCGGCGGAGGCCCGGGACATCCTGCGGCTCGGCCGGCTGCTGCTCGCCGGCCACGAGGTGACCCTGTGAGGATCACCCGGCTCCAGGCACGGGACATCGGCCGGCATCGCGACCTGGACATCGCGCTGGCCGCCGGCGTGACCGTCGTGCGCGGGCCCAACGAGGCCGGCAAGTCCACGATCCAGCGGATCATCGAGCTCGCCCTCACCCGCAAGGTGACGTCCTCGAACGGCGACCTCGACACGATCCGGGCCTGGGACGCCGACGAGGACGCCCGGCCGTGGGTCCGCCTCGAGTTCGTGACCGAGGACGAGGAGGCGGGCGTCCGGACGGGCGAGCTCGAGAAGTCGTTCCGCGGCGCGAAGGGCACCGTCCGGCTCGTGATCGACGGCGAGGTGACGACCGACCCGACCGAGGCCGACCTGCGGATCGCCGAGCTGACCGGCATCCCGACCGAGCCGTTCTTCCGCTCGACCGCGTCGGTCCGCCATCACGAGCTGGAGCACCTCCAGCGCGACGAGGCGAACCTCAACGACCGCCTCCAGGCCTCGATCAGCGGCGCGGACCGGGGCACCTCGGCGGCCAAGAAGAAGCTCGAGCGGGCGATCAAGGAGCTGACGAAGGCGCGGCGACAAGAACCCCGGCCGCCTCAAGGTCGCGGAGGAAGCCGTCGAAGCGGTCCGCGGCCATCGTCGACCAGGGCGAGGCGGCGCTGGTGCAGCTCGAGCGCGACCGTGACGTCCTGTCCGGGGCGAAGCGAGCGGAGGGCCGTCGTCGAGACCAAGCTCGCCGAGGACCGGGCCATGCTCGAGAAGGCCCGCCAGGCAGAGCGGCTCGTCGCCGAGCAGGCCGCGGCGCAGGAGCGCTTCGAGCGGTTCCGGACGGCCGTACAGGTCCGCGACGACATCGAGGCGCTCAAGGAGAGCCACCCCTCGGCGAACCCGCTGCCGGTCCTGAATCAAGTCGTCATCCGCCTTCGCGGCCTGGACGAGACGATCCGCGACCTGACCGCCCGGCTTGAGGGCGAGGGCGACGTCCACTTCCAGGTCGACGCCCCGGAACCGACATGGCGGATCACCGCGGGCCTGGCCCTGCTCGTCGTCATCGTCGGGATCGCCCTGGCGGTCGGGGGCTTCCTCGCCAATGCCGCCGTCCTCCTTCCGGTCGGCGCGGTCCTCGTTCTCATCGGTGCCGTCGTCGCCGTCCTCGCCCGCCGCCAGCGCTCCACCGCGCAATCGCTCAAGCGTCAGAAGGAGCTGGCCGGGGCCGAGATCGATCGCCGCCTGCGCGGTCGATCGCAGATGGAGCAGGAGCTCAAGCAGGCCACGGCCGATCTCGCGGACCAGCTCGAGTCGGTGGATCTGGCCGATCTGGCCGCGGCCGAGGCCCTCCTGGCCGCCGAGCAGGCGCACGTCGCCAAGATCGACCAGATGACCGCCGGCCTGGAGGGCCTCGTCGGTCGCCAGCCGCCGGAGACCTTGCCCGAGCTACGCGACGCGGCCGCCCTGGAGATCGACCAGAAGTCCGGCGCCCTGGATCAGCTGGGGCCGATCGCCCGCGAACCGCGGGCACGGGAGCGCCTCGAGACCGTGGTCCGGGACGCGGAGTCGGCGCTCGAGCGGTCGCGCGACGACGAGGCCGGCGCCCGAGCCCGGGTGGAGGCGAACACGGTCGACGCGGAGCAGGTCGCCGGCGAGGCCGAGCGACTCGCCGACTGGCGCGAGCAGCTGGCGGCCGTGGAGCGCCGGGCCCGGGTGTACGACGCGACCCTGGCGGCCATCGTGCGCGCCGAGCAGGCCACGATGCGCACCGCGACGCGCTTCCTCGAGAAGCGGATGGTCGTCGACATCGCCCGGATCACCGGCGGGCGCTACCGGCGCATCCGGGTCGACGATCGCAACCTCGCGATCGAGGTGTTCGCGCCGGAGCGGGGCGACTGGGTGGACGTCTCGCAGCTCAGCCAGGGCACGCTCGACCAGGTGTACCTGGCTGCCCGCCTCGGCCTGGTCCGGCTCGTGACCGGCGACCGCCGGCCGCCGCTCATCTTCGACGATCCGTTCGTCACGTTCGACGACGCCCGCGCCGCCCGGGCCCTGGACATGCTCCACGAGCTCATCGGCGACTTCCAGGTCATCTACCTGACGACCTCCGAGCGCTACGACGAGGCCGCCGACGCGGTGGTCGTGCTCGAGGGTCCCACCGCGACCGACGCCGGGGCAGACGCCGCCGCCGCGATCGCCTGACCGGTCGGGACCGCACGACCGGTGGACCTGTTCCCGCTGTCCGTCACGTTCGGGCTCCTGTCCGCCCTGACCTGGGGCGCGGCCGACTTCGGCGGCGGAAGGGCGACCCGGCGCGGACCGGTCTTCGGCGTCGTCCTGGTCTCGCAGGTCGTGGGGATGATCCTGGCCGGCGGTGTGGCGCTGCGTGCGTGCCGAACCCTTGCCCGGGCCGGCGGACCTCGGCTGGGCGGCGCTCGGCGGGCTCGTGGGCGTCATCGGCATCGTGAGCCTGTACCAGGGCCTGGCGAGTGGCCGGATCACGGTGGTCGCGCCGATCGCGGGCGTCCTCGCGGCCACGATCCCGGTCACCGTGGGCTGGCTGTCGCAGGGCGTGCCGAGCCTGGCCCGCATCGCGGGCATCGGGCTTGCCCTTTTCGCGGTCGTGCTCGTCTCGTCGTCGCCCGATCCGGTCCGCGGACGGCCGGCCGGCGTGCGCTACGGCATCCTCGCCGGCAT
Organism: uncultured Chloroflexia bacterium; assembly: GCA_963849405.1. Lineage (GTDB taxonomy): Bacteria > Chloroflexota > Limnocylindria > Limnocylindrales > CSP1-4 > C-114. The sequence goes on from CAWKHG010000005.1 coordinate 671,246, forward strand.
CGGCTTCGGGCTGTTCAACGTATGCGCCTCGCGCTTCTCGCCGGGCATCGTCTTCGGGCCGCTCGTCGTCGTCCGCGCCGTCGAGGCGGTCGCCCTGGTGGCGGTCATCGTCCTGACGCAGCGCGCGTGGCGGGTCGATCGCTCGGTCGTGCCGCTGGCCATGGCCGTCGGCGTCGGCGACATGGCGGGCAACGGCTTCTTCGTGCTCGCCGCCCAGGCCGGACGCCTCGACATCGCCGGCGTCCTGTCCTCGCTCTACCCGGTCACGACGATCATCCTGGCGGCGGTCCTGCTGCGCGAGCGGGTCACCCGCGGCCATGCCGCCGGGATCGGGCGGCCGGGGTGGCGATCGCGCTCATCACCGGCGGCTGAGCGCGGCGGCCGGGCGGTCCCGGTTGCGTGGCATCATCGGGCGACCGACCCGTCCATCGTGCAAGGAGCCGCCATGACCGCCGAGATCCCACCGGGCGTCGCGATCGAGACGATCTACATCGTCGAGGCGACCTACGCGCCCGACGCGAGCGAGTCCCGTCGCCCTGTCCGAATCGAACACCTGGACCGGGTCATGGAGATGCGCCGGAAGGGGATCCTGCTCGAGGCGGGCGGCTACGCGGACTTCAGCAGCGCGCTGTTGCTGTTCCGCACGTCGAGCGCCGAGGAGGCGCTGCGCATCTGCCGCGAGGACATCTACACCCGCTCCGGCGTCTGGATCGAGCTCCGAGCCCGGCCGTGGGGCCGCGTCGTGGCGGAGTCGGAGCTGCCCGCTACGGCCAGCTGAGCGTGTAGGTCATGTCGGTCGCGCCGAAGCCGGCGTCGGCGTTCTCGAGCGTGATCTTCCACGTCTCGCCGGCCGTCACGGCGATCGACTTGTTCGTGTTCGTCGACGGACCCTGGTTCGCGAGCGTCGTGTTTCCGGCGCCGCTCGACTGGTTGGTCGCCTTGATCGTGTAGCGGAAGGGGTGGCCGCCCCAGCTCGCGACGACCTTGGCATTGCCGGCGGCGCGGGGCACGAAGATCGCCTGGATCCCGTTCGTGTCCGGGGCGGCGGTGCCGTCGAAGCGCGCGTGGGTGATCTTCACCGACGGTGCGACGGCCGGGAACGTGACCGTCAGCTCGACGGTCGGCGTGAACATGCCGGTCCCCTCGAGGCTGACCCGCCAGACGACCCGGGCCGACGTCGTAGTCGCCTTGATCGTCATGTTGGCCTCGTCGCCGCACTTGATGTCCTTCGAGCCGGCACGCAGGCACATGTGGGTCGTGCCCATCGGGCTGATGGCCTTCAGCTGGGCGGTGATGGTCCCCGGCCCGTCGCTCGTGAACGTGAAGAAGCGCGCGACGCCGGCGTTCGACGGCACCCGCGGATCGAGCTTGAGCTGGGTGACCGTCAGCTGCGCGACGGGCACGGGCGTGGGCGACGGGGTGGGGCTCGCCGGGGCAGAGGGCGACGCCGGAGGCGACCCAGTCGCGGAGGCCGCCGGGGAACCGCTTGCGCCGGCGATCTCGCTGCCGGTCGGCGAGCCACCTGGACCGCTGGGCAGGACCGGCGAGCCCGTCGCTCCGGGGCCGGGGGCGATGACGAACGCGATCGTGGCTCCGCCCAGGACCGCCAGGACGACGGCGAGGGCTGCGGCGACGATGCGCCAGCTCTGGTTGGTCATGGTCGTTCGACGTCCTCAGCGGTGCGTCTGTGGCGCCGGGGCGCCGGTCGGCGGTCCGGTGGGGCCGCCGGGGAGAGAGTAGGCCAGCCCTCGCCGGCCCGTCTCACGACGACCGAATCGACGGCCGCGCGGGACGTGAGGCGATGCACGGCCGCGAAACCCTCGGCGGTGAGGGGCGCGCCGTCCAGCGTCGCCCGCAGGGCCGCCCATTGGCGCTCCACGACGGCTTCCGGCACGTGCCGGTCGGTCCGCGCCCGGTCGCCGGCCAGGCACTCGGCCAGCGGCAGGTCGAGCACGATCGCGAGGGCCGGCACGCCGGCCGCGCGTGCCCGCCGGATGAGCGCCTGCCGGGCGTGGGCCTGCACGTTCGTGGCATCGACGCACGGCCGTTCGCCCGGCCGGCCAGGCGCCGCTCGAGGGCCAGGTGCAGGACCCCGAACGCCCGGCGACTGACCGCCTGGTCCGTCTCTCCACGCCCCAGCCGTGCCCGGAACGTGTCGGACGAGAGGATCTCGCCTGGCGCGAAGTGACGAGCGGCGAACGTCGACTTGCCCGAACCTGAAGCGCCGATCAAGATCACGAGGCAGGGATCCGGGATCGCGAGCTCGAAGGACACCGGTGGATGATGGCGCACCCGAAGCGGTCGGGGCGTCAGGCCTGAGTCCGCCGGCCCTCCCAGCCGTGCATCGCCCCGGCGGACCTCGTAGGTCGGCTGGTCGTAGAGCGCCGGCCCGCGGCGGAGCCGGCCGTCGCTCAGTCGGAAGCGAGAGCCGTGCCACGGGCACTCGATGCACCCGTCGACGAGCGTGCCCTGGGACAGCGGCCCGCCGGCGTGGGCGCACTGCTCGTGGAGCGCCAGGATCGTCTCGCCCTGCCGGACGAGCACGAGGTTGTTGATGCCGAGCTTCGCCTTCACCGGCTTGCCCTCGGGGATCTCGTCGCCGCCCTCGGCCTCGAGGGCGATCCATTTCGCGCCGCTGCCGCGCCACGCGTGACGGTTCGACCATGTTCCCGAGGACGAACACGACGTCGCCGCCGACGAACGCCCCGGCCGAGAGGATCAGGAACCCGATCGACGACAGGGCGACCGGCACGGTCCGGTCGAGCGGCGCGCCGGCCCGGATGAGCAGCGAGGCGATGTACACCACGAGCGCGACGACCATGACCGTGGCGTGCAGGGTCGCCCTGGTCCGCGCGACCCCGTCGGTGTCGGAGTAGTCGGCGAACCCGACGACCGCAGCCGCGACCATCGACAGGACGCCCACGAGGATCGCGATGTCGGCGCCGGTCTGCTGCCCGAAGAAGTCGAGGACGAGGGCCAGCGTGAACGCGCCGATCGGCACGTCGGTGAGCACGGCATGCAGCGGGTGGCCAAGCCACGTCCCGTTGAGGAAGTCCTTGATCGGCCGGATCGGCCGGAAGAGGGCCGTGAGCCAGCGGTGGTTGAAGTCGCCAACGGGCTTCGCCCAGCCATCGTTCATGGCAACGAGCCGGGCCAGGAAATGGGCCATCGTCATCCTCCGTTCCTCAGTCGATGCTACGCCGACCGGACGGGGTCCGGATGCCGGATGCGCCATCGACGACGGGCGAGGCGGACCTCGTTTCCGGTACGCTGGCGGCCCCGATGACGACCACGACGCCCTCGACCGCCGCGCCCGATGCCGGACGCTCGGATTGGCGGCGCATCCTGGCCGTGTTCTGGGTGACCTCGCTCGTCGAGGGACTGGGCGTCAGCCAGGTCTTCGCGTTCCTGCCCACGTACCTGCGCGACGATGGGCGTTCCCGAGCCCGACCGGCTTCGATTCGTCGGGCCTCTTCGGCGCTCTGATCTTCGTCGTCGGGATGCCCCTCGTGCCGCTCTGGGGCGTCTGGGCGGACAAGTACAGCCGCAAGGCGGTCGTGATCCGGAGCGCGCTCGTGGAGGCGGTGGTCTTCGCGGCGGTCGCCCTGAGCCGCGAGCCGTGGCAGCTCGCCCTGAGCATGCTGCTCGATCGGGCTTCCAGCTCGGCAACACCGGGGTCATGCTCGGCGGCGATCCGCGACTCGGTGCCGCGGCGCCGGCTCGGGACGGCGATCGCGTTGTTCGGGGCGAGCGGACCGATCGGGTTCGCGGTCGGTCCCGTGCTCGGCGGGGTGCATCATCGACGGCCTTGGCTGGGGCATCGCCGCCGTGTTCACGCGTGTCCGCCGGGCTCTCGCTCGGGACGGCGCTGCTCATCGGCGCTCGCGTCACGCGAGGTCCGGCCCGAGGTCGTCCCGTCCGGGCCGATCCTCCGTCTCGCGTTCGGCGCGCTCCGGGGCGTGCTCGCGGACATCCCGACGCGGCGCATCTTCGCCATCTTCTTCGTGGCCTTCCTGGCCAACCAGATGACCCGGCCGTACGTGCCCGTCCTGGTCGCGCGACGCGAACGGACCGGTCGACGAGCGCGAGCGACATCGGGCTCGTGGCTGGGACGGCGGCGCTCGTCGGCGCGCTGTTCGCGCCGCTGGGCGGCTGCGCTCGGCGACCGGATCGGCTATCCGGCGGGTGCTGGTGGGGTCGCTGCTCGGGTCGGGGATCGCGGTCCTCGGCATGCCGCTCGCCCCGAACGTCCCGATCCTCGCGCTCGTCGGCCGCTCGTCGTTCGCGTGCGCTGAACGCGACGGTCGCGCCGATGGTGTTCGCGCTGCTCGCGCACGGAGGTGCCGCCCGAACGCCGCTCCGCGACGCTCAACCTCGTGTACCTGCCGCTGTACCTCGGCGGGATCGTGGGACCGCTGCTCGCGTCATTCGTGGTCACGTTCGGGATCGGCGCCCCGTTCGTCGTCGGCGCCATCGTGTTCCTCGTCGGGGGCGTGCTCGTCGCGCTGCAGGCCCGCCGGCCGACGTCGTCCGGTAGCGACGGCGAGGCCGCGTTCGAGCGGGACGAGACGATGGGCGTGCCGCTGGCGTAGAGGGCGGACCGGCCGCTCCGGCGGCCCAGGCTCAGACGGGCAGCTCGCGCTCCGCGGGGCCCGTGTAGCGCATGTCCGGGCCGGATGAGCTTGTTCGCGCCGACCTGCTCGATCGCGTGGGCGGTCCAGCCGGCGTGGCGCGCGAGCGCGAAGGTCGCAGGGAAGAGCGCGGGCGCGAGGCCGACGCCCTGCAGCACCGCGGCCGCGTAGTACTCGACGTTGGTCTTGAGGATGCGGCCCGGCTTGAGCTCGGCGAGGACGCGCAGCACGACGTCCTCGACCTCGACCGCGAGCTCGAGCCATTCGGCCTTGCCGCCCATCCCCTCGGCGACCTTGCGCAGAGCCGCCGCGCGCGGGTCGTAGGCGCGGTAGACGCGATGGCCGAAGCCCATGATCCGCTCGCCGCGGCCGACGAGCTCGCGGACCCACGCCTCGGCCCGCTCGGGCGAGCCGATCTCGTGGAGCTGGTTCACGACCTCCGCCGGCGCCCCGCCGTGGAGCGGGCCCTTCAGCGCGCCGATCGCGCCGCACGACCGCCGACGACGATGTCGGAGCGGGTGGACGTGATGACCCGCGCCGTGAACGTCGAGGCGTTGAGGCCGTGCTCGGCGCCGACGATGAAGTAGGCATCGAGCGCCCGGGCGGCGGCCGGATCCGGCGGCTTGCCGTTGAGCTGCTGGAGGAAGCCCGCGGCGAGCTCGAGCGACGTGTCGGGCTCGACCGGTTCGAGGCCCTTGCGCAGCCGCCCGAACGCGGCGAGCGCCGAGGGCGAGAAGGCGGTCAGGGCGCGGGCCTGCTCGGGCGTCGGCGGCCAGGTGAGCTTCTGGGTCGGCGCCCCAGACCGATACGGCGGTCCGCAGGGCGTCCATGGGCCCGGCGTCGCGGGGCAGCTCGCGTAGAGCCGTGAGGACCGCCGGCGGCACGGCGGGCCGGCGGCAGCGTGGCCTCTGGGTGCCACTCGCCGGTCCAGAGCAGGTCGGCGACCTGGGCGTAGGTGCCGCGTTCGACGAGCTGGCCGATCGGGTAGCCGCGGTAGAGGAGGCGGCCGTTCTTGCCGTCGACGAGGCCGATCGCGCTCTCGGCCCCGACGACCCCCTCGAGACCCGGCGAGTAGGGTCGCTCGTCGGGCGGGGCGGCCATGGCGGCGCCGGTGGGCGTATCGGTCATGGCGTCGATGGTAGCCCGGGACGGGACACGTTGCCCTCGCCGAGGAAGCGCTCGACCTCCGCGACGAATCGCGCGGGGTCGCCGTGATGGGCCGCGTGCTTCTGGCCGGGCAGCACCACGGCCCGGCCGTCGGGCAGGACGGCATCGAGGGCAGCGGTGCCTGCCGCGAACACGTCGCGGCTCTCCCCGCCGAGCAGTTGCAGGACGGGGATCCGGACCGCCCTGGCCAGGCGCTTCGTGGCTGCTGGATCGCCGTCGCCCGCCTCGGCGGTGAGCTCCCGGAGGATCGTGCGGGCCGCCGCGACACGGATCGGCCAGACCGGGTTGGCCTCGAACGCGGCGAGCTCCTCGGCGGTCATCCCGACGACCTCGGCCATGAACGTGCGCAGCAGCCCGGCCTGATCGCCGGTCGCCTCGAAGGCTCGCAGCCGGTCGACGAGCTCCGGCCGCTCGAACGAGGCTCCCTCCGCCGCCGGGGCGCTCTCGTACACCACGAGCCGGCGCATGTTCGGCGTCCGCGGCGCGGCACCGAGGGCGACGCGCCCGCCGTACGAGTGACCCACCACGTCCACCGGCCGACCGGTCTCGGCGGCGACGGCCTCCACGACAGCGGCGACGTCCTCGTACTCGCGCTCGATCGCGTACGGCGTGCCGGCCGGTGGATCGCCGCTCGCCCCACGGCCGCGACGATCCATCGCGAACACGTCGTGCGTGACCGCGAAGCGCGGCCCGACGACCCGGAACGTGGTGTGGTCGGCCGTCGCCCCGTGGATCAGGAGCAGGGGCGAGGCGCCCGCCCGCCCGGTCCGGAACCAGGCGATCCTCGTGCCATCCGCCGACGTGACGCTCCCGGTCGGCCGTCCGGGATCGATCGGCGACCAGGGATCGGCGGTCGCCCGCTCAGGCTCGGACGGCATTCGCCGGCAGCTGGGCCGCGGCCGCCTCGTCGATGAGCCAGATCGCCCCACTGCGTCGGGCGAGCTGGGCCGGCCAGCGTCCCGGATCGCGCACAGGACCGAAGATCTCGCCGATCGCCGCCGCCTTGGCCGCGCCGTGGGTGATCGCGAGCAGCTCGTCGGCCGACCCGAGGATCGATGGGTTCAGGGTGACCCGCTCGACGTGCGGCTCGACATGGGTCGGGGCCGGGATCGCAAGCGCGAGCTCGCTCGAGGTCGAGGGCCGCGCTGCCCGGGAAGACCGACAGGACGTGGCCGTCCGGCCCGATCCCGACGAGGACGAGGTCGAACACGGGCCGGCCGGCGCCGTCGAGGCGCACCGACCTGCGGAGCTCCTCGGCGTATGCGGCCGCGCACCACGCCGCGCCGCGCGCCTCGCCGATCGCCACGCCGCACGGGAACGGATGGACCTGTTCGACCGGCAGCACGACGCCCGGGTCGCGACCGTGCTCGACATCGATACCGGAAGCACCCGTGCCGGACTGTCCGGAGAACGCAGCGCTCGCGAGGAGCCCCTGGTCCACGAGGAGCACGTTGGAGAGCGGATGGTCGCGCGGGACGTAGCGGTCGTCCCCGAACCAGATGTGGACCTCCTCCCAGGGCACGGACTCGCGCAACGGCGAGGTCGCCAGGAGGCGGTAGATCGGCGACCGGCGTCGACCCGCCGGTCGTCGCCCAGTCGGCCCGGCCGTGGCGCTCCACGGCGGCCATCAGGGCCGACGGCGATCCGTTCGGCGGCGACCCGGGCGACCGGCCGCCTCGTCCGGCAGGACCTGGACGTCCGGTTCGCCGATGCCGCTCGATCTCCGCCGGCCAGCTCGCGCGGCCATGCGCGATCGCCGTCGCGGGCGATCCGGTCGGGTCCGCCCGGCCTCGATCGCCTCGGCGAGCAGGTCCGTCGTCGGTCCGGCGGGCGGCCTGGAACGCCGCGGTCGAGCGCCTCGACGCCGTCCTGCCAGCCGCGGACGTGGACCGTCTCGGCCTCGGCGGTGACGTCGGCCCGGAGCTCCGAGCCGCGCCGCTCGGCCAGGATCTCGACCCGCAGCGTCGTCCCGGCGGCATCGGCGAGCCGATCGGCCGCACGACGACGGCCACGTCGTCCGCGCCGTCGCGCAGCGTCGCCGCCGAGACCGCGGTGCAGCGGGCTGCCCGGTCCGCGGCCGCCGCGTGCTTGGCCGCGCGCCGGTCGCCGCCCTGGGCCGCCCGTGACCGGCGCGAGCGGCTTGACCACGGCATGCCGAGCCGCGAGGCGAGCCAGGCGACGTGGTAGATCGGCTTGACGACGTTCGTCGCCCGCGGCGACGCCGGTCTCGTCGTGGGTCCCGTACGTCACCGCGATCCGCCGGATGGACCGCGAGGAACGGCAGGAACTCGGGCATGTCGAAGGTCGAGGCGATCGCCTCCCGCCAGCGCGACTGGCGGACGAGCGCGAAGTCGCTGATCGACAGCTGCGGTCCATCGCAGCAGCCGCGGCCAGCTGCGCGCAGGCGCTCGAGCCCGTCGCCGCGACCAGGCTGGAGCCATCGACGACCAGCCGGTCGGCCATCGTCGAGGAGCTCGCTGGGCCGGGACGTCGCCGAACGGCGGCTCGCCCGGCCACCAGACCGTGACCGGCAGGTCGTGGATCAGCAGCGGCGCGACGAGCGCGTCGAGGTGGCGGCCGGCGTCGCCGCCGGCGGTGAGGTAGATGATCTCGGCGCACGTCTCCGGCGCGTCGGCTCGCGGCAGGACGCAGTGCGCCTGGATCTGGGCGTCGAGCCAGCGACGGCCCGTCCGGGTCGGCGGGCGAGAGATCAGCGTCCGCGACGGGTGCCGGCCGGTCGAGCCGCTGGATCGTCGCCGCGGCGCGCTCGCCGATCTCCGGCCGGCGGGCGACGACGACCAGGTTCATCACGCTCGTGCGGGCCGCGACGTGGCGCTCCTCGACTGCCCGTCGACCGTCGAGGCCAGGCTCGGGCTCGGCCCAGATCCGGGCCAGCTCCAGCTCGATGCTCGTCGATCGTGGCGCCCGCGACTGCCAGCGCAGGATCGGCTCGCCGGTCGGCGCCGGACCGTGTCGCCAGATCGGGCCGCCCGGCTGCCCGCAGCCTCGGCGTCCATCAGATCCGCCGCCAGCGCCGGCCGTCGCGGGCTCGATGAGCGTCGTCGGCCTCGGGCGGACCCCACGTCCCGGCCTCGTAGTTCGGGAAGTCGGGCGCGCGGCTCGTCCGCCCAGGCCTCGATGATCGGGGTCGACGATGCCCCACGCCTCCTCGACCTCGTCGGCGCGGGTGAACAGCGAGGCGTCGCCGAGCAGCGCGTCGAGGATCAGCGTCTCGTAGGCGTCGGGCGAGTCGACGCGTGAACGACGAGCCGTACGTGAAGTCCATGTTCACGGCCCGGACGTCGATGCCCGAGGCCCGGGACCTTGGCCGCGAAGCGCAGCAGGATGCCCTCGTCGGGCTGGATGCGCATCGCCAGCAGGTTCGGCTCCGGGTCCGCTCGCCGCGTCGCGGAACAGCCGGTGCGGGACCGCGCTTGAACTGGATCGCGATCTCGGTCGCGCGCTTGGGCAGGCGCTTGCCGGTGCGCAGGTAGAACGGGCACGCCGGCCCAGCGCCAGTCGTCGATCTCGAGCCGGGCGGCGACGAAGGTCTCGGTCTCCGACTCCGGGTCGACCTCCGGCTCCTCGCGGTAGCCCGGGACCTGCTTCGCCGCCGACCCAGCCCGGTCCGTACTGGCCGCGGACGACGTCGTTGGCGACCTCGCTCCGGCGTCAGTCGGCGTCGATCGCCCGCAGGACCTTGACCTTCTCGTCGCGCAGCGCGTCGGCGTCGAAGCGTGGCCGGCGGCTCCATCGCGACGAGGCTCAGCAGCTGCAGCAGGTGGTTCTGGAGGAAGTCGCGGATCGCGCCGGTCTCCTCGTAGAACGCGCCGCGGTCCTCGACGCCGATCGACTCGGCCACCGTGATCTGCACGTGGTCGACGTAGCGGCGGTTCCAGATCGGCTCGAAGATCCCGTTGCCGAACCGGAAGACGAGCAGGTTCCGGACGGTCTCCTTGCCCAGGTAGTGGTCGATGCGGTAGACCTGCGTCTCGCGGAAGACCTTGCCGACCTCGCGGTTGAGCCGGATCGGCCGACTCGAGGTCGTGGCCGAACGGCTTCTCGATGACGATCCGCCGCCAGCCGCCGTCGTGGCGCTCGTGGTCGAGGCCCGACCCGGCCGAGCTCGCCGACGATGTCGGCGAAGGCCGATGGCTGGGTCGCGAGGTAGAAGAGGCGGTTGCCCCGGCGTGCCGTGCTCGCTCGTCGAGCGTGTCGAGGCGCTTCCGCGAGGCGGTCGTAGAGCCGCCGGGTCGTTGAAGTCGCCCTGCTGGTAGTGGATCCGCTTGGCGAACTCGTCCCAGACTGCCTCGTCGACCGGCTGGACGCGGCTGTACTTGTCGAGCGCGGCCTGTGCATCTCCGTCGCGGAACGCCTCGTCGGTGTACGGTCGCCGGCCGATCGCGACGAGCGTGAACTCGTGCGGCAGCAGGTTCGTCCGCCAGAGCTGGTAGAGCGCCGGGAAGACCTTGCGGTGGGCGAGGTCGCCGGTCGCGCCGAAGAGGACGAAGATGCACGGATCGGGCACCCGCTCGAGGCGCAGGCCCTCGCGGAGCGGGTTGTCCACGCTGCTTGTCGCCCGAGCGCTCCGGCTTGCGCTTCAGGGCCCGGGCGCTGCCGCTGTCGCCATCGTGCGGGCCACGTCCTTGGCCGGTGTCCCCCCAACCGGGCCGGGCGCCGCCGGGGCCAGCCGGCGGCTCCGGCCGGCGCCTTGGGCGCGGCGTCGTCCGGCTCCTCCGGGGCTCTCGCGGGAGCGACTTCGGAGGTCTTCGTCACGTTCGCCCGCAAGGTACTCTCGGCCCGCTCGGGAGCGAGCCAGAGCGGATCACCGTCCGCGCTGCCGCGCCATCGCGACGCTCGGGTCAGCGCTCCTCGGTCTCGATGTCGAGGACCTTGCGCAGCCGCCGGCATGGCCGGCTGCGCCGGAGAAGCGCGCGCCCAGGTAGGCCCGGCAGCACTCAGGGCGAGCTCGATGCCGATGACCCGCGCGCCGAGGCGAGGACGTTCATGTCGTCGTGCTCGACGGCCTGGCGCGCCGAATACGTGTCGTGGCAGACCGACGCCGCGGATGCCGCGCATCTTCGAGGCGGCGACCGCCGCGCCGACGCCGCTGCCGCAGATCGGATGCCCGCGCTCGACGTCGCCCGTCGCGGATCGCCCGGCCGATCCGGCGCGGCGAAGTCGGGATAGTCGTCGGCCTGGTCGCTGCCGTCGCCGCCGAGGTCGATGAAGTCGTGCTCCGGGGCGATGCTCCGGAGCGTGCGCAGGAGCTCGCCCTTGAGGGCGGCGCCGCCGTGGTCGGCCGCGAACGCGATGCGCATCGGTGCGTCGCTGCCAGGTCGCGAGCCGCCCCGGCGGCTGGTGGCCCGGCATCGACGCGTCGGCGACGCGGCCGCGGAATCGCCCCTGGCGACGCCACCGGGCGATCTCGGCCACCCGGTCGGCCGTGAACCCGAAGTGCTCGAAGATCGTCGCCGCCGGGCGCCGACGCGCCGAAGTGGTCGATGGCCGACTGATCGGCGCCCTCGTCGCCGACCCAGCGCTCCCAGCCCAGCGCGACGCCGGCCTCGATCGCCGACGTCGCCGGCGCGACGGCGGGCGGCAGGACCTCGTCGCGGTAGGCCTGCGTCCTGGAGCGTCGAAGCGCTCCCAGCAGGGCAGCGACACGACGCGCGTGCGCGATGCCCTTCGGCCTCGAGCCGCGTCGGCGCCGCCATCGCGAGCTGCGAGCTCGGAGCCCGTCGCGATCAGGATGAGGTCGATCCGCGCCCGGCCGCCGATGGCCTCGCGCAGGACATAGCCGCCGCGACGGACGCCCTCGCGCGCGCGCTCCGCGGTCTCGGCAGTACGCGGCAGCTTCTGGCGGGTCAGCGCCAGCGCCGACCGGGCCGTCGCGCCGCTCCACCGCCAGCGCCCACGCGGCCGCTGGCCTCGTTCGCGTCGCCGGGCCGGACGAACCACAGGTTGGGGATCGCCCGCAGCGCCGCGTAGTGCTCGACCGGCTGGTGCGTCGGCCCGTCCTCGCCGAGGCCCGACCGAATCGTGCGGTCCAGACGTAGATGATGTGGAGCCCGGACAGGGCCGCGAGCCGGACCGAGCCGCGCATGTAGTCGCTGAACGTCGAGGAACGTCGCCGACGTACGGGATGAAGCCGCCGTGGTAGGCGATGCCGTTGCCGGCGCCGCCCATCGCGTGCTCGCGGACGCCGAACCGGATGTTGCGGCCGGCTTCGCTCGGCGCTGAAGTCGCCGGCGCCCTTGACGTCGGTCAGGTTGCTCTCGGACAGGTCGGCGGCGCCGCCGAAGAGCTCCGGGACCGGTCCCGCCAGCGCCTGGATCGCGTCCTGGCTGGCCTGCGCGTCGCGAAGCTCCTCGCCGACGCGCGTACGTCGGCAGGCCGGCGTCCCAGCCGTCGCGCAGGCGCCCGGCGAGGCGGCGCCGGAGCTCCGCGGCCTCGGCCGGGTACTCCTCGGCGTAGCGCTCCAGGCGCTGCCTCCCAGGTCGTCCACGAGCGCCTCGCCCGCGACCGACCGCCGCGCCCGATCGCGCCGCGACCTCGGCCGGGATGTAGAACGTCCGGTCGGGGTCCCAGCCGTACGCCTCCTTGGTGAGCCGGACCTCGTCCGGGCCGAGCGGCGCGCCGTGCGCCTTCTGGCTGTCCTGCTTGTTCGGGACGCCGTAGCCGATGTGGGTTCGGACCGCGATCAGGCTGGGCCGCTCGTCGGCCAGCGCCGCGCTCGATCGCCGCCGGCGATCGCGGCGAGTGTCGTTGCCGTCCTCGACGCGCTGGGTGTGCCAGCGATAGGCGTCGAAGCGCGCGAGGACGTCCTCGCTACCAGGCCATGTCGGTCGGCCCGTCGAGCTGGATGTGGTTGTCGTCGTAGAGGTACACGAGCTTGCCGAGGCGGAGGTGACCGGCGAGGCTCGCGGCCTCGGACGCGATCCCCTCCTGGAGGTCGCCGTCGGAGCAGATCCCGTACGTCCGGTGGTCGATGATCTCGTGGCCGGGCCGGTTGAACTCGGCCGCCAGCCGCCGCTCGGCGATCGCCATGCCGACGCCGTTGGCGAAGCCCTGGCCGAGCGGCCCGGTCGTCGCCTCGACGCCCGGCGGTCAGGCCGTACTCGGGGTGGCCCGGCGTGCGCGAGCCCCACTGCCGGAAGCGCTTGAGCTCGTCGAGCGGGAGGTCGTAGCCGGTCAGGTGGAGCAGCGAGTACAGGAGCATGCTGGCGTGACCGGCCGACAGCACGAACCGGTCGCGGTCGGGCCAGTCGGGTCGCGCGGGCGCGTGGCGCAGGAAGCGCGTCCAGAGCACGTAGGCCATCGGCGCGGCGCCCATCGGCGCTCCCGGGTGGCCGGAGTTGGCCTGCTGGACGCCGTCGATCGACGAGCGTCCGGATCGTGTCGATGGCCAGCTGGTCGAGCGTCTCCGCGGCGACGGTCATGGAGTGGGACTCCGGTGTGACGACCGAGCCGGGGGCCGCCGCACCGCGGCCGGGCTCGGATGTGGCCATCCTACCAGCGGCCCCTCCCTCACCGTTATCCTCGGGGGATGGCCCGCCGAGCCACTCGCCCACCTCGTCCGCCGGTCCCGGCGCCGAACCTCGCGAGCGCCCGGCCCCGATGTCTGTCGGCTCGAGCCCGCCCCGGCGAGCGGCTCGGCTCGCCGGCCGCCTGCGTCCCGCGATCGTCGCCGTCGCGCGCGCCGTCCGTCGGCGACCTGGTGCTCATGTCGTGCGGTGCTCAAGCCGTCGCAGCCGATGGCCGGGGCACCGACGTACCCGGCCGGGTGATGCTCCGGCAGGGTGGCTCGGCCGCCAATGCCGCGCGCTGGCTCGGCCGGCTGGGCGTTCGTGTCCAGCTCATCTGCGCGGTGGGCCGCGACGGCGTCGGCCGGGTCCTCGTCGACACGCTCCAGCGCGATGGGGTCGTGGTCCGGGCCGCCCGGGTCCGGCGCCTGCCGACGGGCCGGATCGGCGTGGTCGTATCGCCCGGCAGCGAGACCGTCGGCAGCGCGGAGCGCTCGTTCGTGGCGGACCGGGGAGCCGCCGATGCCCTCACGCGAGCCGACGTGAAGTCCGCCTGGTTCCGCGGCGTCGACGTCCTGCATCTGCCGGCTTACTCGCTGCTCGGCGAGCCGCTCGGATCGGCCGGCCGGTGGGCGGCCCAGCTGGCGCGGATGAACGGCGCCGCGGTCGAGCGTCGACCTCGCGTCGAGCGGGCCGTTGCTCGCCGGCGGGCAGACCGCGGCTCAGGCGCTGCTCCGGTCCGTGGCACCGGACGTGCTGTTCGCCACGGCCAGCGAGGCGGAGGCGCTGCTGGGCGGCTGGGCGCTCGAAGGGCTGCTCGCGTTCGCGCCGGTCGTCGTCATCAAGCGCGGCGCGCAGGGCGCGTCGATCCTCGCCCGCGGCGAAGGCTCCACGCCGATCCGATCCGACATCGCGACAAGGGCCGTGTCCGCCGCCGACACGACCGGCGCGGGCGATGCGTTCGACGCCGGGTTCCTGGCCGCCTGGCTCGAGGGACGGGCTAGCGGCCAGCCGGCCACGGACTCGCTCCGACGCGCGACGCTGGCGGGCCATCGCGTGGCCGCCCGCCACTCGGCCGGACGCCGCTCGAGCTCGACATCCGCTAGGTCCCCGCGGGCTCCCGGGCCGCCGTCGCGCGTCCTGCCGCCGACGCGCCCGGCCGCTGCCGCGTCCGCACCATCGGGTACGCTCCGCCGATGATCGCCGGCGCCATCCACGACCGCCTCCAGCTCGCGCCCGAGGTGGCCGACGCGCTCGGTCGCGGGCGAGCCGTCGTGGCGCTCGAGTCGACGCTCATCAGCCACGGCCTGCCATACCCGCAGAACGTCGAGGTGGCCCGGGCGTCCGAGGCGGCCGTCCGGGCGTCGGGGGCCGTCCCCGCCACGGTCGCCGTCCGCGACGGGCGCTTCCTCGTCGGCCTGGCCGATGCCGACCTCGAGGCGCTGGCGACCGCCCCTGCCGGGTCCGTCCGCAAAGTTGCCCGGCCGAGCCTCGCTCCCGCGCTCGCGGCCGGCGGCTGGGCGGCGACGACCGTCGGCGCGACGATGATCGCGGCGCACGCGGCCGGGATATCGGTCTTCGCGACCGGCGGGATCGGGGGCGTCCACAGGGGCGCGATCGGTGGTCCGGCCGCCACGCTGGACATCAGCTCGGACCTCGAGGAACTCGCCCGGACGCCGATGGCGGTCGTGTGCGCCGGCCCCAAGGCGATCCTCGACGTGGCCGTCACGCTCGAGTACCTCGAGACCCATGGGGTGCCGGTCGTCGCCGTCGGCCAGGCCGACCTGCCGGGCTTCTACAGCCGGTCCAGCGGTATCCCCGCGCCGTCCTGGGTGCCGGACGAGGCCAAGGCGGCCGAGGTCGTCGGGACCCACCTCGGCCTCGGGCTGGGCTCGGCCATCCTCGTGTGCACCCCCGTCCCGGCCGCCGACGCGCTCCCGGAGGCGGACGCCCGGGCCGCCATCGAACGGGCGATCGCCGAGGCCGACGCGGCTGCCGTCGCCGGGCCGGCGCTCACGCCATGGCTGCTCGCCCGCATCGCCGAACTCACGAACGGCGCTTCGGTCCGGGCCAACACGGCCCTCATCGTCCACGACGCCGAGGTGGCCGGCCGCCTGGCGGTCGCCCTGGCCGAGGGCTGACGCCCCGACTCGAGCGCGACGGCGTTCAGGACATTTGTCAGTCCCCGGACCTGTCACTCAGTCGATAGTGCCGAGCTGTTCCCGGCGCCAATGTTGGCCACGGCGACCGGGACCCGTGGTTACACACCGACGGGGCCCCGGACGCCTCCGCGACTACCGCGGGATCGTCGCCCCGGGATCGTCCGGGACACCGGAGAGCATGCAATGGACGGCATCGTCTTCCTGGCCATTTTCGCGATCCTGTTCACGGTCATCGGCCTCGCGGCCACGGCATTCGGGGTCGATTCGCGC
The DNA here is from genome assembly GCA_963849405.1 of uncultured Chloroflexia bacterium. Taxonomy (GTDB): domain Bacteria; phylum Chloroflexota; class Limnocylindria; order Limnocylindrales; family CSP1-4; genus C-114. The sequence goes on from CAWKHG010000005.1 coordinate 687,002, forward strand.
CCGGACTTCGACGGCACGACGCGCGTCGCCTGACGGTCGGCCCAGCCCACGCGCGGGCTGGCCAGGACGGTTGGCGTCCGCGCCGCACGGCTCCTGACGGCCGGCTGATACGGTCGACCTGACGGGGCGTCGGCGGTATACTCCGCCACCCGCACCCGCCCGCCCGAGGCTTGTGTTGCCCACCACCTCGTCCTCCGCACATCCGGCCGTCCCGCTCGCGATCGACGCGCGCGGGATCCGCCGCGTGTACAAGGTCAAGCCCCGCACCGTCGTCGCGCTCGACGGGATCGATCTCGAGGTCGAGCCTGGCGAGTTCTTCGGCCTGCTCGGCCCGAACGGCGCCGGGAAGACGACCCTCATCAAGATCCTGACGACGCTGCTCCTGCCCAGCGAGGGGACGGCGAAGGTCTTCGGCTTCGATGTCGCGACCCAGACCAAGCAGCTCCGGCGGATCATGAACATGGTCGCGGGCGGGGAGCAGTCGGGCTACGGGATGCTGTCCGTCCAGGAGCAGCTCTGGATGTTCAGCCAGTTCTACGGGCTGGGCGTCCGGGAGGGCAAGCACCGGGTCGACGAGCTCATCGTCGCGGTCGGCCTGGAGGACCAGCGCCAGCAGCGCATCGGTACCCTGTCGACCGGCCAGCGCCAGAAGATGAACTTCGCGCGCGGCCTCCTCAACGACCCGTGGATCTTCTTCCTGGACGAGCCCACCCTGGGCCTGGACGTCTCGGCGGCCCGCGCGGTCCGCGAGCTCATCCTGGAGTGGCGCGCCGCCGTCCCGGGGCGGACGGTCCTCCTCACGACCCACTACATGGCCGAGGCCGACGAGATGTGCGAGCGCCTGGCGATCGTGGACCGCGGCAAGGTCCTCGCGATCGGCAGCCCCGCCGAGCTGAAGCGGCGCGTCCAGACCGAATCGATCATCCGCCTCGAGCTCGACCGGCTCGACGGCGGCCCGGCCGTCCTCGCCCGCCTGCCCGGCGTCGTCAGCGCCGTCGCGGGGACCGCCACCGCGCCCGAAGGCGGCGAGGTCTCCCAGACCGTGGCGATCAACCTGGCGCTCGCCGAGCCGGCCGCCCTCGGCGGTGTCGTCGGCGCGCTCGCCGGACTCGGGTCGCGCATCGTCTCGCTGCGGACGGCGGAGCCGAGCCTGGAGGACGTCTTCATCGAGCTCGTCGGCCGCGGCTTCGACGACACCGACGGCGACGGCGGGCCCGAGCCGCCGAAGCCGCCCCAGCGCCCCAGCCGCCTGCCCGACGGCGACGCCGACCCGCGAGAGGCCGGCGCCCCGCACGAGACGACCGAGCCCGAACCCGAGGAGGTCGCGTCGTGAGCGCGTTCGTCCACCGGCGCACGGCGACGCCGATGGAGGCCGCCGCATGGGATGGGCGGCGCGAGATCCTGACCAACATCCGGGGTATCGCCGGCCGGGCCTATCCGCGCGTCTCGGGCATCCTGCGCGAGCGGAGCTGGCTCTTCTTCGAGACCGTCCTGCCGTTCCTGACCACGGCCGGCTTCGTCTTCGTCTACCGGACCCTGCAGGCGCCGCCGCAGTACATCGGCTTCGTCGTCCTCGGCGGGGCGATGACGGCGTTCTGGCTCAACGTCATGTGGATGATGGCGGCGCAGCTCCACTGGGAACGCGACCAGGGCAACCTGGAGCTCTACTTCACGGCCCCCGTGAGCATGATGAGCATCCTCCTCGGGATGGCCGTGGGTGGCCTGGTGATGAGCGGCGTCCGGGCGGCCATGGTGCTGTTCGTCGGGGCGATCCTGTTCGACGTCCAGTTCCAGGTGGTCCAGTGGGGCCTCCTCCTCGCGACGTTCCTGCTCACGCTGGCCGCCCTGTACGGCCTGGGGATGGTCCTGGCCAGCCTGTTCCTGGCCTGGGGTCGCGTCGGCCTTCCACCTGACCCAGCTCGCGATCGAGCCCATCTACTTCGTGTCCGGCCTCAACTTCCCGGTCGGCCGGCTCGGGCTCCTGGGCAGCCTGGCCATCTCGGTCCTGCCGCTCGCGGTGGGCCTCGACGCGATGCGCCAGCTCGCGTTCGTCGACGCGCCGGGGCTCGGTGGCACGCCGCCGCCGGCCGTGGAAGTGGCGATCCTCGTGGGCATGACCGTGGTCTTCATCGCCGCCGCGCGCTGGATGCTGGTCGCGCTCGAGCGCCGGGCTCGCCGCGACGGCCGCCTCTCCGCCCGATGGCAGTAGGCACCGCGGCCGAACCCGCCACGTTCGACCCGGCCCGGACGCTCAGCCGGCGGGGCGACCAGTGGCGAGCCTTCTGGGCCGCGGCCAGGCTCGGCTGGCTCATGGAGGCCAACTGGGCCGAGCCCATCGTGTTCGCGGTCTACTCGATCGCCAAGCCGCTGTTCAGCGTGTTCATCCTCGTGTTCATGGTGAACGTGATCGCCGGCAGCACCTCGGCCGCGCTGCGCGGGTTCGTCGTCATCGGCAGCGCCCTCTGGTCGTTCGTGTTCAGCGGCATCGCCGGGCTGGCCTGGTCGATCCTCGACGATCGCGAGCGCTATCGGATGCTCCGCTACATCTACGTGAGCCCGAGCGCCTTCGGGGTCGTGGTGCTCGGTCGGGGCGTCGCGCGGGTCGGCGTCGGGCTCATCGGCGCGACCGTCAGCCTGGCGGTCGGGATCGCGTTCCTCGGCGCCGGGGTGGACCCCGGTGCCATCGACTTCCCGCTCCTGCTCGTCGCGATGGCGCTGGGGCTCGGATCGGTCGTGGCGATCGGCATCCTCATGGCCGCGATCTGCTTCCAGACCAACCAGGATTCGTGGCACTACCCGGAGGCCGTCGCGGGCGCGCTGTTCCTCGTGTCCGGGGCGGTGTTCCCGTTGAGCGTCCTGCCCGACCCGATCCAGGCGTTCGGCCTAGCCTCGCCGCTGTGCTGGTGGATCGAGGGCGTCCGCCGGGCGCTCGTCCCTGCCAGCCCGACCGGGATCGGCGGGCCCGGCTCGCTCTTCGAGCGGCTCACGGGCTCGGCGACGCCCGATCCGGGGGTGGTGCTTCTCGCCTTGCTGGCCACCGGGGCGCTCGTTACACTCGCCGCCATACTGGCCTTCCGGGCCAGCGAACGGCGCGCGAAGGACCGTGGGCTGTTCGACCGGACGACAGGATCCTGACGAGCGAGGGGACTCTCGATGCGCATCTATGAGGGCAGCGCGCGCCAGGATTTCGAGGAGGTCTTCCGGTCGATCGGGGCCTTCCTCGACCACCGGGCCATGAAGGAAGTGCTGCTCGTCGAGGCGCCCGACGGTTTCATCGTCCAGGGCCTCGTCACCTCGTCCGGCGACGCGGGAACGTGGTCGGACTCGATGGGTACCCAGGCCAAGGAGACGCTGACCTTCCTGGACGACGACATCGGGCGGTTCATGGACGAGGCGATGGCCCGTCGCAAGGCCGCCGGGCCGATGACGGCGGAGCAGGCCAAGGACGCGGCCACGGCCGAATGGGCCAAGGCGGGCTACTATGAGACGTCGTTCCGGGTGCTCGGCCGGTACATGGACGAGCAGCGCCCGCGCGACGTGTTCTTCTTCGAGCAGGACGGAGCGTTCGTCGTCCGACTCCTCATGACCGACGCCAAGGGCAGCCACCATGTCCTTGCCGAGTTCACGCGGGAGGACATCCAGGCCCTCGTCGCAGAGGGCCCAAGCCACCGGGTCTCGCCACCGAAACCCGGTCCGGGCAAATCCTGACAGGAAGCGGAGGTAACGCCATGAAGGCTCTCAAGACCGTCGCCATCGCGCTCGGGGTCACCCTCGGCGCGCTCATCGTCATCCCGTTGGTCGTGCTGGCCGGACTCTTCGTCTGGCTCAAGCTGACCGAGGAGTCCGACGAGGAGGCGCTCGAGCTCGACCAGGAAGGCTCCTGATCGAGAAGCCCGGGGCCCTGAACGCGGCGGAAGCTGCGCCCGGGGCCCCCGAGTCGGCCAACCTCGAGACGCCCGCCGGCAAGGCGGGCGTCGTCATGTCCGGCGCGCCCCTCGAGCGGGGGATCAGCCGGCGGGCGACCGTGCTGGAGCGCCGCCTGGCCGAGGCCGCCTGTGTCGGGATCATGGTCCTGTGGGCGGCCAACTTCGTGGTCGTCAAGACCACCATCCCGGTCTTCTCGCCGGTCGGCTACGCCTTCGTGCGGTTCGCCCTCGCGGGCGTGGTCCTGCTGGCGATCTGCCAATGGCGCGAGGGTTCGATCCGGCTCCCGCGGCGGGACATCCTGCCCTTGGCCGGGCTCGGCTTCATCGGCTTCGGGGTCTACCAGATGCTGTGGGCGACCGCCCTCGCCTCGACGAGCGTCGGCAACTCGGCGTTGCTCATCGGCGCGACGCCGGTGTTCACGGCCCTCGTCGCCTCGGCGATGGGCGTCGACCGGCTGGACCGGGTCAAGGTGCTCGGCGTCGCGATCGCGTTCGGCGGCGTGGCGATCGTGGCCGCGAGTCATGGGCTGCGACTTGACAGCGCCGCGATCGGCGACCTCCTCACCCTCGCCGCATCGGTCGCCTGGGCGTTCTACGTGACCCTGGGCGCGGGCGTGCTGCGCCGCTTCAGCGCACTCCGGGCGACCTCGTGGACGGTCGCGTTCGGCGCGCTGTCCCTCGCGCCGGTCGGCCTGTGGCAACTCGCCAGCGTGGACTTCTCGCAGGTCGGGGCGGCCCAGATCGGGGCGCTCGCCTACTCCGGGCTCCTGTCGTCCGCCGTCGGCAACGTCGTGGTGTTCTGGGGGATCTCGCTGCTCGGGCCGACCCGGATCACGAACCTCCAGTTCCTGCCGCCGGCCCTCGCCATCGTGTTCGCGGCGATCTTCCTCGGCGATCCGATCCTCATCAGCCAGGTCCTCGGCGGCGTGGTGATCGTGGCCGGCGTCCTGCTGGCGCGACGGAGCCGGGCTCCTCGGCGCGCGACCGCGTGAGCGCCACGGGACCTTGGATGGGCGAGCCCGTCCGGCCGCTCGCGCCTGGCGAAGTGCCCCTTGCGCTGCTCGTCGACTACGACGGGACGATCGCCCTCACCGACGTCGGCGACACGGTCATGGCCGAGCACGTCCCGGGCGACTGGGAGGACATGGCCGCCCTCTACGATGCCGGGCGGATGGGCTCGCGGCGGCTCATGGAAGTCGAGATGGGCCTCGTCGACGCGCCCGACGGCGGCGCCGCGATGCTGGCCACGGCCGCGGCGCAGCCCCACGATCCCGGCTTCGCGCCGTTCGTGCGGCGGGCGCGCGCGGCGGGCGTCCCGGTCGAGATCGTGAGCGACGGGTTCGGCTTCTACATCCCGCCGGCGCTGGCCTCGCTCGGGCTGGAGGACCTCCCCGCCACGACCGAACCGGACGACCTTCGAGGACGGGGGCGCCCGGATCGACTTCCCCAACGGGCATCCCACGTGCTTCATCTGCGGGACCTGCAAGCGCGCCCGCGTCCTCGCCCACCAGGCCGCCGGCCGGGCGGTCGTCTTCATCGGCGACGGCGAGTCGGACCGCTACGCCGCCGGCCACGCCGACGTGATCTTCGCCAAGCGGGCGCTGGTGCCGATCTGCCTCGCGAACGGCTGGCCGTTCCATCGCTGGACCGACTTCGCCGAGATCGACGCGTGGCTCGCGACGACGATCGAGACCTGGCGGGCCGATCCCGACTCGCCCGCCGTCCCGCGGCCCGTAGCGCGGCCGTTCACGTGCGGCCCGGAGGTCTGGGGCGAGGGCCTGTTCGACCCGCCGGAGCCCGTCTAGCCCGCTGTGCCATCGCCTTCGGGGCCGGTCGCCGAACCCGCATGAGCATGCGCTCGGGCGACCGCCCGGCTAGGCTGTCGGAAGGAATGACTGCGGACGTGGAGGTGGACCCAGCCCCGTGACCTGCCCGGTGTGCGGCGCGACGAACGAGCCCGGTCGCAAGTTCTGCGGCCAGTGCGGCACGCGCTTCGCGCTGACCTGCCCCTCCTGCGGCACCGCCAACCCGGCCGACGTCCGGTTCTGCGGCGAGTGCGGCTACGCGCTCGTGTCGGTCGATCCGGTCGCCGAGACGGCCGGCCCGGCCGCGGCCCAGCGGAGCGGCGGGGCGCCGGTCACCGAGCGCCGGCTCGTCTCGGTCCTGTTCGCGGACCTCGTCGGGTTCACGACCGTGTCGGAGGGCCGCGACCCGGAAGCCGTCCGCGAGCTCTTGTCGGCCTACTTCGAGCTCGCTCGGGAGGTCGTCGGCCGGTACGGCGGGACGATCGAGAAGTTCATCGGCGACGCGGTCATGGCGGCGTGGGGCACCCCGATCACCCACGAGGACGACGCGGAGCGGGCGGTGCGCGCCGCGCTCGAGCTGGTCGAGGCCGTCGGCCAGCTCCGGGCCGCGCCCGACGGGCCAGCCCTGAGCGCCCGCGCCGCGGTGATGACCGGCGAGGCGGCCGTGAACCTGGGCGCGGTCGGCCAGGGGATGGTCGCCGGCGACCTCGTCAACACCGCGAGCCGGCTCCAGTCGGCCGCGGCGCCCGGCGAGGTGCTCGTCGGGGAGTCCACGTATCAGGTGTCGAGCGGTGCCATCACGTTCGAGCCCGCCGGGGAGCACGAGCTCCGGGGCAAGGCGCTGCCGGTGACCGCCTATCGGGCGCTGCGGGTCGTCGCGAAGGTGGGTGGCGTCGGGCGGGCGGAGGGCCTCGAGCCGCCGTTCGTCGGCCGCCTGGAGGACCTGCGCCTCCTCAAGGAGTTCCTCCATGCGTCGGCCCGCGACCGGCGGCTCCGGTTCGTGTCGGTCATCGGGCAGGCTGGGACCGGCAAGAGCCGCCTGGTCTGGGAGCTGAACAAGTACATCGATGGCCTCGTCGAGGACATCAACTGGCACCAGGGCCGCTCGCCCGCCTACGGCGAGGGGATCACGTTCTGGGCCCTGGGCGAGATGGTCCGCAAGCGGGCCGGCCTGGCCGAGGCGGACGATGAGCCCACGACCCGCCTCAAGATCGCCGCGGCACTCGCGACGTACGTCCCCGACGAGGCGGAGCGGCACTGGATCGAACCGAAGCTCCTGCAGCTCCTCGGCATCGAGGAGGGCCGGACGCCCGAGCGCGAGGAGTTGTTCGCGGCCTGGCGGACGTTCTTCGAGCGGGTCAGCGACCAGGCGACGACCGTCCTCGTGTTCGAGGACATCCATTGGGCCGACGAGGGGCTGCTCGATTTCATCGCCCACCTCGCCGACTGGGCGACCGGCCGCCCGATCCTGCTGGTCACACTGGCACGGCCCGACTTCCTCGAACGGCGTCCGGACTGGGGCGCCGGCCGGCGGGATTTCGTCGCCGTGTCGCTCGATCCGCTCTCCGACGAGGCGATGGGGACGCTCCTGACCGGCCTCGTGCCTGGTCTCCCCGAGAGCGCCCGGCAGGCGATCCTCGGGCGCGCCGAGGGCATCCCGCTGTATGCGGTCGAGACGGTCCGCAAGCTCCTCCACGACGGCCGGATCGAATGGACGGACGGCGCGTACCGGCCGGTCGGCGACCTCGCCCGCCTCGAGGTACCCGATTCGCTCCACGCGCTCATCGCGGCTCGGCTTGACGGGCTGCCACCCGACGACCGGGCGATCCTCCAGGCGGCGTCGATCCTTGGCCAGACATTCCAGGTGGAGGCGCTGGCGGCCGTCCACGGCACGTCGGCGGCGGACCTCGAACCACGCCTGCGCGACCTGGTCCGGCGCGAGGTCCTCGTCCAGAACCGCGACCCACGGTCGCCGGAGCGCGGGCAATACGGGTTCGTGCAGGCGCTCATCCGCGAGGTCGCCTACGCGACGCTGGCGCGCCGGGAGCGTCGCGCCCGCCACCTGGCGGCTGCCCGCTACTTCGAGGGCCTCGGCGAAGAGGAGCTGGCCGGCGCGCTGGCCACCCACTACGTGGATGCGTTCCGAGCGTCGGATACCGGGTCCGAGGCCGACGCGCTCGCAGTCCAGGCCCGGATCGCCCTCCGGGCGGCGGCCGAGCGGGCAGTCACGCTCCACTCGCACGGGCAGGCGCTGGGCTATCTCGAGGAGGCACTGACCGTTACGACGGATCCGCCCGAGCGGGCGATCCTCCTCGGCCTGGCCGGCGATGCGGCCGCGCGGGTGGGCCGGCGGGACGTGAGCGCGCGTTCCTACCGCGAGGCCATCGAGCTCCACCGGGCGGCCGGCGAACGCAGCACAGAGGCGAGGATCACGACCGACCTCGGGCTCATGTCGATGTTCGCCGGCGAGCTCGACGAGGCGATCGAGATCCTCGGTTCGGGCGTGGAGCGCTTCGCCGACCTGCCCAAGGACCGCAATGTCGTCGGCCTCCGGGCGGCCCTCGCCCGCGCACTCGTCTTCCACGATGAGAACGAGCGGGCCGTCGAGCTCGCGGACCAGGCCCTCGTGGAGGCGGAGCGCCTCGACGACACGTCCATCATCGCCGATGCGGTGATGACCAAGGGTGTCGCGCTCGCCTACGCGGGGCGTCGCCGCGAGGCGATCATCCTGATGACCGGGGTCCTGGAGCTCGCCCGCGAGCACAGCCTCGTCCCAGAGGAGCTACGTGCGCGTCAGAACATCAGCCAGTTCCAGCTCCCCAACGACCCGCGGGAAGGGCTGGCGATCGCCCGCGAAGGCCTCTCGCTGGCCCGGCGGCGGGGCTACGTCAGCTGGACCGAGAGCCTCTTCGGGAACGCTGCCATATGCGCACTGGCGACCGGCGAGTGGGACTGGATCGTCGAGACCGGCGAGCAGCTCTTCTCCGAGGCGCCGATCCAGACGGTCAACAGCCTCGAGCCTTCATCGGCCATCGCCCTCGTCCACGCCTACCGTTCAGGCGCCGTGCCCGCCGACCTCATGACGAGGATCGTGGACTGGGCAGGGGCCGCCAACGATGCCCAGAACGAGGCGCAGCACAAGGTCTTCCGGGCGTGGCTCGGCCTGGCGACCGGCTCGCTGGGCGACGCGTTCGCGTCGCAGCACATGAGCGACGTCGAGCCGTTCTACGCGACCGATGGCGCCGTCGCCGCCGGGTTTGCCGCCCTCTGGAGCCGCGATCATGTCCGGGCCGTCGCGGCCCTCGGCCGGCTCGATGCGATCGGCATCCGGGGTCGCCACTTCCAGGCGTATCGCCTGACCCTCGAGGCGGGCGTACAGGCCCTGTCGGGGGCAGATGCCGGAAGCGCGTTCGCCGGTGCGGCCGAGCTGTGGCGCGAGACCGAGCTGCTGTTCGGCCTGGCGGTCAGTCAGATGACAGCCGCTGCCCTCCTGTCCGCCGGGAGCCAGCGTGCCGTAGAGGCCGAGCGCGAGGCGCGGGAGATCCTGGGACGCCTCCGCGCGGACACCCTCATGGCCCGCCTGGACGCCCTCCTCGATGCGCGACCCGCGGCGGCCAGCGACGTGCGAGAGGGTGCACCCGCCCGGGCGGCTCAGGCGACCATGGCCGACGACCGCGAGCCGTCCCTCGAGACCTGAGGCGCGCTGGCCGGGCTAGCGCCGGTGGCGGCGTCTCCTCAATTCGACGCCGGGCGGCCTTTCCGATAGCATTGGAAAAACCCCCGGAGGCCTGACCTATGGCGAAGTATGTCTTTGTGACCGGAGGCGTCACCTCCTCCCTGGGGAAGGGCATCACCGCCGCCAGCATCGGCCGGCTCCTCAAGGCCCGCGGGCTCCACGTCTCCATCCTCAAGCTCGATCCGTACATCAACGTGGATCCGGGCACGATGAGCCCGTACCAGCATGGCGAGGTCTTCGTCACCGACGACGGCGCCGAGACGGACCTCGACCTGGGGCACTACGAGCGGTTCATCGACGAGAACCTGACCCAGCTCTCGAACGTCACGACCGGCCGCATCTACCAGGCGGTCATCGCCAAGGAGCGCCGCGGCGACTACCTCGGCGGGACGGTCCAGGTCATCCCCCACATCACGAACGAGATCAAGGAACGGATCACCCGCGTCGCCCGCGACGGCGATCCGGACGTGGTCATCGTCGAGGTCGGCGGGACCGTCGGCGACATCGAGAGCCTGCCGTTCCTCGAAGCCATCCGCCAGATGCGCAAGGACGTCGGCCGGGCCAACGTCCTGTACGTCCACGTGACCCTGCTGCCGGCCCTCGCCGCGACGGGCGAGCTCAAGACCAAGCCGACCCAGCACTCGGTCAAGGAGCTCCGTGGGATCGGCATCCAGCCCGACGTCATCGTCCTGCGCTCCGACCATCCGGTGAGCGACGAGATCCGCGACAAGATCGCCCTGTTCACGGACGTCGCGATCGATGCGGTGATCCCGGCCGAGACGGCCGAGACGATCTACGAAGTGCCGCTCCAGTTCGAGGCTGCCGGCCTCGGCAAGCTCATCGTCCGCGAGCTCGGCATCGGCGATCCGGAGGCCGAGCCGGACCTCGCCTCGTGGCGTGCCCTCGTCGACCGGATCAAGGCGCCGAAGCCGGCGCTCGAGATCGCCCTGGTCGGCAAGTACATCGAGCTGCCCGACGCCTACCTGTCGGTGACCGAGGCGCTCAAGCACGCCGCGTGGGCCAACGGGGTGGACGCCCACGTCCGCTGGGTCGACTCGGAGGCTCTGACCGCCGAGAACGTCGCCGACCGCCTCGACGGCGCGGCCGGCGTGCTCGTCCCCGGCGGCTTCGGCCACCGCGGCATCGAGGGCAAGGTCCTCGCCGCCCACTGGGCCCGCGAGCGACGGATCCCGTACCTCGGCCTGTGCCTCGGCCTCCAGTGCGCCGTGATCGAGTTCGCCCGCGAGGTCATCGGGACCGGCGACGCCAACTCGACCGAGTTCGACATGTTCACCGACAACCCGGTCATCGACTTCATGCCCGACCAGCGCGAGCTCGAGGACAAGGGCGGGACGATGCGCCTCGGCCTCTACCCCGCCCGGCTGACGCCCGGCTCGAAGGCGGCCGCCGTGTACGGCAGCGAGGTCATCTACGAGCGCCACCGCCATCGCTTCGAGGTGAACAACCGCTACCGCGCAGACGCTCGAGGCCGCGGGGCTGGCCCTGTCCGGGCAGTCGCCCGACGGCCGGCTCGTGGAGATCGTCGAGCTGCGCGATCACCCGTGGTTCGTGGCCAGCCAGTTCCACCCGGAGTTCAAGAGCCGGCCGGAACGGCCCCACCCGCTGTTCGACGGGTTCGTCACGAGCGCCCTGGCCGTCCAGGCCGGCCGCGAGCCCGAGCTGCGGTCCCGGGCGGTCGTCCCGGGTCCGTCGGCGGGCCGCGCCGAGAGCCCGAAGGTCCACGTCTCCGAGCCGACCCCCGCCGAGGCCTGACCCGGCCTTACGCGTTCGCGCGGCCGAGCCGCCACCCACCGCGGCGCGCCCGCGCACCGCGCGCTTGCAGTCCGCTTACATCCGGCCGTCCCGCGCCGGCAGCAGGCGCGCCGGGCCGGGCGCATCGTCTGATCAGCAGACCCGGTGACGGGCCGGCGCTCCGATCGGATGTCCCGGTGGGCGCGCTCGGCAGGGTGGACCGGGTCGGGAGACCCAGCGATGCGCGTTTCATTCGACCTTCGACCGACCCGGCTCCTCGTCGGCGCCGGAGCACTCGTCCTCGCGTTTGCCGTGGGCGCCGCCGCGGCGTCGAGCGGAGCCCCGCGCACGGCGGCCGTTCCAGCGGCGCCCGCCGCCGCGGTCGACGAGGCGACCGACGCGTCGGCGGCCCTCGGGCTCGGTGACGACGCCGCCCTCGTGGCCGCGATCGGCGTCGACGGCACGACCGCTGACCAGCCCGCGGCCGCGAAGCTCAAGGGCGGCGGCATCCTCCGCGCGATCATCGGCAAGACCGAGCGGGCCGAGATCACGGTCTCGACGGCCGACGGCCAGAAGACGGTCCTCTACGTCCGCGGGACCTTCAGCGCCGCGTCCGCGACGAGCGTGACGATCACCCTCAAGGACGGCACCAAGCAGGCGTTCGGCCTCGACGCGACCACCGTCGTTCGCAGCGCCGGCAAGGCCAAGGCCATCGCCGACATCCCGACCACCGGGCGCGGCATGGCCATCGGCGTCAAGAACGCGGACGGCACCTACACGGCGAAGTTCGTCCGGTTCGCGCCGGCCAAGTAGCGACTCGCCAGCTCCTGCCGGGGGGTCGCCTCCGCGAGCTCACGCCCCCCGGCGTACCATGATGGGCGACGTTCCCGCCAGGCCCGACCTGGCAGCGGAGCGTCGCCCATCTGCGTTTCAAACCGGCGCTCAACCGCCGCCGCCGCATCCCTCGGAGGGACCCGCCCCATGAAGATCTTCCTGGACACCGCCGACATCGAGGAGATCCGGACCGTCGCGCGCTGGGGCGTCCTCGACGGGGTCACGACCAACCCGAGCCTCTACGCGAAGGTGAGCAACGCGACGTACGAGGAGGTCCTCGCGGAGGTCTGCAAGATCACGCCGGGACCGGTCAGCGCCGAGGTCGTGGCGGACGATGTCGAGGGCATGCTGACCGAGGGTCGCGCCTTCGCCAAGATCGCCAAGAACATCGTGGTCAAGGTCGCGATGAGCGAGAACGGCCTGGAGGCGATCAGCCGCTTCAAGGCCGAGGGCATCAAGACCAACTGCACCCTCATCTTCACGACGAACCAGGGCCTCCTCGCGGCCAAGGCCGGGGCCAGCCTCATCAGCCCGTTCGTCGGCCGTCTCGACGACATCAACCAGGACGGGATGATCGTGATCCGCGAGCTCGCCGAGGTCTTCGCGATCCACGAGATCGAGTCCGAGGTGCTGGCCGCGTCGATCCGCAACCCGCTGCACATGACCCAGGCCGCGCTGGCCGGCGCCCACATCGCGACGCTGCCGTTCAAGGTCCTCCAGCAGATGGTCCACCACCCCCTCACCGACAAGGGGATCGCCACGTTCAAGGCCGACTGGGAGAAGGCGCGCAAGGAGATGGCCGTCGCCCGCTGACGCCACGCGGCCCACACGTGGCCGCCCGCCGCGCCGAGCGGCCGCCGGGTAGCATGCTCGATGACGTCTCGGAGGGGTGACCCGGCTCCTGGAGCCACCTTGGAGGACCAGCCCGTGGCGCAGGGAGAGGAGATCCTCGGCCAGTTCCTCGGGGACGCGTCATTCCCGGTGACCTGGGATGCCGAGATCGAGAAGGACTTCTTCTGGGTCTACGACGACCTGCACATCCCGCACCCGGTGAGCCCGATGTTCTTCGACATCGGCGGGTGGTGGCTCAGCTGCGACCACATGTTCCGACGGTTCGGCACGCCGTTCGCGGTCGACTGGCTCGCCAAGAACGTCAACGGCTACGTCTACACGACCGCGATCCCGGCCGACCCGCAGATGCGGATCGAGGGCACGGAGTACAGCTCGCGCTACCTGGCCCGCGTGCCCCGGGACGCCGCGTTCGCGACGACGATGGGTGCGTATCTCGACACGGTCCTGCCGGTCTACGGCCGCGACTTCGCCGACTGGTGGCGGGACCGGCTGCGGCCGGAGATGGAACGCAACTTTGCATATCTCGAGGAGCGGCTGGACGCCGTCGCGGGGATGAGCCTGGCCGACGTCGCGTGCCTGCTCGAGGACGCGATCGACGTCCACGATCGCCACTGGAAGATCCACTGGATGCTCAACTTCGCCCAGCTGTCCGCGACGCTGAAGCTCCGCGCGGTGATGGAGAAGACCCGGGGCAGCGTCGACGAGGCCCTGCTCGGCCGGCTCCAGAACTCGGCCTCCGACCGCAACTGGGACTCGATCGAGGCGCTCTGGCGCATGAAGAACGAGGTCCGCGACGACGCGGAGCTGCGGGCGGCCTTCGCCTCCGAGGCCGCCGCGGACATCGCCGCGGCGCTCAGGGCCAGTGAGCGCGGCCGCCGGTTCATCGCCGAACGGGTCGAGCCGTACCAGCGCGAGTTCGGGTGGCACGCCGTGTGGAGCCACGAGTTCATCTTCCCCACGGTCCGGGAGCAGATGGAGCCCGCCCTCGAGCTCGTACGCGGCTATCTCGAAACGGACTACGACTTCCCGAGCGCGATCGCGGCGATGCGCGCCGACATCGAGGCGGCCTCCTGGGAGATCCTCGCGGGACTCAGCGGCGAGGCGCTCGCCGAGATGCAGGCGGCCAACGCCGTCAACCTGCGCATGGCGCCGCTCACGCCGGATCATCACTTCTACATCGACCAGGGCGCCAACGCCCACGTCCGGCTGGTCCTGATCGCGGTCGGCGAGAAGCTCGTCGAGGCCGGGCGCCTGGATGAGGCGGACGACGTGATGTTCCTCCGCTACAACGAGCTCCGGGGCCTCATCGGGAGCGCCGATGCGATCGACGCACGGGCGATCGTCGCCGGACGCCGACGGGAGCGCGAGGCCGCCGCGAAGGTCCACCCGCGCGACTGGGTCGGCACGGTGACGCCGTCGCAGCTGGCGTTCCCGTACCTCGTCAACTGGGGCTACCCGGACCGCTTCTACCAGACCCAGTCCGATGACCAGCGGGTGGTCTCGGGCCTGGGCGCCTCGGCCGGGATCGTCGAGGGGATCGCCCGCGTCGTGCGCACCGTGGACGAGTTCGACGAGGTGCGCGACGGCGACATCCTCGTCTGCCAGATGACGAACCCGGCCTGGGTCGTCCTGTTCACCAAGATCGCCGGTCTCGTGACCGACACGGGCGGCACGACGTCGCACCCGGCAGTCCTGGCCCGGGAGTTCGGCATCCCGGCGGTCATCGGCACGTCCGTGGCCACCCACCGGATCGTGACCGGCGATCGGGTGCGGGTGGATGGCACTGCGGGCCGGGTGGAGATCCTGCGCGGCGAGCCTGCCGCCGGACCGGTCGCGCCGGCTTCCGCGATCGGGACCTGAAGGGGCCGCCCCATGGCCAGCCGCATGCCCGCCACCGAACACGACCCGGCACCCGACCGCCAGCGAAGGGACCCATGACCGCCTCGACCACCCCGCTCCTGTCCGAGGAGTTCTCCGCCGGGTCCGCGCGACTGCGGGTCGACGTCCACGGCGGGGAGCCGCTCGAGCACGTCCTCGACGACATGAACTTCCTGAACTACCGCCTCGCCGACGTGCGGGTCTCGTCGGAGGTCAGCCTCGGCGAGCCCGACATCGTCTGGCAACGCGACGAGCCGAAGGCGATCGCCTACGACGGGCACCGGATGACGTTCCGCGGGCCGTGGCCGGCCGGCCCGATCCAGAAGGTCATCGTCACGATGCTGGCGCTGCGGATGGAGGCCGTCGGCCTGCACCCGTTCCACGCGTCGGCCGTCCGGTACCGCGAGAAGACGGTCCTGTTCCTGGGAGGCGAGTCGAACCACGGGAAGTCGATGGGCCAGATCGAGGCCTGCCGCCGCGGGGCCGAGCTCGTGTCCACCGAGACGACCGTGATCGACGAGACGGGCGTGGCCGTGATGGGCTCGAAGTCGCCGTTCCTCAAGAAGCGCACGGAGGGCACCGAGCGCGCCGACAAGGCGGCGCCGGACCGAGGCGTGGAGAAGTTCTTCGGCTCGATGCCGACATGGGTGATCCACGCCGAACCCACGATGGTCGACGTCGTGATCGTGCCGGCGATCGACGGCAACTTCGACGCGTCGACGACCGAGCTGATCCCCTTCGAGCGCGGGTTCCAGACGTTCCATTCATTGCAGAACTACTTCCTCCTGAACGAGCTGCTCGCGCCCGGGATCCCGATGCCGATCGTGGACACCGACGCGTTGCGGGCCGCGCGGGCCGACTTCGTGGAGCGGTTCGTGCAGCGGCCGTTCTTCTTCGTCCGGGCGGCCGATCCCCAGGTCCTCCTGGACGAGGTGGATCGGGTCCTCTAGACCCGGGCCCGTGCGGAACTTCGTCTACGAGCGACCCACGCGTCTGGCCGACGCGGTCGCGCTGCTCGCGGACGGCGGGCTCGACGTCGCGCGGCCGCTCGCCGGCGGCACGGACCTGATCATCCGCCTGCGCGACGGGACGATCCGGCCGCGGACGGTGGTGGACGTCAAGGGTCTCGCGGAGCTCGACGCGGGCATCGTCGAGACCGGCGACGGCGGGCTGCGGATCGGGGCACGGACCGTGATGACCGACATCACGGAGGACCCGCGGATCCGCCGCGACTTCCGTGCCCTGGCCGACGGGGCGGCGGTCGTCGGGTCGGTCCAGATCCGTAATCGGGCGACGCTGGCGGGGAACATCGGCAACGCGTCCCCGGCCGCGGACACCGTTCCGGCGCTCCTCGTCGTATGGGGCGCGGGTCGTGGTCGCCGGACCGGACGGCGAGCGGACGATCCCGATCGACGAGGTGTTCGTCCGCTCCGGGGTCACGACGCTCGCCCGGGGCGAGCTCATCACGGCGATCGAGCTGCCGCGACCGAGCGCGCCGGCGGGCGCCATCCACGTGCGCCGGACCCGGCGGCGCGGGCACGACCTCGCGTCGGTGACGCTGGCCTGCGCGGTCACCGCGGACGGCGTCACGCAGGATCGCCTACGGGAGCCTCGGACCGCGCCCGCTGCTCGTCGTGGACGAGACCGGGGTCCTCGCCGACCCGGCGTCGTCGGACGCCGCCCGGATGGAGCGGCTCGAGGTCATGTTCGTCGCGGCAAGCCCCTCGCCACGCTCCATGCGGGCGAGCCCCGAGTACCGCCTGGCGATGCTCCGCGTCCTCGGGCTGCGGGCCGTCGCGGGCGCGATCGAGCGTCTGGCCGAGCGACAGGGCGGGGGAGCGCCGGCATGACGCGGCGCCTGGCCCTGGTCGTCAACGGGCGAGACGTCACCCTCGAGATCGAGCCCCATCACACGCTCCTGGAGGTCCTCCGCGACGACGCCGGACTGACGGGCACGAAGGAGTGCTGCCTCGTCGGGGAGTGCGGGGCGTGCACGGTCCTCGTCGGCGATCGCAGCGTCGACGCCTGCCTCGTTCTGGCCGCCGAGGCGGACGGCTGGGACATCACGACGGTCGAAGGCCTTGCGACGGGCGCCGACCTGCATCCGCTCCAGGCTGCGTTCCTCGCGACCGGAGCCGCGCAATGCGGGTTCTGCATCCCAGGCCAGCTCGTGTCCGGCGCCGCGCTGCTCGCCCACACGCCGCACCCGACGCGCGCGGAGATCGAGGAGGGCCTCGCCGGGAACCTGTGCCGCTGCGCCGGGTACGAGCAGATCTTCGAGGCGGTCGAGCTCGCGGCCGAAGGGCTCGCGACCGCGGCCCCCACGGACCCCGGCCGATGACGAACGGCCGGGTGGGTGACTCGCCGGCGCGCGTCGGCGGGCTCGATCGGGTGACCGGCCGCCAGGCGTACGTGGCCGATATCCGTCTCGAGCGGACGCTCCACGCCAAGCTCGTGACGCTCGATCACGCCCGCGCGCGAATCCGGGGCATCGATACGAGCGCCGCGCTCGCCGTACCGGGCGTCCATTTCGTGATGACCGCGGCTGACCTGCCCCAGCCGGTGCCGCGTTTCGGACCGCAGTTCCGCGACCGGCCGGTGATCGCGGTCGGCGAGACGCACTATCACGGAGAGCCAGTCGCCGCGGTCGCGGCCGAGACCCTCGACGCGGCCGAGGAGGCGGCGCGCCTCGTCCGGGTCGACTTCGAGCCCCTCCCTGCCGTCGTGACCATCGCCGACGCGCTCGCGCCCGACGCGCCGCTCGTCCAGGACCCCTCGCTTGCGTCCCGGCGATCCGCTCGGTGCCACGAACATCCTCCGCGAGCACCACTACGGCTGGGGCGACGTCGACGCGGCGGCACCGCAGGCCGACGTCGTCGTCGAGGGCACATACCGCTTCCCGATGGTCACCCAGTTCGCGATCGAGCCCCACGCGTTCATCGCGGCGCCGGACGGCGACGGGGTGGCCGTCTGGAGCTCGATCCAGCACCCCAACTGGCTCCAGCGCGTCATCGCCGGCGTCCTCGGGATGCCGCTGTCGAAGGTGCGCATCTTCGCGCCCGACCCGGGCGGTGGGTTCGGTGGCAAGCAGCACGCCAAGTACGAGCCGCTGGTCGCGTTCATGGCGCTCCGGGCAGGCCGGCCGGTCCGCCTCGTGCTGACCCTCGAGGAGACGTTCCAGGCCGTTCGCCGCGGCGCGTCGGAGATCCGCGTGCGGACGGGCTTCCGGCGGGACGGCGGCCTGGTCTTCCGCGACGTGGAGGCGAACTACCTCATCGGCGCCTACGCCGACATCGCGGATCGCACGGTCGCCAAGGGCAGCTACACGTCCGGCGGCCCGTACCTCACGCCGGCGATGCGGATCGTCGCGCGCAGCGTGCTCTCGCACACGACGCCGTCGACGGCGTTCCGCGGCTTCGGCAATCCCCAGCAGATCTGGGCGGTCGAATCGAACATGGACGAGGCCTCGCGAGCGCTCGACATCGACCCGCTGGAGCTCCGCCTGCGGAACCTGGCCAAGCCCGGCGACGCGTTCATCCCCGGCGACCGACCGGCGGACGGCGACTGGGCCGTCACCGTCCGACGGGCCGCCGAGCTGATCGGCTGGGGCAGTCCGACGCCCCCGGGCCGGGGTCGCGGCATCGCCCTCGGGCTCAAGTCCGGGCCGACGACCGGGTTGTCCTACGCGACCGTGCGCCTCCTGGCCGACGGCAGCGTCATCGTCCACGCGGGCACGTCCGACATGGGCCAGGGAGCGCGCACGATCTTCGCCCAGATAGCCGCCCAGGAACTCGGCGCGCCGCTCGACTGGGTGACCGTCGTGATGGGCGACACGGCCGTCGTGCCCTACGACCAGCAGACCTCGGCGAGCCGCTCCTCGGTCCTGATGGGGACCGCGGTGCTCAACGGGTGCCGGATCGTGCAGGAGAAGCTGCGCGCGATGGCGGCACGCCTCGAGGGAGCCGTGGAGGCGGACATCGTCGTGGACCGCGGCGAGGTCCGGATCGGCGACCGGACGCTGCCGATCCGCGACGTGCTGATCCGGGGCCTGGCGCCGCTCGGTGGCGAGGTCATCGGCATCGGCGAGATGCGCAAGGAGGCCGAACCCGACCACCCGCTCGGTGGCACCGCGGCGTTCTTCGAGTTCAACTGCACGGCCGTCGAGGTCGAGGTCGACCGGGAGACCGGCGATGTCGCCGTGACCCGCCACGTGACGGTCTCCGACGTCGGCAAGGCGCTGCATCCCGGGCAGGTCCGCGGCCAGGACGAGGGCGCGGCGGTGATGGCCCTCGGGCACACGTTCATGGAGCAGATCCTGCTCGACGACGAGGGGCGGATCCGGAACCTGGGCGCGATCGACTATCGCATCCCGACGAGCATGGACCTGCCGTGGCACATGGAGAGCGCGATCGTCGAGAACGAGGACGGCCCCGGGCCGTACGGCTCCAAGGGCATGAGCGAGGGCGCGCTGCTCAACGTGGCGCCGGCCGTGGCCGCCGCGGTCCGGGACGCGACCGGTGTCGTCATCCGGGACCTGCCGCTCAGCCCGGAGCGGGTCTGGCGGGCGCTCCGCGACGCCGAGACGCAGGCTCGGTGATGCCGTGACGTTCGCGTACACGCTTGATGAGCCGCTCGGCCTGTCGGAGCCGGACGCTCGGGCCCTCCTCGGCGGCAAGGCCACGAACCTCGGCGTGATGGCCCGCGAGCTCGGCCTGCCCGTCCCGCCGGGCTTCGTCATCACGACCGAGACGTGCCGCCGGTTCCTCGCCGGTGGCTGGCCGGCGGGCCTCGACGAGGAGCTGCGGGAGCGGATGGGCGGGGTCGAGGCCGTCCTCGGACGGCGCTTCGGCGACCCGGACGACCCCTTGCTCGTCAGCGTCCGTTCGGGCGCGCCCGTGTCGATGCCCGGGATGATGGACACGATCCTCGACCTGGGCCTCAACGACGCGACGACCGAAGGGCTGGCCCGTGCCACCGGGGACGCGGCATTCGCCCGTTCGTGCCGCGACCGTTTCGAGGCGAGCTTCCGCTCGATCGTCGGCGTGGCCGAGGTCCCGTCCGATCCGTGGGCCCAGCTGCGCCTCGCCATCGAGGCCGTCTTCCGCTCGTGGGAGAGCGATCGCGCCCGGGCCTATCGGCGCAAGGAGGGCATCCCCGACGATCTGGGCACGGCCGTGACGGTCCAGGCGATGGTCTTCGGCAACCGCGGGCCCGAATTCGGCGACCGGCGTGCTCTTCACCCGCGATCCGGCGACCGGCGAGGCCGCCCTGTACGGCGACGTGCTGTTCGAGGCCCAGGGCGAGGACGTCGTGGCTGGCACCCACCGGACCGAGCCGATCGCCGTCCTCGACGAGCGCCTGCCGGAGGTCGCCGCCGAGCTCCGCGCGGCCGCCACGCGTCTGGAGCACCACTTCCGGGACCTGTGCGACATCGAGTTCACGATCGAGTCGGGCCGGCTCTGGCTCCTCCAGGTCCGCGTCGGCAAGCGCAGCCCTGCTGCGGCCGTTCGCATGGCTGTCGACATGGCCGAAGACGCGTCGTTCCCGCTGAACAGGCCCGAGGCGGTCGAGCGCGTGCGCCCGCTCCTCGCCGACCCTCCGACGACCACCAGCGCGCGGAGCAGCTTCGTCCGGCCGCTCCTCACGGGCCTGCCCGCATCGCCGGGGATGGCCAGCGGCGGGATCGCCACGACCCCCGAGGCCGCCCAGGCGGCTGCGGCCGGCGGTGCTCCCGCGATCCTCGTCCGGGCCGAGACGTCCCCGGACGATGTCCACGGGATGTCCGTGGCGGCCGGCATCCTCACCTCGCGGGGCGGGCTCGCGAGCCACGCTGCGGTCGTCGCCCGCGGCTGGGGGATCCCGGCCGTCGTCGGGGCGACGGGCCTGATCGTGGCGGACGACCGGGTCACGATCGGCGACCGGACGCTCGCGCCGGGGGACGTGATCACGATCGACGGCCGGACCGGCGAGGTCTTCGAAGGCGTGATCCCCGGTACGACCGAGGTCGTCCCCGAGGTTCGGACCCTCCTCGGGTGGGCGACGGAGCTTGGCATCGACGTCGCCCCGGCCTCCGACGCGCCCGAGACCGCCGGGGGGCCAACGGCCGTTTCGCCGCCGCAGGCCCGAAAGGTGACACCGGATCAGGTGCTCCGCGTCCTCGCGATCAAGGGATTCGCCCAGCTGCCCCAGGTCGCCGAGGCGGTCCTGGCCGCGCCGGCCGACGTGGAACCGATCCTCGACCAGCTCGCGATCGACGGGCTCGTCGCGACCTCGGCCGGCGCGCTCAAGCTGAGTCCCGCGGGCAGGGAACGAGCGGCGACGCTGCTCGCGGCCGATCGCCAGACCTGGGGCGACGCTGCGGCCGGCGCCGCGCTCGACGCCTTCCTCGAGCTCGATCATCGGGTGAAGGCGACGGCCACGGCGTGGCAGCTCCGCGACGCCGAGACCGGCGTGGTCAACGATCACACCGACCCGGCCTACGACAGCGCCGTCCTCGATCGGCTCGCGGCCGTCGACACGCGACGCGGAGGCGTGGTTCAGCGGCGCCGAGGCCGGCCCGCGACGACTGGCGGACTACCGGGCTCGCCTCTCCAAGGCGCTCGAGCGCGCCCGGCGGCGACGGCCGCTACGTGGCATCTCCCCGGGTGGACAGCTACCACGGCGTCTGGTTCGAGCTCCACGAGGACCTCATCGCCCTCGCGGGCCGCACCCGTGCCGCCGAAGTCGAAGCTGGTCGCGCTTAAGTAACGGGGACACGTCACCAGGCATGCAGCCCGAGGGTAGGGACAGGTCGGTTCGCCTACGGATCAGCGGTGCGTCCACTCCGTTGGCAGCGCGGCAAACCACATCACGTCGCATCGCTCGTCCCGCCATACGCCATGGGAGCGCATCGTTCCTTCGTACACAAACCCGGCACGGCGGGCGACCTCGACCGACGCCTCATTGCCCGCAACAATCGTCAAGAAGACGCGAGCTGCTCCCAGCTCGAACAGCCAGCGCGTCAGCAGGATCACCGCTCGAGTCGCGAAGCCCCGTCCTCTCGCCCTTGGTGCAAGCCAGTAGCCAATCTGCACGACGTCCTCGTCTGACCAGTCGTCAACGCCACACATGCCGGCCAAGTCGCCCGACCGGGCCTCGGTGATCGCGAAGGTGACCCCGGATGGCCTTCCCGTCGTTGCAGACGCGCGCCAGTTCGCCGCGAATTCGTCGATCGTTGCCTCGGCATCCGTGATCGACGCCGGCGGACTTGGGTGGCCACGGCGATCATGCGGGACCGAATATCGCTGGATCGCGGGGTCGACGCTTGCGTCGGCGATGAACCCGGCATCATCTCTCGACCAGGGCCGCAGAGTGACGACATCGTCGGAGAGAGACACAGCGCCCGTCAGCGGCCTTTCGAGTACCCAAGCGCCGTGAGCTTGTCCCAGAGCGAACCGGCGTTGTTGTTCTGGATGTGATCCATCATGTAAGCCTGTCCGACGTCGACCGGCCCGAAGGCGTCGTCGAAGCGCACCTGGGCGATGGTCTCCTCGCGTGACCAGCCCTTGGCCACCGCATCGGCGACGGCCGCCTTCCAGGCCATCAGGACCGCGCGTTGGGTCTCGATGTACTTGAGCGTCACCACGGGTCCGTGCCCGGGGACGACGTGATCCACGTCCTCCAGCGCCCGGATCCGTTCGAGGGCCTCGAGCCACTGGTCCACGTTCGAGGTCATCAGCCAGGTCTGGCAGCCGGAAAAGATCGTGTCGCCGGTGAAGACGACCCGCTCCTCGGGGACGTGCACGGCGAGCTGCCCGGGCGTGTGGCCGGGCGTCCACAGGCAGTGGATCGTGTGCTTGCCGACGCGCAGCGTCAGGTCTCCCGTGAAGACGACCGTCCCGCGCGGCAGGTCGGCGTAGTAGGCATCCCGGTCCGGGATGATCGCGGCGCCCTCGGGGTCGTCGGTCGGGACGGCCTCGAGCGCATAGGCGAACGGATCGAGGGCGGCCTTGGGGTCCATGAAGATGTCCCACAGGGCCTTGTGGTTGACGACCTCACCCGCTCCCCGGAACCAGTGGTTCCCGAAGATGTGGTCGACGTGGTTCTCGGTGTTGATGAGGTAGCGGATCGGGCCGTGCGACTCGGCGGCCTCGCGCATGGCCACCGCGCGGGTCGGGAGCTGAGGCGTGTCGATGACGACGACCCCGCCGGACGTCACGACGAAGCTCGGGTTGCAGCCGCGCAGCTTCGTGGTCGTGTAGACGTTCGGGGTGACGCGCTCGAGCTCGAGCGGGGCGGTGGCCATGTCGGGATGTCTCCTGGATAGACGGGCTACTGCGTGGCGGTCAGTCCGCCGTCGATGCTGAGGACGTGGCCGGTGACGAACGAGGCGGCATCGGAGCAGAGGAAGATGGCCGGCCCGACGATGTCGCGGGTCTCGCCGACCCGGCCGAGCGGGATGCGGTTGACGATCCCAGCCTTGAACGCCGGATCGGCAAGCAGCGACGCGACCTGGGGCGTGTCCACGAAGGTCGGCATGATCGCGTTGACCCGGATGCCGTGCTTCGCCCACTCCGTGGCCCACTGACGGGTCAGCGAGCTGATCGCGCCCTTGGCGGCCACGTAGGCGGAATAGCCGGCGTTGATGCCGAGGTTCGCTCGGACCGACGAGATGTTCAAGACCGCACCACCGTGGCCGGCCGCCATCATCGCGCGCACGGCGGCCTGGGTCGGGACGATCGTGCTCCGGACGTTGAGCTCCATGATCCAGTCCCACGACTCGCGGGGATACGCCTCGGCCGGGTGCAGGACCTTGCCCGCCCCGCCGCCCACGGCGTTGACGATGATGTCGATGCGCCCGAAGTGGTCCACGGTCTCGGCGACCATCCGCTCGGCGTCGGCCTCGTCCGTGGCGTCGCCGGTGATGGCCAGCCCCTCGGAGCCGGCCGCCCGGACCCGTTCCACGGTCGCGTCGGCGGCCTCCTTCGAACGGCCCGCGATGGCCACGCGCGCTCCCGCGCCGGCGAATGCCTCGGCGAGCGCGGAGCCGATGCCGCCGCTGCCACCCGGGATCAGGGCCACTCGACCCTCGAGGCTGAAGATGTCGAGCTGGCCCACGCCCTGCTCCTCCAAACGTCGATCGATTATCGAGCGTCAGGCCGGTCCGCGCACGATTCGCGCGGCAGCCGGGACGCCTTGCAGCGTAGGATAGAAAACGGTTACCGTCGCGACGATCACGGGCTTTTGGAGAGGGCGACATGGCGCTGAACCTCGACGGTCTGATCCCGGCCACGGTGCTCCCGATGACCGCCGACGGCGCCATCGACGAGCCCGCCCTGCGTTCGTATATCGCGTGGGTCGTGGAGCAGGGCCCGGTGGCCCTGGCGATCAACGTCGACACCGGCGAGGGTCCCCACCTCACCCACGACGAGAAGGTCCGGATCCTGCGCATCGTCCGCGACGTGACGGACATCCCGATCGTCGCCGGGCTCGCCGGGCCCTCCACCGACGCCGCCGTGCGCCAGGCCACGGACTTCCAGGCGGCCGGCGCCGATGCGCTCCTCACGTTCCCGATCCCGGCCTACCTGAGCGAGCCGCTCGACGTCCGCGTCCCGGTGAACTACCTCGAGGCGGTGGCCGGCGTCGGCCTGCCGCTCATCCTGTTCCAGCTCCAGCCGGCGCTGGCCGGCGTGAACTTCGAGCCCGACACGCTCCGGGCGATGGCGGCCGTGGACGGTGTGATCGCGATCAAGGAGGCGTCGTTCGACGCCCGCCGGTTCGTGGACACGGTGAACCTCATCGCCGACCTGCCCCGGCCGATCACGCTCCTGACCGGCAACGACAACTTCATCCTCGAGTCGTTCATGCTCGGCGCGACCGGCGCGCTCATCGGTTTCGGCGCCGTGATGACCCGCGAGCAGGTCCGGATGATCGAGGCGTGGCAGGCCGGTCGGATCGACGAAGCCCGCGCGCTCGGCGTCCGGGTCCAGCGGCTCGCCGATGTCGTGTTCGCGAAGCCGGTCGGCGACTACCGGGTCCGGCTCAAGGAGTGCCTGCGGATCCTGGGGGTGCTCGAGTCGGCCCACGTCCGGCGGCCGCTCATGCCGATCGACGACGCCGAGCGCGCGTTCCTGGCCGACGTCCTCGTCGAGGTCGGTCTGCTCTCCGGCACGCCGGTGGCCTCGCCCGCGCCGGCGTTGGCGCGGTCCTGACGGTCGAAGGAGAGGAACGAGCGATGGCCGCCGAGCCCGCGGATGTCCTGATCGTCGGCTCCGGCGCGTCCGGCGGCGTGGTCGCCCTGCGGCTGGCCCAGGCCGGGTTCAAGGTGGTGTGCCTGGAACAGGGCGAGTGGCTCGACCGGGCGGACTACCCCGGCAACAAGCTCGACTGGGAGCTGAAGGCGCGCAAGGACTGGGCAACCAGCCCGAACATCCGTGGCCTGGAGCGCGACTACCCGATCGTCGAGGACGACACCCCGGTCTCGCCGCTCATGTACAACGCCGTTGGTGGCTCCACGATCATCTTCGCCGGCGCCTGGCCGCGGGCCCTGCCGTCCGACTTCCGCGTCCGCTCGCTCGACGGCATCGCCGACGACTGGCCGATCGACTACTTCGAGCTGCTGCCGTACTTCTACCGGACCGACCGCCAGTTCGGCATCTCGGGCCTGCCCGGCGATCCGGCCTATCCGCCCGATACGGAAGATGCGCCGATGCCGCCGCTCCCGATCGGGGCGGCCGGGCTGAAGGTGGCCCGCGCCCACACGAAGCTGGGCTGGCACTGGTGGCCGGAGTTCAACTCGATCAACTCCACGCCGTACGACGGCCGCCGCCCATGCGTCCAGCGGAGCACGTGCCAGTCCGGCTGCAACGAGGGCGCCAAGGCCTCGACCGACCTGACCCACTGGCCAAAGGCGATCGCCCTGGGCGCCCGCCTCGTGACGGGTGCGCGCGTCCGGCGGATCGAGACCGACGCGAAGGGCCTCGCGACCGGTGCGACCTGGATCGACATGGACGGCGCCGAGCACTTCGAGCCGGCGAAGGTCGTCGTCCTCGCCGGCAACGCGATCGGCACGCCCCGGCTGCTCCTGCTCTCAACGTCCGCGGCGCATCCCGACGGCCTGGCCAACTCGTCCGGCCTGGTCGGGAAGCGGCTGATGATGCATCCGTTCGCGAACGTCGCGGGGCTGTTCGAGGAGCCGCTGATGAGCTGGCAGGGCCAGTTCGGCGACCTCATCGAGTCGCTCGAGTTCTACGAGACCGACGAGAAGCGCGGTTTCGTCCGCGGCGCGCGCTGGGGCCTCGCGCCGACCGGCGGCCCGATCAACACCGCCCTCCCGAGCCGGGCCGGCGAGCAGGCATGGGGCCCCGAGCACCACACCCACGTCAGGACCCATCTCGGCCACGGCGCGAACTGGGGGCTCTTCGCCGAGGACCTGCCCGACGAGGCGAACCACATCACGCTCTCGGACTCGGTCGCCGACTCGTCGGGCATCCCCGCCCCCGAGATCCACTACCGGATGGCCGATAACTCCCGACGGATGCTCGACTTCCACATCGAACGGGCCAAGGAGTCGATGGACGCCGCCGGCGCCTACAAGATCGAAGTCGACCGGCTGATGCGCTACTCGGGCTGGCACCTGCTCGGAACCGCCCGGATGGGCAACGACGCCAAGTCGTCGGTGCTGGACCGATGGAACCGGACCCACGATGTCCCGAACCTGTACGTGGTGGACGGGTCGTGCTTCGTCACCTCGTCGGGCGTGAACCCGACCTCGACGATCGTCGCGATCGCGCTGCGCGCGGCGGACCACATGGTCGAGACCCGCTTCGAGCAGCAGGTGCCGGTGTGACCGCACGGGAGACGTCGCCCGCGGAGGCCGGCGCCGATCCGCTGGCGACCCTCGACTCGGCCGAGCGGGCGACGCTGAGCGCGATCGCCGAGCAGCTGATACCGGCGGCCCACGGGATGCCCTCCGCGGCCGAGGTCGTGAGCGACGACCGGCTGCGGTTCGTGCTCAAGGCGCGGCCCGACCTGCTCGCGCCGCTCCGGGCGGCCCTGCGGCCGGGCCTTGGCGACGATGTCGCGGCGCGCCTCGACACGCTCGGCCGGGATGACCCTGCGGCACTCGGCGCCATGCAGCTCGTCATCGTGGCCGGCTACTACACCGATGGCGGGGTCCGGGAGCTCATCGGCTATCCGGGCCAGATGGCGCTCGAGGTCCGCTCCTGGGAATACCCGGCCTATCTCGAGGAAGGCCTGATCGACGCCGTGCTCGCTCGCGGCGAGGTGTGGCGGGACCCGGCGACCGGGCAACGAGCCGCCGCCGCGGGCCGCCCGCTCACGTACGCCGAGCGCTGGTCGACGGATCCCGGGTCGCCCGGAACCGTCTCGACCGAAGGAGGACAGTGATGGCCGCGATCGCACCGGACGAGAAGGATGCGGCGACGCCCGGCTGGCTGGGCTCGTTCGTCGAGGGATGGGAGCCCGGCACCGGTGCCCCGATCGAGGATCGCGAGCCGGCCACCGGTCGGCTGATCGCGACGGTCCGCGGTTCGACGCCGGAGGACGTTGCGCGCGCCGCGGCCGAGGCGAAGGCGGCCCAGCCGGCGTGGGCGGCGACCAATTACCAGGACCGTGCGGCGATCATCCGCCGCGCCGCCGACATCTACGCCGCCAACCGCGACGAGTTCGGGACGTGGACCCAGCGCGAGACCGGCGCCTCGTTCAGCAAGATGCACCACGAGTCGAACTTCGCGTACCACGAGATCCTCAACGCGGCCACCCTGCCGTCGCAGCCGTATGGCTCGCTCATGCCGTCCGCGGTCAAGGGCCGCCTCTCGATGGTCCGGCGGGTGCCGGTCGGGGTCGTCGGGGCGATCACCCCGTGGAACTCGCCGTCGGTCCTCGGGATGCGCGTGGTGGCGCCGGCCCTGGCTCTCGGCAACGCGGTCGTCCTCAAGCCCGATCCGCAGACGCCGGTCGTCGGCGGGGCGATGTTCGAGGCGGTCTTCCGCGAGGCGGGCCTGCCCGAGGGTCTCCTCCGGGTCGTCGTCGGCGGCGCGGACGTCGGCGAAGCCCTCGTCACGGACCCGAACATCCCGGTCGTGTCGTTCACCGGCTCGACGGCGGTGGGGCGGCGGGTCGGCTCGCTGGCGGGCGGGATGCTCAAGAAGGTCTCGCTCGAGCTCGGTGGCAACAACGCGTTCATCGTCCTCGACGACGCGGACCTCGATGCCGCCGCGGCGGCCGGGGCGTTCTCGTCCTTCCAGTTCCAGGGCCAGGTGTGCTTCGCGGCCGGGCGCCACCTCGTCCAGCGCAAGGTGGCCGGCGACTACACCGCCGCGCTCGTCGAGAAGGCGAAGCGCCTTCGGCTGGGCGATCCGTATCGCGAGGACGTCCAGCTCGGGCCGATCGTCAACGAGAAGCAGCTCCGGCGCGTCGATGACATCGTCCAGCGCTCGATCGCCGACGGGGGCAGGATCCTCGAGGGCGGCACGCACGAGGGCCTCTTCTATCGCCCGACGGTCATCACCGAGATCGGGTCCGCGTCGCCGGCCTGGACGGACGAGATCTTCGGCCCGGTCGCGCCGATCATGGTCGTCGACTCCGACGAGGAGGCGATCGCCGTCGCCAACGGCAGCTCCTATGGGCTGGTCGCGTCGATCTACACGCGCTCGCTCGGCCGGGGCCTGGCGATGGCCGACCGGATGCGGACCGGCATGGTCCACATCAACGACGGCACCCTCAACGACGAGGCGATCATCCCGTTCGGCGGCATGGGTGAGTCCGGCAACGGCTCGCGCTACGGCGGCGAGGCGAGCCTCGACACGCTCACCGAGTGGCAGTGGGTCACCGTGCGCGACGAACCACCGACGTTCCCGTTCTGATCGCGGATGACGAGCGTGACATCCATCACCGACGTCGCCCGGTTGGCCGGCGTCTCGACGGCGACGGTCTCGCGGGTCGTATCCGAAGCGCCCTACGCCGTGAGCGCGGCGACGCGCGAGCGCGTCCTCGATGCAGCCCGCGAGCTCGACTACGTCCCGAACGCGCTGGCCCGCGGGCTGCTGAAGAGCTACATCCCGGTCGTCGGCGTCATCGTCCACGACATCACCGACCCGTACTTCAGCGAAGTCGTGCGGGGTGTCGAGGACGCCGCATCGCGGGGCGGCTTCCTGGTCATCACGTGCAGCTCCGACCGCGATCCTGAGCGCGAGCACTCCTACGTGCGCCTGCTCCGCTCGATGCGGGCCGCGACGCTGATCTTCGCGGGCTCCGGTCTCGACGATCCCGTCCTCAACAACGCGATGCGCCGGCACACGGCGGCGATGCGGGCCTATGGCGCCGCGGTCGTGCATCTCTCCCCACATGCGTCCGGCGAGGCGGAGGTCGGCGTGGACAACGCGGCCGGGATCGCGAGCATGATCGCGGCCCTCGCCGGGGTGGGGCACCGCCACATCGCGCTCCTTGCCGGGCCGACCACGCTGTTCGTGTCCCGCCAGCGCCTGGACGGGTATCGGCGCGGCCTCGAAGCGGTGGGCCTGCCGTTCGACGAGCGCCTCGTCGTGAGCACCGGGTTCAGCCAGGAGGGCGGCGCCCTCGGGATCGACCGGCTGCTCGCCGGGGAGGCTCCGTTCACGGCGGTCTCCGCGGCTACCGACCTCCTCGCGCTTGGTGCCATGCGCCGCCTGGCCGAGCTCGGCATCGACGTCCCCGGTCGGGTCTCCGTCGCGGGCTTCGACGACATCCAGACGGCGGCGATCACGGCGCCCAGTCTCTCGACGGTGCGGCTGCCACTCCACGAGATCGGCCGGCGCGCCTTCGAGTACGCGCGCGCGGGTGCTCGACGGGGGGAGCGGCGCCGCGCGCGTCTGGGATCGACTGCCCACCGGAGCGTCGTGCTTCGCAAATCGACCGGGACCCGCGCCCTCATGACGGGGACACTGGCCGGGCGCGTGGTCCTCATCACGGGCAGCAGCCGCGGGATCGGCGCGGAGGTCGCCGTCAAGGCTGCCGCCGAAGGCGCCACGGTCGCGGTGCACTACCACCGCGGCGCTGACGCGGCCGTAGCCACGCTGGAGCGGGTCCGCGCGGCCGGTGGGGGATGGCGACGTGTTCGCCGCGGACATCGCCATCGGGGCGGAGGCGGCGGGCCTCGTCCAGGCGGTCCTCGAGCGCTTCGGGCGTGTGGACGGCCTCGTCAACAACGCCGGCCGGACGCTCGTCGGGCCGTTCCTCGAGACGGAGCCGGCCACCTGGGACGAGGTGATCGCCACGGACCTCAGCGCCGCCTTCCACACCTGCCGGGCGGTCCTGCCCTCGATGGTCGAGCGGGGCAGCGGGTCCATCGTCAACATCGCCTCGCGGCTCGGCCAGATGGGCGTGACGGAGACCGCCGCGTACAGCGCGGCCAAGGCCGGACTGATCGGCCTGACCCGCGCGCTCGCGCGCGAGTTCGGGCCGCGCGGGCATCCGGGTGAACGCGGTCGCGCCGGGCGTGACGATCACCGAGATGACGACCGATCTCGTCGACAGCCCCGAGGGCCAGCGGCGGCTCCGGGACATGGCGCTCGGTCGGTTCGGGCGAGCGGACGAGGTGGCCGAGGCGGTCATCTTCCTGCTCTCCGACGCCTCGAGCCTGTTCCTCGGCCAGACGCTCAACCCCAACGCCGGGGGGTACATGCCGTGACGTGTGAGGGCGGCTGGTGACGAAGATCGTGGACGTCCGCGAGGCGGTCGGCCTGGTCCGCGACGGGGCGACGGTCGTCATCGGCGGGTCGGGCGCCGGGCACGCGCTCCCCCAGAAGTTCATCGACGAGCTCGCGGCCGCCTACACGGAGACCGGGCGCCCGCGCGACCTGACGACGGTCCGCGTGGTGGGGATCGGCGACTTCGCCGACCGCGGGTTCTCCCAGCTCGGCCTGCCCGGGCTCATGCGGCGGACGATCGGCAGCAACATCGGCAACGAGCCCCGCCTCGGCGCGCTGGTCGAGGCGAACGAGGTCGAGTCGTACTCGTTCCCGCAGGGCGTGCTCTCCGAGCTGATGCGCGAGATCGCGGCCGGCCGGCCGGGCGTCGTGACCCAGGTGGGCCTGGGCACGTACGTGGACCCGCGCCAGACGGGGGGCAAGCAGAATGCCCGGACGACCGAGGACCTCGTCGAAGTCGTGACGTTGCGCGGACGGGAGTGGCTCCTGTTCCACGCGTTCCCCATCGACGTCGCCGTCATCCGCGGGACGACCGCCGACGAGGACGGCAACCTCACGATGGAGGGCGAGGCCGTCCAGGGCGAGATGCTTGCCATGGCGATGGCCGCCCGGAACAGCGGCGGGATCGTCATCGCCCAGGTCCGCCAGCTCGCGACCCGGGGCAGCCTGCGAATGCGCGACGTGAATGTGCCGGCGGCGCTCATCGACTACGTCTACGTCGACCCGGACCAGTGGCAGACCTACATCACGAAGGACTCGCCCTATTACGCCGGCGCGCTCCGCCGACCGGTCAGGCCGGAGCCGCCGCTGCCGCTCGACGTCCGCAAGATCATCGCCCGCCGCTCGCTGCTGGAGTTCCCACCGGGCGCCATCTGCAACCTCGGGTTCGGGATCAGCCAGCTCATCGGCCGGGTCGCCTGGGAGGAGGGCATCACGGACCAGCTCGTGCTGACCGTGGAGCAGGGCATCTTCGGCGGCGTGCCGGTGGCCGGGAACGAGGGTGGGGCCGGGTTCAACTACCAGGCGATGATCGACCAGCCGTACATGTTCGACTTCTACGACGGCGGCGGGCTCGACGTGGCCAGCCTCTCGTTCGCCGAGGTGGATGCCGAGGGCAACGTCAACGTCCATGCCTTCGAGGGCCGGGTCCGCGGGCCGGGCGGGTTCCCGAACATCAGCGCGCGCACGCCGAAGATCAACTTCGTCGGGACGCTGACGGCGCGCGGGCTCGAGCTCGAGATCGATGGCGGCGTCCGCATCGCGAGCGAGGGCAGCCTCGGCAAGTTCGTGCCGAAGGTCAGGGAGATCTCCTTCAACGGCCGGCTCGCCCGCGAGCGTGGCCAGCAGGTCCGCTATATCACCGAGCGGGCCGTGTTCGCCCTCGAATCCGACGGTCTCGTGCTCACCGAGGTCGCCCCGGGCATCGACCTCGAGCGCGACGTCTTCGGGCAGATGGGCTTCCGCCCCCGCGTGGCCGACGAGTCAAGCCGATGGACGCGCGCCTGTACGCGACCGGCCCGATGGGCCTGGCCGCGACGATGGGGCGGGCCTCGTGAGCGGGCTCGTCTCGCTCGTGCTCGGCCGGGTCGCCCAGCTGGAGCTCGTCAACCCGCCGCTCAACCTCGTCACCCGCGACCTGCTGCTCGAGCTCGACGCCGCGCTTGCGACCCTCGCCGCGGCGCCCGCGGGCGATGTCAGGGCAGTGGTCGTGAGCGGGCGCGGGGAGCGCGCGTTCTCGGCGGGCTCGCATGTCGGCGAGTTCGAGGCGCAGCGTGGACCGGCCGGCCGCGAGCGCCACGAGCTCGAGTCGGGCGTCGCCAGCCGGCTCGCCGCGCTGCCGATGCCGACGATCGCCGCCATCGAGGGCAACGCGCTGGGCGGCGGCCTGGAGCTGGCGCTGTGCTGCGACCTGCGCATCGCCTCGGAGCGTGCCAGGCTCGGCCTGCCAGAGGTGCGCCTCGCGGTCGTCCCGGGCGCCGGCGGCTCGCAGCGTCTGCCGCGGGTCGTTGGGGTGGCCCGGGCGCGGGAGCTGATCCTGACCGGCCGGGTCGTCGACGCCGCGGAGGCCGCACGGATCGGCCTCGTCCACGAGGTCGTGGCGGCCGGCGGCGCGGTCGCCCGGGCCACCGAGATCGGCGAGGAGATCGCGGCGCGCGGACCCATCGCGGTGCGCGAGGCGAAGCGCCTGCTCGACCTGGCGACCGAGACCGACATCGACACCGGACTGGCGGCCGAGACGGAAGCCTCGCTCCGGATCTTCGAGACCGAGGACATGCTCGAGGGTGCACGGTCCTTCCTCGAGAAACGCGACCCCGACTACCGGGGTCGGTAGAAAACCTTTGCACGAGGTGGAGCGCATATGAGCAACGTCGGGCGTTTCGGGGTCTTCCTGCCCACGTACGTCTGGAAGGGCGACGGCGCGGAGCGTGCGCGGGGCATCAAGGCCTTCGCCCGGACGGTGGAGGAGCTCGGCTTCGACTCGCTGTTCGTCACGGACC
The DNA here is from genome assembly GCA_963849405.1 of uncultured Chloroflexia bacterium. Classification (GTDB taxonomy): domain Bacteria; phylum Chloroflexota; class Limnocylindria; order Limnocylindrales; family CSP1-4; genus C-114. The sequence continues at coordinate 719,969 of CAWKHG010000005.1, forward strand.
ACCTGCTGGCCGCGAAGCGCTTCTACAGCGTGAACTGGCTCGAGCCGCTGGCCACGCTCGCCGTGGCGGCCGGAGCAACCGAGCGCGTCCGGCTCGGGACCTCGATCCTGATCATGCCGCTGCGCAATCCGGTCATCCTGGCCAAGGAGCTGGCCACGCTCCAGTTCCTTTCCGACAACCGGATGATCCTGGGCGCGGGCGTCGGCTGGAACGACACGGAGTACGAGGCCGTCGGCGTGCACAAGTCCGAACGCGGCAAGCGCACGGACGAGATGCTCGAGATCATGATGCCGCTGCTCCAGGGCGAGACGGTCACCCACCACGGCACCTTCTATAACCTCGACGAGGTGTTCATCGAACCGCGGACGACCGAGCGGCCCCTGCTGTGGATCGGTGGCGGATCGCAGCTGGCCGACCCCAAGTCGCCGGACGTGCCGCGATTCGTCGAATCGGTCAAGGCCCGGACCGTCCGGGCCGATGGCTGGATCCCGCGGCCGACGTGCCCGCCGGCCGATATCGCCCGCGACTGGGGGCAGCTCCAGGCGGCGTTCCGGGAGGCCGGTCGGTCCCCGTCGGAGTGCCTGGTCGCGCACGAGAACTTCCTGCACCTGGTCCTGACGAACGACCCGGCCAAGGCGCGCGAGGAGCAGCACCGGGCGTTCCTCCAGGTGATGAGCTCGGAGCGTGGACCCGACTACCTAGAGACGGTCTACCTCTTCGGGACGCCGGACGAGGTCATCGCCTCGCTCCAGGCCCGGGTCGACGCCGGAGTCGAGTACTTCTTCCTCCACACGATGACGCCCGACCCGGCGCAGCTTCGGCAATGGATCGACGAGATCATCCCCAACGTCACGTTCCCGCCGACCGCCGGGCCGGTCCGCCGACCGCCGTCCCCCTGGCGATGACCCGTCGCGTCGGCCTGATCGGCAAACCGCTCAAGCGCCGGCACTCGCAGGTCATGCACGACGCCGCGTTCGACGCCGCGGGGATCGACGCGCGCTACGTCCTGCTCGAGCTCGACGCGGACGCGGTCGCCGGGGCCGTCGCCGAGGCGCGCGCGAGCGATGCCTGGCTCGGGCTCGGCGTGACGGCGCCGTACAAGCTCGTGGTGGCCGGCCTGTGCGACACGATCGACGACGACGCGGCGGGCATCGGCGCGGTCAACAACGTCGCGCGGACGGCCGACGGCCGGCTCGTCGGGTTCAACACGGATGCCCCCGGGTTCCAGGCCGGCGTGGAACGGGCGATGGGCCGGCCGCTGGCCGGGGCGGAGGTCGTGGTCGTGGGAGCCGGTGGCGCGGCGCACGCGGTGGTCTTCGCCTGCCTGCGCGCGGGCGCGGCGCGCGTGGCCGTGGCCAACCGGACGGTCGAGCGGGCGGCCGCCCTGGTGGAGCGGTTCGCCGGCGTGGGCTCGGGCGCGCGCCGGGCGATCGGGCTCGATGCGGGCGCATGCCTTCGAGGGCGCGCTGGCCACCGCGGACCTTGCCGTCAACGCGACGACGGTCGGGATGGTGGACCCCGGCGCCACGATCCCGGTCGAGCGCCTGCCGGCCACGGCGACGGTCTTCGACCTCGTGTACGTGCCCGCCGAGACGCCCCTCGTCGCGGCCGCCCGTGCGCGCGGCCTGCGGGCGGCGAACGGATCCGAGATGCTCATCGCCCAGGCCGCTATCGCGTTCGAGCGCTGGACCGGCGTCGGCGGCATGGCCGACGTCATGCGCGCGGCCGTCGCCCCGCTCCTGGCCGACGCGACCGCGCGAGCCTGACCGATGCGCCTGGCGACGATCCTGGAGGACGAACGGCCCGCCGTCGCGGTGGTGGAGGGGGATCGCTGCCTGCCGCTGCCACCGGACGGCGGTCTGGGCGCCTCGATCCGCGAGATCGCCGCGGGCGGCCCCGACGCGCTCCATCGGATCGCCGCGTGGGTGGACGCGCAGCCGCGGGGCGGCGGCCGGCCGCTCGACGACGTCGACTTCCTTGCCGCGATCCCGGATCCGGGCGCGATCTACACGGTCGGCCGGAATTACCGCTCCGGCGACGACGGGCCCGACCACGACACCCCGCCGCGACCGTTGATCTACGGCAAGGCCGCCACGTCCGTGGCCGGGCACGGCGCCGTCCTCAGGTGGGACCGCTCGCTGACCGCCAATGTCGATCCGGAGTGCGAGCTTGGCGTGGTGATCGGGGCGACGGCAACGGCCGTCGAGGCGGAAGCGGCGATGGCCCACGTGTTCGGCTACACCTGTATCGACGATGTCTCCTCGCGCGACGCGTGGCTCGACGGCGACCAGTGGCTGCTCGGCAAGTCGATGCCGGGTTTCTGCCCCGTGGGGCCATGGGTCGTCACCCCGGACGAGCTCGATCCGGCCGACTTGCGGCTCGGCTGCACGCTCAACGGCGTCGCGATCCAGGATGGCCGGACGACGGCGATGCGCACGTCGATCGCGGAGGTCATCGCCTATCTCAGCCGCCACGTCACGCTCCGACCCGGCGACCTCATCGCGTCCGGCACGCCGCCCCGGCTCGCCGGTCCGCTCGGACCCGAACGGCATCTCGAGGCCGGCGACGTGGTGACGGTCTGGATCGAGGGCATCGGGGAGCTCACGACCACCATCGCCTGACCCCAGGCCAGGAGGAGCCACCATGAAACCGCCGACCGTGTTCCTTGGCGAGATGACCAGCCCGGAGGTCGAGGCCTTCCTGCGCGAGCACCAGACCGTCATCGTGCCGACCGGCTCGACCGAGCAGCACGGCCCGCACGGCCCGCTCCTCACGGACGTCCTCGTCCCGAACGAAGTGGCTCGCCGGGTCGCCCCGCAGGTCGGCGCGCTCGTGGCGCCGCCGATCAACTACGCGCTTTCCTATCCGCACGTCGGGTTCACGGGCGTCGTCCATATCCGGATCCCGACGTTCATGGCCCTCATCGAGGACCTGTGCGCCTCGCTGGCGTCGATCGGCTTCCGGCGGATCGTCTTCCTCAACGGACACTACGACAACACGTACGCGATCGCCTACGCCTGTGCGGCGGCGGCCGAACGCCTGCCCGAGGGCACCCGCGCCTTCCCGGTCAACTACTGGGACGGCATGACGCCCGAGCAGGCGGCGGAGTACTTCGGGCCGTCGACCGGCCTGCACGCGAACCGTGCCGAGACCTCGGCCGTGCTGGCGATCGACCCCGGGCTCGTGGACCTCGACCGGGCGAACGCCGAGATGCCCCCGTTCCCCGAGGTCACGAGCCCCGGGCCGGTCCACACGGCGTTCTTCTTCTCCGCGCCGGGCTCCGTCCACCGGGCCACCCAGTCGGGCACGTGGGGCGACGCGCGCGAGGCGACCGCCGAGTACGGCGAGCGCTACATCCAGGTCGTGACCGAGGCGACGATGCGGATGCTCGACGACATCGAGCGGACGTTCGAGGCGATGCCGCCGCGCTGAGGCTGCGGCGAAACGGGCCGTCAACCTGCTTCGGCGACCCAGGCTCCTCCGCGCATCACCCGGCGGACGTTGAGCGCGGCGTCGAGCTCCACGAGATCGGCCCGCTGGCCCACCGCGATGCGGCCGCGATCGGCGATCCCGAGCAGGGCCAGCGGATTGTGGCTGGCCGCGGCGACGGCGGCCGGCAGCGGCACCCCCGATGCCACGAGGTTCCGGACCGCGGTGTCCAGGGCGATCACGGACCCGGCCAGCGTCGACGTTCCCACGAGGGTCACGCGCTGGCCGACGACCTCCACTTCGAGGCTGCCGATCCGCCCGCGACCGTCGCCCGTCCCGGCGAGCGCGATCGCGTCGCTGACGAGCAGCAGCCGGTCCGCCGGCTTCAGCCGGGTGATGAGCGGCCACAGCGCCGGATGGACGTGGATCGCCGTCGGCGATGAGCTCCACGTACGCCTCGTCGTCGAGCAGGGCGGCCACGGCGAGGCCCGGGGCCCGGTGCTCGACGCCGCTCATGGCGTTGAAGAGATGGGTCGTGGACGTCCCGCCGGCCGCGTAGCCCGCCCGCGCCTCGTCGAAGCGTCGCCGCCGAGTGGCCCATCGAGGTCGCCACGCCCCGCTCGCGCAGCCAGCCGATGAGGTCCGTCGCGCCGGGCAGCTCGGGCGCGATCGTGAGCAGCCGGAGGCCGTCGAGGAGCGGCTCGAGCGCCGGGCGCGGGACGTCCGCCGGGACCTGGAGGCTGGCCGGGTCGTGGGCGCCCCGCCGGGCTTCGGCGATGAACGGCCCCTCGAGGTTGAAGCCGAGCGGCGCCGCTCCGTCGGCCGGGGCCTCCGGCAGCCAGCTCGCGCACCTCGCTCGGCGAACCGGGCCAGGGCCGGCAGCGGCGCCGTGACGGCGGTGGGCAGGAACGACGTGACGCCGTGGCGGAGAAGGTGGCGGGCCATCCCGTCCAGCGCCGCGCGGCCGCCCATCGCGTCGTGGCCGCCCCCGCCGTGGACGTGGACGTCGACGAACCCGGGCGCGATGTACGGACGCTCGGACTCGGCCGATGCGTCGGCCCCCGCCGACGCATCCGCGTCGACCGCGACGATCACCCCGTCCTCGATGCCGATCCGGCCGACGCGCCACCCGGTCGTCGAGGACCAGGCGCCCTTCGACAGTGGTCGTTCGTCGTCACGCGCCACCGGGGGTGCGCCCGAGGTCCCGGGCCTCGACATCGAACTTCACGTCCAGCGCGTACCGATCGGCCGCGTAGATGGACTCGGTCGCCTCGATCCGCCGGCCGTGGTGATCGAGGATCACCCGGCGTTCGACCAGCAGCGGATCGCCGGTCCGGATCTGCAGCAGCCGTGCCTCCTCGGCACCGGCGGCGGCCGCGGCGATCGTGCCGGTGCCGCGACGTGGGCACGAACCCGGCCCGCGCGAGTGCTTCATGCAGCGAGCCGCCGGTCGAGGTCCGCGGCCATGACAGCGTGGCGCGCACGCCTCGATGAGCACCGTCGACTCGAGCGCGATCGGCTCGCCATCCGCCTGGCGCAGCCGCACCAGGTGGACGATCGGCTCGCCCGGCGCGATCCCGAGGCTCTCGGCCTCGGCGGTCGACGACGGGCGGATCGCCCGCGTCAGCATCCGCGAGCTCGGCACGCGGCCGGCCCGGAGCATCTCCTGGGTGAACGTCATGAGCCGGTTGGCCCGGCGGTGGGCCGGCGGCTGGTGCCACGAAGCTGCCGCGGCCGGGCTCGCGGCGGATCAGGCCGTCCTCGGCCAGCCGGTGCATCGCGTTGCGCGCCGTCATGCGGCTGACGCCGAACTCGGTGCACAGCTCGGCGTCCGACGGCAGGCGCTCGCCGGCGGCCAGGGTCGAGATCCGCAGGCGCAGGGCCTGCTCGATCTGGCGGTACTGCGGCTGGTAGCCCTGTTCGGTCATCGCTTGCCTGCCGACGCAGGGGCGGGAGCCAACGCACCCGCAGGCGCTGCCACTGCCGCCGCGGCTGCGGCGGCTTCGGCGCCGTGGATCGCCGCCCCGATCGCGCCGGCCCAGATGCCCAGCTCGGCGGTGACGATCTCGACCTCGTCGAGGGACGTCGTCCGGACCCGGCGGCGCAGCTCGTCGCGGATCGGGTCGAGCAGCAGGTCGGCGGCGGCCGCGACGCCGCCGCCGATGACGACCCGGTCCGGCGAGAGGACGGTGATCATGTTGCCGATGCCGATCCCGAGGTAGCGGCCGACGCGGGCCAGCCCGTCCGATGGCGCGCGCGTCGCCGGCGCGGGCCCGCGTCGACGGCCTCTTCGACGGTGGCCGTCCCGCACGCCTCGGCGATCCGGTCGGCGCGGGCGAACGCCTCCAGGCAGCCGCGGTTCCCGCAGTTGCACGAGGGCCCGTCGGGGTCGATCGTCTGGTGGCCGAGCTCGCCGGCCGTGCCGTCATGTCCCAGGAACACGCGCCCATCGACGGCGATGACGCCGCCGACGCCGGTCCCGAGGGTCAAGCCGATCATGGAGCTGGCCCCGCGCCCGGCGCCCAGCCGCAGCTCGGCGAGCCCGAACGCCCGGGCGTCGTTGATCAGGTGCGTCGGCACCCCGAGCGCATCGGTGAGCGGAGCGGCACCGGGTGGCCGGCCCACGCGCCCGGGCAGGTTGACCAGGAAGCGCGTCGCACCGGTATCGGGTCGTACAGGCCGGGCACGCCGACCCCGACGGCTCTCGATGGGTCCCCACTGCGCGACGGCGGCCGCGGCCGACGTCCGCCAGCTGCCCGACGACCGCGGCCGGCACCGCCTCTGTATCGCTCGACACGCGGGTCGGGACCTGGTCGGTCGCGATGCGACTCCAGTCGTCGCCGGCGCGCTCCACCACGGCCCATTTGAGATTGGTGGCGCCAAGGTCGAGACCCAGGTGACGCGTGGCGGTCGCCGGATCATCGGATCAGCGCCCGCTGCTCGCGGCGCTCATGACTCCGCGGTGACGCGGGTGTACGCGGCGGCGACGACCACGATGATCGCGCCGAAGAGGATCTGGCGGCTCGGCTCCGGGCAGTCCCAGGATCGTCAGCAGCGCGGTCAGCACCGTCAGGATCAGGGCCCCGACGATGGATCCCGCCGAAGCCGCCGCGCCCGCCGAGGATCGAGGTCCCGCCGATGACGGCCGCCGCCACGGACGGCAGCACGTAGCCGCTCGACGAGGGTGACGCTCGCGGTGTTCGTCAGGCCGGACACGATGAGCCCGGCGATGCCGGCGAGCAGCGCCGAGATCACGTACAGGACGAGCAGGACCTGCCAGGAGCGGGCGCCCGAGAGGCGCGCCGCGATCGGGTTGTCGCCGACCGCGTAGAGCAGCCGCCCGTAGCCGGTGCGCCGCAGGCCCAGGAGGATCACGAGCGCGACCGGGACGAAGATGATCAGGCTGTTCGGCACCAGGTCGAACAGTGAGCACGGAGCCGACCGTGCGCAGCGAGTCCGGGACGCCGGCGCCGGTCTGGAGCGTCTGCAGCTGCCAGACGTTGGCCAGGCCCAGGACCACGAAGCTCATGCCCAGGGTCATGATCAGCGGGTGGACCCGGAACACGCCCACGCCGATGCCGGTCACGAGGCCGGCCAGGGCGGCGGCCGTCAGCGAGACCGCGATCGCGACCGGCACGCCGCCGGGCTCGTTGACCAGGGTCGCGGTCACGAAGCCGGCCATGGAGGCGACCGCGCCGACCGACAGGTCGATGCCGCCGGTCAGCATCGTCAGCGTCTGGCAGCCGGCGAGGATCGCGAGCGGGATCGCCGCCCGCATGATCACGGCGGCCCAGTGGCAGACCGACGATGCCGGGCTGGACGAGTGGCGATGATCAGGACGAGGAGCGCCAGCAGCCCGAGCAGCGGGACGATCGGCCGGTCGCGGAGCATGCGTGCGCCAGGCGGCCGGCCTGAGCCGGGAAGCGCGTCCGTGCTTCGACGGTCATCGGCGCGCTCGCCGCATCTCGAACCAGCTGCCGAACATGACCACGCGCGATGAGGATGATCCCCTGCGCGACGAGGGCAAGGTTCGTGTTCACGTCGAGGAACGTCAGGTCGGTCCGGATCAGCTGGAGCACCACCACGGCGATGATCGGACCGAAGAGCGCCGCCCCGGCCGCCGGCCAGGCTCACCCCGCCCAGGACGACGGCCGCGACGCTGAGCAGCGTGTACGGCCCCGGTACCGGCGTCCCGATCCCGGTGCTCGCCGTCAGCGAGAGCCCGGCGATCGCGGAGAAGAGCCCGGTGAGGGCGTACGACGCGACCCGCGTCCGATCGACCGCCACGCCGCTGCGGAAGGCCGCCAGCCGGTTGCTGCCGATGGCATACAGGGACAGGCCGAGCTTCGAGCGAGCGAGCGGGCAGCCAGATCGACCGCCACGATGACCAGCATGATCACGGTGGCCTTGGGTATCCATTCGTTGCCGAGCGGGCCCGACGACGAGATCCTTGAGCCACTCCGCCGCGCCACCGCCGGGCGCCGACCGGACGAGAGCGCGAACCCCGCCCACACGAACGACATCGCCAGCGTGACGACGATGTCGGGCACCTTGGTGGTGACGACGAGCACGCCGTTGACCGCCCCGAGCGACCAGCCCGAGCAGCAGCGCGCCGATCACGACGACGATCGCGAACTCTTCGCTCTGGCCCTTCATCAGCGTCGCGGACACGACGCTCGTGAGCGCCATCATCGAACCGATCGACAGGTCGATGCCGCCGGCGATGACGACCACCGCCTGGGCCACCGCGGCGAGCGCGAGCGGCAGCACCGACGATGCCGAGGCCCTGGACGCCGGCGACTCCGTAGCTCGGCTGGATGAACTTGGTGAAGAGGAACAGCACGACCAGGAGCCCGAGCAGCCCGAGACGTCCAGCCATGCGCGGCGAGGCGCGTGATCCGATCGTGCTCGCGCCGGCGACCCTTGCGCGGCGACGCGTCGACCGCGGCGCTCACGGGGTCGCCGCTCGGGCGTGCCGCGGACCGCATGGCGGCGCCAGCGGCCTCGGCCGCCGAATTCCTCGGGCAGTCTGCGCGCCCTTGCGCAGGTTGTACGCCGCCCGCAGCAGCGTCGCCTCGTCGGTCTCGGCCGCCGTCATCTCGTCGACCAGCTGGCCGCCGAAGATCACGATCACCCGATCGCAGACGAGCTGGATCTCCTTCAGCTCGGACGTGTAGAGGAGGACCGCGGCGCCGGCGTCGGCGAGGTCGCGGAGCAGCATGTAGATCTGGCTGCTTGGTGCCGATGTCGATGCCCGCGCGTCGGGTCGAAGCAGAGCATCGTCGCGCACGCCACCGGCCACCCAGCGGGCGATCGTCACCTTCTGCTGGTTGCCGCCGGAGAGGCGGCGCACCTCGCCGCCGGCGCGCGCGTCGATCTGGAGCGCGCTCGACGGCCGCGTCGACCGTGCGCGCTCCCGCGCGCAGGTTGATCGACGCCCCAGCTGCGGACGCGCGCCGTGAACGGCAGCGCGATGTTCTCGCGGACCGAGCGCTGCATGAGCAGCGCCTCGGCCCGGTCCGGCGCGACATAGACGACGCCGGCCCGGATCGCGTCGGCCGGGTGGCGGAAGACGACCGGGCTGCCGTCCACCTCGACGCTGCCGCTCGCGGGGCGATCCGAGCCGGCGAGGACGTCGAACAGCTCGTCCTGGCCCTGGCCCTCGAGCGCGACCACGCCGAGGACCTCGCCGGGGTACAGGTCGAACGAGACGTCGCGCAGCTTCGTGGCGTGGCTCAGCGCCCGCGCGCGAGAGTCGCGGCCCGGCGCGTCCGCCGGCCGCGCCTTCGTCGCCGGGCTCTTCGCGGGGCAGGTCGTGCACGAGCTGCCCGAGCATGAGCTCGACGATCCGCTCCTCGGAGCCGGCGGTCACGTCCACGACGCCGACCGTCGCGCCCTCGCGGAGGACCGTGGCCCGGTCGCAGACGGCGGCGATCTCGATCATGCGGTGCGAGATGAAGATGATCGACCGCGAGCCGCCGCGGTGGCGTGCCGACGACCTCGAGCACGCGCTCGGTGAGGTTCGCCGGCAGCGCCGCGGTCATCTCGTCGAGCATCAGCACGTCCGGCTCGATGGCCAGGGCGCGGGCGAGGTCGATGATCCGGAGCGAGGCCAGCGGCAGGCGCCGCGCCAGGCTCGACAGATCGATGTCCGGGAGGCCGAGCTCGGCCATCCAGTGGCGGAACGGCTCGACGGGTGTCTCGGTCAGGCGCAGGTTGTCGCGGATGTCCAGGTCCGGGATGAGCGGCCGGCTCCTGGTAGACGGAGACCAGGCCGCTCCGGCGCGCCTCGGCGGGCGAGTGCGCGATGCGCTCCCGGCCGCGGACCGCGATCGTGCCGCCGTCGGGGCGGACAGCGCCGGTGAGGATCTTGACGAGCGTGCTCTTGCCGGCGCCGTTGGCGCCCATGAGCGCATGGACTTCGCCCGGGCGGACGGCGAGCGAGGCCGACTTCAGGGCGACGACCGCGCCGTACGTCTTGGAGACGCCGGTCGCCTCGAGCAGGAAGTCGGTGGCGACGGGCGGTCATCGGGTCCCTTTGCAGGGTGGGTGTCGTGCGGGCGACGGCCGGAGCCGGCATCGCCGCATCAGATCGGCTCGAGGCGGTACGCGCCCTTGCAGGCCGCAGGGACGGTGTTCGGGTCGTAGGTCGTCCAGCCGTCGATCGACAGGCTGAGCGGCCACAGCGGGTCCATGCCCGGGACCGACTGCCAGGCCTGGAGGTGCGCCTTGCCCGCGTCGGTCAGTGTTGTCGACGAGCACCGGATCGAGCAGGACGGTGTTCGGCCGGCCGGCGCCGGGCGACGGGCGACGGTCTCGCCCGTTGAGGAGCTTGAGCGCGAGGTTGACGCCGGCGCCGCCGACGGCGGCGGTGTTGGTCACGGCCGCGCCCTTCAGGCCCGGGAAGTCCGGTCGGATCGAGGAGCTGGGTGACGAAGCCACCGACGTCGGCATCGGCGATCGGCACGAACGGCTTCTTGGCCGGCCTTGATCGCGTCGATGATCTGCTTGCCCATGCCGGACGCCCAGATGCCCTGGATCTTGTCGTACTGACCGCTGGCGATGAAGTCATTGGTGAGGCTGCGTCGCGGTCGCCGGATCCCAGCCCGTGAACACGCCGCCCGCGTTCGGGACGACCTTGATGTTCGGGTACTTCTTGAGCGACGTTCTTGAAGCCGATGTCGCGGTCGGAGTCGGCCGGGTGGCCGGCGATGCCGCGCGTGTACCAGACCGTGCCCGTGCCGCCGAGCTGCTCGAACAGCCAGCTTGGCGCCGAGCTCGGCGTACTTGATCTGGTTGTTGTACAGGTTCCAGGTGTTCGGGTCGGTGACGTAGGCGTCGACCGAGACCGTCTTGATGCCCTGGCGTGCGGCCTCTGCCGAGCGCCGGGTTGAGCGCGTCGGGATCGTTCGGGTTGAAGACGATCGCGTTGACGCCCTTGGCGATCAGGTCGCGGATGTCGGCCAGCTGGCCGGCCGCGTCCGTGTTGCGGTGGATGATGGTCAGGTCTGGTGACCTTGGCACCGTGGACGCCTTGGCCTGCGGCCTTGGCGGTGCAGACCTGCTCCTCGCGGAAGCCGTTGCCGACGCCGCCACCGTTCGAGTATCCGATCTTGAATGGCCCGGTCGCCGGGCCCTTCGTGCGCCGTGGCGGCTGAGCACGCCGCACGCGGCGACCAGCGATCGTGGCCAGCAGCGCGAGCGTGCGCAGGAACTCCGGATCGTTTCTTCATGAGACCTCGACTCCTCCTCTGGTCGGCCGACGGGTTCGAGTCACGTTGTCGGCCAGAGCCTGTATGACATGGCTGCGCGGGTTCTAAGCGCTTGCTCTCCCACCTCCTTGCTGGTCGATCGCGCGGGCGAGCCGCCGCGCATGCTCTCGATATGCCTCGTCGAACAGGGCCCTGGATCGCGTCGCGCCCACCACGCTCGCGCGGGTGATGACCGGGGGCATGGCCCCGCGCGCCACGAGGAGCTCGGCGGTCCGGACCTTGATGGCGTTGACGATGGCGACGGCGCCGATGGTAGACCCGGGGCCAACCGGTGTGTCGAGCGAATCGATGGTCACGAGCGCGTCGGCGGCCGGCGTGCAGACGTCGAGCACGAGGTCCGCGACCTCCAGCAGCCGTGCGCCGGCCGCGGGCTCGGGTTCCGCGGACATCGACTGGGCGACGGACGTGACGGCGATCACCCGCAGGCCACGTGCCTTCGCTCCACGCGCCATCTCGACCGGCAGCGCCGTCAGGCCGCTCGCCGAGAACACCATCATCACGTCGTGGGGCGCCGAAGCGTGAAGTTCGACAGGATGACCTCCGCCAGCCCGGGCATCCGCTCGATGAACATCGCCTGGCGCTGGCCGTTCGCGCCCACGACCTGGGTGTGGAACGTGACCGAGAGCTCCACGATCGGGTTGAAGCCGGGGTAGGAGCCGTAGCGCGGGAACATCTCCTCGACCGGGATGCGCGAGTGGCCCGCGCCGAAGAGGTGGACGAGCCCGTCGCTCCCGATCGCCTCGGCACACCAGCGCGCTGGCCGTCTCGATCGCCGTCGGCCTGCGTCGCGGCGAGGCGCTCGAGGAGGGCGACGCCCTCGCGCAGCCAGGTCGCGGCACCCGACGCGGGCGCGCTCGCGTCGACCATCAGTAGCCGCCGTCCGGCGGCGGCGGCGATCGGCGTCCGGCCGGCCTTGCGGGCGCGGAACTCGTCGATGATCGACTCCGTGGCGGTCGCGCCGATGCGCGTCACGCCCGAGGTCCATGACCGCGAGCAGCGCGTCCAGGGTGCGGACGCCGCCGGCGGCCTTGACCTGGATGTGGGGCGAGGTGTTGGCGCGCATCAGCCGCAGGTCGTCGTGGGTGGCGCCGGTCGGCGCGAACCCGGTGCTCGTCTTGACGAAGTCGGCCGCCCGCGCTCTCGGTCAGGTGGCAGGCGCGGATCTTCTCGTCGTCGGTCAGGTAGGCGTTCTCGAAGATCACCTTGACGATGGCGCCCGGCGGCGTGGCCCACCTCGACGACGGCCGCGGATGTCCGCCTCCACGTCGGCGTCACGGCCGGACTTGAGCGCCGCCGATCTGGATGCACCATGTCCAGCTCGGTCGCGCCGTCGGCGAGGGCCCGCTGCGCCTCGAACACCTTGGTCTCGGTCGCGTGGTTGCCGTGCGGGAAGCCGATCGTGGTGCCGACGGCGACGTCGGTCCCCTCGAGGATCGCCCTCGCTCGCCGGACGTCGGCCGGCCGCACGCACACCGACGCGACGTCGTACTTCGCGGCCAGCCGGCAGCCGTCCTCGACGAACGCGTCGTCGAGCTCCGGGCGCAGGAGCGAGTGGTCGATCGTCTTGGCGATGTCGCGTTCGGTCAGGCTGTCGATGGCGGGTGACATCAGTGGTCCTGGTAGCGGGGCTTAGTGGCAGTACGGGCGGAGGACGTCGCGGGCGATGAGGAAGCCCTGCTTGACCTTCTCGTCGCTGCCCTCGAAGCGGCGGTCCTCGTGCTCGATGATGCATTCGCCCTCGTACCCGGCCCGGTAGAGCTCGGAGAAGACGACCGACCAGTCGACCTCGCCGAGGCCGGGGATCCGGGGGATCTGCCAGCCGATGCCCATCGAGAACACGCCGCGCTCGTAGAGCCCGTCGCGGTCGATCATCAGGTCCTTGGCCTGGTAGTGGAGGACGTGCGGGCCGAACTCCTTGAGGAACCGGCGGATGTCGATCATCTGGAGGATGAGGTGGCTCGGGTCGAAGTTGAGCCCGATCGTGCCGCCCCACTGCTCCAGGATCCGGCGCCACATCCGGGGGCTGGTGGCGATGTTGTGGCCGCCCGGCCACTCGTCGTACGAGAACAGCATCGGGCAGTTCTCGAGCGTGATCTTGCGGCCGTGGTCGTTGGCGAACGAGACGATGTCCGGCCAGACCCGCAGCGCCTCCTCCCAGTTCTGGTCCTGGTTGAGGGCGCCGTCGCCGCCCATGAACGTGTTGACGAGCGGCGACGTCCATCAGCTCGGCGGCCCGGATCACGTGCTTCAGGTGGCCGATGACCTGCTCGCGGTGGGCCGGGTCGGGGTGGAGCGGGTTCGGGTAGAAGCCGAGGCCCGAGATCGAGAGGCCCTTCGCGCTCAGCTCGCCCACGATCTCCGTGGCCTGGCCGGGCGGTCAGGTTCGCCACGTCGATGTGGCTCGTCCCGGCGTAGCGGCGGGTCGGGCCGGTGGTCCGCGGCCAGCAGGCGATCTCGAGGACCTCGAAGCCGCTCGCCGCCGTCCAGTCGGCGACCTCCATGAGCGTCGTGTCGGGGAACGGGGCGGTCAGCAGGCCGAGCTTCATCGCGGAGCACCCTCCAGGGCTGGGCGGACCGACAACGGGGCGGGCGCGGAGGCGGCGGGTTCGCGCGCGACGTCGACCCAGCGGGCGAGCCGGGCGCTGTCGGCGATCGCGTCGTTGACGAGCATCTCGTCGTGCCCGTCGGCGAACGTCGCATACGGCGGCCGGACGGCCGGCTGGCCGGCCGCGATGTCGGCGTAGATCGCCCGGAACAGGGCGCCGAACGTGTCGCCGAACCCTTCGACGTGACCACCGGGCAGGGCGGCCGCGGCCTTGCCGGCCGGCCCCATGAGCGCGGGATTGCGCAACAGGAGCTCGTTGGGGCGGTCGCGGTGGCCGATCCACAGCTCCTCCGGGCGCTCGGAGTCCCAGGCGGCGGCCGCCTCGGAGCCGTCGATCTCGTAGCGCAGCGAGTTCTTGCGCCCGGCGCTGATCTGGGAGACCGCGAGCGATCCGCGCGCGCCGTTGGCGAAGCGCAGCAGGATCGTCGCCACGTCCTCCGTGCTCATCGGGCGGGTCACGGTGTCCTTCGCCCGCTCGGTGGCGAACGTCTCGACCGGACCCTGGGGCTCCTGCCGGGCGCCGACGAACGTGGCCAGGTCCGCCATGACCGCCACGACCGGCTGACCGGTGATGAACGACGTCAGGTCGAGCCAGTGCGAGCCGATGTCGCCGACGGCTCGCAGCGAGCCACCCTTGTCCGGCTCGAGCCGCCAGTTCCAGTCCGTGTCGTGGAGGAGCCAGTCCTGGAAGTAGTGGCCGGTCACGAACCGGACGTCGCCCAGCGCGCCGCCGGCCACCTCCTCGCGGAGGTGCTGGTTCAGCGGGTAGAACCGGATGTTGAAGTTGACCGCGTTCACGCGACCCGACCGGGCCGCCGCCTCCACGAGCGTCGCGGACTCCGCCGCGGTCATCGCCAGGGGCTTCTCACAGACGACGTGCTTGCCGGCGGCGAGGACGGCACTGGCCTGGGCGACGTGGAGGTTGTTCGGCGAGGTGACGTGGACGACGTCGACCTCGGGATCGGCCAGCAGGGCCTCGAACGAGGGATACGCCTTCGCGACACCGAGCTGGGTCGCCCGCGCCGCGCCGCGCTCCGCGCTGCTGCCGAGCACGCCAAGGACCTGGACCCCGATGCGCCGCAGCGCCTCGACGTGGACCGTGCCGATGAAGCCCGTGCCGATGACGGCTGCCCTGATGTCGGCGACCCTGGTCAATGGCCCCTCATCCCTCGAACCGCCCCGGCATGTCTAGATCGTCTAGATGGCCTGGGGAGGCGATGCTATGGGTCCCCGTCGGTGGGGTCAAGGTGCAAAACGCGCGGGCGCGATGCCCGGGCGACGGCCCTCCCCGACCGTCTGCCGCGATCCTACCGTGTCACGTAAGCCCGCCCGCTCAGCCGGCGACGACGCGGTCCGTGAAGTCGCCCGACGCGGGGTCCTTGAGGATGAGCTTGTGGCGGCCGTCGGGCAGGATCTCGCGCTTGATGACCACCTGGCCCTCGTACGTCTCGGGCGTCGTGGACATGCGGGGCGTCGAGCCGCCGCGCCAGTCGAGCTCGATCGGCTCCCAGGCGTGCTTCGTGGCCGAGCGATAGCAGGCGTCCATGATCGCGTTGACCACGTAGCCGTCGTAGAACGTCTCGGTCGGGGTGTCGCCCAGGTCGATCGAGCGGAACATGTCGCTGAACATGTCCACGTAGCCGAGCTCGGAGACCTCGTCGCCGACCGGGAACATCCAGCCCGAGGCGCTCTCCTGCTTCTCGGCGACGTAGCCGCCCCCGCCGCCGGTCGTGAACATCTCGAAGCCGGTGCGCAGGAAGTGGTTGAGCCAGACGGTCCCGTGGGTCCCGGCCACCTCGTCGCGCAGGTCCATGCCGCCCCGGAACGTCCAGCTCACCTCGAACTGGCCCATCGCTCCGGACTCGAACCTGATGAGCGCGATCGCGTTGTCCTCGTCGGCGATCGGGTGGACGAGCGTGTCGGTGTGGCAGAGCACCTCCACGGGGCGGACGCCCTTGCCGATGAAGCTGCGGATGATCTCGATGCAGTGGCAGCCCAGGTCGATGATCGCCCCGCCGCCGGTCAGGCGGCCGTCCCAGAACCAGGCCGAATGGGGTCCCGGATGGGTCTCCCGCGACCGGACCCAGGTCACGTCGCCGATCGAACCGTCCCGGACCGAGCGGATGGCCTTGAGCGTCTTCGGCGTGTAGCAGAGGTCCTCGAGGTAGCCGCCGAAGACGCCCGCCCTCTCGACCGTCTCGAGCATCCGCTTCGCCTCCGCCGCGGTCCGGCCCAGCGGCTTCGTGCACAGGATGGCCTTGCCGGCCGCGGCCGCCAGGCCCACCGCCTCCTCGTGGAGGTGGTTGGGCAGGCCGACGATCACGACGCCGGTCGCCGGGTGCTCGATGGCCGCCTTCAGGTCGGTCGTGTGCTCGGGGATGTCCCAGCGCTGGCTGAACGCCGCGGCGCGCTCGTCGCTCCGCGAATAGACCACGTGCACGCGGTCGCGGCTGCGCTGGCCGTGCAGGGTGCTCGTGTAGAAGTCGCCGATCAGGCCCGTACCGAGCAGCGTGATCGCGTGGCCATCCATGGTGCCTCCTCGATCCTTCCTGGTGTCCGCTCCCTCCGGGTGGTCTACGTGCTCGTGCGTCCCGCGACGAGATCGCGCCCGGCGACGAGCGCTCGCAACTTCGCGATGGTCGCCCAGCGCGCGGTCTGGCTGAAGCCGCAGTCCGGCACGAGCGTCAGGCGTTCGGCCGGGACGCCCGATTCGAGCACGCGGTCGATCCGTTCGGCCACGTCCTCGGGTGTCTCGAGGTAGTAGTTCTTGACGTCCACCACGCCGACCGCGACGTCCCGCCCCGCCCCGGTGATCTCCGCCAGCAGGTCCGTCTCGGCCATCTCGCGGTTCGCGAACTCGAGGACGAGCTCGTCCACCCGGAAGTCCAGCATCGCGGCCAGGATCGGGCGGTACGTCCGCCGGGCGAGCGGCCGCCCGAGGTAGTTGCCGAAGCAGAGGTGCGCCCCGAGCCGGACCCGGCCGACGACCGGCTCGATCGCGGCGTTGAACAGGGCCGCGAAGTCCGCTCCGGCGTCGGGATGGATCGCCGGGGACGGCTCGTCGAGCTGGATGATCGTCGCGCCCGCGTCCGCGAGGGCCGCGAGCTCGGCGCGGAGGAGAGGCACGAACGCCTCCGCGGCCGAGAGACGGTCGGGGTAGACCGTGCCCGGCCCGGTGACGAGGCGCCCGGACAGGGTGTACGGCCCGGGCAGCGTCATCTTGAGCGGCCGGCTCGTCCGGTCCACGGCCGCACGGTATTCGGCGACGACCCCCAGGCCGTCGGGTGCGGTGATCGGCTCGAGGACCTCCAGCATGTGCTGCTGGTCGTGGCCGCCGGCGCCCATCCGCCGGGGCGGCAGCAGCGTCCGGACGCCGGTCAGGTGGCGGTAGAACTCGGCGGTGAAGAAGCCCGCCCGGCGCATCTCGCCGTCGCTGACGACATCGATGCCTGCCGACTCCTGGTCGTGGATCGCCACGTCCACCGCGTCCGCGTGCATCTCCTCGAGATCCACCGGCCCGAACTCGCCGCGCTCCGCGGCCTCGAGACCCGCCACGAGCCAGGACGGCCGGGCGTGCGAGCCGACGACGCCCGTCAGCAGGCCGCCCGGGCGGTCCGCGGGACGGATGGGCAGGGTCACGAAGGCCTCCCGGTGGCTGTGGCGTTTGGGGCGGTGGCGGCCTTGGCGCCCTCTGCGGCGCCCGTCGGAACGGCCGCCGGCTCGGCGAAGGCGAAGGCTCGCGACGGATTGTCGATGAACAGCGCGCGCCATGTGGTGGTGTCGAGCCCTCGCGCGGTCATCGCCCGGCTGAACCCGTCGAGCAGGTACGTCAGGCCGGGCGAACCCCCGTAGACCCGGTAGTAGCCCTGGCGCGCCGCGTCCATGCCGAGCACGATCCGGTCGCCAAGGCCGGCCGCGGTCAGCGCCTCGATCAGCGCGAGCGTCCCGTTCGGCGCCTCGCCCCAGCGGAACGACTGGTCGTACTCGGCGAACGCGCCGGTCGCGAGGAGCTCGGCGTGATACCCGGTATCGACGACCTTGTCGACGTGGCTCAGCACGATGTGACGGGCCGGCACGCCGTGGTCGACCAGGAGGCGCACCTGCTCGAGCGCGCCGGTCCCGTTCTCGCAGTGGGTGAGGATCGGCACCCCGGTCCGCCGGTGGGCCGCGGCGGCCGCGATGAAGATGGGGATGTCGCGGGCCGATGGGCCACCGTCGCTGCCGGCCACCTTGATGACGCCGGCACGGTACGGGGTTCGGTCGACGTCCGGTCCGGCGTAGTCGTTCGCGTCGATGCCGTCCTCGATGTCGGCCCGGAACAGCTCGGCCAGCTCGGCCTCGCCGAGCCCGGCGCTCCAGTGGTCGCGGCCATAGAACCGCTCATGATGGAGGCCGGTCGGGGCGACGATGTGGACGCCCGTCCGGCGGCTCAACTCGGCCAGCTTGGTCGCGTTGCGGCCCGTGTCGGCGGGCATCGCGTCGACGACCGCCTGCAGGCCGAGGGCGGCCGCCTCCGCGACCTCGGTCGCCATGCGCTCGACGTCCTCCAGCAGGAAATCCGGGAAGAGCGCGGTCGCCCGACCGGGGTCGATGACGAGGTGCTCGTGCGCGTAGGTCACGCCCGAGCGCCGACGGGTCGATGTCGCCGAGGACCGTCCGGACGAACGTCACGACGCGGGGCTCGCGGACGTGACGCTCCATCCGCCATCGACGGCGAGGACCTGGCCGGTCACCGCCCGCGACTCGTCGGCGAGCAGGAACACGGCCGCGGCGGCGACATCGTCCGCCTCGGACGAACCCGCCGGTCAGCGGTTGCTTGCGCGCCGCGAACGCGACCGTCGCCGGATCCGCGACCGCCCGGGCCGCCATCGGCGTGTCGGTGAGGCCGGGGGCGAGCACGTTGACCCGGATGCCGTCCCCGGCGTACGTGGCGGCCATCGCCAGACCCAGCGAGACGATCCCGCCCTTGGCTGCGGCGTAGGCGTGGGTGGCGAAGAGCTCCGGCACGGGATGGGCGGCGAGCACGCTCGACACGAGCACGATGGCCCCCCGGGCGCCGTCGTCGCGCGCGTCCTGGGCGAGCATCCGCCGGACTACCGCCCGGCTGACGAGGGCCTGGCTGCGCAGGTTCAGCTCGAGCGTGCGGTCCCAGCCGTCCGCGGTCAGCTCATGGATCGGGCCGTCGCCGAACCGTCGGCCGCTGCCGCCGGCGACCGAGAGCAGGCCGTCGATCCGGCCACAGGCCTCGCGCGCACGCCGCGACAGCGGCTTCGACCTCGGCCTCGTCGGTCAGGTCGGCCGCCATGGCGTCCGCGGTGCCACCGGCGGCCCGCACCCGCTCGGCCAGCGCATCGGCGTGGTCGGCGGTCCGGGAGACGACGAAGATCCGTGCGCCCTCCGCCGCGAGGAGGATGGCGGCCGCGGCGGCGATGCCCGTCGAGCCGGTGACGAGGCAGGCGCGCCCGGCGAGGCGGTCGGTCACCGGGCGACCTCGGCGACGATGCGCAGGCGCTCGGCGGGGGAGGCCCGCACCAGCGCCGAGCCGATGCCCAGCGCGACGGCACCGGCATCCAGGAACGCCGCCGCATTCCTTGCGTCCACGCCGCCCGTCACCATCATCTCGATCTCGGGCATCGGGGCGTGGATCTCGCGGATGTGGGCCGGCCCCAGCGACGAACCTGGGAACATCTTCACGAACGTCGCGCCGGCGCGCCAGGCCTGGTCGGCCTCGGTCGGCGAATAGACACCCGGCACGAATGGCATCCGGGCCAGCAGCGCGGCCTTGAGGATCGCGGGGTCCAGCACGGGCGCGACCGCGAAGTCGGCCTTGACCTTCCGGGCCGCCCGGAGCTGGGCCAGCGTCCGGATCGTCCCGGCACCCACGAAGCATCGATCCGGCCCGTCGAGCGGCAGCACCTCCCGAACGGCGGCCAGGTCGTCGGCGGCCCCGTCGGCATCGAGCGTCACCTCGAAGATCCGCACCCCGGCCTCGGCGAGCTCGTGCACGAGGCCGAGCAGCGGGTCGCGCGGCGCCACCCGACGGAGGATCGCGATGAGCCGGTGCTCCCGGATCGCATCGGCGACCGGCGACGTGCGCAGCGCGGTGACGGTGGCTTCCTGGGTCACCGCGACAGCCTAATCGAGCGGCACGCTCGCCGACGGGTGTCGCGAAGGTTGACGTCCGCGCCGCGTCGGCCCATACTCCATGCATCCCCTCCCGGCAGCGCGTCGCAGCGGCACGATTCCGCGCGAGCCTCCGGCGGAGTGGTCGATTTCCTGTCAGGGTGAGCCCCTTCCCATGCCGCAACTCGGTTCCGATCAGCGCGATCGTCAGCGTCGCCGTACCCGTTCCCGCCGTCCCCAGGGCGCCATCCGTGGCCCGGTGACGGAGTACGACGAGCAGCAGGAGATCGAGGCCGCCCGCGACCGCAACGACCTCGACATCACCGATCTGCGCGAGATGAGCGTCGCCGAGCTCAAGCAGGTCGCCCGCGACCTCGAGCTCGAGACCGGTACCCAGGAACGCCGCGACGACATCGCCGACCGGATCCTCCAGGCCCAGACCGAGAAGGCCGGCCTCGAGTTCGCCAGCGGCATCCTCGACATCGTCGACGAAGGCTTCGGCTTCATGCGCCGCCACGGCCTTCTGCCGAGCCCGGAGGACGTCTACATCTCATCGAGCCAGGTGCGCCGCTTCGGCCTGCGCATCGGCGATCGCGTCGCCGGCGCCGTCCGCGCCCCCCGCGAGGCGGAGAAGTACTGGGGCCTGCTCCGGGTCGACTCGGTCAACGGCGTGGACATCGATTCTGCCCGCGCCCGGCCCGTCTTCGGCGACCTGACCCCGGTCCATCCCGACGTCCTCATCAACCTCGAGACGGACTCCAAGAACCTGAGCCAGCGGCTCGTCAACCTCGTGAACCCGATCGGCAAGGGCCAGCGCGCCCTGATCGTCAGCCCGCCGAAGGCCGGCAAGACGATGCTCCTCAAGCAGATCGCCAACGGGATCACCGCCAACTACCCGGAGATCCTCCTCATGGTCGCGCTCATCGGCGAGCGCCCGGAGGAGGTCACCGACATGCGTCGCAGCGTCAAGGGCGAAGTCATCAGCTCGACCTTCGACGAGCCGACCGAGAACCACACCCACGTCGCAGAGATGGCCCTCGAGATCGCCAAGCGCCAGGTCGAGACCGGCCGCGACGTGGTGATCCTGCTCGACTCGATCACCCGCCTCGCGCGCGCCTACAACCTGGCCCTGCCGCCCAGCGGCCGGACCCTGTCGGGCGGTATCGACCCGATCGCGCTCTACCCGCCCAAGCGGTTCTTCGGGGCCGCCCGGAACATCGAGGAGGGCGGCTCGCTCACGATCATCGGCACGTGCCTCATCGACACCGGCTCGCGCATGGACGACGTGATCTACGAGGAGTTCAAGGGCACCGGCAACAGCGAGCTCATCCTCGACCGGAAGCTCGCCGAGAAGCGGATCTTCCCGGCGATCGACGTCCAGCGCTCGGGCACCCGGCGCGAGGAGCTGCTCCTCGAGGAGGGCACGCTCAAGATGGTCTGGACGATGCGCCGAATGCTCTCCGCGGTCGGCACGAACGAGGGCATCGAGCTGCTGCTCAACCGCATCTCGAAGACCGACAGCAACGCCCAGTTCCTGGCCACGCTGACGAAGAGCCTCGACGCCTAACTCGGTCCGGGGGTTCGGTCTGGGGGTGAATCGGATCCCCCTCAGGCGTCGCGCCCAGGGGACGATGCACTCCGCCGGGTCGTCCAACGTCGTTCGCAACTCCGTGCGCCGCGCCACCGCGGCGCCTTCGCTCGCAGGCCCGGTGCGCCGGGTCACCCCGGCGCCTTCGCCCGCAGGCCCTGCCCGCGCGGTAGTGCCACCCATCTGAGCACGGATTCGGCCTGATAGTCCTGCCCGATACCGGCTTGCATGGACATATCGGCCGTGGCGCGGACGCCCCGCCAGGGGTGCCTGAGGTTTGCGGCAATGCGATGCGTCTGTTACGGTTCCGGCTGATCCAATGATCCACGGTCCGGACGCTCCCCCGGCCGCTAGCCGCACGAGACCCCAGCTCGAAAGCGCGACCCGGACGGTCGACACTCACCAGCGGCCCACCGCCGCGTCGCGACACTCGCGCCCCCGACCGTCCTCGATCAGGAGACCGTATTGCTGAACGCGACGGTCGGAGTGCGTCGCATCATCATGCGACTGAGACCCGACCCGGAACGACCGCTGTCCGACCGAGCCACGACCGCCCGTCGGCGGGGAGTGGCCGCAGCGGCGTCCATCCACGCCCGCCTGGGCGGCCGCGCCGGCGGCACGAGCACGACCTCGATCGCCCGGCACCCCGTCGGCGCCCATCGCGTCCGCGGCGCCCACGCCCGGCTCGTGCGCACCGTGCGCGGCCTCGGGCACGCCTGGCGAGTGATCCCGATCCAGCTCCGCGGCATCCTGCGCGGGCTCCTCGTGCGCGAGCGGTTCCTCGGCGTCGGCGTCGCCACCCTCGTCCTCGTCGCGTCGGCGGTGAGCTTCGGGGCCTCGGCGAGCACGGCCTCGGGTGGCACCGGTGGCACCAGCAGCACGGGCGGCAGCGGCCCGCCCACCCGCTGGACGGTGGCCGGCCTCGACTACGTGGACGACGGCGGTATCGGCGGCGCCGACCAGACCGATCCGGCCATCCCGGACCAGCCGGTCGTCGACCCCGCGACGGACCCCCAGGGACCCTTCCTCGATGACGGCACGCTGGTCATGCCGGTCGCGGTCGACACGACCGTCGACGACGGGAGTGCGCTCCTCAAGAGCTACAAGGTCAAGTCGGGCGACACGCTCACGGGCATCGCCCACCGCTTCGGCGTCAGCATGATGAGCGTCTGGTGGGCGAACCAGCTCAGCTCCAAGGACGAGCTCCACGTCGGCCAGGTCCTGGTGATCCCGCCCGTCAGCGGCGTCGTGGTCACGGTCGCAGCAGGTGACACGCTCGAGTCGCTCGCCAAGAAGTACTCGGCCACGGGCGACGAGATCCTGAGCTACAACGGCCTGACCGAATCGACCCTCGTCATCGGCCAGAAGCTGATCATCCCCGACGGGATCGGCAAGGCCATCCCCACGCCCAAGCCAACGAAGGCGCCGACCGTGTCGAGCGGCGGTGGCGGAGGCGGAGCACCGATCCATCCGCCGAGCGGGACGTACGGTGGCGGCACGTTCGCCTGGCCGGTCCCGGGCGGCTACATCAGCCAGTACTTCCATTACGGTCACCCGGCACTCGACATCGCGGCGCCGTACGGCACGCGGATCCTCGCCGGAGCGGCAGGGACGGTCATCTTCGCCGGCTGGAAGGACGACATGGGCGGCTACCAGGTGTGGCTCTCCCACGGCAGCGGCCTGTACACCGCCTACTACCACATGTCGGCGATCACGGTGAACGTGGGCCAGCACGTCGGGCGCGCCCAGCAGATCGGCCGCGTCGGCCAGTCCGGGTACGCCACCGGCCCGCACTGCCACTTCGAGGTCTGGCGCGGTTATCCGTGGCAGGGCAGCTCGTACCGGGTGAACCCGCTCGCCTACCTCTGAGCGAGCACCGCTGGCCGTCCATCTGACGGCCGGCAGGTCCGCTCCCGGCGCCATGCGAGAATCGCCCGATGTTCCTTGACCGCGTGACGATCTACGTTCACGCCGGCGACGGCGGCGACGGTGCCGCCACGTTCCGGCGGGAGGCCCACGTCCCGCGCGGCGGCCCGGATGGCGGCGACGGCGGCCGGGGCGGCTCGATCCGCCTCCGCGTGGACGCCGGCCAGACGACCCTGCGCGACTTCCGGCACATGCATCGCTTCAAGGCCGATGCCGGCGGTCGCGGCCTCGGCTCGCGCAAGCACGGCCGGGCCGGCGACGACATGGTCCTGACCGTGCCGCCGGGGACCGCCGTGTTCGACGACGCGACCGAGGAGTTGCTGGCGGACCTCGTCGCGGCCGGCCAGGAGGCGCAGATCGCGCGGGGCGGACGGGGTGGGCTCGGCAACACCCACTTCAAGTCGTCCACCCACCAGGCGCCCAAGCACGCCCAGCGTGGCGAACCGGGCGAGGAGCGCACGCTCCGCCTGGAGCTCCGCCTCATCGCCGACATCGGCCTCGTCGGCCTGCCGAACGCCGGCAAGTCGACGCTGCTGGCGGCCCTCACCGCGGCCACGCCGAAGATCGCCGACTACCCGTTCACGACCCTCGAGCCGAACCTCGGCGTGCTCGACCTCGACGGCGACGACGAGCGCCGCCCCACGATCGCCGACGTGCCCGGCCTGATCGAGGGCGCGAGCCTGGGCGCCGGCCTCGGCCACGCGTTCCTGCGCCATGTCGAGCGGACCCGCATCCTCGTCCACGTGGTGGATGGGTCGGGCCGCGATCCCGAGTGGTCCTTCGGCGTGATCCAGGACGAGCTGGAGGCGCACGATCCCGCGCTGCTCGCCAAGCCGATGCTCGTGGCGTTCAACAAGCTCGACCGGCCCGCCGCGCTCGAGGCGTGGCCGGCATTCAAGAAGGCCCGCGAGAAGGCCAAGGTCGCCGTCGTGGCGATCTCCGCCGAACGGGGCGACGGCCTGCCCGAGCTGCGGGCCGCCCTGGCCGGCCTGCTCCCGCCTGCCGAGGAGCTCGACGCTCCCCGCGAGCCGACCGGCGTCGTCGTCCACCGCATCGAGGGTCGCGACGAGACCTTCCACGTCGATCGCGACGCGGATGGCGTGCTGCGCGTGCGCGGGAAGCGCATCGAGCGGATCGCCGCCCAGACCGACTTCGACATCGAGGAATCGGCCGAGCGCTTCCAGCGCGACCTCGCCAAGCTTGGCGTGGACGCCGAGCTGCGGCGGGCCGGCGTCGCGAGCGGCGACCTCGTCCGCATCGGCGGCGTGGAGCTCGAGTGGGACCTCCAGCCGTGGGAGGTCGGATGACCGAGGCGCGCGGCCGCGGCGATACGGTGCCGGGCGTGGTCACGACGGACTCGCCCGCCCGGGTCCGCGTCGTCCCGCCGGTCGCCGGCCGCTGGGGGATCCTCGGCGGGACCTTCGACCCGATCCATCACGGTCACCTGGCGATCGCGGAGGCGGCCCGCGAGGAGCTCGGCCTCGAGCGGGTCCTGTTCGTGCCCGCCGGCCAGCCACCGCATCGACCCCTGGCCCCCGGCGCTTCGGCCGAGGACCGGGCGGCCATGGTCAGCCTGGCGATCGCGGATGCGCCGGCGTTCCGGCTGTCCCGACTCGAGCTCGACCGGGAGGGTCCGTCCTACACGGTCGACACGCTGACCGAGCTCGCCGCGGCCGGCGAGGGAGGGGCGGGCGCACCCGACCTGTGGTTCATCATGTCGGCCGAGGCGTTCGCCGAGTTCCCTTCGTGGCATGAGGCCGAGCGCGTCCTCGCCCTGTGCCGGCTCGTCGTCCTGCCCCGCGAAGGCCATCCCGCCCCGGACCTGCCGGCCCTGACGGCCGCGCTGCCCTCCCTGGCCGGCCGGGTGACCCTGCTCGACGGGCCGCGGATCCGCCTCTCGGCCAGCGAGGTGCGTGGCCGCGCCGCCGCCGGCATGTCCGTGCGCTACCTCGTGCCGGATGCGGTCGCGGCCTACATCGCGGACCATAGGCTGTACCGGGTCGCGGACCGCACGACCCAACCCATCGCCCGACCCGCCGGAGGAACGAGCGCCCCGTGACCGATCCCGCCGCCAAGCTGCCAGCCCCGATCCCCATCGCCGCCGTGCGCAAGCGGGCCTCGGCCCGGGGACGCACCGCCGGCTCGGGTCCCGACGGCGGAGACGCCGTTGCGGCTGGCGTCGGCGCGAAGAAGGGCACGGCCCGCGCCGCGACGAGGGCGGAGGTCGTCGCGGCCGCGCGTGCCGAACGGGCGCCACTCGAGGTGGGCCGCCGAGCGGTCGAGGTCGCCGAGGACAAGAAGGCGGCCGACATCGTGCTGCTCGACCTCGCCGGGGTCACGACGATGGCCGACTACTTCGTCATCTGCTCCGGCGGCTCGGAACGCCAGATCCAGGCCATCGCGGACGGCATCGTGGATGCCCTGCGGGCGGACGGCGTCCGGCCGATCGGGCGCGAAGGCGAGGCGGCCTCGCACTGGATCCTCGTGGACTTCGGCTCGGTCATCGTCCACGTCTTCACGCCGCCCGAACGCGACTACTACGAGCTCGAGAAGCACTGGTCCGAGGCGCGGACGATCCTGCGGGTCCAGTAACCGCTCCGGACCTCTCTCGAACGCCCTACGTCGGGAGTACGGTCAAAGTACCCATGGGGTGGTACGAGCGGGTCATGTGTGACATCACGGGCCGTCCCTAGCATGCCCTCATGTCCCGCCTCCGCGAACGCTGTCCTCGCTGCTCGCACAAGCTGATCGTGACCCGGTTCGACACCACGTTCCGGCTCCAGGATCGCAGCGAGCGGCTGTGCTTCGGCATCCCGGGCGGCCTGTGCGAGGACTGCCACCAGCTCTACATCGATCCGGAGCTCATCGATCTGCTCGAACTCGGCGAAGCCCGCTGCGTGTTCGCGATCGAGAGCGACGTCGTCGTCCAGGAGCAGGCCTGGTCGAGCGCCGACTAGGCGCCTCCTCGAACCCGGCCGTCAGCTCGCCCGGAGCGTGTCGGCCAGCCAGAGCGTGAACGCCAGGCGCCGGCCCTCCTCGGTCGACGTCCCGCCGTCGGCACCCTTGACGAGCACGTCGAGCGCGAACAGGCCGTCGAGCGCCTTCCGGAGCTCCGCCACGGTCCAGCGCACGCTCATCCCGGCCAGCTTCTCGGCCACGTACGGGCTCAACTTCGCGCCCTTCACGATCGCGGCCGGGTTCTCGCCCGCCGCCCGGCGGTCCGTCACGTCGAGGAGCTGCCGGACCCGCGTGTAGAGCTGGGCGACGACGAGCGGCTCCGGCGTCGACTGGACGAGCCGGTCGAACATCGCGACGGCGAGCGGACTGCGGTTCCCGAGGGCGTCGAGGAACTCCCAGACCGAGCTCGGGTTCGCCTCCGCGACGAGCGCCCGCACGTCTTCGACCGTGACCTCGCCGCCGTCGATGTGGAGCAGGGCCAGCTTCTCGAGCTCGCCGACCGCCAGGCGCCCCTGGTTGCGGCGGTCGATGTCGCCGCCGGCGGCCCGTCCGCCGATCCGCGTCGCGAGCTCGTCGGCCGCGCCGGGCCCGAGCCGGACGCCCAGGTCCTTCGCCTGGCGGGAGATCCAGCCGGTCATGGACGCGCCGACGAGCGCGCGGTACTCCCCGGTCTCGCCGCCGGCCGTGCGGATCGCCTCGATGAGCGCCAGGCGCGTCGCGCCAAGGCCCTTCGACTTCGAGGGCATCTGGTCGAGCTCGTCGACGAACGCGAGCGCGTTGCCGGGCGCGACGGCTTCCAGGAGCTCGCGGACGGCGTCCAGGCCGGCCTTCGAGCGGATGAGCGGCAGGGGGTTCGCGACGATCGCCAGGGTGCCGCCGCCGAACATCGTGGCGGTCGCGACGCGTTCGAGGATCGTTGCCGGCGTCGCGTCCATGCCGGTGGTCCGCCACCGTTCGAGGCGGACGTCCGAGCCTTCCGCGGCGGCGACCCGCTTGCCGAGCCCGACGGCGGCCTGCTCGAGGCCATAGCCGTCGTCGCCCCAGTAGTAGCCGAGCGCGGTCGTCACGGGCGTGCCCGGGCGGCCGCAGGGCCTTAGCCCGTCCAGGGCAGGCGGCCCACGTCGTCGGGTGCGACGCCGGCGTTCGCGCACACGTCGGCCTCGAGGCCGGAGGGCCCGCTCCGCGACGGCCTTCCGGATCGCGGCATCCCAGCCCGGGCTGTCCGGGTAGCGGCTGGCCCACGAGGCGAAGCGAGCGCGCATCGGCTCGAGGCGCTGGCCGGCCCGCTTGTCTGCGTACGCGACGATCCTGGCGGCCAGGCCGGCGCCTCGGAGCCAGGCGTCGAAGGCCGTCCCGTCGACCAGTCGCGTGACCGGGTGGTCGGCCACGACCGGACCGAGCTCCGGGTGGCCGCGGCTCGTCAGCCAGGCGGCCGAGCCGTCGCCGTGGCGCAGCTTCCGGGCCGGGTCGCCCGCCGGCAGGAGCTTGTCCACGTCATGGAGCAGGGCCGCCGTCTCGACGAGCCGCCGATCGACCGCGTGCCCGCGGCCGGCAGCGCGCGCCGCGAGCCAGCCGGCGACCTCGGCGACCGCGCGCGCATGGCGCAGCGCCCAGGGCTGTGGGTCGAGGGAGAGGAGGAGGGCGGCGGCGTCCACCCGCCCGGGGACCGTCATCGGCTCGATGGTACAGGCCGGCCGCCGGCCGGGCGCCGGCACGGCCGCTCGCCACGATGTGGGCGCCGTCCAGGCTCGGTGGCGGGGTGACCGGGATGGATCCTGGTCCGGGTGGTCGGGGTGCGGTTCGCGGCGTGGAACGGGCGATGGAGGGCGCGCCCACCGGGGGGCCGATGCCGCAGCGGTATGCGGCAGCCGCCACGCCGCCGTTGCTACTGCCTCCCGCCTGGGACCGTCCGCCTTCGGCGCGGGCGCTGGCCACGGTCCCGTCGAGCGTCACGTCCACCGTGCCGTCCTCGTCCGTGCGGAACACCTGGGCCCTGTGATCGCGCAACCTGCCGATGGTGGCCGGGGCCGGGTGGCCGTATGGGTTACGGGCACCCGCGGAGACGGCGGCGACCTTCGGCCGAACGGCGTCGAGGAAGGCGCCCGTGGACGACGTCCGGCTGCCGTGATGGGCGACTTTCAGGAAGTCGACGGTCGGCAGGCCGCGGCCGAGGAGGATCGGGTCGATGTCCTCTTCGATGTCGCCGGCGAGGAGGAAGCGCTCGCGCCCGAAGGTTCCGAGGAGGACGATCGACACGTTGTTGATCCCCGTTCCGCTGTCGGCCGGCTCGGCCGGGACCGCGTCCCGGTCCGGCCACAGGACATCGAAGCGCACGTCGTCCAGCGTGAACGCATCGCCGGTCGCGAGCCGCGATGCGACGCGGCCCTCGGCGGCGAGCTCGGCGACCCACGCCCGGTAGCCCGGCCCGGGTCCGCGCATCCCGGGTTCCACGACCCGTGAGACTCGGTATCGCTCGAGCAGCAGGGCCATGCCGGCGACGTGATCCTCGTGCGGGTGGGTCAGCACGAGGAGGTCGATCCGGCGATCCCAGGCCGGGACGTGGGCGTCGAGCGCGACGAGGAGGCGATCCGGATCGGGGCCGCCGTCGATGAGCATGCGCGCGCCCCGGTCGGCGTCGACGAGGATCGCGTCGCCCTGCCCGACATCGAGCACCGTGATCCGGACCCGGCCGTCCGGGCGGTTGAGCGCCACGGCTCCGAGGGCCGCCAGGAGGCCCGCGATCGCGACTGCCAGGATCCGCATCGTGCGGCCGGGGACGCGCCGCAGCACGTGTGCCGCCCGCCGGCCTGGCCGGAACCGGCACCGCGTCAGCCGCCGTCCGCAGCGCCGGTATCGTCGCGGCCCGCGGTCCCGGCCCGCGTCGCAGGGTGGCGCCGAGCCGCTGCCGTCCCTCGCGCCCGATCGCGACGAACAGCACCGCGCCGCCGGCCAGCGCCGCCACGACGAGATTGAGCGGCGGCGCGAGCGTCGCACTCGCGAAGGGCAGCGCCGCAGCCGCACGGACGGTCACGATCATCGCGGAGAGGGCAGCCCAGGCCGGCAACCCGAGGACCGTCGCGACCACGTCCGGCCCACCGGCCGACACGACCGCCCCCGCCCCCAGGGCCAGACCGCCCGCGGCCATCGCCGGCGCGACGACCGGCACGACGAGGAGGTTCACGAGCGGAGCGATGATCGGGACGCGGCCGAACCAGGCGACGGCGATCGGGAGCGTGGCGAACTCGGCGGCGAGCGACACGCCGAACGACTCGCACAGCCAACCCGGCAGCCGGCCGCCGCGCCACGCCTCGAAACGGCGGGTGAGGGGCGTCGCCCAGGCGATGAGCCCTCCGGTCGCGGCGGCCGACAGGGCGAACCCCGCGTCGGTGATGAGCCCCGGTGCGGCGACGAGCAGGCCGACGATCGCCCAGCCCAGCGCCGCGGCGGCGCGCCCGCTCCGGCCCGACTCACGGGCGAGGAGGACGACGCCGGCCATGACCGCGGCCCGCAGCACCGACGACGATGCGCCGGTCAGGACCGTGTAGCCGACGATCGCGAGGAGCATCGCCAACGCGCGTCGACGGCGCGGCCAGGACCGAAGGAAGGCTGCGATCGTCGCGGCCACGATCGCGATGTTCCAGCCCGAGATGGCCACGACGTGGCTCACGCCGGCCGTCGTGAAGGCCGCAGCCAGGTCGCGGTCGACGCGATCGCGCAACCCGATCAGGATCCCGGCCGCGAGTCCGGCCTGCGGCTCCGGCAGGGCGTGGGTCAGGGCCTCGTCGCCGGCCCGGCGGATGGCCTCGATCGTCGGCGGCCGGCCCACCGGCTTCGCCCAGGATCGAGAGGTCCGTCGCCCGCAGCGTCCCGTCGACTCCGATGCCGGCCAGGTAGCGCCCGTAGTCGTCGTCGCTGAGCGGCTCGATCCGACCTCGCGTGGCGATCGTCAGGCCCGGCCGCACCGCCGGATAGCGCGGCAGGGTGGCGGCGACCCGCACGACCGGCTGGTCGGGCGGCGACGGCCGTCCCGGTCTCCGGCGCGGGCATCAATGCGACCGTCGCGACCTGTTGCCCGTTCCGCGGCGGCCCGACGCTCTCCACCGTGCCGACCCAGGAACCGCCGGCCCCGCCGGTGATCTCGGCGATCGGGACCGGCCGATCGATGGGCTCGAGACGCGACCCGGACCGCGACGAGCGTCGACCGCGGTCAGCATGGCCAGGGCGCCGGCGCGGTTCGTGCGCCGCCAGGACGAGCGCGCCGGCCAGCCCGAGACCCAGCCCGGCCAGGGCGCCGGTCCAGCCGTTCGAAGCGCCCATCGCCCGGGTCCCGGCGGCGGCGAGGGCGACGACGACCGCCCCGCTGGCGGCCCACCCGGCGCGCGGCATCAGTGCACGACGACGAGCTCGCGAAGCTTCTCGAACGTGGCCGCCCCGACGAGCTTGCGGGTCTTCAGGTCCCCGACCGACCGGAACGGCTGTTCGTCCCGTGACGCGATGATCTTCGCGGCGGTCACCGGCCCGATGCCCGGCAGTGTGTCGAGCTGCGCCGCGGTCGCCGTGTTCAGGTCGATCGGCCCGGCGCCGCTCCCCCGGACCCGCCACCGGCGCCAGCGCCGGAGCCGCCGGCCGGCGCCGGGTTCGGCGACGGATCGTCGCGCGACGGGACCCGGATCTCCTCGCCGTCCTTCACGATCCGCGCCAGGTCCAGCTCGCGATCGGCCCGACCGGCGTCGACGCGCGGCGAGTAGCCGCCGGCTGCCGTGATCGCGTCCGCCACCCGGGCGCCCGACGCGAGCCGGTAGACGCCCGGATGGACCACCGCCCCGGACATCTCCACCACGGGCCCAGCCGGGCCGATCGCGCCACCGGTCTGCGCGCTGCCGAGGGGATCTGCTCCCCGCCATCGGGCAGGGCCACCGTGGAGTGCGGTGCGGACAGCAGCAGGAACCCGACGACCGCGATCACCCCGACCGCGAGCACGATGGCGGCGGCCGTCCAGGCGACCGGTAGCGACAGCGGCGCCGGCGAACCGTCATGCGCTGGGTCGTCGATCGGCCGGTCATTCGTCGGCCCGCCGATCGCGGTGTCGGTCGCGTCGAAGACGCGCCACGGCGCGGGGCGCGGATCCACTGGGTCGCCTCCGCCGGCGGGCGGATCGGGCGGGGTCGGGCGGGGCGCTGTACGGCCGTCGATGCCGGGGGCACTTCCGATATCGACGGCCGTCGGGATGGACGTTACATGGCGTCGCTTAGCTGCGACTTATCGGAGCCTCGACCCCCGATCAGGGCTGGTCGTCGGGTCCCTGGAGCGCCTCGATCTGGGCCTGCAGTCGTTCGATCTCGGCCTTGAGCGGGGCGATGTCGGCGTCACGATCCACGGCGGCCGCGAGCGCGCCCTTCGTCACCTTGACCTTAGGGTCGTTGCTCGCGACGAAGAAGCCCGCCGAACCGCCGTCCGCGAGCCGCAGGAAGCCGTGGCCATGGGGAACCCGATCGTCGGACTGCTCGATGAAGGCCCGGGCGTCCACGTGCGCGCCGCCCGCCTTGATGATCGGCGTCGCCCGGCCGTTGGCCGTGAAGCGCGCGGTGCCGGCCTCGTAGCTGATCTCGATGGGCGGGTCGATCACCTCGAGCGTCACCGTGGTCTGGGCCATGTTCGGACCTCCCTGACTGGGCGCTCCGCCCTCCTTCAATCCGAGCGCGTCGAAGCCGTTGGACCCGGCGAACGTGAAGAAGACGTCGTGCGGCATCTGGGAGCCCTTGTGCAGTCGCCCCGCCAGAGGGTCCGCGTGGAAGACGGTCTTGTCGTCCCGCCGGTTGAAGAACATCGCATGCAGGAAGTCCGACTTGGCCTGGAACCGCCGCTTCCGGGGAAGCGTGTCGTACATGCCGAACACGACGAGCGCGAAGCCATCGTCGAGCGCGTCCCGGATCTGCTGCTTGCCGTGGAAGCGGCGAGGCTCGAGGCCGTAGCGCTTGCGCAGGCCGACTTCGAGCTGGTCGAAGGTCATGCCGCCTTCCGTGTCGCCGCTGTCGACCCGGAGTGCCTCGCGCTCGATCGCCGTGACCGGGATCGCGCCCAGCGTCGCGGCGTTGGCGATGTCGATGCCCGACGACGCGACGCAGTCGGCGATCTCGTCCGTGGGCACGACCCGGGTCAGCTCGGTGCAGAAGGGGCCCCGGTAGGGAGAGGGCAGTGGCGGCATGGCGCGCAACCTAGCCGGGCGTCATCTCGGCGACGTCTCGGACCCGAGGCGCTCCCAGGGCACCCAGCGCGTGCCGTCCCACCAGCGGTGCCACGTCGTGCCGTCGCGACCCGGCGCGAACACGTCGAGGCGGTCCGGGCCCCACGATGAGGCCGCCGGCGTGCCGGTCAGCTCGCCGCCCAGCGACTCCCACGGATGCCACGACGTGCCGTCCCAGTAGCGGTCCCACAGCTCGCCGTCCGGGAAGACCGCGAAGACCTCCATCCGGTCGACCGCCCAGGCCGTGACCGCGATCCCGCCGGCGACCGTGCCGCCCAGGGACTCGGGCTCGGCCCAGCCGTCGTCGGTCAGGATCCGGTGCCAGACGGCGCCCTGGGCGTCGGCCCAGAAGAGGTCCGTCCGGCCGGGACCCCAGGAGACGGCCGCCACGCCGCCGGTCGCCCGCCACGTCGTCAGCCCGCCGCCAGCTTGGGCCGCACCTCTTGCGCGAACCGCGTCATCGACTCCTCGTCGTGCGGCGACGGGAAGCCGGCGATGAGGTGGTGGTAGCCGATCTCGGCGTAGGGCGAGAGCATCTCGACGATGTCCTCCGGCGTGCCGACCGGCTGGTCCTCCCAGAGGTCGGCCTTGCCGTTGTGCTCGAAGATCGCCTTCTGGACGCGCTTCGCCTCGGCCCGCGAGTCGCGGATGATCACGGAGCCGACGCCGGCGGTCCGCTCGATCTCGCGCTCGTCCCGGCCGAGCGCCTCGCAGTGCTGGCGCAGGATCTCCTCCTTGCGCTTGACGTTCGCGAAGCCGCCTCCGACGTTGTTCGCGTCGGCGTACTGGGCGACGAGCCGGAGCGTGACCTTCTCGCCCCCGCCGCCCACGAGCAGGGGGATCCGCGGCTGCACGGACGGCGGCAGGTTGCGCACCTTCTTCGCGTGGTAGCGCTGGCCCGCGGCCGTCGGCTCGCTGCCCGCGAGCATGCCGCGCAGCACCGGCAGCGCCTCGCCGAGCCAGCGCAGCCGCTCGGGCGGGCCGCTCCCGAACTCGAGGCCGAAGGCCTTGTGCTCCGTCTCGAACCAGGCGGCGCCGATGCCCAGCACCGCCCGACCGCCGCTGATGTGGTCGAGGGTCGTGGCCATCTTGGCGACGATCGGCGGCTCGCGGAACGTGTTGGCGCCGACCATGAGCCCGACCGTCACGCGCTTCGTGGCCATCGCCCAGGCCGTGATCGTCAGCCAGCCCTCCATGATCGGGCCCTTCGGCGACCCGACGATCGGGTAGAGGTGGTCCCACGTCCAGAGCGAGTCGTAGCCGAGCCGGTCGGCCCGCTTGCCCGGCCTCCAGCAGGCCCGCCCAATCCGTGTACTGGTTCCAGCAGTTGGCGCCGAGCTTCAGATCCGTCATGTCCCAAGTCTAGGTAACGGACGTGCATCCGGCAGGAGCGGTCTGCCCGCGAGGCGGACGAGGAGCCAGCCCAGGAAGACGATCAGCAGCGCGTTCCGGACGTTCAGGGTCACGGCCATGAGCGGCTCGAGCTGCCAGAGCAACGCGTAGCTGACCGGATAGATGACCGTGGACAGGCTCACGATCGTGAGCGGGAGCAACCGCATCCGCCCGGGCAGGAAGGGCACGAGCGGCAGGAACCACACGATGTACTGGGCCGAGAAGACCTTGCTCGAGACGATCAGGGCGACGAGCACGGCCACGATCGCCATCGCCATCGTGGCGGGCTGGATGCGACCGTCCGCTGCCGCTTCGCGCCGGAACCGCAGGAGGGCGACGATCGCGACCACGGCCAGCGCCAGCACTTCCACGACGGGCGTGGCCGCGACGATGGCGTCGGCGCCGGGAGCGATCACCTGGAGGGTGCCGAACGAGTGCTCGAGCCCGTACGGCTGGCCGGTCACGACGTGGAGGAGCAGAAGGACGCCGGATCCCGTGCTCTCGAGCTGGAGGCCGCGGTCGATCTCGTAGGTCACCCAATGGAGCGAGTCGCTGCCCGCCGCCACGAAAGCGACGCCCATCACGACGCCGACGACGACCGCCGCCCCGCCGACGAGCCGCGCGAGGCCCGCCCAGTCGCGCATGGCTACGGAGCGGGCCGCGAGGATCGGCAGGACCACGAGCGGGAAGAGCTTGAGCATGGTGCCGACACCCAGGGCGACACCGGCGAGGCCCGGACGGCCCCATCCGATGGCCGCGAACGCGACGAGCACGGTCGCGGCCGGCCACAGGTCGTAACGCCAGGCGATCGAGCCGCCGGCCAGCAGCACGAGCAATGCCCAGGTGATGAGCCCCTGGACCCTGTTCGGCGCCAGCCGGCCGATGAGCCAGCCGACCAGGACGGCGAGGCCGCCCTCGATGGCCGCGAACAGCTGGATGCGGAGGTCGTCGCTGCCCGGCCCGAATGGCCAGAGCCGCGGCAGGGTCATCGGGACGAGGGCCAGCGGCGGATACTCGAGCGGGAAGTCGCGGTAGGGGACCGCTCCGGCCAGGAGCTGGGCGCTGTAGTCGAAGTAGACCCGCAGGTCGCTGGTGACGCCCACGAAGGCCGGCCCGGGCGTCAATGCGATCACCAGGAGCATGACCCCGAGCGGCGCGGCGAGCAGCCCGGCTGTCCACAGCCGGGATCGGTCGGTCGATCCCTCCATCCGCGCCAGCTTACGGGAGGCGGCCCGCCCACCCGGATCGAGCGGCTAGGCTGTGACGGTCATGACCGGCCGTTCGTCGCCCATCGACCTCAACGCGGACGTCGGCGAGAGCTTCGGCCCCTGGCCGATGGGCCAGGACGCGGCGCTCATCCCGCTCGTCACGTCGGTCAACATCGCGTGCGGCTTCCATGCGGGCGATCCCGTGGTCATCGAGCGGACGATCCGCCTCGCGATCGCGTCCGGAGCGGCCATCGGAGCGCATCCCGGCTACCCCGACCGCGAAGGGTTCGGCCGGCGCGACCTCGCGATGAGCCCCGAGGAGCTCGAGGCCTCGATCCTCGTACCAGGTCGCGGCGCTCGCGGGCATGGTCGCCGCGGCCGGCGGCACGCTCCGGCACGTCAAGGCCCACGGCGCGCTGTACAACCGCGCGGTCGGCGATCCGGCGGTCGCCGAGCCGATCGCCCGGGCCGTGCGCCGCATCTCGCCGGACCTCGTGCTCGTCGGCCTGCCGGGATCCGAGCTGCTCAGGGCCGCGGAGGGATGGGTTTGCGGGTCACCGGCGAGGGCTTCGCCGACCGCGCCTACGAGCCCGATGGCACGCTCCGCTCGCGCCGCCTGCCCGACGCTGTCCACACCGACCCGGCGATCGCGGCCGCCCAGGCGGTCACCCTCGCGAACGACGCGCGGTACGCGACCCTGTGCATCCACGGCGACACCCCGGACGCGCCGGGGATCGCCCGGGCCGTGCGGGCCGCGCTCGAGGCGGCCGGCCATCGCGTCGCGGCGCCTGCCTGAGGGCCTGCGGCGATGAGCGCCCGACGCGAGCCGGCGATCGAGCCATTCGGCGAGGCCGCGTTCCTCGTGGTCCTCGGCGGGGGGATCGGCCCTGCGTCGAGCACCCGGGTCCACGCCCTCGCGGCGGCCGTCCGCGCCGAAGCGGACCGCGGGATCGCCTGGGGCCACCCGGTGCCGTCGTACGAGTCGGTCCTCGTTCCCTTCGACCCCGACGTGCTGGAGGCGGACGCGGCCGTCGCCCGCCTCTCGGCGCTCGCCGAGGCAGTTGGTACGGCCGCGGACGCTGCCCCGGACCGCCGGCCGATCGTCGAGATCCCGACCCGCTACGGCGGGCCGGACGGCCCGGACCTGGACGAGGTCGCCGAACGGCTGGGTCGCTCACCGGCCGAGGTCGTCGCGCTGCACGCCGCTCGGGTGTACGTCGTGCACATGCTCGGGTTCTCGCCCGGCTTCGCGTACCTCGGGACGTTGCCGCGATCGCTCGCCGTCCCTCGGCGTGAGGTCCCGCGGACGCACGTGCCCGCCGGCAGCGTGGCCATCGCCGCCCGCCAGACCGCGGTCTACCCGACCGCCTCGCCAGGCGGCTGGAACCTCATCGGGCGCACCGAGGCGGTCCTCTGGGATCCTCTGCGGGACCCGCCGACGCCGCTCGGACCGGGCCGCCGGGTGCGCTTCGTGCCGCTGCCCGGCTGATGCTCGAGGTCCTCGAGCCGGGGTTCCTCTCGACCGTCCAGGATGCCGGCCGTGCCGGGTTCCACGGACCTCGGCGTGCCGGTCGGCGGCGCCTGTGACACCTGGTCGATGGCCGTGGCGAACCTCCTCGCGGGCAACGATCCGGGCGACGCCGTGCTGGAGATCACGATCGCCGGGCCGGAGCTCGTCGTGCTCCGGCGGTGTGTCATCGCCGCTCGCCGGTGCGGACCTGGGCGCGCGCGTCGTCGAGGAGGCCCGCCCGATCGCGCCCGGCACGGCCCATCTCGTCCACCCCGGGACGCGCATCGGGTTCGGCGGCGGCGAGGTCGGTGCCCGGACGTATCTCGCAGTCGCCGGCGGCATCGACGTGCCGCAGATCCTCGGCTCGCGCGCGACGTCGCTGGTCGGGGCGTTCGGCGGCATCGACGGGCGTCCGCTCCGGCGGGGCGACCGGATCGAGCCCGGGCGGCCGGACGACGTGTCGGCCGCGGGTCGCTCCTGGCCGCCAGGGATCCCCCTGCACCGGATGGGCGACGTGGTCGGCCTCCTCCCGGCTCCCCGCTCGCTGGCCCGTCCGGTCCGCCG
Organism: uncultured Chloroflexia bacterium; assembly: GCA_963849405.1. Taxonomy (GTDB): domain Bacteria; phylum Chloroflexota; class Limnocylindria; order Limnocylindrales; family CSP1-4; genus C-114. Next base: position 757,288 of record CAWKHG010000005.1, read on the forward strand.
CGTCTACGAGGCGTTGCTCGCGACGCCCTGGGCCGTCGCGCCGGCGTCGGATCGCCAGGGCCTCCGTCTCGAAGGCCCGGCGCTGCCCGTCGATGCGCGCACGGCGGGCGCCATGCTCTCGCGCGGCGTCATCCCCGGTGCCGTCCAGGTGCCGCCCGGCGGCTCGCCGATCGTGCTCCTGGTGGATGCCCAGACCGTCGGCGGCTATCCCGTCGCCGGGGTGGTCCCGGCGGCCGACCTGCCGATCCTGGCCCAACTCCGGCCCGGGGCGACCCTCCGTTTCGCGGCGACGACCATCGCCGATGCCCTCGCCGCGCGGCGTGCCCAGCGCGCGGACCTCGCCGAGGCGGCTCGGCTCCTTGCCGCGACCGAGGACTGGCACGCGATCGCCGAGGGCATGGGCTGACCGCCGCCGGGGCAGGCCCGGACGCAACGCCGAGGTGACCCCGGATCGACTCTGGACACGAAAAAACGGCACCACCCTGATGGGCGATGCCGCTGCGAGGCGCGGGTTGGGCTCGGGCGCTTCGGGCTAGCTGGTGGGGTTGGACTCGGCGTCGTCGAGGGCTCGACCGACCCGGGTCACCGCCTCGCCGATGGCGAGGACTGCGCCGCCGATCGCTCGGCGGACGGTGGAGTGATCCGGCTCGAAGGGAAGAGCCTCACGCTGAGCCTCGTCATAGCGCCGAGCGAGCTGGATGCGCGCGGCTTCTCGCTGATGCTCCGCGATGATGTCCTTGGCGCGCTGGTGCTGGAAGTACCAGGTCATTCAGTCTCCTTCACCGATCCACGAGGTTGGCGCACGGCGGGTGTCGAACTCTCGCGAGTCGACGCCTCCGGCCACGGCGGCGAAGCCGAGGACGATGAAGCCGACCAGCAGAACGACGAGGAAGGCGATCGATCCGTCCATCTGGTGGTCTCCGATAACCTGTTTAGGGGCCTTGTGTGGTTACCCAGATAATAGGGTCTTGCGCGTAACCTGTCAAGTGGTCTATGGTGGTTACGACATGACCGACTTCATCCCGCCCTACCACTACGTCAGCGTCGACACGGCGCTCGATTTCGTGGACACCATCGAGACGGAACACGGCGAGTTGGTGGACCGATTCACATCGACCGCGGATGCGATCGACTGGTTGCGAGAGCACGGCCTCCTGCACGAGCCCGTCGAGCCCGAGGTCAAGGCCCTGCGTCGGCCCGGGCCGGACAGCGACCGCGCCCTGGCCCGCATCCGGCGCGTCCGCGAGGCCCTCCGGGAGATCCTCATCGCGAGCATCGAGCACCGGCCGGCCGCCGGGCGCGCGATCGACACCGTCAACCGGACGATGCTCGCCCGCCAGAAGTTCATTTTGGTGTGCGGCCCGGAAGGCAAGCTCGACCACCGCCACGAAGGCGACGCGATCGACGACGTCCTCGCCCGGCTCACCGAACGGGTCGCCCGACAGACGATCAGCCCGGACGTGGACCGGCTGAGGATGTGTGCCAGCGATACCTGCGACTGGCTCTTCTACGACTCGTCACGGACGGGGCGCCGGCGCTGGTGCGACATGAACACCTGCGGCAACCGGGCGAAGGCGGCCCGCCATCGCGCGCGGACCCGCGACACGGTCGTGCTCGACGCCGGGGCCGGCGTGGGTGCGAGCGCGACGTCCGCGACCGCCTGACGGCGTAACCCCGGGGCGGCGCCCCGAACCTCGCGGCCTAGCCGCGGACGACGATGTTCACCAGGCGGCCGCCGGCGTGGATGACCCGATCCGGCTTCCTGCCGGCGAGCGCGGCCACGATCTTCGGCTGGTTCAGCACCAGCGCCTCGAGCTCGGCCTGCCCGATCCCGACCGGCACCGTGACCCGATCTCGGACCTTGCCGTTGACCTGGATGGGGACCTCGCGGGTCTCGTCGACGATCGCGGTCGTGTCGACCTCGGGCCAGCGCTGGGCGTGGATCGACTCCCAGGCTCGACCCGCCGCGGCCGCCCGGCGGCTCCACAGCTCCTCGGTGATGTGCGGCGCGGCGGGCGCCAGCATGAGCAGCAGCAGGTCCACCGCCTCGTGCCAGGCCGGGCCGTCGGCGACCTCGGTCCCCCGATAGCGCATGAGCGCGTTCGTGAGCTCCATCAGGTGCGAGACCATCGTGTTGAACTTGAACTCCGGGAACTCGGCCGAGACGGTCCGCAGGGTGCGATGGGCGGCCATCCGGATCGTCCGGGTGGCAGCGGCTCGCGTCCTCGCCGGCCGGCAGCTTCCCGCCGTCGGCGTCGCCGCGCTCGCGGCCGTTCGGATCGAGCCCAAGCGTCCACACCCGGCCAAGGAACTTGTGGATCCCGCCGATGCCGGTCGGACTCCAGGGCCCGCCCTGGTCCCACGGACCCATGAACATCAGGAAGAGCCGGATCGTGTCCGCCCCGTAGCGGGCGACGAGATCGTCGGGGTCCTCGACGTTGCCCCGCGACTTGCTCATCCGCTCGCCGTCGGCGCCCAGGATCTGGCCCTGGTTGAACAGCCGCTTGAATGGCTCGTCCTGGGCGACGAGGCCCAGGTCGCGCATCGCCTTCGTCCAGAACCGGCTGTACAGGAGGTGCATCACGGCGTGCTCGGCGCCGCCGGTGTACTGGTCGACGGGCGTCCAGCGGTCGGCAGGCGCCCGCTCGAACGGCTCGCGGTCGTCGTGCGGCGAGAGGTAGCGGAACCAGTACCACGACGAGTCGACGAACGTGTCCATCGTGTCCGTCTCGCGCCGGGCCGGCTCGCCGCAGCGCGGGCAGGCGACCCGCAGGAACGCCTCGTCACGGTTCAGCGGGTTCTCGCCGCGACCCGCGTAGTCGACCGTGTCGGGTAAGCGGACCGGCAGGTCCTCGTCGGGAACGGGGACGATCCCATCGCGGTCGCAATAGATGACCGGGATCGGCGTGCCCCAGTAGCGCTGGCGGCTGAATAACCAGTCACGCAGGCGGTACGTCACCGTCGCCTTGGCGAGGCCGCGCTCGGCAAGCCGGGCAACGATCCTCCGCCCACCCTCGTCGGCCGGCAGCCCCGTCTCCGCGCCCGAGTTGACGAGGATCTCGTCCTCGGCGTGGGAGACATACGCCGTCTCGAGCTCGCTGCCCTCCGTGCCCGGAGCCGCAACGACCTGCCGGATGGGCAGCTCGAACCGCTTGGCGAACTCGAAGTCGCGCTCGTCATGGGCGGGCACGGCCATGATCGCGCCGGTGCCGTAGCCGGAGAGGACGTAGTCGGCGATCCAGATCGGGATCCGCTCGTCGTTGACCGGATTGGTCGCGTACGAGCCGGTGAAGACGCCGCTCTTCTCGCGGTCCGTCGACAGCCGCTCGATCTCCGTCCGTCGGGCCGCCGCCGTGACGTATCGCTCGACCTCCGCGCGGCGGTCGGGGTGGGTCAGCGTGGGCACGAGCGCGTGCTCGGGCGCCAGCACCATGAACGTCGCGCCGTACAGCGTGTCCGGACGGGTCGTGAAGACGCGCAGCTCGGCGCCGCCCGGCTGGACGTCGTCGGCGGCCGTCGTGAAGACGATCTCGGCGCCCTCCGAGCGTCCGATCCAGTTCGTCTGCTGGACCTTGATCGACTCCGGCCACTCGATCCCCGTGAAGTCGAGCAGCTCGTCGGCGTACTTGGTCGTGCGCAGGTACCACTGCTCCAGGTCGCGCTTCTCGACCAGCGCACCGCAGCGCCAGCAATGCCGGTCGGCGCCCTCGACCTGCTCGCGCGCGAGCGTCCCGTCGTTGGGGCACCAGTCGACCGGCGACATCCGCCGGTACGCCAGGCCGGCCTCCAGGAACTTGAGGAACAGCCACTGGTTCCAGCGGTAGAACTCGGGTTCGCAGGTGACGATCTCGTATCGCCAGTCGAACACCGCGCCCATCGTCCGGAACTGCCTTCGCTCGTGCTCGATGTTCTGCATCGTCCAGTCGCGCGGGTTGATGTTGTTCCGGATGGCGGCGTTCTCGGCGGGCAGGCCGAAGGCATCGAAGCCGATCGGGAAGAACACGTTCTCGCCGTGCATGCGGTGGAAGCGGGCCAGCGCGTCGGTCGGGGTCACGATGTACCAGTGCCCGATGTGGAGGTCGCCCGACGGGTAGGGGTACATCGTCAGGATGTAGGACTTCGGCAGGGACGTGTCCTGGAGGTCGGTCTCGTACAGGCCGAGCTCCGCCCAGCGAGCCTGCCAGCGCGGCTCGAACTCGGTCGGGTCGAACCGCTCCAGCCGGGCCCGCGCCGGGCGGCCGGTCGACCCGTCGTCCTTGGTCTTCTTGTCGGTGGCGGTCACGCTCGCTTGCCCCTCTGACACTGAACCCCCCGCCGATCCCGGTGGGGGGTTGGTGGAGCTACGGGGATTCGAACCCCGGACCTTCTGAATGCCATTCAGACGCTCTTCCAGCTGAGCTATAGCCCCACGGACGCGGAGCGCGAGTGTACCAAACACCCTCGCGGACGACGGCCGGTCCGAACGTGGCTCGGCGGGCTCCAGAAGGTCGCCCTGCCCGTCGCCAGCTGGCACCGCCCACGCTCGGCCCGCGGTGCCGATGCGCCGCTCGCGGCGGTACAGTGGGCTCGATGTCGCCCCAGACCCGCCTCCGACGGCCTCGCCGGGGCGTGCTTCCCCTGCTCGCGGCGTTCGCGATCGTCCTCCTGGTGGCTGGGTGCGCCACGGACGTGCTGCCGCCCCCGTCCGTCGTGATCCCAACGGACGCCACCTCACCAGCCCCGAGCGTGGCCGAGACCGCGAGCCCGACGCCCAGCCCGACTCCGACCGCCAGCCCGACCCCACGCCGACGCCCAGTCCGACCCCGGTCCCGACGCCGCTGATCCAGGACGGCCCCAACCTGGTCGGCTCCGGCGTGAAGCATTGCCCCGGGACGGTGAAGGGCGGCCAGACCGGCTCCACCGCCAGCCAGACCAGCACGAACTGGTCCGGCTACGCGATCGTCACGTCGCGCACGATCATCACATGCGTCGAGGCCGAGTGGGTGCAGCCCAAGGTCAAGTGCCACGGCACCAAGCAGACGTCCGTGTCGATCTGGGTCGGCCTCGGCGGGTTCGGCCAGGGCCGGCTCGTGCAGATCGGCACGGCCATCGACTGCGTCAACGGGGCCTCGATCGACTACAGCTGGCACGAGTCGCTGCCCAAGGAACGGCGCGAGATCGACACGCCGGTCTCGATCACCGAGGGCGACCGGGTCTGGGCCCAGGCCCGCTGGGTCGGCGGCTCGACGTACCAGCTCTCCCTCGCCAACCTCACCGACCCGGACGGGTTCACGATCAAATCCGTGAACGGAGGGCTCCGCCGGACCGAGGCCGAGTGGATCGCCGAGGCGCCGAGCGCGTGCACGGCGACCCGCTGCCGGGTGCTGTCGATGCCGAACTGGGGCAAGGTGACCTTCGACCACATCTGGGCCACGGTGTCGGGCGTGCGGACCACGCTCAAGGCGACCGGTTCCACCCGGGTACGCATCCGATTGGCGACCAACGGCGGCACGACCCGCTCGATCGTGACCAGCACCGCCACCGACGGGGCCTCGTTCGTCGTGACCTGGCGGCGCGCGTAGTGGTCGCCCAGCGAGCCGAGATCGCCGAGGAGCCCGTCCTCGTCCAGCTCGCCGGCGGCGCGCTGCCCTACACCCTGCGCCGGTCGCCGCGGGCCCGTCGGATCCGGGTGGTCGTCGATCCCGCGCGCGGCGCGATCGTCACCGTTCCCGGCGGGCGGCGGCTCGGGGCGGGTGAGGGACGGCGGCTGGCGGCGACGTTCGTCGCCGAGCGCGAGACCTGGATCCGCGGCCACCTCGCCCGCCAGGCCGAACGCCGGGCCCGGCTCGTCGAGCTCGGCCCGCTCCAGACCGGATCGCACATCCCGCTCTACGGGCTGGAGCACCGTCTCGTGTTCGTCCCGGCACGTGCGGGGGCCCGCCGCTCATCGGTGCTCCGGGATGCCGGTTCGACGGAGCTGATCGTCCGCCTCGCCGACCGCGATGACCGCTCGGCCGCGGCGGTGCTGCGCGACTTCTGCCGCGATCTCGCGCGGCCGGTCATCGAAGCGTCCCTGGCCGACCACGCGGCCGCCCTCGGCGTCAGCCCCACGGCCGTCTCGATCCGCGACCAGCGGACCCGCTGGGGGAGCGCCTCACGCGCCGGGCGGCTCTCGTTCAGCTGGCGGCTCATCCTGGCCCCGGCGGAAGCCCTGGATACCGTCGTCATCCACGAGGCGGCTCACCTGCGCGTGTTCGGCCACGGGCCTCGCTTCTGGGCGGTCGTGGCCGGCCGCCGGCCGGATCACCGGCTCTGGCAGCGCTGGCTGCGCGACCACGCCTTCGAGCTCCATGCGCTCTTCGACGAGCCGCCCGCGCCGGGCGCCCAGCCGGGCCTTTAGTAGCCCGAGTTCGAGCCGTCCCGGCCGCACGCGGCCAGGAGCACCGGCAGCGCGATCGCCGCCAGCCACCCGAGACGACCGAGCCGGGACACGGCCGTCTCGAGCGCGTAGCGCAGGGTCACGGCTTGACCGCTTCCCAGTTCGTGTAGATGCCGTTCGCGTCGCCGACCTTCTTGTCGCCGCTGAAGAAGTAGAGCGGCAACCCGTTGTACGTGACCTGGACGGCGCCGTCGTCACGGGTGATCGTGGCGAACTTGCCGGTCACTCCCGTGTCGCCGGTGGGCGTCGTGCCGGCCGGGACGGTGAGCGGCGGCCAGGTCCCGGCGCAATCGCCGTTGCAGACGCTCTTGCCGCTGTCCTTCGTGTCCTTGGTGAAGGTGTAGACCGTCATCCCGTTCGAGCTGGCCACCAGGAGCGTGCCCTTGTCGCCGACCGTCGCGGTCTTCACGACGGCTCCGCCGGCGGCGGCGGACGGGGCCGACGTGGCGGCCGGTGGCTGGGTGGCGGGCGCAGACGTGGCGGGCGCCGGGGTGGCGGCACTGCTGCACGCCGCGAGACCGGCGACGATGAAGATGGCCGCGGCCATCAGGGTTCGTGGGCGCATGTCAGGGACCTCGTTTCGTATCGATGTGGGCCGGTTCAGGGCCTTGTGTTTCGGTCCCTGATACGCACGATCCGGGCGCCCCGGTTCTCAGGCGTTCTCAGGCGTGCACGGCCGCTGCGTACCAGTCGAGCACGCGCATCGCCGCCAGCGTGATCCACCGGCTCGGCTCGCCCACGCCGTCGTCCATCTCGAAAGTGACCGCGCCCTCGTGGACGTGCTGGAGGGGCCACCGGCCCTCGGGATCCCGGTTACCTTCCACCACCCCGATCGCCTCGGCGATCCGCTCGTCGGGCTTGACGCCGGCGGCGCGCAGGTAGTCGAGCCCGCGCAGGCACGTCGTAGTGCCACCAGGTCGGGAACGAGAACTGGAGCCAGCTCGGATCGATCACCTCGCCGGTCGACTTCCGTCGGAACAGCCGGCGTTCGAGCATGTACGCCTCGCCGCGGCGGCGTGCCTCGGCCACCACGGTCGAGCCGCCGATCGCCCGCTCGTGCTCGAGCAGGCCCTCCAGGACGTTGATCGTCGTCCCGAGCGACGACACCGTCGCGCCGTTCTCGACCTCGCAGTTCCAGCCGCCATCGGAGAGCTGCTCGCCGAGGAGCCGCTCGACGAGCGGGGTCATGTCCACGCCGAAATACGCGCCGGTCGAGACGACGTTGCCGTTGATGCACGGCTCGACCTCGCCATCGAAGAACCCGCTGTCCTTCCACGGCGGGTTCCACCAGGCGCCGTCGCCCCAGGTGACGTGTTCGCGGACCAGGCCGATGGCGTGGCGGGCCTGCTCGCTCGCCGGGTCGATGCCCAGGCGCCGCAGGAGCTCCAGGACGTGGAACGTGTCGGTCCGGTCCTGGGAGAACGCGTTGCCGGCCCACAGGCCGTCCGGCGTCTGCAGCGCGAGCAGCCGGGCACCCCAGCCCTCGGTCCCGACCCGTGCCCGTTCGGCCGCGACGATGTCTGCCGGCTCGTGCGTCAGGTCGCGCATCACCTGCCAGCGGATCGAGGGATCGGAGTCGAGCAGCCAATCGATGACGGCCATGGTCCTACCTTGCATCCGCCGCCCGCCGCAGTCCCGGCACGTGCCGATCGTCGGGGCGAAACATGACAGGCGCTGTCATGGTCTGGCGGCCGGGCCCTACTCGCCGGCGTTGCCGAAGGTCGCCCGCCCGACCGGTCGATACGTCTGGATGATCACGCCGGAGGGCGTCGAGCGCGACTCGACCAGCTCCAGGTCGTGCGTCGGGCCGTGCTCCGGGAAGAGCCGAAGCCCGTCCCCGACCACGACGGGCGAGATCCGGAAGTTGAGCTCGTCCACGAGGTCGCGCTCGAGCAGCCACCGGAGCAGCACGCCGCTGCCGTGGACCTGGAGCTCGCGCCCGGGCTTCGCCTTGAGCTCACGGATGGCCGCCTCGACGTCACCCGTGATCACGTGGGTGTTCTGCCACGTCGGGTCCTTGAGCGTGGTCGACGGCACGTACTTGGGCAGGACGTTGATGCCGTGGGAGACCGGATCGCCGCTGTCGTGGAGCGGCCAGTACGGTTCCCAGATCTCCCAGGTCTTGCGCCCGAGGAGCAGCGCATCCGCGCGCTCGAACCACGAGGTCAGGAACGGCCACATCTCCTCGTCGGTGTGCGCTGCCGTCCATCCGCCGCGCTCGAACCCGCCGCGCCGGTCCTCGTCGGGGCCGCCGGGACCCTGGTACACGCCGTCCACGGTCAGCATCATCGAGGCGGTCAGCTTCATGGTCATCGCTCCTTCGCATCTGGTCGATGGTGGTTGGACCGTCGGCCGAGCGGAAACTCATCGGCCCGAATGCGGCAGCCCGGTCGCGGCGACACGCCGACACGGTCTGCAAGCGGGTGAGTGGTGGAGATGAGGGGACTCGAACCCCTGACCCCTGCGATGCGAACGCAGTGCTCTTCCGGCTGAGCTACATCCCCACGCGGCGGATCCGGGGGATCCGCGGTCGACAGGGCCGACCGGGCCGAGAGTGTACCACCACGCCCGGCTCGATCCGCCCTTTACCAGGCCGTCACCCATTGACGTATAGAACAGATGTTCTATCATGTGGGGGCGATGGCCCACGCTTCCCCCGACGTCACGGCGGCCTTGGCGACCCTTCAGGCTCGCTGGGGATCGGCAGCTCCGCGGGCGGTGGGGGAGGTGGTCGGGGCGCTGGCCACGGTGCCGCTGCCGTCCGAGATGCCGGCCCTCCCCGATGTCGCGCCGCGAGCCGACGAGGCCTCGATCGTCCGGACCGGCTTCGCCGCCCTCGACGCGATCCTGGGCCTCGGCGGCGTCCCCCGCCAGGCCGGCCTCGCCCTGCGCGGCGACCACTCGAGCGGCAAGACCACCCTGGCCATGCGCCTCGTGGCGGAGGCCCAGGCGGCCGGCTCGATCGCCGCCTGGCTCGACCTCTCGCGCAGCCTCGATCCGGTGGAGGCCGTGGCCCGCGGCGTCCGCCTCGAATGGCTCGTCGTGCTGACTCCCGACTCGCTCGACGAGGGCCTGGCGATGGCCGGCTCGCTCGTCCAGGGCCGGGCGGTCGATCTCCTCGTCGTCGACCTTGGAGCAGGGCTCCCGAGCGAAGGCGCCGGGGTGACGCGGCGCCGGCCGGACCCGCGGGCCCCCGGGCGAAGGCCCGGGTGCCGGCGCCGGAGTCCGAGCGTCGCGGATCGGCTCCGCCGGCTGGCGGCGATCGCCCGCGTGGCCGGCGTCCTGCTCGTCGTCCTCGAGCCGCCGGGGCTGCCCGGGGCCATGACCGGCGCCCTCGCCGAGGTGGCCGGCCTCCGCCTGGAGGTCGCCCGGCGGACCTGGATCCGGCTCGGTCGCGACGTCGTCGGCCAGCGGATGGAGGTGACGGTCGCGCGGAACCGTTTCGGGCCGTCGGGCCGGCGAGCGGATCTGCGGATCCTCTACGCGGACGGCGGCATACGCGATCGATGTCTCGGCCGTGACCCGCTGCTGAGCGAGGCTCCGGCAATTTCAGAGGCCCCCCTCCACCCGTTCGTCGAGACCACCAGCCATGCGCCTCCTGCATCTCCACTGGTCGCACCTCCTCCTCCGTCTCGCCCGGTCGCGCTCCACGTCGTTCCCGTCGCCGACCGAGTGGCCCACCGGCCCGATCGTCCTCGGCGGCCAGCCGTGGACGCCGGCCACGGTCCTCGACGCGAGCCCGGCCGCGATGGCCCTGGGCGTCCAGCGCGGGCAGCCGCTGGGAACCGCACACCGGCTGGCGCCTGAGGCCCTCTTCCTCGACCCGGATCCGGTCGCCGAGACCGCGGCGATGGAGGCGGCCCTCGAACGGCTCGCCGCGTTCAGCCCCGGGATCGCCGGCGAGACCGACCCGACCGCGCCGGCGTTCGGGCGGGTCGAGGTCCAGCTCGACGGGCTCGAGCGGCTGTGGGGCCCCGAACCCGAGCTCGTCCGACGGGTCCGCGAGGCGCTCGCCCCGATCCTGCCGGGCACGCCCCGGGCGGGCATCGCCGGGACGCGCTTCGCCGCCCTGGTGGCCGCCGCGGTGAACGGGCTGCCGCTCCACTCGGTGATGCCGGGCGGCGAGACCGCCTTCCTTGCGCCACTCCCCGCGGCCCTGTTGAGCGGCGATCCCGAGGTCCGTGCCCGGCTCGCCCGGTTCGGCCTGACCCGGATCGGCCAGGTGGCGGAGATCCCGCGCTCGGCGCTCGTGGCCCGGTTCGGGGCGGAGGGCGAGCTGCTGCACGCCCGGGCGCTGGGGGAGGAGACCGATCCGTTCCGGCCGCGGCGGGCACCCGAGCGGATGTCGCTCGCCCTTCCGGTCGAGCCGGCGGTCGAGGACCTCGAGCCACTGCGGTTCCTCCTCCACCGGCTCGCCGCGGCGCTCGCCGACCAGCTCCTCGCCCGCGGGATGGCCACGGCCACGGTCCGCCTCCGCCTGGCCCTCGACGTGGCGTTCGCGGCCCGCGGCACCTCGCCCCGTATCGATATCGAGCAGCGCCTGCCCGAGCCCACCGCCGAGGCCGAAGCCATCGAGCGCCTGCTCGTCGCCCGCCTCGAGCGGACGCCGCCGCCCGCGCCGGTCGCCCGCCTGGAGCTCGAGCTCGCCGAGGTGGCCCCGGCGGCCGGTCAGCAGCTGGCGCTGTTCGTCCCCCAGGCGGCCCGTTCGGCCCGCCTCGGCTGGCAGCTCGTCCGCCTCGCCCTGACGTTCGGTGAGGACCGCATCCGGTGGGCGGAGATCGGCGATCCGGAGGCGCCGCTGCCCGAGGCGCGCTGGCGATGGGTGGTGCCGGGGGTCGGCTCGTCCGCGCCGGTCTCCCCGGCCGGGGCGGGTGCGTCCGCGACGGTCATCTCGCCGGAGGCCACGCTCGCGTCGGGGGCCAGGAACCTCGGCCGGCAGGCCGGTCGATGACCCGGCTCCTGCGCGAGCACCCGACCATCGACGCCGAGATGGATCCGGCGGGGCACCTGGTCGCGATCGCCTGGAACGGTCGCCGGGAGCCGGTCGAGGTCTGCAATCGCTGGCGGATCGAGGAGTCGTGGTGGCGCGAAGGGATCTCGCGCGACTACTTCAAGGTCGTCGGGCCGCGCTGGCTGGCGCTGGTCTACCTCGACCGGACGGATGGCACCTGGCACCTGGAGCGCCTCTACGACTGAGGAGGCGCCTCGCCGGGCCGGCGGCGGCAGAACCGCGCCCCGCGACCTAGCGGAAGTACGGCGAGCCGAGGGCGAGGCTCGTGATCAGCATCACGGCGAAGAGCCCGACGACGAAGGCGAGCGCTTCGAGGTCCCGAGGCCGCGTCGACTGCATGTCCATTCCCCCGTGCGCCGAGCCCCGCCCGGTCATGACGACATGACCGATGACGCTTGTGCGGTCCGCGGCGTGATGCCGCGCGCTGCGATATTCCGGGAGACGTGCGATGAGCCCGCGATGTGGCACGGGCCGGGGGCGTTGCAACACCCTCTCGACGTGGCAGGGGCCTCGCCACCGAAGTGACGAGGCCCCTGCGGCCAACACGCCCGCTCACCAGGCGTCTTGGCGGGTCGGCGGCCGATCATCGCGACCGGGCGCCGCCGGGATCATCCCGCACCCCCAGGCACAGGATGGTATGTAGTCAACTCGCCGCCTTCTCCGCTGCGAGCACCAGCGGAAGGAGGCCCAGGATGAGCAGTGCCGCGACCAGAAGGCCCACCGCGGGGCGGAGAAGCCGGTTGGTCATCGGTCGATACTGCCGCATCGTGGACACCCAGACGCCGCGTTGTCCTCAGATGTTACGCCCTCGAAGGCCGATTCGGATGATTTTTCTTCAGAATCGCGGACGGATTTTTGGGGCCCGATCCGAGGCCCGCGCAGGTCGCCCAGGGGCTCGCCCGAAGTAGAACATCTGTTCTATCATGGGCGGTCCGATGGTCGACCGGATCGCGTTCGCCGAGCTCCACTGCCACACCAACTTCTCGTTCCTCGACGGCGCCTCGGCGCCCGACGAGCTGGTCGAGCGGGCGGTCGCGCTCGGGCTGTCAGGACTGGCCGTCACCGACCACCAGGGCCTCTACGGCGTCGTCCGTTTCGCGACGGCCGCCGCGGAGGCGGGGCTCCACCCGGTCATCGGCGTGGAGATCGAGCTCGTCGACGCGGCCGTCGCGGACCCGGGCGGCCTGGTCGTGCCGGCCCGGCGGCCCGGCCGGCGCCGGAGCGGGAGCGAGCCCGCCGTGTTCGGGTCGCTCGGTCCGTCGGGTTCGGCCGATGGAGCCTCGGACGTCCCGGTGGAGGGCCGGCCGGCCCGTCCCCGCCCGACGCGGATGCGCCTGCCCGGCCATCGCGCCACGGTCAAGGAGGACCTGCGGGGAGCCGGCACGGGCGTGCGCGGGCCGCACCTCGTCCTCCTCGCCCGCGACGCGTCCGGCTACCGGAGCCTCTGCCGGCTCGTCTCGCGGGCGAACATGGCCGGCACGAAGGGCGTGCCCCGCTTCTCCCAGGCGCTCCTCGCGGAGCACGCCGAGGGGCTGATCGCCCTGTCGGGGTGTCGCGACGGGGAGATCGCCCGGCGGCTCCTGGCCGGCGACCGGGAGGGCGCGCTGGCGGTCGGGGAGCGGTACGCGCGGCTCTTCGGTGGCGGTCGCGGCGGTGGTCGTGGCTCCTCGGCGCGCCCTCGTGGCGCGGTCGTCGCGGCGGGCTTCGTCCTCGAGCTCCAGCACCACCTGGCGATGGACGACGACTGGCTCGTGGCGGAGACGGCGCGACTGGCCGAGGAGCTGGGCCTGCCGGTGGTCGTGACGAACGACGTCCACTACGCCCTGCCCGAGGACCGCGAGCTGCACGACGTCCTGACGGCGATCCGCCATGGCCGCTCGCTCGAGACGCTGGCCGACCTCCGCAGCCCGTCGGGCGAGGCGTACCTGAAGTCGGCCGAGGAGCTGGCCGGCCTGCCGCCGGGCGACGAGGCTGCCCCGACCGATGCGACCGATGCCCGAACGGCCCGGGCTTGGGCCGAGGGGCTCCGCTCGTCGGGCGAGATCGCGGCCGCCTGCTCGGTGGAGCTCGGCTTCGAGCGCTACCGCTTCCCGGGGTTCGCGGTACCGAACGGGGAGACGCCGTTCAGCCATCTCTCGCAGCTGTGCTGGACCGGCGCGCAGTGGCGCTACCACCCGATGACCCCGGCGGTCGTCAGCCAGCTCGCCCACGAGCTCGACGTCATCGAGCGGACGGGTCTCGCCGAGTTCTTCCTCATCTGCTGGGACCTCATGCGCTTCGCCAGGGAGCGGGGCATCCCCGCCCAGGGCCGGGGCAGCGCCGCCGAATTCGATCGTCGCCTACGTGCTGGGCATCACCCGGGTCGACCCGATCCGCCACAACCTCCTGTTCGAGCGGTTCATCAACGAGGGCCGGACGGCCTACCCGGACGTCGACATCGACTTCTCGTCGTAGCGCCGGGAGGAGGTCATCCAGTACGTCTACGAGCGCTACGGGCCCGAGCACACGGGCATGGTCTGCAACCTCGTCACGTACCGGGCCAGGTCGGCCGTGCGCGAGGTGGGGACCGCGCTCGGGTTCCCGCGGCCGCTCGTCGACCGGGTCGCCAAGGCGCTCGAGACGTACGACAGCGTGATGGTCCGGCGCGACCTGGAGGCCGAAGGCGGCTTCGGGCAGTTCTTCCGGCGGCCGGGAGAGGGGGAGCCGCCCGAGGCGGGAGCCGCGGCACGATCCGGGGAACGCGGCCTGACCGACCGGATGGGCCAGCTGGCGGTCGCCGAACCCATCTCGTCCCACGAAACGTCCCGCCCGGAACCCGAGGCTGGAACGCTCGCGATGGCGCCGGGCAGCAAGCCGGCGATCCGGTCGGGGGGCACATCCGACGACGAGGGCGGGCCCGGAGACTCGCCCGCCAGCGTCCGCTGGCTGCGCGACGGACCACCGCCGACGGTCGACGGGCGGCGGATCGACCCCGAGTCCGGCGTGCTCGAGCCGCCCGGCCGGCGATCGGACCGGCTCGGGCGGCCGGAGCGCTGGGATCCGCCGCCGCCACCGGCGCAGTCGATGGGTCGAGGCGGCACCGAGGCCGACCGCTCGTCGGTCGCCCGCGTCGAGCCCGAGCCGCGCCCGCAGGCCCGGGGCGGCAGCACTCGCGACCTGTCCGACTGGGAGCGCTGGCTGGAGTTCTGCGCCCGCATCGATGGCTTCCCGCGCCACCTGAGCATCCACTCGGGCGGGATGCTCGTGACCGCGGCGCCGCTCATCGACATCGCGCCGCTCGAGCGCGCGACGATGCCCGGCCGGGTCGTCGTCCAGTTCGACAAGCGCGACGTCGAGACGCTCAAGCTCATCAAGCTCGACCTGCTCGGCCTGGGCATGCTGGCCGCGATCGACGAGACGCTCCAGCTCATCGAGCACGACGGCGCGGCCTGCCTCGACCTGGACCGCCTGCCCGAGGACATCCCGGAGGTCTTCGAGATGCTCCAGGCGGCCGACACGGTGGGCGTCTTCCAGGTCGAGAGCCGGGCCCAGATGCAGACGCTCCCCAAGAGCCGGCCGCAGAACCTCGACGACCTGGTGGTCGAGGTCGCGATCATCCGGCCCGGCCCGATCCAGGGCAACGCCGTCCACCCGTACCTGCGGCGCAAGCAGGGCCTGGAGCCGGTGACGCTACCTCCACCCGACCCTCGAGCCGATCCTGAGCGACAGCCTGGGCGTCATCCTCTACCAGGAGCAGGTCATGCGGATCGCCATCGACGTCGGCGGCTTCAGCCCGGCCGACTCGGACGGGTTCCGGCGGGCGATGGGCACATGGCGCTCGAGCAAGGAGATGGAGAAGCTCCACGCCCAGTTCGTCGAGGGCTGCCTCCGCCAGCCGGGCATGGACGAGCCGATGGCGGAGGAGCTCTTCCGCCAGGTGGCCGCGTTCGCGAGCTTCGGCTTCGCCAAGAGCCACGCCGCCGCGTTCGCCCGCACGGCCTACGAATCCTCGTTCCTCAAGCTGTTCTATCCGGCCCAGTTCGTCGTCGGGCTCATCAATGCCCAGCCGATGGGCTTCTACCCGGTCGAGGTGCTGATCAACGACGCCAAGCGCCACGGCGTGGCGGTCCTGGGGGTCGACATCAACGCGAGCGCGTACAAGACGACGACCGAATGGGTCGGTCCGGAGGGCGGCCCCGAGCCGATCCGCTCACCCGCCTGCGTCGTCCCGTCCGAGGCGGCCCGCCGGCGCTGGGCGGCCGGGACCGCGACGGACTACGGCGTGAGACTCGGTCTCGGTCTCGTGAAGGGGATCGGCGAGGAGCACGAGGAACGGCTCGATGGGGAGCTCGCCCGGGGGCCGTACCGGAGCCTGGCGGACGTCGTCGAGCGGACCGGCCTGGCCGAGGAGGTCATCGAGCGGCTCGTCCGGGTCGGCGGGCTCGACTCCCTCGGAACGCCCCGGCGCGAGCTGCTCTGGCAGCTCCGGGAGGTGGCCGGCGCGACGAAGGGCCGGGCCGTGCGCCGGGTCGCCCGCCGGGCTGCCGGACGGCCGATGGACCTGCGCCTGCCGGCGACGCCGGTCCCGCCACTCCCCGCGATCTCCGAGACGGAACGACTGGGCGACTCGTACGCGGTCATCGGCCTCGACGCGCGGCACCAGGTCGTGGGGCTGTTCCGGCCGGCCCTCGAGCGCCTCGGGGCGGTGACCAACGCGGCACTCGCGGAGCGGGCGCCGGGCCGGGTCCGGATCGGTGGGCTCGTCGTCACCCGGCAGCACCCGATGACGGCCAAGGGCACGGTCTTCCTGGCCCTCGAGGACGAGACCGGCATGGTCAACGTCACGCTCTGGCCGAAGACCTGGGAGCGCCTGCGGGGCAATCGTCCGCCGGCACGCCCTGCTGCTCATCGACGGGGAGCTCCAGCGCGATGCGAGCGTGGTCAACGTCGTGGCCCATGACGCCCGGCCCCTGGTCGAGGAGGCGTCCCGGGTGGGCGGGCCCGGGCCGGCCACCGGGCGTCCGCCAGCTCGGCCACGCCGGGATGCGCCGCCTGGGCTGAGCCCGCGGCTCGCCTGAGCGCGGCGAGCGGCGCCTAGCGGCGGCGGGCGCTCGGCTTCGGGCGGTTCGCCGGCCGGTTCGGCGTCGGGTTCATCAGGCGCAGCAGCCGCCGGTAGTAGCCAAGGCCGGCGCCGATGAGGATGCCGAAGACCACCGATGTCAGGAGGATCTGCCCGAAGACCGCGACCGAACCGCCGGCCTCCTCGGGCGAGATCACGATCACCGCAGCGAGCGCGCCGAGCGACCCGAGCAGGCCGGCGATGCCACCGGCCAGGTACGACGAGCGCTTCGCCAGGATCGCCGAGAGGTAGATGCCGCCGATCGCGGGCGGGCTCGGGATGCCCAGGAAGAGGAGGGCCATGATCGAGGCGATGATGCCGAGGGGCGATCCCGCGACGGTCTGGGCGCCGCCGCTCGCGGCGCCCGAGGCGGCCGGACTCGCGACGGGGCTCGCGCCTGGACTCGTTGCGACGCTGGCGGGTGCCGCGGTCGCCGCGGCGGTGGCCGATGCACTGGGCGCGGCCGACGAGCCGGGCAGCCCGGGCTCGCCCGGTGCCAGCTGGACGGCGAGCACGAGCACGACGGCGCTGATCACGACGAGCAGGGCCGGGATCGTGACCGCCCGGCTGCGGATGAGCTCGGGCAGGGCCTTGAGGTCGCCACGGATGTCGGCCGGCTGGTAGGCCTGCCGGAACGCCTGCATGGCACCCATGCGGACCGGGCGCCCGGCCGGGGAGCCCGACGGCCGCGGAGCGGGGCCGCGAGAGGCCGGGGCGGCGACCGCCTACCGGCGCGTCATCGAGCTCGTCGCCATCGTCGGCGTCGTCCAGGTCATCGAGCTCATCCGCCGCGAGCGGATGCTCGGCTCGGTAGCGGCGGCGCGCTTCGGCGCGTGCGGTCCTCTTGGCTCGGGCCAACGGTCCCTCCTGTGGATGAGTCCCGCGCATGGTAGTCGGTCGAGCCTCGGTTGAGGGCTCGGTAAGCGTCTGGTGATCGGCACGGGGCGTGGGCCCGCCACCCGGCGAGCGGCAGGTGAGGGCCGGTAGAGCGCCGCCCGGTAGAACGGGACCCGACGCCCGCCCAGATCCCCGCCGGGAGGTACCGCGATGGGTCGCGCCCGGCGCTCCGGCTTCTCCGCCATCCTCGTCCTGCTGGCCCTGGCCGGCGTCACGATCGCGATGCCGCCGCGGTCGGGCGAGGTGGCCCCAGCGGCCGCCGTGGGCTGGCCGCCGTCCAGCCTGCGTCGTGAGCGAGATCGCGACCGGCGGCGCATCCGCCTCGGACGAGTTCGTCGAGCTGTTCAATGCAGGCGCCGGCCCCACGGATCTCATGGGCCTCGAGCTCGTTTACGCGACTGCCTCGGGGTCGACCGTCACGCAGAAGGCCAGCTGGACCGTTCCGCGGTCGCTCGCGCCCGGCCAGCACCTGCTCATCGCCAACAGCGCGGGCACCTACGCCACGCTCGGCGACGCGACGTACAGCGGCGGGTTCGCGGCGACCGGCGGCGCGGTCGCGCTGCGGACCGTGGGCGGAGCGACGATCGACGCGATCGGCTGGGGCGACGCAACGAACGCGTTCGTCGAGGGCTCGGCCGCGGGGGCGCCGCCGGCGGGCTCGAGCCTCGAGCGGCGGCCGGGCGGCAGCGCCGGGAACGGCACCGACACGAACGACAACGCGGCCGACTGGTTCGTCCAGGGCACGCCCGGGCCGCAGAACCTCGCGTCTCCCCTGACGCCTGTGCCGACCCCGATCCCGTCCGTGCCGCCGACGCCGGCCCTGACGCCGACGATCGTGCCCCAGCCATCGGCCTCGCCGAGTGTCCCGGCGTCGCTTCCCGTCTGCGAACCCGTTGCCTCGGCGACCGTGACCCCGGGCGCCTCGGCGCCACCGTCTCTGCCGCCGACACCGACACCGACCCCGGCTCCGACGACCACGTCGATCCCGATCGTCGATGTCCGGGCGCAGCCCATCGGCGCTTCGGTCCGCGTGCGGGGCGTGGTGACGGCCGAGGCCGGCCGCCTCGGCTCCGCCACGCTCCTCGCGATCGCCGACGAGAGCGCCGGGATCGTCGTCCACCTGGCGACCGGCGCGATCGGGCCGGAGCGGGGAACCACGATCGAAGTCGAGGGCAAGCTGGCCGCGCCCTACGGGCAGCTCGAGATCCGGCCGCCGATCGACGGGATCCTGGCCGAGGGCGCAGGCACGATTCCCGTCCCACTCCCGATCGTGTCGTCCCAGCTCGGCGAGGCGGTCGAGGGAGGCCTGGTGGCCATCGACGTGCTCATCGACAAGGCCCCGCACGGCGAGTCGAACGGGAGCTTGACCCTCGACGCCGCCGACGCCACGACCGGTGGCCGCATCGCGATCCGCGCGGATGGGTCGTCCGGCATCGCGACGAGCGACCTGCCGCGTCACGCACGGGCACACCTCGTCGGGATCGTCGGCCAGCGATCGACCCGAAGCGGGCGCCTCGACGGGTACCGCATCTGGCTGCGCGACCGTGCCGACATCGCCGTGACCGAGACGCCTGGCCCGTCGCCGACGGCTGGCGGCTCGCCGTCACCTTCGGGATCCTCCTCCGCCCCGACCGTCTCGATCGCCCAGGCGCTCCTGGCCCAGGGGGACCGGGTCCGGGTCGTGGGGACGGTCACGGCTGCCGGACGGCTCCTCGACAGCACCGGCCGCGTCGTCGTCATCCAGGACGCCACGGCCGCGGTCGCCGTACGGCTGCCGACCGGCACGGCCACGCCACGCGTCGGCGCCCGGTTGCGCGTGGACGGCACGGTCGGCCGTGCGTACGGCGCGCCGCGGATCGCGGCAACGGCGGCGGCCGTGGTCGGGACCGGTTCCGCGGTCCTGCCCCTGGCCCTCCGCACCGCTCCCGGGACCGCCCACGAGTGGCGGCTCGTCCGGGTCGAGGGCGAGGTCGTGGACGTCCACAAGCTCGGCGATCGCTGGCGCGCAGAGATCGCCGTCGGCTCGAGTCGCCTCCTCGTCTCCGGCCTCCCGGATTCGGGCCTCGCGGCGACGGCACTCGTCGAAGGGCGCCGCGCGACCGTCATCGGGATCGTCCGCCGGCCGTACCCGACCGCCACCGACCGCCGCTTCGCGATCGTTCCCCGGTCCACCGGCGACGTGCGCCTCGGCGCGGCCTCCGGTCCCGGCGCGAACGGTCCGGCGACGGGGTCCGGGCCGGGCTCGAGCGGCGGCCCGGGCGGCAACGCCTCTCCGGGCTCCGGGGCCGCACCGGGCGGGCCGCTCGACATCGACATCGCCACCCTCGCCGAGCACCAGGGCGAGCTCGTGCGCGTCGGCGGCCTCGTCACCGCGGTCGAATCGGGCGCGATCCGCCTCGACGACGGCACGGCCACCGGCCGGGTCACGCTCAAGGGCGACGCCGCCGCTCTTCTCGGGCTCCTGGCGCCCGGCGAGGCCCTCGACGCCGTCGGACGTGTCCGGGGCACGCCAGCGGGACCCGAGATCGAGGTGACGAGCGCAGCGGACATCGTGCGGGTGGGCGACCCCGGCTCCGATCCGAACGGCGGATCGTCCTCCGAGCCGGACGGATCGCCGGAAGGCCTGTTGAACGCCGGTGAAGGCCAGACGGCGCCGCTCTCCGCCGACCCGACCGGTCCTGCGACTGCGGTCCTGCTCCTGCTCGGCGGGGCGGTCCTCGCGGCGCTCGGCGCGTGCGTGTTCGCCGTTCGGCGGCGCCGTGACCGGCGGGCCACGCGTGGGCGGGTCGCGCTCCGGCTGGCGGCACTCACCGGCGGCCGGCCCGACGAGCTCGCGCCTGCGGGACCGAGTCCCGATCGGGGCGCCTGACACCGCATCGCCGGGGCGCCTGACACCGCCTCGGCGGCGAGCACGGGCCACGCTCGGGCGCCTGTTCGAGACCCCGAACGGGCGGCTCTCAGGGTCCGAAGCGCCCGCCGAGGGGCTCCGGGAGGCCCCGCCGGGGGCGGGTCCACGCACGGCCCACGTTCGGCGCGAGTTGACGCTCGCACGAATACGGGACTATCCTCGGCCGAGTTTCGCGCCAGCGAAGCGACCGTTGAGTGAGGGAAGAGGTTTTGCCGACGAGCGCGGACCACCGCGTCGCACTCCCAACAGGAGAACGGCAGTACCACATCGGACTCGGTCCAGGCGAACTGGCCGAGTACATCCTCCTCCCCGGTGACCCCGACCGAACGGCCCGTATAGCGACGCGCCTCGACTCCATCGAGCTGGAGCGCCGCAATCGGGAGTTCGCGACGGTCACGGGCTCGTACCGCGGCCAGCGGATCTCGGTGATCTCGACCGGGATCGGCACGGACAACGTCGAGATCGTCGTCGCCGAGGTGTTGGCGATCACGGAACACCCCACCTTCATCCGGGTCGGTTCCTGCGGCTCCCTCCAACCGGAGATCGAGCTCGGGGACCTGGTCATCACGAGCGGCGCCGTCCGTCTCGAGGCGACCACGAGCTTCTTCGTCCACGATGGGTATCCCGCGGTCGCCGACTATGAGGCGGTCGTGGCACTCATCGAGGCCGCGGAACGCCTCGGACACCGGGCCCACGTCGGGATCACGGCGACGGCACCTGGCTTTTTCGGCGCCCAGGGGCGACCGATACCCCAGCTGCCCATCCGCTATCCCGACCTCGCAGAGGAGATGGCGCGCCAGCGCGTCCTCAATTTCGAGATGGAGGCATCTGCCCTCCTGGTATTGGCCGGCCTGGCCCGGAGTCGTGCGGGAGTCGTCTGTGCGGTGTACGCACAGCGGACCACGGGCGCCTTCGTGACTGGGGAAGCCAAGGAACGAGCCGAAGCGGCCTGCGTGGAGACCGGCCTGGAAGGGCTGCGGATCCTCGCCGAGATGGACCGCCAGAAGCTCGAGGCGGCGACGGATCGCTGGCGACCGTCGCTATGGAGTTGAACGTGAATCGCGGACGCGGGACATGTGTCACGTGCCGCCACGCCGAGTAGAAGGAGGAGCACTCCCATGGCTGAGGCCTATTGCGTCAAGGACAAGATGAAAGTCGAAGTCCAGAACCCCACCCGCATCACGATGAAGAACGGCAAGCCGGCTCTCTCGGGCACCTGTCCGAAGTGCGGCACGAAGGTCTTCAAGATCGGCGGCTGAGGCTCTCTCGCACGCAGAGGACCCCCGCCGGTCACCGGCGGGGGTCTTTTCGTCCCCGCCGAGGACACGGAACGGGCCGATCCGCTCCGCGGGCGCCCCTTCGCGCCCCGCCCGGCCGCCCAGGGTCGCCCGGATGGCGCGGGCATCGTAGGATTGACAGCGTCCGGAGCGATGTCCCCGCGGGTCCCCTCGCACGATGGTCGCCGGGCCCCGACAGGCATCGAATGACCGGCGCCGCCCAACGCGAGGCGCCCGTCCAGGAGGAATCGGACCATGGCCACCCGGGTCGGCATCAATGGGTTCGGGCGCATCGGCCGCCAGTCGCTCAAGGCCCTGCTCGAGCGTGCGCCGGACGTCGAGGTCGTGGCCGTCAACGACCTGGTGGAGACGGAGCTCAACGCGCTCCTGTTCAAGCACGACTCGACCTACGGCTCGTACCCGGGCACGGTCGAGCCACACGGACGACGCGCTGGTGATCGACGGCCGCGAGGTCAAGGTCCTCAAGGAGACGAATCCGGCGTCGCTCCCGTGGGGCGACCTGGGTGTCGACATCGTCCTCGAGTCGACCGGGATCTTCACCTCCGCCGACAAGGCCGGTGCCCACATCGCCGCAGGCGCGAAGAAGGTCATCATCAGCGCGCCCGCCAAGGGCGAGGACATCACGATCGTCCTCGGCGTGAACGAGGGGATGTACGACCCGGCGGCCCATCACATCATCAGCAACGCCAGCTGCACGACGAACTGCCTGGCCCCGGCCGCCAAGGTCGTCAACGACCTCCTGGGCATCGACCGCGGGCTCATGAACACGATCCACAGCTACACGAACGACCAGAAGATCCTCGACGTGGCGCACAAGGATCCCCGCCGGGCACGCGCGGCCGCCCTGAACATCATCCCGACCACCAGCGGGGCCGCGATCGCGCTCGCGCTCGTCATCCCGGAGCTCAAGGGCAAGTTCGACGGGTTCAGCCTGCGCGTGCCGACGCCCACGGTGAGCGTGGTCGACTTCACGGCCGACGTCCGTCGCAAGACGACCGTCGAGGAGCTCAATGCCGCGTTCCGGACGGCGGCGGAAGGCCCGATGAAGGGGATCCTCGGCGTCTCGGACGAGCCGCTCGTCTCGACCGACTTCCGGGGCGACAGCCGCTCGTCGATCATCGACGCCGACTCGACCATGGTCATCGACGGGACGATGGTCAAGGTCATCAGCTGGTACGACAACGAGTGGGGCTACAGCTGCCGGGTCGCCGACCTGATCGCGTACGTGGCCGCCCGGATGCCCGCCGGGGTCAGCGCCTGAGCGACCCGCACCTGTCGTCCCGCCCATCGGCCGACTCGACGTCGGCCCGGCTCTGACCGAGGGGATCCATGGACAAGCTCACCATCCGCGACGTCGACACCTCGGGCAAGCGCGTCTTCCTGCGCGTCGACTTCAACGTCCCGCTGGCCGACGGCAAGGTCACCGACGACCAGCGCATCCGCGCCGCGCTGCCCACGATCAGGGCGCTGATCGCGCAGGGCGCGAAGATCGTGCTCGCCAGCCATCTCGGGCGGCCCGACGGCAAGGTCCAGGACGGCCTGCGCCTGCGCCCGGTCGCCGAGCGCCTCGCGACGCTCCTCAACCGCAACGTGCCGGTCACCGGGGATGCGCTCGGGATCGGCACCGAGGACGCCGTCAAACGGCTGCGCCCCGGTGAGCTGCTGCTGCTCGAGAACCTCCGCTTCCACGCCGAGGAGGAGAAGAACGACCCCGCCTTCGCGGCGCAGCTCGCCTCGTACGCCGACATCTACGTCGACGACGCGTTCGGCGCCGCTCACCGTGCCCACGCATCGACCGTGGGCATCGCGAAGATCCTGCCGGCCTACGCGGGCCTGCTCATGGAGGCCGAGATCAAGGCCCTGTCCAACCTCATGGACGCGCCCGCCCGCCCGTTCGCGGCCGTCGTCGGCGGGGCGAAGGTCTCGGACAAGATCAAGGTCCTCGAGCATCTCCTCACGAAGGTGGACCTGCTCGTCGTGGGCGGCGGCATGGCCAACACGTTCCTGCTCGCCCAGGGCAAGGCGATCGGCAAGAGCCTCGCCGAACCGGACCGGGTCGACGCGGCACGGGCGATCATGGCCGCCGCCGAGGCCAAGGGCGTGCCGGTGATCCTGCCGGTCGACGTGATCGTGGCCAAGGAGGTCACCCGGGGCACCGAGTACAAGACGCTGCCGGCCGAGAAGATCCCCGCGCAGCTGGCACATCGTGGACACGGGACTCAAGAGCCGCCAGCTCATGGAGGAGGCCCTTGCGCCCGCGAAGACCGTGTTCTGGAACGGTCCGCTCGGCGTGTTCGAGATCCCCTCGTTCGCCCACGGGACCAAGGCGATGGCCCGCTTCCTGGCCGACAAGGCCGAAGCCGGCGCGACGGTCGTCGTCGGTGGCGGCGATTCGGTCGCGGCCCTCCAGCAGCAGGGCCTGGCCGACAAGATGACCCATATCAGCACGGGTGGCGGCGCCTCGCTCGAGTTCCTCGAGGGTCGCGAGCTGCCCGGCATCGCCATCCTCCTCGACCGGCCCGCTCCAGGGACCGCGTCGAAGACACCGGCCGGGACCGCCGGAGCCCGAGGGTGACCGTCGACACGACGATCGACGGGGTCAACGCCCGCGAGATCCTCGATTCGCGCGGCAACCCGACCATCGAGGTGGACGTCGTACTCGCCGACGGCTCGGTCGGGCGGGCGGCGGTGCCGTCGGGCGCCTCGACCGGGGCGAACGAGGCGGTCGAGCTGCGGGACGGGGACAAGGCACGCTACGGCGGCAAGGGCGTCCTGACCGCGGTCGCCAACGTCGTCGACCGGATCGGGCCCGAGCTGTTCGGGCTGGACGCGGCGGACCAGCCGGGCATCGATCGCCTCCTCATCGACCTGGACGGCACGCCGAACAAGGCCGCGCTCGGCGCGAACGCGCTGCTCGGGGTCTCGCTCGCGTGCGCCCATGCGGCCGCGGCCGCCCACGAGCTGCCGCTGTATCGCTACCTGGGTGGCGTCGGGGCGCGGATCCTGCCGGTCCCGATGTTCAACATCCTCAACGGCGGCAAGCACGCCCAGGACTCGACCGACTTCCAGGAGTTCATGGTCATGCCGGTCGGCATCGCCACGTACGAGGAGGCGCTGCGGGCCGGGGCGGAGATCTTCGCCGCCCTGCGCGGCCTGCTCCACGCCGATGGCCACGCCACGGGCCAGGGCGACGAGGGCGGCTTCGCGCCATCGCTCGCCTCGAACCAGGCAGCCGTCGAGGTGATCCTCCGGGCGATCGAGAAGGCCGGCTACCGGCCGGGGGAGGATGTCGCGATCGCGCTCGATCCGGCGACGAGCTCGATCCTCGTGGAGGGGACCGGCGGCGACGGTTCGGCCCACCGCTACCGGCTGGAACGGGAGGGCCGGACGCTCGACTCCGGCGAGCTCATCGACCTGTGGGTCGACTGGGCGGATCGCTACCCGATCGTGTCGCTCGAGGACGGCCTCGCCGAGGACGACTGGGCCGGCTGGGCCGAGCTGACGAGGCGCCTCGGCGATCGCGTCCAGCTGGTCGGCGACGACCTGTTCGTGACCAACCCGCTGTTCATCGCCCGGGGCATCGCCGAGCGGTCGGCCAACTCCGTGCTCATCAAGCTCAACCAGATCGGGACGCTCACCGAGACGATCGCGGCGATCGAGCTCGCCCGGCGGGCAGGCTGGTCGGCCGTCGTCTCGCATCGATCCGGCGAGACCGAGGACACGACGATCGCCGACCTCGTCGTGGCGATGGGCACGGGCCAGATCAAGACCGGTGCGCCGTCACGCAGCGAGCGCGTCGCCAAGTACAACCGCCTCCTGCGGATCTCCGGCGAGATCGGCGACGAGGCGCGCTACCTGGGTCGGGCGGCGCTCTCCGGCGCCGGCGCATCGGGCACGGGGACGGCCACCGTCGCGACGACGGCATGAGGCGAGCGTGACCCGGTTCGTCGACCGCGGCGCCATCGTCGCGGCGTACGTGGGCATCGGGATGGCCCTCGTCATCGCCGTGAGCTTCCTGCTCGTCATCCCGATCGAGCCCGCCTACTGGCTGCTGGCGCCCCTGTCCGGCCTGCTCATCGGCTACTACGCGGACGCCCGCTCGGACCGGCGGTCCGGACCGTGGCGCCGGATCCTCGGCAACGGACTGTTCGCGGGGCTCCTCACCGGCCTCACGCTGGCGATCCTCCTGCTCGGGGTCAAGGGGCTCTTCTTCGTCGCGGACAACGGCTACCGCGACCCTTCGGCCGGCGGACCGTTCGCCTGCTCCGGGGGCGGCGACTGCGTCTATCGGCGCTACCTGATCGACCGCGGCGGCTCGGCGGTCGCGGACGCCATGAACGTTCCGCTCGCCGACATCCAGGCGGTGGAGCGCCGCTTCGGGATCCCTTGATCGGCCGGCCGCTGCAGGCATTCTTCGAGGCGGCAGGTGCGCGAACCTTCAGCCCGGCCGGCGTCCACGACGCGGCGTCCTTCTCGGCGTTCTTCTGGGCCCAGGAGCTCTCGACCGCCGCCACGCTGATCCTGGTCACCCTCGTGGGCTCGGCGGGCGGGGCGCTGGCCTTCGGGCTGACCCGGACGCGTCCGCGCGCACGGCCGGAGCCGGTGCCCAGCACCTGACGCTGAATCGGAACGCCCCGGCGGTGCCAGGGCGTTCGGGTTGTCTCGGGATCGCGGCGGGGCTAGCCCTTCGGCGCGGCCTTCTTCGCGGGAGCCTTCGCGGCCGTCTTGGCAGTGGCGGCCTTGGCGGTCGTTGTCTTGGCCTTCGCGCGGCGCCTTGGCCTTCGCCGGTGCCTTCGCGGCGGCCTTCGGTGCGGCCGGAGCCTCCACCGTGGCCTTGCCGGCGGCCGCGGCGGCCTCGGCTCGGGCGGTCTTGCGACAGTGCGGCGCGGGCCTTGCCGGCGGCCGTCTGGGCGCCCTTGGCCTTGGCGGCCTTACCGGCCGCGATGCGGGCCTTGGCGGCCTTCGCCGCGGCGAGCGCGCCGGTCGACTTCGTCACCTTCGTCGACGTCTGGACCTGGTCGCCGCCGATGGCGGCATTGACCCGGAGCGTCAGGCGCGACTTGCGCCGGGCCGCCTGGTTGGCGTGGATCGCGCCCGACTTGGCCGCCCGGTCGAGGGCCGAGAGGGCCGCGAGCAGCGCCTCCTGCGTGTCCTCGGCGACGCCGGCTGCCGCAGCCCGGAACGCCTTGACGACGAGGGTCTTGGCCTCACTGCGGCGCGGGCCGTTCACGTCGGTGCGGCGCTTCGTGGTTCGGACCCGCTTCAGGGCGGACGGGGTCCGCGTGCCGGTCCAACCGCGGGGCTTCGTTGCCAACATTCACCTCTGTCGTGGTGGTCGCGGACGCCCGATCAGGGAGCATTCGCGTCCTGTGGTTCGCGCGCGGCTGCGAGTTGCGCGGGCGCGACGGCAGATGGTAGCAGGTTCTCCTCTGGACCGGTCCGACCGAGGCGGTTCCGGAGCCGCGCGGGGATGAGCCCGTCCAGGGCGGCCCGTCCCGGCTACACTGCCGCCCCGTGCACATCCGACGTCTGTCGTTCCTGGGCGTAAAGACCGAATTCCTCGACGCGATGGCGGTCTTCCTGCGGGATGTCCTTGGGCTGCAGGCGGGGCATCGGGAGGACGGCTGGGCGGTCTTCCAACTCGAATCCGGCGAAGCGACCTGGTGGAGGTCTACCGCCCTGGCCGATACGACGAACGTCTCCTCCCCGCCGCCGCGACCGGACCCACGGTCGCATTCGGGGTCGACGACCTGGCCGCCGCCCGGGACGAGCTCGTAGCCGCGCGGAGCGGAGCTCGTCGCAGACATCGTCTGGGCGGCAGAGGCATTCGACGACCCGCGACTCGAGGGCTACGGCTGGCTGTTCTTCCGCGCTCCCGACGGCAACGTCTACGGGCTTCAGCAGGACCACCTCCCAACTGCGCCGACGGACCGAGGCGCCCCGTGACCATCCCTCAGGGGCGCGCTCCCATGGGCAAGCTGCTCGGGTCACCGGCGTGAGCGCGAAGCCCGGCGAGCGGATCCCTCAATCGCGCCTGCGCAACTTCAGCATCATCGCCCACATCGACCACGGCAAGTCGACCCTGGCCGACCGCCTGCTGGAGATGACCCACACGATCGACGCCCGGCAGATGACGAGCCAGGTCCTCGACTCGATGGACCTCGAGCGCGAGAAGGGCATCACGATCAAGGCCCGCGCGGTGCGCCTCGAGTACACCGCCCGCGACGGCCTGATCTACGGCCTGAACCTGATCGACACGCCCGGCCACGTCGACTTCGCCTACGAGGTGAGCCACAGCCTCCAGGCCTGCGAGGGCGCGATCCTCGTCGTCGACGCGGCCCAGGGGATCGAGGCCCAGACGCTCGCCAACGTCCACCTCGCGCTCCGCGAGGACCTGACGATCATCCCGGTCCTCAACAAGATCGACCTGCCGTCGGCGCGAGCCCGAGACGGTCATGGACGAGCTGGAGAACGTCCTGGCGATCCCGCGCGAGGAGGTGATCCTCGCCTCGGCCAAGGAGGGCACCGGCGTCGCCGGAGATCCTCGAGGCGATCGTCGAGCGCGATCCCGCCGCCGAAGGGCGATCCGGCGCGGCCGCTCCGCGGGCTCATCTTCGACAGCCACTACGACGCCTACAAGGGCGTGATCGTCTACGTCCGGCTGGCCGAGGGCACGCTCCAGGACCACGACACGATCCGGCTCATGGCCAGCGGGCGCCGAGTCCGAGCTGCTCGAGCTGGGCGTGTTCCGGCCGCAGCTCGTGCCGGTCAAGCAGCTCGATGGCCGGCGAGGTCGGCTACGTCGCGACCGGGCTCAAGAGCGTGCGCGACGCCCAGGTCGGCGACACGATCACCGACGCGGCCGCGTCCGGCAGCCGAGCCGCTGCCGGGCTACCAGGAGGCCAAGAGCCTGGTCTTCGCGGGCATCTACCCGGTCAGCGGCGAGGACTACCCGCTCCTCCGCGACGCGCTCGAGAAGCTGCACCTCAACGACGCGAGCTTCACGTACGAGCCCGAGAGCTCGGTCGCGCTCGGCTTCGGGTTCCGCTGCGGCTTCCTCGGGCTGCTCCACATGGAGATCGTCCAGGAGCGCCTCGAGCGCGAGTTCGACCTGGACCTCATCGCGTCGGCGCCGTCCGTCGAGTACCAGGTCGTGCTGACCGCTGGGCCGCGGCGTCAGTCACCGTCGACAACCCGGCCCTGCTGCCCGACCTCGACCGACATCGAGGAGATCCAGGAGCCGTGGGTGAAGCTCAGCGTGGTCACGCCGAGCCAGTACATCGGGCCGCTGATGGAGCTCTCGACGAACCGGCGCGGCACGTTCGACAACATGGAGTACCTCGACCCGCAGCGGGTCGTGCTGCACTTCGAGATGCCGCTGGCCGAGCTGATCGTCGACTACTTCGACCAGCTCAAGAGCCGCACCCAGGGCTACGCGTCGATGGACTACGAGGAGATCGGCTACCGCGCCGCGAAGCTGGTCAAGGTCGACGTGCTGGTCGACGGCGAGCCGGTCGACGCGCTGTCGCTGATCGTCCACCGCGACCGGGCGCAGTCCACGGGCCGGCGCGCTCGACCGAAAGCTCAAGGAGCTGATCCCGCGCCAGATGTTCGAGGTGCCGATCCAGGCGGCGATCGGCAGCAACGTCATCGCGCGCGAGACGGTCCGCGCCATGCGCAAGAACGTCCTGGCCAAGTGCTACGGTGGCGACATCACCCGCAAGAGGAAGCTGCTCGAGAAGCAGAAAGAAGGCAAGCAGCGGATGAAGCGGGTGGGCTCGGTGGAGATCCCGCAGGAGGCATTCCTGGCGGTGCTGCGGATGGATGAGGGCTGAGCGCACAGGGGTGAGCGCGACGACTCGGAACCCGACCGTGGCACGGCGTCTGAGGCTCCGTGGACGAGCTGATCCTGACCTCCGCACGCTCGTCGCCTTCGGATTCCGCTGCTGCTGATCATGCTGCGCCTGGACTCCGAGCGGTTCGGGGCCGCCGAGTACGACGAGCGGACTCGCGACGGCCGCGCGCCATCGCTCCGGCGCCGGCTCGCCTGGTACGTGATCGGGTCGGCTGCTGGTCGCCGGCGTCGGCGTCATCCATCCCGACGGCCCGACCGACCTGTTCCTCGGCCTCGGCGACCGGACCGGCGCGATCGTCGACGGGCTGGCCTACGCGGCGTTGGCACGCCCAGGCGGTCGCCTTCGCCTGCCTGCGCTACCACCGACCTGCGGCTTCCCGAAGTGCGCTCCTACCCGGGCGCGCTGATCAACATCGTGGGGACGGCGTTCATCGACGAGGCGACGTTCCGCGGCCTGCTCCTCGGCTACCTCGTGTGCATCGGGATGGACGGCACCGACGCGAACGTGATCCAGGCCCTCGTCTACACGCTGGCCACGCGGCTCGGCGCGCCCGGGCGTGACCGCTACATGCTCGTGCTGGTCGCTGGTCATCGGGCCTCGTCAGCGGCTGGCTGACGCTCCACACCGGCGGCATCGGGGCGGCGTTCCTCGGCCACGCCGTCACGCGCTTCGCCGTGTTCCTCGCCACCGGGCACGCCGGCCAGCCGCGCCGTCCGCGGGCGCGAGGCCGAGGACATCGAGCGGCGCCGGCGAGGTGCCCGACGGCTGGCGACGTGATCGGCGTCACGCGACGCCGTTCAGCCCGGACCAGTGACCGGCGCGACCGGCGTCGGCGTGCGTCCGCCCGGTGTCGCCGGGCCGCTCGGCCCGCGCCGCCCGTCGCGCTGTACGTCCACGTCCCGTTCTGCGTCTCGCTGTGCCCGTACTGCGACTTCGTGGTGTCGCCGGCGCCGCGGCACGCGGGCCGACGAACCGGATCGCGCCTTCGTCGCCGCGCTCGCTGACCGAGATCGGGCTCCGGGCGGACGCCCTCGACGAGCGGTTCGGCCGCCGGGCGTCGGCCGGCCGGCCGCCGGCCCTCGCGTCGGTGTACCTCGGCGGCGGCACGCCCTCGCTCCTGCCGTCCGAGGACCTGGCCGGGCTGATCGAGCTCGTCCGCGCGCGGTTCGGCATCGCGCCGCGACGCCGAGGTGACGCTGGAGGCCAATCCCGGGCCCGGACGAGCGCGGCGACGCCGCCGCCGCAGCATCGGCCGGCGTCACGCGGCTCTCGCTCGGCGCCCAGAGCTGGATCCCGAGCGAGCTGCGCCGGCTCGGGCGCCGCCATCGCGCCGGGCGACGTGGCCGACGCCGTTGCCGCGGCGCGCGACGGCGGGATCGAGTCGGTCAGCCTCGATCTCCTGTACGACGTCCCGGACCAGACGATCGCGACGTGGATGATCACGCCTCGACGAGGCGCTCGGCCCTCGCGCCGGACCACCTCTCGCTGTACGCGCTGACCCTCGACGACCCGGACGCCGAGGGCCTCACGGGCCCGGACGGCGACCACCTGCCAACGCGCCGCGGCGCGCGCCGCGTGGCGCGACCGGGCGCGGCCGGCCAGGACGAGGACCGGGCGGCGGCGATGTACCACTACGCGGTCGTCCGGCTGGCCGAGGACGGCTGGCACGGCTACGAGATCTGCAACTGGGCGCGGCCGGGCCACGAGAGCCGGCACAACCTGGCCTACTGGCGGCGCCTGCCGTACGAAGCCGTCGGCCCGGGCGCCCACGCGTTCGACGGGCTGACCCGGCGCTGGAACGCGGCCCGCCTCGACGGCTACGTCGCGGCGCTCACCCCGCCGGACGGTCGCCGCCCGGTTGCCGCCGCGGCGGCTCCGAGAACGCTCGACCCTGCCGACGCGGCGTCCGAGGCACTCATCCTGGCCTGCGCACGGACGATGGGGTGGCTGCCGCCGCGCTGGACGATCCGGCCGTCGCCGAGACGATCGAGTGGGCGCGCACGCTCGAGCTGCGTCGACCGTCGACCCGGACGACCGGGTCCGCCTCACGACCCGCGGCCGGCTCCTCTCCAACGAGCTGTTCGCCCGGCTGATCTGACGGCCGAGGGCCGGGCCGCGGGCGCCCGACCGCCGCCGCGGGACCCCTCCGCGCGTTGACACTCGACCCGGCCCGCTGCTACCATGCGCGTCAACACCGTTAGCACTCGGCACGTGAGAGTGCTAACTCCCCGAGGAGCCAGCCGTGGCGCGACGCGTTCGCCGCACCAACGGCCCGCTGGACCTCCGAGCACAGGCGATCCTTCGGGCTGTCATCGAGGAATA
This sequence comes from uncultured Chloroflexia bacterium, assembly GCA_963849405.1. GTDB lineage: Bacteria > Chloroflexota > Limnocylindria > Limnocylindrales > CSP1-4 > C-114. Next base: position 789,096 of record CAWKHG010000005.1, read on the forward strand.
CGTGGCTACGGCCACCCCAGTCGGCAGCGCTGGCGCTCGTCGAGCGCTACGGCCTCGGCGTGTCCAGCGCGACCGTCCGCGCGATCCTCGCCGAGCTCGAGGTCGCCGGCTACCTCGCCCAGCCTCACACCAGCGCCGGGCGCATCCCCACGGACCACGGCTATCGCTACTACGTCGAGTCGATCGTCGATTCGCCGCCGCTGCAGCGCGGTCGAGCAGCTGATGATCCGCCACCAGTTCGGCCAGGTGGAGGCGGCGAGCGAGCACTGGTTCCGGCTCGCGGCGACGACCCTCGCCGGCCTGACCCACGCGGCGGGACTCGCCACGCCGGCCAAGCCCTCGCTCGGCGCGCGTCCGGCGGGTCGACCTCGTCGCCATCCACGACCGCCTGGCGAGCCTCATCCTCGTCCTGCGCGAGGGCACCGTGAAGCAGGTCCTGCTGTCGCTCGACGAGGCGGCCGACCAGGTCGCCCTGTCCGCCGCGGCGGCCCGGCTCAACCGCCTGTTCGCCGACCAGACCGCCCGGCAGATCGACGCGCTCGCTCGTGCGCTTCGACCCGGACGACCCCGCCAACGTGCTGGTCCGCAAGGTCGCCGAGCGGATCGCCCGGACGATGCGCGAGTTCGACACGACCCTGATCGAGGAGCTCTTCAGCGACGGCCTGCTCAACGTGATGGAGGCCCCGGAGTTCGCCCAGAGCGAGAAGCTCCGGCGGGTCTTCAGCGCGCTCGAGAACCGGGCCTGGCTCGGCGAGCTCCTGCGCGGCGTGGCCAGCTCCGGGCGGGTGCAGGTCTTCATCGGTGGCGAGAACGAGCCGCCCGAGATGCACGACGTCTCGCTCGTCCTGGCGCCCTACGGCCGGCCGGGTCGGGCCGTGGGAGTGGTCGGGCGTGCTCGGACCCACCCGGATGAGCTACGCCCACGCGATCGGCACCGTCCGGTTCGTCGGCGGGCTCATGAACGAGCTCACGGACCAGCTTTCCTGACATGACCCGGCGAACGACCGCCGACTCACACGAGGATCCAGCACAGACCATGCCTCATCGAACACGGGCCGAGGAGCGTGCCGCCGAGATCGACATCTCGCCGACGAAGCTCCTGGCCGACATCGAACGACTGACGAAGGAGCGCGACGACGCGGTCGCGCAGGCCGACGAATATCTCGGCGGCCTGCAGCGCGAGCGTGCCGAGTTCCTCAACTACAAGCGCCGGACCGAGCAGGAGGGTGCCGCGGCCGCGAGCCGGGCGGCCGACTCGCTGCGGCTCAAGGTGGTCGACGCGCTCGACGACTTCGACCGGGCCATCGAGGCCCGCCCGCCCGAGCTGGCCGACGACCCGTGGGCGGAGGGCGTCGCGGCGATCGATCGCAAGCTCCGCGCCCTCCTCGAGCGCGAAGCCGTCCGGCCGATGGAGTCGACCGTCGGGCAGATGTTCGATCCCCGGCTGCACCAGGCCCTCAGCCACGTGGCCGGCTCCGGCCGGCCCGCCGACGAGATCGTCGGCGAGTTCCAGCGGGGCTACTGGGTGGCCGATCGCGTCTCGACCCGCCCTCGTCGCCGTGTCCGACGGCGAGGCCAACGACGAATCCCCTTCCGACACCCACCAGAACTAGGAGTCACACGCAGACATGGGCAAGATCATCGGTATCGACCTCGGAACGACGAACTCGGTCGTCGCGGTCATGGAAGGCGGCGAGCCGACCGTCATCGCTTCCGCCGAAGGCGGGCGGACGATCCCGTCCGTCGTCGCGTTCACCAAGACCGGCGAGCGCCTCGTCGGCCAGCTGGCCAAGCGCCAGGCGGTGACCAACCCGCACAACACGATCTATTCGATCAAGCGCTTCATGGGCCGTCGCTGGGACGACCCGGAGACGAAGCGGGCCAAGGAGCTCGTCCCCTACAAGGTCGAGAAGGACGCCAAGAACGATGGCGTCAAGGTCGTGCTGGCCGACGGCAAGAGCTACACCCCGCCCGAGATCAGCGCGATGATCCTCCAGAAGCTCAAGACCGATGCCGAGGCGTACCTCGGCGAGAAGGTCACCGAGGCCGTCATCACGGTCCCGGCGTACTTCGACGACACCCAGCGCCAGGCGACCAAGGATGCCGGCCGGATCGCCGGTCTCGACGTCAAGCGGATCATCAACGAGCCGACCGCGTCGGCCCTGGCCTACGGCCTGGACAAGAAGCACGACGAGAAGATCGCCGTGTACGACCTGGGCGGCGGCACGTTCGACATCTCGATCCTCGAGCTCGGCGAGGGCGTCTTCGAGGTCAAGGCGACCAACGGCGACACCCACCTCGGCGGCGACGACTTCGACCAGCGCGTCATCGAATGGCTGCTGGCCGAGTTCAAGAAGGACCAGGGCATCGACCTGCGCTCCGATCCCGCAGGCGCTCCAGCGCCTGAAGGAGGCGGCCGAGAAGGCGAAGATCGAGCTCTCGAGCGCGATGTCGACCGAGATCAACCTGCCGTACATCACCGCGGATGCCGCGGGACCGAAGCACCTCGTCGTCAACCTGACCCGGGCCAAGCTCGAGGACCTCGTCGGCGACCTCATCGAGAAGACCAAGGGCCCGGTCGCTCGCGGCCCTCAAGGACTCGGGCCTCAAGGCGGGCGAGATCGACGAGGTCATCCTCGTCGGTGGCATGACCCGCATGCCCTCGGTCGTCGAGGCCGTCAAGGCGATGTTCGGCGGGAAGGAGCCCCACAAGGGCGTCAACCCGGACGAGGTCGTCGCGGTCGGCGCCGCGATCCAGGCCGGCGTGCTCGGCGGCGAGGTCAAGGACGTCCTGCTCCTCGACGTCACGCCGCTGTCGCTGGGCATCGAGACGCTCGGTGGCGTCATGACCCGGCTCATCGACCGGAACACGACGATCCCGACCTCGAAGTCGCAGGACTTCTCGACGGCGTCGGACAACCAGAGCCAGGTCGAGATCCACGTCATGCAGGGCGAGCGCGAGTTCGCCAATGACAACAAGACCCTCGGCCGGTTCATCCTCGACGGGATCCCGCCCGCGCCGCGCGGCGTGCCCCACGTCGAGGTCACGTTCGACATCGATGCCAACGGCATCCTCGACGTGAAGGCCAAGGACCGGGCGACCGGCAAGGAGCAGCAGGTCCGGATCACGGCCTCCTCGATGCTGTCGAAGGACGACGTCGAGAAGATGGTCCGCGAGGCGGCCGATCACGCCGACGAGGACAAGAAGCGGCGCGAGGAGGTCGAGACCCGCAACCAGGCGGAACAGCTCACCTACCAGGCCGAGAAGACGCTCAAGGACCTCGGCGACAAGGTGTCGTCCGAGGACAAGGCCGACGTCGAGGGCAAGGTCTCGACCTTGCGCGAGGCGCTCAAGGGCTCCGACCTCGAGCCGATCGAGAAGGGCGTCCTGGCCCTGTCCGAGTCCCTCTCGAAGGTCTCGACCAAGGCCTACCAGGCATCCGCGTCCGACGCCTCCCCCAACGGGACCGGCGGCGAAGGCGACGAGGGCGGCAAGTCCGGCCCCGACGCCGAGGGCGCGGGCGAGGAGACGGTCGAGGGCGAGTTCAAGGAGGTCTGATCCTCCGCGGCTTGCCGCGTCCAGCGTCGTACACCCGATCGGGGCCCTCCGGGGCCCCGATCTTCGTTTGCGCGGCGGCAATCCCAGAGCGGCGGCGGTCCTGGTGCCGCCGATCCTGTCAGGCGACCACCAAGGCGGTCGTTCGGCCGCGTCGCGCCGGCGGTCCTGGCTCGGAGGGCCGTCGCGCGACCGGTGGATCGGATGGCATCGAGGCGTCGAGCCCTGGAAAAACGGACGCCTACCCGCCACGCGGGTGGTGCGCGATCGACCTCGGCCGCCGGCCGGTCGGAGCGGGCTCGCCTGAACGTGGAGCCCCACGCGGCGCCCTCACCCGAACGCGCTGGCGGCCGATATCACCCGTGTCTCGGGTGGGTGTCACGAAAATGAGGCCGGCGAGGGGCTTCGCGCGCGGGCCGGGGTGGGCGAGCCACCGTCGCACGTCGGGGTCGCGATCCGGGTAGGCGGCACGGAACGTGGCCGCGTGGGCGTCGACGTGGCGGCGCGCAGTACGAGTACCGGCCACGACGAGCAGCCGGTGAGCGGCGAAGCTGCCGGATCCGCGAGGCCCGCCCAACCTGGGCGCGAGCCGGACCTTGCGATCGTGCGCGGCGATCGCGGCCTGGACATCCCCTATCGCCGTCTTCACCTCGATGACGAGAGCGACGAGTCATCCGGATGACGGGCCAGGACGTCGACTGATCCGCGCTCGCCGTACACGTTGAACGTCAGCTCGGGCGTCACCGCCCAGCCCGCTCGTGCGAGCCTTCGGACCATCACATCAACGATGCCGGCGTGCTCGGCGTCGAGCAGGCGGTCCGCCTCCGCGCCGTGCCACAGGAGCCGGATCTCAAACCGCGCGTCGAGCGCGCGGGCGATCCCTCCATGGCCGCCACGGACAGTCCGCCTATCCCTCCCGACTCGACCCGCGATCGCGCTCTGTGAGGACCCGGCGAGCCGGCAAGATCCACCTGCCGCAGGGCGTGCTGCTGACGAAGCGCCCGAACGAGCCGACCGATCCGCCGCGCATCCATCGCCACAACCATGTCCCGACGCGATCACCTCGCGATTGTCGAGCACCTATCCGGCGGCGCGGGTGGGGGCCGGTGCCTGCGCTCGGCGACGGCGCTGCACGCCCGCCGCACGGCATCCCAGGCGGTACCATGCGCGGGCCCATGGTTCTGCCCGCCACGCGTCCCGTCGCGCCATCCGATTCGAGCACCCCGCCGCTCATCAGCGCGCGCGGCCTGACGAAGCGATTGGTGCGTTCACGGCCGTCGACGCGATCGACTTCGACGTCGCGCCGGCCGAGGCGTTCGGCTTCCTCGGCCCGAACGGCGCCGGCAAGACCTCGACGATGCGGATGATCGGCTGCGTCTCGCCCGCATCGGAGGGGACGCTCACGGTGCTGGGCATGGATCCGGCCCGTGACGGGCCGCGGATCCGGGCACGGATCGGGGTCGTGCCCCAGCAGGACACGCTCGACACCGAGATGACCGTCCGGGAGAACCTCGTCATCTACGGCCGCTATTTCGGGCTGTCGTACCGGGAGGCCGGCCGCCGGGCGGACGAGCTGCTCGACTTCGTCCAGCTGACCGACCGTGCCACGCTCCACGGTCGAGCCCCTGTCGGGCGGCATGAAGCGGCGCGTCACGATCGCCCGCTCGCTCATCAACGAGCCCGACCTGCTGCTCCTCGATGAGCCGACGACCGGCCTCGACCCGCAGGCCCGCCACCAGCTCTGGGACCGCCTGTACCGGCTCAAGCAGCGCGGCGTGACGCTCGTGCTCACGACCCACTACATGGACGAGGCCGAGCAGCTGTGCGACCGGCTCGTCGTCATGGACAAGGCGAAGATCGCCGCGGAGGGCACGCCCCGCGAGCTCATCGAGCGCTACTCCACCCGCGAGGTCGTCGAGCTGCGCTTCCCGGTCGACATCCAGGAGACCCTCGGGACCGAGCTCGACGCGCTCATCGACGGGCGCAACGTCCAGCGCCTCGATCGCCTGCCGGACCGCGTGCTCGTCTACGCCGACGACGGTGAAGCCGCGTCGGTCGCGATCCATGACAGCGGCCTGCGCCCGGAGAGCGTGCTCGTCCGCCGGAGCACCCTCGAGGACGTGTTCCTGCGCCTGACCGGGCGCAGCCTCATCGAATGAGCGGCGTGGCGACGCTCCGGCGCAGCGCGTCCGGGGAGCCGGGCATCTTCCGGTCCGGGCTGCACGTCCTCGAGTTCAACCTCATCGGCTTACCGGCGGACCTACCGGGCGAGCCTCTTCAGCTCGTTCGTACAGCCGGTCCTGTTCCTCGCCGCGATGGGCCTGGGCCTCGGTGGCATCGTCGACAGCTCGGCCGGCAGCGGCGCCCTCGCGGGGGCCACGTACCTCGGCTTCATCGCCCCGGGGCTGCTTGCCGCGACCGCGATGCAGACGGCGTCGGGCGAGGCGATGTACCCGATCATCGCGGGGTTCAAGTGGGTCCGGACCTTCCACGCGATGGCGGCCACGCCGGTCAGCTCCGCCGGGATCGTCTTCGGCCAGATCGGTTTCCTCCTGTTCCGGATCGGCCTGAACTGCGGGATCCTGGCGGTCATCGTCGCCCTCTTCGGCGTGGGCGGCGACCCGTTCCGCCTCGTCCTCGCGTTCGGTGCCGCGCTGCTCACGGGGCTCGCCTTCGCGACGCCCCTCACGGCCTGGTCGGCGTCGCGCGAGTCGCCCCAGAGCTTCAGCACGATCGTCCGGTTCGTCGTGACTCCGCTGTTCCTCTTCTCGGGGACGTTCTTCCCGCTCGACCGCCTGCCGCCGCTCCTCCAGTCGTTCGCGCTCCTGACGCCGCTGTACCACGGCGTGGCGCTCGCCCGGGGGATCGTCCTCGGCACCCTCGAGCCGCTGGCCGCCCTCGGCCACGTCGCGTTCCTGTCGGCGATGGCGACGGCCGGCATCGTCGCCTGTCTCATCGTCTTCCCGCGGCGGCTCGTCCGATGACGGCGTTCGCGGCGGTCACCACCCGGATCTTCCCGGCCGGCCTCGGCACGCGCCGGGCGTTCCTCCTCATCGAGCGCAACGCCCACGTCTACCGGCGCACCTGGATGGTCCTTGTCAGCGGCTTCTTCGAACCGCTCTTCTACCTCCTCGGCGTGGGCTTCGGCATCGGCGGGCTCGTCGGGACCGTGCCGGGCCCGGACGGCCATCCGATCACGTACGGCGCGTTCGTCGCACCGGCGCTGCTGGCGGCATCGGCGATGAACGGGGCCATCTACGAGGCGACGCTCAACGTCTTCTTCCGCCTCAAGTACGAGAAGATCTACGACGCGATCCTGGCCACGCCGGTCGGACCGGGCGACATCGCCCTCGGCGAGATCGGCTGGGCGCTCATCCGGGGGCTCCTGTATGCGCTCGGGTTCATGGTCGTGATCGTGATCCTGGGCCTCGTGTCCTCACCCCTGGCCCTGCTGGCCGTCCCGGCCGCGGTCGTGGTCGGCTACGGGTTCGCGGGGGCGGCGATGGCAGCCACGACCTGGATGCGCAGCTGGCAGGACTTCGACCTCGTCCAGCTCGTCGTCCTGCCGCTCTTCCTGTTCAGTGGCACGTTCTTCCCGATCAGCGCCTATCCGCCCGCGCTGGCCATCGTGGTCGAGCTGACCCCGCTCTACCGGAGCATCGACCTCATCCGCTCATTCACGACCGGGATCGTCGGCATCTCGATCGTCTTCGACATCGTGTACCTGCTTGCGATGGGCACGATCGGCCTGGCCATCGTGTCGCGGCGTCTGGACAAGCTGCTGCTCAAGTAGGCGTTGCCGCCGGCGCGACGCCACGTAACGGTCGGTGCCGCTGGCGCGTCGGCTGAGTGGGATCGTCGCGAACCGTTGCGGTACGCAGCGCCGACGATCCGGACGTACACTCGGTGCATATGTTGATGGTCGCGATCTGGATCGTCGGCGGATTGGCACTTCTCGCGGTCGAGCTGCACACCGTCGCGTTCTACGCGGTCTTCGTCGCCCTCGGCTGCTTTGCGGCCGGCATCCTCGCCCTCTTCCTGCCGGACGCGGTCCTGCTCCAGGCGGTGCTCGCCGCGATCGTCTCGATCGTCGGCCTCGTCGCGATCCGACCGTTCGCCAGCCGGACGTTCCTCCACGGCAGCGGCGGTGTCGTGTCGCGAGGCGTGCATGGCGGGCTGGTCGGTCAGGAGGCCCTGACCCTCGACACCGTCGGTGACGAACATCACCCAGGGCATGTGCAGCTGGCCAGCGAACGCTGGCTCGCGGTCACCGACAGCGGCCAGCCACTCGGCGCCGACACGGCTGTCACGGTGGCGGCAGTGCGCGGGACGACGCTCCTCGTACGCCCGCTCAACCAGACTGCCGGTTTCGACCAAGGAGGCGTTGGTTCATGAACCTCGATAGCGGCGCGATCGCCGGGATCATCATCGCGGTCGTCATCTTCGTGGTGGTCGTCGCCTTCCTGAGCTCGGCGGCGAACATCGTCCAGCAGGGCTACGTCGGCGTCGTCAAGACGCCTCGGCGAGTTCAAGTCGCATCCGCAACCCGGGTCTGGCGATCATCTTCCCGATCGCCCAGACGCTCGTCCGGGTCGACATGCGCGAGATCCCGCGCCCCGGTGACCGCCAGGAGGTCATCACCAAGGACAACGTGGTCGTCGCCGTCAACGCGACGATCTTCACCCAGGTCGTCGACGCCAAGCAGGCGCTGTTCAGCGTCTCCAACTTCGACGTCGCGATCGACGCCCTGGCCCGGACCGCGCTCCGGTCGGTCATCGGCACGCTCTCGCTGGACGAGGCGCTCTCCGAGCGCGAGCGGATCAACACGGACGTCCAGCAGCAGATGGAAGTCGTCACCGACAAGTGGGGTATCCGGATCAACCGGATCGAGATCGTCGAGATCACCCCGCCGGCCCAGATCCTGCAGGCCCTGGCCCTCCAGAAGCAGGCCGACCAGGAGAAGCGCGCCCGGATCCTCCAGTCGGAGGGCCAGCAGCTGTCCGCGGTGAACATCGCCGACGGCAACCGGCAGGCCGCGATCAAGAACGCCGAGGGCGAGCGGCAGGCCGCCATCCTTCGCGCCGAGGGCAACCGGCAGGCGGCGATCCTCGAGGCCGAGGGCCGCGCCCAGGCGATCCAGACCGTCTACGACGCGATCAAGGCGGCCGACCCGAACCCGACCCTCGTGGCGATCCTCCAGCTCGACACGCTCGTCCAAGTTCGCCGCCAGCGAGAACACCAAGATCGTCATCCCGGCCGAGAGCTCGGCGCTCCTCGGGGCCGCGCAGGCGCTGCGCTCCGTGCTGGCCGACGTCCCGACGCTCGGGAGCAGCGGCAGCTAGTCCTCGTTCGGGCGCCGGCCCGCCGCGCGCGGCACCGACCGACCGTGACGAACCATCGAGCCCGACCTCCCGCGAGGCCGGGCTCGCCGCGTTGACGGCCGAGATCGTGGCCTGCCGGGCGTGCCCGCGCCTCGTCGCGTGGCGGGAGCTCGTGGCGCGGGTGAAGGTGGCGCGGCACGCGGACGAGACGTACTGGGGGCGGCCACTCCCCGGGTTCGGGGACCCGGCCGCGCGCCTGCTCATCGTCGGGCTCGCGCCGGCCGCCCACGGCGGCAACCGGACCGGCCGCGTGTTCACCGGCGATCGCTCCGGGGACGTGCTGTGGGCCGCGCTCCACGCGACGGGCTTCGCGGACCGGCCGGCGTCGCGCCAGGCCGACGACGGGCTTCGGCTCCTGGGCTGTTACGTGGCCGCCGCCGTGCGCTGCGCCCCGCCCGCCAACAAGCCGACGATCGAGGAGCGGGATCGCTGCCTGCCGTTCCTCGCCCGCGAGCTGGCGCTCCTGGCCGACGTGCGGGTCCTGCTCGCCCTCGGCGCCTACGCCTGGGACGCCGCGCTCGCGCGTGCTGGCCGTGGCGGGCCACGCGTCGCGGCCACGGCCGAGGTTCGGGCACGGAGCGGAGGCGCGCGTCGGGCCGTACACGCTCATCGGCTCGTACCACCCGAGCCAGCAGAACACATTCACGGGCCGGCTCACCCCGCCCATGCTCGAAACGGTCCTCCGACGTGCCCACGAGCTCTCGGCCACAGAGGCATAGGCGAAAGGTCGGCCACAGCCCGAACGCGATGCAAGTGCGATGCTTCCGCGCGGGTCGCGATGGCCGAGTTCCCCGCCTAGCCAGGAGCACGATCGATGCTTGGTGATCTTCCGGTGTTCCCGATCCTGCTGTCGACCGACCTCGACGCCAGTCGGGCCTTCTACCACGGGGTCCTCGGGCTGGAGATCCTGCGGGAGGACGAAGGGGATCGGATCGTCTTCCGAACAGGCGGCGGTACACAGCTGGTCGTAACGTTGAGCACGATCGGCACGTCCGATACCCAGACCCAGATGGCCTGGCGCGTCCCGGACATCCGATCGGCCCTCGTCGACCTTCGCGCCCGCGGTGTCCGCATCGAGGAGTACCAGGCCCCCGACCCGGTCACGACGGACGGCGTCGCCGACATGGGTCACTCATGGGCTGCGTGGTTCCTGGACCCGAGCAAGAACGTTCTGGCGGTCGTCCAGCCCAAGCCTTGAGTGTGACCGTGCGCCGAAAGCTGGCGGATCGCGGGCTTCTGTCCGACTGACGCGCTTCCTCGCTGTTCGGCTCACCTCTCGTAGACTTCCCGAACGATGGTGACGGAGCGCGACTACTACGAGGTGCTCGGCATCGCCCGTGGGGCGACGGACGCCGAGATCAAGCGCGCCTTCCGCAAGCTCGCCCAGCAGTGGCATCCGGACGTGAGCGCGGACGCCGACCGCGGACGTCCGGTTCAAGGAGATCAACGAGGCGTACCAGGTCCTGTCCGATCCCCAGCGCCGGCAGACCTACGACATGTTCGGCCGGGCCGGCCTGGGCGGGGCCGGGGAGGGGTTCGCGGCGGGGTTCTCCGGGTTCGGCGACATCTTCGACGCGTTCTTCGGCGGCACCGGCGGCGGAACGGGGGCCCGCCACGGGCGTCCGGCCGTCGGCAGCGACCTGCGCTACGACCTGCGGCTCACGTTCGAGGAGGCGATCCGCGGCCTCGAGACCGAGATCGAGTTCCCGGTCCTCGACCGCTGCGCGACCTGCGCCGGGACCGGCGCCAAGCCCGGCACGAAGTCGACGACCTGCCCGCAGTGCGACGGTCGCGGCGAGGTGCGCTCGGTCCGCCAGACGATGCTCGGCCAGATGATCAACGTCACGGCGTGCCCGCGCTGCAAGGGCGAGGGCCGGATCATCGAGGAGCCCTGCGAGACCTGCCGCGGCGATGGCCGGACCGAGCGGCGCAAGAAGATCCGGGTCACGATCCCGGCCGGCATCGACGAAGGCCACCAGGTCCGCCTCTCCGGCGAGGGCGAGGCCGGTCCGCGCGGCGGGCCGCCGGGCAGCCTCTATGTCGCGGTCCACGTGGCGCCCCACGCCGAGCTGAAGCGCGAGGGCACCGAGCTCTACTACGAGCTCGATGTCTCGATCGCCCAGGCCGCCCTCGGCATGCGCGCTCGCGTGCCGACCGTCGACGGCGATGAGGAGATCGAGATCCGGCCGGGCACCCAGCCGGGCACCGAGCTCCGCCTGCGCGGCAAGGGCGTGCCCCATCTCCGCCGGACGGGGTCGAAGGGCGACCTCCACGTCTTCGTCCGGGTGAACGTGCCGAGCAAGCTCTCGAAGGAGCAGCGCACGGCGCTCGAGAAGTACGCCGAGGCGTCCGGGGAAGAGGTCGGCCGCGGGCACGATGGGCTCATGGATCGCGTCCGCGACAAGCTCGGCTGAGGTGGGCGCCGGCCCGCCGAACGACGACCCGCACGGCGACGCGCCGCCAGCGGAGGCGCCACTCCCCGACGACGATGGCACGTCCGGCGAGGCCGCCTGGATCGAGCTCGCCGTCGAGGCGGACCTCGAGGCCGTCGAGGCCGTGAGCGAGATCCTCGGCCGCTACGCCCCCGGCGGCACGAGCGTCGAACCGGGCTTCGCGCTCGTGGAGGACGGCCTGGCCGCCACCATCGACACGACCCGTCCCGCGATCGTCCGGGCGTACCTGCCCGGCAACGATGCACGGGCCGTCCGAACGGCGATCTCCGAGGCGCGAACGGCGCTCGGCCACCTCCAGGCCTTCGGCCTCCGCCCGATCGGCGACCTCACGACCCGCGTCGTCCACGAGGCCGACTGGGCCCAGGCGTGGAAGGCGTTCTTCCCCGTCCTGCGCATCGGCCGGCGCGTCGTGATCCGGCCGACCTGGCGCCGCCACCGCCGGGCTCCCGGCGAGGTCGTCCTGGCGCTCGACCCGGGGATGGCCTTCGGGACGGGCCTCCACCCGACGACGCGCCTCTGCCTCGAAGGACTGGAGCGGCTGGCCGACGCCGGCCGCCTGACCCACGGCTCGGCCGCCGACGGCTCGGCCCGGGTCCTCGACGTTGGGATCGGCTCGGGGATCCTGGCGATCGCCGCCGGGCTGCTCGGCGCGGGCGAGCTCCACGGCGTCGACCCCGACCCGATCGCCGTCGATGCCTCTGCAGCCAACGCTCGCCGGAACCGCCTGGCCGGGCGTCTCAAGGTTCGGGCGGGGAGTCTGCCGTCGGGCGCCGGACCGTTCGACGTCGTCCTCGCCAACCTCATCGCGTCGCTCCTGGTCGCGCTCGCCCCGGCGCTCCGTGACGAGCTCACCCCGGGCGGCACGCTCCTCGCGTCGGGCATCTTCGTCGACCGCGAGCCCGAGGTCCGCGACGCGTTCGCTGCGGTCGGGTTGCGGGTCGTCGACCGGGCCTTCGAGGCGGAGTGGGTGGCCCTCACGGCCGTCCTCGAGAGCCCTTCCGGCTAGCCTCTACGCCCGTCTCTCGCGGCGCTGCTACGATCGGCCGCGATGCCCTGGTTCCCCGTCCTCCTCGTCGTCCACATCGCGCTGGCGATCAGCGTCTTCCTGCCGTCGTTCCTGCTCCCGTTCGCGCTCCGGACGGGCTCGCGCGGGCCGGATGGCTCGCCTCGTCGCGTCACCGCCGGCCTGCTCGCGATGCAGGGGACGGGGACGGTCGTCATCGGCGCGGCCCTGGCCGTCACCGGGATCCTCCTCGTCTGGTCGCTCGGCCTGAAGCTGCTCCAGCAGCCGTGGCTCCTCGTCGCCCTGGCCATCTACGGGGTGAACCTCGCCCTGGCGGTCGTCATCCAGCGACCGAACCTGCGACGGCTCCTCGGGGCCTCGTGGCGACCCGACGATCGGGCCTGGTCGGCGCTCGCCCGGCGCCAGCGCTACGTCTCGTACGCGATGGCCGGCCTCATCGGCGCGATCGGCTGGCTGATGAGCACGAAGCCGGCGCTCTGGTGACGCCGGTGATGCGGCCGACCGGATCCCGATGCTGAACGACTGCCTGTTCTGCGCGATCCAGGCCGGCGAGATCCCGTCCACCCAGGTCTTCGCCGACGACCGGGTCGTCGCCTTCCGCGACATCGCGCCGCGGGCGCCCACCCACATCGTGATCATCCCGCGCACCCACATCGCTTCGGCGGCCGAGCTGACCGACGAACACGCCGAGCTCACCGGCCACATGCTGGCCGTCGCCGCAGAGGTCGCCCGGGCGGAGGGGATCGCCGAGGGCGGCTACCGGATCGTGACGAACATCGGGGCATATGGCGGCCAGACCGTGGGACACCTGCACTTCCACCTCATGGGCGGCCGGCCCTTCTCGTGGCCGCCCGGGTGACCGGGGACGGGGTCGTGCGGAGGATCGGGACGGCTGTCGCGGGCGTCGCGCTCCTTGGGTCGATCCTCGCCGGCTGCGGCGTGGCCGCGAGCCGGGCCAGCGACCAGCCGGCCCCTACCTCCGCGTCCGCGACGTACCCGCCGGCCATCGCCGATACGCGCCGTCTCGTGGTCGACGCCCTCGGCCGGGCCGGATTGACGCTCCAGGACGCGACCCAGCCGTTCCGCCCACCCGAGGCGCCGTCGATGGTCGGCGCCGCCCGTGGCATCTTCCAGGTCGTGCTGCCCAACGACCCGGTCCACGGCTACCTTGTCATCTACGCGTTTCGCGACGCGGCGACGGCCGCGACCGCGGCGCACGACCAGGCGACGTACATCGGCAGCGGCCCTGGCGGCATCCAGCTGCCACCCGACGCCCAGTCGATCCTCCGCCAGGTCGACACGACGGTCATCGCCTACAGCTGGTCGCCCGCCAACTCGACGGACGCGCGCGCCGGCGCGATCTTCACCGCCCTCGCCACCGTGGGCATCGAGGTGCCGATCCCGCAGTAGGGCCGCCGCCCGCGGCCTCAGGCGCCCTCGCGCACCGGGAGCGGCTCGTCGACCGCGGCCCAGGTTCGGACCTGGTCGCGCTTCACCTTGAGCGTGTGCGTGCGCGGGAAGTCGGCGTCCGGCCACAGGCGCCAGGCGGCGACCCGCTGGTGCACGGCGAGCGTCTGGTTGGCCGCCTTGACGCTCGCGTCGATGCGCTCGCGGACGAGCGCAGGATCCTCCGCCGGACCCGAACCGGCGGGCGGGACGTCGCCGCCCTGGAGCAGGCCGCCCGTGCCCGGGGCGAGGACGATCGCCTCGATCCGCCCGGGCTTCGTCTCGACGACGACCGAGTCGCGGACCCCTGCCACGCGCAGGGCGTTCTCGATGTCCTCGGGGTACACGTTGAAGCCGTTGGGCAGCACGATGATGTCCTTGTTGCGGCCCATGAGGATGAGCCGGCCCGCGGGGTCGAACCGGCCGATGTCGCCGGTCCGGTACCAGCCGTCCGGGGTGAGCGCCGCGGCCGTCGCCTCCTCGTCGTGCCAGTAGCCGCGGAAGACGTTCGGGCCCCGGACGAGGATCTCGCCGTCGTCCGCGAGCTTCAGCTCGACCGGCGGCACGGATCGGCCCACCGTCCCGAGGCCGTGATCCTCGCGGGTCGTGCATGAGGCGAAACCGCACTCGGTGGAGCCGTAGCCCTGGATGACCACGACGCCCAGGTCCTCCCAGGCCTGCTGGAGGGCGGGCGGGAGGAACGCGGCGGTCGAGACGAGCAGGCGCAGGCCGCCGCCGAAGCCCTTGTGGACGCGCCGGAACAGCCGCCGACGCACGGCATACGGGAGGTGCCGGGCGATGCCCCGCAGCCGCTCGAAGGTCCGCGTCTGGCCCGACTTCTGGACCTCGCGCTCGATCGACGACCAGAACAGGTCGAGGACCTGGGGCACGAGGATCATCGAGGTCGTGTGGTGGTCGCGGATGGCCTCGAAGATGACCCGCGGGTTGCGGCTCCGCACGTACCGGATGTCGGCGAGGACATCCATCGCGTAGTACAGCCCGACGACCTGCTCCAGGAGGTGGGAGAGGGGCAGGAGCGAGACGATCCGGTGCTCGAGCGGCGGGATGACCTTGTAGATCGCCGAGATCGTGGCGAGGACGTTGGCGTGGCTGAGCATGACCCCCTTGGGGTTGCCGGTCGTCCCGGACGTGAAGACGAGCTCGAAGATGTCGTCGTTGGCGGGCCGTGGCCAGGTCGCGACCTGGGCCTCCCAGTCGGCCGGGAACGTCTCGTCCGGCATCGCCGCGAGGCGGTCCACCGTCGTGGTCGGCAGGCTCTCGAGCCGGGCATCGCGCGGATCCGGTGCATCGCGACCGGAACCCAGCGCCAGGTGGCGGGCCTCCGCCCGTGCCGCGATCCGCTCGATCGAGTCGGCCGCCATCCGCAGGTCGAGCGGGAACCAGGACGAGCCGGGCCAGCATCGCCCCGAAGTAGACCGCCGGCAGCTCGGGCGCCGACGGCGACCACGTCAGCAGCCGGTCGCCCGGCTCGAGCCCCAGCGCGCGCAGGCGCCAGGCCGCGCAACGAGCCCGGAAGGCGAGGTCGCGGAACGACCACGTCTCGTCGGTCCCGTCGTCGCGGACGATCCGCATGACGGGCCGATCGCCGCCGCGCGTTGCCGCCCCGTCGAGGATGTCGAGGATCGTGTCCATCACGGAGAGCCTATCGCGCCATGAGCCGCTGGAATGCCCGGCAGGATGCCGATGCGCGCCCACAGCCGGCAGTGATCGCTCAATGGCAGGCAGACCTCGCCGGTCGCGAGCGGTACCAGCTCCGGGCTCACGACGATGTGATCGATCGCCACGAAGCCGATGCCCCAGCTCTCGAGGACGCTCGGGCGCCAGGTCCAGCCGGTCCCCTCGCCAACCTGGCGGTGGACGTCGAGGAGGCCATCGATGAGATCGCCGAAGGCGGGTTCAGTCGGTGCCATGTTCAGGTCGCCGGCCAGGATCACGCGCTCTCGCCGTCCGATCGCCGCGACGATCCGGGCGTGCAGGCTGACGAGCTGGGCGTCGCGGATCGACGTGTCGTAGCTCCCGAAGAGCTCGGGCAGGCTCGAGGTATCGACATCGCCGTGCGCGGCATGCGCGGCGATGATCGTCACCGGCCCGATGTCCGTCTCGGCCACGGCCTGGATGCCGGGCGGGTCGGTGAGCTCCACGACATCGCTGAGCGGCAGATCGCTCAGCAGACCGACGCCGCCGAGATCGCTGCGCGGTGAGAGCACCCGGTACGGGAAGCGCGCCTGGACCGCCGGATCGGCGGCGATCCCTGCCGACTTCGCGATCGTGAGCTCCTGAAGCGAGACGAGGTTCGCGTCGAGACCGGCCAGGACCGCGGCGTCGGCCTCCGGGGTCGCGCCGTTGAAGAGGAGGTTCCACGTCACGACCGTGACCTGGTGCGCCATCGACGGCGCGATGGAGATCGAGACCCAATCGCTTCCGAACCGGAAGACGCCGGCAACGAGCGCGACCGCGAGGCTCATGCGCAGGAGACGCGCATCGCGGATCACGGCCGCGGGCACGAGGACGATCAGGCCGAGGAAGAAGAACGGTTCGAACGCGGCGAGGAGGGCCAGCGGACCCTCGCGGAACCGTAGAACTGCCTCGGTCGCGCTGAGCGCCACCACCAGGAGCGGCAGGAACGCGAAAGCGGCGAGGATCCAGTTTTCGTGGCGGGGCCGCTGAGACGGCGCGTCGGGGCCGGGTGGAAAGTCAAGGGCGGCCACGGCTCGACCCTACCATGCGCCTCGGCCGGGCCTGACAGCTAACGTGCTACTTGACAACCGCATGTTCTGGTCAGATACTGATACAAACAAGTAGCACGTTATGAGGCCCGAGATGGACGCCCAACCGCTCGATGCAGTCACCGGAGCCTTCGGGTACTCGGGCCGGGCGATCGCCGAGCGGCTGCTCGAGTCCGGGCGCCGCGTCCGCACCCTGACCGCTCATCCCCGCCCCGCCGACCCCCTGTTCGACCGGGTGGAGGTCGCGCCCCTCGACTTCGACCAGCCGAACCGGCTGGCCGCCAGCCTGGCCGGGGTAGACACGCTGTACAACACCTATTGGGTCCGGTTCAACCGGGGTTCGGTGAGCTTCGACCGAGCGGTGGTGGAGAGTGCCGCCCTATTCACGGCCGCCCGCGCGGCTGGGGTCCGACGGATCGTCCATCTGAGCATCACGAACGCCGACGTGGCCTCGCCTCTGCCCTACTTCGCAGGCAAGGGACGAGTCGAGCGAGCCCTTCGCGAATCGGGCCTGTCGTACGCCATCGTCCGTCCGACGGTCATCGTCGGCGATCGGGACATCCTCATCCACGACATCGCCTGGTGCGTGCGTCATCTGCCGGTCTTCGGCGTGGCCGGCGACGGGAGCTACCGCGTGCAGCCGGTCATGGTGGAGGATCTCGCCCGGATCGCCGTGGAAGCCGGAGGCGGATCCGAGAATGTCACGGTCGACGCGGTGGGGCCGGACACCTTCACCTTCGACGAGCTCGTGCGCCTCATCGCCGTCGCAGTGGGTGGCCGAGCCCGAACCGTGCACATGCCGCGGGCCCTCGTCGTCGCAGCCGCCGCGGCGCTCGGGACGGTCGTCGGCGATGTCGTCCTGACCCGCGAGGAGCTCGATGGGCTGATGGCATCGCTCCTCGTGTCGGCCGCGCCGCCGACGGGACGGTTGCATCTCGAGGACTGGCTACGGGCGAATCGCGTCGAGGTGGGGCGGTCGTACGCGAACGAGCTGGAGCGGCACTACCAGGGGGTGTGATCGCCTGCGATGCCCGTGGTTGGTGCTCCGCGCTAGGCTGTGCGGGACACCTCGGAGGAAGACATGACGGCTCGCATCCAGCTCCTCGTCGGCACCAAGAAGGGCGCGTTCATCGTCGAATCGGATGCCGGCCGGCGGGCGTGGGACATCCGCGGCCCGCTGTGCGACGGATGGCCGATCCAGGACATCAGCGCCGATCCGGCGACGGGAGTGCTGTACGCCGGTGGCGGCAGCGAGTGGTACGGGCCGACGGTCTTCCGGAGCGACGACCACGGCAAGACGTGGACCCAGTCGAGCGACGGCCTCACCTACGGCGACGACGGTCCCAAGATCAGCGCCGTCTGGAACGTGACGGCGGCGAACGGATCGCTCTACGCGGGCGTCGGCCCGGCCGGCCTGTTCCGGAGCGACGACGGCGGCAAGGCGTGGACCCACGTCGAGGGCCTGACGAACCACCCGTCCCGGCCCACCTGGACGCCCGGTGCCGGCGGGCTGATCCTCCATTCGATCGTGCCCCACCCCACGAACCACGACCGGATGTGGGTGGCCATCTCGTCGGTCGGCACGTTCGAGACGCAGGACGGCGGGAAGACCTGGACGCCGCGCAACAGCTCGGTCCGGGCCTGCTTCCATGCCCGATCAGTACCCCGAGACCGGCCAGTGCGTCCACAAGCTGGTCATGTCCGCGGATCAGGAGCGCCTCTACCAGCAGAACCACTGCGGCGTCTACCGCTCGACGGACAGCGGCAAGACGTGGACCGAGGTCACGACCGGCCTGCCGAGCGAGTTCGGGTTCGCGATCGCGGCGCACCCGCGCGACCCGCTCACGTTCTGGACGATCCCGCTCACGCCGCCCGACGAGGGCCGCCACATGCCCGACGGGGCGGCCGCCGTGTGGCGGACCCACGACGGCGGTGACAACTGGATCCGTGGCGACATCGGCCTGCCCCAGCACGACGCGTATCTCGGCGTGCTGCGCGAGGCGATGGCCCGCGACGACCTCGAGCCCGTCGGCGTCTACTTCGGGACGAGCACCGGGCACCTGTACGGCTCGTCCGACGGTGGGGTGAACTGGGACCCGATCGTGACGACGCTGCCCCCGATCTGGTCGGTCGACGCGATCAGGGTCGCCGGCTGAGCGGACCCATGGCGCACGTCATCCTGCCCCGCTCGCTCGCCGCGATCCTGCCCGGCCTGCCGCGGCGCACCGAGATCGACGGTGCGACGGTCGCCGAGGTCGTCGCCGCCCTCGACGCGTCGTGGCCGGGCGTCGCCGATCGCCTGCTGGAGCCCGGACCGGCCATCCGGGAGCACATCAACGTCTTCGTCGATGGCGAGCGGGCCGTCCTGGCGACGCCGGTGCCATCGGGCGCGACGCTGCACATCATCCCGGCCGTCGCGGGCGGCTGATTCGGACGCTGGTTCACGCACCCGCGGCCCGTCCGGGGTCGGTTGACCGACTTCGGAGCCTCGGCTAGACTCCGCCAGCCTTCGGCCGAGTGTGCTCGCACGCTCGCCGGACCGCCCCGGGAGCATCGGCCGACCCGAGGCGCGAAACGCAGTATCCCCGGCCGTGGGAGGTGATCTCTCGATTGGCAGAAGTCCGAGTGGGTGAGAACGAGACGTTCGAAAGCGCCCTTCGCCGCTTCAACAAGAAGATCCAGCAGAGCGGCATCCTCGCGGAGGCTCGCCGGCGCGAGCACTACGAGAAGCCGAGCGTGAAGCGGAAGCGCAAGGAAGCGAAGCGCAAGAAGAACGCCCGCACGCAGCAGAGCTAGGGAGCACGGATCGGCCGAACAGGTCGACTCGGACCCCTATCGCCGGTCATCCCGACCGCGCGACAGCTCAGCAGGGCGGACCCGCCCGAGGAGCCACATCGGTGTCCCTCCAGGATCGCCTCCAGCAGGATCTGACCGCAGCGATGCGGTCCGGTGACGTGCTGCGACGCGACACGTTGCGCCTCGTGACGAACGCGGCCTACAACCTGGCCAAGAAGAACCAGCGACCGCTCACGGAGGACGAGTTCCTCGGTGTGCTGACGCGCGAGGTGAAGACCCGGCGCGAATCGGTCGAGGCGTTCCGCAATGGCGAGCGCGAGGATCTCGCGACCAAGGAAGAGGCGGAGATCGCGATCATCTCCGAGTACCTGCCCCAGGCACTCGACGACGACGAGATCCGGGCCCTGGTCCGCGAAGCGATCGCGGCCACCGGCGCGGCCACGGCGCGCGACATGGGCAAGGTCATGGGCTGGCTGTCCCCGCGCACCCGCGGCCGGGCCGACGGCAAGCACGTCAGCGAGCTCGTGATCCAGGCCCTCGCGGCGGCCGACCTCGCCGCCCACGCCGGCGCCCACGAGGGCGGATAGGCACCGCGATGCTCAGCCAGCGCATGGAGCCCGCCGCCTTCACCCGCCGTGACGCGGGCCGGATGTTCGTGGCCGCCGGGCTGCTCGCCCTCATCCTCACCGCCATCTTCGCGATCGATATCGTGCCCAGCGGCCTGCTCCTCAAGGCCGGCGACGTCGCCCGGGCCGATGTCGTCGCACCGAAGGCCCTGACGTACACGAGCGACATCGCCACCGGTCTCGATCGCGCGGCTGCCGGCAATGCCGTCAAGCCCAAGTACGACTACACGCAGGACCAGGCCGCCCGGATCGCCGATCGGCAGGGCGCGGCGTTCGGCCGCGCGGTCGCCCCGGTCGATGCCGCGTTCGACAAGTCGGTCACCGATGCCGCCCGGGCCGCCCTGCTCAAGGTCGTCCTGCCGTCCCTCAGCGACTCCGCGCGCAAGACGCTCGAGGGGTTGAGCCCGGCCGAGTGGAAGGCACTCCGCGATGAGGCGGCCAACGTCCTCGACCAGGTCGAGCGGGCGGAGTTGCGCGGATTCGGACGTGCCGACGATCGCGGCGGGCATCGGCAGCCGGATCCTCGGCGACCTCCCGTCCGACCAGAAGAAGCTGGCCGCGGAACTCATCGCCCCGCTCCTGGCCCCGAACTCCGCGTACAGCGAGGCCCTCACCGAGCAGGCCCGGGTGGCCGCGGTCCAGGCCGTTCCCCCGCACAAGGTCGTCATCCAGCAGGGCGAGAACATCATCGACAAGGGCCACCAGATCACGCCCGAGCAGATGGAAGTCGTCGAGGCGTTCAACCTCAACGCTCCGACCCTCGACGTGGCCCGCCTCGGTGGCTACGTCCTCCTCGCGCTGCTGCTCGTCGGCCTGCTGCTCGCCTGGATCTGGCGCTTCCGGTCCGAGATCTGGCACCGCACGAACGTGCTCCTGCTCCTCGCCCTGGTCCTCGTGTTCATGGCGTTCGCCCTCAAGCTCACCGCCGGGCGGAGCATCATGCCGTTCTTCGTGCCGACGGCCGCCGCCGGCATGCTCGTGGCGATCCTGCTCGACGCCGGGGTGGCGTTCGTGCTCATGGCGCTCCTGGCGGTCATCGCCGGGGCGCTCAACGGGGGCTCGCTCGAGTTCGCGACGTACGTCCTGCTCGGCGGTTTCGCCGGCATCGTCGCGGTCCGGCGGGGCGACCGGCTGAACGTCTTCGTCCAGGCCGGCATCGCCGTCGCGGTCGTCGGCGCGCTGGTCGTGTCGGTCTTCTCGCTCCTCGGCGCGCGCGACCTCACCGGCATCCTCCAGCTCTTCGGTGCGGCGCTCGCGGCGGCCGGCCTCGCGGCGGTGGTGGCGGTCGGCTCGTTCGCCGTGCTCGGCAACCTGTTCGGCATCCTCACCGTGTTCCACCTGCTCGAGCTGGCCAACCCCTCGCAGTCGATCCTGCGCCGGCTGCTCGTGGAGACGCCCGGGACGTACCACCACTCGATCATGGTCGGCAACCTCGCCGAGCGGGCGGCCGAGGCGATCGGAGCCGATCCGCTGCTCACCCGCGTCGCCGCGTACTACCACGACATCGGCAAGCTCGCGAACCCGATGGCGTTCATCGAGAACCAGGCCGGCGGGGACAACATCCACGACGAGCTCGAGCCGGAGGTCTCGGCCCAGATCCTCAAGCAGCACGTCGCCGACGGGATCGACCTGGCCTACCGCGAGCGGCTCCCCAAGCAGCTCATCGCGTTCATCCCGCAGCACCACGGGACCGCGATCATGAGCTACTTCTACGCCCGGGCGAAGGAGCTCGCGGCCGCCGAGCATGGGGGCATCGACACGGCCGCCGGCGCGGCCGCCGCGGCTGCGGTCGACGAGCGGCGCTTCCGCCACGCCGGACCCAAGCCCCAGTCGCGCGAGGCGGCGCTGATCATGCTCGCCGACGGGGTCGAGGCATCCGTGCGCTCGCTCTCGTCGCGCGACGAGCCGGCGATCAGGGCCATGGTCGCCAGGATCATCGACGAGCGGCTGTCGGACGGCCAGTTCGACGAGTGCGACCTCACGCTGCGCGACGTCGAGCGGATCCGGGAGGCCTTCGTCCAGCAACTCCTCGGCATGTACCAC
The DNA here is from genome assembly GCA_963849405.1 of uncultured Chloroflexia bacterium. GTDB lineage: Bacteria > Chloroflexota > Limnocylindria > Limnocylindrales > CSP1-4 > C-114. Next base: position 811,168 of record CAWKHG010000005.1, read on the forward strand.
CAGCGGATCGCGTATCCGCAGAACAAGATCGTCGAGATCGAGTCGCGGCGCGCCGCCGGCGGTGGCCCGGGCGCGTGAGGTCGATCTACCGGCCGCCGTGGCGCATCGACGTCACGATCCGGGAGGGCGTCCAGTCGCCGGTCGGGGAGACGACCCTGGCCGAGGCGATCGCCAAGGCGCTCACCGCCGCGGGAGCCCCATCACCGGCCTCGATCGGGCTCATCCTCGCCGACGATCATGAGCTGGCCACGCTCAACGAGGCCCATCTCGGTCACGAGGGCCCGACCGACGTCCTCTCGTTCCCGCTCCTGACCCCGGCCGAGTTCCCGCGCCACGAAGGCTCACCCGCCCGCGGGGCTTCGCCGGCGCGCCGACCACGCGCTTCGCCCTGCCGCCCGGACGCCGCCGCCACCTCGGCGACATCGTCGTGTCGGTCGAGCGGGCGATCGAGCAGGCAGTCGAAGGCCGCGGCGGCCATACCGGCGACGTGCGCTGGTCGCCGGCCGACGAGCTGCGACTCCTGGTGATCCACGGGACGCTCCACGTCTGCGGCTGGGATCACGCCGAACCGGCCGAGGAGGCCTCGATGCGCGCGCTGGAGCGCCGCCTGCTCGGCTGACCGCCGGTCAGTGGGGGTGGGCATCCTTCTGGAGCAGGCCCTTCGCGCCCTCGTAGAACGCGAGGAGCGAGATCACGATGGCGAGCGCCGCGTCCGCCCACCACCAGCCGAACAGGGCGACGAGCGCGAGCCCGACGAAGACGGCCGCGGCGAGAGCGCAGTCCACGAGGCTGAACCGGCCGTCCGCGATGACGGTGGGGCTGTCCAGCCGCCGGCCGACCCGGAGCTTCGCCAGGCCGAGTCCGAGCATCACGAAGACGGTCGCGCCGAGGAACACCATGCCGACCGGTGAGCTCTCGGGCGGTTCGGCGAGCCGGAGGGCGTTCAGGGCCTGGATGAGCACGTAGACCGCGACGAGGATGTACGCCGCCCCGATGGCCCGCAGGGCGCGGCGCTCACCTCGCCGGTCGGCGCCCCGCAGTTCCCACACGACGACCGCCGACGCGAACACCTCGACCGAGGAGTCGAGCCCGAACGCGACGAGCGAGACCGAGCCCGCGAGCAGCCCGGCCGTCACCGCGAAGACACCCTCGAGGACGTTCCATACGATCGTTGCGTATTCGAGCCGGAAGGCGAGGCGGCGGTCCGCGGCGCCGGCCGCGTCGGGTGGTCGGGTCACCGGCCAACTATGGACCGGCCGGGCGGCGAGCGCCGCAGCATGGCCGGCGGCGAGCGCCACCACGGGGCCACGGGCGGGTGCGCGCGATGGGCGCCGGGCGCTGCGAGGGCCGGCGCTGATACCATCGCCGCAGGCCCTCCCGGACGGGATCGGGCCCGTTCGGCGTGTTCGGCACGCCAGTGCGCTGAGGGATCGTGAAGATCGTCGTCGGCCTGGGCAACCCGGGCGGCCAGTACGAGGAGACGCGCCACAACATCGGCTGGATGGTCCTCGACCGCCTCGCCGACAAGGCCGGCTGGGCGGGCAAGGGTCGAACGAAGGACGCGAGCTCGATCGTCTCGGGGCGCTTCCACGGCCTGGAGCTGACCCTGGTCAAGCCGCTCACGTTCATGAACGAGAGCGGGATCGCGGTGCGCAAGGTGCTCGCCCGCGAGCACGCCCCGCTCGGCGACCTCCTCGTCGTGGCCGACGACTTCGCGCTGCCCTTCGGCAAGCTCCGCTTCCGCGAAGGCGGCGGGCCCGGCGGCCACAACGGTCTCGCGCTCGATCATCGACGAGCTTGGGACCGAGAAGTTCAGCCGCCTGCGGATCGGCATCGGGCCGCCCGACCGGAGCTTCATCGACCACGTCCTGTCGCGGTTCGAGCCGGCCGAGCGGCAGCGCCTGGGCGAGCTGCTCGACGAGGCGGCCGACGCGGTCGAGGCGTGGGCGCGAGTGGGGACGAACAAGGCGGCCAACCAGCACAACAACTTCGAGCTCCGGCCCGCCGACACCGATCGGCTCGCGCCGCCCGGCGAGGTCGAAGGGCCACCCGGCCCCGACGGCATCCGGCGGACCAAGACTGGCTGGCGGAAGCCGCGCCCGGCGGAGGAACCGTGAGGAAGTACGGCGACCCGCCGCGCCCGAAGCGGCCTGGTCCGGCGGCGCAGCCCCCGCTCCGCGGCAAGCGTGGCCAGGAGCGCCGGCTCGGTGAGCGGATCAGCGCCGAGGCGCTCGACCGGCTGCTCGCCGAGCGCGAGGTCCGTCCGGAGGTCGACTTCGACATCGCCGACGCGGAGGCGGAGGCGGCCGCTGCGGTCGAGGCCGAAGCGCGGGCCGCCGAGGCCGAGCCTGCGCCGATCGATGAGAGCCCTGTTCCCGAGGTCCGGCCGTGGCGTCCTCCCGACCGCGGCGCGGAGCCCGGCCGCAGCGCTCGTCGCATCCCGGACCTGTCGGCCCTGCCGCCGCTGCTCGTCGCGACCGGCTCGTTCGCCGCGCTCCGCGAACGGCTGGGCGAACCCACGCGCACCTTGCCGCCGGCCGGTCGCCACGCCGGCCTGACGTCCGTCCCCCACGGCGCCAAGAGCTACCTCGCCGCGGCCCTCGCGATGGGCGCGACCGGCGAGCGGGTCTGCTGGATCGCTCGCGATGCGGAGATCGGCGACCGCGTAGCCGAGGAGCTCGGGGCGTGGATGGGCGATCCCGGCACGGTCGCGGTGCTCGAGCCGCGGACCGCGCTCGCCTGGGAGCGCAGCGAGCTCGTGGCGGACGAGACGGCCGCCCGGGTCGCCTCGCTCGCCGCGTGGCGAGCGGACGTGCGCGGATCCTCGTCGCGAGCGTCCAGGCGCTCCTCCAGCACACCATCTCGCCCGAGGCGCTGCCGCCCGAGCCGCGGGTCCTCCGCCGCGGGGCGCGGCTCCACCTCGATGCGTTCCTGGCCGAGCTCCTCGATCTCGGCTACGTGCCGGCCGTCGAGGTGGCCGGTCGCGGCGAGTTCGCCCGACGGGGCGGCATCGTGGACGTGTTCCCGCCCTCGAGCCCACTGCCGGTCCGGCTCGAGTTCTTCGGCGACGAGATCGACGTCCTGCGCACGTTCGACCCGGCCGACCAGCGGACGATCGGTCCGGTCGAGCGGGTCGAGCTGCTGCCCGCGAGCGAGGTGCTCCTCCCGGCCGATGGCGTGGCGGGCCTCCGTTCGCGGCTCGGCCGGCGAGCCGCCCGCCTCCCGAGCGCCTTGCCGCGGACCTGGCCCGGTTCGAGGAAGCGACCACGAGCGCCACGGGCGCCCGGGCCGGGGCCGCGCTCGACGTCGGCGACGCCGCCGAGGTGTGGGCCGGCGTGCTCTGCCCGGCCACCGCGCTGGACCACCTCGATCCGGGCACGCTCCTGATCCTCGATGAGCCGGGCGACATCGCCGACGCGGCCGAGTTCCTGTGGCGCCAGTCGGACGAACGCCGCGAGGACCTCGAGTCTGCCGGCGACCTGCCGAAGGATTGGCCGTCGACGTACCTGCCCCGACGCGACTGGAAGTCCCGCCTGCTCCGATCCCGGACGCTCGAGCTGACCTGGGAGTCCGAGGCGTCAGCCGACAGTGCGATCGCCGGTGGCGGCCTGAGCAGCGGCGACCCGTTCGGCTGGCGCGAGCCCGTCCTGCCGCTCCAGCGGACGGCCCAGCTCGACGTGGCGGTCGCCGGATGGGCGAACGACGGCCAGCGGATCGTGCTCGCCTCCGACCAGGCGCCCCGGCTCGCCGAGATCCTCGCCGAGAAGGGCAGGCCCGTGGCCGTCGTCCACCGGATCGCCGAGCCACCGCCACCCGGCGCTGTCACCCTCATCGAGCGGAGCCTCAACGGCGGGTTCGCCGGCGGGCCGGACGGGCTCACGTTCGTCACGGACCGCGAGCTGTTCGGCAGCGTCCGGGTCCGGCGACCCAAGGCCATGCGCCGGGTCGTGTCGCGCGACATCCTCAACCGGCTCTCACCGGGCGATCTCGTCGTCCACATCGACCATGGGCTGGCGCGTTACGAGCGGATGCTCCGGCGGGGCGACCCGGGCGAGGAGCGCGACTACCTGGAGCTGAGCTTCGCCGGCGGCGACAAGATCTTCGTGCCGGTCGAACAGATCGAGCGGGTGACCCGCTATAGCGGCGCGGAGAAGCCCCAGCTCTCGAAGCTGGGTGGCGGCGAGTGGCTGCGCACGAAGCAGCGGGTCAAGCGGGCGGTCACGGATCTCGCCGAGGAGCTCCTCGCCCTCTATTCCGCGCGGGCCGCGGCGCACGGTCACGCGTTCGCCACCGACACACCGTGGCAGGCCGAGATGGAGGCGAGCTTCCCGTACGAGGAGACGCCCGACCAGCTGCGGGCCGCCGCCGAGATGAAGCTCGACATGGAGGCCGGCCGACCGATGGACCGACTGGTCGTCGGCGACGTCGGGTACGGCAAGACAGAGGTAGCGCTGCGGGGAGCCTTCAAGGCGATCCAGGACGGCAAGCAGGTCGCCGTGCTCGTGCCGACGACCGTCCTCGCCGCGCAGCACCACGCGACGTTCAGCCAGCGCTTCGGGGCGTTCCCGCTCACGGTCCGCCTCCTCTCCCGGTTCGTGCCGCCGGCCGAGCAAGACCGGACGATCGCCGGGTTGGCCGACGGGTCGGTCGACCTCGTCATCGGGACGCATCGGCTTCTGTCGAAGGACGTCCGGTTCCGCGACCTCGGCCTGGTCGTCGTCGACGAGGAGCAGCGGTTTGGCGTCGCGGCGAAGGAGCGCCTGAAGCAGCTCCGGAGCGCGGTCGACGTGCTCACCCTGTCGGCCACGCCGATCCCGCGGACGCTCAACCTCGCGCTCGCCGGCATCCGTGACCTGAGCGTCATCGAGACGCCGCCCGAGGACCGGCTGCCGATCCAGACGCGCGTCGCCGAGGCGTCGGCAGGACTCGTCCGCGACGCGATCCTCCGTGAGCTCGATCGGGGCGGCCAGGTGTTCTACGTCCACAACCGGGTCGAGACGATCGAGGCCCAGGCCGAGCAGCTTGCGCACGATGCTGCCGGGGGTCCGGATCGTGGTCGGGCACGGGCAGATGCCGGAGGGCGTGCTCGAGAAGGTGATGCTCACGTTCGCGGCGGGCGAGGCCGACGTCCTCGTGTGCACGACGATCATCGAGTCCGGGCTGGACATCCCGAACGCCAACACGATCGTCATCGACCGGGCGGACACGCTCGGCCTCGCGCAGCTGTACCAGCTCCGCGGCCGCGTCGGCCGGTCGTCCCGGCGGGCCTACGCGTACCTCCTGTACCGGCGCCGGGAGCGGCTCTCGGACGAGGCCCGCAAGCGGCTCCAGGCAATCTTCAACGCCTCGGAGCTCGGGGCCGGCTTCCAGATCGCGCTCTCGGACCTGGAGATCCGGGGCGCCGGCAACATCCTCGGCGGGGAGCAGTCAGGCCACATGGCCGCGGTCGGCTTCGACCTGTACTCGCGCCTGCTGGCCGAGTCGGTCGAGGAGCAGAAGGCGATCTTCGAGGAGCGCGAGCCGGTCATCGCCCGCCAGCAGGCGGTGGTGGACCTGCCGGTCGAGGCGCACCTGCCCGACGACTTCGTGCCCGACGAGGCCCAGAAGCTCGAGCTCTATCGGCGCCTCGCCCGAGCCCGGACGCCGGGCGATATCGCGGCGTTCCGCCAGGAGGTCACGGACCGGTTCGGGCCGCTGCCCGGGCCGGTGCTGCGCCTCGTGGAGGTCGCGGAGCTGCGCCTCGCGGCCGAGACGGCGGGCGTGACGTCGATCGCTCGCGAGGAGGGGCAGCTCGTCGTGCGCTTCGGGGCCGGCCTCTCGCGGGCGACAGCGATGCGCCTCCTGTCGTCCGGCGCACTCCCCGGCGTGCGGGCTGGCGACCTCACGTTCGCCTCGAACCAGGTCCGCATCCGCCTGCCGCGCGACCCGTCACGCGGCTGGGAGCTCACCCAGGCGGTCGTCGCCCGGCTCGTGGCGGCCGAGCCCGTCGCGGTCTGAGGCTCCACAGATGACCCCCGGGTGGCGCAAGATAGGGAGCCGACCGGCATGGTCGCGGACCGGGACCGTGGACGTGAGGAAGAGGAGCGCGCGGTGGACATCGAACTGGCGCCTCAGCGCATCTTCGCGCTGAAGGACAAGCTGTCAGCCGAGGAAGTCCGCGTGCGCGCGATGGATCGACGCGCGACCGCCATCTCGTCGGGCATCGGTGGCCTGCTCCAGCGCCCCAAAAACGACGACATCGCGCTCCTCGCCAGCCAGCGGCGGGTCGAGCCGTTCTGGCACGTGGCCGGCAAGGCCCGCTACGTCTACGAGCGCACGCGCGAGTACACGGTCCCGCCGAGCAGCCCCGAGGTCCGAACGGTCGAGTTCGGCGGCACGACCTACGAGGTCTCCGACGGCAAGGGCGGCAAGGGGTTCCGGCTCGAGGTCAAGGAGCACTGCCGCGAGGACATCGCGGACGAGCTGTTCGTCGACGCGCTGACCGGCCAGCCGTCGGAGGACGGCGCCGCCATCCGGGGCGGACCGGCCGAAGAGGTCGACGCCCCGGCGGCCCTGGCCACGGATGGCACGATCGTCCTCGCGCCCGAGCACCGCGCCTCGTTCGTCGTCCGCCAGCTCCTCGGGCGGATGCTGAAACCGGTCCACGCCGACGTGGTCCTCGAGGAAGTCCTGACCCTCGACGCGAGCGACCTGTACTACCGGCCGATCTGGGCGTTCGAGTTCCATTGGGCGCCGAAGGACAAGTCGGGCGTGATCGAGATCGACGGGATCACCGGCCAGGTCCGCCAGGCCGCGTCGCTGACCTCGCACATGACCAAGCTCATCAGCCGCGACGCGCTGTTCGACATCGGGGCCGACACGATCGGGCTCCTCGTGCCCGGCGGCGGGCTCGCGGTGAAGGTGGCTCGCGCGGCGATCGACCGCTCGTACTGAGGGGTGCGCGCGTTCCGTTTCCTCGCCTCGGCGGGCGCCATCGCCGACGGCAAGGCCCTTGCGGCCGATGCTCGCCGGGCCGAGGCGATGGGCATCGACGTCCTCGTCATCCCGGACCACCTGATCGAGCAGCTGGCCCCGATCCCGACGATGGCGACGGTCGCCGCCGCCACCGAGACGCTCCGGATCGGCACCTTCGTGATCAACAACGACCTGCGTCATCCGGCCGTCCTGGCCCAGGACCTCGCCACGATCGACGTCCTGTCGGGTGGCCGGCTCGAGATCGGCATCGGCAGCGGCTGGAACGTGCCGGAGTACCGCGCGATCGGGCTTCCGTTCGAACCCGTCGGCGTGCGGTCCTCGCGCCTGGCCGAGGCGATCGCGGTCCTGAAAGGCGCCTTCGGGCCCGGCCCGTTCAGCTTCACCGGCGAGCACTACACGATCACCGATTTCAACGCCTACCCCAAGCCGGTCCAGCAGCCCCATCCGCCCCTCTTCATCGGTGGCGGCGGGCGGCGGACCCTCTCGTTGGCGGCTCGCGAGGCGGACATCGTGGGTCTCGCTCCGCGGGTGCTCGCCGGCCCCTCGCCATTACCCGATCCACGGAGCCTCACGATCGCGGCCGCCGAGGAGAAGATCGGCTGGGTCCGCGAGGCCGCCGGGACGCGCTTCGAGCGTCTCGAGCTCAACTGCTACCCCTCGGGGATCGCGCCCGTCCTCATCACGGACCACGCGTTCGCCGAGGCGCGCGATCTTGCCGCCCGACTCTTCTCGGGGACAGGGATCGAGGTCAGCGAGCGCGAGCTGCTCGACTCGCCGCACATCTTCATGGGTTCCGTTGACGGGCTTGTCGAGAAGTTCCGGATGCTCCGGGAACGCCTCGGCATCAGCTCGATCATGGTCGGCGGGATCGACGAGCTGGCGCCGGTCGTCGAGCGTCTGAAGGGGACATAGGCTCCTCGCGTCCCACCCCAGGCCCGACTACTTCAGCTGGACGACGCTCGATACGTCGCGCACGACGATCGTGGCCGCCCTGGCGCCGCCCATCGGCGTCTCATCGCGCAGGCCGACGAGCCGCGAGCCGTCCCAGGACCAGGCGAGGTCGAACCAGAACGGGTAGTTCGAGATCCGCACGTGGTGGCCCGTCGTGGCGTCGACGAGCCACGCGCCCGCAGCCCCGTCGATCGACCCCGCGATCGCGAGCCACCTTCCGTCCGGCGACCACTGCAGCGCGGCCGGAGCCGCGATGCCGTCGAGCAGCATCGCCGGACCGGCGAGGTTCCCGTCCACCGTGTACAAGGTCCACTTCGCCTGCAGGCGCGCCTGGCCGCTCACGCCGACTGCAGCCGTCGATGCGAAGAAGGCGACGTGCATGCCGTCGCGCGACCAGGCCGGAAGGCTGGCGTTGCCCGTTCGCGTGCAGTCGCTCGATGGCGCCAGGAGATCCGCGAGATCGAACGCCGAGGTCCCGCGCCGACACGCAGGTTCCACGGGTGGATCCCGGTCCGGTCCGCAAGCGCGATCCCCTCGCACGTGGCACTCCCGCCGCCGATGAGCCCCCGGGTCCCGTCCGACGACCAGGCCGCCTGGCGAGGGATGAACGGGAGGTCGGTCAGCGGCATCAACACGGTCGAGCGCCCGGCAGCATCGACGGTGGAGAGGCCGGTCCGATACGTGAAGGGACCCTTGGCGCCGGGTGCGCACCGGAGCTGGTATGACAGCTCTCCGCTTGCGAGCGTCAGGGGCGCAAGCGTCTCTGTCCGCGTGCACTCCACGCCAGGGTCGATCGCCAAAGGACCGGCGGCGGAGCCGTCCGGCTGGATGCTCCAGAGGTGCGTCCCCATGGTGGCCCCGTTCGCTTCTGACTGGTGCCCGAAGACGATCCGCCCGTCCGGCAGCCAGGCGATCCCGTCGAGCGGGGCAGGGTCGAACGGCACGCTCTGGACCGGAACGGCGGCCTCGGAAAAGGCGGGCGTCGGGTCGGGGGCCCGCGCGACACAACCGGCGGCCACGGCGACGCTGGCGAGCGCCATGGCCAGCCTGCGGATGGGCAGCGTCTTCAACCCTTCGAGTCTAGCGTCGCGACCGGAACTCCCGGGATGTCGCGCCTGCCGATCGATCGGACCGGCGCTACCCTTCGACGATGGCCCAGCTTCCCCCGTCCGCGCTCCGTGACGGCACGCCCCTGAACGATGGCCTGTGGTCGCCGAAACGGCGCGCGCTGAGCATCGGCATGGTCTTCACGATCACGCTCCTGGCGTTCGAGGCGCTCGCGATCGGCACCGTGATGCCGGCCGTCGCCCGCGAGCTGCACGGCTTGGAGCTCTACGGCTGGGCGTTCTCGGCGTTCTTCCTCGGCGACCTCGTGGGGATCGTCGTGGTCGGCGGGCTCATCGACCGGGCGGGCCTGGCGCGCCCGTTCGTGCTCGGGCTCGTCCTGTTCGCGCTCGGCCTGGTCATCGGCGGCCTCGCCCCGTCGATGGAGGTGCTCGTGGCGGGCCGGCTCCTCCAGGGACTCGGCGCGGGCGCGATCCCGCCGACGGCCTACGTGGCGATCGGCCGGTCGCTCCCGGAGCGCCTGCGGCCGCAGATGTTCGCGACCCTCTCGACGGCGTGGGTGCTGCCGGGCGTCATCGGGCCGGCGCTCGCCGGAGCGATCACCCAGACGCTCGGCTGGCGCGTCGTCTTCGTCGGCCTGCTGCCGCTCGTCCTGCTCGCCGGGGCGATGACCCTGCGGAGCCTCATGGCGGTCCCCGGCCCGAAGCTCGCTCCGGGCGAGGAGGAGCCCGATCGTGCCGCCGCCCGGCGACGGATCCCGCTCGCCCTCATCCTCGCCGGCGGCGCGGCGTTCGTCGTCGGCGGGCTGGCGGCCGATGCGCCCGCGACGGCTGCCGTCCTCATCGTCGGCGGCCTCGTGCTGGTCCTGCCGACGTTCCATCGGCTCACGCCGGCCGGGACGCTCCGGGCGGCCCGCGGCCTGCCGGCCGCCATCCTCCTGCGCGGCCTGGCGACGGCATCGTTCTTCGCGGCCGACGCGTACGTCCCGCTCGCCCTCCAGGACTGGCGCGGCCTGCCACCGGCGGCGGCCGGGATCGTGCTGACCGCCGCGACGCTCACGTGGACGGCCGGGTCCTGGCTCCAGGCCCGCCGGTTCGATCGCTGGGGCGCCCGCCGGTTCGTCGGCTCGGGCTTCGCCGTGCTGACGCGTCGGGATGGCGGCCTTCGCGCTCATCCTGATCCCGGCCGTCCCGGTGCTGCTCGTGGGGATCCCGGCCTGGGGGATCGCCGGCCTGGGCATGGGTCTGCTCGTACGCACCGCTCTCGCTCGTGACCCTCCGCGAGGCGCCGGCCGGCGGCCAGGGCACCGCGACCGCGGCGCTCCAGCTGTCCGACGTCCTCGGCACCGCGTTCGGGACCGGCCTCGGCGGCGGGATCCTGGCCGCCGGCGTGCGGGCCGGTGCGCCGCAGGGCTCGTCGCTGGCCATCGTCTTCGCCGTCGCCGTGGCCGGCGCGGTGCTCGGGGTGCTGCTCGCCGTGCGCCTGCCGGGACCCTCGCGCGCCAGGGCCGGCGTGCCCGCGCCGGACATCGTCACCGCCTGACGCGTCCGCGTCCCGCCTGACGCGTCCGCCGCCCGGCCGCCGGAAGCCCCGGGTCCGATGCTGCGTGAGCCTGCGGTAGACTGCGCGTGCCCCGACCGTTCAAGAGAGACGGATCGACCCTTCGGAGGATCACGCATCGATGTCCGCCGAGGACCTGCGCGCCAAGATCCGTGAGATCCCCGACTTCCCGAAGCCGGGCATCCTCTTCTACGACATCACGACGCTGCTCAAGGATGCCGATGCCGTACAAGGAGGCCATCGACCTGATGCGCGAGCCCTACGACGGCGAGAAGGTCGACATCGTCGTCGGCATGGAGTCGCGCGGCTTCATCTTCAGCGCGCCGCTGGCCTACCAGCTCGGGGCCGGCCTCGTGCCGGTCCGCAAGCTCGGCAAGCTGCCGGCCGAGACGCTGACGGTCGAGTACGCCCTCGAGTACGGCTCGAACACGCTCGAGATCCATCGCGACGCCGATGAAGTCCGGCCAGCGGGTCCTCATCGTCGACGACCTCCTGGCGACGGGCGGGACGGTCGCGCGGTACGATCGAGCTGGTCGAGCGGCTGGGTGGCGAGGTCGTCGGCCTGGCGTTCCTGGTCGAGCTCGACTTCCTCAAGGGACGCGAGCGCCTCAAGGGCCGCCGCGTCACGAGCGTCATCCGGTACTGAGCCGCGGCCGGCGCGCGCCTCGCGGCGTGGTCGAGCCCACCCTTCGAGGACCCGTTGACCGAACCCGCTCCCGACGATCCGACCGCCGCGCCGGCATCCGAGCCGGCGAGTCCGAGCGCACCGACGAGCGCCGACCTGCCGCCGGTACCGCCGGGGCGGTCGAGGCGCCGTGGAGCCCGTCGCGCCGCCGGCCGAGCGGGTGGCCCGGCGGCTGTTCTTCCGCCAGTTCGCCGGTGAGGTCGTCCACAGCGCGGTGACCGTCGTGGGCATGGCCGGTGCCTTCCAGCGCCAATCGATGGAGGCCGCCAGCTCGATGCTCGGCTCGAGCGGCGCGGATGCCCTGGGCTTCGCCGACACGCCGAGGTCGCCAACCCGGCGGCCGGCGCCGCGGCCGGCTTCCGCACGGCGTTCCGCTGGAGCGACGACGCGATCTATCTCATGGACCAGCGCCGGCTGCCCAACGAGCTCGTGGAGATGCGCTGGTCCACGGCCGGCGAGGTCGCCTGGGCGATCCGGGAGATGGTCGTGCGCGGCGCGCCGGCCATGGGCCAGGCCGCCGCGATCGGCCTGTCGCTGACGGCCGACAAGATGGTCCGAGTCGACGCCCGTTCGTGCGCCGCGCCGCGATCCGCGGGCTGCGGGACGGCCCTGATCGACGCCCGCCCGACGGCCGCCAACGTCCGCTGGGCGGTCGACCGGCTGCCTCGGCGGCCACGGACGCCGTCGGCGACGTCGACGCCGACGGGCAGGCCGATCGCCGACGCGATCCGGCACGAGGCCGAGCGAGATCGTCCGCGAGGCGGCCGAGGACCACGGCGCCTCGGCGACCCTCGGCCTGGCCGAGCTGCCGACGCCGATGGAGCGGCCGCTCCAGCTCCTCACCCACTGCAACACCGGGCCGCTGGCCTGCGGGCAGTTCGGGACCGCGCTGGGCGTCGTCCAAGCGCCGTCGACGCCGGGCCGCGAGGTGCACGTCTTCGTCGACGAGACCCGGCCGTACCTCCAGGGCGCGCGGCTGACGGCCTGGGAGCTCGGCCCAGGCCGGCGTCGGGCACACGCTCATCGCCGACGCGGCCGCCGGCTGGCTGTTCACGCGGTACGCGGTGGACGTGGTCCTCGTCGGCGCCGACCGGATCGCCGCGCAACGGCGACACGGCGAACAAGATCGGCACGTACCCGCTGGCCGTCCTGGCCCGCCGGCACGGGGTGCCGTTCTACGTCTGCGCGCCACTCGCGAGCGTGGACCCGCGACACGGCCGATCGGAGGCGGTCATCGCCATCGAGGAGCGGCGCGACCGAGGAGGTCACGTCCGTGCGCGGCGTGCCGATCGCGCCGCCCGGCCACGCGCGGCCATGAACCCGGCCTTCGACGTGACCCCGAACGACCTCATCACCGCGATCGTGACCGAGGAGGGCGTCTTCCGGCCGCCGTTCGACACGGCAGCTCGCCGACGCGTTCGCGGCGGCCTCCGCCGCCCGGCGCCACGGCGCCCGGTGCCCGGCGCTGCGGCGGCCCCGCGCGGCCGGCCGCGCCGGGTCCGAGAGCCCGGCCGTGGACGTGCCCGCCGATCGCCACCGTCACGCGCAGCCGACCGCGGACGATCGTCGCGCCGCCCGATCGCCGACCGCGGACGCGCTGCGGACGTTCCTCGAGCGCGACCGCCTGTTCGCGGCCTACGCCATCTGCGACCTCGAGGACCGGGAGTGGGCGCGGACGCCGCTGGGGCGCCGCGTGGCGCGGCGACGAGCTCATCGCCGTCGTCCTCGAATACGGCGGGCTGTCGCCGCAGCCGCTGTTCGTGATGGGCGACCCCGACGGCATCGAGGCGATCCTCCGCGACGTCGTGCGGCCGCGCGTCGCCTACGTCGCGGCCCTGCCGGACGACCTGCTCCGCCGTCGAGTCGCACTACCGCATCGATCCCGGGCCGCTCGATGGTCCGCATGTGGGTCGACCGGGCCCGCTTCCGGCCGTATCCCGTCCGAGGTGCGCGAGCTGCCTCCCGTCCGACATCGGCGAGCTCAACCGGCTCTACCGGCCTCGGCTTCGCGTCGTGGCTGCCGTCGCCAGCTCGATCGGCGACGGCGTCTACTACGGGATGCAGCGTCGGCGGCCAGCTCGTGTCGGCCGCGGGCACCCACGTCATCAGCCCGCAGCGCGCGGCTCGGCGGTCGTCGGCAACGTGATGACCCATCGACCAGTTCCGCGGCCGGGGCTACGCCACGGCGGTGACCGGCGCCGTCACCGGCGAGCTCCTCCGGACGTGCGACCAGGTCGTGCTCAATGTGCGGTCGCGACAACCCGCCGGCCCTCAAGGCGTACCGCCGCCTCGGGCTACCAGGAGCACATCCGCTTCGAGGAGCGCCTCGTCCATCGCCTCGGCTCCGCCGTGGGCCGACCTGCCGCACGGCCCTGCGCCGTTTCTTCCCCCGCAAGGAGATCGACTGACCATGACCGCCACCTCCACCAAGGCCGGCTCGCTCCCGGCGCACGACGTGACCGACCTCGGCCTGGCCGCCGAGGGCGTCCGTCGGATCGAGTGGGCGGAGCGCGAGATGCCCGTGCTCCGGCTGATCCGGGAGCGCTTCGAGCGGGAGCTGCCGCTCGAGGGTCTCCGCATCGGGGCGTGCCTCCACGTCACCACCGAGACCGCGAACCTGATGCGCACGCTCAAGGCGGGCGGCGCGACGGTCGTGCTGGCGGCCTCGAACCCGCTCTCGACCAAGGACGACGTCGCCGCGGCGCTCGTCGACCGAGTACGGGATCTCCACGTTCGCCCGTCGCGGCGAGGACCGCGACACCTACTACGCCACCTCAACGCGGTCGCGGACACGCATCCGCAGATCACCATGGACGACGGCTGCGACCTCGTGTCGCTGCTCCACACGGAGCGGCCGCGAGCCAGGTCGACGAGGTCCTCGCCGGCACCGAGGAGACGACGACCGGCGTCATCCGCCTCAAGGCGATGGCCGCCGACGGCGCGCTGCGGCTTCCCCGTGGTCGCGGTCAACGAGGCCCAGACCAAGCACCTGTTCGACAACCGCTACGGCACCGGCCAGTCGACGGTCGACGGCATCCTGCGCGCGACGAACATCCTGCTCGCCGGCCGCAACGTGGTCATCGCCGGCTACGGCTGGGTCGGCCGCGGGATCGCCTCGCGGATGAGCGGCATGGGCGCCCACGTCGCCGTCATCGAGGTGGATCCGGTCGCGCGCGCTCGAGGCGCTGATGGACGGCTTCCGGGTCATGACCGTCGGCCGAGGCGGCGCCGTGGGGCGACCTGTTCGTCACCGCCACCGGCAACATCAACGTCTTCCGGCGCGAGCACTTCGCGGCGATGCGCGACGGCGTCGATCATGGCCAACTCCGGCCACTTCGACGCCGAGCTGGACCTGCGCGGCGCTGCGCGAGATGGCCGAGGGCCACGTCCGCGAGGTCCGCGAGAACGTCCAGGAGTTCGACCTCGGCGGCAAGCAAGCTCAACCTCATCGCCGAGGGCCGGCTGGTCAACCTGGGCGCGGCCGAGGGGCACCCGGCGGCGGTCATGGACATGAGCTTCGCGAACCAGGCGCTCGTCGGCCGAGTACGTCGCGCTCAGCACCACGCCGAGCTCGAGACCAGGTCTACGTCGTGCCCGAGGCGATCGACGCCGAGGTCGCCCGGCTCAAGCTGGCGGCGCTGGGCATCGTCGATCGACGAGATGACCGCCGAGCAGAAGGCGTACATGGCCTCCTGGCAGCACGGGACGTAGGCCCGGGTCTGCGGGTCCCTAGGGGGCGGTGATCCAGCCGGCGGGGTGGAGGCCGGTCAGGCCTGGCGACTTCGGGACGAGGACTGGACGAGCGGGCCGACGAGAGCTCGATCAGGACGAGCTCGTCCGCGCCCTGCCACGACGCGTCGCCCGAGTGCGGGGCGCCGAGGCCGAGGAGCGCGTACCCGTTGCGGCAGCCCTCGAAGAGGCGCCAGTAGCCGCCGGCCGGGACCGAGAACGTCGGGGTCAGCGGTTTGCCGGGCGCCTCGGGCAGCACCGTCGTGATCGTGGCGGCCCGATCCGTGTGGGTCACGTCGGCCACGACGATGGACCCGTCGCCGGCCCACGCGAGCGCCATGTCCATGCTCAGGCCCTCGAGCTTCTTCCCGGCTCCGTCGCTGACGTCGCGTACTTCCCAGCCGTTCAGGTGGCCAGAGAGATCGCCCGTGTCGAGCACCTGGTACGTCTGCGGATCGACTCCCGCGACTTCCGTTGTCGAGCCATCCGACGGGGCGACCTGGGTCACCGCCGTCGTGCCGTTCGAGATGGCGACCGGCTCGGTCTTCTTGGTGAACGTCGTGATGGGCTCCGGCTTGCCGTCGGGGATGACGACCTGCAGCGGGGTCATCCACCAATCTGACTCACCCTGGGTGTTCCAGCCGTACAGGACGTCCCCACTCTGCGAAAAGCCAAGCACGCGGAACGCCTCACCCGCGAAGTCCCGCGTCTGGAGCGCCGGCGACCCACCGGCGGGCTTGAAGGTGAGGATCTTCCAAGTCGCCGGCTGCGAGCCGATCACGAGCCGCGAGCCGTCGGCCGACCACGCCAGGTCAGGACTCCAGCGTCGGCTGAGAGTCCGTCCAGAGCAGCTTCCCGTCGTTCGCGAACACACGTGTTCGGATCGACGTGCCCGTCTCCGCGAAGGCGACCCGTTGCCCGTCGGGCGACATGACGATGCGCCTGTCGGCGGTCTTGTTGGCAGCCCGATCCGGGTCGGCCAGGGTCGAGACGGAGAACCGGAACCGCGGAGCGCTGCCGTCCGGTCGCCATTCGGTGATCGTGACCTGGGTCTCGTTCGATAGGGTCCAGTAGGCGATGCCCGGGGAGCCTGCAAGCGGCTCGGAGGCGATCGCCGGGACGCCCTTGACGCCCGTCGGGGCCGGCGTGGGGGGAGGGGCCGTGGGCCCGGCCGACGAGCTCGGCGTGGGCGACGCAGCAAGGCTCGCGGATGGCGTGGCCGCCACGATGCCCGTCGGCCCGGAGGTCGCCGCGGGCGTCGTCGCCACCGATGGAGCGAGGAGCCCGGGTCCCACCAGCGCGACCGCGACGACGATCACCGCCGCCGCCGCGAGCGCCCCGACAGGTGCCCAGCGCTGACCCTGGCGGGCACCAGGCCGCAGACGGACGTCGCCACCGCGGACCCGTCGCGGCGCGATCTCACGGTCGTCGTCGATGAGCCCGCGCGCTCCGAGCGGCACGGCCGCGGCGTCCGGGTCGAACACCTCCACCTCGGCCTTGCGGGTCGCCTCGGCGTGGCGACGGACCGCGCGGATCGCGGTCACCAGGTCGCGCAGCTCGGCCACGTCGTTCGCCGCCCGGCCCTGGTCGTCGGGGTGGGCTTCCCACAGCGCGGCCTCGGCCGCCGCGAAGCCCAGTCGGCCGGCCGCGACCGCCTCGGCGAGCGCGAGCGGATCGACCGGGTCGCGGCCCATTCGCCTGTCGTCGCCGCTCATCGCTCGGCTCCCGTTGGCGGCCGGAGATCTGCGAGCAGGACCGCGACCTTCTTGAGGCCGCGATGGACCAGGGTCCGGGCCGTCACGGACGGGATGCCCATCACGGTCGCGATGTCGGCGTACTCGAGGTCCTCATAGAATCGCAGGTAGATCGCCGCGCGCTGGCGGCCGACGAGCGAAGCGAGGGCGGTGTCGATCGTCCGCATCTCCTCGTCCCGGACGGCTCGGTCAGGCAGGGTGGGGGCGTCGTCGGGTCGCTCGAGGATGCCGATGAGCGGCACCGTGAACCGCCGTCGCCGGTAGTGGTCGATGATCGCGTTGTGGGCGACCCGGAACAGCCAGGCCGGCCGTGCGCCCGGATCGACGGGGATCGGCGCGCTCAGCACGCGCCGGAAGACGTCGGATGTGAGGTCCTCGGCATCCTCGGGGCTCCGGACGCGGAAGGCGATGTAGCGCCGGATCCGCTCGGCGAAGGCGTCATAGAGCGCGGCCGCCTCTTCAGGGGTCGCTCGCGTCGCGCCCCGGCGGCCCGGTCGGCCGACGCGCCGTCTCGCCGAGGTTCGCGCTCCGACGCGTCTCGGTCGCTCACCTCGGGCACGCGCTCCAGGTCGATGGTGCGGATCGCGAGCATCCGGTCCTCCGGGGGATGGTTGTCGGCACCGGGGGACGCTGGTCGGCGCGATCCGTTGCATCGCGGCGGCTCACCGTCACGCGCCGCGCTCCAGCAAGCCGCGCAGCCGGTCGATCCCGTCCCAGACGTCCACGAAGCGCGTGTACAGCGGGGCCAGGCCGAGCCGGATCGAGTCGGGCTCGCGGAAGTCCGGGATCACGCCCACGGCGATGAGCTCGCGGCAGAGGCGTCCGGCCTCGGGGTGGCGGATCGACACGTGCGCGCCGCGGGTGGCGCTGTCGCGCGGGCTGCCGATCGTGCAGCCCAGCCCTGCAAGGCGCGCGTCGGTCAGCGCGATCGCGTATTCGGAGAGGGCGATCCCCTTGGCCCGGATCGCCTCGATACCGGCCTCGGCGGAGACATTCGTGCCTTCCTCGACCGCGGCAAGGCCAAGGACCGGCGGTGTCCCGACGAGCCAGTGCCGGATCCCCGGTTCCGGTTCGTAGCCCTGGCCCATCGCGAACTGGTCCTTCCGCCCGAACCAGCCCTGGATCGGGTTGCGAAGGGACGCCTGGTGGTCGCGGCGGACGTAGAGGAAGGCGGGCGCGCCAGGCCCGCCATTGAGGTACTTGTAGGTGCAGCCGACCGCGAGGTCGGCGCCGGTCCCCTCCAGGTCGACCGGGATGGCGCCGGCGGAGTGGCACAGGTCCCAGAGCGTCAGTGCCCCGGCCGTGTGGGCGAGGGTCGTGATCGCCCCCATGTCGACGATGGCCGCCGAGCGGTAGTTGACGTGGGAGAGCAGGACGACGGCGACGTCGTCGTCGAGCACGGCCGCGACGTCGGCCGCCGTGGGTCCGTCCACGGGATCGCCGTCGATCCATCGGATCGCCAGGCCCCGGGCGTCGGCCAGGCCTTCGAGGATGTAGCGATCCGTCGGGAAGTCGTCGCGCGACGCCACGATCGTGCTCCGGCCAGGCCGCGCGTCGAGGGCGGCCGAGGCCAGCCGGTAGATGTTCACGCTCGTGGAGTCGGCCACGACCGTCTCCCCGGGCCGCGCGCCGAGCAGCGTCGTCCCGATCCGGTCGCCGATGCGCATCGGCCAATCGAGCCAACCGTCCCAGCCGCGGATGAGGTCGCCGCCCCAGCCATCGCGGACGAGCGTCGCGAGCCGCTCGACCGTGGCCCGCGGGAGCCTCCCAAGGGAGTTGCCGTCGAGGTAGATCAGGGACGGATCGTCGATGACGAACCGGTCGCGGAACGCCCCCAGCGGATCGGCAAGATCGAGGGCCTCTGCCGTGGCACGCGCCCCTGCCGGGGCACGCGTGGCGGCCCGGGCGCGGTCGTCGGCGCCGGCGGCCGGCCCGTCCGCGGCCGCCCGCTCCTCGGTCCTGTCCATGCCGCCAGTGTAGGTCGGCGCTCGGAGCCGGAGTCGTCGAGGGCAGGCCCCTGCCGGTGCGCACGGGCCACGCTCCGGCGGTCCGGACGGCCGTCGGGTGCTACCCTGCCAACGGCCCCGGAGCCCGGCGGAGGACCGTGGGCGAGCCGCCAGAGGAGCACCCGTGAGCATCGTCGACGCCGAGCACTACCTCTTCACGTCCGAGTCCGTGACCGAAGGTCACCCGGACAAGATGTGCGACCAGATCAGCGATGCGATCCTCGATGCGATCATCGGCCGCGATCCCTTCGCGCGGGTGGCCTGCGAGACGGCGACGACGACCGGCCTCGTGCTCGTGCTCGGCGAGATCTCGACCAAGATCTACGTCGACCTCCAGGCGGTCGTGCGCGACACGGTCCGGGACATCGGCTACACGCGGGCCGAGTACGGGTTCGACTACCTCACCTGCGGCACCCTCGTCAGCGTCAAGGAGCAGTCGCCGGACATCGCGATGGGCGTCGACGCGGCGCTCGAGACCCGCGACGACGCGGCCCCCTCCAACGAACTGGGCGCCGGCGACCAGGGGATGATGTTCGGCTTCGCCTGCCGCGAGACGCCCGAGCTCATGCCGCTGCCGATCGCGCTAGCCCACCGCATGGCCCGCCGCCTGGCCGAGGTCCGCAAGTCCGGCCAGCTGCCGTACCTCCGCCCCGACGGCAAGACCCAGGTCACCGTCGAGTACGAGCGCGGCGTCCCCGTCCGGGTCCGCACCGTCGTGGTCGCGGCCCAGCACGACCCCGATGTCCGCCCCGAGCGCATCCGCGCCGACATCGCCGAGACGGTCATCCTGCCGACGATCCCCAAGGAGCTGCGCGATACGGATCCGGTCATGCACATCAACCCGACCGGGCGGTTCGTGACCGGCGGGCCGATGGGCGACGCGGGCCTCACCGGCCGCAAGATCATCGTCGACAGCTACGGCGGCATGGCCCGCCACGGCGGCGGTGCCTTCTCGGGCAAGGATCCGACGAAGGTCGACCGCTCGGCGGCGTACGCGGCCCGCTGGGTCGCCAAGAACGTCGTCGCCGCCGGCCTCGCCGACCGGTTCGAGGTCGAGGTGGCCTACGGCATCGGCATCGCCCGGCCGATCAGCTTCTCGGTCGAGTCCTTCGGGACGGGAAAGATCCCGGACGAGCGGATCCAGGCCATCGTCGAGCACAACTTCGACCTCCGGCCGGCCTCGATCATCGACGCCCTCGACCTGCGCCGGCCGCTCTACCGGCAGACGGCCGCCTACGGCCACTTCGGCCGCCCGGACCTCGACCTGCCCTGGGAGCGGACCGACAAGGCCGAGCTGCTCGCGAGCGAAGCCGGCCTGCCCGCCCCGGAACCCGTCACCGCCTGACCCGGCGGCCCGACGGAAGGCAGGGCCGAACGAGTGGTCCGTCCGAGCGCGACGGGGGAGGGCGATCGTCCCGCCGGCGATGCCCTGGGCCTCGAGGAGCCGCTCCAGCCGGTCCGCGCCGGGGGTCCCGGCCGGCCGGTCGCCCTGATCGTCGTCACCGCGGCGATCCTCGCCACGCTCGTCTGGCAGCCGTGGGGGAGTGGCGGTCCCAGGGCCGAGCCTTCGGCAGCGCCCTCCGCCGCGGTCGCCGTCGCCACCTCCACCTCGACCGAGGGGACGCCGGCGCCGCCGCCGAGCCCGACGCCCACCCTCCGCGGCCCGCGGCCGTCCTTCGCCGGCGGCGCGCTCACGTCGGGGACGTACGTCTCGCTCGGCGACAACACCTGGAGCGTCGTCGCCCTGCTCGCCCCTGAACGCCTCGCCGCCGCCGATCAGCGCTGGCGCCCCGACGCCACCGGCGCGCTGCAGGCTCCGGGCGGGTCATTGCTCGTGCTCCAGCTCGGACCGACCTACTCCGAGCGCCCGATCGATCGTCCCGCTGATCCGGGGGCGGTATGCCGAACGAAAGACACGTTCCGCGACTACGCCACGGCCCACCTCCCCGCGGACCGCGTCGCGTACCTTGGAGTGACGTTCCCGGGGATGGACCCGCGGGCCACCGTGACCGGAGTCGTCCTCGATCGCCGCGGCCTCGCCCTGAAGCGCGTGCCGGTCGTCACCGTCCCGCTCAGCGGCATGACCGAGGGCCGCCGGTACACCGTCCCGACGACCGGGCCTGGTGGCGCGAGGCTGTTCGCGCTGGCGCCGCGGGCGATCATGCCCGTCGCCGCGTATCGCTTCGACATCCAGATGCCCGGCGTGAGCGGCCACCGCTACCTGTACGCCTGCATCGATCCCTAGCCCGCGGCCGCTACGCCGCGAGACGGTGCCGGCTCCTAGCGGATCCGGCGGATCCGGTCGGCGGCGAGGACGAGGCCGAGGGTGCCGACCATGAGCAGGACGGCGAGCGCGATGATGATCGGCAGGGTGTTGGCGAAGCGCAACTGGCCGAACAGGTAGACCGGGAAGGTCGGGTTCTTGCCGGCCAGGAAGAGCGCCAGGGCGAACTCGTCGAAGGAGATCGTGAAGGCCGTGAGGGCCGCCGACACCATCGACGGCGCGATCATCGGCAGCACCACGAGCCGCAGCGCCGCCGGGTAGGTAGCCCCGAGATCCATCGCCGCGTCCTCGAGCGACGCGTCGAAGCCGATGAGGCGGGCGACGACGATGAGCGTGGTGTACGGCAGTGCCACGACCGTGTGGGCGATGGCCACCGTGAGCAGCGACAGCTCCACGTTGAATGCCCGGAAGACGATCAGCAGTGCCACTGCGAGCACGATGAATGGGACCACGAGCGGGAGCACTGCCAGGCCGATGAGCAGGCGCTTCGCGCGGAAGCTGTAGCGAGCCAGGAGGAGCGCGACCATCGTGCCCAGGATCGTGGCCGCGATGCTCGAGGCGACGGCGACCATCAGGCTGTTGAGCACCGACTGGAGCAGGGCCGCGGACTGGAACATCTTGGCGTACCAGTCGAGGGTCAGCCCCTTCAGCGGAAGCACGAGCGACGTCCCGGAGTTGAACGGAGAACAGGGTCAGGATCCCGATGGGCAGGTACAGGAGCGCGATCAGCCCGACGTAGTACACGGCCAGCCCTACCGGCCGGCCGCGCAGGCGAGCGGCGTGAAGCGACCGCCGGCGCGACGGTCACTGGCCCAGGAACCGCTTCACGTCGATGACCTTGACCCCGATCGCGACGAAGACGACGGTGGCCGCGAGCATGACCACCGACAGGGCCGAGCCGAAGGGCCAGTTCGCGGCCTCGTGAAGAAGTCCTGGATGATGTTGCCGTACATGGTTCCGCCGGTCCCGCCGACGAGCAGCGGCGTTACGTACTCGCCGATCGTCGGGATGAAGACCATGAAGAACGCCGCCAGCACGCCGGGCAGGCTCAGCGGCAGGGTGACCCGCAGGAACTGGGCGGCCGGTCGGGCGTAGAGGTCCGCGGCGGCCTCGTGCAGCGCGACATCGACCCGCTGCAGGGCCGCCAGGATCGGCAGGGCGGCGAACGGGATCCAGACGTAGATCAGGGTGATGACCACGGCGCCCCGGTTGTAGAGGAGCGCGTCCAGCGGGTCGCTGACTATGCCCGTCGCCATCAGCGACCGAGTTGATGACCCCTTCCGTGCCGAGCATGAGCCGCCAGGCCATGACCCGCAGCAGGTAGCTCGTCCAGAACGGCAGGAGCAGGAGGATAGAGCAGCAGCGGCCCGCGTCCGGCCCGGAAGCGCAAGGAAGTAGGCGAGCGGGTAGGCGAGCGCGTCGGCCACGACGGCGACGATGGCGGCGATACCCGCCGAGGTGCCAAGCAGGCGCAGGAAACGACGGCTCGACGGAGAGCGCCACGTAGTGCTTGAGGGTCGGTTCCCAGGGCTCGAGGAGCGCGCCCTGACAGTGTCGGCCCGGAAGCTGAACGCGACCATCAGCAGAAGCGGCGCGACGAGGAACAGCACCAGCAAGATCGTCGGCGGCAGCGACAGCACCCGGAACGTGGCCCGCCGGTCGAGCCCGGGCAGGATCCCTCGACGGCGAGCGCCGGTCCGCGGCCGGAGGCACTCACGCCCACGACCTCAGATGGCCGCGGGCCGCGACTGCCGATCGGCTACTGGCGGCCTTGACCTCGGTCCACATCGCGGTCCACGCGTCGCGCTGCTCCGGCGGTCAGGTTCGGCGTGAAGTTCGTTTTCTCGAGGACGGTCGGATCATCGACGAGAAGCCGCCTTGAGGCAGGGTCTCGTCGGTGATCGCGGCCATGACCTCGCTGTTCGCGTGGCCGTAGTAGTAGAGGTTCACGAGGTTGTTGCCGGTCAGCATACCCAGCTTCTCGTCGAGGAACTGCAGGGCAAGGTCGTAGTTCGGGGAGTCCGCGCGGATCCCGTAGATGCCGACCCACGAGTTGCGGCCCTCCTTGGGGTCGGCGTAGGCGACCGGCACGCCTTCGCCGAGCAGCGTCGCGTAGGCGCCCTGCCAGGCGTACGCGAGCCAGACCTCGCCGGACTCGAAGCCGGGCACAAGGTCGCGTACTCGGCGGCCCAGTAGAAGCGGTTCAGCGGCGCCTGGGCGATCCATTCCTGCTTGATCGCGCGAGTTGTCGGGGGTGACTGCGTCTCGTCCTAGCCGTGGATGTAGCGAGAGACGGTGACGGCGCCGGGGCCGTCGTCCCACATCGAGATGTGGTCGTCGTAGTTCTCGTCGAAAAGGATGCTCCAGCTGTCGACCGGCATCTACCTTGTCGGTCCGGTAAAGGATCGAGGTAAAGCCCCAGTCCCACGGCACGAAGTACTGCTTGCCGTTGAACTGGCCGATAGGTCTTGAAGTGTCGGGCACCTTGTCCCAGTTGGCGAGCTTCGTCGTATCGATCTCGGCCACGAGCCCCTCATCGACGTAGAACTGAAGCCAGCCGGTGTAGGGGTGGAAGACGTCGGCCTGGATCGCCGGCCATCATCTTGCTGTAGATGTCGGCGTCCGAGATGCCGAAGGCGAATGTGACGCCGACCTCGGGATACTTGGCCGCGAAGTCGGCCCAGTAGATCGGGTTCCTCGTAGCCGGACCACTCGAGAACGTTCAGGTTTCCGGTTACCGGTCCGCCGTCGGGGTCTCGGCGGGTCGGCTGAGGTCGGCGTCGCCGCGGGCTCGGGTCGTCGGCGCGGTCGCTGGAGCGGCTGTGCGCCGCTGGATGGTCGCGAGGACGACGCGATGGTGTGGCGCGCGGCCGTGGCACGCCGCGAGCGGCGGGCGCCGATCGCAGCCGACAACGATGCCGCCTGACGCGAGCGAATGGCCCACGGCGCGGCACGCACGGATGACGGTCATTTGCCTCCTCCATGAGTCGCTGCGACGGCCTGCCGCCACCTGCGACTGCAGCGCTGCTTAAGCAGCTCGGGCGATCCTACTCGCCCGAGTCAACCCAAAGTCAATCGTGAACTGAAGTTAGACTCAAGTTGATGCAGACGGCTGCCGGCCCGCGCGCAGCGGTCGCCCGAGTTCGACCTTGGTTCGCGCCTGCGATGGCTTCGTCGCTCGCAGAAGTTGACCCTGCGCGAGCTCGCCGAGCGTGCCGGCGTGACCGAGTCGTTTCTGTCGCAGGTGGAGCGCGGCGTGGCCAGCCCTTCGGTGGCATCGCTGCAGCGCATCGCCCACGGGCTTGACCTGTCGATCGCCGCAGCTCTTCGCCGGGGGCAGCACGCCGGGCGGCGTCGTCCGGCGTCGCCGACCGCGGCGAAGGTGGAGTACCGCGGACCTTGCACGCCATCGACGAGTTCGTCACCGCCGCCGACGGCGACCGGCTGCAGGTGATCCTGTCGACGATCGAGCCCGGCGGCGGGACCGGCGACGAGGCGTACACCCACGACTCGGACGAGGAGGTGGTCCTCGTCCTGGAGGGCGAGCTCGATCTCTGGGTGGCCGACGAGCACTACCACCTCGATGCCGGCGACGCGATCACGTACTCGTCGCGGCTGCCGCATCGCAACGAGAACCGCGGCTCCATCGCCGCTCGAGTCGTCTTCAGCCTGACTCCGCCGAGCTTCTGATCGTTCGGCCATACAATCCGGCCCCGAATGCACGCGGTTGTCCTGGCCGGGGGCGGTGGCACCCGGCTGTGGCCGCTCAGCTCGGCCGAGCGGCCCAAGCCGTTCCTGCCGCTGATCGGTGAGGAGAGCTTCTCCAGCGGACGCCAGCTGTCGACGGCCCGGAGCTCGCCGTTATCGCGGCCGGACGACACACTGGTCGTGGCCGAGCCGCCGCTCGCCGGCCTGGTCGCCGAGCAGGCGCCGCAGCTGCTGTCGCGGCATCTCATCGGGGAGCCGTCGGGCGCAACACGGCCGCGGCCATTGCCCTTGCGGCCAGACCGGCCAGCGCCGCGCCGACGACGTGATGGTCGTCCTGCCGGCCGACCACTACATCGCCGAGGAGGCGCACTTCCGCGACTGTCCTGGCCGGCCGCCGAGGACCGGCCTCGCCCGGGCGCCTTCGGCATCGAGGACCCTTCGTGACCCTCGGCATCGCCGTGGACCGACCCGAGACGGGCTACGGCTACATCGTCGCGCGGACCACGCTCGGGGCGAGCGACGTCCGATGGCCTGCCGCGCCGTACCCGGTCGACCGTTTCGTGGAGAAGCCGGCGCGCGAGCAGGCCTTGGAGCTTCGCCGACCAGCGCCGGCGTCGTGGTGGAACGCCGGCATCTTCATCTGGCGCGTTGACGCGATGCGGGACGGCCTGGCGCGCTACACCCCGGGCGTCATCGACACCTCTGCGGCTCGGTCGCCACAGCGAGATGGCCAGTCGCTGACGCCATCTACGAGCAGATGCCGAGCCTGTGTCGATCGACCACGCGCTGATGGAGGGCGCCTCGCAGGACGGTCGCGTCGGTCGTGGGCGCGATGGACGTCGGCTGGACTGACCTGGGCAGCTGGGACGCGCTCCATCGCGGCGCTGGCCGAGCGCGGGGCTCGCCGGCGGGTCGTGACCGTCGGGCGCGCCGAGGATCACTCGGCGCACGAGACCTGCCTGTCGCGCACTCGTCCGGTGGCCGCCTGGTGGTCACGATGGGCCTGCGCGATACGATCGTCGTCGACACGCCGGACGTAGTGCTCGTGACGGGCGGCGACCATGCCCAGGACGTCCGAACAGTCGTCGAGCGCTGGCCCAGGCGAAGGAGAACGACTACCTGTGAGCGACCAGCCGTGACGAACAGCAGATGGTTCAGTCGCCAGCCGATCGTCTTTGGCACGGACGGCTGGCGAGCGCGGATCGCCGACGACTACACGTACGAGAACGTCCGCCGCTGCGCCGAGGGAGTGGCGCAGTACGTGCGTCGACTCGGGGCGAGCGGCGCGCGGGCGTCGTGGTCGGCTACGACCGGCGCTTCTCGAGCGAGTTCTTCGCCCAGGCCGCGTCCGAGGTCCTGCTCGCCGCCGACATCCCCGTCGCTTTCTCGAGCCGCCCCGTGCCGACCCAGATGGTCTCGTACGAGGTCGTGGAGCGCAGCGCCGCGTGCGGCATCGTCATCACCGCCTCCCATAACCCGTGGACCGACAACGGGTTCAAGGTCAAGTCGGAGACCGGGGCCGCGGCCGGACCGCAGATCCTGGCGACGCTCGAGGGCACGATCAGCAGCCGAACGCCGGGATCGCGATGCCCGAGCGCCGGCCCTTCGCCGAGGGCGTTGCCGGCAGGCCGGGTCGAGTTCTTCGACCCGTTCGACGGCTACCAGCGCTACGTCGAGCGGACGCTCGAGCTCGAACGCCTGCGACAGGCAGCCGACATGCGCGTCCTGGTGGAGCCGATGTGGGGGTCGGGCGCGGGCTGGATCTCGCGCCTCCTGGGCGGCGGCAAGATCCAGATCCACGAGATCCACACGGAGCGCAACCCGTTCTTCGGCGGCGTCAACCCGGAGCCGATCCGGCCGAACATCGACGAGGCGCTCGGCATCCTGGCCGGCGGCGGCTACGACCTGGGCCTGCTGCTCGACGGTGACGCGGACCGCGCGGGTGCGGCCGACGAGAAGGGCACGTTCATCCACCAGCTGCAGGTGATGGGCCTGCTCATGTACTACCTGCTGGAGCATCGCGGCCTGCGCCAGCCCGGTCGTCACGACGTCAACGAGACCTCGATGGTCGGCCGGCTCGGCGAGCGCTACGGCGTGGAGGTCTACGAGACGCCGGTGGGCTTCAAGTACGTCGGCCCCAAGATGATCGAGACCGGCGCGATGATGGGCGGCGAGGAGTCGGGCGGCTATCGGCTTCGGCATGCACCTTCCCGAGCGCGACGGCATCTACGCCGACCTGCTCCTGCTCGACCTCTTCATCCGCGAGCGCGAGCAGCGGGCGCTGGCCGGTCTCGAAGGCGGTCGAGCACCTCCATTCGATCGCCGGGCCGTCGTTCTACCTGCGCATCGACGTCCACGTCGGCCAAGGCCGACTACCCGGGCTCAAGGACCGACTGCTGGTCGATCCTGACCAAGGACGCCGGCGTCGATGGCCGGCCAGCCGGTCGTCAGGACCCAGACGCTCGACACCAACGACGGCTTCAAGTTCTTGCTCGACGACGGGTCGTGGATGCTCGTCCGCTTCAGCGGCACCGAGCCGCTCGTGCGGGTGTACGCCGAGGCGACGTCAGCGGAGCTGCGCGACGCGATCGTGGGCGAGGGCGGCGCCTGGTCCGCGAAGCGTGACCGACGCGTGACCGACGACCGCGAGCGGCGGGTCGAGAAGCCCTGGGGCTACGAACGGATCTGGTCGCAGACCGACACCTACGTCGGCAAGACGCTGTTCATCGCCGCGGGCAGGCGGCTCTCCCTCCAGAAGCACCTCGTCAAGGACGAATCGTTCCTCGTCCTGCGCGGCCGCCTGCGTCTCCACCTCGAGGATGCCGACGGCGTCGTGCGGATCTCGGACCTCGAGCCGGGGGAGCATCGCCACATCGCCGTGGGCCGGATCCATCGCTACGAAGCGGTCGACGAGGACGTCGAGCTGGTCGAGGTGTCGACCACCGAGCTGGGCGATGTCGTCCGGATCGAGGACGACTTCGGGCGCGAGGGAACCAGCGCTCCCTGAGAGTTGCGGACCCGCACCGGGGCGGTGCGTGGGCGCCCCGAACGAGCCCGATTCTGGTCCGTCCGGGGCGGATTCGGGGGGTGACCGGGACCCCGGATGGGTGTAGGCTTCGGGGTGCGGACTGCCATCACTGGTCGGTTGGTGCAGGACCGGACGGCGGCCCCGTTCAACGCTCGGTACGAGCCCGGGCGATGGAGGGTCATCGACGATGCACAGCTCTCTGATCGGCAAGGTCGAGAAGGCGAATCGTTACGCCCGCGAGCTGGACCGGATCACGTTCGACCAGCTTTCGCTCACGTTCAAGGGCGACAACGACACCCATCACGTCACGCTCGACGCCGCGTCGTGGCATTGCACCTGCCACTACTTCGAGAGCTTCGCATCGTGCGTCCACACCCTCAGTCTCCAGAAGATCCTCGGGGTCATGCTGCCCGAGTCGGCCCAGGTCTCGATCTTCACGTCCGCGCCGGCCGAGCTCGTCACGGCCTGATCCGGTCGGCCCCGGTCACGGACCGAGGCTGACGAGGACCGCACGGGAGATCCCGCCGGGCAGCGGCCCGTCGCGCACGAGCCCCCATCCGCTCGCACCCCGTTCGTAGATCGAGTACGCCCGCGTGTCACCGGCGTCGTCTAACCACGCGACTGCGAGGAGCCGCCCCGTCGCGTCGAGGAGCAGCTGAGCCGCGAGTCGGGCATCCGGATCGGGCGGCACGACGTCCGGCGACGCCCCGGCCAGCGTCGGCTCGAGCGGTCCGACGAGGAGGCGCCGGTCGTCGCGGTCCTGCCAGCCGATCGTCTGGCCGTCGCCCGACACGGCGTATGCCGCTATGGCCGTACCCCAGCGCCCCGTCACGCCGGCCCGGGGATCGATGATCGTGAGCCCGGTCGCGTCGCCGCGGTCGCGGGTCGAGATCGCCACGCCGCCGGAGGGGAGCCAGGCCGGCGCCCGGCCGTCCCATCGACCGGGCAGAGAGAGTGCGTGGGATGGGCCGCCGGACGGGTCGAGGATGACCAGATGGCCGTCGGCGAACCCGGAGGCGGCGTCGGCCGCGACCACGGCGATCGTGCCGCCGGCGGGGTCGGCCACCGCATCGGCCAGCGGCTGGCCGAGCCACTGTCGAGCGTCGCGGCCGACGGGGATCTCGCGCCAGGTCGGCGCCGGGCTGGTCGTGAACGCACCGCACACGAAGATCCGGCCCGCCGGACCGACGGTCAACACGAGTCCGCGTCCCGGGCTCCCGGATGCCCAGCGGCCGTCCTCGTCCGGTGTGTCGACCGGTACCTCGCCGACGCCGGCCAGCCAGTTCAGGCGCATGTGGCCGGGCGTCCCGAGCAGGACGAGGAGGTCTAGCCGCCCAGCGGCAGGATCGACGGACGCGACGGGCTGGCTCGGTGGGTTCGGCGACGGCGGTGATGGCGGCGGCATGCTCGCGCAGGCGGCCAGGGCGCCGACGACGAGGATCGCCGACGCCCGAACCACCGACCGGCGGGTGAGCACGATCTTCACCGGAGGATGTCGCCCCCGATCACGGAACCGGAGCCGGCGTCGACGAAGATCTCGAGGGCGCGGAGGTTCTCGGCCAGGGTGCCACGCGTCGTCACGCGGGCGACCCACGCGAGGCGGAGGGTCGGCGACGGCGCGTCCGGGCCTGCGGGCGCGAACGTGTCGTTCGGCGCCACCCAGGCAAGGGTCAGGCCGGCCAGGGAGACCTCGCGACGGCGGTCGCCGTGGAACCAGGCGTCGAGCTGCGCCAGCACGATCGACCGGGCACGTGCCTCGTCGAGGCGCACCGTCGGGGTGGGCGCGAGTGCGCGTTCCGAGCGCGTGAGCCCGTGGACCGAGCCGTCCGCCCAGAGCTGGATCCGGAGGCCGTCACCCGGGACGGGGATGCCGCCGATGACGCGATCCCAGGCCACCGTCCAGCCGCCGTTCGACGGCGCGGCCACGACCCGCGGCGAGCCCGCGGCCTCGAGGCCAAGCGTCGCGGCGAGGCGTTCGGCGCGGACGCGAGCTGCGACGGCACCGATTGCCGGACCGCCGTCGCCCCGCAGGCCGAACCGCACCGCGGCGATGAGCCGGCCATTCGTGTCAAACCGCTGGAGCGAGACGAGCCGGTTGCCGGCGTCGTACTCGGCGATCTCGTCGTACGTCCGGCCACCGAACCGATCGAGGATCCGAGTGGCGCTGCGGCGGGCGGCGGCCGGGAGACCGAGGAGGGTCCCAGTGCGCGACGCCCGCTCGATCTGCAGGCGGGCCGCGACGGACGCGAGCGGTGTCGAGACCACGCCGAGCTCGCCGGCGCGGAACGGCTCGGCGGCAGTCCCGACCGCCTCGGTCGAGGCGGCAGAGCTCGCGGCGGCGGCCGAGCCGCCGAGCACGGCCGTCACCGAGGCACCGGCCAGGACGACGCCGGCGCCGAGCGGAGCGGCGAGGCGCCCGACCCGCAGGCGTCCGCGGATCGGGGAGTGGGGGCGGCGAAGGAGCGGAAGGGGCGCGAGGGGAACACGCACGAAGACACCTCTACAGACACCGCGGGCAGTCGAAGACGAACGGCCCGGCGATGCCGTACCAGTCGTAGCTACCCCACCAATCGGCACCGAAGTCGCTATGGGCGAACCAGCCAAGCGACGCGATGTCGAACGCCTCCCCGACCGTGTGCAGGGTCGCGAGGGCGTCCCAGAACCGCTGCTCGAAGGTCCATTCATCGTTGTCGAACGCCGTGCCCAGATACCCCATGTAGAACGTCGGGCCGAACCGGTCGAGCGTGCCCTTCGACCGGGCGATCCCGAAGGCCGCGGGCAGGGTCGTGTTCGGCTCGGCGTTGTGGCAGGTCGAGATCACGACGAGGTTGGTGGCGTGCCCGGCGCGCTTCTGGGCGATGTCCTTCGAGAAGATCACCGCCTGACTGCACTTGTCGGCGTCCTCGCGGAAGCCCGAGTAGCGCCGCTGGTCGCCCGCGTGCCAGTAGTAGTCGCCGTGCGAATGGACGTAGTAGGCCCAATCCGACGCGGTCCGCATCAGGGTGTGCGCCCTGGTGAACGCGCCCTCGGTGTTCTGCTGGGTCGCGTAGCCGAGGCTCACGTAGGCGGCGCCGGCGGCCTTGCGCATCTTGGCCGGCAGGGAGTCGACGAAGTCCACGCAGGGCGGCTCGAAGGCCGACTCGTTCGAGTCGACCGTGGCCTGGTAGCCCGCCCGGACGGGACCGGCGGCCACGAGGAGCAGGAGCAGGGCAGGGGCGATCCTGAGGATGGGTCGACGCCACGATCGGCCTCTCGACACCGAGCGAACCTCCTCCGGCGGCCTGGTGGCGGTCGACAGGAGGGCGAGGCGGCGATCGTCGCAAACCCCTCTGCACTGCCACTTATCGCAAGTGGTACGCTCGGCGCGACAACCGAACACGGCCTCAGGCGTCGCGAAGCCGGTGTGATTCCGGCACAGTCCCGCTACGGTGAAAGCCCTCGATCCGAGGGCTGAAGTCCGGTCGCCGACCCTGGGGTGCTGCTCGATCCTTCGAGAGAAAGGGTAGGCACCGTATGGATCCCATCACCACCGCCCCTCCTTCCCGGCGAAGCGAGGGGCGTCGTCGTGTCCGGCGCCTCGGAGCGCTCCAGTCGGTCGTCGTCGCGGCGGCGCTGGCCCTGCCCGGCGCCGCGACCGTCGGCGCGCCGGCCGTCCTGCGCCGCACCCGATGCCGCGACATGCGCGCTCATGTACCTGCACGCCCAGCAGGCGCCAAGCGGCCTCGTGGGCTCGCCCGGCGTGACGGAGGACTACATCTTCGGCGCCGCCGCCAACGGCTTCGACCCGACCGACCCTCGCGGCACCTGGAGGCGCCTCCGCCTACGCCTACCTGGGGGCCAATGCGGGCGCCGTGGTCGGTGACGCGGGCGCGACCGCCAAGCTGACGCTCGCCGTGCTCGTGGGCCGCCTCGATCCGACCGCGTTCGGTGGCGAGGACCTCCTGGCCGACCTCGACGCCACCTACAACGGCACGACCGGCGCCTTCGGCAACGGCCAGGCCTATCCGCAGGCCCTGGCGATCATGGCCCTCGACGCGGCGGCCGACGCAGCCCACCCGGTGCCGGCCAACGCGGTCACGTATCTCACGGCCGCCCAGAACACGGACGGGTCGTGGAACTTCCTCGCGGTCAAGGACGCGCCGGGTGGCGGCGACACGAACTCGACGGCGATCGCGATCCAGGCCCTGATCGCGGCCGGCGTGGCGGCGTCCGACCTGTCGATCACAGCCGCCCTGGCGTATCTGGACGCCCAGCAGCTCGCCGACGCGGGCTTCCCGTACAGCGACGCGTTCGGTCCGCCATTCAGCGATCCGGACTCCGATGCGACCGTGATCCAGGCGCTCGTGGCGGCCGGCGAGAACCCGACCGGAGCGGCCTGGACGAAGGCTGGCGTGACGCCGCGCCAGAACATGCTCACGTTCCGGGACGCCGCCACCGGTGGCTTCGTCTACCCGGGCAACCCGGGACCGGACGCGTTCACCACGAGCCAGGTGCCGGCCGGGCTCGCCGGCGTGCCGTTCCCGGGCAACACCACCTGGACGACCGGGACGGCCCTGCCTGCCGGGACCTGCGCGCCGGCCGGCCCGACGCCGACGCCCCAACCGACCACGGCACCGACCGACACCGGCGGGGTCGCGGGCCTGACGCCCCCGCCGACGACGTCCGCACCGCGTGATGCCGATGGCCAGGCACCGGCCGGCTCGATCGTCCTGGTGCTGCTCGCCTTCGCCATCGCGCTGCTCGTCACCACCCGAGCGTGGACACGACGACTATCGCGCTGACGCTTCGGCGGGTCCTGCTATCGGGGGTCCTCGGGCTCGCACTGCTCATCCCGGCCTCGGTCATCCCGGGGCCGGGGGCAGCGGCGACCTGCGCGGCCGCCTCGGGCGACCGGGTGGCGGTGGTCGTCCAGCACGCCAACGGCACGACCCTGTCGCGCTGCGTGGCGTTCTCGGGTGACTCGATCTCGGGCGAGCAGGCGCTCGCCAAGTCCGGCATCCAGGCCGGCACCGCTGCCGTCCGGCGGCTTCGGGGTGGCCGTCTGCCAGCTCGACGGTGAACCGAGCTCCTATCCGCCGAGCTGCTGGACCGGCACGAGCCCGTTCTGGGCCTTGTTCGTCGCCCGTGGGAGCGGATCCTGGCAGTACTCGAGCGTGGGGATCTCGAGCATCGTGCTCCACGATGGCGACGCGCTCGGGTTCCGGTACCAGAGCCAGTCCTCGCACGCGCCGCCGGCGATCGCCGGCGACTGTCCCGACCCGACCCCGCCCCCGACGCCGAAGCCGACGCCCCGCCCGACGCAGCGGCCGACGGCGCCGCCGACGGACCGACCGACGCCGACCCCCACGCGGCCGGCGTCCTCGCTTGACCCACCGACCCCGACCGGCGCCATCGACTCCGCCGTCTGCCGGAGTGTCGCCGACGGCCTCCGCGACGGACGCCGGCGTCGCGGTCGCCACCGCGGACGCGTCGCCGAGCCCGCCGGCACCCGCCGCGACAGACGTCTCGAGCGCCGGCCCCGACCTGGCTCCGACCGCCTCGACCCAGCCGACCGACGGCGGCCCGGCCATCGGCCTCGTCCTCGTGGCGATCGCCGCACTCGTCTTCGCGGCGCTGGGCGTGCTCCAGGTCCGACGAGCCCGGTGAACGCGCGGGCGGTGCTCCTCTGGTCGATCGCCGCCCTGGCGGTCGCCCTGGTCACGACGAACCCGTTCTACCGCGCCCTCGTCGTCCTCGCCGGCGCCGACGTGCTGCTGGCCAACCGGCGGCCGGATAGCCACCTCGCCGGGATCGGCCGGGTCCTGGCCTTCGGAGCGGCGATGGCGGTCGTCCTCAACATCCTGCTCAGCCACGCCGGCGCCCATCCGTTCCTGACGCTGCCCGACTGGCTGCCGGGCATCGGCGGGCCGTGGACCTTCGAGTCGCTCGTCTACGGCCTGGACGCTGCACTCGGGTTGACCGCGGCGGTGCTGGCCGTCGCGCCGCTGGCCTACGTCCTCCAGCCGCACCAGCTCGTGGACGCCCTGCCGGCTCGCCTGGAGCGGACCGGGATCGCGCTCGCGGCGGCGCTCAACCTCGTCCCCGGCATCGGCCGCAGCTTCCACGACGTCCGCGAGGCCCAGACGATGCGAGGCTGGCGGCCGACGGGCATCCGCTCCTGGTCGGACGTGCTCATGCCGGTCGCGCTCACGTCGATCGAAGGCTCGATGGACCTCGCCGAGGCCATGGAGGCTCGCGCGTTCGGGTCCGGCCCGCGCACCCGCTACGCGCCGGCCGGCTGGCAGGGCCGGGACGTCGTCATCGCGGCCGCGGCGCTCGCGGCCATCGGCCTGGTCGTCGTGACCCGCGCTCCTCGGCGGGGCGCCCGACTGGTACCCGTATCCGGTCGTGACGATGCCGGCGATCGAGCCGGCCATGGTCGTCGCGTGCCTGCTCCTGAGCCCGCCGGCCCTGCCGTGGCGCCACTCGTGAGCCTCGCGACGATCAGCGGGCTCAGCTACTGGTACCCGGGAGCGGCCGAGCCCTCGTTGCGCGACGTCTCGGGCGGCCTCGAGGAGGGCCTGACCCTCGTCGTCGGGCCGTCCGGCAGTGGCAAGTCCTCGTTCCTGCGGCTCTTCAACGGCCTCGTCCCGCACTTCCACGGCGGCCGCATCGCCGGCGCGATCAGCGTGTGCGGCCACGACGTGCTCCACACGCCGACGCGGACGCTCGCCCGATCGGTCGGGTTCGTCTTCCAGGACCCCGAGAAGCAGCGCGTCTACGGCACCGTGGAGCGCGAGGTGGCGTTCGGGCTCGAGAACCTCGGCGTGAGCCGGCCGGAGATGCACCGGCGGATCGGCGAGACGCTCGAGCGCCTGGGCATCGAGGCGCTCCGCGAGCGGACGATCGAGACCCTGTCGGGCGGCGAGCGCCAGCGCGTCGCGATCGCCGGCGTCCTTGCCCTCCGGCCGCGCGTCCTCGTCCTCGACGAGCCGACCTCGCAGCTCGACCGGGGCGGCGCGGAGATCGGTCGAGGCGACGGTCCTCGAGCTGGTGGCCGGCGGCACGACCGTGCTCATGGCCGAGCACCGCCTGGAGCGACTGCTGCCGGCCGCGGGGCTCGTCATCCAGGTGAGCGGCGGACACATCGGCCCGGCCGAACCGCCGGCCGTGGCCGCGGCCACGATGGCCGACCCGCCACCGATCGTGGGGCTCGGCCGTGGCCTGGGCTGGAAGCCGGTGCCGCTCAGCGGCGGCGAGGTCGACCGACGGCGCCTGCCGCCACCCTGGGTCGTGCCCGCACCGCCTGCGCCCGCCACGTCCGACGGCACGGAACCCGCCTGGTCGATCCGTTCCGCCGACCTCGGTCCGGCGAAGGTGGCCATCCTGAGTGGCGTGGAGCTCGCCGGGCGGGCGGGCGAGGTGACGGTCCTGGTCGGGGCCAACGGCTCGGGCAAGACGACGCTCCTGCGCTCGATCGCCGGCCTCGTCGCGCCCCTGGCCGGCCGGATCGAGCGGGCTCCGGGTCGAGTCGCCTACCTGCCCCAGGACCCCGGCGCGCTGCTCCATCGGCCGAGCGTCCTGGACGAAGTGCGCTGGACGATCGACCGGGCGGGGGCGACCGGCGAGCGGCCGGAGGCGATGCTCGAGGCGTTCGGGATCGCCGCGCTCGGTGGGATGTACCCGCGCGACCTCAGTGCCGGGGAGCGCCAGCGCGCTGCGCTCGCGGCGATCCTGGCAGGCCGCCCGGCGATCGCCCTGCTCGACGAACCGACGCGGGGCATGGACGGCGCCGCCAGCGACGCGCTGCGCCGCGTCCTCGACGGGCTCCGGGCGGAGGGCTGCTCGGTCGTCGTGGCGACCCACGACCTGGAGCTCGCCGCGCGGATCGCGGATCGGGTCGTGGCGCTGGAGGACGGCGCGGTCCGTGACCTCGGACCGGCCGCGACGGCCCTGTCGGGCAGCTCGCCCTACGCGACGGAGATCGGCGCCCTGTACCCGGGCGGCCCGGTCACGCTCGAGGGGATGCCCCGATGCGCTTGACGCTCGCGGCCGCGTCGCTCATCGGCGCGCTCCTCTTCCTGTGGCCGTTCTTCGGGTTCGGTCCGGCGGGCGACGCGCCGGCCCTGACGGTGGCCCTGGCGACGGCCGTCGGCTTCGCCGCGATCGAGCTGGGCACCCGCCGGCTGGACGCGCGGGGATTTGCGTTGCTCGCCGCCCTGAGCGCACTGGCCGCCGGCCTGCGGCTGGTCCTCGTGACCGGGATCGGCGGGTTCAGCCCGTTCTTCTTCATCATCCTGTGCGCCGGCTACGCGGTCGGGCCCAGCTTCGGCTTCCTGACCGGCGCCATGGGCCTCGTCGCCTCGGCCATCGTGACCGGCGGGGTCGGGCCCTGGCTGCCGTACCAGATCTTCGCTGCGGGCTGGGTGGGGCTCGGCGCCGGGCTGGTCGGGAGGCGCCGGATCGGGTTCCCGACCCGCCGGGACATCGTCATCCTGGCCGCCTACGGCGCCGTGGCCGGCTTCGCCTTCGGCGCGGTGATGGACCTGTGGGACTGGACCTTCTTCCGGGGCGCGCCCGACCTTGGCTGGCAACCCGGCCTGGACCTGCCAGAGACGGTGAGCCAATTCTTCCGCTTCTACGTCCTCACGTCGTTCGCCTACGACGCGTTCCGGGCGGTCGGCAACGCAGCGATGGTGATCGCTCTCGGCGCGCCGTTCCTGGGTGCGCTCGCCCGCCTGCGTGCCCGCTGGCGACTGGAGCTCGTGCCCGCCGACGCTTTACGGTCCCCGTACGGGGCGTCGATTGACCGCCGGGACGGGGCGCCGGTAGGCTCAGGCGGTGCAACGAGCGCGCCCGGGCGTGACGGATGTCCTCCGCCCGCTGGTCCTCTTCGTCCTCGTGGTCGGCAGCGCCGCCTGCGCTACCCCGGCGACGGTCGCGCCGAGCGCCGCCGTTCAGACGTTCCCGACGGCGTCTGTCGCGGCGAGCCCGTCGATCGCGCTATCGCCCAGTGAGGAGCCGACCGAGAGCGCGTCGGCCACGGCCGAGTCGTCCAGCCCGCCGCCGCCGAGCGAGACCGCATCGCCCAACGTCACCCCGAGCGCGACGCCCGGCGGACCGGCCGCGGCGGCCTGCTCCGGGAGCTCCCAGACCAAGGACTTCTTCACCGCGATCGCCGAAGCCGTCCAGTGGCCGGTGTACTGCGCCGTGCTGCCGGCCGGCTGGTCGGTCGACCGCGGGTCCGGCAACACCTACGCGCTGGCCAACGGCGGGCGGATGGTCATCGGCTATCACTCGCAGGCCGGGCTGCACCTCGAGCTCCGCGAGGGGCGCTGGTGCACCGAGAGCCAGAACGCCTGCTCGCCCCACGACCAGGACCTCGGGCCGATCGACATCGACGACCTCCATGGGGAGCTCATGACCCTGGGGTCGGGCGGCTACGTCGTGTACGTCGACCCGGGCGAGGCCCCGTCGTGGACGTTCACCGGGACCGGGATGGACGAGGGCGCGTTCCGCAAGCTCATCGGCGACCTGGCGCTCGTCCGCGCCTAGACGCTGCGCGCGGGCGACCGCCGCGGACCTTCAGGCCCGCTTGCGGGGCAGGTCCAGGAACGGCAGCGTCACAACCGTCGCCTCCACGCGGCCGCGACGTCCCTCGACGGTCCACTCGACCGCGAGCCGGCTGCCCGGCCGCTCGTGGGCCGGCGGCACGGACGCGAGCGCGATCGGCTTCTTGAGGATCGGGCTCCAGCCGGTGCTCGTGGCCCGGCCCACCTGGCGGCCCGCCCGGTCGAACACGGGCACGGGCGCGCGCGATACGGCCGCCGGGGCGACGGGCGGCAGGTCCTGGGCGGCGTGGAGCGCGTCGATGCCCGCCCAGTCGAGCTCCAGGCCGACGAGCCGCCGCGCCGGGCCGCCCGCCTTCGCCTCCGCGATGAGGGCGCGCTGGCCGACGTACGGCCCCTTGTCGAGGTCGACCAGACGACCGAGCCCGATCTCGGCGGGGGAGTACGCCTGTTCGGCGTTCATCGCGTGGCGGGCGCTCGTGTAATCGACCTCGAGGAGGACGAGGCCGGCCTCCAGGCGGACGACGTCGAGGGCCAGCATGCCGGCCGGCCTGATCCCGTGGTCGCGGCCCGCGTCGATGAGGGCGTCCCACAGGGCGACCGCCTGTTCCGTCGCGACCCACAGCTCGTAGCCGAGATCGCCCGTGTAGCCCGTCCGGCTCACGTCGACCGGGACGCCGGCGATCGTCGCCGCCCGCCGCCGGAAGTAGCGCAGGTCGGCGAACGACTCGCCCGCCGCAGCCTCGAGGACGAGCCGCGACAACGGCCCCTGGAGGGCGAGCGACGCGGTCCGTTCGGTGGTCTCCTCGATCGAGACCTCAAGCCCGGTCGCGTTCTGGCGCAGCCAGCGGAGCTGCGGGTCCGCGGCAGTCCAGCGGAACCGGTCGTCCGCGAGGCGGTGGACCGTGCCGTCGTCGATGACCTTGCCGGACTCGTCGCACCAGGGCGTGTAGAAGACCTGCCCCACGGCCATTTTCGTGGCGTCCCGGGTGATGACCCGGTCGACGAGGCGGAGCGCGTCCGGCCCCGACACCTCGTACTTGAACAGGGGGCTGACATCGATCAGGGCGGCCGCCTCGCGGATCGCGTTGTACTCGATGTCGTGGGCGTCGGCGTACACGCTCGAGGCGAAATAACCGGACCACTCGCGCCACTGCATCTTGCGATTGAGGGGCTGGGTGCGCGGATGGAACGGGCTGCCGACGCTCAAGCTCGGTCTCCTCTGGTCGGGACGTCCGACCAAGTATGGATGAAACCTATGCAGGCTGGATGAAGCCCTCGGCCCGCCGACCGCCGCCCAGCAGGGACCCGGCGAGGGCCGGCCGACCTCGGGTAGAGTCTGCATGAAACGTATGCAGGCTGGATGGAGGAGGGCGCGTGGGGCAGCGCTACGACGCGGTCATCATCGGCGGCGGCCATAACGGCCTCGTCAGCGCCGCCTACCTGGCCCGGGCCGGCCTGAAGACCGTCGTCCTCGAGAAGCGCGAGCTCCTCGGCGGCGCCGCCGTGACCGAGGAGATCTTCCCGGGCTTCCGGTTCAGCGTCGCGAGCTACGTCGTGAGCCTCCTGCGGCCCGAGATCATCCGCGAACTGGACCTGCCGCGGCACGGCCTGGACATCCTCCCCCTCGACGGCACGTTCACGCCGCTCCAGGACGACTACCTCTGGCGCGTCAACGACCACGGCCGGACGATGCGCGAGATCCGGCGCTGGAACCCGATGGACGCCGAGGCGTACGAGGAATACGGCCAGCTCATGGTCGAGATGGCCCGCTTCATCAAGCCGATCCTGTCCATCGTGCCGCCCGACCTGACGGGCATGGACCCCCGGCAGCTGACGCCGCTGGCCGGTCTCGCCCGGGCGTTCCAGCGCCTGCCCGAGAAGCAGCAGGCCGTGTTCGTGCAGCTCATGACGATGAGCGCGGCCGACTTCCTGCGCCAGTGGTTCACGATCGACCCATTGATCGCCACGATGTCCGCCTCGGGCATCATCGGCACGTACCAGGGCGTCCAGAGCCCGGGCACGGCGTACGTCCTGCTCCACCACTACATGGGCGAGATCGACGGCGCGTTCCGGGCCTGGGGCATCCCCAAGGGCGGCACCGGCGGCGTGAGCAACGCGATCGGCAGCGCGGCTCTTGCGCTCGGCGCCGAGATCCGCCTCCAGGCCCCGGTCGCGCGGATCCTGACCCGGGACGGGCGGGCGACCGGCGTCGCGCTCGAATCGGGCGAGGAGATCCTGGCCGACGCGGTCCTGAGCTCGGTCGACGCCCGGCTCACCTACCTCGGGCTCATCGAGCCCGGGACCCTCGAGCCCTCGTTCGAGGAGGAGGTCCGCCGGTTCAAGTTCCGTGGCTCGTCCGGCAAGGTGAACCTCGCGGTCGATCGCCTGCCCGATTTCACGAGCCTCCCCGGCGTGGGCGAGCACCTGCGCGGCGCGATCAGCTTCAGCGCTTCCGTCGACGACATGGAGCGCGCCTACGACGACGCCAAGTACGGCCACTGGAGTCGCCGGCCGTACATCGACATGATCATCCCGACCCTGGTCGACCCGTCGATGGCGCCCCCCGGCAAGCACGTGATCAGCTGCTTCGTGCAATACGCGCCGTACCACCTCGATCCGAGCCTCGGCTCCTGGGACGACAACCGGGAGGCGTTCGGGGATGCCGTCATCGACCGGATCGCCGAGGCGGCACCGAACATCCGGGACGTCATCCTCCACCGCCAGGTGCTCACGCCGCTCGACATCGAGCGTCGCTTCGGGCTGACCGAGGGCAACATCTTCCAGGGCGAGCTGTCGCTCGAGCAGCTGTTCTTCAACCGGCCGGTGCCCGGCCATGCCCGCTTCCGGACGCCGCTCCGCGACCTCTGGCTGTGCGGCTCGGCGACCCACCCGGGTGGCGGGATCATGGGCGCGAACGGCCGCATCGCGGCGATGGAGCTGCTCAAGTCGCGCGGCCGGCGGGCGGCCTGACGATGGCCGCGAAGGTGGCTGACGCCGCGTCCTACGACGCCATCGTCGTGGGCGCCGGCCACAACGGCCTCGTCACCGCGGCCCAGCTCGCGCGGGCCGGCTGGCGCGTCCTCGTCCTGGAGGCGCGGGATACGGTCGGTGGGGCGGCCACGACCGGCGAGATCGGCAAGGGGTTCCGCGTGCCGACGCTCGCCCATACCGTCGGCCGGCTGCGGGGTTCGGTCGTGCGCGACCTGCGGCTCAAGGATCACGGGCTGTCGCTCGTCGCCCCCGAGGTCCGGGCCTTCGCGCCGTCCGCGGACGGCAGCGCGATCACGCTCTGGGCCGATGTCGGCAAGACCGCCGACGGGCTGCGCGCCCGCTCCGCCCACGACGCGACCAAGTACCCGGACTTCGACCGGCTCGTCCGATCCCTGGGCGGGTTCCTGGCCGACCTGGCCGCGACGACGCCACCCGACATCGCCGCGCCGGGCTTCTCCGACGCGATCACCGGGCTCAAGCTCGGGCGCTCGTTCCGCGGGCTCGGCCGCCGCGACGGCCGGACCGTCCTGCGGGTGCTGCCGATGGCCGTGGCCGACCTGGTCGCCGAGTCGTTCGAGACCGACGCCCTGCGTGCCGCGATCGCGACCCGCGGCGTCCTCCATTCGGCCACGGGCCCTGGTCCGCGGGCTCGGCGTTCACGCTGCTGGCCGATTCGGCCGGCAACGACGGGGGAGCGGCCGGCCAGACGGTCTTCGCTCGCGGCGGCCCCGGCGCGCTGTCCGAGGCGCTCGCCTCGTCACTTCGAGCGGCGGGCGGCGAGATCCGGACCGCAGCACGGGTGGCGCAGGTCACGGAGCGCGATGGCCGGGCGACCGGGGTCGCCCTCGAGTCGGGCGAGGAGATCGCCGCGACCGTGGTCGTCGCCGGGATCGATCCGAAGCGGTTGCTGACGAAGCTCGTCGACCCCGTCACGCTCGGACCGACGATGGCCTGGCGGGCCGGCAACATCCGGACCGCCGGCGACCGTGGCGAAAGTGAACCTGGCCCTGGCCGGCCTGCCCCGCTTCCCGGCGGCCGGCGACCACGGCGAGCACCTGCTCCGCGGCCGGATCCTGCTCGCGCCCGGCATCGACGCCCTGGAGCGCGCCTTCGATGCGAGCAAGTACGGGCGGATGAGCGAGCACCCCATGCTCGAGGCGACGATCCCGTCGCTCGTGGACCCGTCCCTCGTTGCCGGCGCCGAGCTCGGCCGGCGCAAGGGGCCGGCCCACGTCATGAGCGTCATCGCCCAGTGGATGCCGTTCACGCTGCGAGACGGCGACTGGGACAGCCAGCGGCGACGCGCTCGGCGACCTCGTGGTCCGCGAGCTCGAGGCGGTCGCGCCGGGCATCGGCAAGCAGATCGTCGCTCGCCAGGTCATCACGCCGCTCGACCTTGAGCGCGACTACGGCCTCACCGGCGGGCATCCGTTCCACGGCGAGCTCGGCCTCGACCAGTTCTTCCTGTGGCGGCCGCTCCTCGGCCACGCCCGTTATCGGATGCCGCTCGGACGGGCTCTACCTGGCCGGTTCGGGCGCCCATCCCGGCGGCGGGATCACCGGCGCGCCGGGCGCGAACGCCGCCCGCGAGATCCTGGCCGACGGCAAGCGCCGGCGCTGATCGCGCTCAGCCGCCCGACGGCTCGGTGGCCTCGGCGTCGTCGTCTGCGGCCCTCGCGGCTTCTTCCGGCAGGGTCCACGTCCACGTCTTGAGGCGGCGGAGCAGGCTGCGGCCGGTCAGGTCCAGGTGGATCGGGGTGACGGCAACCCGGCGGTTGATGACCGCGTGGAAGTCGGTGCCCTCGACGGCCAGGCCGGATGGTGGCTGGCCGCCGATCCAGTAGTACGGCACGCCCCGTGGGTCGAGGCGCTTGACGAGCTCGTCCGAGTAGACCCGCCGGCCCAGCCGGGTCACCTCGATCCCATCGCATTCCGCGATCGAGACGGCCGGCACGTTGACGTTGATCAGCTCGCCCCGTGAGAGCCCATGCTCGAGGATGTTGCGGGCGACCGTCGTGGCCGCGAGGGCGGCCAGCTCGAAGTCGGGGTGCTCGTAATACTCCTGGCTGATCGCGAAGGCCGGGCAGCTGTTGATGACTGCCTCCATCGCCGCGCTGACCGTGCCCGAGTAGGTGATGTCGTCGCCCAGGTTGGCGCCGTAGTTGATGCCGGCCGCGACCAGGTCGAACCCGTGGCCGAAGTAGCCGAGGAACGCCAGGCTCACCGCGTCGGTCGGCGACCCGTCGACCGAGTAGCCGGTCGTGCCATCCCCGAGCGTGCGCTCGCGGACGCGGAGCGGGCGCATGAGGGTCTTCGTGTGGCCCACCGCGCTCTGGTTCGTGTCCGGGGCGACGACCGTGGTGTCGCCGATCGGGTCGAGCGCCTGCTTCAGTGCGAGGAGCCCGCGCGACTCGACGCCGTCATCGTTGGTCACGAGGATCCGCGGCCGGGTCGACCAGTCGCCGAGCGGCTGGGCCATCGGTTTCAACGCCCGCGGTCCGCCCCGCGCGGCGCCGCCGGCGACCGGCTCGCCCCGTTCCTTGTCGACGTCCCGGCGCTCGACCCGGGCCCGCTCCCG
The DNA here is from genome assembly GCA_963849405.1 of uncultured Chloroflexia bacterium. Taxonomy (GTDB): domain Bacteria; phylum Chloroflexota; class Limnocylindria; order Limnocylindrales; family CSP1-4; genus C-114. The sequence goes on from CAWKHG010000005.1 coordinate 854,033, forward strand.
GTTCATGTCGGGGTCCCGCGGCCGGTCGGTCACGTGGTGACTTCCACCTCGACCTCCACGTCCTCGCCGGGAATCGGCTCGCGGGGGACCCGGATCGGCCTGACCCTCGCGGATCTCGACGCGCTTGGCGGCCCGGGCGGCGACACCGCCTGCGTCGCGGGTCCGGCCGAGGTAGTGGAAGAAGAACGCCGACACGACCGCGGCGATCGGGATGCCAAAGATCGCGCCGATGACCCCGCCGACCTTGGAGCCGATGAGCACGGAGCCGAGGACCACGATCGGATGGATGCCGACCGCCTGCTGCATGAGCCGCGGCTGGAGCACGTTCATCACGATGAGCCAGCCGATGGCCATGACAGCGATGGTCGGCAGGAGGGCGTCCGGGCGCACGACCACCGCGACGAGGACCGGCGGCAGCCAGGCGACGAACGGCCCGAAGAACGGGATGGCCATCAGGACGCCGGCCGCGGCGGAGGTGACGGCGAGATAGTCGAGGCCGAAGAGCGCGCTCGCGAGCGCCGCGATCACGGCATACGTGAAGCCCAGCACCGCCTGCCCGCGCAGGAAGCCGCCGAACGAGTGGGCGATGCTCGTTTCGAGCAGGCGGGCCTCCTCGGCGTAGCCCGGCGGCACGAGCCGGAGGAGGAACGACATGATCCGCCGGCTGTCGATGACCATGTAGAGCGACAGGATGAGCATCAGCAGCACGTTGCCGAGCGCGCCGAGACTGGCCACGGCGAGCTGCTGGACCGGCCCAACCAGCTGGGCCGCGTAGTCGTTGAGGTTGCTCAGGAAGATCTGGCCCTGGGCCGCGAGGTCCACCTGGCCGAGGCCGATGGCCCGGAGGCGCTCCTGCCATGGCGCGAGGATCGTGGGCAGGTCGCGCTGGAGCCGGGGCACGCCGGCGATGAAGTCCGAGATCGACGAGGCGAGCGCCTGGGCGACGACGAGCACGAGCAGGCTGAGCGCGCCAAGGAGCATCGCGTACACGACGACGACCGCTGCGACCCGGGGCAGGCGCGGGGCGAGCCGCAGGATGCCGGCGACGATCGGGCTCAGGATGAACGCGAGCAGCCAGGCCAGGAAGAAGACGAGGACGACGTCGCCGAAGTAGAAGAACAGGTTCGACACGAAGCCGGCCACGATGAAGCCAACGGCCACCGTGGCGAGGATCAGGAGCGCGTCGATCCAGCTTCGCTCGCGGTCCGTCAACTGGAACGGCATCGTCTGGACCTGCCTCCGAATCCGGGAGTGTCAGCCCCTCCCCCTGTCGTGATGGTAGCCCCGCGGGTTCAACCCACGATCACCGTCGGCTCACCGGAGGCCCATCCGCTCCCGGACCTCGCCCATCGTCGCCTCGGCCATGGGCCGCAATCGGTCGGCCCCCGCCTCGAGGATCCCGGCCAGGTCGGCGGGGTGGGCCATGAGCTCGGCGTAGCGCTCGCGGGCCGGCGCGTAGTGGGCCGTGATGCGATCGGCGAGGAGCTTCTTCGTGTCGACGCAGCCAGTCCGGGCCGTCCGCTCGCCGTCCCAGATCTCGTCGTAGTCGTCACCGAAGAACCGATGGAGCTGGCAGACGTTGCAGATCTCGGGGCGGCCGGGGTCGGTCCGCAGGATCCGCTTCGTGTCGGTGACCATGCTCATGACCTGCTTCCGGACCGTGGCCGGGTCCGCGAAGATGTCGATCGTGTTGCCGACCGACTTGCTCATCTTCCTGACCCCGTCGGTGCCGAGGACGACCGGCGCCTCGGTGAACACGGCCTGGGGCTCGGGGAACGTATCGCCGTAGTGGCGGTTGAAGGCGCGCACGATCTCGCGCGAGAGCTCGAGATGGGCCGCCTGGTCCTTGCCGACCGGCACGAGGGACGCCTTGTACATGACGATGTCGGCGGCCTGCAGGACGGGGTAGGTGAGCAGGCCGTGGTTGATGTCGTCGGGCTGGTTGGCCTTCTTCTCCTTGAACGTCGGCGTCCGCTCGAGCCAGCTGAGCGGGGTGACGGTGCACAGCAGCCAGGCCAGCTCCGTGTGCTCCGGCCGGTGGCTCTGGACGAACAGCGTGCAACGCTCGGGGTCGAGGCCGAGGGCCAGCAGGGACGCCGCCATCTCGAGCGTCCGGGAGCGCAGCAGGGCGGGGTCGTGGCTGCTCGTCAGGGCGTGGTAGTCGACGATGCAGTAGATCGCCTCGTACTCCCACTGGAGCGTCACGTAGTTCCGGATCGCTCCCAGGTCGTTCCCGAGGTGGACGATGCCCGACGGCTGGATCCCGCTGAAGATGCGCGGCCGCTGGGTCGGGGCGCGCGCCGGCGCGGGGGCAGGAGCCACATCGAGGGTCATGGGCGCCGAGTGTACCGGACCCCGTGGTCGCGAAACCCGGGGTCGCCCCACGGACGACACCCGCTCACGGCGGCGCACCTCCGCTACCATCCCGCCGTGCACGCCACGTTCGACGACGCCCGATGAGCCCGGCCCGACCGCTGCGGGTCGGCGTGCTGGGCGCGGGAACCGTGGGCCGGGAGGTCGTGCGGGCGTTCGAGGCGTTCCCGGAGCGCCTGGCGATCCACGGCGGGCCCCGGCTCGAGCTCGTCGGCGTCGCCGTCCGGGACATGGCCAGGGCGCGCGCCGCCGGCATCGCCGCGGACCTCCTGACCGACGCGCCCGCGCATCTCGTCGCCTCGGACGACACCGATGTCGTCGTCGAGCTGATGGGCGGGGACGAGCCCGCGCGCACGCTCATCGCCGCCGCCCTCGCGGCCGGCAAGGCCGTCGTCAGCGCCAACAAGCACGTGATCGCCCATCACGGCCCCGAGCTCGAGGCGATCGCTCGCCGGACCGGAGCCGCCCTCCGGTTCGAGGCCGCCGTCGGCGGCGGGATCCCCGTGCTCGGGCCCCTCGCCGCCGAGCTGGCCGGTGACCGGGTGACGCGCGTGCGGGGCATCGTCAACGGGACGACGAACTACATCCTCTCGGCGATGGCCGACGAGGGCCGGGCCTACGACGAGGTCCTCGCCGCCGCGCAGGCCGCGGGCTATGCGGAGGCCGACCCGTCCGGCGACGTCGAGGGCGACGACGCGGTCAACAAGCTGGTCATCCTCATCCGCCTCGCGTTCGGCGCCTGGGTCGACCCCGCCGAGGTCGTCCGTCGACCACCCACGGGCCGGCCCGACGGCGACGGGCGCCCGGGGATCACGGGGGTCGGCGCGGCGGACATCGCCGGTGCCACCGCGCTGGGCGCCACGATCAAGCTCGTCGCGGACGGCCGCCGCTCCGACGACAGGATCGCCGCCTCCGTCCTGCCCACGGTCGTGCCCCTCATCGACCCGCTTGGCCGCACGAACGGCGTCGGGAACCGCATCGAGATCCGGGCAGAGCCCCTGGGCGACGTCGCCTTCGTGGGGCCGGGGGCCGGCGGGGGAGCGACCTCCAGCGCGGTCCTCGGTGACCTGCTCGCGATCGCCCGAGGGATCGGCTCGACCTGGGCGGGCCTCGCGCCGGCGGGAGCTGCCGCGCGGGACCTCCTCGGGGGCCCGCCCGAGCAGGCGCCGGACCGGGGCTGGTTCGCGATCGTCCCGGGCGACGTCGCGTCCGTTGGCAAAGCCGGCACGGGCGTTCGCACCGCGTCGGTCGCCCAGGGCACGGCCGTGATCCTGCGCGGGATCCCGCTGGCGGCCGCGCGATCGCTCTTCCTGGCAGCGGGCTTGCCCGAGGACGCCACGATCCTGCCGGCGGACATCTCGCGCCGCGGCTGACCCGGCGAGCTCGCCCGTGGCCGGCGAGCGCACCCGTACAATCGCCCGATGACCCCGATCGTGCCGTCGAGCGGCACCGCACGCCCGCGACTCGTCGAGCGCTACCGGCGGTTCCTGTCGGTCACCGACGCGACGCCGCCGCTCACGCTGGGCGAAGGCGCCACGCCGCTCGTCCGCCTGGCCCGCCTCGGGGATGAGCTCGGGCTGTCGAACCTGTACGTGAAGGTCGAGGGTCAGAACCCGACCGGCTCGTTCAAGGACCGGGGCATGGTCGTGGCGGTGAGCAAGGCCGTGGAGCAGGGCGCGCGGGCGATCATCTGCGCCTCGACCGGCAACACGTCGGCATCGGCCGCGGCGTACGGCGCGGCGGCCGGCCTCGAGGTCGTCGTCGTGATCCCGGGCGGCGGCATCGCCCTCGGCAAGCTCCTCCAGGCGCTCGTGGCCGGGGCGCGGGTCATCGCGGTGGACGGCACGTTCGACCAGGCGCTCAATGTCGTGCGGGCGCTCGCCGAGCAGGACGACCATCCGGTCGCGCTCGTCAACTCGGTCAACCCGGACCGGCTCGACGGCCAGAAGACCGCGGCGTTCGAGGTCTGCGACGATCTCGGCCGGGCGCCCGACGTGCTCGCGATCCCGGTCGGCAACGCCGGCAACATCAGTGCCTACTGGGCCGGGTTCAAGGATTACCGGGCGGCCGGCATCGTGGACGCCCTGCCGCGGATGGCCGGGTTCCAGGCCGCGGGCGCCGCGCCGATCGTGGACGGCCACCCGATCGAGCACCCGCAGACGGTGGCTTCGGCGATCCGCATCGGCAATCCCGCCTCGTGGGCCAAGGCGACGGCTGCCCGCGACGAGTCGGGCGGCAGCATCGACGCCGTCACCGACGAGCAGATCCTGGCCGCCTATCGCGACCTCGCCCGGCTCGAGGGCATCTTCTGCGAGCCGTCGTCCGCGGCGTCCGTGGCGGGCGTGCGCCAGCTGGCCGCGGCCGGACGCCTGGCCGGCGATCCGCTGGTCGTCTGCGTGCTGACCGGCGCCGGATTGAAGGATCCCGGCTCCGCCGAGGGCATCGCGCCGCCTATCATCGAGGCGCACCCGACCGTCGGCGACGTCGCCCGCGCGCTCGGCTGGTGAGGAGCGACCCATCGTGATGCACTGGCTGGCCGAGCTCGATGGCCGGCGCGTCTCCGTCGAAGTGCCGGCGTCGTCGGCCAACCTCGGCGCGGGCTACGACTGCCTGGGGCTCGCCCTTGGCATGGTCGACCGGATCGACCTCGAGGTGCGCGGCTGGAGCCCCGACGCGATCGAGCTCTCGGTCGACGGCGAGGGCGTCGACGAGCTCCCGAGCGACGGCACGAACTGCTTCGTCCAGGGCCTCGAGGCGGTGATGCGCGAGCACCGTGGCTCGATCCCCGAGGGCGTCGGCTGGCGGATCGAGATGCGCAACGAGATCCCCCTCTCGCGCGGCCTCGGCTCGTCGGCGGCCGCGACCGTTGGCGGCGTCCTGGCCGGCAACGCCCTCCTGGGCGATCCGTTCACGACCGGCGACCTGCTGCGGATCGCCACGGGCATCGAGGGTCACCCGGACAACGCCGCGGCCGCCCTGCTCGGTGGCTTCACGGTCGCCGCCCGTCTCGACGACGACCCCGACGGCCCCGTCGAGGCGCTGCGCTTCGACGCTCCGCGGGAGCTGCGTGCGGTCCTGTTCATCCCCGAGCTGCGCCTGGCCACGGATCAGATGCGGGCGGCCCTGCCGGCGACGGTGCCGCACGCGGACGCGGTCGCCAACCTGGCCCGCGTCGCGATCGGCGTGGCGGGCCTCGCCACCGGACGCCACGAGCTGCTCCGAGCGCTGACCGTGGACCGGATCCACGAGCAGTACCGGGCGACCATCTATCCCCAGCTCCCGTTCCTCGTCGAAGCGGCCCGGGAGGCCGGCGCGATCGGGGCGTGCCTGTCCGGTGCCGGCTCGACGGTCATCGCCTTCGCCGACTCGATGAACGCGTTCTCGCGGATCAAGGCCGCGTTCGCCGCGGTCGCCGCGGACCAGGACCTGCCGGGCCGGAGCGAGATCGTCATGCCCCGCAACCAGGGCGCCCGGGTGGTCGGCCGGAGCGCCTGACGCGGGGGCGCCGCGGTGACGCGGCGCAGGCGGCACCCGCGCGGGCAGGACTCCCGAGCGAAGGCGCCGGGGTGACCCGGCGCACGCCGGTCGGCAAAGCCGACCGGACTCCCGAGCGAAGGCGCCGGGGTGACCCGGCGCACGCCGGTCGGCAAAGCCGACCGGACTCCCGAGCGAAGGCGCCGGGGTGACCCGGCGCACGGACGCCCCACCGAGGGAACCCCACGTTCCTTGCGGACGTCCCCGGCCCCGTACCGGCATCCGCCGGACGAGGGAGGTCCCGCACATGTCACTCAACGAATGGATCCGGCGCAGTCACGCCGGCCAGCCCAGGCGGCCGATGATCGTGGTCGCCTTCGCCATCACCGCGATCGTCCTCACGGCCTGTGGCAGCAGCGCTGCGGCCCCGATCAGCGCAGGCGCACCGCCCGCCGGTCAAGGTGGCCGGAACGGCAGCGACACCGGCGCCCCGGTGCCGGTCGTCGGCGGCGTCGTCGACGGCAGCGGGAGCCAGGAGCCGAAGCCCCAGGACGTCGTCCCCGACCCCAACCTGATCGTCCGGACCGGGACCATGACGGTCGAAGTGGCGTCCATGGACGCGGCCCTGCTCCGCGCCCGCACCGCGATCGCCGGCCTCGGCGGCTATGTCAGCGCATCGGACCAGGCCAACGACGACGACCGTGTGCTTGCGTCGATCACGTACCGGTTCCCGAGCGCCCGTTGGGAGGACGCCCAGGCGGCCATCCGCGACGTCGCGACAAAGCTGCTGAGCGCCAAGACCAACTCGGCCGAGATCACCGGCCAGGTCCTCGACCTGGGTGCCCGGATCGCCAACTTGCGGGCGACCGAGCGGGCGCTCCAGGCCATCATGGCCAAGGCGACGAAGATCTCCGACATCCTGGAGGTCCAGAACCAGCTGACCGCCGTGCAGGGTCAGATCGAACAGCTCTCGACCCAGGAAGCCCGTCTCCGCGACCAGGCCTCGCTGGCCACCCTGACCGTCCTGTTCCAGACGCCGGCCACCGCCGTCGTGAAGGAAGTCTCGAAGGGCTGGGACTTCGGTGCCGAGCTCGACAAGGCTGCCGGGCAGCTGCTGTCGGTCGGTCAGGTCCTGGCCACGGTCGGGGTCTGGCTCGTGGTGGTCGGCCTGCCGGTCTTCGGCGCGACGATGCTCTTCCTGCTCGTCTTCCTGTTCCTGGCCCGGCGCATCGGCCGGCTCCTCGCCCCGTGGCTCGGCCGCTACGCGGCGACGACCAACGGGCCCACCCCCGGCGCCTGATCGCCGGCCCTCAGACGGCCGGTTCGGTCGCCCCGATAAAGCGCAGGACCTGGCGCCACGCGTCCTCGGACGCTGCGGCGTGCTCCTCGTACGAGCGGTCGAAGAACGAGTGCGGTGCGCCCTCGTACTCGATGATCCGGTGCCCGACCTTGGCCCGGCCTAGCGCCGCCTCGAACGCCGCGACCATCGTGTGGGGGATCCCGCCGTCGGCGGCGCCGAACAGGCCGAGGACCGGGCACTCCATCCGGTCGACCACGTCGATCGGGGCGGGCGCGTCGTTGCGTCCCGGACCTGACGGAACGCCGTAGAACCCGGCGACGCCGGCCAGCCCGAGGCCGAGGGTGGCCGAGTCGAACGCCATCCGCCCGCCGAAGCAGAAGCCGACAGTGGAAATCGCGCTGGCCAGGCCTCCGGCGCGGAGGAGCTCGACGGCCGCCTTGATGTCGGCCGACAGCCCGGCCCAGGTCGTCTGCGCGACGTGGGGCATGTGCTCGAAGTCACGCGGACGCGGCGCGAGGCCGGCCGTCCGCCCGAAGTAGTCGATGGCGACCGCGTCCACGCCCGCCTCGGCGAACCGCAGCGCCAGCTCCTCGTAGAACGCGTACAGGCCGCGGACGTCGGGCAGGATCACGACGCCGGCACCGGCCGGATCGACCGGGCGAGCGCGGAACGCGCTGAAGTGTGCGCCGTCGCCGGCGACGACCTCGATCCGCTCGCCGTCGAGCGCGCCGCCGCGGATGGGCGCGATGGGTGGTCGACTCGTTGGCGTGAAGCACATCGCTCAACCTCTGCTTTGCCGGTCCGGCGAGAGTGGCGGCCACCGAAACGATACCGTCGGCGGCGGAGGTACGGCCGGACCCGCCAGTCGGCCTATGGACGCGGGGCCTACCATCGTAGGACCGGACGCACCAGCTCACGAAACAGCCCGGTAACGGTCGGGCTGCAGGATGCGTCAGGTAGCTCGGGACGATCTCCTCGGTACGACGCCGCGGAGACAGCCGCCCCCCACCATCTCCATGTGGCGTCGGCCGTGCCGTCGCCCAAGAAGCCCACAGAGGAGATCACGATGGCCGACGATTTCGAGATCCCGACGAGCCCTGAGGACGCCATCCTCGCGGCCGGCAAGGGCCAGGACGAGACGGTCGACTCGATCATCGACTATTCGAGCGACGTGATGACCGGCGCCGCCGTCCTTGGCGGCGAGGAAGCCGCAGCGACATTGCTGGCCGGTGGGGCCGCGGAGCTCGGCGTCGGTGCCGCCGCCGCCGGTGGCGCCACGATCGGCGCGGCCGTCCTCGGCGCCGGCGCTGCCGGTGTCGGCGTCGGGATGCTCATCGAGAACGAGACCGGCATCGGTTCGGCCTCGGGCGATGCGCTCTACAACATCAGCGACCCGAACGACGCGCAGGCCGCGCTCCATCACTCCGAGGCCGCCGAAGCGGCCTGGGACGCGGGCGAGTACGGCACCGCGGCATCCGAGGCGGCCCAGACGGCCGGCTCGATGATCGAGGGCGTGTGGGACGGCCTCACCGGAGGCAGCAGCGAGGAGTAACTCTCGCGCCGATCGCGACAACCGGAGCGGCGGTGCGAAGGCACCGCCGCTTCTGATTCCCACCTCCTGGGAGTGCCGCTCCGACCCGCTGCTAAACTCAGCCGATGCCTGCGCCGCTCGTCGTCCAGAAGTTCGGCGGCTCCTCGCTCGCCGATGCCGACCGGATCCGCCGGGTGGCGCGGCGGATCGCCCGCGAGCGTGCCGCCGGTTCGCAGCTGATCATCGTGGTGTCCGCCATGGGCGACACGACCGACGAGCTGCTCGAGCTGGCGGGCGCCATCACCGACGAGCCGGACTCGCGCGAGCTCGACGTCCTGCTGGCCACCGGGGAGCACCAGAGCGCGACGCTCCTCTCGATGGCCCTCCACGCGATCGGCACACCGGCGATCTCGCTGACCGGCGCCCAGGCCGGCATCGAGACCGACGGCCGCCACGGCCAGGCCCGCATCGCGGGGATCGAACCGAAGCGCGTGCACACCGAGCTCGACGCCGGCAAGGTGGTCATCGTGGCCGGCTTCCAGGGCGTAGCCAGGCTGCCCGGGCCGAGGGCGAGACGACCACGCTCGGGCGGGGCGGTTCGGACACGACCGCCGTCGCCCTGGCCGCGCGCCTCGGCGCCGGTCGCTGCCAGATCTTCACCGACGTGCGCGGGATCTACACGGCCGACCCGCGGATCGTGCCGTCCGCCCGGCAGCTTGCCGATCATCGGGTACGAGGAGATGCTCGAGCTCGCCCACCAGGGCGCCCAGGTCATGCAGACCCGCGCCGTCGAGCTGGCCTGGGTCAACGACGTCGTCATCGAGGTCCTGAGCTCCTTCGAGGACGCTCCGGGTACCCGCATCGCGGAGGATCCGCTCGTGGAGCAGCGCAACAAGGTCCGCGGTCTCGCCCATGACCGGAACGTGGCCAAGGTGACCCTCGTCGAGGTGCCGGACCGGCCGGGCGTCGCCCGCTCGGTCTTCGAGCCGCTGGCCGAGGCCGGCATCAACGTGGACATGATCGTCCAGAACGTGGGCCATCACGGCGCGACGGACCTGTCGTTCACGATCCCGCGGGTCGAGCTCGCCCGCGCGAAGCGCCTCCTCGAGCCGGTGGTGCGCGACCTCGGGTTCCGCGAGATGACGACCGACTCGGCGGTCGCCAAGGTCTCGATCGTCGGGGCCGGCATCCAGAACGCGCCCGGCTACGCCGCCCGGATGTTCGGGGCGCTGGCCGACGCGGGCGTCAACATCGAGATGATCACGACATCGGAGATCCGGATCACGACGATGATCGCCGAGGACCAGGTCGAGGTCGCCGTGCGGGCCCTCCACGCGGCCTTCGAGCTCGAGCTGCCCGACCAGGTGGCCGAGGGTACCGGGGCAGGCCCGTCCAGCGTCCAGGCTGCCTCGTGACGAGGGCCGCGTGAGCGGCGCCCCACCGGCCGGCTCGATCCCGACGACGGCGCCGTTCTTCGCGCGCCGGGAGGTCTTCCCGATCGTCGGGTCGACGAACGACATCGTCCGTGACTGGCTGGAGGAGGGAGTGCCCGAGGTCTGCCTGGCCATCGCCGACCGCCAGTCGGAGGGTCGTGGCCGGGCCGGCCGGACGTGGCTCGCGCCGTCCGGTGCCGCGCTCCTGCTGTCCCTCGGGTTCCGGCCCTCCTGGCTGACCCCGGATCGCACGTGGCGGCTCGCGGCCGTCGTGGCGATGGCCATGGCCGAGGCGGCCGAGCCGGTCGCCGACCTGCCGAGGGGCACGATCCGCCTGAAGTGGCCGAACGACCTGGTGGTCGAGGACGGCGGACCCACCGATCCGCGGGCCGGGACAGCCCGCAAGCTGGCCGGCCTGCTCGGGAGAGACCGACGGCCTCGGCTCGGAGGATCCGCGGGCCACGATCGGCATCGGCGTCAACGTCGCGTGGCCGGCGAGCGACTTCCCGCCCGACCTGGCCGCGACGATGACGAGCCTCGACGAACTGTCCGGCGGGCAGGCGATGGATCGGGGCATCGTCCTCGACGCGTTCCTCCGGCGGCTCGAGACGCAGGTGGCCGCGCTCCGAACGGGCTATTTCGACGAGCAGGCCTGGCTCGATCGCCAGCTCACGACCGGCCGGACCGTGCGCCTCGAGCAGCCCGATGGGTCGGCCGAGATCGTGGATGCCGTCGGGCTCGACCCGTCGTCGGGGGCGCTGCTCGTCGCCGATGAGACCGCCCCGGACGGGCGTCGCCCCGTGTTCAGCGGCGAGATCCGCCACCTCCGCCTGGCGCGATCGGCCGACGCGGCCACCGGCGCCGGCCGCGGAACCGCTCGAGCCGGGGTGTAACGCGATGGCTCGTCCGGTGTTTGGAAGAGGGAGCGCAGGACTCGCGAGCGAAGCGCCGGGGCGGACCCGGCGACGGGAGGCCGGGCGCTCACGGGTCGCCTACCTCGACCGCGATCGCGCGCTCGTCGAGGCCGCCCGCCGCGATCCACTGGCCTTCGAACCGCTCTACCGCAGGTACCTCGCCCAGGTGTATTCGTACGCGTACTACGAGCTCGGCGACCATCACGACGCCGAAGACGCCACGGAGCGCACGTTCCTCCTCGCCCTGACAAATCTCGGGCGGTTCGAGGAGCGGGCCCAGCCGTCCGAGGGCGAGGGCGCCTCCACGTTCCGGGTCTGGCTCTTCCGCATCGCCCGCAACGTCGTCGCCAACCAGCGGCGCGCCCATCGGCGCCGACCGCAGGCGCCCCTCGAGGCGGCCGCGGTGGTCCACGACCCACTCGACGTCGAGGGCGACGCCACCGCGCGGGCGGAGGCGGCCACCGCGTGGGCGGCCGTCGGGCGGCTCGCAGGCGATCGTCGCCGGGCGGTCCTGCTGCGGTTCGTCGAGGAGATGTCGACGGCCGAGATCGCCGGCGTGCTCGGCAAGTCCGAGGGCGCAGTGCGCGTGCTCATCCATCGTGCGCTGCGGAGCGTCGCTCGCGACCTCGGCGGTCGGGAGCGATGAGCCTGCCGCCGAGCGAGCGGGCCGAAGCCGACGCGCTCCTTACCGACCTCTATCTCGATGCGCTGCTCGCGGCTCGCGAGCGTCACGCGACGGATGCGCCGACGGCTGCCGCCCTCGACCCCGCGGTTCGGGCCGTGGCCGCGCGCCTGGCCGCCGACCTCGATCGCGTCCACCCCTCGTTCCGGTTCGAGGAGCGCCTGGCCGTCCGCCTGGCCGAGGCGGCCGCGCGCCTGCGGCTCGCGATGGCGGCCGGCGCGGAAGCCTCCTCCGCGCCCAGCGGCGGCGATCCGGCCCGTTCGCCCGGCGATCCGGCCGAGGAGATCGGCTCCTGGCCGGTCGAGGCCGATCCCACGGGCGACGACCCGCACGGACGCGGCCGGCCCCTGCTCATCGGCGGCGCCCTGACGTCCGCCGCACTCTCGATCGCCGGCGCCGCCGCCTACGTCGCCTGGCGGCGTGCCCGGCCGCTGTCCCCGATGGCCCGGGCCGTTCGCGCGGCCGGCCAGGCCCGGCTGACCCACGCACCAGGCCAGCGTCCCGAAGGGCTCGACTGATGCCGATCAAGCTGCCGAGCTTCCGCGGCCGTCGGGAGACCTACCCGCCGGACCTGTGGACGAAGTGCCCCTCGTGCGAGGAGATGATCTTCAACCGCCAGCTCGACAAGACGCTCCGCGTCTGCCCGACCTGCGGCCACCACTTCCGCCTGTCGGCCGCGGCCCGGCTCGAGATGCTCCTCGATCCCGGTACGTTCGAGGAGCGCGACGGCGGCCTCCAGTCGGTGGATGCGCTCGAGTTCGTCGACCAGAAGCCCTATCCCGACCGCGTCGCGGCGGCCCAGGCGGCGACCGGCATGCGCGACGCCGCCGTCTGGGGCATCGGCCGGATCGACGACCGGTCCGTGGCGATCTGCGTGATGGACTTCGCGTTCATGGGCGGCTCGATGGGCGCGGTCGTCGGCGAGAAGGTCACTCGCGCGGCCGAGGCGGCCCTCGAGATGCGCGTGCCGCTGATCATCGTGTCCGCGTCCGGCGGCGCCCGGATGCAGGAGGGCACGCTCGCGCTCATGCAGCTGGCCAAGACGATCGCCGCGCTCGAGCGCCTGCGCGCCGAGGGCGTCCCGTTCATCTCGATCCTCACCGATCCGACGACCGGCGGCGTGTTCGCCTCGTACGCGGTCCTCGGCGACGTGAACCTCGCCGAGCCCAACGCGCTCATCGGGTTCGCCGGCGCGAGGGTGCAGGCGGGCACGATCGCCTCCGAGCTGCCGCCCGGCTTCCAGCGTTCGGAGTTCCTCTTCGAGCACGGCTTCCTGGACCGGATCGTGGTCCGGGCGGAGCTGCGCGACGAGGTCGCCCGCCTGCTGCGCTACCTCGAACCGGCCGGATTCGGTGCCGAATCCGTGGAGACCGTGACCGTCCCGGCCTTCCGGCCGCTGTCGTTCCTCACGGCCCTCGCCGAACGGGTGATCCCGGATTCCGAGCCGGCCCCGCCGAACGGCACGCCATCGCCGAACGGGAAGCTGGCGCCGGAACCCGCCGCGACAGGCGAGGCGGATGCGCCGGACGAAACAGAAGCGCCGCCCGAGGTCGGGTCCGTCCCGAGCGCGACCGATCGGGACCCCGGCCGTGGTTGACCGCCTGCGCGGTCGCCCGCGCGACGAGGCGAAGCGCGACGACCCGAAGCGCGACGATGCCAAGCGGCCGGCCGCCGGCGCGGCCGACCCGCGCGACGCGGTCTGGGCCCGGGTCCAGCTCGCCCGCAACGTCAAGCGGCCGCACACCCTCGAGCTGGTGTCGGCGATGGCCGACGAGTTCGTCGAGCTCCACGGCGATCGGACGTTCGGCGACGACGCGGCCATCGTCGCCGGGTTCGCCCGGATCGACGGCCACCGGGTGGTCGTCATCGGCCAGCAGAAGGGCGCCGAGACCGACGAGAACATCCGGCGCAACTTCGGCATGCCGCATCCGGAGGGCTACCGCAAGGCCATGCGGCTCATGGAGCTCGGCGAGCGCTTCGGCCTGCCCATCGTGACGTTCATCGACGTGCCCGGTGCCCACCCCGGCCCGGAGTCGGAGGAGCGCGGGATCGCCGACGCGATCGCCCGGTCGATCGGCCTGATGTCCCGCCTGCGGACGCCGATCGTGGCCGTGATCACTGGCGAGGGCGGCTCGGGCGGCGCGCTCGCGATCGCCGTCGGTGACGTCGTCATCGCCCTCGAGAACGCGGTCTACAGCGTGATCAGCCCCGAGGGCTGCGCCGCGATCCTGTGGCGCTCGCCCGACCAGGCGGCGACCGCGGCCATGGCGATGAAGATGACCGCGGCCGACCAGAAGGCCCTCGGCGTGGTCGACCTGGTGGTCAACGAGCCGCGCGGCGGGGCGCACAACGACACCACCGAGACGGCCAAGCGCCTCAGGTCGGTCATCGTCGCCCAGCTCGACGCGCTCGGCCGGATCCCACTCGACGAGCTCGTCGAGGCTCGCTACCGGCGCTACCGCGACCTCGGGCCCTACACGACCGTGAGCGAGCCGGAGGCGGCCCCGCCGCCCGACCGTCCCGGCTTCACGGACCGGTTGCGCGGCCTCTGGGGACCGGGCCGGACCGGACCCCAGCCGCCCGCCCGGGGCGAGGTCTAGGTGTCCGACGAGCGCCGCCGCCGCGAACGCCGGACCGCGGCTGCAGCCACTGCCGCCGCATCGGCCGAGGCCGCCGACGCCGGGCGGCTGGCCGACCATGCCTCGATCGACCGGCTCTCCGAGGAGTTGCTGCCGGCCCTCGTGGCCAAGCTTGGTGCGAGCGGGCTCGGCGAGATCGAGATCCGCGAGGGCTCCTGGAAGATCCGCCTCCGCCGGCCGGCCGGCGCCGCGGACGGATCGCTCCACGGCCGTCGTTCCACCGACCGCCCGTCGCGCCCGCAGCCCGGCCACGCCGGTCACGGCCATTCGCCCCTCGCCGTCGAGAGCCACCGCGGGAGCCGGGACGGGGCGACGGGCCTGATGGCCATCGGCCCGGGCCGGTCCTCCTCGGCGCCGTCGCGCGACCCGAACCGGGCGGTGGCGACGTCACCGGCCGTCGGGATCTTCCAGCCGCGACCGGAGATGCGCCCCGGGACGCGCGTGCGGGCCGGCGACCGGCTCGGCTTCGTCGATGTCCTGGGCGTCCGCCAGGACGTGGTCAGCCCCGTCGATGGGCGGGTCGGGGCGACCGTGGTCGAATCGGGCGAGGCCGTGGAGTACGGCCAGGAGCTCGTCCGGCTCGAGCTCGCCAGCGCTCCCGCACCGGCCGCCGCTGGTGATTCCGGTGCCCCGGCGCGGGTCGGGGACGGCTGATGTTCGAGAAGATCCTCATCGCCAATCGCGGCGAGATCGCGCTACGGATCCTGCGTGCCTGCCGGCTCCTCGGCATCTCGGCCGTCGTGGCCTACAGCGAGGCCGACCGCGAGAGCCTTCCAGTCCAGCTTGCCGACGAGGCCATCTGCATCGGCCCGGCCGATGCGAAGCGGAGCTACCTCCTCGCGCCCGCCGTGATCAGCGCCGCGCTCGTCACCGGCTGCGACGCCATCCATCCGGGATACGGCTTCCTTTCCGAGGACGAGGGCTTCGCCGAGGTCGTCCGCGCCCACGGGCTCACCTTCATCGGCCCGTCGCCCCAGGTCCTGGATCGGTTCGCGTCCAAGGAGGGCAGCCGGCGCCTCCTGGCCGGGTTCGGCCTGCCCACGATCCCGGGCTCGAACGGCCTGCTGCGCGACGACGCCCACGCCCTGGACGAGGCGGCCCGCATCGGCTTCCCGGTCCTCATCAAGCCCTCGGCCGGTGGCGGCGGCAAGGGCATGCGCATGGTCCGCACCCCGCGCGAGCTCGAGACGGCGCTCAAGATCTGCCGCTCCGAGGCGCGCTCCGCGTTCGGCGACGACTCGCTGTACCTCGAGAAGTGGCTGGAGAACAACCGCCACGTCGAGGTCCAGGTGGCGGTCGACCGGTACGGCCACGGCGTCCACCTCGGCGAGCGCGACTGCTCGGTCCAGCGGCGCCACCAGAAGATCCTCGAGGAGAGCCCCACGCCGGCCCTGGACGCGGCGGCCCGGGCGGAGCTGTGCGAGCGGGCGCTCCGGGCGGTGGTCGCGGCGGGCTACGAGAACGTGGGCACGCTCGAGTTCCTCGTCGACGGCGCCGGGGACTTCTTCTTCATCGAGATCAACTGCCGCATCCAGGTGGAGCATCCGGTGACCGAGATGCTCACCGGCATCGACCTCGTCGCCACCCAGATCCGGATCGCCGCCGGCGAGCCGCTCTCGTTCACCCAGGCCGATGTCCAGTTCCGCGGCCACGCGATCGAGTTCCGGATCAACGCCGAGGACCCGGCCGCCGACTTCCGGCCCCAGGCCGGGACCGTGGAGCGCTACGTGGTCCCGGGCGGGCCCGGGATCCGGATGGACTCGCACCTGTACGCCGGCTACGAGGTGCCCCCGTTCTACGACTCGCTCCTCGGCAAGCTCATCGTGTGGGGTCCGGACCGCCCGACCGCGATCGCCCGTTCGAAGGCGGCCCTCGACGAGCTCCTCATCGAGGGGCTCACGACGAACATCGAGATCCACACGGCGCTCCTG
Source organism: uncultured Chloroflexia bacterium (assembly GCA_963849405.1). GTDB lineage: Bacteria > Chloroflexota > Limnocylindria > Limnocylindrales > CSP1-4 > C-114. Next base: position 870,310 of record CAWKHG010000005.1, read on the forward strand.
GCCAACGAGGCGTTCCTCGATGGCAAGATGACCACGAACATGCTCGACCGGGCCGGCGGGGCGGCCATCCTCGCGGCCGGCAGCCGGCCATGAGCCGGTCCCGCCTCGGACCCGCGGCGGGTCGTGCAGGGCTGCACGCGTTCGGCGCAGGCGCGATCGCCCGGAGCGCACACTCATCCCAGACCGCACGGAGCACCCTGTGACCGATACGACCACCGCGCCGATCAGCCCAGCCGACCCGGCCGACGCGCCGGGCGCGACCGGGACGGGGCTCGTCCACACGACCCGCGAGATCGAGGCCCTCATCCCGCACCGCTGGCCGATGCTCCTCGTGGACCGGATCGTGGAGTACGACCCGGAGGCGGGCCGGATCGTGGGACTCAAGGCGGTGACCGCCACCGAGTGGTATTTCCAGGGTCACTTCCCGGGCCTGCCGGTCATGCCCGGCGTCTTCCAGGTGGAGGCGCTGGCCCAGACGATGGCCGTCTACGTGGCCAAGCAGCCGGGCTTCGGCGAGCGCATCGGGCTCTTCGCCGGCATCGAGGACTGCCGCTTCAAGCGCGTCGTGTCGCCGGGCGACACGCTCCGCCTCGAGGTCACGATGGAGAAGCTCGGCCGGCGGTTCGGGCGCGGCCGGGCGGTCGCCACGGTCGACGGCGAGGTGGCGTGCGAGGCGACCCTGAGCTTCATCATCCCCGACGCGTCGGTGCTCCGGTGAGCACGCGGGTCGCGCTCTTCTCGGACGTCCACGGCAACGCCCTGGCGCTGGCGGCCGTGCGCAAGGCGATCAAGACGGCCAAGCCGGACGCGATCCTCATCGCGGGCGACCTCGTCATCAACGGCCCCGATCCGGCCGGCGCGGTCGACGGGATCCGGGAGCTCGAGGCCGCCGGCGCCATGGTCGTCCAGGGCAACACGGACATCGCGGTGGCCGACTACGACTACGCCGCGGCGTTCCCCTCGTACACGGACGGGATCCCCGATGCGATCCGCTATGCCGCGGAATGGGCCCACGACGCGCTGGGGGACGAGCGGCTCGACTGGTTGCGCCGGCTGCCCGCGGAGCGTCGCCTGCGCGTCGACGAGATGCTCATCCTGGCCACCCACGCCTCGCCCGGCTCCCAGACGGCCGGGTTCGACATCGGCCTGGACGCGTCGGTCACGATCGAGCGGCTGTCGCACACCGACGCCCGGCTCATCTGCTGCGGCCACACCCATCTCCCCGAGGTCCGCGACTTCGGGTTCAAGCAGATCATCAACGGCGGCTCGGCGGGTTACGTCTTCGACGGCGACCCGACGGCGTCGTGGGCCCTGATCGACATCGACGGCGAGACGGTCACGGCCGAGATCAAGCGGGCGGTCTTCGACACGATGGCGGTGAGCGACGCCCTGTCGGCCCGCGGGCTGCCCGGCGACATCTATCGGGCGGCCACGATCCGGACCGGGAAGCTCGTCCGATGACCGATCCCGCGGCGCGGCGCGTCGTCGTCACAGGGATGGGCCTCGTGACGGCCCTTGGCAACGACGTCCCCAGCACCTGGGCCGGGATGGCCGCCGGGCGCAGCGGGGTCAAGACGATCACGGCGTTCGACCCGTCGCGCGTGACGTCCCAGATCGCCGGCGAGGTCCACGATTTCGATGCGAGCCACGTGCTCGACCGCAAGGAGCTTCGCCGGACGGACCGCTACATCGCGTTCGGCCTCGTCGCGGCCCGCGAGGCGATGGACCAGGCGGGCCTGCCCGAGCACCTCGAGGGCGAGCTGGCCGAGGCGACCGGGGTCATCCTCGGGACGGGCCTGGGCGGCGTGGGCACGCTCACGGACAACATCACGATCAACGCGGAGCGCGGCCCCGACCGGATCAGCCCGTTCTTCATCCCGATGGGCATCCCCAACATCGGGGCCGGCCAGATCGCGATCAACAGCGGTGCCCTCGGCCCCAACTTCGCGGTCGTGTCGGCCTGCGCCACCGGCGGTCACGCGATCGGCGAAGCGTGGGAGACCATCCGCCGCCGGGACGCCGAGGTCATGCTGGCCGGCGGCACCGAGGCGGGCATCTACGAGCCGCTCGTGGGTGGCTTCTGCGCGATGCGTGCCCTGTCGACCCGTAACGACGACCCGGAGGGAGCCTCCCGCCCGTTCGACCAGGGCCGGGACGGGTTCGTAGCCGGCGAAGGCGCCGGTGTCCTGGTCCTCGAGGAGCTCGAGCACGCCCGGGCCCGCGGCGCGGAGCCGCTCGCCGAGATCGTCGGCTACGGCGCGACGGCCGACGCCTCGCACATCACCCTGCCCGCGGCCGGCGGGATCGGGGCCGTCCGGGCGGCCAGGCGGGCGCTCGAGAAGGCCGGCCTCACGCCCGAAGAGATCGCCCACGTGAACGCCCACGCGACCTCGACCCCGGAGGGCGACAAGGCCGAGCTGCAGGCCATCCGGACGATCTTCGGCGCGCATGCCCCGCGCGTCCCGATCACGGCCAACAAGAGCATGATCGGCCACACCCTCGGCGCGGCCGGCGCCATCGAGGCGGTCATCACGATCATGACGATGCGCGAGGGCTGCGTACCGCCCACGATCAACCTGGTCGACCCGGACGAGAACGCCGAGGGCCTGGACATCGTCACCGGCGCCGCGCGTTCGATGAAGGTCGACTACGCGCTGAGCAACTCCTTCGGGTTCGGGGGCCAGAACAGCGCCCTCGTCTTCCGGCGGTGGGACGGATGACGGGGTCGAGCGGGACGCCCGAACCCGTCGCGACCCCCGAGCCTGTCGCCGCGCCGGAGCCGGCCGGGCTGACCGAGCCGCACGATCCGACCGTCGGCGTCGAGCCCGTCATCGAGGCCTCGGACCCCGCCCTGCTCGCCCGGCTCGGCGATGGGGATGCGTCGCTCCTCGCCCTCATCGACCGGTTGGCGGTCCTCCTGTCGCGCAGCGACCTGGCGGAGCTGGAGGTCGAGGCTGGCGGGACGGGCCTCGTCCTGCGCAAGCCGTCCGCGCTCGTCGCGGCTGCACCCGTGGCCGTGGCCGCCGCCCCCGCAGCGGACGCGGGTTCGGCCACGAGCGAAGCGCCCGGGCCACCGGAGCGACCGTCGGTCAAGGCGCCCCTCACCGGGATCTTCTACTCGTCACCCGCGCCGGGCTCGGCACCGTTCGTGACGACGGGCAGCGAGGTGGCCGTGGGCACCGTCATCGGGCTCATCGAGGCGATGAAGCTGTTCAACGAGATCAAGAGCGACCTCGCCGGCCGGGTCGTCCGCGTCGTGGCCGAGACCGGTTCGCTCGTCAAGGCGAAGCAACCGCTCATCGAGGTGGAGCCGCTGTGAGCACGCCGCGCGCCGATCGGGGGACACCCGGGCTGCGTACCGCCCACGTCACGGGCTGGGGGCGCTACGCGCCCTCGCAGATCCTGACCAACGCCGACCTCGAGAAGATGGTCGACACGTCCGACGAGTGGATCCGGACCCGGACCGGCATCCGCGAGCGGCGGGTCGCGGCTGCGAACGAGACGACCGCCTCGATGGCCGCGGTCGCGGGCCTCCGGGCGATCGCGGTCGCGGGCCTCCAGCCGGACGACATCGACCTCATCCTCGTCGGCACGCTCACGCCCGATTACTGGATGCCGTCGACCGCCGCCCTCGTCAAGGAGGCCATCGGCAACACGAAGGCCGCCGCGATGGACGTGGCCGCCGCCTGCTCGGGCTTCGTCTACGGCTACGCCTCGGCCCACGCCCACGTCACGAGCGGGATGGCCAAGCACGCGCTCGTCATCGGCGCCGAGACGCTCACCCGGTTCCTCGACTACACCGACCGCAACACCTGCATCCTGTTCGGCGACGGGGCGGGGGCGGTCGTGCTGTCCGCCGCGGACGAGCCCGGCGGCGGCCAGGGGATCGAGCTCACGACCGAGCCGGCCGGCGCCTACATGATCTGGCTGCCCGGAGGCGGCGCGAAGGCCCCCTCGTCGCCCGGCACGATCTCGCGCGGCGAGCACCACATCCGGATGGAGGGCAAGGAGACCTACCGGTTCGCCACGCGGACCCTTGCCTCGACCGCCCTCGCCGCCGTGGAGAAGGCCGGCCTGACCGCCGCCGACATCGACCTGTTCATCCCGCACCAGGCCAACATCCGGATCATCGAGGCCGTGGCCAAGGGCCTCGACCTGCCGATGGAGAAGATGTTCGTCAACCTGGACCGCTACGGGAACACGTCCGCGGCGTCGATCCCGATCGCGCTCGCCGAGGCCGTCGACAGCGGCCGGGTCAAGGTCGGCGACCACATCGTCATCGTCGCGTTCGGGGCGGGCTTCACGAGCGGTGCCGTCGCCATCGAATGGACCGCCGACCCGGCCCGGGCGATCGGCGTCGACGAGCGGATCCGCCCCGAGGATGTCCACATCCGGCCGCCGCTCGACTGGGACTCGGTCGATCCCATCCCGCCGGCCCTCGCGGCGCTCATGGCGACGCCCGTGGGTGGCCGCGAGATCGACCTCGACGACGTCGCCCCTGGTGAGCCCGCCCGGGCCAGCCAGGAGGTCCCGGCATGATCGACCTGTCCGGCAAGAGCGCCATCGTCACCGGCGGCTCGCGCGGCATCGGCCGGGCGATCGTCCTGCGCCTCGCCACCCAGGGCGCCGACGTCGCGTTCAGCTACCGCGGCAACGAGGCCGCGGCGAAGGAGACGACGTCCGCCGTCGAGGCGCTCGGCCGGCGAGCCCTCGCCGTCCAGGGCGACGTCTCGGACCCGGCCGCGGCCGAGGCGGTCGTCGCGGCCGGCCTGGCGGCCTTCGGCAAGATCGACATCCTCGTCAACAACGCGGGCATCACCCGCGACGACCTGATCATGCGGATGAGCGTCGAGGCGTGGCGCGAGGTCCTCGAGACGAACCTGTTCGGGGCGTTCTACACGATCAAGGCGGTCACCCGGCCGATGCTCAAGGCCAAGTCGGGGCGGATCATCAGCATCACGAGCGTATCCGGCCAGGCGGGCCAGACCGGCCAGGCCAACTACAGCGCCGCGAAGGCGGGCCTCATCGGCCTGACGAAGGCGACCGCCCGGGAGCTCGCGTCGCGAGGCATCACCGCCAACGCGGTCGCGCCCGGCTTCGTGCTCACCGAGCTGACCCAGGACCTGCCCGAGGCGCTCCAGGCCCAGATCACCGATCGAACGCCGCTCGGCCGCTTCGGCACGGCCGACGAGATCGCCTCGGCCGTGGCCTTCCTCGCCTCCGACGAGGCCGCGTTCATCACCGGCCAGGTGCTCGCCGTCGACGGCGGCCTGGTGATGATGTAGCTGGCCCGGGCAAGGCTCCCGAGCGAAGGCGCCGGGGTGCGCCCGGCGCACGAGTACGTCACCGCGACGGGCAAGGCTCCCGAGCGAAGGCGCCGGGGTGGACCCGGCGCACACTACGTGAGCGTTCAGGCCAGGTCGTAGGGGAGCCGTACCCCGCTCCTGTCACGTGCTCAAGGACGTAGGCACGCGTCACCCGCCGGCCCTACGTGAAGTGGACGCCGAACACCCCGAGCAGCGTCACGACGAGCAGCACGGCGTCCAGCAGCACGACCAGCCCCACCGCCAGCCAGGCGATCGCGTTCGCCTTGCGGCCGTTGGCGTGGCGGCCCATGAGCACGCTTGTCATTGACGAGCAGGACCAGGAACACCAGCACGACCGGCAGCAGGAGGCCCTGCAGGTTCTGTGAGCCGACGATGACCCCGGTCAGGTCGAGGCCCGGCACGAGCACGATGAGCGCGCCGATGAGCAGCACGAACGTGTAGATCCCGAAGAACGCGCGCGCGTCCGAGAAGCGCTTGCCGACGCCCGACTCCCAGCCGAACGCCTCGCAGATCACGAACGCGGTCGAGATCGGCATGATCGTGGCCGCCAGGACCGAGGCGCCGAAGAGCCCGACCGCGAACAGCAGCTCAGCGAAGTCGCCGGCCACCGGCTGCAGCGCCCGGGCGGCGTCCGCCGCGCTTTCGATGTCGCCGTGGCCGAAGACCGTGACCGCGGTGGCGATGACGATGAACACGGCGATCACGTTGGTCCAGATCGCGCCGCCGATCGCGTCGGCCTGCTCGAGCCGCAGCTCCTCCTCACCGATCGCCTTCTCGGCGACCGCGCTCTGGAGGTAGTACTGCATGTAGGGCGTGATCGTCGTGCCGACCACGGCCACCATCAACAGCAGGATCGGCGCGCTGAACGTGACCGACGGTGTCACGAACGACCGCGCGACGGCGCCCCAGTCCGGATGGGCGAGCACGGCCGACGCGATGTACGTGACGAAGACGAGCGAGACGGACAGGAACACCCGCTCCACGACCCGGTAGGACGCGAACAGCACGAGCGCCCAGATCGCGACGGCCACGATCGGCACGACGACGATCCGGGGGATGCCGAAGATCTCCATGGCCGCCGACGCGCCGGCGAACTCGGCGACCGTGTTGGCGATGTTCGCGATGAGCAGGACCACCATCGCGAAGACCGTCCAGCGGACGCCGAACCGGTCGCGGATGAGGTCCGACAGGCCCTGGCCGGTCACGACGCCCAGCCGGGCCACCATCTCCTGGACCACGGCCAGGATCACGATCGTGATCGGGAAGATCCACAGCAGGGTCAGGCCGGTGCGCGCCCCGAGCACGGAATAGGTCGTGATGCCGCCCGCGTCGTTGCCGGCGATCCCGGCGATGAGCCCGGGACCCATGACCGCCAGGAACGCAAGGATGCCCTTCCGGCCGCGGAAGCGCCCGCGCAGCCGCAGGAACTCGCGCTGCTCGATCCGGTCGCGCAGGCGGGCCAGGGGACCGACGGTCGGGGGCGGGCCGACCCGCCGCCGCACGCTTCCCACCCGGCCCACGGCATTGCGGGCACCGGCGCTCGCGGTCCGCGCGACGCCCTTGACCGAAGGGAGCTCAGGCATCGTCCCGGAGCCGTCGCGCGCTCACCGCTCGTCGCTCCGGCCGCGCGCGAACGGGCGGGGCAGGCGTCGCTTGCGGGATGTCGGCAGGACCGTGTCGATCGCGTCGTCGATCGTGACGATGCCGGCCAGGCGGCCCTCGTCGTCGATGACCGGCACGGCGAGCAGGTTGTAGTGGGCCACGATCTCGGCGACCTGGTCCTGGTCGGCCAGCACGTCCACGACGACCGGCTCGCGGATCATCACCTCGGAGATCACCCGATCCGGGGGCGCCACGATCAGGTCCCGCAGCGACAGGACGCCCACGAGCTTGCCGTCGTCGTCGGTGACGTACACGTAGTAGATGGTCTCGGCGTCCGGCTCTAGCTCACGCAGGCGGTCGATCGTCTGGGCGGCGGTGAGGTGCTCCGGGACCGCCACGAACTCGGTCGTCATGATCCCGCCGGCGGTGTCCTCGGGGTAGCTCAGCAGCTCCCGGACCTCGGCGGCCTCGTCGTGCTCCATGAGGGCGAGGATCTCGCCCCGGGCGGTCTCCGAGAGGTCGGCCACGAGGTCGGCCGCGTCGTCCGGGGACATCTCCTCGAGGATGTCGGCGGCGCGGGCCGGCTCGAGGTCCTCGAGCACCTCGACCTGCGTCTCGGGCTCCATCTCCTCGATCGTGTCGGCCAGGTCCTCGTCGTCGAGGGACGCCAGCACGCCGGCCCGGTCGCGCGGCGCGAGCTGGTCGATGATCGTCGCGAGGTCCGCGGGGTGGAGCTCGGCCAGGCCGCCGTGGGGCACGCGCAGCTTGATCGAGGCCACCGACGTCTCGACCGGATCGACGTCCTCCCAGTCGATGTAGCGCTCGGGGACCGAGATCCGCAGGTTGCGGGCGATCGAGCGGGATGGCCCCTCCATCCCCAGGCGGCGCAGGAGCCCCGCGCCACCCACGTCGACGGCCACGAGATGGAGCGCCCCACCGACCTCGTCGAGTCGGAGGTCGTTCACCCGGACGACCTTGCGCCCGTCGATGTCCACGATCTGCTTGTCCATGAGATCGGCCCGCAGCAGGATCTCGTCCGGGCGCTGCTGGAACTTGCCGATGTCGATGGTCGCCGTCCGGAGCTTGGCCCCGCTCGTGTCGAGCGACTCGACCGAGGTCCACGGGACGAAGATGCGCCGGCGGTCGGTCTTGACCACGAGCCCGGTGACCGGCGGATAGCGCCCGCCGAGGGCGACGATGAGGTCCGCGACCTCACCCATCTCCTCGTCGTTGACGTCGCGTACCGGCCGGCCGATCGCCTGGCTCAGGTACAACATTGGCCACCTCGCGGACGGATCCGGGCCCGCGGGATGGTGGGGCCGCCCGGCTGGACCGGGTGGCGCTCGACCGCCTAGCGGGTGCGGACCTGGGGATTGACCGTGGCGCCGCCCGACGGGGCTGGAGCGCCGCGGGTACTGGGTCCGGTGTCCACCGGGAGCTGACCCCTCCGATGCGACCTGGAGCGGCATCCCGAGGCGGACGCGACGGACACACCGGCCGCGGGGGAGCGGCCCGAGTGTAGTCGTGCGGGCATCGGCGTCGCAAGCCGCCGGAACGGGTCGCCCGAGGGGCCGCGGCGCCCGCGTGCGAACGGGGGAGGGTACATATGAGCCGCCCCGGGGGTACCACCGTGGAGGCGTTGCCGCACGAGGGTCATGGGACCCTTGTCGGGTATGAGTGCCCAGCCAGATCGACCGGCGGCCCTGCCGGCACGTCCGAGTGCCGCCATGCCCTCGGTCGGGATCGCCGAGCGCGCCTCGGCCCCGCCGCGCGTCACCCACGCCGGCACGCCGCGCCGGCGCCCGTCGTCGCTGCGTCGATCCCTGGACCGGGCACGTCAGTTCGTTGGCGTCGGGGCCCCCGTGCGGCTGCCCCTCTCGTCGATCCCCCTGGCCATCTTCGCCGTGCTCGCCTATTCGATCATGACCGAGGCCGCCGGCGGCCTGCTGTCGGTCGGCCTGGCCAGCATCCCGCTCTTCGTGGCCGCCGCCCTCCTCCCGGTGCGGACGGCGCTCCTCACGGTCGCGGTGACGGTGGGCGTGACCCTCCTGCCTCCCCTCGCGTCCCGGCCCTGGGTCTTCGGCGACCTGATCCTGCTCATCGAGCTGTTGATCCTCATCGTCGCGGCGATCATCCTGCGGGTCGCGATCACGAGGGTCGTCACCACGCGGGCGATGGAAGCCGAGGCCGACGAGCGTCTCCAGGAACGGATGCACGCCGTGCTCGCGATCGCCGAGCGATTGACCCGCACATTCGACCGGGCCGAGATCTTCGAGACCGTCGTCAACGAGACCTATCGCATCCTCGGCGTGGACGCCGTGACGATCCGGATCCTCCGCGAGGGCCGCCTCGAGGTGGCCGCCGCCGCCGGACTGGCGCCGGGCGTCGCGAGCCGTCTGCCCGTCTTCCGCACGGACGAGGGGTCGTTCCGCGACGTGTTCGAGACCGGCCGTCCGTACGCGGTCGACGACACGGCCGCCATGCCGGCCGAGGTCCAGGCCTTCCAGTCCCGCTACGCCGAGACGGATCGGTTCTCGGCCGACCTCGTGGTCCCGCTGATCGGCCACGACAGCGTCATCGGCGCGGTGAGCGCGGTGACCAGGGAGCCGCACCACTGGACGGACTCCGACATCGAGTTCGTCCGAGCGCTCGCCACGCACGCCTCGATCGCGATCAGCAACGCCGAGCTGTTCGAGCAGACGCGGATCCGGGCCGGCCAGATGAGCATGCTCCAGGCCGCCTCGGCCCGGATGAGCCGCCAGAACTCGATCGAGTCCGTCGGCCAGGCCGTCGTCGAGGAGACGCAGCGGATCATCGACTACCACAACGCCCGGGTGTACATCCTCGAGGAGCCCGACAGGCTCCGGCCGATCGCGTTCGCCGGCACGGTCGGCGCGTACGAGAAGGTCGACATGGCCCTGCTCGAGACCCGGCTTGGTGCCGGGTTCACGGGCTGGGCTGCCGAGCACGGGACGCCGCTCCTGATCCCGGACGCCAACGCCGACCCGCGCGGCCACCACATCCCGGGCACGGACGAGGTCGACGAGTCGATGCTCGTGGTGCCGCTCCGCTACGACGAGCGCGTCACGGGCGCCATCACCCTCTCCAAGCTCGGCCTCAACCAGTTCCGGACCGAGGACCTGGACGTCCTCATGATCCTCGCCGACCAGGCCGCGACCGCGATCGAGTCGGTCCGCCTGCTCGCCCACGCCCAGGCCCTCGCCGGGGAGCTGCGCAGCCTTCTCGACATGAGCGGCGAGCTGGCCCACAGCCTCGACCCGCAAACGGTCGCCGACCTGATCGCCCAGCACCTCGCGCTGGCGATGGGATTCGACCAATGTGCGATCAGCTACTGGGACCGGGCGGGCGACCGGATCCTGACCTACGGGTTCTACCCGGACCTCGCGAGCGCCGATCTCGAGCCGTCGTTCCAGCTCGACCGGTTCCCGGCCACGCGGCGCCTGCTCGAGGACAAGACCAGCCTCATCGTCGACGTGGACGACCCCGCCGCGGACCAGGCCGAGGTCAAGCAGCTCCGCCGCCACCGGGACAAGCGCCTGGTCATGCTCCCGCTCGTCGCCAAGGGCGAGGCGATCGGCCTCGTCGAGCTCATCTCCCGCCAGTCCGGCCCGATCGATCCCGATCGCGTCGAGCTCGCCCGCTCGATGGCCAACGAGGCGGCGATGGCGCTGGAGAACGCGCGGCTCTACGAGGACGCCCGCAAGCTCGCCGACCACGACCACCTGACCGGCTTCTTCAATCACCGGTACATCCACGAACGGATCGGCGAGGAGCTCGTCCGCGCGCAGCGCTCCGGGTTGCCGGTGAGCCTGCTCGATGATCGACCTCGACGACTTCAAGCTCGTGAACGACACGTTCGGTCACCTGTTCGGCGACCGGGTGCTGGTCTGGTCCAGCGAGCTCATCCGGTCGTCGCTCCGCGCGTCCGACATTCCGGCCCGCTACGGCGGCGACGAGTTCGCCGTGATCCTGCCGGACACCGATGCCGCAGCGGCCACGGCCGCCGCGGAGCGGATCCTCACCGCCTTCGGCGAGCGCGCGTATGAGTCCACCACCCGTGGACCCGTCCCGGTCGCCGCATCGATCGGCCAGGCCACATTCCCGTCCGACGCACGGACCGGTCCCGAGCTCATCGCCGCCGCGGACGGCGCGATGTACCGGGCGAAGGGCGCGGGCGGGCACAGCTCCGCCAGGGCCGGCGGGCCGGGCAGCGCCACGGAGGGCCGCTCCCACGCGCCGGCCACGCCGCGCCGCAAGCTGGTCGCCCTGCCGGCCCCCGAAGCGTCCGTCGCCGAGGTCGTTTCGGGCGGCGGATAGTACGAAAGTCCTATCCCCGCCCACCGCAGGTACTGCCTTCGCGGACTGGTGCTGACCGCTCATATCCGCCATCCTTGGGACCGTGGCAGGCCCCACCGCCCGCACCGCCCGCGAGACGGAACCGCAGGATCGATACATCCGGCGCACGTGGTGGGCCCTCTCCGCAACCTTCCTCTTCCTGGCCATCGTTGCGGCCGCCCGGCTCGTGATCGACCGCGGCCAGCCCGTCGACTGGCTGATCGCCGGCCTCGTCATGCTCGGAGGGTTCGCCGCCGTCCTCCATCGCGAGGCGGTGCGTGGCCGGGAGTTCGGCCGGCGCGCCGAGGCCGAGAGCGTCGCCCGGATCCTGCAAGGGCTGTCGCGCTCGGTGTCGCCGGACGCGATCGTGGAGGCGATCGTCGACGAGCTCGACGTCGAGACGGGCGCCGACCACACCGTCGTCGTCCGCCTCCATCCCGACACGCGAGTCCTGGAGGCGACGCTCGTCAGCCGCCGGCCCGGCGTGCCCAGCTCGCGGACGATCCTGCCGGTCACGGACCTCGAGATGCCGGCCGGCGCGTTCGAGAACGACCGTGGTTCGGGTCGCCGGGAGGACCTCCGCCTCGTGGCCGTGCCGATCGCCGTCCCGTCCGCGGTGGCGGTCGGTGTCGGGGGCGGTTCAGGGTCCGCAGGCGGGTCCGCGACCGCAGCGCCCACGGCGATCCGTCCGCGAGCGCGCTCGCAGGGCAGTCCGCCCACCCGCCGGGCGCGCGACATGCACCCCGTGGACCGACGCTCGGCCGAGCGGGGCGATGGCGACCGCCGCCGGTCCCAGCCGGCCCTCCGGGCGATCGCCTCCGTGCGGGCGTTCGTGGCCGCCCACGAAGGCCGGGACACGACAGCCATCGCGGTCGGCCGGGGGCCCGCCGGCCGGGTCGCGGACCGCCTGGCCGAGCGCGTCGGCGAGACCTACGGGCTGGCCCACACGCTCGCCGCCCCGCTCGTGACCCAGGCCGGCGTGGTCGGCGCCATCGTCCTCTCGCGGCGGACCGCCGAGCCATGGCCGCGGGTCGCCTCGCGGATCCTCGCCGGGGCCGCGATCGAGGCCTCCGCCGCGCTCGAGCGCGCCTACTCGCATCGGGCGGCCGAGGCGCGCGCCGCCACGGACGCGCTGACCGGGCTGCCGAACCGCCGCTACTTCGACGAGTTCTGCGGCCTCCTCGCCCGGCGCCGGCGGGCCGACGACGCGCTGGGCGTCCTGATGATCGACATCGACCACTTCAAGAAGGTCAACGACCGGTACGGCCACGCCACGGGCGACCAGGTCCTGCGCGCCGTCGCCGGAGCCGTGGCCGGGGCCGTCCGGGACGACGACGTCCCGTCCCGGTTCGGCGGCGAGGAGTTCGCCGTGCTGCTGCGCGACCCCACGCTCCGGGGTGCCCTGGAGATCGCGGAACGGGTCCGCCTGGCCGTTGGCGCCCTCGACCTGCGGCCGCTCGGCGTGCCAGGCGTCTCCGTCTCGGTCGGGGTGGCTGTCTCTCACGTGGCCGACGAGCCGATCGACGCGATCGTCGCCGACGCGGATCGGGCGCTCTACGCGGCCAAGAGCGCCGGCCGCGACCGCGTGGTGGCCGCCTAGCTCAGCCTGGGGGTTGATCGGGTCAAACTCAGGCGCGTCATCACCCTAGGAGTGCACCCGCCGGGTAGCCGAGTTTCCTTCGCCACTCCCGTGCGCCGCGTCACCGCGGCGCCTTCGCCCGCAGGCCCTGCCCGCGCGGTATGTCCGCTAACCTGCCTGAATGCCTCGCTCCCGTAGCCACGCCGAGCCCGAGACCACACCGGCCCCGACCACAGAAGGCGCCACCGAGGTCGCCCTGGCCGAGATGCCGCCGATGGACGAGCTCGACAACGGCGACCTCGCCCGGATCTTCCACGAGATCGGGGACATGCTCGAAGTCAAGGGCGAGCTCGTCTTCAAGACCGTGGCCTATCACCGTGCGGCCGACGCGCTCGCTCACAGCCCCGTCGATGTCCCGGACGCCTACCGGCGTGGGAGTCCGCCACGTATCGCCGGCGTCGGCCAGGCGATCAGCGACAAGATCGCCGAGCTCGTTACGACCGGCCGGATGCGCTTCTACGACAAGCTCCGGGCCGAGATCCCACCGTCGCTCGTCGAGATGCTCGAGGTCCCCGGTCTCGGGCCGCGGACGGTGCGCCTCATCCACGAGCAGCTCGGCATCTCCACGCTCGAGGAGCTGCGGGTGGCCGCCGAGGGTGGGCGCCTCCGCGAGGTGCGCGGCCTGTCGGCCCGGTCCGAGCAGTCGATCCTCGAAGGGATCGCGGCGCTCGCCAACCGCCAGGACCGCCTCCTCCTCGGCCAGGCCGAGGCTATCCTCGACCGCCTGATGACCGTCCTGGGCGATGTGCCGGGCGTCGGCTCGATCGAGCCGGCCGGCTCCTTCCGCCGCCGCCGGGAGACGATCGGCGACCTGGACCTCCTGGCCGAGACGAGCGACCCCGCTTCCCTCATGGACCGCTTCGTCGGGCTGCCGGCCGTGGACCGCGTGATCAACCGGGGCGGCCACAAGGCGGCCGTCGGCCTGCTCCGCGGACCGCAGGTGGACCTCATGGTCATGCCGCCCGGCGAGGCAGGCACGTACCGGATCCACTTCACCGGCAGCAAGGACCACAACGTGAAGCTTCGGGCCCGCGCCCGCGATCGTGGCTGGAGCCTGTCCGAGAAGGGCTTCCTGCGCATCGACGAGGACGGTGAACCGCTGAAGGGGCCGAAGGCCGAGTTGCGCACGTTCGCCACCGAGGCCGAAGCCTATGCGTTCCTCGACCTGCCCTTCATCGAGCCCGAGCTGCGCGAGGACCGGGGCGAGATCGAGGCGGCTCTGGCCGGCCGGCTGCCCACCTTGGTGACGCTCGCCGACCTCCGGGGCGACCTCCACAGCCATTCGGACTGGTCCGACGGGGTCCACACGATCGAGGCGATGGCGGAGGCCGCCCGCGCCCGCGGCCACGCCTACCAGGTCCTGACCGACCACAGCCAGTCGCTGGCGATCGCCAGGGGCCTGACACCTGACCGCGTTGCGCTCCAGCGGCGGATCGTCGCGGACCTCAACGCACGGTTCGTCCGCGAGGAGAAGGCCGGCGAAGCCCCGGCCGCCACGCCCGCCGAGGGGTTCCGCCTCCTGCACGGGTGCGAGCTCGAGATCCGGGCCGACGGCCGCCTCGACTTCGACGACAAGCTCCTCGCCAGCTACGACCTCGTGGTCGCCTCCCTCCACGTCGCCCGCAAGCAATCCCGGGCCGAGCTCACCGCCCGCGTCCTGGGGGCGATCCGCAGCCCGCACGTCGACGTCATCGCCCATCCGGCCGGGCGGATGATCCAGACCCGCGACGACCTGGACCTCGACTGGGACGCGGTCTACGCCGCCGCCGCCGAGACCGGCACGGCCCTCGAGATGAACGGCTCGGACCACCGGCTCGACCTGTCCGACTCGCGGGCGCGGCACGCCGTGGAGCTCGGCTGCATCCTGTCGATCGATTCGGACGCCCATCGCGTGGAGGAGTTCGAGTTCCTGCGCTGGGGCATCGCCCAGGCCCGCCGGGCGTGGGTCGAGCCGAAGTCCGTCCTCAACACGCGTTCCCGGGCCGACCTGCTCGCGTGGGTCGCCGGAAAGGCCGCCCGGCTCGGGCACTGAGCGGTCGCGTACCATCGAGCCGATGGGTCCGCGGCATCGCCACCAGCTCGAGCTCGTCGTGCTCGCCGTCACGGTCATCGGGCTGTCGCGGCTCCTCGACGGGCCGCTGATCTGGCCGGTCGCGGCACTCCTGCTCGCCGCGGTCTGGCTGGGCGGCCGGGCCGTCCTCTTCGACGGCGCGCTGCGACCCGCGCCGGTGCCCCTCGAATCGACGATCATCCCGGCGATCGTCGCCGTTGGCGCGCTCGGATCGATCCGCATCGTGCCCCTGGGTCTCGCGCTCGTGCCGGCGCTCGTCGGCGCTGGCCTCCTGCTCGACATCGCGCTCCGGCTCGAGACGCGCGTGTTCGACCGCGCCGGGGGCATGACCCAGGTCGACCGCACGTCCCTGCTCGCGACGGCACTCGTGGCCGCGTTCCTCGCGTTCCTGGGCACCGCGAGCATGGTCACCGGCGGCATCGTGGAGCCGGGCCCGGGCGCCACCGAACTCGGCCCGCCCATCTCCGAGACCGGCATCGTCGCGATCGCCCTGGCCGACGCGCTCGTCGCCGGCCTCCTCGGCTACCGGTTCGCGGTCGAGCGCCTGTCCGGGATGAGCGACGCGATCTGGTCCGCCGGCACATACGCCGCCTCGATCGCGATCGCGGCCGGCGTCCTGCGTGCGGTCGCCACGCCGCGGCTCCTGTTCCCGGCACTGCTGACGCTCGTGTTCTACCTCTGGGACACGCTCCGCGGCACGGCTCCCGCCCTGCGCCGCGATCCGCGCTTCCTGTGGCAGTCGATCCTGCTCACCGCCCTCGCGGTGGCCGTCCTCGCCTGGAACCTGGGGTTGCGCGGGACATAGTCCGGCCCCCGTTCAGGCCCCGGGGGACACCTTTGCGCCGCTATGCCCGTCGGGGCATCACGATCGGGGCGTGCGAATCTGAGCGTGGGGATGGCTCGGATCCATCCGGTTTCGATGCCCGGGCGGGCATCACAGGGTCCTCGTCTGGCCCATGAGAGGCGACCGTGTTCCGCGCGGCGGATCGAGGCGCCCAGGAATCGCCCTCGGCCCAAGGCCGACGCCTGAGATGCCCCGTGGGGCATCGATCCGGGATGAAAGAGAGGTGGCGGCGTGCGAGCGGGCGCGGATCTCGGGATGATGTCCTGAGGGGCATCGTCCGAACCCCCTTGCTCGCGGCGCCCTCGGGAGGCCAGGGGGGCGCCACGTGGGGGCCACGCCCCACGCGGGCGCACGCCCCACACCGGTGGACGATTTCGGGCGTTCGATGCTATAAACCTCGTTCGCACCTGTGCGTTCTTCACCGCGCCGTTCGCGCACGCCCGAAAGGACGACCCGCCGCCGTGACCTTCCCCGAAGTCGAGACCAGCAAAGCGTCCGCGACCAGCCAGATCCGCCTGAAGCGGCAGCTGTCCGAACAGGCCGTCGCCCAGGCCACCGCCGCCGATTGGGCCGCGGCCTCCGAGACGAACAAGCGGATCCTCGAGATGGGCCCCGACGTCGAGGCCGAGAACCGGCTGGCCAAGTCGCTCTGGGAGCTCGGCCAGCTCGGCGCGGCGCGCGAGCACTACCAGACGGCGCTGGCCCTCGACCCCACGAACCGCATCGCCGAACGGAACATCGACCGGCTGCGGACGCTCCTCGTGGACGCCGGCGACGCGACCGTCCCGGCCAAGCCGGGCAGCAAGGCGCCGGTCAGCATCTTCGTCGAGGAGACCGGCAAGACCGGCTTCGCGGCACTCATCGAGCTGGCCGATCCGCCAAGCTCGCCCAGGTGAACCCGGGCGACGCGGTCGAGCTCCTGCCCGAGGGCAACCGGCTCATCGCGATCAGCAACGACGCCCGGATCGGGACCGTCGAGCCGCGCGTGGCCGCCCGCCTGCTCAAGCTCCTGGCCGACGGCAACAAGTACGCGGCGGGGGTCACGTCGCTCGGCGACAAGGACGTCCGGATCATCATCCGGGAGACGTTCCAGGACCCGCGCAACTACGGCAAGGTCAGCTTCCCGACCGCGGCCAAGTCGACCGACCTGCGGCCGTACACCAAGGGGACACTCATCCGCGAGGAGATGGACCTCGAGGACGACCTCGAGGACGACGTCGAGGACGAGGAGATCGAGGACCTCGATCGCGTCCTGCCGGCGGACGTCACCACGGACGAGGCCTTCGAAGAGGAGCCCGACGAGCTCGACGAGCCGTAGGGCCTGGTGGGTCGATCCGCGGATGACCAGCCCGGGCTGAACCCGGGCGGGGAAGCCGTCAGGCACGGCGACGCGCCGGCAGGTGCCTCAAGGCAGCAGAATCCCGGGCCGTCCGGCCCTCCGCGTGACGTGGGGTGGCACAATGCCCGGACCATGGTCGCCCGCGACTCGGTCACCCGCCCCGACCCTGCCATCACGCTCCCTGCGTTCGAGCGCCTCGGCGCGCCCCCGCCGCCCGATCTCGTCGCGTCCGCCATCGAGGGGCATTCGTCGCCCGGTGACGTCGTCGTCGACCTGCACGGCCGGGGCGGCTGGGTGGCCCGAGCCGCCGTTGACCGCCAGCGCCGCGCGGTGTCGATGGAGTCGAACCCGCTGACCCGCCTCCTGGCCGAGATCGTCCTTCGGCCACCCGACGTGCGCCATCTCGACGCGGCGTTCCAGGCCCTCGGCGCGGCCCCGCGCGGCCAGTCGAGCCTGCGCGTGTCGATCGGCGACACGTTCGCGACCCGCTGCCCGACCTGCGGCCGGAGCGCGGTCGTGGACGAGTTCATCTGGGAGGCCCAGGGCGAGGGCGACGACGACTCGGACTCGGGCCACGACGGAGACGACGCCGGCGAGACGGTCATGTCGCCTGCGGACAGCGCCGCCGCAGCCGCCGCGGCGTCCCAGCGCTGGGCGCCCAGGGGTCGCCTGCTGCGCAAGCACTACCGCTGCATCGTCTGCCGCGACCAGCTCGGCGGTGGCGAGCAGCGCCACGCCCCGATCGACGAGGACGACCTGGACCGGGCCGAATCGATCCACCCGCGCGGCCACGCCTGGCACCTCCTCCACGAGCGGTTCCCGACGCTCGACGGCCACGACCAGCTCGTCGACCAGCTGCTCGACCTCCATTCGCCGCGCCAGCTCGACGGGCTCCAGGCGATCCTCGACCGGATCGATACGGACCTCCGCTCGGCATCCGTGGAGGCCGCGCTGCGCCTGTCGCTGCTCCATGCGCTGCTGCCGGCGAGTCGCCTGAACGGCTTCCCGGGCCGCATCGCCAACGTGCGCATCCACGGCGGCCGGGTGAAGCTGCCGGCCGGCGACCAGTGGCGCGAACGGAACCCGTGGCTCGCGTTCGAGGATGGCTATCGGGTCGTCAGGGGCTTCGTCCAGCGCCTCGAGGGCAACGCGTTCGGGCCGGCCCAGGCCCGGCTCGGCGACGACGTGCGCAGCCTCGGCGAGGGCGTGGCGACCGCGGTCGTGCGGCTTGGCACGGCCTCGGCCTTCCGGTCGCTCGAGACCGAGGCCCGCGAGGCCGCCGGAAGCACCTCCCGGCCGCGTGTCCGTCTCGTCGTCGGCCAGCCACCGCAGCGGCCGAACCAGGACCGGCTCGCCGTACGCCTACCTCGCGACCGGCTGGCTCCTCGGACGGGAGGCGGCCGCCCTGCTGCCGCTCGAATCGCTGTTCGGGGCCGGCGGGCGGGCTCCATGGGGCTGGCAGGCGGCCGCGCTCGGCCGATCGCTCGCCGCCATCGAGCCGTGGCTGGCCCGCGATGCGCGTGTGGTCCTGTTCCTCGAGGCCGGGGGGCCGGAAGCGCTCGTCGCGGCGGCCCTCGGTGGCGTGCGGGCCGGGTTCCGGCTCGTCGGCGCGCGGCTGGGCGAGCCCGGCGACGAAGTCGGCGGCATGGTCGAGTTCATCCCGCCCGGCGGCACGCTCGCGCCGCCGCCGCGGACCCGGGCGAACATCGGCCTGGCCCCTACGCCGGGCGGTACAGGCGACCCGGACGTCGTGCCGGGACGCGGCCTCTTCGCCGCGCCGGAGCGCTTCGACCGGCGTCCGTTCTCCGGCGCCGAGGCCGGCCCAGACCGTCGCGGATACCGCGGTCGAGATCCTCCAGGCCCGCGGCGAGCCGGCCCGCCAGGAGCGGCTCCTCGGCGAGGTCCTCGTCGGCATGGACCGGGCGGGCATGCTCCGGCGGCTCGTCGCGCCGCCGACCGACGACCTGCCCGGTGGCCAGGCCGACCGTAGGAACCGCCCGCCTGCCGCCGAGGCGACCACTCCCGGCCCGGGCGCGGGGCTCGGCGATCCGCGCGACCAGATCGACCGCGCCGGCGACCCGTCGGACCGTCCGCCGCGTGGCGAGCCCGGCATCCGGGGCGGCGGGATCCACGAACGACCCGATCCCTTCCCGGTTCGCCAGGGAGCGACCCGACCGCCCTGATCGCCCTGATCGAGCCGAGCCGATGATCGCCCCGCGTGGCCTGACCGCCCGCCCGCGGCGCGACGAGCGCCGCGAGCCCGCCACTCTGGCCGGGAACGACCAGGTCGAGACGGTCCTCGCGGTCATCCGCGACGAGCTCGGCCGGGCGGACCAGAAGCGGCTCGTCGAGATCGAGCCGGGGCGCTGGTGGCTCGCCGAGAAGGCCGACATCGCCGCCGCCGCCCTGCCCCTCGCCGACCGCGTGGAGTGGGCCGTGTTCAGCCTGTTGTCGACGGCCGGACGCCTGTCCGAGACCGGCCTTCTTCGACCGGATCGCCCGTCTGTTCACCGGCCACGACCTGCCGGACGAGGCGCTCGTCCGGGCCTGCCTCGCCTCGTACCGGAGCCTGGCCTCGACCACCGACCGCCTCGTCACCGGCGACGACCTGCTCAAGCGCAGCCAGGAGCACACCGAGCTCCTCGCGCTCCTCGCCGAAACGCGGCCATCGGCTCGGGCTACCGGGTGTGGCTGAGCGAACGGGAGCAGACGCGGCGGCTCGGTGGCCGGCCCCTGGCGTCGTGGCTCGACCAACGCGAGCTCAACGCGTACCTGCCCCTGGTCAGCCACGGAGCGGCCGAGGAGGTCGAGGCGGTCGACGCGATCTGGTACGTCCGCTCGCGGGGCGCCTACCTGTTCGAGGTCGAGTGGACTGCGATGCTGGCTGAGCCCATCCTCCGCCGCCACGCCCGGATCCCGTCCCAGGAGAACCTCGTGCGGATCATGGTGATCGCCCCCGAACGGACCGAGCTCGTCCGCTACAAGCTCGAGCGGTCGCCGCTGCTGCGCCAGGCGATCGAGGCCGGCAACTGGCACCTGATCAAGGCCAACCACTTCCGGACCTGGGCGGCCCACGAGGAGCTCGACCTCGCGGAGCTGGAGCCGTACATCGGCCTGGATCCGCTCGTCGAGCGCTCGGGCGAGCAGATGCCGCTGTTCGGCGGAGCGGGCGGCCCGACCGGCTGACCCGTGCGCCGGGCCACCCCGGCGCCTTCGCTCGCGAGCCTTGCCCGCGCGTATCCGACCGGCGCCGGGTCACCGCGGCGCCTTCGCTCGGCGAGCTCCGCGACCTTCCTGTACCCTGTGCGAACCATCACGTGCCGGGCGCTCGGCGACGAGCCCGCCCTGGCGACCATGTGGCCGGCTCCACGGGCCGGCCCGGACTGGGGAGACCGAGCGTGACCGAGCCGACATCCAACGCCGTCAACGCCCTCGCCGACCGCTTCTGGGAAGCGATCCTGGAGCTCAATCCGACGACCGCGACCGTATACGGCGACGAGCGCTACGCAGACCGCCTCGAGGATCCCAGCGAGGCCGGCCGGGCCAAGGCGCAGGCCCTGTGGGTGTCGACCCGCCGCGAGGCCGAGGCCATCCCGACCGACGGCCTACCGCGTCGAGGACCGGATCACCCTCGACATGATCCGCGTTGTCTGCGACCTCGGCGTCGAGGAGCACGAGCAGCGCATCGACGTGCTGCGTGTCGTCGACCAGATGGGCGGCCCGCAGACCCTCCTGCCGGCGATCGTCCAGTTCCAGAAGGCCGACACACCCGAGCGCCTCGACCTGTTCGAGGGCCGCCTGCGCGCCTATCCGGCCTTCATCGAGGCCTGCTCCGACCTGCTCCGCGAGGGGCTGGCCAGCGGGCTCACCGCTCCCCGCATCGTCGCCGAACGGACGATCGCCCAGATCGAGCGCCTGCTCGAGATCCCGGTCGACGAGTCGCCGGTGGTCGGGGCGGCGCAGGTGGCCTCGGACGGCGATCGCGAGCGGATCCGGGACATCGTCCGTGACGTCGTTCGCCCGGCCGACGCGGCCTTCCTCGAGGCCCTCCGCGGTCCCTACCTCGCCGCTTCGCGCACGGATCCCGGCATCTGGTCGGCCCCGAACGGCGACGCCCTCTACCGCACCGCGATCCGGGCCTGGACGACGCTCGAGATGGACCCCGAGGAGATCCACCGCGTCGGGCTCGATGAGTTCGCGTCGATCGAGGCCGAGCGCCGGGCGATCGCGAACAGCGCAGGGTTCGGCGACGACACGGCAGCCTACCGGGCTCATACCGACGAGGATGCGGCGAACACGCCGAGGACCAAGGACGAGATGCTCGCCCGGGCGACCGAGGACATCGACCGGGCCATCGCCCTCGCCCCGCGCTACTTCGGGACCCTGCCCCGGGCCGGGCTCGAGGTCCGCGCGGTCGAGGAGTTCAAGGAGGCGGACGCGCCGTTCGCCTACTACTACCCGCCCTCCACGGACGGCACCCGGCCGGGGATCTACTACGCCAACGGCTACGACCTGCCGTCGCGCAAATACACGAAGCTGGCGACGACGACCTATCACGAGGCCGTGCCCGGCCATCACTTCCAGATCACCCTCGAGATGGAGAACCCGAACCTCAACACGTTCCGGCGGCTCGGCTCGCGGATGGTCGGCGGCGCCTACGTGGAGGGCTGGGGCCTGTACAGCGAGCGGCTGGCCGACGAGATGGGCCTGTTCCGGAGCGAGGCCGAGCGCTTCGGGATGCTCGACGGACAGGCGTGGCGGGCCGCCCGGCTGGTCGTCGACACGGGCATGCACGCGCTCCGCTGGACGCGCCAGCAGTCCATCGACTTCCTGCTCCAGGCCGGCCTGGGGCTGACCGATGCGACGATCGAGACCGATCGCTACATCGCGTGGCCGGCCCAGGCCCTGACGTACAAGCTTGGCCAGCGGGCCATCGAGCAGCTCCGTCGCCAGCTCACCGAACGCGACGGCTCGCGGTTCGACCTGCGCGAGTTCCACGACCAGGTGCTCGGCCACGGTTCGCTGCCGCTGGCCACGCTCGAGCGCGAGCTGCCGAACTGGGTGACCGCCCCGGCCTGACGCCGTCGGAGCCGCGCATTCCAGCCCGGGTGGCCCTCGCGAGCACGGATTTCGCGGTGCTGTAGGGCGACACCGACGAATATCGTGTTGACCCGCCATCGGGCCCTGTGCCAAGATGGCGGCGGGCCGTCCCGTCATGTGGGACGCCTGTCTCACGGGTCGCACCACGGCCCGGCGAGGCGCTCGCGCGCCGAGGCCCCATCCCGGCCGCCCGGGCACCGCCCGAATCCGCACCAGCAGGAGCCATCATGGCCGCCGAACCGACCGCCCGACCCCGCCCGACGCTCCGTCGGACCCGCCAGGCCGAGACCTATCGGCGGGCCAGCAAGATCCTGCCCGGCGGCGCGAACTCCAACTTCCGGACATGGGGCGAGGACACGGTCTACGTGGACCGTGGCAAGGGCGGTCTCGTCTGGGACATCGACGGCAACGAGTTCGTCGATCTCCGGATGGGCTACGGGCCGGTGATCCTCGGCCACGGCGACGATCGGGTCGACGACCACGTCAACGAGCGGATGCGCAAGGGTGTCAGCTTCAGCCTGACGACCGAGGACGAGATCCGCGCGGTCGAGCTGCTGTGCGAGCTCACCGGCTGGGTCGACCAGGCGCGTCTCACCGTGTCGGGCACCGAGGCGACGATGCACGCGATGCGCATCGCCCGGGGCTACACGGGCCGCGAGAAGATCGTGAAGTTCGAGGGCCAGTACCACGGCGTCCACGACTACGCGTTGATCAGCGTGGCCCCGGACGACATGTCGGAGCTTGGCGACGAGGACAACCCGGTCCACCTCACCTGGGGACGGGGCATCCCGGCGGCGGTCGCGGACACGATCATCCCGGCCCGCTTCAACAACATCGACTTCCTGCGCCGCCTCTTCGAGCGCGAGGGCAACGAGATCGCGGCGGTCATCGTCGAGCCGGTCCTCGGCAACGCCCAGGGGATCCTGCCCCAGCCCGGCTTCCACACAGCGATGCGCGCCCTGACCGAGGAGTTCGGGATCCTGCTCATCTTCGACGAGGTCAAGACCGGTTTCCGGTTCGCCCGCGGCGGCGCGGCCGAGTACTTCGGGATCAAGCCCGACCTGGCGACCTACGCCAAGGCGATGGGCAATGGCTATCCGGTCGCGGCCTTCGGTGGCCGGCGCGAGATCATGAGCGTGCTGCCGGACAAGGTCAGCCACGGCGGCACGTACGCCGGCAACCGGGTCGCCGCAGCGGCCGCCGTGAAGACCCTCGAGATCATCCGCGACACGGACGCCCTCGAGACGATCAAGGCGACCGGCACTCAGCTGCAGGCGGGCATCCGCCCCATGCTCGAGAAGCGCGGCCTGCCCTTCTCATTCACCGGCCACCCCTCGATGTTCGGGATCGTCTTCTCGGAAACCGTGCCCACCGAATACCGCGACTGGGCGGACACGGACCACGAGCTCTACGACGCGATCGCGGTCGCGATGCAGGCCCGCGGCGCGATGCCCGAGCCCGACAGCCGCGAGCCGTGGTTCGTCTGCGAGGCGCATGCCCAGGGTGACATCGTCGACCGTGCCCTGACCGCATTCGAGGGCGCCCTCGACCAGGTGCTCGACGAACGCGCCCACGGGTCCGAACTGGCACTTGCCGAAGGCGCGATGGCGCACCAGGCGGGCGGGTGACCGGCGACCGCATGGAAAGAGAAGGTTCGATGGCTCTCGACGGCAATGCCGTCCGCTCGGTCGATCGCGCGGCGGCCCTGCTCCTCGCCCTCGGCGACTGTGCCGGGGAGGCCGGAGTCACCGAACTGGCCCGGCGCCTCGGATTGCACAAGTCCACCGCGTCCCGGCTCCTGGCCACGCTCCAGCGGCGCGGCCTCGTGGAGCAGGACGACGAGTCCGGCAAGTACCGGCTCGGCCTCGTCGTCATCCGGCTGGCCGAGCGGGCGGAGCGGACGCTCGACCTGCGCGGGATCGCCATGGCCGAGCTGGAGCGGCTCGCCCGGCTGACCCGGGAGACCGTGAGCCTCGGGATCCTCGACGGCGACACGCTGCCTGACGGTCGCCCAGGCCGACGGCCCGAACCTCATCGCGGTCGGCGACTGGACGGGCCGGGCCTCGCCTCTGCATAGCGTTGCCAGCGGCAAGGTGCTGATGTCCGCGATGGCCGAGCGGGAGGTCCTGCGGATCGTCCGCAAGGGCCTCATGTCCCACACAGAACGGACGATCACCGAGCTCGAGCCACTCCTCGAGGAGCTGGCCCGGATCCGCCGGCGCGGCTACTCGACCGCTCTCGGCGAGTACGAGATCGGCCTGAACGCCGTCTCCGCACCGGTCCACGACGCGCGCGGCGCGGTCATCGCCGCGGTCGACATCTGGGGCCCGGCCTTCCGGCTCACGCCCCGCCGCATCCCGGAGCTCGCCGCCCAGGCGCGCGAGGCCGCCTCGGCGATCTCGGTCCGCCTCGGAGGCGCCGCCGCCTGACCGACGGGTCGCGAGCCCGCGACGGAGTCTCGTCGTCGCGCTAGGCTAGGCGCATGCCCAACTTCGACCTCGCGCCCTGGCCGGAGATCGGCCGGTTCGTCTCGGCGACGGCCGTGCCGATCCTGGTCATCGTCCTGTTCGCGTGGGTCTTCCTCGGGCTCGCCCAGCGGTTCCTGGATCGGCCTGGTCCGCCGGCTGATCGACCGCGAGGCGTCCGAGGGCACGGCCCGGGAGCTGACGGCGGCCGAGGTCGAACGAGCGCATCGACACGGTCTCGGGCCTCGTGGTCAGCCTCGTCCGGGTCCTCGTGATCACGATCGGCGTGATCATGGTGCTCGGCAAGTTCAACGTCGACATCGGGCCGGCCGTGGCCGGGCTCGGGATCGTCGGCATCGCGGTCGGATTCGGCGCCCAGAGCCTCGTCAAGGACTACTTCAACGGCGTCCTCATCCTCGTCGAGAACCAGTTCGCCAAGGGCGACGTCGTGCGGATCGCCGGCGTGAGCGGCATCGTCGAGGACTTCACGCTGCGCCGGACGACCCTGCGCGACGCCGACGGCGTCGTCCACTCGGTGCCCAACGGCGAGATCGGGGTCGCCTCGAACCTGACCCGCGTCTGGGCCCAGATCAACGAGAACGTGAGCATCGCCTACGGGACCGACATCGACCGGGCGACCCAGGTCGTGGACGACGTCGGCCGGGCCATGGCCGCCGATCCGGACTGGCAGGACCGGGTCATCGAGGCGCCCCACGTCATCCGCGTCGAGGCGCTCGGCGAATACGGGGTGACACTCAAGGTCGAGGGCACGGTCCGGGCCGAGGAGCGCTGGGCCGCACCCGGCGAGTTCCGCAAGCGCCTGCTCGCGGCGTTCCGGGAGCACGGCATCGAGATCCCCCGGCCGCAGCGGGTCATCCTCGCCTCCGATCCGACCGCGCCGGCAGCAGGGAAAGCAGCCGCGGCCGGGAAACCAACAGCGGCGGAACCGGTCCCCGACGGGGACGGCAAGCCGGCCGACAAGGCCCCGAAGAACGACAAGGAAAGCTGAGGCCACGGCGGTCCTCGGACCCTGCGGGGCCTCGCCCGCGTAGAATGCAGCGGTCGACAGGCAGGAGACATCCGTGAGCGTTGAGCCCTCCCCGCCCAGGCCCGAGATCGAAGCGCTGCCGCTCCTCGCAGAGGGCCGCGTCTTCCCGCCGTCGCCCGAATTCGCTGCCCAGGCCAACGCGAAGGCCGACCTCTACGAGGAGGCCGAGCGCGACTTCGAGGGCTTCTGGGCGCGCATCGCGCGGGATCGGGTGAGCTGGTCCAAGCCGTTCGACACGACCCTCGAGTGGGACCTGCCGTTCGCCAAGTGGTTCGGCGGCGGCGAGCTCAACGTCGCCTACAACTGCGTCGACCGGCACGTCGAGGCGGGCATGGGCCACAAGGTCGCCTACCACTGGATCGGCGAGCCGGGCGACACCCGCACCCTGACGTACGCCGACCTCCATCGCGAGGTCCAGAAGGCCGCCAACGCGCTCAAGGAGCTCGGTGTCCAGAAGGGCGACGTCGTCGCCATCTACATGCCGATGATCCCGGAGCTGCCGATCGCGATGCTCGCCTGCGCCCGTCTCGGGGCGGCCCACACGGTCGTCTTCGGCGGCTTCTCGGCGGAGGCGCTGTCGGGCCGCATCAACGACGCCAAGGCGAAGGTGCTCATCACCGCGGACGGCGGCTGGCGGCGCGGCAAGCCGGTCCCGCTCAAGGGCAACGCCGACGACGCGCTCGCCCAGTCGCCCACGATCGAGCACGCGATCGTCGTGCGCCGGATCGGCGATCCGATCCCCATGGTGGATGGCCGCGACATCTGGTGGCACGACATCGTGGACCGCCAGAGCCCCGTGTGCCCGCCGGTGCCCGTCGACTCGGAGCACATGCTCTACCTGCTCTACACGTCCGGGACCACGGCCAAGCCGAAGGGCATCATCCACACGACCGCCGGCTACCTCGTCGGGACGAGCTACTCGCACGAGATGGTCTTCGACCTCAAGCCCGACGACGTGTACTGGTGCGCCGCCGACATCGGCTGGGTGACCGGGCACAGCTACATCGTCTATGGGCCGCTGGCCAACGCCTCGACCGGGATCATCTACGAGGGCTCGCCCGACACGCCCGACTGGGACCGCTGGTGGCAGATCGTCGAGGACTACAAGGTCTCGATCCTGTACTGCGCCCCGACCGCCATCCGGGCCTTCATGAAGCAGGGCGAGGCCCATCCGGCCAAGCACGACCTGTCGACGCTGCGCGTGCTCGGGTCGGTGGGCGAGCCGATCAACCCCGAGGCCTGGCTCTGGTACCACGACAACATCGGCCGGGGCCAGGCGCCGATCGTCGACACGTGGTGGCAGACCGAGACCGGCCAGATCCTCATCACGCCCCTGCCCGGGGTCACGACGACGAAGCCCGGCAGCGCGACGTTCCCGTTCCCGGGCATCGCGGCGGATGTCGTCGACGGCGACGGCAACTCCGTGCCCTTCGGTGGTGGCGGGTTCCTCGTCCTCAAGCGGCCGTGGCCGGCGATGCTCCGCGGCATCTACGGCGACCCGGCCCGCTACAAGGAGACGTACTGGAGCCGCTTCCCGGGGATGTACTTCGCCGGCGACGGCGCCAAGCGCGACGACGAGGGCTACTTCTGGCTGCTCGGCCGGGTGGACGACGTCATGAACGTGGCCGGCCACCGGATCAGCACGATCGAGGTCGAGTCGGCCCTCGTCGACCACCGTGCCGTGGCCGAAGCGGCGGTCGTCGGCAAGAACGACCCGGTGACCGGGCAGGCGATCTTCGCCTTCGTCACCCTGCGGGCGGACCAGGTGCCGTCCGACGCCCTGGGCGTCGAGCTTCGCGAGCACGTCGCCAAGGTCATCGGGCCCATCGCCCGCCCCAAGTTCCTGCTCTTCACGCCGGACCTGCCCAAGACGCGGTCCGGCAAGATCATGCGCCGGCTCCTCCGCGACATCGGCGAGGGCCGGCCGCTCGGGGACACGACGACCCTGGCCGATGCCAACGTGGTCGATTCCATCCGCGAGAACTCCGGCAAGGCCGAGGACTGATCGTGCCCTTCAACTTCCTGCGCAAGAAGCCCCCGGTCGAGGAGCCCGCTCCGGCCGTCGTCGATCCCACGACCGAGGTCATCGAGTCGGCCCGCAAGACCGGCGGCGTCGCCTTCGACGGCCTGACCGAGGAGTGGCGCCTCGTCGGGGTCATGCACATCGACGGACGCCTCTCGGACGCGCTCAACCGGCGCGAGGCGATCGCCATCGCCGACGTGTCCTGGGCTCCGGCCGACGGCTCGGGGCCGTTCACGCCGGTGCCGGGCCTCAAGAGCGTGGACCCGTACGACCTCATCGTGGTGCTGGCCGGAGAGGGGACCCTGCCGCCCCTGTCCGAGGCGGAGCGGGTCGCCCACAAGATCCACAAGGTCCCGTACGACTGCGTCCTGGAGGCGCCGCCGTTCCGGATCACCGGGACGGTCTACATGTTCGCCGGCACCGAGCCGGAGCGGCTCCTCGACCGGGGCACGGAGATGTTCGTGCCGGTCGTGGATGCGGCCTGCTACCTGGGCGACCAGCGGATGGGCGAGGGCGAGGTCGAGGTGGTCCTGGTCAACCGCTTCTACCTGCGGGGCATCGAACAGGTCGACAAGGCTGGCGCGCCGGTCGCGCCGCCGCCGCGGCCGACGCACGGGAACCGCCTCGCCGAGGAGTGACCCCGCGCGGCCGCGAGTGGCCGCGAACCGTCAGGCTCGGACGGGTTCCTTGGTGCGATTGAAGAAGCCGCGGAACGTCGGCTTGGAGGGCGTCGCCGCGCTGGCGTCGCCGGGTCCGACGAGGCGATCGGCCAGGGCGATGAAGTCCTCGGTGACGCGTTCCTTCGGGAAGCGTTCGATGACCGTCCGGCCCTCGTTCGCCGCCCGCACCAGGAACAGGCCACCGGAGCGGATCAGCGCCTCGGCGGGCATGCCCACCGTGCGCTCCATGTCGGCGACCGACACGCCGCTGTTGGCGCGGTTGACGATCATGCCCAGCTTCTCGCGGATGCCCAGCTCGACGGCCACGTCGCGCAGCTGGACGGCGGCGCGCAGGGCGGGCACGTCCGGCGTGACGGGGACGAGGATCCGGTCGGCGCGGGCGAAGATGGCCCGGTTGAGCGGCGAGTAGCTCGGGTGCATGTCCACGACGATGAAGTCGAAGCCGCCCCGGCAGCCGGCGATCGCGTCGCCGACCCGGTCGGGATCGAGGATCTCGGTGTGCAGCGGTGAACTGGCCAGCGACACGACGCGCATCCCGCTGGGGTGCTCCGTCGCGATGTCCAGGATGCCTTCGGCGACGCCGCCTTCGGCCTCATCGCGCCAGCTGTCGACGACGGTCCGGACGTGCTCGAGGCCGAGCGACGTCGTGACGTGGCCGGTCACCGTATCCGCATCGACGAGCAGCACCTTCTGGCCCTTGTGGGACTGGAGGGCGACCGCCATGTTCGTGGCGATCGTCGTCTTGCCGACGCCGCCCTTCGGGTTGAAGACCACGACGATCTGCGCCCGGCGGCCCCAGTCCTCACGGTGGACGGGCTCGGACTGCATGACCGGTCCACTGCCGTCGTCGACGGTGTGGGACCGGATGAGCATGGCCTCGATGCGCCAGCGGAGCGACTCCGCCGAGTAGGGCCGGGTGAAGTACTCGTCGTTGAGGGACGCCTTGGTGATCGTCGCGGTGAGCCGGTCCAGGGCGCGGGGCGAGACGACCATGAGGGCCGCGATCGCTCGCCCGTTCTCGTGGAGCAGGGAGTAGTACTCGAGCGAGGTCCCGAAGTCGCTCTCCCCGTCGAGGATCGCCACCGCGATGTCGGGGCGCGCGTCGAGGAGGGCTTCCATCTGGTCGGGCGTGTCGACCGAGATGACCTCGAACCCGGCCCCGTTCAACTGCGTGGTGACGGGGCCGCGTTCGCTCAGAGGCAGTGCGACGGCAACGGCCTGACGGGCCACCTTGGGTCAGCCCTCCAATTCGGGATCGCGCGCGGTGACGTTGATGACGCCGTCGCCGGAGTTCGTGACACGAGCCTGGAAGCCGGGAAGGCTCGGGATCATGTCGCGGAGCGAGACGTCTGCGCCGTGGGCGACCGCGAAGACGAACTCGCCGTCGGGGCCCGAGGAGACGCCGACCGACTGGACCCCGGTGGCCCGGCCGAGATGGCGCTTGAAGCTGGCGATGGAGGCCACGCTCGACGAGGCCGACCACGACGACCTGGGTCGTTGCGGCGGCACCCGACTTGGAGGCCTGGCGCTCGGGATAGCGGACGCCTTCGGGAACGAGGGTCCCCAGGCGCTTGGACAGGGCGTCCTCGCCGATGTCGGCGATCTCTTCTTGCTCTTCGGACACGGCGCCTGCGGCCGCTTCGGCCTCGGCGGCGTCGAAGCCGGACTCGCTGAGCGCCGCGAGGCGCGGGTCGGTCTCGGTCTGGGCCTCGGTCTCGGCGGAGCCTTCGGTGCCCTCGCCGTGCTCGCCATCCGGACCGGCTGCGGTCTCGGCGCGCTCGGCGGCCGCTTCGGCGCGGCTCGCGTCGGCCTCGGCCTGGGCGGCGGCCTCGAATGCCGCGGCGATCGCGGACATCGCTGCCTCGCGCTCGGCCTCGGTCCGGGGGCCACCGTCATCGACCATCGTGCCGTGGGCCGACTCGACGTCGACGGTCTCGGCGACGGCCTCGGCCTCGGTCTCGAGCGTCCCGGCCGTAGCTTCGGCCTCGACGGTCTCGGCGACGGCCTCAGCCTCGGGGGCCTCTTCGACCTCGGGCTTGGGGGCGACGATGGCGACGGCCGCGGCGGCCTGGGCCATGATCTCGTCGATCCCGATGGCCAGCCCTTCGAAGGGCGGCGGCTCGGGCAGGTTCTCGGCCATCGCCGCGAAGCGGGTCGGGTCGGACTCGACGACGAGGAGCTCGAAGAAGCGAGCCATCTCGGTCTCGAACGAGCCGACCTGGCCCTGGACCTTGTCGATGGCCTGCTCGATGATCGCGGCGTGATGCTCGAGCTGCGTCTCGAGGCCGGCCTTCCGCGCGGAGATGCGCTGGTCGGTCTCTTCCTTGACGCGGGCGATCTCGGCCTTCTGCCAATCACGGATGCTCGCGACGTCGTCGTCGGCCCGCTTGCGCAGGTCCGAGGCGAGCTCGGCGGAGCGGCCGTGGATGTCTTCGGTGTAACCCTTGGCGTCGGCCTGCAACTGGGTCAGCGTCATGGTCCGCTGCGACTCCGCGGCGGCCAGCATGGCCTTCGTGAGGTCGGCCATGAACTTGCTGGGCTGCCGCCGGGCAGGACCCGTCGAGGCGGGAGTAGCGATCGCGGTCTCGGCTGGCACGTTGTGGGTCTCCGTCGATGACTGTTCGGCGGCTTCTGTTCCGGCCGTCTCGGTCTGGGCGTCCGCGACGATCCCGGTCGTCGTGTCGTCGTCAGAGGTGTGCATCTGGCCAGTGGCCTCACGGTCCGACATGTCGGTGGCGGTCATCGCCGGATCGGCATCGGGTTCGCCGTCCGTGACCGTTTGTTCCGCGGTGGACCGCTGGTCCGAGCTCCAGGGAAGCCTGAAGCCCCCTGGTCGCTGGTCAGTCTGCGCCATGTTGCGAAGTCCCCTCCACGTAGGACATTGCCGCTGGTATCTCAGGGGCTGCCTGCATCCTATGAAGCGAATGGACTCTGGTGGAGTCCGCTAGAGGTACCACCGGTCTAGCCCAGTGGTACCGCCGGGCGGTGCGTTGACGTTCGGACACCGCACGTGGCGGTGGTTCGGCCCGTTCATTCGGGGCGCCCAGGCACCACCGGTTGGTCCCACCACAACGGCCGGGTGGTGCCCGCCGGCGCCGGGTCGCGACGCCCTGGCGACGGCGTCGCAGCGGCCACGTTCGGGCGGCCATGGCCGCGGACGGGCCACTCGGGGTCCCACGAGTACCATGGGCCGATGGAGCGCACCGCCCTCCCGCTCATCGACGTCGACCGCCCCGGGCCGCGTGACCGGCTGGGCCGGCCGATCCACGACCTGCGGATCTCGGTCACCGACCGGTGCAACTTCCGGTGCGTCTACTGCATGCCAAAGGAGGTCTTCGGGCGCGACTTCGCGTTCCTGCCGCGCGAGCTCGTCCTGACCTTCGAGGAGATCGAGCGGCTGGCCCGGGTCTTCGTGGGGCTCGGCGCGGCCAAGCTCCGGATCACCGGCGGCGAGCCACTCGTGCGGCGCGACCTGCCTCGGCTCGTCGAGCGCCTGGCGACGATCCGAACGCCGGACGGCGAGCCCGTGGACCTCACCCTCACGACCAACGGGTCGGCCCTGCGACCGCTGGCCGGGGAGCTCGCGGCGGCCGGCCTCGGCCGGATCACGGTCAGCCTCGACTCGCTCGACGATGCGACGTTCCGCTCGATGAACGATGTCGACTTCCCGGTCGACAAGGTCCTCGACGGCATCGACGCCGCGCGGGAGGCCGGGCTGGCGCCGGTGAAGATCAACATGGTCGTGCGCCGCGGCCTGAACGAGACGAGCGTCGTGCCGATGGCCCGCTGGGCACGGAACGAGGGCCTGATCCTCCGCTTCATCGAGTACATGGACGTCGGCCACACCAACGGCTGGCGGATGGACGACGTCGTGCCGGCCGCCGAGATCCTCGACACGATCGGCGCAGGCGATGCCCCTCGAACCCGTCCCGCCGAGCTATCCGGGCGAGGTCGCCGACCGCTACCGCTACCGTCGACGGCACCGGCGAGGTCGGGGTCATCGCGTCGGTGACCCGGCCGTTCTGCGGCGCCTGCACGCGGGCGCGGCTGTCCGCCGACGGGAAGCTCTACACGTGCCTGTTCGGGACCGAGGGCCACGACCTGCGCGCCCTGCTCCGATCGGACGCCTCGGACGACGACCTGGCGGCGGCGATCGGCGGCATCTGGGCGGTCCGGGCCGATCGCTACAGCGAGCTCCGGTCGGAGGCGACGGAGTCGCTGCCGCGGGCGGAGATGTTCGCGCTCGGCGGCTGATCGGGGGTTGGTCGGCGCCTGAGCGAGGCGTGCTTGCCGCCGGGTTGTCCACGCGTCGTCCACACGTCGCCGATCTCGTGGACAGGGGCCTGCCGAGCAGGGCGAAGTTCGTGGAAAAGCGCGTTGACCCTCCCTGGCCGGCGCACCTATCGTAGGTCTTGCCCGAAGGGGCCAGCGAAGACCGGAGACACCGAGATCGCATCAAGGATCACTGGTCCAGCACGGTCGCTTCGGGCGCTTCTTTGCCCGTTCCCGGTGGCTTCACCGCCGCCCCGAGTGGGACCGGCCCGACGGGACGTGATCGGCATCCCGGTGTCGATACTTCCGTCGGGCAGGTGAAGCTCCTCCCCCTGATCCCTCTCCCGGTACGACGCTGCGCCGCGTCCGCTGACCCTGCGGGCCATGGCCTTCGACCCCCGGACCCCCATCCCGCCCGCGGATCAGCCCGCCCGGCTCGACGCGCTCGAGGCCGCCGTCCGGGCTCGCAGCGACATCGTCCCGCGGGTGGGCATCGTCCTAGGGTCGGGGCTGGGCAGCCTGGCCGACGACCTGGCGGACGTCGTCGCGATCCCCTTCGCGGACCTGCCCGGCTGGCCGGCGGCGACCGCACCCGGGCACGTCGGGCGCCTGCTCCTCGGCCACCTCGACGGCGTGCCCGTGGTCATGCTGCAGGGCCGGCTCCACATGTACGAGGGCAACGATCCGGGCCTCGTCGTCCAGCCGGTCCTGCTCATGGGTCGGCTCGGGGCGCGCACGATCGTGCTCACCAACGCCGCCGGCGGCCTCGACCCGACGTTCGGCGCCGGCACGCTCATGGTCATCGGCGACCACATCAACATGACCGGCCGCTCACCGCTTCTCGGCCCGAACGCGGACGCCATCGGCCCGCGCTTCCAGGACCTGACCGATGCCTACGCGCCGGCCCTCCGGAAGCGCCTCCACGAGGCAGCCAAGGCGGAATGGGTCGACCTGCGCGAGGGCGTCTACATCGGCCTGCTCGGCCCCAACTACGAGACCCCGACCGAGGTCCGGATGCTCCGCGCCTGGGGCGGCGACGCGGTCGGGATGTCGACCGTGCTCGAGACGATCGCCGCGCGCTGGGCCGGCCTGGAGGTCGCCGGCGTCTCGCTCGTGACGAACCCCGGGGCCGGCTATACGGGCGAGCCGCTCTCCCACGAGGAGGTGCTGGCCGCCGCAGGCGAGGCCGGCCCGCGCCTGGCTCGGGTCATCCGCCGCTTCGTCCGCGAGCTCCCTCCAGCCTGACCGAGACGGGGAACCAGCCGGACGAGCAGCCCGTCGTCCGGGTCGGAGGTCCATCGATGCCGCGGCGATCGCCCTCGTTCCAGCTCCTCGCCGGAGTCCTGCTCCTCGCTGGTTGTTCGGTGCCGGTACTCCCGTCATCGCCATCCCCGAGCCCGTCGACCCAGGAGGCGCCCCGCGTCGCCTCGGGCGCGCTCCTCTCGATCGCGGCGTCGGGCGCGATCCCCGGCTCCTCGCCCTACGGCTGCCTCGCCTCGCTCCTCATCGACCCTGCGTCCGCGGCGCCGGATCGCATCGCAAGCTGGGACGACGCCCGGTTCGAGATCGACCGCCCCGGGACCGGCGCGCAGTGCGTCGTCAGCGGGCCAGCGATCGGCGGGCCGTCCAGCCTTGCCCCCGGCCGCTATCGGCTGAGGGGCGTGGGGAGCATCGTGTCGGATCTGCCCTCACCGGGCTTCAGCGACATGCCCATCCTCGGGACCACGGTCAGCTGCGAAGAGGACCTGCAGGTCCTGCCGGAAACGACGGGATCGCCATCCACGTCACGTTCAGCGATGGTCCCTGCACGATCGACGTGACGACCGACTAGCGGACCGACAGCTCCCGGCCGGCCGCCTTGGCGGCCTTCGACTTCTCGGCCCACGCGCCAAGGACGTTGTCCTTGTGGGGGCGGATCGGGCAGTGCTCGTCGCGGTTGCCCATCTCGTCGCAGTAGCCGAGCGGCACGCACTTGGGGGCCAGGAACGAGCCGAGGAACGGGCTGACCTGGAAGATCTCGTGGCGGATGAGCTGGAACAGCCGGCGGATCTCCCACTGGGCCATCGTGCACAGGCGCAGGCCGCTCATGTGGATGAGCGCGCGGAGGTTGGCCGTCATCACCAGGTTCGTGCGGGTCGCGTTGGGGAAGACGAAGCGGGCGTCCTCGCCGGGGATGCCCGCCTCCACGAGGTCGCCGTACAGCTCGAGCGAGCCCTCGATCTGGTCCTCGTAGCGCTGGCGGAGCTCGGGATCGGCGTCTTCGAGCGTCCCCGGCAGCATCGTCGAGGCGTCCTTGAACTTCACGTAGCGCTGGCTCTGCTGGTCGAATGCCACGCCCGCGCGATGGCGGACGAGCTGGTGCGACAGGGTCCGCGAGACGCCGCTGATCCCGAACGTGAAGACGATGTGCTCGATCGTGGAGCCGTGGCCCGATTCGATGACGCCCTGGATGAGCCGCTGCTGCTTGGCGACGTTGTACTCGCCCGCGACCGCCTTCTTGAAGATCTCCTCCGGCTCCATCTCCGAATAGCACGTCCGGCAGGCGGTGTAGATGAGCGGGACGTAGAACTTCTCGACGATCTCGCGGTCGGGGAAGAGCAGGGTCGCCTTCATCCCGAGGTCGCGCCGCCCGGGGTTGCGGGGGATACCCGTCTTCTCGCGCGCGGGTGCTGCAGTACCGGCCGGGGTGGGCGGTGGAGTCGTGGGCTCGGCGGTCATAGAACAATCCTAGGGCTTCGAGCGCCGAGCCGACGCCGGCGCGGTGGCCTGACGCCGCCCGGCGACCAAGCCTCAGTCGGTTCGCTTCCTCGTCCCGTCGCCTTCGGCGCCGATGATCGATCGCCCGAGCGCCACCGCCTCGTCGAGCGAGAGGGTCTTGCCGTGCTCGGCGAGCTCCGCCTCGCGCTCCGGCGACAGCGACCCGGTGTCCGGCGTCGGCCAGACGTCCGGGAAGAGCGCCTGCGAGGCGGCGAACAGGTCGGCGCCTGCTGACATCTGGATCTCCCGGGTCGCGGCCTTGAGGACCGCCGCGTCCTCGAGCCGGCCGATCACCGCGCCGGCGATCGACAGGTCGTCGAGGATCATCGCCGTACCCACGATGTCGCCGCTGTCGAGGAAGTGATCGAGCGCATGCCCGAGATCCACCAGTGAGTCGTCGGACCGCCCGAAGCGGAGCTTTCCGAGGGCGGCCATGTGGAGCGACCAGCCCTCCATCGTCCGTTCCCCTGCTCGCCGGAAGTGGTCGCGCGCCGATTCGAAGTACGCGATCGCCCGGAGCGAGCGCTCATCACGCGACACCTCCGAATCGTCGCTGTTGTAGAACTCGCCCTGGCCGTAGGCCCACTCGACGTTGCCGATCCCCCGGTCATCGCCGAGCTTCTCGAACAGGTCCCGCGCCTCGCTGAGCAGCGCGAGCGCCGCGGCCCAGTCCTTGGTCTGGAAGCCGCACAGGCCGAGGTTGTACAGGGCGTTCGCGATCCCGGCTTCGTCGCCGGTGACCCGCCAGTAGGCGAGGCTCTCGGTGTAGTAGGGGACGATGTCGCTGAGCTTGCCCTGCCACCAGGCGATCCCACCGGCTGCCTCGATCGCCCGGGCGGCGAGACGCGGGTCGTCGCGAGCTCCGGGAAGCGCGAGCACGGCATCGGCCCGCCGCCGCGCCTCGGTGAGGTAGCCCCGCTTCTGCCAGAAGCGCCACAGCGCGCTCACGAGGCGCAGGGCCACCTCGGCCAGCGGCCGCTCGGTGGCGTAGGTCAGGGCGGCCCGGAAGTTCTCGTTCTCGCGCTCGAGCCGTTCGAGCCACGCCCGCTGGTCGTCGCCGGCGAGGTTCGGCTCGGCGGCCTCGGCGAGGTCGAGGTAGGTGCGGGCGTGGCGCTCGCGGATCGCATCGGCCTCCCCGCGCGCGGTCAGCTGCTCGAGCGCGTAGACGCGGATCGCCTCCAGGAGCGCGAAGCGCGGTTCGCCGGCTCCGTCGTCCCGTCCGACGAGGCTCTGGTCGACGAGGGCGCCGAGACCGTCGAGGACATCGAGGCCCAGGTCGTCGGACGCGACGATCTGTTCCGCGAGCTCGAGCTCGAAGCCGTCCATGAACACGGCCAGGCGATCGAGGAGGTGGCGAGCCGGCGGCTCGAGCAGGTCGCAGCTCCAGGCGATCGCCCCGCGCAGCGTGCGCTGGCGCTCCGAGACATCCCGGGCGGAGCTCGCGAGGATCTCGAAGTGGCGCTCGAGGCGCTCGAGGATGGCCTCCGGGGCGAGGATCCGCAGCCGGGCGGCGGCGAGCTCGATGGCCAGGGGCAGGCCGTCCAGCCGGGCGCAGATCCGGGCGACCGTCGCCGCGTTCCCGTCGGTCAGCTCGAAGCCCGGCCGGGCCGCGGCGCCGCGGGCCACGAACAGGGCGACCGCCTCGAAACCCTCGACCGCGGCGCGATCGAACCGACGGGCGGCGGCCGGGAGCCGCGCCTTGTCCGTCTCGGACAGGCGGCTCGGGTCGGGCGGGACCGGGAGCCCGGGCACCGCGAACTCGGTCTCGCCCGAGACCCGGAGCGCGGCCCGGCTGCTCGTGACGACCGTGAGGCCCGGCCCGGCGCGGAGCAGCTCCCCGATCGTGGGTGCCGCCGCGACGACCTGCTCGAAGTTGTCGAGAACCAGGAGCAGGCGCCGTTCGCGGACGTGATCGAGCAGCATCTCCATCGCCGTGCGACTGCCCGACTCGAGGATCCCGATGGTCCGGGCGATGGTCGCCGCCACCAGGGCCGGATCGGCGATCGGCTCGAGGGCCACGAAGAACACGCCGTCCGGGAAGCGCTCGGCGACGGCCGCCGCGAGCGCGATGCTCAGCCGCGTCTTGCCGACGCCGCCGGGCCCGGTGAGCGTGAGCAGTCGGGTCCCGTCCAGGAGCGTCGTCAGGGAGGCGAGCTCGCGCTCCCGACCCACGAGGCTCGTCAGCTGTGGCGGCAGGTTCCCCGCCCGCCGATCGACCGTGCGGAGCGGCGGGAACTCCGATGCCAGGCCGGTGACGAGCAGGTCGCCGAGGCGTTCGGGGCGGAGGTCCTTGAGCCGGTGCTCGCCGAGGTCCCGGACGGTCACGCCGGGGATGGGCTCGTCGCCGATGAGCGCCCGCGTGCTCGACGAGACGACGATCTGGCAGCCGTGGCCGGCGGCCCCGACCCGGGCGGCCCGGTGGACGTCCGGACCGACGTAGGTCCCATCGCGGTCGAGCGCGCCGAGGCCCGTGTGCAGGCCCATCCGGCACCCGGACGTCCACGCCGTCCGGCCACGGCTCGCCCTGGAGCCAGCGCTGGGCGTCCACCGCCCCTTCGACGGCAGCGACCGCCGACGGGAACACGACGAAGAACGAGTCGCCCTCCGTCGCCACCTCCACACCGGCCGCCGCAGCGACCGCGGTGCGGATCAACGCGCGATGGCGGGCCAGGACCGCTTCGTAGGCCGTCGTTCCGAGGCTGTCGAGCAGCGCCGTGGAACCCTCGATATCCGTGAACAGGAAGGTGACGGTGCCGGTCGGGCGAGCGACCTGGGCAGGGGGCGCGGCCCGGGTCATCGCGCGGAATCGCTCGTCGCCGCGCCGGTCGCGACGCCGTCGGCCGGGGCGCCGAACTCGGCCCGTGCACGGTCGACGGCGCCCTCCAGGTCCATCGCCAGGCCTTCCCGCCAGGCCGCATCGGCGGCCTCGGGGCCGAGCGCGGCCCGCGCATCGGCGATGTAGTCACCGTGGCGCGTCAAGGAGGGCGGGGCGCCTCCGGCGACGCGCGTCCTGAGGGCGGCCGCCGACCCGCCGAACACCAGGGCGCGGACGGGATCGCCCTCCCGCATCGCCAGGTCGCCCAGGTCGTCGAGCTGCAGGCCGGTGCCGGTGGGATCGCCGGACTCCGCGAACATGTCGAGCGCGGCGAGGCCGCTCGATCGGGCTTCGGCGAAGTCGCCCATCTCCATCGCCGACCGTCCGATGACGCCCATCACGCTTGCGGCGCGGTAGCGGTCGCCGATCCGCTCGGCCTGGACGAGCGCCTCCCGGGAGGCCTCCGTCGCCGCCTCCCAGTCGCGCTTCAGGTACAGCACGAGGCCCAGGCCCGCCAGACCCGCTGGCCAATCCGAACGGGTCGCCGAGCTCGCGCCACAGCGCGAGGGCGTGCTCGTAGCGCTCGATGGCGACCGCGTGCTCGCCCGGGACAGCGGCGAGGTAGCCAAGGTTGTACCAGGCCTCCGCCTCGGCGGCCTTGTCGCCGAGCTCCTTGCTCGCCTCGAGCTGCTCCGTGTAGAAGCCCTGGGCGGTCGGGAAGTCGTTCTGCCAGTAGGCCAGCCCTCCGGCGCCGTTCAAGGCCTTGATCCGGCCGGCGGTCCGCCCCTGCCCGGCGGGCGAGGCGAGCAGCTCGCGGGTCATCGCGAGGCCCTCTCCGAGGTGGCCGCGCTGGTGCCAGAAGCGCCACAGCCGACCCGCCGTGAGCATCCCGATCTCGGCCTGCCCGGAGTCGAGTGCCCAGCGGAGCGCGGCCCGGATATTGTCGTGCTCGAGCTCCAGCTGGTCCAGCCAGGCCTTCGTGTCCTTGCCGATCAGCTGGAGCTCGGCGGCCTCGGCCAGGCCGGCGATGGCCTGGAGGTGACGATCGCGGACCACGGCGAGCTCGCCGTTCGCGGCGAGGCGCTCGAGACCGAACTCCCGGATCGTCTGGAGCATCCGGAACCGGGGCTCGTCGGTCGCCGTCTCGACGCGGCGGACGAGGCTCTTCTCCACGAGCGACGTCAGCCCGTCGAGGGCGTCCAGGCCGAGCTCGCCGTCGGGGTCGGCGATGTACGTCGCGGCCTCGATGGACCAGCCGCCGGCGCAGACCGACAGGCGCTCGAAGAACGTCCGCTCGGCCGCGTCCAGGAGGTCGTAGCTCCAGGCGATCGCGCCGCGCAGCGTCTGCTGGCGCTCGGGCAGGTCGCGGGCCCCGCCCGACAGCAGCCCCAGCGACTGGTCGAGCCGGGCCTGGATGGCCGCCGGCGCGAGGATCCGGACCCGGGCGGCGGCGAGCTCGATCGCGAGCGGCAGCCCGTCGAGGCGGGCGCAGATCGCGGCAACCGCCGCGGCGTTGTCCGTGCCCAGGACGAAGTCGGGCCGGATGGCCTGCGCCCGGTCCACGAAGAGGGCGATCGCCTCGTTCGCCGCAAGCGCGGCCAGGTCGCCGGCATGGCTCGGGTCGGGCAGGGCGAGGGGCTGGACCGGGTACTCGCGCTCGCCCGCCAGGTGGAGGACCTCGCGGCTGGTCGCCAGGACCGTCAGGCCGGGACAGGCGGCCAGGAGGCTGTGCACGACGCTGGCTGCCGGGAGGACCTGCTCGAAGTTGTCGAGAAGGAGCAGCAGGCGGTCCGTGCCGATCCGCTCGGCCACGAGGTCGACGAGGTCGCGGGTGCCCTGGTCGACGACGCCGAGGACGGTGGCGATCGCGCTCGGCACGAGCCCCGGATCGGAGATCGGCGACAAGCCCACCCACGCGGCGCCGGCGGGATACGAGGCCAGCGAGGCCTGCGCGGCCGCAACGCTCAGGCGGGTCTTGCCCGTGCCGCCGGGCCCGGTCAAGGTGAGCAGGCGCGTGGTCGTGAGCAGCCGGCTCACCTCGGCGACCTCGCGCGCCCGGCCGATGAAGCTCGACACGGCCGGCTGGAGGTTGATGAACCGGATATCGAGCGAGCGCAGGGGCGGGAAGTCGCGCTCGATGGCCGGGGCCACGATCTGATGGAGCCTGATCGGGCTCGAAGTCCTTGAGCTTGTTGCGGCCCAGGTCCAGGAACTCGATCGTGGAGTCGAGGCCGTCGCCGGCCAGCGCCCGCGTCGCGTCGGAGACGACGATCTGGCCGCCATGGGCGGCGGCCTCGATGCGCGCGGCGCGGTTGATGTCGATGCCCACGTAGTCCGCGCCGGCCCGCTCCGCCTCGCCGGTGTGGATCCCGATCCGGACCCGGATCGCGGCATCGTCCGGCCACGGCTCCCCGGCCAGCGCGCGCTGGCCGGCGATCGCCGCCCGGATCGCGCCGGCCGCGGTCGGGAAGACGACGAACAGCGAGTCCCCGGCGGTGCCCTGCTCGACCCCGCCCTCGGCGGCGAACGCAGCCCGCAGGAGCTCCCGGTGGCGCTCCCGGAGCGAGGCGTAGGCGCTCGTGCCGACGCGCTGTTCGAGCCGGCTCGATCCCTCGATGTCGGTGAACAGGAACGTGACCGTGCCTGACTGTGCGGCGCTCGACCGGTCGGACATGGCCGTGGATGGCCTCAGTGGGAGTGCTCTTCGCTCACGGCCCTGAGGCGCCGGGCGACTCCGCGAAGGATCGCCAGCGCGACGCCCGGCTGCGACGCGAGGAGGGCCTCGAAGTCCCACGAGGCGAGCGCCAGGCAGTCGACGTTGGACTCGGCGACGACGTTGGCGATGCGCGGCTGCTGGTCGAGGAGCGAGAGCTCCCCGAAGAACTGGCCCGGACCGAGCTCGGCGATCGTCTTGCCGTCGCGGATCACCCGCGCCTGCCCGGACGAGATCACGAAGAAGCCCGTGCCGACCTCGCCCTGGCGCACGATCATCCGGCCCGCCTCGAACGCGATCTCGGTGGCCTTGGCCGCCACGGCCGCGAGGCCCTCGTCGCCGACCTCCCGGAATAGCTCGACGTCACGGAGCAGCGAGACCCGCTCGTTGCTCGGTGAGTCCCGCCATCGCCCGCCGGCCCTCCTTCGTTCGATGCCCGCATACGCTGGATCACCCCGGCGCCTTCGCTCGGGAGCCCTGCACAAAGCTGCACCATCCGCCAGCGTATACGATGGCAGGCGCGGACGGTTCGAGCGCGCAGGAGGAGTCATGGCCACGCGGGACGAGATCGCGGACACCCTGGCCGGTTTCGCGATCTTCTCGGACCTCTCGAGCGCCCAGCTGCAGCAGGTCGCCCACACGTTCGAGGAGGCCGTCTACCCCGAGGGCGAGCGGATCCTCCGCCAGGGGCTGACCGGGTCCGGCTTCTTCATCATCCTCGACGGCGAGGCGGCGGTCGTGGTCGACGGCGACCGGCGGGCGACCCTCGGCCGGGGCGAATTCTTCGGGGAGGTCTCGGTCCTCCTCGGCGAGCCGCCCGTGGCGGACGTCGTGGCGCTCCGCCCGATGCGCTGTCTCGTCCTGTCCGGTCCGGCGGTCGAGCCCTTCCTCGTCGCCCATCCGAAGGTCGAATACCGGATGCTCCAGGCCCAGGCCCGGCGCCTGCGCAACGCGAACCGCTGGCGGAGCTAGCGGCGGTGGCTGACCCAGCGGAAGCCGCCTCGACGGCCGCCGATCCATCGGCCCGGCCCTTCCCGCCGGGGGAGTACCCGGTCGTCGTGGTCGGCAGCGGGCCGGGTGCGCTCCAGCTGGCGTACGCCCTGGGCCGGCTCGGCATCGACCACGCGGTGATCTCCGCCGACCCTTCGCCCGGCGGGATGTTCCGCCGCTGGCCGTTCTTCCAGCGACTCCTGTCCTGGACGAAGCCCTTCGCTCCGTCGGCCCGTGACACGCGCGCCTACGAGCGCTACGACTGGAACTCGATGCTGTCCGACGATCCGGCCCTGCGCGCGCTCCAGGTCGGGTTCATGGACGGCTCGTCTGAGTTCCCCTCGCGCCCGGAGATGGAGGCCAACCTGGCGTCATTCGTCGAGCGCGCCGCGATCCCGATCCGCTTCGGCTGCCGCTGGGAATCGACCCGCCGCGATGAGGGCCCGGACGGCGAGCGCTTCGTCCTCGTCACCTCGGACGGGGAGTACCGCTGCCGGGTGGCGGTCTTCGCGGTGGGCGTCGCCGAGCCGTGGCGGCCCGACGCCCCGGGCATGGACCTCGTCGCCCACTACGCCGATACGCGCTCGGCCGAGACCTACGCGGACAAGCGCCTGTTCATCATCGGCAAGCAGAACAGCGGCTTCGAGCTCGCCTCCGGCCTCCTCCAGTGGGCGAGCCGGATCGTGCTGGCCTCGCCGTCGCCGGCCAAGCTCTCGGTCAACACGCACTCGCTCGTCGGGGTCCGGGCACGCTACGTCCAGCCGTTCGAGGACCACAACCTGGGCGGCGGCGTGTCGATCCTGGACGCCTCCATCGACCGCATCGAGCGCGCCGGCGAGGCGTTCCGGGTCCATCTCAACCGGAGCGACGGCGGGGCTCGCTCGCCTTCGATGCCGACGAGGTCATCGCGGCGACGGGCTTCGTCACGCCCCTGCGCGACCTGCCCGACCTGGGGGTCGCCACGTTCGGCCAGAGCCGCCTGCCGGCGATGACGGCCTGGTGGGAGAGCGCGAACGTGCCCGGGATCTACTTCGCCGGGACGATCACCCAGGGCTCCGGCGGCCTCAAGAAGCACGGCATCCCGGCCAACAGCGGCGCCGTGCACGGCCACCGCTACAACGCCCGGATCCTTGCCCGCCACCTCGCGACGACGCGCTTCGGGCTCGAGCCGGACCGCCCGCGGCTGGCGCCCGGCGACGTGCTCCCGTTCTGCCTCGACGAGCTCCAGGGCGCGCCCGAGCTGTGGCACCAGCGGGCCTACCTCGCCCGGCTCATCACGCTGACGCCGGAGGACGGGATCCGCGACGACGGGATCGTGCCCCTGACGACGTTCCTCGACGACGGCGGGCCGGATGGCCTGGCCCTGACGATCGAGGCGGACGGGACGGGGGCGATCTACCCGGCCGTCTACTCGCGGCGCGCCGGCAAGACGGCCGAGCACCTCCTGGCTCCGCATCCGCTGCTCGACTTCACGACGATGGAGCACCGCCGCCAGCTCGCCGACATCCTCGAGGGATTGGGCATCCGCGGCTGACCTGGCGCGAGGCTACCGGCGAGCGTCGCGCACACCCCGGGAAGCCGGGGACGCGCATCTGTAACCCCGGCCCGGGTATTGCAACGGTCCTGCCGATGCCCGGGGAGGGCCCTCCGACGTAGCGTTGAGGTCCACACCAACACGTCATCGAGGGCCCTTCACATGATCGAGATGCCCGTGAAGGAGGTCCGCCTCCCGGAGCTCCACAAACCCGACCTTCACCTGCCCGACGCCGTCTCGAACTTCGAGTGGCCGAAGGTCGACTTCTCGTCGGCCGACGTGCGCAAGGCCGTCGGCGACGCCGGCGACGCCGTGCGCGAAGCCGGCAAGAACGCCGGTGAGGCCGTCGGCGAGGCCGGCAAGACCGCCGGCAAGGCCGTGCGCGAGGCCGGCAAGAACGCCGGCAAGGCCGTCGGCGATGCCGGCAAGGCCGTGAGCGACGCCGCTTCCGGCGTCCACATCGGCCGTTCGCGGCCCTCTCGCTGGCCGTTCGCCGTCGTCGGCCTGCTTGCCGCGGCTGCGGCGGGTTGGGTCCTCATGACGAACACGGCCCTGCGCACCCGGATCGCCGATGGGGCGCGCGCGGCGCGCCGGCAGGCCGTCGACCTCGGATCGAACATCTCGCGCAGCCTTGCGGCCCGGCGCGAGGACGCGGTGGCCTTCCCGGCCTCGCCGACCGCCCCGCTGGAGGGCGCCTACGGTGACGGCACGGGTGACGCGACCGACTATCCGGAGGGTCTCGGCTCGAATAACGGCCACGGCACGCTGGCCGACGAGGAGGTCACCGCCCGGGCCTGACCCCGCGAGAGCGCGCTCGCGAGCTCCAGGACGACGACCCCGCGATCAGCGAAGGCTGGGACTGGCGGCCGCCTCGATACCGAATGGGGCGCCGTCGCTCCAGTCGTCCGGCGCGACCGACGCCAGGGGATCGAACAGGGTCGCCCACTCACTCCGCCAGCCGGCGGCATCGAACCCGTCCATGACGTAGACGACCTCACGGGCGATCTTGTCGCCCCGGAACTGCATCATGCCCAGCCCGAGCTTCGGCGGCCCACCGTTGTAGGAGGCCAGGAGCTCGACCACCCAGAGATCCCCGTGACCCGTGATCCGGCGGAGCCGGTAGTCCACCGCCGCGGGGTACTGCTTGCGCCAGGTGAGGAAGTTCTCCTTCCCGACGAAGCGCTCGCC
Organism: uncultured Chloroflexia bacterium; assembly: GCA_963849405.1. Taxonomy (GTDB): domain Bacteria; phylum Chloroflexota; class Limnocylindria; order Limnocylindrales; family CSP1-4; genus C-114. The sequence continues at coordinate 915,073 of CAWKHG010000005.1, forward strand.
CGATTGGGGGAACTCCAGGACGGCGTCGTCGTGATAGATCGCATGTGTCGCGTCCAGGTCGCGCCCGTCCTGGAACTGCTCTACGAGGGCTGTGCGGATCGCCGCGTCATCCATGTGTCGGACCTCGATGCTGGGTCGTGAGTGTGGGCGACGGGCAAGCCGCGGGGCCGCGGGCGGACGTCGGTTCGCCGCATCGACATTCGTCCATGGGCCTCGAGGCGCTAGCCGCTAGACGGCTAACGAGTATCAACTTAGCTCTTGACGGCTATCTGGTAGTCGGTTAGCCTCTCGGCGTGCCCACCCTCCAGGCCGTCCCCGCGCGCGCAACCGGCCGTGCCCTCGTGCTGTTCGGCGACGTCGTCCGATCGCGGCGGGATCCGGAGGGCTCGTCGCGCTGGCTCCGGACCCTGTGCAGCGCCCTGGAGGACGCCTACGCACCCGCGGATCGCGTCGCCAGCTTCGGGTTCACCCAGGGCGACGAGCTCCAGGGCCTCCTCGTACCCAGCGCGGATCCGTTCCGGGCGGTCCTCGCTCGGCGCCCTGCACGAGAACGCCCGGCCGATGCGCTGGTCGATCGTGCTCGGCGACGTGGCCCCCGGCTCCGGGCCGGCCACCGAGCGTGCCGGCGAGGCGTTCATCCGGGCCAGGGAGGGCCTCGCCGCCGCCAAGCTGCATCGCGAGGGGATCGTCATCTCGACCGGCGAGCCGGGCGCCGACCGTCTCCTCGGCGACCTCGCGCCACTGCTGGCCGAGCTCCTCGCCGAGCTGACGCCGAGCCAGGCCCGGATCGCCCGCCTGATGCTCATCGACGACCTGCGCCAGGCCGACGTGGCCGACGCCCTGGGGGTCAGCCGGGCCACCGTGAGCGTGGCCCACGGGCGCGGGCACATCCGCTCGATCGACCGATTGCTCGATGCGCTACAAGGCATCATGGGTGCTGCACGGCTCGCCCTCGACGAGACCCCCGTGCCCGCCGCAGTCCAAGGGGCCCGATGACCGCCGATCCGACGCTCACCCTCGCGCTGCTCGTCTTCGCCCACCTCGTCTCCGACTTCGTCATCCAGACCGATCGCATCGCCACCGAGAAGTTCGGGACGGGCCGGCGGGCCTGGCGCGGCCTCGGCAAGCACGTCCTGGGCGTCGGCATCTGCCTCCTCCCGTTCGTGGCGGCCTTCGGCGCTCCGGGCCTGGCGCTGCTGGTCGTGGTCACGTTCGGCCACGCCATCATCGACCGCTCGAAGATCGTCTGGACGCGTCGGGTGGAGGCGCAAGCGTTGGCCGAGGCGCAGGCGGCCCACGCGGGCTCGACGCCGGCCGAAGCGCTCGGGTTTGCCTGGACGGCCAAGCCGGCCGCGCTGTTCGTCCTCGACCAGATCGTCCACCTCGTGATCGTGGTCTGGGCGTGGGCGCTATTCCTCTTCAACGCGCCGCTCACCTCGATCTGGATCGACGGCGCGACCCGGTTCATGAACGGCCCGGGCTGGGATCCGGCCGTCGTCCACCGGATCGCCCTGGTCTCGGTCGTGGTGGTCAACGTGCTCATCGTCAACGTCCGGGGTGGGTCGCTGCTGGTCGGGCAGCTCGTCCGGCCCCGAGCGGTCGTGGGCTTCGACCCGCGGGTGGATCCGCCCACGACCGGCTCACCGGCCCGTGTCGGCGAGGCGATCGGCGTCCTCGAGCGCCTGCTCATCGTCACGTTCGTGCTGACCGGCGCGGAGGCCGCGGTCGGGTTCGTGATCGCTGCGAAGACGCTCGCCCGGTTCAAGCAGCTCGACGACCGGGGCTTCGCCGAGTACTACCTCCTGGGCACGCTGGCCAGCGTCAGCGTCGCCATCGCGAGCGCGCTCCTGGCCCGGGCGGTCCTCGTCTGAGGGTCACCCGATGATCGGGGCGCTGCTGGCCGGGGCCGTCGCCGGATTCGGTGTCGCGATCCCCGTCGGGCCCATCGCGATCCTGCTCATGGACACCGCGCTGCGGCGCGGGCTGCGCCCGGGCCTTGCGGCCGGGGCCGGCGTGGCCACCGCGGACGGCATCTACGCCACGATCGCGGGTCTGGGCGGGGCGGCGATCGCCGGATTCATCGCCCCGATCTCGGTACCCCTCCGCTGGGCCTCGGTCATCGTCCTCGTCGTGATCGCGGCGCGCGGGCTGGCCGGCGTGCGGCGCGAGCTCCGGGCGACGGCGGTCCCGGTCGGCGGCGCCACCGGTGCCGTGGCCGATCCCGAGGCGACGGCACAGCACCGAGCCGTAGCGACCTATCTCCGCTTCCTCGGCCTGACGATCGTCAATCCGAGCACGGTCGTGTACTTCGCGGCCCTCGTCGTCGGACTGCCGGCGGTCAGCGGCGGCCTCGCCGAGCGCGTCCTCTTCGCGGCCGGTGCGTTCATCGCCTCGATCCTCTGGCAGAGCTTCATCGCGGTGATCGGCGCGGTGGTCCATCGCCGCCTGCCCCCGAGCGCGCGGCTCTACACGAGCCTGGCCGGCAACTGCATCGTGCTCCTGCTGGCCGCCAACATCGTGCGCGGCCTCATCCCGTAGGGCGCCGGGCGCCCCGCCAGGATCAGCGGGCGACGGCCGCCAGGTGGCGGAGGCGCTCGCCGGCCGCCTCGAGCGTCTCGAGGCGCTTCGGGAACGCGAACCGGAGCTTCGTCCGGCCGAGCTCGGGCCGCGAGTAGAACGACGAGCCGGGCACGGCCGCGACGCCCGGGTCGACGATGAGCCGGCGCGCGAACGTCACGTCGTCCACGTCGGTCAGGCGCTCGATGTCGGTCATGACGTAGTACGCGCCGTCGGGCCGGAACGTCCGGAAGCCCGCCGCGTCGAGGGCGCTCAGCAGCGTGTCGCGGCGCTCGAGGTACGCCGCCTGGAGCGCTGCGTAGTACGCCTCCGGGAAGCCCGAGGGCGACGATCGCGGCCTCCTGGAGGGGCGCCGCCGCGCCGACGGTCAGGAAGTCGTGGACGCGCCGGACCCCGACCGAGAGGTCGGGCGGGGCGATCGACCCAGCCGACGCGCCAGCCCGTCACGGAGTAGGTCTTGGACAGCGAATCGATCGTCACCGTGCGCTCGGCCATGCCCGGGAGGGTGGCCAGCGGGATGTGCTCGACCCCGTACGTGATGTGCTCGTAGATCTCGTCGGTGAAGGCGATCAGGTCGTTCTCGATGCACAGGTCGGCGATGATCGCCAGCTCGTCGCGCGTGAAGACCTTGCCCGTCGGGTTGTGCGGCGAGTTGAGGACGAGGGCCCGGGTCCGGGGCGTGACCGCCGCGCGTAGCTCGTCGGGGTCGAACGTCCAGTCCGGCTCGTGCAGGGTCACGTACCGCGGCCGGGCCCCGGAGAGGACCGCATCGGGCCCGTAGTTCTCGTAGAACGGCTCGAAGACGATGACCTCGTCACCCGGGTCGAGCAGCCCGAGCATGCCGGCGATCATCGCCTCGGTCGCGCCGCAGGTGACCGTGACCTCGGTCTCCGGGTCCGGAACCCAGCCGGGGTAGGTGCGCGCGGTCTTGGAGGCGATCGCCTGGCGGAGGCCGGGCGCGCCCCAGGTGATCGCGTACTGGTTGACGTCGGCGTTGAGGGCGGCGGCGGCGGCGTCCTTGAGCTCGGTCGGGCACGGGAAATCGGGGAACCCCTGGGCAAGGCTGACCGCGCCGGCCTCGACCGCCAGCCGGTTCATCTCCCGGATGACCGATTCCGTGAAGCTCGCCGCCTTGGCGCTGATCCGCTCCATCGACCGCAGTGTACCGGCGCCTCGATCAGACGAGGTGGCGGGGGACCACCTCGTGCCACTCGCGCTCGAAGAGGCGGACGCCGTCGAGGTCGACCTCGAGGCGCAGGTCGAAGTTGAACATGGAGGCGTCCGAGGTCGTCCGGCCGGTCGCCCGGATCTCGGTCTCGAACGCGTGCTCCCGCCAGCGGTAGACGACGTCGTTGTCGAGGATCGCGCGGGACGGGATCCTCGTGGAAGGCGGTCATGTCGAGGCGTTCGGAGCTGAACAGCGATCGCCCGTCCTCGAGGACGGTGTCGCCGCCCTCGTACACGTGGACCGTGACCGATCCGGCCACGACGTCCTCGTCGATCCGCCAGACGGGCTGCCTCGTCCTGGCCCGAGCCGACTTCGCGGAGGTCGGAGGGCGGCTTGGTTTCCGCGGGCGGCGCGGGCCGGACCGCGGTCCGGGCGCGGGGGCCGATGACCGGCATGACGAGCCGCGACGATGCGGCCGGGCCGCGGTACACGGTGAGCGTGACCGGCAGCGGGGACGGCCAGATGATCGGCCAGGCCTGCGTGGCGACGCTGACCCGGATCCGATGCCCGGGCAGCCAGCGATAGCCCACGGCCCGCAGTGGCACGTGGACCTCCTCGATCCGGCCGGGGACCAGCGGCTCCGGGTGCTCGTCGGAATGGCGGTGGGTGAGGTTGAGGATGCCCGAGCTCACCTGGGCCGAGGTCCCGTCCGGTGCGACGTCGGTGAGGCGGACGACGACCGTGGCGATCTCGGCGTCGGCCGCCAGGTGGAGGATCGCCTCGGGGAAGCCGAGGGCATCGAGCGGTCCGTCCAGGGGTTCGGAGGTATAGGTCAGGCTGAGCGCCTCGTCGGGGCGCAGGTCGCGGGCGAGGCCGTTCGGGGCGCCGCCTGCTCCCCATGACAGGGTCCCGGCCGTGCCGAGGGTCGGGCGGTGGACCGCCGAATCGGCACCCTCTGCGTCGTCGTCCCCACGCTCCTCGCCGCCGATGAGCCGGCCGACCATCGGGCCGGCGCCGCCGGCGAACCGCCACGTCGCGTCTTCCATGTCCGGGATCGGGTAGCTGTCGGTCCCGAGCCACTCCCCGTTCAGGGTCGCGGGGAACGCCGCCGGCGGCGACCACTGGCGGTGGAACCAGCGCACGGCGGGGGAGGGAGCCGGGACTCAGTGCCGTCCCCGCGCAAGTGGCGATCGAAGAAGGCCAGCATCTCGGGCAGCCAGCCCAGCCCGGGCCCGGGCTCCGCACTGTCGGGCAGGCCATGGCCCCAGGGACCGGAGACGAGCAGGCGCTCCGGCGCGTTCGTGCAGCGCTCCTGCATCCGGAACGCCGGATCCACGTACGAGTCGTTCCAGCCGGTGTAGGCGAGGATCGGGACGGTGATCCGCCCGTAGTCCGGGGCCAGGGACCCCTGGCGATAGTAGGGACCGTCGGTCTGCTGGCGGAGCCACTCCAGGGTCCACGGCGGAGTCGCCTCGAGGCGGGCGAGCCACTCCTCGCGCCACGCGGCGCCACGGAACGACGGATCCGGCGGCATCGCGTTCATCGCCACCTGGCTGACCGAGTACTGCGACTGCTCGCTCACCGTCAGGCAGCCGCCCCGGTAGTGGACGTCGTCGCGGTAGCGATCGTCCGTGGCCATGATCGGGACGATGGCCCGCAGGTGCGGCGGCCGGAGGGCGGCCACCTGGATCGAGGTGAAGCCGCCGTAGCTGATGCCCCACATCCCGACGGCGCCGTTGCACCAGGGCTGGCCGGCGAGCCATTCGACGGCCTCGTAGCCGTCCATCGTCTCGTCCGCCGTGTACTCGTCCAGGGCGATCCCGCCGCTGCTCCCGGTGCCCCGGACGTCGAGCCGGCACAGGGCGTAGCCCCGCGCGGCGAGCCACTCCCCGCGGGCGACGTCCCCGTTGCGTCGCCAGTTGTCCTTGCCGTACGGGATCATCTCGAGGATCGCCGGGAATCGCTCGTCGGGCGGCCGTCGGGCGGCTCGGGGACCCAGATGTTGGCCGACAGCTCGATCCCGTCGCGGGTCGGGATCCGGGCGTCCCAGATGACGCGGAACGCGTGACGGTCGGGCATGGCCCGAGTCTAGGGCCCGGTCAGCTTGCCTTGCGGAGCGTCCCACCCAGCCGGACGGGCGCATCGGGCACCCGCAGCAATGGCACGATGAGGGCAGATCGATGAAACGCGACCATGACCTCATCGTCGTCGGGCTCGGCGCTTTCGGCAGCGCCGTCGCCTACTGGGCCGGCCGCGCGGGGGCGCGCGTACTCGGGCTCGAACAGTTCGAGCTTGGCCACCGTAATGGCGCGTCCAATGATCATTCGCGGATCATCCGCCTCAGCTATCACCGGCCAGCATACGTCCGGCTTGCGCGGCGAGCCTACGCCACGTGGGCGGATGTCGAGGCCGCTTCGGGCACGACGATCGTCACCCGCACCGGCGGGCTCGACGTGGCCCCGCGTGACGCGGCGATCCCGCTCGCGGACTACTCGGACTCGATGACGGCCGAGGGCGTGCCCTTCGAGCACCTCGACGCCGACGAGATCATGCGTCGCTGGCCCCAGTGGCGCCTGGGCGACGAGCATCACGGGCTCTACCAGGCCGACTCGGGCCTGGCGGACCCGTTCCGTGGCAATGCCGCCCACCAGCGGCTGGCGACGGAGTACGGCGTCACCCTGCGCGACCGGACCCCGGTGACCGCTCTCCGCGACGTCGACGGGGAGGTCGAGGTGGTGGCCGGCGGGGTCGCCTACCGGGCCGGCCGGGTGGTGATCGCGGCCGACGCCTGGACGAACGACCTGCTGGCCCCGCTCGGCCGACGGCTGCCGCTGACGATCACGAAGGAGCAGGTCACCTACTTCGCGTGTCCCAGGCCCGAGGACTTCGCCCCGGATCGGTTCCCCATCTGGATCTGGATGGACGATCCGTGCTTCTACGGCTTCCCGACCTATGGCGAGGCCGGCCCGAAGGCCGCCCAGGACGTGGGCGGTCGCGAGACCACGCCCGCCAAGCGCACGTTCGAGGTCGATCCCGACGCGTACGCCCGGCTCCTGGCGTTCCTCGAGCGCCACCTGCCCGGCGCCGTCGGCCCGCCGATCTACACGAAGACCTGCCTGTACACGCTCACCCCCGACCGCGACTTCGTCGTGGACCGGCTGCCCGACCACCCGAACGTGCTCGTCGGGTCTGGGCGCCGCTCACGGCTTCAAGTACGCATCGGTGATCGGGCGGATCCTCGTCGAGCTCGCCCTGGACGGGGCGACGCCGTCGGCCGGCGAGATCGCGGACTTCCGGATCGACCGGCCGATCCTGCTCGAGGAGCATCCCGCCACGTCGTTCATGGTCTGAGGCCGCCCGCGGGCGGGGACCCGCAGCGGGCGAGCCGCCCGCGGCGCATCGGACGCGTCTGGCCGTTGACCCGACCCCCGCCCTGTGCCATCCTCGCGAACCGCGACGCCGTGCGGTACGGTCGTTCGCTCAGCGCCCTTAGAGGGGGCGCGAAACGCCCGGGGAGGGGCGTTTGAGCCGGTCCCGGCCGGTCGGACGGGACCCTGAGGAGGAGGCCCGATGCCCTCGCGCGCTCGCCGGTCTTTCGTTCGATCGTTCGCTGCGCTCGCCCTCGCCCTCGGGGCCTTGCTGCCTGCGCTGGCGCCGGTCCGCGCGGCGGACAAGCTGGTCCTGAACGTCGGGACCCTGCAGGACCTGGACTCCATGAACCCGTTCCAGGCCGTGTACGTCGTCAGCTTCGAGGCGTTCACCCTCAACTACGACCTGCTCGTGAACTTCGGCGCCAACACCGAGCCCGTGCCCGGCTTCGCCGAGTCCTGGACCGTCTCGCCCGACGGGCGCGTCTACACGTTCAAGACGCGGGCCGGCGCGAAGTGGTCGGACGGCCAGCCCGCGACCGCCAAGGACGCGGCCTGGACCTACACCTACATCCAGAAGAACCCCAAGCACGTGACCGGCCTGGGGTACCTCGATCCGTACCTGAGCGACGTGAGCATGGTCAGCGCGGTGGCGACCGACGACACGACCCTCGTCGTCACGCTCAAGGAACCGAACCCGCGCATCCTCCAGGCGTACATCCCGATCCTGCCCCAGCACATCTGGGGCAAGGTGACCTACGCCCAGGTCAACAAGGGCTTCAGCAACTCGCCGACGGCCGGCAAGCCCGTCGTCGGGTCCGGGCCGTACCAGGCGGTCGAGTGGAAGACCGGTGAGTTCGCCCGGTTCGTCAAGAACCCCAACTACTGGAAGTCGCCCGGCGCTGCCGACGAAGTCGTGATCCACTTCTTCAAGCAGGCCGACACGATGGTCCAGGCGCTCAAGACCGGGGCGATCGACTACGCCCGCGGCGTCAACGCCGAACAGCTGAACCAGCTGAAGACCGAGCCGAACATCGTGACCGTGGCCGGCACGGCGAACGGCTTCACCCAGCTCAACTTCAACTGCTACTCGAAGCCCATCGCCGGCGGCGGCGCCTCCACCAAGGCGCTCCAGGACCCGGCGTTCCGGGATGCCCTGGGCTACGCGATCGACAAGGACCTGCTCGTCAAGCGCGTCCTCAGTGGCTACGGCGTGGCCGGCAACACGGTCGTCCCGCCCTACCAGACCGCCTGGCATGTCGATCCGCCGGCCGACCAGCTCCGGACCTTCTCGATCCAGAAGGCCGGCGACCTGCTCACCGCGGCCGGCTACCCGCTCGTCAACGGCGCGCGGATGGACAAGGAAGGCAAGCCCATCAAGCTGCGCCTGTACGCACCGGACGACGATCCGAGCTACGCCAAGTCCGGCGAGTTCATCGCCGCCTGGTTCAAGGAGATCGGCATCGACGTGACCGCCCAGGTCCTCGACGGCGATACCCTCACGAGCAAGGAGCTCCCGCCGGAGGCCGACGGCAAGGCCTCCTTCGACATGGTCGTCTGGGGCTGGGGCGGCGACGTCGACCCGTCATCGCTGCTCAAGATCAACACGACCGAGCAGATCGGTGGCTCGAGCGACAGCTTCTGGTCCAACCCGACCTACGACGACCTGTACGTGAAGCAGAACCTCGAGGCCGATCCGGCCAAGCGCAAGGACCTCATGGCCCAGATGCAGCTGCTCATGTACAAGGAAGCGCCGTATCACATCCTGTACTACGACGCGGACCTCATCGCCTACCGGACCGACAGGTTCTCGGGCTGGGCGAACCAGCCGGCCAACGGCGTGCCGCTGTTCGGCTACGGGTCGTACGACTACACCCTGCTCACCGATGCGAAGGCACCGCCTTCGCCGGCCCCGACCACGGCGGGCGCTCCGTCCGGCAGCGCGGCGGCACCGTCCGCTCCGGGCGCCGCGACCGCGGCCCCGACGAGCGCTCCGACGTCACCGGCCAGCTCCAGCGACAGCGGTCTGCCGATCGTGCTCCTGGTCGTGGTCGCCATCGTCGTCATCGCGGTCGTGTTCCTCGTCATGCGCCGGCGGGACACGAGCGTCGAGGACGAATGAGTCCTGCCTGTCCCGAACGGCGATCGATCGTGAGGGAGGGCCGCCGCATGGCGGCCCTCCCTTCCTGACCCGCCTGCCCGGCGTCGGAGGTGGGCAGCCAGTACCTGGGCCGCAAGATCCTCCAGGCCCTGATCACGGTCGTCCTGATCGTGATCGTGAACTTCGTCCTGTTTCGGGCCCTCCCCGGATCGCCTGATCGGGTCGCCCGTAACCCGAACCTGGGAGCGGACCAGATCGCGGCCAACCGCGAGGCGCTGGGCATCGACAAGCCGCTCTTCCCGGACCAGTTCGTCATCTTCCTCAGCCAGACGCTGCAGGGCGACCTGGGCGAGAGCTACAAGTACCGCGGCCAGAGCGTGGTCGACGTCATCGGGTCCAAGATCGGCCCGACCCTGCTGCTCATCGGGCTGGGCGAGCTGCTGGCGGTGATCCTCGGCATCGCCATCGGCGCCCTGAGCGGTTGGCGGCGTGGCTCGGCCGTGGACTACGCCGGGACGACGCTGGGGCTCGTGCTCTACTCGATGCCCTATTTCTGGCCGGGCATGATCTTCCTCGTCCTGTTCGCGACGACGCTCCACTGGTTCCCGACGTTCGGGATGGAGACGGCCGGGATGGTGTACGCCGGGCCGATCGACCAGATCATCGACATCGCGGCGCACCTGGTCCTGCCCGTCACGACCGTCGCCCTCGGACTCATCGGCGAGTACTCGCTCCTCATGCGCTCGTCGCTCATCGAGGTCCTGGCCGAGGACTACGTCCAGACCGCCCGCGCCAAGGGCCTCACCGGTGGTCGTGTCCTGCGCCACCATGCCCTGCCGAACGCGATGCTGCCGATGGTCACGATCATCGCGATCAACACGGGCTACATCATCGCCGGGGCGATCACGATCGAGGTCGTCTTCTCGTGGCCGGGCCTCGGCACGCTCACGGTCCAGGCGCTGAGCGCCCGCGACTACCCGGTGCTCCAGGGATTGTTCCTGCTCCTGAGCGTCAGCGTCGTCGTCGCGAACCTCGTCTCCGATCTCATCTACGGCTTCCTCGACCCGCGGGTCAAGGCGTGAGGTCGTGACCGCCCCCGCGGCGCCGCGGATCCTGTCCCCGCGTGAGCTGTTCGCCGAACGGTGGCGCCTGCGCGTGCGCGGGTTCCGCACGTTCGTCCACCGCTACCGGCAGCACAAGGCGGGCGTGATCGGGCTCATCATCCTCGTCATCTTCGCGATCCTGGCGATCGTCCCGGAAGCCCTCGTCGGGCCCCTCCAGAACGCCGTGACCGCGACCGGGGACACGCTCGTCGGCCCGAGTGCCACGAACCCGTTCGGGACCGACGAGATCGGCCGGGACATCCTCAACCTGACCGTCCACGGGGCACGCGTATCCCTGCTGATCGGCTCCCTGGCCACGGTCATCACGGTCGGCCTGGGAGCGCTCATCGGGATCGTCGCGGGCTACTTCGGCGGCCCCATCGACGCGCTCCTCATGCGCATCACGGACTTCTTCCTCGTCCTCCCGACGTTCGTCCTCGCCCTGATCCTCGCGCCGATCCTGCTCGACCTCATCGGCGCCGGCGGCGAGGTGTTCGGGATCCGGGTGACCCTCGTCGTGATCATCGTGGTCATCGGCGCGACGAGCTGGGCGTCCACCGCCCGGATCATCCGGAGCCAGGCCCTCTCGGTGAAGGAACGTGCGTTCGTGGATCGGGCCCGGGTGATCGGCGCCTCGTCGCGCCGGATCATGCTCCGCCACGTCCTGCCCAACGTGATGTCCCTCATCGTCGCCAACGCCGTCCTCACGTTCGCCGGAGCGGTCCTGACCGAGACCGGCCTCTCGTTCATCGGCCTGGGCGACCCGTTCCAGCCATCGTGGGGCCAGATCCTCGAGGCGGCCCGTACTGCCGGCGCCCCGGGCCTTGGGGCGTGGTGGTACATGGCGGCGCCGGGCGTCTCGATCATCCTCGTCGTCCTCGCGATCACGCTCATCGGCAACGCGCTCGACGACACCCTCAACCCGAAGCTGGCGACGCGACGGTGACGGCGCCCGGAGGTCCGGGGGCCGTGCCCGGAGGTGCGGCCACGCCCGTGGCGGCCGAAGCCGCCCGGGTGGCCGCGGCGTCGCGCCGCAAGGGCCCGCTGCCGAAGGGCGCCGACCCGGCCGCCCCGCTCCTCGTGGTCGAGGACCTCCGCACCGTGTTCCAGCTGGAGGGCCGGACCGTCACCGCGGTGGACGGCGTGAGCTTCACGCTGCGCGACGGCGAGGCCCTCGGACTGGCCGGCGAATTGGGCTGCGGCAAGACGACCACCGCCCTGTCGCTGGTCCGGCTCCTGCCGTCCAACGCCCAGATCACGAGCGGGAGCGTGAAGCTCTTCGGCGTCGACCTCGTCCCGAAGACCGACCGCCAGCTGCGGCGCTACCGCTGGCGCGAGATCAGCATCGTGTTCCAGGGCGCGATGAACGCCCTGAACCCGGTCCGCCGGGTGAACGAGCAGATCGCCGAGCCGATCGAGATCCGGCTCAACGAATCGAAGGCCGCCTCGCTGCGCAAGGCGGGCGAGCTCCTCGAGCTCGTCGGCATCCCGAAGAAGCGCGGCCGGGCGTATCCCCACGAGCTGTCCGGGGGCATGCGCCAGCGGGCGATGATCGCGATGGCCCTGGCCTGCGACCCGGCGGTGGTGATCGGCGACGAGCCGACGACCGCGCTCGACGTGATGGTCCAGGCCCAGATCCTGGAGCTGCTCGAGCGGCTCCGGCGCGAGCTCGGCCTGTCGCTCATCCTCATCACCCACGACCTGTCGGTGATCGCCGAGACGTGCGACCGGGTGCTGATCATGTACGCGGGCCGGGTGGCGGAGGAGGGGACCGTCGACCGGGTCTTCCGGTCGCCCCGCCACCCGTACACCCAGAAGCTGCTCGGGGCGTTCCCCAACATCCACGCCGACCGGCGCACGCTCGACGTCATCCCCGGCCAGCCGCCGGACCTGGCCGATCCGCCGCCCGGCTGCCGCTTCCATCCGCGCTGTCCGTTCGCGATGCCCGTCTGCTCGGTGGAGCGGCCGCCCGAGGTGACCCTGGACGACGGCGTCCGGGTCGCCTGCCACCTCTACCCGCCGGGCAGCGACGGCGTCCCGATCACCCGGCCCACGGCCGAGGCGACCCACGCGGTCGTCGCCGCGCAGACCGGGGCGGACGCGTGAGCGGACCGCCGGAAGGGCCGCGGGCAGCCGGACGTGGCCGAGCAGGGCGGGTGCCCCGGAGCCGGACGAGATCCTCCGCCTCGAGGGGCTCAAGGTCCATTTCCCGATCCGCAGCGGGCTGCTCAATACGATCCTCCGCCGGCCCAACCGGTTCGTGCGGGCCGTGGACGGGATCGACCTCTCGATCCGGCGGGGCGAGGTGCTCGCCCTCGTCGGCGAGTCCGGCAGCGGCAAGACGACGACCGGCCGGGTGATCGTGAAGCTGACCCGCCAGACCGCCGGCCGCGTCGTGTTCGACGGCAAGGACGTGAGCTCCCTGTGGGGGGTCCGCGCCCTGCGCGAGTACCGCCGCCGGGTCCAGATCATCTTCCAGGACCCGTACGAGACCCTCAACCCGAAGCAGACGATCCACGACTTCGTGGAGGAGCCGCTCGTCGTCAACCACCTGGGCGGCTCGTTCAAGGAGCGCGAGGAGCGGGTCCTCCAGGCGCTCGAGTCGGCCGGCCTGCGGCCCGCGCGCGAGTACGCGTTCCGCTTCCCCCACGAGCTGTCGGGCGGGCAGCGGCAGCGCGTCGTGATCGCCGGCGGCATCGTGATGGGCCCGGAACTGGTCGTGGCCGACGAGCCCGTCTCCATGCTCGACGTGTCGATCCGGACCGAGCTCCTCCGGCTGATGCTCGACCTGCGCGAGAAGCGCAGCCTCACGTACCTGTTCATCACCCACGACCTGTCGCTGGCCTGGGTCATCGCCGACCGGATCGCGGTGATGTACCTGGGCAAGATCATGGAGATCGGCCCGGCCGACCGGGTGATCCACCAGCCCCACAACCCGTACACGAAGGCGCTCGTCTCGGTCGCCCCGACGCCCGAACCGCCCGCACTTGGCACCCGTGCGAACCGGACGATCCTCGTCGGCGAGACGCCCGACGCGGCCCACATCCCGACCGGCTGCCGGTTCCACCCGCGCTGTCCGCTGGCGTTCGACCGGTGCAAGGTCGAGGAGCCGCCGCTGTTCGACGTCGGCAACGGTCAGTCGGCCGCCTGCTGGCTGGTGGAGGGCGGCCGATCCCTGCCGGTCATGCCGTCGACGGCGGCGCCGGGTGCGTCGCGTGCCAGTGCAGCCGCAGCCGCGGTGGCGCCGAGTGGCTGGCCGCCGCCGTGGCCGGCGATGCCACCGCGACGGGAGGACCGACATGACCGACGACGTGCCACCGCCACCGCTCGACGCCGGCAGGATCGCGGACCTGCTCGTCGCCGCGGCCGACATCGTCGTCGCGGAGTTCCGCGGCCTCGGCGACGCCGGTTGCCAGTGGCCTCCGGCGCCGGGTGAGTGGTGCGCCAACGAGGTGCTCGGTCACATCGTGGAGGCCGAGCGGCGAGGGTTCGCCGGCCGGATCCGGACGCTCCTGGTCGAGGACGACCCGTCGTTCCAGGGTTGGGACCAGCCAGCGGTCGCGGCCGCGCGGGGCGACTGCGCGAAGCCGCCGCCGCGCTCCTCGACGAGTTCCTGCCCCTCCGGACGGAGTCCGTGGAGCTCGTCCGGGGGCTCTCCCCGGCCGACCTGGAACGGAGCGGCGTCCACGCGAAGGTGGGCCGGATCAGCGTCGGCACCATCGCGGCCGAATGGGTCCACCACGATCGCAACCACATCCGCCAGATCCTGGCGATCGGTCAGGCGTGGGCCTGGCCGAACATGGGCAACGACCGGCTCTTCAGCGACCCGACCGCCTGGGGCGAGTGAGCCCGCGCGCTGAGCGGCGCGACCCGCGCGACCGTCAGGCGGCGGTGGCCTCCTCGCTGAACAGCCAGCGGTAGCCGATCGCGGCGACGGCCGCTCCCAGCAGCGGCCCGACGATCCAGACGAGCGCGTTGTCGAAGAAGCCCGACGCGGCCGCCGGTCCGAACCAGCGCGCTGGGTTCATCGCCGCGCCGGTCACCGGCCCGCCGACGAGGATGTCCGCGGTGATCGCCAGGCCGATCGCGAGCCCGCCGATGCGCGGACCGCGCGGGTCGACCGCCGTCCCGAACACGGCGAGGAGCAGCACGATCGTCATGATCGCCTCGAGGGCGATGCCGGTCGCCGGGCTGACGCCGGCGGCGAGGGCGGGCACGCCGATATGCGTTGGCGCCCACGCGTCCGGGAAGATGAAGCGCAGGACGAGACCAGCGACGACGGCGCCGACGAGCTGGGCGACGACGTACATCCCGGCCCGCGGCGCCTCGATCTTGCCGGCGATCCACAGCCCGAACGTGACGGCCGGGTTGAAGTGCGCGCCCGAGACAGCGCCCAGCGACGAGACCAGGACCGCAAGCACGAGGCCGTGGGCCAGCGCGACACCGAGCAGGCCGGGTCCGGGCGGGGCGAACGTGCCGAGCACGATCGAACCTGCTCCGACGATGAAGAACAGGCACGTCCCGGCCGCTTCCGCGACGAGCGCAGCCGTCAACTTGCGATCCATCCGGTCACTCCTCTCCCCCGCGTCTGGGCGCGGGCGCGACCGGCCAAGTATGCCGCCCCGGCGAGGTCAGCTGCCCGGGCGATCCGGCAGCGTGCCGCGCAGCAGCAGGACGTCGCGCCTGACCCGGCAGAGGAGGTCCACGAGCTCGAGGCGGTCGACGGCGAGGACCAGGTCCGGACCCACCGCGATGGCGCCGTGGCGCTCCAGGAGGACCGCCTCGGCCGGTGGCGCATCGCCGGCCGAGCCGCGGTCCGTGAGTGCCGCCGCGACGGCCGCGGCCAGCGCCGCGCTGCCCATCGCCGCGAACGGCACGAACGGCAGCCGGGGCAGGAGCAGGGCCGTCTCGGGCAGGTCGGACGGGTCGGGGACCTGGCCGACGATCGTCAGCGCGAGCGATGCCGCGAGGTGGGCGTGAGCGACCGCCACGACGTCCGGCCGGGCGCGATAGATCGCCCGATGGATCGCGATGTCCGAGCTCGGCCGCAGGCCGCCCGGGTGGTCGGCGTCCGCCGTGGCGCCCGACACGTCGAGCGGGACCTCGACGATGTCCTCGGCCGCGAGCTCGTCCTTGCGCCGTCCGGACGGCGTGATGAGGATGGTGTCGCCCAGGCGGATCGACAGGTTGCCTTCCGAGGCGACGATCAGGCCGCGCGACCCGAGGCGGACGCCGGCCGCCACGATCGCGGCGCGCGCCATGTCGAGGTCGTTCACGCGTTCATGATGGCCGACGGGGCTGGCGCCCGTGGGGCCCTCCGCCGTGGCGCGCGACCCGAACTCAGCGGGCGGGCAGCGCCGCCTCGCGCATGATCTCGTACGCCTTGGCGTGGTCGCCGGCGCGCGCGAGCGCGTCGGCCCAGCTGCCGAGGACTTCCTTGCGCCGGGATGCCGGCCCCACCGACCGGACGAGCTCGGCGGTCTCGGCGAACAGCTTGCTTGCCTCGGCTGCCCGGCCGAGCTCGAGCAACGCCCGTGCCTTGGTCACCATCGCGTCGAGCAGGGCCGACTGGTTCGTGCTCCGCCGGGCGAGGTCCATCGCCTCGTCGGCGAGCCGACCGGCTTCGGCCGGTTCGTCGGAGGCGAGCTCGATGCGAGCCTGCGTGTCCGTGATGTGGGCGAGCAGCCGCTCGTCACCGGCCTGGTCCGCGATGGTCCGGCCGAGCCTCGCGGTCTCGCGGGCCTGGCTGTGGCTCCCCGCCTCGAGGTAGGCGAGGGCCAGGAGGTTGGCGATCCCGGCCGACTCGAGGCTCGCCTCGGCCGCCCGGAAGAGGGCCAGGCTCTGCGTGCCGGCGCGGATCGCGCCTTCGTGGTCGCCTGTCCGCTTGTAGGCCGATGCGAGGGCGTAGAGGAACGTGGCCCGGCGCCGGTCGTCGAGCTCCCCGGCGAGGCCGTCGGCCTCGCGCAGGTAGGCGATCGCCGCGTCGCTCTGGCCGGCGCTCATCTCGATCATGCCGAGCGCGATCAGGGCGCGCACGCGGAGCTGCGAGTCGATCGGCGGACCGTCGCTCAGCCCATCCAGCACGCGGCGCATGAGGCCGCGCGCCTCGTCCGGGTTGTTGCCGGCGTGATGGCCGTAGGCGAGCCAGTAGAGGGCGTTGACCTGTTCCGCGGAACGGCCGAGGTCGCCGAAGATCGAGACGGCTTCGGCCGCGGGCTTGATCGCGTCATGTCCCCGATCGAGGCGACAGAGCGCCTCGGCGGTGCCGGCCAGCAGGGGCGCGCGCTCACCCGGAGCCGGGCCCGTCGCGAGCAGGTCGCTGTAGCCCTCGAGCGCTCCGGCGAAGTCGCCCTGGGCGAGCCGCAGGTCGGCCTCGAGCCGGGTCCATGCGACGTCGGTGTCGACGACGAACGCGGAGGCCGGCATGCCAAGCCGCTCGGAGAGGTAGTTGAGCGCGGCCATGGAGGGCTTGGCCACGCCGGTCTCGAGGGCGCTGATGTAGGCCTTCGTGTATCGCTCGCCGGCCAGCGCCTGCTGGGTGAGGCCCGCTCGGAGTCGTGCCGCGCGCAGGCGGCGCCCGATGGCAGCAGCCAGTGGGCGGTCGTCGACGACCACCCGACGACGGCTACGTTGAGTCGTCTCCATTGGCGACATCATACACGCCTGTCGATCCATGGTTGACCGACGAGAGGAGCGTCGCCGCATCCGTGGCCAGGCGATCGGCCAGGATCACGAGTGACGCGAGCGACGGGACGGCATGGCCGTGCTCGACGGCCGAAACGAACGCGCGGCTGAACGGCCCACCCACTTCTGTCTGACTGAGGCCCGCCGCGATGCGACGGCGCTTGATCTCCTGTCCGATCGCCACGGCCAGTGGCGTCCCAGGTCCGGCGGTGGATTGTTTAGCAATACTTGACTCACGCATGGCGCAAGCCTACCATCCCGGGCATCCGCCGCGTTGAGGGGGCTCCAGGAGTCTGCGGCGGCATTCCGTGAGGAGGCCAGGATGTCCCGTGCCCGTCGTTCCGTCCCCGCGATCGCAGCTTCGATCATGGCCGTGCTTCTGTCGCTCGCAGCGACCGTCGTGGCCATCGCCGGCGAAGGCCCCGGCCCACTGCCCAAGTGAGCCCTCGGCCGCCGCGGGCGGCCATGCAGCACAGGTCGTCGACCCCGGTCGACGCCACCGAACACCCGACGCTCAGGCGCCGGGTGTTCTGCTGTCCCACCCGGCGGAACGGGTGGTCAGGCCGCGGCGGCGATCAGCGGGCTGGCGGCCGCTTCGAACGGCGCGAAGTCGACCGAAGTCGCGCACGCGTCGCACCGGACGGACGGAGCCGTGAAGGCGTCCTCGACGGCCAGCGGCGCGTCGCACCACGGGCAGCTGATGGAGACCGACGATGAGGTTCGGGGGGCGGATGAGGTGTTCATGGCGCGACGATGAGCTCGGCCTGTGACAGCTCTCGTGTCACAGGTTTCGTGGCGGAGCCGTCGGGTGGAGAAATCTCGCGGCTCGCGCCGTCTCGCCACCATCCAAACATCGGCGCCCTGTCAGGATTGACCCGGTGACCAGCCCCTCGACCGACGCCGCCATCGACACGACCGCCCTCGCCAAGCGCTACGGGACGACGACCGCCCTGGCCGGTCTCACGATGCGCGTGTCGAGCGGCCACGTGTTCGGGTTCCTGGGGCCGAACGGCGCCGGCAAGACGACCGCCGTCAAGCTGCTTCTCGGCCTGGCCCGGCCGACCTCCGGCGCCGCGACGGTCCTCGGGGCTCCGCTCGGCGACCGGGCCACGCGGCGGCGGATCGGCTATCTGCCGGAGCTCTTCCGGTACCAGGCGTGGCTGACCGCGCGCGACGTCCTCGGCCTGCACGCATCCCTGGCCGAGCTGCCCCGGGCCGGCCGGCGGGCGGCGATCGATGAGGCGCTCGGTATCGTCGGCCTGGCCGACCGCGCCGGCGATCGCGTTGGAACGTTCTCGAAGGGCATGCAGCAGCGGCTCGGCATCGGCGTCGCCCTGCTCGGACGTCCCGACCTCGTCTTCCTCGACGAGCCGACCTCGGCGCTCGACCCGATCGGGCGGCAGGACGTCCGGGCCATCATCCGGGCGCTGCGCGACCGGGGCACGGCGGTCTTCCTCAACTCGCACCTGCTGACCGAGGTCGAACGCGTCTGCGACGAGGTCGCGATCGTCGATCACGGCCGGGTCGTCGCGGCGGGGACGCTGGACGCGATCCTCGGGGCCGCCACGGTCCGCGTGCGGGTGACCGAGCTCGACGCGGCCGGCCGGGCGACCCTGACTCCGTTCGGGACGCTCTCCGACGACCCGCCGTGGCTCGTCGTCCGGGGCTGCCCGCCGGAGCGCGTGCCCGACCTGGTGGCCGCGATCGTGGCGGCCGGCGGCCGGATCCACGCGGTCGACGCCGGCCGCGAGACGCTCGAGGAGCGCTTCCTCGAGCTCCTCGGCCACGCGGCGGATCCGGAACAGGCGGGACCGGCCGCGTGACCTCGCTCGCGAACATCCTCGTGATCGGACGGCTGACGCTCCTGGAGGCGCTCCGGCGGCGGATCCTGCGTGCCCTGATCGTGCTCACGGTCGTCATCGTGGTCCTGACGGGCCTCGGGTTCGGGGCGATCGTCGACAACGCGCGCCATTCCGTCCGGGCCCCGTCCGAGCTCGAGATCCTGGCCGCGACGAGCCAGCTGCTGATCCTCGTCGCGTTCATGTTCAGCTTCGTGCTCGTGATGACGGCCGCCTTCCTCGGCTCGCCGGCGATCTCGGCGGACCTCGAGTCCGGCGTCCTGCTGGCCATCGCGGCCCGGCCCATCCGGCGGGCCGAGATCCTGCTCGGCAAGTGGCTCGGCCTTGGCGTCATCGTCGGCGGCTACGCGGTCGTCGCCGGGCTCCTCGAGATCTACGTGGTGAACCTGACCTCCGGATACATGCCGCCCCAGCCGCTCGTCGCGACGCTCTACCTGGCGGCGCAGGCCATCGTCCTGCTGAGCGTGGCCGTGCTCCTGAGCACGCGCCTCCCACCGATCGCCGGCGGGGCGGTCGCGGTCGTCCTGTTCGGGCTGTCCTGGATCGCGGGCATCCTCGTGAACGTCGCGGGCTTTCTCGGGCTGGACGTCCTGGCCAGGTCGCTCGAGGGCGCCCGCTACCTGCTCCCGCTCGATGGCCTCTGGCGGGGGACCGAGTTCGCCCTCGAGCCGCAGGCGATCCTCCTGCTGGTCGAGAGCGGCGGCGACTCGCGGGCCGCCCGGATCGTCGCCAACAGCCCGTTCTATGCCGCGAGCGGGCCGCCGCCCGCCTTCATGCTCTACGTGGCGCTGTGGACGGTGGTGGTCCTGTCGCTGGCGATCGTCTCGTTCCGCCGCCGCGAGATTTGAGGTCGCGGGCCGGCGTCGGGTGCCGCCAGGCTCAGCCCCGGCCGCGGTAGCGGAAGCACGTGGGGAGGTGGTCGTCCACCAGGCCGACGCTCTGCATGAACGCGTACACGATGGTCGGCCCGACGAACCGGAAGCCGCGCGCCTTCAGGTCGCGGGAAAGGGCCTCGGCGGCCGGCGTCGCGGCCGGGATGTCGCCCGCCTGGGCCGTGCGCGGCAGCCGCGGCACCGGGCCTGGCAGGCGCGCGTCCAGGTACGCATCGAACGACCCGAAGCCTGCCTGGATCGTCCGCAACGCGTGGGCATTGCCGATCGTGGCATCGATCTTGGCCGCATTCCGGACGATGCCCGTATCGGCCATGAGCCGGGCCTTGTCGGCCGCCCCGAACGCCGCGACCCGCGTCGGGTCGAAGCCGCGGAAGGCAGCCCGGAACGCGTCACGCTTGTTGAGGATCGTGGACCACGAGAGGCCGGCCTGGAACGACTCGAGGGCGAGCCGTTCGAACAGCTCCTGGTCGTCGTGGACGGCCGTCCCCCATTCGGTGTCGTGATACTCGACCATCCGCCGGTCCGGCCGCGGGCTGTCGGCGCCCGCCCACCAGCAGCGAGGGCGGGGATCGATCGGTTCGGGCGGCTCGTCGGCCTCGGCCAGGTAGGCGGGACGTCCGATCTGGCGTTGCTGGGTCATCGCGGCCGGAGTGTACGTGTTCGGGGCCCTCGGGAGCACCTTGCAAACGGGCGCCCATCACGCCGTCGGCATCGGCGGCTCGGCTACCCTGCGTCGATGAGTGCCTTCAAGTCGCAGGTCAAGGTCTACCTGGGCCATGGCGCCTCGGGCGACGCGTCATCGATGGCGCCGTTCGTGGCCGGCCTGCGCGCCCGTGGCGTGGACGCCGTCGCGATCGACCTGCCGAAGCGCAAGGCCGAGGACGCCGTCCCGGCCCTGCTCGAGATCGCCCCGCCCGGCCCGTGGACGGTCGTCGGCGGCCACTCGTACGGCGGCCGGGTGGCGAGCCTGGCCGCGGCCGAAGCCACCTATCGCGGGCTGGTGTGCTTCTCCTACCCGCTGCACGCGCCAGGGCAGCCCGATCGCGCCGCCGCGCGCATCGCCCACTGGCCGAAGATCGCCTGCCCGGCCCTGCTGCTGTGCGGCGAGGCGGACCCGTTCGCCCGCATCGCGCTCCTGCGGGCCGGCATGCCGACCCTGCCCCACGGCGAGCTGCACACGTACCCGGGCCTGGGCCACACCCTGAAGCCGGTCCTCGACGACGCCCTCGATCGGGCCGCCGCCTTCATCCTCGCCCTGCCCGACCCGAAGGCCGGGTAGAACCGGGGGCGAACCTACCGGGCGATCGCGTCCGGGAGCTGGTTGGAGCGGGCGGCCATGACCTCGATCTCGACCCGGTAGTCGCCGACGAGGCGGGCGACGCCGACGGTGGCCCGGGTCGGCGGCTCGGTGGCGAAGTAGCCCCGGTAGATGGCGTTCATCGCCTCGAACTCGTCCATGTCGACGAGGTAGACCGTCGCCTTGACCACGTCCTGGTAGCCCAGGCCGACGGCCGCGAGCAGCCGGCCCACGTTGTCGAGCATGGCCGTCGTCTGCGGCCCGATCCCGCCGGGGACCGCCCCGGGCGTGCCCGGCACGTTGCCGACCTGGCCGGCGACGAAGACGAACCCGTTCGCCTCGACCACCTGGCTGAACGGCAGGCCGCTCGGGACGATCTCGGGGCTGTTCGGGACGGTCTTCGGCATCGTCATCTCCTCGGGTCGGGCGTGGTCGGCCGAGCATACGTCGCGCGGCCGGACGACGGCCGACCGGGCTGCCCCGCTCAATCCTCCGGGGCGATGAGCCCGTGATGGCCCGGGCCGCGCGGGATGACCGGCCAGACGTCGACGACGCGCTCGTCCTCGACGACGTGGTAGGCGTCGTACACGTTGACCGTGGACGGCGAATAGCCGGGCACGAGCGCCACGGAGTCGCCGACCTCGAGCGCGGTCGCCTCGGTGGCGGCGAAGATGCCGTGCTCCTCGTCGAACCGGAACGCCGCCTCCGGGTGCCCGACGATCGAGGCCAGCTCGCCGGCGCCGATCGACTTGCTGCCGGCGTCGACGATGAGCCGGCCGGGCGGCCGGCTGATCACGGTCGCTCTGGACGGTCAGCGCGTGCTCGAAGCCGCCGACCATCCGGCCGTGGAAGTTGTCCATGACGACGTACGTGCCGGCCTGGATCTCGGTGACCCCCGGGTACGCGGCGGTCCAGTCCCACGTGGCCGTCCCGCCGGCCGAGCCGGATCGGGCACGGCGATCCCGTCCCGCTCCAGGGCCTCGGCGACCTCGACGAGGATCGCCCATCGCCTCGCGCTGGCTTGTGCGCGCAGCTCGTCGCTCCGGGGTCAGCGAGCAGTGGCCTTCGTAGCCGGTCACGCCGCGCAGGGCGAGCCCGTCCATGGCGCCGACGGCCCGGGCAAGGGCCAGGGCCTCCTCCGGCGGTGTCGACGCCGCCGCGATCCATCCCGGTGTCGACCTCGATCAGGACCCCGATCGTCGCACCCGGCGGCGCGTCGCCGCGGCGCCGAGGGCCTCCGCGTTCGCGGCGTCGTCGATGGCGACCATGACGTCGACGCTCGCGGGCGAGCGCGGCGACCGTCCGGATCTTGGCGGCGCCGGCGACGGTGTTGACGATGAAGACGTGGTCGAAGCCGGACGTCGGCCATGACGACCGCCTCCCAGACCGTCGCGACCGAGAGGCCGATCGCTCCGGCCTCGACCTGGAGGCGAGACGAGCTCGGGGCTCTTGTGGACCTTGATGTGGGGCCGGATCGCTCGAGCCGAGATCCCGCACGGCCGACGCCATCAGCTCGATGTTGCGCCGCGCGGCCGCCAGGTCGAGCACGAGCGCCGGGGTGACGAGCTCGGACGCGGTGCCGCCCGACGCGCCGGCCCGTACGCGCGCCGGACCTCGTCGTACGTCGGCCGCGGATCGACGCCCGGGCCCAGGGTGCCGGATCGGCGCTCACGCGCGTCATCCCGGGCCGGCCCGGCGGCCCCGCTCGGCCGCGACCGCGTCGAGCATGTGGGCGGCGTTGGCCATGGCGTCCGTGCCGTCGAAGATCGCGCTGCCGCTGACGATGACGTCCGCGCCCAGGCCGGCGACCTCGGCGATGTTGTCGCGCGTCACGCCGCCGTCGACCCCGAGCAGCGATCGGCGCCCGGACGCCTCGATCATCCGCCGGGCGCGCTCGAGCCGGCCGGCCGCGTGCCCGCTGGAAGGCACTGCCCGCCCCAGCCCGGGTTGATCGCCGAGGATCAGGACGTACTCGAGGTCGTCGAGCAACGGCTCGAGGGCGTCGATCGGCGTGCTCGGGTTCAGGCCGACGCCGCGGATCACCCCGCGGGCCGGATCGTTGGCGTTGGTCGCGCCCGCCGAGCACCTGCAGGACCCGATGCGGCTGCCGCGCGCCCTCGAGGTGGAACGTGATCATGTCCGCGCCGGCCTGCGACGAACGACGTCGACCTTGGCGAGCGGGTCGTCGATCATCAGGTGGACGTCCTTGAGCAGCGGCGTGCGGATCGCCTTCACGACCGGCGGCCCGACCGTGATCATGCGGGCAGAACACGCCGTCCATGACGTCGACGTGGACGAGCTCGCGCGCCCGTCGACTCCAGGCGCGCCAGCTCGTCACCGAGGTCGAGCAGGTCGGCCGTCAGCATGCCCGACGCTCAGGCGCGGGCCGCCCTGGAGCAGGCGCTCGCAGCGCCGGGCGCTCGTCCGCGTCCTGGTCGCTCGGCGGCGCGCGGGAACGGCGCCGGCCGTCGCCGCGGATCTCGCTCGGCGCGAGCGCCTGGTACACCTCGTAGGCGTCGCGCCGGGCGCATCGCCTTCGTGGACGACCTTGCGGACGGCCTGGATCATCGCCAGCGGGCGCGTCGCTCTGGAAGATGTTGCGGCCCATGTCGACGCCGGCCGCGCCCGCCTCGACCGCGCGGTAGGCCATCGTCAGGGCGTCGAGCTCGGGGAGCTTCTTGCCGCCGGCCATCACGATCGGGACCGGGCAGCCGGCGGTGACCTTCTCGAAGCCCTCGTCGCAGTAGTAGGTCTTGACGACCTGCGCGCCGAGCTCGGCGAAGATCCGCGTCGCGAGGCCCAGGTAGCGCGCGTCGCGGACCAGCTCCTTGCCGACGGCCGTCACGCCGAGGACCGGCATGCCGCAGCGGTAGCCCTCGTCGACGAGGCGGGTCATGTTGTGGACGGTCTGGGTCTCGAACTCGCCGCCGACGAAGACCTGCACGGCCATCGCCGCGCGCGCCGAGGCGGACGGCGTCGTCGATGTCGATCGCGAGCTGCTCGTTCGAGAGCTCCTTGAGGATGCTCGGCCCGCCGCTCGCGCGGACGACGAACCCCTGCTGGATGCGTGGGCGGGACGACGCGAGCGCAGGATGCCGCGGGTCACCATCAGCGCGTCGGCGTACGGGAGCAGCGGCACGGATGTCGAGGTCGACGCGCTCGAGGCCGGTCGTCGGGCCCTGGAAGTAGCCGTGGTCGATGGCGAGCATCACGGTGCGCCCGGTCTCGGGGCGGAAGATCCGCGCCAGGCGGTGCTGCATGCCCCAGTCGTAGGCGCCGGAGCCCTTCAGGAAGAAGCGCCGCGTTCCGCTGCGGGACGTCCGCGTGGAACTGCTTGGTCTCGACCGTGTCCGGCTTCGGGCATCTCGTAGCGTCCTCTGCGTCGGTGCGCGGTGGCGTCAGGCGCCGGCCGGCCACCACATCGGGCGCGAGGAGACCGTCCTCGGACAGCTCGAGGATCCGTTGGTAGACTCGCGCCAGCGCGCGTAGCGCTCGTCGTAGGCGCCGCGGTCGTCGGGTCGCGGCTCGACCGTGCGCTCGAACTCGACGAGCGAGTCGACGACCTCCGTCGATGTCGTCGGTAGAGCCCGGCGCCGACGCCGGCGAAGAGCGCCGCACC
Source organism: uncultured Chloroflexia bacterium (assembly GCA_963849405.1). Taxonomy (GTDB): domain Bacteria; phylum Chloroflexota; class Limnocylindria; order Limnocylindrales; family CSP1-4; genus C-114. Next base: position 939,742 of record CAWKHG010000005.1, read on the forward strand.
GAGCGCCGTGGACTCCTTGACGCTCGGGACGCGCACCGGCGACGCCGAGCACGTCGGCGACGATCTGCGGCCAGAGGCTGCCCTTGGCGCCGCCGCCGGTGAACACGATCTCGTCGAACGTGCGGCCGGTGAGCTCCTCGATGATCGCCGAGGTGGCCGCGCGACACGAAGGCCGCCTGCTCCTCGATGCGCCCGGATGCAGGCCGTCCGATCGGTCCGCGCGGGTCGTCCGACGTCGAAGCCGACGAACGACGGCGACGCCTGGACCCAGCGCTTGGCGTCCATGACGTTCGAGAACAGCGCGAGGAGACCGTTCGAGCCCGGCGGGACCGTCGCGGCTGCTTCCTCCATGACGACGTACGGGTCGACGCCGCGGCGCGCGGCCTCGCTCTTCTCGGGCTCGCAGAACGCGTCGCGGAACCAGCGCATCGCGATGCCGCAGTAGAACCCGATGCCCTCGGTCATCCACTGGCCGGGCACCGCGTGGCAGAGCGTCCGGACGCGGGCCTGCGGATCGATGAGCGGGTCGTCGGTCACGACCGTGAGCTGCCAGAAGCTGCCGCCGACGAGCGTCAGTCGGCCGGGCCGGACGACCCCGATGCCGACGAGGCCCGAGCTGCGTGTCGGCGCCGCCGACCACGACCGGCGTCCCGGCGGCGAGGCCGGTCTCGGTCGGCGCGCCGGCCGTGAGCGGACCCGACGACCGTGCCCGGCTCGAGGACCTCGGGCACGATCTCCGGCGAGCAGGCCGATCAGCTCGCGAGACGAGTCGGCGACCACGACCGCGCTCGCAGGTCGAACAGGTTCGAGCTCGAACCGGACGACGGGTCGGTCACGAACCGGCCGGTCAGGCGGTAGAGGACCCAGTCGCTGAGCATGCCCGACGTGGGCGATCGCGGGCGAACGTCTCGGGCTCGTGCGTCCCGGATCCAGAGGAAGCGGGCCGGGCGACGTGATCGAGACCCAGTCGCCGCCGTGCTCGAAGATCTCGCTGCGCCGCGCCCGACCGGACGAGCTCGGTCGGCCTCGGCTGCCGCGCGCGAATCGACGTTCGGGCAGGCCCAGATCTCGCTGCCCGTCGCCGTCGTACAGGACCATGCCCTCGCGCATGCTCGTGCTGCTCACGGCGGCGACGTCGCTCGGCGGCGATGCCGGCCGACGCCAGGGCCTCGCGGATGCACTCGCAGATGAGCCGCCAGTTGCGCGCGGTGTCGAAGACCTGCGAGCCGGGCGCGCCCGGCAGCGCGGCGTGCGTCCACTCGCGCTGGCCGATCGCGACCTGCGTCCCGTCGTCCTCGAAGAGGAGGCGCGGCAGCTGCCCGTCCCGAGGTCGATCGCGAGGAGGTGGCTCATGCGCTCACCCGCGAGCCCGTGACCACGGCCGGGATCGGCGACGTTGCCGGAGCGGCGACCCCGGCCGCGAAGCGCTCGATCTCGGCGGCGGCCATCTCGGCGCCGTGCGGCCAGCGTCTCGTAGGTCGCGCCGCCGATGTGCGGCGTGATCACCACGTTCGGATAGCGCAAGCAGACGGTGACGGCCGGTCTCCGGGCGACGGGCTGGCCACGTCGAGCGCCAGCGCCGGCCAGGCGCGCCGGACGCCAGGGCCGCGATCGCGGCCTCCTCATCGAGGAGCGAATCGCGCGCGGTGTTGATGAGGAAGGCGCCAGCGCTTCATCGCGGCGAACTCGGCCGCGCCGATGCAGCCCGCGGTTCGAGGCGGTGGCGCGGGCGTGGAGCGAGACGAAGTCCGACGTCCGCAGGAGCGCCGGCAGGTCGACCGGCTCGACCTCGTCGGCACGCAGCGTGCGTCGGGTCCACGAACGGATCGTAGGCCAGGACGCGCATCCCGAACGCCCGGGCACGGACGGCGACGCGCCGGCCGACCTGGCCGTAGCCGATGAGGCCCAGTGTGTGCCCCGCGAGGTCGTGGCCGAACCAGTTGCGCGCCTTCGTAGTTGTCGTGGCCGATCACGCCGCCAGCTTCGACGAACCGGCCGATCTCCGCCAGCCGTCGGGCGAGCATGATGACGAACGCGATCGTGAGCTCGGCGACGGCATCCGCGTTCTTGCCCGGCGTCGTCGCGACCGGGACGCCGCGGGCCGTCGCCGCGGCGACGTCGACGTTCACCGGGCCGCCCCGCACGCAGCACACGAGGCGTACCGACGGAGCGGCCTCGAGCACGCCCTCGGTCACCGGCGCCGCCTGCACGACGAGCACGTCGTGGTGGTCGAGCAGGGCAAGGACCTGATCGGGGCTGCCGGTCGCCTCGCGGATCCGTCGTTCCGAGGCCGTCGATGGGACCCAGCCGGGCTCGTCCACGACGTCCGCGAACGTCACGGAGTGCTCGTCGCCCAGCCTCGCGAACGCGCCACGGAGGGTCGCGGACGGGCAGTAGGGGTCACCGATGACGAGGATGCGCATCCGGCGTGTACCTGGCTCAGCGTGCTGGGGCTGGGGGCGAGCGGAGGAGCGAGCGGGTCGAAACCGCCTGCATGCAAGATTGTGCACGACCCGTCAACTCCTTGTATCGGAGTGCTATCGTCACCACGCGGTCCACCGCCGGAGGCCCGATGCGACGACGAAGATCCAGCCAGGCCGTTCTGGAGATGCAGACGGTCGACATCCTCTCCGAGATCGCCAGGCGCTACTACCTGCGTGACGAGAGCCAGATCGAGATCGCCCGCGACCTCGGGCTCGATCCGTCCACCGTGTCCCGGCACCTCAAGCGGGCCCGTGACGAGGGCATCGTCCACGTGGAGATCCGAACGCCGCGTCGCCCGGCCGTCGACCTGGGACTGGCCCTCGCCGAGCGCTACGGCCTCGCCCGTGTCGTCGTATCGCCAGACGTCGAGGGACCCGACGAGGATCCCGATCAGGCGCTGGCGGCCACCGCCGCGGCCTTCATCGAGGGCGTGCTCGTCAACAACCTCCGCCTCGGCGTCTCGTGGGGCCGAACGCTGGCCGACGTCGTCCACCACCTGCGGCCCGGGACCGTCTCCCGGCTGTCGATCGCGCAGCTCGCCGGGGGCGTGGAGGACCCGAATCCGGGGATCCAGGGCCACGAGCTGGTGCGCCGGCTGGCCGAGCTCTACCCGGGATCGCGGGTCCACTACCTCCACGCGCCGGCGATCGTGGGATCGGATGCCGCCGGCTCGGCGCTGACCGGCGACCGGATCGTGCGCTCGGCGCTGACGGCGGCCCGATCCAGCCAGCTCGCCCTCGTGGGCATCGGCCAGATGGACGACATGGCGACGCTCCGCCGCGGTGGCCACGTCAGCGCTGCGGACTGGACCCGCCTGGCCGCTGCCGGCGCCGTCGCGAACGTCAACACCCGGTTCATCGACGCCTCCGGCACGGCGATCCCGGGGCTCGAGTCGCGGACGATCGCGATCGGCCTCGACGACCTCCGCGCGATCGAGACCGTGGTCGCCGTCGCCGCAGGTCCCACGAAGGTGCACGCGATCCGGGCGGCGCTCCTGACGCGCGCGATCGACGTCCTGGTCACGGACGAGCCGACGGCGACGGGCATCCTGGCGCTGGAGGCGCCGGCGGCGGAGGGCAGGGGAGCGGCGCCGACCCGACGCAGGGCTCGCGCCGGGGCGCCGCGATGAGCGGACGCGAAGCAGCGGGCCGGCCGGTCCCCGGAGCGCTGGTGGCTGGGGAGTGACGAGCCCCCGGAGCGGTCTCGCCACTTCCGGGCCGGCCCGCTCGAGTTCGATCTCCGGGGGATCGACATCCGGCGCGTCGCGTTCGGCGGCCAGGAAGTCATCAACCGGATCTATGTCGGCATCCGCGACGTGGACTGGGACACCCTGCCCCCGGTCATCGAAGGCCTCGACGTCCGGACCCTCGACGACGGGACGATCGAGGTGTCATTCGAGGCACGGCACATTGGCTCGGGGATCGATCTGTCGTGGCGCGGTTCGATCAGGGCATCCACGGACGGCCGCATCGAGTACGTCATGGACGCGACGGCCCACACGGCGTTCCGCTACAACCGGATCGGCTTCTGTGTCCTCCACCCGGCATCCGCGGCCGGGCGACCGTACCGCGCGTCCACGCCGGGCGGACCCGTCGACGGTGTGCTTCCGGACCTCATCGCGCCCCAGTCGATCGTCGACGGCGTGGAGGTCCCGTTGTTCCCGGCCTGCTCGAGCCTCGAGGTCGATCTCGACGGCGTGACGGTCGCGACCGCCTTCGAGGGCGACCTCTTCGAGATGGAGGACCAGCGCAACTGGTCCGACGGGTCGTTCAAGACCTACTGCACGCCCATCGCCCTGGGCTACCCGCACGAGGCGCAGGCCGGGCAGGTCCTCCGCCAGCGCGTCGACGTGTCCGTCGCGCAGCGTTCGGCGGTCGCGCCGCCACGTCCGCGCGTGGCGAACGGCGACGCGCCGATCGAGGTCCACATGGGCACGGCCACCGGCCGTTCCTGGCCCCGGTTCGGCCTGGGCCTGGACGTCGCGGGCCGGGGCCCGGACGGGCGCCTTCCCGTGGAGGTCGCCGGCGCGTTCCGGGAGGCCGGCCTGGATCACCTGCGGGTCGACCTTCACCTTGCGGATGCGGACTGGTCGAGCCGGCTCGAGGGCGCCCGCGCCGACGCTTCGGCCATCGACGCACGGCTCGAGGTGGCCCTGTTCGTTGGCGACGACATGTCCGCGGAGCTCGGACGGGCGGCCGCCAGCCTGTCGAGGCCGGACGTGGCGCGCGTCATCGCGCTCTACGAGCCGACCGCGGGGACGGCCACGACCCCGGACCTGCACCTTCGGGCCGTCGTCGACGCGTTCGCGGCTTCGGGCGCGGAGGCGCCGCCGATCCTCACCGGCACGAACGGCGACTTCGCGGAGCTCAACCGGGACCGGCCCGTGCCGGGTCCCTGGACCGGCGTCGCCTACGCGATGAACCCGCAGGTCCACGCCACCGACGAGATCACGCTCGTCGAGAGCCTGCCGATCCACGCCCAGACCGTGGCCACCGCGCGGTCGTTCGTGGGTCCCCGGGAGATCGTCGCCTCGCCGATCACGCTGCGGGGGCGCTTCAACCCGGCCGCGGCCGGCCCTTCGGCCGGGCCTGCGGAACCGCCGATCGATCCGCGCCAGCCGTCACTGTTCGCGGCCGGATGGCTCCTCGGCAGCGTCGCGTCGCTCGTCGCCGGCGGAGCGGATGCCGTGACCTGGTTCGAGACCCACGGGCCGCGCGGCGTCATGGACGCGACCGGCACGCCGTTCCCGGCGTGGTTCGTCCTGGCCGACCTGGCCGATCGCGCCGGCTGGGAGCCGGTGAGCCTCGAACCGGGCACCGGACCGGTCCTCGCCGGGATCGCGATGGTCCGATCCGGGGCGACACGCATCCTGCTGGCCAACCTGACCCCGGACCGCCGACGGGCGCGGATCGACGGGCTGCCACAGGCGGTCGTCGACCTGCGGAGCCTCGACGCCGGGACCGCGGAGGGCGCCGTCGCGTCGCCGGAGGCGTTCCTGCGATCGGGCCGCCGGGCGCCCACCGAGGGTGGCGCGCTGACGGTCGAGCTGGAGCCCTTCGCCTACCTCAGGATCGACGGGTCATCCGGGGACCCGCCCGCGTAGCGCCGGGCGCCCGGGTCAGTACTCCGGCGGGCGCCGCCCGGCGATCACGTCCTCCTGGATCTGGACCATCGCCCCGACGTCGACGCACGACATGATGACCGCCTTCGTCGCCACGTCGGCCGCCCGGGCCACGAACGCGGTACTCAGGTTCGCCTCGCCGAGCGCTTCGAGGACCCCGGGCGACAGCGGACGATTGGGCATGCCGGCCGGGATCCGCATCAGCACGTCGTCGACGTCCAGAACGCCGGCGTCGATCCGGCCGGACTCGATCTCCCGGACGAACTTGAGGTAGTTGAGGGGCACGTAGTCGGCCGAATCGCCGAACTCGAGCTCCGTGAGCCGCTCGAAGTCGAACGAGGACCGGTCGATGCCGACGCGCCAGCGCCGCCCCTTCGGCGGACCACCCGGCGCAAGGAAGACGCGATGCTCGCGCACGAACGTCCCCGATGGCAGCGTCAGGACGATCTCGAAGGCCGGGTCGGCGGCGAGGGACTCGGCCGCCAGGCGCGACATGACCGCGACGCTGCAGCGGCTCTGGGCCAGCGCGGCGATCCGTGGGCGCGAGCCGCGGATGAACATCAGATAGGTCTCCACGCCGGCCGCGCCAAGGCTGGAGCGGATCGCCGTCGCGAGGCCGTTGATCCGTTCCGTCGATGGGAGCGACAGGGCCAGGAGCAGCGGCGAGCGCTCCGACTCCTCGAACAGCCGGCCGACGTCCCGCTCGATCAGGACGCCGCCTCGTCCGGGGCGACTGTCGAGGGTCACGAAGCCCTCGTCCGCGAGCTGGCTCAGGGCGATCTGGGTGGCGCCGATGCTCGCGCCGAAGGTCGTGGCCAGGGTCCGGATGGGGGGCAGCGGGTCACCCGGCTGTGATTGAAGGAGCTGGCGGGCCAGGCGCCGCCGGAGCTCCTCCGACTTGCGCACCCGCCGCTGGCGCTGGGCGACGATCGCAGGGGGGCTCGTCATCGGCGAGCTACGGAGCCCTGGATCCGCGGGCCGCCATCCGACGGCCTCCGAACATCACGTCTTGACACCCGACCCCCGAGGTTGTTCGATTGTTCACGAACAGTGAACGCTGCTGGCTGCAGGTTCGCGTCGTCGCCCGGACATGTCAATAGCGGAGGAATCGCCCATGAGCGCCCCATCGACTGAACTGCCCGTGGGTATGGCGGGACTGCGGTACGGGATCACCCAGGTTTCGCTGGCCGTCCGCGATCTCGATTCGACGATGGCACTCTATCACCGGGCATTCGGCTGGGCGCCCTGGCAGGTGTTCGATCATGTCCTGCCCGTGCACCACAACACCGAGCTCCGCGGGCAGCCGGTCCACTACGCGCTCCGGGGCGCAGAGGTCTACGTCGGGTCGCTCAACTTCGAGCTGCTCCAGCCGCTCGAAGGGCCGAACCTGTGGTCCGAGTTCATGGACCGGCGCGGCGAAGGCGTCGCGTCGATCGCCACGATGTTCCTCGAGCGCGAAGATGGCGACGCGGTCAAGGTCGCCTTCAAGGAACGCTTCGGCATCGACGTGAGCATGAAGGCCGACATCGGCGACCACATCGAGTACTACTACCTCGACACCGAGGCCCAGTTCGGCTGCCTCATCGAGTCCGGCAGCGGCCACGCCATCGACTTCGTCAAGCCGGCCCAGATCTACCCCCATCCCGGCGCCGAGCCCGGTCCCTCGCCGGTCAGCGGGATCAGCTATCCGATCACCCAGGTCTCGGTGACCGTCCGCGACCTCGAGTCCCGGATGCGCAACTACCACGAGGCGTTCGGCTGGGGTCCCTGGAAGATCTACGAGTCGGACGGCGAGCGGGTGATGCACCACTCGCAGTGGAAGGGCCAGCCGGCCGAATTCAAGGTCCGCTGGGCCGAGACGATGGTGGGCGACCTGAACTTCGAGCTCATCCAGCCGACCGCGCCGGGCAACCCCTTCCACGAGTTCCTCGAGACCAAGGGCGAGGGCATCTCGTCGATCGCCGTGATGTTCGAGACCCGCGAGGAGTCCGAACGGGTCAAGGCCCAGTTCGCGGCTGACGGCATCGGGGTCACCGCCCTGAGCCACATCGGCGACCACATCGAGTGGTACTTCCTCGATACGGAGCCCGGGTTCAAGTGCATCATCGAGTCCGGCAGCGGCCACGCCCACGACTTCGAGATGCCCTACACGACGTACCCGTAGCGCGCCGGCCGCGTCGCACCGATCGGAGGCCCTGATGCCGAACCTCTTCGGCGCCGACTACTCGCGCGCCGAGCTGCTCCGCCGGGTTGGTCGGCTCGACCAGGTGGCCGGCGTCCGGCTGGCGGTCCTCGAAGACGGGCTCGCCCGGGGCGTTCGCGTCCTGGAGTTCCGCACGGGATCCGGCTTCACGTTCGACGTCCTCGTGGACCGGGCGTTCGACGTCGGCCAGTGCGCGTTCCAGGGCCGGTCGCTCAACTGGACGTCCAGTCCGGGGATCGTCGGCCCGGCGTTCTACGAACCCGAGGAGTGGGGCTGGTTCCGGGCGTGGGGCGGCGGGATGGTGGTGACCTGCGGCCTCGACCACACGATGGGCCCGGCCGAGGACACCGCCGCGGGCTTCCACCAGCCGCACATGTTCGAGCGGGTCGACTACGGGTTGCACGGGCGGGTCGGCGGCCTGCCCGCCCGGCTCGTCGGCTACGGCGAGACCTGGGACGGCGATACGTGCACCCTGTGGGCCGAAGGCGAGGTCCGCCAGTCCGCCGTGTTCTTCGAGGACCTCGTCCTCCGGCGGCGGATCGAGGCCCGGGTCGGCGAGAGCCATTTCACCATCCGCGACACGGTCGAGAACGCTGGCCACTCGGTCACGAGCCACATGCTGCTGTACCACTGCAACGTGGGGTTCCCGGTCGTCGACGAGGGCAGCGAGCTGCTCCTGCCGAGCGACCTGGACGAGGACCGATCCCTGGGACTCGATCGAGACCTACCGGACGCTGACCGCGCCGCAGCGGGACTTCCAGGAGGCGTGCTTCTACGAGCGCGTCCTGGGCGAGCCGTCGGGCATCGTGCCGACGGGCATCGTCAACCGGCGCCTGGGCCTGGGCGTCTACCAGCTCTTCCGCAACGACCAGCTGCCCGAGTTCATGGTCTGGCGGATGATGGGCGAGGGGGCCTACGCCGTGGCCCTCGAGCCGGGCACGAACCGGGCCGCGCCGCGGTCCGAGCTGCGGGAGAATGGCGAGATCGTCGAGCTGGCGGCCGGCGAGACACGCTCGTACGAGCTCGAGCTCGGCGTCCTGGATGGCGCGAGCGCGATCGACGCGTTCGCCGGGCGGGTGCGGGCCGCGACGACGCGGGGGAAGGGCAGCCGCGAGGGCGATCGATGAGGCCCCGTCACCCTTGACACCCCTCACCGTTTCGGTGATTGTTCAAACATCCTGAACGCTACACGGAGCGACGCAGGAGGAGCGTCCGCGCCAGTCCACCAGAGGAACGATGGGCACGCCGAAGGCGGCTCCCATCGGTGAGAGGAGAGGCACGTTGTACCGACAGATGCCACCCCCGCGGTGGTCCGATCCGCGTCGCCGACGGAGGACCTTCAGCGTCTTCGTTGCGATCATCGCCATCGTGGCCAGCGCGTGTTCGGCCGCGGCCACGCCGGCCCCGACCGCGGCACCCACAGCCGCGCCGGCCAGCAGCGGCGCGAGCAGCGCGCCGAGCGTCGCCGCGACGTCCGCGGCGCCGTCCATCGCCCCGGCCACGATCGACCTGTGGCTGGGCGGAACGCTCACGACCTCGACGCCCGGTACGCCGTACAACACCTGGGTGGAGCACGTCATCACCCGGTTCAAGGCCGCCTACCCCGGCTCCGACGTCAAGGTGTCGCTGCTGCCGCCCGATAACGGGCAGCTCGCGGCCCAGGTCCAGGCCGCCTTCGCCTCGAAGAAGGTGCCGGACGTGATGCTGCTCTACTCGGGCGCCTACACGACCGTGTACGCCGGGGGGCTGCTCCAGCTCAACGACCTCGTCAACGCGACGCCCGGCTTCTACGACTCACTGTCGGGCTGGGACGGGTCGTGCATCAACTTCGACTGCAAGGGCGGCACCGGCCAGATCGTGGCCATCCCGTCCGACAACTTCGCGTTCTACCTGTGGTACCGCAAGGACGTGCTGGCCAAAGCCGGCATCACCGAACCGGCCAAGACCTGGGCCGAGATGCTCGACCAGTGCGACAAGCTCCGGGCCGCCGGCATCACCCCGTGGGTCTATGGCGACCGCGACGGCTACACGACGTCGAACATGATGACCACCCAGATCACCTCGTACTTCGAGCCCGGCGACGTCCAGAAGGTCCTCGACGGGACGATCAAGTACACGGACCAGAAGTTCCTCGACGCCTACAAGTCACTCGAGGACTTCAAGGCCCACAAGTGCGCGGCCGACACGTCGTCGACGCGCGAGCAGCTCGACGCCGCCAACGACCTGCTCAGCGGCAAGGTCGCCTACATGGAGGGTGCGCCGGGCTACCTGCCCACCTTCGACCCGGTCAAGGACAAGATCGGCATCGCCTGGATCCCCTACGCGGGCACCGGACCGCTGTCCAAGGGCCTCTCGACGTTCTCGAACGGCGACTGGGTCATCCCCAAGGACTCTGCCCACAAGGAGCTCGCCTGGGAGTTCATCAAGCTCACGGTCGACGAGAAGGCCCAGAGCGACAGTGAATGGGTGAGCCTCGTCGGGACGCCTCCGGCCAACAAGGCCGCGGCCGCAGCGATCGTGAACCCGCTCGTGAAGTACATGGCCACCCAGGACCAGAACACCAGCATGGCCGTCCTCGACTCGGTCATGCCCAACCCGGTGGCGCTCGTCTGGTATCGCGAGATCCAGCAGGCGTTCGCCGGCAAGAAGTCGATCCAGGACGCCCTCGCCGCAGTACAGCAGGCTCAGGACCAACAGGCTCCCTGAGCGTGTCCGTGGTTGCCTCCCCGGCCGCCGGCGGCTCAGCCGCCGGCGGCCGTCGGCGTCGTCGCAACCCCCTGCGCTCGGAGAGCAAGTGGGGGCTCATCTACGCGCTGCCGGCCGTGCTCGTCGTGGCCGCGTTCGTCATCTACCCGTTCGGGTCGATCATCGTCCACGCGTTCACGCGCTGGGACGGCTACACCGACCCGATCTTCATCGGGACGCGCAACTTCGAGGCGCTCTTCCGGGACCAGACGTTCCTGAACGCGCTGCGCAACAACGTCTTCTTCGCCCTGTCCGTGCCGGTCCAGCTCGTCGTGCCCCTGTGCCTGGCGTTCCTCATCCACGAGCGGATCCGGGGCTGGCGGTTCTTCCGCTGGACGTATTTCCTGCCGGCGATCTACTCGACCGTCGTCCTCGGCGTCCTCACCCGGCTCGTCCTCCAGGCCGACGGCCCGTTCAACCAGGTCCTGAACGGGATCGGCCTCGGGTTCCTGGCCCGCGACTGGCTGGGCGACGGCCCGACGGCGCTGGGGTCGATCCTCGCGGTCGTCATCTGGGCCAACTTCGGCTACAACGTCGTGCTCTACCTCGCCGGCATGAGCGCGATCGACCCGCAGCTCCCCGAGGCGGCCCGGCTCGACGGGGCCAACCAGGCCCAGGTCCTCCGGCACGTCTACCTGCCGGGGTTGCGCCGGGTGATGGAGATCGTGCTCGTCACCAACACCATCACGGCGTTCGCCTACATGTTCACGTACGTCTACACCATCACCAACGGCGGGCCGGGCTTCTCGACCTTCGTCGTCGAGTTCGACATCTACAACAACGCGTTCGCGTTCCAGCGCCTGGGCTACGCCTGTGCGATGGGCCTGTCGCTGACCGTCGCGATCGTCGGGCTGGGGTTCCTCCAGATCCGGGCTCTCACGGGCGGCCGCGAATGAAGCAGGCGGTCGTCCGGCCGGCCCCGCTGCGTTGGGCGCTCATCGGCGGGATGACGATCCTCGGCGTCTCGGCCGTCCTGCCGCTGCTGTTCATGCTCCAGGCGTCGTTCCGGACCAACGTCGACTGGGCGAACGCCAAGATCGGGCTGCCGACGACGTTCACGCTCGAGGCCTTCGCCCGGGCCTGGGTCCAGGCGAGCATCGGCACCTATTTCATCAACTCGGTCATCGTCACGGTGGGAGCCGCGGCCCTCTCCGTGTTCCTGGCCACGACCTCCGGCTTCGCGTTCTCGACGCTGCGCTGGCGCGGCCGGACGCTGACGTACTTCTTCATCCTGGCCTGGATCGCGATCCCGCCGCTCCTGCTCATGGTCCCGATCTACGTCGAGATGGTCGACCTTGGCCTGGTGAACACGTACTGGTCGGTCATCCTCCTGTACAGCGCGCTCAACCTGCCGTTCAACATGTACCTGATGACGGCCTTCTTCCGGTCCGTCCCGGGCGAGCTCCTCGAGGCGGCCCGGGTGGACGGGGCGAGCGTCCACCGGATCTTCGGCCAGATCATGCTGCCGCTCTCGATCCCGGCGATCGCCACGCTCGTCATCTTCAACGCGCTCTACGTGTGGAACGAGTTCGTGTTCGCGCTGCTGCTGCTCCACGACGACAGCGTGCGGACGCTCACCGTGGGGGTGAACCAGCTCGTCGGGAAGTTCTTCTTCGATTACCCCGCCCTGCTGGCCGGCATGCTGATCAGCTCCCTGCCGATGGTGGCCGTCTACCTGATCTTCCAGAAATACCTGGTGCGGGCCATCTCGGCCGGCGCACTCAAATAGGCGGCGGCCGGGGGGTCGCCGGCACGAACCCGGACAACGAGGAGACGTGGTCGAGATGGCGTTCGATCTGATCATCAAGGGCGGGCGGGTCGTCGACCCGGCGAGCGGGCTGGACGCGGTCCGCGACGTCGCGGTCACCGGCGATCGCGTCGCGGCCGTGGAGCCGTCGATCCAGCCGGAGTCGACGACGAAGGTCATCGATGCGGCGGGCCACCTCGTGACGCCGGGCCTCATCGACATGCATACCCACGTCTTCTGGGGCGCCAACCACGGCGGCATCGATGCCGACAGCATCGCCTGGCGGTCGGGGGTCACGACCTGGGTCGACGCGGGGTCGGCCGGCGCGTACATGATCCCGGGCCTTCGCGAGTACGTCGTCCGGCCGGCCGAGTCGCGGATCAAGGCCTACATCAACATCTCGTACCTGGGCCTGGTGGGGCTCAACTACGACGAGTACTGCAACCCGCTGGCCTGCAACGTGGAGCTCCTCGCCCGGGTCGCCGAGCAGAGCCGCGACCTCGTCGTGGGGATCAAGGTCCGGATGGGCGAGGAGGGCTTCTGCTTCCCGGGCCTCGAGCCGCTGCGCCGGGCCGTCCGCGCCTCGGAGATCACCGGCCTGCGGGTCATGTGCCACCTGAGCGGAGTCCCACCGGAGCTGTCGGAGGTGCTGGAGCTGCTCCGCCCGGGCGACATCGTCACCCACTCGTGGACCGGCGCCGGGGAGAAGCTCGTCGACGACCAGGGCAACGTCCTGCCGGCGGTGCTCCGCGCCCGGGACCAGGGGATCCTGTTCGACACGGGCCACGGGGCGGGATCGTTCTCGTTCGAATCGGCCGAGGCGCTGACGCGCCACGGCTTCTGGCCGGACACGATCTCGACCGACCTCCACCAGGGCAGCATGCCCGGACCGAACCTGGTCGCCGACCAGGAGAACGTCCACCGGGTCCGGGGCGACGGCTCGCCCCACTTCACCCTCCTGACGGTCATGACCAAGTTCCTCCACCTTGGCCTGCCGATGGCGGACGTCATCCGCGCGGTGACGGCCCGGCCGGCGGAGCTCATCGGCATGGCCGACGAGATCGGCTCGCTCCGGCCCGGGGCCGTGGCCGACATCGCGATCCTCGACGTCGAGGAAGCGCCCGTCGAGCTCTACGACATCCACGGCCTCAAGCGCCAGGCCGAGCGCCAGTTCCGGAGCGTCCTGACCCTGCGCGCCGGCCGCGAGATGACCCGCAAGCCGGTGCCGGCACCGCCGCCGTGGGTCCAGCTCGTCGATCTCGAGAGCGCGTCGGTCGCGGCCGGCTGAGGCCGGCATGAGCTGGGCTGCGGGGAGACCGTCGGCACCGGCAGCGGCTGCGCGCGGGCGCCAGTCGCTCGCCCCATCCGAGCTCTGGTACGGACGACCGAAGCCCGTCCGGCCGGTCCGTGCCCTGCGGGTCGGGCGAGCTCTCCTTCGACCTCGACGGGGTGGACCTCTCGCGCGTCCGGTGGGGCGACACGGAGCTCGTGAACCGCATCTACATGTCGGTCCGGGATCGCAACTGGGACACGGTCCTGCCGGTCGTGTCCGGGCTGCGCGTCGCCCGCCGCGACGGCGACCTGGAGGTCACGTTCAGCGCCCGCAACCGGGCCGGCGACATCGACTTCGGGTGGCAGGGGTCGATCACGGCCACCGCCGATGGGCGGATCGACTACGCGATGGAGGGCGTGGCGCGCTCCGACTTCGAGTTCTGCCGGATCGGCTTCTGCGTCCTCCACTCCGAGGCAGCGGCGTCCGGCCGGCCGTACCGGGCCGAGACGCCGGACGGTCCCGTCGCCGGCGTCCTGCCCCGGCTCATCGCGCCGCAGGAGATCGTGGACGGCCGGGAGCTCGCCCTCATCCCGCCCTGCTCGTCGCTCGAGGTCGACCTCGACGGGGTCACCGTCCGGACGGCCTTCGAGGGCAGCCTGTTCTCGGCCGAGGACCAGCGCAACTGGACCGACGCCTCGTTCAAGACGTGCTGCGTCGCCGGTCCCGACTACCCGTACCCGGCTGCCCGCGGCCGGACGTTCGCCCAGCGCGTGCGCCTGACGACGACGGGGGCGGCCCCGGACCGCGCGGCTCGGCCCGGTCGGGTCGAACGGCTGGAGGTCGGCGGGTTCGCGAGGCGGGCATGGCCGGCGATCGGCCTCGGGATCCCGGAGGGCTCGGCGGCGCTCGGTCGTCGCGAAGCGGCGCGATTGGCCGACCTGAGCCTCGATCACCTGCGAGTCGACCTCCACCTCGGGACGGCGGACTGGGCACGCACGCTGACCATGGCGGCGGCCAGCGCCGCGGCCGTCGCGGCCCGCCTCGAGATCGCCCTGTTCCTCGACGATGCCGGGCGCGACCGTCTGGGCCAGCTGCGCGTGGCGCTGACCGGGTTGCCGGTCGCCCGGATCATCGTCCTGCCCGAGTGGACACCGACCGGACGGACCACGCCTCCCGGCCTCGTCGAGGCGGTCCGGACGGCGCTCCAACCAGCGATCGCCGGGCTGCCGCTTTCCGGCGGGACCGACGGGGACTTCGCAGAGCTGAACCGCGACCGCCCGGCCACCGACGGCTGGGACGGCGTGTCCTGGTCGGTCAACCCCCAGGTCCACGCATTCGACGACCGGTCGCTCGCGGAGACCCTCGCCACCCAGGCCACGACGATCGAGACCGCGCGCTCGTTCGCCGGGTCGATGCCCATCCTGGTTGGCCCGGTGACCCTCCGCCAGCGCTTCAACCCATCGCGCGATCGGGGAGGCGACGACGGCGCCGGGGGAGCTGCCGCCGTCCGTCGACGTCCGCCAGATGTCGCTCTTCGGGGCCGGCTGGACCCTCGGCAGCATCGCCTCGCTGCTCGGGGCGGGGGCCGCGTCGATCACCTACTACGAGACGGTCGGCTGGCGCGGCGTCATGGACGGGGCCGCCGGTCAGGGTTCCCATGCCGCCTTCCCGGTGCTCCCGGGCATGGTCTACCCGATGTTCCACGTGTTCGCGGACCTCGCCGACCGGGCGGCCTGGGAGCCGGGGCACGTTGTGAGCCGGGATCCGGGGTCCGTCGCGGCTCTCGCCATGCGACAGGGCACGCGTACGCGGGTCCTCGTCGCGAACCTCACCGGCGCCCGTGCGAGCGTCGCGATCGGCCCGCTCGGCGGGCGCGAGGCGCTCGTCCGCGTCCTCGACGATGGGACGGCCACCCAGGCGCTGCTGGCCCCGTCGGCGTTCCGCCGGAGCACCGAACGGGTGCCATTGCGCAACGGCCAGGCCCGCCTGGACCTTCGGCCGTTCGCTTACGCCTGGCTCGAGGCGCACCGCCGCGACCGCCGAACCCTGACGCCGCGCCCTAGACCTGGGTCGTCGGCCGGAGGGCGATCTCGAAGACGTTGACGTGGGGCGGCTGCTCCAGGACGTACACGATGGCCCGCGCGATGTCGACGGGCTGGAGCGGGATCACGCCTTCGACGAGCGCATCGGCCTCCGGGAAGACATGGATCAGCGGCGTCTCGACGAGGCCGGGCTCGATGACCGAGACGCGCACGCCCCGAGGCGTGACCTCCATCCGGAGGCAGTCGGCGAAGGCCACCACCGCGTGCTTGCTTGCGACGTACGCGGGCTCGCCGACGTAGGTCGTGCGCCCGGAGCCCGACGCCACGATGACGATGTGGCCACCGCCCTGGGCGTACATCTGGGGCAGGATCGCCCGGGCGCTGTACAGGACGCCGAGGACGTTGGTCGTGATCACGTCGTGCCAGAGCGCCGGGTCGGCCACGTCGATCGGCCCGAAGTCGGCGACCGCCGCGTTGGCGACGAACGTATCGACCCGGCCATAGGCTTCGACGGTCCGGGTGACGATCGCCTCGAGCGTCGCGAAGTCGCGCACATCCCCGGCCATCGCCCGGGCATCGATGCCGGCCCCGACGAGGCGGGCGGCCTGGGCTTCGACGACCTCGGCCCTCCGGCCGACGAGGACGACCCGCATGCCGAGCCGGCCGAGCTCCTCGGCGGTCGCCGCGCCGATGCCCGTCCCGGCGCCCGTGATGATGGCCGTCCGGCCGGCAAGAGACGCGCTCATCGCTGCTCCTTCGAGGGTGTGGGGGATCGCGTTCAGATCGAGCTCTGGCCGCCGTCGACGGTGAGGGCCGTGCCGATGCAGTAGCTCGCCTCGTCCGAGGCGAGCCACAGGATCGCCGAGGCGCACTCCTCGGCCGTGCCCGCCCGCCCGATCGGGATCTGGTCGCTCCAGTAGGCCAGCTCCTTGGGATCGGCCATGACCGGCCCGTTCATGGGCGTGTCGATGAACCCGGGCACGACCATGTTCACCCGGATGCCGAGCCGGGCGTAGTCGATGGCCATCACCCGCATCATCGCGAACACCCCGCCCTTGCTGGCGCTGTACGCGGGTTCGTTCGTCGCCATGCCGAGGAAGCCGACGTTCGAGCCGACGCACACGATGGCGCCGCCGCCCGCCTCGAGCAGGTGGCGTGCCCCGTGCTTGCAGGCCAGGAACTGGCCGTCGAGGTTGTTCCGGATCAGTCGCCGCCACACGTCGACGTCGAGCCGGTCCACCCGGTCGTCCTGGCCGAGCAGCTCGATGCCGGCGTTCGAGACGACGATGTCGAGGCCTCCGAAGGCCGCGGCCGCGGCATCGATCGCGGCGCTGATCGACGGCTCGTCCGTGCAGTCCGCGGGAAGCACGAGCGCGCTGCTCTCGTCGGCGATCTCCGCCGCGACGGCCTCGAGGCCGGGTCGGCCGCGCGCGATGAGGGCGACCCGCGCGCCCTCGCGCGCGAGCCGGACGGCCGTCGCCCGCCCGATCCCGCTGCTGGCCCCGGTGACGACCGCGCGCTTGCCGGCAAACCGGCCGGCGGGCTCTGGCATCCGCTACCTCCTCACGGGCGTGTCTCGACGACGATCCTGGCGCCGAGTATGGCGATCGACCGGATCGCGGCCAACGGGCTCCGGATCATCGGCCCATGGCGTAGGCGGTCATCGTCCTCGGCGACGCTGCGCCCTCGATCAGGCCCGAGGCAGGGGAGTAGCGGATCCCCGTGACGTGGCCGCTCGACCAGCCGTCGGCGACTTCGATCTCGTGGCCGAGGGACGTCAGGGCCTCCCGCGTCGCGGCGTCCAGCCGCTCCTCGACGACGAGGCCCAGTGGTCGGGACTCGTGCGGGAAGAACGAGCTCGGGAAGTGCAGGGTATGGAAGAGCGGCGCGTCGACCGCCTCCTGGAGGTTCATGCCGAACTCGACAACGTTCAGGAAGAACTGCAGCGACCACTGGTCCTGGTTGTCGCCGCCCTCCGTCCCGAAGACCATGTGCGGCCGGCCATCCCGGGTCACGAGGGAAGGCGTCAGCGTCGTGCGCGGCCGCTTTCCTGGGGCGAGGACGTTCGGGTGCCCGTCGCGCATCGTGAACTGCTGGGCGCGCGTGCCAAGCGGGAAACCGACCGCCGGGATCACCGGCGACGACTGGAACCATCCACCGCTCGGCGTCGCCGAGAACATGTTGCCGGCGGCATCGACGACATCGACATGGGTGGTATCCCCACGACCGGAGCGGGTCGGGGGCGGAACGTCCGGCATCCCGAGCCCATCGCCCGGGCGCAGTTCACCCGACGCCCGGGCCGGGTCGATCAGCGAGCGTCGCGCGTCGTTGTATGAGGCCCCCAGCAAGCGCTCGAGCGGCACGTCCACGAAGGCGGGGTCGCCGTAATAGGCGTTGCGGTCGGCGAAGGCGAGCTTGGCCGCCTCGACGACCGTGTGGACATAGGCCGGGCTGTTGTGTCCGAGCGCCGCAAGGTCGAAGCCCTCGAGGAGCGCCAGCTGCTGGAGGAAGACAGGACCCTGGCTCCACGGCGGGCACTTGTGGACATCGAGGCCCCGGTATCGGATCGTGGCCGGCGTCTCCAGACGCGTTCGATGGTCGGCGAAGTCGGCGCTTTCGAGCAGGCCGCCGTGGACGCGGCCGTACTCATCGGCGACCCTCTCATCGCGGGCGAAGGTCGCGATGTCCTCGGCGACCCGACCCCGGTAGAACGCATCCAGGCACGCCTGGAGTGCTGCCTCGCGACCGTGGGCCTTCTGTCTCGTCTCGACGTCCAGGATCGCCCTGAAGGTCGAGCTCCAGACCGGCTGCCGGACCAGTGACCCGACCGGTGGGACATCGTGGCCGTCCAGGAAGATGTCCGCCGTCGAGGGCCATTCACGGACACAGAGGTCCCGGATCTCCTCGATGACGGCCCGCATCGACGGATAGAGCGGGTACCCCTCGCGGGCCATCTCCACGACCGGCTCGAGCGTATCCGCGAGACTGAGCCGGCCGTAGAGCATGAGCGCGGTCACGAGCGACCCGAAGGTCGCCGGCACCGTCGCGGGCAGGAGTCCGTGGCCGGGGACGGCATCCATGCCCATCGCCCTGAACCGCTCCGGCGTCGCCTGCCGCGGGGCGGCGCCCTGGCCGCTGATCGCCACCGGGTTGGGACCCTCACCGGGTGTCGCCCGATAGATCAGGATCGGGCACTCGCCACCCATCCCGCATTCCTGGGGCTTCACGAGCGTCAGGGCGAACGCCGCTGCAACGCCGGCATCGATGGCGTTGCCGCCCCGCGAGAGCACGTCCATCCCGATCGCCGCGGCGGTGTAGTGGCCGGCGGCCACGACCCCGTGGGTTCCCAGGATCACCGGTCGCGTCGTGAACGTCGGGAGCTGCTGGGGCGGCATCAGCGGTACTCGCTCAACGCGCGAAGGAACTGGCGCGTGCGATCGTTCTGGGGGCTCCGAAGGACGGAGGCCGGCGGTCCGTCCTCCACGATCTGGCCGTGGTCGATGAACATCACCCGGTCGGCGACCTCCTCGGCGAAATGCATCTCGTGGGTCACGATCAGGAGCGTCGTCCGGGACTCGTCCGCCAGCCGCTTGACGACGCGCAGGACCTCGCCGACGAGCTCCGGGTCCAACGCCGACGTGATCTCGTCCAGAAGCACGATCCCGGGCTTCATGGCCAGCGTCCGGGCGATCGCCGCGCGCTGCTGCTGGCCGCCGGAGAGCTGATGCGGGAACGATTGGGCCTTCTCGGCGACGCCGACCGATTCGAGGTAGCCCATGGCCTGGGCACGCGCCTCGGGCCACGGCACGCCGAGCACGTGATGCGGCGCGGCCGCCACGTTGTCGACGATCCGCATGTGAGGGAACAGG
The DNA here is from genome assembly GCA_963849405.1 of uncultured Chloroflexia bacterium. GTDB lineage: Bacteria > Chloroflexota > Limnocylindria > Limnocylindrales > CSP1-4 > C-114. The sequence continues at coordinate 959,226 of CAWKHG010000005.1, forward strand.
TTGAACTGCTGGAAGACCATGCCAACCTTGCGCCGAGCCTGGACAAGGGCGACGTCCTGGCGGCGCCCGATCCGGCGGTCGAAGGAGGCCGGCGTCAGGCGCGTCCCGTCGACCACGATCGTCCCCGCCTGGAACGGTTCGAGCGTCATCAGGCAGCGCAGGATCGACGTCTTGCCCGACCCGCTCGGCCCGATGATCGCCAGCCGCTGGCTGCGCGGCACCTCGAAGCTGATGTCGTCGAGGACGGTCACGCTGCCGAACCGCTTCGTCACGCCCTCGAATCGAACAGCGGCGCCCTCGGTCCCGGCGATCGCCGGGTCGGCCCCCTGCGGGGCCTGCGTCAGGTCCATCGCAGCCGCCTCTCGAGCCGTCGCACCGCGACCGATGAGGGATACGAGACCGCGAGGTAGAAGAGCCCGACGGCCGTGAAGATCGTCGTGTACTGGAACGAGATGGAGGCTGCCAACCTGGCCGACCCGAACAGCTCGTAGATCGTGATGGTCGAGAGCAGGGCGGACTCCTTGAACATGCTGATGAGGTAGTTGCCAAGGACGGGGACGGCCGGCCGGATGGCCTGCGGCAGGATGATGAAGCGGAGGGTCTGCCACGTGGAGAACCGCATGCTCGCCGCGGCCTCCCACTGCTCTCGTGGAACCGAGGTGAAGCCTCCGCGGTACGCCTCCGCCGCATAGGCGCCGTAATAGGTGCCCAGCGCGGTGACGCCGATCAGCATCGGGTCGAGGAGGAGGCCGTACGAGGGCAGGACATAGAACAGGAAGAACAGCTGGACGAGCAGCGGCGTGTTCCTGAAGAAGAAGACATACGCATCGCCCACGCGCCCGAGGACCGGGATGCGCAACACGCGGCAGCAGGCGACGATGAGCCCGAGGATCGCCGCGATCGTCATGCCGATCGCCGTCGCGTAGACCGTGATCCCGAGGCCCTTGAGCAGCTCCGGCAGGGCGACCTGTAGCGCCTGGAGGTTCATCTCGAGACCGCCCGCAGCGCGAGGTGGCGACCGGTCCGCCGCTCGAGGAACCGCCCCAGCCACAGGATCGGCAGGCCCAGCACGAAGTAGGAGGCGAGGACCAGGGCGTAGCCAAGGGTGATATCGACGAGGCCGTTCGCAACGAGCTGCTGGGCCACATGGGTCAAGTCGAGTGCGGCGATGAGCGACAGCAGGGAGGACGCCTTCAGGAGATCGATCAGGTTGCTCGTCATGGCGGGGATCACGATCGGCAGGGCCTGCGGGAAGATCGACGAGGCGCAGCCGATCGAACGCCGACAGGTTCAGGGCCTGGGCCGCGTCCCATTGGCCGCGCGGCACGGCCTCGAGGCCGGACCGCACGATCTCAGCCCCGTAGGACGCGAAGTTGAGCCCGAGCGCGAGGACGCCGGCGAACCAGGGCGACAGGACGATGCCGAACGTCGGCAGGACGTAGAACAGCCAGAAGAGCTGGACGAGCACGGACGTCCCGCGGAAGATCTCGACGTAGACGCTCGTGATGACCCGGATCGACCGGTACGGCGAGATCCGCGCCGTACCAGCGATCGCCGACAGGCACACGCCGAACAGGCCGCTGACGACCGTGATCGTGACGGTCAGGACGGTCGCCTGCCACAACAGGCCGACGGCGAATGTCACGGGTCCCCGGGATGGGACGGCTTCCCGCGATCCTCCACGCTCGACTGCTCGATCCGGGGGATGGCCGGGTCAGGCCGTCAGCCCTTGTAGTTGCTCGGCCACGGCGCGTCCGGGCACACGTTCTTCGCGCCGTATGCCGGATCGGGCACGATCGCCTTCGTCAGTCCGAAGGGCTCACCGATCTTGAGCAGCTCGCCGCTCGTGATGAGGTCCTTCAGGGCCGCGTTGTACCCGTTGAGGAAGTCGATCTCGTCGTACCTGCACGCCACTCCGAGGTAGCGCTTCTGGGGCTGACCGTTTTCGAGACGCGGCTCGAAGTCGCTGATGACCTCCGACGTGTCGCCGATGCTGGGGATCGTCTTGACCATCCAGTTCAGCGAGAGGATGTCGTTCAGCCACACATCGACGCGTCCGCTGGCGACAGCCTGGGCGCTCGTCTGGTCATCGGGGAAGACGGAGACCCGACTGTCCGGGACGCCGTCCTGCTTGTAGAGGGCCTGGTCGTTGCTGCCTTCGCCGATGCCGATCTTGATGCTCGCATCGTCGACGATGCCCTTCCAGCTGCTGATCTTCTTCGGGTTGCCCTTGGGGACCAGGGCGGTCTCGATGGAGACATGCAGCGGGTTCGTGAATGGCACCTGGGCGCATCGCTCGGGCCGCAGGTAGATCGAGTTGCCGGTGAAGTCCCATCGGTTCGCGAGCAGACCCGGGATGTAGGCCGTCATGACCGTGAGGACCGGATCGAAGTCCGGGAGACCCATGGTCTTGAAGATCGACCGCGTGATCTCCACGTCGAGTCCGGTGAGCTTGCCCGTCTTGGGGTCCACGTACGAGTACGGCGCTGCCTCGATATAACCGAGGCGCACGAAGCCCTGCTGCTTGAACCTGGCGATCGTGTCCCCGGCGGCGGCCGAGGGCGCCCCGGATCCGGCGGATCCGGCCGGGGTTGCCGTGCCCGCCTGGCAGGCAGCAAGGAACGCGGCCGCGGGACTCGCGACGGCAGCGAGCATCCCGACCCGGCCGATCATCTTCATCGCCTCGCGGCGGGTCACCGGAGCTTCCAACATCGATCGACCTCCGAGTGTCGTGCCGTCAACTTCGGGTGGTTCCCGGAGAGGCGAGCCGATTGTTCAGAAATCTTGAACACCGGCAATGTGGCACATCGGGTGTGCCCCGTCAAGCGGCCTCGAGGTCGCCCGATCGCCCCTTTTCCGCCTTGACGACGCCCGCGCGCGGGGTATGCTTCAGGCGTTCACGTTTCCTGAACAACCAGGCAAACCTGAGCGGAGGAGGCCCCCATGACGACGACTCGTGAGCATCGGGTTGAGGAGCTGACCGGGGCGTATGTGGCAGGGGGGATGTCACGTCGCGTGTTCATCAGCCGGCTTCTTGCCCTCGGCCTGTCGACGAGCGCGGCGGGCGCGATCCTCGCCGCCTGCTCCACGGCGGCCACGCCGGCTCCCGCAACCGCAGCACCGTCCGGGAGTTCCGCTCCGGCCACCGCCGCGCCGGCCAGCTCCGCGGCGGCGTCGGGCGTCGCCACCGGCCTGAAGGGCAACATCCGCTTCCTGATCGGGCCCTGGACCAACGACGAGGTCAAGCACCACCAGGTCATCCAGACCGCGTTCAATCAGTTCAACCCGGATGTCACGTTCACCTACAAGCTGTTCGACTGGGCCACGGGCGCGACCGAGATCACCAACTCCCTGGCGTCGGGGTCCCATGACATCTTCTACATCGAGGACCACGACTGGATCGCCTTCGCGGATCGTCTCGAGGACCTGACCCCTCGCGTCAACGACCCCGCGTGGGCGACCGAGAAGGCCAAGTACCTGTACTGGGATCGGCTGGCGACCTACGGCGGGAAGATCGTCGGTATGCCCAACAACTGGGCCGTCGTCGACATGCTCTACACGAACATGGACATGGTCCGTGCGGCGGGCTTCGATGAGCACTTCGTCGACACCTGGGATTCCCTTGTCGCGTGCTGCACCAAGATGACCAAGGGCACCGACACGTACGGGCTCGGTGTCGGCATCCAGCTCGGCCCAACGTTCGGCGAGTGGTACGAGTGGCTCAGGGGTGCCGGCGGCAGCTTCCTGACGGCGGACCAGAAGGCCACGAACATCAACCTGCCCGCGGTCGTCGACATCACGAAGCTGATCGCCGACCTCTACAAGCAGGGCGTGGCCCCGCCATCGGGACGTACAACTACGACACGGGTCCGGACGCATTCGTCGCCGGCAAGATCGCGACCTATTCGTCCGACATGGCGCCGGCGCCCGGCATCCAGGGCAAGAAGCCGCGTTCGACTGGAAGCTCCTGCCCTACCCGCCCGGCAGCGCCACGCGCCAGAACATGTTCTCGATCATCGGCACGTACGCCATGAGTCCCAAGACGCCGGACAAGGACCTCGCCTGGGAGGTCCTCAAGTTCTGGACGAGCGCGGCGAACAACGCGTACTGGACGGACGTGTCCGGACCGTATCCGGCGCGGGCGGATGCGTTGCAGGCCGGCTACGGGAAGACCGCGGCGCCCCAGCTCGCGGCGGCATTCACGACCATGCAGGCCGATGCGATGGGCGCCGAGCCCTTCGCGAAGTGGGGCGATTGCGAGACGGCGGCCGAGCAGCAGATCGGCGACGTCTGGACCGGCAAGGTCAGCCCCCAGGAAGGCGTGGCCAACGTGGAGGCGGCCGTCAAGAAGATCGTCTTCGGCTGATCGACCTCGCGGCCACGTTCGTGCACGTGTTGCTCGTGCGGCGCCTCACGGCGACCACGCTCCACCGTGACGGGGAGTCCCCGTGACGGCGGCGATCGACGGTGTGCCTCGCGGCTCGGGCCCAGGCGCCTCGGCGACGCGGACCAGGCAACGCCTGACGCCCGCCGAGCATCGCCGGCTGGCCCGGTCCAAGGGCCTGCGCCAGCAGGTGACGGCCTGGATGTTCATGGGCCCGATGTACGCGTTCTTCATCGTGTTCCTGCTGATCCCCGCGTTCGGGGTCGTCTGGTGGAGCATGCAATCGGGTGGGCTCCAAGTCGGCACCACGTTCGTCGGGATCAAGAATTTCGTCGGGTTGCCATCCGAACCCCTCGCCCGGACGGCCATCACGAACACGCTCGTCTTCGCCGCCATGTCGATCCCACCCACCCTCCTGTTCGCCCTCGGGATCGCGATGCTCATGTCCCGGGTGAAGCGGGGAGGGGCCGCCTACCGCTTCCTCGTGTACTTTCCCGTGCTCGTTCCGGGCGTCGTGGCGGCCCTCATCTGGATCTTCCTGACGAACGTGGACTTCGGGCTCTTCAACACGGTCCTGCGAGCGGCGGGGCAGCCCAGGCAGGTGTGGCTCGGGGCCGGGCTGGCCCTGCCGGTCCTGGCGGCCCTCGACGTCTGGCGCAATGTCGGCTACTGGGCGATCTTCTTCCTGGCGGGCATCATCGGCCTGCCCCAGGAGCTCTATCAGGCCGCGGAGCTTGACGGTGCGGGGCCGTTCCAGCGGTTCCGGCACCTGACCCTGCCCTTGCTGCGGCGCGTGCTGCTGTTCGCCGTCGTCATCTCGACCATCTGGGGGCTGCAGGTGTTCGACACGCCCGTCGTCCTCACGGACGGTGGGCCGGGCACGTCCACGGTCACGGTCGTCTACCAGGTCTGGCGCTACGCCCTCGGCAGCACGTTCCAGGTGGGCCTGGCGGCCGCGATCTCGCTCGCCCTCCTCCTGGTCGATCCTGGTGCTGACCGTCCTCCAGCTGCGCGTCCTGCGAGGCCGCGATGCTGCCATCTGACACGGCGGCGCCGGGAGGCGCCGTCGCGCGACCAGCATCCTCGATCAGCCGCAGGTCGCACCGACAAGTGGGCCACGCCGGAGACGGCGGCTCCGAGGAGTTCTTCACCCACCTGATCCTGATCCTGGTCGTGATCACGCTCGTGACGCCATTCATCTACGTGATCAGCGCCTCGTTCAAGGACAGCAAGTCGATCTTCGCGTATCCACCGTCGTTGCTGCCCATCCCGCCGTACACCGGCAACTACGAGCGCCTGATCACCGAGACCGGCTTCGTCCGCTGGATCGCGAACACGTTCTTCGTGGCCACGGTCGTGACGGTGCTGAAGGTCTTCCTCGACTCGATGGCGGGCTACGCCCTCGCCAAGCTGCAATTCCGAGGCAAGCGCTTCGTCTTCGCCTCGTTGCTCATTCTGCTCATGGTGCCCCTCGGGGTCCTCATCGTCCCGCTCTGGACGGTCGCCCACACCCTGGGCATCAACGACACCTATCTGGCCCTGATCCTGCCGCCGCTGGCCAATCCGCTCGGCGTCTTCCTCATGCGCCAGTTCATCCTCAGCCTGCCGAACGATCTCGAGAACGCCGCGCGCCTCGACGGGGTCAGCGAGTTCGGGATCTACCGGCGGATCATCCTGCCGCTGGTCAAACCCGGCCTGGTCGTGCTGGCGATCATCGTGTTCACGGACCAGTTCATGAGCTTCATCTGGCCGCTCGTTTCCACGAGCAGCGATGACCTCCAGGTGCTGACGGTCGGACTCGCAGTCCTTCCGCGCCAAGGGCGGCGTGGACTACGGGATCTGGTCCGCCGCCGCGATCATGTCGCTCGTCCCGATCGCGATCTTCTTCTTCGTGCTCCAGCGCCAGTTCCTCGCCCGGAACCTCGCGGGAGCCCTCAAGCAGTGACCGAGCGGTCCCATGCCCGGTTCGCGAGCCGCTGTCCGCTCACCCACGAGATCTTGCGTCGGGAGTCCGAACGCTCATCCCATCGCCGCCCAGAGGAGGATCCATGGAGCCGTATGTCCTGACCGTCAGCGGACCGGTGCCCGCCGCGAGCCTCGACTTCATCCTGCCGCACGAGCACCTGGGACTCGACGCGATGGGCCATGAACCGGAGCACTCCCCGCACGACCATCCGTGGGAATGGTGGGACGTCTTCAACGACGAGGACGTCATCGCGGACGAGCTCGGTGCATTCAAGAAGCTCGGCGGGACGTGCGTCGTCGACCTCACGAACCATGGCCTGGGCCGCGATCCCGAGCGCCTCCGCCGCCTGGCCGAACGCACCGGCCTCGCCGTCGTCATGGGCGCGGGCTGGTACCGCGGCCGGATCAACACGCCGGAGTCGTTCATCGACCGGCGAACGGTCGATGACCTGGCGAACGAGCTGATCGCCGAGTTCAGGGACGGCGTCGGCTCGACCGGGATCCGGCCCGGGATCATCGGTGAGATCGGCACGGACGGTGGATATCTGAATGCGCAGGAGGAGCGGGTGTTCCGCGCCGTCGCCCGCGCCGCACGCGCGACCGGGTTGCCGATCACGACCCATGCTGCGCAATCCCGAGTCGGGATCCCCCAGCTCGAGATGCTGATGGAGGAGGGGGTCGATCCGGCCCGGGTGGTGATCGGCCACGTGGATTCGTGTCCCTACCTGGACTATCACGAGGAGCTGTTGCGCCTCGGCGCGAACATCGAGTTCGACCTTCTCGGCCTCCAGTTCGGCGCCGTCGACCAGGCGATCGAGCCGCGGATCATCGAGCTGCTCGTCCGGCTGCTGGACGCCGGGCACGCCGAGCGGATCCTGCTGTCCCAGTCGGTCGGCATGGCCATGCAGCTCAAGGCCTTCGGGGGCAACGGCTACGTCTACCTCCAGGAGACCTTCCTGGATCGACTCCGCCAGCGCGGCGTGGGCGACGACGCCATCCGCCAGATGACAGTCCTCAATCCCCGGCGTGTCCTGTCCATGAGCCAGGCCTGACGATGGGAGCGTTCGTACAGACCGTCACCGGTCGCATCCCTGCCGAAACGGTCGGCTTCATCCTGCCTCACGAACATGCCGGCATCGGGAGCTACTCGCGACCGGGGCGCGATCCCTGGGAGATGTGGTCCGTCATCAACGACGAGGACATCCTGGCCGATGAGCTGAAGCGGTTCCAGGATGCCGGCGGCGGCTGCCTCGTCGACCTCACCAACGTGGGCCTCGGCCGCAATCCCGAGCGGCTCCTGCGCCTGTCCGAACGATCGGGCGTGCCCATCGTCATGGGCAGTGGCTGGTATCGCGGCTCGTGGGGTGCGCCCGAGTCGTTCATCGACCGTCGCCGGACGAACGACCTGGCGGCGGAGCTCGTGAAGGAGTTCGAGGAAGGGGTCGGCACGACCGGTATCCGCCCGGGCGTCATCGGCGAGATCGGCACCGACCGCACGTGGGTCAATGCCGAAGAGGAGCGCGTCTTCCGGGCGGTCGCCCGAGCCGCGAAGGCCACCGGGATGGGGATCATGACCCACGCGATGCGCCCGCGCGTCGGGACCCACGAGCTCACGATCCTGCTCGACGAGCAGGTCGATCCCTCGCGCGTGGTCATCGGCCACGTCGACCTGTGCCCGCACCTGGACTACCACCTGGCGATCGTCGAGCGAGGCGCGAGCATCGAGTACGACTTCCTGGGCCAGCACTCCGGGCGGATGCAGAGCGCGGTGGAGCCGCGGATCATCGACATCCTGATCACGCTGCTCGATCGGGGGTACGCGGCCCAGATCATGCTCTCGCACGACTTCGGGATCCCCTTCAACCTCCATACGTTCGGAGGGCAATGGGTACGTGTACCTGCACGAGCAGTTCCTGCCCCGCCTTCGAGCGCGCGGCGTCGACGACGCCACCATCGACCAGATGACGGTCGCTGAACCCTCTGCGGATCCTGGCCATCCCCGATCGACCGGCGACCGCCTAGAGGGGCCGGGCCGCCGCGCGGCCCGAAGCGCGGGGAATCGATCAGTCGGCAGAGGCGAGGACGAGCACGGCGTCCTCGGCGAACGGCGGCGTCAGCCAGGCCGAACCGTCCGCGCCGAGCGTGCCGCCGGACAGCCGGCGACCCGTCGCCGGCTCGAACCATTCCACGTCGACCCGGGTGCCGGCCATGGCGCCCGGCTGGACCTCGAGGGCGCGCCGCGTCGGGCGATAGGCGACCGCGAGCCGCCCGTCCGGGGTCGTCGCGGCGGTCCCCGGTCGAGGCCACGTGCCTCGCCCAGCCCGCCGGTCAGGAGCCGGCGCTCGAGATCCGGGACGAGGTCGCCCCACGGGAGGTGCGGAAGAAGTCGCCCCAGCGAGCCATGGCGACCGAGCCGGGCAGGTCGAGCGCGTCCTGCCAGCCGTCCCGAAGAGCCAGATCGGGTGATTGCCCATGCAAGTGCCCGTTGCCGCCGCAGAGCACCGACCAGCACGCCTGGCGGCGGATCTGCAGGTCGGAGGCGTTGTGCTCGCCTTCGTAGGTCGATTCGATGAGGAAGAACGGCCAGACCGGGTCGCGCTGCCAGTCCTCGATGCAGCTCCGATGGACGATGCCGTAGGTGTAGGTCGACGTTGAGATCGAGCCAGTCGGAGCCCGGCGAAGGAATTCGAGCGGCGAGATCTCGGGGCGGACTGGGCCGGTGAACAGATTGTCACGCCGGTAGCTCCGGATGCCCGCGGCGAACGCGTCGAGGCCGGCCCGCGCCTCCTCCGGGATGCCAGTCGCCGCCGATGCACCAGATGATATTGGTGAACCGGCCGAAGCGGCGGCCGAGATAATCGCCGTAGACGCGGCAGCCTTCGGGCCCGGTCGCGACGATCTCGTCGTACCAGCCGTCGGGGTGCCGCGAGACGCCACGCCGCGGTCGTGCCGGTAGCCGATATAGGCGGGCGCCAGGATGCACGAGCGAAGCCGCGCTCGGCGCAGGCGTCGAGGACCCGCTCGGCCGCGTCGAAATAGGCGTCGTTGGGCGTGCTCATGTCGCCCGGGGTCGTGAACGGCTCGCGACCGGCCAGATCGCGCGGCGGATCCTGGCGAAAAGAGATGCTCGACCAGGTTGACGATGAGCGGTGTTGAAGCCCTTCGCGCCGCCGGTCGTCGAGATAGCGCACGGCATCGTCGAGGTCGAGGTTGGCGATGAGCGACCAGGCCGCGTCGCCCTGGATCAGGAACGGTCGGCCATCGGCATCGAGCAGGCGCCGGCGGTCGGCCGAGATCCGGCAGCGGAAATCGACGCCGGCGGTCGGCGGCTCGGGCAGGACGCGCCTGTCCGCCACCTTCTCGCGTGGGTCGGTCCGGATGCTCGGGATGCAGGAGCCGCGATGCTGGTCGTCATGCGGCACTCCCCGTCCCAGCGCGACACGCGATCTGCCGGCCGCATCGAACAGCAGGGATGCGCTCGCGGCGACGAAGCGCAGGTGCACCCGCTCGCCCTCGCGCGACGCGGCTCGTCGCGCTCCGCACGCGGCGCGAGGCCGCGCACGTCCGGCGCCGATCGGACGACCGACAGTACGAGTCGGCGCCGACCGACTCGACCAGCTCGACGACGGCCGGCGAAGGCACCTGGTCGCCGGTCCGGTCGAGCTCGACGTTCTCCGGCCGGATGCCAAGCGTCACCTGGCCATCGGCGCACGTCGGATCCGGCCCCAGGTCGGCAGATCGACGGCGACCGCGCCCGCGAACCGCCGGCTGCCCGCGTCGCTCGACGGCGCCCGGCGAACAGGTTCATCGGCGGGCTGCCGACGAAGGTCGCCACGAAGGTGTTGGCGGGCGGCCGTAGACCTCGCCGGCGTGCCGACCTGCTGGACGACGCCATCGCGCATGAGCACGATGCGGTCGGCCATGGTCATGGCCTCGACCTGATCATGGGTCACATAGATCGTCGTGCGCCCGACCCGCTTGTGCAGCCGGAGCAGCTCGGTCCGCATCTGGACCCGCAGCAGCGCGTCGAGATTGGACAGCGGCTCGTCCATCAGGAAGGCGACCGGCTCGCGGATGATCGCCCGGCCCAGCGCCACCCGCTGGCGCTGCCCGCCGGAGAGCTGGTCGGGGAACTTCGTCAGCTGGTCGGTCAGCTCGAGCAGCGCCGCGACCTCCGCACCCGCTGCGCACCTCGCGCTTCGGCACGCCGCCGCATCTTCAGCGGGAAGCCGATGTTCGTCTCGACCGTCATATGCGGGTAGAGCGCGTAGTTCTGGAACACCATCGCGACATCGCGGTCGTCGGCCGCAGGTAGTTGGCCAGCCGGCCGCCGATGTAGATCTCGCCGTCGCTGGCTTCCTCGAGCCCGGCGATGAGCTTGAGCAGCGTGCTCTTGCCGCAGCCCGAGGGCCCCAGCAGGACGATGAACTCGCCCGGCGCGATGTCGAGGTCGAGCCCTGCAGCGCGGCGAACTCGCCGTAGTGCTTGGCGACCTCGATCAGCTCGATGGCGAAGGCGCGGCTCCGGCGTCCGTGGTCGGTCAACGGACATCGCTCATTGCTTCAGCGCCCGGCCAGTGACCGCGCCAGGAACTGGCGCTGCAGGACGAAGAAGAAGATGCGCGATCGGCATCAGCGACATGACCGCCGAGGCCGACCAGAGCCCGTAGTTGACGCCGCCATGGGCGCGCAGGCCGCAACGCCGACGGTGAGCACCTGCAGATCGTCGTTGGTCGTGGCGATCAGCGGCCAGATGAAGCTCATGAACTGGTCGGTGAAGATGATGACCGCCAGCACCACGAGGCCCGGCTTGATCAGCGGCAGGATGATGCGCCAGTAGATGCCGAACTCGCTCAGCCCGTCGAGGCGCGCCGCGTTCTCGAGATCCCGCGGCAGGCCCAGGATGAACTGGCGCATCAGGATGACGCCCAGCGGGTTGGCCAGCGGCGGCAGGATCAGCGCGAGGTAGGTGTTGATGATGTGGAGGTCGTGGACGATCGACCAGAGCGGCATCGATCAGTGCGCCGAACGGCACCATCAGCAGGATCAGCATCAGCAGGAAGACGACCCGCTTGCCGGTGAACTCGAGCTTGGCCAGCGCGTAGCCCGCCATCGAATCGAGGAAGACCTTGAGCACGGTCACCGTGCGTCGCGACGAACAGCGTGTTGAACATCCAGCGCAGGAAGCCGGTGTCGAAGAGCATCGCTCGTAGTTGCCGAAGTAGGGCGGGATCGGCACCAGACCGGCGGATAGTTGAAGAGCGCCGCCCTGGTCCTTCAGCGAGGCGGCGATCACGTAGTAGAAGGGCGCGACCAGGATGAAGGCGACGATCAGCGCCAGATGGGTCAGCGACCGCTCCACGTGGCCCGCGCGATCGCCGTCCGCGCCGCGTCGCCTGCTCACCCGGTGCGCGCGGCGATGCCGCGGCCGGAGCTGCGGTCGATGTCGCCACCTCAGTCCTCCCCCGCCGGCCGCGCAGCAGCCGCATCTGGACGAGGGTGAGGATCAGGATGGCGACGAGCAGGACCAGCGAGATCGCCGCGGCAAAGCCGATCTTGTCGGTGGCGCCGAAGATATAGAGCCAGATGCGGTAGACGACCGTCGTCGTCGCCGTGCCCGGGGCCGCCGCTGGTGAGGACAAGGGCGGTGTCGAAGACCTGCAGGCCGCAGATCGTCGCCACGACGACGGCGAAGAAGATGATCCGGCGCAGCAGCGGCAAGCGTCAGGGACGGAAGCGCTGCCAGGCGGTCGCGCCATCGAGCTCGGCTGCCTGATAGAGCTCCTTCGGCAGGCCGATGATGGCGGCCAGGAAGAACATCGCCCAATAGCCGACGCTGCGCCAGACATCGAGCGCGGCCAGCACCGGCAAGGCGCGACTCGGCGCCCAGCCAGATGACCGGCTTGACGCCGAGCGACGCGCAGGACGTGTTGAACAGCCCGAAATCGACATTGGTCAGGAAGAGCCAGATCAGGCCGGCGACGACGCCCGGCACCAGCACCGGGAAGTAGACGAGGAAGCGGTAGATCGAGCCGCCGCGCTCGATGCGGGCCAGCAGCATCGCAACCCCGAGGGCGATGATCAGCGTCGCCGGGATCGAGAGCAGCGCGAAGAGCAGCGTGTTCCGGATCGCATCGGCGGCGTCGACGCTGGCGCGGCAGCCGACGAAGTTGTCGAGGCCGACGAACTTCGTGCCGGTGGTCAGGCCGCCTTCCTGGGTGCTCCACCAGAAGACGCCGAATGACCGGCACGACGAGGAAGACCACGAAGAAGACGAACATCGGCGCCAGGAAGCGCCCAGCCGGTGAGCTCGCGCCGCAGCCGCACGCCGGCGCGCGCAACCGGCGATGCTCCTCCTCGGGCAGGCGCCCGCCGCGGCCGGCCGGCGCGCCAGTCCCGCCGCACGGCACCGGTATTGGCCGGACGCGCGCATGACGGCCGCCACCGGGTGCCGCAGAGCAGGGAGGCGGCCGATGAGCCGGCCGCCTCCCTGTCCGCGGTGGGCGCCGCGAGAGGTCAGACCTTGCTTCCTGCTTCACGATCTTCTCGACGTTGGCGACGGCCTCGGCCGCCGAGATCTTGCCGCCGTAGCAGTCCTGGATCTGCGCCCCGCCTGGTCCTCGATCGTCGACCAGGCCGCGAACGGCTCGGGACCGGCAGCTGTACTTCTGGAAGAGGGGGAACGTGCGCCGGAGCTGCTTCGCGCCGGTTTGCCGTAGCCATGGTCGACGGCGTCGACGCGCGCCGGGTAGGTGCCGGAGTGGTCCGCCCAATAGGCGTCGCTGTCGCTGTTCGTCCACCACTTGATGACTTCCCAGGCAGATCCTTGTCGGGCGTCTTGGAGCTCATCGCGTAGAAGCCGAGGTCGTTGAAGTTGACCTGGGTCTTCGGCCTGGCGGGTAGGGCAGCAGCAGCCAGTCGAACGGCGACCGGCTCGGGATCGGCGTGGTCGTGGCGAGGTCCGACGAGTAGATCGCCATCTTGCCGGCGACCCAGGCGGCCGGCGCCGTGTCGTAGGTGTAGGTGCCGAGCGGCGGCGCGATGCCCTGCTTGAAGAGATCCGCCCAGCTGCTGTGGCCTCCACCACGTCCGCGATGTTGATGGCGGGGACTTGAGGTCGTCGCTCAGGTACTGGCCGCCGTCGGCGCGGGCGACTGATACCACTCCCCAAAGCCGCCGAGCTGGATGCCGATGCCAGGCCATAGGTGTCGGTTCCCTTGGTCATCTTCTTGACGCATGCCGCGAACGTGTCCCAGCAGTCGACGAAGTGCTCGTCGAACCGGCGGCGCGGACCATGTCCATGTTGACGAACAGGGCGTCCTCGACGTGCCAGTTGATGGGCAAGCCGATCAGCTTCGGGCCATTGGCCTGGATGCGATCCCAGTAGAGGTACTTGGCCTTTTCGGCGGCCCAGGCCGGATCGTTGATGCGGGCGGTCAGGTCCTCGAAGCCGCCGGCTGCTCGGCCCAGAGGAAGTAGGCCGCCTTCACCGAAGTAGTAGATGTCGTGGTCGCCGGCCGTGCAGCGAGCGTGGTCACCTCGGCCGCGCCGGTCGTCCAGTTGAACAGCTTGAAGTCGAAGGTCACGTTCGGGTAGAGCGCGTTGAACGACTTGGCGACTTCCTTGTGGACGTCGACGTCGTTCTTGGACCACGGCCCGATCATGAACCGCACGTTGCCCTTGAGATCGAGGGCGCTCGGACTGGGGCTGGCGGCTGCCGTGGCCGGGGCCGTGGCGGCCGAGGTCGCGGGAGCACTGGTCGCGGGCCGGTGACGGGGTGGCGTTGCTGCCGCAGGCCGCCACGATCGCGCCGACCGCGCTCGGTGCGAGGCCGAGTGCGAGCAGGCGGGTGACGAAGGTCCGTCGCGAGATGCCCCCCGCGACGTAAGTGTCGGCCAACTGGGTGGTCTTGCGCTCGAGATCCGTATGCATGTCGGATCCTTCTCCTCCTCCGCCGCTCCGAGCCGATGGTGCCGGTCGGATAGCGGTCTCGCCGCCCCGTGGGCGGTACTCGTCAATTCTACGAACATTGGTCCGCGGTCAAGCGATTCCGCAATTCATGGCCGGCCAGGCTGCCGGCGGGCCACCTCCTGTCAGGCTTCCATCACGATCATCATCTTGTTCGAGAGCATCGGTTCGGCCTCTCCGAAGGCCAGGGCCTCCTGCACGTCGGCCAGGCCGAACCGCTGGGTGATCAGCGCCTCACAGCGCTCGCGGTTGCGCCGGACGAGGTCGATGGCGGCGTCGAAGACGCCGACGCTGTTACGCGAGCCGAGGACATTCAATTCCTTCCGGACGAGGGCCAGCGAGGGGATCGAGACGTCCTCGGTCGATGTGCCCGCGACCACCACTGTGCCCGCGTGCGCGGCGACCTCGATCGCGACCCGCATCACGGCCGCGACGCCGGTCGCCTCGAAGGCCGCGGTCGGCCCCTCGCCGTCGGTCCAGGCGGCGAGGCCGCCCCGACGTCCTCGGTCGAGGCGTCGACGACGGCCTCGGCGCCGTTGTTCCGGGCGCGCTCGAGGCGACCGGGCACGACGTCGACCGCGAGGAGCCTCGCCCCCCGGTCGCCGGCCGCGAGCAGGACGGCCTGGCCGATCGGCCCCGCGCCGAACACGACCGCCCGATCGCCGGCCGCCAGCCCGCTCCGCTCGACCATGTGCAGCCCGATCGAGACCGGTTCGACGAAGGCCGCGAGCTCGGGGGAGAGGTCGCCGGCCGCGTGCAGGTTCCGCGCGGGAACGAGCAGGCGCTCGACGAGGGCCCCGTCGAGGTGGGCGCCGAGCACCCGCAGGTTCACGCACGCGTTCGGGTGGCCGCGCAGGCACGCGCCGCACATCCAGTCGGGCAGCATGGGCTCGACGGCGCAGAGCTGCCCGACCTCCAGCGTCCCGTCGTAGCCGGCCCGAACGCGAGCACCCGCCCGGAGAACTCGTGGCCCTGGCGGATCGGGAAGACGATACGGGTAGGAGCCGTTCCACATCGCGATGTCCGAGCCGCATATGCCGACCGCGGCGAGCTCAAGCAGCACCTCACCGGCGCCCGGCGCAGCGGGCTCGGGCGTCTCACCCACAGCGGACCACGCGGACTGCGGTGTGTCACGGCCTGGCGCATCGGCCCGCTCAGGCCGGCGGATGCGTGCGCGCGGTGCCGGCGACCACGCGGTTCTCGATGTAGCCGATCCCGCTGGCCGTACAGCGGACCACGTCGCCCGGCTTGAGGAACGACGGCGGGTCCATGAAGGTCCCGCAGCCGGCCGGCGTCCCGGTGCTGAGGACGTCGCCGGGCTCGAGCGTGATCACCGAGCTCAGCCACTCGATCGCGACATCCGGGGAGGTTGAGCTGGTCGGCCACGAGCTCGCTCTGGCGCAGCTCGCCATTCACGTACGACTCGATCCGCACGTCCCGGACGTCGGGGATCTCATCGGGAGTCACGATGCACGGTCCCATCGGGCAGAACGTATCGAAGTTCTTGCCGAGGTCCCGCTGGTTGAAGTGGAACTGGACGCTGCGCGATCCGACGTCGTCGATGATCGTGTAGCCGAAGACGTGGTCCAGTGCGTCCTCGCGGCGCACGTTGCGGGCGCGGCGCCCCATCACCACCCCGAACTCGACCTCGTAGTCCACGGCGAACCCGTGCTCCTCGGCGAAGCGGGCCGGGCTGCCGGGGCCGCGCCGGATCACGTCGTCGGCGGGCGGCAGGACGATGTCGTCGTAGGGCCCGGTCACCGAGCTCGTGAGCTTGATGAAGTCCCACTGCGGTTCCTCGGCCGGGACCCATTCGGGGTCCTCCTTGCCGTGGCCGAGGTAGTTCGGACCCGAGCCGAAGATCTTGCCCGAGTTCGTGATGGGTGCCGTGAGCTTGTCGTACCGCACCGGGCGACCGTTCGCCAGGGCCGTCCGAGCCCCGTCGAGTGCCCGCTCGCCGTCCCGGATGAAGGCCAGCATGTCCGGGTACCCGGCGTAGACCACCTCCGTGCCGCGCATCACGCCGACGCCCACCTGGTCGCCGTTGAGGAACTGGACAAGACGCATGCGCGACCTCCTACGGGGTGCCCGGCTCTGGCCCGTCGCCGACGGGCGGGCGGTGATCGTGATCCCACTCGGCGGATGCCCGGCCCCACGCGAGCGACGGCAGCTCCCCGGGCTCGGGCTCGATCGTGATCGTCTCGCCGCCGGCCGGCGCGTGGACGACCCGGCGACCGGTCTCGTCGTAGCGGGGGAGCGAGTCGGCGGAGCTCCGCGACCTCCGGCCCGGGATGGATGTAGTGGCTGGCGACGAGGTGCCGGACGCCCAGCATCCCCGCCGCTCGTGCCGCCTCGTCGGGGTTCATCTCCCCCGTCAGGACCCGACCCGCGCCGGGATCCGGCAGGCCGTCCGTCTGGGCGCAGCCGATGATCCCGACCGTCGGCCGGTACAGCTCGCCGATCAGGGCCAGCCCGGGGAAGATCGCCGTATCGCCGAAGTGGTAGATCCGGACGCCGGGTTCGGTCTCGACGATGAAGCTCAGCGGGACGCCGGCCACGTGCCGGCCATCGCGCAACTGCGTGCTCGTCCAGTGGTGGCACTCCACGGGCCGGACGACGATCTCGCCGAAGGCGTAGCAGACGCCCCAGATGAGGGCCCGCACCTGGGCGGCCGGTACGCCCTCTTCGATGACCTTCTCGGCGACGTCGGCCGGGCAGCCGATGGGCGCTCCCGTTCGCCGGGCGATCTCCGCGGCGTCCCCCAGGTGGTCCCAGGCCGCGTGACTCACGAGGATCAGATCCGGCGTCGGGAGCGTTCTCGGGCGAGTACGGAGCGACGGGATTTCCGCGCAGGAACGGCTCCATGAGGATCCGGTAACGCGGCCCCACGATCTCGTAGCCGGAGGCGCCAAGGAAGCGCAGGGTCGTCGTCACGCTTCGCCCAGCTCGATCGCGCGCTCGAGGCCCTTGACGAGGTTGACCATGACCCGGTTCAGCGGAGCCGGGACGCCGAGGCGCTCCGCGTGACGGAGCGCGGCACCGTTGATCGTGTCGATCTCGGTCCGCCGGCCGGCCAGGACGTCACCGAGCATCGATGCGCGACCGCCGGCCGTCCGGAACAGCTCCCGCTGGAACGCCACGCGCTCCTCCGGATCGAGATCGAAGCCGGCCGCGCGGGCGATCTCGGTCGTCTCGCGGGTCAGGTCGTCCATCGTCGCGAACGGCAGCGGCGCGTCCCGCAGCTCGTCCGTGCGCAGCCGGGTCAGGGCCGCCACGGGCAGGGATGCGCAGTTCAGGACGAACTTGGCCCATTGCGCCGTGCGGACCTCGTGCTGGGACAGCACCTCGACGGGGAAGTCTGGGCCGGCGAAGGCCTCCGCGACCCTCGCGGCCGCAGGTCCAGCCGGATCGGACGAGGGTCCGAGCTGGGTATCGCGGACACCGGTGTGCGCGTAGTGGGCCGTCCCGACCGTGACGACCGTGTGGACCGACACACCGATGACGACCGGCCGATCCGGATACGCGGCCCGCAGCACTTCCTCGTTGCCGAGCCCGTTCTGGAGGGTCGCCACCGCGGTCGCCGGTCCCACGATCGGGCGGATCGCGTCCGCCGCGTCCGAGGTGGCCCAGCCCTTGACCAGGACGAGCACGACGTCGGCCGGGGCGCCGATCTGCGATGGGTCGGTCGTGGCGGGGATGCGGAACTCGTCCGTGGGTCCGTCCCGCCGGTCGATGCGCAAGCCGCGCGCATTGATCGCGTCCACCACGTCCGGCGCGCTGTCGACGAACGTCACCTGGTGGCCGTTCCGGAAGGCCGCCGCCCCGTAGATCGAGCCCATCTGTCCGGCGCCCACGACCACGACGCGCATCAGGCTGACGCCCGTGGCCGGCGAACGGACGCGGTCATCGGCGCACCCGAGCGGGCTCGACGCGCGCCGCCCGGACGGCCTCGAGGAGCGTGTCCCAGCCGGCCACGAAGATGTCGCGGAAGTAGCGCACCGGGCCGAAGCCGGCGAAGTCATCCTCGCCCAGGCCGTCGGGGTCGAGCGCGGTGCGCACGTCCGCGAACGCCTCGCGGAGGGTCCGCTCGACGGCAGGATCCACCGGCGCGTCGATCGTCGCGGCCGCCTCCGGGCTCGATACGAGGAGCTGCTCCGCCGTCGACCAGTTGATCGTCGTCGCCATCCCTCCACCCACGAGCCCCGTGAAGTCGATCGGCGACCGGCTGCCGCCGAACAGCAGGATGACCGGATAGTCGCGCTCACGAACGACGCGATAGCACGCCTTGGCCACGAGGACGCCGGCCTGGGCGATCGCCGGGTCCGGGATCGCGAGACCGTCCCGCCCGGCGACGGCCCGCAGGTGGTCGCCGAAGATGCCGGTGATCGGACTCATGAAGAACGGCGGTCGAACCCCGCCGCGCCTCGACGCGATCAGCCACCGCTCGCACACGGCGATGAGCTGGGCGACGCTGAACACCTCGGTCACGATGACGGGCGAGCCGTCCGCGACGAGGACCTCGAGCGCATCGAGGCCGGCCTTCGTCGCGGGCAGCTTGGGAGTCACGTTGGGGGCGATGGCCCGGGCCGAGGCCGCCTCCCGCAGGATGGCCGCGGCATCGTCGTCGGACCCGGGAGCGCCCTGGATCGAGACGAAGCCCTCCGCTCCGCGCGTCGCGTCGTACAGGGGCCGAAAGGCCGTCGCGATCGCCGCGACGAGCCGCTCCTGGACCCGCTCCGCCGCGGCATGGTCGTCCGCCTCCTCGGCCACGCAGGCGCCGATGACGGGCACGACCTCGTCCGGGGCCCGCCCGAGCAGCCCGGCGGCGAAGGCGGGGTTCGTCGTGCAGCCCATCGCCCCATTGGCCAGTGCCAGCTCGACGTCGGCGGCCGTCGGGTTGTTGACCCAGAAGCGCGTCCCGGTCGCGGCCCGGACCTGCTCGAAGTAGCGGGGAATCAACCCGACGTCTCCTGGCAAGCTGGGGATTGGTCAACCGGTCGACCTGTGTCACGCTATGCGGTGTGGCAGGTCGATGTCAACGCACGCAGCGGGTCGTTCGGGGCATCCGCGCAGGTATCCTCCGCGGACGGCCCACGACGCCGGCGTCCGGAATGGGACGAGGTGCCCGGGGCAGCGTGAACGGATGATCGGAGCAGGTCCGGGATGGTCGTGAAGGCAGTGAACCAGGGCGCCGAGCAGGCCGCTCCGGTCGCCAGCGGCGGGCTCGAACCGTTCGAACGCGTCCAGCGCGAGACGATCTCCACGGAGATCGCGCGGCGACTCCTGGCCTACTTGCTGAGCGGCGAGATCCAGCCCGGTGGCCGCCTGCCCTCCGAACGGCGGCTCGCCGAGATGCTGCGCGTCGGTCGGTCGGTCGTCCGCGAGGCCCTCAAGTCGCTGACGCTTCTCGGGCTCATCGAGGTGCGCCAGGGTGACGGCACGTACCTTCGGGGCACCGAGTCGAGCCTCCTTCCCGAGTCGGTCGGGTGGGGCCTGCTGCTCGGCCACAAGCAGACGCGCGATCTCGTCGAGGCCCGGCGCCATCTGGAGGAGATCCTGGCGGGCCTGGCCGCCGAGCGGCGAACCGACGCCGACCTGCGAGCGCTCCATCACCTGCTCGACGAGATGCGGGCGTCGGACGAGGATCCCGATCGCTTCGTCGCCGCGGATGTCGCGTTCCACCTGACGGTCACCCAGGCCGCGCGCAACGAGACGCTCGGCGGCGTCGTGGCCGGGATCCGGACCCTGCTCCACGTCTGGATCTCACGGGTCATGCACGCGGCGGACAGCTTCGAGCCCTCGGTGCGCGAACACGCGGCGATCCTGACGGCGCTCGACGTAGCCGACCCGGTCGCCGCCCGCCGGGCGATGCGCGACCACATGGACGGGGCGGTCCATCGGCTCGAGTCGACCTTGCCGCCCATCGCGGTCGCCGGGGTGGTCGGCGACCCGGCGGATCCGGAAGCCGATCAGCTGACGTCGATCCGGTGAGCTGGTAAGCCAGGAGTCGCATGCGCGCCGTCAGACTTCACGGTCGTCGTGACCTCCGCGTCCACGACGAGGCGCAACCCGAGCCCGGACCCGGCGAAGAGTTGGTCGGCGTCACGTCCGTCGGTATTTGTGGCTCCGACCTGCACTGGTACGAGGAAGGGGCGGTCGGGGACGCCCGCCTGGCGGCACCGCTCGTCCTGGGCCACGAGGCAGCCGGAGTCATCCTGGCGGGGGAGCGCGCCGGCCGGCGCGTGGCGATCGATCCGGCCATCCCGTGCGGGCGATGCGATCCGTGCCTCCGCGGCCGGCCCCACGTCTGCGAGGACCTGATCTTCGCGGGCGGCTACGGCCAGGACGGTGCCTTGCGGGAGGTCATGGCATGGCCGTCGGAGTGCCTCATCGACGTGCCCGACGAGATCGACCAGGTCGCCGCTCTGATGCTCGAGCCGCTCGGCGTCGCGATCCATGCCTTCGGGCTCGCCCGGCCGTCGGTCGGCGACAGCGTCGGGGTATTCGGCTGCGGCCCGATCGGACTCCTGCTCATCCAGCTGGCCAGGCTCTCGGGCGCCCGCACGATCGTGGCGACCGACCGCCTGCCGCATCGGCTCGAGGCGGCTCTGCGATGCGGCGCGACCGACGTCGCGCTCGTCGACGAGGGCCGCGAGCGAACCACGCTGAGCCGCGTCGTACCCGGCGGGCTGGATGCCACGTTCGAGGCCGTCGGCGAGGACGACGCCGTGGAGACCGCGATGCACCTTGCCCGGCCTGCCTCGCGGGTGGTGCTGGTCGGGATCCCCGGCAACGACCGGACCAGCTTTCCCGCCTCGCTCGCAAGACAGAAGGGGCTGAGCTTCCTGGTCTCCCGGCGGATGAACCAGACGTATCCGAGGGCGATCGAGCTCGTCCGATCGGGTCGGATCGACGTGCTGTCCGTGGTCACCCACCGGCACCCGCTGGCCGAGTCGGTCGAGGCGTTCGAGACGGCCTCCCGCCGGGACGGCCTGAAGGTCGTGATCGAGATCCCCTGAGCCAGCGGTCGGCTTGACGACCGGCAATCGAGACGATCCACTGGAGGACGAGCGGTGCCCGTTATCACGGTCGACGGTCCGATCGCAGCCGAGGACCTCGGCCCGACGCTATCCCACGAGCACATCTTCATCGACACGTCGCCCGATTACCGGGAGCCACCGCCCCATATCGCGAGCCTGATCGCCGACCTGGGCGTCGACCTCGAGGCGCCGATCACGCTCAAGAGCCTGGGCTTCCTGCGGCGCGAGCCGCAGTGGTCCGTCTCGAACCAGATCGTCGAGAGCTACGAGGACGCGGTCGAGGAGCTCGGCTGGGCGAAGCGCGTGGGGATCAAGTCGATCTTCGATCTGACGCCGATCATGGCCGGCCGGCAACCGGCCGCGCTGCGCCGGCTGAGCCGTGAGCTCGGGATGCACATCGTCACGGGGACCGGCTACTACCGCGAGGCGTTCCAGCCGCCCGACGTCGCCGCGCTGAGCGTCGATGAGCTCGAGGCGCGGTTCCTGACCGAGGTCACGGTCGGGATCGACGGGACCGGGGTCCAGGCCGGCCTCCTGGGCGAGCTCGGCACGTCCGGGGACGCGATCCGCCCCGTCGAGGAGCGGGTGCTGATCGCCGCCGCGCGGGTCCAGCGCGCGACCGGCGTGCCGGTGATGGTCCACACGGAGGGCCGCCGCCACGTGGTCCTCAAGGCGATCGAGCTCCTGACGGCGAACGGCGCGGAACCGACGCGGATCCACATCTGCCACATCAACGGCAGGCCGTGGTGGAAAGACGTCGTCGACACGGGGGCGACGATCGGGCACGACTGTTTCGGGTCGACGTTCTCGATCGACTCGGAGACGAAGATGAACCCGACCGACCAGGAGCGGATCGACGACGTCAAGCGGATCTTCGATGCCGGGTGCGGGTCGAGCGTCCTCATCAGCAACGACATCTGCATGAAGTCCCGCCTCCACAAGTACGGCGGCTGGGGCTACGACCACATCCAGACGAACCTGCTGCCGTTCTTCGCCAAGGCCGGCTTCAGCGACCAGGACCTGCACACGCTGTTCGTCGAGAACCCGCGGCGCCTGGTCGACACGGGGCGCTGAGGCCGGGCTCGAAGCGGCGGACATGGAACGGCCCCGGGTGCAGCCCGGGGCCGTGAGTTGCGTGTTGCGGGTGTCACGGGGCGACGATCCCGCCCCGTCCGGTTCGAGTGGTCAGGCCGCGGCGCCGGCGCCGACGAGGCGCGAGCCGAGGTTGAGGAACTTGCGGGCGACGGCGACCGGGCCACCGACCTCGACGTACGTCTCGACGGCGATGAGGCCGATGAGGGCGACTTCGATGGTCTTGGCGGCGACGGCCTGGAAGAAGACCGGGTGGCCCTGGAAGTACCAGGCGCCGATCGTGCCGGCGGCGAAGCCGGCCAGCGCCAGGCGGGTCAGCCAGCGGACGTCGCGAGCGATGCCGAGCGGGGCGACCATCGCGACGGTGAGGGCGACATAGCCCGCGGCCGTGGCCACGAAGATCGTGCCGCCGAGCGTGTAGTGGATGTAGGCCGTGCCGAGGGCGAGGGCGACGATGGCGCCGCGCAGGGCGATGGAGCCAACGGTGCGTGGGTTCACGGTGAGCGATCCTCCGATGGGCAGGTTGGGTGGGTCCCGATGTGGCTTGGGCGATCGGTGGCGAGTGCCTCCGTCGTTACCAACAGACTGGCCGCGACGGACCGCACCTTCCTCGGTCGAACGTGGTCAGCCGCGGGCCGACCTCCGTGGCGAACCGCCGCCACCCATCGGCCGGGCCGCGGGTCGTCATCCGTCCATGGCCGGTCAGGACATGTGCCGGTTCAGTCGCGTGCGCGCGGTCGTATGCTCAGGCGGCCATGACTCGGACCCGCGACCCGGTCGCTGCTTCCGACAGCCTGCCCGTGAGGTCCCGGCAGGCCGACACGACGCCGCCATCGTCCGAGGCCGGGTCTGACGTGACCCGGATCCTCCAGCGCGCGGTCGACGAGGCGGTTCGTCTCCTGGGCGCCGACGGGGCGCTCATCGGGCTGCTCGACGGCGAGGGCCGGCTGCGCTTCGCCTACGAGGCGGGGATGACCGAGTCGCGCGTCCAGCGCTGGCGGTCCACCCTCGAGGCCGCGACCGGCGAGCGCGGCGGCCTCATCGCCCGGGCCATCACGACCCGCGAAGTCCAGACGACCGAGGACTATCTGGTCGACGACTCCTTCGAGCACTCGGAGCGTGCCGACGCCCTGGTCCGTGAAGTCGGGATCCGGTCCCTCATCGCCGCGCCGCTCCTCGTCGGCGACCACGCCGTCGGCACGCTCTCGATCCATGCGGACCGGGCGGCGGCCTTCACCGAACGCGATGTCGTCCTCGCCCGGGCCCTGGCCGACCACGCCGCCGCGGCCATCGCGACCGCCGACCTCATCGAGCGGCTGGCAACGTCGGAGGCGAACCTCGCCCGGCGCGTCGAGATCCAGCGTTCGCTCAGCACGGTCGGGGCCGCCCTCGCCTCGCTCCACGATCCGGCGGCGGTCCTTCGCTCCACGGTGGACGTGGCGGTCCGCCTGCTCGAGGCCGACGGGGCGCTGCTCGACCTGGTCGACCCGGACACCGGCAAGATCCGCTGGGCCCACGACGCCGGGAGCATCGACGAAGCGAGCCGCCAGCTCCTCCGGGCGCTCGAGATCCAGGCCGGCGAAGGCATGTTCGGCCGGGCCATCGCCACCGGCGATGTCCACGTCACGGGTGACTACCTGGACGACGCCGCCTTCGTGCACGCCGAGGGCTCGGACGAGTTCGTCCGGAAGATGGGCGTGCGATCGATGATCGCGGCGCCGCTGATCGACGCGAGCGGACCGATCGGGGTCATCGGGATCTACAGCAGCCGCCCGGACGCGTTCGGCGAGGACGAGATCGCGCTGGCACGGAGCCTCGCGAGCCAGGCCACCATCGCCGTCCGCAACGCCCGGTTCATCGACGAGCTCGCCCGCTCCAAGGCCGAGGTCGCCCACCGGGCCGACGCCGAGCGCACCCTGCGCGAGCTCGCCGCCCGCCTGACCACGATCCGGGCGCCCGAGGATCTGTTGACGTACGTCGTCGACGGCGCCGTCCGCCTGCTCCACGCGGATCGCGCCCAGCTCGACCTCATGGGCCCGGACGGGTTCCTGCGCGAGGCGCACGTGGCCGGGACGCCCGAGATCGCCGGCGTGCCCGGGCTGGACATGGCGATCGAGCCGAACGTGGGGATGAACGCCCTGGCGATCGCCGCCGGGGACGCGGTCATCACCGCCGACTACCTGGCCGACGATCGCTTCCCGCACGTGCCCGAGTCGGACGCCTACGTAGCCACCGCCGGCATCCGGTCGGTGGCGGCGGCGCCGCTCATCGCGGACGGCGAGGTCCTCGGGGTCCTCAAGGCGAATGCCCGCCGGCCGGACGCGTTCGGCCCGGCGGACGGCGAGCTCCTCCTCGCGATCGCCCAGCAGGCGGCGGTCGCGCTGTCCAACGCCCGGCTCATCGACGAGCTCGAGGTCTCCCGCCAGGACATCGCCCATCGCGCCGACGCCGAACGCGCGCTGCGCGAGATCTCCGCCCGCATCACCGCGATCCACGACCCGGCGGACGTCCTCCAGCAGGTCATCGACGAGGCGGCCCGGCTGCTCGACGCTGACGGGGCGATCCTCGAGCTGGTCGACCCGGTGGAGAAGGACCTCCTGCGCTGGGCTTACGACTATGGGGTGAGCGGGCGGTTCGACGAGCGCTTCGTCCGCGAACTGACCCTCCCGATCGGCGTCGGCCTGACCGGGAGGGCGGTCGCCGAGGGCCGGGTCCTGTTCGCCAACGACGATCTGGCCGCGGAGTTCCCGCCGTCGGCGGACTCCGACCGCTTCTTCGAGGGCACGGGCTACCGCTCGATGCTGGCCGCGCCGATCATCGGCGATGCCGGCCCGCTGGGTGCCCTGGAGGTCTACTCGACGCGCGAGCGCGCCTTCGGCGAGCGCGACGCGGACCTCATCCGCGGCTTCGCGACGCAGGCCGCGATCGCCATCGCCAACGCCCGGCTCATCGACGACCTGGACGTCTCGCGGCGCGAGCTCGCCCGGCTGGCCGATCACGAGCGGTCGCTGCGCGAGATCTCGGCCCGGATCACGGTCCTGCGGGACCCGGACGAGGTCCTGCAACTCGTCGTGGAGGAGGCCCGCCGGCTCATCGGCTCGGACGGTGCCCACCTCGCGCTCATGGTCGAAGACCGGAGCTACCTCCAGCCGGTCGTGGCCGCCGGCGTCGATGACGAGACGCGCCGGTGGATGCTCGACCTCCAGTTCCCGCTCCACGGCGGCCTGAACGGGCTGGCCGCGTCGCTGGGTCGCCCGATCCGCTCGGACGACTACCTCGTGGACCCGCGGATCCCCCACGAGGAGGAGGACCAGTACGTGGCGGCCCGCCTCGGCATCCGGGGCGTGGCGACGGTCCCGTTGCGCGCCCCGGCCGGCGAGATCGTGGGCACGCTGGCGGTGTCCTTCCGGACCGTCCACGAGGTCGACGACGAGGCGATCGGCCTGCTCCAGGTGCTGGGCGACCAGGCCGCCGTCGCGGTCAGCAACGCCCGGCTCGATGCGCTGCTGCGGCGGTCCGAGTCGCGCTACCGGCACCTCGTGGAGAACTCGCCGGACCTCGTGTGGTCGATCGACGAGGAGGCGCGCTTCACGTTCCTCTCCGACACCTGCGAGCGGCTGACCGGCTGGAGGCCGGAGGAGCTCCTTGGCGGGCACTTCGGTGGCCTCGTCCATCCGAGCTCGCGCGAGGTCGCCGAGGTGGACTGGACGGACGGCCAGCGTGACGGCAACAACGAGATCCGGGGCCGGGTGAACCTCCTGCACCGGGACGGCCGGCCCATCCCCGCCGAGTTCATCGCGGTCAGCCAGATCGTAGGCGGGAAGTTCGTCGGGGCGAACGGTTCCGTGCGTGACATGAGCGAGCGCGACCGGCTGGAACGTGAGCTGCGGGCATCCGAGGAGCGCTACCGGTTCCTCGTCGAGAACTCGCCCGACATCGTCTTCTGTGCGACGCGAACGGCCAGTTCACGTACCTCAGCGACTCGCTCGAGCGCCTCCTCGGCTGGTCGCCGGCGGAGGTGGTCGGCAACCACTTCTCCTCGCTCATCGACGAAGGCTCCGTGCCCACCGCGGTCGATCGCTGGACCGACGCCGTCACCAACCCCGGCGAGCCCATCTCGACCCGGATCGACCTCATCCACAAGGACGGCCGCCGGAGCCCGTACGACATCCGGGCCGTCGCGATCGCGGTGAACGGCGTCGTCACGGGCCTCCACGGGTCGTCGCGCGATGCCAGCGAGCGCGCCCGCCTGGAGGCCGAGCTGCGCCAGTCCGAGGCGCGCTTCCGCGACCTCGTCGAGACCTCCCCGGACGGCGTCTGGCAGGCCGACGCGGACGGCAACTTCACGTTCTGGAGCGAGCGCGCGACCGCCCTGTTCGGCTGGTCCGCCGGTGACGTGGTCGGCCGTCCGTATGCCGGCGTCGTCGACGACTCCTCGCACGGGGAGGCCGACGCGACGTGGCAGCAACTTGTCCATGGCGAGGACGACCTGGTCCGCGCCCGGCTGCTCCTGCGCCACCTCGACGGCTCCCGGATCTCGGCCGAAGTGTCGGGTGTCGCCATCCACCGCGAGGGCCAGTTCGCGGGCGCCCAGGGGACCGTGCGCGACCTGCGCGAACGGGAGCGCCTCGAGGCCGACCTGCGCCGCCAGGCCGGCGAGCTGGCCGCCCGAGACGAGCGCGCCCACCTGGCCCGCGAGCTCCACGACTCGGTGACCCAGGCGCTCTTCAGCATGACCCTGATCACCCGGAGCATCGAGCTGCTGCTCACCAAGGACCCGCCGCGGCCGGCGAGCGGCTCGCCGACGTTGCGCGACCTGCAGCGCGACGCCCTGGCCGAGATGCGCGCGCTCATCTTCGAGCTGCGTCCCGGCGGGCTCGAGCAGGACGGGCTCGTGGCCGCCCTCCGGCGCCAGGCGACGGCCGTCCAGAGCCGGGTCGGGCTGCCGGTCGTCGTGGAGGCCCAGCTCGACGAGCGGCTGTCGAACGAGATCGAGGACTGCCTCTACCGGATCGGCCAGGAGGCGCTCCACAACGTCGTCAAGCACGCCGCGGCCCGCACCGTGCAGCTGCGTCATCGGGCGCGTGCCGGACGGGCGTCCGGATCGCGGTCATCGACGACGGCGCCGGCTTCGACGCCGCGACCGTCCCGCCCGGGCACCTCGGCCTGGCCGGCATGCGCGCCCGGGCCGAGCGGATCGGCGGCCGGTTCAAGGTCGAGTCGCAGCCCGGCAAGGGCACGACGATCGAGGTCGTGGTCCCGGCCTGAGTGGCCCGGCGCCGCGCCATGCGCCGGGCCCTGCGCCGGGCCGCCCCGGCGCCTTCGCTCGGGAGTCCTGCCCACGGCCCGTCGGTGCCCGGACGCACCGAACATGGACATTCGTCCACACCCGGCGTCCATCGCGGTCCGCATCGGAAGGGGCCGAGGGGGCCGCAGACTCTCGAGCGATGACCCCCAGCATTCCCACCCCGGCAACCCCCGACCCGGGCCTCACCGCCCCGTCCTCCATCCTGATCCCAGTCGAACGCATCCTCGTCGTCGATGACGACCATCGCGTCCGCGACAGCCTCGCCGACCTCATCGGCCTGGCCGACGGCGTCGAGGTCGTCGGGACGACCAGCCAGCCGGCCGAGACCCTGGCCGCGATCGAGCGGCTCCGGCCGAGCGTCGTGGTGATCGATCCGTACCTGCCCGACCTCGAGGACGGCCTCGCCTTCATCCGCTCCCTGCGAGCCAACGGACCACGCGCCCTGCGCATCGTCGCCACGTGTCGTGACGGCGGGATCGGCGAGGTCGCCATCGCGGCCGGGGCCGACGTCGTCGTCGACCGGTGTGCCGACGCGGTCGTCTTCCACGAGGCCGTCCTTGCGGCCGCCCATCCGCGACCTGTCGATGGCGTGCCCGACGGATCGTCGAGCGGAGGGCGGTGACCGTGCCTGCCGCCGATGCTAGACTCGGCCGCGGTACCGGGACCTCCACGCTGGACGAGGGCGCAGTGAGCGACACGCCGATCAGGGTTCTGCTCGTCGACGACCACGCGGTCGTGCGGATGGGCCTGCGCACCTTCTTCGATCTCCAGGACGACATCGAGGTCGTCGGCGAGGCCGGCGATGGCTCGGAGGGCGTCGCCCTCGCCCGTCGGCTCAAGCCCGACGTCGTCCTCATGGACCTGATGATGCCGAACATGGACGGCCTCACGGCCATCGGCCGGATCAAGAGCGAGATGCCCGAGACGGAGATCGTTGCGGTCACCTCGTTCATCGAGGAGGAGAAGGTGACGGCGGCCCTCGAAGCCGGCGCGTCGGGTTACCTCCTGAAGGACGCGGAGGCCGAAGAGGTCGCGTCCGCAGTCCGCGCCGCGTTCGCCGGCGAGGTCCACCTCGACCCGGCCGTCGCCCGGCTGCTCGCCCAGCGCCTCCGGACCCGCAAGACCGAGCCGGACCCGGTCGAGCCGCTGACCGACCGCGAGCGCGACGTCATCCGCCTGCTGGGGCAGGGGATGAGCAACAAGGACATCGGCGCCGCCCTGTTCATCACGGAGCGGACCGCCCGGACCTACGTGTCGAACATCCTGGGCAAGCTCGGCCTCGCGTCGCGCACGCAGGCGGCCCTGTGGGCCGTCGAGCACAAGCTGGCCGAACCCGCGCCCTAGGGGGCACTGCCCGCGCCCGGCCTTCGGCCGCCGGCGACCTTGATCCGCCCCAACGGCCCCCGATGTCGTGTGCATGGACGCCCTGAGCGTCAACGACCGCCGTTAGCCTCGCCGCGGACGCGGATCCCGCGCCCGTCCCTGGTCGCTCGAGCGTGGCGAGCGGCCTCTGGGCCTCGTCGACCTCGGTTGCCGCGCCGATCCGGACCTTCGGCCCCGCCTTCACGCTTGGAGCGACCATGCACCGAGCACGGCATGGCCCAAGGACCCAGGCCTTGGAGCCCCGGGACATGGACGGATGACGACCCCGGTTTGACGACGCACCGCCGTCCCCGGTGGCGACCCGCGACGGGTCACGTTCGAGGCGCCGAGCTCCATTCTTCGTCTTGCCCCCACAGAAGGGGAGACGAACGAAAGGAGGAACAGACGGTGTTTCGACTCGAAAGCTTCGCGATCGCACGGGATCGCCACAACGAATTGCTCCGCGACGCAGAGCGCGCGCGGCTGGCCCGGGTCAATCGGCCCGAACACGAGAACAGCGCCCGACGTCTGCGCCTCCCGGCGCTGCGTCCGCTGATCTCCCTTCGGCAGGTCTGACCTGCCCGCAGCTCCCCCTCCCAGTACGTAACGCCCCGGCAACCGCCGGGGCGTTCGTGCGTCTGCGAGGGACCGCGGCTGAAACCCGGCGGGCCGATCCACCCTGGTCAGGCGGCGGTCTCGACCTCTGCCGCCAGGCTGGCGGGCGTGGAGCTGCCATCTTCGATCTTGTGTGTCCCCGTCGCGGCCTCGCTGGGAACGCCGCGGAACATGAGCCATGCCGCGACGGACGCGATCCCCACCACGACACCGGCCAGGATGAACACGGTCCGGATCGTGAGCAGGTCGCCGAAGACGCCGGCCATCGCCATCGACAGGACGCTCGCGGCCGACATCACCGCGTGGACGGTCGCAGCCACCCGGCCGCGCTCGCTGTCCCGGGTCGCCGTCTGCACGATCGTCCCGATGGCCGCCTCGAGCGGGGTCACGAACCAGCCAACGAGGAACAGCAGGCCGACGACCTGCCACACGTTCGTGACCCCGGCGACGAGCCCGATGAAGGCGGCGATCCCGGCCAGGCCGACCACGATGATCATCGTCGGGCGGAGGCGCGTCGCGATCGTGGCGACGAGACCCGCGGCGAGGATCATCGACAGGGTCTGGGCGCCGTCCACCGCGCCGAGCCAGGTCGCCGGGACCTGGAGGTCGCGGATCATGAGCGGCACGAACAGGACATTCACGGCGCCGAGGCCGAGCATCGTCACGCCGGCCGCGATGACCGTGCCGAGGAGCAGCGGCGACCTCCCCACGATCGTCAGCCCGTGGCGCAGGGATCCGAAGACGCCACCGTCCGCGTCGTGCTCGCTCGCCTCGACCCGCCCGCTCGTGCGGACGCCGAGGACGATCCCGAACGACAGAAGGAACGTCATGGCATCGATGACGAACGCGGGCCAGCTGACACTGGCCAGGCCCACGAGCAGGCCGGCGACGGCCGAGCCGGCGACGCTCGCCAGCACCCGGGTCATCTGGTTGAGCCCGTTCGCCGCCATGAGCCCGTTGGCCGGCACGACCCGCGGCACCATCGCCGTTCGGGCCGGCGTGAAGAACGTGCCGATCGTCGCGTGGGCGATGGCGATGACGTACATGAGCCACAGCCGGTCCGTCGAGGCGACGAAGATGAACCCGAGCACGAGCCCGGCGCGAAGCAGGTCAGCGGCGAGCATCACCCGCCGGCGGTCCCACCGGTCCACGAAGACGCCGGCCAGCGGGCCGACGACGATCGCCGGAACGGCCAGCGCGATGGCCATCGCGGCGAGCGCCGCTGTCGACCCGGTCAGCGTCGTGACCACGATGAGCAGGGTGAGGTTCGTGAGCGCGTCGCCGATGTCCGAGACGCCCTGGGCCGCCCAGAGGCGCCGGTAGTCGGGGATGCGCAGGACGTCGCGGGCGCCGAGGGGCGCGGGGGAGGCGGTCATCGGTCGGGCTCCTGGGTGGTCCGCCGCTTGCGCGACGACTTGGGCGAGTGGGTGGCGCGCTTCGGCGCATCGGCCATCGGGTAGAAGGCGATCACGAGGCCGTACAGGTGGTCGTCCGCTTCGGCCGGTCCGGCATCGGGCCCGTGCCCGAACTCGGTGATCAGCGCGTCCAGACGATCGCGGAAGGCTTTGGCCTCGTCCGGCGAGAGGCGGTCGACGCTCTTGGCGAGGACGATTCGCTCGCGTGTGCCCTCCTCGCCGCCGTGCAGGCTGCCGATCCCAGCCTTGATCGCGGCCTGGACGTCCTCCTCCGCCGTCGAGAAGATCGTCGTCAGGACCCCGTGGAGGGCCTCGCCGACGCCGGTGTCACCGGCCGTCAGCAGGGCCCGGTCGACGCCGATGCTCGCCGCAACGAGCTGGTAGCGCTTCTCGAGGATGCCCGATACGAGCTGGCTGCTCGTGACGACCAGGAGCCCGTGCTCTTCGAGCATGTTCACGTGGTAGTAGAGCTTGGTCGGCGGCTCGCCGAGGGCCTTCGCGAGTTCCTTGACCGAGAACGGGTGGTCGAGCTCCGCGGCCATGGCCTCGATGAGCCGCAGCCGCAGCGGGTCGGCGAGGACCCGGACGGTCTCGAGCTTCGTGATCTCGAAGCGGGCGACGGGCTTGAAAGGCTTGGCCGACATTTGATGTCTCTCTGACGTTCAGCAGTTGGTGAACGTAGAGTGGACGGTGAAGCACGCGTTGTCAAGCCCGACCCGGAACGGGTCCTTGACCGGCGATCCGGGCCGATGGCATGGTCCGGGAGCGATGACCGACACGATGCACGCCCAACGCGTCGCCGGCCCGGCGGACCTCGAGACCGTTACCGAGATCATCACGAGCTCGTTCGCCGACGACCCCGTCTGGGGGCGGGCCTTCCCGCCCGAGCTCGGCGAGGAGGCGCGCCGGGCGATCTGGCGGCTCGACGTCGGGGTCGGGATGCGGCTTGGCTGGACGTGGCTGTCGGCAGGGAACGAAGCCGCCGCGATGTGGGTGCCGCCCGGCGAGACGGAATTCGACGGCCCGGGCGAGGAGGCGTACCTGGCCCTGCTGGCGGCCCGCCTGGGGCCTGAAGCCGATCGGGTCGCCGAGCTGCTCGAGCGGTTCGAGGCGAACCATCCCCGCGGCGAGCCGCACTACTACCTGAGCCTGCTTGGCACCCATCCCGACCATCGCGGTCACGGCCACGGGATGCGCCTGCTCGCGGCCAACCTCGCCCGGATCGACGCCGAAGCCGTGGCGGCCTACCTCGAATCGACCAACCCGGCGAACAACGCGCGCTACGAGAGCGTCGGGTTCAAGGTCACCGGCGGCTTCGAGGGGTACGTCCCCGGCTCGGTGATCACGACCATGTGGCGACCCGCCCGGCCCTGACCGCCGGCGGGCCGAGTGTCAGCCGCTGGCGGCGGCTCGGGGTGGTGAGCGGCGCGGGCCGTCGCCACTGCCACTGCTGGTGCGACGCCCACCTCGGCTCCCACTGCCGCCACTGCCGCCGCGCGGCGCGCGTGCCGGCTCGGGTGGATCCTCCCGGTCGCGGTGGGGCACGAAGCCCTCCTCGACCTGCCACGGGATCGCCTTGCGCAGCAGCCGCTGGATCCCGCGGAGGTATTCGGCCTCGTCGAGCGAGACGAGCGAGATCGCGTCGCCGGTCGCGCCGGCCCGCCCGGTGCGCCCGATCCGGTGGATGTAGTCCTGGGGATGGGGCGGCAGCTCGAAGTTCACGACGTGCGGCAGGTCCTCGATGTCGAGGCCGCGAGCCGCGACGTCGGTCGCCACGAGCACGCGGATCTCGCCGTTCTTGAACCCCTCGAGCGCCCGGGTCCGCTCGGGCTGGGTCCGGTCGCTGTGGATCGCCACGGCGTTGATGCCCTCCCGGTCGAGCCGCGAGGCGAGCCGGCTGGCCATGATCTTCGTCCGCGTGAACACGAGGACCTGGCGCAGGTCGTCGCGCCGGATCAGGTGGGCGAGCAGGGCCTCCTTGCGGTCGCGATCGACCGGGTACACGATCTGGCGGATCGCCTCGAGTGTCGTGTTGCGTGGCGCGACCTCGACCGTGGCCGGGTGCGACATGAACGTGTTCGAGAGCGAGCGGACCTCGTCGTTGAAGGTCGCCGAGAAGAGCAGGTTCTGGCGCTTCGACGGCAGCAGGGCGAGGATCTTCCGGATGTCCGGGATGAACCCCATGTCGAGCATCCGGTCGGCCTCGTCGAGCACGAGGATCTCGACCTGGCCGAGGTTGACCGTGCGCTGGCCGACGTGGTCCAGCAGGCGGCCCGGCGTCGCGACGAGGAACTCGACGCCAGCCCGGAGCTCCTTGAGCTGCGGCTCGATCGGCACCCCGCCGAACACGCTGGCGACCCGGAGCGGGACGTAGCGCCCGTAGTCGATCGCCATCTGCTCGACCTGCATGCACAGCTCGCGCGTCGGCGTCAGGACGAGGACCCGTACGGGATGGCGGGCCGGGCTGAAGCTCGAGTTCGCGTGGAAGCGCAGCCGTTCGAAGATCGGGAGCACGAACGCCGCGGTCTTGCCCGTACCGGTCTGGGCCGCCGCGAGGAGGTCTCGTCCCTCGAGGATCAGTGGTATGGCCTGTGTCTGGATGGGGGTCGGGAGCGTGTAGCCCTCTTCCGCGACGGCGCGGAGGAGGTCGGCCGACAGGCCGAGATCAGCGAAGGACAAGTAGTCGGACTCCGGTGGGCGGGGCGCCTATGGGCGGCGCGGTCTGGCGTCGAGGCTGCGACGAAGCGTCCTGCATCGAGCGGCGCGGCCCGTGGGGAGTCTACCCGAACGCCGGGCGAGGGTCTGCCGCCACCTAGGTTCCACGCACGCTCGCGGGCTCAGGGCGCCGAGGCGGACACCGATGGACTCGGGCTCGGCGAGGGGCTGGCGCTCGGCACGAGGCTGGGCCCGAGCGACGGGCACGGGCTGGCTGACGGGCCGGCGCCGGGCGACGCTCCGCCACTCGGCGGCGCGCTCGATGCGCTCGAGACGCTCGCCGCCGGCGACCCCGTCGCGGCCGGCGACCCGCTCGCGGCCGGCGACGCCGGGCTCGCCGTGGGCGATGGCGAGGGACTGGCTGTGGGCGGGGCGCTCGCGGACGGCGACGGCGAGGGCGATGGCCCGAGGCCCAGGGTCGTCGAGATCGTCTCCCAGTACCCCGGCTGCCCGGCATCGTCGCCCAGGGCCCAGATCCCGACCCCGGCGAGCCCGCGTTCGACCGCCAGCTCCTGCTTGGGCGCGAGCGTGACCGGATCGTCGTAGTACGTCTGGAACCAGGTCTTCAGCGCCCTGTCGAACCATGTCAGCCGGGCCACCTGTTCGAACTGGTCGTAGTCGAGGGTGGCGCCCGCCGGCGCGCAGATCCCGACGGCCGTTCGCGGTCGGTACGCCCGACCGATCCCGAGACCCTTGCTGTTCGGCTGGCGAGCGGCGTGCAGCTCTGAGCCGACCGTGGCCCAGGTCATCCCGTAGTACGGCAGCCCGAGGATGATCCGCTCCGGCGGGACTCCGGCGAAGTCATACATGTCCAGGCTCTGGATGAGGTCCAGGTCCGTGCCGACACCCGAGAGCGGCGCGATGGCGCCCGCAGCCGGGGACGATGCCACGCGGTACGCGTAGCCCATGAGGAACGCCCGATCCACGCCCGCATCGATCGCGACCTTGGCCATCCGCGCGCCGCTCACGTTCGCGTTCGTGGCCACGCTGACCTCGGCCGCCGGGTTGTCCGCGTGGATCGCGGCCGCCAGCGTGGCCAGGAGCTCGCCGTACGCCGGCCGGTCGGCCGCCTCGAGCCCTTCCATGTCCAGGTTCAGCCCGTCGATCCCGTACGCCGCCACGAACTGGCGCGCCTCGGCCACGAACGTCGCCTGGTACTTCGGGTTGACGAGGAACTTGTGGTTGCGGCTCGCCCCGAAGGACTCGAACGTGATGACCACGCGCACACCGGCGGCATGCGCGTGCTCGATGATCGTCGCGGCTCGCGGGCTCAGGAACGCCTCGTAGCCCGGCCCGCTCGTGATGAGCGTCCCGTTCTGGCGGACCCCCACGCCGAAGAACGCGATCGTGGTCAGCAGGTCGTAGCGCAGGTAGGCGTCCGTCCACTCGGCCATCGACCAGTAGGGCAGGAACCCGAAGACCTCGGTCGGCCGATGAACGACCTGGTCGGAGCGGAGGGGCGAGGGCGACGGGTCCACGGGCGCGGACGCCCCCGATACCCCCGCCGTCGTGCTCGAGGCGGGATCGCCCGACCCTCCCGGCACGTTCGTGGATCCGACCAGGCCGACCACGAGCACCGCGCAGAGCCCGAGGACGAGCAGCGCGGAGCGAGCGTGGGGGCGGTCGAGCATGCATGCCTCGGGTGAGCTGTGAGCGACGACGGGACGGTCGCCAGTCACCCGCAGTGACGGCCCGTGGGCGGCCGGTCCGACGAAGACCGGTTCGACATGGCCCCATTGGATGCAGGTGCACGAACGGGTGTCCATGGCGCCTGCGGCCGCTTGGGTGCCATACTACTGCCCGGCGGCTCACCCGCCTCCAGACGGGGCCAACAGAACACCGTCGCCCTCAGGCAGGCGTCCGACCCGGCTCACCCGGGACTTTGGACCCTCCTTCGACCCCCGTCTCTCCTGCCGCCGGGCGACCCAGTCCCACCGTCGTCGCGGCCCATGCGCGGCGTCCGGCAGCGAGGAGGCACGACATTGCGGATGACGCACGACGGCGCCCAGCGGGCGTCTTTGCGATCCGACCAGGATCCCGAACCCACGTTCGAACCTAGCCCCGCGATCGCCTCCCGGCGTCGCCGGCTAACCCGGCTGGCCCCGCTCGCCGCCGCCTTCCTCGGCCTGGCGGTGATGGGCATCCTGCCCGCCGCCACGAGCGCGGCAAGCGCTCCCAAGGTGGTCGTCGTGGTCGGCCCGGTCGAGGGTACGACCTCGCGCTACATCGCCGACGGCAAGGCCCTGGCGGCCCAGGCTCGCTCCTACGGGGGCAACGTCATCGAGATCTACAGCCCGAACGCCACCTGGAGCCGGGTCAAGACCGCCCTCCAGGGTGCCGACCTGCTCATCTACCTGGGCCACGGCAACGGCTGGCCAAGCCCGTACGCGCCCTTCCGCGCGACGTCCAAGGACGGCCTGGGCCTGAACGCGAGCGCCGGCCACGGCAGCTCCAACGTGAAGTATTACGGCGAGTCGTACCTGATCAACTACATCCGGATGGCGCCGCACGCGGTCGTGATCCTCAACCACCTGTGCTACTCGGCCGGCAACTCCGAGCCGGGCCGGGCCAACCCGACCCGGACGGTCGCAAAGAAGCGCATCGACAACTTCGGCGCGGGCTTCCTCCGCACGGGCGCCGACGTGGTCTTCGCCGAGCCCCGCGGGAACCCTGCCTACATCATCGACGCGCTGTTCCACTCGTCGAAGACGATGAAGCAGATCTTCTGGAGCTCGCCCGAGGCGAAGCACACGTACTCGTTCATGTTCACGTCGTCCCGGACCCGGGGCGCCGTGGCCATCTCCGACCCCTACCGGCCGGGCAAGTACTACCGGTCCGTCGTCGGGTTCATCGGCCTCCGCGCCACCACCTGGCGCTAGGCGGCCCTCAGTCCCGTCCCACCCGGGCTCCCCGCGCCTCGCGGGCGGCCCGGAGGGCCGGGTCGTGGCGCCACCGGAGCGCCGACCAGGTCTCGTCGATCGCGACCTGGGTGACCGGGTCGTAGCCGGCCGCGTGGACCGGGCCCCAGCCGTGATCGCGGGTCAGGTCGGTCGCCACGCCGTGGCCGCGCTTCGGGTAGCAGATCCAGAGGACCGTCGCCGGCGCGAGTGACGCCGCGACCGCCGGCCAGGCTGCTTCGAGGGCGGCCCGGTCGCGGACGAAGACGACCGCAACATCGGTCGCGGCGCCGACTGCCGACTCCACGGCGACCCCCGCCGGCAACGGCCCGAGCGCGGCCCCGCCCGCCGGCGGATCGATCAGGGCGACACGCTGCCCCTCGCGGATGAGAAGCTTCTGGGCGACCGAGCGCTCGCTCACGTCCTGTCCTCCGCCAGCGTCGGGTTTGGGGCCGCCGTCCGCCCTCGAATCCCGGCAAGACCGCCCCTGAAGTCTACGGGAGTACCATCCGAGCATGGCTACGACGACGCTTCCCGACCGCCTCACCTTCACCGGTGACGACGAGGCCGACCGCCTCCTGGTCGCCGAGCCGCTGGCGCTGCTGATCGGCTTCGCGCTCGACCAGCAGGTCACCGTCCAGAAGGCCTTCTACGGGCCGCTCGAGATCCGCCGCCGGGCGGGCACGCTCGACGCCGCGAAGCTCGCCGCGATCGAGCCGGAGGCCTTCGCCGACCTGTTCCGCCAGCGCCCGGCGATCCACCGCTTCCCGGGCTCGATGGCCGGCAAGGTGCAGGCGCTCTGCGCGGCGGTCGCGCGCGACTATGCCGGCGACGCGTCGCGGATCTGGACCGAGGCGAGCGACGCCAAGGACCTGGAGAAGCGGCTGCTCGGTCTGCCGGGCATCGGCCCGATGAAGGCGAAGACGCTGCTCGCGATCCTCGGCAAGCGGTACGGCATCAAGCCGGCCGGCTGGGACGAGGTCGCCCCCAAGACCCCCACGCTCGGTGACGTGGACTCGCCCGAGGCGCTCGCCCGCTACCAGGCCGGCAAGCGCGCCTACAAGGCGGTGTTGCGGGCCGGTGGGACCGCGGCCGAGGCCGGCGCCGCAGCGATGGCCACCGACGACCAGGGCTGACCCCGGCGACACTCGCTCCATGGACGACTCCATCCGACGCGCCCTGGCGAAGGGCCACACGATCGACATCACGACGACGGGCCGCGTCTCGGGTCTGCCGCGACGCATCGAGATGGTCTTCCACAACATCGGCGGCCGGATCTACATCTCCGGATTGCCGTCCTCCAGGAAGCGCGCCTGGCTTGGGAACCTGGAGGCTGATCCCGATTTCACGTTCCACCTGAAGCGGTCGGTCAAGGCGGACCTGCCCGGGATCGCCCGGGTCATCACCGACGAGCCCGAGCGCCGGGCGATCCTGGAGCAGGTGGCGAACGCCTGGAACCGGACCGACCTCGAGCGGATGGTCGCCCAGAGCCCGCTCATCGAAGTGACCTTCCCGGGTCTCGAAGCCTGACCGGCTGCGGCCTGTGCCGCCGCCCCCGACCCGACCCCAAGAATCGAAAGACCCATGCCTCGCGGCACGGGTCACGATGGTTGTCGACCCAGCTCAGCCGGATCTGCCGGCGCGGGTGTCGCTGCTGATATTCCCCGCTCGGGGGACCGTGGCGAGGTTGCTCGAACCGCGGGTCGCATCCGCCGTGTTCGGCAGCGACGACGCGGAGGTCCGCATCGATGCGCTCCGAGGTTTCCGGGGTTCCGGTTGGCGTCGCGGGTCCGACATGTCCGTGTCTCCCTCGATGGCCGAATCCTACTCCCGACCGCAAGGGCTCGTCCTGCACGAAGCCGGGGATTCGTGACAACCGGGCGTAGAATCGGCCCGAACTGCCGGCGCGTCGGCGGGGGACACCTCGGGTCCGGCCCGGGGGTCGAACGGACCACGGAGGTGCCGCGTGAACGCATTCATCGTGGAGCTGAAGAACCAGAAGGGCGAGGTCGCGCGGATCACCGAGGCGATCGCCCACAAGGGCATCGACATCACCGGCTTCGCCGGCGTGGCGATCGGCGACAAGGGCGCGGTCGTCCTGATCACGAACGACGAGGCGTCGACCCGCAAGGTCCTGTCCGAGGCCCATGCGACGGTCCGTGAGGTCGAGATCGTGCCGGCGGCGCTCGACGCCCGACCGGGCTCCCTGGCCGAGGCCACGCGCCGCCTGGCCGACGCGGGCGTGAACATCGAGGCGGCCATGCCGATCGGGATGGCCGGCGAGAAGGTCACTGTGGCGTTCGCGACCAGCGACCCGGCCAAGACGCGCACTGTGCTCGGCGAGGCCCCCGCCGGCATCCGTCGCTGAACGCTGGCGGCCACGGGCCGCCTCCGCGATCCCATCTCGAGCCCCGGGCCATCCCGGGGCTCTTCGTTTGCGGCGCCCAACCCGCTGGCACGCACGTCGATATCGTGTTTACGTATGTGTACCTTGACAAAGTGAAAGCGCATGTTGACAATGTGGCCCATTGACAGCGAAACAGAGGACCACATGCCACACGACGTGATCGCCATCTGCCCCGTCTGCGCCTCCGACCTGGCCGTCACCAGGCTCCATTGCGGGACCTGCGGGACGAGCCTCGAGGGAGAGTTCAGCGTGGGGCGGTTCGGCCGCCTCACCCGCGAGCAGATGGCCCTCCTGGAGAGCTTCCTCCGGTCGCGCGGCAACCTGCGCGAGATGGAGCGTGAGCTGGGGCTCTCGTATCCCACCGTTCGCTCGCGCGTCGACGGGCTCGTTCGCGCCCTTGGCCTCGGCGACGGGCCGGCCACGGTGGATGCCGACACGGACGAAACCGACGCCGCGCCGGCTGCCACCGAGGACCAGGACACGACCCGCCAGGCGGTCCTCGAACGGCTCGCCCGACATGAGATCACCGCCGACGTTGCCGCAGCGGCCATCCGCAACCTGAGGAGGACCTCCTGATGACGACCCAGACCAGCCCCGTGATCGAGCACCGCATCGGCGCCCAGGGGGCGGTGACGCTCAGCGTCCCGGCCGGCGGCGTGACCATCCAGGGTGTCGATGGCGACACCGTCCGTCTCTCGTCGCCGACCGGTCGCGACCTGCACGAGGATTACCGCATCGAAACGGCCGACGGCCTCATCGAGCTGCGCCCCCGCGACGACGTGGCCCGCAATTTCGGCATCCTCTCGCGGCGGCGCTTCGACCCGATCCACGCGGAGGTCCCGCGAGGCGCCGTCGTGCGGCTCCACACCGCGAGCGGCGCGGTCCACGTGGACGGGCTGAGCGGCGAGCAGTCGTATCGGGCCGTGTCCGGGTCGATCAAGCTGACCGATGCCTCGGGCGACATCACGCTCGACCACGTCTCGGGCGACGCCAAGGTCCGGGGCACCGGTCCGGTGAGCCTGGCCGCGCGGACCGTGTCGGGCGACGTCAACGCGTCGGCGCCGGCCTTCACGAAGGTCCAGGCCCGGATGATGAGCGGCAGCCTCCGCATCGCCGGGCGCCTCGTCGGGGAGGGCCCGTTCGCCATCGACAGCGTGTCCGGCGACGCCTCGCTCGAGCTCGACGGGCCCGCCCGCATCGAGGGCACCGCCGTCTCGGGTGGGGTCAAGACCGACCTCCCGCATCGCGCCGGTGGACGGCCGGGACTCCGGACGGTCGAGATCGGCGACGGCGGCCCGCGCGTGTCGTTCAAGACGATCTCCGGCGACCTGCGGGTGACCGGCCCCCAGGCTCCCTCCACCGATGACGTCGCGTCCGAGGACCTGGTGCAGTACGCGGCATCGCGCGCGATGGGTCCGTCCGAGCCCGAGCGCGATGAGCCGGCGGCCGAGGGCCTGGCGAGTCGTCGCCTGGCGGTCCTCACCGACCTCGAGGACGGCCGGATCGACGTCACCGAAGCATCGCAGCGGCTCGCCGTCATCGACGCCGAAGAGGAGCGGACCGATGCCGCGACACGGCCGACCGAGAGCCGGCCGATCAGCCCGGACATGCGCTGGGACCACCGTGCCTGACGCGCTCGACGACGTCCTGCGCCTCGTCGCCGAGGGCCGCCTGACGGCGGCCGAAGCCGCCCCGATCATCGCCGCCCTGGAGGCCGCGGATCAGGATCGCGATCGCGAGAAGGCTTCGGGCAAGGCTGGGCGGGGGTTCCCGTGGGATCGGGGCTCCGTGCCGGGCGACGCCGGTCGATCCGATGCCCAGGGCGGCCGAAGCGTCCGCCTCGAGGTGACCGAAGGCGGCCGTACCGTCGTCAACCTGCGGCTCCCCGCCGGCATCGGTGAAGCGGCGATGCTCCGCGTGCCGGGGCTGTCACCGGCCCAGGTCGAGCGGATCCGGAGCGCCCTGGCCGACGGCCTGCGCGGCACGTTGCTCGAGGCCGGCGAGGACGGCGACGGGGTGCGCATCTCGATCGACTGACGGCCGGCCACCGGCCCCGGATCAGCCGGGCTCGGTGTCCCCCAGCGGCTCGAAGAGCGCGGTCGTCCCGCCCGCGTGCCAGAACACGACGGTCTCGCCGCGGAGCTCGCCCGAGCGCGCCATCTCGATGAGCCCGGCCAGCGCCTTGGCCGTGTAGATCGGGTCGACGAGGATCCCTTCGCTCCGGGCGAGCAGGCGCGCGGCCTCGTCGCCAGCAGCACTCGGGCCGCCCGTAGGCTTGGCCGAGCAGTCCGTCGTCGATCTCGATCGGGCTCACGGTCGCGAGGTCCACACCGGTCATGTCGGCCGCCTGGGCCAGGAGCGTGGCAACGGTCTCGATGAGCTCGGCGGCCGCGTGGGCGACGGCGATCCCGGCGACGTGGGACGGCAGGCCGGCCAGGGCGAGCCCGACCAGGAGGCCTGCCTGCGTTCCCCCGGTCGCGGTGGGCAGGACGACGACATCCGGCCAGATCCCACGCGCCGCGGCCTGGTCGGCGAGCTCCAGGCCCGCGAGGATCGAACCGACGATGCCGACGGGCCCGGATCCCCCGGTCGGGATG
The DNA here is from genome assembly GCA_963849405.1 of uncultured Chloroflexia bacterium. Taxonomy (GTDB): domain Bacteria; phylum Chloroflexota; class Limnocylindria; order Limnocylindrales; family CSP1-4; genus C-114. The sequence continues at coordinate 1,000,990 of CAWKHG010000005.1, forward strand.
ACGTACGGCCGGTGGCCGGCTCCGCGCAGCTCGTCCACGACCCGGTCCACCGTCGCGCTCCGTTCCTCGCGCGAAGCCGTCGCGGTGACGTGGACGGTCGCCCCGAGCAGCTCGTCGAGGCGCTCGTTCGGTCCGGGCTCGTCGGCCGGCGGTCCGGTCAGCACGAGGTGGACACCGAGGCCCGCCTTCGCGCCGGCCGCGGCCGTCAGCCGGGCATGGTTGGACCAGCGGCGGCCGGTCGTCACGAGCGTGTCGGCGCCCTCCGCCAGCGCCGCGCCAACGAGGAACTCGAGGTTGCGCAGCTTGTTGCCGCCGAAGGCGAGCGGCAGCAGGTCCTCGCGCTTGATCCAGACCTCGACGCCTCCGCCGATCGCCGCCGCGAAGCGGGGGAGGTGCTGGAGCGGGGACGGGCCATCGAGGAGGGCGAACCGCGGCAGGTCGGGGATCCAGCGCGCAGCCATGCTCCCGATGGTACGCGGCCGATATCATCGACGCCCGTCGACCCCGGCGCCGCAACGGCGCCCCCACCCACGAGGAGGAGCGCCCGCATGGCCACCCGGCTGACCCGCGACGCCTGGCTGATCGGGGCGGGCCAGCATCCGGGCATGGAGCGGGCGATCGCCGTGTCGGTGCAGACCGTCGGCTCGCACGGCCTCTATTCGTCGATCGTGACCACGGCGCCTGGTGAGCAGACGCGGGTCCATCACCACGGCGCCTGTGAGACGAGCATCTACGTCCTCAGCGGCGAGGCGCACTACTCGTTCGGGCCGACCGGGATCGAGGAGGAGTTCGAGGCGGCGGCGGGCGACTTCGTGTACATCCCGGCCGGCGAGATCCACGTCGAGGCGAACCGGTCGGCGACCGAGCCGCTCGTCGTCCTGCTGTCGCGTAACTGCCCGGACTCGGTGAACGTGTACCCGTTCGACGAGCCGGGGTGAGCTCGACGCCGGCGCTGGAACCCTTCGCCGACGTCCTGCGGCGGCACGGCCTCGCCGACGCACCAGAGGTGCCGTTCCCGAACGACGGCTGGTCCGGTGCCCGCCTCGGGTTGCGCGAGCGCGACGGCCAACGGTTCGTGATCAAGCGCGACAGCCTCGCCTCGGACTGGATCGCCAGAGCGACCCTCGATGGGCCGGTCCTGCGCGAGGCCTGGTTCGCGGCGCATGGACCGAGCCTGCCACTGCCGCTCTGGGCGCCCTACCTGGCAGCCGGAACGGACGAGGAGGCCGGTCCCGGGACAGTCGCGCTGCTCATGCCCGATCTCTCGGATGTCCTGCTGCCTTGGGAAGAAGCCGCCGACGCCTCGACCGTCGACCGCGCGATCGGGGCGATGGCGACCCTTCACGCCCATCGGTGGCCGGCCGGCGCGCTCGCCGATGGGCCGTGGTGCCCGCTCCGCGAGCGGGTGCTCCTCCTCTCCCGCCCGGCCGCGGAGGGCTATCGGGCGGACGGCAACCCGGTCGGCGAGCGGTTCCTGACCGGGTGGGACGCCTTCGATGCCGCCGCGCCGGCGCCCGCCAGGGACCTGATCGCGGGCCTGGCCCGCGAGCCGGCACCGCTCCTGGCGGCCCTCGCCCGACTGCCGGCCACCCTGATCCATGGCGACCTCAAGCTGGCCAACGTCGGTTTCGCGCCGGACGGACGGATCGCGCTCATCGACTGGCAGATGGTCACCGTCGCCCCGGTCGCCGTGGAGCTCGGCTGGTTCCTCGTCTCCAACGCGCCGTCGCTGCCGATCCGGCCCGAGGCCGTCCTGGATCGCTACCGGGAGGCCGCCACGGCCGCCGGCGACGCGAGCTCCTCCGAGGAGTGGGCGACGCAGGTGGACATGGCGATCCTCGTCGGGTTGCTGCTGCGCGGCTGGCGCAAGGGCATCGACACGGCCGCCGAGGCCCGATACCCCTCGGGCGAGCGAGCCGCCGACGACCTCGCGTGGTGGTCCGAGCGAGCCGTCGAGGCCGCCGCGCGGCGCCTCTGACCTCGCGCCCCTATCATCCGCCGATGGACCTTCGTCGCTTCCTGGGGCTCGCCCCGTCCGGCGCCGTCAGCGCGCAGCCCGGCACGACCGATCCGGACGCCGCGGCCGTGCGCCGTATCGTCGACCGGCTGGAGTCGATGCCCCCGGACGAGGCCCGCAAGATGGCCACGTTCGCCTATGTCCTCGCCCGGGCGGCAGCCGCCGACTTCGGCGTGAGCGACCTCGAGACCCGGCGGATCGAGGGCATCCTCGTCGAGCAGGGCCTGTCGGAGCCGCAGGCGGTCCTGGTGACCGAGATCGCCAAGAGCACCGCCCGGCTGATCGGCGGGACCGAGGACTACATCGTGACCCGCGAGTTCAAGGAGCTGTCCACGCCCGAGGAGCGGCTGGCCCTCGTCCGTGCCTGCTACCTCGTGAGCGCGGCCGACGAGTCGATCACGGCCGGCGAATCCTCGGTGCTCGACGAGATCGCCCGCGAGCTCGACCTCGAGACGCCCCAGGTCACCGCGATCCGGTCCGAGTTCGGCGACCGGTTCTCGGCCGTCCAGGCCATGCGCAAGGCGGCGCGCTGACGGCGGTCAGGCGATCCGGGCGAGGCCGCCCGGCGAGGGCGAGCCGATCGCCCATGGGATGTCGGCGACGAGAAGTGCCGCGATCGACGCCGGGTCGACCGGCCGGCTGAACTGGAAGCCCTGGGCGAGCTGGCAGTCGAGGTCGCGCAGGAGCTCGGCTTCATCCATCGTCTCGACCCCTTCGGCGACCGTTTCGATGTGGAGGGCTCGTCCGAGCTGGACGAAGATCTCGGCCAGGGCGGCAGACGGCCCGTTCCGGTTGAGCCCCGAGATGAATGTGCGATCGAGCTTGAGCACGTCGATGGGGAAGCGGCGCAGGTACGCCAGCGACGAGTAGCCGGTGCCGAAGTCGTCGATGGCGATCCGGACTCCGAGCCCCTTCAGCGTCCGCAGCCGTTGCTCGGCGACGTCGGGGTCCGTCATCAGTCCCGTCTCGGTGATCTCGAAGACCACCCGATGCGGATCCAGGCCCGTTTCGACGAGGATGTCGGCAACCTCGGCGACGAGGCCATCGTTGGCCAGTTGCACGGCCGAGAGGTTGATGCTCATCGTGGGTCCCGGACGGCCGGGCGTGAGGCCATCCCAGGCCCGGAGCTGGCGGCACGCTTCCCGGGTCACCCACGCCCCCAGCGCCACGATCAACCCGGACTCCTCGGCGAGGGGGATGAAGGCGACCGGCGGGACGATGCCGCGGACCGGGTGGTGCCAGCGCACGAGCGCCTCGACGCCCGTCATCCGGCCGGTCGAGAGGTCGATGATCGGCTGGTAGTCCAGGTAGAGCTCGCGCTGATCGATGGCCACGCGCAGCCGCGACAGGTCCTCGATCCGCTCCACGGAGGCCAGGTGCATCTCGGGCCGGAAGATCGCGTGGCCGCCGGCGCGCCGAACCTTTGCCACGTACATGGCGACATCGGCGTTGCGCAACGCGTCACCTGCCGATGCGATCCCCTGGTCCAGCATCGCGATGCCAATGCTCGCGGAGCCTACGATGATGTGCTCGTCCAGCGTCACGGGCTCACGGGCGACTGCCGACAGCCGCACCGCGACCTCCGCCGCGTCCTCTTCGAGGACGCCTTCGAGCAGGATGCCGAACTCATCGCCGCCCAGGCGCGAGATCGTGTCGCCGGGCCGGAGGCAGCGCTGGAGCCGGCCGGCGATCTCCACGAGGAGACGGTCGCCGGCCGCGTGACCGAAGCTGTCATTCACGCTCTTGAACGAGTCGAGGTCCAGGAACAGGACGGCTCCGTTCTGGCGGGTCCGGCGGCTCAGCAGCAAGGTGTGGTCGACGCGGTCGCGGAAGAGCGCGCGATTGGCGAGCCCGGTCAGCGGGTCGTGGAAGGCGAGATGCGTGAGCTCGGCTTCCAGTCGCCGTCGTTCCGTGACGTCGCTCATGGTCCCGGACAGTCCGGTCACGGCACCGTCGCGCCCGATCGCCGGATGCGTCCGCATCTCGAGCCAGCGCACGTCGCCATCCGCGCACGTGATGCGGAGGTGTTCCGAGAGTGAGCCGTGCCCGTCGGCGAGAAGGACGGCAACGCGGTCGGCGAGTGGGACACCGTGCGGGACCGATAGCCACTCGCTCATCGGCTTGCCGAGACAGTCGGCCGCGGGATGGCCGGTGATCCGCGTCCAGGCCGGGTTCAGCAGCGTCCAGTGACCGTCGAGGTCGGCCTGGAAGACGACTTCCTCGATGTCCTCGATGACGCCGCGGTAGCGGGCTTCGCTCTCGGTCAGGTCGCCCTCGCTCGCCTCGGCGGCCGCCAGGCTCTCGCGAAGTCGGACGCCGAAGTGGTAGATGAGCAGGAGGCTGAGGCCGATGACGGCGCCGAAGGCGGCCACCCTCAACGACGCGTAGTACACAGGTGGCATGTCCGTCGCCCCGGGCACGATCTCGCTGATGATCGCGACGGCAAGGCTCGTCAGCCAGGCGAAGGCGAGGAGCCTGCGGAGCGACCGACCCGTCACGTGGCGCAGGGCGATCGATGCAGCCACGACCGGGAACGCCGCCAGAGCGGGCGTCGCGGGCGGGAGCCAGGCGAGTGAGAGCGACAAGCCGAGGATCACGCCGGTGCAGGTGAACACGGCGATCGTGGGATGCCCCCGCCGCAGCACCTGGCGGGCACCAACGAGGATCGCCAGCCCGATGGCGAGCAGCACGGCCGTCGCGCCGCCGGAGGCGTCCCCGACGAGAAGCCACTCCACGCTGAGCGCCACTGTGAAGCCGGCGAGGACGAGGATGATCCGCCGCAGCATCCGCGCGAAGTTCGCGACGTCCGTGACGTCGCCGGTCGAAGGTTCGGCCAGGAGCGCACGGACTCCGGGTGATCTCATGAGCGAACCGAGCGTATGGGCACGGCCGCGGGCGGGCTATGACCGGTTCGGCGCCCGGCGTCTACGCAGAATGGATGAGCCGAGCACACCCATCGGGCCGCATCGCCGCGATCAGGTCCGCTGGCTGCCCTCGTTGCCGCGGTCGCGCAGGAATCGTTCGATATCGGAGATCAGGTCGTCGCCCGACGGCAGCCGCGACTCGTCGACCATCGTCTCCAAACGGGCGACGTAGGCGCGGGTCGATTCGTCGGCCTCCGCGGCGAGGTCGAGCCGGTCGCGCAGCTTGCGCGCGTCGTCGGGCAGGGACCCGAGGTCGATCTCCTCGCCGAGGTGCCGGCCCACCGAACGCAGCAGCTCGCTCGCCGCTGCCGGGTAGTCGCCGCTCATGTAGTGGGGGATCTGGGCGAAGTAGCCGACGGCCGGGATGCCGGCGGCCGAGACGGCCATGTCGAGCACCGAGATCGCCGCGGCCGGGACGCGGAGCAGGCCGTCGGGTCCGGCCTGGACGTCGCCGCGGAGCAGGCCCTTGCGCGACTCCGTCCCGAGGATCGGCACGGGCCGGGTGTGCGGCACGGCCGCCGGGATCGCCCCGATGCTGATCCACTGGCTGACGTCGAGCTGCCGGGCGAGGTCCACGACGGATTCGGCCAGCTCCCGCCAGCGGTAGTCCGGCTCGTAGCCGGTGAGCACGAGCACGTCCCGTTCGCCGATCCGCGTCCGGTACAGGACGATCTCGGGCCAGGTCAGCTCGGACGGGCGTCCGTCCTCGATCTCCAGGATCGGCCGACGGGCCCGGTAGTCGAAGATGAGGTCGTTCTCGAAGGTCGCCGCGATCGCCGCGCCGTCGATGAGCTGCTCGGCCGCGGACGTGGCCGCGGACCCGGCATCCACCCAGCCGTCGAAGGCGACGACCACGGTGGGCGCCAGCAGGTCGTCGATCGGCTCGAGGCGGTAGAGGACCATCGCCCACAGGATAGCCACCGCCCGCCGACCGGTCCCTGACCGGCCGAGTCCGCGCCGGGCCCATGAGCGGCGGCCGCTCAGCCGGCCTGGCTGATCTCGAACAGGTGGCCGTCCGGGTCGCGGAAGAAGCAGCGGACCTCGCGGCCCCAGTCGTGGGGCGGCGTGAGGAACTCGGCTCCGCGGGCGCGCAGTGTCTCGTACGCGGCCCGGCAGTCCGGGACGCGGATCGTCATGGAGTGGCTCACCGTGTCCGGATCGGGCGGCGGCGCGAACGTGACCGACGGCTTGTCCTCGGTCGGACCGCCGCCCGTGACGAGGAGGAGCCACGTGCCGGCGAACGTGAGCACGGCCGACGAGCCGCCGTATTCGCGGTACAGCTCGGCCCCCAGCACGTCGACGTACCAGGCCCGCGCCCGGTCCACGTCGGCGACCACGAGGATGTGGGTCAGCTCCATCCCGGGTTCGGGGAAGACGCCCGTCGGCCCGAGGTCAGGCACCGATGTGCTCGATCGTCGCTCCGCCGAAGGCCATCCCGTCGCCGACCTGGTACGCGTCGGCGAGCTTGTTCCAGGCGTTGAAGCGCGGGTCGTTGTCGTGCAGGTGGTGTCCCTCGCCGTCGGCGAAGAGGACCACGATGAGGTACTGGACCGCGTCGCCCCGCGGCTGGGAGCTGATGTCCATCCGGCTGAGGGTGGCCTGGAGCATCACGCCCCGGCCGTTGAAGTCGCGCCAGATCGGCAGCTCGTGTTCGCGGAAGCCCGCCTCGAACGCCTCGACCTGGTCCGGCTTGACGCTCAGCACGACCGCGACCGTCTCCATCCGTCTCCTCCGCATCGCTGCCAGCATGCCCCGACGGCGATGCTGGGGCCGACCTGCGCCGGCCGTCAAGACGGTGCGGAGACACCGAGCGGGGAGCATCATCACCAAGGGCACGGGATCTCGCGCGACCGCGACCCGCGCCCGAGGACGGGTCAGGGAGGGTTCGATGGCCAACCTCGAGATGCGGATCTGGGGGCTCATCGGCGCGGCGTTCGCGGCGGCGTTCGCGATCTGGATGCTGTTCTTCCCGGACCGCACGAACGAGTTCGCCTGGGTCATCGAGCCGCGCCTGGCCGCGGTCTTCATCGGGGGCGGCTACATCTTCCGCACGGCGTTCTTCCTCAACGTCGCGATCTGGCCAAGCTGGGAACGCTTCCGCTGGATCTTCTGGGGCAACCTCGCGTTCACGGGGACGCTCCTGCTGGCCACGTTCTGGAACGCCGACCAGATCCGCTGGGGCTCGGTGATCGGCCACACGTGGCTGATCCTGTACGTGACGGAGCCGGCCGTGATGATCTACTTCGCGATCGGCCGCTCGTTGCGTTCGGCCCCGGCTCCCGATGCCGTCCCGATGGGCCGCGGGTTCGTCCGCTTCCTCATCCTCGAGGCCGCGGTCCTGTTCACGTTCGGGTCCGTGCTCATCCTCGACCCGGAGTTCCTGACGAAGCGCTGGCCGTGGGAGCTCAACCGGCTGGATGCCACGATCGTGGCGGCCTGGTTCCTCGGCTGGTCGGTCTGGGCGGGAACGATGGCCTTCGCCTCGGACTGGCGGGAGGTGCGCCACGCGGCCTACCTCAACATCATCGCCGCGGTCGGCATCCTCGTCCCGAGCCTCGCGTCCCTGTCGCTCTTCGACTCGCCGCGCACGTCGGGCTACCTCATCTCGCTCGCTGCCCTGGCGGTCCTCATGGCGTTCTTCACGTGGCGTCAGGAGCGGGCTGCGCGCGTGGCGTAGCCCGGACACGGCGCCTCGCCGGCGACGTGGCACACTGGCCCGAACCACCCGGCCCCGTCGGAGGTCAGCGATGTCCCTCGTCGACGACTACCTCGCGCGCACGCCGCGCTCCCGCGCCCTGTTCGAGCGGGCGACCGAGGCGCTGCCCGGCGGCTCCACGCGGACGACCGTCTACACGGCGCCCTATCCGCCGTATGTCGCCGCGGGCGCGGGGCTCATCGTCCGCGACGTCGACGGCAACGAATACCGCGACTTCCTCGGCAACTACACCTCGCTGATCCTGGGCCATGCCGATCCGGCGGTCGTCGCGGCCGTGGAGGCCCAGGTCCGGCGCGGGTCGGCTTTCGCCGCCCCGACCGAGACCGAGGTCGAGCTCGCCGAGGAGCTGATCCGGCGCGTGCCATCGATCGAGCGGGTGCGCTTCACGAGCTCCGGCACCGAGGCGACGATGTTCGCGATCCGGGCGGCCCGGGCGTTCACCGGGCGGCCGCTCGTCGCCAAGTTCGAGCGCTCGTACCACGGGACCCACGACCTCGTGATGGCCGGCACACCCGGCGTCCCCGCCGCGATGTCGGGGCTCATCGCGGAGCTGCCGTGGGGCGATCCAGAGGGGATCCAGGCCGTCCTCCGCGGACGCGAGGCGGACCTCGCCGCGATCATCATCGAGCCGATCCAGGGCGCCGGTGGCATCCGCGCCGCGAGCCCCGAGTTCCTGGCCTTCCTGCGCTCGTTCGCCGACCGGCATGGGGCGCTGCTCATCTTCGACGAGATCATCTCGTTCCGGGTCGGCCCGTCGGGCGCCCAGGGCCTCGCCGGCGTGCGACCCGACCTCACGACGCTCGGCAAGATCATCGGTGGTGGCTACCCGCTCGCCGCGTTCGGCGGCCGGGCCGACGTGATGGCCGTGTACGACGCCCGGCGGCCGGGCTCGATCAGCCACGGCGGGACGTTCAACGGCAACCCCGTGGCCGCGGCGGCGGGCCTGGCCACCCTGCGCGAGCTCACGCCGGACGCCTTCGACCGGCTCGCGGTGCAGGGAGATCGGCTGCGCGACGGCCTCGCGGCCGTGATCGCACGCGACGGCACCGATGCCCGGGTCGAGGTCGTCGGCTCGCTCTTCCAGGTCTGGAGCGGCGCATCGGCCGCGGCGTTCGCCACGGGCGTCGCCGGGGTGCCCGGCCTCTTCGTCGGCCTGCTGGTCGAGGGCTTCTACCTTGCGCCGCGGGGCATGGGTGCGATCCCGCTGATCGCCACGACGACGGACGTGGACGACCTGGCGGCCGCGATCGGCCGGGTCCTCGTCGCCCTCCGGAGCGACCAGCCCGCGCCCGAGATGGCCCCCGCCTGACTACGGAGACCAGTCCGGCGGCTCCAGCGTGAGCGGCGGGATGAGCACGCCGACGAGCGTCCGCCGCCACCAGGCTCCGGTCTCGCGTCGCTCGGCGCGCGTCGTGTACTCGTAGCGGAAGAGCCGCGCCCGCACGTACGTTGGCGGGCCGCTCGCGAACGGGTTCGGGCCCATCAGCCGGAGGATCGCGGCGTCGCCCTCCAGGAGGCGGCTCAGGAACGGGATGAGCCAGCCCTCGGCGTGGCGCGACGAGAGCGGGATGAACCACATGAGCCAGTCGAGCCGGAGGTGGTACGGGGCGACCTGGGGCGGCAGGCGGTGCACGTCGCCCGGCTTCGCCTTGAACGCGTACTCGAGCCAGGTCGCGTCGGGCTCGGACGGATCGTCGGTCGTGCCCTCGACGATCACCTCGATCCGCTGGCGGCTCGACGCTTCCGAACGCCCCGTACGTGTTCACGATGTGGAACGGGTTGAACGACGCGTTCATCGCCTGGCCGGGGCTGGCCATGTTGCGGACCGGCCACCAGCTAAGGATCACGACCACGACCGCGAGCGCGATGACGACGCCCCCGAACCAGGGCGCGGTCGGCGCGAACGTGGCCGCCGGGAACGCCCCCGGCGCCACGACGGACGCGACGGCCCGGATCACCGGATCGGACAGGCCGGCCACCGCGGCGAGGATCGTCGCCCAGTTCAGCCAGGCGTAGTTGCCGCTGACGACGAGGTAGAGCTGCGTGCCGATCATCCCCGCCGCGGCCAGCGACGCGAACGGTTGGGGCAGGAACAGACCGATCGGCAGGACGAGCTGGGCGACGAAGTTGCCGAGGACCTCGAACCGGTGGAACCCGCGCGGCAGCCGATGGAAATACCAGCTCAAAGGATTCGGCATCGGCTGGGTCTCGTGATGGAAGTCCATGCACTCGAGCGAACGCCAGCACGGGTCGCCGCGCAGCTTGATGAGCCCGGCCCCGAACTCGACCCGGAACGCGAGCCAGCGGAACGCGAGGATGACGAGCCACGGCGGCGCGGTCGCGTCGTTGCCGAGGAACGCGGCCAGGAACCCCGCCTCGAGCAGGAGCGACTCCCAGCCGAAGGCGTACCAGCGTCCGCCGACGTTGACGATCGACTGATAGAGCGCCCACACGACGAACCAGGCCACCATCCCGATGGGCAAGGGCGCCGCGGCCGCCAGACCAACGACGATCGCGAGCGACACCGCAGCCCCGACCCACGCGACGACCTCGAGCCGACGGTCGGAGTAGCCCAGGTGGAACAGGCTCGGCGCGTCGCGGAATCGAACCCGGGCCAGGAACCGGGCGGCGGGCGTGAGCCCGCGATCGCCGGCCAGGGCCGGGAACTGGCGCGCGGCGACGACGAACCCGATGAGGTACAGGATCGCGAGCCCGCGCTCGATGACGAACCGGGCGATCTGGTAGTCGGGCGCGGCGAGGTCGGGCATGGCGGCCATCCGGCGGTCCCGCGCGCGGCGCGTTGGGCCACGCGTCCGTGGCCATTCTGCCCCCAGTGACGACGGCGCGTCCTCGAGGTCCCGGTCCGAGGCCCATCTCCCAGGTTGCGTTTAGGGACCGGCGCTTGACGCGGTCCGGGCGCGTCCCGGAGCATTGACGCACGCGGCTGCCCACGCCGCGCAGTGCTCACCGGCCCAACTTGCGTACCCCCCGCCTTGTTGCGCCACTCTGGAGGGAGACGATGACGCACCTGACGGCGGCGGAAGAGGCCGCGCTGAACCTGTCCCCGCGGGCCAAGCTCGAGATCCTCTTCGCGATCCTGCTCGCCCTGTTCCTGTTCGCGCTCGACCAGACGGTCGTCGGCGTCGCGCTGCCCAAGATCATCACGGACCTCCAGGGCAACAACCTCTACGCCTGGTCGGTCACGATCTACCTGCTGACCTCGACGATCAGCGGCCCGATCTACGGCAAGCTCTCGGACCTGTTCGGTCGGCGGCCGATCGTGATCTTCGCCGTCGGCCTGTTCATCGTCAGCTCGGCCCTGTGCGGGCTCAGCCAGCAGATGTGGCAGTTCATCCTGTTCCGCGGGCTCCAGGGCCTCGGTGGCGGTGCCGTCTTCCCGGTCGCGCTCGCGGTGGTGGCGGACCTCTACACGCCTGCGGAGCGCGGCAAGTACCTCGGCTTCTTCGGGGCCGTGTTCGGCCTGTCGTCGCTCGTCGGACCGTTCCTCGGCGGGATCATCACCGACACGGCAGGCTGGCACTGGATCTTCTTCATCAACGTCCCGATCGGCCTCATCTCGCTGGTCGTCCTCTGGCGCCTCCTGCCGGCGATCAAGCGGCCCGATGCGGCGCGCAATATCGACTACATCGGCGCTGTCGTGTTCGCGCTGGCCATCGCCCCGTTCCTCATCGGCCTGACCAACAAGACCGGCGCCGAGTGGACCGATCCACAGGTCGGCGGCCTGATGCTCGCCGGGCTCGCGTTCGGCCTGCTCTTCCTGTTCATCGAGTCGCGCGTCCCCGAGCCGATCGTGCCGCTCAACCTCTTCCGCATCCGGACGTTCACGATCTCCGTCTCGGCGATGTTCCTGGCCGCCTTCGGGTTCTTCACGGCGATCATCTTCCTGCCCCGCTGGTTCCAGACGGTCGCCGGGGACAGCGCCACTGACCTCGGGCTGAGCATCCTGCCGCTGCTCGCGGGCCTCATCTTCAGCGCCATCGCCTCCGGTCAGATCGTGGCCCGCGTCGGCCGGTACAAGGCCCTGATGGTCGTCTCACTGTCGCTGCTCGGCCTCGGCCTGTTCCTGGCCACCAACCTTCACGCCACCACCGACCGCCCGATCCTGTGGCTGTGGATGGTCCTGATGGGCGTCGGCATCGGGCCCTCGTTCGCCGTGTTCACGCTCATCGTGCAGAACGCCGTTTCGCCGGACCGGATCGGCGTCGCCACGAGCAGCCTCACGTTCTTCCAGCAGATCGGCGGAACGATCGGGCTCACTGTGGCCACGACGCTGTTCGCCGCGCGCTTCGCCACCGAGATCCCGATCCAGCTCACGAAGGCCGGGGTGCCTGCCCAGTTCGCCGCTGGCTTCGGCGGTGGGGCCGGTGGAGGCGCTGTCGACCTGACGGGCACGGGCGACCTTGGGGCGCGGATCCTCGCCACGGTCCCGCCCGACCAGCAGGCAGCCGTCGCGCCGATGATCCCGGCGATCGTCCAGGGCATCCACGAGGCGCTCTCGGTCGCCATCGCCTCCACGTTCTGGATCGGCATCGCCGGCGCGCTCATCGCGGCGTTCTTCGTGCTCTTCCTGAAGGAGGAGCCGATGCGCACGACGTTCGACTTCGCGGAGGCTTCGCCGGAAGAGGCCGCCGCCTAGCGTCCTGGGCAGGAGGTGTGCCGATGTCGATCGCGGAAGCGGTCGCCAACGCCAGCCGTTACCTCACCGACCACCCCGAGGAGGCGCGCTACCGGGATTCGGCCGCGACTGCCCGCCTCGTCAGTGGGTTGCGGGTCGAGGTCGGTGCAGTGGATGGGGCGAGCCTGCAGACGGACATGCCTACGGGCATCGGCGGTACGGCGAGAGCGCCATCGCCCGGCTGGCTGTTCCGCGCGGCGACGGCGTCATGCGTCGCCTCGCTCATCGCCATAAGGGCCGCAGCGCTCGGGCATGAGCTGGCGTCCCTCGAGGTCTCGGTCGACAGCGAATCCGACGACCGGGGCATCCTCGGTCTCGACGATTCGATCCCGGCCGGGCCGTTGAGCGTGCGCATCGCCGTCGCCGTGTCGGCGCCAGGCCGCTCGCCGGAAGAAGTCGACGCCCTCATCCGCTGGGCCGTCGATCACTGTCCCGTCTCCGACGCGATCAAGCGGCCGGTCCCGATCGAGGTCGCGATCCAGGGTCGGTGACGCGCTGACGCGCCAGGCCTGAGGCGCCTAGACCGGGCCGATCGGGTCGCCCAGGCGCACCTCGCCCGGCTCGATGATGTCGGCCCACACGCCGCAGGGCAGCGGTTCGGTCGTCTCGAGCGTGCCGCGCGTCTGCTGGAGCACGCGCAGCGTGTCGAAGGTCGGGATGCCGGTCTCGGGATCCTGGGTCGTGACCGCGCAGCGGCCCACGTTGCCGGCCGGCCGGATGAGCGCGGCCCCGACGCGGACGTCGCGCCCGATCCAGGCGTCCTCGGCGAACGCCTCGACCCCGTCGATGCCGAACGTCATCCGGAAGCGCCGCCCGTCCAGCGGTTTCGACTCCCCGCCGCCGCTGGCGACCATCGCGAGCGCCGCGGTCGAGAGGAGGGTCGCACTCGGGCCGCGGTCGAGGCCCTCGCCCGCGTCGACCGGCGCGACGAGGCGCAGGGCTTGGCCCACCAGCGACGAGAGCGCCTCCGACCACGGCCCGATGACCGGGCGGACCGGTCGCGGATGACCGAAGAACCAGCCATCGAGGGGTTCGCCGAGCTCGACCGCTCCGGCGACCGTGCGCCCATCCGGGAAGCGCAGCGCGAGGTGGCCGGTGCCCGTGTCGTAGTCCGGTCGGATCGTGACGAGGCGGCCGAACCGCTTCCCGTTCACGAGCCGGTCCTGGGCATCGAGCATCGCGAACGCACGATCGCCGGCGATCCCCGTCAGCTCCAGGACGGCGTGCTCGAGCTGGACCAGCGCCATCGACTTCACGGGCGCGATCGCGATCCAGGCCACCCGTCCGGTCGAGAGGGTCACGGACCGCATCATCGCCGAAGTCCGACCGGCGAGCAGTGCCTCCGAGGTCAGGAAGCCGCGTCGCGCTCCGACCAGAGCCATGCGCGGAGCGGCACGTCGGACGCCACGACCTCACGGGCGACGGTCCGGCCCACCCAGCGGAAGTGCCACGGCTCGTAGGCGTAGCAGGTCACGTCCTCGGCGTTCTTCGGGTAGCTCATGACGAACCCGTAGTCGGCCGCGTGCTGGGCGAGCCAATGTCCCTGGGCCGTTTGCGCGAACGACTCGTCCCACGGCGCGGTGCCGCCCTCTGCGGCGAAATCGACGGCAAGGCCAAGCTGGTGCTCCGAATGCCCCGGCCGGGCGCTGAACTGGCGAGCCGCCTCCTCCCCGGACGTCCGGACCCAGTCGTCGTACACCGCCTGCTGGCGGGCTTCGCTCCGATAGGCGGACTTCACGGCGAGCGGAAGGCCGGCGTTCCGGGCCGCCTTCGCGAGCGCCTTGAGATCCGGGATCATCGTCGCCCGCACCTGCCCGCCCCCGGCGATGCCGGCGTTGCCGACCGGAACGAGGTCCGGCGGCGCGTAGCCGGCGGGCAACCGGTAGATCGTGTCGAGGATGGCCAGCGTCCAGTCGCCGGCCGGGCGCTGCGTCGCCGGGACATCGTCGAATCGACAGTCCGGCAGGCCGGCGGGGCCGGTCGAAACCGAAGCCTCGGGAGTCGCAGGACCGCTCGAGCTGTCCAGGGGGATCCCCGGCGTCGAGCCGGCCCGCCGTCGGCCGGTCCGTGCCCACCGGTCGCGGCGCGCCCGGTCCCCCGGCCAACCCACCCACCGGCCCGATCAGGACGATCGCCGCCACCGCGAGTGCGAGGCCGAAGAGCAGCGGCGCGCCGCCCGCCCTGGCGCGGGACGTCCGTCGCCGGTGGGCCTGCGAACGGGGGCGGCGCACGTCCTCGCGATCCGCCCCGCGTCTCATCGGCAGGCGATGGGTCGGAGCACGAGGACCGACCACCAGGCCCGGCGGTCCGCGATCGTCGGCACGTGGTCGAGCTGGATGGCGAGGAGGCCGCTGTCGTCGCGGGCGATGACCCACGTCTCATCAGCGCTTTCGACCAGGATGGTCCCGCCGAACGCCTGCGCCGCGTCGATGCTGTCGCGGGCGATGAGCATCTGGTGGTCCCCATCGACCCAGCCGTGGTCGATCTTGCGAACAAGCGCCGTACCCACCAGCTTCTTGACGATCAGCGGGTCGATGCCCGGCTCCTTGGCGACGCAGTCCGAGCGGAGGAGATTCGATGCCGCTCTCCGGGCCTGCTCCGCCACCCGGATGACCTGGATGTCGACGAGGCTCGGGTACCCGAGCGGCGGAGTGCCAGGGGGCAGTACAGGACCAGGGAGGAAACTCCCCGGAGCGCCAAGCGCGCCCGACCCGGTGGGCCCGCCGCTGGGCGTCGTGGAACCCGCCGCCACCGGTTGCGCGGACCCGGAGTCGGATGGCCCCGCGGCTGACGGCATCCCCCCGCCCGTTGCCGTCAACCCCATGATCGTGGCGAGCGTGACGAGAGAGACCACCCCGGCGAGCGCCCCGAACCGGAGCGACAGGATCGGCCGGCTTCGGCGGACCGAACGGGGCCGGACGCGCGCGCCGATCCGGGCGTCCACGACGTAGAGGGCCGGGCGCCCGCCGGCGAGGGGCACCCGCTGCGGCGTCGGTCGAAGCTCGGCCTCGATGCCATGCAGCCGGGCGCGGATCGCCGGCGGGATGCGCAGCGCCGGATCGGTCGTCATCGCGAGAGCTCCGGATGGTCACGCAAGGATTGGATGGCCCGCGCGGCGAGCGAGCGGACGCCGGACTCGGACAGGCCCATCACGGTCCCGATCTCGGCGTCGGTCAGGTCCTCGCGGTAGCGCAGGAAGATGAGTTCCCGCTGCCGCTCGGGGAGTGCCGCGGTCAGTTGCCCGAGCCAGATCCAGAACTCGCCACGGTCCGCCGATTTGGACGCCGGCGCCGTCCGGCCATGGAGCAGCGGCAGCCAGCGGATGAGCCGCCGATGCCGCCACCGGTCGATGACCATCCGTCGCGTGATGACGAGCAGCCACGGCAGCGGACGGCGGATCGGGGCGCGCTCGTGCTCCATCGCGTCGAAGGCCCGGGCGAACACATCCGCCGCGACGTCCGCACCGTCGTCCGGATCGCCGAGCATCAGCGACGCGTAGCGCAGGACGTCCCGATGGTGAGCCCGGTAGAGGTCCTCGAATGACGGGGTGAGCCCGTCGGGGGACTCGGCGTCCCGGGGCAGGGGATCGAACACATCCATACCGACGGACCAGGACCCGGTTCTGTCCTGCTGCCCGGCGCCTTATCTCGCGGAGCGCGACACCGCTAGCATCTGCCGATGAGCGCCCTGCCCGGACCCGTGACGGCCTTCATCGAGACGGGGCCGCTGGCCCACGTGGTGAGCCTTGGTCCGGATGGCCAGCCCCACGTGTCGGTCGCGTGGGTGGGCATCGAGGACGACGAGATCGTCATCGGCACCCTGGGCGACCAGGCCAAGCTGCGCAACATCCGGGCCGACCCGCGGGTTGCACTGTCCTTCGAGGCGCCGGGCAGAAACGATTTCGGCCTGGACCACTACCTCGTCGTGTACGGACAGGCGCGGGTCACCGTCGGCGGCGCCGCGGCGCTGCTTCAGCAGTTGGCGTACCGCTACATCGGCCCCGAGGTCGTGTTCCCCGGCATGCCCGACCCACCGCCCGGCTTCGTCATCCGGATCGCGCCCGAACGGATCGCCGGGATCGGTCCCTGGGCGGAGTAACGCCCGCCTAGCGCGACTTGGCGGGCTTGGGTTCCTCGGGCGGGGGAGGCGGCGGGGGATCCTCGTGGGCGACGGACGGGGAGCGCATCGTCGTCTCTTCCTCGCTAGGCGGTAGGTCGAGGACGATCGGGATCGGCTCCGGGGCCTTCTTTGGCTTGTAATTGAGCTTGTCCCAGACCCACTCACCGGCGTCCTTCAAGTCGTCGAGATGGAGGTCCTTGCGCATGCTGTCCACGGTCTTCTCGCCCGGGTAGGAGAAGGCGGCCATCGTCTCGATCTCCGTCACGCCGGGGACCTCCTCGCCGGGAGCGTCCATCCCGGGCGTGTTGGCGCCGGGAAGCTCGACGGATGGGTCCTGCGCCGGCGCCGGGTCCCGCTCGGGAGTCGGCGTCGGGTCCTGCTCGGGCAGGGGATCGTGCTCGGGCTCGTCGGTCATCGTCGTTCCTCCCGTCGCGTCCGGTGCCGGCTGGCTGGCCCAAGGGTGCTGCCCGAGGCCGTGGTGGTCAACATCCTGACGGCGACGTCGACGGCTTCGTTACTCGACAGGCCCTGGTCGACGACGAGCGAGCGCCACGTCCAGAAGCTCACGAGGTGGCCGGCGACGGCACGCAGCGCGTGGCCCGCGCGCCCGCGAGTCGCGTGCCCTTCGACCAGCGCCACCGCGTAGCGAGCGTACATCGCGCGGCGCCGCTCCTCGGCTTCGGGCGGGATGGCGACCTCATCGCGGTTGATCGGGAACATCTCGTCCCCGTTGCGACTGAACCAGCCGTACAACTCGCCCAGGCCCAGTCGGGCGCGATCGCGGAGGTCGGGGATGGCAGCCCATGCACCGGCGTCGGGGGGCGGGTGCGCGGCCAACCAGTGGCTGGTACACGCCACGAAGAGGTGCTCGAGGTCGGGGAAGTGCCGATAGACGGTCAGCCGCGTGACGCCTGCGGCGTCAGCCACGGTCGAGATCGAGGTGTGCGCCGGCCCGACCGTCGTGTGGAGGCGCACCGCGGCCTCGACGATGCGCTCGCGAGTCTCATCGACGAGTTCCGCCCGGCGCCGCATCCGGTACGGGCGCGATTTCGTAGAACGCGCCTGCTCACTCAATGTTGACATCGGCCTCCACGTCATTCACTATACACCCCTGTTCACCCGACTGACGAGGAGGCACAGCGATGGCGATCCAGGCGATGGACGCGGTGGCAACGCAGGTCAAGGTGGTCCAGCCGGGCGGCGGTCGCCGAGGCGGGCTCGCGCCCGGCGTTGGCGTCATCTTCAAGATCGACGGCGAGGATACCGGCGGCAGGCTCTCGATCGTGGAGCACCCGTTCGACGTCGGAGCGCTGGTCCCGCCTCACACCCACATCCTCGAGGACGAGTATTCGATCGTGCTCGAGGGCGAGATCGGCTTCCGCTCGAACGACCAGGAGGTCGTGCTCGGGCCCGGCGGCTACATCGTGAAGCCGCGTGGTGAGGTCCACGCGATGTGGAACGCCGGCTCGACGCCGGCCCGGATGATCGAGGTCATCACCCCCTCGGGCTTCGAGGGGTTCTTCCGCGAGTTCGTCGACATGAGCGACGCCGGCCCGCCCGATCCCGCCCGCATCGCCGAGCTCTCGACCCGCTACCAGCTGCCGTTCGCTCGGCCGGAGTGGCTCGACGACATCGTCGCCCGCTACAACCTGACGCCGCCTCCGGGCTGAGTCGCGGGCTCGCGCCGCCCGTCCAGTGGCGCGACGGCACAATAGGGGCGGTGACAGCGAAGCGATCCGCCCCGATCCTGCGCGACCCCATGTTCGCCCGCCTGTGGTTCATCCAGGCGTCGACGCAGATCGGCGGCAACATGGCGCTGTACGCCCTGACGATCCTGGTCTTCAACACGACCCGCTCGAACACCGCGGTCAGCGCCCTCGTGCTGTCGTTCCTCATCCCGTCCACGTTGCTGTCCGCGGCCGGCGGCGTCCTCGTCGACCGGCTCGACGTGCGCGTCGCGATGGTCATCCCGAACGCGATCCGGACCGTGCTCACGTTGCTCCTGGCCGTCGCCGGCACGAACGTGGCCGTGTTGCTGATCCTCAACCTCGGCATCAGCCTGACGACCGTGATCCTGACCCCGGCCGAGGCGTCGATGATCCCGCGCGTGGTCTCGAAGGCGCAGCTCGAGTCGGCGATGGGGATCTTCAACATCACCCTCCAGGCGTCGTTCGCGGTGGGCTTCGCGTTCCTCGGGCCGCTCATCGTGACGGTCGCGGGGCCGTCGTTCGTCCTCGCGGTGTGCACCGCGTTCTACGGCGCGGCGACGCTGGCCACGGTCTTCCTGCCTGCCGCGCCACCGGTCAAGGTCGAGTCGGGGACCGTCGGCCGGGCGTTGCACGAGCCGGGGCGCCAGTTCCGCGAGGGGTTCGGGGCCATCGGCGGCAACCGCGAGGTGAGCCGGCCGCTGCTCCATCTCGCGGCCGCGGCGTCGCTCGTCGGGGTCATCGGGGTGCTCGGGCCGAACCTGGCGGCTTCGGTGGGCCTCGACCCGAAGGACCTCATCGTCGTCGTCCTGCCGCTCGGCCTGGGCGTCATCGCCGGCGTGTTCGGGCTGCGCTTCCTGGCGGAGGGGGTCTCACGCCGCCGCGCGGCCGAGACGGGACTGCTCGTCTTCGGCATCCTGGCCATCGGGATCTCCCTGGCGGCGATCCTCGGCAAGTCGGCGGGCCTGCCGGTCATCCCGCTCGTCGTCGTCGGGGCGTTCTTCGCGGGGAGCGCCTACGCGGCGACGACCGTGTCGGCCCAGACCGCCCTGTTCGAGAACATGCCGGCGGCCGTCCGCGGCCGGGTCTTCGGCGTCCTCGCCTCGATCGTGAGCGCCTCGAGCCTCATCCCGATCCTCATCGCCGGCCCGTTGGCGGACGCGATCACGGGCCCGGTCGTCATCACGATCGCCGCGGTGGGCGTGGTGATCATGGCGATCTGGTCGGCGACGCTGTTCGGGCCGAAGAAGACGCACGCAGAGAGCCGGACCTAGCTCACCAGCTGCCGGGCGGCCTCCGTCTACTTGACGCTCTTCAGCGCCTCGACTTCGTCATCCCGATCGGTTTCGTGGTGCCACGATGCCGCTGCACCCATTGCATCCTGTTCCCAGGCTCAACATACTGTCGCTCCGTTCGCGGCGCCCCAGCATCCAACGTCCAACCACGAACGCCGTTCGGGGATCGTTCCCAGGGAGGACGAGGAAGTGCTCGGCGGCTTCACGCGCAAATCTCAGGCCCCTGATCGACGCATGACGCGTGCGGCGCTCGCGATCATGGCCGCGCTGAGCCTGAGCGTTGTCGGGATCCTGGGCATGCCCGTCGCCCGCGTCGCTGCCGTGGTCAACCTGGACCCGGTCGCCGATTGGGCACTCGATGACGGCTCAGGGACCACCGCTTCGGATGCGACATCGGGCGGGAACGACGGAGTGGTGTCCGGTGGGACGGCGTGGATCGCGGCAGGGGCTCCAGAGGGCAGTGGGGCGATCGCCTTGGATGGCGTCGATGGCGAGGTGCGGATCCCGAACGCTCCTGCCCTTGAGCCTGGAGACCTCGCGTTCTCCGCATGGGTTCGGGGGGATCCTGTTCACCCGCCCCAGGCGGGCGCCCCGATCGTCGAGAAGGGGGCCTTCGGGTGTGCGGGCCCGTCCTTCGGGCTGTACGTCACGTCTGACGGGATCGGGCTGACCTTCACGAATCCAGTCGATCTCGTCTACACGCCGACCATCGCATCAGCCAGCGCCCATGTGGCGAACCTGTGGGATGGAGAGTGGCACCTTGTCGGCGCCGCCATCCCGGTGTCCGACGGGGGCCCGCCGTCCATCTCCATCGACGGCGCGGTCATCCAGGTGGTCGGATCAGGCGGCAGCAACCACGACCCGGTCATCAAGTACTCCGGCGCGACAGCGAGTGATCTCGTGATCGGCGGCCCGGTGACAGCCGGTTGCGGCGCTCCCCACTTCCACGGGGACGTTGACGATGTCCGCCTGTTCGAGTCATCGGTCGCGATCTCTCACATCGGCGAGCAGATGGCGGCGGAGACCCTGGTCATCACGATCGACCCGATCCCCGACTCCGAGGTCGGGCAATTCGTTGCCATCACGGCCCACGTGTCCCCGATGCCACGCTTCGGCGGGATCGATTTCGAGCTCGCGCATCAGGGCAGCCAGGTGTTCGACTTCGCTGCGAATGGCACTGCCGACTGGAATGCCGGGACCTTCTCGGCGAGTATTCGGATCATCCACGCCGACAGCTACACGGTCCGGGCGGTCCTCGTCGCGCGCGCCCCGTACCTGCCTGCGTCGGGCAGCGCACCATGGGACGTGGCACCCATGTCCACGACGACCTCCCTGGGAGTCACTCCGACTGGGCCGGACCCGAACGCGTCATTCACGCTGCGCGCCGACGTGCTTTCGGCGGGAGCCTTCTTCGCGTTCGAGCCCTATCCCCAGGGTTCGGTCGACTTCGTCGAAACGACTGGTGGCGGGGAGTCGGTGCTCGGATCGGCGCCACTTGTCCCATGGGACGACAACACGTCCAGGGCAACGCTCGCGATACCGGGCGGTCTTGGTGTAGGGACTCATCTCATCGTTGCACGCTATGTCGGACCTGATGAGTACCGCGCCAACTCGGAGTCCGTGCCGTACACCCTCGGGATCTCCACGGCCGGAACGGCGGTTGCGATCTTCGGCCCCGGCCCGACAGAGACGCATCACGCGATCGTGATGTCGGCCGCCATCCAGGCGCCCATCGGTGGCTGGGCCGATGGGGCCACGATGGACTTCACGGCGGTGGGAAGCTCCGCGCCCGGGTGCGCGGGTGTGCCCGTCGATCCGGGGAACATGACGGTCTGCTCCATCCCGTCGCTTCCGGTGGGCCACTATCAGTACCAGGCGTCGTATTCGGGCAACGCCCTGCTCACGGGTTCCACGAGTCCGTTGCTCGACGTCGACGTGACGCCCGATACGGTCCACGCGACCGGGGTCGGTGTGGCTCATGCGACGTTCTACCCGTACAAGGACGGGTACCTCGACACCGACTCCATCAGGGGCACGCGCACCGAGCCGCTTTCGGTTGCGATCCGCATCTACAGCTCCTCCGGCAAGCTCGTCCGCTCGGCCAGCTATGGGCGATCGAGCGGTTCGTACTCGTTCACCTGGAACGGCCGGAGCTCATCGGGGACGGCACTTGCGTCGGGCCGCTACAAGGTCGTTCAGACGCTGACCGACGCGGCCGGGACGCATCGCGCGTACACGACATACGTGACGATCTCGTCCAAGCGCCTCTACTACTCCACGAAGACGTTCACAAAGACCGGCGCTTCCTATTCCGCGAAATTCGCGGACCTGCCGCCGGGCACCGCCTACGGGTACGCGTTCAGCTTGCCGTCAGCGACTGTCTACAAGGCCATCACCGTCAAGATCCAGGGCAAGTCGCCGGTCCCGCCGGCCACATACGGGGCCCAGGACTTCACCAGGTGCCATCTTGTCGTCGACCTGGTTCTCGTCGTGTTTCGACTTCTTCGGCAACTTCCCGCCCACCGCTGCCTGGGTCTCACACTCGGCCACGTCGTCGCGATACCACTACGTCCACACATTGCGGGTCGGAGTGTTCGGATCACCTGGTGGCAAGGCGACCATCTACAAGGTGGCGATCGTCGTTACGTACGGCGTCCTGCGCTGACCCTGGGATCGTTCAGGCAGCCCGCGTCACCCGAAGATCGATCGCGTTCGGCTTGAGCAGCGCGAGGTAGATCGGGCAGCGGTCGCGCCAGGCCTGGAGCATCGGCTCCGTGCGGTCGGGCGAGTCCGGCGAGTCGATCGTGATCTCGAGCTCGAGGCTGCCCAGGTCGGGCGTGACGCCCTCGAAGCCGAGGAGTCCGCGCGCGTCAGAGGCGGCCTTGGCGACGGCCGTGACGCCGTCGATCCGGACGCCGAACTGGGGCGCGAGCGTGTCGTGCAGGAACGCGACGGCGCAGCCGGCCAGCGCTCCGAGCAGGTAGGCCGTGGGGCTCGGCGCCTGGTTCTCGCCGCCGAGCGGGGCCGGCAGGTCCGAGTCCCAGTTGAAAGGCCCGCTCGAGAGGCGAGCGCGGCCGTTCGCGAGCGTGGCGGTGACGGTGGGCGCGGATCGGGCCGCGGCGGGGTCGTCCCGGTAGCGGGCCTCGGTCTCGGCGATCGCGGTGGTGGTGGCGGTCATGGCTCGGTCTCCCATCCGGCACCCGATCGGGTGCGATGGACCGAGGCTAGGTTCGTGGTCGGCGGGGGAGAACCGCGCCAGCACCCAATCTCAACCGGTCGTCGTCGGCGCTCCGTGGCGGTCGGCACGCAGGACTGCGGCGACGGCGCCTGCCCGGGCGGCCCGGCCGGTGAGCCCGAGCTTCTGGTAGGCGTTCGAGAGGTGGCGTTCGACCGTTCGGACGCTGAGCGTGAGCGCCTCGCCGATCTCCTCGTTCGTACGCCCGTCGGCGGCCAGGCGTAGGACGTCGATCTCGCGCGGCGACAGCTCGCCGAGACCCGGTCCGGCGTCCGCGCCGAGGGTCAGGCGGTCCGGCGCCAGGAAGGCCGTCACCTCGCGCAGGAAGACCGGCCAGGCCGGTTCGTCGGCCAGGAGGATGTGGTTGTTGCTCTCGAGCGGGACGAGCCGGGCGTTCGGGACGCGGGCCGCGACCTCGGGTGCGTTGTCGAAGGTCGTGGACCGGTCGCCGAGCGCCTGGAGGATGAGCGTCGGCGCCGTGATGCGGTGCAGGTCATCGATGATGTCGACCTGCTGCCGGCCGATCCGGCTCGCGACCGCGTTCTCGGGCGAGGTCGTCATCCGCTGGAGGTCATCGAACCAGCGCAGTTGCTCCTCGGTCGCGTCCGGGATGAACCGCGAGGTGAACACGCGCCGGAAGACCGGATCCTCGCGCGCCCAGCCGATGCGGATCATGTTGCGGTACGTCTCCTCCTCGACGAGCTTGTCGCCCTCGTACCTGACCGGCAGGCCACAGACGGTGCCGTAGAGGACGAGCCTCGACACGCGGTCCGGATGCTTGATCGCGTAGGCCATGGCCACCGACGAGCCGCCCGACATGCCGAGGACGGCGAACCGATCCAGCCCGAGCGCCTCTATGACGGTCTCGAGGTCGCCGAGGCGCGCCTCGAGGCTGAAGTCGTCGACCGACCAGTCCGACAGGCCGAAGCCGCGCTCGTCGTAGCGGACGAGGGTTGCGATGGCGCCCAGGTCGTCGAGGAAATGCCGCCAGACCGGGCTCTGCCAGTCGTACTGGAGGTGGCTCAGCCAGCAGCTGACGACGACCAGCGGCGGCCCAGACCCGTGCTTCGCGTAGGCCAGCCGAACGCCATCGCTGGTCCGGCAGAAGCGGATCTCCTGCCCAGGCTCCTTCAGGCGGCGGGCATCAGCTGGGGGCGCCACCCCCGCGGCAGCCATCGCCCGCATCGTATCAGGGGTTCGCGACCGGCCCCGACATCGATCTCGCTGTCATGGGAGAACCGTTCGGCAAAGGTAGATCGCCCCAGCGGAGGCCGGGGCGATCTGTTCTTGCTGACCCTCGTTTCGAGGGTGAGACGCTAGCTGCAGCCGCTCGTGCTGCCGCAGTTCAGGCACTTGTAGCAGCTGCCGTTGCGGACCATGATCGAGCCGCATTCGGCGCAGCTCGGCGCGTCCTCCTGGATCTTGAACGCGACGTTGGTCGCGCCAAGGGACAGGGTGATCGCGGCCGGCTTGCCGCCACCGTTGCCATTGGTCGCGTGGCCGTTGGCGTGACCGTTCGAGGCGATGACCGCGAGCGGTTCGTGGGCCTTCGGGGCCTCGACCACGGCGGGCTCGGCCGCGACGGCAGTCGCCTTGGGGGCGTCGGCCGGCGGGTCGGACTTCGCCACGGACGGTGAGCTGCCTCCATTCGAGACGGCCTCGTCGATCGAGGAGAGGCCCTCCTCGGCGGCGGGTGCAAGGGCCGAGGAGGCAGCCCCGAACCCGCCACCGAACGAGGACCCGCCGTAGGAAGGCGGCTCGGACACGACCGCGGAGCGATCGATGAGCCCAAGCATCGCCTTATCCTCGGGACCCAGGAAGCGCGACCCCAGCCACCGGAAGATGTAGTCCACGATCGACTTGGCGATCGGGATCTCCTGGTTGCCGGTGAAGCCGCTCGGTTCGAATCGGACATGAGCGAACTTGTTGACGAGGTCGCGGAGCGGCACGCCGTACTGGAGCGCCACCGACACGGTCGTTGCGAACGTATCCATGAGCCCGCTGACGGTCGAGCCTTCCTTGGCCATCTTGAGGAAGATCTCGCCCGGCTGGCCGTCCGGATAGAGGCCGACCGTGATGTAGCCCTCGTGGCCGGCGATGTCGAACTTGTGGGTGACGGCCGTCCGCTCGGACGGGAGCCGGCGCCGATGCGGCTTGCCCGCCTCGGCCTGGGCGACCTCGAGCTGGCGCTTGAGCTCGGTGACCGCCTCGGTGTCGGCGACCGCGTCGCCGTCCTTCTTCTTGCCGGTCGACAGCGGCTGGCTGCGCTTGCTGTTGTCGCGGTAGATCGCGATGGCCTTGAGGCCCTGCTTCCAGCCCTCGAGGTAGACCGACTCGATCTCCTCGGCCGTGGCGGCCTCGGGCATGTTGACGGTCTTGCTGATCGCGCCGGAGATGAACGGCTGGACCGCGGCCATCATCCGGACGTGGCCCATGTAGTGGATGGAGCGATCGCCGTTGACTGGGGCTTGAACGCGCAGTCGAAGACCGACAGGTGCTCGGGCTTGAGCTGCGGCGCGCCCTCGATGGTCTCGCGCTCGTTGATGTAGTTGAGGATGTCCTCGACCTGCTCCGGGCCGTAGCCGAGCTTGCGCAGGGCGGCCGGGACCGTCTGGTTGACGATCTTGAGGAAGCCCTCGCCGACGAGCTTCTTGTACTTGATGAGGGCGATGTCGGGCTCGATGCCGGTCGTATCGCAATCCATCATGAACGCGATCGTGCCGGTGGGGGCGAGCACGGTCACCTGGGCGTTGCGGTAGCCGTTGGCCTTGCCGAGCTCGAGGGCCTCGTCCCAGGTGGACTTGACCGCGTCGAGCATCTCGGCCGGCGCGCCCCGGTTGGGGATGTTGTACGCCGCGTCGCGGTGCTTGCCGATGACCCGCAGGAACGGCTTCTCGTTCTTCGCGTACTCGACGAACGGGCCGCCGTGGTCGCGGGCGATGATCGCGCTCTGGCTGTAGGCCTGGCCGTGCATGAGGGCCGTGATGGCGGCCGCGTAGTCGCGCCCTTCATCCGAGTCATAGGCGAAGCCGCGGTTCATGAGCAGGGCGCCCAGGTTGGCGTAGCCCAGGCCGAGCGGCCGGAACTTGTGGCTGTTCTCCTCGATCCGGGTCGTGGGATACGAGGCGTTGTCGACCAGGATCTCCTGGGCGGTGATCGTCAGGCGGGCGGCGTAGTTGAACGACTCGACGTCGAACTCGCCGTCCTCGCGGACGAACTTCATGAGGTTCAGGGAGGCGAGGTTGCACGCCGTGTCGTTGAGGAACATGTACTCCGAGCACGGGTTGCTGGCGTAGATCTTGTCCGTGTTGGCGCTCGTGTGCCAGTCGTTGATCGTCGTGTCGTACTGGATGCCCGGGTCGCCGCAGACGTGGGCCGCCTCGGCCATCTTGCGGAAGATGTCGCGGGCCTTGTAGGTGCCCATCGGCTTGCCGTCGACGACCGCGTGGGTCGTCCAGTCGCCGTTCGACTCGACCGCCTTCATGAACTCGTCCGTGACCCGGACGCTGTGGTTGGCGTTCTGGAAGTAGACGCTGCCGTACGCCTCACCCGTGAAGGAGGGGTCGTAGCCGGCCTCGATGAGGGCCCAGGCCTTCTTCTCTTCGTTGAGCTTGGAATCGATGAAGTCGAGGACGTCCGGGTGGTCGGCGTCGAGGATGACCATCTTGGCCGCGCGGCGGGTCTTGCCGCCCGACTTCACGACGCCGGCGAAGGCGTCGTAGCCCTTCATGAAGCTGACGGGGCCGCTGGCCGTGCCGCCGCCGGTCATCTTCTCGCGGCTGCTGCGGATCGGCGAGAGGTTGCTCCCCGCTCCCGAACCGAACTTGAACAGCATCGCCTCGGTCTTGGCGAGGTCCATGATCGAGGACATCGTGTCCTGGACCGAGTTGATGAAGCAGGCCGAGCACTGCGGCTTGGCCTCGATGCCGACGTTGAACCAGACCGGGGCTGTTGAACGCCATCTTCTGGTGGACGAGCAGGTGCGTCAGCTCGGCCTGGAAGGCGTCGAGGTCCTCCGGGGTCGCGAAGTAGCGCTGGGTCTCCGCCCAGGCGGCGATCGTGTTGACGACCCGGTCGATGAGCTGCTTGACGCTCGTCTCGCGCTCGGGCGTGCCGACGTGGCCGCGGAAGTACTTGCTCACCACGACGTTGGTCGCGAGCTGGCTCCAGAACGCGGGGACTTCCACGTCCTTCTGCTCGAAGACGGTCTTGCCGCTCTCGTTGCCGATGTTGGCGAGGCGGGTCTCCCAGACGATCTCGTCGTACGGGTGGACGCCCTTGCGGGTCCAGCGCCGCTCGATCGTCAGGCCACGGGTCGGGGAGGCGTCAGGGGCGGTGCCATCGAAGCTGGCCCCGTAGGGCCCGGCATGCCGGCGTGCGGTCGTGGCGTGCGCCGCGTGCGCGGCGGCGTGCTTGGGGGTCGCCTTCACCTTCGTCTCCACCTTTGCCTCCGCGTGTGTCGTGCCTGTCGTGCGTTCCTCGGGCCGCAGTCCGCTATCCATGACGGGGACGGAGTGACCAACGGCTCGAACCATTCGTGTGCTCCTATCGATCGGGTCCCGGTGAGCGGGGTTCCCGCGTGCTCGGTGTCCCGGGCGTCGTCCGTGGCTGCGTGCCTGGGCGTCGGCGTCGGCCGGGTCTCGGTCCTCTTTGCGCCGTGTCTTCCGACAGCGCTCCTCGTTAGTCTGCGACGGCACCGAGATCTGGCACCGCTGACGCGGGTCCGAGCGGGGCGTCGAGGCCGCTGATGGGACCGGACCTGTCTGTATCCAGGGACCATCGTGGTGGGCGTCTCGGCTCGGGCGAGCGACCGAATTACGATACGCCTCGATGAGGCGTCAGTCAAGCCCAAAACACAAGATGTTGTGGTTGGGGTCGACGGCCGACCGCTACATGTAGCGGGGTGGGCGTGTTTGGCGTTCTTCGGCACGCGGCCGCCGATCGGGCCCTGTGGAGCGGTTTGTGGATGTCTGGGTCGGTCGTGTGGACGAGTGGCCGGTCGGGGTGGACGGCGTGTCGACAAGTGGCGCCGGCGTCCCCTCCACGCCGGCCCCAGGCGCCATGATATCGAACGCCCGAGCGGTTTGGTGGCCAGGTTCCGGCCTGCGACCCGGATTCCCGGCCAAACTTGCACCGGAGGGGAATTGGCCGGCGATTGGGCGGTTTTCGGGCCTCGAAACGCCGTCGGCCCGCCTTGGCTGAGCACGAGCAACCCGGCGCGGCGCCCCGAAAGGCCCTCCGCGTCGGCCCAAGCCGTCCGTCCATGCAAGTTTGGCCGGTGATCGCCGGATAAGGGCCGGCTGGGAGGATCCAGCGGTGAACGGCCAACAGGTCGGTGCCGCGGTTCGGGCGGTTCGGCTCCGGCGCCACCTTCGACAGGACGATCTGGCTCGGCTGACCGGCCTCTCGACGGCGACGATCTCGCGGATCGAACACGGCCACTTCGACCGACTCTCGATCGCGACCGTGGAGCGCGTCGCCGGCACACTCGAGATCCGCCTGGATCTCGTCGCCCGGTGGCGGGGCGGTGACCTGGATCGGCTCGTCAACGCCCGGCACTCGGCGCTCCACGAGTCGGTTGCCCGGTGGTTCACCGGGATGCCGGCCTGGGCGGTTCGGCCGGAGGTCTCGTTCTCGATCTATGGGGAACGGGGCGTCATCGACGTGCTTGCCTGGCACGCGGAGCGGCGCGCCATCCTCGCCATCGAGCTCAAGACCGAGCTCGTCGACATCAACGAGCTGATGGGCACGCTCGATCGGAAGCGCCGCCTCAGCCGCACGATCGCGCGAGACCTCGGCTGGGAGGCGGCCGAGGCATCGGCCTGGGTGATCGTCGCCGAGAGCCGCACGAACCGGCGCCGGATCGCTGCCCACCAGGCCGTCTTGCGAACAGCGTTTCCGGCGGACGGGCCGACCATGCGGCGCTGGCTCCACGACCCCGAGGGCCCGATCGCGGGGCTCTCGAGCTGGCCCGGGAACCCGGGCGCCGTCAGGCGCGTCCGCCGGGTGAGCGCTGGGCGTTGACGCAAGCGGGTGGCGACGGGCATCCTCTGCGAGCCGACTAACCCAGATGGGAGGCAGTGCCCGATGTCGATCCTGTCGAGGTTCACGGGGTTGCGCGCAGTCGCGACCCTGGCGATCGCCGTGGTCCTGGCCGCGTGCGGCAGCGCCGCCGCGAGCGTCACTCCGCCGACCGCCGCTCCGACCGCTGCGGCCACGGCTGCGGCATCGACGGCCGGCACGCCCGTCCTCGTCGATCCGTTCACGTCGGCGGGCATCGCGACGACTGTCGACGCGAATGCCCATGCCGTCGACCCCTCGACCTACCGGACGACGATCCCGGGCACGCAGTACAAGGTCGTGTACGTGGTCTTCGCCCTGAAGGACGGCGCCGTCGGCAAAGTCTCGATGGTCATGACGCTCAACGACGTCGAGGTCCTGCAGCAGCCCCTGTCGATCGACTACGGGACGATCAACAGCTGGGGCGACTTCAAGGTCAACTTCCCGGACCCCGGGATCCCGGCCGGGACCTACAAGGCGGTCATGACCTACGAGCCGACGGGCGCCCAGGTCATCCAGTTCTTCACGGTGACCTGACCGACCGAGCCGAAGGGCGAGGCCGGCCCGCGACCCGAGGCCGCCGAGCCGTCAGGGCGTCGCGTCGAAGGTGATCGTCGCGTCGAAGGGCGGACGGGCGAATACCGGGTGAGGCGGACGTCGACGGCCGAGGCAGGTCCATCCCGCCGAACCCGAACGGATCCGCCCAGACGAGGCCCTTGCACTCGGCGTGCCCGGCGAAGTGGGTACTGGTCTTGGCCGTGTAGGTGACCGTGCAGGCGGACCCGTCGGCCTGCAGCGGCGGATCGGTGTCTTCGCGGGTGATCGTGATCTCGCCACCGCCCATGAACCCCGCACCCATCGTGTCGGCCATGACACTCAGGCCCCAATCCCCGCTGCGCCACGTCACGAACGCGCCCAGCCCGGGCATCACCGCCGACGGCTCCGAGCCGCTGAGGTGGGTCAGCTCGACGGTCCGCGGCTCGCCCGAGGTGATCTTGATCGTGGCGGTGCCGTGGCGGAGGGTGCCGTAGGCCGCCGGATCGGAGCTGAGCGGGAAGTAGGACGGATCGAACGAGAAGGTGGGATCGAAGAGCGGGGCCTGCGGGTAGAGCAACGAGACCAGGCCGCAGGCCGAAAGCAGGGCCGAGGCCGCCAGGACGCCGATCGCGAGACGGATCCGACGCACGTTCATTCCCCCCGGACCTGGTGGTCCGATCCCGTTCGGGCTGCTAGTCCAGGCCGCTGTACGCGTGCAGGCCGCTGAACCAGAGCGACCCGGAGTATGTCACGAGGACCATGCCGAATCCCACGACCAGAAGTAGGGCCGCGGGGCGGCCGGCCCACGAGCGGCGGTTGCGCGCGTGCAGGTAGATCGCGTACGTGAGCCACGTGACGAGGGCCGACGTCTCCTTGGGATCCCAGCCCCAGTAGCGCGACCAGGCGATCGACGCCCACCACGACCCCAGGATGATCATCGTCGCGAAGATCGGGAAGCCGATGATCACGGCCCGGTACGCGACCTCGTCGAGCACCTTGTGCGACGGCAGCCAGCCGAATCGGTCGTGCGTGCCCTGGAGCAGGTAGCCGACGCCCGCCGCGAACGAGGTCGCGAAGATCCCGTACGCGATCGTCGCCATGCCAACGTGGATCGTCAGCAGCGGCGCGTTCTGGAGCGCCGGGCACGAGCGGCTCGATGTCCTTCGGTAGCGTCGCGCTGTACGCGAACAGCATCGCCGCGACACCGACCGGCAGGAAGCCGATCGACTTGATCGGGTAGCGCCGCTCGAGGAACAGGTAGCCGCCGATGATCGTGAACGTGAACGCGACCGTGAACTCGAACATGTTGCCCCACGGTCCGCGGCCCACGATGAACGCGCGCAGGAGCATCGAGAGGCCGATGCACAGGAACGCGACGAACGTGAGACCCCAGGCGAATGGCGCGGCGGAGCTCGTCGGACGGACGCCGACCCGCTCCGAGCGCGCCTGGCTGTCGACGAACGAGCCGGTGGCGACGCCGGCGTAGGCCGCCTCGCGTCGTCGGGCGAAGACCGGGAACGCCCGGCGCCCGTCGGCCAGGAGGACGGCGTGGACGACGTGGGCCGCGAAGCCGAGGGCGAGAAGGATCCCGCCCGTGGTGTAGAAGATGAGCGAGCCCGATGCCATGTGGTTCGCCTCGGTTCGGTCGGCGGCGCGGCGCCGGTGGTCAGTGGTCGGCGGTGACTGGACGGCTGGCGGCGGTGATCGGTTGCAGCGGTGTGTCGGTCGCCGGTCGGTCGGGCGATCTCAGGCGATCGCGCGGCCACCGGGCTGGGGTTCGGCGATGGGGCCGATCGCGACCGGCCGGTTTGCCACTTTCAGGACGAGGCCGCACTCGCCGCAGGTGTCGACGCCGGCCGCGCGGCCAAGGCCGCACATCGGGCAGACGACCCACAGCTCGTCCCCGTCATTCGGGCAGCGCTTCGTGCCCGACGCGAAGATCAGACCCTCGCGCAGGCAATGGGGCAGGCCGACCGGGAAGATCGGCTTGCCGTCTTCGTCGAGCGGCGCCGGCCGGGGCCCTTCGGCGTAGCGGACCGGCGTCAGCGGCCGGCGGATCATGTAGATGAACCAGCCGAGGGCGAGGATCGACACGATCGGCCCGATCACGCCCAGGACGAGGAACAGGGGCAGGAGACCGATGAGCGCGCCCCAGTCCGGGATGATCAGCGTGCTCAGGAAGTGGAGGAGTCCCGTCCAGAGCTCGTTGAGGTGGTCGATGACGGTCACGGCGGCATTCTAGCGCCGCGACCGGGTGAGGCCCGAGCCGGCGTGGCGGCCCGGCCGGCGGGCGTGCGCGCGAGCCGCGTCGGTGTTACGCGGGGTGGCCGCGCTTCGGGTTGCCGCGTTTCGCCGTGGCGCCGCGACCGGGTCGCCAGCCGGTGCGTGCCGCTTCGGCGTCCCGTGCCTCGGGCCGGCCGGGATCGCCGCCGATGGTCGCGTTGGCCGCGGCCCGTCGGTCGCCGATGCCCGAGCCGGCCGGGGGACGTGGCCGGCCCACGCTCGGTGCCGCCAGCCGGGGACGCGCCAGGCGACGGACGATCCACGACGTCCCCAGCGTCGCCGCGCCACGGGTGCGCAGGTCCTGGGCGAGACGGCCGTCGTCGGTCACGACGAGGAGCGCGGGCGTCGGGCTCGAGGCGATGCCGCCGGTCGCCTCCATCACGAGGCGGAGGAGCATCGCATCGGCCGTGAGCCGGCCGGCGTGACGGACCGTCAGGCCGTGGGCCAGCCGCGTCCCGTGCAGGCCCTTGTCCGGCGGCCCGTCGAAGACGATCTCGATCCGGATGTCGGCCGGGATGACGGCCCGCAACCGTCCGATGAGCGCGGCCTGCGGCGCGGCGGCCGGCCCGGTCGAGATCGCGTGCAGCAGGTTGTTGCCGTCGAGCAGGAGCCGCTCGACGCCGATGAGCGGGTCGCGGGCAGGCTCCGGATGCGCGTCGGGCCCGGCGTGCGGGGTCGTTCACCCGTCCATCGTCGCACGCTTCCTCCGCTACCCTGAGCCGCGATGCTCCTCCTCGTCGACCTCGACGGCGTCGTCTACCGCGGCGCCGAGCCGGTGCCCGGAGTCGCGGCCGTCCTGGCGGATCGGGCGCGCCGTGGCGACGACGTCGTGTACGTGACCAACAACTCGATGCACTACCGGGCCGATTACGTCACCCGGCTGGCGGGCATGGGTGCGCCGGTCAGCGCCGACCGCGTGGTCAGCTCCTCGCGCGCGACCGCGCTCTATCTGCGCGAGCACCTGCCCGACGTCCACCGCGTCCTGACCGTGGGCGCGCGCGGGCTCGAACGGGAGCTCGAGGACGTCGGCATCGAGGTCGTCACGGCCGCATCGGCCGCCGAGCGTGCCGAACGGGACGACATCGACGGGTACGAGGCGGCGGGCCGGCCGCAGGCCGTGGTCGTCGGCGTGGACCCCGGGATCGACTACCTCCGCCTCGCCGCGGCAGCCGACTGCATCCGGGGCGGCGCCCGCTTCATCGCGACCAACCGCGACGTCACCTATCCGATCGAACGGCGGCTGCGACCCGGTGCCGGAGCCATCGTGGCGGCGATCGCGACGGCGGCCGGGCGCGAACCGGAGGTCTCGATCGGCAAGCCCGCCCCGCTCCTCCTGGTCGAGGCCGCCAGCGCGGTTGGCGCGAAGGCCGAGGACGGCGTGATGATCGGCGACGGGATCCTCACGGACCTCGCGGCTGCCCGGGCAGTGGGCGCGCGCTGCATCCTCATGCTCACCGGCGTGGCGACCCGCGCGGCGCTCGACGCGCTGCCCGCGGATGAAGGCCCGACCGCCGTCGCCGCCGATTCGACCGAGCTCGCGGTCGCCATCGAGATCCTCGCCGGAGCCCCCGCGCGCTCCTAGGTCAGGCGACGAGGTCGGGGTGCGCGGCGCCCCAGGCGTCGAACTCAGCGCGGAGCGGCGCCAGGGTCGCTTCGTCGGCGAAGGCCACGTCGAGGGCGCGTCGGTCGATCGTCCAGAGCTCGGCCGGCGTCAGGCCGATCGCGTCGATCGCTCGCGCGTACTCCTCGGTGAGCGTGATGTCGGCGACGGTCAGGTCGTCGGTCGAGAGCGTGACCGGGACGCCGCGCCGGTGGAGGATGGCGAGTGGGTGGTCCGCGACGTCGGCGACGATGCCCGCCTGGACGTTGCTCGTGGGGCACAGGTCGAGGGCGATGCCGCGATCGCGCAGCTCGGCGCACAGCTCCGGATCGTCGGCCGCCACGGATCCGTGGGCGATCCGCTCGGGCCGCAGGGCCAGCGCCCGACGGACCTGCGCGGCGCCGCCCCACTCGCCGGCATGGCAGGTGATCCGCAGGCCGGCGGCGCGGGCCGTCTCGAACGCAGCGACGTGATCGAGCGGGTTCGGGAAGCGCTCCTCGGGGCCGGCCAGGTCCCAGCCGACGACGCCGAGCTCGCGCGACCGGCCGGCGACCTCCCCAAGCTCGCGGTTCAGCGCCGGGTCCGCCGAGCGCATCGCGGTGACGATGAGCCGGGCCACGATCGGGTAGCCGGCCACGGTCGCGCGTCGCTCGCCCTCGGACGTGCCCTCGGCGACGGCGGCGATGACGTCGGCCATCGACAGCCCGCCGGCCAGGTGGAGCGTCGGCGCCCAGCGGATCTCGGCGTAGCGCACGCGCTCGGCGGCCTTCGTCTCGACGAGCTCGGCCGCGACGCGCGCGAGGGCGTCACGGTCCTGGAGCAGTCGAACGGGCAGGTCGAACGCGCGCAGGAGATCGGCCTGCGAGCTGCTGTACGCAGGGGCGACGAGTACAGCCCGCATCGCTGCCTCGTCCCGCGGCGCATCCACGTTCCGCGTCCGTGCGAGCTCGAGGGCGGTATCGATCCGGAGCGAGCCGTCGAGGTGGAGGTGGAGCTCGGCCTTCGGCCAGGAGGCGAGGTCGAGGCGCGCCGATGGCGGTGGTTCGGCGCCAGCCAGCTTCGAGGACGGCGGCACGCTCGCGGTCGACCTCGGGCCGGTCATCGACCCGATGCTACGATGCCCGGACCCCATCCGTCTCAGCAGGACCGCGCCGCCGATGTCCTTCCCGCTTCGCCCGGCCGATGCCCGTACCGCGATGCTCCGCGCCGGCTGGGTGGCCTGCGCGATCCTCCTCGCGCTCGGGTCGGCCGGCATCGTGACGGGGATGCAGCACCCGCCCGGATCCGCCTCCAGGGCCGAGCTGACGTACGGCGCCGACACCCGCATCGCTCCGGGCCTCGCCGGCTCCGCGGACGACCTGCGCGCGCTCACCGCCGATGTCGACAAGCTCGGCGGGCTCGGAACACAGGCGCTCGCCGCGATCACGGGCGGCGACATCCCGGCGATGCAGAAATCGATCGGGGACGGCCGGGCGATCATCGACACGATCGATTCGAAGACGGCCGCCCTGCGAGCGCGCCTCTCGACGCTGCCCGGCGTCGGGCCGGGCGCCGAGGGCCGGCTGGGCGGCCTCTCCCTGCTCCGCTACGAGACGCTGACGGGGGCGCTCGATGCGACCGGCAACCTCGGCTCGAAGTGGGACACGCTCACCGCCGGCAGCCTCGCCGCGATCCAGCTCGAGACGTCGCTGCTCGACCACGACACGTCGACGGCGGCCGCCGCGGCGCTCGGCAAGGCCGCCCGTTATGCCGATGCGGTCAAGCAGCTCGAGATCTCCGCGGCCAAGCTCGGCCTGGCCCGGAGCGAGCGCGACGCGATGTCGGCGACGGTGGACACGAACGTGCTCACGAGCTGGATCGACCGCAATGCGGCCTACGACGACGCGCTCGGCAAGGTCTACACGCTCCTCATCGCGTCGAAGGGCAAGGTCACGAAGCCTGTCCAGGACGCGTACGACGCGCTGAAGGTCGCACAGGCGGCACTCCCCGGGGACACGCGTGGGCTCGTCGTGATCATGTCCGACATCGCCCGCGGCGGGTTGAACGAGGCGGTCATCTCGATCGAGGAGGCCAAGGGGCGGCTGAGCGACGCGATCGACGCATTCAGCAGCGTCGGGTCGGGCGGAGCGTCGCCGGCACCGCCGGGGAGTGGCAGCCCGTCGCCGTCGCGCTAGGGGGAGTGGCGGGCCGCCGGTTGGCGCGCCGGCCGCGGCCGAGGAAAGCGGCCAAATTCAAACCACCGCATCACCGGGCCGGGTTGGCGGCCGAGAATTCCCGTTCCCGGCGCTCGCGGCGATCTCGGTGGGATCCGCTGAGCACGGGGAGTCCCGGTTCGGGCCGATCGATCGCCCCCACAGCCGGCCTCGTGACGTCGTGAGTTGAATCTGGCCATCTTGGGTCGGTGGGCCGGCCCCGGGCCGCGGGCCGCGCCGACCGGGGGCGCGGGACGAGGGGCGGGCGCGGTCGTCGGGACGGTACACTCAGCCGACTGACACCCCGGCCGGGAGGCCGGCCCGAGCATCCCGCCGGAGGAACCCTTCCACATGCACGTGCGCGTCCTGACGGATCAGCCCTGGGACGTCGCCGCCGACGTCCTGGCCGTCCCTTTCGTGGGCGACCTCGCGTTCGACGGTCCGTGGGCTGAGCTCGATCGGCGGACCGGCGGGGAGCTGAAGGCGCTCCTCGAGTTCGGCGAAGTGAGCACCAAGGCGTATAGCTCGACGCTGGCACGGGGCGGGGAGCTGCCGGTCCAGCGGGTCGTGGCGATCTCCGCCGGCGCGGCCGGCGCCATCGATCGCGAGTCGATCCACCACATCGGCGCATCGATCGAGCGACGGCTGGGCGGCAACCACGTCACCCGGCTCGCGATCTGGCTCGCGGACCTGCCCGCCCAGCTCGGCGGCGATGCTTCGGCCGTGGCGGAGCTCCTCGTCCGGGGCGTCGTGGAGGGCACATACGAGCCGCAGGCCATCTATCGCGACAAGGTCGATACGGCGCCGCCTACCCTCGACGAGCTGATCCTCGTGGCGCCCGGCGCCGATGCCGGAGCACTCGCCAAGGCCGCCGAGCGCGGCCGGATCATCGGCGAGGGCGCCAACACCGCCCGCACGCTGGCCAACCGCGCCTCGAACGACGTCAACCCGGCGGTCCTGGCCGACGAGGCCCGGGCGATCGCCGAGCGCAACGGCCTGTGGATCGACGTGATCGAGCCCGACCGCGCCCGCGAGCTCGGCATGGGCATGTTCCTCGCGGTGGGGCAGGGGAGCGACAACCCGCCCCGGATGATCGTGATGCGCTCCGGCGCAGAAGGCCAGAAGGACACCCTCGGCCGGCACCTGGCGATCATCGGCAAGGGCGTCTGCTTCGACTCCGGCGGCATCAGCATCAAGCCGAGCGACCGCATGGAAGAGATGAAGATGGACAAGACGGGCGCCGCGACCGTCATCGCGGCGATCGAGACCGTCGCGCGACTGGCGCCCGGCACGCCGCTGCTGGCGCTCGCGCCGGCCGTCGAGAACATGCCCGGCTCGCACTCGACCCGGCCCGGCGACATCGTCACGGCGCTCAACGGCAAGGTCGTCGAGATCAACAACACCGACGCCGAAGGCCGGCTGATCCTGGGCGATGCGATGACCTACGCCGAGCGCCTCGGCGCGACCCACATGGTGGACGTCGCGACGCTGACCGGGGCCGTCGGCCGTGCGCTCGGCGAGCTGGTCACGGGGCTCTTCGGGACGCCCCAGGACTGGGTCGAGAAGGTGCAGTCGGCCGCCAGCCTGGCCGGCGAGCGGATGTGGCAGATCCCGCTCGTGGACGAGTACAAGGCCGAGATGGACAGCTGGTACGCCGACTTCCAGAACTCCTCGACCTCGTCGGAGGGCAGCCTCGTCAAGAGCGGCCTGTTCCTGCGCGAGTTCGCCACGATCCCGTGGGTCCATCTCGACATCGGCGGCACCGGCTACTTCCGCAAGGGCAAGCCGTATGCGGCGCGCGGGTCCAACGGCGTGACCCACGCCACGCTCGTGGAGCTGGCCCTGGCCGGAGCCGCGGCCCAGGCGTGACCGGCCGCCGCCGCGCGAGGTACGGGCGAGGATGAACCCCCTCGTCATCGTCTTCGCCCTCGTCGGCGGGCTCTGGGGTGTCATCGCCGACCGCATCGCCACGCGCTGGCCGGAGCACGACGAACCCGAGCTGCCCGGCGGACGCGCGCTGGGCTGGCGGACGGTGGTCAACGGCGTGATCGGGGCGGTGGCCCTCGGGGCGCTCCCGACCCGCTTCGACGGCACCACCGAGCTCGCGCTCTTCGCCGCCTGGTTCCTCGTCCTGACGCTGCTCCTCGCGACGGACCTCGATCAGCGCCTGCTGCCGAGCGTCATCACGTTGCCGCTCATCGTCGCGGCGCTCATCGTGGCGGTCACGGGCGCCGCCACGGACCTCCACGACACCTTCGGGCTCGCCGGCGCGATCGGGATCGCGATCGTCATCCCGCTCGGGATGTACCTCATCTCGATCCCGTTCGGGGTCGACGCGGTTGGCCAGGGCGACCTCATCCTCCTGGTCAGCGTCGGCCTGTTCGAGGGCCTGGTCCGCACGATCACGGGGATCGTCGTTGGGGCGTTCCTCGGCGGGGTGGTCATCGCCGTGCTCCTGGTCACGAAGCGGGTGACCCGCAAGACGTTCATCCCGTACGGCCCCTTCCTCATCGTCGGGGCGTTCTGGGGGGTCCTCGTTCGCTTCGGATGAGCGACCACATGGCGCGCCCGAGCAGGCGAACGGCCGCGCCCGTACCGCACGGACGTTCGCCCCTGACCGGGCACCGTGGTAGCATGCCGCCGAACCTGAGTCGTCCTGGGGCAGTGCCCGCGTCGGGGCGGCGGATCACCAGCCAGCGTAGCCGCCACCCGCGTCGCGAGACGCGTGAACGGAGTTTGCTCGCAGTGACGACGCCAACATGACCAGTCGCCTGATCGCGCCCCGGAGCATCGCCGCAGTGGCGGCCGCCTCGGGTGCGACGACCATCCGGGGCATCGACGAGGCGACCGCGGCCGCCATCGACGCCCGCCGCGCGGCGACACCCCCACCGACCCCCCGTCGACCCAGGACGCGCCAGCGCGGCCGGATCGCCCGCATCTTCGGCCTGCTCGTGCTCGTCGTCCCCCTGCTCGTCGGCAGCGTCAATACGTACAGCTCTCCACCACCCACCCGGGGCGACGAGCTGTCCGACGCGCTCGCCGCCCAGAAGCGGCTCGCCGCCAAGATCAAGGCGCAGAAGGCCGAGGTGGCCAGGCTCCAGGCGTTGCAGGTGGGCCTTGCTTCGGACATCGGCGATACGAAGACGGCCCTCGCCGGCGTCAACGCGGACCTCACCGCGGTCCAGCGCCGGGTCACCAAGCTCAACGCCGACGTCAAGGTCGTGCAGGCCACCTACGCCGACCTCGTCGTCCAGCTCGCCGACCTGGATGCGCAGCTCACCTCGGTCACTCTCGCCGAACAGGCCAAGGCCGCCCAGCTCGCGGAACGCAAGGCCACCCTGGGCAAGCGGTTGCAGGCAGCCTACGAGGCCGGTGAGCCGTCGCTCCTCGAGGTGATCCTGTCGGCCGATTCGTTCACGACCGCGCTCAGTGACGTGAGCAACCAGCTCGCCCTGGGCGATCGCGACCGGGAGCTCGCCATCCAGATCGAGGCCGACCAGGTGACCCTGGCCACGATCCACCAGACCGTGGTCGACACGACCGCCGCGACCGAGGAGCTGCGCGTCGCGACGGCGTCGCAGCGAGCGCAGCTGAAGTCCAAGCTGTCCGACTTCAACAAGGCGAAGGCGCAGCTCAAGACGCTCCAGGCGGAGACCAAGCGCCAGCTCGCCATCCAGCGGGCGGCCCTCCAGAAGCTCGCCCAGAACAAGGCGCGCGCCGCCGCGATCCTCGCGTCGCAGGCCAAGGCCGCGAGGCAGATCAAGGCCAAGATCGACCGCCTCGTCGCCCAGGAGTTCGCCAAGGGCAACATCCCGTCGGTCTACAACGGGACCTTCCGCTGGCCCCTCGCCGGGACCGTGACCCAGGAGTTCGGGTGCACCGGGTTCTGGGCGGAGCCGCCGTACGGCAACTGCGCCCACTTCCACCAGGGGATCGACATCGCCGCCCCCATGTACACGCCGATCCGTGCCGCGGGAGCCGGCCGGATCGTGTACGAGGGCCCGCTCTCCGACGGCGCGTGGGTCGTGATCATCGCCCACAGCCAGGACCTCGTGACGCTGTACGGCCACGTGGACAACCGCCACCATCCGCCGGTCGTGCGGGCCGGCCAGTTCGTGCAGAAGGGCCAGGTCATCGCCTACGTCGGGGTCACCGGCAACTCGACCGGGCCGCACCTCCACTGGGCCGTCGAGTTCCACAACGTGTGGGTGAACCCCCGCCTGTTCGTCTGAGCGGCGGGCGCGGCGCGACTCGCCCGGGGCTTCGGAACCCGCAGATGTTCACCCACGGCCACCGAATGTTCACCCAGCCGTCATCGGACCGCGCAGACCGAAGTGCTAGCATCGGCCCAGGCGGTTCCCGGCCGGTTGCATCGCCCGGTGATCGGGTCCGCCGGACCGTCAGGCGCCGAACGAGGACCTGCGCATGAAGCGGACGATGGCCGTGATCCTGGCCGGCGGCGAGGGTGAACGCCTGTCGATCCTGTCCTCGGTCCGGGCCAAGCCGGCGGTCCCGTTCGGGGGCAAGTACCGGATCATCGACTTCTCGCTGTCGAACTGCGTCAACTCCGACATCACCGACGTCGTCGTCCTGACCCAGTACAACCCGCGCTCGCTCAACGACCACATCGGCCTTGGCCGGCCGTGGGACCTCGACCGCAACACCGGCGGGGTCAAGATGCTCCAGCCGTACATCGCGCGGGGCCGGGTGGCCGAGTGGTATCGCGGGACGGCCGACGCTGTCCTCCAGAACTTCAACGTCCTCGAGCACAGCCCCGCCGACACGATCGTGATCCTGGCCGGCGACCACATCTACAAGATGGACTACCAGCCCTTCGTGGCCGCCCATCGCGCCCGCCGGGCGGACGTGACGATCGCAGTCCGCCGCGTCCCGCTGGCCGACGCCAGCCGGATGGGCATCCTCGCGATGGACGAGTCGCTCCGGGTCACCGAGTGGCAGGAGAAGCCCAAGCAGCCGAAGAGCGACCTGGCATCGATGGGCGTCTACGTCTTCAGCAAACGCGCCCTGCGGCGCTGGCTGTCCGAGGACCTGAACGACTTCGGGACCAACGTCATCCCGGCCATGCTGGACGGCGGCGCCCGGGTCTACGGCTACCGCTTCGACGGCTACTGGCAGGACGTGGGCACGATCCAGTCGTTCTGGGAGGCCAACATGGCCCTCCTCGAGGACTCGCCCGAGCTCGACCTCTACGACCGCGACTGGCTCATCCACACCCGGTCCGAGGAGCGGGCGCCGGCCAAGGTTGGCGCCACGAGCCAGGTCCACCGGAGCCTGATCAGCCACGGCTGCGTGATCAACGGCACGGTCGTGAACTCGGTGCTGTCGCCCGGCGTGCGGGTGGAGGTCGGCGCGGTCGTCCGCGACTCGATCGTCATGTTCGACTCGGTCATCCGCTCGGGCGCGGTGGTCGACCGCTCGATCCTGGACAAGGAGGTCGTCGTCGGCCCGGGCGCGATCGTCGGGGAGGGGACCGACCTCTCCACGCCGAACCGCCAGGAGCCGGCCCGCCTGTTCACGGGGATCACGGTCGTCGGCAAACGCTCGGTCATCCCTCGCAACACCCGCATCGGCCGCAACGTGAAGATCGGGGGCGACGTCCGCTCGACCGACTTCACGTCCCGGGTGGTCAAGAGCGGCTCCACGGTCGATCGCAAGGAACCGCGCTCGCTGCGGTCGGCGACCGTCCCGGCGATCGCCCACGAACGGACGTCCGGCGGCAATGGCGCCGCGGCGACCGGTGGCACGGCCGGCGCGGGTGCCGGAGCGGGCGCGGCGGGCGCGCGCGAGTCAAGCGCGAGCCGGCTCCGGAACGCGCCGAGCTGAGTCGAACGCGGCCCGAGGCCGGCGCGCGATCGCGCCCCCAGCCCACGTGCCGGCAGCGCCTCTCGGGTTCGATCGGGTCCGTCCGCTAGACTGCCGCGCATGCCTCCGACGGACGGTTCCCCGCCCGCCCCGGACCCACGCCTCGTGGAGGCCTGGCTGACCGAACTGGGGGTCGGCCCGGCCGAGCGCAACGAGCGGGACGGGATCGCCAGCTGGGACGTCGTGCTCGACGGACGGCGCCGTTTCGACATTCGGACGACCGTGATCCTCGACCCCTCCCTGGCCTGCATCGTGTGGATCCACTACGCGCCTCCCATCACCGACGGGTTCCGGCGGTCGTACCGGCGCCTGCCTGCGCTGGAACGACGAGTTCCCGTTCGCCAAGTTCGCGGTCGCCGAGGACGAGCGACCGGTCCTGACCGCGGAGCTGCCCGATCGAGCGGCTCGATCGCGATGAGCTCGGCCTGGCGATCGCACGGCTGCTCGGCGTGTGCGACCGGCTCCTGGAGGAGTCGGCCGCCTGGATCTGGCTCGACGGCAAGGTCCCGCCCGCCGGCGACCGGGTGAGCCGTCAGGCAGCGCTCCTGGACCAGTACGCCGGACGCCTGCCCGAGCTCCTGGGATGAACCGGCGCGTCTCGCGACGGGTCGCGGCGGCGGCCCTGGGGCTGTGGGTGCTGGCGGCCGTGGCCGCGCCGGTGGCCGTGCCCTCGATCGGTGCGACGGCCGCGGCGGCTGCCCCGGACCTGACGGTGGTCTCGACCGCGCGATACGACGTCCAGCCGGGCAAGCGACGGATCCACGTCACCGTCGACCTCACCGCGAAGAACCACCGCACCGACACGGTCATCCGGAGCTACTTCTTCGAGCGCGTGGTCCTCGGGTTCCTGCCCGAGGCGAGCGGCTTCACCGTGAGCCCGGCGACCGGCTCGAGCGCCCATCCGACGGTCAGCGTCACGTCGCGCACGTCGGCGCGCGTGCTCGTCTCGGTCGCCTTCGGGTCGAAGCTGCGCAGCGGCCGGACACTCGCCCTCCGGCTCACCTTCGACCTGCTCGACAAGGGCGGCGCCGTGGACCGTCCGGTGCGGGTCGGCGGCGCCATCGCCACCTTCCCGGTCTGGGCGGTGGGCACGCCCGACACGCCGGGGAGCAAGGTCAGCGTCACCGTGCCATCGGACTACCGGATCGAGGTGCTCGGCAGCAAGCTCGCCGGTCCGTCCAAGGGACCGACCGGGACGAAGGCGCTACACGAGCGTCGCCCTGAGCGCGCCGGCGGTGTTCGGCGCGTACGTGCTGGCCGACCGGCCCGGCGCCTACCGGTCCACGCCCGTCAACGTCACCGCCGGCGGCGCCAAGTACTCGGTCGTGGTCCGGTCGTGGCAGGACGACGCGGCGTTCGGCTCACGGACGGCCGCGCTGCTCCGCAAGGCCCTGCCGGCGCTGGGCACGCTCATCGGCGTGCCGCCGGGGCGCAGGGCGCGGACGGCGCGCCACTCTCCGTGGAGGAGGCAGTCACGCGGTCCGCGGGCGGGTACGCCGCCCTGTTCGACGGCGGCACCGCGCGCATCCAGATCGCCTATGACGCCGCGCCGGCGGTCGTGCTCCACGAGGCCGCCCACGCCTGGTTCAACGGCGGATTCGTCGCCGATCGCTGGATGGCCGAGGGGTTCGCCTCGTACTACGCCAGTCGGGCCGCGGCCCCGCTCAAGATCAAGGTGGCGGCACTCCCGCTCACCAAGGCGCTCCTCGAGAGGCGCATCCCGCTCAACGCGTGGGCCTCCGAGGGCCCGCCCGACCCGGTCGTGGACGCGTACGGGATGGCGGCGTCCCTGAACCTCGCCAAGCTCATCGCCGACCGCATCGGCCCCGACGGACTCACCGCCGTCTGGAAGGCGATCAAGGCCGGCGAGATGGCCGACCAGCCGGGCGGGTCCGGGGCGAGGTCGGCCACGACCGAAACCGACCCCGCCGGGGCCGGCGTGCCCGATTGGCGGACCCTGCTCGACCTCATCGAGACGCGGACCGGCAAGGACCTGACCGAACTGTGGCGCACCTGGGTCGTCCGGCCGGAGGACGAGCCGCTCCTCG
This sequence comes from uncultured Chloroflexia bacterium, assembly GCA_963849405.1. Taxonomy (GTDB): domain Bacteria; phylum Chloroflexota; class Limnocylindria; order Limnocylindrales; family CSP1-4; genus C-114. Next base: position 1,044,301 of record CAWKHG010000005.1, read on the forward strand.
ATCGGCGCAAGACGGTCCGGGCGGCCTATCGCACCCTCGTCCAGGAGGCCGGCGACTGGGCCCTGCCGCAGACGATCCGGGTCGCGCTCGACCACTGGCAGTTCGACCAGGCGGAGGAGCAGATCGCCCGGACGCGGACCGTCCTCGGAGCGCGTCCCGCGCTGCAGACGGCCGCGGACGGGATCGGCGTCCAGCTCCCGCCGACCCTGCGCACAGTCTTCGAGGGCGCCGGTGGCCCGGCGGCTGCCGCGACCGAGCTGGCGGCCGAGCGGGCCGCCATCGACCGGCTGGCGGCGGCCATCGCGACCCGGCCCGCCGATCCGATGCTCCTCGAGCGCATCGGGCTCATGGGCGTGGATCCGGAGGCAGGCATCACGGCGGCACGGGCGGCCTTCGTCGCAGGCGACCTCAATGGGGCCGTGCTGGCCGCGGATCGGGCGGCCACGATCTGGGTGGGGGCCGTGGACGTGGGCCGTGGCCGCCTCGCGGTCGTGGCGGCGATCCTCGCGACGTTCGCCGGGCTCGTCCTGCTCGTGACCGCGACCCGGGACCGGCGGTCGCGCTCGCGCTGGTCGTACCGGGCCGGCCAGGTGATCCGGTCGATGGGGCCCGGGTCGGGACCCCAGCCGCGGCCGGCGCTCGCCCCGGCCCGCGCGGTCGGTCCACGGGAGGCCGCGCCACGCGATGTCGGGCCACGCGAGGTCGGGCCACGCTCGGGCGCCGTGGTGATGTCGCCCGGGGTCCAGGTATCGACCCGGCACGCGCTGCACATCTCGCCGGCCCGCGTCCCGATGGCCCATCGGCTGCCCGCCACGCCCGAGGGCCTGGCCGGGGTCCGGACGACGGCCTGGCCACGCTACGGGGCCGTGCCACCGAGCGCTCCTGCGGCCGGCCGCGCGGGCACCGCCCGCCGCCGCCTCGGAACGTGGTCCCGCCGCGCGGCGCGTACGGTACACTCGCCGCCGACCTTCCGGCCGAGCGCGAGGCCGTGGGCCGACGACCGGATGCGGACTCCCGACCCAGGGACGTCCCGCCCGTCGCTGAACCGGGAGACGAGTGACCGTTGGGCCACACCCGCTGATGGGCGTCCACCGTCCGATCCCCTCACGCGAGATCCTGTCGGGCAAATCGGCCGATGTCTACTTCGCGCGCGCCGAGCGTGTCCTCGAGCGCGAGGGCCTCGACCCGGTCGTAGCGATGGAGATCTTCAGCCGCGAGGCCGGGATCCTGTGCGGCATCGACGAGGCCAAGAACCTCCTCGCCCACGTGCTCGGCGACGACGCTCACGGCGCGGTGACCCTCGAGGCGCTCGACGACGGCGACTCGTTCGACGCCAAGGAGATCGTCCTCCGGATCACCGCCCGCTACCGCCAGTTCGGGCTGTACGAGACCGCGATGCTTGGCATGCTCGCCCAGTCGACCGGTTGGGCCACCGCGGCCCGCGAATGCGTCGACGCCGCGGCGCCCGCGCCCGTCATCAGCTTCGGTGCGCGCCACGTCCATCCCGACATCACGGACGTGCTCGACTATGCGGCGATCGTGGGCGGCTGCGTCGGCGCCTCGACGCCGGCAGGCGCCCGGCTGGCGGGTCTCGCACCCACCGGCACGATGCCCCACTCGCTCGTCCTCATCTTCGGCGACACCGTGGCCGCCGCCGAGGCGTTCGACCGCGACCTGGATTCGGACGTGCCGCGGATCGTCCTGATCGACACGTTCAAGGACGAGGCCGAGGAGGCGCTGCGCGTGGCCCATGCGCTGGGCGATCGGCTCTACGGCGTCCGACTCGACACGCCGACCGAGCGCGGCCGGGTGACCGCCGACCTCGTGAAGGAGGTCCGCGCCCGGCTCGACCTCGAGGGCTTCACCCACGTGAAGATCGTCGTGTCCGGTGGCCTCTCGCCGGACCGGATCATGTACTTCAAGGACGCCGAGGCGCCGGTCGACTCGTACGCGGTCGGCTCCTACATCAGCGGCGCCGCCCCGATCGATTTCACCGGCGACATCAAGGAGATCGACGGCCGGCCGATCGCCAAGCGCGGCCGGATCCCCGGCCGGACGGCGAGCCCGCGCCTGCGCCCGGTCGACCTCGCAGCGTGGCGCGCCCGCACCTGACCCATTGGTCGGGCCACCGCCGGCTGGACCATCGTCCCTGAGACGATTGCGACCCGTCCGTGGCACCATCGACGCATGTTCGAGCCGGCCGCGGACGACCACGAGAGCGCCTATGAGCTCTACCAGCGTGGTTCGGCCCTGGTCGCCGGCCGGCACTTCGCCCAGGCGGCCATCGTCCTCGAACGGGCGGCCCGCCAGGAACCGGGCAAGGGCTCGATCCTCGAGCTGCTCGGACGGGCGTACTACAACAGCGGCCAGCGCGATCGATCCGCCGAGACGTTCGCGGCGCTCCTGGAGATCGACCCCTCGTCCCACTACGCCCACTACGCGCTTGGCCAGAGCCTCAAGCTCCTCGGCCGGCGACGCGAGGCCTGGACCCACCTGCGCCTGGCGCTGGCGCTGAGCCCGGAGAGCCTGCTCTACCGCTCGGCGCTCGCCCGGCTGCCCGCGCCGGACGGCGCCGCTCGGAGCCCTCGCCCGACTAAGCCCTCAGGCCTCGCCGCCCTCGCGCAGGCGGGCCAGCCAGAGCAGGCCGACGATGGACTTGGCGTCGACGATCCGGCCGTCGGTAGCCGCGGCGACCGCCTCGCGCCACGGCAGGCGCTCCAGGACGAGGCGCTCGTCCTCATCGGGTCCGAGGCGGTTCTCGTCGGCCGGCCGGAGGTCGGTGGCGAGGTAGAGGTACATGTCCTCGGTCGCGAAGCCGGGCGCGGTCCAGAACGAGCCGAGCAGGCGCCACGACCCGGCCCGGTAGCCGGTCTCCTCCTCGAGCTCGCGCGGCGCGGCGAGGGCGTGGTCCTCGACGATCCCGGCGGCTCGGTCGACGAAGTCCAGCGTCCCGGCCGGGATCTCGAGCATCGCGCGACCCGCCGGCGAGCGCGCACTGGCGCACGAAGAGGACCCGATCCTGCTCGTCGAGCGCCAGGATCGCCACGGCTCCCGGGTGGCCGCAGACCTCGCGGAGCGCCCGCGTGCCGTCGGCCCGCTCGATCGTGTCGATGCGGAACGTCAGGTAGTGGCCCTCGATGGAGGACCTGTGAGTCGACGATCCGCTCCTCGAGCGGATCGGGCACCGTCCCGGGCGAACCGCTCAGACGGCTACCTGCTTGGCCTGGACGTCGAGCGAGAGGCCGCTCTCCGTGTCGAAGACATGGAGCTTGTCGAGCGGCAGGCGCAGCGTCAGCTGGTCGCCGGGGCTGACCCGATGCTCGGCGTCCACGATCGCGACGAGGTCCTTGCCCGCGGCCGAGACGTGGAGCAGCTCCTGGGTGCCGAGGTACTCGACGACATCGGCGCGTCCCCGGATCGTGGCGGCCGCTGAGCCGCCCTCGCCGATGTCGAAGTGGTCGGGGCGGAAGCCCGCCGACGAGCGTCCGGCCCGGGTCGCCCGACCACGGCACGGAGCCGGCTGGGAACCGGGATCGTCGTATCGGGCGCCTGGAGCGTCGTCGAATCGCCCGAACCGGCGACCGTCACGTCGAGGAAGTTCATCGACGGGCTGCCGATGAAGCCGGCCACGAAGCGGTTGACGGGGTGGTCGTACAGCTCCTGCGGCGTGCCGACCTGGTTGAGCAGGCCCTCGCTCATGACCGCGATCCGGCTGCCCATCGTCATCGCCTCGACCTGGTCGTGGGTGACGTAGACGGTGGTGGTCTTGAGGCGCTGGTGGAGCCGTGCCAGCTCGGCGCGCGTCTGGACGCGCAGCTTGGCATCCAGGTTGGAGAGCGGCTCGTCCATGAGGAACACGGCCGGCTCCCGGACGATGGCCCGCCCGAGCGCGACGCGCTGGCGCTGGCCGCCCGAGAGCTCCTTCGGCTTGCGCTCGAGGTACCGGCCGATGTCGAGGATATCGGCCGCTTCCTTGACCCGGCGCTCGATGTCGGGCTTGGGCACCTTGCGCAGCTTGAGCCCGAACGCGAGGTTGTCGCGGACGGTCATGTGGGGGTAGAGCGCATAGCTCTGGAAGACCATCGCGATGTCGCGATCCTTCGGCGCCACGTCGTTGACGACGCGATCGCCGATGCGCAGCTCGCCGGCGGTGATCTCCTCGAGCCCGGCGATCATCCGGAGGCTCGTCGTCTTGCCGCAGCCCGAAGGACCGACCAGGACCATGAACTCGCCGTCCTGGATCTCCAGGTTCAGGTCGTCCACCGCAAGGACGTCACCATATTTCTTGGTGACGTGATCGAACGTGACCGTCGCCACAGTCGTGCCTCCTCACCACTCGGGCCATCGCGAGACCTTGCACCGGCCGCAGGAGCGGCTCGATCGGTCTCCATACGAGGGAGCCGGGTAGGTCGTCGCATGCTAGCACCGGCGGCATACCCGGAGTGCCGCCGGTACGCAACCTCAACGCACCCCGACTCGGTCGGGCGCGAGGGCCGAGTCAGGGCCGGGTTCGATGCTCGATCCCATTGCGCCGTTCGATGATCGTCGCCCGGCCCGATCGCAGGTCCACCTCGAGTTCGCACGCCTCATCGCCGTGACGCCATCTCATCACGAGCGTCCCCTCATCCGGCGTGGCGACATCGAGCTGTCCGGCGAACGCGGGATGGGTGTTCCGGAGCCTGACAAGTTCGAAGACCCGCCGGACGACCGGCCGCCGGATCGCGGCGACCACCTCCTCGGTCCTGTAGTCGTGCCGATTGATGGAGCGACCTTCTCCCGATTCCGCCACCGCGCCGTGATCGTTCTCGCCGGCCAAGAGCCCAACGTAGTAGATCTGCGGGACGCCACGCGCGAAGAGCTGGATGGCTCGGGCGGCGACATACCGATCATCGTCGCCGTCGAGGGCCGAATAGTAGGTGCAGTTCAGCTGATGGACGTCGACCTCCCCGTCGAGGTGGGCTTCGGACAGGATGTGGTTGACGTTGCCGCCACGACGCTGGACGAGTTCAGCCAGGCGGAGCATCTCCAGCGGCTCGAGGATCCCGTCCAGGTCCGGACGCACCGGGATGCCGTCGTGGCAATCGAGCATCGTGAACTGGCGCTCCGGCGACCGAGCGAGGTGGTCGCAGAGCCTCGCGGCCGAGCCTGTCTCGAGCGCGTGGAGTAGCAGACCCGGCAGGACGAAGTCGTATGTCCAGTACCCGTGCGATGCGAGCCGTTCGTGCGTGGCGTACCGGTCATGCACCTCGGGCAACACGACGAGATCCAGCGAAGCGGCGACGCCGATGATCCAATCGAGGAACGCGTAGATCTCCGGCTCGACCATGAAGCAGCTGGTGCCGGCTTGCTTGATCACGTACCCCACGGCGTCGAGCCGGACGATCCGGACCCCTCTGGCCGCGAAGGACCGCAGCCATTCGGTGATCAGCCCACGGGTCGCCGCGGATGTGACGTCGAGGTCGATCTGTTCCGACCAGTCCTTCGTGCCGAAGGACGTCCATACCTGTTCCACTTCGCCCGTGTCCTGGATCGTCACTGCCGAAAAGGGCGAGTCCGGCTTGCGAAGGAAGATCATGGCGACTTCGTCGGCCGGTGGAACTCCGTTCGGCCAGACCTTGTCCACGGTGATGAACAGGTCGGCATATGGGGAACGGCGGCCGTGCGCCCGGAAGTCCTCGAACTCGACCGACCGCCGCGAGATGTGGTTGATCATCAGGTCGAGCAGGACATCGTGCCCTTGCGCGAGGTGCTCCACATCCGCCCAGGTGCCGAAACGCGGATCGATCTCGCCATAGGTCAGCGGAGCAAATCCCCGGTCGCCCGAGGATGGGAACGGCGGCAGGATGTGGACGCCACCGAACAACCCATCGAGCGGACCTCGGAGCAGGCTGTCGACCGCCGCGAGATCGCCGCCCAGAGAATCCGGGTAGGTCATCAGCTGGGGCGCGATCCGCACTGGGTTCCTTTCACCTTCCGAAGCAGGTCGAATCAGGCACGGAGGCACGATCGAACGGCGGCGGCCAAGAGGTTAGCGCGGGCATCCCCGATGCCGCCCATCTGGTTGTTGATGTAGCCAAATCCGATCTCGTGCGCCGCGTCGGCAAACGCCAGTTCCCCGCCCGCTCCACCGTGGCCGAAGCTGAATGGCCCGAGCAGTGGCTGAGCAGGGGGCGAGTCCAGGGCGAAACCGGTGCCCCATCGCTCCCCACGGTCCGGTGGCCCGAAGAACTGCCGACCGCTGGACTGGACGAGCAAAGCATCGGCGACCAGTTCCGGCGTCATGATCCGTCGGCCCGCGACCTCGGAGACGCACGCGGCGTACAGGCGGGCCAGGCCGTCTGCGGTGCCCATGCCATTCGCACCCGGGATCTCGGCCCGCTGGATCTCCGGGTCGTTGAACGAGACTTGACCCTCGGGGGTGAGCGGAAAGCCGAAGGCCCCGCCCATCGTGGCCGCCCGTTCGGCCCGAGGTTCGCCAGCCTGCCAACGTGCGATCAGCCCCGCCAACTCCAGGTCGACGTCGGGTAGGGGTGGTTCGAGGCGTGCGGCACGTGCGATGGCGGACTCCGGTGCGCCGATCCAGAGGTCAAGCCCAAGCTCGTCGGAGAGCTCGGTTCGCACGAACGCGCCCGGACTGGCCCCGCTGATCCGGCGGATCACCTCGCCGATCAGCCAGCCGTAGGTCATGGTGTGGTACGAGTGAATCGTCCCTGGTGGCCACAACGGCGTTTGCATCTCGATCGCCCGGATCACCGGATCCCAGCCGAGCACCTCTTCGCGGGACAGATCGGCGTCGAGGGCTGCCAGTCCAGCCCGATGGCTCAGCAGCATGCGGACGGTGATGTCGGCCTTCGAGTTGGCCCCGAATTCGGGCCAATAGCGAGCCACCGGAGCATCGAGATCCAGGAGTCCCCGGCCAACCAGCCGGTAGGCACAGATCGCGAGCACGCCCTTCGTCACCGAGAAGACGATGGCAGGCGTGTCGGAGACCCACGGGCGACCCGTCCGCTGGTCCGCGACGCCTCCCCAGAGGTCGACGACCTTGCGTCCGGCGACGTACAGGACAACAGCGGCGCCGAGTTCGCCGCGATCCTCGAAATTGGCAGCGAAGGCGTCCGCCACAGGTCCGTATCCATCTTGCGCCTGACCCTGGATCACCTTCGGCACGCTTGACTCCGATCCTCGGTGGTGTGTGGTTCGCCGACGAGGTCCCACGACGCTCCGGCGTCTGCCGGCCTAGCCCTTCAGGGAACCCTGAAGGAGCGCCGAGATGAACTGCCGTTGGAACAGCAGGAAGACGATCAGGGTCGGGGTCAGGATCAGGATCGATCCCGCGGAGAGCAGCGGGATGTTGGTCGCGTAGTGGCCCTGGTACGGCACCGAGCGCACCGGCCATCGTCCGCTGCAATGGATCCTCCACGAGGACCAGGCAGAGCAGGAACTGGTTCCAGGTCCAGACCGACAACAGGATGGCGAGGGCGGAGATCGCCGGCCGCGCCAGCGGGACGTGGATCCGCCAGAAGAGGTCCCAGGTTGTCGCCCCATCGACCCGCGCGGCCTCCGACAGTTCGCGCGGCATGTTGATGAAGTGAGCCCTCATCCAGAACACGGCGAACGGCATGAACAACCCGATCAACGGAAGGATGACGGCCCACTTGGTGTTCAGGATCCCGAGACCACGAACCAGGTAGTAGAGCGGCGTGATGATGCCCTCGAACGGCAGCGTCAGGCCCACCAGGAACAAAAGGAAGAGGAACCGGCCGCCCGGGATGCGCAGGTGGCCGATCGCGAACCCCGCCATCGTCGAGATCACGACCGCGATCGGGACGACGCCGATGACGATCGTGACGCTCGAGAGGAGAAGCGCCGGCATCTGCGCCACGTTGAAGGCCTCGACGAAGTTGCCCCATCGAGGATCCGACGGCCACTCGATCCCGAGGGGCGTCGAGTCCGACGGCTGCAACGCGGCCGACAGCAGACTGAGGAATGGCAGCACCGTGACGGCGATGAGTGCCACGAGAAGCACTCTGCCGGTGAGGGTCTCGCCGCGCGCGACGATCACGCCTCGTCGCCTCGGGCGAGTCGCTGGATGGGCAGGACGCAAGCCAGCACCAGGAGGAAGAGGACGACCGCCAGGGCGGATGCCAATCCGACCTGGCGGCCCGCGAATGCCAGCTGGTAGATCTCGAGCCCTGGGACCGTAGTCGCGAGGCCCGGACCGCCTCCGGTGGCGATGTAGACGATGTCAAAGCTCGCAAGGGCCGCGATGACCGTGACCGTGATGCAGACGCCGATCTCCTGGCGCAGGCTCGGGAGCGTGATCGATCTGAACTCCTGGATCGCCCCGGCGCCGTCCAGCCGTGCCGACTCGTACAGGGCTGTGTCGATCTTGCTCATGCCGGTCAGAAGCAGGATGGTGCACAGGCCGATCAGGACCCAGGCGCCGATCAAGCCAACGGCCGGAAGCGCGAAGTCGAAGTCGCCGAGCCAGGCGCGTGTCACCCCATCGAGCCCGATCGCGGACAGGACCTGGTTGAGGAGGCCCGATGCCGAGAGGACCCATTTCCAGGCGATCCCGGCGGCAACGAGCGGGATGATCTGCGGGAGGAACAGGACGGTACGGGAGAAGGTCCCGAATCGCCCCGCGGCGATGCGACGCATGACCGACGCGACGACGAGGCCGAGACCGACCGGGATCAGCGAGAAGAACACGATGAGCTTGAAGGCGTTGAGGATGACGCCGACAAGATCCGGATCCGTGAGGACCGTGACGTAGTTGTTCAGGCCGACCCATTGCGACGGGCCGATGCCGTCCCACCGGTAGAGCGAGTACTGGAATGTGAGGACGAGCGGCAGCAACACGAAGGCCGCGTACATGAGGAAGGCGGGCGCGACGAAGAGCCAGCCGATCAGGTAGGCGCTGCGGACCCCGCGCGAGCGCGAGGTCCGCAGGTCTGGTGCCGCGGTGGCGCGATGGCCGACATGGAGGAGAAGCTCGTCGTCCAAGGCGTCAAGCCGCGGCTGGAGTCATTGCGCGAGTTCCTTCACATACTCGGCCTGGACGGCCTTGAGGAGGCCTTCGGCGGTCTGCTTGCCGCCGACCATCTTCTGAAGCTCAGGGGTCCAGCCCTTCGGGAAGATGGTGCCGGTGGCGTTGGCGATGAAGTCCATCGCCCCATTGTCCTTGGCGACGGTGGCTCCGGCGGCAAGTGTGTCGTTGATGATCGAGCCGGCAGCGGCCGGCGGAACCGCGAGGTCCGTCGGGCCACCCGGGTTGGACCCGCCGACGTTCACGTCGACCTGTCGTGCCGCTGCATTCGTCGCGACCCAGTTGAAGAAGAATGCGGCGCAGTCCGCGTGCTTTGCCTTGGCCGCGATGCCGTAGGTCAGCGGCGCCGACATGGCGCCGACGGGCCCTCCGGCGGTGGCCGACGGGAAGATGAAGAAGCCGATGTTGCCCGGCGCGTCCTTGTCGTACGCGGCGTCCTGCCAGTCGCCGTTGAACATGAACACGCCCTCCCCCTTGGCGAAGCGCGCGTTGGCGTCCGTGTATTCGATCGCGTTCGCATCCTTGGGGAAGTAGCCGGCGGTGACCCACTGCTCGAGGTGCTTGGCGGCAGTGAGGTTGGTCGGCGTGTCGATCGTGGCGCCCGGCTTCTGGAAGATCCAGTCGTTGATCGGCTGGGTCGGACCATAGGCGGCCATGAGCTGCTGGAGCGGGAACGCGAGCCCACCACCACTGGCCGATGCGTTCCAGGCCATGATCGGCTGGAGCTTGGCGGCCTTCGCCTTCGCGAGGAGGTCATCGAACTCCGCCACCGTCTTCGGTGGCTCGGTCATCCCCAGCTGGGTCGCCAGTTTCTTGTTGTAGAAGACGCCCGTGAGGCTGTAGTTGAGCCCGGCCGCGTACAGGGAGCCGGAGCCGCGGGTGCCGTCGGCGGCCACACGGTTCTGGGCGAGCTGGGCGCCTGGCCACTTGTCCCAGCCGAAGGCCGTCACGTACTCGTCGAGGTTCTTGAGCAGGTTGTCCTTGACGAGGGAGACCATCGTCGGCAGCCGGATGAGGTCCGGGGGGTTGTCGCCCGCCAGGAGGCGCGGCGTCGAGGCCATGAGGTTGCTGAACTGGTCCTGGCTGATGTTCCAGGTGACGTTCGGGTACTGCTTCGTGAACTCTTCCGAGAGCTTGAAGGGGATGTCGAAGCCGGTCTCGAAATAGGCGTTCATGACGACCGGGTCGGTCCCGCAGGTCGGCCCCGCCGCGACCGCGCTGGCAGATGGGCTGGCGGCGGCGACGCTGGCGGATGCCGTCGGCGTGACAGCCGTAGGCGCGGCCGATGGCGATTGGGTGACCGCACTGCCAGGCGCGCAGGCCGTGGCGAGCATGGCCACAGCCGCGAGGCCGGTGACGAGGATCCCTCGACTGCGAACGGATCGGCGTCGGGTCCACGACCCGACACGGTTGGCGCTGAGCACGTGACTCCTCCTCGTTGGATGCCGAATGGCCGATGCGAGCGTTCGTACAGTCACTTCTTGCCGCGGCCCTCCTTCCGGGGCGCCGTCGTGCGACGTCGGACGATCTCGGGAGCGATGACCACCGCGGGCGGGGTGGAGCCGCGTTCGTTGATCTCGGCGATCAGCATCTGGGCGCCCTGGCGCCCGGACTCGAAGAGGTGCTGCCGGACCGTCGTGAGCCCGACGAAGTCGCATGCCTCGATGTCGTCGTACCCGATCACCGACAAGTCGTCGGGCACGTGCAGGCCTAGGTCCTGTGCCGCCGCCAGGACCCCCAGGGCCTGTGTGTCGCTGGCGGCGAAGATGGCGGTGGGGCGATCGCGGACGGCGAGCATCCGGGCCGACAGGTCACGCGCCTCATAGCGTCCGTGGGCGCCGAGGGCGACGTGCTCCGCGTCCGCGGTGATGTGGGCGGCAGCAAGCGCCCGGCGATATCCCTCGAAGCGGTCCCGGCTCGACGTGAATCCAAAGGGGTTGGTGAAGGCGTCCCCCACGAACCCGATCCGCCGGTGGCCGAGCCCTATCAGGTGTTCCGTGGCGAGCTCACCACCGGCGACGTCGTCGCCCAGGACTCGCGGAAGATTAGCGGTGTTCTCGCGCGCGTCGATGAACACGATCGGCACGTCGGACTGCTCGAGGCGGAGGACATCCTGGTCGGGCGGCGGCAGCGACACGACGAGCAGGCCGTCGGTGCGCTGCCTGAGCGGAAGGCTCTGGAAATAGTGGTCGCGCTTCTCGACCGACTCGACGTTGTAGATGACGAGGTCGAACTCACTGTCAGCGAGCGCCGCATCGATCCCGCGGAGCCGCTCGGCTGCCTGTGGGCGGGTGAGGAAGGAGACGACCACCGAGATCGTCTGGGTCTTGCCGAGGCTCAGCCGGCGGGCCGACAGGCTTGGCGCGAAGTCCAGCTCCTCGACGACTGCGGTGATCCGGCGTTTCGTGTCCTCGTTGACCAACGGGCTTCCGTTCAGGGCCCGTGAGACCGTCGCCTGGCTGACCCCGGCCCGCAGGGCCACGTCCCGGATCGTCGCCCGCTTGGCCACTGGCCGCACCTCCTGCAACCGCTTTCATGTAACCGCTTGCAGAAGCGTACCCGGATTGTCAATGGGGGTCGTTGCGCTCCCTCATTCGATCGCCCAGCAAGACCCGAGGTCGAGGTGAGGGGGTTGGGGTGGCCTATGGGTTTCGAACCCATAACCTGCGGATCCACAATCCGCTGCTCTGCCGTTGAGCTAAGGCCACCACGGGCGCCGCTCCGGGACGCGAGGTCCCGCTGAGGGCGACGGGAGTATACCCGCCGACGCGCGAAGGCTACCCGCTGGGGAGCGCTTCACACGTGGCGGACCTGCGTTCCGGTGCCTAGACGCACGTGGTACCACGGGGTGCAGTCGCAGGGACCATCGCGCGGGCTGACCGGGCCGGACCGCCCTCCTAGGGTGGTGACCACACCGAACTGCCCGCCCCGAGGACCCGATCGACTCGATGCCGTTCCAGAACCCGCGCCGCCGCTTCACGCGCGCGAGCGCCATGGTCGCCGTCGCCTTCGCGCTCACCGCCGTCGGCCTGTTCGCGGCACCCGCATCGACCTTCGCCTGGAGCAGCGACTCCTACAGCAGCGCCGACGAATTGCAGCTCATCACGCTGACCAACCAGGCCCGGGCCAGTGCCGGTCTCGGCGCGCTCAAGGTCGATTACACCCTCCGCTCGATCGCGCGCTGGCGCAGCAAGGACATGGCCGTCCGGAACTACTTCGACCACGCGATCCCCAGCCCGCCCGGCGGCAAGGTCTTCAACGAGATGGACCGGCGCGGGTACTGCTACAAGGTCGCCGGCGAGAACATCGGCTGGAACAACTCGTCCGACTCGACCGCGACCCAGAAGATCATGAACGCGTTCATGGGCTCGTCCGGCCACCGCGCCAACATCCTGGGCTCGAAGTGGGACCGCATCGGCATCGGGGCATACAAGGAAGCCAACGGCAACCACTACTGGACGGTCCTCTTCGCCGATTCCTGCGCCGGGTCCCCGGCGCCGAAGCCGAAGCCGAAGCCCGCGCCGACGCCCCACGCGACCCCCCGGCCGACCCCGCATCCGACGCCGAAGCCCACCCCCAAGCCCACGCCGAAGCCGACCCCGACCGAGGACCTGACACCGACCGAGCAGCCCAGCGAGACGGACCGCGGGTTCGACTCCTCACCGCCGGACAGCGGCGGCGTCGACCCTTCGCCGGTCGAAGGGACCCCGGGTGACGTCGGCCCCGACGAGAGCCCCGCGTCCGGTGACGGCACCGATCCGCCCGACCCCGAATCGTTCCGGATCGTGGACCAACCGGCCGCCCAGGGCCTGTTCGAGACGATCGTCGGCGGCGTCGCCGGGCTGTTCCTCGGGAGCTGATTCGCGCCGCACGACGCGGCCGGCCCGGCCCCGGCGGCTACACTGGCGCCCATGCCGCCGATCCTCGAGGCGCGGGACCTCACCAAGTCCTACCGGCTGGGCGAGACCACCGTCGAGGCACTCCGCGGGGTCTCCCTGACCGTCGACGAGGGCGAGTTCGTCGCCCTCATGGGCCCCTCCGGATCGGGCAAGAGCACGCTCCTCCAGCTCCTCGGCGGCCTCGACCGGCCGTCGAGCGGCGAAGTCGTCCTCCAGGGCGAGGCGATCAGCCATCTCGGTGACGAGCAGGCGACCCGCCTGCGGCGCGACCGGACCGGCTTCGTGTTCCAGTTCTTCAACCTCATCCCCCTCCTGGACGTGACCGAGAACGTGGGCCTGCCGTTCACGATCGCCGGCGCCGATCCGCGCAGCGGCGACATCGCCGCCCGGATCCGGGACGTGATCGATCTCGTGGACCTGCGGGGCAAGGAGCACGCCAAGCCCGACCAGCTCTCGGCCGGCGAGCAGCAGCGGGTCGCGGTCGCGCGGGCGCTCGTGACCCGCCCGGCGCTCCTCTTCGCGGATGAGCCGACCGGCAACCTCGATTACACGACCGGGTCGGAGATCCTGGACGCGCTCTACCGGAGCTGCGTCGAGCGCCGCCAGACGATCGTCCTCGTCACCCACGACTCGAAGGCGGCCGCCTACGCGGACCGAGTCTGCGTGGTCCGCGACGGCCGGATCCTCGAGGAGATCAAGCTCGGCCGACGCGACACGCACGACGCGACGCCGCTGATCGCCCGGCTCGCCCAGCTCGGCCTGTAGCGGCAGGGACGGCGGCGCGCACGGTGGCATGGAGTCGTGGCCTGACCGGGCTCGCGTGGCGCAGCCTGTGGGCCCGCCGGGCACGCACGCTCCTGACCCTGGCCGGCATCGCCCTCGGCGTCGGCGTGCTGTTCGCCGCGCTGGCCACCAACGACGGCATCGACCGGTCCGTCGACCGGACCGTTCGCGACCTCGTCGGACGAGCCGACCTGCGCATCTCGGCGTTCGCCGAGGGCGGGCTGGCGGACGCGACCGTCGGCACGATCCGGGGCACGGCCGGCGTCGCCGTCGCTGCCCCGCGCATCGAGCGGCGGACGTTCCTCGCGCCGACGGGCTCGGGCTCGGTGACCCGGGCGCCGGTCACGGTCCTGGCCATCGATCCGCAGGCGGACCCGGCGCTCCACGACATGACCGGCTCGGCCGCGCTCGCAGGGCCCCGGCACGCCCACGGCGCTCGTCTCGGAACGGCTGGCGACCGCCGACGGGCTGAAGGTCGGCTCGACGATCACGCTCCAGGGCCTGGGCGATCCGGCCGCGTCCACGGTCACGATCGCCGGGATCCTGCCCGGGCAGCGGGCCGCTCTTCGACGCCGCCGGCCGGACGGTGGTCATCACGCTGACCGAGGCCCGCGTCGTCTTCGGGCCGATCGGGATCAGCCGGGTCGACGTGGGCCTCGATCCCGGGGCGAGCGCCGTGTCGGTGTCGAACGCCCTGGAGCGGACGCTCACGACCGAGCCCTACGTCCTGACCGGACCGGGCGACCTTGGCGCGAGCCTGCGGGCGTCGACCGGCGCGTTCCAGGCCCTCACCTCGCTCCTGGCCGCGGTCGCGCTCTTCGTCGGCGCGTTCCTCATCTTCAACACGCTCTCGATGACCGTCACCGAGCGGATCCGGGAGGTCGGCCTGCTCCGGGCGGCCGGGGCCACTCGCCGGCAGGTGGCCGGGATCGTGCTCGCCCAGGCGCTCGTCCTCGGGATCGTCGGCTCGGCCATCGGGATCGCGATCGGGCTCGGGCTGGCGGCCGTCATGGTGGCCTACGTCCGGAGCATCGCCAGCGTGCCCATCGACGGCCTCTCCGTCCCGTTGGTCGGGGTCGTGCTCGCGATCGTCGTGGGCGTGGCGGTCACGATCGCCGCGGCGCTCGAGCCGGCCATCCGGGCCGGCCGGGTCTCGCCGATCGAGGCCCTCCGCGCCCGGCCGGCCGACCTGGCCGCGAGCGGACCGGCGCGCCTGCGCTGGTTGATCGTGGTCTTCGCCGTCGTGGCCGTGGCCGGCTCGTTCGCCTGGCCCGCCGGTGGCGCCGCGGGCTCGCCGCTCCGGGCGCTCGTCGTCTACGCGATCCTGCTCGGTGCGACGGTCCTGACCCCGTTCATCCTCCCGCCGCTCGCCCGGATCGCCGGAATCCCGTTCGGCTGGATCCTGCGGACCGAGGAGCGCCTCGCTCGAGGGGTGGCACTCCGCGATCCGAGCCGGACGGCCCTGACCGTGGGCGCGCTCCTCGTCGGACTCGCGATGGTCGTGGCGGTGGGCGACGTGGCCCAGAACGCCCGCCGGTCGGCGAACGCCTGGCTCGTGGACGTCGTGCCGGGCGACGAGATCGTCACCTCGATCGTGCCCGCGGCGATCGACGAGGAGGGTCCCGGCTCGACGCTCGCGGCCGTGCCGGGCGTGGCCAGGGTGACGCCGATGGCGACGTTCGATGCGGCGTACCAGGGCATCCGGCTCGATGCGGCCGCGATCACCGGGAAGGACCTCCTCGCCGACGGGCGGCTCACGTTCGTGGCCGGTGACCGGACCTCGGCGCTGACCGGGCTCGATGGCGGCGGGACGGTGATCCTGCCGCGCAGCCAGTCCGAGCGGCTGGGGCTGGGACTCGGCGCCACGATGCGGTTCACGGTCGGTGCTGCGACGCCGGCCAACCTGCGCGTCGCCGGCATCGTCGAGCGGACGCTCCCCGGCAAGGCCGGCGAGACCGTGCTGGTCGGCTGGTCGGACGCGACCGCGCTGTTCGGCGTCCTGGGGGCGGACTCGTTCGCGGTCCGGTTCGCGCCGGGCGCCTCGGCCGACGCCCGTCCGGCGCTCGAGGCGGCGGCCCGCGAGCTCGCCCTCGAACCGAACACGCTCGACGCCGTCCGCGGCGCGATCGGGGACGCGCTCGGCCAGGTCTTCGGACTCTTCGACGCCCTGGCGGTCGTGGCGGTCCTCGTGGCCGGCCTCGGGATCGTGAACACCCTGACGATGAACGTGGTCGAGCGGGTGCGCGAGATCGGCGTCCTGCGGGCGACCGGCATGACCCGCAGCCAGGTCTGGCGGATGGTGGTCATCGAGGCCGGCGTGCTCGACAAGGGTTACCGGATCAACCTCGACGGCACGCGCCATCTGATCGATGCCATCCGCCACGCCGGCGACGGCTACAAGCCGCGGCTGGTGTTCACGTCCTCGATCGCGGTGTTCGGCGCGCCGTTCCCGGAGAAGATCGGCGACGAATTCTTCCAATACCCCGCTGACCAGCTACGGCACCCAGAAGTCGATCTGCGAACTCCTGATCAACGACTACACTCCGCAAGGGCCTGTTCGACGGCATCTCGATCCGCCTGCCGACGATCTGCGTGCGGCCGGGCAAGCCGAACAAGGCCGCTTCCGGCTTCTTCTCCAACATTATCCGCGAGCCGCTGGCGGGCGAAGAGGCCGTGCTGCCGGTGTCGGAGGACGTGCGGCACTGGCATGCCTCGTCCGAAATCGGCGGTGGGCTTTCTGATCCACGCCTGCCCCATGGACCTCAACGCGATCGGGCCGCGGCGCAATCTCAGCATGCCCGGCATGTCGGTGACCGTCGGCGAACAGATCGCGGCCCTCGACCGCGTCGCCGGCAAGAACGTCACCGCGCGGATCAAGCGCGTGCCCGATCCCGACCATCATCGGCATCGTCTCCGGCTGGCCGCGCGACTTCGTCACCGACCGCGCGCTCAAGCTCGGCTTCACTACCGCCGAGAAGACGTTTGACGACATCATCCGGATTTACATCGAGGATGAGCTGGGCGGCAAGTTCGCAAGCTGACGTGACTTCACGTTTCTTCACGCGGGTGCGGTCATGA
>CAWKHG010000006.1:0-593298 GCA_963849405.1 uncultured Chloroflexia bacterium
TCGGCAGCGTGTAGTGGAAGAGGTTGTACGTCCCGCCGTACAGGCTGGAGCTGCTGACGATGTTGTCGCCGGCCCCGGCGAGGTTGAGGATCGTCAGTGTCTCGGCCGCCTGGCCGCTGGCCAGCCCGAGCGCCCCGACGCCGCCCTCGAGAGCCGCGATCCGCTCCTCGAACACGCCGGTCGTCGGATTCATGATCCGGGTGTAGATGTTGCCGAACTCCTGGAGCCCGAACAGCCTGGCCGCGTGGGCGGCGTCGTTGAACACGTAGCTCGTCGTGGCGTAGATCGGGACCGCCCGGGCATTGGTCGCGGGATCCGGCTTCTGGCCGGCGTGCAGGGCGAGCGTCTCGGGGCGCAGCCCCGTCGGATCAAGATCGGTCATGAGGGATCTCCTTTCGTGCTGGGTCGCTGGGAATGCGGGTCAGGCGACCGGCCGCAACCGGCCCGTCTCGACCTCGTAGACGAGGCCATGGACCGGAACGTCCTTGACCCATGGATGCGCCTGGATCCGGCTGACCTGCGCGCGCAGGTTCGCTTCGAGGTCGGGGAAGGGGAGGAGGGGCAGGTCGACGGCGACGCCCTGGTCGGCGGCGATCTTCTCGCGCACCGGCTCATCCTCGAACGTGAGCATCCCGCAGCCGGTGTGCTCGATGACGATGATCTCCTCGGTCCCGAGGAGGTGCTGGCTGATGACCAGCGAGCGGATCGCGTCGTCGGTCGCGAGACCGCCGGCGTTGCGGATGATGTGGGCGTCGCCGGTCCGCAGCCCGAGGACGTCCTCGACGGTGAGGCGAGCGTCCATGCAGGCCAGGACGGCGAGGCGGCGTCCCGGCGGGAGCGGCAGGGCCGATCGGTCGAACTGGCTGGCGTAGCGGGCGTTCTCGGCGAGGGCCCGCTCGAACTCGAGCGGGGCGGGGGAGCTATCCGGGGCTTGGGTCATCGTGGGTTTCCTTCGCGGTGCGCACGCAGTCGGATGTTGAGCGAGGTCCCGCCCGGGAGGTGTCACATGGCGGTCACCCGTCGTGTCGTTTCGGAGGAACAAAAAACCGCGGTCCACCTGGTGGATCCGCGGCCCCGGGACCTCGTCTGCGGCCCCGCTACCCCTGATTCAGGAAGCGCGTGACCTCAGACCCCATCCTCCGCACGGCGGGGCCGCCAGGGCATACACATCGGACACGCGCAGTGGGTAAGGTTCACGGTGCCGGGCATGGTGACCGATGCCGGCGGACCCGTCAAACGCCGTTCCGGGGAGGGCCAGGTTGGCCGATTCCGACGTCCCAGCGACCTTCCCGGCGTTCGTCGCCGCCAAGCGCGACGACCAGGTGGACCGCGGCGTCCGCTCGTTCGCGGCGGCCGACCTGCCGCCCGGCGAGGTCACCGTCCGGGTCGAATGGTCGAGCGTCAACTACAAGGACGCGCTCGCGACGATCGCCGGCGGCAAGGTCGCCCGGCTCGACCCGATCGTCCCGGGGATCGACCTCGCCGGGGAGGTCGTGGCGAGCGAGAGCGATGCGATCCACGTCGGTGACCGGGTCATCGCCCATGGCTACGACCTGGGAGTCAGCCGGCACGGCGGTTACAGCACGTACCAGCGCGTCCCGGCCGAGTGGGTCGTGCCGGCGCCGCCGGGCTTGACGACGCGCGAGGCGATGTCCATCGGCACAGCCGGCTTCACGGCCGCGATGAGCGTGGTCGCCCTGGAGGACCGCGGCCTGCGCCCGGATGACGGGCCGGTCCTCGTCACGGGGGCGACGGGCGGCGTCGGCAGCACGGCCGTGGCGATCCTCGCCGAGCGGGGCTACGAGGTGTGGGCGGCGACCGGCAAGGCCCACGAGGAGGGCTACCTGCGGGGGCTCGGCGCGGTCGGCATCGTGCCACGCGACGAGGTCACGGCCGAGAGCAGCCGGCCACTGGAGTCGGAGCGCTGGGCCGGTGCGGTCGACGCGGTCGGGGGAGCGACGCTGCCGTACGTCCTGCGGACGCTCCGCCACGGGGCGACGGTCGCCGCGTCCGGCAACGCCGGCGGCCCGGCGCTGACCACGACGGTCTTCCCGTTCATCCTGCGCGGCGTGGCGCTCGTCGGGATGGACTCGGTGACCCTGCCGATCGAGGCGCGGCGACGACTGTGGGACCGCCTGGCGACCGACCTGCGCCCGCGCGACCTGGGCGGCTCGGCCACGGAGGTGACCCTGGACACGCTCGAGCCGGCGCTCGACGGCGATCCTGGCCGGGGCGGCCCGAGGCCGCTGGATCGTGAGGGTGGGCTGAGGCTGCCCTAGTCCAGCTCGCCTCGAGCCTGTGCGCCGCCCGTTCGATGGGCTCCCGGGACGCCTTCGGCTTGTACGGCGAGCGGGCGATCGCATCCTCGAGCGAGAGCTCGCCGGTCGCCACGGATCGGCCGAGGCCGGCGATCGCCCGGACCTCCTCCAGCGACCGCTCGGCGAACGCCCGATCGGCCACCTCGCCGTGGCCCGGCGCGATCGTCGTCGCGCCGAGGCCGATGAGCGCCTCGATCGTGGCCGGCCAGTCGAGCGGATAGCCGTCGCCGAAGTACGGCGCGGCGCCGTTCTCGAGCAGGTCGCCGGCGAACAGCACGCCGGCCGCCGGGACCGTGATCACGATGTCGTTATCGGTATGGCCGCGGCCGAGGTGATGGAGCTCGACGGACCGGCCGCCGACCTCGATCGTGGCCCGCTCGTCGAACGTCCGTGGTGGGCGGCGTGACGACGACCTCGCGCCACTCGTCGGCCCGGTCGGGCAGGTCGTACACGAGCTCCTCGATCATCTGGTCGGCGCGCTCGACGAGCCGGATCGGGCACAGCGTCTGAGCCCAGATCTCGGTCTCGCGGAAGACGTGATTGCCGAAGCAGTGATCGTGGTGGTGGTGGGTGTTGACGACCCAGCGGACCGGCCCGGGAAGCTCGGCGAGGTCCGACCGGAGCTCCTCGCCCTGGCGGTGGGACGACCGCGTGTCGATGACGAGCAGCCCGTCGTCGCCGCCGACGACTCCGATCGTCTGGTCGTAGAACCGGTAGCGGCGGACCCAGATGCGATCGGCGATCTCGTGCCAGACGGACATGCCGCGATGGTATGCGCGCACCGGGCAAGGCTCCCGAGCGAAGGCGCCGGGGTGACCCGGCGCACGGGAGCAACGAGATCATCGGTCTCGATTCAGTCCAATGTCCCACCCGCTACGCTTGGCGGCGCTGACGCATCGCTCGCCCCGGAGGATCGCCCATGGCGTCCACGACCGAGACCGTAAGCCGGGAGGGCGGGGCACCAGACCTGCTGGTCCGCCACTGGCCGGCCGTCGGACCGGCCTGGGCCGCGATGCTTATCGTCCACGGTCTGGCCGAGCACAGCGGACGCTACGAGCACGTGGGCGATGGGTTCGCCGCGGCCGGCATCGAGGTCTGGGCACTCGACCTGCGGGGCAACGGCGGATCGGGCGGCCGGCGCGCTCACGTGGACCGGTGGTCGGACTACCTCGACGACGTGGAATGGCGGCTCGGGGCCGTCCGCGACGCGGCTCAGGGCAGGCCGGTCGTGCTGCTCGGCCACTCGTTGGGCGGCCTCATCGCCTGCGACTACGCGACATGCGGCAGGCCCGCCCCCGACCTGCTCGTGCTGTCCGCGCCGGCGCTCGATTCGACGATCCCGGGCTGGAAGAAGGCCATGGCCAAAGCGCTATCCGGCGTCGCTCCCACGATGCGGATCAAGAACGAGCTCACCGGCGACCAGCTGGCGACGGATCCGAGCGTCGGCGAGCGGTACTTCGCGGACCCGCTCGTCGAACGCACTACGACCACCCGGCTCGCCGCGGAGGCGCTCGGCTCGGTGGAGCGGGTCGCGCGTCGGTTCGGCGCCCTCGCCGTCCCAACCCTCGTCTTCCACGGCGACGCTGACCCGATCGTTCCCGTCGCGGCGAGCGCGCCCTTGGGCGTCCTCCCGGGCGTCCAGCGGGTCGTCTTCCCGGGCCTGCGCCACGAGACCCTCAACGAGCGGTCCAGCCCCGAGATCGTGGCCGATGTCGTGCGCTGGCTGCGCGACCAGGCCGGCCGCCTCGATGCCCCGACGGATGCCGCGCCAGGAACCTCGGTGTAGACTCGGAGGACAACCCAAGACCGCCTCCGGGGAGCGCTCGCGCGCTGAGAGTGTGGCACCAGCCACAGACCCGCCGAACCTGATCTGGCTCATACCAGCGAAGGAAGCAGGCCCGCATCGATCCGATGCCGTCCATCCCGGGGACACGGTCGAATCGATGCGGAGGTCCCGGTGTCCCATCCACGGATCACGGCGTTCGCGGCGTTCGCGCTCGTGCTCGCGGGCTGCGCCGCGCCGACGACGCCCGCGCCATCGGCGCCGACGTCGCCCCCGGCGAGCCCGGGTGCCACCGCGCCATCGGCGAGCCCGTCCATCGGTGCGGCGACCTCCGCCCCCAGTTTCGATCCGGCCCATCCGGATACGGTCCGGTTCGCGCTCGACTGGACGCCGAACACGGACCACACCGGCCTCTATGTCGCCCAGTCGAAGGGCTGGTACCGCGACGCCGCGATCGAGCTGAAGGTGCTGCCCTACGGCGCGCTGCCGCCCGAGGGCCTCATGGACGCTGGGCAGGCCGACTGCGGCATCAGCTTCCAGGACTCGCTGACGTTCGCTGTGGCGGGAGGGGCGCGGATCCGCAGCGTCATGGCGATCCTCCAGCACACGGCGTCGGCGATCGCGGTCCTGGCCGACTCGGGCATCACCCGGCCGCGCCAGCTCGACGGCAAGACGTACGCGGGCTTCGGCTACGCCAATGAGATCCCCACGCTCAAGGCGGTCATCAAGGCCGACGGCGGGACCGGCACGTTCAAGACCGTCCAGGCGGACAGCACCGCGTACGAGGCGCTCTACGAGCACAAGGCCGATTTCACGATCCCGTTCCTGGCCTGGGAGGGCGTCGAAGCCGCCGAGCGCGGCATCAAGCTGCGGACGTTCGCTTTCACCGACTACGGTTTCCCGGACTTCTACCAGGTCGTGCTCGCCTGCTCGACGGACTTCCTGGCGCGTCAGCCGGATGTCGCCCGGCGCTTCCTCGCCGCTACCCAGCGGGGCTTCGCGTTCGCCGCGAGCGACCCGGTCGAGGCCGCCGGGATCCTCGTCGCCCAGAACCCCGGCGTGTTCGACGCGAACCCGAAGCTGCCCGTGGACAGTGCGAAGTTCATGGCCTCCGGGGGCTACCTCGTCGATGCGTCCGGCCAGGTGGGCCGCCAGACGCTCGAGAAGTGGACCGCCTACTCGAAGTTCCTGTACGACCAGGGCCTCCTGACCGACCCGGACGGGAAGCCCCTCAAGGCCCCGCCCGACTACGCCTCGCTCTTCACGAACGAGTTCCTGCCCTGATCCGCCGCTTCGCGCCGCCCCTCGTCCTGGTCGTCGTGCTGCTGGCGGCCTGGGAGGCCTATGCCCGGTCCCTGGCCTCGGGTGGCTTCGTCCTGCCTGCCCCGTCGCGGATCGCCACGGCCCTGTGGGACCAGCGCGACCTGGCGGCACAGCACACCCTCGCCACGCTGGGCGAGGCCGCCGTGGGATTCGCGGCGTCGCTCGGGCTGGCCATCGGCGGCGGCCGTGCTCATGGACCTCTGGCCGGCCGTCCGTCGCTCGGTCTATCCGCTGCTCGTCGGCAGCCAGGCCGTGCCGGTCCTCGTCATCGCCCCGGTCCTCGTCCTGTGGCTCGGCTTCGGCCTGGCGCCGAAGGTCGTCGTCATCGTGCTCCTGACCTTCTTCCCGATGGCCGTGGGGCTGCTCGACGGGTTCGCCGGCGTGCCCGCCGAGGCGACCGAGCTCATGCGGAGCTACGGCGCGTCCCGCCGGCAGGCGCTCCGGCTCCTGCGCTGGCCGGCGGCCCTGCCGTCATTCTTCACGGGGCTCCGCATCGCCACCACCTACGCGATGCTGGGCGCGGTGTACGCCGAGTACGTGGGGTCGTACGAGGGGCTCGGGATCTGGATCCTGACGAGCCAGAAGGCGTTCCGGATCGACCTCGTGTTCGGCGCCGTGGCCATCGTCCTGGTGCTGTCGGTGGCCCTGTTCGCGGCCGTCGGACTGCTCGAGCGCCTGGTCATCCCGTGGGCCGGCGCGGCACGCCGGAAGCCGGACGAGGGCCTCACCGGTCTGGCATGATCGAGCGCCTGCGGCAAGGCCGCGGGACGTCTCAGGGTCGCGAGGACGGCATGGCGGACAGGCGGACGGTCGTGTTCTTCCCGGAGGGCGCCTTCGGGCCGACCAACAACTGCGTCGGCATCGGCAGCGTCCTGCGCGAGCGCGGCCACCGCGTCGTCTTCATCGTCGAGGAGAGCTTCGCCGGAACGCTCGAGGCGCGCGGCTTCGAGGAGCGGCTGGTGCGCCTCAATCCAATGCCGGCAGAGCCCGAGGTCCCCGGCCAGTTCTGGATCGACTTCATCCGCGACACGGCGCCGGTCTTCCGCAAGACGACGCTCGAGCAGCTCGGGCAGTTCATGGCCCCCACCTGGCAGGCGCTCATCGACGGGTCGATGTACGTCGACGTCCGCCTCCGGGAGATCATCGACGAGCTTGCGCCGGACGTCGTGGTCGAGGACAACGTGGTCGCCTTCGCCGCGCTGCCGGCGAGCGGCCGGCCGTGGGTCCGCATCGTGTCGTGCAACCCGGCCGAGCTCAAGGACCCGGCCGTGCCGCCGTTCTCGTCGGGCTACCCGGCCGCGGACACGACCGCCTGGCCCGCATTCCTCGACGAGGTCCGGCGCACCCACGGCGACATGTGGGGCAGCTTCGATGCCTGGCTGCGCGAGCACGGCGCGCCCGGGCTGATGTACGGGCCGCAGGGACCCGACTTCATGTTCGAGTCGCCGTACCTCGACCTGTACCTCTACCCGGCCGAAGCGGACTACGAGCGCAGCCGGCCGCTCGGCCCGGCCTGGCACCGCCTGGATTCGTGCGTCCGGGCGGCGGACCAGGCGTGGTCGTTGCCGGAGGGGCTGGCGGGCCGGCCCGGAAGCCTCATCTATCTGTCTCTGGGAAGTCTTGGATCGGCCGATGTCGCGCTCATGCAGCGGCTCGTCGACGTCCTCGGGCGGACCGACCACCGGATCGTCGTGAGCAAGGGCCCGCTCGCCGACCAGATCCAGCTCGCCGACAACATGACGGGCGAGGGCTTCCTGCCCCAGCCGGCGATCCTGCCCCAGGTGGACCTCGTGATCACCCACGGCGGCAACAACACGGTCACCGAGGCGTTCCATCACGGCAAGCCGATGATCGTGCTACCGCTGTTCTGGGACCAGGTCGACAACGCCCAGCGCGTCGCCGAGACCGGGTTCGGGGTGCGCCTGCCGGCCTACGACTTCACGGACGCCGAGCTGACAGGGGCCATCGACCGGCTGCTCGCCGACCGCGTGCTGGCCGAACGGCTGGCGGCCGTGTCGACCCGGCTGCAGGCGAACCCGGGCACGGTCCGGGCCGCCGACCTCATCGAGCGCCTGGCGACCACCGGCGAGCCGGTGGTCCGCGAGTCCCTGCCGGCCTGAGCCGATGCTGCGCCGGCTGACCTCGAGACTGAGGCGCCGACCCAAGCCGCCCAAGCCGCTGGGCGAGCACCTGGCACTGCCCACGATGCGGGACCTCCTGTTCGCGGACCTCGACTCGACCATGACGTTGCGCGTCTTCGGGCTCGGTCCCCGGCCTTCGCCGATCGTCGACCTGGCGACGGCGGTGAACCGGCAGGACGTGCCGGCGTCGCGGGTCGGCCCTGGCGGACGTCCTCATCCGCCACCCGGAGACACGCCTCTGGCTCCAGGCGTGGGCGCTCGCCCGCGAGGTCGGGCTGCCGCCGTCCGATGCCGCGCGGCGCGTGCGCGGGGTCGTCGTCGAGATGGGCCTCGACCTCGGGGTGGACGCGGTCGCCGGCTACGACGACGGCTCGGCCAGGTACATGAACCAGGCCGGCGGTGGGGTGTTCTGGGACGGCCGGTCCACCCCGGACGTGGCCATCGTCGCCGGCGTCGACACGCTCCTCGCGGCCGGCCAGGCCGCCGTCGATGCCAACGTCCCGCTTGCGGCATACCGGCCCGGGCCGCCGCCGCACGGAGCGGCGATGATCGCGCTGCTCACCGAGGGCGGGATGTATTTCGGGGCGGGGCCAGCCGACGTCCTCAGCCGCGACCCGTACGGCGGTCCCGTGATCGCGGCCGCGATCGATCTCATGGTCGCCCTCGTCGACGTGTCCCAGAAGCAGGGCCCGAAGGACGGCGTGAAGGTCGGCGCGGCGGTCGGCTGACCGGGCGGGTCAGCCCGTCGGGATTGCTGGAGCGCTTGGCGGGATCGTCGCGTGCGGTCGTCGGATCCCAGGCCGTCGGGTGGACGCTGACGATGAGCATCGAGCCCGGTTCGTTGCCGAGCAGCTCGACGTCGTGCGGCAGCTCGGCATCCCAGACGAGGTAGTCGCCGGGCCCGACCTCGACCTCGTGATCGTTCTGCTCCATCCGCCAGCGACCCGCGAGGATGATGTGATGCTCGTCGCCGGCGTGCGCATGACCGCCGGTCCGGGTGCCCGGCCTGGCGTGGATCTCGGATGATCGAGATGTCCCGGGCCTGTCCGCCGTCGACGCGCTCGATCCTGCCGCCCACGGGCTCGGCCGACTTGGCCGCTCGGACCCGCGGACGACCCGCGGTGGCCGGGTGTCGTCGATGAGGAACCAGCCGATCGGCACGTCGAGCGCTGCCGCGAGCGAGGCGAGCGCCTCGAGTGAGGGAACGGCCTTGTCGTTCTCGATCTGCGAGAGATAGCCGATGTTGAGGCCGCTCTTCCTCGAGACGTCGGCCAGGGTCATCGTCCGGTCGGTCCGCCAGCGGCGTACCTGGCGGCCGACCCGTGGAGTTCCCGGCGAGCGCGCGGGTGTGGGGGCCGTCTCGGCCGCCGCTTCCCCAGCCGCTGCCGTTGCCGGTGCGTCCTGTTTTGTCACAGCCAAACCTCTTGACAGCATCAATATCCGGGGACTATTGTTTACCCAAGCCAAATCGTGCATGCCAAGAGCCAACACGTCAAGGCCTTTGTGAAGGAGCTCACCGTGGACATCGCCATCATCGGGACCGGGAACGTCGGGAGCGCACTCGCCGGCGCATTCATCCGCGCAGGCCATGACGTGACGATCGCGGGCCGCGATACCGAGAAGACCAGGCGGGTCGCCAGCGCGGTCGGCGCCACGCCGGTGTCGACCGGTCGAGACGCGGCCGCGGCCGGCCAGGTCGTCGTGCTTGCCATCCCATTCGAAAGCGCTGCATCCGTCGCGTCGGAGATCGCCGATGTCGTGGGCGGCAAGGTCATCGTCGACGTCAGCAACCCGTTCAACGCCACGTTCGACGGCCTCATCTCCGATACGGGCCTCTCGGCCGCGGAGCAGATCCAGGCATGGCTGCCGGACGCCCGAGTCGTCAAGGCCTTCAACACCGTCCTGGCCTCGCGCCAGGCGGACCCGACCGCCGAGGGGGAGCCCGTGGATGCCTTCGTCGCCTCGGACGATCGAGCCGCCGCAGAGCTCGTCCTCGAGCTGGCCGGTTCGATCGGGATGCGCCAGGTCGCACCTCTCCCGCTCTCCAATGCGCGCTATCTCGAAGGCCTCGCGTTCCTCAACATCGGCCTGAACAAGGCCAATGGCGGTTCGTGGCAGAGCAGCTGGCGACTCGTCGGCGCGCCGGAGCCTGTCGCAGCCTGACCTCCCGGGCGGTCCGCCCGCCGTTCATTCGCAGACCTCCTCGACGCCGCCGGTCCTCCCCGGCGGCGTCCTCATGGCCGGGTCGATCGGTGCGCTTCGCCACGTGCGACTGACTGGACGCGGAGATGCACAATGAGTGCCTCCCAAGCGACGCGTCCATCCCGGCCAGCCGCCTGTCCCGCGGCGGGCCGCCAACC
This sequence comes from uncultured Chloroflexia bacterium, assembly GCA_963849405.1. Taxonomy (GTDB): domain Bacteria; phylum Chloroflexota; class Limnocylindria; order Limnocylindrales; family CSP1-4; genus C-114. The sequence goes on from CAWKHG010000006.1 coordinate 9,926, forward strand.
ATCCCGGAGGCCCCTCCCGTGACCGAGACCCTCGATCGAGTCAAGACGCATCAGCAGTTCATCGGCGGGAAGTGGGTGGATAGCGCCTCGGGCGAGACGATCGCCGTCGAGAACCCCGCCGACGGGACCGTGATCGCCCACATCCAGGCGAGCGGCAAGGCCGACGTGGATCGGGCGGCGGACGCCGCCGCGACGGCGTTCGAGACCTGGCAGCACACGACGCCCCAGGACCGGAGCCTGCTCCTGCTCAAGCTGGCCGATGCCATCGAGGCCCGGGCCGAGGAGTTCGGCCGGCTCGAGTCGAAGAACGCCGGCAAGCCCGTCGGCGCGGCGATCGACGAGATCCCGGTCGTCGTGGACAACCTGCGCTTCTTCGCGGGCGGCGCGCGGCTCATGGAGGGCAAGGCGGCCAACGAGTACATGGCCGGCTTCACGTCGCTCATCCGGCGCGAACCGGTCGGCGTCGTCGCGTCGATCGCGCCGTGGAACTACCCGATCATGATGGCCGGCTGGAAGATCGGCCCGGCACTGGCGGCCGGCAACACGGTCATCCTCAAGCCGTCGGCCCGCACGCCGCTCACGGCACTGCTCCTCGCCGAGGTCGCCGCCGACATCTTCCCGCCAGGCGTTCTCAATGTCGTGACCGGCACGGGCGCTGCGATGGGCGACCTGCTCGTGGGCCACCCCAAGGTCGGGATGGTCTCGGTGACCGGCGACACGGACACCGGCAAGCACATCGCGAAGCTCGCCGCCGACAAGGTCAAGCGCCTGCATCTCGAGCTCGGCGGCAAGGCGCCGGTCGTCGTATTCGACGACGCTGACCTCGAGGCGGTCATCGACAACCTCAAGACATTCGGCTACTGGAACAGCGGCCAGGACTGCACGGCGCCCTGCCGGGTGATCGCGGGGCCGAAGATCTACGACAAGTTCGTGGCCGACCTGGCCGGCGCGGTCAAGACGATCAAGTGGGGCGACCCGGCCGAGGGCGACGACATCGAGATGGGCTCGCTCATCGCCGGCTCGCAGGCCGACAAGGTCAGCGGCATGGTCGACCGGGCCAAGTCGGGCGCCGAGATCGTGACCGGCGGCCATCGCCCGGATCGCGCCGGCGCCTACTACGAGCCGACGGTCATCGCCGGCCCGGACCAGAAGAGCGAGATCGTCCAGGACGAGGTCTTCGGGCCGGTCGTGACGGTCCAGCGCTTCAGCGACGAGGACCAGGCCATCGCGTGGGCCAACGACGTGCGCTTCGGCCTGGCGGCGTCGGTCTGGTCGGGCGACATCGGCAAGGCGATGCGCGTGGCGAAGGCGATCCAGTTCGGGACCGTCTGGATCAACACGCACTTCATGCTCGTGTCCGAGATGCCCCACGGCGGGTTCAAGGAGTCCGGCTACGGCAAGGACCAGTCGCAGTACGCGATCGAGGACTACACGGTCGTCAAGCACGTCATGATCAAGCTCTGAGCGAGGGCGCGAGAGCGTCGGCGCCGGTCGCGGAGCCGACGGACGGGGGACGGACGGAACAGACCGACCGAACGGAGCTGCAGGCAGCCGTCCTCGGCTGGTACGCCGCGGTGGGCCGCGAGCTCGGGTTCCGGGGCACGCGCGATCCGTACGCGATCCTCGTCAGCGAGGTCATGGCCCAGCAGACGCAGATCGCCCGGGCGGAGCAGTACTGGCGCGTCTGGATGGCCCGCTTCCCGACGATCGAAGTCCTGGCTGCGGCGACGCCGGCCGACGTGCTGCGCGCCTGGCAGGGCCTCGGCTACGACCGGCGGGCGCTGAACCTCCTGCGCTGCGCGCGGGAGGTGGTGGCGTCGCACGGGGGCCGGCTGCCGACGGCCATCGCGGACCTCGAACGGCTGCCCGGCCTGGGCCCGTACACGGCCCGTGCCGTGGCAGCGCTCGCCTTCGGCCAGCGGGTCGGGGCGGTGGACGTCAACGTCCGACGGGTCGTCGGGCGCATCGTCGGGGGTCCGGACGGCCCCCGATCCATGGGTACGGCGCGGCTCCAGGCCGCTGCCGACGAGCTGGTGCCGGCCGACGAGCCCGGCCGCTGGACGCATGCGCTCATGGACCTCGGCGCGACGGTCTGCCGGATCCGGGCGCCCCGCTGCGAGGAGTGCCCGGCCCGGCCCTGGTGTGCGGCGGCCGCCGCGTTGGGACGCGGGCGCGCCGGGTCGAGAGGGAGTCGCGCGCCCGAGCTCGCGCGCGCTGCGGGAGCGTCCCGCGCCGTTCACGACGACTCGCCGCTGGCTGCGCGGCCGGATCCTCGACCGGCTCCGGGAGGCGCCGGGTGACGGCTGGGTCGCGTTCGACGGAGCGCTCGGGGAGCACGACGCCTCGGCGGTCGAGGCGACCCTCCGGACGCTGGCGGCCGAAGGCATGGTCGAGCTGGCCGGAGGCGCAAGCGCGCGGGCGTCGGACACGACCGCGCCGGTGGGGGAGCGCGTTCTCCGCGCCCGGCTGCCGGCGCGGTAGGCTTGCGTCGATGACCACGTTGCGTTCGAGGGCGACGCCGCTGCCGGCCGACGACCCCGACCTGTTCACCTTCGACCTCGCCGGCCTGGCCGCGCGCTGGTCGGAGGCGATGGACCGGCCACCGATGACCGCCGAGGCGATGACCGGGGCCGATCGACGGGCTCAGGCGCTCGGCATCCCCGGCGCCGTACTGATGGAGCACGCGGGTGCGGCCGTGGCGGCCGCCGCGTACGCGCTCGCCCGGCGGGCGGATCGGTCGGAGAGCGGGCCCTTCCTCATCCTGTGCGGCCCCGGCAACAACGGCGGCGACGGGTTTGTTGCCGCCCGGCATCTCGCCCGCCACGGCGCGTCGGTCGTCGTCGCCTTCGTGGCGCCCGAGGGTCGCCCGCCCGGCCCGCAGAGCGGCCCCAACTGGGACCGCCTCGCTGGCGAACCGAGCGTGACCCGGATCCATGCCCCGTCGGCGCGCGACCTCGGCGTGCTTGGCCAGGGCGTCGAGCGGGTGTCGGTCGTCATCGATGCCCTGCTCGGGACCGGCGTCCGCGGCGAGCTCCGCGATCCGGTCCGGTCGGCCGTCGAGCTCGTCCGCCGCGCCCGGGAGGCCGGGGTGCCGGTGGTCGCCGTGGACACCCCGACCGCCGTGGACCTGACGAGCGGCGAGATCTCGGACCCGGTGGTCCGCGCCGACCTCACGATCACGTTCCATCGCCCCAAGGCGGGCCTCCGGACGCGGCGCGGCGCCGCCCTGGCCGGCAGGGTGCTCGTGGCCCCGATCGGCATCCCGGCCGAGGCGGATCGTGGCTGACGAACCGGGTATCGGAGAGCCGCCGCCCGACGCGGGGGTGAGGCCTGAACCGCCGCCCACTCGACGCAGGGCGCCCAGCGCCTCGACGCCCGGCGGCCGCGAGGTGCTCCTTGTCGCAGTCGCCGTCGTCGCGCTCGCCCTCGGCCTGGCCGCCGTGACCGGTCTGCTCCCGCCGGCCGGCCAGGACCTCGTGTTCCGGACGCCGCTCGTGATCGTCGTGCTCCTCGTCGGGACGATCGGGCTCATGGTGCGGCTGGCCATGCGCCGCCCGCCGGCGTGACCGGAGGCGTGCAGGGCACGGCGGGCGAAGCAGGCGGGCCGCTGGAACGGCGCCGGGCCGACCTCGCCCGCCTGGCGAACGAGACTGGGACCTCGCTCATCGTCGGCGGCGGGGTCACCGGGGCCGGCGCTGCGCTCGACGGCGTCAGCCGCGACCTGCGGGTGGCCTGCATCGAGCGCGAGGACATCGCCGCCGGCACGTCGAGCCGGTCGAGCCGGCTGATCCACGGCGGGCTCGCGCTATCTCGAGCAGTTGCGCTTCGGGCTGGTCCGCGAGGCGCTCGCGGAGCGCAGTCGCCTCCTGCGGATCGCGCCGCACCTCGTGCGCCTGGAGCCGCTGCTCTTCCCGCTCTACGGGGACCCGATCACGGTCCGCCCGTTCTATGGCGCCGGCCTGACCCTGTACGACCTGCTCGGCGCGTCACGTGACGGGGGACGCCATCGCTACCTGGGCGTCGAGGCCGCCCTGGAGCACACGCCGGTCCTCCGCCGCCCCAGGCTGCGAGGTGCGTTCGTGTTCCACGACGGCGTCGAGGACGACGCCCGCTTCGCGCTCGCGGTCGCCCGCACGGCCCGGGACCGCGGCGCAGTCATCGCGACCCGGCTGCGCGCCCACGGCGCCATTCGCGAGCGTGGCCGGATCGCCGGCGCGCACGTCCACGACGAGCTCGGCGGGTCGGAGTTCGTCATCCGCGCCCGGGCGGTGATCGACGCGACCGGCGTGTGGTCCGGCCTGCCCGACGGCGCGTTCCCGGTGGAGGGTTCGGCGGCGACGGACATCCGGCCCAGCCGGGGCACGCACCTCATCGTCCGCCGTGACCGGATCCCGGCGGCCTCGGGGCTGACGATCCGCGTCCCCGGCAAGGTCGTGTTCCTCGTTCCGTGGCCCGGCCACTGGCTCATCGGCACGACCGACCTGCCGTATGAAGGGCCGCCCGACGGCGTCGTGCCGACGTCCGACGACGTCGAGGAGATCCTGGCTGCGGTCAACCGCACGCTCGACGTGGACCTGACCCGGGCCGACCTGGTCGGCACGTACGCGGGCCTGCGGCCGCTGGTCGGCGACGGACCGTCGGCCGATGGGTCGACCCTCCGCGTCTCCCGGGAGCACCGCATCCAGGTCGAGCCGGACGGCCTGACCCGGATCGGCGGCGGCAAGTACACGACGTACCGGATCATGGCCCGCGACGCCGTGGACGCGGCGACGGACGCCGCCTACGAGGGCGCGATCCGGGGCGGCCAGGGCCAGGGGATCTCCCGAGCCGGGCACTCGCGAACCGACGAGCTGCCCATCATCGGCGCGGCCGGCAAGCCGACGCTGGATGCCCTCGTTGAAGCGCTGACCGGCCGGCTGGCGCGCGTTGGACTGGAGCAGCGCCACGCCGCGCGGCTGGTCGCCCGCCACGGGACACAGGCGGTGGATGTCGTCGCCCTCGGCGAGCGGCTCGACCTTCTCCAGGCGCTCGCCCCGGAGATCGACCACCTCGCGGTCGAGGTCGTCTGGGCCGCCCGCCAGGAGCTCGCGCTCGGCGTCGCCGACGTCATGGTCCGGCGGACGCGCCTGGCCCAGGAGCTGCCGGACCGGGGTGCCGCGATCGCGCCACGGGTCGCGGAGATCCTCGGCGGCGAGCTCGGCTGGACGAAGCGCCGGCGCCAGGACGAGGTGGCGGCGTTCCTGGCGCGGGCCCACCACGATTTCGACGTGCCGGCCGCCGGCGGAGCGGTTGTATGAAAGTGGTACTGCGGACTGTCCATTCGGCGACATCGTTCGGAGCGCGGGCGGGACTAGCGTTCGCGAACAGGACCGGCGTCACGAGCGCGATTCGTGGTGACTCCGGGAACCAAGAACTGATCCAGATCGACCCCACGCACGAAGAATTGTGTGAACGTGTATCCGAACGCGGACTCCCCATACCGGAGGCCGCGCGACATGAGGGGAACCCAGATGATCCAGCTTCGGCGCCGCTTCCTCGAGTGGTGGATGCGCGCTATGCGTTGGGTGGAGCAGTAGAGGGTCGCCACCGCGCCCCGGTCGAGGGCGCCTGGCCGATCGCCGCGCTCACCCCGCGGCCCTGAACGAGCCGCGCCGTGCCGGCTCGTTACATCCTGGCCCTGGACCAGGGCACGACCTCGTCGCGAGCCATCCTGTTCGACCATACCGGCCGCCCCGTCGCCTCGGCGGCGCGGGAGTTCCCGCAGGTCTATCCCGAACCGGGCCACGTCACCCACGATCCTGAAGCCATCTGGTCGAGCCAGATCGAGGCGGCCCGGGCGGCCATCGCCGACGCCGGAGCGACGCCTGCGGACATCGCCGGGATCGGGCTGACCAACCAGCGCGAGACGACGGTCATCTGGGATCGCGCGACCGGCCGGCCCGTGGCCGACGCGATCGTCTGGCAGAGCCGGATCACCGCGCCGTTCTGCGAGGAGCTCCGGGCGCGCGGCCTCGAACCGCTGATCCGGGAACGGACCGGCCTGCCGGTGGATGCGTACTTCAGCGGCACGAAGATCCGCCACATCCTGCGCTCGGCGCCGGGGCTGATGGAGCGCGCGGAACGCGGCGAGCTCGCCTTCGGCACCGTCGACAGCTTCCTGCTGTGGCGCCTCACGGGCGGCCGGGTTCACGCCACGGACGTCTCGAACGCCAGCCGGACGATGTGCTTCGACATCCGGAAGCTGGCCTGGGACGACGAGCTGCTGGGGATCCTGGAGGTCCCGCGCGCCGTGCTGCCCGAGGTCCGCTCGTCGTCCGAGGTGTTCGGCTCGACCGAGGCCGGCATCTTCGGCGCGGAGATCCCGATCGCCGGCATCGCCGGGGACCAGCACGCCGCGACGTTCGGGCAGGCGTGCTTCGCGCCGGGCGAGGCCAAGAACACCTACGGGACCGGGGCATTCATGCTGCTCGTCACCGGGACCGAGCCGGTCGTCTCGGGCAGCGGCCTGCTGACGACGGTCGCCTGGCGCCTGGGGCCGGACGGTCCGACGACCTACGCGCTGGAGGGCTCGGTCTTCGTGGCCGGCGCCGCCGTCCAGTGGCTGCGCGACGGCCTGCGGGTCATCGAGCGCTCGGCCGACGTGGAGCGCCTGGCGGCCGGCGTCACCGACACCGGCGGGGTGTATCTCGTGCCGGCGTTCGTTGGCCTCGGCGCACCGTACTGGGACCCCTACGCCCGGGGCGTGATCGTGGGCCTCACCAGGGGGACCGGGCTGCCCGAGATCGCGCGGGCGACGATCGACTCGATGGCCTACCAGGTCGCCGACCTGCTCGAGGCCATGCGGACCGATGCCGGCGTCCGCCTCGACGCCCTCCGGGTCGACGGAGGCGCGGCGGTCAACGACGCGTTGCTCCAGTTCCAGGCCGACCTGCTCGACGTCCCGGTCGAGCGGCCAACGGTGGTCGAGACGACGGCCTGGGGAGCGGCGGCGCTGGCCGGGCTGGCGGTCGGCTTCTGGGCCTCCCCGGCCGAGATCGCCTCGCTCCGGAGGGTGGACCGGCGGTTCGAACCATCGATGTCGGCGGCCCGGCGGGCCGAGCTCATGCGCGGCTGGCACCGGGCCGTGGAGCGCTCGCGCGACTGGGCCAGACCCGACTGATCGGGGTCCGTTTCGGGGCGTCCGGGGGCCTCTCGGGTGCCTATCCGGAGGCCCCTTCGGCCCGGCTCCGGCGCGTGCACGCGCCATACGTCAAATCCACCCCTGTACAGGGATTGACGTTGGCCGTATAGTCCCGCCCGTACAACGTCATGGGGTCCGCCCATGACAGAACATGTAGCTCATACGAACCGACCCGGACTCCTCTCGGCTGACGCGGGATCACGACGGATCGCGCGGGCTACCCGAGAGGAGTTTCGTTTAGGTGTATAACGACAAGACCCTGACCTGCGCAGATTGCGGTCAGCAGTTCGTGTTCACAGCCAGTGAACAGGACTTCTACGCACAGCGCGGGTTCACCGAGCCTCGTCGCTGCCAGAGCTGTCGAGCGAGCCGCAAGGCCGCGCGTGGCTCGACGGGCGGCGGCGCAGGTGCTTACGGCGCCAGCGGGGGCTACAGCTCCGGCGGCGGCTACAGCAGCGGGGGCGGTGGTTACGGCGGCGGTGGTGGCTACGAGCGCGGCGCTCGTGAGATGTTCACCGCTACGTGCAGCAACTGTGGCCGCGAGGCCCAGGTCCCCTTCCGACCGACGAGCGGCAAGCCCGTCTACTGCAGCGACTGCTTCCGGAGCATGCGCGGCAACTAGTTCCATACTCCTCTCCGGGTCGGCCGCCCAGTCCGACCCGCCCCGCGACACCAAGCGACCCGGGCCGTCAGCCGCCCGGGTCGTTTCGATTCCCGGGCCAGCTCCGGTGCCGTCTCCGGCTGGGACTCAGCCCGCCGCGTAGACCACGGTGACGGCAACCTTCGTCTCGTAGCCGCTGCCCTCGCGGGCCAGGAACGCCTGGGCGTGGCGGAGTGGGACCGATGACATCGAGACGATCCGCTGGCCCGACGCTGCGCGAGTCGCGGCATCCTCGGCGATGTGGCGGTACAGGACGAGAGGGTCGACTTCCTCGCTGGTGTCCTGCGAGACATACACCACGATCGTCTGGTCGGCGCCGGCCGGGAACTCGGTGCCCATGGGGTCCTCCGCTATCGCTGGGTCTATCGGTGCCTCGTCGTTCGCCTGACGCGCGGCGCCCGGTGGGCGTCACACCCGCGATGAGCTCAGCCCTGGCTCGAGCGGCGGCCGCCCAGGAGGCCCAGGTCGAACTTGCGCTCCGTGCCATGGATGAGCCGGTCGATGTTGTCGGCGTGGGCCAGCCAGATGAGGGCCGGCCCCGCTGCCGCGTAGACGAGGTACGCGGGCGGGACCGCGCCGCTGGCCACGAGCCAGATGAGGCCCATCGCCGGGAACATCGCCGCGGACGCGAGCAGCGACCCCAGGGACACGTAGCGGGTGATGAGGATCACGATCACGAAGACCGGCCCGGCGATGAGCAGCGCCACCGGCTGGATGACGAGCATCGTCCCCACGCCCGTCCCGACGCCGCGCCCGCCGCCGAAGCCGAGGAACACGGAGCGCGACGCCCCGACGACCGCGGCGAAGGCACACGCGACCTCGACCACGGGTTGGCCCGTCACGACCCGGGCGAGGACAACCGGCAGGGCGCCCTTGAGCAGGTCGCCGATGACCACGACCGTCGCCCACTTGCGCCCGAGGGCGCGCAGCGCGTTGGTGCCTCCGGTCCGCCCCGACCCGACCGTCCGCGGGTCCGGCCCGCCGCTGAACCGGGCGACCAGCACACCCACCGGGATCGAGCCCGTCAGGTACGCCACGAGGACGAGGGCCAGGTCGACGGCGATGGTCCCAGGGTCCACGCTCGGTGCTCCGTCAACGTGCCCCGGCCCGACACGGGCCCGCACGCACGGCTCGGTCGCGTCGTGCCTGTGGGGCGCGAGCCGAGTCTAGCACTGGGCCATGCTCGATCAGGGTGCTGGCGCGCACCCGCCCGGGGCCTGTCCGCCCCGTTCGGGCGCGGTTGCGCCTCGGCGGATGTCGCGCGTACCATCGAACCGATGACCCAACCCCTCCGCCGGCTTCGGTCGCCGGCCGTTTCCGAGCCCCTCTGACCATGGCCGTCGGCTCTTCCAACGACTTCGACGTCGTCGTCCTGGGCGCGGGTACGGGCGGCTACACGGCCGCGTTCCGGGCGGCCCAGCTCGGCCTCCGCGTCGCGCTCGTGGACGAGGACAAGATCGGCGGGACATGCCTCCACCGGGGCTGCATCCCGACCAAGGCGCTCCTCGAGTCGGCCGAGATGATGAACCGGGCCGGGCACCTCAAGGACTACGGGGTCGTCTTCAAGGGCGAGCCCACCGTCGACTACACCCAGATGGCGGCCCGCCGCGACCAGGTCGTGAAGCGCATGTGGACGGGCCTCAAGACGCTCGTCGACAAGAACAAGGTGGCCTGGGTCCAGGGTCGCGGCAAGCTCGAGGGCCCGGGTCGCGTGCGGGTCGTCCAGGGAGCCGCCGACGGTGCGGCCGAAGGCTCGGCCGGCGGGGAGCGCCTGCTCCAGGCGACCGACATCATCCTGGCCACCGGCTCGCGAGTGAAGAGCCTGGCCGGCCTGACCCCCGACGGCAAGCGGATCCTGACGAGCGACGACGTCCTGCGCCGGGCGGATGCCCCGAAGAGCATCGTGATCGTGGGCGGGGGCGCGGTCGGCGTCGAGTTCGCGAGCTTCTTCCACGACATCGGCACCAAGGTCACCCTGCTCGAGTACCTGCCGACGCTCGTGCCGCTCGAAGACCGGGACGTGAGCCAGCTCGTCGAGAAGAGCTTCACCCGGCGCGGGATCAAGGTCATCACGAAGGCACGCTTCGACCCGGCCAAGGTCGAGGTCACCAAGGACGGCGTCTGCGTCGACGTGGGGCCCGAGGGCGGGTCGACCGAGGAGGTCAAGGCCGAGGTCATGCTCGTGGCGACCGGCCGGGCGGCGAACGTCGAGGACATCGGCCTGGAGACGACCCGGGTCGAGCTCGACAAGGGGCTCGTCAAGGTCAACGGCAAGATGCGCACGCGTGAGCCGCACATCTACGCGATCGGCGACATGATCGGCGGGCTGTGGCTGGCCCACGTCGCGGGGCACGAGGGGATCATCGCCGCCCACGTCATCGCCGGCGACAAGGACGTCCACGAGATGGACTACGTCAAGCAGCCGCGGGCGACGTACTGCCGGCCCGAGATCGCCTCGATCGGCCTGACGATCCAGCAGTGCGAGGAGCAGGGCCTCAAGACCAAGGTCGGCCGGATGCCCTTCCAGGCCATCGCCAAGGCGCTCGTCGGCGGCGAGTACGAGGGCTTCGTCAAGGTCATCGGTGACGCCGAGACCGACGACACGCTGGGCATCCACATCGTCGGGCCGCACGCGACCGACCTGATCGCGGAGGCGTCGGTCGCCTTCAGCCTCGACGCCACCCCGTGGGAGATCGGCGCCGCGACGCACGCCCATCCCACGCTGGCCGAAGCGATCGGCGAAGCGGCGATGGCCGTCGACGGCCGCTCCATCAACTTCTGAGCCACCGACCCACATCTGACGCAGGGGAGGCCGATCGACCGATGGCCGTGCGACCGCAGGGCAACGGGAAGTCGCGATCCGGGGGTGTGCCGCGGGTATCGTCGGCGCCGGCGGCCGCGGCATCGGCGGCCGGGTCCGTGGCGGCGGTCAAGCTCCCTAAGGCCCCCAAGGCCGCCAAGGCCGCGTCGGGGCATGTCGGGGACGCAGTCGGTCTGAGCGATACCGAGCTCGTCGAGATGTACCGGATGGTCGCGCTCGCCAGGGCCGTCGACGAGCGGATGTGGATCCTCAACCGCGCCGGACGGATCCCCTTCGTCATCAGTGGCCAGGGCCACGAGGGCGCCCAGGTCGGCATCACGTGGGCCCTCCAGAAGGGCCACGACTGGATCGCTCCGTTCTACCGCTCGATCGCCACGTGCCTGACCTTCGGCATGTCGGCGCGCGACATCCTGACCGCCCAATACGCCACGGCCGATGACCCTTCGTCGGGCGGTCGCCAGATGCCCGGCCACTACGGTCACCCGTCGCACAACATCGTCTCGGTCAGCTCGCCGGTCGCGACCCAGATCCTGCACGCCGTCGGCATCGCGCTCGCCGCCAAGATCCGGGGCACCGGGCAGGTGGCGATGACGTTCATGGGCGAGGGCTCGTCCAACCAGGGCGATGTCCACGAGGGCCTCAACTTTGCGGCCATCCACAAGTTGCCGTTCGTGTTCGTCGTCGAGAACAACGGCTACGCGATCAGCGTCCCCGGCCCGCTCCAGCTCGCGGTCCCGGATGTCGCGGCCCGGGCGTCGGGCTACGGGATCCCGGGCGTCGTCGTGGACGGCTCGGACGTGCTGGCGTGCTACCGCGTCGCCCGCGAGGCGGTGGATCGGGCGCGGCGGGGCGATGGGCCGACGCTCATCGAGGCCAAGGTACTCCGGCTGACCGCCCATTCCTCGGACGACCAGCAGACGAAGTACCGCCCGGCCGAGGAGCTCGAGGCCGAGCGGGCCCGCGACGCGCTGCCGCTGTTCCGGGAGCAGTTGCGCAAGGCCGGCATCCTCACCGCCGAGGTCGAGGCGCAGGTGACGGCCGAGGTGGCCGCCGCGGTCGAGGAGGCGACGGACTACGCCGAGTCGCGGCCCGACCCCACCGTCGAGACGGCGCTCATGCACGTGTACGCCGAGGGCATCGAGGGCACCTTCTGATGCCGACCCGGACGTTCATCGAGGCGATCCGGGAGGGTCTCAGCGAGGAGATGCGGCGCGACCCGTCGGTCATCGTCCTCGGCGAGGACGTCGGCAAGAAGGGCGGCGTCTTCCTGGCCACGGACGGGCTGTACGACGAGTTCGGGGCCGACCGGGTCATCGACACGCCGCTCACCGAGTCGATGATCGTGGGGACGTCGATCGGGGCCGCCGTCAATGGGCTGCGGCCCGTGGCGGAGATCCAGTTCGCGGACTTCATCTTCCCGGCCTTCAACCAGATCCTGTCCGAGGCCGCCCGGATGCGCTACCGCTCGAACAACGCGCTCGGGGTGCCGATGACGATCCGGGCCCCGTACGGGGGCGGCGTCCACGGCGCGCTGTACCACAGCCAGTCCGTCGAGGCGTTCTTCTGCCACATCCCCGGGCTGAAGGTGGTGATCCCGTCCACGCCGTACGACGCCAAGGGGTTGCTCCGGTCGTCGATCCGGAACGACGATCCGGTGCTGTTCTTCGAGCACAAGAAGATGTACCGCTCCGTCCGGGGCGACGTTCCCGATGGCGAGTACGTCGTGCCGCTGGGTCGATCCGCGGTCACCCACGCCGGCTCGCAGCTCACGATCGTGGCCTATGGGCTGATGGCCCACTACGCGCTCGAGGCGGCCGACGTCGCTGCCGACGAGGGCATCAGCGTCGAGGTCGTGGACGTCCGGACGCTCCGCCCGCTCGACCGGGACACGCTCCTCACGAGCGTCAAGAAGACAGGCAAGTGCCTGGTGGTCTACGAGGACAACAAGTTCGGTGGTTACGGCGCTGAGATCGCCGCGATCGTCGCCGAAGAGGCGTTCGACTATCTCGACGGTCCGGTCACCCGGGTCGCCGGTCCGGACGTGCCCGGCGTGCCCTACAACCATGTGCTGGAGGACTGGTTCATGGTGAACCCGGACAAGATCCTCGAGGCGGTCCGCAAGCTGGTGGCCTACTGATGGCCGGCGCTTCGGCTCCTGCCCGCGACTTCCCGGCGGTGGCGGCGCGGCTGCGCTCGATCATCGAGGCGAATGCCGACGGCCTTCTGTTCAGCGGGTCCTCCCCGAACGGCGACGTCAAGCTCGAGAAGCCGCCCGGCGGCCATCCGTGGGACTACGTCGCGGGGATCCGGGTCGGCAAGAGCTACGTGAGCTACTACCTGATGCCGGTCTACGGGCTGCCCGAGCTGGTCGACGGCATCTCGCCCGAGCTCAAGCGCCGGATGCAAGGCAAGGCGTGCTTCAACTTCACCCGCGTCGACGAGGCGCTGTTCTCAGAGCTCGCCACCCTGACCGCGACGGGCATCGAGCGCTACCGCCACTTCGAGCCCCCCGAGCGCCGCTAAGCCGCCGGCGCCACCCGCCGCGAACGGGGTGCTCGACCGGGGGGCTCGAAATGGGCGACACTAGCGCTCGCATGAGCGAGCCTTTCGGAGGAGCGACCCAGTGGCCAAAGTGACGATGCCCCAGCTCGGCGAGAGCGTCGCCGAGGGGACGATCGGCAAGTGGCTCAAGCAGGTCGGCGACGACGTCGCCAAGTACGAGCCCCTGCTCGAGGTCATCACCGACAAGGTCAACGCGGAAGTGCCGTCGCCGGTCGCGGGCAAGCTCACCAAGATCCTGGTCCAGGAAGGCGAGACGGTCCCGAACAACGCCGAGATCGCGATCATCGAGGAGGCCGGCGCCGCCGAAGCGGACTCCGCGCCCGCGGCCGCCGCACCGCCGCCAAGGCAGCACCCGCCGCCGCGGCCGCCACCGCCGCTCCGCCTGTCGTCGCGGCACCGGTTGCCGCCCCGGCCAATGGGCCGGCCGGCTCGGATGAGCGGCCCACCCGCGCGCCCGCGATGCCGGTCATGGCCGAGCCGATGGCCGCCGTGATGACCGCGGCCGTCGGCGATCCGGACGCCCGGATGACGCCGGCCGTGCGCCGGCTGCTGCGCGAGCACGGCCTCGAGGCGGCCCAGATCGTCGGCACCGGTGGCGGCGGTCGGCTGACCCGAGACGACGTCCTCGACTTCGTGGAGGCCCAGCGGACCGGCAAGCCCGTCGGCGCCCAGGGAGCGGCCGCGGCCGCCCCCGCCCCCTCGGCGGCCTCGGCACCGGCAACCTCCGGCGCCGCCCGAGCCGCAGCCTCCAGTCCAGCTCCGTCCCCGATCGCCTTCCCGGCCGGCGCCGACGAAGTGCTCCTGCCGATGACCCAGATGCGCAAGGGCATCGCGGCCCAGATGACCCGAGCCCTCGCCGTTCCCCACGCGTACGTCCACATGGAAGTGAACGTCGCCGGCCTCGTCCGCCTGCGTGAGTCGAACAAGCGCGAGTACCAGGCCCGCGAGGGGATCTCGCTGAGCTACGTGCCCTTCGTGATCAAGGCCTGCGTCGAGGCGCTCCACCGCAACCCCACCTTCAACGCCCACTGGACCGACGACGGCCTCCTGGCCAAGCGGCGCATGAACATGGGCGTCGCCGTGGCGGTCGACGATGGGCTCATCGTGCCGGTCGTCCGCGATGTCGACCAGCAATCGATCAACGGGATCAACCACGCGATCGCCGATGTCGCCGGGCGGGCACGGGCCAACAAGCTCCGGATCGACGACTTCGGCGGCGGGACGTTCACGATCGACAACACCGGTTGGCTCGGCTCGAACCTGACGATGCCGATCATCAACGTGCCGGAGGTCGCCATCATCACGATGGAGGCGATCACCGAAGCGCGCCGTCGTCATCGAGAGCGAGACGGCGACGCGATCGCGATCCGACCGGTCATGAACCTCGTCATGGGCATCGACCATCGGGCCAACGACGGCGCCGGGGCGGCCGCGTTCCTGCGCGACGTCAAGGCCTGGCTCGAGGCCGTCGGGCCCTCGACCGCGATCTTCTAACCCGCCGCAGCACCCACTCTCCAAGCCGCCGGGCAAGCGCCGGCGCCGCTTCCGGCTGCCCGGCGCCAACTCCGACGTCAGGTGTTTTAGATAATCGCCGTTTCTGTTAGAGTGCGGCCATGAGCGACGAGCCCGCACTCCACGACCCCATCGCCCAGATCGGTGTCCTCGCGGAGCCAAACCGCCAGCGCCTCTACGACCTCGTGGCAGGGAGCCCCGAGCCGGTCGGGCGCGACGATGCCGCCACAGCCTTGGCGATGAGTCGCGAGCTCGCGGCCTTCCATCTCGACCGGCTCGTCGACGCCGGCCTGCTCCAGACGGAGAACCGACGCCGCAGCGGTCGCTCCGGCCCCGGCGCCGGCCGGCCCGCCAAGCTCTATCGACGGGCCGGGCGCGAGATCGCGGTCTCGCTGCCGCCACGTCGCTACGACCTCGCCGCGGACCTCATGGCGACGACCCTCGCCGCACTCGATGCCGAGGTCGGAACGGCGGCGCTCGCGGAGGTCGCCCACGCGCAAGGCGCGGCTGCCGGCGAAGGCGCTCGACGGGAAGCCGGCCCACGACCCGGACGCCGTCGTTCCCTGGGCGCCCTGCTCAGGGTCCTGGCCGGCGCCGGCTTCGAGCCGGAAACGGAGCTGGCGAGCGCTACGGTCCGCCTTCGCAATTGCCCGTACGACGCCCTCGTCGCGGGGCACCGCGACCTGACGTGCGGGATGAATCTCGCCTGGGCGCAGGGAGTCGTGGACGGGTCAGGGACGCAGGCGACCGTCGAGCTGGATCCGGCCCCGGGCCGCTGTTGCGTGACATTCCATACCGCGGCGAAGAGCGCGTGACCGGTGGAGCGACCGCCGCTACGACAGGAACCGAACGAGGAAGGAGGTGAAGCGATGTGCCTGAACTGTGGCTGCATGCAGGCCCATAACGACATGGGCAAGCCCGGGACCAACATCACCTATGAAGACGTGAAGAAGGCCGCGGATGCCAACGGCATGACCATCGAGGCGACGCTGGCGATGATCGCCCGAACGAGCGACAAGGACCGCGGCGACCATCCGGCGGAGTACGCCGCCAAGGGCGCGGCCTGACCCACCGGGCCGGTTCGCCCGGCCCGCACGACACGCACGCACAGGAACGAGGAGCCCAACCATGTCCGAAGCCAGCTTGTACGACCGACTCGGTGGCGTGTTCGCCGTCGCAGCCGTCGTCGACCACTTCAGCGACGCCGTGGTCAAGAACCCGATCGTCGGCCAGGAGTCGAAGAACCCGGCCCTCCGGGAATGGCACACCAATAACCTCGGCCGGCTGCCCGGCCTGAAGTTCATGCGCACGCTCTGGGTGTGCGCCGTTGCCGGCGGACCGTTCGAGTACTCGCCGACCCGGCCGGGCCACGACCTGCTGGGTTGGAGGCCGCCCATCGCGAGCTCAAGATCTCGCCCGATGAGTTCGACGAAGTCGCGGCCGAGCTTGGCCGCACCCTCGACGCCGTCGGGGTCCCCGCCAGGGAGAAGGGCGAGGTCCTTGGCGCCTTCGCAGCGCACAAGGACGAAGTGACCCAGGGCTATCTGGTCGGCGCGGCGCGCTGACCCCCGAGCCGACCCGCGGACCGGCCGCTGCGAGACTCCCGAGCGAGGGCGCCGCGGTGTCGCGGCGCACGGCGGTGCGGCCGGTCCCCGGGCGCCCGCACGCACGCCCGCGTACACTCCCGGCGTGGGCCGCGAACTGCCGATCTACACACCGACCGACGGGCACGGACCGAGCCCGGCCGGCGGTCACCACGACCCGCGGGCCGGCCTCTCGATCGCGCTCGGCGGCGGCTCCCTGGCCGAGCCCGCGGCCGATGGCTCGACCCCGCTGCGGCGCCATCCGGACTGGATCCGGGCGCGCATCCCCTCCGGGGAGAACTACCACGACCTGAAGCGCCTGCTGCGCGGCCTCAACCTGAACACGGTGTGCGAGGAGGCGCATTGCCCGAACATCGGGGAGTGCTGGGACGAGCGCACCGCGACGATCATGATCCTCGGCGACACATGCACCCGTGCGTGCGGCTTCTGTGCCGTGAAGACGGGCCGGCCCACCTGGAACGACGAGGATGAGCCGCGCCGCGTCGCGGAGGCGATCGGCGCCCTCGGGCTCGAGCACGTCGTCGTGACGAGCGTGGCCCGCGATGACCTGGCCGACGGCGGCGCCCACATCTTCGCCGAGACGATCCGGCGGTTGAAGGCCGTGGCCCCGCTCATGGGCGTCGAGGTCCTCATCCCCGACTTCGACGGCAAGCCCGCCCCGCTCCGGACGGTCATGGAGGCCGGCCCCGACATCCTCGACCACAACCTCGAGACCGTGCAGCGGCTCCAGAAGCCCGTGCGCAAGCGGGCCCGCTGGGATCGCAGCCTGGGTGTCCTGGCGCAGGCCAAGCGCGACGCCCTGGAGCTTGGCAACGCGGTCCACACGAAGAGCTCGCTCATGGTCGGCCTCGGTGAGACACGGGACGAGTTGTCCGTGGCCTTCGCCGCCCTGCGCGAGGTCGACTGCGACATCCTCACGATCGGCCAGTACCTCCGCCCGACACCGGCCCACCTGCCGGTGAACCGATACGTCCATCCCGACGAATTCGAAGACATGCGGCTCGAGGCGCTCGAGCTCGGCTTCCGGCACGTGGAGTCCGGTCCGCTGGTTCGTTCCAGCTACCGGGCCCGCGACCAGGTGCCCGGCGCCGAGCTCCGCAGGGCGCGTCGCCAGGCGACGATCGACGCGCAGGGTCGGATCATCCCGGCCGCAAGCTGAGGCCCGGCCGGGTTCGGCCGAACAGCTCGGGATCGCCGGGACCATCGAAGGCGGAGTTCGTGACAGAGACCGAGGTGGCGTTCGCGCCGGCGAAGCTCGACACGCGCCGTCGTCGCGTGCCTCCGATCCTCGTCGGGGTCGCGATCCTCGCCCTGCTGGTGCTCGCCGTTGCCAAGCCATGGGGCGCGCGATCCCGGCGCGTCGCTCAACCCCTCGGTCGCCGCGGTGGTCGCCGCCTCGCAGAGCGCGCCGCCGGGCTCGCCCGACCCGAGCGTCGAACCCGACCGCCCCGTCGTCCTGGCCTCTGGCGGGATCAAGGGTCCTCCGCGCCTGGGCGCGTGGGGGATCAGCGTGGGCACGGACATCCTCGGCTCGAGCACGTTCGAGTGGGCGAACTGGAGCCAGTGGGTTCCCTTGGACCCCGTCTCGGAACGTCCGGAACCGCCGATCCGCGACCCGCAGCCCATCGGGACGGACTGCACCGCTGTCCCGACCCTGCCCGCCGCCCCGACCGTCCTCGGGATCACGGTCCCGGAGGGGATGTCGACCGACTTCAGCGTCCTCGGCTGGTTTTCGAAAGGGCCGTGGGTGGCGACCGTCGACGAGCAGCTCGCGCGGATCGACATCCCCGGTCGCAGTGAGTTCGCCGCGCTCGCCCGGCGGGATGGCCTCACGTTCCCGGATGGCCGCTACGAGCTCCACCTTCTCACGCCCGACCACGTGACCGCCCTTGGGTTCTGCATCGATTCGGTCGCTGCGACCCCTGGCGCCGGCGGCCTCGACCAGGCGGTGATCGACCGGATCGTCCGGGATCTCGCCCCGCACTCGGGTGACTGGGGCGTCGGCAACGGCGGCAACGGCAACCGGCTCCTTGGCATCGGCCCCTGGACCCAATGGGTGGACGTCGATCCCGGCCCGGCCTGGAACGGGACGAGCCTGACATTGTGGCCGGACACCGGTCTCTGCCTGTCCGCGCCCCGCCTGGCGGGCAGTCCATCCTTGGTGGCGATCACCGTCCCCGCGGCACTGGTGCCGGATTGGCGCGTCGGCGCGTGGTGGAACGATGGGTCCGGGATCCTGCCGCTCGAAGGGGTCGTCCGCCAGATCTCCCCGCCGGGCAACCGGGGGATCGCCTACCTGGAGCGGGAGGATCGCGCCCAATGGCCGGCCGGCCGCTACGAGTTCGACGTCCAGGCCGGGGACCATCGGGTGTCGCTGACCGTCTGCATCGGCGCCCATTGAGGCTCGTTCCGGCGACGCAGGTGGGCCGCGGCGCCGTCGGCTATCCTCGGGGCACATGGCCCGCCTCCTGAGCCGCAAGGTCCCGCTCGCCGAGCTCCACTGCCACCTCGGCGGCGCGGTCACGCCGGCCATCATGTGGGGCATCGCCCACGCCCAGGGGATCCGCCTGCCGACGAAGGACTACTGGGAATTCCGGGACATGATCACCGTGTCGCCGAAGTCGCGCAGCTTCGACGGCTACCTCCAGCTCTTCCACTGGACCGAGCTGATCCAGTCGTCCCCGATCGCGGTGGAGCGGGCGGTCTACGAGGTCGTCGGCGGCGCGTACCGCAAGAACAACGTCACCACGATGGAGCTCCGCTTCAACCCGATGAAGCGGAACCGGGGAGGGGAGCAGGACCTCGACCACATCATCGCGGCCGCCGTCCGCGGGATGGACCGGGCGACGCTCGAGTACCCGGTCAAGCCGGGCCTGATCTTCTGCCTGGACAAGGCGTTCCCGTTCGAGCTCAACGAGATCCTGTGCGAGAAGGCGATCTCGTGGCGGGACCGGGGCGTCGTGGGGATCGACATCGCCGGACCCGAATCGGCCACGTTCCGGATCGCCGACTACCGCCGGCTCTACCGGCGCGCGCGCCAGTACGGGCTGGGTCTCACGATCCACGTCGGTGAGGCGGGCCCGGTCGAAGAGGTGGCCAGGGCGGTCGAGCTGCTCGAGCCGGACCGGCTCGGGCACGGGGTGAAGGCGGCCTACGACCCCCGAGCCATGGCGATGATCCGCGAGCGGGGCATCGTCCTCGAGGTCTGCCCGACCTCGAACATCAACACCCAGGTCGTCTCCGGTTGGGACGAGTTCCGCTGGATCTTCGACCAGTTCCGGCGCAACGAGGTCCGCTTCACGATCAACACGGACGGGCCGGAGATGCTCAAGACCTACATCCGCGACGAGCTCGCGACGCTGGGTCGGCTCGGGATCCTCTCGCTCGAGGACCAGCAGCAGGCGGCCGCCACGGCACTCGGGGCATCGTTCGTGCGCAACGTCTCGGACGTCCCGTTGCCCGTCCTCGAGCCGGCCCGCCGCGACGTGGTGGAGCGCGAGGAAGCCTGACTTCGAGCCGGGCGGCGCGACGCCCCGCGGGCTCGCGGGCGCTCAGTCGGTCGCCGTCTCGCTGATCCGGTACGAGCAGCAGCGATCGCCGGCCATGATGTGCGACTCGCGGACGACGTCCGCGCCCAGCACGTCGGCGAACATCTTGAGCTCCGCGGCGCACGCGCCGGGATGGCTCGTCGCGACCCGGAAGATCGCGCAGTTGTGCTCTGCCAGGCGGACGGACGTGCCGTCGTCCTCCACCGTCGCGCTGCACAGGTAGCCCGCCTCGTCCTGGATCACCGCGAGCTCCTGGACCCGCTGGGCGAGCGTCGCACCCTCGGGCAGCCGGTCGGCCAGCCGGTCGCGGACCCGCTTCTCGACCGCGACCCGCCGCGCCCGGAAGACCTCGCCGACGAGATCCTGCCCACCGACGGCCTCGATGGCCGCCAGCATGTCCGTGGCGAGCCCGTCGTAGTTGGCGGGGAAGAGGCCCTGGGCGACCGGCGTGAGGTCGTAGACGTGGCGCGGGCGGCCCACGCCGTGCTTGACGGTCGCGTGGGAGGCGAGGCCGGCGCCTTCGAGGGCTCGGAGCTGCTGGAGCGCGCTCGTCCGGCTCGTGCCGACCCGGCGACCCACCTCGTCGGGCGACGACGGCCCGGATGAGCGGAGGTCGCGGAGGATCGCCCGGTGGAGCTGCGCCGTGTGGTCGTGCGGCTCCCGCCACTGCCCTGGGACGCGGTCGAACCGCTCCGGGCCGAGCTGGGGGTCGGCGTCGAGCTGGGCGTGCTCGGACATGGCGGAAGGCTAGCAAAGGATCGGCCGGCGCGCTGTCCAGCGGCGTCGGAGGGGCGGGACGCGACCGGGTGGGGCGGGGCCGCGCGAGCGGCGCCACGCTCGCCTCCCTTGGGCGTCGGGCCCGGTGCTACCCTGCGGCCGTGGACCTCGACCTCTCGCCGGAGCACGTCCTCCTGCGCGAAACCATCCGCGACTTCATGGTGACCGAGGTCGCTCCGGTCGTCGACGAGCACGAGAAGGCGCGCCGCTTCCCCCGCCCGATCGTCGACCGCCTCGGCACGATGGGCTGGCTCGGCATCCCGTTCCCGGAGGACGAGGGCGGCGCCGGCCTCGACACGCTGGCCTATGCGATCGCGATCGAGGAGATCGGCCGGGTCTGGGGCAGCCTCGGGCTCATCGTCGCGGCCCACACGAGCCTCGGCTGCGGCCCGCTCCATCTCGCCGGCAGCGGACGACCAGAAGGCGCGCTACCTCGTCCCGATGGCCCAGGGCAAGGTCCTCGGCGCCTACGGACTGACCGAGCCCGGCGCCGGCAGCGACTCGGGCGGGACCCGGACCACGGCCCGCCACGAGGAGGGACCGGATGGCGGGACCTGGGTCATCGATGGCGCGAAGCGGTTCATCACGAACGCCGGCGAGGCCGGCACGTACGTCGTGACCGCCCGGACCGGCACCCGCGATGACGGCGCCGCCGAGATCAGCGCGTTCATCGTCCCGGCGTCGGCGCCCGGCTTCGCGGTCGGCCGGCTCGAGGAGAAGCTGGGCCTGCACGCGTCGGCGACAGGGGAGCTGATCTTCCAGGGCGTTCGCGTTACTGCAGCGGACATGCTCGGCCCGCGCGGCGATGGCTTCCGGACGTTCCTCAAGATCCTGGACGGCGGTCGGATCAGCATCGGCGCCCTCGCGGTCGGCCTCGCCCAGGCGGCCCTCGACGCGGCCGTGCCCTATGCCCAGACCAGGGAGCAGTTCGGGCGGGCCATCGGCACGTTCCAGGGAGTGGCGTTCCTCATCGCCGACATGGCGACCGAGATCGAGGCGGCCCGGCAGATGGTCTGGCGGGCGGCATGGCTCAAGGATCAGGGCCGTGACTTCGCGCTCGCGGCGGCGCAGGCCAAGCTCTTCGCGTCGGAGGTCAGCTCACGGGCGACGAACGCGGCCATCCAGGTCCACGGCGGCTACGGCTACGTCGAGGAGTACCACGTCGAGCGCTTCTTCCGGGACGCCAAGCTGACCGAGATCGGCGAGGGCACGAGCCAGATCCAGCGGCTGGTCATCGCCCGACGGATCCTGGGCCTGCGGGTCGTCTGAGGGCTACGGAGGCCCGCCGCCCGGCCCCTTGCCGCTGCCGCCATCGCCGGCTGCGACGGTCAGGCCGGCCCGCAGCTGGGTCCTGAACGCCGATCCCCACGGTCCGCTTCCCGCCAGCACGTAGGGCGAGACGTCGATCGACTCGAGGAGCGCCGGATCCTTGACGTACGAGCGGGTGCAGGCCGCCACGTCGCCGGCCCGTCGGGCGGAGGCCGCCTGATCGGCGAAGACATACAGGTGGGCGAGGACCGGCGTCGCCTGGTCGAGGCCGCTCATCCGGAACGCGATCGCGGTCTTGGCAAGCTCCGGGTCCGGGCAGCCGGCGTCGCCCGACACGACATCGGTGACCGTGATGCCCCGTGCCCGGAGGACCTGGGTGATGCCGCCGAAGTCGGCCGGGGTCGGCGCTACTGGGACGTTCGACGTGGTGCAGCCGGCGAGGGCGAGCAGGGAGGCGACGGCGAGCGCCACGGCCGGCGCGGTGCGCAGCCCGCGGCGAGACCGGGCGAAGGTTCCGGGGATGGCCACGGCCGGAGGCTACCACCGCGACGCGTTGGCATCAGCGGAGGCTGCCCGGCGCGCCCGGAGGCTCCTCGGCGGCCCGGACGGTACGATGGATCCATGATCGAGCCCCGCCTCCGCGGCGCCCCGGAGCCGAGCCATCCCAACCTCCGGGCGCTGATCGCCGAGCGGGTCGCCGAGCGCGCCGACGCGCCATTCCTCGTGCGGCCCGAGACCGGCGAGACGTTCAGCTACGCCGAGATGGGCCGCCGCGTGGCGGCCGCGGCCCGGGTGCTGGCCGAGCGCGGCGTGGGACACGGCACGCGCGTGAGCATCCTCTGCTTCAACGGCCCCGAATTCGTCTGGCCGTACTTCGCGATCTGGGCGCTGGGTGCCGTCGCCTGCCCGATCAACACGGGGCTCAAGGCCGAGGAGATCCAGTACGTCCTCGAGCACGCCGAGGCGCACCTGCTCATCGTCGATCGCCGCCTGCTGCCGGAGGTCGAGCCGATCCGCGCGTCGCTGCCGGACCTGCGCCACATCCTCGTGGTCGACGTGGCGAGCGACGGGCTGGCGACCGGCCCCGGGGATCCTGTGGCGGACCTCCCGGCCTGGGCGGAGTCGCTCGGAGGGCTCGTGCGCGAAGCCTCGGCCGATGATCGGGCACTCCCCGACGAGCCGCCCGGCGGCATCGGCATCGACGATCCTGCCCAGATCATCTACACCTCGGGCACGACCGGGAAGCCGAAGGGTGTCGTGCTCACCCAGCGCAACTTCCTGCGCGATGCGGAGTACATCGCCGGCTGGCACGGCATCACGGCGACCGACCGCGCGATGTGCATCCTGCCCCTGTTCCACGTCAACGGCGAGGTCGTGACGACGGTGACGCCGCTCTGGTCGGGCGGGTCGGTCGTGATGCCCGAGCGCTTCGCGGCCAGCCGCCACTGGGAATGGATCTCGGCCCACGGCGTGACTTGGTTCAGTGCCGTGCCAACGAACCTGGGCATCCTCGTCAACCGCCCGGCGGAAGAGAGCGACCCGGCGCGCTTCCCGCGACCCGGGCTGCGCTTCGCGATCTGTGGCGCGGCGCCTCTGCCCGTGGAGGTCCAGCGCTCCTTCGAGCGCCGTTTCGAGCTCCTGGTGATCGAGGGTTACGGCCTGTCCGAGACGACCTGCTACTCGACGTTCAACCCCCATCCACCGGCCGGCATCCGGCGCTACGGCGAGGACGACGGCTATCGCCGGATCGGGTCCATCGGCGTGCCGGTCGGCAACGACCTCGCGATCCTCGACGAGGCCGACGAGCCGGTCCCGGCCGGCGAATCGGGCGAGATCTGCCTGCGCGGCGAGAACGTGATGGCCGGCTACGAGAAGCGGCCCGAGGAGACTGCCACGGCGCTCGCCCACGGCTGGTTCCACTCCGGCGACATCGGACATGTCGATGCCGACGGGTACGTCTACATCACCGATCGCAAGAAGGACATCATCATCCGGGGCGGCGAGAACATCATGCCCCGCGAGATCGACGAGGTGCTTTACCGCCACGCCGCGGTCAGGGATGCCGCGACGATCGGGGCGCCCGATCCGAAGTACGGGGAGCGCGTCGTGAGCTTCGTGGTGCCGCGCGAGGGTCCGGCGCCGGCGGCCGACGACCTCATCGCCCACTGCCGGGCGCACCTGGCCGACTTCAAGGTGCCGGCCGAGATCCACTTCCTCGACGAGATCCCGAAGGGCCCGTCCGGCAAGCTCCTGCGGCGCGAGCTCCGCGAGCGCTACGCCGAGCTCGTGGGGAAAGCCTGATGCGCCGGACCCGCCGTGTGCGCCGCATCCGACCGGCGACGGCGTCTACGCCGCGCCGTTGGCCGACGCTCGACCCGGAGATCCATGGGGATCTCGACGACCTCGCGAAGGCTATCGCCGACGTGTCGCCCGACGATCTCGAGCGCCTGACCGCATTCTGGGAGACGGTCGATCCCGCCGCGCGCGATGAAGCCCACGAACACGCCCAGGCCGCGGCCGCGCGCACGCTGCGCCGGGATGTGATCCATACCCTCCAGGAAGAGATCATCGCCTGGGGTGGCCCGAGCCAGGCCGCCCGATCCGGCAGCATCGAAGCGTGGCTCCCGGTCGCCACGGAGCAGTACGGTCGGCGCAAGGCACTCCCGGCCCTGCTCGACACCGCGCTCGCGCTGACGGTCCAGGACGAGCTCGACGACGAGGACTTCGAGACGCTCTTCGGCCCGTGGCGCGATGCGATGGGCGACCCGGACGACGAGATCGACGAGCCGGCCGAGACCGAGGATCCGCCCCCGGTCGACTAGGAGCTGCGGCGCCCGCTCAACGCTCGCGGCTCCGCCGCTTGGCCTCACGCAATCGGGCCATCGTCTCGTCGGCCGCTTCGGCACCGCCGGCGGGTGGTCGGACGGGCGCGGCAGGACGTGGTCGCTCGGCAGGAGTGTCCGTGCGAGCCGCGGGTGCAGGCGAGGGGGATGAGGAACGCGGCGCAGGACCGGGAGTAGCGCCGCTTGCCGGCCCTGCGACCGGTGTCGTCGCGGCCGCAGCCGGGGGAACCGCCGCCCTCCTGCGGCTGGCGCAACGCGGCGCGCATCCCCGTCGAACGCTCGCGCGCCGCGATGAGGACCTCCACGTCGGGAGTGCGCGGCGCAGCGCGCCGTCCCCGGGCCGGCAGGGCCCGGACCCAGCCTCGGGCTGCCGCGAGCTCGCGCCGGCCGACCGAGACCCGCCGGAGGGCGATATCGAGCGGCCAGAGCAGCATCGCCAGGACCAACAGGGCCGGCCAGAGGTCCGTGAACGTGGACGTCCGCGCCAGGTCGTGCAGCCAGACCGCGGCCGGGTCATCGGTGACCTTGCCACCCGTCGCCGACCGGATGGCCGCCAGGAGGGGCTGGTTCGGGCCGATCGTCCGGTACTCCGCGGCCGTAGGGGCGACCAGCCCGACCGTCCGGCCGAGCGGCGACGAGCCGGGCTTCGTCTGGGTCAGCCGGATCGCGTACGCCCCCGGGTCCAGCTCGCCGAGGGTGGTCTCGTACACGCCCGGCGCGATCTGGGGGAGCGTCGCCTGGACGGGGGTCAGGCTCGGCCCCACGATCGTAGCCGTCGTCGAGTAGAAGTCGCGCGGCGATCCATCGGCCCCGACGCTCTCCACGTGGAGCGTCGTCTTGCCCGCCTTGGTCTCGAAGCGCGCCTCGATGCCGCCCGTCTCCTCGCCCGGGAACGTCCACGAGACGAGCTGGCTGAAGAACCGCGAGAAGCCGGGCCAGCCGATCCAGTCCTTCGCCCAGCGCCCGGTCGTGTCCGACGTCCAGGCCACCGACCGCCCCAGCCCGTACTGCCACTGCGCGAGGAGCGGGTCGTCGCGCGCGGTCACGAGCACCGTCTGCGCGGCCGACTTGGCCGTCGTCCCGTTGTACCCGAGGAGTGTCGGGAAGCCGGTCGTGATGCCGCGCAGGATCGGCGACTCGCTCGTCTGGATCGGGTGGAACGCCTCCTCCACGATCTGCTGGCCGGCGACCTGCTGGGTCTCCTTGAGGAAGATGTCCGGGATCGAACCCGGGTCGGGCGCCGGGTAATAGCGCCCGCCGCCGTCCTTGGCGAGCTGGGCGAGGATCGGCGCGGAGCCGCCGCCCGCGCCGATCGTCGAGAGGGTGATCCCGGCCGCCTTCATCCGGGCGATGATCTGGGCGTAGGCACCGCTCGTGCTCCAGCCGTCCGTGAACAGGATGATGTGGCGGCGGGCCGCGGTCGTGCCCTCGAGCGACTTCACCGCCTCGTCGAGCCCGGCGAAGATGTTCGTCTGGCCGTTGGGCTGGATGCCTGCGATCTTGCTCGCGACATCGCCCTCGGTGCCCAGCGGCGCGGTGCGGATGGCCCAATGGGCCGACTCGTTGAACCCCACGACGCCCAGCTGGTCGCGGGGCGACATGGCCGACACGGCGCGCAGGATCGCCTCCTTGCCGATGTCGACCTTCTTGACGCCGCTGATCTGGGTGCCGCCGCCCTGGTTGAACGTGTTGCAGTGGCAGGCGTCCATCGAGCCCGACTGGTCGATGACGACGACGAGCGCGATGTCGGGCTCCTTCTGCCGGTCGCGGACGCCCATGTCCACCGGAAGCGACTCCTCGAGCGGGGTCTTCGTGTAACCGCCCGCGCCGTAGCTGTCGGGCCCTCCGACCATCACCAGCCCGCGGCCGATGTCGCGGACATACGTCTGGAGAGCGAGCATCTGGGTCGAGGTCAGCCGGCTGCGGGGCACGTCCACGAGCACGACGGAGTCGTAGTTCGCCAGGCCGGCGAGGTCGGCGGGCATCGCCTCGGGCAGAGCGGTGTCGACGAGCTGGTGCTCGACCCGCATCGCATCGACGAGCTGGCTGCCCACGGACGGGTTGCCGGCCACGACGAGGATCCGCGGCTCGCCCTTGACGATCGTGTCCGAGTCCGCGCGGTTGTTCTGGCTGAACGTGTCCTGCCCCGCCTCGACGACGACCCGGTAGATGTGGAACCCGGGGTCCAGAGCCTTGACCCGGAACGTCACGGACGTCTGGCCGGCCGGCAGGTTCATCTGCCGGGTCGCGGTGAGGCTGCCGTCGGCGAACAGGCGGACGGTCGAGAGCTGGGCGACGGTCGAGGTGATCGTCGCCGTCACCTCGATGTCCTCGCCGATGTGCGCCGTCGACGGCGTGGTCACGCGCTCAACGAGGACCTCAGCCGCGCCGCCGAGCCCGATGACGTGGGTCTGGACCTGGATCCCCTGGGCCGCGGCGAGACCCGCCTCGGCCTGGCCGGCGCCGGTCGTGTCGTTGCCGTCGGACAGCAGCACGATCCGCTTCTGGGCGTCGTCGGGGAAGAGTGCGGCGGCGAGCCGCATCGCACCGCCGATGTCCGTCGCCCCTTCGACCGGCACGGAGGCGATCGTGTCGAGCTCACGAACCTCGGCCGGGAGCCGCTCCACGAGGGCGTCCTTGCCGAACGCGACGATGCCGGCGAGGTCGTCCCGGGGCATCGCCGCGAGGGAGTCGCGCACGAACGCCAGCGCCTCGGTGCGGCCCGCCTGGCCCACCGAGTCGGACAGGTCGACGACGAACACCGTGGCCAGCCGATCGACCGGCAGCACGATCTGGAACCCGGCCAGGGCAAAGGTGAGCGCGGCCAGGACGAGCGCCCGGATGGCAAGCGATGCCCGCCTCCGGAACGTGCCGATCCGCCGCCGCGAGCCGAAGTGGAGCAGGAGCGTCAGGGCGAGCAGCACAGGCAGCAGCACGAGGACGATCGGGTCGCTGAACGCGATGCCCATGGTCAGGCTCCCGGCCGCGACGAGCGCCCGCCAGGGCGGCCAGCAGGGGGTCCGACCGGTCGTCCGAGTCGCGCCAGGAGTGCCCGCCGACCACGGCTCAGGCTGTCGCGCTCGTACACGGCCCACTCGATGCACAGGAGCACGAGCACGATGACCAGCAGCGGGATCCACAGCTCATCACGGGCCGCCGGGCGCGTGGCGACGGGGTCGGTCGTGCCGGCCGGCGCGGGGCTGCCGCTCGGGTTGGCGGCACCGCCGGCGGTCGAGCCCAGCGCCTCGAGGCCGGCCCCGGAGCCTGGCGTGATCGTCGACTCGTCCACGTCGAAGAGGTCCACTGCGAACCGGACGGTGGCATCGGCCGCCGGAGGCGCCGACGCGCCCGGGCTCGCGCTCCCAGCGCCGGACGCGGACGCGCCCGGTGATCCCGTGGGCGACGGGCTGCGCGCTCGCCGCGCCGGAGGGCGACGCGCCCGCGGAACCGCTCGGGCCTGGCGTGGGCTCGGCGACCCCGGTGCCCGTCACGGTGTAGACCCCGAGCTGCTGGGTGGCCGCGTACGTCACGCTCGTCGCCCCGGGCGTACCGGCCGGCAGGTCCACCGCCGACCCGTCCGGCTGGACGACGTGGACCCCCGTGGCCCCCGTGGGGATCGCCAGCTGGAGCACGGTGCCCGGGACGACCGCGCCGGCCGGTCCCGTGGAGCCGCCCATCAGCTCGCCGGCGAGGTTCGAGAGCAGGATCGGGAAGGCGACCTGGAGAGGCAGGTCCGAATGGCGCGGGTCGAAGGCCAGGACCGCGGTCGGGAGCCCGGCGCGCGTGCCGCTGTACAGGAGGGGCGCCTTGGAAGGCCCCGGGATCACCGTCCGGGCCCAGTCCGGCAAGGTCATCGCGGCCGCGTCGGCGATGTGGACCGTGGCGAGGTCGACGTAGCGCAGGATCGGCTCGTCCGCGGGCAGCGTCCCGATGCCCGGACGGGTCAGCGTCCCCGTAACGGTCCCGAGCGGGGACGTCTTCGTGGGCGCGATCGCCAGGATCGGGCGGGCCGGCAGCGGGTCGGGCAGGGCGCCCTCGAAGATGATGAGGTCGAACAGCTCCGGGTGGGTGGACGCGCCGAACGTGTCCGGCGTCACGCCGTAGAGCTCGGTGCCGGGCAGGTGGGTCAGGGCCGACTCGAGATACGGATCGCCGGCGCTGACCAGGAGGATCCGGCGCAGTCGGTCGGACGGCACGACCGCCCAGGCCTTGTCGTCGACGGCGAGCTGGTCGGCCGGGGCGCCGTCCTCGTCTGTCAGGCGCACCTCGACCACGGTGACGTCCCGCGGCAGGTCGTCGATGCTCACGTCGGCCCGAGCGACCGGGTCGATGTACAGGTCACGCGCTTCCAGGAGCCGGCCGTCGCCGTACAGCTCGAGCCGGCGCTGGACGCGGTCGAGGTCGAGGTTGGCGACGCTCACGAACACCGACCGGCTGACCGCCGACGGGCGCGGTCCGCACCGCGAGCGCGACGATCGCCTGGTTGTGGCGCTGGCGGCCCACGGTGATCGTGCGGATCGGCGCGGCGACCCGGACCGTGGGCAGGGGCGAGATCGCGCCGTCGGTGACCACCAGGACCTCGGCGTCTCCGGCCCGCGCCGCGAGCGCCGAGGCGAGCCGCAGCGCGTCGGCCATGTCGCCCGGCGCCGGTTCGGGGGCGATGCTCTCGATGGCCGAGCGGACGTGGCCAAGGTCGCTCGTGGCATTGGCCACGACCCGGGCTGTCCGTCCCGCGGCGATCACGCTGACGTGGCCGCCGGCCGGCAGGTCGCGCAGGGCTTCGATCGCCCGGGCGCGCGCCTCGGTCATCCGGCTCGGCGCGACGTCGCTGGCGGCCATGCTCGCCGAGGCGTCCATGACGATGACGAGATCGCGCGCGAACCCGGCGGGATGCTCCAGGAACGGCCGGGCCGCCAGGAAGGCCAGGATCAGGACCAGCAGCAGCTGGAGCAGCAGCAGGAGGCTCCGCCGGAGGCGCTGCCACGGCGCGTTGGCCTCGACATCGGTGACGAGCCGCTGCCAGAGCAGCGTCGATGGGACGACCCGTTCGTCCCGGCGCAGCTTGAGCAGGTAGAAGGCGACGACGAGTGGGATGAACGCGAGGCCGGCCAGGGCGATCGGGGCCAGGAACGGCATCTCGGTCAGCCCACCACGCGGCGGCGGCGCAGCTCCGCGAAGATGACGTCGGCCAGCGGCACGTCCGAGGTGAGCGGCACGTACGCCGCGGCGCGGCGGCCCGCGAGGTCGGCCAGGTCCGCCTGCCAGGCCGCCAGACGGGCGCGGTACGCGTCGACCGTCGTCATGTCCAGGGTCACGTCCACCCGGTCGCCGCTCTCGGCGTCCACGAGGCGGAGGTCGCCCTCGATCGGCGGGTCGACCTCGTCACGGCCCAGGATGTGCAGGATCACGAGCTCCGAGCCCGTGCCCGCGAGGTCCCGGATGACCGTCTCGGCCCCGGGATCGAGCAGGTCGCTCAGCAGCACGATCAGGCCCCGGCCGCGCAGCTGGGCCGCCGCGTGGCGCGCCGCCGCTACGAGGTCGGTCGGGCCGTCCGCGACCGCGATCCCGCTCAGCGCGGTGAGCAACCGGAAGACGCGCCCCGAGCCACGCAGGGCGACCTGCCTGCGTGACGCCCGCCCGCCCAGCGCGGAGACGGTGATCCGGTCCTCCGACGCAAGCCCGACGTAGCCGAGGGCGGCCGCGGCGCGCTTGGCGAAGCGCAGCTTCTCCGGCTGGCCGCCGGCCATCGACGCGCTGGCGTCGACGAGGAGCGTGACCGTGAGGTCCTCCTCCTCGACGAAGAGCTTGACCAGGAGCCGCTCGAGCCGGGCGTAGACGTTCCAGTCGAGCTGGCGCAGGTCGTCGCCGAGGGTGTAGTCGCGATAGTCGGCGAACTCCACGGACTGGCCCCGCTTCACGCTTCGCCGGCCGCCCTTCAGGCCGCCCCGGACCGGGGCCCGGACGAGGAGCAGCAGCCGCTCGAGCTGGCGCAGGAACGCCTCGTCGAAGACGGTCGGGTCGAGCTCGGCGGGCAGGAAGATCGCGCGCCCGGGTCGGTCGGCGACCGCGGCCGGCTGGTTCTCGCTCACGGGATGGGCGCCGGGCCCGGCTACTCGACGGTCGCGGGCTGGACAGCGTCGAGGATGGTCCGGACCACCGCCTCGGTCGTGATCCCCTCCGCCTCACCCTCGAAGTTGAGGATCAGCCGGTGGCGCAGGGCGGGCAGGGCGGCCTCGCGGACGTCGTCGACCGAGACGTTCGAGCGACCGTCCAGGAGGGCGAAGATCTTGCCGGCCGTCACGAGGGCCTGGGCACCCCGCGGGGAGGCGCCGTAGCGCACGTACTCGCGGACGAGCTGCGGGCGCGCGGGGCTGGTCGGGGTGGGTGGCGGACAGGACGCTCACCGCGAACGCCGTCACGTGAGGGGCGATCGGCACGCTGCGGGCCAGCCGCTGCATCTCCACGATCTCGGCGGCCGTCGTGACCTGGCGCGCCGTCGGCGTCTCCGCGCCGGTCGTCCGCTCGACGATCGAGATGAGGTCCGCCTCGGACGGGAATGGGACGAGGACCTTGAAGATGAACCGGTCGAGCTGCGCCTCGGGCAGCGGGTAGGTGCCTTCCATCTCGAGCGGGTTCTGCGTCGCGAGGACGAAGAACGGCGCGTCGAGCGGGTAGCGCTGCCGGGCCACCGTGACCTGGTGCTCCTGCATCGCCTCGAGCAGGCTCGACTGGGTCTTGGGGGTCGCCCGGTTGATCTCGTCGGCGAGGACGAGGTTGGCGAAGACCGGCCCCGGCTGGAAGCGGAACTGGCGAGTGCCACCCTCCTCGATGAGGATGTTCGTGCCGGTGATGTCGGCCGGCATGAGGTCCGGGGTGAACTGGATCCGATTGAAGGTGCAGTCGATCACGTCGGCGATCGTCCGCACCAGCATCGTCTTGCCGAGCCCGGGCACGCCCTCGAGCAGCGCGTGGCCGTTGGCCAGCAGGCAGGTGAGGGTCTGGCGGACGAGGTCGCGCTGGCCGACGATCACCCGGCCGACCTCTGCCTCGATGGCGGCGGCCCGTTCCGCGAACGCGTCCGGCGTGAGGTTCGGGGCCGAGGCGGCGGTCTCGCTCGTGGTCATCGTGGTCCTCCTCGGCGTCCGGTCGGTGGCGTCCGGCCGGCGTCGGTCACTTGGTCGGGTCGAGGGACGTGAAGTAGTCGCGGACGTAGTCCTTGACCGAGAGCGGCACGTAGCTCCGGTCGAGGGTCGTCTGGGCGTACCCGTAGAAGTCGTTGTAGACGCTCTGGTAGGGGACGATCGAACCGTTGTCGGTCCCGGCGCCCGTCTGGTTGCCCTGCTGGGTCTGTCCGTCCCCGCCGGTCCCGGCCACGTAGCTGGGGTCGCCCGGCTTGCCGAGGCGATCGAAGGGTGCGTAGATGCCGCTCAGGTCGGGGCCGACCTGCGATGGCTTGTTCCCGTTGGTCGGGCCGGAGAAGCCGCTCGTGCCGCCCGCGCCCGTTCCGAGGTAGCGCGCGTTCGAGCCGCCCCCACCGATCGAGCCCTGGCCTTGCCCCTGGCCCTGCCTTGGCCCTGGCCCTGACCTTGCCCTTGGCCCTGGCCCTGACCTTGCCCTTGGCCCTGGCCCTGACCTTGCCCTTGGCCCTGGCCCTGACCTTGCCCTTGGCCCTGGCCCTGGCCCGCGCCTGGGCTGCTGGGGGCTCCGGAGCCCTGACCCTGGCCCTGGCCCTGGCCTTGCCCCTGGCCCGTGCCCGGGCTGCTCGATGAGCCGGCTCCGGATCCGTTGCCCTGTCCGCCGCCGCTCGGGTTCGGCGAGCCGCCGGCGTTCGCCTGGCCACCCTGGCCACCCTGTCCGGGCTGGCCCGAGGCACCCGGACGACCGGCGTCGGCGAGTTGATGGCGGCTGTCCTGGAGCTGCGACGCCGCCGAGGCGAGGTCGCGGTTGACGTCGATCTTGTCCTTCGCCGCGTCGAGGGCGTCGGCCAGGCGGTCGAGCGCCTCCTTGGCCGATGGGATGTCGCCGGTCGCCAGGCTCTGGGCTGCGTCGCGGAGCGCGCTTGCGGCGGCCCCGTCGGTGGCGTCGGCCACCTGCTGGAGCGCGGCGAGCTTGGCCGCAAGGTCCTGCCGCTCCTGGGGGGTCATCGAGTCCAGCTTCGAGGAGGCGTCGGCGAGATCCTTCTGGGCCACCTTGGGATCGCCGGTCGGGTTCGCGTCCTGCTTGCCCGTCGCCGCCTGCGAGAGGGAGCGGCTGAGCGACGTGAGCGCCGAGGCCTTCTGCTCGGTGGACGGGTCGAGCGACGCCTGGAGGTCGTCCTCGATGCTGCCGAGGCGGGCAAGGTTCACATCGAGCTGGTCGGGCCGGTCGCGCAGCTGGCGGGCCAGGTCCTGGAGGTCCTTGGCGAGCCGGGTCCGCGGATCGTCCGGATCCTGGCTCTTCGCGGCAAGCTTGTCCGCGGCCTTGTCGAGGAGCTGCGCCTGTTGCGCGGCGGCATCCCGGATACGCGCGTCGCGCTCGATGACCGCGTTCTGCGGGTTGGGCAGGCCGATCAGGGCGACGAGCAGGAGGCCTGCGACGAGCGTCGTGAGGGCCGGCGTCCGCGACCAGCGCGGGCGGAACATGTCGATCGGGGTCGCTCGGAGGGTGCGCAGGGCGTCGGCCCGCTGGCGCGTGATGAGCTCATCGCGGAGTTCGGGGTCCAGGTCTCCGGCGTTCGATGCCACGGCCGGGGCGGGCTGGGCCGCCGGGACGTCCTCGCCCTCGGCCCCGGGCGCGTCCCGCGTCGTCGCAAGGGGAGAGGGCGCGAGGGCCAGCGCGCTCGACACGCGGTCGCGGAGTCCGGCTTCGGCGTCGACCGCCATGGCGGCTTCGCCGATCGACGGACGAGCTCGCAGCACCAGCACGGTGAGCAACAGCAGGCCTGCGATCGGCAGCGCCAGCGCCACGTAGGGCGCGCGCTCGAAGGGGACGATCCGGGCGATGGTCCACAGGACCGCCTCGGCGATGAGCACCGCCGCCACGACCCACCACGCACGGCGGACGGCGCGACGCAGCCAGAGCCGTCGACGGAACGGGGCGAGGGCCGATCGGATCGCGAGGATCGTGGGCTCGACCGGGCGGCCGGCCGCACTGACCGGGTCGCGCGGCACGAGCCCGGAGCGGGCCGCCGCGCCCGAGCTCCCGCCCGTCCGTGTCGGGCGGATGCGTCGCAAGAGCGACCGACCGGAGATCACGCGCCCACCTCCGGAGTTCGTGGCGCATCGGCGATCGACGCGGCTGGTTCCACGGCCGGACCGGCCTCGGCGCCGGCGTCGGCCGCGGCATCGGAGGTCGGGCCGCTTGTCGAAGCCTCGACATGCCCGGTCGGACCCGCTAGGGCGACCTGCGTGCGCCGGCGCCCAAGCCGGGGCCGCCAGCGGCGGGTGGGCGATACGAGGTTGACCGACAGCAGCACGAGGATGATCGAGAGCACGAGCCACGCCAGCGCGCTGCGCGGCCAGTACGCGTCCCGGACGATGCCCCCGCCGGGATCGACGACCAGGACATCGATCGGCGCCGGGGGGACGTCCACGACCACGCCGCCACCCTTGGTGGTCCCATCGGGCGCGATGATCGTCCCGTCGGGCATCACCATCGTGCCGTCGGGAAGGACCTTGATCGGGCCTGCCGCTGGTACCGGGGCGACGATCCCGCCGTTCACGCGACCGCCGAATGTCTGGTCCTGGCCCATGATCGCGGCGATGGCCGTGCAGGTGCCGCCGACGCCGGTGCCCGTCGGGCACATGACGTCGAGGTCGGCGACGAACGGGTTGAACCAGAGCAGTCCTTCGGGCGCCAGGTTCGGCCGGGTGAATGTCGATCCGTCGGGCTGGACGACGGTCTTGGCGCCACCGGTGGCCGAGAGGTAGGCGTAGAAGAACGTCGCGCCAACGGTCATCGCCAGGACGACCGAATACGTGGCGATCGTCGCTGCCAGCGTCCGCTTGAGCAGGGCCGAGAAGAACAGGCCGAGGCAGCCGAGACCGAAGACCTCGACCAGGAGCACGACGTAGCCCCGGAACAGGTCCTCGGGCGCGACACCGCCGAACACGAACACCATGGCCGTCAACGGGATCGACGCGACGACGAGGAGGAAGGCCCAGGCCAGCGCGCTGAACAGCTTGCCGAGCACGATCGACAGCGACGAGATCGGCGTCGTCACCAGCAGGTCGAGCGTCTGCTTCTCGCGCTCCTGGCTGATCGCGCCGGTCGTGAACGCCGGGGCGAGGATGAGGATGAGCAGTGTCTGGAGGATGAGCAGGCCGGCGAAGATGCCGGTCCCGATCTGGGACGACTGGTAGGTCGCGCCGCCGAACCCGGAGTTCTGGAACGTGCTGGCCTGGAGCGCCTCGAGCATCCACGCGAAGCCGGCCAGGAGGGTCAGGTAGAAGGTCAGGGCCACGAATGCCCGGCGGCCGCGCATCCGGCCGCGCAGCTCCTTGGTCCCGATGGCGCTGATCCCGCCGAACGCCCGCCCGAAGCGCGGCCCCGCCCGCCGGACCGACTGCGACACGTTCATGCGGCGCTCCCGACCGCGTCCCGCGGCGGTGAGTCCGCCGGGGCGGTCACCTGGAGGAAGAGCTCCTCGAGGTCGCTCGCGGCCCGCGCGAAGGTGACGATGGGCAACCCGGCCGCGATCGCCTCGCGGAGCAGCCTGGCCGACGCGGCGTCGTCGCCCCGGAACCCGATCTCGATCGTCCCGTCGTCGAGCAGGTGCGCCGTGGCGACCTCCGGATCGGCCGCGAAATGGGCCCGCGCCGCCTCGAGCGCGTCGCCGTCGGCGAGCACCCGGATCCGGAGCACGGCACCCGAGCGCAGCCGCCGCTCGATGTCGGAGACCCGGCCCTGGGCCAGGACCTGGCCGCGGTCCACGATCGCCACGCTCGTGCACAGCTCCTCGAGCTCGGGCAGGATGTGGCTCGAGATCAGGATCGTCTTGCCGAGCGACCGCAGCTCGCGCAGGAGCTCGCGCAGCTCCACCCGGGCCCGCGGGTCGAGGCCCGAGGCGGGCTCGTCCAGGAGCAGGACCGCCGGGTCGTGTACCAGCGCGTGGGCCAGGCACAGGCGCTGCTGCATGCCCCGCGACAGCCCCTGGACGTAGGTGTCCCGCTTGTCGCCGAGGTCGACGAGCTCGAGCAGGTCGCCGATCATCCGCCGCCGCCGCGCCGCCGAGAGGCCGTAGCACCGGGCGAAGAAGTCGAGGTACTCCCAGACCTTCATGTCGTCGTAGACACCGAAGACGTCGGGCATGAACCCGATCACCCGGCGGACGCTCGTGGGGTCGTTGCGGACCGACGCGCCACCGATCTCGGCGTCGCCGCTCGTCGGCATGAGGAGCGTGGCCAGCATCCGCAGGGTGGTCGTCTTGCCCGCGCCATTGGGGCCGACCAGCCCGAAGATCTCACCCGCCTCGATGTCGAGGTCCAGCCCGGCCACGGCGAGCGTCCGGTCGTAGCGCTTGGCGAGGCCGCGGGCGGACACGATCGCGCTCACTGGACCTTCCCCTCGAGCTGGACCTGGAACGAGAACCCGGAACCATTCTGGTCGCTCGCGCGGAATCGGACGAGGACCGTGCCCGAGGTCGGATCGACGTAGCGCGCCGGGTCGGCGATCGATACGGACGTCGATCCGCTGAAGTGGGCGAACCGCATCCATGCGCCGGCCTGCCGGTCGAAGAGCTCGACGAACGGCGTCCCGTCCTTCTGGATCTCGTCGTCCTCGGCCGGCGTCAGCGCCGCGTCTCCGGAGCCGGTCGGCTTGACCTCGGCCCCCGCGCCACCGACGGCGTTCTGGTTGATCGCGAGGATGAGCTTCGATGGCCGGAGGGTGCCCTGGAAGATCGGCGGCCGGTACGCCTGGGTGAGGGTCCCGCCCTGGAAGAAGACCATCGGCGGGCCACCGCCCTTGCCGAACATCTGGCCGTCGCTCGCCACCATCGTGCCCTGCATCAGGTCGCCCGAGAACGTCACCTGGCCCTGGATCGCGATCGGCAGCGGGACGTAGTAGAGGACGTCGCCCGAGGATTGCGCCGCGGCCCCGGCGAGCCGGGCGCCGACGACGTCGCCCCGGCCGAAGGCGATCAGGACCGCGCCGTCCGCCGACAGGGACGTCGACATCCCGGTGTTCGGGTCGAAGGTCAGCTGGTTGAGGATGGCCTGGCGGACGAGCACCCGCT
Organism: uncultured Chloroflexia bacterium; assembly: GCA_963849405.1. Taxonomy (GTDB): domain Bacteria; phylum Chloroflexota; class Limnocylindria; order Limnocylindrales; family CSP1-4; genus C-114. The sequence continues at coordinate 46,917 of CAWKHG010000006.1, forward strand.
GATCGTCGACGCCATTGCCGAAGGGGCCGCCGCCCAGGAACACGTCGCCCAGGATGCGGTCCGAGATCCGCTGCTCGAGCGAGTTCGTGCCGACCGGCAGGTCGACGGCCACGCTGGCGCCGGGCGCCAGGTCGGCGAGCACGGCGACGGAGCCGCCGAGCACGATGGCCGGCTTCTCGAGCGTGATCGTCGACTTGTTGGTGACCGTGCCCTTGAGATGGTCGCCCTCGAGGCGGAGGACGGCGCTCACCAGCGGTCCGGCGACCGGGACCTCGGCCCGGACGGCCCGGAGCGAGCCGTAGCCCACGGCCAGGTCGCGGACGCGTGCCGTCTCGCCCTGGAGGATGTCCAGGATCGCGGCGTTCTGGACCCCGCTGAAGCCCGAGTCGAACCCGGCACTGACGGGCGGCGAGAGGAGGGCCCCGCCGGGGATCTCCAGCTGGTAGATCTCGCGGGTCGGGGAGAACACGCCGACGTAGGCCGTGGCGCTCGCCACGGTCGTGTCCGGGGCGCCCCGGACGATGGCCACGGAGTTGATGATCACCTGGCCGCCGCGCAGGGTGTTGCCGTACAGGTACGCGGCCACCGCGAAGCCGACGACGAGGAGGGGCATCGTGACCCACGCCCACTCCCGCCGATCGAGCCGCCGAAGGACGAAGTAGTTGATCGGCCCGACGAGCAGGATGTAGCCGAAGAGGAGGACCAGCAGCCCGCTGATCGGCGGCAGGGCCAGGGACGGCAGCGTGTTCACCGCGTTGAGCAGCTGGCTGTCGTCGCCGACGACCATCTGCGAGGTCACCGAGCGGGGCGGCACGATCCGGTTCCAGACGGCGTCCGAGGCAGCCGTCCGGGCCAGCCAGTCGGCCGTCGGGTCGACGCCGAGGAGCGTGACGCCGCCACTGCCGAAGACCGATTCGGCGGCTGTGACCTGGTCGCCGGACGACGCAAGGATCCGGCCGTGGACCGCGTTCCGGCCGGCGGTCATGGCCGGGATCGCCTGCACGGTCGTCGTGATCGATCCGACGAGATCCTGGAGCGTCTTCGGGCTGATGTCGGTCGTTGCCAGCGGCCGGTACGGCAGCAGGTCATCGGGGAGCTGGGTCAGCGATGCGGGACCGGCCGTCCCGCCCACGATCGTGAGCCGGCCGCCGCCGGCGATCCAGCCCCGGAGCGCGGCGAGCTGGCCGGCGCTGAGCTTCGATGCGTCGACGTCCTGCCACACCAGCCGGTCGATCGGGTCCCAGGCCTCTACGCGGCCAGGCAGATCGGCCACCGTCAGACCGAAGATGACCGCGGGCGTCCCGCTGATCGAGGCGGGCAGGCGCATCGCGGCGACGACCGGCGCGGGCTTCTCGGCGAGGACGCCGACCACGAGCTGGGTCGTATCGGGGGCGGAGAAGCTGACTTTCGCGGTGGCGGCGGTCCCGGCTGCGGTGACCAGGCTCACCTCGATGAACTGGCCGAACGCCGGCGGCTGGGCATAGAGCTCGAGGCTCTTGCGCGACCCGGTCGGCAGGTCGACCGGCAGCCCGAACCGCGTCCGGCCCTGGGCTCCGCCATTGATCCGCACCTCACCGATGATCGCCGGACCGTCGTTGGCCACGGTCACGGCGACGGCCATCCAGGACCCGACCCGGGCGTGTCCGGCCAGGAGACCGCGTGCATCGAGGGTCACGCCACCGGCGGCCGCCACGGGTCGAGTGGCAGGGCCGGCGGGGGAGAGGCTGAGGGCGATCGCGAGCGCGGCTGCGGCAAGACCCGCGAAGGCAGTGGAGGGCCGAAGGACGAAGCGGTGGCGGCGAGCGGTCGGCGAGGCGGCCGTTCGGGCTCCGGACACAGGGTCTCCTCGGGCAGGATCCATGGCACTGTCTGGTCGCATCGACGTGTGAGCCCCCCGGAAAGTTGCATCCAGCGACCAGGCCAGCCCGGATCGGCCCATCGAGGCCTTGCTATCGTACGATGGCGCCTCGCCCCAGGCGTCTCGCCGCATCGGCGTGACCGGCCATCGTGCCGCTCGAGGAACCCGTGCCCAACATCAGACCTTTCCGCGCGCTGCGTTACGAGGCCGAGGTCGTCGGTGACCTTGGCCTGGTCACGAGCCCGCCGTATGACGTGATCGGTCCGGAGGAGCAGCGGGCACTCCTCGCCCGGCATCCCAGGAACGTCGTCCGCCTCGACCTGCCCGGTGAAGAGCTCGGGGACGAGCCCGACGACAAGTACCGGCGTGCCGCCCGGATCTTCGCGGCCTGGCGTTCCGATGGGACGTTCCACAAGGACCCCCGGCCGGCCGTCTACGTCTACGAGCAGACCTACCGTCCGTCCGGTGGCGACGGCGAGGTGTCGCTGCGCGGCTACTTCGCGCGCGTGCGCCTGGAGCCGTTCGGCGAGGGCGGGATCCTGCCCCACGAGCGCACCCTGGCGGCCCCTCGCGAGGATCGCTACCGGCTCCTGCGCGCGACGGGAGCGAACATGAGCCCGGTCGAGATGCTCTACGAGGACCCGACCGGTCGGGCGGCGGCCCTGCTGGCGGCCATCGTCGAGGCGCCGGCGCCCGGGCCCGTCGCCGACGTGACCGACGGGGACCATGTGCGCCACCGGCTGTGGGTCGTGCCCGCCCGGGCGGCGACCGCGGATGACGGCGACGGCGGTGCCGAAGTGGCTCTCCCGGCCGATCCGGCGTCCGAACTGATCGGGCTGGCGGCCGCCGGGCCGCTGACCATCGCCGACGGCCACCACCGCTACGAGACGGCGCTCCGATATCGCGACGAACGGCGGATGAGCCGCTCATGCGAGGAGGACCCGGCCTTCGACTACGTGCTGGCGCTCCTCGTCGAGTCGACCGGCCAGACCCTCACGGTCCTGCCGACCCACCGGCTCGTTGGCGGACTCGACGAGTCCGTGGACCTCCTGGCCACCGTGCGCACCCTGTTCGATGTCGAGCCGGTCGCCGGGCGAGACGCCCTGGAGGCGGCGTTCGGGCCGGCCAACGCGGCCCACGGGCACGGCGGCCGGGGTCGCTTCGGGCTCTGGACGCGCCGCGGCGGCGCGATCCTCACCGCCCGCCGGGCGGCGTTCGGGTCTGACCTGCCGGCCGGCGGGACGGCGCTCCGCGGCCTCGACGTGACGCTCCTCCACGTCGCCCTGGAACGCCTCCTGGGGATCGACGCCGCGGCCATCGCGGCCGGCCGGCTGACCTACACCCGGTCCGCGCGCGAGGCGATGGACCGGGTGGACGCGGGCGACGGCGTCGACGCCGCGTTCCTGCTCGACCCGACGCCGGTCCCGGCCATCGCGGCCGTGGCTCGCGACGGCGACGTCATGCCCCAGAAGTCGACGTACTTCTTCCCCAAGCCGCTGAGCGGCCTGTTGATCAATCCCCACGAATGGTGAGAACGGTGGCGACATGTCCGAGGTGAGTCCAGGCACCATGCCGCTCACGCCCCAGGCATCCGGAGGCCGGCCGATCCGCAAGGACGAGATCGAGCTCCACGACCGCGGCATCTACATCGAGAGCTGGCTGCCCGAACGGCGGTCGCGCCGGAAGCCGCTCCTGTTCGTCCACGGCGAGCTCGCCGGGTCGTGGGTCTGGGAGCGCTACCTCGGCTACTTCGCGTCGCGCGGCTGGGAGGGCCACGCGGTCAACCTGCGCAACCACTTCTGGTCGCAGACCGCCGATCCCACGACCCTCACGATCGACACGTACGCGGAGGACGTGCTCGCGGCGCTGCGCCGGCTCGGCGACTCCACGGTCCTGGTCGGCCACGGGATGGGCGGGTTGCTCGCGCTCAAGGCGGCCGAGAAGACGCCGCCGGCCGCGCTCGTGCTCATCAGCCCCGAGCTGCCGCGCGAGCTGCGCGTGCCGGCCCGGCCCCACGAGCTCCGCGAATTCGGCGACGTCTACGGCAAGGAGCGCCTCGGCTGGGCCACCCTTTCGGAACGCCTCCAGCGCGACCACAGCGACCTGTCGCTCGAGGACGTCCGGCGGATCCAGCACCTGCTCGGCCAGAAGCCGCACGAGTCGGGCGCGGCCCGTCGGCAGGTCCTCCTGGGCGTCGCCGTGGAACGCTCGGCGTTCGCCGGCCTGCCGATCCTCGTCATCGGTGGCGGGCTCGACCGGATCGTCCCGGAGACCGGGCTCGGAACGTCTGGCTGACTGGCTCGGGGCGGCGTACGAGCCGTTCGGCGCCCACTCGCACTTCGGCCTCGTCGTGGGTGAGCACAGCCACGTACAGGTGGCCGACGCCATCCGCGCGTTCCTCGATACGAACCACCTCTGAGCGGGGCCGTCGATGGCGCTTCCGGACGATCGACTGCTATCATGCCCGCCGGTCCGGCGTCCTCTCGCCGAGCCGCCAGCGCCGCATTCGTCTAGAGGCCCAGGACACCGCCCTCTCAAGGCGGAGATCACCGGTTCGAATCCGGTATGCGGTACCAGATGAACATCCCGACGCCCCCGGACCGCGCCCCGGGGGCGTTCTCTTAGGCGTCTCGCGCGAGCAGGAGGCAAGGGTTGGCATCGGGTTCTGACCGCCGGATCGTCATCCTGGCCGAGGGCCAGTTCGGGCCACATCACGGCAAGACGGCCATGGGCGTCCTGCGCTACGGGCCGGACCCGGTCGTGGCGGTGATCGACTCCACCAAGGCCGGGCGGAGCGTCCGCGAGTGGCTGGGCGACGCCCCGCGCTTCGACGTCCCGATCGTCGCCAGCCTCGACGAGGCGCTCGCCCTCGGCCGGGCCAACGGCACGCCGGTCACGGCGCTGCTCATCGGGATCGCCCCGACCGGCGGCAAGCTGCCCCAGGAGTGGCGCGACACGATCCTCGCGGCGATCGGGGCCGGGCTCGACGTCCTGTCCGGCCTCCACACGATGATCGGCGACGACCCGGAGATCGCGGCGGCAGCGCGGGCCAAGGGGGTCACGATCGTCGACTACCGGCGGCAGCCCGACCGGGAGGAGACATCGATCGGACGACTCCACCAGCCGGGCAAGAAGGTGATCCTCACCGTCGGGACGGACTGCGCGATCGGCAAGATGAGCGTGGCGCTCGAGCTGACCCGGGCCGCCACGGAGCAGGGCCTCAAGGCCGCGTTCGTGCCGACCGGCCAGACCGGCATGATGATCGCCGGCTGGGGCGTGGCGGTGGACCGGGTCATCAGCGACTTCTCGAATGGCACCTGCGAGTGGCTCACCGAGCAGGGCGAGGAGCGCGGCGACTGGGTCATCGTGGAGGGTCAGGGCTCGCTCGATCACCCGGCCTACAGCGCCGTCACGCTCGGCCTGATCCACGGCTGCACGCCCCAGGCCCTCGTGATGGTCCACAAGCCCGGCCTGGCAGAGCACGACTTCGACCACGTCGACGGGGCGTCGTTCCCGATCAAGCCGCTGCCGGAGTTCATCCGCCTCCACGAGGCCGTGGCTGCGCTCGTCGCCCCGGCCAAGGTCGTGGCGGTCGCCCTGAACACGTCGCTCTTTGCGGACGAGGCAGATGCGCGACGGATCGTCGCGGAGACCGAGGCGCTCGACGGGCCTGCCCACCGACGACCCGGTGCGCTTCGGGCCGGACCGCCTCTGGGCGGCCATCCGGCCGGCGGTCGAGGCGCTCGTGCCGTGAAGCTCGGCGCGGCCCAGGGCCCACTCACCCTCGAGGCGCGCGCGATCTTCGTGCCCTACCGGGAGCCGTTCCGGATCGCCCGGTCGCACGGCGGCGGCGGCGGGATGACCTCGGTGATCGTGGAGCTCCGGCACTCGCGACCTGCCCGACCTCGTCGGCTACGGCGAGGGCTATCCCGATGCCTACTACGGCGAGACGGTCGAGACGATCGAAGCCGTCCTGCCGCTGCTCCTGGCGAGCATCGACCCTGACGCCCTGGAGGCGGACGCCACGGGCGCGGAGGCCGCCCTGGCCGGCGTCGCGGGCGCGTTCGGCGACCGGATCGCCCACCACGGCGCGGCCAAGTGCGCGCTCGACATCGCGCTCCACGACCTGCTCGGCAAGCGGCTCGGCCTGCCCGTCCATCGGCTCCTCGGCCTGCCCGCCGAGATCCCGCCGACGGACTTCACGATCGGCATCGACGAGCCCGAGGTCGTCGCGGCGCGTGCCGCCCGGGCCAGCCACTTCCCGGCGCTCAAGATCAAGGTCGGCGGCCCGGACGACCTCGCGACGCTCGAGGCCGTGCGGCGCGTGTTCGCCGGGCCCGATTCGGGTCGACGCCAACACGGGCTGGGAGCCCGACGACGGGGCGCGGCTGCTGCCGGACCTCGTCCGCCTCGGCGTGGAGCTCATCGAGCAGCCCTTCCCGCGCCACCGACTCGACCAGCTCGGCTGGCTCCAGGAACGGTCGGAGCTGCCGATCGTCGCCGACGAGAGCGCCGTCACGATCGACGACCTCGACGGGCTGGTGGGGGTCGTCCGCGGCGTCAACGTGAAGCTCGCCAAGTGCGGCGGCGTCGGGCCCGCCAAGCGGATGCTCGAGCGGGCGCGCGACCTCGGCTTCCAGCGGTTCGAGGGCTGCATGGAGGAGACCCGGGTCGGCATCGCGGCGTCGGCCGCGGTCGCGTCGCTGGCCGACTGGGTGGACCTGGACGGCTGCCTCCTGCTGGCCGAGGACCCGTTCGAGGGGCTGGAGCTCGGCTCGGACCACCGCTGGCGACTCACGGACGACCCGGGCCTGGGGGTCCGGCCGGTCGCCTGAGGCCCGCCCGGCCGCGCGGTTTTCGACCCGTCTGACGACGAACGTCCGTTCGTGTGGACGAAGTTGTGGACGAGAAGGTGGAGAAACCCCTTCCCGGTCCGCGGCTCCGGGGCCTACGATGTCGGGACCGCCGCCGAAGACCCCGGGACCGGACGAGGCGGTAGGCCCACCCAGAGGCTGCGAGGCGCGACCGCCGATGTCCGTGGTCGCCTGCGCTCCTCGTCATCCGAGCGCGAGGAAGGAGGGCTCCCGACTGATGGATTCCCGCAGGCCCAGCCGGGTCGAGGTCGCGACCGCCGGATCACCGGCGACGACCCCGACCGTGCCATCGGCCGAGGCCACAGCGTTCATCCGTTTCTGCTACCGCCGCCGCCGCACCGGCTGGCCGGAGCTGTACGACGAGATGTGCGCCGTGGCAAGCCGACGGCTCTACAACGGGTGGGGGTTCCAGGAGCTGGCCGAGATCGGGATCGGCTTCAGCCTCTTCGAGACTCCCACACTTGCAGCACTCGCCCGCGAGATCGCCCTCGAGGAAGCGGAACGCCGTGCCCGCGGCGCCACCCCTCCCGCGAAGGCCGAACCGCTCGCCGTGGCGACCGATCAAGGGGGCGAGGGCGGAGAATCGGCCCCGGCTCCGCTCCGGCTCGCGGGCGTGTTCCCCACCTGACCAGCGCCGGCCAACGGCCGGCGATCCGAGCACTCATCCCCGCCCGACCTGGGCGGATCACGAACCCCCGACGCGGCCGCGCCGGGGGTTCTCGATTCCCGGTGGCGATCCGGCTGCAGCGGCGCCCGATCCACCCCACGGACCCTTGTTAACGTAAGAGGTGCGCATCGTTAACATGGGACGGTGCGCCGGCCCGAGCCCCGGCTCATAGACTGCTGCCGGGATGGTCAGCCATCCAGAGACCAGGAGGAGGAATCCATGCGCACCCCGAGATCACGCGCCATCGTCACGTTGGCTGCGATCTCCCTGATCCTTGCTTCATGTAGCGCCGCGGCGACCCCGGCGGGGGCGGCGGCCAAGACCGCCAAATCGGCGGCAGACATGGGCGGGGTCGATGCCCTCTGTGCGGCCGGCAAGGCCGAGGGCCAGCTCAACCTGATCGCCACGCCGCCCGACTGGGCGAACTACGGCCAGATGATCACCGACTTCACGGCGAAGTACGGGATCAAGATCCAGTCGGACCAGCCCGACGTGGACAGCCAGGCCGAGATCAACGCCGCCACCCAGCTGGCCGGCACCGGCCGCCAGCCCGACATCTTCGACCTCACCTCGGCCATCGCCACGGCTCACACCGACGCGCTGGCCCCGTACAAGGCCGCGACGTGGGCCGACATCCCCGACGCGAACAAGGAGGCCACCGGCCTCTGGACCAACGACTACACGGGCTTCCAGACCATCGGCTATGACGCGAAGCTCGGCACCATCACGAAGGTCGCCGACCTCGCCGATCCCAAGTACAAGGGCAAGGTCGCCCTCAACGGCGACCCCCTCAAGGCCGGCGCGGCCTTCAACGGCGTCGTCCTGGCGGCCCTCGCCAACGGCGGCTCGGCCGACAACATCGCTCCCGGCGTCGACTTCATGAAGAAGCTCGCCGACATGGGCAACCTGCTCCCGGTCGATCCGGCCCCGGCCACGATCGCCTCGGGTCAGACGCCGATCGTCATCGACTGGACCTACAACAACAACGCGCAGATCGCCGCGCTCAAGCCGAAGGGCATCGACTGGAAGGTCGTCGTTCCGACGGACGCGCCGCCGGTGGCCGCGTTCTACAACGAAGCGATCAACAAGGATGCCCCGCATCCCGCGGCCGCCCGCTGCTGGGTCGAGTACGTCTTCTCCGACGCGGGCCAGAACACCTGGCTCAAGGGCTTCGCCCTGCCGGTCCGTCTCGCCGCGATGCAGAAGGCCGGGACCATCGATCAGGCCGCGTTCGCCGCGATCAACCCGCCGGTCACCCCGCCGGTCCAGCTGACCCAAGCGCAGCTGGCCGCGGCCACGAAGTACCTGACCGACAACTGGAAGTTCATCTCGATCAAGTAAGCCCATCGCACTGACGAGCGGAGGCGCCGCGTGACCGATTCGCCGGTCGCTCCGTCCTTGTCGCCTGCAGCCGGTCCCGCCTCGAGCGGGGCCGGCTCACACCGTTTCCGCCATGCGCGGGACTACCTCGCCTTCATCCCCTTCTACGCCTACGTCGGCGTGTTCCTGATCCTCCCGACGCTGATCGTGGCGATCGGAGCATTCAGCTCGTCCGGCGGGCTCACCCTCGACAACATCTCCTTGATCTTCACGAGCGACGTGTTCGTGGACGCGTTCGTCAAGTCGATCCAGCTCGCGGTCGCCACGTCGATCGCGGGCGCCATCATCGGCGGCCTGCTCGCCTGGGCGGTCGTGCGCGGCAACCCGGACGGGCTGCTCCGCCAGCTCGTGATCGCCGCGTCTGGCGTCCTGGCCCAGTTCGGCGGGGTCATGCTCGCGTTCGCGTTCCTGGCCACGTTCGGGTTCAACGGCCTGGTGACGCTGTTCATCGGGAGCACCTTCGGCATCGATCCGGACATGTCGTGGCTGTACAGCCTCACGGGCCTCGCGGTCGTCTACACCTACTTCCAGGTCCCGCTCATGCTCATCGTGTTCCTGCCGTCCCTCGATGGGCTCCGCCAGGAGTGGTACGACGCATCGGCGAGCCTGGGCGGCGGCGCCTGGTCCTTCTGGCGGTACGTGGGCGGACCCATCCTCGCCCCGAGCTTCCTCGGCGCCCTGCTCCTGCTGTTCACCAACGCGTTCGCGGCCTACGCGACGGCCGCAGCGCTCATCAGCCAGGGCTGCCCGATCATCACCCTCCAGATCGCCTGCCAGCTCCAGAGTGAGGTCGTCCTTGGTCAGGAGAACGTCGGCAAGGCGCTGGCGCTCGGGATGATCGTGATCGTCTCGCTCGTGATGCTGGTGTACGCCTTCATCCAGCGGCGCGCCTCGCGGTGGGTCAAATGAGCGGCCCCCAGGGCCTGACGGGGGCGGCGTCGGCCCAGAACGCACTCCTCCAGCGGCCAAGGCGCTCACGCCGGCGCAGGCAGTCACGGGGGATCCTCGCGGCGCGGGTGGTGATCCTCGTCGTGGTCCTCGGCTACCTGGTCCTGCCCCTCTTCGCGATGCTCGAGTTCTCGACCCGCGGCGACTACGGGACCCGGAGCCTGAACTCGTACTCGGGGATCATCAGCAACGCGAGCCTGGTCGAGTCGATCATCACCTCGCTCGAGATCTCAGTGCTGACCGTCTTCGGGATGCTCTTCCTCCTGGTGCCCACGATGACCTGGACCATCGTCCGGGTCCCCCGGATGCGGCGCGTGGTCGAGTTCCTGTGCCTCCTGCCGCTCGCCATCCCGGCGATCGTCCTCGTGGTGGGCGTCGGCCCCGTCTACCGGTGGCTGGGTCAGAACCTCGGAGCGGTCGGGGCGTCGCCGCTCACGCTGACCCTGATCGACATCATCCTGGTGCTGCCGTTCTCGTACCGTGCCCTTGACGCTGCCCTGCGGACCGTCGACGTGGCCACGCTCTCCGACGCGGCACGCAGCCTGGGCGCGGGGTGGCCGCGAACGATCCTCCAGGTGGTCGTGCCGAACATCCGGGGCGGGATCCTGTCGGCCTCGGTCCTCGCCGTCGCGCTCGTGCTCGGCGAGTACACGATCTCGTCGTTGCTGTCCTTCAACACGCTCCAGGTCGTCATCTTCCTGCTCGGCAAGCGCGACCCGTTCGTGTCGGTCGCCGTGTCGTTCGCAGCCCTGCTGTTCGCGTTCATCCTGCTCTACGCCATCGCCCGCTTCGCTCCCGGCGCCAGGCGTGGCGGCCGAGAGGCGCCCAAGGAGGAACCCGCTTCATGAACACCGCCCGAGCCGGTTCCCCCGCAGAAGGGCAGGGCGTCGCCGTCCAGCTCATCGACATGCACCGCTGGTACGGCTCGGTCCACGCCCTCGACGGGCTCTCCATCGACATCGCCCCGGGCGAGCTCGTCGCGCTGCTCGGACCGTCGGGTTGCGGCAAGACGACCGCGCTCCGGGCGCTCGGCGGGCTGGACGACCTGGACTCCGGCCAGATCCTGGTGGACGGCAAGGACATCTCCAACACCCCCACGAACAAACGCAACATGGGCGTGGTGTTCCAGGCCTACAGCCTCTTCCCCAACATGACGACGCGGGACAACGTCGGCTACGGGCTGCGCATGCGCGGCGTGGACGCCGGCGAGCGGCGTCGCCGCGCCGACGAGATGCTCGACCTCGTCGGGGTTGGGCGTCCACGGCAATCGCTATCCCCATCAGCTCTCCGGCGGACAGCAGCAGCGCGTGGCCCTGGCCCGGGCGCTCGCGATCCGGCCCAAGGTGCTCCTGCTCGACGAGCCGCTGTCGGCGCTCGACGCCAAGGTCCGGCGGAGCCTGCGCGACGAGATCCGGCGCATCCAGATCATGGTCGGCACCACGGCCCTGTTCGTGACCCACGACCAGGAGGAGGCGCTGGCCGTCGGCGACCGGGTGGGCGTGATGTCGGCCGGACGGCTGGAGCAGATCGCGCCGCCGGCCGAGCTCTACGAGCGTCCCCGGACGCGCTTCGTCGCCGAGTTCGTCGGGCTCACGAACCGCATCCCCGGGACGGCCGGTGATGGGTCCGTGCTGGTCCTCGGGACCCAGGTCCCGCTCCTGGTGGGCTCCGCCGGGCCCGGTCCGGTCATGGTGCTCGTCCGCCCGGAGGCGATCCGCCTCGACCCGGAGCCGGGAGCCGACGCGCACGTCGCCGCGGTGAGCTTCCTCGGATCGGTTTCCCGTGTGCAGGTCGGCCTGCCGAACGGCGACCTCGTGGTCGCCCAGATGGCCGCCGCCGACGCGGTCGGTCTCGCGGCAGGCACCGCGGTGCGGGTCAGCGTCCTGCCGTCACCCGTCTTCGCCGCGGCCGACTGACCGCCGACCGACGACCTCCGTCCGCGCCGCGACCTCCGGCATGGCCCAGACCACCGAGGCGGCCCGGACGGTCGACGTGATCCGTGAGACGGACGCAGTCGGAGCGCGCTAGTCGCCGAGCCTCGCGAACGCCCGAACCGGGAACGTGCCAAGGCCGACGACCGGCGCCGGCACCGCGCTGAACCGGAAGCCCCGGTCGGGGAGCCGATCCAGGGCGGTCAGGTGCTCCACGATCGGGATGCCGGCCGCGAGCAGGACCGAATGGGCGGGCCGCGCGTTGCCATCCGTGTCGTCGATGTTGACCGAGTCGATGCCCACGAGCGTGGCGCCCGCCTCGACGAGCCGGAGCGCGGCCGCCTCGGTCAGGAACGGCGCGCCCGTGCCATAGGCGGGCGTCCCGAAGTGGCGCGACCAGCCCGTATGGAACAGGACGGCCCGCCGGGCGATCTCGCTGTCGGCAAGCAGGTCGGCATCGATGGCCCGGCGGTCCGCGGCCCGCACGACGATGCCCTCGAGGTCCACGCACCGTTCGAGCGCCAGGCCGGCCAGGTCGAAGCCGTCCGGATAGCGGTGGAACGGCGTGTCCAGGTACGTGCCGGTGTTGCCGACCATCGTGATCGTCCCGATGTCGAATTCCGTGCCGGGCGCGTAGCGGGCACGCGACGCCTCACGGCTGAGATGCGTGCCCATGACCGGGGCAGGCAGGCCCGGATACGTCGTCTCGCCGTCGCGGATGGGGTGGCTGAGGTCGACGAATGCCACCGGGTCGCCCCTCCGGGTCGCCTAGGCGCGGATCCGCCGGCGGGCCATCTCGCCTTCGATCTGGCGCTCGGCCTCGACGTAGCGGTCGATCTGCTCCCGCAGCTGGTTCGCCTCGGGGACGTAGAGGTGGACCTGCTGCTGGAGGATGTAGCTCAGGCGCCGGCTGGTCATCCGCACGTGGTCCAGGTTCTTCATCAGGACGAGCGGATCCATGGTCGCCAGGTCCGACGGGGCGTACATCTGCTGCATGGCCGCGATTGTATCGGCTGGCCGGTGCGCTGGCGGCCGCCGTCAGAGCGCGCGCAGCCCGCGTGGCGGCCAATCCCACGAGATCGGCAGTGACGCGCCGTTCAGCGCGCGACGCCGGCCCGCCTCCGAGGCGCCGAGGACGAGGATCCGGTCCGTCTTCGTCGCGCGGCCGGCTTCGGAGCCCCAGAGCTTGGTCATCTTGCGATGCGAGGCGATCGGGTCGACGACGACGCCGGCCAGCGTGTACCCCTCCGGCGCCGCGGCCTCTTCCCAGACGTGCTCGGCGAGGCCGAAGCCGTTGCTGATCGCCCGACCCCGGTCCAGCTCCACGTCGCCGATGACGAGCACGACGATCGCGTCATCCGCGAGGGCGGGGCGCAGGCCGGCGAGCACATCTCGCATGAACGCCATGTACGGCTTGCTGTGGTGGGCGTCGTCCAGCGCCGCATCGATGGCCCTGGCGTCCTCGCCGAGGAACCAGGTGCGCAGCCAGTTGTAGTAGCCGTATTTCACGACCCGCAGGTACGGCGGCGACGTCACGACCAGGCGGGCGCGATCGGGCAGGCCGCGGGCACGGAGCGCCGCGCGGGCTCGAACGCCGGCGTCCCGGGCGTCACCGACGAGCGCGATGCCGGGCGTCGTGGGCAGGGCCAGGCGGTACAGCCGGTCGAGCTTCGCGTCGACGCAGGCGAAGACGTCGCGCTCCGGCGAGGCGAAGTCGGTCCGGGCCGCGAAGTCGCGCACGTAGCGCGGGGCCATGCTGAAGGTGTTCGGCATGAGCTCGGACAGGTACGTCTGCGACTTGCCGTGCAGGATGCCCGTGATCGCCGCGGCGAGGAAGCGGTCGACCCGCTCGTCGAGGCGCAGGCTCGTTCGGACGTACAGGAGCTGGGCGAGCGTCCGGGGGTGGAAAGCGAGCGCGACTTCGGCCGGGACGATCTCGTCGCCCGCGTCCGGCCCTCGTCCCGTGCCCGCGGTCGGCACCCGCGCCGCGCCGGCGCCGCCATCGGCCATGACCCGTTCCGCGAGATCGATCCAGCCGGCCGCGACGCCGGTCCAGCCAAGGCGCAGGGCGGTCAGGCGGGTCCGGCTCTCGGGCTGGCTCGCCGGCTCGACCTTGGACGCGGTAAGGAGGTGGGCGAACGGGTTGAGGTCGTTGCCGACGCCGATGCGCCCCTCGGCGCAGGCCTGGAGCGGCGTCGTGCCACGGCCGCTGAACGGGTCCAGCACGACGTCACCTGGCCGCGACCAGCGAGCGATGAACGCGTGGGCGAGGGCCGCCGGGAAGCTCGCCAGGTACGAGCACATGGGATGGAGGCTCGGGCCCCAGAGACGCTGCTGGTCCTTCCATTCGGGGGCCAGCGCGAGTACCGGTAAGTCGAGCGGGAGCTCCAGGGCGAGCTGGCCGCCGACGGCCCGACGGGCTGCTCCGCGGCGCATCGGCGCCGGGACGTTGACGGCCTCCGTCAGGTGCTCGCCGACCTTCGTTCGTGTCTCGGCCACTGGACCTCCGTGACCCGACCATGCCCGTCCGGGGTGGCAGGGGCGCGGAGCATAGCACGACGATTCCGGGCCCCCGCGCGCGGTTCGATCGATCTCTCGCGCCGGCCTCGGACGGGGGAGTACCCTGTGGTGGAGCTCGAGGCTGTGTGCGGAACCGCCGTCGGCCGGGAGTTCGGAGGTGGTCCTGCTGGCTGCCTTCGGGCGCCGGTCGCCGATCGCGGGCCCGTCCCCACCGTCCGGTCCGATTCACCGGCGAAGAGGCCACCAGGGCTCATCGCGGGGGGCCGCGATGTCGAACTCGACCGCGGCCCACCGCCCCGATCCTGGAGGGAATGCAGATGAGCGACGAGACGGACATCGAGTCGGGTCAGACGATCGGGCAGACGCTCGAGGACGCCGCAAACGCCGTCCTCGGCGACGACCACACCCCGGAGGGCCAGGCGACGGCCGATGCCGGCGACTCCGACTCCTCTCCCGGGGCCATCGAACAGATCGGTGCGTCCATCCGACCGGTGCTCGAATACATGCACGACACGGCGGACGATCCGCCCGAGCGGACCGGGCCGTATCCGGCAGGCGGACCTCACTGACCTGACAGGCCGGCCGGGAACGCGCGACACACCGGGGTATCCTTCTGGCCGTCGCGCGCCCGTCCCCGTAGCTCAGTGGATAGAGCAACCGCCTTCTAAGCGGAAGGTCGCAGGTTCGAACCCTGCCGGGGACGCCACAATCTGCTCGTGACCCGGATCAAGCAGTCCCTCCGATCCTCGTTCGACGCCCTTCGCGAGGCGTTCGCCAACGATGGGATCCGGCGGCTCGGGATCTCCTGGACCCTGGGCGTTGCTGCCGACGCGGCGCTCGTGGTGGTCACGCTCGTGACGGTGTTCAATCGAGGCGGCGCCGTGGCGGCCGGCGTGTTCGGCGCCATCCGGATGATCCCCGCGGTCGTCGTCGGCATGGGCGCCGGCGCGCTGCTCGAGCGCTTCCGCGGCGACAGGATCCTCGTCGCGCTCGGTCTGGTCCGCGCGGTCAGTGCCGCCCTCACGGCCGTGACGATCGCGACGGCAGGGCCCACGATGGACGACCACCAGGTCACGCTCGTCCTGCTCTTCGTGTTGGCGGCGGTGGCCGCAGCGGCCGGCGCTCCGGTCAGGCCCACGCAGGTGACCCTCATGCCGGCGCTCGCACGGAGCCCCGGCGAGCTCGTGGCGGCCAACACCGCGTGGAGCACCGGCGAGGGGCTCGGCGCGTTCGGCGGTCCGTTCGTCGCCGGAGCGCTGATGGCGGCGGGACTCCATGCCGTCGTCGCCATCGTTGCCGCCGTCGCCTTCCTCCTGACCGCGGCACTTGGAGCGGGCCTTCGGTTCGAGCAGGCGTCCGATGCCTCGGGCGGCGCCATCCGGGCGCCCGGCGGCCTCCGACTAGCCGAGGGCGTGCAGGCCGTTCGCAAGCGGCCCGTCCTGGCCTGGTCGATGCTCGGCACCTACGGCCAGGCGATGACGCGCGGCCTCCTGAACGCGCTGATCGTCGTCGCGGCGATCGAGCTCCTTGGCATGGGCCAGTCCGGGCTGGGGCTGCTCGGCGCGGCGCTCGGTCTCGGCGGCCTGGTCGGGGCGATCTTCGCGATGTCATCGACCAGATCGGACCGGCTGATCGAGACGGAGACCGTGGCCCTTGTCTTCTGGGGCCTCCCGGTCGCGGTCATCGGCGTCCTGCCGTTCGCCGAGCTGGCCCTCGCGGCGATGGTCGTCATCGGCGTCGCCAACGCCACCTACGACGTCGCGCTCTTCACGATCTTCCAGCGCGGAAGCCCGAACGACGAGCGGGCGAAGGTCATGTCCGTCCTCGAGGGGGCCATCGGTCTAGGGGCGATCAGCGGCAGCCTCCTCGCCCCGGTCCTCCTGACGATCTTCGGGCCTCGTGGGGGCCTGATCGTCGGCGGGTCCATCCTCCCGGTCCTCGCGCTCGTCATCTACCTGCGGATCCGCCACGCCCGGGGGATCACCGTGGTCGACGAAGGGCTCGTCCGGCTCCTGCGCGGGGTTCCGGCGTTCAGCGAGCTCCCGATGACCGCGGTCGAACGCGTCGCGGCCGGGCTCGTCCCCGTCGCCGCCCCTGCGGGGACCGCGCTGATGACCCAGGGTGAGGCGGGCGACCGATTCGTCGTGATCTCGAGCGGCGAGATCGAGGTGACGGTCGACGGACGTCCGATCCATCGGCTGGGGCCGGGCAGCGGCGTCGGCGAGATCGCCCTGCTCCGCAGCAGCCCGCGAACGGCCACGGTCACCGCGGTCAGTGACGTGACCGGCTACTCGGTCGACGCGCCGACGTTCCTGTGCGCGGTCGCCGGTCCGGCCGCAGCCGCAGTCACGGAGCGGATGGCGCAGGCGAACCTCATGCGAGCCGGCGCCGCAGCGGGCGCGGCGGACTGATCGCGGCGGCGCTATGCCCTCCGATCGGCGGGCCGGGAGCCCGCCGCGGCCTACTTCAGGCGGCGGTCCCGCATCGACGGGAACGGCTTCGTCAGGGGCGTCAGGTTCTCGTCGGCCTTGGTGCGGCCCTTGTCGGCGTCCTGCGGCGTCCGCGAACGGAGGGCGCCCGAGACGGCGAGGGCGCCGAAGACCGAGTGGCCCTCGACATCGTCGTCCGACTCGGCCACGTCGCCCGCGGGCTGCGGGACCTTCTCGTCGGCTGGCTGCGTATCCATTCGGGCGTCCTCCTGCGGGCGATCCGGGCCTCGATCCTCTCGGATGTGCCGATGATAGTGGGGCATGGCCCAAGGTCGAGGCCGGGCGGGACAGTCCGACTGTCGCGCTGCTGACAGTTCGGCGCGCCCGCGCGCACGGCCGAAACAAGCCTGGGCGTCCGGCTAGTCGACGACTTGTGCGGCGGTGATCGCCACGAGGGTGAAAATGACCGAGATCGCCACGTAGATCCCGAATGCGATCAGGACGCCCGTGGGCGGATCCTGGATCCGGGAGACCCCGAGGCCCACGATGATCACGCCCACGAACGCGAGCACGCCCGTGCATCCCAGGCTGTATCGGCCGGGCCGGATGAGGATCTTCAGGCCGATGAGGATATAGACCACGCTGACGATCAGGGAGATCACCAGGGCGGTCCCCAGCGCCCGCTCGGCACCGGCGGGAAGGGCCTGGTCGAAGAGCTTGCCCGACGTCCACAGGTTCAGGGTCGAGATGAACCCGAGGACGCCGGGGATCAGCCAGTAGAGGCCGACGAGGATGAGCGCGATGCCGAAGCAGCCGAAACGGCTGCGGCCCTGCCGCTGGGGCTTGGCCTTGACGACGATCGGTGGGGCGATGGGCTGGCCATAGGCCGTCCCGGCGTAGCGCTCGGAGTACGACAGCTCCTCGTGCGGCGGCTCAGCCGGCTGTTGTCGTTCGCCGTTCTCATCGGTCACGTTCGATCCCCCCGTACGCCTCGGCACCATCCTACAGGCCACCCTGAGCCAGCCGGCATCCGTCGCCGGGTCGCGGCGGTGCCTTTCGAGGGTCGGGTCCAGCCTCCGACGACCGGATCCCAAGCACGAATCCGCCCCTCGTCTGGTACTCCGGGTCGAGGGTCACCGGACCGAAGTACGGCTTGTTCCGTCCTCATCCAGACCGCCACACTCCTGCCAGCAGCGAGCCGGACCGCACCCTTGTCCACCACAGGTGTCCAAGGACAAGGCGCCCGTACCCGGTTCGAAGGTGCGACTGAACGAGGCAATACATGGCATCGATGGCCGTCAATGAACTTGGCCCCATGCTCACGGCGACCGAAGTCGCCGAGATGCTTCACCTCCACGTGAACACGGTGAAGCGGCTGGGCGATCGAGGGGAGCTCCCCTTCTACCGTGTCTGCAAGCGGGGCGACCGGCGCTTCCGCCTGGACGACGTGATGGAGTTCCTCGCCCGCAATCGCTGATCGGCACGGTCGCTGCGAGGGCGCGACCGGCATCTCATCGCGCAGAGACGCACCAAGAGCGTCCGCCCGTGGCGGGCGCTCGCTGCTGTCCGGCGTACGTTCCGCGGCCCGGGGCGCCCCGGCCGGTGCTTCAGTCGCCCGCGCCGCCGCCTGAACGCGGCAGGCCCGCGAGCGCATCCCCGAAGATCTCGAGCGCCTCGTTGATCTCGGCGCCGGTGACGTCGATGGGCGGGATCCAGCGCACGACCTGGTGGCCGGCCCCGCAGCTGAGCAGCAGCAGGCCCTCGTCCGCGCAGCGGGCGATGAGCGCGTTCACGGTCTCGCCATCGGGCACCTTCGTCGCCCGGTCCTCCACGAACTCCACGCCGATCATGAGCCCGGGTCCCCGCACGTCGCCGATCCGGTCGTCCTCCGCCGCGATCCGGCGCAGCCCGGACGTCAGCTCGGACCCACGCGCGGCCGCGTTCGCCACGAGTCCCTGTTCCTTGATCGTCTTCATCACCGCGAGCCCGGCCGCGCATGCCACGGGGTTGCCCCCGAACGTGGAGCCGTGGGCGCTCCGTCCCCAGCGCTCCTGGAGGTCCCGGGAGCTGACGATCGCCGAGAGCGGCAGCCCGTTCGCGATCGCCTTGGCCAGGCAGACGACGTCCGGGCACGATCCCGGCGTGCTCGAACGCCCACATCGTGCCCGTCCGCGCGAACCCGGTCTGGACCTCGTCGGCGATGAGCAGGATGCCGTGCTCGTCGCAGAACGTGCGCAGGCCGCGCAGGAAGGCGGCCGGGGCCGGCGTGTAGCCACCCTCGCCCTGGACCGGTTCGATGAGGATCGAGGCGATCGTGTCGGCCGGCGCGACGGTCGCGGTGAGCTCGCGGAGATCGCGCAGGCAGCGCTCGGTCGCGGCCGCTTCGTCGCCGTCGAAGTCCCGGTAGGCGGCGGGGAAGGGGAGCAGGTGCACGCCCGGCAGCAGCGGCTCGTAGCCCCGCCGGTAGTTGATGTTCGAGCTCGTGACCGATGCGGCCCCGAACGTCCGGCCGTGGAAGGCGCCGCGGTAGGCGACGATCCCCGGCCGGCCCGTGGTCCGCCGGGCGAGCTTGAGCGCGGCCTCGACCGCCTCCGAGCCCGAGTTCATGAAGAACACCGTGTCGAGCGGCTCCGGGAACGTGGCCGCGAGCTCGTTCGCCAGGCGGATCGAGGGCTCCGAGAAGCCCATCGCCATCGTGGGCGCAATGAGCTTGTCGACCTGCTCGTGGATCGCCGCCGTGACGGCCGGATGGTGATGCCCCAGGGCCGACACGGCGATCCCGTTGGCGAAGTCGAGGTACGCCTTGCCGGACGTGTCGTACATCCGGTGGCCCTCGCCGTGGCTCCAGCTGCGCTCGAAATAGCGCCCCAGGACCGGCGTCATGTGCGGTCGGGCGAGCGCGGCGAGATCGATGGAGTCGGTCGCGGCCGTCGTGGCCGAGTCCTGGTCGGGTGTCATGGATGTCCTCGACAGGGCCGATGCGGGGAAGCCAGCCGAGTATATGGGGAGGGCCGCCTCGTCGGCCGGGCGGCTCCACGGGCGGGTCCGTCCCGTCGGCTGGCCGCCCCGCCTCGTAGAATGGCCGGACCTCGCACGTTCGGCGCGTGCCCTCCCCAAGCCCCGGAGCGACCGTGATCGACTTCTCGCTCACGGACGAGAACCGCCTCGTCCAGCAGAGCGCCCGCGCCTTCGTGGAGGCCGAGATCCTGCCCCACATCCGGGAGTGGGATTCGAAGGGCGAGGTCCACCGCGAGGTCTTCGCCCGGATGGGCGAGCTCGGCTTCCTTGGCGCGCCGATCCCCGAGGCCTACGGCGGCTCCGGGATGGACTACATCAGCTTCGCGATCCTGTGCGAGGAGCTCGAGCGGGCCGACACGGCGTTCCGGGTCGTCCAGAGCGTCCACGTCGGCCTCAACTCGCTTGCCCTGCTCCAGTGGGGCAGCGAGGAGCAGCGCCAGCGCTATCTCGTGCCCCAGGCACGCGGCGAGAAGCTCGCCACGTTCGGGCTCACGGAGCCCGGCGTGGGCACCGATGCCGGGGCGCTCCAGACGACGGCCCGCCGTGACGGGCGACACGTACCGCCTCAACGGCCAGAAGATCTGGATCAGCCTGGCCGACATCGCCGACCACTTCCTCGTCTTCGCGACGGTCGACCGGACGAAGAAGCATCGCGGCGTGACGGCGTTCATCGTCGAGCGGGGCTTCAAGGGCCTCTCGACGGGCACGCTCCACGGCAAGCTCGGGATCCGGGCCGGCAACACCGGGATCATCAACCTCGACGACTGCGAGGTCCCGGTCGAGAACCGCGTCGGCGAGGAGGGCGAGGGCTTCCTCGTCGCGATGAGCGCGATCGACCAGGGCCGTTACACCGTGGCCGCCGGGGCGGTCGGGCTCGCCCAGGCCTGCCTGGACGCGAGCGTGCGCTACGCCCACGAGCGGCAGACGTTCGGCGAGGAGATCGGCCGGCACCAGCTCGTGAAGCAGATGATCGCCAACATGGCCAAGGGGACCGAGATCGGCCGCCTGCTCGTCTGGCGGGCGGGCTGGCTGAAGAACCACGGGGCCGCGCAACACCCGCGAGACGAGCCTCGCCAAGTGGCACGCGACCGAGCACTCCGTGCAGGCGGCCCTCGACGCGATCCAGATCCACGGCGCGAACGGCTACAGCGACGAGTTCCCGGTCGAGCGCTACCTGCGCAACTCGAAGGCGGCCGTCATCTACGAGGGCACGAGCCAGCTGCACACGCTCATCCAGGCCGACTACGCCCTCGGCTATCGCGAGGACCGCCCGATCCGCTGCGAACCGTGGCCCGCCCAGGGCTTCGAGCGGACGCCGTCCGGCACGGCCGGCCGGGAGTGACCGACTCCCTCGAGCCGCCGTTGGGGACCCTCCCGACGGACGTCGGCGTGACGTCGAGGCCGCCCGCGGAGCCTCCGGCGGGCTGGTCGGCCCGAGAGCTGGCCACGCTCGCGGAGATCGCCGAGACGTTCGTCCGTGGCGGCGCCGTCCGCCGCTCGCGCCTGGCCGCCCAGGCGATCGGCGCGCTGGATCCTGCCCAGGCTCGCCAGCTCCGCCTCGTGTTGCGCCTCGTCGAATCCCGGCTCGTCAACCTCGCGATCGCGGGCCGGCCGACGGCGTTCCGGGACCTCCAGCCGGACGACCGGGCGCGGTACCTCCTCGGCTGGGGTACCTCCCGTCTGGCGCTCCGGCGATCCGCCTACCAGGCGTTCAAGAAGCTGCTGTGCTTCCTTGCCTACGCGGATCCTGGTGAGACCGGGGCCAACCCGCTGTGGACGACGATCGGCTACCGCTCGCCGATCGAGCCGCTGACCGCCGAGCCGACACCGATCGAACCCCTGGTGCCGCCGCCCCCGGGACGTACGCTGGCGCTCGAGGCCGACGTCGTGATCGTCGGTTCCGGCGCGGGCGGGGGCGTGATCGCGGCCGAGGCGGCCCGGGCGGGTCGGTCGGTGGTCGTGATCGAGGCCGGGGCGTTCGTCCCCGAGGCCGAGATGCCCACCGACGAGCTCGCCGCGTACGACCGGATGTACCTGGACCATGGCATGACCGCGACCTGGGACGGCTCGGTCTCGATCCTCGCGGCATCGGTCGTCGGGGGTGGGACGACGGTCAACTGGATGACGTCGATCCCGGCACAGCCAAGCGTTCGTGCCGAGTGGGCCGCCACGCACGGGATCGATGGCGCCGATGGCGCCGAGTTCGACGAGGACCTGGCGGTGATCGAGCGGGAGCTTGGTGTCCAGGCCCCGCCGAACATGCCGGCAAAGGACGAGACGATCCTGCGCGGGGCCGCTGCGCTCGGCTGGGAGGCCGGGGAGACGCGTCGCAATGGCGTGGGCTGCGGTGACTGTGGCTCCTGTCCGTTCGGCTGCCGGCGGGGCGCCAAGCAGAGCGGGCTGCGGGTGCACCTCGCCGAGGCATGGCGGAACGGGGCCCGGATCCTGCCGGACGCGTCGGTCCGGCGGGTCCTCATGGACGGCGGGCGGGCGAGCGGTGTCGAGGCGCGGCTGGCCGACGGCCGGATGGTCACGGTCCGTGCTCCGCAGGTCGTCGTCGCGGCCGGAGCGCTGCGGACGCCCGGGATCCTCGAGCGGAGCGGCCTGGGCCACCCGTCGATCGGGCGGTACCTGCGCCTCCACCCGGTGTCGGTGATCGGAGCGTTCATGCGCGACGCGGTCACGATGTGGTCGGGGACGACGCAGGCGGCCCGTTCGCTCGAGTTCCTCGAGCCGCGCGAACCGGGCGGTTCGGGCTTCGTCATCGAGTCCGCGCCCGGGCATCCCGGCCTCATCGGGCTCGCATTCCCGTGGGAATCGACGGCCGGGTTCCAGGAGATCATGACCCGCGTCCGGCGGATCGCCCCACTCATCGCGATCGTGCGCGACATCGGTCCCGGCGGACGCGTCCGCTCCACGGGGAGTGGCGGCGTCCGGATCGACTATCCGCTCGGCCCCGTGGAGGTCGCCACGCTCCGGCGCGGGCTCGTTGAGATGGCCCGGCTGGGCCGGGCGGCGGGCGCCGGCGACATGGTGGCGCTCGGCACGCCGCCCGCGTGGCATCGGCCCGGCGGGACCTCCGTGGCCGAAGAGCGGGCGTTCGCCACGTACATCGAGCGCCTCGGGTCGTTCGACTTCGGGCCGAACCGGGGGATGGTCTTCTCAGCCCACCAGATGGGGACGGCGCGGATGGGCGCCGACCCGGCCGATCACCCGGTCGATGAGCGGGGGAGGGTCAGGTCGGACGCCGGCGGCGGCATCGTGCCCGGGCTGTACGTGGGGGACGGCTCGCTGTTCCCGACCGCGATCGGGGTCAACCCGATGATCACGATCATGGTCCTGGCGCGGCGCGTGGCGCGGACGGTGCTCGCCGAGGCCTAGGTCGCGAGCTCCGGAGGCGCGGTGGAGGTGGTTCCCGCCGACGGTCCTGCGCCAGCCCCTTGCCCCGCGCCGGCCGATGGGGCGGCGCTCGTCGATGGAATGGTCCCGGGTGCCGGGGATCGCGACTCCGGGCGTCGGCGGTCGCTCGACGGCCGGCTTGCCGACCTCGATCGTGGCGACCGTGCCGGGACCGGCCGTGGTGCGGCTGCGCGCGGTGACGATGATCGCGACCGCGACCACGATCACGACCGCTGCGACGACCGTCCGCGCGGTGATGGTCTCGCCGAGCAGGATCGCGCCGAGGACGAACGCCACGATCGGGTTCACGTAGGCGTAGGTGGCGATCTTCGGCAGGGGCGCGACGCGGAGCATCCAGACATAGGTCGTGTAGCCGATGCCGCTCCCGATCGTGACGAGGTACGCGAAGGCAAGCCACGAGCGGTCGCTCACCGCACCCAGCGAGAAGTGGCTGAGCTCGCCCGTCGCCAGGGACAGGACGCCAAGCACGGCGGCGCCACAGAACATCTGCATCGCGGTCGCCACGAGGGGCAGACGCGGCAGCCGCGCCCGGTGCGATGAGTAGAGCGATCCGGTCGCCCAGCTGATCGGGGAGAACATGACCGCCGCGATGCCGCCCGCCGACAGGGCCAGCGCACCGACGCCCGTCGGGGCGACGAGGATGACTACGCCCGCCAGCCCGAGGACGATGCCCGCCAGCACGAGGCGCGAGGTCTGCTCCCCGAAGAAGATCCGGCCCAGGACGGCGACCCACAGCGGCATGAGGGCGATGATCAGGGCCGTGATCCCGGCCGGGACGGTCTGCTCGCCGAGGGCGACCATCCCCATGCCGCCGCCGAGGAGGAGGGCGCCGACGACGAACGAGTCGCGGAACTCGACCCGGCTGACCCGTAGCGCGGCCCGGCCCTCGCGGGCGAGGCTCCAGCCGAGCAACAGCAGCCCGGCGAGCAGGAACCGCCCCGAACCCATGAGGAAGGCCGGGATGGACTCGACCGCGACCTTGATCCCGACGTAGGTCGAACCCCACACGAAGTAGAGCGTGAGCAGCCCGACCCAGATCGCCAGCGCGGACGCGACCGGCCGGGACGCGGAGTTTGTCATAGTCGAGTGGTCCAAGTCGCGAGGATAGCAAGTCGCGGCGCGGCTGTCATGGCGACCTCGCGCCGGGTTCCTCGTCAGGCGGCGAGCGCCACGGGCCGGCAGATCTTGCACGGCCGGTAGCCGGACTTCGCCGCCTCCTGCATCGACCGGAAGGTCTTCAGGTGGCGCTCGGTGACCCGTCGGGCGTGGTGGCAGGTCGGGTGGCAGACGATCCGGGTCGTGTCCGAACCGAAGTAGCGGATCCCCGCCTTGGCGAGCCGCTCGAGCTCGTCGGGATCGGCGCCTTCCCACTCGAGCAGCGTCCGCTTGTTCTGCGGACCGCCCAGCGAGTACTGGCCGATGTGGCCGTCGGACCGGACCACCCGGTGGCACGGGATGAGCAGCGGCACCGGGTTGTGGCCGAGCGCGGTGCCCACCGCCCGGACGGCGGCCGGGTGGCCGATCTCGCTGGCGATCCAGCCGTACGGGCGCACCTCGCCCCGTGGGATCTGGAGGGCCTTGAGCAGCACCGCCCGTTCGAAATCGGTTCGGCCGCGGAGGTCGACGTCGATCCTGGCTCGGCGGTCGCCGGCAAGACGACGGGCGACGGCCCTGGCCAGCCGCGGCGGGCAGGGCATCCGCACGGCGGACCGGCCGCCCGAAGTCGCGCTCGAAGGCAGCCTCGAACGCCGCGGCGTCTTCGGCGGTCGTGACGGCCGACACGCCCCGGCCGCTCCACGCGACCCAGACATCCCCGATCGCGCTCGAGAGTGGCGCGTACAGGTCCGCCAGGCCGATCGCGGCGAGCGTCGCCGGCAGCAACGTGGCCGGTGCGCTGGTTCGCAGGTCATGGAGGGCGAGCTCGACCTGGGCGAGGCTCTTGTCGTTCGTGGTCGTGCTCATGCGATGGACTCCTGGCGCTGGTCCGCCTCGATGGCGGCGCGAAGCAGTGCGAGGCCCCGGTGGACCTGCGCCTTGACGGTGCCCTCGGGTCGTCCGAGGACGTGGCTCATCTCCTGGTAGGACAGGCCGTCGACGTGCCGGAGCACGACGGCCGCGCGATAGAGGACGGGCAGGCCCCCGACGAGCTCGGCCCACCGTTCCGTCGCCTCGCGGCGGGCCGATCGCTCGTGCGGCGTGTCCGCGGCGGGCGAGAGGAGCGTCCGGTCGTCGAGGCCGCCTGCGACGAGCGCCATCCGTGTCCTCGTGCGCCGGCGGTAGCGGGTCCGGCACAGGTTCAGGACGATCGAGGACAGCCACGGCCGGATCTCGATCGCCTCGATCCTGGTGGCCTCGTACGTCCGCAGCGCGCGATACGCCCGGACGAACCCGTCCTGGACGACCTCCTCGGCATCGGACGCGTCGCCGAGGAACCGGAGGGCGAGGCTGAAGAGCCGGTCCTGGTGGGCGCGGACGAGCGGCTCGAACGTGGCGTCGAGGTCGCGCGCGAGGCCCGGTCGGAGGTCTTCGTCCATCGAACCATTGAACACCGCGCGCCGCCCACCGGTTGCATCTGCGGCCGGGGTCCGCCCCGCGACCCTCGGGTAGCATGGCGGGCGTTCCAATGGCCGTCGACGAAGGGAGGTCCGGTGCAGGCAGCAGCGCTCGACCTCCGCGGTCGCCTCTCACGCGACGGGATCAACGCGGCGTTCCTGGCGGTCGTGGCATGGGCGGCCGTCGTCGTCTTCTGCGAGCCCTGGGGTCGGGCGTGGGGAACGGGGCAGGACGCCCGGTGCTACTTCCAGGCGACCCTCGCGGACCCGTACCTCCATTCGAACTGGACGGATCCGATCGCGTACGTCTACTCGCCCGCGTTCCTCCAGCTCGTCTCGCCACTGACCGCACTGCCGTGGCAGGCGTTCATGGCCGTCTGGACCGCGATCCTCATCGGGGCGGTCTGGTACCTGTGCGGGCCGCGGTTCTTCGCGCTGGGCCTCCTCATCGGCGCCATGGAGATCGCCGGCGGCAACATCCACCTGCTCGAGACCGTGGCGATCGTCGTCGGCTTCCGCTTCCCGGCCGCCTGGGCGTTCGTGTTGCTGACCAAGATCTCGCCCGGCGTCGGCCTGCTCTGGTTCGCGGTCCGGCGGGAGTGGCGCTCCCTGGCCATCGCCCTGGGCGCGACCGCCGCGATCGTCGCCGTCTCGTTCGTGTTCATGCCGGCCGCGTGGCGCCAGTGGGTCGACGTGCTCACGAACGTCGCCGGCCGCGACGGGACGTGGGCGGCCGTGCCGATCCCGTTCCTCGTCCGCCTGCCCTTCGCCGTCGCGCTCGTCGTCTGGGGCGCCCGGACGGACCGGAAGTGGGTCGTGCCGGTCGCCTCGATGATCGCCCTGCCGGCCCTGTGGTACGGCGGCCTGAGCATGATCCTGGGCACGATCCCGCTTCGTCGCGACGCGCTGGCCGGGCCCGGGCTGGAACCCGTTCCGTCGCGACTCCTGGGGCTCGGCGCCGGCGGCCGCCTAGGGCACGCAGTCACCTGGGACGCCGGGACCCGGCACGGGGCCGGACATCGGCGCGCCCACCCACACGTCGAGGCGACCGCACGAAAGGTCGACCCGGGCGCCGACGCTTCGAGACGAGCTCCGGCCGTCGCCGAGATCCGTGGACTGAACGTCGCCGTCGTGGACCACCATCGACGCCAGGAGCCGGCCCGTGCTCGTGCGAGCCTCGACAGTCCACGGCAAGGGTCCAAGGATGTCGGCTGCGAGCGGTCCGGGCGTCTGGCCGTGGGCGACCACGATCCACGCGTCCTTGCCGTTGACCACGAGCGTCACGTCCAGGTCCGTCCCGTTCGAAACCTCGACGCCGACCGGTCTCGCCGTGGTCGCGCCGAACCCGGGGATGAGTCCGCAGGCGGCAACGACCCCGGCCAGGGCGATGCCGCAGGCCAGCACCGCGATCCGCCGCCAAGCGATCATCCCGCCCCTCCGACGACCTCCACCTCGCCCGTCGGCTGGACGAGGAAGATCCAGACGTCCCAGGCGCAATGGCTGACGATCAGGGCGCCCAGCGGCACTCCCGCGGAGTACAGCGCACACCAGTGGGCACCCGCGATGCCGGCCGCGCCCAACAGCGTGAAGTTGCCGGTCACCACGTGGACCCCGCCATAGGCGACGGCGGCCAGCGCGCCACCCGTCCAGCGCCCGTACCGGCGCATGAGCGCCTCCTGGACGAGCCCGCGCCAGAACAGCTCCTCGGCCGGTCCGATGATCGTCGCCAGGCGCAGCGCGATCTCCTCCCGCGGCCGAAGCGTCCGGAGGGTGTAGATCTCGCGGATCTGGCGGTCGCCGCCCGGCACGTGCCCGCGGGCGAAGCGGTCGCCGACCGCAAAGGTCACGTACAGGACGCCGGCCGAGGCGAGGCCCAGCGGGATGTGCGCAGGCCGGATGCGGGCCCGCCGCGCCGCCGGTGACGGCGAGCAGCGCGAACCCGCCCAGCCCGAGGCCGGTCAGCGTCATCCGGTGCCAGAAGCGCGGTCGCGGCCCGCGGAAGACGGCCGTGAACGCGGCGGTGGCGGCCACGAGCCCGACCGCCAGGGCGGCCGCGGACGGCGCGCGCTCCTCGCGGCCGCGGTCGCGTCACGTCCGGACGACGCCCGAGAGCAGGATCCCGGCCACGAGCAGCGCCCCGAACGTCATGTGCAGACGCGCCGTCTGGAGGTCGATCATCGCGATGGCCCGCGCCTGGCCGGTCGCGCCCAGCTCGGCGGAGCGGATGACCTGGGCGAGGAACGGCAGCGACAGGATCGCCAGGAGCGTCGCCGGCGGCAGGAGCCGGGCGGCGACCGCCACGCCGAGCACCATGTACGCGCCGAGGACGAGCGCCACGTACACGTAGTGGGCGTACTCCTTGCCGATGTTCCCGGACAGCGTCCGGATCCCCGCCCGGGTGTCCTCCCCGATGTCGCGCCACTCGTTGCCGTCGAGGATCGCGGCGACGAGGAGCCCGACGGGGACCGACACGACGAGCGCCTGGACCGACCACATGCCGGTCACCGCGAAGTAGGCGCCCTCGACCATCAGCGGACCCATGAGCAGGAACACGAGCGGGACCCCGAGCGCGCGGTACTTGTAGGCGAACGGCGGGGCCGTGTAGAAGTAGCCGCCGACCAGGCCGAGGATGCCCAGGCCGACGATCGGCAGCCCGCGCATGGCGACGAGGTAGACGCCCACGACGATCGCCAGCACGAACGAGCCGAGGGCGACCACGAATGCCGCCCGTTCGGTGAGCCGGCCCTTGACGATGGCGTGGCTGGCCCGGGGACTGGCGATCGTGTCGATGCCCTTGCGGACGTCGTAGATCTCGTTGACGACATTCGTGCCCGAATGGAGGAGCACGCCGCCGAGCAGGGCGGCCAGGAACGGCAGCCACTGGAACTGCTGGTCGACCGCGGCGAGCGCGCCGCCCGCGACGATCGGCACGACCGAGGCGGTGTAGGCGAATGGACGGAGGATCTCCCAGACGCCGCCGGCGCGCCGCCGGAGCAGGCCGCCGAGCCCGAGCCGCCGGTCGTCGGCCAGGCCGTCCGCCGGGCGGTCGTCTCCGCCGACCTCGCCGGCGCCGGCCGAGCCGGACGCCCGCGCCGGTCAGATGCCGGCCGGGAGCGCCGCGTACATCGCCGCGGCCGCGATGAGCTCGTCGACCTGGTGGTCGTCCTGGACCACCGGCTGGAGCAGGGGCAGGCCCAGGCCGGCCTTGGCGTGATACGCCATCGCCTTGGCCGCGACGTCCTCGCGCGTGCCGCACAGCATGAACGCGTCGAGCAGCTCGTCCGGGATGAGGTTGCCGGCGGTCGTGTAGTCCTCGGCCCGCCAGGCGGCGGCGATCCGGTCGCGCAGGTCGGCCTCGAAGCCGGCGCGGGCGAGCGAGACGTCGGACAGCACCGACATCATGTAGATCACGAACGGCTCGCGCTTCGCGCGGTTGAGCGCCTCGCGCCGCGTCGCGTCGACGAGCGACAGCAGGTATCCGGCCGACTCGATCGACGCCGGGTCGCGGCCGGCCTCCGTCGCAGCCTCGCCGAGGCGCTCCAGGATGCCGGTCAGGCTCGGGATCGACTCGGCCGGGCGAGCGAGGTAGCCGTCCGCCTTCTGTCCGGCCAGCGCCACGAACTCCTTGCGATACGCGGCGATGACGAGCGGGATCCGGTGGGTCGGCGGGAACATCGGCTGGATCGGCGGCAGGCCAGGCGTCGCCGACGGCAGGCGCTCGCCCGCCCAGAGCGCCCGGATCTGGTCCATCGCCTTCGACACGCCCTCGACCGCCGACACCGGGTCGTACGGGATGCCCATCTGCTTGAGGCGCAGCGGCAGGCCGGTGCCCAGGCCCATGACGATCCGGCCGGGCAGCATCTCGTCGAGCGCCGAGCCGGTCATCGCCAGGACCACCGGATGGCGCGTGAACGGGTTCACCGCACCGAGGGCGACGCGGAAGCCGGCTTCGCCTTCGACCAGGCTCTTGTCGCCGTCCCCGCCGATGGCCGAGGCGATGGCCGAGGTGAAGCTGACCGCGTCGCGCTCGAAATAGGAGTCGTGGACCCACACCGAATCGAGGCCCGCGTCCCGGGCGCGGCGGCTCCAGCCGACGACGTCTTCGATGTCGCCGCGGGCGGCGAGCCCGAGGCCGATCGGCCGAGCCAGGGTACGCATGGGGTCGGGCGCTCCTTTGCGCGCTTCGTATGCGCCCATCATAGCCGCGATGAGCGTCACTTGCTCATTCGCGCTAGCACGTTTTCTGGATGCAGGACGCGTATCGTGCGGGAGTGCCACCCGTGCGCTTCCTCGACATCCGCTGGTCCACGCGGGACCCAGGCGCGCTCGTGGCGCGGTTGCTCGGGTCGGGCTTCACCGTCGAGTCTGGGCGCGTCGTCGCCTTCCCGAGTGCGACGATCGGCATCGACGCCGGCACGAGCTCGACGGACCGCCTGGAGATCGCCGAGGGCTCAGCGCTGCCCGGCTCGCCGCCGGGTCCCCATCCGAACGGCGTCGAGGACGTCCTCGCCATCGGCTGGGCGACCGTCGACCGCGAGCGGTTCGTCGGCGGCCTCGGGCTGGCGGCCGTGGAGGAGCTTCCCGACGATCCACACCTCGGGGCGTTCGTCGTGCGCCATGGGCTGGCCCGACCGGCGACCCTGGTCGTCGAGCCTGCGACGGAGGGTCGCCTCGCCGCCACGCTGGCCCGATCGGGCGAAGGCCCGGTCGCCGTCTACCTTGGACTCGGAGGCACCGAGCTCCACGCGCTGGCGGCCGAGCGGCAGGGAGGCGCCCAGGTCTCCACCGTCCAGCCGGGTCCGCTCGGTCCATCGGCCGTGCTTCTCGGCGGCCGGATCTGGGACCCGGCGATCGTCCTCGTCGCGCGCTGACCGCCGACGCGCATCCGCGGGTACCATCCCGACATGACCGACGCCGCGGGTTTCACCGTTCGCCCGGCCCTGCCGGCCGACGCCGAGCGGATCGCCTCCCTGTTCACCGACGAGGGATATCCGGCCGGCCCGTCGGACATCGTCGAGCGCCTGGAACGCTTCGCGTCGCCCTATTCGACCGTCAGCGTCGCGGAGATGAAGGGCGAGGTCTTCGGCTTCGTCGCCGTCCACCTCGTCCCCCGGTTCGAGCACAACGACCGGTTCGCCCGCGTCGTGGCGCTCGTCGTGGACGGCAACGTCCGCGAGCGCGGCCTCGGCCACCTGCTCATGGGTGAGGCCGAGCGGATCGCCCGCGAGGGATCGGCCGCATTCATCGAGGTGACCGCGGGGCATCACCGCCCCGAGGCCCGCCAGCTCTACGAGGCGCTCGGCTACGACGGTACGGTCGCGGCGTACCTCCGCAAGCGCCTGTAGGAGGCCCATGACGACCGTCGCCGCCGACACGGTCGATCAGCTGCCACGACCTGCGCAAGACGTACGGGGCCGTCAAGGCCGTCGACGGCGTCACGTTCGAAGTGCGCCGGGGCGAGATCTTCGGCCTCCTCGGGCCGAACGGGGCAGGGAAGACCACGACGGTCGAGATGCTCGAGGGCCTGCGTTCGCCCGACGGCGGCTCCCTGGAGGTGCTCGGCATCGACGTCGCCGCCCACCCGGACGACCTCAAGGAGCGGATCGGGGTGGCCCTCCAGACGGCCGAGCTCTACCCGAAGCTCACGGTCGTCGAGGTCATCGACCTCTTCCGGAGCTTCTACCAACGCTCCCTGCCGACCGAGCAGCTCATCTCGTTCCTCGACCTCGGCGAGCGCCGGAACGGGCGCACGAAGGAGCTTTCGGGCGGGCAGCGGCAACGGCTCGCCGTAGCGCTTGCGCTTGTCAACGATCCGGAGGTGGTGTTCCTCGACGAACCCACCACCGGACTCGACCCGGCCGCCCGGCGCTCGCTGTGGGACCTCGTGGAGCAGCTCAAGGTCCAGGGCAAGACGATCCTCCTCACGACCCACTACATGGAAGAGGCCGAGGTGCTCTGCGATCGGCTCGCGATCATGGACCACGGCCACATCATCGAGATGGGCACGGTCGGCGAGGTCGTCGCGCGACGGTTCAAGGAGCGCGCCGTCCAGTTCGACCGGATCGAAGGGATCGACGACGAGCGACTCGCCACGATGAAGGCGGTCAGCTCGGTCAAGCACGACGACGAGGTCGTGCTCCTGTACACGAGCGACGTGCCCGCCACGATCTCCGACCTCCTGGCGGCGACCGAACAACTGGGCGTCGAAGCCAACAACCTGACCGTCCGCCGGGCGACCCTCGAGGACGTGTTCCTCGACCTCACCGGCCGCGCTCTCCGCGACTGACAAGGAACGACCGATGCAAGCGCTGCTGAGCCTCACCGTCGCCAACATCCGGAGCTTCGTCCGCGATCGCCAGGCGCTCTTCTGGACGCTCGCGTTCCCGCTCATCTTCATCTTCCTGTTCGGGGCGATCTTCTCGGGCGGGTCGAACAAGACGAAGATCGGCTGGGCGGATGGCGACGGGACGCCCGCCTCGGCGGCCCTGCGGCAGGTCTTCGCGTCCGTGCCGGTCGTCGAGCTGGTCGAGGGCACGAAGGACGACATGCTGGCGAAGTTCCAGCACGGCGACGTGGCCGGCGTGGTCCTTGTCGATCCGGGCTACGGCGCCGCGGTGGCGGCCGCCCAGGCCGGCAGCGGCCCGCCCGCGCAGGTGACGGTCTACACGGATCCGAGCCAGCAGAGCACGTCGGCCGCGGTGAAGGGCCTCGTGGCCGGGATCCTGGCCCAGGCGAACCTCGGGACGCGGCCGGTGGCGATCGTGCCGAGCCTCCAGGACCTCAAGACCCAGGACCTCAACGCGGTGAGCTACCTCGTGCCGAGCATCCTCGGGATGTCGCTCATGCAGCTCGGCATCTTCAGCGCGCTGCCACTCGTTGCGGACCGCCAGAAGCTCATCCTCAAGCGGCTCAGCGCGACGCCGCTGCGCCGTTGGCAGCTCATCGGCAGCAACATCATCATGCGGCTGCTGGTCGGCCTCGCCCAGACCGCGATCATCGTGGGAATCGGGGCACTGGTGTTCAACGTCAAGATCACCGGCAGCCTCGTGGCCGTGGCCGGCCTGGCCCTGCTCGGCGCCGTGACGTTCATCTCCCTCGGCTACGTCGTCGCCTCGTTCGCCAAGACCGAGGATTCGGCCAACGGGATGGTCAGCGCCATCCAGTTCCCGCTCATGTTCCTGTCGGGCACGTTCTTCCCGATCGACGTGATGCCGGGTGCCCTCCAGGGCGTCGCCCGGTTCCTGCCGCTGACCTACCTCTCCGACGCGATGCGCCAGGTGATGGTCAACGGTGCGGCGTTCGCGCCACTGGGCCTCTGCGTCGCCGTGCTGGCCGGCTGGGCCGTGGTGTGCTTCGGGATATCGGCACGCTTCTTCAAGTGGCAGTGACGCCGTCGGCGTGACCGACGCCAGCCGCTACCAGCGCTCCTCGTGGACGATCTCCGCGAGCGGAGCGCCGGCCGCCGGGCTTCGGCGGGGCGGTGAGGATCGCAGGGTCGGCCGGGTAGCCGAACGACAGCAGGTACTCGCAGTAGCGGTCGGCGGGGAAGCCGAGCAGCTGTCGGACGAGGTCCTGCTCGTAGACCGTCGCGGGGACGCTGCCGATGCCGAGCTCCCAGGCCGCGAGCTGCATGTTGGCGGCGGCCTGGCCAAGGTCGAACAGGATCGACAGCGGCGCATCGGGCTTGTGCGGGTTCGGGGTGACGAGCGCGACCGCGACCGACGCGCCCGCGAGGTGGCCGGCATACGGACCGACGGCCGCGAGCTCGGCCAGATGGGCTCGATCGCGGCAGACGATGAAGTCCCAGCGCTGGCTGTTCTTCGAGCTCGCGGCGTGGCGTCCGGCGTCGAGGATCCGTTCGAGGTGGCCGGGGTCGAGCGGCCGGTCGGCGAAGGCGCGCACCATCCGCTTGGTCCGGATCGCCTCCCAGGTGGACATCGTCGCGTTCGGAGTCGCGATCGGGGTCTTCGAGTCGCTCATTCGTCCTCCACCACCACGGCCCGCGGTTCGGACCCCATCAGCTCGGCGATCGTCCGACGCCGCCCGGGCCGCATGGCGACCGCGGCGAACGGCTCCTCGGGCTCGGGCACGCGCACCGCCTCGACCGCCTTCCCGGCGCGGTCGGCCGCATAGCGGGGCTCGAGCGGACCCTTCAGCGCCTCCGTCAGGAAGCGGGCGACGAGCCGGCGGTAGTCCTCGTGCTCGTACAGCCACGAGTGCTGGCCCTCCGGGATGAGCGCCGTCTCGATCGGCCCGCCCGCCCGCTTGTGGGCCGCGACCCGCTGGGCGGCACCGCGGCGGGCCGCCGCCTCGAGACGCGCCTCGTGGGTCGGCGGGACGACCGTGTCGAGCGCGCCATGGACGAGCAGCAGTGGTCCGGCGTAGCGCGCCACGGCCCGGCTGGCCGAGAGGTCACCCATCGCGTGGCCACGCGGACGCAGGTAGACGCGCGTCGTGAGCTCGGCCAGTGGCGTCGCGAACGGCTCCGGGATCGGCAGGCGGGCGAGGCGGAACGTCTGGCGTGTCAGCCGGCGCGGGTCCGCGGGGGCAGACGTGCTGACGAGCACCGAGCACCGGTCGCCGGCGGCTGCCGCGGCGAGGATCGCCCCCACGGCACCCAGCGAATGGCCGAGGAAGCCGCCGGCGGTGACCTCCGGTCGGGCGAGCAGGGTGTCGAGCGCGGCCAGCGCGTCGTCGCGGAACTCGGCCACGCTGATCGGCAGGGTCTCGGGCGGATTGTCGCCGTGGCCCCGGACGTCGAACGTGAGGACGTGGAAGCCGGCCGCGTGGAGCACCTGGGCGTTGGGCAGCGTCCGATCGCGGTTCGACTCCCAGCCGTGGACCAGGACGACGCCCGGTCCCTTCGCGCCCTTGCGCGCCGGGATGAACCAGGCGGGCAGGTTCGCCGCAGAGTGGACGACCGTCTCCTCGTAGGGCAGGCCCCGGTCGGCGGGCGTCAGCTCGCCCGGCCGGCGGCGCGGCAGGCCGGCCCGCTGCCGGTACACGAGCGCGAACCGATAGGCGAGCGCGGGCGCGGCGAGCAGGGCCGTGAGGATCCCGGTTCGGCGGATGGAGGGCACCATCGAAGGGGACCGCACGCCGCCCGGTCTGTCAAGCGTGGGGAGCGGCCGAGCGATGGCGCTCGGGCGACGGCGCCGAAGTGGCGCGGCGCACGACGCGTAGACTGGGGGCGATGGCCGATCGCGATCCACATGCAGTCCTGGGTATCGAGCGCGGCGCTACCCAGACCCAGATCAAGGCCGCCTGGCGGCGGCTGGCCCGCGAGCACCATCCCGACCTGACCGGCAAGGACCCGGGCTCCGTTCGTGCGGCGACCCGCCGCATGGCCCAGATCAACGCCGCCTACGAGCGCCTGCGCGAGGGGGCCGACGCCAAGCGCCGCCGGACCGGCGACGCGTCCACGGCCGGGGCGTCCGAAGGCCAGGCCGCCGACCTCGGAGGGCGCAAGCGGCGCGGCGGGCCGCCCCCGCCGAAGC
This sequence comes from uncultured Chloroflexia bacterium, assembly GCA_963849405.1. Classification (GTDB taxonomy): domain Bacteria; phylum Chloroflexota; class Limnocylindria; order Limnocylindrales; family CSP1-4; genus C-114. Next base: position 82,011 of record CAWKHG010000006.1, read on the forward strand.
CATCCCGGCCCGTGACCGGTCGCCTCGACACGAGCGGGACGTTCCGCGGCCGCAACCGCACGACGACGCCGCGTGGCAGCCGCGCTCATGCCTCCAGCGAACCGCCACCGAACCGGCCGCCGGCCGAGGATCGCGAACCGCCGCGCGCGTCGGACCCGACCGGGCCGCTGCGCCGGGCCCGCATCCACCGGTTCCGGCGGGCGCCCCTGCCGGACCTGACCGCGGCCAAGGCGGTCGAGATGGAGTTCGGCAAGTTCCGCGGCCACACGCTCGGCGAGATCGCGGCGTTCGAGCCGTCGTACATCGACTGGATCTCCTCGACGATCAGCCGGGACGCGGACCTCGTGGCGGCCGCGAGGGCGATCGTGGAAGACCTGGACCGCCGAGGCATCGTCCGCCGGCGCCGGGAGACCGAGCGCCAGCAGCGGGATGCCGAGCGTCGCCGCCGGGAGTGGCAGCGGATCTTCGCCGACGGGACGGGGAGCTAGCCAGAGCTCGGGGAGACCGGTCTCGGCCCGACCGTCTTGCCCCCGGACGCCGCGATCGCCCCCCGATAAGCCGGGAGGCGATCAGATGAAGGCGATATATCAGTCCTGCCGTTCCACGATACCGGGCCCGCTGGCCGAATGTGCTGTTACACGGCTCGTGACCGAGATCCGGATGCTGGCCCCCGACCGCCCGAGTGGTCCGCCCGAGCAGGCCGCCTGTCCGTGTCTCGATCCGTGACCGACGCCCCAGGTTGTTCCCGGTTCTGTCGTGTTACGGCAATGACTACGTTACGGCCCACCCTCCAGGTTGGGAATGGCCCCTTCGGGCCTTTCTGCGGCGGGCGATGGTCGGGCGCACAGAGGCACCAAGCCGGGACCGCCGTACCAGTTGACGGCATGCACCGGCCGGCCGGCCGAGCCCGTCCGTCGGCGTCTCGGCGGGGTCCCCGCTACGCTTGTCTCGTGCACGGATCCCTGAGCCGCGGCGGGCGGATCGAACAGGCTGCCCACGGCCAGACGGCCCGGGGCAGGGGACTCCTTCGGGCATGCCTCGTCCTGGCCGTCCTGGTCGCGGCCTGCACGACGGGACCCGTCTACGCGACCTTCGATCCGGCCGCGCCATGCACCGCCGACGGGCGCTACCCCGGCGCGTACCCGGCCCTCGAGGCGCGCCTGCCGACGACGCTCCTGGGGCGCGCCCCGGACGCGGTCGATTCGGGGCGCAACTGCACGGCCATCGAGCTCGGGACGTTGGCCGGCCACGGGATCAAGCGAGGTCCGCTTCGCCGGCGCGTCGTGGTTCCTCAGTGGCAACGCCGGCGTGACGCTGGCAATCTTCTCGGGCGACGGCCTGACCGCGGAGCGGCTCGGCGAGTGGTACGAGGCCACGGCACGAGCCGCCAGCAGCACGCGCCAGATCGACCCGACCCGCCCGAAGATCGGCGGCGCCCAGGCCTACCGCCTCGATACCGTGAACGGCGAGTCGCACCAGACGATCATCGACTGGACCCCGGCCGGGGGCGATGCCGTCTACGTGGTCGTGGCAGCCGACGCCTCCGCGGCCGCGATCGAGGAGGCGACGCGGGCCTTCCCGACCGACCACTGAACGCGGAGGGGGCGCGTGGTGGACGGAGCGACGGAGGCCCGGTGCTAGCATCGCCGCCATGACCGACTGGTCGCGCCGGCGACGCGCATGGGAGGAGGCCCGGCTGGGCCCGGCGCTCGACCGTGCCCCGGAACGGCCTGCCTCGCTTCTCGACGATCAGCGACGTCGAGGTCGACCGCCTCTACGGCCCGTGGTCCACGGATCCGGAGTCGGACCCGGTCGAGCGGATCGGCTTCCCCGGCGAGCCGCCCTTCGCCCGGGGCATCCACCCGACCGGCTACCGCAGCCGGCTGTGGACGATGCGCATGTTCGCCGGGTTCGGCTCGGCGGAGGACACCAACGTCCGCTTCCGGCGCCTGCTCGATGCCGGCCAGACCGGCCTCTCGATCGCCTACGACATGCCCACCCTCTACGGCTACGACACCGACGATCCGGAGGCCGAGGGCGAGTTCGGGACGTGCGGCGTGGCCGTCAGCAGCCTGGCCGACATGGAGGTCCTGCTCGAAGGGATCCCGCTCGACAAGGTCAGCACGTCGATGACGATCAACTCGCCGGCCGCCCCGATCTGGGCGATGTACATCGCCGCGGCGGAGAAGCGGGGCGTCCCGCGGGGGGTCCTGGAGGGCACGACCCAGAACGACATCCTCAAGGAGTTCGTGGCCCAGAAGGAGTTCCTGTTCCCGCCCCGGCCGTCGATGCGCCTCGTGACCGATACGATCGAGTTCGGGACCCACGAGCTGCCCCGCTGGAACACGATCTCGATCAGCGGTTACCACATCCGCGAAGCCGGCAGCACCGCCGTCCAGGAGCTCGCGTTCACGATCGCCGATGGGATGGCCTACGTCGAGGCCGCCCTGGAGCGCGGGCTGCGGGTGGACGACTTCGCCGGCCGGCTGTCGTTCTTCTTCAACAGCCACAACGACTTCTTCGAGGAGATCGCCAAGTTCCGCGCATCCCGGCGGATCTGGCACCGGCTGATGACCGAGCGCTATCACGCCGAGAACGAACGCTCGACCTGGATGCGCTTCCACACCCAGACGGCCGGCGTGAGCCTGACCGCGCAGCAGCCGCTCAACAACCTCACCCGTGTCGCGATCCAGGCCCTGGCCGCCGTGCTCGGCGGGACGCAGTCGCTCCATACCGACGCCTACGACGAGGCGTGGGCCGTGCCGTCCGCCGAGGCGGCCCTGCTCGCCCTCCGCCAGCAGCAGATCATCGCCGAGGAGACCGGCGTGACGAACACGGTCGACCCGCTCGGCGGGAGCTGGTTCGTCGAGGCGCTGACCGACGAGACCGAGGCCGCCGTCTGGCGCTACATCGAGGAGATCGACCGGCGCGGCGGCATGGTCGCGGCGATCGCCGAGGGCTACCCGCAGCGGGAGATCGCCGACGCCGCCTACCGCTTCCAGCGCGAGCTCGACGCCGGCGAGCGGGGGATCGTCGGGGTCAACCGCTACGCCGACACGGGCGAGGCGCTGGCCATCCCGCTCCTCGAGGTCCCCGAGGCCTCGCTGCGCGGCCAGCTGGCCCGTCTCGAGCGGCTCCGGCGGGAGCGGGACGGGGAAGCGGTCGGCGCGGCGCTGGCCGGATTGCGCGAAGCGGCCCACCGGCCCGGGTCATCCGACGCCAACCTGATGCCCCATTTCCTCCGCTGCGCGAACGCCTACGCGACCCTCGGGGAGCAGTGCGCGGTCCTGCGCGAGGTCTTCGGCGAGTACCGGGAGCCGGCCGCCGTCTGACTGGGCGCAGCGGCTACGATGGCGCCGTGATGTACCTCTCCGCGATGGAATTCCTCGAGGAGGAGCGCGACCTCTGGCGGCCCTTCGAGGCGTTGAGCGAATTGCCCGACGAGGCCCTGGAGCGACCGCATCGACGCCGCGCACGGCTGGTCGGGGCGCGACCTCATGAGCCACCTGGCGGAGGGGCTCGAAGGAGCCGTGGCCGTGGCCCGCGAGCTGGCCGTCGGCGAGACGAGCGCGACGAAGGAACGGCGGGACGCCGAGTGGGAGGCCGGCGGCGACGCGTTCAACGAGCGCCGCCAACAGGAGTGGGCTGCGCTCCCCCTGGCCGAGGTCCGCACCCGGTTCCACGACGCCCCCGGCGAGCTGCGCGGCACGCTCACGGTCGTGCCCGAGGCCCGTTGGCTGAAGCACGCCACGAACATGGACTTCCTGGCGGGCGAGACGATCGAGCACTACGAGGAGCACGAGGCGGATCTCGCGGCCATCCTCGCGGCCGCCGAGGGCGGCTGACGCCTTGGACGGGACCGAGACACCCACGCCGACGCTGCGCGACCTCGCGCTCGAGACGATCGACGACCTGGACGACGTGACCGCGGCCCCGGACGGCGAAGCGACGCTCTTCTCGCGGGCCGGCCATCCCTTCGTCGCTCTGACCGAGCGCGAGCTCGAGGTCCGCCTCGAGCCGCTCGTGGCGACGGCGGCGCTGCGCACGCCGGACACGACCAAATCGTCGCGTGGGCGCGGCTGGGTCCGCTTCTCGCCCGCGGCCCTCGACCGGTTCGCGGCCGACCGCGTCATCGCCTGGATCGAGCACGCCTGGCGCCACGCCGAGGCGTGACGTCCGGGCTACGAGCCGGCGGGGCTCGGGGCGGGCGGGACGAGGCCGCAGTCCGGCGTCGTGCATAGCTCGAGCCCCAGCTGCTCCAGGCCCTCGGCCAACGGCGTGAAGCCGAGCGGGCCGCCGAAGCTGCGGCTGATGACCCCGGCCGGGATCCCGCGAACCAGGACCACGCCGCCCGAGTCGCCGCCGCCGACGTGGACGCTCGAAGCGATCATGCACGGGAAGTACGAGCCGTCCAGCTCCTGGGGGTGGAGGTACTCGCCCTTCTCGGTGACGGTGCCGCTCCGGTAGATGTTCTTCCCGTCGATCTCGACGAGGTCGCCGATCGCGATATCCGCGCAGGCCAGCGGCTTCGTGCCCGGCCCGAGGATCCGGTAGCCGGCCGTGCCCAGATCCACGACGTTCAGGTGCCCCCACGGGATGCGATCCGGAGCCGGCACGAGGTAGTTCATGTCCGACACGTGACACGTGTGTCCGGGATACGGGCACGTGGCGTCCTGGGCGGTCGGGCCGAAGACGCCTTGCACGGTGGTCTTGCCGGGGTCGAGGGCCACCCATCCCTCGCCGGCGCAATGCGGGGAGGTGGTGAGCACGATCGTGTCCCCGTGACGGGCGTAGACCCCGCCCGAGCAGAACCCCGGGATCTGCTGACCGGCGAGCACCGGTGGGTCGTACACGGGCGTCGTGCGACGCGGCTGGGTCAGCGTGCTCACGACCCAGAACGACCCGATCCCGACGAGCAGGCCGAGCAGTCCGAGGGTGAGGAGACGAACGGGGTGGATGCGCACTCGCGCGCTCGTCCTTGCCACAGTCGTCAATGCGGTCCTCGCGGGGGAGGGTCGCGCCTGCGGACCCGGTGACGATCATCAACGGCGACTACCCGAAGCGTAACCCTGACGTTCGGACGCCCTTGACCTCCTGACTCATTCCAGCTGCTTCGCGCGTTGCGGTCGCGTCCCGTATGACTCTGCCTTGATGCTCCGCCGCTCCTCGGACACCGGGCGCGCTCCTGGGGTGCCGGCGATTGGCGCGCCGAGCTGAGCGACGCCGGGGCCGTCATCAACCTCGCCGGAGAGTCGGTCGGGCGCTGGCCGTGGACGGCACGGCGCAGGGCCGATCTCGTCGAGAGCCGCGTGGGGACGACCCGGGCGCTCGTGGACGCCATCCGATCGCTCGCGCCGGAGCACCGGCCCGGCGGTCCTCATCAACGCCTCCGGCACGGACCTCTACGAGGGTTTCGATGTCGAGGCTGCCGATGAGCACACGCCTCCCGCGGACACGTTCCTGAGCCACCTCGTCGTCGCCTGGGAAGCCGAAGCCCGCAAGGCGGAAGAGCTGGGCCTCCGGGTCGTGCTCATGCGGGCGAGTCTCGTCATCGCGCCCGGGGCGAAATCGCTGCGCTTGCTCGCGCTACCCGTCCGGCTCTTCGTGGGCGGTCGCCTCGGGTCGGGTCGCCAGTGGACGAGTTGGGTCGACATCGAGGACATGGTCGGCCTCTGCGTCCTCGCGCTCGGGCGCCCGGACATCGACGGGCCGATCAATGCAGCCGCACCGGACGTGCGAACCCAAGCCGAGTTCGCCAAGGCGTTGGGGTCCGCCCTCCACCGGCCGATCTGGTTCCCGACGCCTGCCTGGCTCATCCGCCTCGTCTTCGGGCAGCAGTCGACGCTCGCGCTCGGGAGCCGGCGGGTCTGGCCGGCGAAGGCCCTCGCGGCGGGATACGTCTTCAAGCGCCCCCGGCTCGAGGACTCACTCGACCGCGCGTTCCACGGTCCGCGCCCGGCTGCCTGACTCGCCTCGGAGTAGCCGGCGAACGCCGCACCCCGGACACGAGACGACCCCGACCGATCGGCCGGGGTCGTCCTGGAGGAGGAGCGGGGGAGGGTTACGAGGCGCTGGCCTTCGGAGCCGCGAACTCGGCGAGCCCGAACTGGGACTCGAGCTGCTCGAGCGGCTTGAAGCCGATCACGCCGGTCGGCTGCTGGCCGGGCTTGAAGAAGGCGATCGTCGGGATGCTCATGATGTTGAACATCCGTGAGAGGCCGGGGTTGGCGTCGACATCGACCTTGACGACGTCGACCTGGCCCTCGTACTTCGCGGCGAGCTTCTCCATCTCGGGCGCGACCATCTTGCAGGGCCCGCACCAGGTGGCCCAGAAGTCGACCACAGTGGGCTTGTCGTTATTGAGGACGAGCGCCTCGAAGGTCGCATCGGTCGCTACTTTGATCTCGGCCATCGCCGGGTGATCCTTTCTCCCGCATCGCGGGATCGAACTGGGCCCTTAGCGGGCGAGGGTCTGGATGAGGGCATAGGCCTCGAGGATCCGGGCGTCCGCGAGGCGGTAATAGATCGTGCTCCCGACCCGTCGGGATGCCACCAGGCCGGCCGACCGCAGCACCGCGAGGTGCTGGCTCATGTTCGGGACCTGGCAGCCGACCCGCGAGGACAGGTCGCTCACCGAGAGCTCGCCCACCGCCAGTGACTCCAGGACGCACAGGCGCTTGGGGTCGGAGAGCGCACGGCCGACCGCTGCAAAGCGCAGCCGATCGGAATCGCTCGAGATGGTGGCGGGCGCCGTCATTGCGTTCATTCTGTCACTCCTTGCGCAAGTACGCAAGTGGATATCCGGGCCGGCCGAGGCGCGCCACGCCGCACCGAGCCCGGACTGCGATACTGCGCCGATGCCCGACCACATCGTGAGCCTCGATGCGATCCTCGCCGCACGCGAGGTCGTGGCTGGCCACGTCCATCGCACGCCGATGCTCTCGTCCGCGACCGCGGCGCGGTTCCTCGGGCGGGCCGGCGGCCCCGAGATCGCGGACGGGCGGATCTACCTGAAGGCCGAGCACCTCCAGTACACGGGCTCGTTCAAGGCGCGCGGGATGACCAACAAGATGGCGTCGCTGTCGGCCGCGGAGCGGGCGCGGGGGATCGTCGCCTTCTCGGCCGGCAACGCCGCCATGGCCTTCGCCTGGGCGGGACGCGAGGCCGGCGTGCACGCGACGGTCGTCATGCCGCTCGCGGCGGTGCCTGGGAAGGTCGCCGGGTGCCGCGACTACGGCGCGGAGGTCGTCCTCCACGGCGCGAACACGACCGAGACGTACCAGCGGACCCGGGAGCTCGAGGCCGAGCGCGGGCTCGTCTACTGCCATCCGTTCGACGACCCGGCCGTCATCGCCGGCCACGGTACGGCCGGTCTCGAGATCCTCGAGGACCTGCCCGACGTCGACGTCGTCGTCGTGGGTGTCGGCGGCGGCGGCCTGATCAGCGGGATCGCCGCGGCCGTCAAGGAGCGGCGGCCGGAGGCTCGGATCTACGGCGTGGAGCCCGAGGGGGCGAACAGCATGACCCTGGCCATGGAGCGCGGCGAGATCGTCCAGATCCAGGCCGAAGACCGTCGCCGATGGGCTCGCGGCGCCCTTCGCGGGGGAGTGGACGCTGCCGATGGCCCAGCGCTACCTCGACGGCATCGTGCTGCTGGACGACCCGACGATCCTGGCCGGCGTCCGGTTCGCCGCGGAGCGGATGAAGCAGGTCCTGGAGCCGGCGGGGGCGGCGGCGCTGGCGGCCGTCCTGTTCGGCCGGATCCCGATCCGTGCCGGCGAGCGGGTCTGCGTCGTGGGCTCCGGCGGCAACGTCGAGATCGGGCGCCTTGGGCAGCTGCTCGAGATGGCGGCGGACCTGCCCGCCTGAGGACCTCGGTCGCGCCGGGCGACCGCCTACTCCATCCCCAGCTCGTCGAGCCGCTCGTCGTCGATGCCCAGGTGGTGGGCGAGCTCGTGCAGGATCGTGACCCGGATCTCGTCGGCGAGGTCGTCGAGGTCGGGGAAGTCCTCCTCGAGCGGGATCCGGAAGAGGCTGATCTTGTTGGGGATCGGGAACGCGTCCGCCCCCCACTCGATGCGCGGGACGCCCTCGTACAGGCCGTAGAGCGTCTCGTCGCCGTGGAGCTCGTTGTCGCGCCGCTGCTGGATGGTCGGCTCGTCCTCGATGACGATCGCGACCTCGTCGAGCGCCCGGTCGAACGGCGGCGGGATGTCGGCGAGGACGCCTTCCACGACGCGCTCGAACAGGTCGTCCGGCGGCCGCGCTGCCAGCCGCCGCGCCCGCAGGGCTCGGGTCGGGCGGCCGGTTCGGGACCCGCGGCGGCGGATGGGCATGGTCCGCCTATCCTACGGCCGTGACCGCCCCCGACGACGCACCTGCGCCGGCGCTCGCCCCGCTCCGGATCGACGAGGGCGCCGTCCCGCCGCCCGACCGTCGGCCGAACCGGCGGGCTACCTCGTCACGGTCGACGACGCGGTCCGGCTCCACTTCCTGGACTGGGGCCCGCCGGCCGGCCCGGCTGCGACGAGCGCGAACGGGACCGAGCCGCCGACGGTCGTGCTCATCCACGGCATCGCCCAGACCGGCGCAGACGTGGGCGCCCGTTGCGCGCCGCCTGCGCGGATCGCGACGGGTCGTCGCCCTGGACCTCCGCGGACACGGCCTGTCGGACTCGCCGACCCACGGCTACGAGCCGGCGTCCCTGGCCGCGGACGTCGAGGCGGTCGTGGACGCATCGGCCGGGGCGGACGATCCGCCGGAGCGGGTCGTCCTCGTCGGGCATGGGTTCGGCGCGATGGTCGCCACCTGGGCGGCGGCGAGCCTCGGCGACCGCTGCGCCGGCCTCGTGCTGGTCGATGGCGGCTGGGAGGATGTCGCCGCCTCGAACGCGCCTGGACCCCGCCGAGTTCCTCCATTCGATCGAGGAGCCGCCCGAGGTGCTCCGGTCGATGGGCGCCTACCTGGCCGATCGCCGCGCGTTCGATCCGGCCACCTGGGACGCGGACCAGGAGGCGGCCGCGCGCGCCGCGGTCGTGGAGGTGCCGGCCGGGCAAGGTCGTCCTCGGCGTCCGGCCCCATGCCCTCGCCGCGTCCGTGGAGGCGATGTTCGCGTACCGTCCGCTGCCCGCGCTCTCGGCCGTCGACGCCCCGATCGTCGCGCTCGTCGCCATGGACGACGACGACGGCTCGCGGTGGGCGGCGCTGGACGACGTGGCTCGCGCCCTCCGCGCGGCGGGCCGGCCGCCCATCCGGTTCGTGGACCTGCGCTCCTACGGGCACAACCTCATGCGCTACCGGCCCGGCGGCCGTGGCGGCGGCCATCCTCGCCATCGACTGAGCCTGCGGGCTCGGTACCATTCGGAGCCCGACCGGCGGCCGTCGGGACCCGGGCCACCTCGGAGGTTCGCTTGCGCGTCGTCTATTCGCCCGCGCACCTCGGCCACGACATCGTGAGCGAGACGTACATGGGCCAGCAGATCCCGGCGAACGAGGTCCTGGAGCGCGCCGAGCTGATCCGGACCGCCCTCGAGGCGGACGGCGGATTCGAGATCGGGGCGCCGACCGAGCACGGGGACGGGCCGATCCTTGCCGTCCATGACCCGGGGCTCCTGGCGTTCCTGGCCGATGCCTGGGAGCAGATGCGCGCCGAGGGCATCGACCACCCGGCCTTGATGCCCGAATCGATGAACGTGCGTGCCCTGACGGAGGGCATGCCACCACCCGCCGAGCCACGCAACGCGATCTCCGGCAGGGCGGGCTACTGGTCGTTCGACACGTCCACCCCGATCGTGGCGGGCACCTACCTCGCCGCCCGGGCCGCGGTCGACGTGGCCCTGACCGCCACGGATCTCGTGCTGGGCGGCGCCCCGGCGGCCTACGGCCTGTGCCGGCCGCCCGGCCATCACGCTGCCCACGCGATGTACGGCGGCTACTGCTTCTTCAACAACGCCGCGATCGCCGCCGAGGCCGTCGTGCGGGCGACCGGGGAGCGGGTCGCGATCCTCGACGTCGACTATCACCACGGAAATGGCACGCAGCAGATCTTCTGGCGCCGCGGGGACGTCCTGTACGCCTCGCTGCACGCGGACCCGGATCGGGCGTACCCGTTCTACCTCGGCCGGGCGACCGAGACCGGGGAGGGGCCGGGCGCCGGGACGAACCTCAACGTGCCGCTGCCGGCCGGCACGACGAACGAGCGGTACCTCGAGGCGCTGGACCGGGCGCTCGCGGCGATCGCGGCTACGCCCGGGTCGGTCGTGGTCGTGTCGCTCGGCTTCGACACCTATGTCGACGACCCCATCGCCGACTTCGCGGTGACCACCGAGGCGTACCACGAGATCGGCCGCCGGGTGGCGGCCCTCGGTCGGCGGCTCGTCATCCTCCAGGAGGGCGGCTACCACCTGCCGTCGCTCGGCGCGAACGCCAGGGCCTGGTTGCGCGGCGCCGAGGGCCGATCGTACGAGCCGCCGACCTCCTGACGCCGGCGGTCCTCCGCCGTCGCCGGCCGCGCCGTCCCGGAGACCGCGCGCTACGATGCCCGGGCCATGAAAGCCCTGCCCGAGCACGTCAAGCGGATCGTCGCCGAGATCGAGACCGAGATCGGCGACGAGCCGAGCCTGCCCGTCGCGATGATCGAGGGCTCGCTCGAGGACGACCACGACGCGACCGGCAACGGGACCGTCGAGGCGGCGGTCAAGCGGATCCTCGAGGAGATCGGGGAGGATCCGGAGCGGGCCGGCCTGGTTGGCACCCCCGGACGGGTCCACCGGATGTACACCGAGCTGACGGCCGGCTACCACGTCGACCCGGAGCGCCTGATCAACGACGCGATCTTCGACGTCGACTACTCCGAGATGGTCGTCGTCAAGGACATCCCGTTCTACAGCCTGTGCGAGCACCACCTCCTGCCGTTCTTCGGCACCGCCGCGGTCGCCTACATCCCGAAGGGCCGGGTCGTCGGGTTGTCGAAGATCCCGCGGGTCGTGGAGATGTACGCCCGCCGGCTGCAGGTCCAGGAGCGGCTCACGCAGCAGATCGCCGACTTCCTCCAGGAGCGGCTCGAGCCGCAGGGCGTCGGCGTGGTCATCGAGGCCACCCACCTCTGCGCGGTCATGCGCGGGGTACGCAAGGCGGGCACGATCATGACGACCTCGGCCGTGCTCGGGCTGTTCCGGTCGCGGGACAAGACGCGCGCCGAGTTCCTCGCCCACATCGAACGCCGGCCGCCCGGAGCCTGAGCGAGCCGATGAGCGCCTCGGACGCCGCCAGCGCCACGGTCCGCTTCACGGCCGAGCTCGTGCCGGTCCCCGACGGGCTGGGGACCTTCGTGTTCATCCCGGAGGACATCGTGGCCGCCGTCGGCGCGCGCGGCCGGACGTCGGTCGCCGGCACGATCGACGGGAAGCCGTTCAAGAACCAGTTCATGCCCTACACGTTCGAGGGCGAGGGCAAGCGCTACGCGATGGCCGTCAACAAGGCGGTCCGGGCCGAGATCGGCGGCAAGGGGCCGGGCGACTCGGTCGCGTTCGTGCTCCGAGCGCGACGACACGCCGCGGGGAAGCACCCGACCGTAGCGGGCGGCCGACCCTGGCGAGCCGGCCCAGCGGCCCCGGCGGCCCGAGCCACCCTCAGTCGCCGGCCGTGCCGACCTTCACCTTGCTGACGCCGCCGACGAACTCGACGGAGATGCGGTCCTTGGCCGTCTCCGCGCCGGGCGTCATGAGCGTCGCGCCGGTCGTGGCGCCCACGTGCTGCTCGTCGAGGTCGAGGGAGGCGGCACCGCCACGCACGATCAGGCGGACCGGGACGTCGGCGGGCCGGTCGATGCGCACCTGGCTCGCGCCGCCGGTCATCCGGATGATCGCCTCGCCGTGCGGGCGGCCCATCGTCACCCGCAGCCGGTCCGCTCCGCCGGTGATCTCGAACAGGCGCAGGTCGAGACGGCTCGCGTCGACGGTCAGCCGTGACGCGCCCCCGAAGATGGCGGCCGTCCACGGGATCGTCCGCGTTCAGGGCGAAGTCCGCGTGGCGCTTGCGCCAGTCCCAGGCCCGTCCCGACCGGTACTGGACCGACACCGTCCCATCGCGCAGCCGGACCTGGGGAACGGGTCCCTCGAAGCGCGCCCGGTAGAGCTCGCTCGGCCCCGCGCCGCTGCGGATCGACATCTCGTTCGCCCCGGACCGGAAGACGAGCGCGGCGTGGGTCAGTCCCCCGAGCGGGGCGGTGTGCTCGGCCGGGCCGGTGTCGAGCGGCGCCTCGGACGATTCGCGCAGCGCGGTCGATTCCGTCCGGGTCACCTCGGTCATCCGGGCGAGGAAGTCCGCGATCGCGTCGATCTGGTCCTCGCTGTAGCGCGCGAGCTCGGCTTCGGATGCCTTGGCAAGCCGATCGGTGAGCGCCTCGAGCCCGGCGGTCTTGTCGGGCACGAGGGTGACGATGACGCGGCGGCGGTCGGCCGGATCGACCGAGCGCTTGATGTAGCCGGCCTGCTCGAGCCGGTCCAGGACCCGGGTGATCGCCCCGGTCGAGAGGCCCATGAGCTGCGAGAGGTGGCCGGCGGTGGTGGAGCCGTACTCCGCCAGGCGCTCGAGCGTGTCGACGTCCGACTCGGACAGGCCGAACCGGACGGCCACGTTCTGGCCAAAGATCGAGCCCTCGAAGTTGACCCGGCGGAGGGCCTTGATGACCCGGCTGGCCCGTGATTTCTCGTCCATCTTGACAGATGCTCCTGTATCGGCAAATATCTGCGCTGTGCAGATAATGACCGATGTTGCGGAGTGGCGCAAGGGCCGGCACCCAGCATACGGCGACCCAGCACGAAGGAGTGGCTCATGAGCGCACCAACGCCGATCGGCCGGACGATGATCGAGACGCACGATCTGCGCCGATCCTTCAAGACCAAGGGCGGGACGATCGACGCCGTCCAGGGCGTCGACCTGTCGGTCGGCGCGGGGCAGGTCTTCGGCTTCCTCGGTCCCAACGGCGCCGGCAAGACGACGACGCTGCGCATGCTGGCGACGCTCCTCCCACCGAGCGGCGGTCAGGCGACCGTCGCCGGGGCGGACCTCCGCCGCGAGCCGGGCCTCGTCCGCGAGCGCATCGGCTATGTCCCGCAGGGCGGTTCGACCGATCCCGCGGAGTCCGGCCGGCGCGAGCTCATCATCCAGGGCCGGCTGTACGGCATGAGCCGCGTCCCAGGCGACCGCCCGAGCCGCCGAGGTCCTCGACGCGCTGGACCTGGAAGAGGCCGCCGATCGCAAGATCAGCACCTATTCGGGCGGCATGAAGCGCCGGCTGGACATCGGCCTAGGCATCGTCCATCGACCGGCCGTCCTCTTCCTCGACGAGCCGACCACGGGTCTCGACCCGCAGGCCCGGGCGCGCATGTGGGAGGAGATCCGCAAGCTCCGGGATGGCGGCACGACCGTCTTCCTGACCACCCACTACCTCGAGGAGGCCGACGCGCTGGCCGACAAGCTGGCGATCATCGACCACGGCAAGATCGTCGCCTCGGGGACCGCGGACGAGCTGAAGAGCGAGATCGCGGGCGACGTCATCACGCTCGGCGTGGACGGCCTCGGCGAGCGCGTGCTCGACCTGGTCCGCCTCCAGCCGTACGTCCGCGAGGCGACCATCGACGGCGAGGTCGTCCGCCTGTACGTGGACCGGGGCGAAGCGGCCGTGCCCCAGATCCTGCGCACGCTCGACGGGGCAGGGCTCTTCCCGCAGACGATCACCCTGGCCCGGCCGAGCCTCGATGACGTCTTCCTCCGCCAGACCGGCCGCTCGCTCCGCGAGGAAGCGAAGCCGGCCGCCTGAGCGGACGCCCACCTCCACCTCCGCCACCCAACGACCCCAAGGAGACCTGTCGTGAAGTTCGTCCGTGATACCTGGCTCATCTTCGAGCGCTCGGTCTGGCTGACCCTGCGCAACCCCGTCTGGCTCTACTTCGGCCTCATGCAGCCGATCCTCTATCTCGTCTTCTTCGGGCCATTGCTCGAGAAGATCGTCCAGGCCCCCGGCTTCCCGCCGGGCGGTGCGTTCAACGTGTTCGTGCCCGGCCTGCTCATCCAGATCGCGATGTTCGGCGCCTCGTTCGTTGGCTTCGGGCTCATCGCCGAGCTGCGCTACGGCGTCGTGGAGCGGATGCGGGTCACCCCGATGAGCCGGGCCGCCATGCTCCTCGGCCGCTCGCTGCGCGACATCCTGTTCCTGCTCTGTCAGGCGGTCGTGCTCATCGTCGTCGCGATCCCGTTCGGGCTCACGATCGATCTGGGCGCGGTCGTGGTCACCCTTGGCCTGCTGGCGCTCATCGGCCTGGTGCTGGCGCCCACGTCCTACGCGCTCGGCCTCTGGCTCAAGAGCGAGGACGCGTTCGCCCCGATGCTCAACACGTTCCTCTTCCCGGTCCTGCTCCTGTCGGGGATCCTGCTGCCGATGACGCTGGCGCCCGATTGGCTCCAGACCGTGGCGAGCTTCAACCCGTTCGAGCACGTGGTCGACGCGGCCCGGGCGCTGTTCAACGGCCAGTGGGGCAGCCCCGAGATCCCGATCGGGGCCGGGCTCATGGCCATCCTCGCGGTCATCGCCGTGTGGGTCGGCTCGCGCGCATTCAGTCGGGCCGTGGCGTAACTGCGCTCGTCGCGGCTCCCCGCCGGTCCGGTCGCCTCGGTGGCCGGGCCGGCTCTTTCGATTCCGCGGCCAGCGTCGCGCCTACAATCCGGGCATGACGGACCGGCCCATCAAGGTGCTCATCGCGAAGCCGGGCCTGGATGGCCACGACCGCGGGGCGAAGGTCCTCGCCCGCGGCCTCCGCGACGAGGGCTTCGAGGTCGTGTACACGGGCCTGCGCCAGACGCCCGAGATGGTCGCGACGGCGGCGCTCCAGGAAGACGTCGACGTCGTCGGCCTGTCGATCCTGTCCGGCGCGCACATGACGCTCCTGCCCCGGATCTGCGCCCTGCTCAAGGGCCAGGGCCAGGACGACGTCCTCGTCACGGCCGGCGGCATCATCCCGGACGACGATGTGCCCGCTCTCCGCGAGGCGGGCGTGTCGGCCGTGTTCGGGCCGGGAACGACGATCGCGTCGGTCGCCGCGTTCCTGCGGGCCAACGTCCGGCCGCGCGGATAGCGTGCCGGCGGTCCCGATGCCGGCGGATCCGACACCGGCGCCCGCGCGCGCGACGACCGGCGGGGGAGCCCCGGACGCGACGCATGAGGCCGCTCGCCTCGTCCGTGCCGCGACATCCGGGGACCGGCTGGCCCTCGCCCGTCTGCTGACGGCGGTCGAGAACCGGACGCCCGTCGCGGAGGCCGCGATGCGGACCCTCTACCCGCTGGCGGGCCGGGCCCACCTCGTCGGCATCACCGGCCCGCCGGGCGCCGGCAAGTCGACGCTCGTGTCCGCGCTCATCGCGCTCGTCCGGGCCGCCGGCCGGGCGGTGGCCGTCCTGGCGGTGGACCCGTCGAGCCCGATCACCGGCGGCGCGCTGCTCGGCGACCGGGTGCGCATGCAGGCGTACGCGTCGGACGGTGACGTGTTCATCCGCTCGATGGCGGCCCGCGGCCATGCCGGCGGCCTCGCCTCGACGACGAGCGCGGCGGCGGCCGTGATCGACGCGGCGGGCTTCGACCTGATCTTCATCGAGACCGTGGGCACGGGCCAGAGCGAGGTCGAGGTGGCCGCGGCGGCCGACACGACCGTCGTCCTCGAAGCGCCCGAGATGGGCGACGAGGTCCAGGCGATCAAGGCCGGGCTGCTCGAGGTCGCGGACGTCGTCGTCGTGAACAAGGGCGATCGGCCCGGGGCGGGGCGGACCGCGAGCCAGCTCCGGGCGATGCTCGCCGCCGCCGCTCCCCGACGAGAGGCGGGGGACGAGCGGCCACTCCCCAAGCGACCCGAGGTGCTCGTCACGACCGCCTCGACCGGCGACGGCGTGCCGGAGCTTCTTGCATTCGTCGACCGTCACCGCGGCACGGCCGCCCGGTCCGACGCGCCCGCCCGCCTGGCTCGTGCCGAGACCCAGGTCTGGGCGACGGTCTCGGATCGGGTCCGGGCGTCGCTCACGGACGCGGCCCATCGGGCGTCGACGGCGGCGACGATCGCCGAGGTCGCCGACCACGCGCTCGACCCGTACGCCGCGGCCGACCGGCTGCTCGGATCCCTCGACCGGGGAGCCGGTTCGTGACGATCGAGCGGGTCTTCGTGGCGGGGGCAGGCCTGATGGGCCATGGGATCGCCCAGGTCCACGCGGCCGTGGGCTGCACGGTGGACCTGTACGAGCCGGAGCTCGCCCGGGCCGAGGCGGGTCGGGCGCGGATCGCCGGGAACCTCGACCGCGCGGTCACCAAGGGGCGGCTGACCCCGCAGGAGCGGGAGGCCGTGCTCGGCCGGGTCGTGGCCACGGACCGGCTGGCCGCCGCGGATCGGGCGGACCTCGTGGTCGAGGCCGTGTTCGAGGACGTCGACGTCAAGACGCGCCTGTGGGCGGACCTCGACCGCATCGCGCCGGCCGGCGCGCTATTCGGCACGAACACGAGCTCGATCTCGATCGATCGCCTCGCCGCGGCGGTCGGCGCCGAACGACGGCCGCGCTTCCTCGGCGTCCACTTCTTCAGCCCGGTCCCGGTCATGCCGCTCATCGAGCTCATCCGCGGATCGGCCACGGACGACGCGTCAGCCGACGCGATCCGGGAGCTCGCCGCCCGGCTCGACAAGCAGGTCATCGTCTCGATCGACCGGCCGGGCTTCATCGTCAACCGGATCCTCATGCCGTTCCTGGCCGAGGCGATGCGCGCCTACGCCGAGGGCATCGGCAGCGCCGAGGACATCGACACGGGCGCGCGGGTCGGCCTGAACCACCCGATGGGCCCGTTGCAGCTGGCCGACTTCATCGGCCTCGACGTCTGCCTCGGGATCATGCGGGTGCTGTTCGAGGGCCTGGGCGACGAACGGTTCCGGCCGCCGCCGGTCCTGGAGGAGCTCGTCGCGGCCGGGCATCTCGGCCAGAAGTCGGGGCGGGGCTTCCACACCTACAGTTAGGCCGCGGCGCGACGGGCCGGCGACCGGTCAGTGCTTGCCGGCGAAGATCTCGGTTCGAACCTCGTCGACGATCCCCTGGAGGGTCTCGATCTCGAACGGCTTGGCGAGGAGGCGCACCGCCCGGCCGCGCGTGAAGCTGCGGAGTTCCGGGTTCAGGACATCGCCGCTCATGAGGATGAAATGGCCGGCGAGCTCCGGACGGAGCGTCGCGATCCGCTCGTAGACGTCCGTCCCGGACATGCCGGGCATGCGGTGGTCGCAGAAGATCGCGTCGAACTCCCCGTCCTCGATGAGCCGGAGCGCTTCCGCCCCGCTCGACGCCGCGACGACATCCACCGAGCGGCGAAGGACCCGGATCAGGAAGGTCCGGATGGGCTCCTCGTCGTCCAGGACCAGGATCCGTAACCGGCGCTCGGGGCCCGCAGCGGCAGGTTTCGCGGCCCGCGGCGCGGGAGCCTTGCCCGAGCCCGCCGGCCCGTCCTGCGTGTCGACCACGGTCGTCCCCGTGGCCGGCGGGGCGAGCCGGCTGCCCTCGGACGACGGCTCGAGAGGCAGCTCGATCGTGAAGACCGAGCCGCCGGCCCACGCGGGCTCGAACCAGAGGCGTCCGCCGTGACCGGCCACGATGCCGAACGACACCGACAGCCCCAGGCCCGTGCCCTCGCCCGGCGGCTTGGTCGTGAAGAACGGCAGGAAGAGGCGGCCGCGATGCTCCTCCGGGACGCCGGGACCGTTGTCGGCGACGGTCAGGCGGACGACGTGGGCGCCGGGATCGGTGACGGCCTCCGATGCGGCGATGCGGATCGTTCCCTCGTCTTTCACGCTGCGGATCGCCTGGATCGCGTTCTGGGTCAGGTTGAGGACGACCTGCTGGATCATCGCCCGGTCGAGCGGGACCAGGGGCAGGTCTTCGGGGATGTCGACCTCGACCGCGATCTGGCCGGAGAAGTGGTACGACTGCAGGTCGAGGACGCTCTGGACGAGGAGCCCAAGCTTCGTCGGGTAGCGCTCGGGCGGCCGCTGACGGGCGAAGTCGAGCAGGTTCTGGACGATCCTGCGGGTCCGGGTCGCCTCGACGACGAGGAGCGCGGCGTCCTCCCGGAGCTCGGCCGGCAGGGCCGGATCCGAGCTCAGCAGGCGGCTGAACCCGATGATCGACTGGAGCGGGTTGTTCAGCTCGTGGGCGGCGCCGGCGACAAGCTGGCCGAGGGCTTCCATCTTCTGCGCCTGGAGGAGCTCGGCCTGGAGCCGGTCGGGCTCGGTCGTGTCGCGGATGTGGACGAGGTTGCGGGCCTCGCCTTCGACGACCACGCGGCGGATCGTGATCTGCTGGGCGAAGGCCGACCCATCGGTCCGCCGGCCCAGGCCCATGAACGTCGCCTGGCCATCGACCTGCATCGCGGCATCGCGTCGGGCGTACTCCTCGCGATCCATGTCGGCGAGCTCGGTCACGTGTCGTCCGAGGAGCCTGGCCCGGCGCGACTTGTACAGCCGCTCGGCGTGTCGGTTCAGGTCGATGACCGTGCCGTCGGCGCTCGTCACGACGTAGGCCTCGGGCGCCTCCATGAAGAGCGTCTGGTACGGCCGCTCGGCTGGGTCCGGTGAGGGTGTGTCCCCTTCGTCCTCTCCGTCCCCGGTCTCGGCCTGCTCCCCGGCCGCGGCGGTCAGGATGACGGCGGCCGTTTCGGCCGCGGCGGCCAGGATCACGGCGGCCGCCTCGGCCGCGGCGTCGATCGATCCGGCGGGCGCCTGCGCCGATCGCGGGCGTGGTTTCGCCGCGCCGGACCGGGGCTTGCGTGCACGCACGGCGCTATCCTACCCGGGCGCCGGTCGTGTCCATGCCCACCGGTGCCTCTGCCCTCGGCGGAGCGACGCGCGTCGTTCGGAGGAGACGCAACGTGACGTGGCCGCTCACGGACGAGGAGCGCCTGCTCGGGGCCACGGCTCGCGAGTTCGCCGAACGCGAGGTCGCGCCCGGCGCCGTCGAGCGCGACGAGGCCGAGCGCTTCGACCGCGGCCTGTTCCGGCGGATGGGCGAGCTCGGCCTGACGGCCGCGCCGTTCCCCGAGTCGGCCGGCGGCTCGGGGTTCAGCTACGTCGGCTGGACGCTGCGTCATGGAGGAGCTCGGCCGGGCCGACATGGCCGCCGCGGTGACCCTCTCGGTCCACATCCTGTCCCAGTACCCGGTCGTGACCTGGGGCAGCCCCGAGCAGCAGGCCCGCTGGCTGCCGGCGATGCAGGCGGGCGACGCGCTCGGCGCGTTCGCCCTCACCGAGCCGCACGCCGGTTCCGACGCGGCCGCCCTCCTGACCCGGGCCGTGCGCCTCTCGGCGAACGGCGACGAGCTCCCGGCCGACGCTCCGGCGTCCGAGGCGGCGACCTACCGCCTCCACGGGACGAAGATCTGGATCTCGAACGCGCCCGAAGCGGATCGCTATCTCGTCTTCGCCACGCTCGACCCGGCCCTGGGCGCCAAGGGGATCACCGCGTTCCTCGTCGAGAAGGGCACGCCCGGCTTCCGGTTCGGGGCGCACGAGAAGAAGATGGGCATCCGCGCCTGCCCGGCCGCCGAGCTCGTGTTCGACGGCTGCCTCGTCCCCGCCGCGGATCGGCTCGGCGGGGAGGGGGAGGGCTACAAGATCGCGCTGTCGGCGCTGGGCGAGGGGCGCGATCTCGATCGCCGCGGCGTGCGTGGGGCTCGCCCAGGCGGCGCTCGAAGCGGCGTCCGGGTATCTCCAGCGGCCGCACCGCGTTCGGCGGCGCCGCTGGCGGAGATGCAGGGCCTGCGGTTCATGCTCGCCGAGATGGCCCGCGACATCGCGGCCGCGCGGCTCCTCACGCGTGCGGCCGCTGCCGCCAAGGATCGCGGCGAGAACCTGGCCGAGGCTTCGTCGCTCGCCAAGTGGACCGCCTCGGACACCGCGATGCGCGTCGCGACCGACGCCGTGCAGCTCCTCGGGGCGTCCGGCTACTCACGGGAGACCGGCGTCGAGCGCCTGATGCGGGACGCCAAGGGTGCCCAGATC
The DNA here is from genome assembly GCA_963849405.1 of uncultured Chloroflexia bacterium. Lineage (GTDB taxonomy): Bacteria > Chloroflexota > Limnocylindria > Limnocylindrales > CSP1-4 > C-114. The sequence goes on from CAWKHG010000006.1 coordinate 102,083, forward strand.
TACGAGGGCACGAACCAGATCCACCGCCTGATCGTCGCCGAAGAGGCGCTCCGCCGCCACGCTCCGGGCCGCTAGACCGGGGCTGGATCCGCCTCCGGTGTACATTCGCGAGATGCAGCAGGCCACACCCAACGGCAACGTCTACCTCGTCAGCGCCGCCCGCACGCCGATCGGCAAGTTCGGGGGCGCGCTCTCGGCCGTGCCCGCCACCGAGCTGGGCGGGGTCGCGATCCGGGCCGCGGTCGAACGCTCCGGGCTGCCCGAGGGCACGGTCGTCGACGAGGTCCTCATGGGCCAGGTCCTCCAGGCTGGGGTCGGCCAGGCTCCGGCGCGCCAGGCCGCGCTCAAGGCCGGCCTCCCGGTCACCACGAGCGCGACGACGATCAACCGCGTCTGCGGCTCGGGGCTCAAGGCGATCATGCTCGCCGCCGCCGAGATCCGGGCCGGCGACGCCGAGGTCGCGGTCGCCGGCGGGATGGAGAGCATGAACCAGGCGCCCTTCCTGCTCCGCGACGCCCGGTTCGGGTACCGGCTGGGCGACGGCGTGCTCGTCGACGCGACCGTCCAGGACGGCCTCTGGTGCGCCATCGAGGACTGCCACATGGGCACGCATGCCGAGCGAGTCGCGATCAAGGACCGAGTCAGCCGCGCCGACCAGGACGCCTTCGCCCTCGAGAGCCACCGCCGCGCGGTGGCGGCCATGGACGCCGGCCGTTTCGACGGACGAGCTCGTGCCGGTCACGGTCCGCGATGCCACGCGGCCGCGAGACGGTCGTCGAGGCCGACGAGGGTCCGCGCCGGGACACGAGCATCGAGGCGCTCGCGAAGCTCAAGCCGGCCTTCGCCCTGCCCGAGCGAGGCATCGGGCGACCGGGGCGACGCGACGGACGGGACCGTGACCGCCGGCAACGCGCCGGGCATCACCGACGGCGCCGCGGCGACCGTCGTCGTCTCGGAGCGCGTCGTCGAGCGGCACGGCCTCAAGCCCCTGGCACGGATCGTCGGCTACGCCCAGGCCGAGGTCGAGCCCAAGTGGCTGTTCCTCGCCCCGGTCGCCGGCGTCCGTCGCCTCCTCGACCGGATCGAGATGCCGATCGAGGCGTTCGACCTCATCGAGATCAACGAGGCGTTCGCCGCCCAGACCCTGGCCGACGGGCGCGAGCTCGGCTTCGACTGGGCCAAGGTGAACGTGAACGGCGGGGCGATCGCGCTCGGCCACCCGATCGGGGCCAGCGGCGCCCGGGTCGTGGCGACGCTCCTCCACGAGCTGGCCCGCCGCGACGGCCGCTACGGCCTCGCCACGCTGTGCCTGGGCGGCGGCGGCTCGGTCGCGATGGCGTTCGAGCGCGTCGCATGACGAACCCCGTCGCCGAGAGCCCGATGGCCCGCCCGGCCGAGCCGCCGACGTTCCGCCTCTTCATCGCGGGCGAATGGGTGCGACTCGGAGTCGGGCCGCACCTTCGAGAGCCGGAACCCGGCCAACACGCGGGACATCATCGGCACGTTCCAGGCCGGCAGCGCCGCCGACGTCGCCCGAGCCGTCCGGGCCGCCGAGACCGCGCGGCCTCCTCTGGCGACGGACCCCGGCACCCAAGCGGGGCGAGATCCTGTACCGCTTCGGGGCCCTGATGGCCGAGCACAAGGAGCGCCTCTCGCGGGCGATGACCCGGGAGATGGGCAAGGTCCTGGCGGAGGCCCGCGGCGATGTCCAGGAGGGCATCGACATCGCCTTCCTCGATGGCCGGCGAGGGGCGCCGGATGTTCGGCGAGACGACCCCGTCGGAGCTTCCCGACAAGTGGGCGATGAGCATCCGCCAGCCGATCGGCGTGGCCGGGATCATCACGCCCTGGAACTTCCCGATGGCGATCCCGTGCTGGAAGATGATGCCGGCCCTCGTGACCGGCAACACCGTCGTGTTCAAGCCGTCGAGCGACACGCCGCACTGCGCGACGCTCCTCGTGGAGCTCATGGTCGAGGCGGGCTTCCCGGCCGGGACCGTCAACCTCGTGACCGGCGCCGGCGGCGAGGTGGGCGACGCCATCGTCGAGAGCCCGGACGTTGCGGTCATCAGCTTCACCGGCAACACCGAGACCGGCCGCCGCATCGCGGGACGCACGGCCAAGCGCCTGAAGCGCCTGTCGATGGAGCTGGGCGGCAAGAACGGCGATCGTCGTCCTGGCCGACGCCGACCTCGACCTCGCCACCGACGGCATCGTCTGGTCGGCCTTCGGCACGACCGGCCAGCGCTGCACGGCCGCCAGCCGGGTGATCGTGGACCGGGCCGTCCTGGATCCGCTCCTCCAGCGGCTCGAGTCGCGCGCCCGCGCCCTCCGGCTCGGCGACGGCCTCCTGCCGACCGACGGACGTCGGGCCGCTCGTCAACGAACCCGCGCGCGAGAAGGTCGAGGGCTACATCGACGGTCGGCCGGCGCGATGGCGAGCTCATCGTGGGCGGCGTCGCGCGCCACGGGCGGCGACCTCGAGCACGGCCACTTCTTCGAGCCCACGATCTTCACCGGCGATCCGGCCGATGGACCGGCTCGCCCAGGAGGAGATCTTCGGGCCGGTCCTGTCGGTCATCGCCGTCGACGGGTACCAGGAGGCGGTCACCGCCCTCAACCAGACCCGCTACGGCCTGTCGTCGAGCATCTTCACCCGCGACGCGAACGCGGCGTTCCGGGCGATGCGCGACTTCGAGACCGGCATCGTCTACGTGAACGCGGGCACGACCGGAGCCGAGACGCACCTCCCGTTCGGCGGCATCAAGGAGACCGGCAACGGCCATCGCGAGGCCGGCCACGCCGCGCTCGACACGTTCACCGAGTGGAAGTCGATCTACGTGGACTTCTCGGGCCGGCTCCAGCGAGCCCAGATCGACAACCAGCCGGACTGACCGGCCCGATGCCCACGTTCGAGGACGTGCGCCGGATCGCCGCTCGCCCTCCCGGAGGCCGAGGAGATCCTCACCTGGGAGACCGACATCACGTTCCGGGTCCGGGGCAAAGATCTTCGCGATCGGCGGCGAGGGCGCCACCCGCGTCTCGATCAAGGCCCGGCCGGACCGCCAGTCGGAGCTCATCGACCTCGACCCGGAGACGTTCGCGAGCTCCGCGTACGTCGGGCCGGTTCGGCTGGACGACCGTGGATCTCGAGCGGGTCGATCCCGAGCTGCTCGCGTCGCTGCTCCGCAGTGCGTGGCGGCTCACCGCCCCGAAGCGCCTCCTCGCGACGCTGGAACCTGACGCCTGACCCGAACGTATCTACCGCAGAACCCCGCCGACACGCGGTAACACTGCGTCGCTAGACTCACCCGGCCCGCCATCCGAGGAACCCCACGCCCCATGACGTCCGATCGCCCGCCGAGCCCCGCCGCCCGTCACGCCTCCCGGGAGCCCGCGACCGTCCGGATCGCCATGTGGAGCGCCCGCCACCGCTGGCCGGTGAGCGTCCTCTGGTTCGTCGTGACGATCGGCATCTTCGTGCTGAGCAACCAGATGGGCGGGATCCGTAACCTCGACGCGAGCGGCGAACCCGAACGAGGACACGGTCGAGGCCCAGAAGGCGTACGACGTCTTCGGCGCAGGAGGGTCGTCGGAGCCGCCGTACGAGCGCTTCGTGGTCGTGCTCTCGGCCGGACCCGGAGCCGCCACGGATCCGGGCTTCCGGGCGACGGTCGGCGACCTCGTCAGCGCCCTCGGCGCGGCGAAGGCCGATGTCGACGGCGTATCGACCGCGAGCTTCTCGGAGCTCATCGACCCGCTCAAGGCCCCGCCCGAGGCCGGGCTGACGTCCGCCGACGGATCGGCGATGCGGATCGTCGGCAAGATCCCGGGCGAGAAGCCGCAGGTCCTGAAGCTGCTCGAGCCCGTCCGCCCGATCATCGACGCGGCCCGCGCCGCCCACCCGACGACGACCATCCACGTCATCGATTCGACGTTCATCAACGAGGACATCAACGGCCTCATCTCGCACGACCTGGACAACTCGATCGTCGCTGACCATCCCGGCGACGTTCCTCATCCTGATCGTCGCCTTCGGGGCCGTCGCCGCGTCGGTCGTGCCGCTCGTCCTCGCGATCACCTCGCTGATCGCCGCCTTCGGCATCCTGGGGATCTTCAGCCAGCTCGTGGAGCCGGTCAGCCCGAACGCCGTGCAGCTCATCGTGCTCATCGGGCTCGCCGTGGCGATCGACTACTCGCTGTTCATGATCACCCGCTTCCGGACCGAGCGACGAGCCGGCAAGCCGATCCCCCTGGCGATCGAGATCGCGAGCAGCACGGCCGGCCGGGCGGTCTTCTTCTCCGGGCTCGCGGTGATGATCTCCCTGGCCGGCCTGTTCACCCTGGGCGTGCCGCTCTTCTCCTCGATGGCCATCGGCACGATCGGGGTCGTGCTCGTGTCGGTCATCGGCAGCCTCACGTTCCTGCCCGCGACCCTGGCGATCCTGGGCGACAAGGTCAACCTGTTCCGGCCCCTCACCTGGATCCCCCGGCTCTTCCGGGCGTTGCCCCTGGGCGGCCTCAGCCGGAGAGCGAACGCATTCCTCGCCTGGCTCGACCGGCGCGCGGCGCGACCCGAGGGGAGTGGCTTCTGGGGCGGCCTCGTGACCGCGGTCATGCGCCGGCCGGTCGTCCTGACGATCCTGTCCGCGGCGCTCCTGCTGGCCGTCGCGTATCCGGTGCTCCATCTCCAGACGGGCGTCACCGACATCACGGGCTTCCCGTCCTCGATCGACGGCGTCGCCGGCATCCGCCTCCAGAACGAGAAGTGGCCGCGAGGCACGGACCTCACCCTCGACCTCGTGGTCACCGACGCCGAAGGCGCCGGCCACGATCGCGGCCATCGACAAGCTCAAGACCGAAGGGCTCAAGGTCGCCGGCCTCTCCGAGCCGGTCGAACGTCTACCCGTCGAAGGACGGCAACGTCGCCCTCATCACGTTCACGATGGGTGGCGGGCAGAACGACCGGGTCAACCGGGACATCGTCCGGACCGCGCGCACCTCGCTCATGCCGGGCATCTTCGGCGGCCTCCCGGACGTGCACACGTACGTGAGCGGCGACGCGGCGTACTCGCTCGACGTGACCAACATCTACGGCGACGGGACGCCGCGCATCTTCCTGTTCGTCCTTGGCCTGTCGTTCCTGCTCATGCTCGTCGCATTCCATTCGATCGTGATCCCGATCAAGGCGATCGCGCTCAACCTGCTGTCGACCGGGGCGGCCTTCGGCGTCCTCGTGCTCGTCTTCCAGGACGGCTGGTTCGCCGAGCCGCTCGGGATCACGGCCGGCGGCGTCATCGAGAGCTGGGTGCCGGTCTTCATCTTCACGATCCTGTTCGGGCTATCGATGGACTACCACCTGTTCATCCTCACCCGGATCAAGGAGGCCCGCGACCGCGGCCTGGACTCGCGCGCGGCGGTCGCCAAGGGCATCGCGATCACGTCGGGCACGATCACGAGCGCGGCCTCGATCATGGTCGTCGTCTTCGCGGTCTTCGTGACCCTCAAGTTCGTGTTCATCCAGCAGCTCGGCCTCGGGCTCGCGGTCGCGGTCTTCATCGACGCGACGCTCATCCGGAGCGTCCTGCTGCCGGCGACCATGACCCTCCTCGGCGACTGGAACTGGTGGATGCCCGGCTTCCTGAGCTGGATCCCGCGGGTGACGATCGAGGGCGAGCCCGACGACCAGGCGCCGGCGACGGCCTGACCCACCGTCTCGACGAGCTCGAGGCCGAACGAAGCCGGTCCTGGGGTATCATCCGCGCGGGCCGGTAGCTCAACGGCAGAGCAATTGACTCTTAATCAATTGGTTGGGGGTTCGAATCCCCCCGGCTCACCATACGATCAGCGAACGATGAGGCCCGACGGGCGATCCGCCGGGCCTCGTGATTCGTCGTCCCGCCCGTCGCACCGATGAGTTTCGGCGGCTCGATCGGTCAACTTGAGCATCGAGAGCATCGAGACCGGTCGGAGGAGCTGAGCGTGCGAAAGATCGTGGTGTACGAGTTGTCGTCCCTGGACGGGGTGACCGATACCGAACTCATCACGTCCGGCTGGGACGACGCGCTGGACGCGGAGATCGCTGCCGTGATCGCGACACAGGACGCGGTCATCCTCGGCCGCCGGAGCTACGACGACTGGGCGGGGTACTGGCCGACCAGCGACTTCGAGCCGTTCGCGACGTTCATCAACCGGGTCCCGAAGTACGTCGCGACATCGACGCCCCTTGACCAGGATTGGGCCAATGCGACGGTGATCGAGGGCGGACTGGTCGACTTCGTCCGGGATCTCAAACAGCAGGACGGGGGCGATGTCGGCGTCCACGCCAGTATCTCGGTCGCCCAGGCATTGCTCGCCGCCGGCGTGGTGGACGAACTGAAGCTCCTGATCAGGCCGCTGATCGCCGGGCACGGTCGCCGACTCATGGACGGCCTCCCGGCGATCCAGCTCGAATTGCTCCGAAGCCAGATCTCCCCGACGGGCTATCGGCTCGACGACTACCGCGTCATCGCCTAGGGGCAGGTCTGCTCCCCGCCCTCCAGCAGCTGCCAGTGGACCTTCATGCCTCCCGCGACGTGGAGGATCGCCTTGTCGTTGGTCCCCGTCAGGTCGGTGTCGACGGTGAACTCGCAGACCCACTGTCCGCTCGCATCGAGGGTCACCTTGGCGCCCGTGCCGTTGTACGCCCCGGAGAACCCGTCCGCGCCGCTGCCGAAGGAGAGGCTGCCGTCGGGCTTGACCGCGATGTTGCCGAAGGTGCCCTTGTCGGAGGTCAGGGTCGCGTTCTGGTTCGAATTGAAGGGATAGGGGGGCATGTCGGGCGCCACGGTCCAGGTCGCGGAGTAGAGCCCGGATGTCTTGAAGCTGCCTTCGTACCCGTTCGCGCCGCCGCCGGACGAGGCGGTCGAGCCCGGCGCCGACGGGGCCGAAGTCGCCGCTGGAGGAGCGCTGGTTGGCGGCGCGCCAGTGCTGCCCGCAGGTGGCGCGGTGGCGGTCCCGCCGCACGCGGCCAGGACAATCGCCATCCCGAGCGTGACCACGGGGCGTACGAGCGATCGTGGAGCCATCCGGTTGCCTCCCGCCGAGCGATGGTCCGAACGCCCAAGGTTCGGACGATCAGACCCTACGTTCGGGCGAGCGTGCTCGCATCCGTGGAACCACCGAAAGTCGCCCCGCCTGCGTCGATCTGGCACCAGGCCTCAGTGGCTGGCTTCGTACTCCATCCCGAGGAGCACGGCGACCGAGCGCGCGTAGCCCCACTCCTGGGAACCCATCTCGCAATCGGCCTGGACCACCCGGGCGGCCTCCCACGCCAGCCGGAGCTCCTCCTGGGACGCGTCCCGGATCGCCTGTTCGTACTCGGCGGCCAGCTTCCGTGCGGTCGCTTCGGTCGAGCGGCTCGGGGCGGAGGTCTGTTGCCGCTCGGCGGTCAACCACTCGGTCGCGATCAGCTCGATCGGTCGGGTGGGGGCATCCTGGGCAGGCTGGGGCGTCGGTGTTGGGGGATCGATCTTGGCGACCGCCATCTACGGGGACCTTTCAGACCGCTCGTGCGCTGGGGCGAGCGGGCCGAGAGTATGCGCCGCTATGCGCATAAGGGCACCCGGCGCCCTCGACCCGCCGGCGCGCCGGCTAGCGGACGAGTTGCAGCCCGAGCAGGCCGATCGCGATGACCGCGAAGAGCAGGAAGGGCACGAGCTCCGCGTAGCGACGCCGTGACGCCATCGCCGCCGTCGGCATGGCCGCGGCTCGGCCGGCCCGCGGGGCGAGGCCGCAGTCGGAGCAGAACTGACTGGCGAACGCGTTGACCGTGTAGCAGCGCGGGCAGGACCACCGTGCGCGTGGCAGCTCCTGGGATCGGGCCCAAGCCATGATCGTTCCTCCAAACCCTGGGGTCGATGAGTGCTTCGCCGGCCGGGCTTTCCGCCGTCCGACCGAGGCCGTCATCGTCGCGACGGGGTCCTATCCCTGTCCAGTACCACTGGAGCATCGCTATCCCCACTCCGGCCGACCGCACCGTCCCTCACTCCACCCGGGATTCGGCGGATATCGGTGCTGCGGGACAACGCGGGTCCGGGGTGCCACCGGGACTTTCGCCGGGCGACGCGCCGGGGCGTTTTCGCGACAAGAGATAGGGCTGCAGCCCGATGTGGGGCGGACCGGCTTAGGCCCACCGTCGGGTCAACGCCGGCGCCCGCTGGCGACCAACGAGGCTCCGATGGACCCGATCCACCGTCAGGACCCATTCGACCCGGCCGCGACCAAGACCGTGGAGGATGCCTGGACCGAGCATGGCCCCGCGCTCAACGCCTATCTGACGTCATTGACCCGGGACCCGTCCGCGGCGGAGGACATCGCCCAGGAGGCCTTCCTCCGGCTCACCCGCGAGGTCCTTGCCGGCCGCACGCCGGACAACATCGGCGGTTGGCTTCATCGCGTGTCCACGAACGTGGCGATGAGCCGGGCGCGCCACAACCAGGTCGTCGATCGCTACGCACCCACCTTGTTCGACCGGCGCGTGGGCGAATTGCCCGAGGCCGAGGTGCTTCGGCGCGAACGCGACCTCCTCATCCGCGACGCCCTGGCCGACCTCTCCGAGACGGACCGTGCCGCGGTGGTCATGGCCGCCGAGGGCTATCGCGGCCCCGAGATCGCCCGGAAGCTCGCCCGGACCCAGGCCGCGACCCGGACCCTCCTGTGTCGGGCGCGCTCACGGCTGCGCGGGTCGCTCGTCCTCGCCGACGTCGCCTGAGCCCTCCCCGGGCCGCCGGGGACGTGCCACGCCGGCGGCCTGACCGCCCCTTCGCTCGGCCCGAGCCCGCGGATCCGGCGGGTATGATCGGAACGTGGTCGATGCTGCTGCGGCATCCACGTTCGTCGGTCGGGCCGTGGAGCTCGAACGCCTCGAGGCGAGTTTCGCCCGGGCGTCCGCCGGCACGCCCCGGATCGTGCTCGTCGGCGGCGAGGCAGGGATCGGCAAGACCCGGCTCGTCGAGGAGTTCGCCGAGCGCGCTCGCGCTCGCGGAGCCCGGGTCCTCGCCGGCGAATGCCTGGGGATCGGCGACGGCGGCCTCCCGTTCGCCCCGTTCGTCGACGCCCTGCGCGAGCTCGTCCGGGGCGTAGCGCCCGCGGACCTGGCGGCCCTGCTTGGGCCCGGCCGAGGGCGTCTTGGCCGCCTGATCCCCGAGCTCGAAGGCCCCGGCGCGGGGGATGCCCACGGCCTCGAATCCCGGCGACGCGCGCGAGCCCAGCTGTTCGAAGCCGTCCTCGATGTACTCGAACGGGTCGCCCGGCAGGGACCGCTCGTGCTCGTCATCGAGAACCTGCAATGGGCGGACCGATCCTCGCTCGACCTCCTGTCGTACCTCGCGCGCGTGCTCCGCGCCGGCCCCGTCCTCATCGTGACCACGGTCCGGAGCGATGAGGTCCGCGACCGCCAGGCCGTGCTCCTGCAGATCGCGGAGCTGGAGCGCAAGGACAACGTCGAGCGGATCGAGCTCGGCCCGCTGGGTCGGCGCGAGGTCGGCGCCCTCGTCGCCCTGGCCCTCGGGACCGATCCCGACGCCGAGCTCGTGGACACGCTGCTCGACCGGACCGACGGCAATCCCTTCTTCGTGGAGCAGCTCCTCCAGGCCCGCCGCGAGGCGGCTGCGGCCCGCGGTGACCATGCCCGCCAAGCCGAGGCAGACGGCCGCCCGACCCTCGACCTGCCGCCCCGCCTGCGGGACGTCCTGCTCGTCCGCATCGCCGGCCTGTCGGCGCCGGCTCGCGAGGTCCTGCGGGCGGCGGCCGCGGCCGGGCGCCGGGTCGACGACGAGCTCCTCGCCGCGGTCGTGGAGCGGCCACCGCGCGAGATCCGCGATGCGCTGCGCGAAGCGGTCGATCGGCGGATCCTCGTGGCGGTGGTCGATCCGGACGATCGCGACCCGGATGCGGGCGATCGGCCGGTGGCCCACGCCTTCCGCCATGAGCTGATCCGGGAGGTCGTGCTCGGCGAGCTGTTCGCGGGGGAGCGCCAACGACTCCACGCGGCGTTCGCGACGGCCCTGACGGCGCGCCTCGCCGGCGGGGGGACATCGGGCGCCGACGCGCCGACCGCGGCCGAGCTTGCCTTCCACTGGGATGCCGCGCACGACTGGCCGCGGGCCCTCCAGGCCACGGTCGAGGCCGGCTACGTCTCCGTCCACGCCTATGCCTTCGCCGAGGCCTATCGGCTCGACGAGCGCGCGCTCGAGCTATGGGAGCGCGTCCCGGACGCCGATGCGCTGATCCTGGGCGACCGGGCGACCCTCCTCCAGCGGACGGCCGAGATGGCCTCGCTCATCGGGTTCCACCGGCGAGCCGTGGAGCTCGGCCGAGCGGCGGTCACGGCGATCCCGAAGGGCACCGACAACGCCCGGCGGGCCCTGTTCCTCGAGCGCCTTCGCTGGTTCCTGTGGGAAGCGGGCGACCGCCAGGCCGCGGAGGACGCACTGGTCGAGGCGGCCGGCCTCACGCCCGACGGTCCGGCGACCGCGGCTCGCGCCCGCCTGCACGCCCACCGGGCCGCGCTGGAGATGCTGGCCGGCCGGTTCGTCGTGTCGCGGGCCGGAGCCGAGACCGCGCTCGAGGAGGCTCGTGCGTCGAACGCCCACGTCGAGCAGGCGCTCGCCCTGGGAGTGCTCGGCTGGGACGTCGCGATGCTCGGCGACACCGACGCGGGGATCGCCCACCTCACGTCGGCGCGGAGCATCGCCGCGACGGTCGGGAACGTGGAGGGCGTCGCGCTAGGCTGGCAGACGCTCGCCTCGCTCGAGGAACGCGTCGGCCGCCAGGAGACGGCGGTGCAATCGGCGCGTGCGGGCGTGGCGGATGCCACGCGTCTGGGCGTCGTGCGCACGTACGGCGGCAGGCTCCGGGCGACCGAGGCAGCCGCGCTCTTCTCGCTTGGCCGCTGGGATGAGGCCGCCCGGACCGTTGCCGCGGGCCTCGAGGCACGACCGAGCGGCCGGGCCCAGATCGCCCTGTTCGTTCAGGCCGCCCGGCTCGACACCGGCCAGGGCCGCTTCGCCGAGGCCGCCCGGCGGCTGGACGCCGCCCGCGTGGCCGACGACGGGTTCGGTGGGACCGACGATCGCCTGGCGATCCTGCGGGCGATCGGCGAGCTCGGGGTGTGGCGCGGCTCGGTGGCCGACGTACGGGCTGCCGCCGACGAGGGCGCCCGGATCGCCGACCGGTACCCGGCCGATCCGGCCGTCGCCGGACTCCTCGCGTTCGCGGTCCGCGCCGAGGCCGATGTCGCGGCCAGGGCGCGGGCACGCCGGGACGAGGCCGTGGCGACGGAGTCCGCTCGCGTCGCCGCGGCGCGGGTCAAGGTGCTCACCTCCTGGGCGGCCGACCGGGCCACGACGGCTCCGGGGGTAGCGGCTCGCTTCACGCTCGCGGCCGCGCTCGGCCGGGCTGAGCTCGCACGATGCAGGGGCGAGGCCAAGCCCGACCTGTGGCGCGCCATCGTCGAGTCGCTCGACGAGGCCGGACGGCCGGTCGAGGCCGCGTATGCGCGCTACCGGCAGGCCGAGGCGGGCCTGGCGGCGCATGCCGCTCGCGCCGACGTCGCCGAAGCGCTACGGGTGGCCCACGTCGTTGCCCAGAGAGTGGGGGCCGTCCCGCTGGCGAGCGAGGTGGCGACGCTCGCCCGGCTCGCCCGGATCGAGCTCGAGGTCGCCGGCCCCGGACCCGAGACCCACCCGACCCTGGCCGGCCTCGGCCTGACCGATCGCGAGGCCGAGGTCCTCCGCCTCGTGGCGGGCGGCTGGTCGAATCAGCAGATCGCCGACGCCCTGTTCATCGCCCGCAAGACGGCCAGCGTCCACGTCTCGAACATCCTCGGCAAGCTCGGCGTGGACAGCCGGGTCGAGGCCGCCGCGATCGCCCATCGGCTCGGTTTCGGGGCAGGCGCCCCGAGCCCGCCGGACGCCGCCTGAGAGGTCCGGGCCGCCGCGCGTCAACCCTCTGCTAGGATGCGCGGCGTCCCATGACCGATCCGAACGCAACATTTCCGGCCGGCTCCGAGTCCCTGTCCCCGATGGAGTTCGACGACGACGCGCCACGCCCCCCAGTAAGGGCCGCCGCCCGCACCTACCCCGGTCGCGCCCGGTATGGCGCTGCGCTGGCCTCGTCGTTCATGCCCGGCCTCGGCCAGGTCCTGATCGGCCGTCGGCGCAACGCGCTGCCGTTCCTCGTGCCGGTCGCCATCGGCCTCGTGTGGCTCGCCTACCTGCTCGTGACGCGGGACGTCCTCTCGATCGCCGCGACGTTCGCCGACCCCGAGGTCGTCGGCACGATCCTCGTCCTGGAGCTTGTCGTGCTCGCGTTGCGGGTCATGGCGGTCGGTACCGTGCTCGTGGATCGCCGGTTCCCCCGGCTCCGCCCGCGCGACGCCCTGCCGATCGCCTTGCTGGCCGCGTTCGTGATCCTGCCCCAGGTCGGACTCGCGGCCTACACCCAGCAGCTCCAGAAGACGGACCAGGCGATGTTCGGGCCGTCCATCGGGGACAACGGGGTCGACGAGAACGCCCCGTTCCCGACGATCTCGCTCGAGCCCTTCGACACGCCGGACCCGTCCGCCGGCGCATCCGGCTCGCCGTCGCCCAGCCCGACCCCCAGCCAGCCGCGGATCACGGTCCTGCTCATCGGCGTGGACTCCGGGGTCGGCCGGAACACAGCGCTGACCGACACGATGATCGTCGCCTCGCTCGACCCGGTGGGAAAGACGGTCTCGATGGTGTCGATCCCGCGCGACATGGTGGACGTCCCGCTGGCCGGCGGCGGCAAGTTCACCCCCAAGATCAACGGCCTCGTCTCGCGACGTGCGCTGGCATCCGGGCAACTATCCGGGCTACAACGGCGACGGCCGGGCGGTCCTCGCCGGCGCCCTTGGCAAGCTGCTCCACGTCCAGATCAACTACTACGCCCAGGTCGACCTGGGAGGCTTCGTCCACGTCGTCGACAGCATCGGCGGGATCATCGTGGACGTGGACCACGGCATGTGCGACGCGAACTACGACGAGTACGGCTACGAGGGCAGCCACTTCAGCATCGGCGCCGGCCGCCACCACATGGACGGCGAGGAGGCCCTCGCCTACGCGCGCATCCGCAAGTCGGCCGGCGAGAGCGACTTCACCCGGGCCGCCCGCCAGCAGCAGGTCGTCGCTCGCGATCCGCAACAAGGTGGTCGGCGGCGGCTTCCTCGACGACCCGATCGGGTTCCTCAAGGCGGTCGGCGACACCGTCCGGACCAACATCCCGCCGAAGATCCTGCCCGACCTCGCCCCGTTGGCGCGGCAGATCACGAGCAAGAGCGTCTACCAGGCCGTCATCCGCTACCCGATGGTCCACCCGAGCCCCGTGCCGGACTACCGCGGTTCGATCCAGATCCCGGACCTCAAGGCGATCGCCGCCCTGGGGGCTCGCATGTTCCCGGCGCCGGGCGCGATCCCCGACGACAAGTACCTCGCCCCGACGCCAACGAAGACCGCCAGCGGCCCGGCCGGCCCGGCGCCTCTCTGCTCGAACCCGCACCCGACGCCGAAACCGACCCCCAAGCCGACCCCGAAGCCGACGCCCAAGCCCAGCAAGTCGCCCAGCCCGAGCCCGAGCGCCAGCGAGCCCGACGAGAGCCCGTCGCCGCCCGCGCCCTAGGCCGGCCTGGGCCCGCCTGGGCCCGCCTTGGGCCCGCCCCGGGGGCCGGCCATGCTACCCTTCGGAGGTCCTTGGCGGCCGGTCCTGTGAGGCCGGCGTACCGGTCCCGTGAGGCCGGAAAGGAGGCTCGTCCGTCGATGGTCGCGGCTGCCCGCGGCGCCCTGAGTGCCGGTCCGCACCGCCGTTCCAGACCTCCGGTCGACCCATTCCTTCCGTTGCATCCCGCGTGATCGCGCCGCCCTTGCCGCGCCCCGGCTCGATCGTCGACCCGCGCATCGGCGACCTCGGGCCGGCGCTCCTGGCGCTCGAGGACGGGGCGATCTTCCCCGGCATCGCCTTCGGGGCCGCCGCGAGCGCCGGTGGCGACCTCGTCGTCAACACGAGCCAGACCGGCTACCAGGAGGTCTGCACGGACCCCTCGTACGCCGGCCAGGTCGTGGTCATGACCTACCCGCTCATCGGCAACTACGGCCGGCTCGTGGCGGACGACCAGAGCATCCGGCCCTGGCTCCGGGCGCTCGTCGTCGCCAACGCGACCGCCGCCGTCATCGACGACGCGCGCCAGCTCTCGTCGCTCCTGCGCGGCGCCTCGATCCCGGCCATCGCCGGCGTGGATACCCGCGCGCTCGCCCGGCACCTGCGGGCCAACGGCTCGCTGCGCGCGATCGTGACCGCGCCCGGGGCCGTGGATCGCGACGCGGCGGTGGAGGCCGCCCGGGCCGTTCCGCGCTGGGAGGACCAGGACTTCGTCGCCCAGGTCTCGCCGGCCGGGATCCGCGAGGTCGGCGAGCCGGCCGAGGGCGGGCCGCTGATCGCGATCGTCGACTTCGGGCTCAAGGAGAACATCGTCCGGTCCCTGCGCTTCCGCGGCGCGCGGGTGCGCATCCTCCCGCACACGGTCGGTCCCGAGGAGGCGCTCGCCGCGGGCATCGACGGGCTCGTGCTCTCGCCGGGACCCGGCGATCCGGCGCGGCTCGAAGGTCCCGTGGCGCTCGCCCGGGCGGCCATCGCCGACGGGCGGCCGCTGCTGGGGATCTGCCTCGGGCACCAGATCGTGGCCCGCGCCGCCGGGGCCGACACGCGCCGCCTGCGCTTCGGCCACCACGGCGCCAACCACCCGGTCCGCGACGTCGACCGGGGCGTCGTGCAGGTCACCGCGCAGAACCACGAGGTCACGGTCGTGGGGGACAGCCTCCCGTCGAGCGGCGGCTTCCACGTGAGCCAGGTGAACCTCAACGACGGCTCGGTCGAGGGGCTCCGCCACCGCGACCTGCCGATGGAGACCGTCCAGTACCACCCCGAGGGCGCCCCGGGTCCGCTCGACGCGCTGGCCGTCTTCGACCGGTTCGTGGCCGCGGCGTCCGCCAGGCACGGGAGCGGCGGGTGACGACGGCCGAGACCGCGACCCGGCCGCGGTCCGTGCTCATCCTGGGCTCGGGGCCGGTCGTCATCGGCCAGGCGGCCGAGTTCGACTACGCGGGCACCCAGGCCTGCCGGGCGCTCCGGGCGGAGGGCATCCGGACGATCCTCGTGAACAGCAACCCGGCGACGATCATGACCGACCCGTCGGTGGCGGACGTGATCTACCTCGAGCCGCTGACCGTCGAGTCGGTCGAGGCGGTGATCGCCCGTGAGCGGCCGGACGGGCTGCTCGCCGGCCTCGGCGGCCAGACGGCGCTCAACCTCGCGATGGCGCTGGCCCGGGCCGGGGTGTTCGAGCGCCATCCGATCAAGCTCCTGGGCACGCCGCTCGAGGCCATCGAGATGGCCGAGGACCGCGAGCACTTCCGCGACCTCCTCGACCGGATCCACCAGCCGTACGCCCCATCGGCGATCGTCGAGGGCGCCTCGCCCGAGGAGCGGACCGCGTCCGCCGACCTGGCGCTCGCCGAGATCGGCCTGCCGGCGATCGTCCGCCCGGCGTTCACCCTGGGCGGGACCGGTGGCGGCATCGTCGGGCACGGAAGCCGAGTACCGCGAGCGCGTCCGCTCCGGCCTGCGGGCGAGCCCGATCGGCCAGGTGATGGTCGAGCGCTGCCTCGTGGGCTGGCAGGAGATCGAGTACGAGGTCATGCGCGACGCCGACGACACGTGCATCGCCGTGTGCTCGATGGAGAACGTCGATCCGCTCGGCATCCACACCGGCGACTCGATCGTCGTCGCGCCCGTCCAGACGCTGACCGACGGGGTCCACCAGCGGCTCCGGAGCGCCTCGCTCGCGATCATCCGGGCGCTCGGCGTGGAGGGCGGCTGCAACGTCCAGTTCGCCCTGTCGCCCGACTCGACCGAGTACGCCGTCATCGAGGTGAACCCGCGGGTCAGTCGCTCGTCGGCGCTGGCGTCGAAGGCCACCGGCTACCCGATCGCCCGGGTCGCCGCGCAGATCGCCATCGGCCGGCGGCTGGCCGAGATCCCGAACGTCGTGACCGGCACGACCGTGGCGGCCTTCGAACCCGCCCTCGACTACGTGGTCGTCAAGCTGCCGCGCTTCCCGTTCGACAAGTTCCCGACCGCCGATCGCAGCCTGGGCAGCCAGATGAAGGCGACCGGCGAGGTGATGGCCATCGACCGGACGTTCGGGGCGGCGCTCAACAAGGCGCTCCGCGGCCTGGAGCAGGCCGGCGCCGGGCCGCTGGCCGAGGACCCGGAGTGGCGGCCCACGGTCGACTACCTGGCGGCGGCGCTCGCCGTGGATCCCGACGATCCGGACGGCACCGACGCGGCGCTGGCCACCCCGATCGCCTGGGTGGACGCCGATGGCCAGAAGTGCGAATCGACCCGCCTGGCCGAGCGCTCCGCCGCGCCCATCGTCATGCGTCGTTTCCTCGCCCCGTCGGACTCGCGGCTGTGGCGGATCCTCGCCCTGCTCCGGCGCGGCGTCCCGCAGCACGACGTCGAGGAGGCGACCGGCATCGCCTCGTGGTTCATCGCCGAGATGGGTCGCAACATCGCCCTGGAGGCGGACGTGGCGGCGGCCGGCGAGCGGATCGCGGAGTCCGGCGACGGCGAGGCGATGTCGCTCCTCGCCACGGCCAAGCGAGCCGGCTTCGGCGACCGCGAGCTGGCGGGCCTCGCCGGCGTGGCGACGGAGCGCATCCGGGAGGCCCGGCTGGCGACCGGGATGACCGCCGGCTACGCGATGGTCGACACGTGCGCGGCCGAGTTCGCCGCCGAGACGCCCTACTTCTACGCCACGTACGCGGCCGTCGGGCTCGGCCCCGGAGGCGTCGCCGGTCGTCCGGCCCGCGGCGCTCGTCATCGGCTCGGGGCCGGTCCGGATCGGCCAGGGCATCGAGTTCGACTACTGCGCCGTCCAGGCCGCCGACACGCTCCGCCGGCTCGGCTGGAGCGCGGTGATGATCAACTCGAACCCGGAGACGGTCTCGACCGACTTCGACGCCTCCACGAGGCTCTACTTCGAGCCGCTCGATCCGGAGAGCGTGCGCGGGGTGATCGATGCGGAGTCGCCGGACGGCGCCGTGGCGGGTGCCCGGGCCGACGACGGCCACGGCCTCCTGCCGGCGTTGGTCCAGTTCGGCGGCCAGACGCCGCTCAATCTCGCCGCGCCACTGGCCGCCGGTGGCGTCCCCCTCCTCGGGGCGGACCTCGAGGCGATCGACCAGGCCGAGGACCGGACGCGCTTCGCCGCCCTGCTCGACCGGCTCGGCATCCCCCAGCCCGAGGGCGGGATGGCGCACAGCGTGGAGGAGGCACTCACGCTCGCCGAGCGCATCGGTTACCCGGTGATCGTCCGGCCGTCGTTCGTCATCGGCGGCCTTGCCATCGACTTCTGCTACTCGCCCGGCGACCTGGCCAGGCAGCTCGCGGCCGCCACCGTCGTCGATCCCGACCGCCCGGTCCGCATCGACCGCTACCTCGAGGGCGTGGAGGTCGACGTGGACGCGGTGAGCGACGGGCGCGACGTCCTCATCCCGGGCCTCCTCGAGCACGTGGAGCGGGCCGGCGTCCACTCCGGCGACTCGGTCGGGATGTTCCCGCCTCAGACCGTCAGCGCCTGGGACCAGGAGCTCATCGTGAGCTCGATGGAGCGGGTGGTCCGGGCGCTCGGGGTGCGCGGCCTCGTCAACGCCCAGTTCATCGTCCGCGAAGACGGCGTGTACCTCATCGAGGTCAACCCCCGGGCATCGCGGACGGTGCCATTCCTGTCCAAGGTCACCGGCGTGCCGATGGTCGAGCTGGCGGTGCGGATCGCCCTCGGCGCGACGCTGGCCGAGCTCGGCTGGACCGGCGGGCTCATGACGCCGCCACCGTTCGTCGCGGTCAAGGCGCCGGCCTTCTCGACGGCCAAGCTCCGGGGCGTGGATCCGTCGCTCGGGCCCGGGATGCAGTCGACGGGCGAGGTGATCGGCCTGGCCGTCGATCCGCGGGTGGCCCTGGCCAAGGCGCTCCTTGGCGCCGCCCTGGTGCCACCGCGGCCGGGCGCCGCGGGCGAGCTGGCGCTCCTCTCGATCGCGGACCGGGACAAGCACGAGCTGCCCCGGCTCGCCCGAGCCCTCGCGCTGGCCGGCTACCGGTTCGCGGCGACGTCGGGCACGGCCGAGGCGCTCGCGGCGGCCGGGTTCGAGAGCCGGCCGGTGGCCAAGGCCGGCGCCCCGGTAGGGTCCGAGGGCGAATCGATCTTCGCGCTCATCGCATCGGGCGAGGTGCGGCTCGTCGTGAACACGCCGACGCCCCAATCGGGGGCCGTCCGCGACGCGGCCGAGATCCGCCACGCCGCGACGGCCGAGGGGATCCTCTGCCTCACCGCGATCGAGACCGCCGTGGCGGCCGCCGAGGCGCTCGATCCGGCGATCGCCGCCCAGCTCTCGGAGGTGCGCTCGCTGGCCGAGTGGGTACCGGAGGCGAGCCCGGGCCGCCTGGTGGCCGCCCCGGTGTGAGGCGCCCGGCGAGGGCGCCTTCGCTCGGGAGTGGCCGCCGGAGGCGGCCCGTGCGCCGCGTCACCGCGGCGCCTTCGCTCGGGAGTGGCCGCCGGAGGCGGCCCGTGCGCCGCGTCACCGCGGCGCCTTCGCTCGGGAGTCTTGCCCTACGCGTGCTGCACGATCACCTGGCCGAGCGACCACAGGGTCAGCGACGTCAGCCCGACCATGAGCGCAGCGAGGGGCAGCTGGCGCAGCTGGATGGATCGTGCCGTGGCCGGCCGGTCCATGGTGCGCGCCTCATCGGTCGCGGCGTCGACGGCCGCCCGATGGCCGGCCCACGCGCCGATCACGTGCCCGCCGACGACGGAACCGAGCTGGATCGCCCAGGCGACCGCCGCCGGCAGCCACAGCTGGTTCGGCTCGAAGTTGGCGATGCCGAGCAGGCGCGCGCCCTGGTTCAGCGGATCGTTCAGGAGCGCCACGATCCGCTGCCCGTCGAACAGCAGGTACGTCAGGTAGTGCGCGATCAGGTAGCCGACCGCGATCGGTAGGAGGCCGGCGCCGAGGGCCGGCAAGCCGACGACACGCGCCACGAGCAGGGCCAGCCCGGCGACGAGGATGAGCCAGCCGGCCAGCAGCGCCGTGGCGGCGACGACCGGCGGCGACCCGAACGCGTCGAAGTAGATCGCCGTCTGCGACAGTCCGTCGTAGAGGATGCCGCCGGTCGCGATAGCCACGAGCACGACGATATCGGTCGTCCAGGCGCTCCCCGCCAGGCCGGCGCCGAAGCGCCGGACGAGCAGCCGGCCGTCGGCTCGGGGAGCGTCGTCCTCGTCCGTCGGCTCGGGAGCCGCGAGTGGTGCGAGCCGGCCGAGCGTCGCGAACCAGACCGAGAACGTCTCCCCGCGGGCCCGCCACGTGTCGCGGCCGTACTGGGCCATCATCGCCAGCGTCCACAGCGTGTACAGGATCAGGACCCCGGCCAGCAGGCGGCCGGCCCGGGCGCCCTCGATGACGAGCTCGAGCCACACGAAGGTCGCGTATCCGGCGACGGCCGGCCAGGACCGCAGGACGGCGGGGTAGGGGATCGCCTCCGGCCCGTGCAACCCGAGGCGGCGACCGACCGCCGCCAACCCGTCGAAGATCGTGGTGAACGGGTCGATCCAGCGCCACGCCGGGCCGATGAACGCGGAAACGAGCGAGAGCCCGACCCAGCCGTAGATCCACAGGATCAGCGACGGCGCGTCCGCCGCATCCTCGATCCCGCCCGTGATGCCCTGGAGGACCACCCACACCCAGCCGAGGAGGCCGAGGGCCTGGAGGAGCCCGCGCACCCAGCGCGGGACTTCGATGGCGTGCTCCCCGGCGTCACGCGGGGCGGGCGCGGCGCCGGAGCGGAAGAGGACGAAGGCGAAGGACAGCGCGACGGCGGTCGCGGCACCGAGGACGTAGGCCGCGAGGGGCAGCGGCGAGGCGTACCGCTGGGTGAGCTGGTGGGCGGCCGCCGCGACCGGGACCAGGGCGCTCACCGCGGTCCCGCCAAAGGCCCCCAGGACGGCGCCGGCCAGGCGCGAGCGCCGATCCGTCATCGGACGCGGGAGCGGGATCGGTCCGGGTCGGGCGTCATCCAGCCGAGTCTAGGGCCTCGACGCCTGCGACCTCCCGAGCCTGGCCCGGGCGGGGTTCAGGCGGCTCGCTGGGCGTGGCTCGGTGCGGCGTGGTTCGGCGCTTCGTCGTGCGGCGCGTCCTCGCCGGCGATGGCGGCCCCGAGGAGGAGCAGGCCATGACCGATCCGGACGCGGAGCGACGGGCCAGAGCTCGTCGTCAACGGTCGGGCCTCCCACGGCCGCGTCTCCGCCGAAGGTGGCGAGGCCCACGAGGGCGCCGGATGGCGCAGATCGCGGTCGCTGAGATGGAGTCGCTCGAGGCGGGCCTCGGCGACGGTGTCGATGAGCACTTCGTGGGGGATCATCGGTGGGCTCCTTCTATCGTTATCGTTCGTGTGTTATATGCCCGTCTAACACTCGGGCGAAATGCCGGCCGCGGCCCGGAGACCGCGGCCTGGACCCGTCGCAGCGGGCCTTCGACTGGGCTAGTCGGTGATGAACCGGCGCAGGTCGTCCCCGACCTCGCCGAGGCGGTCGCGACGGAGGCTGTAGTAGGTGAGCGAACCCTCTTCGGTGAGCGTCACCAGGCCGGCCGCGCGGAGCTGGGCCATGTGGTGCTTGACAGTGGGCTTGGACAGCTCGAGCGCGGTGGCGATCTCGGTCAGATATCGGTCCCCGTCGGCGAGCAGGCGCAGAACGCGCAGCCGCGATGGGTCGCCCAGGGCGCGATGGAGGCGGACGACGGCCGGCGGCGGCTCGAGCGGGTCGCCCGAGTCGAGCGCGCTGTCCGCGATCGGGTAGCCGTACAGGCGCCAGTCGCCCTTGCTGAACAGGAAGTTGTAGGGCCGGGCGAAGTAGCTCGGGGCCAGGATGACCCGGCTCACGCCCGGTTCGGGGATGAAGCGCAGGCCGCCCGTCGTCTTCTCGATCAGGTCGCCAGGCGCCATCGTCCGGGCGTCGTCGGCCCGCGCCTCGACGTCCCGCTCGAGCATCGCCATGACCCGCGGCTCGATCTGGGCGAACGGCGCCTGCCAGGCGTCGAGGATGCCGATGAGGCGCGTGACGAGACCCATCGGATCGCGCAGGATCTCGGTCGTCGCGGCCCGGTGGTACTCCGGCGCTGCCTCGATGACCTTGGCGATCGCGTCCTGGTCCCGGTCGATGGCCCGATCGGCCAGGGCGGCCGAGGCCGGGTCCTTGAAGAGGTTGGAGGCGATGGCCCGGATCGCCTCGCGGGGCTCCATCGCGCGCAGGGCGGCGACGAAGGCGGCCGGCGTCGTCAGGTCGGGCCGTTCGACGACCACCTCCGCGATCTGGATGCACAGCTCGCTCGCGAGGAGCACCTCCCGGTCGGAGTGGACAGGCTCCGGGAGGGCCGCCCGCGCTTCGGTGAGCCAGCGCCGGTCGGCGGGCGGCATGTCGTCCGTTGAACCCGCGTCGTCCGAGAGGCTGAACACGAAGTCGTACACCGACCGGACATCCCATTCGATCCGGTAGCCCGCGCCGCCGCTCCGGAAGTCGCGGACGATCGGCGCAGGCCGCAGGATCGGGCGGACGGGTCGGGTGAGGCGGGCGGACGTGCTGCGGGCCATCGTTGTGCGGATTCCCCTAACGGCTGTTAGATGACAATCTAACGCCGGGCACATGGCTCGTCAAGGGGCCCGGCGCCGGGAACATGGTCCAGATCCCGGGCGTAGTATCCAGACCACTTCGAGGTCGAACCAGGATGCGCAACGTCAAGGTCGTGCGACGGGTCGGGATCTCCGGCTTGCTCGCCCTCGCGCTTGTCCTCGTGCTCGCGACGGATGTCCTGGCCGCCGTCGGGTGGTCGGTCCGCTATGCCTTGCCCTCGCATGCGGTGCCCGCGCTGGCCCGGACGTACGGCCCGGGCGCGCACTGGGAGCACACGCTGCTCTACTCCGGTGGCTTCCTGTCGACGGCCCGATCGCGTGATGGGAAGCTCTGGTCGGCACCGGTCCACCTCGGGCCGTCGGGGCACGGCACCGATGACCAGAACGGTTCCTGGTCATACAGCCAGCCGGGTCTGGCCAGCTCCGGCGCCCGGGTCTATGCCATCTGGGCGTACACCTACGCCTTCGAGCAGACCGTCTACAGCTCGACGATCTATTTCCGAACGAATGGGGCCAACGGGAGCTCGACGAGCTGGACGAAGGCCAGGACCATCGCGAGCGGCGGAAAGGCCGACGACCTGCGGATCGTCGCCGTCGGTCCGCGTGTCGTCGTCGGGGCCTCGTGGTCGGATGGCCTGGGCGGCACGTCGAACGTTGCCGTCTCGGTCAGCGGCGACTACGGGGCGACCTGGACGGTCCAGTCCGTCGGACCCGGGCGCCTCCGAGGGCTTGCAGCGACCCCGAGCCTGATCGCCGCGGCCGTCGACGACGGCACAGGGACGACGATCAACACCAGTCCCGATGCCGGGACGACCTGGTCGCCGGACATCGTCCTCGCCGGCCATCCGTTCGTCTCGCTCGCCAGCGGGTGGAGCTCTCTCGCCGTGGCCTGGGCGGATGGCCCCGACGGTGGGCCAACCGGGATCTTCATGAGCCTCTGGTCGGGGACCTGGGGCCCGGCCCGGACCGTCACCCTCTTCGACCGGACGTCGGTCGGCTGGGGCGAGGGGCTGGTCGTGTCCCTCGCCGGATCCTCGACCGTCGGCGTCGCCTGGGGAAGGTTCAAGCCCGCCTCGGCCGCGTACGAGGATCTCGTCTGGCGGGAAACGCCCGACGGCGGGATCACGTGGCGGCCGGCGGTCGTCCTCAAGTACGCGACGCGGACGGGACCGGCGTGGTCGGACACGCCCCGGGCGATCAATTGGGGTGCGGCCAGCCAGCGCTTCGTCCTCTTCAGCTCGGGCGGCCCGACCACCCAGAAGCACTACCTCCGAGTGGGCACCGGTCCGTCCTGACCCGGCGCGCCGCTGGCCCCTCTCCGCCGCCGACCGCTTCGGTCGCTCCCGGCCTACAATCGGAGCCATGGCCCCAGCCACTCCCCGGATCGCCTTCACCGATGAGCGCCTGCCCAATGGGCTGCGCCTGATCATCGCCGAGGATCACCTCGCGCCCGTGGTCGCGGTCAACGTCTGGTACAGCGTCGGCAGCAAGCACGAGGTCGAGGGCAAGACCGGCTTCGCCCACCTGTTCGAGCACGTCATGTTCCAGGGCAGCGCCCACGTCAAGAAGGCCGAGCACATCGCGCTCGTACAGGGCGCCGGCGGGACGATGAACGGGACGACCTGGCTCGACCGGACGAACTACTTCGAGACGATGCCGTCCCACCAGCTCGAGCTCGCGATCTGGCTCGAAGCGGACCGGATGGGCACGCTCCTCGACGCCCTGAGCCAGGAGAACCTGGACAACCAGCGCGAGGTCGTCAAGAACGAGAAGCGCTGGTCCTACGACAACCGGCCGTACGGCGACTGGAACGAGCGCCTGAACGAGCTCCTGTTCCCGCCCGGCCACCCGTACCACCACACGACGATCGGGTCCATGGAGGACCTCGACGCAGCGTCGCTCGACGACGTGAAGGCGTTCTTCCGAACCCACTACGCCCCGAACAACGCGGTGCTCTCGCTCGTCGGCGACGTCGATCCGGCCGAGGCACGGAGCTGGGTCAAGCGCTACTTCGGGAACATCCCGGCCAACCCGGCCATCCCGCAGCTCGGCGACCTGAGCCTCCCGCCGACACTCGGCGAGGAGCGCCGGAGGACGGTCGAGGCGGCCGTGCCGCTCCCGCGCGTCTACGTCGCGTTCCGGGCGCCGGTGTACGGCGACCACCGGCTCGACGCGCTCGAGGTCGCCTCGCAGATCCTCGCCGGCGGCAAGGGCAGCCGGCTCCATCGGCGCCTCGTCCGCGAGGACCGCATCGCCCAGGACGTGATCCTGTTCACGCTCGGGTTCACCGGCGGCGCGTCGGTCACGGCGGGCTGGGCAACCGCCCGGCCGGGGATCCCGATCGAACGGGTGGAAGCGGCCCTCATCGAGGAGCTCGAGCGGCTCGGGAGCGAGCTGGTCACGGACGACGAGATGGTCCGGGCCCGGGCGCTCGTGGAGACCGATGAGCTGGGCGCGCTCCAGCGCGTGGAGGAGCGGGCGGACCGGCTGTCGATGTACGCGACGCTCTTCGACGACCCGGGGCTCGTGAACACGATGCTTGCGCGCTACCTGGCGGTGACGCCCGAAGCGATCCGCGACGTCGCGGCGGCCGTCTTCCGGCCCGACAACCGCGCGGTCGTGACGTACCTGCCTGCCCCCGGCTCGAACGCGGGGACCGAGGACGACACGGCGGCCGAGGCTGCCGCCGCGACCGAGGAGGTCGCCTCGTGACCGACATCGTCGTCGCCGACCGGCCGACCCCCGGCCATCCCCGGCCGTACGCCTTTCCCGGATTCGAGCGCGACCGCCTGCCGAACGGGCTCACCGTCATCACGGTGCCGCTGCCCGGCCGTCCGCTCGTATCGGCCACCCTCGTGCTGCGCAACGGCGCGGTCGACGAACCCGCCGACGTCGCCGGTTCCACGGTCCTGGCCGCCAGGGCGCTATCCGAGGGGACCGAGAACTACGACGCGATCGCCCTCGTCGAAGCCTCCGAACGCCTCGGTGCCTCGCTCCACGCGGAGACGAGCTGGGATTCGATGTCCGCCGGCGTCGAGGTCCCCGGCGAGCGCCTCGAGCCCGCGCTGGAGCTGCTGGCCGAGATGGTCGGCCGCCCGACGTTCCCGGATTCCGAAGTGGAGCGGCTGCGCGACGAGCGGCTCAACGACATCCTCCAGGCGCGGGCCGATCCCCGCCGGCGCGCCGAGGAGGCGTTCGTCGAGTCGATCTACACGGGCGACTCGCCCTACCATCGGCCGTCGGCCGGCCTCGAACCGACGGTCGCGCCGCTCGACCCGGCCGCGTTGCGGGCCGCCTGGGAGCGGGGCATGGACCCGGCCACGACGACCCTTCTCGTCGGCGGCGACCTGACCGGCCTCGACGTGCCGGCGATCGCCGAGCGGCTGTTCGGTGGCTGGACCACGGCGGACGGCGCACGGCCCCAGCCGGCGATCATGGCCCGGCCGGCGCTCGACACGCGGCTCGTCCGGCTCGTCCACCGCCCCGACTCGGTCCAGACCGAGATCCGGATCGGCCATCCCGGGCTGCCCCGGCGCATCCCCGACTACCACGCGGTGTCGGTCATGACGACGATCCTGGGTGGCCTCTTCAACTCGCGCCTGAACATGAACCTGCGCGAGGAGAAGGGCTACACGTACGGCGCGGGCGCCGGCTTCGACCTGCGCCGGGCCGCGGGTCCCTTCGCCGCGCGCGCCGCCGTGAACACCGACGTCACGGTGCCGGCCATCCGCGAGATGCTCAAGGAGCTCGAGCGGATGCGCGACGAGACCGTCACGGACGCCGAGCTGCGGGCCTCCCGCGACTTCCTCATCGGCGTCTTCCCGCTCCGCTTCGAGACGCCCGGGCCGGTCGTCGGATCGATCGCCGGGCTCATCGTCCACGGCCTGCCGGACGACGAGCTGGCACGCTACCGGGAGGGGATCGAGGCGGTCACCGCGGACGACGTCCGGACGGCCGCTCGCGCCCACCTCCACCTCGAGCGGGCCGGGGTCGTCCTCGTCGGCGATGCCGAGAAGATCGCCGCCGACGTCGAGGCGGCAGGCATCGGGCCGGTCGAGGTGGTCCGCGACGAGGCTGCGACGCCAGCCTGAAACCTTTTCGGCCCCGGGTGTCTCAAAGGGAGTAGAAGCCGGTCGATCGACCGGTGCCGACCCGGAGAGACATCCCCATGGACCGAACCCGCCTCACGCGCGCCGCCGGCGGCGCCCTCGCTGCCACGTTCCTCGTCGCGGGCGCCGTTCTCGGCGTCAACGCGATGACCCAGCCAGCCGCACCCGCCAACCCGATCCTCGTCAACGACTCATCGCTCAACCCGACGGACGCCGCCGCCAGCCCGACCACCGAGCCGACCGAGACGGCAGAGCCGACCGAGACGGCGGAGCCGACCGAGTCGCCTGAGGCCACCGAGTCGCCTGAGGCCACCGAGTCCCCGGAGGGGACCGAGAAGCCCGAAGCCACCGACGATCACCGCCAGACGGCCAACCCGGGTTCTGACGATGGCGACGGCCACGACGCCACGGACGACCACGGCCAGAACAGCGGCCACGATGGCAACGAGCACGAGACGCCCGAGCCGACCGACGACGGCGGCCATGGCGGCAACGACGACTGACAGGGCCGAACGTCCCGTCTTCCGGGCGAACCGCGCGCCCGATCGTGACGAAAGGCACTTCATGGACGGCCTCTGCCTTCCAGATGATGGTCGGGCCATCCGGGCATCGTCCCGGGTGACCCCGACCAGGACGGAGACCGACTCATCCAACCAGTCGCTCGACTCGCTCGCGAGCCAACCTATGTGGACGATCCCGAGGCCCGGACGGCGGTCGATGCCGTGCTGCGCGGAGACCGCGAAGCGTTCCGGGTCCTCGTGGAGCGCGAGTCCACGTCGGTCATCCGGGCCTGCCACCGGATCCTCGGTGACGTCCACGACGCCGAAGATGCCGCCCAGGAAGCGTTCGTGACCGCCTTCCGGTCGCTCGACACGTGGCGCGGCGACGGCAGCTTCGGGGCGTGGATGGCCCGGATCGCCATTCGCGTCGCGCTCCGCAAGGCGAGTCGGCGCCGCCCCGTGACCTGGATCGATCCGCTCACGACCGACACGGCCGACGCCGCCTTCACCGCCGCCCCCGCCCAGGATCCTGCGGCGATCGCCATCCGAGGCGAGCGCGAGGTGGCTGTCCGCGCCGCCGTCGCGGCCCTCGACGAGCCCTATCGCGAGGTGGTCGCCCTGCGTTTCTTCGGCGACCTCTCGCTGGCCGAGATCGCGGCGGTCTCCGGCCGACCCCTCGGGACGGTGAAGACCCATCTCCACCGTGGACTGGGGCGCCTGCGCGACAGCATCTCGATGGCGGCGGTCCGTTGACGCGTCCGTTCCATGCCGACGAGCTCGACGATACCGATCCCCTGGAGTCGGCGGAGTTGCTCCTGATGGCTCGTGAGCTCGAGCGGCTCGACGGTGGGGCGATCCGGCCATCCGAGGATTTCACGGACCGCGTCCTCGGCGCGATCGCCGACGAGCCGCTGCCCCGGCCGATGGCCGTTGCCGGCGTCGCCGCCCGCGAGGGGCGGGTCGGTGCGCTGGTCGGGGCACTTCGCGACACGTGGCACGTCGCCTGGTCGGGTGGCCGGCCGATGGCCGCTCGCGCGCAGGCGATGGCGTTCGTGTTGCTCCTGGTCGTCGCCGTCGGTTCCGTCGGCGCCGCCGCGACCGTCGGGGCGATCAATGTCCTCTTTTCGACGACGAGCACGCCCTCCATCGCCCCCGAGCCGTCGCTCCCGGCCGTCGTGAGCCCGTCGGTCGGACCGACCGCGAGCCCGTCGCCGTCGCCAACGCCCTCGGTCACGCCGAGCACGTCGCCCGAGCCGACGAAGACGGCCAAGCCCACCCCGACACCGACCCACACGGACGGACCCCGCCACACGGAGACGCCGGAGCCGACCGAGACCGACGACCACGGCGGGGGTGGGAGCGGCAGCGACGGGGGTCACGGCGGCGGCTCCGGCGACGAGACGCCGCACCCATAGTCCGCGCGCCGCGGCCGGCGCCGGCCGTTCGCGGGTTGGCGGCCGGGGCGTGACCCCGCTACGCTCGTCGGGTGATCGTCGTCATCGGTGACCCCAGCCTGCGCCTGGCCGGCGAGAGCCTCACGGCCGAGCCGGACGGGCCGGCCGCCGCGATCGCCCGGGCCTGCGCCCAGGCCGGCGCCACGGTCCAGCTGGCCGGCAAGGTCGGCGACGACCCGCCGGGCGATGACATCCTGCTCGGCCTGACCCGCCATGGCATCGGCCATGTCGCGCTCCTCCGCGATGCCGGCACGATCACGCCGATCGGCCAGCCGCCGGTCGCGCCGCCGGACGAGGACGTGGCGCCCGACGACCCCGACGAGGCGGAGGAGTCGGAGCCGGCCGTCGCGCCTGAGCGGCCGCCGGTGCCCGTGTCCGTGCTCGCCCCCGAGGACCTCGACCTCGCCCTGCGCTACCTGAGCTCGTTCTCGGTCCTGGTCGTCGCCCAGCCGCTCCAGCCGGCGACCCTCGCGGTGGCCATCGAGAGCGCCGCCTACTCCGGGGCGCACCTCATCCTGATCGACGCGACCGAGGCCGAGACCGCGGCGACCTCGAAGGTCCCGGTCGACGACATCACCGCCCTGGAATCCCCGGCCGGCGATCCGGACGGCGACTTCGCCGGGCTGGTGGGTCGGTACGCGGCCGCATTGGACGGTGGCGCCGCACCGGCCGCCGCGTTCAGGACCGCGCTCGGAGCGGCCGGCTGGGAGGCGGCCGTCCCGCAGGGGACCGGCTAAGGGCGACGGCCCTCCGGGGTCTCGAGCGCGTCGAAAAGGCCGGGCGTGTCGATCCCACCCGATGCCATGGCGGCGCCGGCGCGGGTCAGGGCCAGCGGGACGATCAGCTCGGGGCCGTTGTTGCGGACGTTGTTGACGAGGGTCTCGACCGGATACACCTCGAGGCCCTCGATCGGCGCCGGCACGAGGAGGCCCTGCAGCTCGCCGACGTCCTCGAACGACGGGTCGAGCCAGCGGTCCCAGTCCTCGGGCGCCAGGACGACCGGCATCCGGTCGTGGATCGGGGCCATGAGCTCGTTCGCACCGGTCGTGACGATCGTCATCGTGCGCAGGACCTCGCCCGTCTCGCGGTCCTTCCAGCCGG
Organism: uncultured Chloroflexia bacterium; assembly: GCA_963849405.1. GTDB lineage: Bacteria > Chloroflexota > Limnocylindria > Limnocylindrales > CSP1-4 > C-114. The sequence continues at coordinate 131,045 of CAWKHG010000006.1, forward strand.
CCCACAGGCCGGCGAACGCGAACGGCGCGCCGTCGAGCCGGTGGATCACGAACGGCTGCCGCCGCCCCGGATCGCGCCGCCACTCGTAGAAGCCGTCCGCCGGGACGAGGCAGCGCTTGTGCTCGAACGAGTCACGGAACGCGTTGTTCGTGGCGAGCGTCTCGGCCCGCGCGTTGATCATCTTCTGGCCGATGGTCCGGTCCTTGGCCCAGAACGGGACGAGGCCCCAGCGATAGGCCGTGATCGCCCGCCGCTCGTCCTTCTCGACCACGATCGAGACCGGGTCCGTGGGCGCGACGTTGAACCGGCCGCCCGGGTCGTCGACGAGCTGCTCGGCCTCGAACCACTCCGCCAATTCGTGGTCCGAGCGTTGCTGGGTGAACCTGCCGCACATCGGAACCCAGTCTAGTAGAGTCGCCCGCGATGACCATCGATCCGAGCCAGCCGGGGCCGCTCGACCGGGCGACCGCGCTGGCGGTCCTGGCCCAGGCCGACGCGCTGCTCGCGGCGGGCGAGCCCGAGGCGGCCGCCAACCACTACCGGCGGGTGATCGGCTTCGACGATCCGGCGGTCACCGCCAGCGCGTACTTCGGCCTCGGCAACGCCCTGTACCGGATGGACCGCGAGGACGACGCGTTGTGGGCCTGGCAGCAGGTCCTGGCCATGGAGGAGACGCCGAGCACGTATGCCGCCTGGCGCCAGATCGCGGCGGCCCACGTCCGGGACGGCGACCTGCCCGCGGCGATCAAGGCGTATCGCGAGGCCGATCGGCGGGCACCGGCTGCAGACAAGCCGGAGATCGCGTCCCGCCTCGGCTGGCTGGCCAAGGAGACGGGCGATCAGCGCGGGGCCGCCCGCCAGTTCCGGCGCAGCCGGAGTGGCGTCCAGCCCACCCTGACCTGGGCGATCATCGCGGTCACGGCGATCGTGTCCTTCACGGCCTACGTGGGCATGACGATCGGGCCGCGCGGGCAGGTCGTGGATCTCGGTCCGCTGTACCCAGTCCTGGCCCTGACCAAGGAAGGCGTCGCGCAGGGCGAGCTGTGGCGGCTCCTGACCGTCGCGCTCGTCCACTCGCCCGGCCAGATCGAGTTCTTCATGCACCTCGGGTTCAACATGTACGCGCTGTACATCGTCGGGCCGGCCGTCGAGACCATCTACGGCGCGCCGCGGATGCTCTTCATGTACATGACGTGCGCGGTCACAGGGTCGGTGGCGAGCTTCGTGTTCAGTCCGCCGTATCCCTTCGCCGTCGGCGCCTCGGGCGCGATCTTCGGCCTGTTCGGCGTGCTGTTCATCGCCTCGCGGGTCCATCACCCGCTGCTCGCGCGCCGGGAGCGGGCGATCATGACCCAGGTCGGGACGCTGATCGTGCTCAACCTGGCGATCGGCTTCGGGCTCGGCGGCGTGACCGGCATCGACAACGCGGCGCACGTCGGCGGTCTCGTCGGCGGCGTCTGGCTCGGGCTCATCCTCCTGCCGGCGGACGCCCCCACCCTGTCCTCGATGTGGCAGGGGACCGAGGGCCGAGCGGTCGGCTGGCGCCCGTCGGCGGCCCTGCAGGTGGCCGGTGTGGCCGTCCTGGCGGGGGTCGTCGCGATCGGGATCGTCGTCGGCGATGCGGCACAGCGTCGCGGGGCGGCCGGGCCTCTGAGTGCGCCGGTGGCCGTCGCCCCGGCGCGGGGACGTGGGGTCGCGCGAGTCGCCTGATCCGTCAGGCGGACAGGCGCGGCACGCGGGGCAGCACGACGCTCACCCGCGCCCCGTGCGGGGCGACCTGCTCGGCGATGGCGCTGCCGCCGTGGGCCTCGGCCAGCTCGCGCACGATGGCCAGCCCGAGGCCGCTGCCCGAACCGGATGCGGGAGGGGTCGCCCCGGTAGAAGCGCTCGAAGGCCCGCTCCGTCGCACCGGGCGGGAAGCCCGGCCCGTCGTCCGTGACCGACAGCGCGACCCAGCCCGGGTCGCCGGCGCCACCGGCGCGACCGGCCGGGCATCGAGCCAGACGTGGCCACCGGGCCTCGGCACGGCGACGATCGCGTTGGCCACGAGGTTGCCCAGCATCCGGTCGACGGCCAGGCGGTCGGCGGCGAAGACGAGATCGGCCGTGCCCGATGCGGCCTCGCCGACGACGAGGATCGCCACCCCCGCGCCGGCGACGCCCGGGCCGAACCGCTCGACCGTCTCCTGGAGGGCGACCCGGCCATCGATGCGCTCGGGTCGCAGGCCGGCCGCGCCGCTCCGCAGCCGCTCCATCGCCCCAAGCTCGCTCACCAGCCGCTCGAGCCGGGCAGCCTCTTCGGCGATGGCCCGGGCGGCCCGGCCGGCGTCCTCGCCCGTCGCCGTCCCGTCGGCGAGCGCGTCCGAGAACCCGGTGATGACCGTGATCGGCGTCCGCAGGTCGTGGCGGAGGTTGGCCAGGAGCTCGGTCTCGCGGGCGCGCGTCTCGGTGAGGGCGACGTTCATCGCGTTGAAGCGCCCGGTCAGCTCGCGCACCTCGGCCGGCCCCTCGAGCGGCAGGGGGGCGACCGGCGTCGTCGGCACGTTGGCGGTCGCGGTGGCCAGCCGGCGGAGCGGCGCGCCCACGGATCGGGCGACGAGCCAGGCCATCGGGCCGCCGACGAGCAGGGTCACGAGGACGACGGCCGGGATGGCCGCGAGGATGTCGGCCATCGCATCGCGCGCCGAGCGGTCCATCGTGGCGATGACCAGCGACTTCACCCCAGCCGCGGCGTTCGGGCGGAGGACGATCGCGCCGTAGGCGTACACCTTGCCGTCGGGCAGGGTGGCCGTCCCATGGTTGGTCGCGGATCGGCCGCCGGGATCGATCAGGAACGTGCCCGGCGGCACCGCCGGCGCGGCGTCCAGCCCGACGACCCGCCCGTCGACGGTCACGACGTAGGCGTACAGGTCCGCGTCCGTCAGCGCGCCGCGGATCGTCGAGAGCACGCTCGCGGTGTCGCCGGCGTTGACCGCCTGGCGGGCCTGGACCGCGAGGGCGGTGGCCTGGTCCTCGAGCCGGCCGCCGGTCGTCTGGGCGTGGAGGCCGCGCAGGATGATGAAGAGCGTGCCGCCGATGGCCAGCCACGTGACGATGGCGACGCCGGCGAACGCGAGGGCGATCCGGGCCGTCAGGCCACGTGGCATCGAGGAGTCAGTCGGCGCGGTCGATCGGGCGGTCGGCGGCACCCAGCCCATCCGGGCCCGAGGCTCCGGAGAGGGTCGGCCGGACCGGCTCGCGCGGCGGCGGCACGAGCCGGTAGCCGACGCCGCGGACGGTCTCGATCGGCGGCCCGTCCTGGCCAAGCTTCTTGCGCACCTCGGCCACGTGGACGTCGACCGTCCGCGTCTCGCCGGGGAAGTCGGTGCCCCAGACGTCCTCGAGCAGCGCGTCCCGGGTCAGGACGACGCCGGGATCGCGGGCGAGGGCGGCAAGCAGGTCGAACTCGCGCGCCCGGAGGTCGAGCTGGCGCTCGCCGACGGTCGCCTCGCGCCGGCGGGGGTCGATCCGCAGCGGGCCCACCTCCATCGGCCGGCCGCCGCGCGACGTGGCGTCGGTCCGGCGGAGGATCGCCTTGACCCGCGCGACCAGCGCGCGCGGGTTGAACGGCTTCGTGACGTAGTCGTCCGCGCCGAGCTCCAGGCCGACGATCGCGTCGACGTCGTCGTCGCGGGCGGTGAGCATGAGGACCGGCGTGTCGCCGCGCCGGCGGAGCTCGCGGCAGACCTCGAAGCCGTCGATCCTCGGGAGCATGAGGTCGAGGACGACCAGGTCCGGCTCGTGGCGGGCGTGGAGGGCGAGGCCCTGTTCGCCGTCCGGGGCGCTGATGACGGCGTAGCCCTCCTTCTCCAGGTAGAGCCGGAGGAGGTCGACGATGTTGCGCTCGTCGTCGACGACGAGGATCGTCTTCACGGGGCGAAGGATACCCACCACCCCCCGATGACCGGGCGGCGTATGTAAGCGGCGTGTAAGCGGAACGTGGATTCGCCGCGTCGTGGGCTTACAGGCGGCGTGCGCTAGCATCGGGCGGTGTTCGCGACGCTCGGAGGGTCACTGCCGGTTCCGCCGCTCCCGGACGGCCATGACGGGTCCGACGACGTCGATGCGCTGATCCGGATCGCGATCGAAGCGAACAGGAGGCGGCCGGGCTCGAGCCGATCACCGACGGCGGCCTCCGCCACCGCGATCCGGTTGCAGCAGTCGCGCGGGGCCTCGACGGCATCGAGGTGCGTGAGGGAGCGCCAGCGGTCGTTCGCGAACCGCCCAGCTGGCGAGCGCCCATCCTCGTGGACGCGTGGCGGTTCGCGGCGTCGTGCACGGATCGCGCGGTCAAGCAGGCGATCGTGGGGCCGTACACGCTGGCTCGCCATCTCGCGCCGGGCCGGCTCGGCCGCGAGACGGTCACGCTGGCCCTGGCGGAGGCGCTCAACGCCGAGCTCCGGGCGCTCGCCGCCGCAGGCTGCCCGCTCGTCGAGGTCGTCGAGGATGCCGCGGTCGCGATCGGGGACGATCCCGCCGAGCGGCGGCTCTTCCGCGACGCCCAGGCTCGCCTGACGACCGGCGTGGAGGGCGTTCACCTCAGCCTCGCCATCCGCGGCGGCTCCGCGGACGGTGCGGGCAGCGCGACGATCCTGGACGCCCCGTACGCGAGCTACCTCTTCGACCTGCGGGCCGGCCCCGACAACTGGCGCCTGGCCGTGGACGTGCCTGGCGACCGCGGCGTGATCGTCGGGGCGGACGATGCGACCGTGAGCCGCGCGGAGGCGGTCGAGATCCTCACGTACGCGATCGGCTATGCGGCGTCGACGGGCGGCCGCGGCCACGCCCGGGTCGGCGTGGCCACGTCGGGCGACATGACCGGCCTGTCCTGGGAAGCCGCCCTGGCCAAGATGGCCCGCATCGGCCAGATGGTCGAGCTCTACGCCGGGCCGCCCGGCAGCCTCGCGGCCGCGATGGACCCGCGGGCCATCGACATCCGCACCGCGGCGATGGGCCGCCGCGAACCGCCACCGGACCGGCCCCGGACGCCGTGACCCTGCCGGAGCCGCGCGCGTCGCGAGCCTGGGGGATCTACCTGCGGATCCAGTACCGGATCATCCGTCTGCTCGCCCCCCTCGTTCGCCCGTACTGGCAAGGCTATGGCCTGGGCAACATCGTGGAGCTTCGCGTGCCCGGCTGGCAGACCGGCCGGCCGCGGCCGATCCTGCTTGGCCTGCTCCAGCGGGGCGGCCACTGGTTCCTCGGCCACCCCAATGGCGACACGGCCTGGACGCGCAACCTGGAGGCGGCGGGGACGGCCGAGCTGTCGCTCTCCTGGCCTACGACGATCCCGATCAAGGCCACGCGGCTGGCTCCCGGGGAGCTGCGCGACCAGGCGATCCTGGCCACCTCCCAGCACGTCTTCCCGGGCAACATCGTCTACCGCCTGGCCCGGCGCCACGTTCGGGCAGTCGGCACGTACTTCCTCATCGAGGTCGCCGTGCCCTCCGATCCGAATTTGACGGCCGGCTCTATACCCTGAGGACGATGATCATGAGAAGTCGCCGGGCACCCGGGAGTCGTATCTTCGGGCTGTCCCTTCTGCTTCTTTGGCTCGCCGGTTGCGCGACGACTCCACTGCCCACCCCATCGCCGACCGCATCGGTGCCCCCGACAGCCTCGCCAGCCATCCCATCGGTAGCCTTCCTGGGCAGTGAATGCAGCGACGTGCCCCAGGCAGAACCTGATGCGTGCGCCAAGGTCATCGCGGCCATCCGCGAGGCTCGCGCGCAAGATGCTGCGACAGCGTCGCGGCTGCTTATCGTCGACAAGTGCCCGCCTCAGGTGCTCTGCGAGCGATCGTTCCTCTACGACTTCGTGGTCGTGCTCGTGCCGGCGAACGGAGACACTGGAAGCGCCGTTGCGCTCCATGTGTTTGGCCACGTCGCCGAGCCACTACGCGTCGAGCCGTGGACCAGTCCTCTGCCCGGTCATGTCGCGACGCTGCTGAGCCAAGGCAACTAACGCGCCACCAGGCTCCGCCCCTTGCGTCGCGTCTCCAAGGACCTTCGCCAGACACAGCCGCACCACGCGGAATCGGCCTTGCATCCGCTGCGCTTGAGGCGGACACTTCACTCCTTCACCGACCCCGCCCGCCCACTCCGCGGCCCGGCCTGTGAGCAGCAGCTCCACCGACGCACTCGGCGTACTCCCAGACGGAAGGAGGCTCGGCTGGTGACCCAGATCAACCTGACCGTGAACGGAACGAGCAGGGAGGTGGAGGTCGAGCCTCGCCGGCTGCTCGCCCAGGTCCTGCGCGAGGACCTCAACCTGACCGGCACCCACATCGGCTGCGACACGAGCCAGTGCGGCGCGTGCACCGTCCACGTCGACGGCCGCGCGGTCAAGAGCTGCACGATGCTCGCCGTCTCGGCCGACGGCTCCAGCGTCGTCACGATCGAGGGGATGGCCGCCGCCGATGGCACGCTCCATCCGCTCCAGGAGGCGTTCCGTGCCGAGCACGGCCTCCAGTGCGGGTTCTGCACGCCGGGCATGATCATGACCGCGGCCGACCTGCTCGCCAGCAACCCCGCCCCGTCGGACACCGAGATCCGCCACGGGATCGAGGGCAACATCTGTCGCTGCACCGGCTACCACAACATCGTGGGAGCGATCCGCGAGGCGGCCGTCGACGATGCGGGCCGGTGCCACCGAGCCGACCGGCTCCAAGGCCTGAGCGCCCAGAGGAGGATCCGATGGCCGTCGACACCCTGGGCACTTCCGTCAAGCGCCGCGAAGACCTGAAGTTCATCACCGGCCAGGGCCGGTACCTCGATGACCTGAAGCTGCCGGGGATGACCTACCTGGCCATCCTGCGCAGCCCGTACGCCCACGCCAACATCCGCTCGATCGACACGTCGGCCGCCAAGGCGATGCCCGGCGTCGTGGCCGTGCTCACCGGCGCCGACGTGCCGTACAACCCGCTGCCCATGGCCTGGCCGGCCGGTGGCTCGAGCGGCATCGTGAACAACATCAACATGCCCCGGCGTCCTGGCGACCGACAGCGTCAAGTGGACCGGCGAGGGCGTCGCCGCGGTGATCGCGGAGACGCCGGAAGAGGCGGCCGACGCGCTCGAGAAGATCGAGGTCGACTGGGAGCCCCTGCCGGCCGTGGTGGACGCCGAGGCGGCGACCCAGCCGGGCGCCCCGCAGCTCCACGAGAACGCGCCGAACAACGTCGTCTTCGTGTGGCCGGTCGGCGACAAGGCCGGCACCGATGCCGCGTTCGAGAAGGCCCAGGTCGTGGTCCGCCAGCGGATCGTGAACCAGCGGCTCATCCCGAACCCGATGGAGGTCCGCGGCGACATCGGGCGCTACGACCCGGGCACCGACGAGTACACCGTCTGGATGTCGAGCCAGACGCCGCACATCCAGCGCCTGCTCCTGGCCGCGTTCGTCACCGGCATCCCGGAGCAGAAGATCCGCTGCATCAGCCCCGATGTCGGGGGCGCCTTCGGCTCGAAGATCTTCTGCTACGCCGACATGGCCCTGGTCATGCTCGCCAGCAAGACGATCGGCGGGCGACCGGTCAAGTGGGTCGAGTCGCGCCGGGAGAACTACCAGTCCACGATCCACGGCCGCGACCACATCACGTACCTCGAGGTCGCCGCGAACGCGCGAGGGCGAGGTCACCGGGCTGCGGGTCAAGACGTTCGCCAACCTGGGCGGACGGCTCTCGACGATCGGTCCCGGCATCCCGACGACGCTCTACGGGCGCGTCCTCGGCGGCCCGTACAAGATCCCCAACGTCTATTGCGAGGTCACCGGGGTCTACACGAACACCACGTTCGTGGACGCCTACCGGGGCGCCGGCCGGCCCGAGGCGACCTACGTCCTCGAGCGGGCCATGGACCTCCTCGCCGACGAGATCGGCATGGACCCGGCCGCCGTCCGGCGCAAGAACTTCCTGCCGAACGACGCGTTCCCGTACGAGAACCCGAGCGGCCTCACGACCGCCGTCAACGGCGAGAAGATCTTCATCGACTCGGGCGACTACGAGCCGGCCCTGAACAAGGCCCTCACGATGGCCGGCTACTACGAGATCGACAAGGCCAAGGCCGAGGCGAAGAAGCGGGGCAAGCTGCTGGGCATCGGCCTCAGCACCTACATCGAGGTCTGCGGCGTCGCCCCCTCGAAGTGGATCGGCGCCGTCGGCGAAGGCTGGGGCGCCGCGATGTGGGAGTCGGCCAACATCAAGGTCCACCTCACGGGCAAGGTCGTCGCCACGATGGGCACCCAGCCGCAGGGCCAGGGCCACGAGACGACCTACGCCCAGGTGATCGCCCACGAGCTCGGCGTCGACATCGACGACGTCGTCATCCAGCACTCGGACACCCAGGGCACCCCGTTCGGCTACGGCACGTACGGCAGCCGGACCGGGACGGTCGGCATGGCCGCCGCCATGAAGGCGACCGACAAGATCAAGGCCAAGGCCCGCCGGATGGCCGCCCACATGCTCGAGGCCTCGCCCGAGGACATCGAGATCGACGGCGCCGAGTACCGGGTCAAGGGCTCGCCCGACAAGAAGAAGACGATCCAGGAGATCGCGTTCGCGATCGACCTCGGCTTCTCCCTGCCGGCCGATTCCGAGCCGTACCTCGATGAGACCGCGTATCACGACACCCCGAACTGCACCTGGCCGTTCGGGACCCACATCGCGATCGTCGAGGTCGACGAGGAGACCGGGGTCGTCGACCTCGCTCGCTACATCGCGGTCGACGACGTCGGCAAGAAGATCAACCCGATGATCGTCGACGGCCAGCTCCATGGCGGCATCGCCCAGGGGGTCGGCCAGGCGCTCTGGGAGGGCGCCGTGTACGGCGGCGACGGCCAGCTCCAGTCGGGCTCGATGCTCGACTACGCGCTGCCGCACGCGTCGGGCCTGCCGTCGTTCGAGCTCGACGAGACCGTCACCCTGTCGCCCGTGAACCCGCTCGGGACCAAGGGCGTCGGCGAGGCGGGCGCGATCGCGAGCACGCCGGCCGTGGTCAACGCGGTCATCGACGCGCTCAGCGGGTATGGGATCCGGCACATCGACATGCCCCTCACCGCGCCCAAGGTCTGGCGCGCGATGCAGGATGCGAAGGGAGCCAAGGCATGATCCCGGCCGCATTCGCCTACGACCGGCCGAAGACCCTCGACGAGGCGCTGGGTCTCCTCGCCGGGGACGACATCAAGGTCCTGGCCGGTGGCCAGAGCCTCCTGCCGCTGCTCAAGCTGCGCCTCGCGGGCGCATCCAGGCTCATCGACATCGGCAAGATCCGCGAGCTCCACGGGATCCGGGCGACGGCCGACGGCGGGACTCGCCATCGGCGCGCTGACCACGTACCGGGAGCTCGAGGAATCCGCCGAGGCGACCCGCTACCGATGCCTCGCCGAGGCCATCCCGCGGATCGCCGACCTCCAGGTGCGCAACAAGGGCACGATCGGTGGCTCCGTCGCGCACGCGGATCCGGCGTCCGACATCCCGGCCGTCCTGCTGGCCCTCGACGCGACGTTCGTCGTCCGATCGAAGACCGGGGAGCGGCGCATCGCGGCCACCTCGTTCTTCCAGGGCGCGTTCCAGACGGCCCTGGCCGATGGCGAGCTGCTCACGGAGATCGTGATCCAGGCGCCGTCGAACGAGCTCGGATCCGCCTATCGCAAGCTCAGCCAGCCCGCCTCGGGCTATTCGATCGTCGGCGTGGCCGCCGTCGTCGGCCGGTCCGGCGGCAGCATCGGGACCGCGCGCATCGCGATCACCGGGGTGGGCGACGTCGCCTACCGGGCGTCGGCCGTGGAGTCGGCACTCCTCGGCTCGGACGGATCCGCGGCGGCCATCGCGGCCGCGGCCGCCCACGCCACGGACGGCCAGACGGTCGCCTCGGACATCCACGCCGACGGCACGTACCGGGCCCAGATGGCGACGGTCTACGTGCGCCGCGCGATCGAGGGCGCGCTCGAAGCGCTCGGCTAGGCCGGGAGCCACCGAGCGTCGATCGGCCGGACAGGGAAGGGGTGCGCCTCGAGCGCCTGGTAGCCGGCCGGCCGTCGTCGAGCGACCTCGTCGGGGCCGTGCTGCCGCGCGACCTGCGCGTCGGCGGTGAGCGCTGGCAGAAGGGTCGCCGCCTGTCGGCGGACGACCTCGCGCGCCTGGCTTCCGAGCGCCCGGTCCCGGTAACGGGGGAGGGCGCCGATCCGCCCCTGGTCGTGCTCGTCCCGGAGCCGGGCGATCTCCACGAGGACGAGGCGGGCCTCCGTCTCGCGGCCGCCGTCGCCGGCCCCGGTCTCGAGATCCGCGGACCGGCCGAGAGCCGGGTCGACCTGCTGGCGGCCGTCGACGGCGTCGTGCGGATCCGGATCGCAGCGCTGGAGCGCCTGGACCGGATCGATCCCCTGGAGGTCTTCACGATCTACGACGGCCAGATCGTCCGGGCCGGCGATCTCGTGGCCAGCGTCAAGGTGGCGCCCCAGCTCGTCCCGGAGTCCGCGATCCGCCGGGGCGAGGCCGTGGCCCGCGCCGGGGGTCCGCTCGTGAGCGTCGCCGGCGTTCCGGCCGGGTCGCGTCGGCGTGCTCGTCAAGGAATCCGTGCACGGACCTGCCCGCGAGCGGTTCGAGGCGAGCGTGCGCGCGAAGGTCGAGGGTCTCGGCTCGACGATCTCGGCGATCTCCTACGTGGCCGACGACGCGGTCGCCGTGGCGGACGCGTTCCGGGCGCTGCGACGCGGCGGGGCCACGCTCATCCTCACCGCCGGCGCGCGGAGCATGGATCCGTCCGACGCCACGTTCGTGGCCCTCGAGGAGCTCGGCGGCGTGGTCGTCCGGCGCGGCGTGCCCGGCCCACCCGGGCTCGATGCTCTGGCTGGCCCGCCTGGGGCGCGTGCCGGTCCTCGGCCTGCCGACGTGCGGGGCCTACTCGAAGGCGACGGCGGCGGACCTCCTGCTGCCGCGGCTGCTCGCGGGGGAGCCGGCATCGCGCGCGACGATCGCCCGGCTGGGCCACGGCGGGATCCTCACCCGGGCGATGCGGTTCCGCTTCCCGGCGTACGCGCGGGAGCTCGACGCTCCCGAAGGCTGATCGCGGTGGGTTTCGTGCTCGCCGGCGGTCCGCTCGGGGCTGGCCGGCCTCAGCGCTCGCGCCACTTGCGACCGCGGTCGCGCCCGAACATCCCGCCGCCGGTCGACCCGAAGTCCGCGAACAGGCCGAGCGCGATGAGCGCCCAGTCGAGGCCCTCGACGCCGCCGGGGAACGTGAAGACGTAGGCGAGCGTGGTCCATGGGACCGCCAGCCAGCCGATGAGCCCGATCAGCGGCTCGGGGAACGTCGTGCCCCAGCGGACCGGGTCGAGCAGCCACCACAGGAACCCGAGTGCGCGAGCGCCGAACAGGCCGGCCACGATCAACAGGCAGCACATCCGAGGTCTCCTCCGCTCCGCCGATCCACCGATGCCGTGCCGGAATGATGCCCGCCGGGGGCATCACGTGCTCGCCCGTTCGGGACAGCCCACGGCGTGCCCCTCGGGAGGCGTGTAGATTCCGCCGATGACCGATCGCGTCGACCGACCTGCCGAAACGCTGTCCATCGACGGCATCACCGGCGCGTTCCGCGCCCGTGACTACCTGTGCGACCGCTCGCTGGCCACCGCCGTCTTTCTGGCCCTCGAGCTGGGCCGCCCACTGCTCCTCGAAGGCGAGGCGGGGGTCGGCAAGACGGAGCTCGCCAAGGTCCTCGCGGCAAGCCTCGGCAGCCGGCTCATCCGGCTCCAGTGCTACGAGGGGCTCGACATCGCCAATGCGGTGTACGAGTGGAACTACCCGCGCCAGATGCTCGAGATCCGGTTGCGCGAGGCGCGCGGCGACGTCGGCGACGGCCGCGGGATCTTCGGCCCCGAGTTCCTCATCCGGCGGCCGCTCCTCCAGGCGCTCGAGGCCGACGACGGCGTTCCGCCAGTGCTGCTCATCGACGAGATCGACCGCGCCGACGAGGAGTTCGAGGCGTACCTGCTGGAGATCCTGTCCGACTTCCAGGTCACGATCCCGGAGCTCGGCACGATCAAGGCCGAGCAGCCGCCCCGGGTCATCCTCACGTCCAACCGCACGCGCGAGGTCCACGACGCGCTCAAGCGGCGCTGCCTCTATCACTGGATCGACTACCCGAGCCGCGACCGGGAGCTCGCGATCGTCCTCGCCCGCGTGCCGGACGCCCCCGAGCGGATGGCCGGCCAGGTCGTCGCGTTCGTCCATCGCCTCCGGGAGGCCGACCTCACGAAGGTCCCCGGCGTGGCCGAGACGCTCGACTGGGCGGCCGCCTTGCTCGCGCTCGGTGCCCGCGAGCTGACGCCGGCGATCGCCGACGAGACCCTCGGCGTCGTCCTCAAGTACGAGGAGGACGTCCGCCGGATCCGCGGCGCCACGGCCGCCGCCTACCTGGAGGAGGTCGCCGCGGGTGGTTGACCGGCCGCGCTGGGCCGAACCCGACGTCGACGGCGCACGGCTGCTCCGCCAGGCGGTCGTCTTCGGGCGGACGCTGCGCGCGGTGGGGCTGGGGGTCGACCTCGGCGCCTCCATCGACTTCGCCCGGGCGCTGACGCTCGTTGACATGAGCGACAAGGAGCAGGTCCGCGCAGCCGGCGCGGCCGTCTTCGTGCGCCGACGGGACGAGCGGGAGCCGTACGACAAGGCCTTCAACCGCTTCTGGCGCCGGCGGATGACGCTCCCCAACGACCTGCCGCCCACCACGATGCCGGAGCCGGAGACGGCCGAGGAAGGTGACGGCGAGCCGGGCGACGCGTCCGTGGAGGCGCCGGGCGACCGCGACTCGCTGAGCCGGCTCGAGGGCACGCCCCGCCCCGGCTCGGACGAGGGCGAGGACGACGAGGCGGTCGAAGGGTTCGTCATCGCGCCCGATGCCTACAGCGCGTCCGAGGTGCTCCGTCATCGCGAGTTCGACCGGATGACCGCCGCCGAGCTGCGTGACGCCGAGCGCCTCATCGACCTGCTCGCCCCGCGTCTCGAGACCCGCCGGACGCGCCGCCAGGAGCTGCACCATCGGGGCCGGCGGGTGGCGCCCCGGGCGATGTTCCGGCGCAACCTGGCCAACGGCGGCGAGATTCTCGACTGGGTCTGGAGCCGGCCGACGCGCCGGCCGCGGCAGATCGTCGTCCTGTGCGACATCAGCGGCTCGATGGAACGCCAGTCGCGCCTCCTCCTGCGGTTCATCCAGGCCCTGGCCGCCACGAATCGCGTCCGCACCGAGTCGTTCGTGTTCGGGACGCGGCTGACCCGGGTGACGCGGCTGCTCCGCGAGCGCGACCGCGACGCGGCGCTCCGCCAGGTGGCCGATACCGTGACCGACTGGGCGGGCGGAACGCGGATCGGCGACAGCTTCCGCGAGTTCAACCTGAAATGGGCCCGCCGGGTCCTGCGCACGAGCGGCATCGTCATCGTCGTGTCGGACGGGTGGGACCGGGGCGATCCGGCGCTCGTCGCGACCGAGACGGCCCGCCTCCAGCGCAACTGCCACCGGCTCATCTGGCTCAACCCGCTGGCCGGGACCGAGGGCTACGAGCCGCTGGCGGCCGGCATGCGGGCGGCCTACCCATACCTCGACGATTTCGTGGCCGCCGGGACGCTGGCCAGCCTCGAACGGCTGGGTGAGCTGCTCGCCGAGGGCTCGTCGCCGAGCGGCCGGCTGAGCGCCCGGCCCCGCAAGGTCGGGGTCGGCGGCGCCGGTGCGCCGGGCACCTGGAAGGCCGGTCTGCACAGCACGCGACACCCGGGCGCTCGTCCGGGAGCGGCTCGGATCGTGGCCGGGCCCCCGCGCGCCCTGGACGGCGACTCGGTGGATCCATCGGCGGCACGGCCGCTGGGCTGATACGTGGTTCCGGCGCCGGGGCGGCGTCGGACGGAGGCAACGGACATGCGCGAACTCGTCGATACGCTGCGGGAGTGGGGGACCCAGGGGGTGGGGGCCGGCCGGGCGGTCGTGATCCGCACGTTCGGGTCCGCGCCGCGACCGGAAGGCGCGGTCCTGCTCGGCGCCGACGATGGGCGGCTGGCCGGCTCGGTCAGCGGCGGATGCGTCGAGGGCGCTGCGTACGGCGAGATCGAGCGGGCCCGCAAGGACGGGCACGCGCGGGTGATCCGCTACGGGATCAGCGACGAGCAGGCGTGGGACGTGGGGCTGGCCTGCGGCGGGACGATCGACGTGCTCGTCGAGCCGTTCGTGCCCGACGTGGCGGTCGCCGCCGCCACGGACGTCGAGCGCGGCACGGCCGTGGTCACGCCACTCCCCGCCGACACGCCGCCGCCGGCGTTCGGGCAGCACACGCCGGGTGACGGCGCTGTCCCCGAGCCGTCGCTGATCGTGCGCGACGACGGGCGGCTGCTCGACGCTGAGTGGCGAGCCGACGACGACCGGCGACCCGGCGGTGGACGCGGAGGTCGTGCGCAACGCGCTCGAGGCGCTCGCCCGCGGCCTCTCGCGGACGATCGTCGCCGGCGATCGCCAGTGGTTCGTCGAGGCCTACCCGGTCCGGCCGCGCCTCGTGATCGTCGGCGCGGTCCAGGTCGCGATCCCCCTCGTCCGGCTCGCCCACGAGCTCGGCTTCGAGACCGTCGTGGTCGATGGGCGGCCGGCCTTCGCCACCGCGGAGCGCTTCCCGGATGCCGACCAGCTGGTCGTCGGCTGGCCCGACGAGGTCGCCGCGTCGATCGGGCTCGGGCCGGCGGACTCCGTCGCCGTGCTCAGCCACGACGTCAAGTTCGACGAGCCGGCCATCGTCGAGGCGCTCCGCCGCGGCTGCCGGTACGTGGGTGCCGTCGGGTCGCGCAAGACGCAGGGCGATCGACGGGCCCGGCTCATCGAGGCCGGGGTTTCGGAGGCCGATCTGGCGCGCCTGCACGGCCCGATCGGCCTCGACCTGGGTGGCCGCGCTCCGGCCGAGACGGCCCTGGCGATCCTGGCCGAGATCGTCGCGGACCGCCACGGCGGCTCGGGCCTCCCGATGCTCGAACGGGCGCGGGCCGAGGGCCACGCCGCACCTGCGACGGTCGGCGCCACCTGAGTCCCGCGGCGGGACGTCCGTGACAGACCCGAAGCGCACCGCCGCACTCATCCTCGCCGCGGGCGCCGCGACCCGGTTCGGGGCGGCCAAGGTGTTCGCCCCGCTCGGCGGCCGGCCACTCGTCGACCGCGTGGTCGACGCGGCAGTCGCTGCTGGACTCGGCGAGATCGTCGTCGTGCTCGGGCCGGCCTCGCCGGTCGAGACGTCGGCCGACCTCGGTCGTGCCCGCATCGTGCGCAATCCGCGGCCCGAGGACGGCCTGTCGAGCTCGGTCCGGATCGGGCTCGAGGCGCTGGGCGAGGACTTCGATGCCGCGGTGGTCCTGCTCGGCGACCAGCCCCTCGTTCGCCCGGAGGTCATCCGGGCGCTCCTCGATGCCGACGTGCCGGCCGGCCGGTCGATCGTCGTCCCGCGCTATGCCGGGGGCGGCGGCCAGAACCCGACGCTCGTCCTCCGGCGCGGGTGGCCGCTCGCCGGGGAGCTGAGCGGCGATCGCGGGTTCGGTCCGCTCATCGCCGCCCATCCGGAGATCGTGGTCGAGGTCCCCGCGGACGGATCGAACCCCGACGTCGACACGCCGGCCGACCTCGCGATCGTCGCCTGGGCGGCGCAGGTCAAGGCCAACCGCGACCAGGTCGACCGCATCCGCGAGGTCGCCGATGGCGACTTCTACGCGACGACGACCGGCCTCTTCCGGGCCGATCCGCGACGGCCGGACGGCGAGGACCCGACGCTGGCCGCCCTGCGCGCGCTCGTCGAGGACGGCGACACGTGGCTGGACATCGGGGCGGGTGCGGGCCGCTATGCGATGCCGCTCGCGGTGGCGGTCGGGCCGGCAGGGTGAGGTGATCGCGGTCGAGACGTCGTCGGCGATGCTCGGCGCGCTGCGCGACGACATGGGGGCGTTCGGGATCGACAACATCCGGATCGTCGAGGGCCGCTGGCCGCTGGGGGAGGGCGTCCTGCCCGTGCCGGCCGCGGACGTGTCGCTGATCGCTCACGTGGGCTACGACATCGAGGCGATCGGCCCATTCCTCGATGCGATGGAGGCCGCGACCCGTCGGCTCTGCGTGGCCGTGATGATGGAGCGCACGCCGGCCTCGGTCGCCGAGCCGTTCTGGCCGCCCGTCCACGGCGAGGAGCGGATCCCGCTGCCGGCCCTGCCCGCGTTCGCGGATCTCCTGACGGCCCGCGGCCGCGCGCCGGAGGTCCGGATGGTCGAGCGCGGCGACCGCTCCTTCCCGGATCGCGATGGCCGCTCTCGGGTTCCTCCTGCGCCAGACCTGGGTCGCCCCCGATGGCCCGAAGGGACGTCGACTCCAGGAGCTGCTCGACGAGCGCCTCGTCGCGCGCCCGGACGGCACGTTCGTCCTCCGCGACGTGCCCGACCTCGCCGTCGGCGTCGTCACGTGGGCTCCGTCGTGAAGCAAGAAGATCGACAACGCGGTCAGTGTGCTCGTCGGGCTGCCGCTCACCTACGCGGGTCGTGCAGCAGACATGTTGACCCTCGAATTTGGGGAGATGCGCGAGCGCACGGTCCGAGGTCGAATCCGTAAGGAGAGCGACTTCGCGGTCCATATCCAGTGCCCGTGGCGGATCGTGCGGGACGACTCGATGGTGGTCGGCTACAGCGACATGCGCTGCCCGCCCACAGGGGTCAGTGAGGATGCCTTCGACCCGAATGAGCAACGAACGATGCGGGATGAGCTCGTCGAACGGTTCATCCTCCACGGTGATCCGGCTCACGCCGTCCGACGCGCCAAGGGTTCGATCATCGGTGACCTCCGAATCGACCTCGAGGACGGGTGCGTCGTGGAGGTGTTCCCCGACCTGATCACACCCTCATCGGGCGGTGGCTACGAGTATTGGCGCCTGTTCGTCCCGGGCGACAATTCGTCGCATTTCGTTGTCGGCCCGGACGGCATCGAGACTTAGCTGCCACGCCGCCCATCGTCCCTTTGGTTCCTGGCGCTGGTGACTCCGCCTGACACAGGTCCTAGAGGTCGCGTACCAGCCAGACGATCTCTCCCCGGTCATCCGTGGTGGTGTGGTCCATGCGGAACCCGATCTTCTCGAGCACCCGGAGTGACGCCGCGTTCCACGGCCGCACGGTCGACCAGAGACGGTGTCGACCGGTCGCGGCCGCGGCAGCCACGAGGGCTTGCGCCGCTTCCGTCGCGTAGCCGCGTCCGTGGAACCGCCGAAGCAGCTCGTAGGCGATCTCCGGTTCGTCCAGGCTGCAACGCCCGACGATGAGGGCGCAGTAGCCGATCACGTCGCCTTCCGCGCGACGACAGATCGCGAGGGCACCGATCCCGACCTCGGCCGTGGAGATCCCGGAATCGCGCGAGGCGCGTCGTCGCCTCTTCGAGCGTCGGCATGTCTTCCCCGCGTTCGCCGATCAGCTCGCGGTACCACGTTGCGTCGCGCTCGTCGCGGAGCCGAAGGGTTAGCCGCTCGGTCTCGATGGCGAGCGACATCGGTTGCCAGGTCACGGATCCAAAGTACAGGACCATCAGCAACGCACCCGCTCGCGATCATGAGCGCGCAGATGATCGAAAGGGTCCGTCGGGTCGAGTCCCGCGCGGCCCGATCGATCGGCGTTACCGAATCTCTCATCGCGATGGGAGCACATTGCCCAGCGCAAGGGCCGCCGCGTTGGTGATGACCCAGCCCTCGCCGTTGACGACCGTGAACCAGCCGCCACCTGCTGCGAGGTCGATCGGCAGCGTAAGTGGGTCGGCGAGTGCGCTGCCGTCGGGCTCGATCGGCCTCACGGTGGTGTCGTTGGGCATCGTCCAGATCACGCCGTCGATGAGCCGCACAGGGGAAGCGAGGGTCGGCCAGGAGCGCACCACCCCTTCCTCCGGTTCGACGATCCCAACAGTCATCCGGCTGCGGTCATCCTGCGACGGCCACGCCGTGAGGCATTGGCCGCCAACCTCCTGCGGGTCGAGCATGCCCGGAGCGACCAGGGGCCAGATGCCGATCCGCCTTCCGCTCTTGGCGTCCACGGCGGAGCCCACGGTCACTTCGGGGGCCTCCACCGCGACGAGGGTGTCGATGACCCAGAGATGCCCGCACCCTATCGCCGGCCGGCCTGTCAGGGGAAGGGCCGCCACGACCCTGCCGCTGGACGCATCCACCTTGTGGAGGATGCCGTTGCCTTGGCCGTTTTGGAGGTTGGGAACCCACACCGCCCCGAGGCCGCCGGCGATCGGGCCACCGATCTCGACCTTGACCACCTGCACGACCCGGTTCGTCGCCGGGTCGATCCGGGACAGCGTGTTCTGGCCGAAGTACACGCGGGAGCCATCGCCGCTCGTGTTCGCGACCCAGACGTCGTTGCCCACGATCGCGGCCGAGTCGGGCGACTCGCCTACGTGGATCCGGGCTACGACGCGATGCGTCGCGATGTCGATGCGGACAAGCCATCCGTGCGGGCTGGCGTAGAACGGGACCCAGAGCGAGCCAAAGCCGACGACGGCCTCCTGGGCGTTTGGATAGGCGTCGGCACCGATGCCGTAGTCGACCGTAGCGACCACCTCGGCGAGCTTTGGCGCAGGCGGGGCACTTGGCGATGGTGACGGTGTGCCGGTGGTCGCGGGTAGAGGGGGTGGGTCGGTCGTCGCCACGGACGTCGAAGGACTGGACGCTGCCGTTCCGGGAGACGAGGCGGTGGAAGCGGTTGGATCCAGTGATCCACACCCGCCGATCACCAAGACCAGGACCAAGGCCGCGGCGGTAGCCAGCGAACCCGGCTTCATTGTGTCCCCCTCTCTGCCTCGCAACCGACCAGGCGATTGTCGAACATCGCGCGGCGCTTTGACGAAGCCAGGGCATTCGTGTGACGCGCATGGCTTGACAGGTGACTATTTAGTCACATAACATCCGCGGCAGGCCGGCGGACGTCCCGTCGGGAACCGGATGACGGAGCGAGACGATGGATACCGAGGAGTTCGCACAAAGGTTGGCCGCCTTCGATGCGGCCGTGACGGACGGACCCTACCCGGAGCCCGAGCCGGGGGAGTGGAGCGCCGAGATGGTCCTCGCCCACGCCGCGATGGTGAATCGCCTCGTGGCCCTGTCGGTCACCTCGGTGATCGGCGGGGAGGCGGTCGGGTACAGCAATCGTCTCGCCGGGAGCGAGCCGCTGCTGCGTGCTCTTGTCGCCGAGACCGGCGGTGTCACCGAGCTCAAAGCCGAGGTCCTGCGGACCGGTCGGATCCTCGTTCGGCTGGCGGCCGAGCTCGGGCCCGACGCCGGGACGCCCATCCAGACCTGGATCGCCGAGGGTGAGACGGTCCACGTCGACGGGCCCGTCCCCGCGATGGCGCTTATCGGAAGCGCGCTCGGATATCACCTGGGCGTCCATCGCGAGCACCTCGCGGCGCTCGGGGCCTCGACCCCGGTCTCGACCGAGCCCGCTTCGGCCCCTCCGTCACAGGTCCTCCGCGGTCGCCGCCTGAGTGGAGCCCGTCTTCCGCGCCCTGGCCGACCCGAGCCGCCGGCTCCTGCTCGATCTCCTGTTCGACGAGGACGGCCGGACGCTCGGTGACCTCTGCAGCCATCTGCCCGAGATGACCAGGTTCGGCGTCATGCGCCACCTCGACGTCCTCGAGGGCGCGGACCTCATCACGACCCGCCGCGTCGGGCGCGAGAAGCGCCACTACCTCAACCCGGTTCCGATCCGCCTGATCTCGGATCGCTGGATCAGCAAGTACGCCGAGCCGGTCGTCGGCTCGATGGCCGCCCTGAAGCGCCACCTGGAGGAACACGCGATGTCCGCCCCGGCCCACGTCTACTCGATCTACATCCGGACGACGCCCGAGACGCTCTGGCGGGCGATCACCGACGGCGAGTTGACCGCCCGCTACTACTACGGCACCGCCTTCCGCCCGGCCGGCGGCGAGCTCCGCGCAGGTGCCCGCTACACGTACGACTACCCGGACGGGTCGGCGGCCGCCGAGGGCGAGATCCTCGAGCTCGACCCGCCTCGCCGGCTGGCGATGACGTTCCACGCGTTGTGGGACGCCGATATCGCCGCGGAGGCGCCGCTCCGCCAGGTCTGGGAGATCGAGCCGGGCGACGACGGCACGTGCCGGCTGACGGTCGTGACCGAAGGACTGGTCGCGGGTTCGAAGTCGGCCGAGGAGTTCGAGGGCGGGATCGTCCTCATCGTGTCGGGCCTCAAGACCATGCTCGAGACCGGCGACGCGATGGTGGCCGAGGCCGGCTGACCTCAGCCGGGGTTCGGGATCGGCTCGAGCTCGACGGGCGGTCCTTCGGGCTCGACCGCTTTCGAGTTTGCGAAACCCACCGCGAACGCCGCGATGAGCAGGGTCGTGGCGACGATCAGGAGGATCGGGGTGACGAAAAAGACCGCACCCGAGATCCACAGGGCAGCGTCCGCGAGAGGCGTGTCCTGATCGCCGCGAGCCACGACGTACCAGAAGGCCATGGTGGCGAAGTTGAGGGCGACCAAGCCTTGTTGGATCACGACCCCAGCCGTGGCCATCCTCCACGCGGGCCGTCGCCGACTATCCGCATCGCCAGTCAGGATGGCCCAGGCAAAGTACGCCCAACCGAGTAGCGCAGACGGCATCACGCTCAGGAAGACGGGCGTCCCGAACCAATCGCCTGGATACGAGGGATCATTCACGTACAACTGGTAGAGATACACGGGGAAAACGACGGTCATCGCCAAGTAGCCAACCGTGATCGCGCCGACCGCTAGGCCCGCGCCGATGGCTCGACGCCTTGAGGTCATTTGACGCACGGCGCGCGGGACGTTTGCCAGGAGCACGGGTCCGACAAACGTGAAGGCGATCGTGATGACCCATGGGACTTCGAAGGCGGTGATGGGCTGCCAGAGTCCTCCGCCGCCAAAGACTGGCTCAATGCCTACCCAGGTTTCCGCGAAGCCGCTCGTAATGACGGCCCCGATGCCGACCGCGACCGAACCCAGGAGCAGCGACCTTGGCCTCGGCCGCTTGGTCCGCCACAACGCGGCGGCTGGGATGAGGATGGGCAGCGCACGCGTGATGGCGGCGACCACCTTGTCTGGCGTGAACGAGAGCATCCAGCCGAAGCCGGCGACGAGCGGCTCGACAAAGCCCAAGATCCCGAGCCCGATGAACAGCCAAGCCAGGCCCGAGATCCGGGGCATCCAGCTCGGCAGTCGCCAATCGCCGACGGAGCCCAGCTCCTCGATCTCGCCGGTCTCGTCCGCGCGGTCGATCCTCTCCCCACCCATGCCGGCCAGCCTCGCAGGCCTCAGGACGGGCGTCAACGGGCCGTCGGGTGGCGACAGGTGGCCAGATGCAAGCCACCAGAACACGGGGCAGGCTCGGATGGAGGTCTGAGGAGCCACAGGCGTCGGCGAGCCGTAGCTCCGTGCTCGGCAGGGCCGGACCCATGCAGAAGCCGCCTCGTAAGGCCTCTCGGATGGCCAGGAGGTTCGGTGATTTGCATATGGCCGGATCGGTGGCCCTGCGCCACGCGACGTCGGCCAAACTTGCACCCGAGGAGAATTGGGACGAGGTCGGCCACTTCCGGGCCCTCGATCCGGGGCTCCGGGGGCAGATCCGTGCTCAGCCGGCCCGGGGTGGCGGCCGCGAGGCCCCGAAGAGGGCTCGTGCGGTGGCCGAAGGCATCCGTGGGTGCAAGTCTGGCCGCGAATCGAGCCTCGGAGGAGTTTACGTTCTCCCGAGGCAAATTTGGCCAGGGATCGGGTGCGGCGCGGGGACGTCGGCCCGCCGCGACCGGGCGCTTCGTTGACGGGCGCAGCATCCCGGTCCTACCATCGGGCCTCACCCCCGCGCCTCCTGACCCGCCACTATCGCGTCCGTCAGCGAAGCATCCGACGGACACGCCCGCTCACCGTGGCGGTGCTCGAGACTCCCGGGTGGGGCACCGCGCTGCTTCGGGACGACCCAGCCAGCAAGCGATCAAGAAAGAGGCCCGATGCAGTTCTCCGGCACCCTCGACATCAAGGCGCCCCGTGGCAAGGTGTGGGCCTTCGTCATCGACGCGAACCAGGTGGGTCCGTGCGGACCCGGCGTGGAGTCGATCGAGGTCATCGACGACACCCATTTCCGGGCCAGGGCGAAGGTCGGGGTCGGCTTCATCAGCGCCCAATTCGTCGTCGACATGACGATGGCCGAGCTCGAGGAACCGAACCGCGCGGTGATCAAGGCGCATGGCCAGGCACCGGGGAGTGCCGTGGATGCCACCGGGACGATGAACCTGAAGGACGGCCCCGACGGGGGCACGACCATGGACTGGTCGGCCGACGTCACGATCTCGGGCAGCATCGCGAGCGTCGGCGCACGGCTCATCGAGGGCACGGCCAACAAGATGATCGGGCAGGCCTTCGACTGCATCCGGACGAAGCTCGAGGCTCCCGAAACCGCGACCGCCTGACGGTCGGGGGCGCCGCCGTCTAGGTGCTTGGCTCGGCCTTCGGGCTGCGTCGGCGCGACGTCTTCTCGGAGCCCTTCTTCGGGGCCTTGGTCCGGGCCGGTGCCGTTGCCGGGGGAGCCGCGACAGGCACGGGCGCTGTGGCCGGCGCGGGCGCCGCGCTCGCGCGGGCTCGCTGCATGTCGAAGGCGGCCTCGAGATCGAACTCCGGGGGTCCGACCGGCGCGTCCGGGTCCTCACTGCCGATAGGCGGTCCGAGCGTGGTCCGATGGACCCAGCCCTCCGTGCCGACCGGGGTCCGCACGTGGAGGTATCCGGCGTACCGCCCGAGGACCTCGACCTGGTCGTTCTCCTCGAGCTGGCCGACCTCCTGGCTCCGGATCTCGTCGGGGCCGTCCATCATCCGGACGACGCGGTAGCGCACGAGCCGACGCTCGGAGCCTTCGATGGCCGCGGCATTGAACGCCAGTTGATAGGTGGGGCCGGCCGGACCGCGATCGCTGGCCGAGCGGGCGGCGCGCAGGGACGGGCGTCGCCAGCGGGGGATCGCGCCCTCTTCGATGGATTCGTCCATGGGGGCCGAGCGAGCGGCGGCCTGCGACGTTGCCGCGGCGGTCGTCGCAGCGGCCGCGGTCGCGGTGGCGAGCGTCTGCTCCTCGTCATGGGGCCGCCGGCGTCGCGCCGCCAGGATCGCGAACGCGCCACCCACCGTGAAGGCGACCAGCACGAGCGCGAGGATGATCCCGGGCGAGGACCCACCGGAACCGCCGGACGGTCCGAGCGACCCGGCGCCGAGCGGATCGGGCGAGTCGCCCGCGCCGGTCCCGCCGCCGATGGCGACCGGCGGCAGGGTCGCGGTCGGGGAAGCGGAGTCGGTCGGCTCCAGGCTGGGCGAGGGCGCCGTGGTCGGTGCGGCCGTGACCACGACCGGGGCCTTCGTCGGCTTGGGGGTGGGCTTCGGAGTCGGCCGCGGGGTCGGACGCGGGGTGGGTCGCGGCGTGGGGTGGGGTGTCGGCTTTGGCGTGGGCTTCGGCGTCGGCTTGGGCGTGGGCTTCGGGGTCGGTGGCGGCGTCGGCGCGGTCACGGTCAGCGAGTACGTGGCCGGCTGCTCCGGGTCGTATCGAAGCGGTGGATTCCCACCGGTCCGCGTGCCGATGTAGTAGTAGGTGTACGTGCCGGCGGGCAGGGTGCGTCGTGTACGTGAACAGCACCCCGGTCGTCCACGTGGTGCCCGTGGGGGTCATGCCGTGCGTGCCGCCGGCTCCCGAGATCACGACCCGAACGTACTGCGCAGCGGTGCCGTCGAGGTTCTTGTACGTGACCGAGAAGTGGAACGCTGTGGTCGTCGTGCCGCTGCCGGGCGCGATCGCGCCGCCACAGACCTGGGTACGCCAGCCCGCGTTCTCAGCGGCGCACGAAGCCGCGACCGTGGGCGCGGGTGACAACCCCACGGTGACGGCGACGGCGAGCAGCAGCGCGGAAAGGCCGCTCAGGACTGTTCGTTTCACGTAGATGTGCACACTCCACGAGGTGGCCACGAGCGTAGGCTGAGCACGGCCGGGTCGTCCGTGACCCATGGGTCCTGTGCAGTTCTGGTCCCATCGGTGGACTCCGCCGCCCGAGGGGTGGGCACGTATGGCAGGATCGGTGCCATGGAGCACCTGAGCCGGACCGTCGGACCGCTGGCCACGAACGTCCATCTGCTGGGCGACCCGGCGACACGCGAGGCGATCGCGATCGACACGGCCATCCCGTGCCTGGACTACGTCCGGGGCGAGCTCGACGAGCGCGGCTGGACCCTCAAGCTGATCGTGTCCAGCCACGGCCACTGGGACCACATCGGCGATAACGCCGCGCTCGCCGCCCACACGGGCGCCGATATCGCCGTCCACCCCCTGGACCGCGAGCGCCTGCTCCATCCGTCCCGGGGCATGGCGCCGTTCGAGATCCCGCCGTCGGTCGCGGCGGTCGACCTGGCCGAGGGCGGCACGATCCGGTTCGGCGACCTGCGCCTGGACGTGCTCCACACCCCCGGCCACACCGAGGGCTCGGTGTGCCTCATCGCCCGGGACGAGGGTCTCCTGTTCAGTGGCGACACCCTGTTCGCGGCGGGCTGGGGCAGGGTGGACCTGCCCGGTGGGTCGGCGGAGCAGATGGCCTCATCGCTGGAGCGCCTGGCCGGCCTCGAGGACCACGTGCAAGTCTTCCCGGGGCACGGACGGGCGACGACGATCGGGCGCGAGCGAGCCTGGCTCGACCTGGTCGTGCGCGAGGGCCGCCTGCTCGCCTAGAGCTTGCCCAAAGCTTGTCTAGCCTTGGCGCAAGGTGCGCCGCCACACGGTCGCCCGGTGGTGCTGGGCGAACCCCAGGCGCTCGTAGAGCCCGAGCGCGCCCGTGGGGCTCTCGGAGTCAACGCCCAGGGCGGCCTCGATCATCCCGCGCTCGCGGAGTGCGATGCAGGCGGACAGGATCAGGGCGCTCGCCAGGCCGCGCCGGCGCCACGGCCGGCGCACGCTCACGTGGTCGAGCCAGCCGCGCTTGAGGCCGAGCGCGGCGTTCTCGTCGGCGATGATGAAGTTCGTGACGACGCCGGCGACCTCGTCGCCGTCCCAGGCCACCCGCCAGAGGTCGAGGTCGAGGTCCGGATCCGACTGAAGCTCGGCGAAGATCTGGTCGCTCCAGTCGCGCCGGCCCCAGTGGTCCCGGAACGCCTCCGCCTCCGCGTCGAAGACCCGGCGCATGTCGGCCTTGACGACCGGCCGGAGCTCCAGGCCACTCGGCATGACAACCTCACCGATCGTCTCGAGGTCACCCTTGAGCATCTCGAAGAAATGGCGGGTCGGCTCGTAGCCTGCGCTGCGGATGAGCGCCGCGAACGACACGTTCTGGTCCGGCATCCAGGCGTCGAGGTAGACCGGCCCGCTACTGGGAAGTCGCTGCGGCGCGTTCGGCCGCCCGCGCCTCGAGGCGCTCCTGGAGGGCCCGCCCGATGCCCCGCCGGCGCACGTCCGGGTGGACCGCCCCGCTCAGGTGGTAGGTGTCGATGTCGTCGCGTCGGACGTAGCGCACCTCGCCGCATGCGACGGCCCGCCCGTCGAGCTCGGCCAGGAAGACGTCCTCGGCAGGGTCGAACCCGTCGCCGTTCGCCAGCTCGTTGGCGACCCGCTCCTCCGAGGGGATGAGCTCCGTGTCGTCGAACAGCTGGGCAGCCCGCTGGATCGCGGTGAGCACGGGGATGTCGACCGGCCCGGCGTATGTCCGGAACGCAAGGCCCGGCAGGACCGAGCCGCCGGAGGTGGCGGGCGTGCGGGTGACCATGTCAGGCTCTCCGATCTGGGGCGCTCTTGCGCGCCATCGAGTCTATCGCGGCGTCGCGGTACATCCGGCCGAGGCGCCGCGCCTCCTGGCGTGAGCCGGCCGTCCGGCGCGCCTGGTTCTTGGCCGCCTCGCGCTCGAGCTTGCGCCAGGCATCGAGGCGGTCCGCCGTCAGCCGGCCGTCGCCGATCGCAGCGGCGACCGCACACCCCGGCTCGCGATCGTGGCGGCAGTCCGAGAACCGGCAGGAGCTCGCGATCTCATCGATGTCCGCGAAGGCGTCGCCGAAGCCCTCGCCGACGTCCACCAGGCCGAGCTCGCGCATGCCGGGCGTGTCGACGATGCTCGCGCCGCCGGGCAGGAACACGAGCTGGCGATAGGTCGTCGTGTGCCGGCCGCGGTCGTCGGCGCGGACGGCGGCCGTGGCCAGCGCGTCGGTGCCAAGGAGGGCGTTGACGAGCGTCGACTTGCCGACGCCCGAGCTCCCCAGGATGGCCGCGGTCCGGCCGGGCGGCAGATGCTCGCCGAGCGTCTCCATCCCGTAGCCCGTGAGGGCCGAGATGGCGAGGACCGGCACGCCCGGCGCGACGGCGGTCACGGCGAGGACGTGGCCCTCGATGTCGGGGCACCGGTCGGCCTTGGTCAGGATGACGACCGGCATCGCCCCGCTCGACCAGCCCACCGCGAGGTAGCGCTCCAGCCGGCGCAGGTTGAAGTCGCCGTCGAGGCCCATGGCGATGAGCACCACGTCCACGTTGGCGGCGACGACCTGGCCGTCGGACCGCCGGCCGGCGACCAGGCGGGTGAACGCCGAGCGCCGCGGCAGCAGGGCATGGATCGTCGCGGTGTCGGAGGCGCCGTCGATCGCGACCCAGTCGCCCACGGCCGGGAAGTCGTCCGGGCCGTGCGTCTCGAACCGGTAGCGTCCGGACACGGCCGCCGTGCCCTCGCCGTCGGCCGTTCGGACCGTGTAGGCGTGCTGGTGCTCGACCATGACCCGCGCCGGGCGCCGACCGGCCGCGAGATGCCCAGCGAACGCGGCGTCGAGCTCCGGCGTCCAGCCGAGCTCCGCGAGCCCGGTCATCGGACCGCTCCGGCGGCGGCCCGCGCTGGAGCCTGCGCGAGCCCGGCCCTCGCCGGCTCCTCGAGCACGAGCGGCTTGCGCCACCCCGTCGATGAGCTCTGGACCGACGAACCCGCTCGACTCGTACAGCTTGAGGGCCTGGTTGGGGTTCTGGAGATCGACCCCAAGGGCAGCTCGCTGGACGCCGTAGTCGCGCAGCCCGACCAGGCTCCGGGCGATGAGCGCCCGGGCGATGCCGCGCCGACGCCACGCACGACGGGTGAAGACGGGTTCGAGCCAGCCCTCCGTGATCCCCTCGGCGTTGGGTTTGACGATGCAGCGGACGCCGGCCACGACCTCGTCGCCGTCGAACGCGATGAACCACAGGGAGAGGTCCCGGCCCGGTTCGTCCAGGAAGAAGGCCCAGTCCTGCTCGTTTGGCTCTCGCGCGCCGAAATGGTCGCGGAACGCCTCCGCCTCGGCCTCCCAGATCCGGCGCAGGAGCGCCTCATCGCGGGTGATCGGGCGGGTCTCGATGCCGTCCGGCAGCGGGACGTCGACGATCGCCTCGAGGTCCGGCCGGATGAGCGACGCGAAGCGGCGGATCGGAACGTAGCCGCTCGCGCGGAGCAGCTCGGCCGTCTCGACGTCGCCGTCGGGGAAGTCGGTCGCGAACCAGAGGGGCCGGTCCACCGCGTCGCCCGCGGCGCGATGGCCCGCCGCGATGGCGCGCCGGCGCTCCTCCGCCCAGTCGAGGACCGCCCGGCGGATCTCCGGCCGGCGCACGTCCGGGCGCAGGAGGGTGATCGCGAAGTATTCCCGCAGGTTCTCGAGGATCAGGTCGTCCCAGAAGACGCGGGTGTACCCGGCGATCTCGCCGTCGAGCTCGATGACGCAGATGTCGCGGTCCGGGTCGCAGCGCTGGTTGTGCTGGTAGCTGACCCGCATCTCGTCGACGTCGATCGGCTCGACCTCGCCGTCGGCACTGCGCGAGGCCTGGTTGGCCGCGGCCATGCCCGGGATGTCGAGATCGACGCCGCGGAAGTGCCGGAAGCGGACCCCCGGCATTCCCGCGAGCGTCGGCATCGGTGCGATCGGGTCGAGGATGGCGTTCATCTCAGCCCACCCGCTTGAGCTTGCCGGTCCGCTTGGCATACGCCTCGGCACGCCCGAAGCCCCACACGCCGACCGGGATGAGGACGATGGCCATGACCACGAGCGGCCAGACATCGCCCAGGAGTCGATCCAGGCTGACGCCCTCGATGAGGGCCGCCCGGACGCCATCGAGGATGTACGTCGCCGGCGACAGGTGCGCCAGGACCTGCATCCATTCGGGCAGGATCGAGATCGGGTAGTAGACCCCGCTCACGAGGAGCAGGACCGACTGGAGCACGAACGTCATCTGCGCCCCGCGCTCCACGTACAGGAGCGGCAGGATCGCGGCGAGCATGCCGATCCCGACGAAGCTCACCGAGCCGATCGCCATCATCGCCGCGGCCGCCCCAAGGTCCGCGTGGGCGAGGTCCAGCCCGAAGAACAGGCACAGGACGACGAGCATCGCGGCCGTATGGATGAGGCCGTACACGATCGCGTAGGCGACCGAGCCGACGAGCTGCGACGAGCGCCGGATCGGCGCCATCATCGTGTACTCGAGCGTGCCTTCCCAGCGCTCGACCGCGATCGTCTCCGCGATCCAGCTGAACGTCACGCTCAGGTAGTTCCAGAAGATCGCGCCGATCATCAGGGTGAACAACAGGCGTCGATCGCCCTGGGCCTCACCGATGAGGCTGATCGAGAGCGCGCCCGCGACGGAATAGACCAGGAAGGCGATCTCCCAGGCCCAGTAGCGTCGGGTGAGGTGGAAGTTGCGCTCGATGAAGGCGAAGCTCGCCTTCATCTCGCGCGTCATGGCGGTCAATGGACGGTCTCCCAGAGGGGGGAGGGGCCGGCTCGTCCCGATCATCGGGAGCGAGCCGGCTGGATGGACGGGTCCGCGGCGACGCGGGCGCCGATCGCGATGATCCGGCGACCGATCGAACGGCGGAGTGGCTGCGGTGGCACGTCGACCGACCGACGGAACAGGCGCGCATTCGTGGCGGCCTGGACGTCGTTCGCATGGCGGTCCTGCGCGAACTGCAGCTGGAACTCGTAGCTAGCCTTCATCTTCCTCACCTCCTTTCCTTCAGGATTCGTCTGGCTCGTCCTCGGCGACGTCGTCGTCGAGCGAGCGGCCGGTATAGGTCATGAACACCAATTCGAGCGTTGGCGGACGGCCGTGCTCTCGCTCGACCATCGCCTTGAGCCCGTCCGGCGTGTCCTCGGCGACGACCCGGCCGCCGTCGAGGATGTCGATCCGATCGCACAGCCGGTCGGCCTCGTCGAGGTCGTGGGTCGTCAGGACGATCGTTGCGTCGTGGCTCTCGCGGAGCTCCTCCACGAAGGACTGGACATCGAGCTTGGACCGCGGGTCCAGCCCGGTGGTCGGCTCATCGAGCAGGAGGAGCGACGGGCTTGTCAGCAGGGCTCGCGCGATCGCGACCTTCTGCTGCATGCCCCGGCTCATCTGCTCGATCGGCCGGTCGGCCCGTCGCGCCCCGATCCCGAGGCGGTCCAGGATGACCAGCGCGTCGCGCCGGGCCTGCCTCGCATCCAGGCCGTACAGCCGGGCGGCGAAGGACAGGTTCTCCATGGGGCTGAGCTTCTTGAAGAACGCCGCGTCCACGCTCACCCGGTTGATGAGGCGCTTGACGGCGAGCTCCTCGCGGGCGAGGTCCAGGCCGAAGATCTCGACCCGACCCTCGTCCAGGGTCAGCAGCCCGCAGATGAGCCGGATGAGCGTGCTCTTGCCGGAGCCGTTGGCGCCAAGGACGCCCCGGATCTCTCCGCGCTCGAGCCGCATCGACACATCGGCGATCGCGATGACCGGCGGCTTCTTGCGCTCCACCTGGAACCGCTTGGTGGCGTGCTCCACGAGGAGGGCCGGGATGGCTGCCGGCTGGGTGGTCGGTCCGTCGGTCCGGAGCGCCTCCACGATGGCAACGCCGGGAACCTCGTCCGTCCTGTTCAGTTGTCGTGGCAGGGTGGCGGTCACGGTGGTTGCTCCTGGATGGTCGTAGATCGGTCGGCCCGGACATGAGAGAAGCCGCGGGCCCGTTCGTCCTTGTCGGGACTCGGGCCGCGGCTTCCGGTGGTGGACGCAGGTGTGCGTCCGGCATCAAAAAAGCCGAGGGCCCGATCTGGCCCACGGCTCGTGGTGCTTCGTCAGGGCGGCTTACGCCGCCGAAATGTCAGCTCGAGATGGGCACAGACCTCCCGTTGACGGCAGCCCCGAGGGGCGCCTTCGGGCGAGGGGCGAAGGAGATCAAGTGCATCATTCGGAGCCCTCCTTTCTCGGCTGCGGGTGGCGCCCAGACCGGCGCCGGGCCGGAGTCTACGTCCCGCCGGCGGGGAGTGTCAACGTGGACGAATGACGATGTCGGGCATCGTCATCCGTCCATGCCCGAGCTCGAGCGAGGCGCCGCTCAGCCCGGAGCGGTGCTCGCATTCGGCTTCACCGGCAGGGCCTTGGGGCCCCGCAGCTTGCCCGCGAAGACGCTCGTCGCGTCGAGCGAGCCGTCGGCCCGGGAGAGGCCCTGCGCCGAGATGACCATGCCGACCGTCACATCGGACAGCTTGGCCGTCGCGACTCCGTTGACCCGGTAGGTCGTGGCTGCGTCGACGTGGATCGTCACCGCCTTGCCGTCCCGGCCCTCGATCGTGATGGTCGTGCTCGTCGCCGCAGTCACCTTGCCGACCCGGAGGTCGGGCACGATGTGGACCACGTTGGCGGCGAACGATGTGCCGTCCTTGCCTTCGACCTGGACCCGTGCGCCGACCTTCACGTCGGCCTTCGAGCTCTTGGCCGTGCCGAGGAGGAAGTCGGTCGAGCTGGAGGTCGTGACGGTCTTGGAGGAGCCGTCGCGGAGCTTGAGGGTGAACCCGCTCGAGGTCACGTCGGTCACCGTGCCGGCGACCGTCGGGACGCGGACGACGATGAGGGTGACGGTGAAGGTGCCGTCGGCGTTCTTCTTCTGGACCAGGTTCACGGTGTCGCCGACGTTGAGGTCCGCGAGCGCGCCGGCCTGGCTGCCGATCCGGATCTGGGTCGTGCTGGTGACCGCGATCGTCCGCGTCCAGCCGTCATCGGTCTTGAGGCTGACGTTCGAGCCGTCGATCTTCGTGATCGTGATCGCGCGGCCGAAGCGGGCGCCGCCGCCCGAGGCGAATTTCTTGAAGAAGTCGCCGAGCGGGCCGCTGAAACGGAACGACGGACCATCCTTGCGGCCCTGGTTGTCGTTCGCCTTGGGCGAGCTGGCAGGGGCGCTGCTCGAGGGATCCGCCGATGGGCTCGGCGAGGCGCCGGTCGCGACCGCCGCGGAGCCGACGAGGACGAAGAGGGCGCCGATCACGACGCCGATCCGGAGCATCTCGCCCCGGCGGAGGCGGATCCGCGTGCTGGTCGTGGCGGGGGTCGGAGGGGTCGGCTCCGCGCTCGGCGGCTCCGCGCTCGGCGTCCACTGCTCGGTCATGGGAACCTCTCTGGCGCGGGTCCTGGGCAGGCCGCGCATCGGATAATCGAGTTGGCTTCACGCAGGGCGAAGCTTGACGACGAGTGTACGCCGAGGGGTCCTGAGAATGGCTCAGGATGGTGCGCCGCGGCCCCGCTTTCGGCGGCCGTGGAGCGGCCCGATTCGTGCTCGCGGGGGGTCGCTAGGCTAAATCGAACTGACGTGCTATGATTGCTGCTCGCCGCAGTTCGTGGCGATGCTTCGCGTGGTCGACACCCCTTCTCGAACGGACCGTGCGCCTGGCAGTTCCCAGTTCGGGAAGCGTTGGAGGTCACTGTGACCACCGGTACAATCAAGAAGGTCGTTGCCGATCGCGGCTTCGGCTTCATCGCTGCTGAGGATGCGAAGGAATACTTCTTCCATCGCGGCGGCCTCGACTCCTCGCTCGACTTCGATCGCCTCACCGGCGGCGAGCGCGTCGAGTTCGAGATCGAGCAGAGCCCCAAGGGCCCGCGCGCCGTCAAGGTGCACGGCGTCTGAGGTTCAGGCGTCTGTAACGCACGAGGCCCCGTCCATTGCGGACGGGGCCTCGTCGATTCCGGGCGGTTCGCGCGTGGCCGGCGCCGCAGCCTCGCGCCCGCGCGCGGCACACGCGCGCCCTCGCCGACGGCCGATGCTCGCGTGCCGACCTGTTACCGTGGACCCGATGACGACTCGGCACCAGCGATTTGCTCTGGTCGACGTGACGTTCGCAGGGGAACCACTCGCCGGGGCGACGATGGACCTGTGGGAGGACGATCAGCAGCGCGCCCAGTGGTCCGCCCGGGTCGTCGTACGCTCAGCCCCCGTCGCCGAAGAAGGCGAGCTGACCGGCAAGACGCGTGATGGGCGGGCGCTCTCGGGCCACGCGCTCATCGCCGATCGGCAGATGGGCCCGGGCGGCCGCCGCGAGACGCTCATCGAGTTCCACGGCGCCGGCGATCTCCACGCCCTGAACGACCCGCCCCAGCCGCCACACGCCTGAGCTGACCGTCCCCGGACGCCCGCGCGACTCCCATCTACCCCGCCTGCGTCAGCCGGCGACACCCCGCCGGGCCAGGACGGAGAACGAGAGCGGGATGCGGCCGCGCTCGTCGTCGCGGACGTCGGCGTGGCCGCCCCACCAGTCGACCGGGTGCTCGGCGACCCGCTCGAGCCGCAGGCCGGCGCCGAGGAGCGCCGTGATGATCTCGCCGAGCGTCCAGGCCCGGGCGAACTTCCAGCTCTGGTCGCTCGTCGGCGATCGAGAGGCGGTCGATGTACTCGGGCGCCCAGCCCTTCGACGCCTCGGGGCCGCCGAAGTAGTCGTAGTCGGTGAGCGATCCAGCCGCCGTCGTCGTCGACGTCGAACAGCCACTCGGCGGGGTGCCCGTCGAAGAGGACGAGCCGGCCCGTCGGGTGCGAGCAGGCGCCGGAGCGACGGCGGCCCACGCGTCGAGGTCCTGGAGCCAGATGAGCGAGCCGCGGCCCGTGTAGAGCAGGTCGGCCGTGCCGTCCAGCTCGTGCGGGCGTGTCCAGGACGTCGCTCTCGATCCAGCGGCGCCGGCGCGCCGGTCGCCGCGGTGAGCCGTCCGCGAGGTCGAGCATCCGCGGGCTGATGTCGACGCCGACGACCTCCTCGGCTCCCAGGTTCCACAGCGACAGCGTGTCGCGCCCGCCCGCGCACTGGAGGTGGATCGCCCGGCGGCAGCGGCCGTGGAGGTCGCCGATCAGCTCGAGCTCGGGCGGCAAGAGGTTGGTGCCGCCGGAGCGGATCAGCTCGACCGCCTCGGCGAACCAGCCCTCGTAGCGCTCGGCCGCCTCGTCCCAGGCCGCGCGGTTCGCGGCGTGCATCGCCCGGACGTCGCGGCGCTCCTCGGGCGTGGCGGGCCGGATGTGCTCATCGTCCGCCGTCCTGCCCGGGTCCATCCGGCCAGTCTAGGGGCGGGTCGCGTTGACCCGTGTCGCGGGCGACCCGTACGCTGCGGGTCCAGCCCTCACCACGTCCCGGAGTCAGCGTGAACGAAGCATCGGACGGCGTCGGCCTCGGCGACCCGGGCGGTCGCTGGCGCGGCGACCCGCGCTCGCCGACGCCCCACTCGATCGTCGAGTCGGTCCGCGACGGCACGCTGGATGCATCGCTCGCCGGGCTGCTCTGGCTCCTGGTCGAGGCACGCGTGCCGCTCGTCGTGGCCGCCGGGCCGTCCGGGACCGGCAAGTCGACGCTCCTCCACGCCCTGCTCGACTTCCTGCCGCCGGGGACGCGGCTCCAGGAGCTCGCCGGCTATGCGGAGGACTTCGCCTGGCTCCCGGAGGCGGCCACGCTCGGCTGGCGGCCCCATGGCTTCGCCGGCGTCGCCGCGCCGGCCGGTCGCGACGCCGAGGTCGACCCGACCGTCGCCGTCGACCCGGCCTCGACCGTGCTCCTCGTCCACGAGCTCAGCGACCACGTGCCGATCTACACGTGGGGCGAGCCGGCCCGGATCGCCGTGCGCGCGCTCAGCCTGGGCTACGGCATGGCCGCGACGATCCACGCCGACTCGCTCGAGGAGGTGCTGGACGAGCTCGCGAGCCGCGAGGTCGGCCTCACCGACGACGAGCTGTCACGCCTCGGCGTCGTCCTCGTCCTGCGCGCGTTCCGCGACCGCCGGAGCGGGGTGGTGCTGCGACGGGTCGCCGCCGCCCACTACGTCCGGCCGGTCGTCCGCGACGCCGCGGGCCACGTGCAGCGCCTCGGGCCGGCCGTCCTGCGCGACGTGGGATCCGCGACGGACGCCTTCGAGGACTTCGCCTGGGGCATCGTCCCGGAGCTCGCCGAACGGGTCGGCCGGAAGGCGGGCGACTTCGAGGCCGAGCGCGGACGCCGGGCCGATTACCTGGCCGGCCTCGCCCGGGCCGGCATGGTCACGCCCGAGGACGTCCGCGCGGCCATCGCGCACTACCGGCACGGCCAGCCGAACGGCTGAGCCCGGCGGCCGCCGCGTCTAGGTGGAGAGGTCGCGCCGGTGCATGCCGAGCGCGCCGACCGCGACGCCGCCGACCGCGATCGCCAGGAGGAGCAGCGTCCCGGGCACGTCGAAGATGCCGACCATGGGCTGCCCGAGGTGGGCGCTCAGCGACAGGCCCGCAAACTCCGGTGAGAACTTCGCGGTGGTCGCGATGAGGTCGTACAGGAAGAACGCGAACACGAGGATGGCCGGCGTGGCGGCTGTGAGCCCGACGAACCCGAGGCCGAACACGGCGATCCCGATGCCGGCGAGCGCGGCCGCATAGAGGCCGGCGATCCAGACGCCGATGAACGGCTGCACGGGGTCGCCGCCGCCACCGGCGACGCCGAGCGCGGCGAGGAGGCCCATGACCAGCGTCTGCAGCGCGATCGCCGCGTACAGGCCGACGGACGTGCCGATCAGCCAGCGCGCGCGCGAGACCGGCGTCGAGAGGAGCATGTCCAGGCGCTTCTCGTTCTCGTCCGAGGCGATGCCGGCGAGGTACGTCGCCGTCGCCAGGCCCATGATCACGATCCCGAAGCTGAAGAACGCGAGCTGGAGGAAGCCTTCGGGCGTCCGCCACGGGACCCCGGAGTAGAGCGAGTCGATGAGCTTGGCGATGTTCGGGTCGTTCGCCAGCTGGGCGAACCCCGACCCCGAGATCGCGACGATGAAGCCGTAGCCGCCGATCGACGCGCCCCAGGCGATCGCCGCGCCGCGCCAGGCGAGGAAGCCCTGGCCGGCCGGCGAGCCCATGAGGAAGCGGCGTCCGGGCAATCCGACCCGGGGCAGGGCCACCGTCGCGCCCAGGTCACGCCGCTCGAAGGCGAAGACGCCCAGCCCGAGCAGGACGACGACGAGCACGACCACCGGGATCAGCGAGCCGACGTCCCAGCTGTTGGCCAGCGGCCGCATCTTCGAGGTCCAGGAGACCCACGAGAGCGGCTTGAGGACCTCGAAGGCCGACACGACGCTCGCGTAGGCGTTGATGAGGTAGGCCGCGAACATGGCCACCGCGCCCGAGGCCCGCGGCCGCGCCACGACCCACGAACGGCGAGACGGCGAAGGCGACCCCGCCACCCACCAGGCCGACGAGCGCGGTCGTGGCGAACTGGGCGAGCGCGTTCGGGAGCGGGATGTCGTCGCCCGGGACCGTGCCGTAGACCGAGCCCGTGAGGGTCGTGATCACCGAGAGGATCACGACCGCGATCCCCAGGCTGACGATGTGGACGCCGACCTTCTCGAGGGCGAGCCGGCGGCGCGAGATGGGCGTGGCCGCGAGCAGCTCCAGGCTCTTGTTCCGGATCTCGCTGCCGAGGGTCCCCGACAGCGCGACGAACGACCACAGGCCGAACAGGAGCTGCATCGACCCGCCGATCCGCCAGCTGATGAGGCCACCCAGGTGGTCCACCTCGAGCGGATCGCCGAGCAGGCCGGCGATCGCCGGGCCCATGCCGTTGATCGCCGCCACGAACGCGGTCCGGCTGAGGGCCGTGGGGAAAGCGGCCGCCGCGGCCGCGCCGATGGACAGGACGAGCAGGCCGAACCCCACGCCCGCGAAGACGATCGCGCGGCGGCTGTCGAGCATGCCCTTGCGGAAGACGCTGCCCGGGCCCACGGAGCGGCCATCTCTGGGGCTTCGGGGTGGACTGGCGGACGAGCCGGCGCGGCACGAGGCGGGCCGGCAGGGACGCGACTCTAGCGATCATGGCCGGCCCCGTACTGGGCGAGGAAGACCTCTTCGAGCGTCGGTTCGCGGCTGACGAAGTCGACCAGGTCGTAGGCCGCCGCCGCCTTGACGACCGGGGCGATCGGGCCGGCGACATGCATCCGCAGGATGTGGTCCTCGGCGGCGAGCTGGCTCACCCCGGCGATGGCCGCGAACCTCTCCGACGGCACGGGTCCCGTGAATCGCAGCTCAACCTGGTGGACGGACAGGTCCCGGAGCGCCTCGACCCGGTCGATCTGGACGATCCGGCCGTCGCGGATGATCGCGACCCGTTCGCACATCTTCTCGACCTCGTCGATGAGGTGCGACGAGAGGAAGATCGTCCGGTTCGCCGCCTTCGCCTCGTTGACCAGGCTCATGAACGTCTGCTGGACGAGGGGGTCGAGCCCCGAAGTCGGCTCGTCGAGGATCAGCAGGTCCGGCTTGTGCTGGAACGCGATGACCAGGCCGACCTTCTGCTTGTTGCCCTTCGAATACTCGCGGAACTTGCGGGTCGGGTCGAGGTCCAGGCGCTCGATGAGGGAGCGCTGGTAGGCGATGTCCACGCCGCCGCGCAGGTTCGCGAAGTAGGCGATCGTCTCTCCGCCCGTGAGCCGGTCGTAGAGCGAGAACTCGCCGGGCAGGTAGCCGACCCGGCGGTGGATGGCCACGGGATCGGTCGTCGTCTCGATGTCGAAGACGAAGGCGCGGCCGCTCGTCGGCCGGATCAGGTCGAGCAGCACCCGGATCGTGGTCGTCTTGCCGGCCCCGTTCGGGCCGAGGTAGCCGAACACCTCGCCGGCGTCGACACTCAGGTCGAGGTCGATGACGCCGCGGTGGTCGCCGTAGGACTTGGTGAGCTGTTCGATCCGGATGACGGGACTCATCGAGACTCCTTGGACGTTGCCGTCTTGCTGGCCGCGGCCGCCTGACGGTCGCGAAGGTATTGATCGAGGGCGGCGGGGAACGCGGTCGCGATGAACGCGGTTGCGTCGTGGACTTCGGTGAGCCGTATCCGGGCTTCCGGAGTGCGGTCCGCCATCGCGGTGAGGCCCGACGCCGTGATCTCCGCGAGGCGCTCGTAGTAGACGGCACCGCTGCGCAGGAGACTGTCGAAGGAACCCGCCGGCACGCTGAAGTACTCCCGGCGGTCGCCGCGTCGCCGCATGCGCCGGATGAGTCTCGCGGCCGCCAGGAACGCGGCCGCTCCGCTGATCGCCCCACGGCTCGCCTTGAGCGACTCGGCAAGGTCGGCGGCGGTCTGCTCGGGCGGCTCGCAGATGAGCAGCCACGCCCAGACCCGGCCGGCCATCGGGCCCAGGCCGAAGCTGCTCATGAGCTGACCCATCGAATCCACGAAGGCCGCTTCGTCGTCGCGCATCTCGTCGATGCTAGGTCCTCCTGTAATTTCAGTCAATACTGAATGTTCGTGCAAGAGACGTGCCGACGCCGGTTCGGGCCCACGTTTGACGGTCTGGCGGGTCGCGCGTAGGCTCGCGCTCCCGAGCCCTCGAACCGCGTGCCGGAGTCCCCAGATGACCGAGTCGACCGAGCCCATCCCAGCCCCGCGAACCCTCGGCGAGCTGCGTGCCTCCGGCTGGCGTCCGCGGACGGTCAAGGAAGAGATGCGGGCCAACCTGCTGGCCCGGCTGGGGGAGGGGCAGGAAGTCTTCCCGGGCGTCGTCGGGTTCGAGGACACGGTCTTGCCGGCGGTCGAGAACGCGATCCTCGCCGGCCAGGACCTCGTGTTCCTCGGCGAGCGCGGCCAGGCCAAGACGCGGATGGCCCGGCTGCTCGTCGGCCTGCTCGACCCGTGGCTCCCGACGGTCGCGGGCGGGGAGCTCAACGACGACCCGACGGCGCCGGTCAGCGCCTCGGCCCGGGCCATCGTGGCCGAGGGCGCGGAGGAGACGCCCATCGCCTGGCTGCCCCGTGACCGGCGCTACGGCGAGAAGCTCGCCACCCCGGACATCACGATCGCCGACCTCATCGGCGAGGTCGACCCGGTGAAGGTCGCCGAAGGCCGCTACCTCTCGGACGAGCAGACCCTCCATTACGGGCTCATCCCGCGCGCGAACCGGGGCATCTTCGCGATCAACGAGCTGCCCGACCTCGCCGAGCGGATCCAGGTGGGGCTGCTGAACATCCTCGAGGAACGCGACGTGCAGGTCCGGGGCTACACCGTGCGCCTGCCGCTCGACCTGTTCGTCGTGGCCAGCGCCAACCCCGAGGACTACACCTCGCGCGGCCGGATCATCACGCCGCTCAAGGACCGCCTCGGCTCCCAGATCCGGACCCACTACCCGCGCACGCTGGAGCACGAGATCGCGATCGTCCGCCAGGAGCGGCTGCGCTTCCCGGCCGACGAAGGGGTCCCTCCGGTCGTCACGCCGGCGTTCATGGAGGAGCTCATCGCGGAGCTGACCCATCTCGCCCGGCGCGCCCCGGAGATCAGCCAGCGGAGCGGCGTATCCGTGCGGGTCAGCGTGGCCAAC
Organism: uncultured Chloroflexia bacterium; assembly: GCA_963849405.1. GTDB lineage: Bacteria > Chloroflexota > Limnocylindria > Limnocylindrales > CSP1-4 > C-114. Next base: position 169,683 of record CAWKHG010000006.1, read on the forward strand.
GCGGAGGTGCTCGAGGCCGCGGCCCTCAAGCGGGCGATCCGGCTCGGCGAGCCCGGCGGCGCGCCACGGGTGAGCGACCTGGGCGCCGTGCTGGCCTCCACCGTCGGCAAGGTCGAGCTCGAGACCGTCGGCGAGGACGTGCCTGAGGAGCGCATCGTCGAGCGGCTCATCACCAAGGCGTTGTTCTCCACGTTCGGCGCCCGGATGGCCAGCGTCGACCTCGATGAGATCGTCGACGCGTTCGACGGCGGGCTGGTCATGGAGACCGGCGACCGGATCCCGTCGCGCGAGTACGTGCGCTGGATGCGCGAGGTGCCGGGCCTCCCGGCCGCCGTGCGCGCCGCCGGCGTCGAGTCGACGAAGGGCGAGCCGGCCTCGGCCGCGTTGGTCGCCTCCGCGGTCGAGTTCGTCCTCGAAGGCCTGCACCTCCAGCGGCGCCTGAACAAGGACCGCGCCCACGGCGCGGTGGTCTACCGGCGATGACCCGGGCCGGCGAGGCGATGCGTCGTCCGGCCGGCCGGACTCGAGCCCACCGATGACCGACCTGGGCTATACGCCGGACCGGCGCGACCTGCGCGATGCGGGGAGTGGCATCGAGCCGTCGGAGCGAGCCCTCGCCCGGGCCGCCCGGTACTCCTTGTGGGACGGCAGCCAGGCCGTGCCGGACCTCGCCGCCGACGAGATCCTGGATGCGCTGGCTGACGACATGATGGCCGAGGGCGACCTCGAGGCGGCGCTCCGCCGGCTCATGGAACGAGGCTGGCGCTCGACCGACCCGACCCGCGGCGACATGGCCGGCCTGCGCGACCTGCTCGACCGCCTGAACCGCCGGCGCGAGGAGCTGCTCGACCAGTACAAGCTGGGCGACGTGCTGGCGGACGTGCGCCGCGAGCTCGACGAGATCGTCGGCGAGGAGCGAGCGGGCGTCGAGGCGCGGCTCGATCGCGCGGCCGGGAAGCCAACGGCAGGTGGCGATACGCCGGACGGCTCGCCGGAGTCCGGGGCGGCCGACGCCGGCCGAGAAGCCCCGCGGCGATGACCCGGCGGTCGATCCGGCCCTGCGGGCGATGCTCCGCGACGCCGCCGCGAAGCGCCTCGACCAGCTCGACGAGCTGCCGCCCGACGTCGGCGGCCGGATCCGCGGGCTCGAGGAATACGACTTCATGGAGTCGAGCGCCCGGGAGCGGTTCGAGGCGCTCGTCGAGAAGCTCCGCAAGCAGGTGCTCGACCAGTTCGTCGGTGGGCATGTCCGACGCGATCCGGAACACCTCCCCGGAGGACCTCGCCGCGAACCGGGAGATGGTCCGCGACCTGAATCAGCTCCTCCAGGAGCGGGTCGCCGGCCGCGACCCGGACATCTCCGAGTTCATGGCCAAGCACGGCTCGTTCTTCCCGGGCGCCCGGACCCTCGACGACATCATCGACCAGCTGGCCCAGCGGATGGCGGCGCTCCAGTCGCTCCTCCAGTCGATGACGTCGGAGCAGCGGGCCGAGCTCCAGGACGCGATGGACGCGCTGCTCCGGGACGACCGGCTGCGCTGGGACCTGGCCCAGCTCGCCGCGACCATGGACCAGCTGCTCCCCGGTGGGCTGGGGGAGCGCTACCGGTTCGGGGGCGACGAGCCGCTCGGGCTGGAGGGAGCGCTGGCCCAGATGGCCGACCTCCAGGCGCTCGACGCGCTCGAGGCCCAGCTCGACGGCATCGACGGCCCGGGCGACCTGGCCGACGTCGACCGCGAGCGGGTCGCGGAGCTACTGGGGGACGAGGCCGCCCAGGACCTCGACGCGCTCGACGAGCTGGCGCGCCAGCTGGAGCGAGCCGGCTACCTGACCCGCGACGGCGACCGCCTGGAGCTCACCCCGCGGGGCAGCCGGCGGATCGGCCAGAAGGTCCTCGACGACCTGTTCGCCCGCCTCCGGCGCGATGCGTTCGGCGGCCATCGGGTCGAGCGCGGCGGCCGGGGCGGCGAGCGCGACGAGACCACGAAGCCCTACGAGTTCGGCGATCCGTTCCATCTCGAGCTCCGGCGCACGATGGCCAACGCGCTGACCCGCGAGGAGAACGCCCCGGGCCGCCGGGCGGGCCGCGGCGTGACCCTCACCCCGGCGGACTTCGAGGTGTTCCGGACCGAGCAGACGACCAAGACCGCGACCGTGCTGCTCGTCGACATGAGCCGCTCGATGCTGCTGCGCGGGTGCTTCGTCGCCGCCAAGAAGGTCGCGGTCGCCCTGGACACGCTCATCCGGACCCAGTTCCCGCGCGACGACCTGGCGATCATCGGGTTCGCCTACTACGCCCGGGAGATCCGGCCGCAGGCCCTGGCCCAGCTCTCCTGGCACGGCTACGAGTACGGCACGAACCTGCAGCACGCCCTGATGCTCGCCCGGCGGATCCTGGCCCGGAGCCACGGCGCCAACAAGGAGATCGTGGTCATCACGGACGGCGAGCCGACCGCCCACATCGAGGACGGCCAGGTGGAGTTCAACTACCCGCCCACCCGCCGGACGATCACCGAGACGCTGCGCGAGGTCCAGCGCTGCACGAAGGACGGGATCACGATCAACACGTTCATGCTCGAGCGGTCCAAGGCCCTGGCCGACTTCGTGGCGCTCGTCACGCGGCTCAACCGCGGCCGTGCCTTCTACGCCGAGCCCGAGCACCTGGGCGAGTACGTGCTCGTCGATTTCGTGTCCCGCCGGACGAAGCACGTCTCCTGATCCCGTGCGCCAAAGGCGCGCGGGCGCTTCCCTCGCGGGGTAGCATCGGAACCCAGACCTGACCGGTCCGCTCCCCCAGAGCGGCGAGCCGCAGCGGCGCGCCGTCCCGACCGGTCCAGCCCACCGATGAGGAGGCCTCGTGGATCAAGCCTTGTTCTCGATCCTGCTGTTCGCCCACGTGTTCGGCGCGATCGTGACGTTCGGGCCGTCGTTCATCTTCCCGGTCCTCGCCCGGCAGAGCCAGAAGATGCCCCAGGGCGGGCATTTCGGGGCCGTCCTCGCCGAGACGATCGAGAGTCGGATCATCATCCCCGGCGCCATCGTCCAGGGCATCACCGGCATCGGGCTGGTCATCATCCTGTCGAGCCGGGGGGTCGACTTCTCGAGTGCCGCCTATCGCTGGCTGGCCGTGGGGGTCGTCCTCTACCTCATCGCGATCGGTTTCGCGATCTTCGTCCAGGACAAGTCCGCGAAGCGGATGGTCGAGATCACCCGCGGGATGTCCGGCCCGCCGCCGGCCGGCGCCCCCGGCGGCCCGCCGCCCGAGCTGCTCGAGACGGCGGCCAAGCTCCAGCGCGGCGGCATGATCCTCACCGTGCTGCTCGTGAGCATCGTGTTCTTCATGGTGGTCAAGCCCACCCTCGGCTGAGCTTCGCTGCGCTCACGGCCACGACGCGGCGAGCGGGCTACCATGAGGTGCCCGACCTGAAGGAGATTCGCGTCCATGCCACTCGTCGCAGCATCCGCCGCTGAGCTGCTGACCGCTCTCGCCGGCCTGTGCCACATCGACGGGGAGCGGCTGCGGATCGACGATGAGCGCGGGTTCCGCGACCGGGGCATCCGCGACCTGGCCTGGACAGCGGCCTTCGCCACGGACCCGGGCGCGATCGAGGCCGCCCAGTGGCTCGTCTGGGAGGCGTCGCAGGCGCTCGGGGCGCCGAGCGCGAGCATCCAGGACCTGTACATGGCCCGGGCTCGGGGCGAGGTCTCCGGCTTCACCGTCCCGGCCATCAACATCCGGGCCCAGACCTTCGACATGGCCCGGACGGTATACGAGGCGGCCCAGGCGGGCGACGTCGGCGCCGTCATCCTGGAGCTCGCCCGGAGCGAGCAGACGTACACGTTCCAGCGCCCGATCGACTACGCGACGAGCGTCCTGGCCGGAGCGGTCGCGGCGGGCTGGCAGGGCCCGGTCTTCCTCCAGGGCGACCACTACCAGTTCAACGCCAAGAAGTACGCCGCCGATCCGGAGTCGATGACCGAGGAGATCCGGCGCGCCTGCCGGCTGGCGGTCGATGCCGGCTACCGCAACATCGACATCGACAGCTCGACCCTGGTCGACCTGGCGCTCCCGACGGTCGACGACCAGCAGCGCGGCGAACTACGAGCGGGCGGCCGAGCTGACCGCGCTCATCCGGACCCTCGAGGCGGACGGCGTCACGATCAGCGTGGGCGGCGAGATCGGGGAGGTCGGCAAGGAGAACTCGAACGAGGCCGAGCTCCGCGCGTTCCTCGACGGCTACCGGCGCGAGCTCGACGCGCGGGCGCCCGGAGCGCTCGGGATCAGCAAGGTGAGCGTGCAGACGGGCACGAGCCACGGCGGCCTGGTCCTGCCGGACGGCACGGTCGGGACGGCCGCGGTCGACTTCGGGGTCCACGAGCGGCTGGGCGCCGTCGCCCGGTCGGAGTACGGCCTGGCCGGGACGGTCCAGCACGGGGCGAGCACCCTGCCCGACGAGCTGTTCCACCGCTTCCGGGAGGTCGAGACGGCCGAGATCCACCTCGCGACCGGGTTCCAGAACCTCCTCTTCGACCATCCGGCCTTCCCGGCCGAGCTCCACGACGCGATCGGCCACTGGTGCGTCGAGAACGCCGCCGACGAGCGGAAGCCCGACCAGACCGAGCAGCAGTTCCTGTACACCTCGCGCAAGAAGACGATCGGGCCGTTCAAGCGCGAGCTGTGGGACCTCGCGACGAAGGACGAGATCCTCGCCGCCCAGCGGACCAAGATCGACTTCCTCTTCCGGGAGCTCGGCGTGGACGGCGGTCGGGCGATGGTGGATCGGTACATCCACCCGGTGGCCGTTCATCGGCCGTTGCCGGAGTCGCTCCAGGCGACCGTCGCCGCCGGCTGACCGACCCGCGGCTCGGAGGAGCCGTCGCGCCCGCCGGATTCCTCGTTGACGGGCAGTCTGCGGCGCTCCTATGCTCCCGCGCAAGCTCGGCGCGGGAGGGTGCGCCGGTCATCCTCGCGGTCTGTCTCCCCAGAGGTCAGGGTCGCGTCGTGCGCCTGATGCGCGACGCGGCGGTAGAGGAGGATCGTCGTGGCGGGTAGTTCTCATCCTTCGGACGTCGCCGCGCGCGACGACGCCCATCTACGCTCGCTCGGCATCAAGCCCGAGCTGCAGCGGCGCCTCGGGTTCCTGTCGAACTTCGCGGTCGCGTTCAGCTACATCAGCGTATCGACGGGTACGTTCACGCTCATCGCGCTGGGTCTCGGCGTCGGTGGGCCGGCCTTCTTCTGGTCGTGGCCGATCATCATCATCGGCCAGACGTTCGTCGCCCTGAACTTCGCCGAGCTGTCGAGCCACTTCCCGGTCGCCGGGTCGATCTACCAGTGGTCGAAGCGGCTCTCCAACAAGACCCTCGGCTGGTTCACCGGCTGGTTCTACTTCTGGGCCGGTGTCGTGACGGTCACGGCGGTCGCGGGGACGGTCCCGCTGGTCATCGCCGGCATCACCGGGATCGACCTGACGTCCAAGGACCCGACGGGCATCACGAACATGCTCGTGTTCATCGGCCTGCTGACGCTCATTTCGACGACGATCATCAACGCCGTCGGCGTCCGGCTGCTCTCGATCATCAACAACATCGGCGTCGGCGCGGAGATCCTCGGGATGGTCGTGTTCGCGATCATCCTGCTCATCGTCGGGCGCCATCAGGACCTGTCGGTGCTGACTCAGACGGCCGGCGTGGAGACGGCCGAGACCGGCGGGTACCTGCCGGTCTTCCTGATCGCATGTTCATGAGCCTGTTCGTCGTCTACGGCTTCGACACCGCGGGCACGTTCGGCGAGGAGACGCTCGACGCCGGCCGCCAGGCCCCGCGCGGGATCCTGTCCGCCATCTGGCTGTCGGGCATCATCGGGGCGGTCTTCCTCCTGGCGATCATCCTGGCGATCCCGGACCTCGCTGCGTCGTACAAGGACACGTCGCCCATCACGACGTCGATCAAATCGGGGCTGGGCGAGACGTTCGGCAACGTCTACCTGTTCGTGATCCTCGCCGCGGTGTACGTCTGCACCCTGGCGATCCAGGGGGCCACGACCCGCTTGATGTTCTCGATGGGTCGCGACCGGCGGATGCCCGGCGGTCGCTGGTGGGGCCAGGTGAACCAGTCGTTCAAGACGCCCGCCAACGCAGCGGTCGCAGTCGGCGTCCTGGCCGCCCTGCCGTTCATCGTCACGGACAGCCCGGGCCTGCTGGCCACGGGGGCGACCGGCCTGATCTACCTAGCTACGTCATGTGCAACCTCGGGGTCCTGGCGGCTCGCCGGCGTGGCTGGCCCCAGAAGGACGCCTGGTTCAAGCTCGGGTCGTGGGGCACGGTCATCAACGTCCTCGCCCTCGTCTGGGGCATCGCGATGGTGATCAACTTCGCCCTCTGGAAGGACTCCGCGGTTCTTCGGGAACTTCGGCGGCGACCTCCGCGACTTCACGAACCCGTCGCTGACGATCGTGAAGTCGGGTGGCAACCCGATCAGCTGGCTGCCGGACATCCCGTTCTTCGAGGCGACGGTCCTCCTGATCCTGATCGCGGGGATCGTCTACTACCTCGCGACCGGTCAGGGTCGCAAGGTGGACAAGGTCGAGGCAGACCTCGCCACCGGCGAGACCGTGATCGGCTGAGGCCAGTCCTTCGTAGCAACGAACGGCGCGGCGAGCGATCGCCGCGCCGTCCCATTTCGAGGGCGACGTGACCCTGGAAGAGGACCTCATCGCGGCACTCCAGGTCGTGCCCGAGATCGCCGGCCGGGATGTGACCCTGACCGCCCTGTCCGGCGGCATCACGAACCGCAACTTCCTGATCGAACTGCGCGGCGAGCCGGAACGCTACGTGCTCCGACTGGCCGGCAACGACACCCACCTGCTGGGGATCAGCCGCGAGGTCGAGCACGCCGCGACGGTCGCCGCGGCCGGGGTGGGCGTGGGCCCCGAGGTGACCGCGTTCATCCGCAACGGCGGCTACCTCGTGACCCGGTTCATCGTGGGCTCGCCCGTCTCGGACGAGGCCGTTCACCAGCCGGCGACGATCCGCCGGGTGGCCAATTCGATCCGCCGCGTCCACCAGGGGCCGGCGATCCCGGGCCTGTTCATCCCGCTCCGGATCGTGGAGGCGTATCGGGCGCTGGCGCAGTCCCGGGGCGTGCCCATCCCGCCCGAGTTCGAGGTCGCCCAGGCGGCAGGCCGGCGCATCGAGCTCGCCTTCCTGGCCGATCCGGTCGAGCTCCGGCCGTGCCACAACGACCTGCTCAACGGCAACTTCATCGACGACGGCAACCGGATCCGGATCGTGGACTGGGAATACGCGGGCATGGGCGACCCGTTCTTCGACCTCGGCAACTTCAGCGCCAACCACGGCCTGACAGCGGAGGAGGACGCGGTCCTGCTGGCGGCCTACGAGCAGGCGCCCGCCCGCCCCGAACGCCTGGCCCGGCTGACCCTCATGCGGATCGTCTCGGACTTCCGCGAGGCGATGTGGGGCGTCCTCCAGCAGGGCATCAGCACGCTCGACGTCGACTTCGTGGCGTACGCCGGCAAGCACTTCGACCGGCTCCTGGCAGCCGCCTCAACCCCCGCCTTCGAGCAGGCGCTCCAGCGAGGCGTCCGGCGGCTGAGCCACCCGGCGCGACGTCGCGCCGGGCCGTGCGCCGGGCCACCCCGGCGCCTTCGCTCGGGAGTCCTGCCCGCGGGAACCGCCGCTCGACGCCGTTCGGCGCCGCTACGCTTGTGCGGTCCGGGGGATCACGCCGATAGGAGCGCCAGTGGTCGAGCATGCCCGCGCGGTCATCATCGGGGGCGGCGTTGGTGGCACGAGCATCGCGTACCACCTCACCGAGCTCGGCTGGACCGACATCGTCCTCGTCGATCGCGCCGAGCTGACCTCGGGCTCCACGTTCCACTCGGCCGGGCTCGTCGGCCAGCTCCGCTCCAGCGTGACCCTGACCCGGATGATGATGTACGGCAGCGACCTGTACCGGCGCCTCGGCGCGGAGACGGGCGTGGACCCGTCGTGGCACGAAGTCGGCTCGCTCCGGCTGGCATCGAGCCGCGAACGGTACGAGGAGCTGGAGCGCCAGGCCGGCTGGGCCAAGACCTTCGGGCTGCCGCTGGAGCTCATCGGGCCGAAGGAGGCCGGGGACCTGTTCCCGCTGATGAGCCTCGACGGCGTCCTCGGCGCGGTCTACCTGCCCACCGATGGGTGGCTCGACCCGTCCGGCCTCGCCCAGGCACTCGCCGCCGGGCGCGCGGAAGCGCGGCGCGACGATCCGCCCGCACACCCGCGTCGTCGGCATCGAGGTGACCGCTGGTCGCGTTCGTGGCGTCACCGTGGAGCAGCGGGGCGAACGGTCGACGATCGCCGCGGATGTCGTCGTGAATGCCGGCGGGATGTTCGCGCCGGAGATCGGCCGCCTCGCCGGGCGTGACCGTGCCGATCATCCCGATGGCCCACCAGTACCTGTTCACGGAACCCTTGGAGGGGGTCGTCCCGACCCTGCCGACGATGCGCGACCCCGACAACCTGTGCTACTTCCGCGAAGAGGTCGGAGGGCTTTGCATGGGCGGCTACGAGCGCGACCCGGCACCCTGGTCGCTCGACGGCGTGCCGGCCGACTTCAACGGCCGGCTGCTGGATCCGGACTGGCCGCGGTTCGAGGCGATCCAGGAGGGTGCGATCCGGCGCGTGCCGGCGATCGCCGACGCGGGGATCAACCGGATGATCAACGGCCCCGAGGCGTTCACCCCGGACAACGAGTTCATCCTCGGCGAGTCGGAGGTCCGCGGCTTCTTCGTGGCGGCCGGCTTCTGCGCCCACGGGATCGCCGGGGCCGGCGGGATCGGGCGCCAGGTCGCGACGTGGATCGTCGACGGCGAGCCCGAGCTCGACCTGTGGAAGATGGACATCCGCCGGTTCGGGGCGCAATACCGCTCGCAGGCGTACACGCTTGCCCGCACGACGGAGGTCTACTCGACCTACTACGACATCCACTACCCGAACGAGGAGCGGCTCGCCGGCCGGCCGCTGCGGACCTCCCCGACCTACGCCCGCCTCCAGGCCCTGGGCGCATCGTTCGGCGAGAAGTCGGGCTGGGAGCGGCCGAACTGGTTCGAGGCGAACGCCGCGGCCGGGGACGAGGCACTCCGCCCGCGCGGTTGGGCGGGGATGCACTGGAGCCCGGCGATCGGGGCCGAGGCGCTCGCGACGCGCCGGGCCGCCGCCCTGTTCGACGAGACGAGCTTCGCCAAGATCGAGATCGCCGGCCCGGGCGCAGCGGCGTTCCTCCAGGGCCTGTGCGCCAACGACGTGGACCGGGTCGTGGGCAGCGTGACGTACACCCAGATGCTCAACCGGCGGGGCGGGATCGAGTGCGACTTCACGGTCACCCGCCTGGCTCCGGATCGGTTCCTCATCGTGACCGGAACGGCGGTCGGCAACCACGACCTGGGCTGGATCCGGGGGCATGCGCCCGGCGATGGCTCGGTCTCGGTGACCGACGTGACGTCCGGGCGGGCGTGCTTCGGGTTGTGGGGCCCGCGTGCGCGCGACATCCTGGCGCCGCTCACGAGGGACGACATTTCGGACGCGGCCTTCCCGTATCTCACCGCGCGCCAGATCGCGGTGGGGTCCGTGCCGGTCCTCGCCCTCCGGGTCACCTACGTGGGTGAGCTCGGCTGGGAGCTCTACCCGCCGACCGAGTACGCGGCCGGCCTGTGGGACCTGCTGTGGGCCGCCGGGCAGGAGCACGGCCTCGTCGCCGGCGGCTACCGGGCGATCGAGGCGCTCCGGCTCGAGAAGGGCTACCGCGCGTGGTCGAGCGACATCACCCCCGACGAGACCCCGTTCGAGGCAGGCCTGGGGTTCGCCGTGCGCCTCGACAAGGGCGTCGATTTCGTCGGCCGCGAGGCCCTGGTGGCGGCCAAGGCGGCCGGGCCGCGGAAGCGGCTGCGCTGCCTCGTCCTCGACGACCCGGCCTCGGTCGCGCTCGGCAACGAGCCGGTCCGCGTGGACGGCGCGGTCGTTGGCCGGGTGACGAGCGGCGGTTACGGTTTCGCCGTGGAACGGTCGATCGCCTATGCCTACCTGCCGCCGGACCGGGCGGCGATCGGCACGCGCGGCGAGGTCGAGGTCTTCGGGCGCTGGGTCGGCTGCGAGGTCGTGGCCGAGCCGCTCTACGACCCGGCCGGCGAGCGGCTCCGATCGTGAGCGACTCGACGCCGGGCCACCCGTTCGGGCCTGTCTTCTCGGCCTCCTGCGCCCGCGCCAGCGCCGACGACCTCGGGGAGTGGCTGGCCTTCGCCCTGTCGGCGTGCGACGAGGCCGACGAGGTGGCGCTTCACCATTTCCGGCGGGACCTCGACATCATGACCAAGCCGGATCGGTCGTTCGTCACGGTGGCCGACCAGGCGATCGAGCGGTTGATCCGCGACCGCATCCAGGCCCGGTTCCCCGATCACGGCCTGGTGGGCGAGGAGTACGGCGAGGTCGCCGGGCGGGGCTCGGCCCGCTGGTACATCGACCCGATCGACGGCACCCACAACTACATCCGGGGCGTCCCGCTGTTCGGCACGCTCCTGGCCCTCGAGGTGGACGGCGAGATCCAGGTTGGCGTCCTGTCCGCTCCGGCCCTGCGCGAACGCTGGTACGCGTCGCGCGGCGGCGGCGCCTGGGCGGTGGGGGCGGCCGGCAACGAGGGTCCGCGGCGGATCCGCGTATCGCGCGTGGCCGCGCTCGAGGACGCCCAGATCCTGTACGGCTCGGCGGCCGAGCTCGACGCGAGCGGCAAGGTCCCCGGGTTCCGGCCGCTGCTCCAGGCGGTCTGGCGCGAACGTGGCTTCGGCGACTTCTGGGGCTACGCCTTGCTGGCCGAAGGGGCCGCCGAGGCGATGGTCGAGGTCGACGCCAAGACGTGGGACCTGGCCGCCCCGCTCGTCCTCATCGAGGAGGCCGGCGGCCGGCTGACCGATTTCAGCGGCGCCCGACGGATCGACCGGCTCGAGATGGTGGCCTCCAACGGCCTGCTCCACGACGAGGTCCTGGCGCGATTGCGCACCGCGGAGTGAGCTCCGTGCGGCCGACCGGGACCATCGTTCGGGTCGACGTGGCGCGCTCGATGGGCGAGCATCGGGACATGAACCACCGCTCCGCCCGCCGGTCGATCGTCCTTGCCGCGCTCCTGGCCGTCGTCGCCGTGCGGCGCGTCCGGCCCCACGGCCTCGGCTGCGACCCCTCCGCCGATCACGAACTGCCCGATCTTCCCGGCCACGAGCGTCTGGAACAAGCGGGTCGACACGCTGCCGGTCGCGTCGAACTCGTCGACGCTCGTCTCGGCGATCGGCCTGAACGCCGGACTGCACCCGGACTTCAGCAACGCCGGCAAGTACGGCATCCCGTACATGATCACGGGGTCGAGCACGAAGAAGTATTCGGTCCGGTTCACCTGGCCGGGCGAGTCCAACCGGGTCCTGTACCCGCTCGGGACGGCGCCCAAGATCGAGGGCGGCTCGGACCGGCACGCGATCATGGTCGACACGAGCGCCTGCAAGCTCTACGAGCTCTACGCGCTCCACAAGGTCGGCGCCAGCTGGCGGGCCGGCTCCGGCGCGGTCTGGTCGCTCAAGTCGAACACGCTCCGACCCGACGGCTGGACGAGCGCCGACGCGGCGGGCCTGCCGATCTTCCCGGGCCTCGTCCGCTACACCGATGTCGGGCACGGCGCGATCCTCCACGCCCTGCGCTTCACGGCCCCGGTCACGTGCGCGGGCCACATCTACCCGGCCCGACATGACGCGGGCAGCGGCTCGTGCTCGACGCGACCCGCGATGGGCCTGCGGGTCCGGCTCAAGGCGAGCGTCGACATCAGCGGCTACGGGACGCAGGCGCGGATCCTGCTGCTCGCGCTCCAGCGCTACGGCATGATCCTGGCCGACAACGGCTCGCCGTGGTACGTGACCGGCGCGCCGTCCCCGTACTGGAACGACGACGTCCTCCACGACCTGGGCGCGATCAAGGGCTCGGACTTCGAGGTCGTCGACACCACGGGCTTCGTCGCGGGCTGACGGTCCCGGCGGGGCTCAGTCCTTTTCGGCGAGGTCCAGGCGCATCAGCCAGCGCGGCCGGCCGGCGCTCCTGCCCGCCGTCTCCACGACCCGGCGGAAGCCGGCCGCCTCGAAGGTGGACGTGAACCCGACGTACGACAGCGTCCCGTCCAGGCGCTGGCCCTCGGCGTCGATCGGGTAGGCCTCCAGCGCCGGCGCCCCGGCCGCGCTCGCGTGAGCGATGACCCCGTCGAGGAGGGCACGGGCGACGCCGCGTCGGCGGAAGCCCGGCCGGACGAGGAAGCACAGGATCGACCAGACGGGCACGTCGTCGATGAGCGGCAGCGTCCGCGAGCGCATCAGCCGGCCCATCTCGTGGCGCGGCCCGATGCCGACCCAGCCGACGGGCGTCGCCGTCGATGTACGCGAGGAGGCCGGGCGGCGGGCCCTCCGTGACCTGGCGCTCGAGCGCCCGCCGGCCACCGCCGGCACCGAGCGCCGAGAAGCCGCTCGACGACCAGCGGTAGTACTGGCACCAGCAGCCGCGGTCACCGCCGCTGCCGCCCATCACGGTCATGACGTCCGGCCACCGGTCGGCGGTCGCGGGGAAGACCTCGATCGCGGGGCCGCCTTCTCTCACGCTCCGGCGGCGGCGAGGCTCTCGTCGAGGATGTGGAGGGCCTGGTCGACCTCGTCCGCGGTGGTCACGAGCGGCGGGATGATCCGGGTCACGTTGGCGTAGGTCCCCGCCGACAGGACGATGAGCTTGCGCGCCAGCGCCTCGGCGATGACCCGCTTCGTGAGATCGGGATCGGGCGTCCGGCCGTCGTCGACCCCTGGCTTGACGAACTCCATCGCCAGCATGAGCCCGAGCCCCCGCACGTCGCCGATGGCCGGGTACTTCGCCTGGAACGCCCGCAGGCCGGTGAGGAACTGCGCGCCGCGGGCGGCCGCGTTTTCGATGAGCCCCTCGTCCCGGATCACGTCGAGCGTGGCGTTGGCCGCCGCACAGCTGACGACGTTGCCGCCGTACGTGCCGCCGTGGGTGCCCGGAGGCCACGCGGCCAGGAGCTGGCGCTTGGCCAGGATCCCGGACAACGGCAGCCCCGACGCGATGCCCTTGGCCATGACCACGATGTCGGGCTCGACGCCCCAGTGCTCCACCGCGAACATCCTGCCCGTCCGGCCGTAGCCGGTCTGGACCTCGTCGGCGATGAGCAGGATGCCGTGCTGGCGGGTGATCTCGCGGAGGCGGGGCAGGAAGCCCGGCGGCGGGACGATGTAGCCGCCCTCGCCGAGGACGGGCTCGATGATGATCGCGGCCACGTGCTCCGGGTAGATGAGCTGGTGGAACGTCAGGTCGAGCTGGGCCTCCCAGTCGCACGTGCACGCCGAGGGGTCGTGGGCGCCGACCGGGGGCGCGATAGCAGTACGGGTAGGCCGTGTGGTAGACGGAACCCGGCAGCGGCTCGAAATGGCCGCGGTACACGTCCTTGGCCGTCGTGAGGGCCATCGTCTGGGCCGTGCGACCGTGGTAACCGCCCCGGAAGCCGATGATGACCGGCCGGCCGGTCGCGATCCGGGCGAGCTTGACCGCCGCCTCGACCGCCTCGGCGCCGCTGTTCGAGAGGAACGCCCCCCAGCCGTCGCCGGGCATGACGTGCTGGAGGCGCTCGTACAGCCGCAGCCCGGCCTCGTGGTAGACGATGTTCTGCTGGCCGTGGAGGAGCTTCTGGGCCTGGGCCGCGACCGCCGCCGCCACCCGCGGGTGGGCATGGCCGGTGCTCGTGACGCCGATCCCCGAGCTGTAGTCGAGGTAGCGCTCGCCGTCGGTCGTGATGAGCCAGGAACCCTCGCCCCGCTCGACGACGATGTTCGCGATCCGGCTCCAGACCGGCGGCACGACGCTCCGGTCGGGCAGGGGAGACCCGCTGGTCGCGGCGTCGGCGCGGTATCGACCATCGTCAGCGGACCGCGTTCCCGCGGCGGCCGACGAGCGTGGACAGGGCCACGAAGCCCACCGCGATGAGGAAGATCGCCGTGCCGATCACGTTCACCTGGACGGGCACGCCGATCCGGTTCGCGCCGTAGATGTACATGGGGAACGTGACGGTCTGGCCGGCGGTGAAGTTCGTGATGACGAAGTCGTCGATCGAGAGGCTGAACGCCAGCAGCGCCGCCGCCATGATCCCGGGCAGGATCAGCGGGAAGGTCACCTTCCAGAACGTCTGCCACTCGTTCGCCCCAAGGTCCATGGCGGCCTCCTCGAGGCGCCGGTCGAAGCCCTGCAACCGGGCTCGGACCGTGACCACGACGTAGCTGATGTTGAACATGATGTGGGCGATCAGGATCGTGAGGAAGTCGCGCTGCAGCCCGATCGCGACGAACAGGGTCAGCAGCGATGCCCCAAGCACGATCTCGGGCGTGGCCATCGGCAGGAAGATCAGCACGTTCGTGGTGGCGCTGCCGCGGAAGCGGTAGCGGACGAGCGCCAGCGCGATGAGCGTGCCGAGGATCGTCGCGAAGATCATCGACAGGAACGCGATCTCGAGGCTCACCACGACCGCGTCCTGGAGTCCCGGCGCCCCGAACGGATCGAGCCAGTACTTCAGCGTGAAGCCCTGCCAGGCGATGTTGCTCTTGCCGACCGGGCTGTTGAAGCTGAACAGGGCCATGACGGCCACCGGCAGCATCAGGTAGACGACCGCGAAGCCCGTGTAGACGAAGAGCAGGTTGCGACCGACGAAGCCGACCAGGCGGTCGAAAGGCGAGCGGTGCGGGCGGCGGTCCACGGTGCTGACGGCGGTCGTCATCGTCAGGCGGCCGAGGTGAGCTCTTCGGTCCCGAGCAGTCTGGCGTACACCGCCACGGCGGCCAGGATGCCGGCCATGAGGATGAAGCTCAACGCCGCGGCGACCGGGTAGTCGTTGAGGGTCAGGAAGCGGCTCTGGATGACGTTGCCGATCATCCGCGTGGACGGGTTGCCAAGCAGCTCGGCGTTGACGAAGTCGCCCGCGGCGGGGATGAACGTGAGCAGCGTCCCGGCGAAGACGCCGGGCAGCGACAACGGCAGGGTCACCCGCAGGAACGCCTGGGAGATCAGGAACGTGCCCACCCAGGCGCCGATGGCCACGCCGATGAGCCCCATGATGAGCGGCGAGATCGCGAACGCGAGGGCAAGCAGCGCCCCCGTGAGCCCGCCGACGATCCCACCCCAGATCGTGCCGCCCGGCCGCCACGGTCCGGCGTACAGGTCCTGGGCGGCCTCGACCAGGCGCTTGTCGACCTTCTCGAGCGACACGTAGATCGGCAGGGTCATGAACGCGAGGAAGTTGTAGGTGATGCCCGACACGACTGCGATCGGCGTCGCCAGCAGGCGGAAGTCCTCGCTCACGATGCCGAGGCCCTTGAGCGGACCCAGCACCACCCCGTCATCGCCGAGGATCAGGCCCCAGCTGAGCGTCCGCAGCAGGAAGCTCGTGAAGAACGGGGCGATGACCAGGAACAGGAGCAGGTTCTTGTACCGCCCGCCCTTGACCGCGATCGTGTAGGCGAGCGGGTAGCTGATCAGGAACGTGAGGACCGTCGCCGCGCCGGCGTAGACGATCGAGCGCAGGAACTGCGGCCCGTACTGGTTGAGCGCGTCGCCGTACGTCGCCCAGTTCCAGGTCAGGTCGAAGCCCGTCTCCAGCGTCCCGGTCCACAGCGACGTGAGGAACATCTGGATGCCGGGGTAGACGTAGAAGACGCCCAGCCACAGCAGACCCGGAGCCAGCAGGAGGTACGGGATCAGCCACGCATTGCGCTGGAGCAGGCGGCCCATTCGTCCTCCAACGAGACCCGGCGGGACCGGCGGGACCGGCTACCCGCCCGAGACGGTCAGGAAGGCCTTGTTGAAGTAGGTCTCGTCTTCCTCGGTCAGCGTCTTGAAGATCTTCAGCTTGGCGAGGACCGAATCCGGCGGGAAGATCAACGGGTTGTTGGCTGTGTCCGGGGCGGCCTTGAGGAGGGCCTCCTTGGCGCCGTTGACCGGGCAGATGTAGTTGACGTACGCCTCGATCTGCGCGGCGATCTCCGGCGTGTACGCGAAGTCGACGAACAGCTCGGCCGTGTACTTGTTCTTGGCGCCCTTGGGGATGAGCATGTTGTCGGTCCACAGCATCCCGCCCTCGTCGGCGACCGTGAACTTCAGGCTGGCCTTCTCGAGCTGCTTCTGGACGATGTCGCCGGACCACGCCATCGACAGGATGACGTCGCCCTTCACGAGGTCGACCGCGTACGCATTGCCCTTGAAGGCCCGCACGATCCCGGCGTCGACGGCCGTCTTGATCTCGGCAGCCGCCGCGTCGCAGTCCGCCCGCGTCGCCTGGCTCGGGTCCTTGCCCTGCTTGAGCATGGTCAGCCCGATCGCGTCGCGCATCTCGGTCAGGTAGTCGACCTTGCCCTTGTACTTCGCGTCCCACAGGACGGCGAGGCTCGTCAGGTCGCCGGTCTTCTTGCTGTCGTAGCCGAGCCCGGTCATCCCCGACTGCCACGGCGCGTGGTGGTCGTTCGTGGGGTCGAAGTCGACGTTGAGGTAGATGTCCTTGAGGTTCTTGACCTTGTTGGGCATGTTGCCCTGGTCCATCTGCTCGGTCCAGCCGAGCCGGATGACCTTGCTGGCCATCCAGTCCGTGAGGACCATGAGGTCCCAGGTCGTGTCCTGCCCGGCCTCGAGCGACGGCTTGATCGTGCCGAAGAACGACTCGTTGTCGTCGATCACCTCGGCGTACTTGATCTTCGTCCCGTACTTCTTGGTGAAGTCCTCGAGCGTCTTGTGCTTGGTGTTGTCCTTGTCGTCGGTGTCGATGTAGAGCGGCCAGTTGGCGAAGTTCATGTTGGCCGAGGGGCTCGGCTTCGGGGTCGGCGACCCGGCCGCCGACGGTGACGCGGTCGCGGCAGCCGACGCGGTGGCGGCCGCCGTTGCGGCGGCGCTCGGTGACGCGGTCGCGCCGGTGCCCTTCGTGCCGCACGCCGCGAGGAACGCGCCGAACCCGGCCAGGGCGGACCCCTGCAGGAACCGCCGCCGGGTCAGGTCGCTCTTCGGGGCTTCGGTCTGGTCGGTCATCTGATCCTCCTGGAGATCGCCCGGCGTGCCGGGTGGTTCGTCAGTTCGCTGGGGCCGGGGCCGGGTCGTGGACCACGAACGAGTGGTCCGGCGACCACGTCAGCCGGACCTCCTCGCCCGGCTTCCACAGCTCGGACCGGGTGGCTCGCTCGACGTTCTGCTCGTACACCGTGAGGCGCGCTCCTCCACGCGCCTCGACGATGTACTGGGTGCTCACGCCGATGTAGGAAGCATCCTTGATGACGCCGTGGAGCTGGTTGGAGCCTGGAGTCTGGGCGTCTTCGAGGGCATGGAGCCGGATCTTCTCGGGCCGCACGCCGACGTCGACCGAAGTCGCCCCGTTGGTCAGGGTCTTGAGCACGCGCGCCGTGGAGTCGTCCTTGAAGCGCACGATCGCGTAGTCGCCGTCGGCACCCGTGACGGTGCCCGGCAGGAGATTGCTCACGCCCAGGAATCCTGCCACGAAACGGGTCGTGGGTCGCTCGTACAGGCTCTCGGGATCGGCCAGCTGCTCATAGCGGCCCTTGTTCATCACGGCGATGCGATCCGACATCGTCATCGCCTCTTCCTGGTCGTGGGTCACGTAGATGAACGTGATCCCGACTTCCTGCTGGATCCGCTTGAGCTCGACCTGCATCTGCTTGCGGAGCTTGAGGTCGAGGGCGCCAAGGGGCTCATCGAGGAGCAGCACGGCCGGCCGGTTGATGAGCGCCCGGGCGAGCGCGACGCGCTGGGCCTGGCCACCCGAGATCTGGGTCGGCTTGCGCTTCTCGAACCCGGGCAGCTCGACGAGCTTGAGCATCTCGGTGACCCGGCTCTTGATCTCGTCGCTCTTGAGGCCGCCCTTGCGCTTGAGGCCGAACGCGACGTTCTCGTAGATCGTCAGGTGCGGGAAGAGAGCGTAGTTCTGGAAGACCGTGTTCACGTTCCGCTGGTACGGCGGGAGCCACGTCACGTCCTGGCCCTGGAGCTCGATCAGGCCCGACGTCGGCTGCTCGAAGCCGCCGATCATCCGGAGCGTGGTGGTCTTGCCACAACCGGATGGGCCGAGGAGCGAGAAGAATTCGCCGTCCAGGACCTCGAGGTTGATGTGGTCGACTGCGGCCGCGTCGCCGAATCGCTTGACGACATCGACCAACCGGACGTCGACTTCGGGCACGGGGCTTCGTCTCCTCGCAGGTCGCCATGGGCCCGCACGGCCGGGCAGCTATGGACGGCACCGAAGGCCGCCACGGCCCGGTCGGGGTGGCCGGAGGATAGGACCGCACGGAAGCCGATGTCAAGAAGGCCCTCCATGTGCGAGCTTCGTGCGATTCATGCCCCTTTCGTGCGAATCGCGTGGGCTCGGGCGCGATCCGGCGCTGCGACGCGCGCAGGTGGGCGGCGGCTCGGTGGGGATGGGGTCCTCGTCGGGCGTGGCGTTGCGGGACGGAACGGGACACACGAGGGCCCGTGCGGCGGACCCGGGGTACGATATAGACACCAGATCCACCAGAAACCACGACGTCGAGCCGAGGACGCCTGTCCGATGATCCAGCTGACCGAGAGCGCCGTCATCGACGCGCTCCGCAACGTCCAGGAGCCCGAGCTCGGACGCGACGTCGTGACCCTGAACATGATCAAGGACATCGTGATCGAAGGCCCGCGGGTCGCGTTCACGATCGAGCTCACCACGCCGGCCTGTCCGCTCAAGGACGAGATCGAGACGAACGCCCAGGCCGCGGTCAAGGCGATCGGCGCCGACGCGGTCGAGATCACCTGGTCGGCGATGGTCCGGCGGGCCGCCCCCGCGCGGGCGCAGCAGCTGGTGCCCGGCGTGAAGAACGTCATCGCGGTCGCGTCCGGCAAGGGCGGGGTCGGCAAGAGCACGGTCGCCGTGAACCTGGCCGTGGCCCTCGCCCAGTCCGGCGCGTCGGTCGGGCTCCTCGACGCGGACATCACCGGCCCGAACATCCCGCTGATGATGGGCCTCACCGGCCAGCCGTCGGCCACGCCGGGCGGCAAGATCGCGCCGCTCGAGCGGTACGGCGTCAAGGTCATCTCGATCCAGTTCTTCGTGCCCGACGGGCAGCCGATCGTGTGGCGCGGCCCGCTCGTCGGCGGCGCGATCCAGCAGTTCCTGACCGACGTCGACTGGGGCGAGCTCGACTACCTCGTGATCGACCAGCCGCCGGGCACGTCCGATGCCCAGCTGACGCTGGCCCAGGCCATCCCGATCAGCGGCACGGTCCTCGTCACGACGCCCCAGGACGTGGCGCTGCTCGACGTGGACAAGGCGCTGGCGATGCTCAAGCGGATGAACGTGCCGGTCATCGGCATCGTCGAGAACATGAGCGCGTTCGTCTGCCCGCACTGCGGCGAGGCGACCGAGATCTTCGGGCGGGGCGGCGGCGAGAAGTTCGCGACCCGGCACGGGATCGAGTTCCTCGGCGGCGTCCCGCTCGACATGACGGTCCGCCAGGGCGGCGACGTGGGCATCCCCGCGGTCGCCCAGCGCGAGCCGGGACCGGCCGCCCAGGCGCTCACGGCGCTGGCCCGCACGGTGGCGGCCCGGATGAGCGTCAAGGCCGCGTCGTCCCAGCAGCCGGTGCTCACCGTCTCCTGACGGTGGCGCTACCATCGGCGCCAGGCGGGCATGGAGCGTGCAGCGCGGAGGGAGCGGTAGCCGGCTGACGTGCGTGCCCGCCTGCGGCGAGGTCAATGCCGCCCGGGCGCGCTTCTGCAACCAGTGCGGCGGCCCGCTCGCGACGACCGCTGCGGCGGGCGGCGACGAAACGCTGCACCAGCGAGCCTGGCGACCGGCGCATCGTCACGGCCCTCTTCGCCGACATCGTCGACTACTCGCGCCTCGTCAGCTGAGCTCGACCCCGAGGACGTCGCCGCCCGGATCGAGGAGGCGTTCGGGCTCATGGCCGGAGCGGTCGAGCGCTACGGCGGCATCGTCGAGAAGTTCATCGGCGACGCGGTCTTCGCCCTCTTCGGAGCGCGCGCGGCCCACGACGACGATGCCCTGCGCGCCGCGCTGTGCGCGCTCGAGATGACCGCGACCCTGGAACGCGCGGCGCGGCCAGGCGCGGCGAGGCGTCCCTGCGGCTGCGGGTCGGGATCGCGACGGGCGAGGTGGTCGCCAAGGTCCGCGCGATGGGCGAGACGCGCGACCTCGCCGTGACCGGCGAGACGGTCACGACCGCGATGCGCCTCCAGGAGCTCGCCGAACCGGGCGAGACGCTGCTCGACGAGGCGAGCGTCCGGGCGGCCCGGAGCCGACTCGATGTCGAGGTCGTCGGGCGAGCGCCGGGTGCGCGGCCGCTCGACGCCCGTCCGGGTCAGCCGGCTGCGCGGCGAGCGGCTCCATCGCCTGGTCGGGGGCGCCGGCCCGGGACTCCTCATCGGCCGTGGCGCCGACCGGGCCCGCCTCAGCGCCGCGCTCGACGCGACGAAGCGGAGCGGTCGCGGGCGGATCGTGGTCGTCATCGGCGACGCGGGATCGGCAAGACCCGCCTCGTGGCCGACCTCGAGGAGGAGGCGCGCGGCCTCGGCTTCGCCTGGACCTGGGTCGAGAACCTGTCCTACACGACCGGCGAGTCCTACGGCTGGGCGCGCACGTTCGCCCAGCGGGTCGCGGACGAGGCGGCGATCGATTCCGGCTCGTACGCTCGCCGGCTCCTGTTCTCGGACGATCTCGACGAGGCGAACGCCCGACGCTATGCGGGCGGCATCGCCCTCATGGCCCGCGAGGCGGCGTTCACGGGCTGGGAGGCCGAGGCGCCACTGGTGCCGACCGATCCGGCGCCAGATCCAGCACGATCTCGGCGAGGTGGTCGAGCGCTACATGCGCCGGCTGGCGGAGCTCGCGGGCCCGCGCACCCTCGTGATCGACGACCTGCACTGGATGGATGCCTCGAGCGAGCCCCTCGTCGACCGGCTGCTGCGCACCGTCGCCGACCTGCCGATGACCGTCTTCGTCACGACGCGGCCGGCGCGCCCTGCCGTCCTGGGCCGGACTCGACCACGTCGAGACGATCACCCTCGACGGGCTCGACGCGGCCGGCACGGAGCGACTGGCTGCCTCGATCGCCGGCGCGCGAGCTGGACGACGACACGATCGCCCGGCTCCACGACCGGACGGCGGGCAATCCGTTGTTCGTCGGAGAGACGGTCCGGGCACTGCTCGAGGACGACGCGCTCGTGACGCCGCGGCGGACGGCTCCACCTCCGCGACGCCGAGGGCGTGCGGGCGGTCCCGGTCAACCTGCGGGCGCTGCTCGGGGCACGGATCGACGGCCTGCCGGCCGGCTCGCGCTGGATCCTCCAGGTCGCGTCGGTGATCGGCATGACCTTCGAGCCGACGCTGGTCGCCCGGCTGATGGGCCGGAGCTCGGTCGGCGGCCCCTCGGCCGCCCTCGCGGCCGCCGCCGTCGTCGGTCCCGACGGACGGCGCCACCGAATGGCGGTTCAGCCACCCGCTCATCCGCGACGTGGCCTATGCCTCGACCCTCGGGTCGCGCCGGCGGGAGCTGCACGCGCGCCTCGCCGATCACCTCGAGCGGCGTGACCCGCCCACGCCGGTCGGTCAGCTGGCCCTCCACCGGGCGGCGGCGGGGGACCGCGAGCGCGCCGTCCCGCTCCTGGACCAGGCCGCCGAGGCTGCCGTCGCGATCGGGCGCGACCGTCGAGGCGCTCGGTTACTGGCGGATGGCGCTCGAGCTGCTCGGCGACGACCCCGGCGCGGTGCCGATCCGGGCGCGGGTCGCCCTGCTCGAGTCGCCGGGCTCGCCACGTGGTGCCACCTCGCCGGTCGCGGCCACGACGTCGAGGCGCAGTCCCGGCTGAGCGACCTCGACCCGGATCCCGGTCGTCCGCGCCGCCGTCGCGAGCAGCTCCGGCCGTCGGGCCGAAGCGAAGTGGGTGAGGAGCAGGCGGGCGACGCCGGCCCGCAGCGCGATCGCGATCGACTCCTCGGCCGTCGAATGGCCACGCCGCGGCTCGTCGTCGGCGGTCGAGGCGAGCGTCGCCTCCTCGATGAGCAGGTCGGCCCCGGCTGCGATCTCGACGAGCCGGTCGGTCGGGCCGCTGTCGCCGCAGTAGACGAGGTGGGTGCCGTCGGCATCGCGCACGTCCATCGCGAACGCCGGGACGTAGTGCTGCGTCGCGTGGGGCGTGACGGTCAGCCCGCCGAGGCGGAACGGCAGGCCGTCCTCGTACTCCTGCAGGTCGAACGCGTCGTCGAAGAAGGACGGCCGCTCGCTCATCACCGCGGCCAGGTTCGTGATGTGCTCGCGGCCACCGGGCGGCAGCCAGACCGCGGGTCGGCCGGCCGCCTCACCGGGCCACGGATGGAGGTAGCGGAGGGCCGCCAGGTCGAGCGCGTGATCGGCATGCAGGTGGCCGATGACGACGCCGCTGAGCGCGAGCGGGTCGATGACGGCGCGGAGGCGGCCGACGACGCCATATCCGCAGTCGAGCAGGACGGCGGTGGGGCCTGCCTCCAGCAGGAGGCCCGACGCGGGCGTGTCGGCCTGGGGTGCCGCGGGTCCGGACCCGATGACGGTCAGGCGCACGCGCGGCTATCCGACCGGCTCGGGGAGGTCATGCGTCGCATCGTGAGGCATGCGAGCGTCGCGCGTGGAGCCACGCGGCGACGGCGAGACTGTCTGCCTGCCGACACGGGAACGGGCCGTGGCGGTCCTGGATCGGGCCGGATATCCTGAGACCCTGGCGCGCGGGCACTCAGGCTGAGTACGGTGCGCAGATGGACGTTCCCACGATCGACCAGGACCCCGTCGTCGCGTCGCTCGCCAGGTGCCCGCTCTTCGCGGGCCTCGGCCGCGACGACCTGATCGGCCTCGCCCGGGAGATGCGCACGCGCAGGTTCCGGCGCGGCGAGGTCCTCTTCCACCAGGGCGATCCCGGGGAGGCGCTGTTCGTCGTGACGACGCGGGGCCGTGAAGATCAGCCTGCCGTCCGAGGAAGGCGACGAGGCGATCATCGCGACGGTCAACGCCGGCGACTTCTTCGGGGAGCTGGCACTCCTCGACGGGGCGCCGCGTTCGGCGACCGCCACGGCCCTGGAGCCGACCGAGACGCTCGCCCTCGCCCGCGCGCGCTTCCGCGAGCTCATCGCGAGCGAGCCCGCGCTCCGTGACGCGCTGCTTGCCGCGCTGGCCGCCGAGCTCCGCCGCCTGACGACCCACGTCCAGGAGCTCCACTTCCTCGACATCACCGGGCGGCTGGCGGCGCGCCTGACCCATCTCGCGGCGGGGCAGGGGACCGCGGCGGCCGACGGCTCGCGTGCGGCTCGACGCCCGGCTGACGCAGAGCGACCTCGCCTCGATGATCGGGGCGACCCGCCAGAGCGTGAACAAGCTGCTCGGGATCTTCGCCGACGACCGGCTGCTCCGGCTGGAGCGGGACGCGATCGTCGATCCTCGACCTGCCGGGCCTGGCCCGGATCGCCCGCCGCTGAGATCGACGGGCCACCGCCGGCCGAGTCGCCCGGCGCGCTGGTCGCCCGCCGCCCGACGGTCAGCTCGCCCGGAGGCGTCGGAGGAGGATGTCGGCCGCCGAGAGCGCGGCCCGACTGCGCCCGAGTTCGCCGGTCAGGAAGGCGACCCGCGATTCGCGATGCGACCCGTTCGGCGTGACGATCGCGAGGCTCACGGCGGTGTCGCCGGCCCGCGGGCGGGCGCGCACGGCCAGGCCCACGTCGGCCCCTGCAGACGTCCGGATCGCACCCGCGGCATCGGCGAGCGCGCCGGACAGCCCGCGTCCGCGACCTCGGCTGCCGCCAGCCACGCCACGGGCCCCAGCAGGTGGACGAGCGTCCCGCCCGTGCCCACCTCGAGCGTGGCGAGCGTCCAGCCGAGCTCCGCCAGGCGCGCCCCGATCGCCTCGGACCAGGTCGTCTCGCCGGTCGCCCAGATGTGGTCGCCGAGCCGTGCCCGGACCTCGGTCGGCGGCGGCCGACACGAGCTCCTCCGCGGTGTGGCCCGTCCGCCGACCGCGCGCTGATCCTGACGTCGACGGCGTCCTGGCGGGCGTACGTCGCGACGATCGGGTTCGTCGTCCGCAGGAACGCGTCGCCAAGGACGTCCGCGACCATCGATTCGCCGATCCCGGCGAGGCGGTAGGTCGTCTGGACGACCTCGGCGCCGAGGCCGAGCGGGCGCAGGCGGGGCAGGACCCAATCGAGCCACATCGGGCGCATCTCGCGGGGTGGCCCGGGCAGGGCCACGATCGATCCGACCGTCCGGCCGCTCCACCCACCAGCCCGGCGCGGTCCCGTTGCCGTTGGGGATCGCCGTCGCCGACGGGATGCGCCAGGCCTGCTTGAGGTTGATCGCGGGGAACGGCAGCGCGCGCCGGGCCCACAGCGCGCGGAGCCACGCCTCGAGGTCCGGATCGACCGCCGGTTCCTCGGCGCAGGCCGCCGCGATCGCCTCGCGGGTCAGGTCGTCGGGCGTCGGGCCGAGGCCGCCCGTCGAGACCACGACATCGGCCCGATCGAGCGCAGCCCGGAACGCCTCGGTGACGGCCTCGAGATCGTCGGGCAGGCCTGGCAGCCGGCCGACGCGGACGCCGGCCTGGGTCAGCGACCGGGCCAGCTCGCCGGCGTTCGTGTCGCGGGTCTCGCCGACCGTCAGCTCGGAGCCGATGGACAGGATCTCGGCCGAGAGCAGCTCGCGGGACGAAGGGCCGGCCATGGCCGCAGCGTAGCGCAGGGTCGGCGGTACCTTCAGCCCCGGCCCCGCGGGACCATCTCGCGGCTCTCGCCCGGCCGCCCCGCCACCGACGCTGCGCGGAACCACTCCGTCGCGACGGGGCAGGCCCGCCGCCGCGTGGCGTGCGACCATTGAGGACGATGGCAGAGCTCGGTAACTCCGGCTTCTCCCAGTTCGACCGGCTCGTTGCCGTCGTCCGGCGGACCCGTGAGCTCCTCGACGCGGTCGCTGCCGATGGTGCGCTGCCGACCGGCGGCGCCGACTTCCTGGCCGCGGCGACGCTGCCCCATCTCGAGGGCATCCAGGACGGGTTCCGGGGCTGGTTGCGGGCCGACGCCGCGGGCAAGGCCGAGATGCAGTACCTCGTCGGCCTGCAGGGCTCGATCCGGGCGGCCGGTATCGAGGCGACATGGCCCGAAGCCCTCACCCACGCCACGGATCCCGACCGCACGGCGGATCCGGGCCTCGGCGCCCAGGTCCAGCGCGACGGAGCGGCCGCCCGGGCGGAATCGGCGGGGGAGGCGCGGCTGCGCCGGCGCTCGAGTGACCTGCGTCGCCCCGAGGCATGGCACCTGGCCGCCCTGGGCCACGCCCGGCTGGTGCTGGCGTTCCTGCCCCGGCTGCCGGAGGACGAGGTCCGGTTCCCGGCCGGCCGGCGGACGTACGCCGACATCCCTGTCCCTCGCGGGCCGGCGGAGCTCTCGGAGCGGATCGACGAGCTCGAACGGGAGCTGTGGCTGACCGCGGTCGGCCATCCGGCGCCTCGAACGGATCCGGCCTTCCGGCGCACGTACGGGTTCTTCGACGCGGCGGAACGATTCGGCGCGACCGGCCGGCTGGCCGGCTGAGACCGAGCAGGCACCAGGGGGACCGGGGCCCCGCACCCGCGGTATCATCGGGCCGTCCCCGACGCGCCGGACAGGTGCGTCCACCCTGCGTCGACCATCCGGGAGCCCGACCCTGGACGACCTGCCTCCTTCCGATCAGCCGAACCCGCCGTCGGTCCGTCGGAACCGCCTCCACCGCGATCCGACCCGCCCGGCCTGCGCGAGCAGCTCGCGGCGACGATCGCCGCCGCCCGCGGGATGGTCCAGGCGCACATCGAGCTCGCCCGTGCCGAGTTCGAGGAGATCGGCGACGCAGGTCAAGCGCGTCGCCGCGCTCGGTGGCATGGCCGCCGGGATCCTCGTCTTCCTGGGCTTCTTCTTCCCGATCGGCCTGTTGCTGTTCCTCGGGGAGTGGCTGTTCGGCTCGATCGGCTGGGGCGTTCTCCTGTTCACGGAGCTCGGTGTCGCGGTCGCCCTGACCGCGGTCGTCGTCGCGCTCGGCGTGCCCGGCTCGAAGGTCGGACCGCCTGTGTTCGTGAGCGTGCTCGTCGGCGTCGTCCTCGCGGTCGTGCTCGGCGTGGCGTTGACGAACGAGGGCTGGACGCGCCTCGGCGACGCGGTCTTCCCGGGGGTCGAAGCCGGCTTCCGGCCCCTCGGCACGGCCATGGCGTTCAGCGCCGCGGTCGTCGGGATCATCGGCCTGCTCCTCGGCGCGCGGGCCGGCGGCGTCGGCGGTGCGTTCGGCGGACTCATCGGGGGCGCGCTGCTCGGCGTGGTCCTCGGCGCGCTGAGCGCCATCCGGTTCGGGCCGGGTCCGGGCGTCGCCCTCGGCATCGCGGTCGCGGCGATCGTCTGGATCGTCCTGGTCGCCAGGGCCCTCATGCAGGTCGGAGTGGACGGCGACGCTCTCAAGGCCCGGTTCTGGCCGAGCCTCACCATCGACACCACGAAGGAGACGATCGAGTGGGTGCGCGAACGGACGCCGCTCGGGCCGCGGCCGTAGCCAGCCGGGGAACCCTCGAGGGGGAGGTCGTCCGCCTCGAAGCCTCGGCCCGGGCTGCGGTCGACATCCCCGCCAAGATCCGCCGGGCGCCGGCCAAGACGGCCGGCCTCGCCGCGGGCGCCGTGTTCGTGGCCGCCGGCGGTCCGAAGCGGGTGATCCGGCGGGTGGTCCGCGCCGTGCGCGGTCCGCAGGCCGACCTGCCGAAGTCGATGCTGCCGAAGGAGGTCGACAAGACGCTCCGCAAGCTCGGCTCGGACGGCGACAAGGTCCGGGGCACGATCGAGCGCGAGTTCGCCGACTTCCTCGAGACCAAGGCGCCCGAGCGGCGCTCGAAGGACCTCGGCGCGACGGCATCGCTCCTGGCGGGGTCCGTTCTGGGGCCGGTCACCAAGCGTGTCGGCCGGCAGCTCGCCGAGGAGCTGTTCAGCCCCAAGACATCGGGGGCCTCGTCCTTCGAGGCGGCGGCCCAGAAGGCACGCGCCCGCTGGACCGGCATGGCCGGAGCTGGCGATGGCAACGGCGCGACGCCCGGCGGTCCTCCGGCCGGTGACGCGAAGCCCGGAACGGACAAGGGCAAGGGTCGAGCGACCCGGAGGCGCCCCTCCGGCTAGACTCGCCGCGGGCGAGTGGCGGAATGGCAGACGCGCCGGCCTTAGGAGCCGGTGCCGCGAAAGCGGCGTCAGAGTTCGAGTCTCTGTTCGCCCACCAGGGCTTTCCGTCGACCGGCGCGCACCACCCTGGTGCCGATGGGCACCAGCCGGCGGTCGCCATCGACGGGCGGAATCGTGGTCACCGGATGCCCGTGGCGATGTGATCCCCTTGTGCACGGTGGTGCGCAGTTGGTACCAACGTACCGCTCGTGCGCGCCTCGACGGCCTATATCCCATACGTCATTGGTAGGGTGTTATGCGGAGCAGTGAAGAAAGCTGCTCGCCTGCCGGGTCCCGACGAGCGACAGGACGATGGTCCGCATCCCCTGAGGCGCCACCTCGGAGTCGCGGTCCTCCTCGTTCTGTTGCTCGGATTCGGCCTTGCCCTGTCCCCGTCGGTCCGCGCAGCCACACGAACGTGGACGGGCCTCGGGCCGACGAACAACTGGACCGATGCCGCGAACTGGGCCGGCAACATCCTGCCCGGCGCCGCGGACATCGCGACCTTCGATGCGACCGGCGCGAAGCCGGTCACGATCAACGCGGCGATCAACGTCTCGGGGATCTCGATCGCCGGAACGTATCCCGGCACGATCACCCAGGCCGCTGCGATGACCGTCGGCGCGGCCGGCATCAGCCAGTCCGGCGGCTTCTTCGTCGGCGGCGCGGCGGCCATCACGCTCAACGGCCCCTTCGCCCTGGCGCCCGGCGGCTCGTTCACGTCGACCAGCGGGACGATGACGGTCACGGGCGCCTTCACCGACACGGGCGGCACGTTCGTTCCCGGGACGGGGACCGTGGCGTTCAGCGGGCTCGCGGCGACCATCGATGTCGCCGCGACCGAGAGCTTCAACAACCTCACGTTCACGGCCGGCGCGAAGACCATCGCCGCGGGTGACACCCTCACCGCCGGCGGCACCCTGACCCTGACGGCCGGCAGCCTCGCCGGGACCGGCACCGTGGCGGCTCGGGGGGCGATCAACCAGGCCGTCGGATACGGCGGCGGCACCGCGACCCTGCTCGTCGACGGGGCGGGGGCGCAGACGTTCACCGGGGCCTCGACCACGGCGGCCGGCGACCTGCCGCTCGTGGTCATCAACAAGCCCTCGGGCACGCTCACCCTGGCCGGCACCCTGCGGACCACGAAGGCCTGGACGTACACCGCCGGGACGCTCGACCCGGGCACCTCGACCGTCGTCTTCTCGGGCACCCAGACGATCACCGGCAGCCACGCCCTCAACGCGGTCACGTTCAACGGCGCGGGCACCAACTACACGCTCCCGGCGGGCACGGTCCTGACGGTCGGCGGGGCGCTCACCCTCACCGACGGCAACATCCTGACCGGCACGGTCGCCGCCCAGGGCTCGATCAGCCAGGCTTCGACCTTCGACGGCAACACGGGCACCCTGCTCATCAACGGGGCCGGCGCCCAGACCTTCACCGGGGCGGCCACGACGGCCGTGGGCAGCCTGCCCAACGTCGACATCAGCAAGCCCTCGGGCACGCTCACCCTGGCCGGCACGATCCGGACGACCCACAACTGGACATACACCTCGGGCACCCTCAGCCCGGCCGGGTCGACGCTCGTCCTCGCCGGCGGCACGATCAGCGGCTCGCACGACCTGGGCAACCTCGAGATGCGCGGCGCCGAGACGGTCGCCGCCGGCACGACCCTCACGATCGGCGGGACGTTCACGATGCCGACCGCGATCGTGGTCACGAACAACGGCACGATCGTCGCTCCCAACCTGGTGACGCTCACGGCCGGGACCCTCAACGGCGGCGTCCTCGAGGCGCAGGGCGATGTGACCACCGCGTCGACCTTCTCCGGCGGCACCGCGACCCTGCTCGTCGACGGGGCGGGGGCGCAGACGTTCACCGGGGCCTCGACCACGGCGGCCGGCGACCTGCCGCTCGTGGTCATCAACAAGCCCTCGGGCACGCTCACCCTGGCCGGCACCCTGCGGACCACGAAGGCCTGGACGTACACCGCCGGGACGCTCGACCCGGGCACCTCGACCGTCGTCTTCTCGGGCGCCCAGACGATCACCGGCAGCCACGCCCTCAACGCGGTCACGTTCAACGGCGCGGGCACCGACTACACGCTCCCGGCGGGCACGGTCCTGACGGTCGGCGGGGCGCTCACCCTCACCGACGGCAACATCAACTGACCGGCACGGTCGCCGCCCAGGGCTCGATCAGCCAGGCTTCGACCTTCGACGGCGACACGGGCACCCTGCTCATCAACGGGGCCGGCGCCCAGACCTTCACCGGGGCGGCCACGACGGCCGTGGGCAGCCTGCCCAACGTCGACATCAGCAAGCCCTCGGGCACGCTCACCCTGGCCGGCACGATCCGGACGACCCACAACTGGACATACAGCGGCGGAACGGTCGACCCAGGCACGTCCACGGTCGTCTTCGCCGGGGGCACGGTGACCGGCACCCATACCCTGAACGCCGTCGACTTCCGGGCTACGACCTCGATCGCGGCGGGCACGACCCTGACCGCGCTCGGCACCGTGAGCCTCACGGCGGGCAATCTCAACGGGACGGGCACCGTGGCGGCCCAGGCCGACGTCAACCAGACCTGGCCTACCCCGGTGGCACGGCCACGCTCCTGCTGAACGGCTCAGGCGCCCAGACGTTCACCGGCGCCGCGACGGCGGCCAGCGGCGACCTGCCGCTGCTGGTCATCAACAAGCCGTCGGGCACGCTCACCCTGGCCGGCACGATCCGGACCACCCACAACTGGACGTACACCGCCGGGACGCTCGACCCGGGCACCTCCACGGTCGTCTTCTCGGGCACCCAGACGATCACCGGCAGCCACGCCCTCAACGCAGTCACGTTCAACGGGGTCGGCACCAACTACACCCTGCCCGCCGGGCACGACGCTCACGGTGGCCGGCGCGCTCACCCTGACCGACGGCAACATCCTCATCGGGACCGTCGCCGCCCAGGGCTCGATCAGCCAGGGCCCCGCGTTCGACGGCAGCACCGGCACCCTGCTCATCAACGGCGCCGGGCGCCCAGACGTTCACCGGGGCGGCCACGACGGCCGCCGGCAGCCTGCCCAACGTCGACATCAACAAGCCCTCGGGCACGCTCACCCTGGCCGGCACGATCCGGACGACCCACAACTGGACGTACAGCGGCGGGACGGTCGACCCGGGGACCTCCACGGTCGTCTTCGCCGGCACCCAGACGATCGCCGGCAGCCCGACCCTCAACGATGTCGACGTTCAACGGCGTGCGGTACGACCTATACGCTGCCCGCCGGCACGACCCTCACGGTCACCGGCAGCCTGACGCTGACCGACGGCAACATCAACACCGGCACGGTCGCCGCCCGGGGCCCGATCAGCCAGGGCTCGGCGTTCGACGGCGGCACCGGCACCCTGCTATCGACGGGGCCGGGGCCCAGACGTTCACCGGCGCCTCGACCGCGGCCGCCGGCAGCCTGCCCAACGTCGTCATCAACAAGCCTCGGGCACGCTCACCCTGGCCGGCACGATCCGCACGACCCACAACTGGACGTACACCGCGGGGACGATCGACGCGGGCACGTCCGTCGTCATCTTCGCTGCGAGCGTCACGATCAGTGGCAGCCAGACCCTGGCCGACGTCACGTTCAACGGCGGCGCCTCCAACTACACGCTGCCCGCGGGCACGACGCTCGACGGTCGCCGGCGCGCTCACGCTGACCGACGGCAACATCAACACGGGCACGGTCGCCGCCCAAGGGTCGATCAGCCAGGCGTCGACCTTCGACGGCGGCACCGGCACCCTGCTCATCAACGGGGCGGGCGCCCAGACCTTCACCGGGGCGGCCACCACGGCCGCCGGCGACCTGCCCCCGATCCAGATCAGCAAGCCCTCGGGCACGCTCACCCTGGCCGGCACGATCCGGACGAGCCACAACTGGACGTACACCGCGGGGACGGTCGATCCGGGCACCTCCACGGTCGTCTTCGCCGGCGGCACGGTGACTCGGCCGGGAGCTCGTTCTACAACGTCACCAGCAACGGCGGGACGACCACCCTCGGATCGTCCATGACGATCGGTCGCGACCTGAACGTCGCCGCGGGCATCCTGACGACCTCGGCCGGCAACCACGCCCTGTTCGTCGGTCGCACGTTGACCATCGCGGGCACGCTTCGCCTCAACGGCAGCCTGGCTACGGTCGCCGGCGACATCACGTTGAGCGGCACCTTCACGGCCGGGACCAGCAACGTGATCCTCAACGGCACATCCGCCCAGACGATCGGCGGCCCGCTCGCGCTCACGTTCTACGACCTCATGGCAAACAACCCGGCCGGCGTGAGCCTCGGGGCCAACGTCACGGTGTCGAACGTCCTGACCCTCAATGCCGGGTCGTTCACGCTCGGTCCGCGCCGGCTCACGATCAGCAACGCCCTCGCCGGCCTCATCACGAACCTCGTGGCCGACGGGACGTCCTTCGTCACCGTCCAGGGCGCAGGCGTCGGGATCGTGCTGCCGAGCAGCGTCGCCCAGCTCAACGGGCTTACTGTCAACAACGTCAACGGCCTCGACCTCCAGGCGAACGCGGCGATCGTCGGGACCCTCACGCTGACGTCGGGCCCCGTCACGACCGGCCCATCGACGCTCCGGATCCTGCCCGGCGGGACGGTCGTGCGAACGACGGGCCGGGTCAACGGGTTCCTGGAGAAGAACGCCGCTGTCGGCGCCGGGACGGCGCTGACGTTCGAGGTGGGCGACGCGACGCGCTATGCGCCCGTGAGCGTCACGTTCGGCAACGTGACCGCCACCGGCGACCTGATCGCAAGCACCACGCCGAGCGACCACCCGAACATCGGCACGTCGGGCCTGGCCCCGTCCCGCGACGTCAACCGCTACTGGACGCTCACGAACACGGGCGTGGCCTTCGACACCTACAGCGCAACGTTCACGTTCGTGCTGGGTGACATCGACATCGGGTCGAACACCGGCTGCGTTCGTCGTCGCCAAGCAGGACCTGGGTGCGTGGACCATGCCGTCGGTCGGCACCCGCACCGGGCTGAGCACGCAGGCGACGGGCATGTCGGCCTTCAGCGACTTCGCGGTCGGGGAGGGGACATCCGACCTCGGCGTGACGATCACCGACGGCCTGGGCAGCGTCACCGCCGGTGACGGCCTGACCCACGGCTACCTCGTGACGGTCACCAACAACGGTCCGTCCGACGCGACCGCCGTGGCGCCGGGGTCACCTGGCCGGCCGGCTTCAGCCAGGGCGCCATCGTCGCCTCGCAGGGTGCCTGCGCCCCGGTCGGCGCCGGTCCCGACCAGAGCTGCGCCCTGGGCACCATCCCGGCCGGCGCCAGCGCCACGATCACCCTCGCCTGGACCGTCCCGGCCAGCACCGTCGGCCGGCGTCCAGACCGCCGCCGCCAGCGTCACCAGCGCCCTCGTCGACCCGACCCCCGCCAACGACAGCGCGACCGACAGCACGACGGTCAACAACGTGGCCAGCCTGACCGTGACCGTCGATGACGGCCTGGCCAGCGTCGTCGCCGGCACCGGCGGCCACCTGTACACGATCACGGTCACCAACGGCGGCCCGTCCGATGCCCACGCGGTCGTCGTCGCCGACCCGGTCCCGGCCGCCTTCACGGCCGGCGTCCCGAGCGCCACGCTCGGTGGCGACTGCAGCGCCTCGGCCGGCAACGCCGTCTCGTGCAGCCTGCCGGGCGCCCTGGCCGCCGGGGCCAGCTGGACGATCAGCGTCCCCTACGCGGTCGCCTCGGGCGTCCCGGCCCAGACCGTCACCAACGCGGCCACCGCGACGAGCACCGAGAACCCCGGCGGCGTCTCGGGCAGCGACGCCACCGACGTGACCGGCGCGGCCGACCTCGGCGTGACGATCACCGACGGCCTGGGCAGCGTCACCGCCGGTGACGGCCTGACCCACGGCTACCTCGTGACGGTCACCAACAACGGTCCGTCCGACGCGACCGCCGTGGTCGCCGGGGTCACCTGGCCGGCCGGCTTCAGCCAGGGCGCCATCGTCGCCTCGCAGGGTGCCTGCGCCCCGGTCGGCGCCGGTCCCGACCAGAGCTGCGCCCTGGGCACCATCCCGGCCGGCGCCAGCGCCACGATCACCCTCGCCTGGACCGTCCCGGCCAGCACCGTCGGCCGGCGTCCAGACCGCCGCCGCCAGCGTCACCAGCGCCCTCGTCGACCCGACCCCCGCCAACGACAGCGCGACCGACAGCACGACGGTCAACAACGTGGCCAGCCTGACCGTGACCGTCGATGACGGCCTGGCCAGCGTCGTCGCCGGCACCGGCGGCCACCTGTACACGATCACGGTCACCAACGGCGGCCCGTCCGATGCCCACGCGGTCGTCGTCGCCGACCCGGTCCCGGCCGCCTTCACGGCCGGCGTCCCGAGCGCCACGCTCGGTGGCGACTGCAGCGCCTCGGCCGGCAACGCCGTCTCGTGCAGCCTGCCGGGCGCCCTGGCCGCCGGGGCCAGCTGGACGATCAGCGTCCCCTACGCGGTCGCCTCGGGCGTCCCGGCCCAGACCGTCACCAACGCGGCCACCGCGACGAGCACCGAGAACCCGGGCGGCGTCTCGGGCAGCGACGCCACCGACGTGACCGGCGCGGCCGACCTCGGCGTGACGATCACCGACGGCCTGGGCAGCGTCACCGCCGGTGACGGCCTGACCCACGGCTACCTCGTGACGGTCACCAACAACGGTCCGTCCGACGCGACCGCCGTGGTCGCCGGGGTCACCTGGCCGGCCGGCTTCAGCCAGGGCGCCATCGTCGCCTCGCAGGGTGCCTGCGCCCCGGTCGGCGCCGGTCCCGACCAGAGCTGCGCCCTGGGCACCATCCCGGCCGGCGCCAGCGCCACGATCACCCTCGCCTGGACCGTCCCGGCCAGCACCGTGGCCGGCGTCCAGACCGCCGCCGCCAGCGTCACCAGCGCCCTCGTCGACCCGACCCCCGCCAACGACAGCGCGACCGACAGCACGACGGTCAAGATCGCCCCGAAGCCCACGCCCACGCCGAAGCCGACGCCGACGCCGGCGCCGACGTCGAACCCGGCGCGAGCCCATCGCCGACCGTCACCCCGGGGCCGTCGGACGAGCCGGTCCCCAGCTCCTCGCCCGACGTGACCCCGAGCCCGAACCCGAGCCCGAGCCCGACCGGATCGGCGCCCTCCTCCGGCCCCTCGGTCGCGCCGTCGTCCGGGCCCTCGGCCGGTGCCACGCGGTCGGCGGATCCGACCCTGGCCGCCGGGACCAGCGGAGTGGACGGCACGACCCTCGCCCTCCTCGTGGTGCTCGCCCTCATGAGCGGAGCGCTGATCTTCCTGCTCCTCGCCGCCCGCCGCCGGCGCCGGCGCGACAACCTGCGGACGCTCCGCGCCCGCGTGATCGGCGACTCGCAGCGCGGCTGACAGCTCCTCGGCGACCGCCCTCGACCTGCCCCGCGCGGGCGTGGACCGGCCGAACCGCCTTCCGCCCGTATACTGCCCACCGATGAACGTGACCAGCAGCCCGGCCCCCAGGAGCTCGGTCCAGCTCGAGATCGAGCTCCCGCCGGAGCGTTTCGACCAGGCCATCGCCGAGGCCGTCCGCCACCTCTCCCGGCGGACCCGGATCGCCGGGCTTCCGCCCGGGCAAGGCGCCGCGCGCCGTGCTGGAGCGGCAGCTCGGCCCGGAGGCCATCGTCGACGAGGCCGTGGAGCATCTCGTCGCGGACGCGTATCGGGCGGCCGTGCGCGAGCAGTCGATCGTCCCGCTCGCCGACCCCGCCATCGAAGTGGTCCAGGCCGAGGCGGGCAAGCCGGTCATCTTCAAGGCGACCGTCCAGGTCCCGCCCGAGGTCACGCTGGGCGACTACCGCAATTTCAACTTCTCGCCCGAGATCGAGACGATCGACGACGCCGAAGGTCGACAAGGTCATCGACGAGCTGCGCGACCAGAACGCGGCGCTGACCCCGGCCGAGGGCCCGGCCGAGAA
This sequence comes from uncultured Chloroflexia bacterium, assembly GCA_963849405.1. Lineage (GTDB taxonomy): Bacteria > Chloroflexota > Limnocylindria > Limnocylindrales > CSP1-4 > C-114. Next base: position 205,022 of record CAWKHG010000006.1, read on the forward strand.
GGGCGACTACGCGGTCATCGCGTACCGGGGGACCCGCGACGGCGAGCCCTTCGAGGGCGGGACCACGGACCGGATGCCCCTGGTCATCGGCGAGGAGCGGCTGATCCCCGGCTTCGAGGACCACCTCGTCGGCGTGAAGGCCGGCGGCTCGACCGAGTTCGACATCACCTTCCCGGACGACTACGCCGAGCCGACGCTGGCCGGCAAGCAGGCCCACTTCGAGGTCGACCTGAAGGAGCTCCGCGGCGAAGGTCCTGCCCGACGCCGACGACGAGTTCGCCCACGCGATGGGCGACTACGCGACGCTCGACCTGCTGCGCGAGGATGTCAAGGCGCGCCTCGAGCGCAACGCCCTCGATCGGGCCCGCCACACGTTCAGCCGACCGGATCATCGAGTACGCGGTCGCCAACGCCACCCTGGAGCTGCCGGACATCCTCGTCGACCAGGAGGTCGAGGTGATGCACGACGAGTTCCGGAGCACGCCTCGCCCGCCAGGGGATCGCCGAGGACGCGTACCTGGCGGCGACCGAGCAGACCGAGGCGGAGCTGCACGCCGAATTCCGGCCGCGCGCCGAGACGCGGGTCAAGACGCTGCTCGTCCTCTCCGAGATCGCGGACCGCGAAGGGGTCGAGGTGAGCGACGCGGCCGTCGAGGCCGAAGTGGCCGAAGCCCGCGAGCGGTATCGCACGCGACCCCCGGACGCGTCGCCTACTTCGATTCCCCGCGCGGCCGGAACTTCATCCGCTGCACCCTGCGCCGGACGCAGACGGTCGGAGGGCCTGGTCGACGAGTGGCTGGCCGCCCATCCCGAGCATCCCCCGATCCCCCACGCGGAATCCGGCCGGCCCGAGGCGGCGCGGCCGCCGATGCGCCGCCGCGTCCGACGACCGACGCGGCCACGACCCGCGCCGACACCTCGAACGACGAACCATCAGCCTCCGCGGCGTCCGATGCGCCGGCCGAGGAACCATCCACATCAGACCAGATCGCCGAACCAGTCCGTCCCGCCTGAGCGGTCGTATCAGCGATCGCCGACAAGAGCCACGCAGTCAGCCATCCACGCAGCCCAGACCGGCCAGAACCCACAGGAGATCCAGATGCTCGTCCCGATGGTCATCGAGTCCTCGAGCCGTGGTGAGCGCGCCTACGACATCTACTGCCGGCTGCTCAAGGAACGGATCATCTTCCTCGGCGACCAGGTCGAGGATCACATGGCGAACCTCATCATCGCCCAGCTCCTCTTCCTCGAGTCCGAGGACCCCGAGCACGACATCTACCTCTACATCAACTCGCCCGGCGGCGATCGTGACGGCCGGCCTGGCCATCTACGACACGATGCAGTACGTCCGCGCGCCCGTCAGCACGATCTGCCTCGGCATGGCCGCGTAGCATGGCGTCGGTGCTCCTGGCGGCCGGGGCGAAGGGCAAGCGCTACTCGCTGCCGAACAGCCGGATCATGATCCACCAGGGGTCGGGCGGATTCCGCGGCAACACGCCGGACGTCTTCATCCAGGTCAAGGAGCTCGAGCTCCTCAACGAACGCCTGCACGAGATCCTGGCCGAGCACACCGGCCAGCCCGTCGAGAAGATCCGCAAGGACACCGACCGGGACTATTTCATGTCTCCCGAGCAGGCGCGCAGGACTATGGCATCATCGACGCGGTGTACTCCAACGCCGGGGATCTCGTTGACCAGCCTGGGCCGTCCGGGCGGCAGCAGTTCCTCGAGCGAGAAGAGCCGCTCCGACGATCCGGGCGACTCGCCGGCGGCAGCCAAGGGATGAAACGCGGGCGACGGTCCCGATCCGTACGAGGACAGCGCGAGTGACGTCAACCAGCGGCGCCAAGGGCCCCAAGGTCCCGTATCGCTGCAGCTTCTGCGGGAAGAGCCAGGAGCAGGTCCGCAAGCTGATCGCGGGTCAGGGCGTCTACATCTGCGACGAGTGCATCAACCTCTGCCAGGAGATCATCGAGGAGGAGATGCTCGAGGCGCCGAAGGCCAAGGCGTCGAGCACGAAGCTCCCGAACCCCCGACAGATCAAGTTCTCGCTCGACCAGTACGTCATCAGCCAGGAGCGGGCCAAGAAGGTCCTCTCGGTGGCCGTCTACAACCACTACAAGCGGATCAACGCCGGCCACGCGGTCGACGAGGTCGAGCTCCAGAAGTCGAACGTCCTGCTGGTCGGCCCGACCGGCTCGGGCAAGACGCTGCTCGCCCAGACGCTGGCCCGGGTGATCGACGTGCCGTTCTGCATCGCCGACGCGACGTCGCTCACGGAGGCCGGCTACGTCGGTGAGGACGTCGAGAACATCCTGCTGCGCCTGATCCAGTCGGCCGACTTCGACGTCGCGCGAGCCCAGCGCGGGATCATCTACATCGACGAGATCGACAAGATCGCCCGCAAGGCCGACAACCCCTCGATCACCCGCGACGTGTCGGGCGAGGGCGTCCAGCAGGCGCTCCTGAAGATCCTCGAGGGCACCGTCGCCAACGTCCCGCCCCAGGGCGGCCGCAAGCACCCCCACCAGGACTTCATCCAGATCGACACGACGAACATGCTGTTCATCTGCGGTGGCGCCTTCGACGGGCTCGAGAAGATCGTCGAGGAGCGGGTCGGCAAGCGGGGCATCGGCTTCGGGTCGGACGGGGCGATCTCCAAGATGGACAAGGCCAAGATCCTCGAGCGGCTGATGCCCGAGGACCTGTTGAAGTTCGGGCTCATCCCGGAGTTCATCGGCCGCCTCCCGGTCATCGTGACCCTCTCGGCGCTCACGTCCGAAGACCTCGTCCGGGTCCTGACGGAGCCGAAGAACGCGGTCACCCGTCAGTTCCAGAAGTTCCTCTCGCTCGACAAGGTGGAGCTCGTCTTCACCGAGGGCGCGTTGCAGGCCGCGGCCGAGGTCGCCCTCGACCGCAAGACCGGCGCCCGGGCCCTGCGCTCCATCGTGGAGGAGTCGCTCCTCGAAGTCATGTACGACATCCCGGAGCGCACCGACATCCGCAAGTGCATCATCACCGAGGAGACGATCCGCGGCGGGTCGTCTGCCGCTGCTGCTCACCAAGTCCGACGTGGACAGCGGCGTCGACGAGACGAACTACGAGGACTGGCTCGCCGAGCGCGGCGAATTCCGCGTAATTGACCGCGCCAACCCCGCCGTCCGGTTGGGTCGTCCGGGACGCTCCGCCCCCGTCCCGTCGTCGCGTCCTCATCCGCGTCCTGATCGTCGTCGGCGTGATCGTCCTCGTCGGCGGAGCGGCGATCTTCGCCGTTAGCCGTTCTTCGTTCGGGGCTGGCCTCGGCGCGGCAGCCGCCATCTACGACCACGGCAAGCCTCAGATCTTCCGGGCGAACTACACGGAGCTCACCGGCCAGCCACCCACGATGCAGGTCTACCTGGCCATGGGTGTCGATCCATCGCTCGCCCGGGGCATCGGCTGCGGTGTCGTGCGGACCGAGCTGCTCAAGGCCGGCCTCGCCGACCTGGACTGGGTGGTCTACGCCGCGAGTGGCGAGACGCTCGTGGTCTCGAAGACCGCCGCCTGCCCGTAGTCGGACCGGCGTCGCGCGGGAGGGCTTCGGCGGGGACCTCGTGCTACACTCCCGCCCTCACGGCAGCGACCGAGAGGAGTAACGCCGGGTCGGCGACCCAGCGAGCGGGTGACGGTGCAAGGCCCGCACGCACGACGGCGCGAACGTCACTCGCGAGCCATGCGGCCGGCGCCCGATAGCGCGCCATGAGGGCGTCCGCCCCACCCGACCGGCCCCAGGCCGCGAGGGGACGGACCCGGGATGACCGGGCCGCCGGCGGACTCCGAACCAGCAGGTGGTACCACGATCCGTTCGTCCGCTGGACGAGCGGGTCGTTCGTTTTCGGAGTGGCAAGGCACGATGGATCTGCCGAAGGCATACACGCCGCGGGACGTCGAGGGCGCGATCTACGAGCGCTGGATCGCGGCCGATGTCTTCGCGCCCGATGGGGCCGGCTCGCGGGCCGATCCGGCGCTGAAGCCGTTCGTCATCATCCAGCCGCCGCCCAACGTCACCGGATCGCTCCACCTCGGCCACGCCCAGCGGACCGCGGTCGAGGACCTGATGACCCGCCACGCCCGGATGCGGCGGCCGGCCGACGCTGTTCCTGCCCGGGCTCGACCACGCGTCGATCGCGGCGCAGGTCGTGCTCGACCGGATCCTGGCCGCGGAAGGGGAGTCGCGCCAGAGCCTCGGCCGGGAGCGCTACCTCGAGCGGATGCGCCAGTTCGTGGCCGAGACGCGGCCCACGATGCTCGGCCAGCAGCGGCGGGTAGGCGCCTCGGCCGACTGGGGCCGGCTCCGGTTCACGATGGACGACGTGTCGGCCAAGGCGGTGCGCGAGGCCTTCACGCGCCTCTACGGGGACGGGCTGGCCTACCGCTCCGAGGCCCTCATCAACTGGTGTCCGGGCTGCCGGACGAGCGTGTCCGACCTCGAGGTCATCGCCACCCCCGAGACCGGCACCCTGTGGACGATCCGCTACCACCTCATCGACGAGGCGACCGGCGAGCCGGATCCTGACACGACGATCTCGATCGCGACGACTCGCCCGGAGACGCTCCTCGGCGACACGGCCGTGGCGGTCCACCCCGATGACGAGCGCTACCGGGCGCTCGTGGGCCGGCGCGTGCGCATCCCGTTCGTGGAGCGGGACGTGGCGATCATCGCGGACCCGGCGGTCGAGCGCGGCGTTCGGCACGGGCGCGGTCAAGATCACCCCGGCCCACGACCAGGCCGACTTCGAGATGGGCAAACGTCACGGCCTCGCCTCGATCGACATCTTCGACGACCTCGCCCGGGTCAACGAGCGCGGCGGGCCGTACGCCGGCCTGGACCGCTACGACGCGCGCGCCCGCATCGTCGAGGCGCTCGAGGCCGCGGGCGACCTCGTGGGATCGGTGGCGCACGAGATGGTCATCGGGCGCTGCCAGCGCAGCGACGACGTGATCGAACCGCGGATCAAGACCCAGTGGTTCGTGCGGACGCGACCGCTCGCGGACGCCGCGCTGGCGGCTACCCGAGGCGGCAAGACTCGAATCCTGCCAGAGCGGTTCGAGAAGACCTGGGAGAACTGGCTCACCGGCATCCGCGACTGGAACGTGAGCCGCCAGCTGTGGTGGGGCCACCGGATCCCCGCCTGGTACTGCCCGGACGGGCACGTGACCGTGAGCCCACTCGCGGACGGCCCGGATGCCTGTGACGACCTGCGGCCGGCCGGCGGCCGAGCTCACCCAGGACCCGGATATCTTCGACACCTGGTTCAGCTCCGGGCTGTGGCCGTTCTCGACGCTCGGCTGGCCGGACGACACCCCGGATCTGCGCGCGTACTACCCGGGCTCCGTCCTCGAGACGGCCTACGACATCATCTTCTTCTGGGTCGCCCGGATGATGATGCTGGGCATCCAGCTCACCGGGCAGGCGCCGTTCTCGACGGTCTACCTGTCGGGCCTCATCCGCGACCCGTACGGCGCGAAGATGAGCAAGACCACCGGCAACGTCGTGGATCCGCTCGAGGTCATCGACGAGACCGGCGCGGACGCCCTCCGCTTCGCGCTCATCCACGGCTCGACCCCGGGCAACGACCAGAAGTTCAGCCGCGACAAGCTCGACAACGCCCGCAACTTCGCGAACAAGCTCTGGAACGCGGCGCGGTTCGTGCTCGGCGCCCGGCCGGCGTCGATCCCGGAGGGGAAGGCGCGGATCGCTCCGAACCCGGCCGCCCTCGGGCCAGCGGAGCGCTGGCTCCGGTCGCGTGTCGCGGCGACGGTCGCGGCGGTGGACCAGGCCATGACCGACTTCGCGTTCGCGGAGGTGACGCGGCTCCTCTACGAGGCGATCTGGAACGAGTACTGCGACTGGGGCCTCGAGCTGGCCAAGGTCCGCCTCGCCGACACCGGCCTGAGCGACGCCGAGCGCGAGGCGACCTGGTGGACCCTCGTGGAGGCGCTCGACACGTACGTCCGCCTGCTCCATCCGGTGATGCCGTTCGTGACCGAGGCGATCTGGGGCGCGACCCCGCACCGTGCCGACGACCCGGAGCTGCTCATCGTCGCCGACTGGCCCGTCGCCGGGGATCGAGACGCCGCGGCCGAGGCCCAGGTCGAGGCGATCCTCGAGCTGATCCGGGCCATCCGCAACGCCCGGGCCGAGGCGCACGTCGAGCCGGCCGAGTGGCTGCCCGTGGACGTGTACGTGCCCGAGACGCTCGGGCCCGCGCTCGCCGCCCTGGAACCGGCCGTCGAACGCCTCGCCCGGACCCGTTCCGTGTCGCGCCACCTCACGCGCGAGGCGCTCCACGCGGCGGGCCACGGCACCGGCGCGCTGGCGGTCATCGCGGGCGAGGCCGAGGCCATCGTGGGCCGGGGTCGCGCCGCGGCGTCGGGTGCGGCCGCGTCCGCCGAGCGGGCACGGCTCGAGAAGGAGCTGGCGAGCGCCCGGTCGATGCTCGCTGCGGCCCGCGCCCGCCTGGAGAACACCGAGTTCACCTCGAAGGCGCCACCGGCCGTCGTGGAGGGCGCCATCGCGCGGGCGGCCGAGCTCAGCGACCAGGTCGCCCGCATCGAGGCCCGTCTCGGCGGCTGACCCTGCGCGTCAAAGGAGGACGGACGATGTCCACGAACGAGCCACCCGAGGCACGCGGGGCCGCCCCGCCCGGCGGGAAGCGCCGGCCCCCGACTGGCGCGACGGCGTCGTCTACCAGATCTACCCGCGCAGCTTTGCCGACCACGATGGCGACGGGACCGGCGACCTGGCCGGGATCGTCGACCGGCTCGACTACTTCGGTCCGGGCGGCTTGCCCGTCGATGCGATCTGGCTGTCGCCGATCTACCCGTCGCCCGGTCGCGACCTCGGCTACGACGTGACCGACCATGCGCGGGTCGACCCGCTCCTGGGTACCGAGGCCGACTTCGACCGGCTCGTCGCGGAAGCCCACGCCCGCGGGATCCGGGTGGTCCTCGACCTGGTGCTGAACCACACGAGCGACGAGCACGCCTGGTTCCTCGCGTCGAAGGCGTCGCGCGAGGGACCTTACGCCGACTTCTACCTGTGGCGCGATCCGTCGGGCTGGGACGAGAACCACCAGCCGCTGCCGCCCAACAACTGGGTCTCGTTCTTCGGCGGACCGGGCTGGGAGTGGGTCCCGGAACGCGGCCAGTTCTACTACCACACGTTCCTCGTCGGCCAGCCCGAGCTGAACTGGCGCAACCCGGCCGTCGAGGCCGCCCAGTGGGCGATGGTCCGGGGCTGGCTCGCGCGGGGCGTCGATGGCTTCCGGCTCGACGTGTTCAACGCCCTGTACAAGGACCCCGACCTCCGGTCGAATCCGGTCCTGCCGGGAGGTGACTCTCCCTTCTGGCGGCTCGAGCACCGCTATGACGTGAACCAGCCGGACCTCATCGACCTGATCACGCGGTTCCGGGCGATCGTCGACGAGGAGCCGGGGCGGTTGACCGTCGGCGAGATGTTCACGGGCGGCACCGAGCTGGCAGCACGCCTCACGGTCGGTCATCACCTCGTCTTCGAGTGGTCGCTCATGGAGTCGCCCTGGACGGCGTCGGCGTACGCGGCCGCGCTCGATCGGCGTGAGGCGGCCTACGGGCCCGACCGCCGGCCGACACTGGCCCTCTCGAACCACGATCGCGAGCGCCAGGCGACCCGCCTCCCGGCATCGGTCGGCCGGGATCGGGCCGGCGATCGCGAGGCGATCGCAAAGGCGGCCGCGGTCGTGATCCTGGCGGCGCGTGGGACGTCGTTCCTCTACTACGGCGAGGAGATCGGGATGCTCGACGTGGACATCCCGCGCGACGAGATCGTCGACCCGCCGGCGCTCATCGCCGGGCCGGACTTCCCGTGGTACGACCGGTCGCGCTGCCGGACGCCGATGCAGTGGGACGGTGGGCCCGGGGCGGGCTTCACGACGCGGCCGGCCGTGGCTGCGCCTCGCCCCCGACGCCGCGACCCGCAACGTCGCCGTACAGACCGGCGATCCCGACTCCGTCCTGGCCACGTACCAGCGCCTGCTGGCGTACCGGCGCGAGTCGCCGCCGCTCCGGCGCGGGTCGATGACGCGGCTCGAGAGCGGCGCCGCGGACGTGCTCGCCTGGACCCGCACGGCCGGCGACGAGTCCCTCCTCGTCCTCGTCAACTTCGTCGGGCAGGACCGCACCGTGGACCTTGCCGCTGTCGCTCCCGGGCGATGGATGCCGTTGGTGGGGACGCACCGCTCGCTGCCCGAGACAGGCCCGGATGGCCTGCGCCTGCGGCCCGACGAGGCCGTCATCCTGGCTGCGACGGCCGCCACGACCCACGCTCTCTGAACGGCCGCTGCAACACCCGTGGATGGCGCGCTGAACGCCTCGCTTCTCCGTCTGTGACAGACTCGGGCCATGTCGATCCCCGCGCTGCGCATCGCCCAGGTCGCACCGCCGTTCGAGGCCGTGCCGCCCGTGGCGTACGGCGGCACCGAACGGATCGTCGGCACGCTCGTCACCGAGCTCGAACGCCGGGGCCATGACGTGACCCTGTTCGCGAGCGGCGATTCCACCGCGCCGGGGCGCCTCGTACCCGTCGTCCCGAGGGCGCTACGCTCGCTGGGTCTGAACACGGAACCGGCGCCCTACCTCATCGCCACCCAGCTGGCCGTGCTGAGCCAGGCGTCGTCCTTCGACGTCATCCACGCCCACCTGGAGTTCAGCGGCCTCGTCCTGGCCCGCGCGGTCGCCACGCCGACGGTCGTCACCTTCCACGGCCGGATCGACCAGCCATGGTCGGCCGGGCTGCTGGCCGCGGCGCCCGACGGCCTCGTCGCGATCAGCGCCGCCCAGGCCTACGCCCACCCCGAGGTCCCCTGGTCGATCATCCACAACGGGCTCGCGCTGGAGGCCGCTCCGTTCGAGGAGCGGCGCGGCGACGCGCTCTGCTACGTGGGGCGGTTCATGCCCGAGAAGGGGCTCGTCGAGGCGATCGAGATCGCCCGGCTGGCCGGTCGGCCGCTCCGGGTGGCGGCCAAGGAACCGTCGACGCCGGCCGAGAAGGCCTACTACGACGAGTCGTTCGGCCCGACCGGCCGAAGCGCCGACGTCGAGTACCTGGGCGAGCTCGCCGGCCCCGAGCGCGACCGCCTCCTCGCCGGCAGCCACGCGACGCTCATGCCCGGCGACTGGCCCGAACCCTTCGGACTGGTGGCCATCGAATTGCTCGCCTGTGGCACGCCGGTCGTGGCGCGGCGAACGGGGGCGTTGCCCGAGATCGTCCGCGACGGGATCGACGGGATCGTCGCCGACGACGTGGCAGAGCTCTCGCGGCGCCTGCCCGAGATCGACGCGATCGACCGGGCGGCCATCCGCGCCTCGGTGCTCAGCCGCTTCTCGGCCGAGCGCATGGTCGACGGCTACGAGGCCCTGTACACCCGGCTGGTCGGCCAGCAGGAGCCCGTCGGGGCGGGCCGCGCTGCGCGGGGCTGAACCGAGATCTCAGTGGCGCCCGTCGGGCGCTCGTGCGCCGGGCCACCCCGGCGCCTTCGCTCGGGAGCCTTGCCCCGCGGGCGCTAGACCCGGATCGTCACCTCGAGATCGCCGTCCTTGCGCAGGACTTCGGCGCTCGTCGTCCCGCGCCAGCGGTGGATGAGCAGGTCCACCGACGCGTTGCCCACCCGGAGGTTCGAGACCGTGAGCTTGCCGAGCCAGGTCGGCAGGTGGGGACGGACGAGCTCGAGCGCTCCCTCGTTGGCCCGGGCGCGCAGGCCCAGCATCGACCGGATGATGAGCATGGGCGCGGCCGCGGCCCAGGCCTGCGGCGAGCACGCGACGGGGTAGGGGACCGGCACGCCGACCGAGGCGCGGTCGAAGCCGCAGAAGAGCTCGGGCATCCGGAAGTCCGGGAAGTGCTGGGCGACCTCGAAGAGCTGGCCGGCGAGCGCGTTCGCCTCGGCATCGAACCCGTAGCCCTTGAGCCCGGCCAGGGTGAGCGCGTTGTCGTGGGGCCAGATGCTGCCGACGTGGTAGCTCAGCGGGTTGTACCCGGGCTGGCCGGCCGCGTAGGTCCGGATCCCCCAGCCCGAGTGGAGGCCCGGGCCGGTCAGGCAGTTCGCGACCTCCTGGGCGTGCCGCGCATCGACGATCCCGCTCCACAGCGCCTGCCCCTGGTTCGAGGTCAGCGCGTCGGCCGGCTTCTTGTCGCGGTCGAGGGCCATCGCGTAGGAACCCTGGTCGGGCACCCAGAACGCCTCGTCGAAGCGCTTCTTCAGGAGCGCCGCGTCGGTCTCGAGCCGGTCGGCCAGGCCGGTCTCGCCGCGCATGCGGGCGAGCCGGGCGAGCCGGCGCTTGGCGTCGAAGACGTAGCCCTGGACCTCGGCCAGGGCGATCGGCGGCTCCACGGTGTTGCCGCGTCGATCGCGCACCGCGTCGCTCGAGTCCTTCCAGCCCTGGTTGATGAGGCCGCGCTTGGATCGCCGCCGGTACTCCACGAACCCGTCGCCATCCAGGTCGCCGGAGCGGTCGATCCACTCGAGCGCGGCCAGGGCGTTCGGCCAGAGGCGATCGACGAGGGCCAGGTCGCCGGTCCAGTCGAACGTCTCGCCGAGGAGGACGAGCCACAGCGGCGTCGAGTCGACGCTGCCGTAGTACGCGCCGAATGGCAGCTCGCCGGTCCGGGCCATCTCGCCGGTCCGCAGCTCGTGGGGGATCTTGCCGGGTTCGGCGTCGTGCTCCGGATCGTCGGCCGTGGCCTGGTGGGCGGCGAGCACCTTGAGCGTCTCGACCGCCAGGCTTGGCCGGACGGCCATGGCCTCGTACGCGGTGATGAGCGCGTCACGCCCGAAGAGGGTGGCGAACCACGGGACGCCGGCCGCGACGTAGCGCTCGCCCGCATCCGGACCGTCGTTCATGAGCAGCTGCAGGTCGGTCAGGCCGCGGGCCACGAGGCGGTCGAACAACTGGTTGTCCGACTGGATGAGCGTCGAACCCTTCGTCCAGGCAGCGTAGGCCGCCACTCCGTCCGACTCGCTCATCGCCGGCGGTTCGGGGAACGTATCGACCGCGGGCGGCACGGCGCCGGTCGCCTTGGCGTCGGTGCCCCAGACGGTCCATTCGACCTCGGTCTGGGTGCCCGGCGCCACCTCGCGGCGCCAGCGGACGAGGACCGACCCGCCTTCGACGCCGTCGCTCGCCGGCTCCACCTCGGCCGTGGGGAACGAGACGAACGTCCGGCGCAGGAACCCGTCCAGCCCCTGGTACCCGAAGGCGACGTGCCGCTCGTCGATCGCGACGGGCCCGTACTGGCCGCGCTGGGGCCGGTGATAGCCGCGCACCTCGAAGATGTCCGCCGCGTCGACCCCCAGCGTCAGCTCGATCGACAGGTTCACCGCGTGCTCGGTGAAGTTGGCGATGATCAGCCGCTCCGCGAGCCCGGCGCCGACGAGCCGATGGCGGGTCATTGCCAGCGTCTGGCGGGCGAGCGCCCGACCGGCCCGGATCTTGTCGGCCGGGTCGCGGCGCTCCTCGGGGTTGGTCAGCTGGATCGTGCCCCGGAAGCCCTCGCCCGAATCGCCTCGCAGCACGGTCGGCCGGAAGCCGTCGATGCGCAGGACCGAGCACGACAGGATCCGTGTCTCGCCCGAATACAACCCCAGGCCGCGCGAGTCGGGATGGATGTCCCCGAACGGATCGGTGATGAGATAGAGGTTGCCCTGCTTGAGGACGTCGACCCCGCCCAGGTCTGTCGCCCGGGCGATCGAAGGTTCGGACGGCTGGAACGTCCGGATCGCCGGCTGCGCGCTCGACATGGCCCCAGTCTATCGAGGGCGGCCCGGCCTTCGCCGGGGGACGGCGCGGGTGGACCTCGATCCGGGCTCCGTCGGCCGGGGCGACCCGCGCTGCGGCACGCTGGTACGATGCGTGGAGACCAACGAGCCACGGAACGGGGAACTGGCGTGCCACTCGACTTCCTCAAGCGCAAGGGCGGCGATGCCGCGGCGCCGGCGGGACCAGCCGCCTCTTCGAACACGATGTCCGAGGAGGTCACGGCCCAGGAATACCAGCTCAAGCTGTACTACGCCGGGAAGAGCAGCGAGGGCGTCCGGATGAAGGCCGGCCCGCGCGCCCTGAGCGAGCTGCCCTCGATGCTCATCGGACTCGCCCAGAGCGAGGTCGAGGTCGTGGAGCCCCTGCCGATCGAGTTCGGCCAGGCGACGCCAAACATCTCGCGCCCGTCCGAGGCGATGCAGTGGCTGAACGCCCATCACGAGAGCGGACCGATCACTCGCCACGCGCTCGTCGTCCTCGAATCGATCGACGCGATCGATCTCGCCTTCGACACGTTCGTGTGCGCGCTGCTCGACGGGGAGGTCGACACGTCCGGCTACCCGGAGTACAACGCGATCATCGGCGGCGTGGCATCGCACTGGGATGAGGCGACCGGCGACATGATCGTCCGGGCCGTCGTGGGCTGGGGCGGCAAGGGCGTCCGCGGCGACACGGATCGCATCGGCGCGCGGATCCTGGGCGGCCTGTTGACGAACGTGCTCGCCAACCAGTTCGCGATGGGCATCACCCAGATCGAGCGCCCGGTCCCGGCGGCCGGCCGAGGCGGCCTCGTCTGCGCCCATTGCGGGTTCGTCTCGGGCCACGAACGGGCCTTCTACTGCCCGAAGTGCGGCATGCGCCTCCTCCGCGGCTGACCGGACCCCGAACCAGACCCCCGGATGCCCACCTACGACTATGTGTGTCGCGCCTGCGGCCACCGCATCGAGGTGATGCACGGGGTCCACGAGCAGGGCCCGACCGAGTGCCCGAACTGCCACGCCCACGCCATGCGCAAGGCGATCGTCTCGCCGACCATCCTCTACAAGGGCAGCGGCTGGGCCAAGAAGGACCGCGGTTCGACCGCGCGGACGAAGGCGGCCGCGAAGGCCGATGGGGCCGACGGCGGCTCGAGCGGCGCCTCGACCTCCGGCGACTCCGGTGGGTCCGGCTCGGACAAGGGCCAGGACAAGGGGTCCGACAAGGCCTCGGACAAGACCTCGGACAAGTCCGAGCGTTCCGATAAGGGCTCCGGCTCGAGTCCGGCATCCGGGTCGTCGGACGGCGCGCACGCGTCCCGCGGTTCGACCGCGCCTTCGAAAGGGGACTGAGATGCCGAGTGCTGCCGATTGGATCAGCCTGGCCGAGGCGTCCGAGGTCCTGCGCGCGGCGAACATCCACTTCCGCCCGGCGACGATCGGCGGCTGGGCACGGGCGGGCCGCCTCCAGAGCATCAAGCTGGGTGGCCGCCGCTTCGTGCGCCGCGGCGAGGTCCGGGCGCTGATCGCGGCGCCGCGGCGGGTGCGCGCCCAGGACGTCCAGCCCGGGCTCTTCGAAGACCTCGGGACCTGACCGCCGGGGCGGCCGGACCGATCCGATGACGTCGCTCCGTCAGCGGTTGGCGGCGCTCGTCGAGTCCCTGCGGCAACAGCCGCGCGTGGTCACCGCCCAGGCGGTGCTGGAGGCCTACGGCGATGCCGGCGGGGGGTTGCTGGCCGGCGGCCTGGCGTACAGCGGCCTGCTCGCGTCGCTGTCGGCCTGCCTCCTGATCGTCGGCCTCATCGGCTTCCTCGTCCGCGATCCGGTCCGGCAGGCGGCCCTCGTCGAGGAGCTCGCGCTGCGCCTGCCACCCCTGGCGGAGCTGCTCCGGACCGGCCTCGACCGCGTGGCCGACTCGGCCACCCAGTTCTCGATCCTGGGCCTGCTCGGGTTGTCGTGGGGGATCAGCCGCTTCTACGGCGACATCGACACGGCGTTCGGGCGGGTCTTCTCGGGCGTCCACCAGCGCGGGCTGCGGGCCCGACTCGTGCGCGGCCTCGTCGTGACGGGGATCCTCATCGGGGCCATCGTCGGCTCGGTCGCCCTCGGCACCGTCACCGCGATGGTGGACACGATCCTGCCGCCGGACGCGCTGCCCGTCGTGAGCGCCGCGACCTCGGTCGGCCTGATCCTGACCCCGGTCCTGCTCGTACGTCGCGAGCGTCGGGGCCATCCTCCGCTGGGTGCCCCCGGCCACCGTTCCGTGGCGCTACGCCGGGCGACCGACCGTCGTCGTGGCGCTGGCCCTCACGCTCCTGTCGAACATCTTCGTGGCCATCCAGGGACGGCTGCTCGGGGCGCTGGAGCTGTTCAGCGGGTTCGTCATCGTGCTCGCGACGATGATCTGGCTCTCCCTGGGGTTCCAGCTGCTGCTGATCGGGGCCGCCTGGGTGCGGGTCCGGCAGACGGCCGTTCGCGGCGGCTGACGCGAGGAACGACGGGCGACGAGGGCCCGCGGCCTCAGGCGCGGGCGACGCCTAGGAGCTGACCTGGCTCGTGCCGCAGCGGCGGCAGAAGCGGGCGGTCGCCGAGAGCGGCAGGCCGCAGTTGAAGCACGCCGAGACACCGGCCTCCGGGCGGCTCAGCAGGTCGCGCGTCGACTCGGCCCAGACGGCTTCGGCGCCGCGGGCGAGCGGCGCCGGCCAGGACGGGGTCGTCGGCCACTGCGGCTCCGGGCCGGCCGCCGCTGGCGGCGCCGTGTGCGCCGGTGCGCCGGGCGCGGGCGCCAGGTACGGGCTCTCCGGCGCGACCATCCGCCAAGACGGAGCGGGTGGCGGGGTCGGGGCCGGGGCCGGGTATTGCGGCTGGAGGGCCGGGTAGGCGGGCGGCGTCGCGAACGAGGGCGGGGCCGGCGGGGTCGCGTACTGCGACTGGGGCGGTGCCGGGGAGCCGCGTAGCCGGACTGGAACGGCGGGTACATCGCCGGGGTCGGTGCGGGATGCGCAGGTACCGGTGCCGGGTACGGCTGGATCGGCGCGTCCGGTCCCGCGTAGGGCAGGCCGGCCGGCGCCGCGTAGGGCATCGCGACCCGCGGAGCGTAGGGCTGCTGGCTGGGTGCCTGCGGGCGACCGATGACCCCGAACGGCTGGGGCATCGACGGGTCCGCCTGCGGCCCGATCGCCGGCATACGGGAGCTGCGGCTCTGGGGTCGCGGCTGGAGTCGGAACGGGCCGGGGCATCTCGACCATCGGCGTGATGGGGGTCGACGCGATCGGCGTCGGCGCCGGGAGTTCGGGCCGGGCGCGGAACTTGTCCAGGAGGCCGTGGGTCTGCGCGGCGGCCGCGGCTGCCAGCTCGTCGGTCTCCGGATCCACCGCGTGGACCGGCGGCGCGGGCTCGGCGGCGAGGGTCGATGCGGCGACGGCGTCCTCGTCCGTCTCGTCCGCCTCGGCGGACTCCTGCGTCGGGGCTGCCAGGGCGAGGAGCGGTTCCGGCTCCGCCTCGAGCTCCGCGTCGGCGGCCGCGATCGCGTCCTCGACGTCGGGCTCGTCGGCCACCATCGTCAGGACCGGCTCGGCTTCGGGCTCCGCAGCGGCTTCCGCCTCCATGCCGATGAGCTCCGGCTCACGCGGCGCGGGCTCGCGGTGCTTCTTGTCGGGCTTCTCGAGTCCGATCATCTCCGGGACGCTGGTGATCTCCTTCTCGGTCTCGTCGACCTTCGGAGCGCCGGCCTCGATCCGGGCGGCGGCTTCGCGCCCGAAGAGCGCCTCCAGGCGCGAGAGGGGCTTCTCCTCGACCGCGGCCGTGCCCGCGAACGGGATCTCGTCCGAGGCGATGCCGAGGTCCGTGCCGGGCCAGGCGGTCGGCGTCCGCGCCTTCGACATGGCCGTTGCCCTCGGCATGGACGTGGCCGTTGCCGACCAGGCTCGACATCCCGGCCACGGGGTTCAGGGCCGGCAGGGACGACGGGAGGATCCCGACGCTCAGGCTCGGAGCGCAGGAGAGGCAGCGGCCTTCGCGATCGTTCCAGCAGTTCTGGCAGGTGTACTGCCGGCAGGACATGCAGAAGTTGAACGTCTTGTGGAAGGCATCGAGCTGCTCGACCGAGGTCTCGCGATCGTCCACGCTGCGGGCGTCGGCCAGGGCCTCGTCGAGGGAGGTCTCATCGCTCAGGACGTAGTTCTTGAACCCGCGCGAGAGCACCTTCATCTTCGCGAGGCGCCCTACCTTGGGCGCAGCCGACTGGAAGGTGTAGCGAGTGCCACAACGCTCGCAGAACGATTCGGTGAGGATCTCGGGCATCGTGTTTCCGCTGGGTATTCCACACGCTCGACGGCACGTCGCCTGCGCGGGAGCGAGAGTATACCGCAGGGTCATGCCGGTACTCCCCATCGCTGGTACCCCGGTCCCGCACCGATGGTCCGGGCTCGAACGGGCCGCTGCTAGACTCAGGGCCGGCCGCGGATCCCGTCCGGATCGGCGCCCGCCCACCCTGCCGACGGAGGCGACCCGATGACCGGTCCTGCCGACGCCCGGCCTCCGGAGGGCTCCGCCGACGAGCCGGCGCGGGAGCGGCGGCCCTGGATCGAGCGGATCGGCCTGGCGGGCATCGCGATCGTGCTTGGCGGCCTGTTCGCGTTCATGGCGCTGGCCGCCTGGTCGGGCGGCGAACCGTTCCTGGCGGTGATGGGCGGGATCGGCTGCCTGATGACGTTCTGGGTCGGGGCGATCACGCTCGTCAACGGCTGACGCGCTCCCGCTCGGCGCTGCGACGCTCCGGGCTGCCGCCACCGCCGCGTTACTCCCGGGCGAGCTGGCGCCAGACCCGCAGGACCTCCGCCACGGACCAGGCCTGGGCCGGGCAGCCTCGTGGCGCATGAGGTGCGTCGCCGTCGAAGATCTCCGAGATCGAGCCCTGTCCGGCGTCCGCCAGGTGCGCCTCGAACGGGCGCAGGACCGAGAGCGCGGCGGCGCGATCGGAGGTGACCCGCTCGATCGCCTCCGCGTACGCCCCCATGAGCCAGGCCCACGCCGTGCCCTGGTGGTACGCGCCGTCGCGCGCCTCCCGGTCGCCGGCGTACGTCCCGAGGTAGGCCGGGTCGTCCGGGGAGAGCGTCCGCAGGCCGTACGACGTGTGGAGCGACCGCCCGACCGCGGCGAGGGTCGAGCGGGCCTGGTCGCCCTCGAGGAGCGGGAAGTGGAGCGACAGGGCGAAGACCTGGTTCGGGCGGAGCGCGACGTCGTCCCCATCGGACCCGTCCACCACGTCGGCGAGATGGCCGAGCTCCGGCCGCCAGAACCGGCGCCGGAAGCTCTTCGCCACCTGCTCGGCGAGGGTCATGTACGCCTGGCCGGTCGCGTGGTCGTTGGCGCCGAGCAGCCACGACCCGACCGTGACGAGCGCGTTGTACCAGAGTGCGTTGACCTCGACGGGCTTGCCCACCCGTGGTGTCACCACCCGGTCGTCGATCCGGGCGTCCATCCAGGTGACGGCCACGCCCGGTTCGCCTGCCCGCAGGAGCCCGTCCGCGTGGTCCACCCCGATCCCGTGGCGCGTCCCGGCGACGTGGGCGTCCACGATCGAGCGGACGACCGGCAGGAGCTCGTCGCGCAGGGCGTCGTCGCCGGTCGCTTCGTGGTAGGCGCGGATCGCCTGGATGTACCAGAGCGCCGCGTCCACGGTGTTGTACTCGGGCGTCACGCCGGCGACCGACGGGAAGTCGTTGGGGAGCAGCCCGTCGGCGATCCAGCGGCCGTAGGCCCGCAGGATCGCGGCCCCCTCGGCGGCCCGCCCGGTCGCGAGGGTCAGGCCCGGCAGCGCGATCATCGTGTCGCGGCCCCAGTCGTTGAACCACGGGTAGCCGGCGATGATCGAGCGTCCCTCTCCGTCGGCCAACGGGTCGCCCTCGCCCTGGGCGACCGCGTCGCGGCGGACGATGAACGCATCGGCCGCCATGACCAGCTGGCGCACGAACGGCGACAGGCGGTCGCCGCCCGCCGCGCGGATGAGGTCCGCGTCATGCCCGTATGCGGCGTTCAGCGCGGCCTCGCCGTCGAGGTCGGGATCGTCCTCGGCCGACAGGACGAGCGTCCACGATCGGCCGGGCCGGAGCGTCGCGTGGAACGTCCCCGGGAGGTACAGGTCGCTCAGGTCGGGTTCGCCGCGGGCGGTCTCCTCCCGGTGGCGGAAGCCGATCCACCAGGCCCCGTCGGCGGTGACGTCGGCGTCCGGAGCGAGGACCCGGATCGTGGTCGCGTCGTCGGCGAAGCGCACGAGCAGGCCGCCCTCGATCCGGTCGACGGCAGGCGCCGGGCCGGCCCGCGTCGCCCCGTGGAGCTCGCGGTCCGTGGTGAGCGGCGAGACCGTGAGCTCGACCGGCCGGGACCCGCGGGCGAGCCGGTAGCGGACGTACGTCGTGTTGGCTCCGCGCTCCATCCAGACGCGCCGCTCGACGACCTGGTCCTCGATGGCGAAGCGCCAGGCGGGCATCGAGCCGTCGAGCAGGAACGATTCCTGGAGCTCCCAGCCCCGCCCGTCGATGGTCCCGTCGGCGTACTCGTGGGCATCCAGGGCGAACGTCCGGCCGCCGACCGCCAGCCGCTCCACGAGGCCGCCGACGAGCATCCGCCGCCCGACCGGCGGCTGGGTGGCCGCCACGAGCCAGCCGTGATAGCTCCGCGTCCCGAGCCCGGCGAGCGTGCCCATCGCGAAGCCGCCGATCCCGTTCGTGACCAGCCACTCGCGCCGTGTCGCGGCTGCGAGGTCGCCCAGGATCGCCCGACCGTGCGCGACGAGCGGGACGCCGGCCGGCTGCGGGCCGGCCTTCACCCGTCGCCCCCGCTCGCCAGCATCGAGCTCCGGCTCGTCTGCTCGATGAGCTTGGCCACGAGCGCCGTCCAGCCGGTCTGGTGGCTGGCCCCCAGGCCGGCCCCGGTCTCGCCATCGAAGTACTCGTTGAACAGGATGCGGTCGCGGAACGGGCCATCGTCGCGCAGGAGATCCACGGCTCCAGTCGCACGGGCGGCGTCCCGCCGGCGTCCTTCAGGAAGAGGCCCTCCAGGCGGCGCGACAGGTCGTCGGCGACGCCGGCCATCGAGCGGAACCTGCCGGATCCGGTCGGGCACTCAACGGTGAACTCCGGCCCGTAGTAGTGGTCGAGCCGCTGGAGCGCCTCGATGAGCAGGTAGTTGACCGGGAACCAGACCGGCCCGCGCCAGTTCGAGTTGCCACCGAAGATGCCGGTCCGCGATTCGGCGGGCTCGTAGTCCACCCGGCTCGTGACGCCGCCCAGGTCCAGCGTGAACGGGTGGTCGCGGTGGTAGCGGCTGAGCGAACGGACGCCGTGGTCGGACAGGAACTCGTCGGGGTCGAGCATCCGCCCGAGGATCCGCTTGAGCCGGTGCCCGTGGACGAGCGCCAGCAGCCGCCGCCGGCCCTGGCCGGGCTGCTCCCACGACGCGACGAGGGATGCCAGGTCCGGCCGATGGGCCAGGAACCAGCGCATCCGACGCCGGAAGTCGGGGAGCGCCTCGAGGGTCGAATTCGTCGAGCGTCTCGACCGCGAGGAGCGGGATGAGGCCGACCATCGAGCGGACCTTGAGGGGCACGAATTCGCCCGAGTCGAGGTGGAGCACGTCGTAGAAGAACTCGTCGTCCGGATCCCAGAGCGGGACCCGCTCCTCGCCAACGACGTCGACGCCGTTGAGCGCCCCGGCGATGGCCATGAAGTGCTCGAAGAACTTGGTCGCGACGTCCTCGTAGACGGGGTCCTCGCGGGCGAGCTCGAGGGCGATCGCCAGCATGTTCAGGCAGAACATGCCCATCCACGCCGTGCCGTCGGCCTGGCCGAGATGCCCGGCCACCGGCAGCGGCGCGCTCCGGTCGAAGATCCCCACGTTGTCGAGCCCCAGGAAGCCGCCCTGGAAGATGTTGTTGCCGTCGGCGTCCTTGCGGTTCACCCACCACGTGAAGTTGAGCAGCAGCTTGTGGAAGACGCGCTCGAGGAACGCCCGGTCGGCCCGCCCGTTGATCCGGGCGTCGATCTGGTAGACGCGCCGGGCCGCCCAGGCGTGGACGGGCGGGTTGACGTCGTCGAGCGCCCACTCGTAGGCCGGCAGCTGGCCGCTCGGGTGCATGAACCACTCGCGGGTCAGCAGGTTGAGCTGGGCCTTGGCGAACTCGGCGTCGATCTGGGCGAGCGGGACGCAATGGAACGCCAGGTCCCAGGCGGCGAACCAGGGGTACTCCCACGAGTCGGGCATCGACATGACGTCGCTCGCGTTCATGTGCCGCCAGCGTGCGTTCCGTCCGTAGCGCCGGTCGGGCGGTGGAGGCGGCTGGGCCGGGTCGCCGTCGAGCCACTCCGGGACGTCGTAGTTGTACCGCTGCTGGCACCAGATCAGGCCGGCGAACGCCTGCCGCTGGACCAGCCGCTCGTCGGCGCTCGGCGCCGGGATCGCAGCGCGGCTCGTAGAACGCGTCGGCTTCGGCGCGGCGGCTGGCGATGACCGCATCGACGTCGCCGAGGGGCCGGGCGGGGTCGACGAATGCGGGGATCGAACGGGGCGGGGCTGCCGGTGGAACCCCTTCGGCCGGCGGGCTGGCCGGAGCGGGCGGCTCGATCGATACCAGCCGCATCCGCACCGTCGCGGTCTCGCCGGGAGCCAGCTCGAGCACGTACCGGGCCGCCGCCTTGGACCCCGTGCCGGCCGGATTGACCGTGTCGGTCCGTCCGTCGACGACCGCCGCCCCGATCCCGTCCTTGAGCCAGGGCCCGGGTCGGCGCGCCGAAGAGCCGCCCGGCGTTCGTCTCGTTGTCGGTGAACAGGAGGTCCGTGGCGCCCTCGGCCAGCAGGGCGATCTGCCCGAGCCGCGGATGGCGCGCGACGAGGCTCGGGACGTCCCACGTGGCGCGACCGTCCTCGATCGTGGGGCGCGTCCGATGGCGGCCCCAGGCCCACGTGTTGCGGAACCACAGGGTCGGCAGGAGGTGGAGGGTGGCCGGCTCCGGGCCGCGGTTGGTCACCGTGTAGCGGATCGCGATGTCCTCGGGCGCGTCCTTCGCGTACTCGACCACGATGTCGAAGAAGCGGTCCTCGGCGAGCACGCCGGTGTCGACCAGCTCGTACTCCGGGTCGTCCTTGGTCCGGCGCCTGCTCTCGGCGACGAGGTCGGCGTACGGGTACGCCCGCTGGGGGTAGGCATACGCCGCGCGGAGGTAGCTGTGGGTGGGCGTGGCGTCGAGATACCAGTAGAGCTCCTTGACGTCCTCGCCGTGGTTGCCCTCCGGGCCGCTCACGCCGAAGAAGCGCTCCTTGAGGATCGGATCGGCGCCGTTCCAGAGGGTCAGCGCCAGGCACAGCCGGGCCTGGTCGTCGCAGATCCCGAGGATGCCGTCCTCGCCCCAGCGGTAGGCGCGCGACCGGGCGTGGTCGTGGGGGAGGTACTCCCAGGCGTTGCCGTCGGCCGAGTAGTCCTCGCGGACCGTGCCCCACTGGCGCTCGGACAGGTACGCGCCCCAGCGACGCCAACGGGTCGCCGGATCGGCGCTGGCCGCGAGCCGCCGGAGCTCCGCCGTTGCGATGTCGTCGCCGGGATGGTCCATGGCACCGGCATCATGCGTCCGACCGTCCGGGTCTGCCAGCGCGGGGCGACCGATCGGCAGATTCGTCGGTGCTGTCCGGCACAACCGCGAACCCTCCAGCGTCTTCGGACGTACTATCCCGTGACACCTGCGGCCCGGGCCCCAGCCCTGACCGGACCCGCGCGGCCTTCTGGGGGGCGCGCTCACCTGGCGAGGAGCCTCATGACGAAGATCCAGGAATCCGGCGAGAGGGTCGTCGCGAACGTCGAGCGAGTCATCGTCGGCAAGCACCACGAGGTGCGCCTGGCGCTGGTCGCCCTCCTGTGCCGCGGCCACCTGCTCATCGAGGATGTGCCCGGGACCGGCAAGACGATGCTGGCCAAGGCCATCGCCCGCAGCCTCGGCTGCAGCTTCCGGCGCATCCAGTTCACCCCGGACCTGCTCCCGACCGACGTGACCGGGCTGTCGATCTTCAACCAGAAGACCCAGGAGTTCGAGTTCCGGCCGGGCCCGATCATGGCCCAGGTGGTCCTCGCCGACGAGATCAACCGGGCGACGCCGAAGACCCAGTCGAGCCTGCTCGAGTGCATGGAGGAGCGCCAGTCGACGATCGACGGAACGACCTACATGATGCCCGACCCGTTCCTCGTGATCGCCACCCAGAACCCGATCGAGTACGAGGGCACGTTCGCCCTTCCCGAGGCCCAGCTCGACCGGTTCCTGCTGCGCATCCGCCTGGGCTACCCGCAGCCGATCGAGGAGATCGTGATCCTCGACGAGCAGAAGCGGGCCCATCCGCTCGACGAGATCGAGGTCGTCCTGGCCGTCGAGGAGCTGCGCGACCTCCAGACCGCGGTCAAGGAGATCTACGTCGATTCGACGGTCAGCGACTACATCGTCCGGCTCGTCAACGGCACCCGCAACCATCCGGACGTGTACCTCGGCGCGTCGCCGCGCGGGTCGCTCGCCCTGTACCGGGCCGGCCAGGCGATGGCCGCCCTGCTCGGTCGCGACTACGTCATCCCGGACGACATCAAGGCGCTGGCCGAGCCGGCCCTCGCCCACCGGCTGATCATCAAGACGAGCTCGACGATCCACGACGTCCAGCCGGGCCAGGTCGTCCGCGAGCTCCTCGACACGACGCCCGTCGAGGGCATCCGACCCCAGGGTCGCGGGACCGGCCCACGCTCCCTCGCCGCGACCGACGCGTAGCGACCAGGCAGCGCTCGGGACGACCGACATGAGCCGCCGGATGCCGGACGCCGGGATGCCCCAGTGATCCGGCGTCTCCAGGCCCTGGTCGTGGCCACGGTCGCTGCTCGTCGCCGCGTTCTCGACCGGCGAGCCCTTCCTCTTCTACCTGCTCTACCTGGGCGTGCTGGTCGTCGGCGGGAGCTACGTCCTCACCCGCCTCGGCCTGAGCGACCTGGAGGCCGGCTACGCGGTCAACCAGCTCCACGGCCGGGTCGGCGACACGCTCCGCCTGACCTACACGCTGCGCAACGCCGGCCGCATCCCCAAGCCCTGGCTGGAGGTCAACAACCCCACGAACCTGCCGGGCGGGCTGGCCGGGCGCGCCCTCTCGCTCGCACTCGCGCGGCGAGCGGTCGTGGGTCGTCAAGACGCCGCTGGCGAGGCGCGGTCACTTCCGGATCGAGCCGCTCCAGATCCGGACGGGCGACCCGTTCGGGCTGTTCGAGGCGTCGGCCGCCGTCGGCCAGGGCCTGACGCTCGTCGTCTACCCGCGGGTCGAGCGGCTGCCGATGTGGCGCCTGCCGGCGGCCAACATCGAGGGCAGCCACTCGGCGCCCGAACGGACGCTCCAGACGACGCCGCTCGCGACGACCGTCCGGCCGTACGCCCCGGGCGACAGCTTCAACCGGATCCACTGGAAGTCGACGGCCCGCCACGGCGAGATCCAGGTCAAGGAGTTCGACCTCGAGCAGACCTCGGACGTGTGGATCTTCCTGGACCTCGACCGGCGGGTGCAGGCGGGCAAGGGCGACGAGTCGACCGTCGAGGTCGCCGTGCGCGCCGCCGCCTCGATCGCCGATCGGGGATTGCTCGAGAACCGCGCGGTCGGCATCACCACGAACGGCCACCGCGCGGCGATCCTGCCGGCGGACCGCGGCGGCCGGCAGCACCTCAAGATCATGCAGCTCCTCGCCGCGGTGGACGCGGACGGATCGGCTCCGCTGGCGGAGGCGCTCGTCAACGGCCTGGCGCGACTCCGGCGGGGGATGACCGCGGTCGTCATCACGTCGTCACGCGACCGCGGCTGGGTGCGCCCGCTGGCCGCCCTGCGGACGCGCGGCGTCGCCTGCGTCGTCGTCCTGCTCGACGCCCCGAGCTTCACCCGCCACGCCGAAGGTGATAGCGCCCCGGAGCCCGACCCGCTCTCGCTGGCCGCGCGTGACCAGGAGACGCGCGCGCTGAGCCACGCGCTCTCGGAGTACGAGCTCAAGGTCCACCGGGTCAGTGCGGGCCGGCCCCTCGCCGAGGCGCTCAAGGGATGAGCAACAACGGCCGCGGCTCGGCGCCCGATCGCACATCCGCATCCGCGACCTCGTACGTGCCGCGGTCCGAGACCCCGTATCGCCCGTGGACCGAGACGGCGGCGAACGCGGCGCCCAAACGGCGCGGGATCCCGCTCGCGCCCGAAGAGGGCTGGTTGACCGTCATCCTCGTGGTCCTCCTCGTCATGCCCATCGCCTGGTCCATCGATGACGCCCGCTGGGTGCTCGGCGACGCGCAGTGGACGCGGTTCCTGCCGTGGACGGTCCTCGGCGGCGCGGCGTGGGGGATGTACGGGGCCAAGGTGGGCTGGGGCCGCTGGACGACCCACCTGCTCGGCGCCGTCGTGGCCGCGATCGTCGTCCCGATCTTCGTCGGCACCGTCCTCATGACGACCCCGGGCGGCTCACCGGGCGTCTGGTTCCACGCCACCGCGGACGCCGCCGTGGAGGCCGTCCTCGACTTCACGGTTCGCAACCGGACCGTGACGAGCCAGCTCGGCCATCACCTCCTGATCCTCGGGCTCCTTGCTGGGCGACGGCCCAGTTCGCCGGCTTCGCGGTCCTCGGCCACCGGCGGCCCCTCGGGGCGGTCTTCGTCACCGGGCTCGTGCTCCTGCTGAACATCGCGATCACGATCCGGGACCAGTTGCCGTTCCTGGTCATCTTCACCTGCGCGGCGCTGCTGCTCCTCGTCCGCGTCCATGCCGACGACGAGAAGGCGAGCTGGCTCCAGCGCCGCATCGGCGATCCGTCCACCGTGACCGGCCTGTACCTCCGCGGCGGCACGGCGTTCGTGACGATCGCGATCCTGGGCTCGCTGTTCCTCACCTCGACCGCGGCGTCGGCGCCGCTCGCCGGGGCGTTCAGCGGATTCAGCGACAAGCTGGTCTCGATCGGCCAGGAGATCCAGCGGTTCTTCCCGGTCGGCGGGCCGGGAACCAAGATCACCGGGGTCAGCTTCGGGCCGGCCGTGACGATCCAGCGGAAGTGGGAGACGAACCAGGTCGAGGCGCTCACGATCCAGGTGCCGGTCGGCGACCTGACGCCGTACTACTGGAAGGCCGCGGCATACGACACGTTCGATGGGCGGACGTGGCTCTACGCCTCCGACAACGTCAAGTTCGACAACCCGGCGGGATCCTCGATCCTCGAGGGCACCGGCGACCAGGTGCCGTCGCCGGAGCTGCGCAACACCCTGACGTTCAAGGTCACGAAGGTCGACTTCAGCGGGCGGACCGTCTTCGCGCCCGATGCCATCCAGTCGATGGACCTGTCGACGAAGCTCACGGTCGTCGGCTCCGAAGGCTACTTCGGTGGGCTCGAGGCGAACGACAGCTTCACCTCATACACCGCCACGGCCCTCGTCCCGCGCATCGCGAACGATGGCTTCACGGCGAACAAGCTCCGCGCTGCGTCGGCCGACTATCCGGCCGAGATCCGGGCCACGTACCTGCGCCCGATCGCGCCCGACGTCCTGGGCCCGTACAGCAGGCAGCTCATCGACGAGATCAAACGCGCGGCCCTCGACGACTGCCTGGCCCGGAGCACCAGGCAGAAGGACCCGGCCGCGTTCTGCGCTACCAACGCCTACGACCCGTACGACCTGGCCGAGGCGGCCAAGGCGGTGCTCCGGTCCGACGAGTTCCGCTACGACACCGACATCTCGGACCTGGAGTGCGAGAACGTGAGCACGGTCGAATGCTTCGCGCACTTCAAGCGCGGCTTCTGCCAGCAGTACGCCACGACGATGGCCGTGGTCCTGCGGGACCTTGGCGTGGCCACCCGGTACGTGCAGGGCTGGCTGCCCTCCACCCCCGATGCGGCCGGCGTCGAGAAGATCCTCCTGAGCAACTCGCACGCGTGGGTCGAGGTCTACTTCCCGGGGTACGGCTGGTACGTCTTCGACCCGACCGGCAACGGCACGACCCAGCCGGCTGCGCTCATCCCCGGGGTCCCCGTCCCGTCGGCCTCGGCGGCTCCGTCGTCGCCTCGTCCGAGCGGCCGGGACGGCGCGGTCTTCGAGCCGCCCGATCGGACCGGCCAGCCCGGTGCCGGGGGAGTCGTGACGACGCCTCCCGCCTCGTCCAACGGGCCGTTCATCGTCGTCGCGCTGATCCTCATCTTCGTGGTCGGCCTGCTGGCATTCGTCGCCTACCAGCGCGGGCCACGGGGGCCCACGCAGGCCGAGACGGCCTGGTCCGCTTTGGTGCGTTTGGCCGGGCGGTTCGGCTGGGCGCCCCGGCCCACCCAGACGCCGTTCGAGTTCGCTGGCGCCCTCGGCGAGGTCCTGCCCATCGCCCGGGCCGATCTCCAGACCGTGGCCGCGGCCAAGGTCGAGGTCGCGTACGGCCGCAAGACGCTCGATCCCGACCGGCTCTCGGTCCTCCGGGTCGCCCAGCGCAAGCTCCGGGTCACCCTCCTGCGGCTCGCCTTCCGGCGGCCGAAGCGCAAGGGCCGCGTCCGCCGGATCTGAACCTCGGGCGGCCGGTCCGCGCCACGACCGCCGTCGGCGGATACTTGGCGGGTCCGCGCGGGCAAGGCTCCCGAGCGAAGGCGCCGGGGTGACCCGGCGCACGACACGACCGACTGAGGCCCGCAGCAGCGAGAACGCGAGTGATGGACCGGATCGACCAGACAGCCCGAGTGGGCCGCCCTTGAGCGGCATGCCGCGGAGCTGCGCGGCACCCACCTGCGGGAGCTCTTCGCGACCGATCCCGAACGAGGCGAGCGGCTTACCGCCGAGGCCGCCGGCCTGTTCGTCGACTACTCCAAGAACCGGATCACCGACGAGACCCTGAGCGGCCTGCGGGCGCTCGCGGAGCGTGCCCGCCTGCACGACCGGATCGAGGCGATGTTCCGGGGTGACCGCATCAACGTGACCGAGGACCGCGCCGTCCTCCACGTCGCGCTCCGCGCGCCCGAGGGCACCGTGATCGAGGTCGACGGCCACGACGTCGTCCCCGCCGTCCATGCGGTCCTTCGAAAGATGGCGGACTTCAGCGGGCGCGTCCGCTCGGGCGCCTGGACCGGCCATACCGGCCGGCGCATCCGGAACGTGGTGAACATCGGCATCGGCGGATCCGATCTCGGCCCGGCGATGGCCGTCGATGCGCTGCGCTGGTACAGCGATCGGAACATGCGCTTCCGGTTCGTGTCGAACGTCGACGGGACGGACCTGTTCGAGGCGACCCAGGACCTCGATCCCGTCGAGACCCTGTTCATCGTCTGCAGCAAGACGTTCACGACGATCGAGACGCTCACGAACGCCCGCTCCGCGCGGGCCTGGCTCCTCGCCGGGCTGGGGGGCGACCAGGCGGCGGTCGCCCGCCATTTCGTGGCGGTGTCCACGAACGCGGCCAAGGTGGCCGAGTTCGGGATCGACCCGGACAACATGTTCGAGTTCTGGGACTGGGTCGGCGGCCGGTACTCGTACGACTCGGCCATCGGGCTGTCGCTCATGGTGGCCATCGGCCCCGAGCGCTTCCGCGAGATGCTCGACGGCTTCCACGCGATGGACGAGCACTTCCGGACGGCGCCGCTGGAGAGGAACCTGCCGGCGATGCTGGGTCTCATCGGGATCTGGTACGGCGACATGCTCGGCGCCGAGACGCACGCGATCCTGCCATACAGCCAATACCTCGGCCGGTTCACGGCGTACCTCCAGCAGCTCGACATGGAGAGCAACGGCAAGTCGGTCGACCTCGAGGGGCGGCCCGTCGCCGTCCAGACCGGCCCGATCGTGTGGGGCACGCCGGGCACGAACGGCCAGCACGCCTACTACCAGCTCCTCCACCAGGGGACGAAGCTCATCCCGGCCGACTTCATCGGGTTCGTCCACGCCGCCGAGGAGCTGGGCGGCGCGACCGGCGGCCACCAGGACCTGCTGATGGCGAACTTCCTCGCCCAGACCGAGGCGCTCGCGTTCGGGAAGACGGCCGAGGAGGTCCGGGCCGAAGGGGTCCCCGAAGCGCAGGTCGCGGCCCGAACGTTCGCCGGCAACCACCCGACCAACACGATCCTGGCCGAGCGGCTCGATCCCCGGACCCTCGGCGCCCTGGTCGCGCTGTACGAGCACAAGGTGTTCACCCAGGGCACGATCTGGGGGATCGATTCGTTCGACCAGTGGGGCGTCGAGCTCGGCAAGTCGCTGGCGGTCCGGATCGCGCCCGAGCTCACCGCCGAAGCGGCGCCCGCCCCCTCCCACGACAGCTCCACGAACGCGCTGATCCGCCGCTATCGGAAGGGCCGGGGCCGCGCCTGACCGTCGATCCGCCGTAGGATTGAGTTCGACCGAAGGAGGTGCCCGATGGGCCAGATCGTCGTGAACGGCGCCATGATCGCGTGCCCGATGGGCCTCCCTGGCACGGCCACGCTGACCATCCTGCCGACACCCATGGTCCAGGGCACCAATCAGCCGGTGGCCACCATCCAGGACATGATCCCGATGACGAATATCGCCACGTTCGGGATGTGCACCTCGCTGGCCAACCCGCAGGTCGCCGCGGCGACATCCGCTGCGCTGGGCGTGCTTACGCCCCAGCCATGCATCCCGGCCACGGCCGCGCCATGGTCGCCGGGCGCGTCGACCGTCGCGGTCGGCGGCATCCCGGCGCTGACCTCGGACAGCACGTGCAACTGCATGTGGGGCGGCACGATCTCGATCACGAATCCGGGCCAGACGACGACGATGACCGGCTGAGCCGGCGGCTCAGTACCCGTCCGAGACGATGTTGATGAGCGGCTCGCCGCGGGCGTAGCGACTGACCTGCTCGACCGCGAGGCGCCAGCAGCGCTCCTCCTGGGCGTGCACGTCGCTCGCGACGTGCGGGGTGACGATCGCCCCCGCCGCACTCCACAGGGGGTGGCCACTGGGCAGCGGCTCCGGATCGGTGACGTCGAGCGCGGCGCGCAGCCGGCCCGCCAGGACCTCCTTGGTCAGCGCCTCCGTATCGACGATGCCACCGCGCGAGGCGTTGACGAAGAGCGCCCCGGGGCGCATCGCGGCGAGGAACCTCGCGTCCACGATGCCTCGGGTCTCGGGCGTGAGCGGCAGGAGGCTGACCACGATGTCGGCGGTCGGGAGGATCGCGGGGAGCTCGGCCATCGTGTGGACGCCCGGCGGGGTCGGCGTGCGATGCGGACGACCTTCGCGCCGAAGGGCGCCAGCCGCGCCTCGACCGCCGAGCCGATGCCGCCCGCCCCGACGATGACGACCGTCGCGTCGACCAGGTCCGAGCCGGTCAGCCGCTCCTCGCGCCATTGGCCGGCGCGCTGACCCTCGAGGTGCTCGGGGAGGCGGCGCTGGGACGCGAGGATGACCGTCATGACCCATTCCGCGACCGCGACGTCATGCACCCCCGCCGCGTCGCACAGGATCACCCCCAGTGGCACGCGCCCGATGATCGAATTGACCCCCGCCGAGAACGCCTGGATGACGCGCAGGCCCTCGATGTGCGCGGCATGGTCCATGGCCCGTCCGGCGTCGTCGGCCAGGACGAGGATGTCGCCGCGGCCCACCACCTCGGGGATGGGCCCGTCCGGCGGGAACAGGTGAACGGTGGCGATCCCGGCGAGCCGTTCCCGCTCGACTTCGGGCGATCGCTCGGGGATCCAGACGTCGGGTCGCATCGCGCTCCGAGCCCTCAGAGGGCGCCGGCCGGTCGGGCCTCGGCTGCCGGCTCCGCGGCGGCCAGTGAAGCGAGATGCTCGGTGAGGTTGTGGGCACGCAGGATGCCCCGGCCGTCACGGAGCTCGACGACGGTGATGCCGCACAGGGCGAACGGGAAGGTCCAGAACCGGTCCAGCGGCAGGTCGAGGAGGGTCAGGAGCGCGACCTTGAAGATCCCGTCGTGGGCGACGAGGAGCGTCCAGGGAGCGTCCGCGACGGCCGCGCCCGGATAGCCCGCGACCGCCGGCGGCCGCTCGCCCGGGATCCGGCCGCGACCCGCTTCGGCGAGCCGAGCGACAACCCCACCGAGCGCCTCCCGGACACGGACTGCCGCGTCGAGCACGCGCTCCCCGCCGGGAGCGTTCGCCACCAGCGGCTCGCGGCGCCAGGCAGACAGCACGTCGCCGTCCTCGGCCTCGATCTGCGATCGGTGGGTGCCCTCCCAGCGGCCCTGACCGATCTCCGCGAGGCCCGCCTCCGCGCGGATGGGCACCGGGCCCTCCCGCGCGGCGATCGCATCCCCGACGGCCCGCGCAGTCGCGGCGGCTCGTCCGAGCGGCGAATGGACGATCTCGAGGGGCGGCATCGGCGGGATCGGCAGGGCGGGGGAGCGCCCCGGATCCGCGAGCCGGGCGGCCGCCAGCGCCGCCTGCCGCTCGCCGAGCGGCGACAACGGCGAGTCGGCCGCGCCCTGGAAGCGGCCCTCCACGATGAACGTCAATTCGCCGTGCCGCAGCAGCACGACGACGGCCGAGAGGTCGCCGGGCAGCGTCAGGCCGCCGTGCTCGCTCAGCGGTCGGCGCCGAGCCGGATCGACCAGAGCTCGACGACCCCGTCGCTCGAGCGGATCGACTTCGACGATCGTCTCCGGGACCTCGTCGTCGAGGGCCAGGATCATCAGCGCGTCCTGGCGCGGACCGGAGCCGGGCGAGGTGCATCGCGCTGATGTTCACGTCGGCCCCGCCGAGCATCAGCCCGATCCGGCCGACCGTCCCCGGCCGGTCCGTGTGGTGGGTGACGAGCATGAACTGCGCCGGGGCCATGTCGAGGCGGTAGGCGTTGAGCCGGGTGAAGCGCGACTCGCCGCCGGCCACGGTCCCGCCGACGGTCGTCGTCATGCCCTTCGCCTCGCCCGACAGGGTCAGTTGGGAGGCGAACGCGCCCGCTTCGGCCGTCTTGCGCTCCACGATCGTGATGCCGCGCGCCTTGGCCAGCGCCCCGGCATTGACCAGGTTGACCCGTTCGGTCGTGACGGTCTCGAGCAGGCCGCGGAGCACGGCGGCGGTGAGCGGCGACGCGTCGTAGCCGGCAAGCTCGCCGCCCACATCCAGGGTGAGCACCTTGACCCCGCGCCGGGCGAACTGGGCGAAGAAGCGGCCCAGGGTCTCGGCGAGCGGCAGGTACGGGGCGATCGCCGCGGCCGTCTCCGGGGTCAGCAGCGGCGCGTTGACCGCGTAGCGGGCCGGCCGCCCGGCGAGCACGTCCACGATCTGGGCGGCGACCTCCTCGGCGACCCGCGACCTGCGCCTCGGCCGTCGAGGCGCCGAGGTGCGGGGTCAGCAGCGTGTTCGGGGCGTCCAGCAGCGGCGAGCGGGGGTTCGGCTCGAAGGGCGGCTCGTGCTCGAAGACGTCGATCGCCGCACCCGCGACTGTCCCGGCCGCCAGCGCATCCGCGAGGGCCGCCTCGCTGATGATCCCGCCCCGGGCGACGTTGAGCAGCAGGGCCGTCGGCTTCATCATCGCGAGCTCGCGCTTGCCGATGAGCCCGCGGGTCTGCCGCGTCAGGGGCACGTGGACCGTCACGACGTCCGACCGGCGCAGGAGGTCCTCGAGCCCGACGAGCTCGATGCCGTGGAGCGCGGCCTGCTCGGCGGTCACGAACGGGTCCTGCCCGAGGATCGTCATCTCCATGGCCCGCGCCCGGTCCGCGATGGCCTGGCCGATCTTGCCGAGGCCGACGATGCCCAGGGTCCGCCCGCGCAGCTCGACCCCGGTGAGCCGGCCGCGGGCCGCCTTCCAGTCGCCGGCCCGCACGGCCGCGTCACCCGCCGCCACTCGGCGGGCAAGCCCGTAGAGGAGCGCCAGCGTGTGCTCGGCCGCCGCGATCGTGTTGCCGGTGGGCGCGTTGACGACGACGATGCCGGCCCGGGTCGCGGCGTCGAGATCGACGTTGTCGACGCCCACGCCGGCCCGCCCGATGACGACGAGCCGGGGTCCGGCCGCGATGAGCCCTGCGTCGACCTGGACCTGGCTGCGCACGAGGAGCGCGTCGTAGTCGCCCACGATCGCGCACAGCTCATCGCGTGACAGGCCGATCCGCTCGTCGACCTCGTGATGGGCTCGCAGGAGGGCGAGACCCTCGCCGGCGACCGATTCGGCGACGAGGACCCTCACGCGCCGACTTCGATGCCGCTCGTCACTCCGAGCGCCTCGAGCCCCGCCCGCTGCGCCGCCGCGACCCCGCTCCCGGGGACGACCGGCCGGCCGATCGCTGCCAGGCCCTCCTCGATGACCCCGATGCAGGAGATGATCTCGTCGAGGGTCACGGTGCCGAGGTGGCCGATCCGGAAGACGAGGCCGTTGAGCTTCGCCTGGCCGCCGGCCACGACGAGCTTGCGCGCCTTGAGCGCGCTGTTGAACGCCTTCCAGTCGAGGCCCTCGGGCAGCCAGGCGCAGGTGACGGTCTCCGACGCGTGGGCCGGATCGGCGAAGCGCCGGAAGCCGAGCGCATCGAGGCCCGCCCGGGTCGCGGCCGCGCACGCCGCGTGGCGGGCGAAGACGGCCTCGGGGCCTTCGGCCGTCATGAGGCCGATGCCCGCGTCGAGCTGGAACAGGACGGCGATGGCCGGGGTGAACGGGGTCTCGCCACCGGCCATGCTCTCGCCGGTACGCCCGCGACGTCGAGGTAGAAGCGCGGCATCCGGGCCTCGTCGGCGGCCGCCCAGGCCCGCTCCGAGAAGCTCAGGAACGCCATGCCGGGTGCGGCCATCCAGCTCTTCTGCGAGCCCGACACCGCGACATCGATGCCCCAGGCGTCCTGCTCGAACGGCACGGCGCCCAGGCTGGAGACGCCGTCCATGAGGATGAGCGCGTCCGGGGCGCTCTCCCGAACGGTCGCCGCGAGCTCCCGGATCGGGTTCATGACCCCGGTCGAGGTCTCGTTGTGGGTGAGGAGCACGGCCTTCCACGGGCCCGCCGGCGGCGAGTGCCTCGCGGAGCGCGGCCGGATCGGCGGCCTGGCCCCACTCGACGTTGAGCATCGTGACGTCCGCGTCGTACACCGAGGCGATGCCGGGCGAACCGGTCACCGAACGCGCCGATCGAGACGGCCAGGACCTTGTCGCCTGGCGACAGGGTGTTGACGATCGCCGCCTCGAGGCCGCCCGACCCGGCGCACGTGATGATCACGACGTCGTTGGTCGTCCCGAAGAACGTCTTGAGTCCCGAGGTCACCCGCTCGAGCATCCCCGCGAACTCCGGTCCGCGATGGTTGATCATCTGGCGGGCTCCGGCCTCGCGAACGACCGACGGCAGGCTTGTCGGGCCGGGGATCCGAAGGTTGGTCTCGAAGCGGTTCACGGCGGCGGGCCTCCTGGGCGGGCGGGTGGCTCGGGTCGAGCAGCGGCGTTCGCGGGATGGTGTGACGGGCCGGACCGATGCTACCCGAAGTGCCGCTTCGAGGGGTCTACACTCGTCCCGATGGACGCCCCGAAACCCGAAGCGCCGGTGAGTGCCTGCCCGAACTGCGGCACGCCGCGCGGTCCGTACGACCGGTTCTGCACGGGCTGCGCCGCCGACCTTGGCGCGCCGGGGTCGCCGATCGGGATCGTCGGCACGCTCGGGGTCATGAACGTCGCCGGGCCATCGTCGCGCCAGGACCGGCCGCAGGGCTCCGCGCCGGCCGTCCCGCGCTCGCTGGTCGGCTGGGTCGTGCCGGGTTCGCGTTCGCGGCCGCTCGCGCAGGCTCCCGCGGCGCCGATCTCGGCGGCGAGCCAGCTCGGGGCGATGGGCCGCTATCCCGCGACGCCGGCCATCTCCGGCGGGGCATACCGGCTCTGGCGGACCCTCGGCATCATGAACCGGCTGATCGCGGTCATCTGGCTGGTCATCCTGCTCGCGGCACTCGGCTCGTACCTCGCCAGTCGCCCGGATGCACCACGGCTCGTCACCTTCATCGCCGTCATGGTCGTGGTCGCCGTGCCGTCCCTGCTCCTGTGGGCCACGGCGCCCGGCCTCGTGCGCGGGGAACCCGCGTGGCTGCGATCGGTCGTCCTCATCGAGATGCTGACCGTCGTGTTCTTCACGTTCGGGCTCGCCATCGTGCCGCTCGTCCTGATCTTCGTCTTCGCCGGCGACGAGCCGGGCTAGCGCTTCAGCAGCAAGCGCTCCAGCGCGTCGGCGTACCAGCGCTCGAAACGGATCCCGCTCCAGCCGCGGTCCACGACGAGGTGCCGGTAGGTCTCGGGACTGCCGATCGCGTACAGGATGTCGGCGGCGGCGGCGAGGTCCAGGCCCGGACGAAGCCCGCCTGAACCCACGACGAATCCGAGCAGCGCTCGCTGGCCGGCGAGCCGCTGGGCCTTGCCCCGGGCCCAGAGCGCTGCGACCTCGGGATCCGCGGCCGCACCACCCCGAACGACCTCATCGATCGCGGCGCGTCGCTCGAGGATCCGCCGTCCGTTGCGGGCGAGGATCTTCACCCGTCGCGCGGCGTCCGGTTCGCGCCGGAGCTCCTCGACCCAATGCTGCTCGAGGATGGGCGCCGCGTTCGGCCCGCCTGCGATCGAGACGTCGACGACCTCGGCCAGGACGGCCCGCTTGTTACCGAACGTTGCGTAGATCGTCTCGGGGGAGACGTCGGCGCGTTCGGCGATCGCGTCGATGGTGGTGGCCACATACCCACGTTCGATGAACAGGTCCCTGGCGGCGTC
Source organism: uncultured Chloroflexia bacterium (assembly GCA_963849405.1). Classification (GTDB taxonomy): domain Bacteria; phylum Chloroflexota; class Limnocylindria; order Limnocylindrales; family CSP1-4; genus C-114. The sequence continues at coordinate 239,531 of CAWKHG010000006.1, forward strand.
CAGGACGCGGCCCCGGGTGGCTCGCGCCCGCTCCCGACGGCGCGAGAAGTCGGGCTGGCTCGTGGGCTTGACAGGTCTGGCCATGTGGCTACAGTATCACAGTATCGATACAGTGACACTGTAGCTACCACCGAGAGGAGCGACCCGTGCCCGTCGTGCAGATCGAGCATCCCATCCGCGATTTCGCAACCTGGAAGGCGGCCTTCGACCGCGATCCCGTCCAGCGCGAGGCGTCCGGCGTCACGAGCTATCGGATCTACCGGCCCGTCGACGACCCGCGGTACATCGCGGTGGACCTCGAGTTCGAGACCCGGCCCGAGGCAGAGGCCTTCGAGCAGGGCACTCCAGGTCATGTGGCGCTCTCCCCAGGCCGCCCCGGCGCTTGGCGGGACCCCGCGATCGCGCATCGTGGACACGGTGGAGAGCCGGGTCTACTGACCCCTGGCAGCCCCGGCCTCAGCCGCCGGCGTCCTCGCGCTGGGTCTCGGCGATCTTGCGCCGGTTCGATTCGGCCGGGCGAAGGGCGTCGGACATCCCGGCCATCGGCGGGCTGGCCCGGTTCTTCCGCCTCGGCTTCGCGGTCCTTGCCGCCTCGCGCTCGGCCATCCGGGCCGCGATCTGGATCTCGTGGCCCTGGTCGTTCGGGACGTAGTAGCGCCGGTCCTTCACCTCATCGGGCAGGTACTGCTGCGCGACGTCGTCGCCCTCGAAGTCGTGCGGGAACACGTAGCCGACGCCGATCCCGTGCGCCTTCATCCGCCGGTCGCCCGCGGTCCGCAGGTGGTTCGGGACCGGCAGCGAGCCCAGCCGCATGACGTCGGCGAGAGCCGCCGAATAGGCGCGCCCGACCGAGTCGCTCTTGGGCGAGATCGCGATGAAGATCGTCGCCTGGGCGAGCGCGTACTGCGCCTCGGGCAGGCCCACCCAGTCGAGCGCCTGGGACGCGGCGACGGCCACCGACAGGGCGCGCGGGTCGGCGTTCCCGACATCCTCGCTCGCGGCGATGATCAGGCGGCGGGCGATGAACCGCGGGTCCTCACCGGCCGCGATCATCGACGCGAGCCAGTACAGCGCGCCGTCGGGGTCGTTGCCACGCAGGCTCTTGATGAACGCCGAGACCGTGTCGTAGTGGCCGTCGCCGGCCCGGTCGTAGGCGAGGATCCGCTGCTGGGCCGCCTGCTCCACGTCGTCGAGCGTGGGTTCGACCCGGCCCTCGGCGTCGCGCGTGCCCTCGGCCTCGGCCAGCGCGACGGCGCCCTCCAGCACGTTGAGGGCCGTCCGGGCGTCGCCGCCGGCGAGGTCGACGAGATGGTCGAACGCCTCGTCGGCCAGGTGGACGCCGCCGTCCGGTCCCAGCTCCCCGGCGAGGCCCCGCTCCGGATCGGTCAGCGATCGCCGGACGACGACCGCGACCTGCTCGTTCGTCAGCGGCTCCAGGCGCCAGACCCGCAGCCGCGACAGGAGCGCCGCGTTGACCTCGAAGTAGGGGTTCTCGGTCGTGGCCCCGATGAGCGTGATCGTGCCGTCCTCGACGTGGGGCAGCAGCGCATCCTGCTGGGCCTTGTTGAAGCGGTGGATCTCGTCGAGGAACAGGACGGTCCGGTTGCCGTTGAGGGCGAGCTCGTCCTGCGCGCCGGCGATGACCGCGCGCACGTCGGCCACGCCGCTCATGACCGCCGAAAGGGTCTCGAAGCGGGCGCCGACCGCCGCCGCGAGGAGCCGGGCCAGGCTCGTCTTGCCGGTGCCCGGCGGGCCCCACAGGAGGATCGAGGCCAGATGCCCCCGATCGAGGCCGCGGCGGAGCGGGCCGCGCTCACCGACGAGGTGCTCCTGGCCGACGAACTCCTCGAGATCGGCCGGACGCATCCGGGCGGCGAGCGGCTGGCGCCCGGGCGGCGGTCGGAAGAGAGGCTCCGGCTTGGCGCCCTTCGTCGGTCGACCTGGCATGCAGCCAGTCTACGGGCGATCGCGGCCGCCGAGCGGCTCAGGCGACGTCGGCGCGGGGCGTCCAGAGGAGCGCAGTTGGGCGATCGGAGCCGGGCATGGGCGCGTCGGAGGCGGTCCGCAGGCCGTTCACGAAGGCGACGACGAAGGCCGGGTCGAGCTGGCTGCCGGCGGCGTCCTCGAGGCGGCGGATGGCCTCCTCGATGCCAAGGGCCTTGCGGTACGGGCGGGTCGTGGTCATCGCCGAGAATGCATCGGCTACCGCGAGGATCCGGGCGACGAGCGGGATGTCCTCGCCGGCCAGCCCGTCGAGGTAGCCGGTGCCGTCCCAGCGCTCGTGGTGGTGACGGACGCCGCCGCGGACCAGGCTCAGGTTGGGCACGTCGCGAACGATGAGGTCGCCCAGGGCGACGTGCTGCTTGACGATCGCGTACTCGTCCGCGGTCAGGGCGGCCGGCTTGCGCAGGATCGTGTCCGGGATGCCGATCTTGCCGACATCGTGGAGCAGCCCGGCGACGCCCAGCGCGCGGCGCGTCTCGCCCTCGAGCCCGACCTGGTCGGCGATGAACAGGGCGTAGCGCGCCACGTCTTCCGAGTGGCGCTTCGTGTAGCGGTCCTTGGTATCGACGGCGATGACCAGCCCCTGGAGCACGTCGAAGCTCGACGAGGCGGCCATGTCCCTGCCGTCGCCGGTCGTCTCCGCGACCCGGATCGCGTCGCCGCCGCTCGCCTTGGCCTCGCGCAGCGTGACCGTTGCGACGGACAGGAGCTCGGTCGCGGCGTCGCCGTCGACCGGCGCGTAGCAGATGCCGGCGCTCACCGACAGGGGCAGCCGCTCGGAGGTCCCGAACTGGACGCTCGTGGCCGCGAGCGCGTACGCATACGCCCGATCGCCGGTTCGAGGTCGTGGGCGCACTCGGGTGGCGCGATGGCCAGGAACTCGTCCGGCCCGAACCGGCCGAGGATCGAGGCGTTCGGACAGCTCCGCGCGCAGGATCCGGGCGACTTCGAGGAGGGCCGCGTCGCCGGCCGGGTGACCGTGGGCGTCGTTCACGAGCCGGAAGTTGTCGACGTCCACGATGGCGATGCCGACCGCGCCCGCCTGTCCGCGGTTGGTCTCGAGCTGGTTGGCCAGCTCCACGACGATCGAGCCGTGGTTCAGGAGCCCGGTGAGGGAGTCGCGCCGTTCGGCCTCTACGAGGGCCAGCGTCTGGCGGCGGAGGCGTCCGTCGGCCGCCCGGAAGACCAGGTAGAGCAGGATCCACAGGGCCGCGGCCGCGATGCCGGTCAGGGCCACGACCCGGTCGCGAGCCGCCGTCGCGGCGCCCAGGATCGGCGCCGCGTCGCGATAGACCTCGAAGACCGCCCCGACGTGGCCGTCGACCACGATCGGGATGTACTCCTCGAGCACCTGCTCCAGGTGCATGTCGGCGCGCAGGACCGTTGCGACCTCACCGTCGTCGGCATCCTTGATCGCGGTCGCTGCCTCCCCATCATGCAGCGCCTCGGCGAGCTCGTCGTCGTCCCCTGCGGAGCTCCCCACGACGTCCGCGCGGTCGCTGAACTGGACGATGCCCTGCGGTGAGTAGACCTTGATCTGGATGACCCCGCTGTCCGGATCGGCCACGAGCGCGGCGAAGTCGGCGCCGATCGCGGCGGCGACCGTCGGGTTGGCCGGGTTGCTCAGGTCGAGGCCCTGCCCGTCCCGGGTCAGGAACGCGAGGACGAGCGACGTATCGGCCACCACGCTCGACTTGATCGCGGACGTCGTCACCCCGTCGGTCACGAGCCAGCCGAGCCCCACCGCGGTACCGGCGACCAGGGCGAGGCTCGCGGCGAAGACGATCGTCAGGAGTGTCGGCGATCGACGCCGAGGAGAGAGCGAAGGCACGCGCACGCTGTGACTGACCTCGTTCCGGAGGTGGGCGACCTCCAGCTCGACGGTAGGTGTCGGATCGGGGCGCGTCGATAGGAGATTCGGGGGAGTGCGGTGTGGTCCACGTGCGGCACGCCGGCCGTCGCGGGCCGGGCCGGGTCTCAGAGGCGGATGACGCCGACGACCTCGATGAGGATGTACAGCACGAGCAGGACCACGATCAGCGACCCACCGACCGTCGCGATGCGGCGCACGTCGCGGACCACGTACGTGTACTCCTGCTCACCCCGGATGGCCAGGAGGCTCCCGGTCCGGGTCCGTGGCGCGCCGTCGTCGCGCAGCAGGTCGTCGGTCCGCTTCCGATCGCGCGAACGGCTGCGCTCGCCCAGGGCCGCCGCTTCCTGGGCCACGATCTGCGCCTCGATCTCGGCCGCCCTTGCCTCTTCGGACGCGCTCAGCCCGCCGCTGCGCGACGGGCCGCCGGCCGGCCGGGCGCCCGGGCGAGGGCCGCGATTGCCGCGGGCGTTGCCCGCGCGTGCGCTGGCGCTTGGCCATGGTCGAGTGGGGCCTCCAGGGGTCCGATCGGAGTTCAGGTGTCGCCGGGCGGAGGATACCATCGGGCCTCGCCCAGGTGGTCCGGCGTGCAGGGCCGCCTGCTAGACTCCGATGCCCCGCCCGGAGGATGCTCCCATCGATCTCAACGCGCTCGTCGGACCCAATATCGGCCTCGCGATCGCCGGCCTGACGGTGGTCGCGCTGATCGCGATCCTCGTCGCCGCGTTGCTGGCGCGGCGGGTCTCGCGGCTCGAGCGCCGGCTGGGCGTCCTCACCCGGGGCGAGGACGGGCGCAGCCTCGAGAACGTCCTCGGACGCTCACCTCGACCGGGTCCTGGCCGTCTCGCGAGCGGTCGACGACCTGGGCCGGCGCACGTCGTCGGTCGAGACGAGCGCCCGGAGCGCCCTCCAGCGGGTCGGCATCGTCCGCTACAACCCGTTCGAAGAGACCGGTGGCAACCAGAGCTTCGCGCTGGCGCTCCTCGATGCGGAGGACCACGGGATCATCATCAGCAGCCTCCACGCGCGCTCGGGGACGCGGGTCTACGCCAAGGCGGTCACGAGCGGCCGGCCGGCCGGCGCGTTGTCCAACGAGGAGGCCGAGGCCCTGCGCCTCGCGCAGGGCGCCACCAAGGGGCGGCCCGCGGTCGCCGAACACGCCCTTCCGGGACCCGTTCCGACGGCGTGACGACCTAGCTGGCACGGCGACGCCCGATGATCCCGGCATGGTCCTCGATGCCCCCTCTTCTCGATCCGTCCATCCCGTCCCCGGTCGCCGCCGCCGCGAGCGGATGAGCCGCCCGCGGGTCCGCCGCGAACCGGCCGGCCTGCGCCAGATCCCCGTATGGGGCGCCGAGGTGGGCGGGGGAGCCCCTGGGGCAGCGGGCGCCGATGGGGGCGCGAACCCCGACCATGGCGTCGCCGCCCTGCTGGCCGGCCTGAACCGCGAGCAGTCGCGGGCCGTCTGCCACGGCGACGGGCCGCTGCTCATCGTGGCCGGCGCCGGTACCGGCAAGACCCAGGTCATCACGCGCCGGATCGCCTGGCTCATCGCCCAGAAGAAGGTGCGGCCGTCGGAGATCCTCGCCCTGACGTTCACGGACAAGGCCGCCGAGGAGATGAGCGTCCGGGTCGACCAGCTCGTCCCGTACGGGTACACGGACACCGCGATCTCGACGTTCCACGCCTTCGGCGACCGGCTGGTGCGGGAGTTCGCGCTCGAGCTCGGCCTCCCGATCGACGTGCGCGTACTGTCCCGGGCCGAGGTCGTCGTGTTCCTGCGCGAGCACCTGTTCGAGCTCGGCCTGGATCGGTACCGGCCGCTGGGCGACCCGACGCGCTTCCTGCGAGCGCTCGCGACGCATTTCTCGCGCTGCAAGGACGAGGACGTCTCCCCGGCGCGCTACCTCGAGCTCGCCGAGCGACGGGTCGCGGAGGCGGCACTGACGGCCGCGTCATGCGCGGCGGCCGGGGACGGCGCCACGGCCGAGGAGCGCGAGGCCGCCGCGGCCGCGACCGAGGAGGCCGGTCGGACAGCTCGAGCTCGCCGCGTGCGTTCGGGCGCTACCAGGTGCTCCTCGGCCGGGCCGGCTACCTCGACTTCGGCGACCAGGTGAGCCTCGCGCTGCGCCTCCTGCGCGAGTCGGCCGCGGTCCGGCGGCGCGTCCAGGCTCGCTTCCGGTACATCCTCGTCGACGAGTTCCAGGACACGAATCGGGCCCAGTTCGAGCTCGTCGCGCTCCTGGCCAAGGGCCACGGCAACGTGACGGTGGTGGGCGACGACGACCAGTCGATCTACCGGTTCCGGGGCGCCGCGATCAGCAACATCCTGGGCTTCCAGGAGCGCTACCCGCGGGCCCGCCTGGTCGTGCTGCGCCGCAACTACCGCTCGCGCGCCCCGATCCTCGACGCCGCCTACCGGCTCATCCGCCACAACGATCCGGATCGGCTCGAGGTCCGGGCGGGGATCGTCAAGCGGCTGCGGTCCGAACGGCCGTTGGCCGGCGCGACGCCGGTCCGTGCCGAGGCCTTCGCCACCGGCTCGGACGAGGCCGACTGGATCGCCGCGGAGATCGGCCGGCGCATCGCGGCCGGGGCCGCGCCACGCGACCACGCGGTGCTCGTCCGGACGAACGCCGGCGCCGACCCGATCGTGCGCGCGTTCAACGTCGCCGGGATCCCATGGCGGTTCTCGGGCACCTCGGGGCTGTACGCCCGGCCCGAGATCCGGCTGCTGCTCGCCGCGCTGCGGGCGATCGCCGACCTCGGCTCGGGGCCGGACCTCTACGCGCTGGCCGCGTCCGAGGTGTACGGGCTCGGCGGCGAGGACCTGACGACGATCGTCAACGCCGCACGGCGCCGCAATCGCAGCATCTGGGAGGTCGTCGAGGAGCTGACCCGCCAGCCCGGCCTCCTCCGGCTCTCCCCGGCGACCCGCCCCGTCCTCGCCCGGCTCGTCACGGACCTGCGCCGCTGGACGAGCCTCGCCCACGAGCGGCCGACGGGCGAGGTCCTGTACGTCTTCCTGCGCGAGTCCGGGCTGTTGGCTCGCTGGGCGGCGCCCGACTCGATCACGGCCGAGGAGTCGCTGCGCAACGTGGCCCGGTTCTTCGAGCTCATCCGCGACCATGGCGAGCTCGCCGCGGACCCGCGGCCCGCGTTCCTCGTGCCCCATCTCGCGGCCCTGCTGGAGGCGGGCGACGACCCGGCCACGGTCGACCTGGACCCGGACGCCGACGCCGTGGCCGTGCTCACGGTGCACAAGGCCAAGGGCCTCGAGTTCCCGACGGTGTTCCTGGCCGGCCTCGTTGCCGGTCGCTTCCCGACCGCCGGCCGCCGCGACCCGCTGCCGGTCCCCGAGGAGCTGTTCGACGCCGTCGAGCTCGAGGGCGAGGTCGAGCTCCAGGAGGAGCGCCGGCTGTTCTACGTCGCGATGACCCGCGCTCGCGACGAGCTCATCCTGTGCCACGCGGGCGACTACGGTGGGACGCGCGCTCGGCGCGTGTCACCATTCGTTCTCGAGGCGCTCGACCAGCCGTCGATCGCGATCGCGCCAGGTGCCGGGGCTGCCGTCCCGGCGCCGCTCCAGCGGCTCGCGGCATTCGAGGCGGTCGTACCGCCGAGCGAAGGCGCACGCGCGCCCGTAACGGAGCCACTGATGCTCAGCTTCGGGGCCATCGATGCCTATCTCACGTGTCCCGCCAAGTACCGCTACGGACACGTGCTGCGGATCCCCGTGGCGCCCCATCACGCGCTCGTGTACGGGGCGGCCATGCACACGGCCGTCCAGGAATTCCATCGCCGCCACGCGAAGGGTGAGGTGATGTCCGAGGAGGCGCTCGCGGCGTCGTTCGAGGCGGCCTGCACGAGCGAGGGGTTCCTCACGCGCGACCACGAGCAGGCCCGCCTGGCCGCCGGCCGCGACGCGCTCCGCCGCTTCCGCGAGGACCAGCTCAAGCCCGGTGCCGTGATTCCCTCGTACGTGGAGCGGGAGTTCGCGTTCAGCCTGGGCGGCGACCGCATCCGCGGGCGCTGGGACCGGGTCGACATCGAAACGGTCGACGGCGACACGGCCGTCGGGATCGCCCCGGCGAGCGAGCCGGCGGCCGCGGTGGGAACCGATGCCACCGTCGCCGTGCTGCCCGACGTGGTCGAGGACACCCTGCCGCTCATGCCCCGGGAGCGGGTGACGATCACGGATTACAAGTCGAGCGACGTCCGCGATCCGGCCGTCGCCCGCAAGAGGGCCCGCGAGTCGCTCCAGCTCGCGATCTATGCCCTGGCGTATCAGGCCCAGACCGGCCGGCTCCCCGACGCGGTCCAGCTGTGGTTCCTCGACTCCGGGGTCGTCGGGCGGGCGGAGCTCGATCCGAAGCGCCTGGCCAAGGCCCGTGGGCGGATCGCCCAGGCGAGCGAGGGCATCCGGGCTCGCGACTTCACGGCCCGCCCGGACCCGCTGGCCTGCGGCTACTGCCCGTACCGGGACATCTGCCCGTCGAGCGCGACCGCGTGACCGGCCGCTCGTGAGCGATCGGCGCGGACCGCCCCTCCGGCCGGCGGCGATCACGTTCGACTTCGGGAACACGCTCGTGCCCGTGCCCGGGGACGCGCTCCAGCGGGTCGTCGAGCGGACGGCGACCGCCGTCGTGGCCCGATCCGGGCCGTTCCCGCGCGACGCGTTCCTCGCCGCCTGGCACGAGGAGCGCGAGCGCCAGTTCGCCGAGGAGGTGCCCGACGGACGCGAGGTCGACGTCGACCAGCGCGTCATCCGGGTGCTGGCCCGGATGCGCGGGTTGGCGCCGCCGGCTCCAACCCGTTCGCTGGGACGATGTCGCGGCCGCCCGGCGATCGGAACCCGGGGAGCGTGCGGAGGCCGTGGAGGCCTACAGCGCCGCGTTCGTCGCGGAGATCCGGCCGCCCCCGGACGTCGGGCCGATCCTGGCCACGCTGGCCGCCCGGTTCCCGCTCGCCGTCCTGTCCAACTGGCCGCTCGCGGCCACGATCGACCGGTTCGTCGCCGAGGCCGGCTGGGCCGGCTACTTCAAGGCGATCGTGGTGTCGCAACGGGTGGGCGCGATCAAGCCGGCGCCGGAGATCTTCGCGGTGGCGGCCGACGCGCTCGGCACTGCCGGGGAGCGGATCCTCCACGTCGGCGACGACTGGCAGGCCGACGTGGTCGGGGCCAAGCGGGCGGGCTGGCTGGCCGCGTACCTGCGCGACCGGCAGGGCGACTCGCCGTTGCCCTCAAGCGCCCCGGACGACTCCGTCCGGGCCGATCTCGTCATCGACCACCTGGCGGACCTCGTCGACGCGCTCGCGGTGTGAACCGGCCGCCGGGTCCGCCTGCCCCGGCCGGTACACTCGAACCCGATGGAGGTTCGTGACCGGCTGGCCAACCTCGCGATCCTCGCGGCTGCGATCGCGGCCTGGGTGCTCGTCGGCATCGTCGTCACCACCCGCGATCCCCGCCTCGACCCCGGCGCCGGGTTCATGGGCGCGCTGGTCATCGGCGTGGCGACGGGGCTCACGACCGTGCCGCTCTTCTGGCTCGCCGTCTTCGCCCGCCACCGCCGGATCGCCTATCGCGGCGACTGGTTCCGGGCCGCGCGGCGGGGCGGCTGGGTCGCCATCGTGATCGCCCTGTTCATCGGCCTGCGGCTCCAGGACGCGCTGCAGCTGCCCATCGCCCTGTTCGTCGTGACGATGGTCACCGTGGCCGAAGCCTGGCTGTCCACCGACGACTGACCCGAGTCCATCGCCGTCCTGCACGAGGAGCTGTTCGTGACCGTCTTCGATCCCGCGACCCGACCCGCCGAGCCCGCGGCCGATGCGAAGCGCCGGCTGGCCGAGGCCGTCGAAGCCGCGCGAGCCGAGATCCTCGCGCTGGACCACGCGATCCACGAGCACCCCGAGCCGGCGTACGAGGAACACCAGGCCGCGGCGTGGGTCGCCGAGGCGATCGCCCGGCACGGCTTCACGGTCGAGCTCCCGGCGGGCAGCCTCGCGACCGCGGTCCGCGGCCGGCTGCGCGGTGGCCGGGGCGGCGATGGGCCGCGGATCGGGATCCTCGCGGAGTACGACGCGCTGCCCGGCCTGGGTCACGGCTGCGGTCACAACATGATGGCTGCGTCCGGGGTGGGCGCCGCGATCGCCCTCGCGTCCATCGCCGACGAGCTGCCCGGCGAGATCGTGTTCCTCGGCTGTCCCGCGGAGGAGCGGGGGAGCGGCAAGAAGCAGATGATCGAGGACGGGCTGTTCGAGGGTCTGGACGCCGCGCTCCTGTTCCACCCGTCCGACTGGACGCAGGTCGGCTGCGCGCTCCTCGCCGCCGACGATGTCACGGTGACCTACACGGGCCTCCAGGCGCACGCGTCGTCGGAGCCCTGGCTGGGCAAGAACGCCCTCGATGCGCTGATCCTGCTGTTCACCTCGATCGGCCTGTGGCGCCAGCAGCTGCCCCGCCACGCGCGGGTGCACGGGATCGTGATCGAGGGCGGGACCGCCTCGAACATCATCCCGGATCGGGCGGTCGGCCGGTTCATGATCCGGTCCAGCGAACAGGCCTACTACGAGGCGATGGGGCCGCGCTTCCGGACGATGTGCGAGGCGGCGGCCATGGCGACCGACACGACCGTCGAGGTCGTCTTCTCCGGCGGCTCGGCGACGATGAAGGACAACACCGTCCTGCGCGATCGGTTCCTGGCAAACCTCACGCCGTATGGCTTCGAGGACAGCCCGATCGACTACGAGCGCATGGGCAGCTCCGACATGGGCAACGTCTCGCAGGTCGTGCCGACGATCCATCCATACCTCGCGGCGTGCGAGTACGGCGTGCCCGGGCACTCGATCCAGTTCCGCGACGCCGCGGCGACGCCATGGGCGGACGCGGTGACCCTGGTCGCCGCCACCGTCGTGGCCCAGACCGCGTACGAGCTGTTCAGCGACCCGGCCCTGGTGGCGGCCGCCTGGAGCGAGTTCCGCGGGGGCTGACGACGGCGCTCGCCGTTCGGGCCGCCACGAACGCGGACGGGCGGGGCGTATCATCGCGACGACGCGCCCCGCTGGACGTCGGATGCGCACCGGCGGCGCCCCCTTGAGACGGCCTCTTCACGCGTCCGCCGTTCGCGGCCACGCACCGTCTCCCGGAGGTCACCCGTGCCCGATCGCCAGGTCCAAGCCGACGGCGGCGGCCCAAGCTCGGCCAAATCGGTCGATCCGGTCGACTACGCGGCCCTCAACGGCTGGGATCGCCCCTACGAGGTCTACGACGACTTCGACCTCCCGACCTACGTCGGACCGGTCTCGTTCAGCGGCCTGCCCTGGATCACCGACCCGGCCGAGATGACTGCCCGCAAGGTCGATGTGGCGGTCCTTGGCGCGCCATACGACGACGGCGTGAGCCACCGGTCGGGTGCCCGGTTCGGGCCGCGCGCCATCCGCCAGGCCCAGTACACCGCGGGTTCGCTCCACTCGCTCCAGCTCGGCATCGAGCCGTTCGAGCACCTGACGGTCATCGACGCGGGCGACGCGAACATCGTGCCCCGCTGGCCGGAGCGCTCGCACGCGCTCATCTACCGGAAGGTGCGGGAAGTCGCCGCGACCGGCGCCATCCCGATCGTCCTGGGCGGCGACCACTCGATCACCTGGCCGGCCGCCACCGCGATCGCCGAGGTCCGACGTCCCGGCAGCATCGGGATCGTCCACTTCGACGCCCACGCGGACACCGCGGACGAGGACTGGGGCGTCCTGAACGGCCACGGGACGCCGATGCGCCGGCTCATCGAGTCCGGGGCGGTCGCCGGACGCAACTTCGTCCAGGTCGGCCTGCGCGGCTACTGGCCGTCGGCCGAGGTCTTCGAGTGGATGAAGGCCCACGGGCTGCGCTACCACTTCATGACCGAGATCGAGGAGCGCGGATCGGAGGCCGTCATCGCGGACGCGATCGCCGAGGCGCTCGATGGCCCGGATGCGATCTACCTCTCGCTCGACATCGACGTCATCGATCCCGGCCTCGCGCCGGGCACGGGGACGCCCGAGCCGGGCGGGATGCTCACCCGCGAAGTGCTGCGGGCGATCCGCCAGATCGCCGGCGCCGTAGAGCTGGCAGGCATGGACATCGTCGAGGTCTCGCCGCCCTACGACGTCGCGGAGACGACCGCGATGGCCGCTCATCGCGCGGCCCTCGAGGCCATCAGCGCCCTCGCCGTCAAGAAGGCGGCCGGTCGCTCCGTCCGCTTCGCGCCCTGACGCCGCGCGCCGAGTCCGTCACGATCACCCGGACCGAGCCCCGACTGAGCCCGCATGAGCCCGCCTGAGCGACCGATGCCCAAAGACCGCGACCCGCTCCGCCCCTACGACCCGGCGGCGACCACGCTCCCCGCGCCGACGCCCGCCGAGGCCGTCGCGCTCGCCCGGCTGTACGACCTCGACCTCGCCCAGGACCCGGGCGACCTGGACCTGTACCTGGCCCTCGCCGGGCGGACCGGCGGGCCGATCCTCGAGCTGGCGACCGGGACCGGGCGCCTCGCCGTCCCGCTTGCCGAGCACGGCTACCTCGTGACGGGCGTCGACATCGACCCCGCGATGCTGGCCAGGGCGCAGGCCCGCGCCGACGCGACCCGGGGCGACGCGATGGGCGGCCTCCGCTTCGTGATCGGCGATGCCCGATCCGTCCGCCTGCCCGACGCCGGCCGCTACCAGCTCGCGTTCCTGGCCCTGAACTCGCTGTTCATCATGGGCACGCGGACCGACCAGCAGGCGGTGGTCAGCACGCTCGCGGCGCACCTCGCCCCCGGCGGGCCTCGCGGTCATCGACGTCTGGCTGCCCGACGCCGACGACCTCGCCCGCTACGACGGCCGGGTCATGCTCGAGTACCCGCGCCGCGATCCGGCGACCGGCCAACACGTCGTGAAGGTCGGCAGCGCCACCCACGACGCGGCCACCGCGACGGTGCGCCTGACGACGATCTACGAGGAAGGCGACCCGGGCCAGCCCGTCGTCCGCTGGGTCAGGCGGGACGATATGCGGCTCGTCAGCGTGGACGAGCTGCGCGGGTTCGCCGAGGCGGCCGGCCTGGTCGTCGAATCGATCGCCGGCGACTACGACCTCGATCCGCACGGTCCGGGCGCCGAGCGGGCGATCCTCCTCGCCGTGCGCCCGGGACCGCCGGCCACGTGAGGGTCAACGCGAGGTCGTCCGTCTGGACTGTCCCGTCCCGTGACCATTGCCGCCTTGGACAACCGTTGCGCCTTGGTACACTCGCGACCGATGGCAGCGAATAACCAGATCCGCCTCCTCGTCGTCGAGGACGTACCCCAGGTCGCCCAGTACATCCGCGGACTGCTGAATTCGCAGGCCCAGATCAAGCTGCTCGACGTCATGACCGACGGGTCCAAGGTCAAGGGCCAGATCCAGCAGCTCAAGCCGGACGTCGTGATCATCGACGCGCTGCTCCAGGGACGGGTGCGTGGGCTCGCCGTGGCCCAGCAGCTCCGCGAGGATCGGCGCGCGACTCCGGTCATCATCCTGACCGTCCCCCAGAACCCGGTCCAGGTGGACCCGTCGAAGGGAGTCGACGCGGTCCTCTCGATGCCGTTCTCGGGCTACGACCTCATCAACCGGGTGAACGCGGTCCACGTCGCGTTCCAGGCGAGCGACGAGGGCGGCGCGTCGCGGATGTTCAGCGTCTTCGCCCCGAAGGGCGGCGTCGGCAAGACGACGATCGCGTTCAACCTCGCGGTGGCCATCGGCCAGCTGGGCAAGCGGACCGTGCTCATCGACGGGAGCCTCCAGTTCGGCGACCTGCGGGCGCTCCTGAAGGTGCCGGTCGACGCCCCGTCGATCCTCGACCTGCCGACGGACCGGATCCAGGAATCGGACCTCCAGGACGTCCTGTGGCGCGACCCCTCGGGCATCGACATCCTGCTCGCGCCGCCGCGCGTCGAGATGGCCGAGATGGTCACCGTCCGCGACGTCGACAAGGTGCTCTCGCTCCTGCGCCGGGCGTACGAGGTGATCGTGCTGGACACGCCACCCGTCCTCAACGACGTCAACCTGGCGTTCCTGGACCAGTCCGACCTGATCGTCGAGATCGTCACGTACGACTCGACGACGATCCACAACACGATCGCCGTGGCCGATGCGTTCCGCACGATCGGCTACCCGGCGACCAAGGTGCGCTACCTCGTGAACCGGGCCGACTCGGCCGGCGGCATCCAGGCCGACGACCTGGCCCGGGCCCTGGGCCGCGTGCCCGAGTACTCGGTCGTGTCGGATGGGCGTCTCGTCGTCGCCTCGAACAACGAGGGCGTGCCGTTCGTCCTCGCCGAGCCGTCGGCGGCGATCAGCCTCGACATCGGCCGGCTGGCGGTGTCGCTCGTCGAGAATCGCGCGCCGGCCGCAGCGAGGCACTGATCCGTGGCCGACCCGCGCCCGATCGGGGTCTTCGACTCGGGAGTGGGAGGGCTGACGGTCCTCCGCGAGATCCTCCGCCGGGCGCCGGCCGAATCGACCCTCTACCTGGGCGACAACGATCGCGCCCCGTACGGCGTCCGTCCCGATGCCGAGGTGCTCGCATTCAGCCGCCAGGCGCTCGACACGCTCGCCTCGCGCGACGTCAAGGCGATCGTCGTCGCCTGCAACACCTCGACGGCGGTCGCCCTCGTCGACCTCCGGCGGCGCTATGACATCCCCATCCTCGGCGTCATCCGGCCGGGCGCGGCGGCCGCCGCCCTGGCGACGCGGAGCCGGCGGGTCGGTGTGATCGCGACCCCGGCGACGGTCCGCTCGCACGCCTACTTCGAGGCGATCAAGGACGAGAACCCGGCGATCGAGGTCTACGAGCACGCGACGCCGACCCTGGTGCCGCTCGTCGAGGCCGGGGTCCTGTCGGGACCCGAGGCGGAGGCCGCCGTCGCCGATGCGCTCGCGCCGCTGCTGGGCAGCCGCGATGCCGCGGGCGAGTTCATCTTCCCGCTCCCGCCGTCCACCCGGATCGACACGCTCCTGCTCGGCTGCACCCACTACCCGCTGCTGCGATCCGTGATCGCGGCCCACGTGGGGGAGCGCGTCGCGATCGTCGACAGCGCGACCGCCACCGCGTCGGCGCTCGTCGAGCTGCTGTCGATCAACGGCCTCGAGGCGCCGGGGTCGGGCCACGGCTCGGGAGCCGCGGGGGGCAACGGCCACGGCCGGGAAGCGGGCACCCAGCCCACCGAAGCGGTCCACCGTCAGCTCACGACAGGGGACGTCGACGCGTTCCGCGGGGTCGCGAGCCGGCTCTTCGGTGACGCGTTCGCGGACGTCGAGGCAGTCGAGCTCGAGGTCCGGGCATGAGCGGCCCGCGCCGGCCGTCGCGCCGGATCGGGCTGAGCGACCCGCTGTGGCAGGGTGGCTTCCTCGTGGGCGCCGCCATCGGCGCAGCAGCGACCGTGCTCGGCCGTCGGGCCGAGAAGTCGGCGCGGCGCGGCCTGGTGGACTGGCCGGCCGCCGAGGCGTTCGCGATCGACCGGCTCAAGGGCGCACCGGGGGCCTTGTCGGCCGCCGAGCTTGCGGAGGCCGAGCGCTCCTATGCCGCCGCCCTCGAGGTCATCGTGCCCAAGTTGTCCCAGGTCCTCGGCGCTGAGCTTCCGGGGATCGTGGGCCGGGCCGGCGTCGTGGACCGGGCGGGCTGGGTCCGGGCGAACGTGACGTCCTTCGCCCAGCTCATCGGCCACCTGGAGGGCCGCCTGCTCGACCAGGTCATCCCGCCCGGCGGCGGGTTCGCCAAGGCGTCGATGGCCATCGCCAATCGCTGGGTGACGACGCGCCAGCTGGGCTTCCTGCTCGGGTTCATGGGCCAGCGCGTGCTCGGCCAGTACGACCTCGCCCTGCTGTCCGCGGAGGCGACGCCGGGCCGGCTGCTCTTCGTCGAGGAGAACATCCGCCACACGGCGCGGGTCCTGGACGTGCCGCTGCCGGCGTTCCGGACCTGGATCGCCCTGCACGAGACGACCCACGCCTTCGAGTTCGAGGCGCATCCGTGGCTCCGACCGTACCTCGCCGGCCGCCTCGAGCGGCAGCTGACGACGCTCAGCGACGACCTCTCGGTCGTGTCGGGCGACACGCTCCGCCAGCTTGGCCGGGCGCTCCGCGGGGAGGGCGACGGCGAGCACTGGATCGAGCGCCTCATGTCGAACGAACAGCGCCGCCTGTTCCGAGAGACGCAGGCGGTCATGAGCCTGCTCGAGGGCTTCTCCGACTACATCATGGACGAGGTCGGCCGGGAGATCGTCCCCGACGTCGAGCGGATCAGCGCCAAGTTCCACGAGCGGCGCGAGCGCAAGACCGGCTTCGAGCGGGCGGTCATGCGGCTCATCGGGATGGACCTCAAGCTCGACCAGTACAAGAAGGGCGAGCGGTTCGTGCGGGCGATCGCGGACCGGGCCGGGCCGGCGGCCCTGACCCACCTGTGGGACGGCCCCGAGACCCTGCCGCGCGAAGGCGAGATCGAGGCGCCCGAGCGCTGGATCGCCCGCGTCCTCGGGCCGGACGCCGGTGGGAGTGGCGGGACGGCGGCACACCTCGGCCTCGAGGCCTGACCGCAGCATGACCGAGGAGCTGCGCCGGGTCGCCGGCCCCGGCCACGGCCCGGGCGGCGCGCCGACGGCCATCGCCCTGACCCCGATCCTGTCGGCCCGCTACCGGATGCGCGACCTGGACCGGATCCGCGCCGCGGCCCCGGGCGCCCGGATCGTCAACGTCTCGACCGAGGGCCTGGCCGACGGCCAGCTCGACGACGTCGAGGTCCTCCTCCGGGGCTGGCTCGCGGCGGACGCCTTCGACCGGCTCCTCGCCCGCGCCCCGCAGCTGGCCTGGGTCCACTCGGCATCTGCGGGTGTGGAGCGCGTGCTCACCCCGGCCGGCCGGGCCAGGGGACTCGTCATCACCAACGCCCGGGGCGTCTTCAGCCGGCCGATCGCCGAGTACGTGCTGATGATGATCCTGGCCATCAGCCGGCGGCTGCCCCAGCTCCTCGAGCTGCAGCGCGAACGGACGTGGCAGCCACTCGAGGGCGCCGAGCTCCGCGACATCACGGTGGGCGTGGTCGGCCTCGGGTCGATCGGGCGCGCGGTGGGCTCCCTCGCGACGGCGTTCGGCTGCCGGGTCATCGCGACCCGCCGTCGCCCCGACGCCGGCTCGGCTCCCGGCCGCCCGGCGGGCGAGACCGATGACGGCAAGGAGGGCCAGCCGCTCGTGGAGGCCGTCTTCGACCGGGTGCTGGGACCGGAAGGGCTGCCGGAGCTGCTGGCCGAATCGGACTTCATCGTGCTCGCGGCCCCGCTGACCCCGGAGACCGAGAACATGATCTCGGCCGAGACGCTGGCGATGGTCAAGCCCGGGGCATGGCTCATCAACGTCGCCCGCGGCCGGCTCATCGACGAGAGCGCACTCCGCCGGGCGCTCCGCGAGGGCCCGCTGGGCGGCGCGGTCCTCGACGCGTTCCGCGAGGAGCCGCTCCAGCCAACGTCGCCGTTCTACGACCTGCCCAACGCGATCATCACGCCCCACACGTCGTGGTCCTCCGGCCGCGTCCTCGACCGGAGCGTCGAGCTCTTCTGCGACAACCTCCGCCGCTTCGCCTCCGGGCAGCCGCTGCTCAACGTCGTCGATCCCGCCGTCGGGTACTGACGGGTGCAGATCGCCATCGTCGGCCTCGCCGGCAGCGGCAAGACCACGGTCTTCAACACGCTCACCCGGGGCCACGCCGAGACCGGCGGGTTCGGCGGCCTGCAGCTCAACGTCGGCGTGGTCAAGGTGCCGGACGTGCGCCTCGACCGGCTGGCCGAGATCTTCAAGCCGAAGAAGATCGTCCAGGCCGACGTGACGTACGTCGACCTGCCCGCGCCGCCGGCCTCGTCCGAGGGGCGCATCGGGACCGAGGAGCTGCCCGCCGAGCACCTCGGCCGCCTGCGCGATTCGGAGGCGCTCCTGCACATCGTCCGGGCCTTCGACGATCCGTCCGTGCCCCACCCGCTCGGCAACGTCGATCCGTGGCGGGACCTCGAGAACCTCGACCTCGAGTTCGTCCTGGCCGACCTCGCGATCACCGACCGGCGCCTGGAGCGTCTCGCCGCGACCGGCCGCCACGGGACCCCGGCCGAGCGCGAGGCGAACGAGCGCGAGGAGGTCATCCTGCGCCGCCTCAAGACGGCGTTGGAGGAGGGCCGGCCGATCCGCGACGAGGAGCTGGCGCCGGACGAGGAGAAGGCCATCCGCGGCTTCCGGTTCCTCAGCCAGAAGCCCGTGCTCGTACTGCTCAACCTCGGGGAGGCGGACCTGCCCAGGGCCGCCGAGAAGGTCGCCGACGTAGCCGGGCGCTACCGGTTCGGGCACTCGATGGTCGACTCGCTGTCGGCGCGCGTGGAGATGGAGCTCGGCGAGCTCGATCCGGGCGACCTGGCGGCGTTCATGGAGGAGCTCGGCCTCCATGAGTCGAGCCTGGACCGCGTCATCGCCCTGTCCTACCGGTTGCTCGGGCTCATCAGCTTCCTGACGGCCGGGCCGGACGAGGTCCGGGCCTGGCCGATCCCCGACGGCTCGTCCGCGGTGGACGCCGCGGCCGCCATCCACACCGACCTGGCCAAGGGCTTCATCCGGGCCGAGGTCGTGCCGTACGAGGACCTGATCGAGCTGCGCACGATGGCCGAGGCGCGCAAGCACGGCAAGCTCCGCTCGGAGGGCAAGACCTACCGCGTCCGCGACGGCGACGTGCTGGAAGTGCTGTTCAGTCGCTGAGCCTCGCCACTCCGGTGCGCCGGGTCACCCCGGCGCCTTCGCCCGCAGGCCTTGCTCGGGCGCACGGGCGCGACGTGAACGTCGCGCCGAGTGCCTAGTGCGGGCGGGTCCGGCCGATCGCGTCGGGGTCGAAGTCGACCAGGATCGCCTTGTAGTCGGGCCGGGCGTCCACGTCGTCCTCGTCTTCGTCGTCGTCATCGTCCGACCCGCCGAGGCGGCCACCGTCGATGCCCGCCAGGAACGTCTCATCGGCGTCCTGCGACACGTTGACCGCAGCGGTCAGGCGTTCGTCCGAGATGTAGACGAAGCCGTAGTCGCGCTCGAGCTCCTCGGCGATGGCCTCGATGAGGGTATCGTGGTTGTAGGAGCCGATCACCCGCTCACGGACGGTCTGGACCGTCTGCAGGAATTCCTCCGGCTCCATCTCCTCCTCGTGGCCAAGCAGCAGGTCCGCGAAGACGTCGTTGTCGCCCTCATGCAGTTCGTAGAAGTACACGCTCGCTCCCGGCGGTTCACGGTCTGGGATCGGCTCCGGCTGCGCACGCCGGGCCACGGCCAGTATAGGTCGGCCTGAGCGTGGAACCCTTCCGGCCGACGGTCGTGGTGGTCGGCGCGGCCGCCCGCGACATCGACCCGACCGATCCGCGCGGCTGGCGGCTCGGCGGCGGCGTCATGTACGGCGGGCTCGCCATCGCGCGGCTCGGCGTCCGCACGGGCGTCCTGGTCGGCGCCGATGCCGAGGCCGCGAACGCCGCCGAACTGGAGCTGCTCCGGGAGGCGGGCGCCGAGGTCCATCTCGTCCCGCTGGACCGGGGGCCGATCTTCATCAACCTCGAGACCCCGACGGGCCGGGCCCAGACCGGCTTCTCGGCCTCCGATCCGGTGGATCCCGCGCACCTCCCGGAGGCGTGGCGGGCCGCGCCCGGCTGGCTGCTGGCGCCGGTGGCCGATGAGATCCCCGATGCCTGGGCCACAGCCATCTCGCCGGACGGCCTGGTCGGCACGGCCTGGCAGGGCCTGTTGCGGGACATCGTCCCCGGCGAGCTCGTCCATCACCGCTCGCCGGGTCCATCCCCGATCGTCGCCCGCTCGGACCTCATCGGGGTCGGTTCGGACGATCTCGGCGACGACACCCGGTTCGCCGATCTCTGCCGCCTGATGCGCCCGGGATCGACGCTCGCGTTCACCCAGGGTGCCCGCGGCGGGATCGCCGTCGAGGTCGGCCCCGACGGAACGCCCGCCTCCATGTCGCGCTGGCCGGGCATCCCGCCGGACGGGATCGTCGACGCGACCGGCGCCGGCGACGTGTTCCTGGCCGGCCTGCTGGCGGCGCGCGTGGAGCCGCGGCTCGTCGGCGGCCGTGCGGCGCCGCGGATGGACTTCCGGCTCGGAGCGGCCATGGCCTCGCTCGTGCTCGAGGGACCGGGGCTGGAGGGCGTACCGGACCGCGCCGCGATCAGGCGACGACTGGCTCGGCCTGCCGCTCCGGGCTGACTCGCGGGAGTCGCGGAGCTCCCGTTCGAGAGGCGATCGCCGCCGCATGCATCCGGCGCCGGGCGATCCGGGCGACCAGGCGGCGCCGGCGATGGGCGAGGTCGGTCTCCAGGTTCGGCATGGGCCGCCCGATCGACCGCGCCCGGTCGGCCAGCTCGCGTGCCCGCTCGACGGCCGCCAGGGCACCCACCGGGTCCGCCCAGCGGTGCTCGAGCGCCTTGGCGACTTCGACGAGGGCGATCCCGGCGCATGGTCCGCCCGCGGTCGCGAGCTCGCGCCAGGCGGCCAGCGCCTCGCCGGCCCGGCCGAGGCGACGCAGCGTGCGCGCCCGCTCGATGGTCACGGCCTCCCGGGCTCGCCGCGTGACCGGATCGCCGGCGACCGTTGGCGCGATCCGGCCGAGCGCCGCGTCCAGGCAGGCGAGGGCGTCGCCGTGGCGCCGGGCGGACCGATAGACCCGGCCGAGCCCGAGGAGATCGCCGGCGGGGGTGGCGGCCCGGCCGGCCGGATCGGCGAGCGTCGTCGCGACGTGACCGAGGAGACCGGCGAGCGATGCGATGTCGAGCTCGTTGTGCCGTACGACGTCGGCCAGCGGCGTGGCGGGGCCGCCGCGCAGGAAGTCCA
Source organism: uncultured Chloroflexia bacterium (assembly GCA_963849405.1). Classification (GTDB taxonomy): domain Bacteria; phylum Chloroflexota; class Limnocylindria; order Limnocylindrales; family CSP1-4; genus C-114. Next base: position 260,299 of record CAWKHG010000006.1, read on the forward strand.
GGTAGCGGCCGGGGATCTCCCAGCCGTCCACGTCGCCGATCCGCCGGATGCCCAGCAGGCCGCGCTCGACCGAGCGGAGCCGGGCGTCCTCGAGCCGATGGCGGAAGACGCGGCGCACGAACGGCAGCAGGTCCAGGTGCCCTGCCAGGCGTGGCGCCGATCGCCGGTCCATCCGGTAGCGCGCCTCGAGCAGCGGCCAGTCGAAGCCGCGCCCGTTGTACGTGACGAGCCAGCCATCGAGGGGCAGGATCTCGGCCAGGGCGGCCAGGAGGGCCGGCTCGTCGGAGTGGTCGGGCAGGAGCAGTTGGACCTGGTCGAAGGAGTCGCCGCTCCAGCGACCCACGCCGACGAGGAACGCGACCGTGCCGGCCGCGGTCGCGAGGCCGGTCGTCTCGGTGTCGAGGCAGACCAGCGGCACGCCGGCTCCCGGCCAGCCCGGCAGGCGTTCCAGGCCGAGCCGGTCCAGGGGCGCCACCACGGAACGGACATCGCGCCGGACGACGCGGCCGCGGTCTGTCTCCACGACCACGCCACCGATCGCCCGGGCGAGTCGCTCTGCCAGGTCGCCGGACCGGTCTCGTGGGGCGATGGTCCGAGGTCCTTCGAGAGGCTCGCGCGGGACCGCCTCCCGTCGGTCGCGGAGGGCCGCGAGCCGGCGCTGGAGGAGCGCCCCGGGGCTGCGCTCGCGGAGCCCCGCGTCGCTCACCGGGCGACACCCTCCGGGACCGGGTCGGGCTCGACGGACAGGTCCGGCGCCCCCGGTCCGGCGGCCAGCTGGGCGAGGAGCCGGAGGGCCAGCGCCTTCGCATCGATGTCCGGCTCCAGGCGCGGGCCGGTGCAGGCCGGGCAGCCGCCGTCGCAGGAGCACGCGACGATGAGCTCCGTCGCCCCGGCGATCAGCTCGACGTGGCGGTCGTACAGGCGCTCGGAGAGGCCGATCCCGCCGGGCACGGCCTCGTACAGGTAGATCGTGGGGGCCTCGTGGTGCGGCGAGCGGACCTGGGAGACGAGGCCCAGGTCGCGCGGGTCGACCATGAGCAGCACGCTGGCGACGGTCTGGATGGCCCGTCCGGCGCCCATGAGCGCGATGTCGAGCTCGTTGCGCCGCCAGCCCGCGCCGGCACCCTCGGCCGTCAGCCAGTAGGCGGTCGTCTGGAGCTCGAGCTCCGGCAGGTCGATGGGTCCCCAGCCCACGTTCTCGTCGGTCACGAACTTGAGCTTCTTGAAGAGGGTGACAAGGCTGGCGACCATGACCTCGCCGTGGACCCGCCGCCCGCCCGGCGCCGGTGCCTCCGCGAAGATCTCCAGGGGCTTGAGGGTCACCGCCCGGTTCGCGTACGTGTAGTGGTCGACGTCGACGCGGTGGACGTAGGCCTTCTTCTCGCCCCAGTCGAGCCGGTCGACGTAGTACTGCAGCGACTCGTGGATGTAGATCGCCCGCTCGTGGACGAGGACCTGCGCCGAGAACAGGTCGACCTCGCCGAGGACGCGCGGCCGGTCCGGGGTCGTGTCGATGATGACGACGTTCTCGGGGGCGGCCGTGCGGAGCGAGATCTCCGAGGCCGGGAAGTTCTCGGAGCTCCAGTACCAGCGCCCGTCGCCGGCCTGCCGGACGTGCCCTTCCTCGGCCAGGAAGGCGAGCAGGTCGTCCGCCGGCGCGGGGCCGAAGACCTCGCCCGGCTCGAACGGCAGCTCGAACGTCGCCGCCCGCAGGTGCGCCAGGAGGATGTGCAGGTTGTCGGGGTCCACCCGGGCTTCCTCGGGCGTGTGCTCGAGGAGGTAGTCCGGGTGATGGATCACGTACTGGTCCACGGGCGAGGCGGAGGCCACGAGGACCGCGACGCTGGCCGCGCCGCGCCGGCCGGCCCGGCCCATCTGCTGCCAGGTCGCCGCGATCGAGCCGGGATAGCCGGCCAGGATCGCCGCGTCCAGGCGGCCGATATCGACTCCGAGCTCGAGGGCATTCGTGCTGACCACGCCGAGGACCTCGCCGTCGCGGAGGCCGCGCTCGATCGCCCGCCGTTCCGTCGGGAGGTAGCCGCCCCGATAGCCGCGCAGCCGAGACCGGGGCCCGAAGCTCTCGCGCAGCGATTCGCGCAGACCCGTGAGCAGCAGCTCGACGGAGGTCCGCGACCGGCCGAACACGACCGTCTGGCGCCCGGCTCGCAGGAACGGCAGGGCCCAGCGCTGGGCGAGGGTCAGCGCCGACCCGCGGGCGCCGGTGGAGCCGTCGAGGATCGGCGGGTCGACGAGCAGGATGTGGCGCTCGCCGGCGGGCGCCCCGTTGCGGTCCACAAGCCGCGTCGGGCGCCCGGTAAGCGCACTGGCAAGCTCGGACGGGTTCCCGATCGTCGCGGAACAGCACACGATGATCGGCCGGCTGCCGTAATGGGCGCACAGGCGCAGGAGCCGGCGGAGGACGTTCGCGACGTGGCTGCCGAAGACCCCGCGGTACGAATGCAGCTCGTCGATGACGATGATCCGGAGCTGCTCGAAGAGCTGGAACCACTTCGTGTGGTGGGGCAGGATCGCCGAGTGGAGCATGTCCGGGTTGGTCACCACGACCTGTCCCGCGCCCCGGATCGCGGACCGGATGGGCGCCGGCGTGTCGCCGTCATAGGTCGCGGCGGACACCGTCAGGCCGGCCGCGCGCGAGAGCTCGGTGAACTCGGCGACCTGGTCCTGGCCGAGGGCCTTGGTGGGGAAGATGTAGAGCGCCCGGGCGGCCGGGTCGTCCGCGATCGCCTGCAGGGTGGGGATCGTGTAGCACAGGGTCTTGCCCGATGCCGTCGGGGTGACGACGACGACATCGCTGCCGGCCCGGATCGACTCGAGGGCCTCGGCCTGGTGGACGTACAGCCGCTCGATGCCACGCGCCGCGAGCCCGACGCGGATCCGTTCGTCGATCCAGTCGGGCAGGGGAGCGAAGGTGCCGGCCCGCGCCGGCAGGACGGCGTGGTGGACGACGCCCCGGGCGAGCGATGGTTCGGCAAGGAGATCGCGCAGGACCGTCGGCGTGTCGCGGGGGGCGTACGTGCGCATGGCTACCTCGGCCGCAGGATACAGAACGCCTGTTCTGTTCGCGACAGTGTACCCAGCATGTCCAGACCGAGTGACAGCTACCTTGGCACGGGTCCGTCCGGTTTGACACGCTAGCTGCCCACAGCTACCATCGGCCGAATGGACGTCCGCCGGCGCGCGCTGCCGCCCGATCTCGACGACGAGCTCGCCGACGATCTCGAGGCATTCGACGACCGCGGCGACTACGAGCCCCGCTACCGGCCCTCACTCGACGGCTTGTCGCTCGCCGGCATCACCCGCCGCCGGATCGGCTGGCTCGCGGTGGCTTTCCTCAGCGCCTGGATCCTCCTGGTGTTCGCGCGGCAGGTCGCCGACACGGCGGCCAAGGCGGCGGAGGCCGATCGCGCCCGGGTCGCCAACGCCCAGGTGGCGCCAGACCGTCGCGGACCTCCAGCGCGAGTTCACGCTGATCCAGCAGCCGGCGTTCATCACCCAGCAGGCCCACGGCCTGGGTCTCGGCGGCGAGAACGACCACGCCTTCGTCCTGGCCCCCGACGCCCCGCCCCTCGCCGACGATGCGCCCGGATCGGCGGCGGTCCGCCTGGGTGGTGAGGTCGAGGCTCCGAGCCCGCTCGACTCGTGGCTGTCGGTCCTGTTCGGACCGCCCGACAAGTAGCCGGACCGGCCGCGCCCTAGGTCGCCGAGGGCTCCCCGGGAGCCGGCCCAGCCCGCCCAGCCGGATCGGGGGACGCCGCGTCCGTCACGTTCTTCAAGGGCCGCGTCGCGCCGAAGGCCGACGGGTCGATCACCTCCGTCGGCGGGTCGATGTACCGGCGCAGGAGCCGACGGCCGACCCGGGTCGCCACCCATCCAGCCGGCATGAAGCGGATCGGCAGGAACACGAGGCTTGCGTCGGCGAGCTCGCGCGTGGCCGGATGACGCACCGCGTCGCGAAGCAAGCCCTTTGCGTGGGCCGGCGACTTCAGGTCACGAAGCAGGCCGGCCCGGTCGGTCGACGCGCGCCGGGCGATGTCGCGCAGGGCAGGCGACTGGGCGGCGGCGAGGACGGCCCGCCGGGTCTCGGGCAGGGTCGCGATCCGCGCCAGGCGGATCAGTCGAGTGAAGGACGGCATGGGACTCCTGGATGACTGGACCCCGATTCTCGCGGGGCCGGTGATCCTCCGGTCATCCCGAACGCGTGCCGCCGTTGCAGCGACATCACGAAGCGCGACCGGAAGCGCCGAGGGGTTGTCGCGAGCCTGCAAGAGGTTGGCGCGGAGAGCGCATCAGGTTGATCGTCGGGCGTGGGTACCGTCCGTGGATCGCAGCCCATTCCTCGAAACAAGCGCCCACCCGGAGGTCCGCGCCCGATGACGATCCTCATCTCGATCTTCGGCTTTGCCGGGAGGATCGCCGGCGACCTGCTGACCTCGGCCCTTGGCTGGGCGAGCAGCCTGCTCTTCGGCCGAGTGCCGCGGTCCCACAAGGGCTACCTCGTCCTGATGATGGCCCTGTCGTTCCTGTGGGTGCTGTTCGTCCTGGCCCTCCTCGATCCCGACCATCACGTCCGTCCTGCTGGCCACGACGCCGCGCCCGCCCTTCGTGGACCGGCTCCCGCTGGGCATCATCCTGCTGCTCGGTGCGATCTTCCTGCCCATGCTGGTCGGTCTCGCCGGATACCTCGTCCCGGCTGAAGGCGAGCGTCGAAGCGGCCTGACGGCGCCACTCCGCGAGGTCCTGCGCGGCTACCTCCTTGCCCCGTTGATCGCCGGCCTCCTCGTCTTCCTGGCGATCGTCGGGATCGCCCGCAAGATCCGGAGCAAGCGCCATGGCTGGGCGGACGACCACGTGCCGATCGTCGTCAAGCCAGGCGGCTATGACCGCCTCGTCGACGACCTGCGAGGGGCACTGACCTCGGAGGGCATCCCGGCCGACACCGAGGACGCTCCGTGGGTCCTGACGATGCCCGCCCGGCTGCTCACGAGCGTGGCCGGGTCCAATGTCCGCAAGCTCCGCCCGGACCGCCTGGTGAACCTCGTCACGCCCGAGCTGCGGATCGGCGTCTATCCATCCGACATCGCGATCTCCGGTCCGGCCCGCGAGCGGACGCGGGCGCGTGCGGCCATCATCAGCCGCTTCGCCACGACGGCCGCCCATCTGACGACGAGTGCGGAGGCGCAGGCGGTCGAGGATCGGATCGAGAAGGTCGCGCGGTCGGGAGTCTCTCCGAACGCGATGCCCCCCGGCGCGCTGCAGGCCCCGTTCCGTGAGATCGACCAGAAGCTCCTGGAGCTCGAGGTCCCCACCGACGAGTGGGACATCCTCTATCGGTTGCGCGTGCAGGTGGAGCGCGACCTCCTGGCAGGTACCGGCCAGGAGACGGCGATCCAGGGCGCCCACGCAGGCCAGTCGCTCGCCGTGGCCTCGCGTGCCGAGGCCGGCGAGGCCGCGGTCGGCCGAGCCGAGAAGGCGGTCGCGACGTGACCCGCGACGGCGAGTTGCGCCTCGACGCCATCAGCCGGCCCGACCAGAGCGTGAGTGGCGCGAAGGCCCGCGATGAGGCCCGCGGGCACCTGAGCCTGGCGTGGCTGATCATCGCGATCCTGAGCCTCGTCGCCTTTGCGGCCCTCACCATCGCGGTCGGCAGCAAGGTCGCGTTCGGGTTCGACACCCCGCTGCTGAAGCTCGCCCACAGCTATGACAGCACGCCTCTCATCTGGCAGGTCATCTCGGAAACCGCCAACATCCCGCTGATCGTGATCGGGCTCGGGTTCGTCGCCTGGCTGTTCTTCACGAAGCGTCGCAGGGAGGCCCTCCTGGTGCTCCTGATGCTGGCCGCGGTGACGGCGGGCAGCGAAGGGATCAAGCAGCTGGTCGGCCGGCCACGGCCCGATACCGGCACCGCGGACGGGATCCCCGGGGTCGTGTACAGCTACCCCTCGGGGCACGTGCTCGAGGCCCTGACCATCCTCGGGTTCGTCACCCTGCGGGTCTGGCGGCACGTGCGGTCGATCGCGATCCGCCTGGCCGTGGCCATCGCGGTGGTCATCGACGTCGTGGCCGTCGGATTCGCCCGGATGGTCCTCAACGCGCACTACCCGACCGATATCCTCGCGGGCTTCCTGGGCGCCGTCGGCGCGCTGGGCCTGTACATGTGGTTCACGCGACCGGGCGCCTGGGCGGATCAGTCCGCGGACGAGTCATCCGGCGACCGGCAGCGAGAAGGCGCTACTGCGTGATCCTCGGCAGCGACGTCAGCGTGAGGTCCGCGGCGATCTTGACCTCGGTGCCCTCTTCGTGCTCGTCCGAGGCTGCGGTCCATTCCGCGCGCTCGAGGCGCGCCCGCGCCGTCTGCCCGTCGAACGTGATACTGCCCACCATGTTCCCGAAGTGCGGCCCGGTCGGGTGATGCCAGTGGATGGGCAGCGGCGGGACCCTGGTGAGCCGGTCCAGCCCCCGGACGATGCGCTCGACCGTGTTGCTCCAGCCCAGGTGGAAGACGAGCCGCATGAACGGATTGATCGTGTTGTGGATCGGCGAGCAGGTGATCTGGAAGACACGCGACGTGAGCGGCTTCTCGTAGTCGGCCTCGGAGATGTAGCTGTGGTGGACGTCGCCGGACAGCACCGTGATGGTCGCCGGGGCTCCCCGCCATGCTCGCCCCGTCCGACACGCGCGAACAGGGCCGCGAGCCGGTCGAAAGACGTCCGGAAGGCCGCCCAGTGCTCCAGGTCCACCGCTCGACGGACCCATTCGCCACTCCGGGCGAAGAACCGGCCACGCGAGCCGGCGCAGAGCGCCTCGTTCCACGACTCGACATCGTGGAGGGCGCGGGGCAGGAGCCAGGGCATCGAGGTGACGACGACGAGGTGCTCGAAGGTTCCGTCGTCGACCTGGTTTTCGACCCACTCGAACTCGGGGTCGCTGATCATGGACCGGCGCCCATCCGCCAGCACCCGGCCGCAGCGGGAATCGATGACGAGCATCCTGACCTGGCCGAGATCGCGCCGGTACGACCACATGGTGCCCTTGGCCCCATCGGCTTCGCGGTCGGCGGCCTGCGCGAAGGACCGCAGGACGGGCTCGGCGTCCGGCACGCTGCGCACGGCCTCGTAGATCTCGCTCGCGGCCAGACCGGCGGGTGCGAGGTTGCCAAGGTGCTGGTAGATCCAGTAGGACATGAGGGCGCCGGTGATGCGCTCCTCCCACCACTCGGTCTTCTGCATGTCCCGGCGCCAGTCGTCGGACGTGTTCCAGTCGTCCCGGACGTCGTGATCGTCGAAGATCATGGCCGTGGGCAGCGTCGAGAGCAGCCAGCGCACGGTGGGGTCCCCCCACGACTCGTGATAGAGCCTCGTGTACTCCTCGAAGTCGGCGACCTGGTTGCCCGGACCTTTCTTGATGTCCCGGCGGCTCTTGATGAACTCCCGCATCGCGGGCGACGTGTCGTCGGCGTAGACCTGGTCGCCCATCAGGACGAGCACATCGGGCCAGCGCTCGTGCTCCTGGCTGGTCATCCGCTGGGCGTACGCGACGAGCATGTCGGGGTCGACCAGGGCGCGGCCCTTCCGCTGGAGCGCCGGCGACTCGCGGCAGGACCCGAACAGCAGCGTGATCGGCCGGGTGGGGTCGACGGTCCGGATCCGGCTGGGCGGGAAGGGCGAGCCATCGAGCGGCCAGGCAGCCGAGCCGTCGAGCCTCACCTCATAGGGCGTGCTGGACCCGGCCGTCAGGCCGCCGAGCACGACCAGGGCGTAGTGGTGACCGGCGACCGAGAACGTCCGCTCGCGACCGACGACGGTCCCCGCGCAGACCTCGACGGTGCACGGCCCGTCGGTCTCGACCCACACCGTGGCGTCGCGCTCTCCGACGTGGCGCAGGACCGGGCCGAGGAGGAGGCTGACCATTCGGAGGGTTGTATCACCTCCGCGGCCATCCGTGGCACGGCCGGACTGTGGCAGGTGGAGGCGGACGCATTGCGCGCTCGTTGCAACGTGGCGACGCGGGTTCGCCCGGCAGCCCGGCGGGCGGCATGACCGATCCACGCGACGCGGCCACCGCCGCCCGACCGCCGTCATCGGAGGTGGCTGGTTCGACGGTCGACGCCGGCACGACGACGGAGTCGGGTCCCCTCGGCCGGGTCGATCCCGTCGATCCGCTGCGACCCGCGACGGTCCTCCGTCCTCCCATCGGCAAAGGCTCGGCTGTCCTCGTCGCCGGGTTCGCCGGCCTGATCGCCAGCCTCCTCGTCCTGGGCTCCATCGCCGAGGGAGTGCGCGCCCAGGAGGTCTTCGCCCTCGACAGCTGGGCCACGCCGTTCCTGCACGGGATCGCGTCGCCCGGGCTCGATTTCGTGATGTGGCGGTTGACCGACATCGGATCGAGCCTGGTGATCGTGCCCCTCTTCGCGCTGACGATCGCCCTCCTGATCCGCGGCCGCCGGTACGGGGCCGCCGTCTTCCTGGCCGTCGTGTGCGGCGGCAGTCTCGTCCTCAACGGGACCATGAAGGTCCTCTTCGAACGGCCCCGGCCGCAGCTCGACTACGCCCGGGTCCTGCCCGATTACAGCTTCCCCAGCGGCCACACGATGAATGCCCTGACCTTCTATGTCGCGCTGGCCCTCATCGCCTGGTCGGTGTTCGGGCGCCGCGTCGGCCTCACGGCGCTGGTCGTCGCCCTGCTGCTGGCGATCGGTGTCGGCGTGAGCCGGATCTACCTCGGATTCCACTACCTGACGGACGTGGCCGGCGGGATCTTCGCGGGGATCGCGTGGCTGCTCATCGTGGGCGCCGCGTTCCGTGTCCGGCCCAACTGGTGGTCGTGGGGCAGGGACCGCCACCCTGAGGTGGCGCCCACGAGGTCCGCTGCGTCGGGCGATGCGGGCTCGGCGGTCACCCGGTGATGCGAGCGTTCGTGGTGGGACGGCGGCGGAGAGGTCGCAAGATCGGGACCGTCGTCCAGCAGACGCGGCGGCGGCTGGAGGCCGCCGGCTGGACCGTGGAGACCGCATTCGTCGAGCGCAAGAAGGAGCTGCGCCAGGCGGCCCAACGTGCCGTCAGCGAGAAGTTCGACGTGGTGGTGGCAGTGGGCGGTGACGGGGCCGTGCTGCAGGTCGTCCAGGTCCTCGCCGAGACGGACGTCGCGCTCGGGATCGTCCCGATGGGTACCGGCAACCTGCTGGCGGGCAACCTGGGCATCCCGCATCAGGTCGAGCGCGCCGGGGAGACACTGCTCAACGGGTCGCGGCGGCGGATCGACCTCGGCCGCGTCACGATCGCCGGCAAGCGCAAGTACTTCGCGGTGGCCTGCGGCATCGGCTTCGATGCCGAGGTGATGAAGGGGACGGCCAAGGTCCACAAGCTGCGCTGGGGCAAGCTCGCCTACCTGGCAAGCGCCGTTCGCAAGAGCGGCAAGATGCGCAACGCCAGCCACGACATCGAGCTCGATGGGAAGCCGAGCACGATGGACGCCGCCCAGGTCTTCATCGCCAACTTCGGGAAGATGGGCGCCGGACTCGAGCCGCGCCTCCAGGTCGCCGCGGACGACGGCTTGCTGGACGTCATGGTCGTCCGTGCGTCGGGACCGATCCCGGGTCTGCTTGCAGGGTGGGAGGCGCTGCGCCAGAACGAGCTGGGCGAGAGCTCGGCCGGCCATGTGTTCCGGGCCAAGGCACGCAAGGTGAAGCTCTCGAGCACGCCGCTCCGCCTGGTCGAGATCGACGGGAGCGTGGTCGGCACCACGCCGGTCAAGGCCACGATCCGGCCCGCCGCGCTCACGGTGATCGTGCCGGCGTCCTAGCGCCGGGGTCCGCGAGCGCGCCGCCGTGCCCCGCGAAACGAACGAACGACTCGCGCGTCATCCCCACAGGAACGTCGTCGGGGGCGGCGCAGCGAGCATCGCCGAGCGTATCCTTGGCCCGACTGGCGGAGCGGATGGACGAGGCGACGATCGCGTGATCGAGATCAACCTCACGAACACGATCTTCCTCTTCTGCGTCCTCGTGGGCGGCGGCCTGCTCCTGCTCACCATCCTCGTCGACGACGTCCTCGGCGGCATCTTCGACGCCCTGAACATCGGCGTCGACTTCGCCGGGGTCTCGCTCGTCCCGCTGCTCCTCGGGTTCGTCTCGATGTTCGGCGTCGGTGGCCTGCTCGGCACCGAGATCCTGCACCTGAGTGGCGCCCAGGCCTCGCTGGTCGGCGCCGGCTTCGGAGTCCTGGGGGCCGCGTTCGTCACCGGCATCTTCCGGTTCCTGCGGAAGGCCGAGTCGGCGGAGGCGTTCAGCCTCCAGGACATGGTCGGCTCCCAGGGCCGTGTCTCGGTCTCGATCCGGGCCGGTCACTTCGGCACCGTGATGCTGTCGTTCGCCGGCGCCTCGCACAACCTCACGGCCACCGCGGACGTGGACATCGCGGCCGGGGAACCGGTCGCCGTCGACGGCGTGGCCGGCTCGAACCTCATCGTCGTCCCGCTGGCCCGGCGGGCGGAGCCGCCCAGCAGCTGAGCCCTGGAGCGGCCGCCCGACCGCACGCCCGCACTGCCCAAACAGCCCGTTCATGGAGGGCCGGTTTCGACCGGCAGGGAGGACCCATACCATGCCCGAGATCTTCAACGTCATCGGCGGCGGCCCGCTCGTGGGGCTCGTCATCGTCGCGATCCTGGGGTTGCTCGTCGCCTACGCGACGACCCGCTACAAGGTCGCCAAGCCGAACGAGGCGCTCATCATCTCGGGCCGGCGCGGCTCCGCGGTGCGCGACGAGCGCGGGGTGGTCCTGGACGCGGCTCGCGCCGACAAGGGCGTCCGCGTGGTGGTCGGCGGCGGCATCCTCGTCTTCCCGCTCGTCAACCGGGTGGGCACGCTCAAGCTCACGGCTCGCCAGATCATCGCCCAGGTGCCCGACGCGGTGACCAGCCAGGGCATCAAGGTCAACGTCCAGGGCGTGGCCACGTTCAAGATCGGCCGCGACGTGGAGTCGATCCGCAACGCCGCGGAGCGGTTCCTGGAGGCCAGGGACGAGCAGATCGACTCGATCGTCAAGAATGTCCTCGAAGGCTCCCTCCGCGCGATCGTGGGCACGCTGACGATCGAGGAGCTGATCATGGATCGCCAGAAGCTCCTCCAGCAGGTCCAGGACTCGGCGAAGGGCGACCTCGCGACGTCCGGGCTGCAGATCGATGCGTTCACGATCCAGAGCATCACCGACGAGTCGGGCTACGTCGACCTGCTCGGCAAGCAGAAGCTCGCCGTCGTCGAGCGCGACGCGCGGATGGCCAAGGCGACCGCCGACCAGGAGGCCGCGGTCCGGGAGGCCGAGGCCGAACAGATCAAGATCAACGCCGCCCGCGACGTGTCGCTGCGGCGCGCCGAGACCGAGACCCAGACGCAGGCGGCCGAGGCGCGCGCCGCGCAGTCCGGGCCGCTCGCCCAGGCCGAGGCGCAGCAGGAAGTCGTGCGCAAGCAGACCGAGCTGGCCGAGCTGGAGGCCGCCCGCAAGCAGAAGGAGCTCCTCACGAGCACCGTCCGCCCGGCCGAGGCCGAGGCGGAGGCCGTCATCCGCCGGGCCGAGGGCCAGAAGGGGGCCCGCATCGCCCAGGCGCAGGCCGAGGCCGAGCAGGTCAAGCTCGCCGGCGGCGCCGAGGCGGCGATCTCGGTCATCAAGGGTGAGGCGCAGGCCAAGGTCGTCCTCGTCAATGCCGCAGGCCGAGGCCGAGAAGACCAAGCTCGAGGGCAACGCCGAGGCCGGTATCACGTTCACCAAGGGCGAGGCCGAGGCCAAGGCGCTCGCGCTGCGCGCCGACGCGTACAAGCAGTTCAACGAAGCGGCGGTCATCCAGACCGTGCTCTCCATGCTGCCGGAGATCGTCCGGGCGGCCGCCGAGCCGATGAGCAACATCGGCACGCTGACGGTCCTCTCGAGCGATGGCGCATCCGAGGTCGTGCGCAACGGCACGCGGACGGTCGTCGAGGCCGGCACGGCCGTGAAGGGCCTGACCGGGATCGACATCCCCGGGCTCATCAGCAGCGCGATCGGGCTCCTCCCCGTGGGCGGCCGGCGCGTCCGGCCAGAAGCCGGGCGGGACCGGCGGCACGCCGCGTGGCGGTGGCGGCGGCGGCGCCGGCCCGCGGCCGAAGCGGCCGTCCGGCCGCGGGCCTGCCGCGGCAAGCGCGGCCGGGGCCGAGCGGGCCGGTGCCGGGAGTGTCGTCAGCTCCGCGGCGGAGGCGCGTGCGGCGCTCGATCGCGCCGAGGAGACGTTCGCCCGGGCGGGCGAGCGCATCGGCCACCGGGACACCCCGCCGGCGGACCGCCCCGACCACAGCGCCGGAAGCCGGCCGGCGCGCCCGGCGCGGCCGCCGAGGCCGAGACGGCCGCCCAAGCCGCGTCGCTCGGTGCCCAGGCGGCGGCCGCCGAGGTGGCGAGCGCGGTCGGCCCCGTCGTTCCGGAGGTCCAGGCCACCGCCGAGGCGAAGGCGCGCGAGGCCGTCACGGCCGCCGGCGAGATGACGATGTCCGAAGCCGCCCAGCGCCTCGCGTCGGCCCTGCAGGCCGTGCCGGGGGTCGATCGCTACGGCACGCTCCGCCTGATGGAGCTCGAACGCTCGGGCCCCGGTCCGCTGCGCACGCTGTGGCACGCCGCGGCGGGTGAGCTCGAATCGCGCTATGGCGACGTCACGATCCAGGAGTTCCTCGACCGGGCCCGCGGGCGCTCGTCCGGCGGCGGAGCCGCACCCACCCACTGATCGGAGTCAAGCAGACTGCGGGCCCCAGCCGCGGCCCGCGAACGACGCTGGAGGACACATTCATGGGCGATCCCGAGACCCCCAACGCCGACGAGGCGTACGCCGGGGCTCCGGCGGAGGATGCTCCGCAGGACCCGGTCCAGGCCGCTAAGGACGAGGCGTGGCTGGCCCAGTTCCGTGCCGACAACGCGGCCAAGGTCATGGAGTACGACTTCAAGGAAACGGCCGTGACGCAGGCCGAAGCCAAAGCCGCCGAGGCCCGCCGCGACTACGACCTCTCCCAGGCCACGAAGATCGAGAAGCAGACCGCCGAGCAGCGGGCGGAAGCCGAGCGGCTCGAGAAGAAGGCGCAGCAGGATGCGGCCAGGCACGACGAGTACGAAGCCCAGGCGATGACCGCCCGCCACATGGCCGAGGCCGGCCAGGGGATCGCGACGCACCTCCGCGAGGACGCGAAAGAGGCCGACGCGACTGCCCAGCGGCTCGGTATCGAGGTGGAGGAGGAGTACAAGAACTTCGAGAAGGACCGGACGGAGTACGAACTCATCCAGCAGCAGGCCGTGGCGGCCCAGCGGATCGCAGACAACGAGGCGAAGCTCCCGCACCCGGGCGACCCGGCTCCGGGCCAGGAAGGGGAACAGCCCGCTCCCTGAGCTGGTCCTGGCCGGCTAGCAGTCGTTGCCGGTCACCTCGGCGCTGCGAGGGCGACCGTCCGAGGGGGAGGGAAGTCGTCGCGCAGGCCGGCGGCCTGCACCTGGTGCAGCTCGACCGGCTCACGGATGCCGTGGAGACGCCACGATCCGAGGCCCTTGAGGCCGATCCCGTCCGGAAGCGATCCGCCGAGCGCATCCCGGGCAGCCGACGAGATCACGATCTGCCCGCCATGGGCCGCCGTGCAGACCCGCGCGACGGTGTGGACCGCGAGGCCGATGTAGCCGGACGCGGCGAGGGTCGGCCGTCCCGTGTGGATGCCGGTCCGAACGCGCAGCTCGATCCCGTCCGCCCATGCGTGCCCGCTCACGCCACGCTGGATGGCGAGCGCCGCGCTCAGCGCGGTGGGTGCTCGCTCGAAGGCGGCGAAGAGCTCATCGCCGCGGGCATCGACCTCGCGGCCCCCGGCGGTCCGGACGGCTGTTCGGAGGAGACGGCGGACCTGGTTCAGGACGGGGCCGTACGCATCGCCGAGCCGGTTCAGCAGCTCGGTCGAGCCCTCGATGTCCGTGAGCACGAACGTGACCTGGCCGCGCGGCAGCTTCTGGTCGGGGCTGAGCTGGACGCCCACGAACCCGAGCGGCATGATCCCGAGCTTCTTGGCCGCCTTCAGGAGCCGCATCCTGGCCTTGTCGCGGTCCGCGTCGTCCTCGAAGCTGACCCGGCTGAACCGGGCGAGCGCGTTGCGAACGTGCGCCTCGTCGTGGATCGGCAGCATCCGCCGGCCCTTCGAATCGACGTAGGCGAAGGCGCTGTTGGGCAGTCGGGCGCGCTCCCTGGCGCCGAGCGATGGCATCTGCCCATCATCGCCCGTTCGATGGGTCATCGCCACCGGCGCTGGCGGGTTGGCGGGTGTCGGCTATAGAATCCCGGCTGCGCTACCGGCGGCGGAGTAGCTCAGTGGTAGAGCAGGGGACTCATAAGCCCTTGGTCGGTGGTTCAAATCCGCCCTCCGCTACCAACTCCTAGACACAGACGAAGCCCCCTGAGTCTCCTCGGGGGGCTTCGATTGATTCGTCGTCGTGTCGCGCCCTGCGCGCTCACTCTCAGGGCAGGGGCAGGGTGATCGTGATCGTGACGGCCTCGGTCGTCGTCTCGGTCACGGTCGACGTCTTCGTCGAGGTGACCACCTCAGTCTCGGTCTTGGTGGTGGTCACGCCCGCGGTCGTCGTCGTCGTAGCGGTCACCGTCGTGGTCGTCCCCGCGGTGGTGGTGACGCCCTGCGTCGTCGTCACGCCCTGCGTCGTCGTCACGCCTTGAGTGGTCGTCACGCCCTGGGTCGTCGTCACGCCAGCCGTCGTCGTGACCCCGTTGACCACCGTCGCCGTTGTCGTGACCCCGTTGACCACGGTCGTGGTAACGCCGGCCGTCGTCGTCGTCCCGTTGACCACCGTCGTCGAGTAGGTGCTCGTCGTCCCGTTGACGACAGACGGCGTGGCGCTCGCTGTCGCGGACGCGGCGTCGATCGCGACATCGGTCGTCGTCGAGTCAGTGCTCGTCGTGCTCGTGGTAAGCGGGGCGGTGTAACCCGTTGTCGGCCTGGGTGCGTTCGTGAGGACGACCGCCGTGAGCGCCAGGGCCAGGCCCGCCAGGATCCACACGACCCTGGCAGCACGATCCTCGGGCCAGAGTCTCCTCACGGCGCCGGGGCTAAGGCGGGTCGTCACGCGGCCAAGTCGTGAAGGTGTCCCTGTCGTCTCGCGCATGCAGGAAACCTCCGAAGGATGATCCGAGGACCATCAATACCACGTACGTCCGCACCCCGCTGAAAACGTCCCTCGTCAGGGCGTCGCAACGGCGTCGCAACAGCGGGCTGGGGAGGTCTACGCAGTCCGATAGAGCTGAGCGAGGGACATGGAGCGCGGCGCCCGTCTGGCCGTTCGGAACCTCCACCCGCTGCGGGCGAGCGATGGGCGCACCGCGACGCGGACAGCCGCCGGGACCGGCTCCCGCCGCCGTCGACGACGTTCGCAGGATGGCTCGGCGACCGACATGAGGCCAAACGACGCAAGCAGGAGCGTCGAGGCGAGGATCACGGTGAAGATCAACATCTGGGCAGCCTCTCTGGCGTGGCGCCGAGCATCGCCGGTCGCGCCTGTCGGCGGCGACGTCAGGTCGCACGGGGAGACATAGCGTCTGCGTGACGATTCGGGCCGGGTCTTGGGGCGGCGCCGACCGATTCGAGCGCGAGCCCGCTAGACTCGTCTGGCCGCCAGGGCAAGCGCGTGCCCATCCGTTTGCCGTGGCCCGAGACAGCGAGGAACACCGTGACCGGTACGTTCAAGGAGACGCTCGCTGCGGGGTACAAGCTCGACGAGCCGGGCATCGTCCTCGGCAGCCCCCTCGACGGGACCACCGTGTATCCCGACGTGCGCATCCAGGTCGCCCTGTCGATGCTCAGCCGGCACGGCCTGATCGCAGGCGCGACGGGCACGGGCAAGACCAAGACCCTCCAGGGGATCGCGGGCCAGCTGTCCCTCGCCGGCGTGCCGTGCCTGGTCGCCGACATCAAGGGCGACGTCAGCGGCATGGCCCTTCCCGGCGACGCCACGAACCCCAAGGTCCAGCAGCGGGTCGCCGACCTCGGCCTCGACTACGTCCCCACCGGCCACCCGGTCGAGTTCCTGTCGCTGAGCGGCAAGCTCGGCTCGCAGCTCCGGGCGTCCGTCCACTCCTTCGGACCGCTCCTGCTGGGGCGCGTGCTGGACCTCAACGACACCCAGACGAGCGTGCTCAGCCTCGTCTTCAAGTACTGCGACGACAACGCGCTCCCACTGCTCGACCTCAAGGACCTGACGACCACCCTCAAGTTCCTCGGCAGCGACGAGGGCAAGGCGGTCCTGGCCGACTACGGCGGCATCGCCCCGGCCACGCTCGGTGTCATCCAGCGCTCGATCATCACGCTCCAGCAGCAGGGCGCGGACGTCTTCTTCGGGGAGCCCGAGTTCGACGTGGACGACCTCCTCCGGACCACGTCCGACGGCAAGGGCATCGTCAGCATCCTCGAGCTGCCGGACGTCATGGACAAGCCGGCCCTGTTCAGCACGTTCATGCTCTGGATGCTCGCCCAGCTCTACCACGCGCTGCCCGAGGTGGGCGACCTCCCGAAGCCCCGCCTGTGCTTCTTCTTCGACGAGGCGCACCTGCTCTTCGACGGTGCCTCGGACGCGCTGCTCGACCAGATCGAGCACACCGTGCGGCTCATCCGCTCGAAGGGCGTCGGCGTCTACTTCATCACCCAGACGCCGACCGACGTGCCCTCGTCCGTGCTCGCCCAGCTGGGCAACCGGATCCAGCACGCGCTGCGGGTGTTCACCCCGGAGGATTCGGACAACCTCAAGAAGACGGTCCGGACGTTCCCCATGACCGAGTTCTTCGACACCGCCGAGCGGCTCGTTTCGCTCGGCATCGGCGAGGCGCTGGTGACGGTCCTGGCCCCGAACGGGGTCCCGACGCCGCTCGCCCCCACCCGGCTCGTGCCGCCCGACTCGCTCATGGCCGCGCTGCCGCCCGACCAGCTCCAGGCGCGGATCCTCAGCGGCACGCTCTACACCAAGTACGACGAGACGATCGACCCGCAGAGCGCCCACGAGATCATCACCGCCCGCCTGCTGTCGGCCCAGGCCGCGGCGGCCCAGGCGGCCGCGCAGACCGCCTCCCAGGCCGCCGCCGCGGCGCAGAGCGCGGGCACGGCCTACCCGCCGGGCGCCTACGGCGCGCCCGCCGCGCCGCCGCCGGGCTATGCCGCGCAGCAGCGCGAGATGGCGAAGGAGATGGCCCGCATGCAGCGTGAGGCGGAGCGGGCCGGGCGCGAGCAGGCGAAGCGCGAGGCGCAGGCCGCGGCCCAGGCCCATCGCGCCAAGCTCCAGCGCGAGCGCGAGATCACCCAGGTCGGGACGACCCTCCTGCGCGGCGTGATGGGCACGCTCTTCGGCCGCCGGAGGTAGCCGACCGGGCGGCCGCCGGCCGCCACCATCCGCGCGGGCCCGCCCCGCGTATGCAACGTTGAGTGGCGCGGGGACGTCGTCGAGGGGCGCCTCGGAACCGCGGCGCTATACTCGACCGCGAGGCCCCGCCTCGTCGGCCGGTCTCGCACATTCCGGAGGCTCCTCTTCTTGAACGCCAAATTCCTTCGCAACGGCATCGTGATGCTCGTGCTCGTCGTGGGCACCGTTGCGCTCCTCGCCGCCGTTCTGATCAGCCCGAACGGCACCAACAACGCCAAGCCGTACTCCGTCTTCCTCTCGGACGTTTCGTCGGGCTCGGTGACCTCGGTCACCCAGCAGGACCAGGTCCTGACCGTCAACAAGAACTCGCCCGGCGCCTACACCGTCATCGTCCCGACGGTCCTGACCCAGGTCTGGACGGACGTCGCGACCGCCGCGGCCGCCGGCAACAAGACGCCCCCGAGCTTCGAAGCCGTCAAGGCGCCCGACAACTCGTGGCTGGGCCTCGTCCTCACGGCGGTCCTGCCGATCGTCGTGATCGTCGGCTTCATCATCTTCATGATGCGCCAGGCCCAGGGCACCAATAACCAGGCCCTGAGCTTCGGCAAGAGCCGGGCCCGGATGTTCCTCGGTAACAAGACCGTCGTGACGTTCGCCGACGTGGCCGGCGTGGACGAAGCCAAGACCGAGCTCCAGGAAGTCGTGGAGTTCCTCAAATACCCCGAGAAATTCAACTCGCTCGGCGCACGCATCCCGCGCGGGGTGCTCCTCGTCGGGCCTCCGGGCACCGGCAAGACGCTCATGGCGCGGGCCGTGGCCGGTGAGGCCGGGGTGCCGTTCTTCAGCATCTCCGGCTCGGAGTTCGTCGAGATGTTCGTCGGCGTCGGCGCGAGCCGCGTCCGCGACCTGTTCGACCAGGCCAAGCGCAATTCGCCGTGCATCGTCTTCGTCGACGAGATCGACGCCGTCGGTCGCCAGCGCGGCGCCGGCCTGGGCGGCTCGCACGACGAGCGCGAGCAGACCCTCAACCAGATCCTCGTCGAGATGGACGGCTTCGACACGAACACGAACGTCATCGTCGTCGCCGCGACCAACCGGCCGGACGTCCTCGACCCGGCGCTCCTGCGCCCCGGCCGGTTCGACCGGCAGGTCATCCTCGACCGCCCGGACATGAAGGGCCGCACGGCGATCCTCAAGGTCCACACCAAGGGCAAGCCGCTCGACAAGACCATCGACATCGAGGGCATCGCCCGCCAGTCGCCGGGCTTCTCCGGCGCCGACCTGGCCAACCTCGTCAACGAGGCGGCGATCCTCGCCGCACGTCGCAACAAGAAGACGATCATGACCTCCGAGTTCCAGGAGGCCCTGGAGCGCATCGTCGCCGGCCCCGAGCGCAAGAGCCGGGTCATCAGCGACGCGGAGAAGGCGATCATCGCCTTCCACGAGGGCGGCCACGCGGTCGTCCAGCGGATCCTGCCGAAGTGCGACCCGGTCCAGAAGGTCACGATCATCAGCCGCGGCATGGCCCTCGGCTACACGATGGCCCTGCCCCACGAGGACCGCTACCTCCAGAGCAAGACCGAGTTCGAGGACAAGATCGCGGGCCTGCTCGGCGGGAACGCGGCCGAGCGCCTGGTCTTCGGCGACACCACGACCGGTGCCAGCAACGACATCGAGAAGGCGACCGACCTCGCCCGGCGCATGGTCACCGAGTTCGGGATGAGCGACAAGCTCGGCCCGCTCGCCTTCGGGAAGCGCGACGAGCTCGTGTTCCTCGGCCGCGAGATCGGCGAGCAGCGCAACTACAGCGACGACATCGCGCGCCAGATCGACGAAGAGGTCCGGGCGATCATCGACCGTGGGTACTCCCGGGCGATGGAAGTCCTGGTCACGAACCGCGACCGCCTCCAGGCCCTGGCCGAGAAGCTCGTCGCTGAAGAGACCGTCGACAGCGACGCGTTCGAGACGCTCTTCGCGGACCTCCCGCCGAAGGAGAACACCCACGGTGGGACGCCGATCCTGCCGACGGGCCACGTCGCGAGGCCGGACGTGCCGGGCACCTCGGCCGGGCCGTCCCCGGCGCCGGCGCCCAGCCCTGCCTGACTCCACGCAACCCATCGAGCCATCGACGGCGGGCCTTCCGGCCCGCCGTCAGTCGTTGGAGGGACCATGACCGCCTCGCCGCCCGCGATGGACCTGGACGCCCAGCTCGAATCGACCAAGGAGCGCCGGCTGGCCGATTACCTGGACCTGCTGCGCATCCCGAGCATCTCCGGCATCCCCGAGCACGCGCCTGACTGCCGAGCCGCCGCCGAGTGGCTGGCCGAGCACCTGCGGGCGGCCGGGCTCGAGCACGTCGAGGTGTCCGAGACGGGTGGCCATCCGATCGTCTACGCGGACTGGCTCCACGCCGAGGGCGCGCCGACCGCGGTGGCCTACGCCCACTACGACGTCCAGCCGGTGGACCCGCTCGACGAATGGAACCGGCCGCCGTTCGATCCGTCGGTCGAGGGCGGTCGCGTCTACGCCCGCGGCTCGAGCGACGACAAGAGCAGCTGCGCGATCCTCCTCCAGGCGGCGGAGGCGGTGCTCAAGACGCGGGGCCGGCTGCCGATCAACCTGCGCTTCGTCTTCGAGGGGGAGGAGGAGTCCACCTCCACCCACCTCGAGCCGTGGCTCGCCGCCAACCTCGACCGCCTGGGCGGCGACGTCGCGCTCATCTGCGACAGCGGCTTCTTCTCGGGCAACCTGCCGGCGATCACGATCGGGCTGCGCGGGATCATGTACGCCCAGATCGACGTGACCGGGGCGTTCCAGGACCTCCACTCCGGGTCGTACGGCGGGGTCGTGGCCAACCCGGTGAACGCGCTCGCCCAGATCATCGCCGGCCTCAAGGGCCCCGACGGCACGATCGCGATCCCCGGCTTCTACGACGAGGTCGTGCCCCTCGACGCGGCCGCCCGGGCCGCGTTCGCCGCGCTGCCCTTCGACGAGGCCGAGTACCGGGACTCCCTGGGCGTAACGACGCTGACCGGCGAGCCCGGCTACAGCGCGCTGGAGCGCAAGGCGGCCCGCCCCACGCTCGACGTCAACGGGATCTGGGGCGGCTTCCAGGGGGAGGGGAGCAAGACGATCATCCCGGGACGGGCCCACGCGAAGGTGAGCTGCCGGCTCGTCGCGAACCAGGACCCGGTCCGGATCTACGAGCGCTTCCGGGACTTCGTCATGCAGATCGCGCCGGCCGGCGTCACGGTCGAGGTCAGCAACCTCGGGAACGGCCGGCCGACGCTCACGTCGCCCGACCTGCCGGCGGCCAAGGCGCTGGCCCGCGCCCTCGAAGCGGAGTTCGGGCGGCCGCCCCTGTACGTCTACGAGGGTGGCTCGATCCCGTTCGTGGCGACCTTCGAGGAGCTCCTCCACCTGCCCGTGGTCGTCATGGGCTTCACCCCGCCGGACGGCAACTTCCACGCCCCCAACGAGTGGATGGACCTGGCCAACTACGAATCCGGGGTCCGGGCGATGGCCCGCTACTGGGACGAGCTGGCGCAGCTGGGGCGCTGACGCCGGGCGGGCTCTCTTTCAGGCCCGCACCTCGGGCGAGGCTGCGTCGGCTCGACTGCTCAGGGGCGTCCGAAAGTCGCACGTCCCGCAGGTACCAACGGATAGTCGCGCGGAATGGTGCGACGATGCACCATTCGGGGAGGTCCGCAGCCGGTGCTACGATGCCGGCACGTTACCGACCGGAGGGTTCGCCCGCGTGAGCATCGAGCAGGCTGAAGAGACAGCGACACCGAAGGGGGCCTGGCGCCTCGACACCGCGAACGGGAGCATGGCGCCCCGGTCCGCACTGGACGTGCTCGTCGACCTCAACGACCACGTCACCTCCGGCAACATCGGCGAGTATCAGCCGGTCCCGCTCGGGTTCACCCCCCTCGACAAGACCATCGGCGCAGGCCTGCGGGCCGGCGAGCTGATGCTCATCGGCGGCGCCCAGGGCACCGGCAAGACCACGATGGCGCTCCAGATGGGCCGCAACGTCGCCTCGGGCGGCCAGGCCAACGTGCTGTACATCTGCTACGAGCACGAGGAGCAGTACCTGCTCAACCGGCTCATCTCGATGGAGTCGGCGCTCGCCCACCTTCCCCACAAGACCGGCGCGATCAAGATCCAGGACGTCCGCAAGGAGATCCTCGGCAGCTGGATGGCCGATGGTTCGGGCGCCCCGCAGCTCGCCAACAATCCGCGCCTGCGCCCCTCGCTCGACCGGATCGCCCGCTACGGCCAGAACCTGTTCCTCATGCGCGGCACGCAGACCGTGAGCACTGTCGACAACGTCCGGAACCTCATCCGCCAGCACAAGCAGCTGTCGGGCGATCGCCGGCTGTTCGTCGTCGTGGACTACCTGCAGAAGGTGCCGGTCATCCCCGAGCCCCCGACCGAGTCGGAGAAGGTGACCTTCGTCGTCAACGGCCTCAAGGACATCGCCCTGTCCGAGGAAGTCCCGATGATCGCGATCGTGGCCGCCGACAAGGAAGGCCTCAAGGCGGCCCGCCTGCGCAACCACCACCTGCGCGGCAGCTCGGCCATCAACTACGAGGCCGACATCATCCTGATCCTCAACGAGAAGTACAACATCGTCGCCAAGGTCAACATCGAGTTCAACCCGTACCAGGCGCAGCGGTTCCGCGACTGGGTCGTGGTCTCGGTCGAGAAGAACCGCGGCGGCCAGGACAACGTGGACCTCGAGTACGAGAAGCACTTCGAGTTCTCCTGCTTCGACCCGAACGGTCGAACGGTCCAGGAGAAGCTCATCGAGGAACGCCTCTACAACGACTGACCGGGGGGCGCGGCCGGCGCGCACCCATCCTGGCGGCGCCCGCGGCGCGCTCGAGGCGGCGCCGCTATCGTTGGCGCCGTGAGCCCGACTGAACGGAAGCCGTTCCCGGATGTCGTCGAGGTCGTCGTCGAGATCCCGCGCGGCAGCCGCAACAAGTACGAGTACGACGAGGCGGCCGGCGTCTTCCGGCTCGACCGGGTCCTGAGCTCGGCGGTCTACTACAACTTCGACTACGGCTTCGTCGAAGGGACCCGGGCCGGCGACGGCGACCACACCGACGCCCTGCTGCTCATCGACGAACCCACGTTCACCGGCTGCCACGTCTGGGCGCGCCCGATCGGCGGGCTCGAGATGCGCGACGACATGGGCTACGACTTCAAGGTCCTGTGCGTCGCGGTCGGCGATCCGCATCAGGCCCACGTGGAGCGCCTCGAGCAGGTCCGGCCGCACCGGCTCGTCGAGATCCAGCACTTCTTCGACACGTACAAGCTCCTCGAGGCGAAGGAGACCGAGGTCCTGGGCTGGCGCGAGGCCGAAGAGGCGCGCCGCGTGCTGCTCGCGGACCGGGCGACATTCGCCGCCGAGAAGGACCGTTCGCCGGCCGAGCGACATTGACCGCGAGCCACGAGGACTGGCGAGCGCGGCTCGCCGAGCCCGGCCTGCGCCTGTTCGTGGCCGTGCCCGTGCCCGCCGAGACCGTGCGGACCGTCGCGGCGCTCGTGGAGGGGGTGCGGGCGACCGACGGCGCCGCGATCGTCGGACCGATCCGCCGCGGGTCCAACGACGTGCGCTGGGTCCGCCTCGACGGCCTCCACGTGACGCTGCGCTTCCTGGGCCCCACGCCCGACGAGAAGGTCGAGGCGATCGGTAACGCCGTGCGGGCCGCCGCCGCGGCGACCAGCGCCTTCGACGTCCGC
This sequence comes from uncultured Chloroflexia bacterium, assembly GCA_963849405.1. Taxonomy (GTDB): domain Bacteria; phylum Chloroflexota; class Limnocylindria; order Limnocylindrales; family CSP1-4; genus C-114. The sequence goes on from CAWKHG010000006.1 coordinate 283,470, forward strand.
CTGGCGGGCGCCGGCGCCTTCCCGAGCCCCGAGCGGCCGCGTGCCCTCTGGCTGGGCGTCGACGAGGGAGCCGCAGCGTTCGGGGAGCTGGCGGCACGGCTCGATGCGGAGCTCGTGGCGCTCGGGTGGCCGCACGAGGATCGGCCGTTCCGCCCGCACCTCACGCTGGCCCGGTCGGACGGTGTCCGCGCGGGGCCGCGGCTGGCGCGCCGGCTCATGGCCGCCGCGGACGGGTTCAGCGCGCCCTGGCGCGCGTCGACGGTCGTGCTCTTCGAGAGCCAGACCGGCGGCGGCCCGGCCCGCTACGTTCCCCTGGTCGAAGCGCCGCTGACCAGCGCCTGAGCGCCACGGCAAACCACGGGACTGAGCGGGCCTGATGGTGGATCGCCCCCGGGGGAGGGGAGCGACCCACCTTCGACCACCTGCCCGAGTGGTCGATCTGGTAGCCAGAACGGCGACCTGATTCAGGATGCCTCGCCGGAAGGCGGCTGCGCATCATGCAGTCGACGTAATTCGAACCGGTACCGCCCCGCGGTCGTGCGTGGGACTGAGGTCCCTGAGCACCGGATCGTCTGCCCTGTTGCGGCGTTCCCGCCGGATGAACGGTAGGATGCGCCGATGCCCCATCTCGCCTGTTGGTCGTGTGGACGTCAGATCTACACGGTCGCGCCCATCGCGTCGCTGTTCGCCGAGGAGCGCCGCTGCCCTCGCTGCGGCGCCAATCTGAACCCGGAGCGCCGCGAGCGCGATCGACGAGAACTGATCCGCCGGGCGGCCGAGCCCGCCGAGCCGCCGCCCGAAGGCCAGGACCGGCGGGGTGAGGACCGACGCAAGGCTCGCCGTCGCCGGAACCCCGCCGACGGGTCGAACCGGACCGGGGGCTGGACCGCGCGCTAGGCGGATCCGGACCGGCCTGGCCGGGCGTCGTCACGCCACGGCTGCCCCGGCCAGCCGACCTGCGAGGCGGTGGCGGCCGTACGCCACGCTGACGAGGCCGCGCATCTCGAGGAGCGTCAGCGCGCCGAGGATCGTGGCCACCGGCTGACCCGTCGCCCGGGCAAGCTCGTCGGTCGTCGTCGCACCCTGGCCATCGCGGATACGAGGGCGCGCTCGACCAGGCCGAGCTCGACCTCGGCGACCGTCCGCGCCCCGCCGGGCCGCGACCCGAGCAGCTCCAGGTCGGCGATGAGATCGGGGACCGTCGCCACGATCTGGGCCACGCCCTCGTTCTCCCGGAGGAACGCCAGGCACCCGGCGGAAGCCGGAGCGTCGATCGGGCCCGGGCACGAGGAAGCACGCCGCGTCCCTGCTCGAGCGCCCAGCGCGGCGGTGATCAGCGCGCCGCTGCGCAGCGGGCGCCTCCACGACGACCGTCGCGTCGGCCAGGCCGCTGATGAGCCGGTTGCGCCGCGGGAACGTGCCCTTGGTGGCCTGGACGTCGGGGTCGAACTCGCGACACGATCGCGCCGCCGTCCGCGACGATGCCGTCGGCCAGGCCCGCGTGGGCGCGCGGGAACAGGCGGGCGTGGCCGCTGCCGAGGACCGCGACCGTGGGGACGCCGGCCGCGACCGCGGCGGCGTGCGCGGCCCCGTCGATCCCGATCGCCAGGCCGGACACGACCGCGGCGCCGACGTCGGCGAGCGCTGCGGCGATCCGGGCCGCCATCGCGCCGTCCAAGCTCGGTCGGGCGCCGCGTGCCGACGACGGCGACCGCATGGGCCTGCTCCATCGCGGCCGGGTCGCCGCGGACGAACAGGACCGGTGGGGCGGCAGCTCGATCGCGCGCAGGCGCGCTGGGTAGTCGCGGGTCTCGAGCGTGAGGACGTCACGCCCGACTCGCCGGACGCGGCCCAGGATCGCCGCGCGGATCGGCAGCGGCGGTCGCGATCGCGCGGCCGCGGCCTCGCGCGTCGACGACGTGCGAACGGAGTCGACCGCGCATCGACGAGCCGGCGTCGCGCCGTCCGGCCGCCCGCGCGACGCTCGAGGACGCGCGCCGATCGCCGAACCGGCGCAGCGAGCGACCCGAAGCCGACCGGCCCGAGCCCGTCGACCGCAGGCCAGGACGGCCCACGCGTCGCGTTCGTCGGCCTCGGTCGGCCGGCCGTGCGTCGCGGGCGGCGGGCTCCGCCAGACGGCGCGCCCGGGCCGAGCCCGAGCATCAGCCGGCCCGCCGGCGGCGAGGCCGATCGCCGGCGCACGGTAGCGCGCAGCCTCCTCGAGGTGGCTCGTCGCCACGAGCTCGGCGCCGGCGAGGTCCGCGATGGTCCGCGCGACGCGCAGCAGCCGTTCGGTGCCCCGCGCGGACAGTCGCCTCGCCTCCGCGAGCTCGGCGATCCGTGCGCTCGGCCGCCCGGTCGAGGCCGCAGATCGCCCGGAGCTCGCGTCCCGCGACGCGGGCGTTGAGGCGCCGCCGTTCGGCGCCGCCTGGCGGTCGCGCGCGGCGGCGATGCGTGCCGCGACCGGTGGCGACTGCCCTCCGGCCGCTCGAGCTCCCCGAGCAGGGCCGCGGCGGGACACGCGGCATCGCGACCCACAGGTCGATCCGGTCGCGCAGCGGGCCGGACACGCGCGCCGCGTAGCGGTCGGCGACGCCGGTGCGTGCAGCGGCAGCGCGGTCGGATCGCTCCCGGCCATGCCCGCACGGGCACGGGTTCATCGCCGCGACGAGCTGGAAGCGGGCCGGGAACGATCGTCGGCCCGGCCCGACCCGGACGATCGCGACGCGGCCCTCCTCGAGCGGCTGGCGGAGCGCCTCGAGCACGTCCCGGTCGAACTCCGGCAGCTCGTCGAGGAACAGGACGCCGTGGTCGGCCAGGGTCACTTCGCCGGGCGACAGGCGCGGGCCGCCGCCGACCATGCCCGCGTAGGAGATCGTGTGGTGCGGCGACCGGAACGGCGGCCGGCGGACGAGGCCGGTCACCGGTCGCTCCGCCGCGACCGAGTCGACGATCGTGGCGCGCCAGCGCCTCGTCGTCGCGCAGCGGCGGCAGCAGCCCGGGATCGGTCCGCGCCAGCAGCGTCTTGCCCGACGCCGGGCGGCCCGATCAGCAGCAGCGCCGTGGCCGCCGGCCAGCGCGATCTCGAGCGCCCGTCGCGCCTCGACCTGGCCGCGCACGTCGGCGAGGTCCGGCACGTCCGGCTCGCGGGCGCATCGGCGTCGCCGGCTCGCCGCGACCGGCTCGGCAGGTCCGCCGCGGCCAGCGTCGACGCGCGGCGGCGGCCGTCGGCTGCGCGCCGGCGCGTGCGCCGACGCGCGCAGGATCCGCGACCGCCTCGGCCAGCGTCGCGGCGCCGCATCGACTCGATCGCCGTCACGAGCCGCGCCTCGGCGAGCGCCGTCGGCCGGCACGACGACCCGCCGCACGCCGCGCCGGGCGAGGGCCGCGACCATCGGCAGCAGCCCGGGCACGCGGCCGCACCTCGCCGCCGAGCGACAGCTCGCCGACGAGCGCCCAGCGGCCGCGCCGGCCCGCACCTGCTCCGAGCCGAGCAGGATCGCGACCGCGATCGCCGAGGTCGAGCGAGGCGCCCGCCTTGCGCAGGTCGGCCGGCGCGAGGTTGACCGTGATCCGCCGCGGCGGGTAGGCGAAGCCGCTGTTGCGGATCGCGCCGCGGACGCGTTCGCGCGCCTCCTGGAGCGCCGCGTCGGCGAGGCCCGACGATCGAGAAGCCGGGCAGGCCCGGGCGCGACGTCGACCTCGACCCGGACGACCCGGCCGGCGAGACCGTGGAGCGGTTGCGGACAGGACGGTCGCAAGCACGCTCCGCAGGCTAGCCGGGCGGCGCTCACCCGCGGCTTATCGGGCCATCACCTGGTGGTTCCACGGCGCGGGGCCCGAGGCCGCCCGAACGGCGATCACCGCGCGTCGTCGACGCCTCGAGCTGGCCGCCGCCGACCGGCGGCGAGCTTGTCCACGGCCCGGGCGAACTCGAGCAGCGAGCGCCCGAGCAGCGAGTCGGCCTTGCGTGAACATGAACGGCGCGCCGCTGTTGAGCGCGCTGATCGCGCCGCGGTACTCGTTCACGACCTGGTGCTCGATCGTCCGCTTGAGGGCGCCCTCGGCATTCTTCACGTTGATGCCGGTGAACGCGTTCGAGCGGTTGAGGACGAGGCTGGACCTTGTCCTGCTCGTAGCCAAGGTGCCGATCGTCTCGAGCACGAGGCGCACGTTCTTGAGGCACGACAGGTCGGCGGTCATGACCACGAAGATCGTGTCGGCCACGTCGAGGACCGCAGGTTGACTCGTCGAGGCGCTTGTCGATGTCGATGAGGACGTAGTCGTACAGTCGTCCGCGAGCTGGTCGAGGATCTAGGGGCATGTGCTCCGGGGTCGACGAGCTCGGCCGTCTCGGGCGAGGGCGGCGCGAGCAGCAGGTCGATGCCCGAGTCGTGCCGGACGAGGACCTGCTGGATGAGGTCGACGTCGATCGACGGCGCGGTGACGACGTCGACGATGCTCTTGCGGTCGAGGCCCGAGGTCGAGGAAGACGCGGTGGTCGCCGAACTGGAGGTTGCCGTCGACGAGGGCGACCCTGCGGCCGAGCTCGCGATGGAGCGCGATCGCCGCGTTGATCGCGATCGTCGTCGTGCCCACGCCGCCCTTCGCGCCGTAGTAGGCGTGGACCCGACCGAGCGGCGGCCGGCCGACGAGCGCCTCGCGTCGGCGCGAAGCGGGCCAGCAGGCTCTTGATCCGGGCGAGCAGCTCCGCCGGGTGGAACGGCTTGATGAGGTAGTCGTCGGCGCCGGCCCGCAGGCCGCGGACCTTCTGCTCCACCTCGCGCTCGGCGGTGAGCATGATGATCGGGACGTGGGCGTTCGCGCCCTCTTCGGCGCGGATCTTGGCCGCGACCTGGTAGCCGTCGAGCTTCGGGCAGCATGACGTCGAGGAGCATCAGCGCCGGGCTCTCGGTGGACCACAGGCGGAAGCCTTCTGCGCCGTCACCCGCGACGACGACCTCGTAGCCCTCCTGCTTGAGGGTGTACGCGAGCGTCCGCTGGACGTTCGGGTCGTCGTCGACGACGAGGATCTTGGCCGCCATCAGCTCCCCATCATCGGTTGATCGCGCTCCCCCGGAGCGCACCGGTGGGCCCGGCGCAGCGATTATAGGCACACACCTCGCCGCGACCCTGCGCCCTCTCGCGGTTCACGCGGGCGCACGCACGCGCAAGGCGTCGAAAACGAGCTCGCTCCAGCTCTCCAGGCGGTCGCGGACGGCCGCAACGTCCGCCTCGTCGGCGAAGGCCCCGGCGAGCTTGTCGACCTCGCGCACGGCCACCGCTCGTCCGCCGGCGTCGGCCTCGTAGACGACCCCGATGTGGACCGCCCCGACGTCCGTCTCGTCGTCGTTGAGGAGGCCCACCGGCCGGAACTCGGGCACGAACGGCGCATCGAGCTCCTCGCGCCACTCGCGGCGCAACCCGCCGGCGAGATCGCGATCGCCCGGGTTGAGATGACCGCCCACGCCGATCGACCACCGCTCGTGCAGCCTCGCGTCCGTGCCAGCCTTGGTGCGGCGCATGAGGAACCAGCGCTCGCCGTCGCGCAGCACGAGATACGGGATCACCTGCTTGAAGCTGGGGTCGGTCTCCATCGCCGAGCGGTCGGAGAAGCGACCTTGCACCCCGATCGCGGCGATGGCGGCCTCGAGGCCGGCCGGGTCCGTGCGCAGGCCACGCCACGGGTCGGCCACGACAGCTGCACGGGGGACGACGAGGACGCGCTCGGGCTCGGTCATCCGCGGTCCGCCGGAGGCAACCGATCGTCCGCCGGTGCCAGCCTGGACCGCGCTGCGCGGAAGCGTTCGGCGAGCGGGACGGCGTCCCCGGCCGCGGCGCCCGCCTCGAGCGTGGCGATCCACGAATCGATGACCGTGCGCAGGTCGCGCAGCCCGGTGGCGATCGCCTCGGCGTTCGTGGCCGCGATCCCGGCCGACATCTCCGGCGACCCAAGGGCCACGCGGGTCATGCTCGCCCAGCCGCCGGCCGCGAGCCGGCTTTCGGTCGCCCATTCGGGACGGTCGGGGCCGTCGCCCGACCCGATGACCGCCTCCACGAGCGCGGCCGCGACGACGAGCGGCACGTGGCTGATCGCCGCGACCGCCCGATCGTGGGTGGCCGCGTCCAGGAGGATCGGTTCGGCCGCGCAGGCGCGGGCGAGCGCCTCGACGCGCGCCACCCCATCGACCGGGGACGTGGCGCCCTCCACGACGACCCACGGCCGGCCACGGAAGAGGTCTGCCCGCGACGCGCCGAAGCCGATGCCCTCGGAACCGGCCATCGGATGGCCGCCGACGAACGGCAGGCCGGCCCGAGCGCCGGCCGCCACGATCCGCTCCTTCGTGCTCGCCACGTCGGTGAACAGCGCCCCGGGTGCGGCGCGATCGCGCAGCGCTCCGAGCTCCTCGATGAGTGCCAGGCAGTCCAACGGCGGCGCGGCAAGCACGACGAGGTCCGCCCCGTCGATCGCCTCGCCGATGCTGCCCGCGGCCGTGTCCACGACGCCCGCGGCAAGCGCCGCTCGGGGCCCACTTCCGGACGGAGACCAGGCCACGATCCGCTCGACCCGCCCGGATCCGCCGGCGTCCGCCCGGAGCGCGCGGGCGATCGACCCGCCGATCTGACCCACGCCGAGGAGTGCGACCCGCATCGGGGGATTATCGCGGCCGCGGTCGGTCGGCGATACGCGCGGTGTTACGATCGGCTCGCGTACCGGCAGGGGGACCGGGATGCGGGGAGGGAGCGAGGCGATCAGGTCGAGTGAGTCGAAGCCGATCCGGGTGCTGCTCGTCGACGACCACCAGCTGCTGACGGGCGCGCTGTCGCGGATGCTGGCGAGCGAACCGGACATCGAGGTGGTCGGGGTCGCCGGCACGGTCGCCGAGGCCAAGACGATCGCGCGCGAGCGCCTCGACGTCGTCCTCATGGACTATCGCCTGCCGGACGGCACGGGCGCCGACGCGACACGCGCGATCAAGGCCCGCTGGCCGGCGGCGCGTGTCGTCATGCTCACCGCGCTCAACGACGACGAGACGATCCTCGAATCGATCCAGGCCGGCGCGGACGGCTACCTGACCAAGGACCGCGCGGTGGAAGACGTCGTGGGTGCGGTGCGGGCCGCCCATGCCGGGGAGACGTTGCTGCCCCGCTCGGTGATCATGGGCATCGCCCAACGTGTCGCCGCAGCCCGGGATCGCAGCACGGAGCGACGCCAGGTCGATCCGCTCACGCCGCGCGAGCTCGAGGTGCTCCGGGCGCTCACCGAGGGGCTGTCGACCCCCGAGATCTGCGAGCGGCTCTTCATCGCCCCGAACACGCTCCGGACCCACGTCCAGAACATCATGGGCAAGCTGCGCGTGCACTCCAAGCTCGAGGCCGTCGCGTTCGCGCTGCGCAACCGGCTCGTCGAGCCGCCGCGCTCGGAGGACGCCCTCTACTAGCGCGCAGGAGCGCCCGAGCGGGGCGCGGACGCACCGGGCGAAGTTTGCCAGTCTCCGGAGGCTGGTGGTAGGGTACCGACCGACCTTGGAGTTGCCACCGACTCCATCGGCAGGACAGCCGCGTCCGCCGTGTGGCCCCAGCCTCAGGCCAGGAGACTGTCTATTGCGAAAGCTCGCCGCCGCTGTCCTGGCCCTGCCCATCCTCGTGCCGATCTATGTGCCGATCCTGCTTCGGCGCTCGATCGCGCTGCGCGTCGGCCTGGCCCTGGGCGTCGGTGGCGTGCTTGGACTCGGCGCCCTGGGGATCCTGTCGCCGCGCCAGACCGCCGCGGTACCGGCCACGACGCCGGCCCCGGTCGCGAGCACCGCCTTCGGTCCGGTCGTGCGGGCAGGCGTCGCCCCCAATGCCGGCCTTGACGTCAAGTTCTCGCAGGCGATGGACCGGGAGTCCGTCGCCGCGGCCGTGAGCGTCACCCCGGCCGCCACCATCGCGCTCGCGTGGGACGCCACCTCGACCGCCGTCACGATCACCCCGACAGGATCCTGGGCGCCGGCGACCCTCTACTCGATCACGGTGGGCGCTAACGCCACGGATGCGACCGGCCACGAGCTCGGCGTCCCCACCCGCGCCGCGTTCGTCACCCGGGCCGCGACGAGGGCCAAGATCGAGCCCACGGCGCCGATGGCCAAGGGCGTGGCCGCCCGGACCGGGTTCGTCGTCACGTTCGACCATCCCGTCGACGTCGCGACCGCGAAGGCCGCCTTCCACATCGAACCGACCGTCAACGGCACGATCGAGCTCGGCGACGCCGCGGACGGTGTGAGCTTCACGTTCACCCCGTCGGCGCCCCTCGATCCCAAGGTCGCGTACCGGGTGAGCCTCACCGGCTCCCTCGCCGACATCGACGGCTCACCGGTCATGTTGCCCGACGCCCTGAGCGTCAAGGCGGTGGCGGGACCCAGCGTCGTCCGGTTCCGCCCGCGCAACGGCTGGACCGACGTCGCCCGTGACGCGCGGCTGTCGGTCCGCTTCACCCAGCCCATGGAGCGCAAGTCGACGATCGCCGCCTGGTCGGCCACCGCGAATGGCACCAAGCTGACCGGCACCTTCCTGTGGGGCGAGAACGACACGGTCCTCGCGTTCCTGCCGTCGAAGGCGTTCCCGGCCGGGGCCAAGATCGTGATGACCGTCGGCGTCGGGGCGACGTCCAAGGCGGGCATCCCCCTCGACAAGCTCACGAGCGCCCACGCGACCGTGCTCAAGGCGGTCAAGAAGTCGTCGTCGGGCGGCGGCACGGCGCCGACGCAGCCCATCTCGCACGGTTCGGGCGGCACGGTCGGGGCCGGTACGTGGTACGCGGTCGAGACCTACTACCTCAAGCTCATGAACTGCACGCGCACGGGCGGCTGGGTCGTCTCGTCGGGTGCCTGCAGCAGCCCGGGCGGGCTCTCGACGCCGCCGATCATCCTGGACAAGGGCCTCTCGGACAAGGTGTCGCGGCCGTACGCGAAGCTGCTCGCCACGGGCGGCGCGTGCGACCACTTCGTCGGCGGGACGCCGACGGACCGGCTCCACCGGGCCGGCTACAGCGGATGGGCCGCCGAGAACATCGGCTGCCGGGCGGCCCCCAACGGCTTCGCGTCCGTGCTCGGCACGCACCTGTACTTCCAGACGGAGAAGCCGTGCGGCGGCTACTGCCACTACGCGAACATGATGAATCCGGCCTACAAGAAATGCGGGATCGGAGTCTGGATCGCGCACGGACGCGTCCGGCTCGTCATCGACTTCTACCACTCCTGAGCGGCGGACCCCGCGCATGATCCGCGACGTCGTCCTGCACCTCATGAGCGAGCAGCCGCTGCTGGCCGACATGGACGCGTTGCCGACCCCGACGGACAACCTGATCATCTGCAAGAACCTGCGGATGATGAACGGCAACCGCCCGATCTTCGTCGACGAATTGGCCTCCACGTTCATCTTCCCGATGGAGTTCGTGCGCTTCATCGAGGTCCCGCCGAAGGCCCTGGCCGGCTACGACCGGATGGGGCGCATGGATCCCGATCGCGCCGCGCTTTCGCCGGCCGAGGCGGCGGCCATCGCGGCAGAGGCCAACGCGGTCGTCGAGGAACCCGAGATCGACGAGGACTTCCTGCAGCGGGTACGCGACGTCTGACGGGAGGATCCAGCAGCGGCGGGGCCACCTTCGGTGGAGTTTCCCACGCTGCGACGGTGAGGCGCCGGTGAGCGGTCGTGCAGGAGTCCGGTGCTAGACTCCCCGGCGATGGCGCGCAATCTCGTGATCGTGGAGTCGCCGGCCAAGGCGAAGACGATCGAACGGTATCTGGGTCCCGATTACACGGTCCTTGCCTCCTACGGACACGTCCGGGACCTCCCCGAGAACCCCGGCAAGGGCAAGTTCGGCGTGGACGTCGACCATGACTTCGCGCCCGAGTACGTCGTGCCCGATGACCGGCGCAAGCAGGTCGACCAGATCGCCAAGGCGGCCAAGCGGTCCGACGCGATCTACCTGGCCACGGACCTCGACCGCGAAGGCGAGGCGATCGCCTGGCACGTGGCCGAGGCGGCCGAGATGGATCCCGCCAAGACCCAGCGGGTCACGTTCAACGAGATCACCCAGGGCGCCGTCCTCGATGCGTTCGCCCACCCGCGCCAGATCGACACGAACCTCGTCGACGCCCAGCAGACCCGGCGCATCGTCGACCGGCTGGTCGGCTACACGCTCAGCCCGCTCCTGTCGCGCAAGGTCCGCGGCGGCCTGTCGGCCGGCCGGGTGCAGTCGGTGGCGGTCCGCATCGTGGTCGACCGCGAGCGCGAGATCCGGCGCTTCGTGGCCCGCGAGTACTGGACGATCGAGGTCGCCCTGCGCACGGCCGACGGCGTCGCGTTCACCGCCGACCTCGTCCGCATCGACGGTGAGCCGGCCGAGATCGCCGAGGGCGAGAGCGCCGAGACCCACGCCGCGGCGCTCCGGACCGCCCAACCGGTCGTCGACAAGACCGGCACCCGGCCGGTCACCCGGAGCCCGGCCGCCCCGTTCACGACCAGCACCCTTCAGCAGGAGGCGAGCCGCAAGCTCGGCTTCAGTCCGAAGCGGACGATGTCCGTCGCCCAGCGCCTGTACGAAGGCGTCGAGACCGGCGACGGGCAGACCGGCCTCATCACCTACATGCGCACCGACTCCACCGCGATCGCCGGGGTGGCGATGGGCGAGGCCCGCGACGTGATCGGCGACCGCTACGGACCCCGCTACACGATGCCCAAGGGCCGCGTGTACAAGACGAAGTCGAAGGGCGCCCAGGAGGCCCACGAGTCGATCCGCCCGACGAGCTTCCGGCGCGATCCGGACTCGATGGCCCGGTTCCTGAAGTCCGACGAGGCCCGCCTGTACCGGCTCATCTGGCAGCGCGCGATCGCCTCGCAGATGGCCGCCAAGGAGATGGAGACCACGACGATCGAGCTGTCGGCGGGTCGATACGGTCTCCGCTCGACCGCGACCCGCACGGTCTTCGACGGCTTCAGCCGGGTCTACACCGAGGGTCGCGACGACGAGACCGACGACGGGGAAGAGGAGCGGACCGCGCCCGCGCTCGCCGCGGGCGACGTGACCACGGTCGACGAGGTCCGCCCGACCCAGCACTTCACCGAGCCGCCCCCGCGCTACACCGAGGCGACGCTGATCAAGGCCCTCGAGGAGCACGGCATCGGCCGGCCCTCGACGTACGCGGCGACGATCTCCACGATCACCGACCGGGGCTACGTGAAGGTGGTCGAGAAGCGGCTTCGGCCCGAGATCGTGGCCGAGATCGTCACCGACCTGCTCGTCGAGCACTTCGGCGAGTTCGTGGACCTCGAGTTCACGGCCCGGATGGAAGAGCGCCTCGACGAGGTCGCCAGCGGCGAGCGGCCGTGGGTGCCGTTGCTGCGCGAGTTCTACGGGCCGCTGAAGACGCTCGTGGACGAGAAGCGGCGCGAGCTCAAGCGCAAGGACTTCACGACCGAGCCGACCGACGAGGTCTGCTCGCTCGGGCATCCCATGGTCATCCGCCTCGGCCGCAACGGCCGGTTCCTGGCCTGCTCGCTCTACCCCGAGCACAAGGAATCGCGACCGCTGCCCGGCGAGGAGCTGCCGGCGATCGCCGGGGCCGGCGATCCCTGCCCCGAGTGCGGGGAGACGGACGGCGGCGTGCTGGTGACCCGGCGCGGGAAGTTCGGCCCGTTCGCCGGCTGCTCGCGCTACCCGGACTGCAAGTACATCCTCAAGACGGGGCCGGAGCCGCCCGCCCCGCTGCCGTTCACCGTCACGTGTCCGCAGTGCGGGGAGGGCCACCTGACCACCCGCCGCGCCCGCCGCACGGGGAGTCTCTTCTGGGGCTGCTCGCGCTACCCAACGTGCGACTTCACGACCTCGCGCGAGCCGGTCGGGGCCGTCCACGACACGGACGACGGACCGATCGCCAAGGCGGCCGACGGCGGCGCGATCTGCCTGCGCTGCGGCGCGTCGGTCACCCTGCCGGCCGACGAGCCGGTCGTCGGGAAGCGTCTGGCCGGCGGGCCGGCGAATGCGGCGGCGCTGCTGCGCCCCGCCCGACGAGGCCGCCCGGCCGCCGTGAGCAGGACCGGCGGACCCCGCAGGGCCGCCGGGGGCGCCAAGGCGCGGAGCACGACCACCCGGCGCACGAAGCGGGCACGGAGCACACCCGGGGCGTGACGAGCACGATCGACCGCCCAGCGGCGCTCGACCGGTTCCTGACCGCGCTCGAGGCGCGAGACGCTTCTCCGAACACCCGGCGGGCCTACGCGACGGCCGTGGGTGCGTACCTCGGCCTGGCTCGACGAACGGGGCATCGACTGGCGGGCGCCGGACCGGCTCCAGCTGCGCGCCTATCTCGCGACGCTGAGCGACGGCCGCGCCCGGAGCTCGGTCGCCCAGCGGCTCGCCGCGCTCCGCTCGTTCTACCGGTTCGCGACGCGGGCCGGCCTCGCGCCAGGCGATCCGTGGGGCTCGCTCGCGACGCCTCGCCTGCCCGCGGCGCCTGCCGCGCGTGCTCGAGGTCGAGCAGGTCGAGCGGCTCCTGGCCGCGGTCGACGACGACGTGGCCGCCGATGACGTGGACGGAGCCGAGGTGCCCGCTGCCGCACCCAACTCGGGTGATCGCCTCCGGGGCGCGCTCGCCCTGCGCGACCGGGCGATCGTGGAGACCGCCTACGCGGCCGGGCTCCGGATCGGCGAGCTGGCGAGCGCGACCGCCGCCGATCTCGACCTGCGCCGCGGCGAGCTGCGGGTCATGGGCAAGGGACGCAAGGAGCGGATCGGGCTGCTGGGCCGGCCCGCTCGCGCCGCGCTCGTCGAGTACCTCGCGGACGGGCGTCCGGTCCTGCTCGAGCGGCGCCGCCAGCCCGCGCCGGCGAGCGACGCGCGGGCCGAGGACGAGCCGCGGGAGCTGTTCCTGAACCATCTCGGGACCGCCCTTGGCGCGCGCGGCCTGCGCTTCCGGCTCGAGCGACTCCGGCGGCGGGCCGGGCTGCCGGTCGGCGTGTCGCCGCACACGCTGCGCCACAGCTTCGCCACCCACCTCCTCGACGGCGGGGCAGACCTGCGGGTCGTCCAGGAGCTGCTCGGGCACAGCAGCCTCGCGACGACGCAGGTGTACACGCACGTCTCGCCGACGCGGCTGCGGACCGCGTATCGCGCCGCACACCCGCGAGCGAAAGCGGGCCTGGGCGACCTGCCAGCGTGACCGGCAGGGCGAGCGGTCGGAGTCTCGCGCGTGCCGGCCTCATCGTCACCGCCGCATTCCTCGTCTCGCGGATCCTCGGCTGGATCCGGCTGGCCGTCATCGGGACGACGTTCGGGGCGGGCGCGGACCTCGACAGCTTCTACGCCGCGTTCCGGATCCCCGACTTCATCTTCCAGCTCGTGGCCGCCGGGGCCCTGAGCTCCGCGCTCATCCCGGTCCTCGCCGGGCTCCACGCGGGCGGGGACGACGGCCGGGCCTGGCGGGTGGCCTCGACGGTCGCGAACCTGATGATGGCGCTGCTGCTCGTGCTGGCGGTTGTCGTCTGGCTGGCCGCGCCGGTGCTCGTCCCGGCGATCACGCCGGGCTTCGACCAGGGCCGCCTCGACCGGACGATCGAGCTGACCCGGATCATGCTCGCGAGCCCGATCTTCCTGGCCCTCGGGGCGCTCGCGACGAGCCTGCTCAACGCCCGCGGTCGATTCGCGGCGTCGGCGGTGGCCCCGCTCATCTACAACGTCGCGATCATCGGTGGCGCGGTCTTCCTCGCTCCCACGATGGGCGTGACCGGCCTCGCGATCGGCGTGGTCGTGGGGGCCATCGGCCACGTCCTCGTCCAGCTGGTACCGCTGCGGGGGATCGGCTTCCGCTACAGCCCCACGATCGGCCTCGACGATCCCGAGGCCCGGACCGCCCTCCGCCTCATGGTCCCGCGGGCCTTCGGACTCGCCGCGAGCCAGCTCACGTTCATCGTGGCCACGACCCTGGCATCCGGGCTGGCGATCGGGTCGCTGGCCGCGTTCTCGATCGCGTTCAACGTCTTCCAGATCCCGTTCGGGGTCATCGGGGTCGCGATGGGGATCGTCGCGCTGCCCGCGCTCTCCGCCGAGCTCGCCCACGGCGACGTGGCGCGCTACCTCGACCTCGTCACGCGGGCTCTGCGGCTGGTCGTCTTCGTGATGCTGCCGTTGGCGGCGATGGGGATGGTGCTGCGCGTGCAGGTGATCGAGGTGCTCTTCGGATATGGCCGGTTCGACGAGGTGGCGATCGAGCGGACGGCGACCGCGTTGCTCATCCTGCTGCTCGCCCTTCCGTCCGAATCGCTCATCGCGATCCTGGCCCGTGCGTTCTACGCCGGGCGCGACACGACGACGCCCGTCGTCGCGGCGGTCATCGCCGTCGCGATCAACACGATCGTCGCCGTGCTGACGGTCGGCGCCCTGGGGTTGCGCGGGGTGGCCCTGGGCATCGTCCTGGGCTCGATCGCGGAGGCGTCGTTCCTGGCTATCCGGCTGGCCCGCCGCGTGCCCGGCTTCGATCCGCTCGTCGATCGTCCGCGCCCTCGTTCCGGCGGGTGCGTCCGCCCTCGCGGCCGCGGCCGTGGCCGCGCTCGTCGTGACGGGCGTGCTCGGCGTGGCCGGCGGCGCGGGCAGGGTCGGCGTCCTGAGCGCGCTCGTCATCGCCACCGCCGCGGGCGGGATCGTCTATCTCGTCGTTGGGCGGGTCCTGCGGATCGCCGAGCTCGACTCGGTGCTGGGGCTGGCCCGGGCGGCCGTCCGCCGATCGGAGGGACCCTCGTGAGCGGCACGAACGACGAAGCCGGGCGTGGCGACCGGCGCGAGTGCCCGGCTCGCCGCGACGGCTCGCGGGATGATCGATCCGGCGGCCTGGGACGCGTTCGTCGACGCGGACCCGCGGGCCACGTACCTCCAGGCGAGCGCGTGGGCGGCGGTGAAGGCCGCCAACGGATGGCGGGTCAAGCGGGTCGTCGCGACCCCGGCGGGTGGCACGACGATGGGCGCCCAGGTCCTCCTCCGGCGGCCGCGGATCGTGCCGTGGTCGTTCGGGTACGCCCCGCGGGGCCCCCTCGGCGGCCAGTGGGACCGGCCCACGATCGAGGCCTGGACCGAGGCGCTCCGTTCGAGGCGCTGGGGCGAGCGGGTCGCCCAGATCCGGATCGACCCGGAGATCGAGGCGGATGGGCCGCTCGACGCCGGAGGTGCGCTGCGGGCCGAGCTTGCACGGGCCGGCTGGCGGGCAGCCCCGTCGATCCAGCCGTCGGTCACCCGCGTCGTCGATCTGTCGGCTGACGAGGCGGCCCTCTGGTCCGACCTGCGCGGCAAATGGCGCCAGTACGTGAACAAGGCCCGCTCGAGCGGAGTCACGGTCGTGGACGCCGACGAGGACCGGCTCGCCGAGTTCCACGCGATCCTCACGGAGACCGCGCAACGGGCGGGGACCCGCATCCGGGCGGCGTCGGCCTATCGCGACATCTGGGACGCGTTTCGGCCATCCGGCCGGGCCCGCCTGCTCCTCGCGCTTGGGCCCGATGGCGACGCCCAGGCGGCGCTCCTGCTCGTCCGGTCCGGCAGCCGGGTCGTGGAGCCGTACGGCGGGATGACCGCGGCCGGCGCAGCGTCGCGAGCGAACTACCTCATCAAGTGGGAGGCGATCCGCAGCTCCAGGGAGGCCGGGGCGACTGCCTACGACATGTGGGGGCTCGTCCATCCCGGGATCCGCCAGTTCAAGGCGGGCTTCGGCGGCCGCGAGATCACATACATCGGCGGGTGGGAGCTCGCGCTCGACCAGTTCGGGACCCTCGCGTACCGCGTCGGCACGGCCGGCAGCGAGCGCGTGGCGGCGATCCGGCTCGAGACGCGGTCGCGGCGACGGGCCTTCGCCGACCCACGAAGCCGGCGGCGAGCCGTGAGCGAACGGCTCCACGAGGCCACCGAGTCCGAGCTCGCCGACTGGGACGCCCGGACCGTGGAAGCCCCGGGCGGTGACGTCGAGCAGTCGCTGGCGTGGGGGCGGCACCGGGCGCGCCTCGGCTGGCGGCCTCGCCACCTCGTGTTCGAGGACGGCTTCCGCGTGCTGACGCTCGAGCGCGCCTGGCCACTGGTGGGAGGGGCCGGCGCGTACATCTCGCACGGGCCGATCCCGGCCGGGGAGCCCGCCGCGACCACGGCGGGTCGTCTCCGGGCCGTGGCCGACCACCTCGCCGCGTCCGGCGTCGACGTGGTCTCCTCGGACGCCGAGATCGAGGCCTCCACTGGTTATGGCGACCTGATCGAGCGGGACGGGTTCCGGCCGATCGAGGAAGCCCGCTCGTCGCGCCATCGGATGCGCCTGGCGCTCCCGCCGGGTACGGACGAGGAGGCGCTGTTCGACGGGTTCCAGACGACCCTCCGCCAGCTCATCAGGGGCGCCCAGAAGGCCGGCCTGACGGTCGCCGAGGGTGGGACGCGCGCCTCGTTCCAGACGCTCTACGGGCTCCTCGCGGCCGCCGCCACCCGACGTCAGTTCCGGCTCGGTCCGCGGAAGGCGTTCGTGGAGTGGTCGCTGGAGGCCATGGCGGCCGGCCACCTGGTCTACCTCGAGGTGCACGACCCGAACGGCGACGTCCTCGGCGGCGCGACCTTCTACCGGCACGGCGGGCGGCTGACCTATTCGCACTCAGGCGATCGCGTCGAGGTGCGGCGGCAATACCCGGGCGTCGTGCGCCTGCTGCTGTGGAACGCGATCCAGATGGCCCTGCGCGAGGGGCTCACCGAGATGGACCTCGGCGGCGTGGATGTGGCCGGCGCACGCCGCGTCCCGGTCGAAGGCGAGCCGATGTACGGGCTCTACATGTTCAAGCGGTCGTTCGGGGCCGAATGGGTCGAGCAGGCGGGCAACCACGAGTGGGTGGCGCGGCCGTGGCGGTATGCCGCCGGCCGGGTGACCGGCAAGGTCGCGGCTCTCGCCCGGAGGGGCTCCCGATGAGCGCCCGCTCGTCGCCTCCGAGAACGATCGCCGAGGCGCTCGCCGCGAGCGAGCCGGCCGAGGCGCGGCCGATGGACGGCCTGATCGAGCGCCTGGGCCGGCTGGGCGAGGCCGGACTGCGCGGCGCTCGCCAGGATGGCCGGGCGATCGGTGCGGCGGCGCTCGGCGGGCTGAGTGTGCACGGCATCGCCGCCGATTCGCGCCTGGTCGGGCCGGGCGACCTGTTCGTGGCGGTCCCCGGGGAGCACGTCGACGGTCACGACTTCGTGGCGGGAGCCGCTGCGGCCGGGGCGGTCGCCGCGATCGTGGAGCGGCCACTCCCCGACGTCGGCCTGGCCCAGCTCGTCGTCGGCCGCTCGACCCGCGCCCTGGCCTCGGCCGCGGCCTGGTGGTACGGCGACCCGAGCCACGAGCTTGCCGTCGTCGGCATCACGGGGACCGACGGCAAGACCACGACGTCGTTCCTGGCCGTCGCGGCGCTCGAGGCCGCCGGCGTCCCTACCGGGCTCATCGGCACGATCGACACGAAGGTGGGCGCGGTCCGCGAGCCGAACGCGGAGCACGTCACGACCCCGGGCGCGCCGGAGCTCCAGGCGCTCCTCCGGGCCATGGTCGCGAACGGCAACGAGGGCGCCGTCGTGGAGACCACCTCCCACGGCCTCGCCCTCGAACGGGTGGCCGAGGTGGCCTACGACGCCGCGATCCTGACCAACCTCACCCACGAGCACCTCGAGCTGCACGGGACGTTCGAGGCCTACCGGGCGGCGAAGCTCTCCCTGTTCGAGCGGCTTGCCGCGCCGGCCACGGGGAGCACGAAGCCGCGCGTCGGCATCGTGAACCGGGACGACCCCAGCGCGGACCTCTTCGAGGCCGTCGTCCGCGAATCGGGCGCCCGGCTGCTCACGTACGGCTCGGACCCGTCGGCGACCGTCCACGCGACGCGGGTCGTCGAGGATGCCAGCCGCCTCCGGGTGCGCTACGCGGCCCCCAGCGGGGAAGCGGACCTGGAACTCCGACTGGCCGGCCGCTTCAACGTCCACAACGCACTCGCGGTCGTGGCGCTCGGGGAGGCCTGGGAGCTCGATCCGGCGGCCGTGCGGCGGGGCCTGGAGTCGATGCCCGGTGTGCCCGGGCGCATGGAACGGGTCGAGGCCGGCCAGCCGTTCGGGGTCATCGTCGACTACGCCCACACTCCGGCCTCGCTCGGCGGCGTCCTGGACCTCCTCGCCCCGTTGGCGGCGGCACGGGGCGGCGGGCTCATCGCGGTCTTCGGGTCAGCCGGCGAGCGCGACACGGCCAAGCGACCGCTCATGGGCCGGCTGGCCGCGGAACGGTGCCGGCTCGTCATCGTCACGGACGAGGACCCGCGGGGCGAGGACCGCGACGCCATCCTCGACGAGATCGCCCGCGGGGCCGA
Organism: uncultured Chloroflexia bacterium; assembly: GCA_963849405.1. Taxonomy (GTDB): domain Bacteria; phylum Chloroflexota; class Limnocylindria; order Limnocylindrales; family CSP1-4; genus C-114. The sequence goes on from CAWKHG010000006.1 coordinate 301,851, forward strand.
GGGTGCGGGCGCCCGGCGCGATCGTGACCTCCTGGTGATCGCCGACCGGCGGGCTGCGATCGGCGCCGCCATCGAGCGCGCCAAGCCCGGCGACGTCGTCCTCCTCGCCGGCAAGGGACACGAGAACTCGATCATCGGTCCGGACGGACCCACGCCGTGGGACGAGCGTGCCGCCGCCCTGGCGGCCCTCGCCGACCGCGGCTACGAAGGGAGCTGACCGATGCGCGGCTGTCTCACCTGGTTCTTCCTGTTGCTGGCGGTCCTCCTCGTCGCGACCTGGATCTTCGCGCCGGTGGTGGCCGCCGGCCTCGTGTCGGCGAGCCTGGGCACGGCCGGGTTCGAGAGCGCGGACAAGCAGGTGACCGTGACCGCCGACCCACCGATCGAGCTGCTGACGCTGCGGGCGGACAAGGTCACCATCCAGGCCACGAACGCGCGGCTCTCCGGGCTGCGGATCGCCTCGGTCGATCTCACGCTGGAGGGCGTGGCGCTCGCCAGCCGGGAGGCCGATTCGGTCGAGGGCACGCTCACCGGCGTCCAGGTCCCGAGCCCGCTCGGTACCCCGGCGACGATCAGCTCAGTGACTCTCAACGGCCCGAGCTCGGACCTGCGGGCGATCCTGACCCTCAACGCGAAGGACGTCCAGGCCATGGCCAGTGCGGCCGTCGAGGGCCAGATGGGCTCGACGACAGCCACAAAGGTCACCCTCAGCGCCCCGGACAAGGTGACGGTCGTCGCCTCGGGGATCACCGTCCGCGGCCGCCTCGTCGTTGACAAGACGGGCGGCCTGGTCCTCGTAACGACGTACCCGGCCGGATTCAGCGACCCGATCGACATCCTGCGGCCGGGTCCCACCCAGCCGCTCCGGTTCACGAGCATCATCCTGCGTTCGACCGGCGCCACCGTGACCGCGACCCTCGATCCCTCGTTCTTCGGCGGCTGAGGCTATCCTTGGCGCCCATGTCGATCGAACCGACCGGGTCTGCCGCCTCGGCGACCGGGTCCGCCAGCCCACCAGTGGCGACGAGCGTGCCCGCCAAGGTCAAGCGGTCGGTCCGCCGGCCCTCCTCGAGCGACGGCCCGACCCCCTCGATCGAGCGCTCGCGCAAGGAGCTGCTCGCGGCGGTGGCCCGTCATTACCCGACGGCCGACCTCGCGCAGGTCGACAAGGCGTTCGACATCGCCGTCGAGGCGCACGCGCTCCAGCTCCGGGCATCGGGCGAGCCGTACGTCACCCACCCGATCGCCGCGGCCCAGATCGTGGCCGACCTTGGCATCGACCCCGCGGCCGTCGAGGCGGCGCTCCTGCACGACGTCCCCGAGGACACCGAGTACGACCTCAGCGACATCGAGGAGAAGTTCGGGTCGGACGTCGCCCACCTGGTCGACGGGGTCACCAAGCTCTCGAAGTTCAGCACCCACAGCCACGAGCAGCAGCAGGCCGAGAACATCCGGAAGATGTTCCTGGCGATGGCCGAGGACATCCGGGTCGTCCTCATCAAGCTCGCCGACCGGCTGCACAACATGCGCACCCTGGGCGCCCTGCCGATCGACAAGCAGCAGCGCATCGCCCGCCAGACGATGGAGATCTACGCCCCGCTGGCCGAGCGGCTCGGGATCTGGCAGATCAAGTGGGAGCTCGAGGACCTGGCGTTCAAGGCGCTCGAGCCGGAGGCGTTCCGGGAGCTGGCCAGGCTGCTCGATACCCGGCGCAAGGGCCGCGAGTCGTACATCGATCGGGCGATCGACACGCTCCGTCCGGAGCTGGCCAAGGCCGGCATCAAGGCCGAGCTCCAGGGCCGCCCCAAGCACCTCTACAGCATCCACAAGAAGATGCAGCGCAAGAGCGCCGAGTTCGGCGAGATCTACGACGTCTACGCGATCCGCATCCTCGTCGATGAGCTCAAGGACTCGTACGCCGCCCTGGGTGTCGTGCATAGCCTGTGGCGGCCCATCCCGGGCCAGTTCGACGACTACATCGCGGTCCCCAAGAACAACCTGTACCAGAGCCTCCACACGGCCGTGATCGCGCTCGACGGGAAGCCGCTCGAGATCCAGATCCGAACCCACCAGATGCACCAGGTCAGCGAGGTGGGCATCGCCGCCCACTGGCGCTACAAGGAAGGCTCCAAGTCCGACCGCGAATACGACGCCAAGCTCGCCTGGCTGCGCCAGCTGATGGACTGGCAGCGCGACGTCTCGGACGCGACGGAGTTCGTCGAGGGGATCAAGCTCGACATCTTCCAGGACCAGGTCTTCGTGTTCACGCCGAAGGGCGACGTGAAGGACCTGCCGGCCGGCGCGACCCCGCTCGACTTCGCCTACCGGATCCACACGGACGTCGGCCACCGGACGATCGGGTCCAAGGTGAACAACCGCCTCGTGCCGCTCGACTACCGGCTCAAGAACGGCGACATCGTGGAGATCGTGACGACGAAGGCCGAGCACGGGCCGTCGCGCGACTGGCTGAACATCGTCCGGACGACCCACGCCCGCGAGAAGATCCGCCAATGGTTCAAGCGCCAGGAGCGGGACGACAACATCGTCCACGGCCGCGAATCGCTCGAGCGCGAGCTGCGCCGCCTGGCCCGGACGTCGATCCAGGCCGTCACCCTGGAGCGGGTGGCCGAGATGGCCAAGGCCTACAACTACGACTCGGTGGACGACTTCTACGCGGCCATCGGCTATGGCGCGGTGGCCGCCCAGCAGGTCGTCACGCGCCTGGGCGTGGTCGACGACGCCGAGCTGCGCGTACCGGCCGTCGCCCCGCCCACGATCCCGGTCCAGAGCGGCGGCGTGCGGGTCAAGGGTGTCGGCGACCTCCTCGTCCGCTTCGCGCGGTGCTGCCACCCGATCCCGGGCGACCCGATCAGTGGCTTCATCACCCGGGGCAAGGGCGTGACCGTGCACCTCTCGACCTGCCCGACCGTGGTCAACGAGCGCGAGGTCAGCCGGCTCATCGAGGTCGAGTGGGAGGCCGCGCCGACCCAGACCTACCCGATCGCGATCCGGGTGGAGGCGTACGACCGGACCGGGCTCCTGTCCGACATCACCCAGGTCGTGGCCGAGAACAAGGTGAACATCCTGTCCGCTTCGGTCCACGTCTCGCCCGACCACACCGCGACCGTCGTCGCGACGCTCCAGGTCGCCTCGGTCGCCCAGCTGGCCAAGGTCATGGGCCGCATCGAGCAGCTCAAGGACGTCCTGAGCGTCCAGCGCGACCTGGGGTAGGGGAAGGGGCGGCCGGCCTCGGCCGTCGACCGGCCGCTAGACTGCGCGGGATGCCCCAGTTCCGAGCACCGCGTGGGACCCGTGACCTCCTGCCCGCCGAGCGGGCGAGCTACGCCCGGCTCGAGCGGATCGCCCGCGAGCTCGCCGGCCGCTACGGCTACCGCGAGATGGAGACGCCGCTCTTCGAGCTGAGCGCGGTCTTCGAGCGCGGTATCGGCGAGGTCACCGACGTCGTCGAGAAGGAGCTCTTCCGCCTCCAGCAGCGGACCGAGGAGAGCGAATCCTGGGCGCTCCGGCCCGAGGCGACGGCCGGCATCGTCCGGGCGTATCTCCAGCACGGGATGCACACGTGGCCGTCGCCCGTGAAGCTGTCGCTCACCGGCCCCATGTTCCGCTACGACCGCCCCCAGGCCGGCCGCTTCCGCCAGTTCTGGCAGTGGGACGTCGAGGCGATCGGCGACGCCGGCCCGGCGGTCGATGCGGAGCTGATCGAGCTGGGTTCGCGGTTCTACCGCGACGCCGGCCTGGGCGACGTCGAGGTCCGCGTCAACTCGATCGGCGATCCCGCCTGCCGGCCGGCCTACATCGAGCTCCTGCGAGCCCATTACGAACCGGCCGCCGAGCGCCTCCCGACCACCGAACGGCGCCGTCTCGAGACGAACCCGCTGCGTCTGCTCGACTCCAAGGACCCCGCGCTGGCGGCGCTCAATGCGAGCGCGCCGCACATCACGGACCACCTGTGCGGACCGTGCGCCGAGCACTTCGCCGCGGTCCGGGCCCATCTCGACGCGGTCGGGATCGCCTACCGGATCGAGCCGACGCTCGTCCGCGGCCTCGACTACTACACGCGGACCGCGTTCGAGTTCTACCCTCCCGGCGCCACTGGGCAGCAATCGGCGCTGGGCGGGGGAGGGCGCTACGACGGCCTGGTCGAGCTCCTTGGCGGTCGGCCCACGCCCGGGATCGGGTTCGCCCTGGGGCTGGACCGCGTGGTCCTGGCGATCCAGGAGGCGGGCGCCGCGCCGCCCGTCGAGCCCGGCCCGCTGGCGGTCGTGGTCGGTGCCGATCCAGCCGCCACCGCGGAACGCCTCCGCGTCGTCACGCTGCTCCGGGCGGAAGGCCTCCGGGCGCGCGCCGACCTGGGCGTCCGCAAGCTCGGGCGGCAGCTCGAGGGCGCCTCGCGCGACGGGGCACATTTCGCGATCATCCTGGGCGACGAGCTGGCCGACGGTGACGTCCAGCTGCGCGACCTGCAGGCCGGCACCCAGCGTCCCGTGCCCCTGGCCGATCTCGTCCGCGAGCTCCGTCGCGCCGACGGGAGCCACCGCCACGGCGAGGCCGCCCAGTCCTGAGCGCGTCGGGGATCGGCTCCGCCGGTACGATACGCCGACGATGACGGACCCAGCGATGAGCCTCGCCACGCCCTATCGCACCCACACGTGCGGGCAGTTGCGCGCCTCCGACGCGGGCCGACCGGCCCGGCTGTCCGGCTGGGTCCATCGGCGGCGGGACCACGGCCACCTGATCTTCCTCGACCTGCGCGACCGCCACGGGATCACCCAGGTCATCGTTGACGAGGAGTCGGCGCCGGCGGCCCACGAGGTAGCCAGCCGGGTGCGCCCCGAGTTCGTCGTCACGGTGTCCGGCGACGTCGAGCGGCGCATGACCGGCAAGGAGAACCCCGAGCTCGAGACCGGGGAGATCGAGCTCCGGGCGACGGCGGTCGAGATCCTCTCCGAGGCGAAGACGCCGCCCTTCTACATCAACGAGCCCGACGCCCCGATCGACGAGAGCGTGCGCCTGCGCTACCGCTACCTCGACCTGCGCCGCGAACCGATGCTGCAGCGCATGCTCCTGCGCAGCCGGCTCGTCCAGGCGATCCGGGACGTGCATCACGCGAACGGCTTCGTGGAGATCGAAACCCCGAGCCTGATCAAGTCGACGCCCGAGGGCGCCCGTGACTTCATCGTGCCCTCGCGGCTCCAGCCAGGCACCGTCTACGCCCTGCCCCAGAGCCCCCAGCAGCTCAAGCAGCTGCTCATGGTGGCCGGGATGGATCGCTACTTCCAGATCGCCCGCTGCTACCGCGACGAGGATTCGCGCGGTGACCGGCAGCCGGAGTTCTCCCAGCTCGACCTCGAGATGAGCTTCGTCACGGAGGACACCGTGATGGACTTCGTCGAGGCGATGGTCCTCGAGGTCACGCGGGCAACGATCCCCGAGCGGCGGATCCGGGAGGTCCCGTTCCCGCGGTTCACGTACGCCGAGGCCATGGAACGCTTCGGGTCGGACAAGCCGGACGTGCGCTTCGCGATGGAGCTCGTCGACCTGGCCCCGGCCCTGACCGACGCGGCCGGCGCGGCCGCGAGCGGCTTCCGCGTCTTCGACGAGACGCTGGCGGCCGGTGGACGCGTGAAGGGCATCGTCGTGCCCGGCCTGGCGGAGGCGTCGCGCCGGGAGATCGACGAGCTGACCGAGACGGCCAAGCGGTTCGGGGCGAAGGGCCTCGTCCACCTCGCCGTCCAGGCCGACGGGACGCTCCACGGGCCCGTGGCGAAGTTCCTGTCCGACGATGTGCAACGGAACCTCCTCGTCCGCAGCGCTGCCGCCGCCGGCGACCTCCTCCTCGTCGTCGCCGACGACGAGACTGTCACGGCCGACGTCCTCGGACGGCTCCGGGCCGAGCTCGGGACGCGACTCGGGCTGGCCGATCCGGCGGAGCTCGCGTACTGCTGGGTCCATCGCTTCCCGATGTACAAGTGGGACACCGAGAACGGGCGCTGGGACGCGACCCACAACCCGTTCAGCGGCGTCGTCCCGGAGGACCGCGACCTGCTGGTGACCACCTCCGGCGACCCGACCCGGCCGGCCCCCGACGACCCGGCCGGACGCGCCCGGGCGATGCAGTACGACATCGTGCTGAACGGCTGGGAGCTGGGCGGTGGCTCGGTCCGCATCCACCGGCGCGACCTGCTCGAGCTGAGCTTCGCCCTGCAGGGCCAGTCCCTCGACGGCATGCGCTCGAAATTCGGGGCCATCCTGGACGCCTTCGAATATGGTGCGCCGCCGCACGGCGGGATCGCCCTGGGCATCGATCGATGGGCCGCTCTGTTCACGGATCAGACCACGATCCGTGAGGTGATGGCCTTCCCGAAGACCCAATCCGGCTCGGATCTCATGCTCGAAGCGCCGTCTCCCCCCGAACCGGCGCAGTACGCTGAGCTCGGCCTGAAGTTCATCGGCCCGCCGGGCAAGGCGTGACGACGGCTGAGGACGGCGGGGGAGGGAACGTGACCGACGAGGAGGAGCCCCGGGACACCCGCTCCTACAGCGAGCGGTACGCGACGCCGCCCGAGGCGCCCCCGCCGCCTCCGGCGCCGTCCTCCGGATCGATGGACAACCGGTTCCTCGCCGTCATCGGTGTCGGGCTCATCGCGGCGGCGGTCATCGCAGCCCTCGTGCTCCGTGGCGGCACTTCAGCGCCGGTGGCCACGACCCCGACCAGCACGCCCTCGAGCTCTGCGGCGTCCGTGGGCCCGCCGCCAACGCCGGACGCGGACGACCTGGCCTTCAACCGGTTCTGGGCACTCATCACGGCCCCGAAGCTGAGCTATCACCTCGAGACCAAGGGCGGTGGGAGGATCGGCGACGATGCCTACACGTTCTCCGAGTCGCTCGACGTGACGGACAATTCGTGGGGCGGCACGGAACGGGCCCACGGCCTGGGTGGCGGCGGCATCCTGAGCATCGTGACCATCGATACCAACGTCTGGTTCAAGTTCCCCGACGGCTGGCACAAGAACATCGAGCACGACCCGTACTTCCGGTCACGCCCGTTCCTGGATCTCGACGCCCAGCGCGACCTCGTCGTGTCGGGCACCGTGGTCAAGGGCGGTAAGACGCTCTATGACCTGAAGTCGACGACGAACTACCAGCCCTATCCGGGCCGCCTGATCGGGTTCTTCGCGATGGGCATCCGGATCGACCTGCTCGAGCTCGACATCCTCGTGACCGCGGACGGCGTTCCGGTCGAGGCGACGGTCCACATCCTCGCCGGCGGCCTGGGGTCGGATGGCAAGCCCCAATTCGATGCGAAGGCCACGAGGACGTTCACGAAGTTCGGCGCGACCTTCACGATCAAGCCTCCCAAATCCTGAGGTGAGCCGCATCGACGGGACGCCGGGCGTGGCCGGCCGGGCCCTGGCCGCGCTCGAGGCCCAGCCGCGCCTGACCGCCCTCCTTGGCGCGATGGCCATCGCATTCAGCGGCATCTTCTACCGCTACTCCGGGGTCTCGCCGTCGAGCGCCACCGTCTTCCGCTGCCTGTACGCGCTGCCCTTCCTGGCCTTCCTGGCATGGCGCGAGACGCGCTCCCAGGGCCCCGCTCGCGGCGGAGCCACCTCGCGGCGATCGCGGCGGGCGCCTTCTTCGCCAGCGACCTGACCCTGTACCACCATGGCGTCGAGTTCGTCGGGGCCGGGCTGGGTACCGTCATCCCCAACCTGCAGGTCGTCATCGTCGCGATCGCCGGCTGGCTGCTGCTGGGCGAGCATCCCGACCGGCGGACGTGGCTGGCGATGCCCGTGGCCGTGCTCGGCGTCCTGCTCATCTCGGGATTGCTGGAGCACGGCGCCTACGGGGCCGATCCGCCGCTCGGCGTGGCCTTCGGCCTGGGGGCCGGCGCGAGCTACGCCGGGTACCTCCTGATCATCCGGCAGGGCAACCGAGACGGGCGGCGCCCGTTCGGCACCCTGTTCGACGCGTCGGCGACGACGGTCGTCGTGGCCGCGCTGGCCGGGCTCGTGGTGGGCGATCTCGACGTCGTGCCCAGCTGGCCGGCCCACGGCTGGCTCATCGCCCTCGCCCTCATCTCGCAGGTCGCCGGCTACGGCCTCATCAACGTCTCGCTGCCCCGCCTGCCGGCCGTGCTGACCTCCGTCCTGCTCCTCGCCCAGCCGATCGCCACGCTCATCTTCAGCGGGATCCTGCTCAGCGAAGCGCCATCCGCCCTCCAGATCGGGGGCGTCGTGCTCATCCTCGGCGGGGTGCTCCTGGCGGCGGCCCGCCGGACGGCATCACCCGTGGCGGAGGGTGTCCCCGAACCGTCCTGAGCGGTCGGCGGCTCGCGGATCCCGGTCGGCTCCCGATCGCCGCGGTCCCGTGCGCGCTCGCGCGGGGCCGGTGAGCGGTGCGTCCTCGGGCGTCTCGGCCGCCGCGGCGCCCCACTCGTGGGTATGGCCGGCAGCCGGTGTCGCGGGACCCTCATAGGCCGGCAGCTCGGCGCGGGTCGTCCGGGCGTCGAACGTCGTTCCCGGGTCGCCCAGGTCGAGCGTCCGGGTGGGCACGCCCTGACCCTCGAGGTCGGTCATGAGGTCGTCCGGCATCCGGTCGGCCGGCAGCGCGCGGAGGGCGGGGAGGAAGCCGATCGGGAGGAGCGTCGGCCAGCCGGCCTTCTCCTGGTACGACGGGCGGAGCATCTCGCCGGGATACACGCCGTGGGCCTCGATGAGCGACGTCACGGTCTCGGGGCCGACCCACACCATCCGGGCGGGCCAGATGAGCGCCGCGTCCGTATCGTCGATCTCGGCGATCGCGAGGTCGATCCCGCGCACGATCTGGCCGACAGGACCGCTCGCCTCGGGGGCCGGGTCTGCAAGCGTCACCGGGGCGCCGTCCAGGGCCCGGGCGACCTTCTCGTCGGGATCGCCGGCCACGATGATGATCGGCAGCGCGCCGCCGGACCAGGCGATGTCGGCCAGCCGGCGGATGCGGGGCAGGCCCTCGACCGGCGTCAGCGCCGACGCTTCGCTCGCGGCGAGGATGACCGCGGCGACCGTCATCAGGCACCTCCAGGGGATGGCCGCCGTCCGCACGTGCGTGGCGCGCCTGGACGGCAGTCTAGCCGCTGGTCGCCCGAACACGCCAGCCGTGCGACAATGCGGGTCCCCCATGACCCTCTCCGGAACCGCCATGCCCTCGACACCGCAACGTTCCACCCTCGAAGAGCGCCGGGACCTGCGCAACGTCGCCATCGTCGCCCACGTCGATCATGGCAAGACCACGCTCGTCGACGCGATGCTCCGCCAGACCGGCGCGTTCCGGGCGAACCAGGCGCTCGTCGACCGCGTCCTCGACTCGGGCGACCTCGAGCGCGAGAAGGGCATCACGATCCTGGCCAAGCAGACGACGGTGGACTACGGCGACGTCCGGCTGAACATCGTCGACACGCCGGGCCATGCCGACTTCGGCGGCGAGGTGGAGCGGGGCCTGATGATGGTCGACTCGGTGCTCCTGCTCGTGGACGCGGCCGAAGGGCCGCTGCCCCAGACCCGCTACGTGCTCCAGAAGGCGATGGCCCGCCGGCTGCCGGTGGTCGTGGCGCTCAACAAGATCGACCGCGACGACGCCCGGCCCAAGATCGTCCTCGACGACGTGTACGAGCTGTTCATGAACCTGGGCGCGGACGAGCACCAGATCGAGTTCCCGGTCGTGTACACGAACGCCAAGGCGGGCACGGCGACGATGGACCTGCGCGGTCCCGGGCACCAACCTCCGGCCGCTCCTCGACCTGCTCGTCGCGGTCACGCCGCCGCCCACGTTCGAGCCGGGGCATCCGCTCCAGCTCCTCGTCACGAACCTTTCGGCGAACGAATACGTCGGGCGGATGGCCGTTGGCCGGATCCGCAACGGGTCGATCCGGGTCGGCCAGCGCATCGCGGTCGTCCGCGAGGAACCGGACGACACCGCGGGCACCGTGGAGCCCGGCCGCGTCGTGACCCTGACCGGCACGGTGACGAGCCTCCAGACGGCCCACGGGATCGAGCGGGTCGAGATCGCGGAGGCCTCGGCCGGGGACATCGTCTCGGTCGCCGGCCTGCCCGAGGTCACGATCGGGGACACGCTCACCGATCCGGCCGACCCGCGGCCCCTGCCGCGGCTCGACGTGGATGCCCCGACGCTCCGGATGACGTTCGGGGTCAACACCTCGCCGCTGTCCGGTCGCGAGGGCAAGTACGTCACGTCGCGCCAGATCAAGGCCCGCCTCGATCGCGAGATCCTGGGCAACGTGAGCATCGAGGTCCGGCCGACCGAGTCGGGTGACACGTTCGAGGTCCGCGGCCGGGGCGAGCTCCAGCTGGCCGTGCTCATCGAGCAGATGCGGCGCGAAGGGTTCGAGCTCCAGGTGAGCCGCCCGGAGGTGCTCCTCCACGAGGAAGGCGGCCAGACGCTCGAGCCATACGAGCGGATCACGATCGACATCCCGCCCGAGTTCATCGGCGAGGTCCAGCAGGCGCTGGCCGGGCGCAAGGCGCGCCTCGAGCAGATGAGCACCGACGCCGACGGCCGCGTGCGCATGGAGTTCGTCCTGCCGGTCCGCGGCCTCATCGGCTATCGCGGCCAGCTCCTGACCGACACCCGGGGCACGGCGCTCATGCACCAGATCGGCGAGGGCTACGGCCCGTGGGCCGGCGACGTCACCCATCGGACGTCGGGCGTACTCGTCGCCGACCGCACCGGCACGTCCAACGCGTATGGCCTCTTCAACCTCCAGGAGCGGGCCCAGCTGTTCATCGGGTCCGGCACGGACGTGTACGAGGGCATGATCATCGGCGAGAACTCGCGGCCCGGTGACATGGACGTGAACGCGACCAAGGAAAAGAAGCTCACGAACATCCGCACCCACTCGCACGACGAGTCGCTCCGGCTCACGCCGCCCCGGCCGGCCACGCTGGAGACGGCCCTGGAGTTCATCGCCGCGGACGAGCTGGTCGAGGTGACGCCCCTCTCGATCCGGCTGCGCAAGCGTGTCCTGCCCGCCCACGGCCGGCGACGCGAGCGCGGCCGCGAGGACGACCGGACGCGGAGCGCCGAGGCCGACTGACCGCGCGCGCCCGGCCTAGCGGCGGTAGCTTCGCTCCTGGCTTGGCCCGCTCCATCCCGACCCGCAACAGGACCGTGGCCCACATCCGGTACGGCCGCCAACCCTCGGTGATCCGGTGCCAGCTCGCGGCGTCGAGCGGGCCGGGCAGGCCGTAGAAGTCGCCGATGGCTTCCGCGGTCATCGGATCGCTCGGAAGCTCGTCGACGACGCCACAGCCGCGCAGGAGCGTGCCCTCGGCCGTGAAGCTGCCGACGCCGTGGAGCGTCTGGAGCTCGGCGAGGGCTTCCTCCTTCGGCAGGGAGCGCAGTCGCTCGGTGTCGAGCCGGCCCTCGATCGCGGCCTCGGCCAGGCCGTGCAGCCGGCGGCACCTTCTCGGGCGGCAGGCCGGGGATCTCGCGCGCCTCGAGGAGCCGCTCCGGCCGCGGGAACGCGCCGATGGGTCACGCCGTCGAGCGCGACCTCGTCGCCGAAGCGCTCGCCGAGCGTCGCCTTGATCCGCGCCGCCTGGCGCCTCGCGATGCGCTGGCCGATGACGAACGACGTCGACGGCCTCGTACGCGGAGTAGAAGCAGACCGGCCTGAGCATCCGGTACGTGGCCTGGAGCCCGCCGACGACCGGGTCGCGCTGCCCGACCTCCGGCCAGCCGCTCCCGTCGTGGTCGAGCGACACGCAACGCGCGGCCTGGCGCTGGGCGCGCGGCTCCGGGTCGGATGTCCCGCCGACGCGTCCGGTCACGGTCCCGCCGTCCGCCTCCTGGCGCAGCTCGACGATCGCGCTGTCGCGCCAGCCTTCGACCGGGAAGGCGAGGATGAGGGCCGTGTCCGTCGCGGCACCGCCGCCGATCCCAGCCGCGAAGCCTCCGGCGAAGTCGCGTGCGGCGGCCAGGCTGAACGGCCCCTGCGGCTCGATGGTGAAGTCGCTCGTCATGGAGGGCATCGTCCCACCGATGGCGCCGCGCCGTTCATTGGCTCGGCCGCCGCCGCTTCGCTCGTGCGCCGGGCCACCCCGGCGCCTTCGCTCGGGAGTCCTGCCCGCGGGCCGGCTCTACAATCGCCGGGACATGAGCGCGTCCCCGGCCATCTACCTCGATCACGCGTCCACGACCCAGCCCCGGGCCGAGGTCCTCGACGCGATGCGCGCGGTCCAGGAGACCGCGTGGGGCAACCCGGGATCGGCGCACGGCGCCGGCCGGCTGGCCCGGGCCGCCCTCGACGACGCCCGCGAGCGACTGGCCGCGAGGCTGGGCGCCGAGCCGCGCGAGATCGTGTTCACGTCCGGCGGGACCGAGTCCGACAACCTGGCGATCAAGGGCGCCGCGTGGGCCGGCAAGGGTCGCGGCCACCGGATCGTGACCACGGCGATCGAGCACCACGCGGTCGGCCACACGATGCGCTACCTGGAGAAGTTCGGGTTCGAGATCACCGAGGTCGGCGTGGACCGGTACGGGCGGGTCGATCCCGGATGCCGTCGAGGCGGCGATCACGGACCGGACGACGCTCGTGTCGGTCATGTACGCCAACAACGAAGTCGGCACGATCCAGCCGATCGCCGACGTCGTCGAGCGGGTCCGGCGCCATCGCGGGGTGCTCATCCACGTCGACGCCGTGCAGGCCGCGCCGTGGATCGCGCTGGACCTCGGAGCGCTCGGCGCGGACCTCGTGAGCCTGGCCGCGCACAAGTTCGAGGGTCCCCGCGGTGTCGGCGTGCTCTACATCAAGCACGGCACTCACATCCTCGCCCAGGAGCACGGCGGCAGCCAGGAGCGGCATCGCCGAGCCGGCACCGAGGACGTGGCCGGCGCCGTCGGCATCGCGACCGCCTACGACCTGGTGCGCGACGACCTGCCGGCGACGGTCACCCGCGTCCGCCGGCTGCGCGAGCGGCTCCAGCGGGCCGTGCTCGCCGGGGATGGCACGGAGCTGACCGGCCACCCGGTCGAGCGCCTGCCGGGCATCCTCTCGATCGTCGCCCGGGGCACGGACGGCAACGCGATCGTGCCCGCCCTCGACCTGGCCGGGGTCGCCGCGGCCATGGGCGCGGCGTGCACGACGGGCTCGACCGAGGTGAGTCACGTGCTGACGGCCATGGGCTACCCGGAGGACGAGGCCCGCGGGTCGCTCCGCCTCTCGCTCGGGCGTTTGACGACCCAGGCCGACGTGGACGCCGCGGCGGAGATCGTCCCCGCGGTCATCGCCCGCCAGCGGGCCGGATCGACGGGCGACGGGAGCGGCGCCACGCTCGGCGAGCCCGGCCTGAGCCTGCCCGCCGGAGCCGGGGCGAGCGGATGAGCCGCGTCCTGGTCGCGATGTCGGGCGGCGTCGACAGCTCGGTCGCGGCGGCCCTCGTCCGCGACGCGGGCCACGAGGCGATCGGCGTCTGGATGCGCCTGCACGACGTCGCCGACACCTATTCCGAATTCAAGCGCAGTTGCTGCAGCCTGGACGCGGCCGATGACGCGCGGCGGGTCGCGGCGCGGCTCGACATCCCGTTCTACGTCCTCAACCTCGAGCGCGAGTTCGACGCCGGGGTCCTCCAGCCGTTCCTCGCCGCCTATCTCGACGGGCAGACGCCCAGCCCGTGCGTGGACTGCAATACGTACGTGAAGTTCGGGGCCCTGCTCGGCCGTGCGCGGCGCCTGTACGAGTGCGACGCCGTGGCGACGGGGCACTACGCCCGGCGCGACGACGCCGGTCCGGACGGCCAGGCGCGACTCCTTACGGCCGTCGACGGCTCGAAGGACCAGACCTACTTCCTCTACGGGCTCCGCCAGGACCAGCTCGCCCATGCCTGGTTCCCGCTCGGCGAGCTGACCAAGCCCGAAGTGCGCGCGATCGCCCGCGACCTCGGCCTCGCCACGGCCGACAAGCCCGAGAGCCAGGAGATCTGCTTCGTGCCGGGCGGCGACTACCGGACGGCGCTCCGCGAGCGGGCCGGCTGGCAGCCGGAGCCGGGACCGCTGCTCGATGCCGATGGGTCTCGCGTCGGCAGCCACGCCGGCGTCGCCGGCGTACACCGTCGGCCAGCGCCAGGGCCTCGGCGTGGCACTCGGCGAGCCGCGCTACGTCAGTCGCATCGAGCCGCTCACCAACACGATCACCCTGGCCCGCCGACAGGACCTCGAGACGCACGCCTTCGCGATCGAAGAGGGGACGTTCGTCGCGGGGACGCCACCGACGCCCGATGCGCCCGCGCCGGCGGCCGCCGGTGGTTCGTTCCGGGCGACGGTCCGGATCCGCCACCGCGGCGTGCCGGTGCCGGCGACCGTGCGCCGGGCCACGTCGGGCGAACCCGACCGCGGCGGGCGCTGGCTCGTCGAGACGGACGATCCGGTGTGGGCGGCGGCGCCGGGCCAGGCGGCCGTGCTCTACGACGGGCCGGTCGTCCTGGGCGGCGGACGCATCGCCCGGGCCTGACACGGTGGACTGGCGGTCGCACGGCGCCGGATTGCGCATCGGCGGCCACCGCGGGGCAGGGGACCTGGCCCCCGAGAACACCGTCGCCGCGCTCGAGACGGCGGCCGGCTTCGGCGTCGACTACGTGGAGCTGGATGTCGCCCTGACCACCGACGGGGCGCTCGTGCTCATGCACGACGAGGACCTCGATCGCACGACCGACGGGCACGGTCCCGTCCGCGAGTGCTCGCTCGCCCAGGTCGAGGCGCTGGACGCCGGGGTGGGCTTCTGGGGGCGCTTCGGGCGGCTCCTCGTGCCCACCGTCGAGGAAGTGCTCGCGTGGCTGGCCGTCCATCCGGCGGTCGGGGCGACGTTCGAGGCGAAGGCATCCGGCACCGGCGGCCCACTCGCACGGGCGATCGCCGACAGTTCCGTCCGCTCCGGCCTTGCCATCTGCTCGTTCGAGGCGGACGAGCTCCGGGCAGCCCAGGCGGTCGATCCGGACATCCCGCGGATGCTCATCGTCGACCGCGACCTCGCCGACGCCGACGCGACGGCGGCCGAGCTGGTCGGCCGTGGGCGGGCCGCCGAAGCGCACGCGATCAACGTCGCCCAGCGCTGGGCGACGCCGGCCCTCGTCGCGGCCGCGCACGCGGCGGGCCTTACGGTGAGTGCCGGGACGGTCAACGACGCCGAGGGGATCCGGCGGCTGGTCGACTTGGGCGTGGACTACGTCGACAGGGACCGGCCGGACCTGACCGTCCCGGCGCTCCGTGGCTGAGGCGCTCGGGGTCGTGGCGACCACGGTCGCGCCTATACTCCGGCCAGATGGCGATCGGACCGGCCCCGCTCCTCGCCGCCCTGGTGGGCACGTTCTGTACGGCACTCTTCATCTTCCTGCGCGGCTCGGCCGGCGGGCGGGCGATCGTCCTGCTCATCGCCGCGATCCTGGGTGCCTGGGCGGGCGACGCGCTGGGCGGCCGGCTGGGCGTCGACCTGTTGCGCATCGGGGACTTCCGGCCCGTGACCGCGGTCATCGTGGCCTGGGCCGGCCTCGGTATCGTGTCGGTCATCGCGATCCTGGGCCCCTCGCGGCGCGGGACGTCCGAGCGGAGGTGAGATCGTGAACAAGCCGACCGAGGGGCGAGCCCGGCGCGAAGCCGACGACGCATCGGCGAGCGATGCGGATCCGCGCCTGGCGTCGTTCCTGCGCGGCGTGACGATCGGCGCCCTGGTGGGTGCCGCGATCGCCGGCTCGGCGCTCTGGGAACGGGCCCAGCGACGGCGGGCCGCGGCCGAGTCGGACGACGCCGGAGACGCCCCGCCGCCCTCCTGACCGCGCGAGCCGGCCCCGCGCCGAGGGCCGGTACGGCCGTTCGGTTTGGTACCGTACTCACGATGCCGACCGCCGAAACCGAACGCGATCCCAGGATCGTCAGCCTGCCTGCGTCCGAGATCCGCCGGCGGTTCGTCGAGTTCTTCGCCGAGCGCGGCCACGCGGTCGTCCCGTCGGCCAGCCTCGTCCCCGCGGGCGACCAGACGCTGCTCTTCACGAACAGCGGGATGGTCCAGTTCAAGGAGGTCCTGACGGGGGCCGAGACCCGCTCGTACAAGCGGGCCGTGGACTACCAGCGCGTGCTGCGGGTCGCCGGCAAGCACAACGACTTCGAGGAAGTGGGGCGCACGACCCGCCACCACACGTTCTTCGAGATGCTCGGCAACTGGAGCTTCGGCGACTACTTCAAGCGCGAGGCGATCCACTTCGCCTGGGACTTCCTCACCCGCGACCTGGCCATCCCGCCCGAACGGCTCGCGGCGACGACATACAAGGACGACGAGTTCGCCCGGGCGGTCTGGCGCGACGAGATCGGGCTGCCGCCTGAGCGGATGGCGGTCTGGGGCGACGTCGATGCCGGCAACGACAACAACTTCTGGCGGATGGCCGAGACCGGGCCATGCGGGCCGTGCAGCGAGATCCACTTCGACCGCGGCGCCCACCTGTCCGAGGGCCCGCAGTGCATCCCGGACCACTCGGAGAAGTGCCCGCGCTGGCTCGAGATCTGGAACCTCGTGTTCATGGAGTTCGACCAGCGGCCGAACGAGCGCGTGCCGCTGCCATTCCCGAGCGTCGACACGGGGATGGGCCTGGAGCGGCTGGCCAGCGTCCTCCAGCAGGTCCCCAGCAACTTCGACACGGACCTGTTCACGCCGATCCACGCCCGGATGCGCGAGCTCCTCGGCCACGACCCCGACAAGTTCGAAGCCGAGCGGTTCAGCTACCAGGTGATCGCCGACCACGCCCGGGCGATCACGTTCCTCATCGCCGACGGTGTGCTTCCGTCCAACGAGGGACGCGGCTACGTGCTCCGCCGGATCGTCCGCCGGGCCGTGCGCCACGGGCGGCTCCTCGGGCGCCGTGAGCCGTTCCTGGCGACGCTCGCCACGGTCGTCGTCGAGATCATGGCCGACGCCTATCCGTTCCTGCCGGAGCGCGAGGCCGAGATCCTCGCGGTGATCGAGCGCGAGGAGGCCCAGTTCGCCCGGACGCTCGACGCGGGCACCGGCCATCTCGAGGCTGCGCTGGCCGGGCTCACGACCGCCGAACGGATCGTCGGCCGGCGTGCCGACGACCTGCCGTCCGATGCGCCCACGCTCGCCGGCGACGTCGCGTTCCGCCTCCACGACACGTATGGCTTCCCGATCGACCTGACGATCGAGCTGGCCGCCGAGTACGGCGTCCGCGTCGATCGCGAAGGGTTCGAGGCCGCCCTCGCCGAGCAGCGCGAGCGGAGCCGCGGCGGGCGCAAGGCCGAGCTCGCGAAGCACGCCGAACAGACGGCGCTCTTCGAGGCGATCCTCCGCCGCGTCGGTGACGTGAAGTTCGTCGGCTACGAGACGACGACGTCGGACGGCCAGGTCGTGGCGATCGTCCGCGAGGGCATCGAGTACCAGGAGCTGACCGGCAACGCCGAAGTCGAGATCGTCCTCGACTCGACCCCGTTCTACGCCGAAGGCGGCGGCCAGATCGGCGACCGGGGCGAGCTGCGCGAGGAGGGCGGGGGATCCGTCCTCGTGACCGTGGAGGACACGACGCGGCCCGTCGGCGCCCAGGGCGCCGGCCTCATCGTCCATCGCGGCCGACTGCACGGCCGGCTGCGCGTCGGCGAGACGGTCCGCGCCGTCGTCGACCCGGAGCGGCGGGCCCGGACGATGCGCAACCACACCGGCACCCACCTGCTCCATCGGGCGCTGCGGAACGTCGTCGGGGAGCGCGCCCGGCAGGCCGGCTCCCTCGTGGCGCCGGAGGGCCTGCGCTTCGACTTCCCGCTCGAGCGCGCCGTCACGCCGGATGAGCTCCGGGCGATCGAGGCGGAGGTCCGGCGCATCATCCGCGACGCCCGAACCGTCACGCCCAGCGTGACGACGATGGAGGAAGCCGTGGCGGCCGGTGCCGACGCGTTCTTCGACGAGAAGTACGGGGAGCGGGTGCGCACGGTCCGCGTGGACGGCTACAGCCACGAGCTCTGTGGCGGCACCCACTGCTCGAACACGGGCCAGATCGGCGGCTTCGTCATCACGAGCGAACGGAGCATCGGCACCGGCACGCGGCGGATCGAGGCGCTCACCGGCGACGGCGCCGACGCGTGGCAGGCCGCCCGGGTCGCCACCCTCGAGAAGGCCGCCGAGACGCTCGGCGCGCAGTCGGTCGAGGCCGTACCGGAGCGGATCGCCGCGCTCCAGGAGGAGCTGCGCGAGACCAAACGCCGCCTGAAGGCCGGCGGCACTGGCGGGATCCCGCGCCCGGCCGAGCTCGCCGCGCTGGCCGTCGAAGCCGCGCCCGGCGTACGACTCGTCGCCTTCGCCGGACCGTTCCCCTCGATCGACGCGGTCAAGGCCGCCGGCAAGGACCTCCGGGGCGTGTTCGCGTCGGGCGTCATCGCGCTCGCCCTGGACGGCGACGAGCCCCAGCTGTTCGTCTCGGTCAGTGACGACCTCATCGCCCGGGGCATCGCGGCAGGCAAGCTCGTCCAGGCCGGCCGTCCCCGCGATCGACGGGAAGGGCGGGGGCAGTCCCGCCATGGCCCAGGGCAAGGGCACGAAACGGGAAGGCGTCGCGGCCGCCCTCGCGGCGGTCGGTCAGGCGCTCGAGGCATCCGGGTAGATGGCCTTCCTGCGCCGGATCTGGCAGCGCGACGGTCGATCGGCGCTGGCGGCATGCACGGCGCTCGACATCGGGACCGAGTTCGCCAAGGCCCTCGTCTTCGAGATCGACGAGGACGGCCACGGCACGATCCGCGGCGTCGGGCGCAAGCGCCAGGGTCTGTCGCACATGCAGTCGGGGACCGTCGCGGACATCGCGGCCGTCGTCGACAACTGCTCGGTCGCGCTCCAGGAGGCCGAGGAGATGGCCGGCTTCCGGCCGACCCAGGTCGTCATCGGGATCGCCGGTGAGCTGGTCAAGGGCTTCACCACGACCCACGCCCAGGAACGGAAGAAGCCCGACAGCGAGATCACCGAGGCCGAGCTCCAGCGGCTCATCGACGGCGTCCAGCGCGAGGCGCTCCGCGAGGCCGAGCGGGCGATCACCTGGGAGACCGGGCTGCCCCAGGTCGACGTCCGGCTCGTCCACGCGGCCATCACCGGCGCCAGCATCGATGGCTATGCCCTGACCAACCCGGTCGGCTTCCAGGGCCGCCATGTCTCGATCAGCATCTTCAACGCGTTCGCGCCGCTCGTGCACCTCGGCGCGCTCCACAGCGTCGCCAGCCAGCTCGACCTGGAGCTGCTCGAGGTCGTCGCGGAGCCGTACGCCGTCGCGCGCGTCCTGGGCGCCGACCAGGTCCGCCAGTCCGGGGCGATCTTCATCGACGTGGGCGGCGGGACGACGGACGTCGCCCTGGTCCGCCAGGGCGGCATCGAGGGCACGCGCATGTTCGCCCTCGGTGGTCGAGCGTTCACGAAGTCACTCGCCGACCGGCTCGACCTGCCCTTTCCGCGGGCCGAGGCGCTCAAGGTCGACTACGCCCGAGGACTCGACATCCCCGAGCGTGCCGAGGTGGCGGCGGTCATCGCCGACGACGTCGCCGTCTGGGCGGCGGGCGTCGAGCTGGTCACGGAGGAACTCGCGGCCGGCGACCAGCTCCCGTCACGGATCCACCTCTGCGGCGGCGGGTCGCGCCTGCCCGAGATCCGCGACGCCCTGGGCGCCGAACGGTTCTGGAAGCGCCTGCCGTTCAGCCGGCCGCCCGAGATCACGATCATGTCGCCCGACCAGGTTTCGGCGATCAGCGACGCGACCGACCTGCTCGTCGATCAGCAGGACGTCACGCCGCTGGGGCTCGCCTACCAGGCGATCGAGCACCAGTCCGGCGAGGACCCGGTGGATGCCGCCCTGCGGCGGGTCCTTCGGGCGATGAAGGTCTAGCCGTGGCGACGCCGGTCAGCCTCATCTACCTCGACGTCGACGACGAGATCACGTCGGCCGCCAACCGGATCCGCAACGAGACCGAGATGCGGGTCGCGCTCGTCCTGCCGGCCGGCTCGCGCCTCGCAACGTCGCGGATGAACTTCCGGTTGCTCGCCCGGGAGGCGCAGGCGCACGCCCACGACCTGTTCGTCGTCGCCCCCGAGGCGGCGACGCGAGCCCTGGCCGCGTCGGCGGGGCTGGCGGTCTACTCGACCGTGCGCGACCTCGAGGAGGCCATGGATCCCGAGGGTGGCACGGATGGTGTGTCGCCGGCCGCCAGCGCCGTGACGATCCCGCTCGACCGCGTCGCGCCGCCGGACAGGGCAGGAAAGCCGCACGGTGACATGGCCCGGCCCCTCGACACGCGGCCCGAGGCACCCACCGAGCCGTTCGTCGAGCCCGTTCCGGGGAGCCGCGTCGCCTACGACCGAACCTATGGCGTCCCCGCCGGACGGAGTGCCGGCTCGGGGTCCCTGCCGGTCGTCTCGGGCAGCCGGCGCCGTGCGGAGCGCCGCAACGGCTGGGTCGTCGCCCTCGTCGCGATCCTGGCGGTGGCTGCGATCGGAGGGTTCGTCGGGGGCCAGCTGCTGCCGGCGGCGACGATCGTGGTCACGCCGAAGGTCGAGCCGGTCAGCCTGAGCTTCGACGTCACGGCCGACCCGAAGGTGACCGCGCCGGACCCCCAGGCCACCGTCGTGCCGGCGTCGAGGCCCACCTTTCCGCTCGAGGCCACCGACGATTTCCAGGCGACCGGCCGGAAGGTCACGGAGACGAAGGCGGCCGGGACGGTGACGTTCTCGAACCTCGATCCGACGTCGGCGAATTCGATCCCGGCGGGCAGCATCGTCGCGACCCGCTCGAACCGGCAGTTCGCGACGAGGGAGGCGTTGTTCCTCCCGCGGGCGACGCTCGATGGCCTGACGATCGTGCCAAGCACAGGCGACGTCGGGGTCACGGCGTTGAAGCCCGGGACCGCCGGCAATGTCGCGGCCGGCACGATCACGGTCGTTCCCGCGGACGAGAACTCGCAGTTCACCAAGGTGACCAACAAGGCGGCCACGACGGGTGGGACGCACACCGAGAAGGTCATCGTCAGCCAGAAGGACATCGATGCGGCGCTCGCCGCCCTCACCACCGCGATCGACGACGAGCTCGAGCAGATCGTCAGCGAGCCCGGCCAGATCCTGCCCGACCTCACGGTGTTCCCCGACACGAAGTCGCGCACGACGGCCGTCCCGGCGCCCGATCCGAAGACGCTCCTCAACGACCAGGTCGAGAGCTTCTCGCTCTCGATGACCGCGACCGGCACGATCACCGCGGTCGACGAGTCGGCCGTCTCGACCCTGGCGACGACCCGGCTGCGCGCGGCGATCCCGTCCGATCACGACCTTGTGAAGGACTCGGCCAGCGTGACCGTTGGCGTCGGTGCCGCACAGGGCGACCTCATCGTGTTCCCGGTGCAGGCCACCGCGCAGCAGGTCCGGCGCGTCGTGGCGGCCGATCTCGTCGCCGCGGTCAAGGGCAAGCCGCTGGCCGACGCCCGGGCGACGCTCGAGGCCTACGGCACGACGACGATCGACCTCTGGCCGGGCTTCGTCTCCTCGATCCCGAACTACGAATTCCGGATCGACCTGACCGTGCGCACCGGCGTGCCGATCGAGACGGGCAGCCCGGCGCCGGGGTCGTCGGCTCCCGCATCGTCGCGCCCGTCCGGCAGTGGATCGCCGTCGGCGCCCAGCGGGTCGCCCCGGGCCTCGCCCAGGCCATCCGCGACGGCCTCGCCGTGAACCGGCTACTCGGGATCGACCTTGGCGAGCGCCGGATCGGGCTGGCGATCGCCGATCGGGGCGGCTCGGCGCGACCCCTGGCCACGATCCGGCGTGCGAGGCGAATCGCCGGGGACGTTGCCGCCCTAACCCGGATCATCGACGAACAGGGTATCGACGAGGTCGTCGTCGGCCTGCCGCTGGAGGCCTCGGGTGCCGATGGGCCCCAGGCCCGGCTGACCCGCACGTGGGCGGATGCCGTGGCGGAGACGCTCGGGCTGCCGATGTCGTACCGTGACGAGCGTCTGACCAGCCATCTCGCCGAGCAGCGCCTCGGCCCGATGCCTCACGGCCGGTCAGGCGGACCGCCAACGGCTCACCAGCGCGACGCGTATCGCGCCCGGGTGGACCGGGAGGCGGCCGCGATCATCCTGCAGGACGAGCTCGACGCCCGAGCGGCCGCCACGGCCGGTCCCATGGCGGCCGGGCGCGTGCCGGGCCAGCCGACCGGAGGACACGGAGCGTGACGATCAGGAGCGGGGGATCTCCGCGCGGCGACTTCGATGGCGCCGGCGACCAGGCCCATCCGCTCGGGGACGACGACTGGACCCCGATCCCCCAGAGCACGCGCCGCGACCTGCGCCGTTCGCGCGGCCAGAACGGCGGTGGCGGCGTCGCCGGCCTCCTCCGGTTCCTCGCCTTCGCCCTGATCATGGCCACGGTCGTCATGGTCGTCCTGCTCACGCTCCTCCGACCGATCCTGGCGGGCGCGATCATCGGCTGGGCCTACGACAGCCCGAGTGCCCTGGCCCTGCCCTTCGTGAAGGACCTCGTGAAGGAGGACCTGGGCACGAAGCTCACGACCGCGCCGAGCAGCGACGCGACGCAGGTCGAGTTCGTGGTCAACAAGGGCGACACGGCCGCCGAGATCGCCACGCGACTGGCCGCCGAGGGTTTCCTCCTCGACGCGCGGGCCTTCGTGTTCACGGCGATCGACCGGAACCTCGCCGACAAGCTCGAGAGCGGCACGTTCATCCTGCGCAAGAACATGACCCCGGACCAGCTGGTGACGGGCCTCCTCCAGGTCAAGGACATGGCGATCGACCTGCCGTTCCGCGAGGGTCTCCGCCTCGAACAGATCGTGACCAAGCTCGAGACCCTGCCGGTCAAGACGGACATCGAGAAGTTCTATCAGCTCGTCAAGCACCCAACGCCCGCGATCCTGGCCGCCCACAAGTGGCTGGAGCTGCCGAAGGGCGCCTCGCTGGAGGGCTTCCTCGCCCCGGCCACGTACCACGTGCTGCCCGACATCACGGCCGAGGAGCTCGTCAACAAGATGCTCGACACGTTCTACCAGCAGGTCGGCGAGACCCGGATGAACGTCGCCAAGAGCCGCGGGCTGACGTTCTACCAGGTCCTGACCCTGGCGTCGCTCGTGGAACGCGAGGCGATCCTGGACTCGGAGCGCCCGATCATCGCGGGCGTCTACCAGAACCGGCTCGACCCGAAGAAGTGGCCCACGGGGCTCCTCCAGGCTGACCCGACCGTCCTCTACGGCCATGACACACAGGCCCTGGCGGACCTGTCGCTCGCCCAGTGGCCGAATTACGCGTTCTGGACGCCGTTCGACCAGCAGCTCAAGAACGTGAAGTTCCCGGCGGCCCTCCAGGGCTACCAGTCCTACCAGACGAAGGGCCTGCCCCCCACGCCGATCTGCACCCCGACCGTCGCCTCGATCGACGCGGCCCTGAAGCCGAACACCACCAACGGGTACCTCTTCTTCCTGGCCAAGCACGACGGCTCGAACGGGCACGCGTTCGCCAAGACCCAGGCCGAGCACGAGAAGAACCTCAAGAAGTACGGCTACATCAATTGATGAGCGCCGCGGTCCATCCGGCCGACTTCGCGCCTCCGCCCACCGCGGGGGATCGAGCCCGCTGGGCCGAGGCCGATCGAGTGGCCCGCCCGGCCCGCCTCGCCCGCCTCCGCGAGCGGTTCGCCGGGGCCGGCATCGACGCCTACTTCGGGATCCGGCCGGAGCACATGCGCTACCTCACGGGGTTCGCGCTGGACGACGGCGAAGAGAAGAACGCCGGCGTCTCGGGCCAGTTCCTCGTTGGTGGCGAGGAAGTCGTGCTGTTCGCCGACAGCCGCTACACGATCCAGGCGACGCGCCAGGCACCCGCAGCCCGGATCGAGGACGTGTACGGCGACCTGCCGGCCCGCTGGCCGGACCTCGTCGGCTCGCTCGGGGCACGCCGGGTCGCCGTCGAGGCGGGCTTCGTCAGCAAGGCGACGTGGGACCGGCTCGCCGCGGCGGCACCCAACGTGGAGCTGATCCCGGTCGAGGGCTGGGTCGAGGCCGACCGGGCGGTGAAGGAGCCCGCCGAGATCGAGCGCATCGCGGCCGCCTGCGCCGTCGCCGATCGCGCGCTGACCGTGCTCGTGCCGGCGATCCGCGCCGGGCGGACCGAGCACGAGCTCGCCCTGGACCTCGAATGGGCGATGCGGACGGGCGGCGCCGACGCCCTCGCGTTCGACGTCGCGTGCCTGTCCGGCCCGGAGGCCGCGCTGCCCCACGGCTCGCCGGGCGACCGGCCGATCCGCGAACGGGCCGTGCTGCTGTTCGACTTCGGCGCCCAGGTCGCGGGCTACCGGAGCGACATGACCCGGACCCTGTTCGTTGGCGAGCCCGAGCCGCGCGACCTCGCGATCTACGAGCTCGTCGCCGCCGCGCAGGCCGCCTCGATCGCCGGGCTCGAGGCCGCCGTGCAGGACGGCCGCCCGATCTCGGGGCGGGCCGCCGATGCCCTCGCCCGTGAGGTGATCGACGCGGCCGGCCACGGGGCGCGGTTCGGCCACGGGACCGGCCACGGGATCGGCCTGGCCACCCATGAGCTGCCGTCGCTGGGCAAGCGCGCGTCCGACGCGCCACTCCCGTCACCGACCGTCTTCTCGATCGAGCCGGGCGTCTACCTCGAGGGCGAGACCGGGGTCCGGATCGAGGACCTCGTCGTGTACGACACGGCCGCCCGGCGGGTCGAGCGCCTGACCCGCTTCCCGCGCGAGGTGCTCGTCGTCGGCTGAGGCCTCCTCGGCTGAACGCCCCGGCTGCTCGCGAGGCGCGACACGGCCCTCGGCTACAATCGGCGGACCGACCCAGAACCGGCTACCCCTCGGCGTGCGCGCCGCTGGGCGTCCGTCCTCAGGAGCCCACCACCCATGATCAGCACCGGCGAACTGCGCAAGGGCGTCGCCATCGAGCTCGACGGCGAGCTCTGGCAGATCCTCGACTACCACCACATCAAGATGGGCCGCGGTTCGGCCCAGGTCCGGATCACGCTGCGCAACATCAAGCGCGGCCAGACCGTGGAGCGCTCGTTCCAGGCCGGCTCCAAGTGGCCGCGTGCCCAGATGGAGACCCGGCCGATCCAGTTCCTGTACCGCGACGGCGACGACTTCCACTTCATGGAGACCGAGACCTACGACCAGTTCCAGCTCAGCGCCGACCAGCTCGGCGACACCGTCCAGTACATGAAGGACGGCATGACCCTCGACCGGACGAGCTACCAGGGCGAGACGATCGGCGTCGAGCTGCCGGTGACCGTGGACCTCAAGGTCGTCGAGACCGAGCCCGGCTTCGCCGGCGACACGCAGACCGGCGCGCGCAAGCCCGCCCACACCGAATCCGGGCTGGTCGTCCAGGTGCCCATCTTCGTCGAGCCGGGCGACACGATCCGCATCGACACGCGGACGGGGGAGTACCAGACGCGCGTCTAGCCGGAGGCGGGATGAGCGACAGGACCGCGCTGGTCCGGACGACCTACGGATGAGCCGTTCGGACGAGCCGCCGGACTGGGCGCTGCCGTCCTGGGACAGCCTCGGTATCGGCACGCCGGGGACTGGCGCACCCGCCACGGCCGCGAGCGCGCCCGGGCTCCCGATCCCCGCGACGCGGCTGCGCATCCTCGGGGTGAGCGAGGTCACCCGCGCGGTGCGCGATGCGATCCGGGGCGATGACCGGTTGCGTGACGTGTGGGTCGAAGGGGAGGTCGGCCGGGTCACGGTGTCGAGCGCCGGGCACGGCTACTTCAACCTCAAGGACGAGAAGAGCCAGCTCTCGTGCATCTGGTTCCGCGACGACCGGCTCTCGTCGCCGTTCGAGGCCCAGGTCGGGCTGCGCATCGTGGCCCACGGCCGGCTCGACGTGTTCGAGCCCGGCGGTGCGTACCAGCTCTACGTCAGCAACATCCAGCCCGCCGGCTTCGGCGACCTGGCGATCCGGTTCGAGGCCCTCAAGGCGCGCCTCTCGGCCGAAGGCCTGTTCGACCGCGAGCGGAAGCGGGTGATCCCGACGCGGCCGGCGGTCATCGCGGTCGTCACGAGCGCGACCGGCGCCGTCCTCCACGACATCCGGCGCGTGCTCGGCCGCCGCTGGCCGCTGGCCCGCCTCGTCCTGTCGCCGTGCCTCGTCCAGGGCGACGGCGCCGCGGCAAGCATCGCGAAGGCCCTCGACCGGGTGGATCGTGCGGCCGCCAAGGCGATCGCGGCCGGTCACCCGGAGAACGTGGCGGACGTGACGATCATCGCCCGCGGCGGCGGTTCCCTCGAGGACCTGTGGGCGTTCAACGAGGAGGTCGTGGTCCGGGCGATCGTCGCCCACGGCCGGCCGGTCGTGGCGGGGATCGGCCACGAGACGGACGTGACCCTGACCGATTTCGCCGCCGACGTACGCGCACCTACGCCCTCCGCCGCTGCCGAGCTCGTCGTGCCCGACCGGGCCGACGTCGTCGAGCACGTCGGACGACTCGCCCGGCGCGCCGAGACGTTCGTGCTCCGCCGGCTCGGGACGCTCGAGCAGGCACTCCTCCAGGAACGGCGGGCGCTCGTCCAGCTCCATCCGGCGGCCCAGCTCGCGGCCGCCCAGGAACGGTCGGGGCGACTCCTCGATCGCGCCTCCACGAGCGTCGCCGGCGCGCTGGACCGGCGGGCCGCGCGCCTGGACCTCGTCGGCCGTCGCGCGCCGGTCGTCGTGAGTGCCCGCCTCGACGCGCGGGCAGCTCGGTTGGGTCGGGCCGGCGCCGCCCTCGGGGCGCTCGGTCCCCAGGCCACCCTCGAGCGCGGCTACGCGATCGTGCGCCGCCGTCCGGACGCCCGGATCCTGCGCGACCCGGCCGACGCGCCGGCGGGGACCGGCCTGGCGATCCGGCTGGCCCAGGGCGAGCTCGCGGCGACCGCCGACGGCCCTCCGCCCGCCGACCGCGAGCCCGCGTAGCGTGGAGATCGCCGTTCTCGTCGTCGTCGCGGTCGTGGTCCTGGCAGTCGGCATCCGGGTGGGTATGCTCCTCGCACCACGTGTCGAGCGGATGGCGGACCGGGCCAACCGCTTCGATGCGGTCCCGGAGGCGGCCGTCGACGCCGAAGCTCCGGCCGAGCCCACGCACGAGGACGACGATGACCGCACCGACTGAGCCCGGCACTCCCCTCGAGGGCCTGACCTTCGACGCCGCATTGGTCGCGCTCGAGGAGACCGTCGCGTCGCTCGAGGCCGGCGGCCAGCAGCTCGAGGACACGATCGCCCTCTACGAGCGCGCCGTCGCGCTGGAGCGCCACTGCTCGAAACTGCTCGCCGACGCACGGCTGCGGATGGAGCAGCTCGTCGAGCGGGCCGGCGGCGGCCTCGACGTCGTCGCGCTCAAGGACGAACCCGAGGCGCATGCCTGAGTCCGCCTGAGTCCCGCCTGACGCCCACGCCGGACGCGACCGGCACTTCCGTACCGGCGCACCCCTCCGGGACGCGGGGTAGACTCCGGGACGCGCGTGCCGGGACGCACCGCGGACCGATCCGCCGAGGGCGCGCGAGCGCATCACAGGCTGACTGGCCCGCTCGTCGACCGGGCATCCACGCACTGCGGCCCGGCGGCGGTCGGCCACGAACGAACACGAGGAGAGCGCGAACCACGTGGGGATCCTGAGCAAGCTGAACGGTCCGGCCGACCTGCGCGGCCTCTCGCATGCCCAGCTCGAGACGCTGGCCGGCGAGATCCGCCAGACGATCATCGACACCGTGGCCCGGACCGGCGGCCATCTCGGCAGCTCGCTCGGGGTCGTCGAGCTCACGATCGTCCTCCACCGGCTCCTCGAATCGCCGCGCGATCGGATCGTCTGGGACACCGGCCACCAGGCCTACCCGCACAAGCTGCTGACCGGCCGGCTCGAGCGGTTCGGCACGCTCCGCCAGGTCGACGGCGTCGGTGGTTTCCCGCGGCGCTCGGAGTCGCCCCACGACGTCTTCGATGGCGGTCATGCCGGCACCGGCCTCTCGATCGCCCAGGGTCTCGCCACGGCGCGCGACATGCGCCACGGCCTGGAGCGGATCGCGGTCGTCGTCGGCGACGCCGCGCTCATGAGCGGCCTCTCGTTCGAGGCCCTCAACGACATCGGCCAGCGCCAGACCCGGATGCTCATCGTCCTGAACGACAACGAGATGTCGATCAGCCCCACCGTCGGGGCGCTCTCGAAGTACCTGTCCACGATCAAGCTCTCGTCGGCGTGGCGGGTCAGCCGGACCGCCTACGACCGCGCGATCGAGCGCCTGCCGTTCATCGGCCACACCGCCCTGGAGCTGTCGCAGCGGCTGCGTCGCTCGGTCGTCCAGTTCGCCCAGCAGCCGGGCAGCCTGTTCGAGGATCTCGGGATCGCGTACGTCGGAGTGGTGCCCGGCCACGACCTGCGGGCGCTCGAGGTCACGCTGGGACGCGCTTTGCGCCTGCCCGGGCCGGTCATCGTCCACGTCCGGACCCAGAAGGGCCACGGCTATCGGCCGGCGGAGACGGATCAGGTCGGCTTCCACGGCGCGGCCCTGCCGCCGATGACGCCGCCGACACCACCTGCCACGTCCGCCGCGGCTTCCACGACCGCGGCTGCGAGCGCCAAGGCGCCCGCCCGGGCGCGATGCCCAAGGAATCGATGACGGACGACGCCGCGCCGCCGGCCGCCGCCGCGACGACGAAGAAGGCCCCGAACTACACGGCGGTCTTCGTCGCCGAGCTGATCGAGGCCGCCCGCACCGACCGGCGGATCGTGGCGATCACCGCGGGCATGCCGACCGGCACCGGGCTCAACCGGTTCCAGGCCGAGTTCCCGGACCGCTTCATCGACGTCGGGATCGCCGAGCCTCACGCCGTGACGCTCGCGACGGGGCTGGCCCTCGGCGGCAGCCGGCCGGTCGTCGCGCTGTACTCGACGTTCCTCCAGCGTGCCTTCGACCAGACCGTGCACGACGTGTGCCAGAACGACCAGCCGGTCCTCATCGCGGTCGACCGGGCGGGGCTCGTCGGTGAGGACGGCACGAGCCACCAGGGCATGTTCACGCTGCCTGCCCAGCGCCAGCTGCCCAACCTGGTGATCGCCTCGCCGAAGGACGAACAGGAGCTGCGCTCGCTCGTCCGGACCGCGCTCGCCCAGGACCATCCGTTCGCGCTCCACTACCCGCGGGACGCCGGGTTCGACCTGGCGCCTATCGAGCCGCGGGTCGATCCCGATCGGCCAGGGCGAACTGCTTCGCGAGGGTACGGAGATCCTGCTCATCGGCTTCGGGCCGATCGTCGACCGGGCGACGACAGCCGCGGATCGGTTGGCGGCAGCGGGCTGGTCGGTGGCCGTCATCAATGCCCGGTTCGCCAAGCCGCTCGACCGCCAGCTCATCCTGGACGAGGCGCGCGGCAAGCGGCTCATCGTGACGCTCGAGGAGAGCGTGACGACCGGCGGCTTCGGCTCGGGCGTGCTCGACCTCCTCGAGGAGGCGCGACTCGCCGATCCGGTCTACCGCGAGGTCGCGCTGCGCATCATCGGCATCCCGGGCGACCGCTTCGTCGACCACGGGTCGGTGACGGACCTGCGCCGGCTCCTGCGCATCGACGCCGACGGGATCGTGGCCCAGGTCAACGAGACGCTCGAGCTCCTGCGCGCCACGCCAGGTCGCGAGGCGGAGACGGCGACGGCATGACGGCGGTCCGCGGCTTGGCCGACCTCGACGCACCCGTCCGGAGGCTGTTCGAGCAGGTGGCGATCCTGGATCGACCCGGGTCGCCGGACGTTGCCGCGCTCGGTGCGGCTCTTGTCGCGCTCGCGACGGACCTCGACTACGTCATGCGCTGGGTCGAACGCATGGGCGACACGAACGGCGGCGTGCCGATCCACGCGCCGACGCGAGGCCCGCGGCTCTCGATCGTCCATCGTCCCGAGGGCGAGATGGGCGCGATCCACGACCACGGGACGTGGGTGGCGATCAGCCCGATCGTCGGTCTGGAGACGCACCGCCGCTATCGGATCCGGGGCGAGGGCGCGTCCGCCCGGCCCGAGGTCGCCGAGACCCTGTCCCTGGAGCCGACGCAGATGGCGACGCTCCTCCCGCCCGACGACATCCATGACCACGGGCACATAAGCGGCCACGGCACACCGGCCTACGTCCTGATCATGACCGGCGACGATCAGACGGTATTCACGCGCAACGAATGGGATCTCGCGACGGGTCGCCACCGGCTCTTGCTGCCGGGCGATGGTGGCCGCTGGCTGGCCAGCCAGCCGATGCCGGACGCCTGATCAGTCGGGCGTTCCCGCGTCGCGGTCGAGGGCGACGGCGAATCGCTCCGCAGGCGACATGAGGGATACCCGTGCTGCCTCGTGGATGAGGTCCTCGAGCCCCGCCGCGTCGACCCGCGTGCCCGGTTCGAACGTGAGCCAACGGGCGCGCTTGGTGATCCCCGCGCCGTCCATGCGCCGATCCGGGTCGGCCATGAAGACGCCGTACGGGAAGCCAAGGTGGACGTGCTCGAACTGCGGCATCACCCACGCGAAGAACGCGCTCTTGCGGCCCGCCTTCACGTCGTACCCGATGATGCTCCAGCCAGCCCGGACCCTCTCGACGGCGTCGGGCATGATCCGCCTGACGGCGGCCCGCAACTGCTGGGCGACGTCGCGAGTGGGGTCGGGGTAGCCCTCGAGCAGCAACTCGGGCGGGACATCATCCGGCATCCGCTCATCATCGCCGACAGCAGGCTCAAAGGCGGCAGGAATCACGGCCCGGATACGTACCGGTGAAGGCGGCTATGCCACGATAGGCGGGTGAGCTCCGTCTCGACCCGATCCCCGCGCGTCCGGCTCGACCAGCTGCTCGTCGATCGCGGCCTGGCGCCGAGCCGCACCCGGGCGCAGGCGCTGCTGCTCGGCGGTCGCGTCCGGGTCGGGGAGGGCGACGCGGCCAGGCTCGACCGGAAGCCCGGCGACCTCGTCGACGGCGCCGTCCCGATCGTGGTCGCCGAACCGGATCCGTACGTCAGCCGCGGCGGTCACAAGCTCGCGGCCGCGCTCGACGCGTTCGGGATCGACCCCGCTGGGCTCGTCTGCCTGGATGTCGGCGCTTCGACCGGTGGCTTCACCGACGTGCTGTTGCAGCGTCGAGCGACGCGTGTCTATGCTCTCGACGTGGGTCGCGGTCAGCTTGCCGAACAGCTCCGCGCCGATCCCCGCGTCATCTCGCTCGAACGGACGAACGCCCGCGGCCTGACGCCCTCCACACTGCCGGAGCCGGTCCGCCTGGCCGTCGTGGACGTCTCGTTCATCTCGCTCGCCAAGGTCCTGGCGCCGGTCGCGTCCACGTTCGATCGCGCCACGGGCGGCCGGATC
The DNA here is from genome assembly GCA_963849405.1 of uncultured Chloroflexia bacterium. Classification (GTDB taxonomy): domain Bacteria; phylum Chloroflexota; class Limnocylindria; order Limnocylindrales; family CSP1-4; genus C-114. The sequence goes on from CAWKHG010000006.1 coordinate 333,277, forward strand.
GTGCCTCTCGTCAAACCCCAGTTCGAGGTGGGCCGCGGGGGCACCGAGCGCGGCATCGTGCGCGACCCGGCCGCTCACCGAGCCGTCCTCGAGGCCGTGTCGGCGGACGCGGCGGCCGACGGTCTTCGCCTGCGCGGCGTCATCGCCTCGCCGATCCATGGCGCGGAAGGCAACCGCGAGTTCCTCCTCGACCTCGAAGTCCCGGCCGGCTGGGCCGGCGCGGCCTCGCCCGCCGAGGCGCCACGCGGACTGGCCGGCACGGATCGCCGCGGCCGTCGGAATGCCGGACGACCACCGATGACGCTCAAGCGCATCGGGCTCGCGTTCAATCCCACGAACCCGGCCGCCGTGGACCTCCGGGACCGCGCCCTGGCCTGGGCCCATCTCCGCGAGCTGGAGGTATGGGACCAGCCCGCCGCCGAATACGACCGCCTCACGGCCGAGCTGCCCACGACGGACCTGCTCGTCGTGCTCGGCGGCGACGGCACGTTCCTGCGCGCTGCCCGCGCCGTGGCCGAGATCGACGTCCCGATCCTGGGGGTCAACCTCGGCAAGGTGGGCTTCCTCTCGAAGGTCGAGGAGCACGAGCTCGAGTCGGTCCTCGCCCAGGTGGCGGCAGACGAGTTCCGGATCGACGAGCGGATGATGGTCGAGGCGACGATCCTGCCCGGCGGCCGGAGTGAGCCCGGCGAGCGCTTCATCGCCCTCAACGACGTCGTCGTCGCGCGCGGCCGCCTCGCACGGGTGTGCCGCTTCGACGTCACGGTGGGCTCGTCCCACCTCGCGACGATCATCGCGGACGGCCTCATCGTCTCCACGCCGACCGGCTCGACCGGCTACTCGTTCTCGTCCGGTGGCCCGATCGTCGACCCCCTGAGTCGCAATCTCATCGTGACGCCCATCGCGGCGTACCTCGCGGCGATCCGCAGCGTGGTCGTCAGCCCGAAGCAGGTCGTCCGCTGTCGGGTCGTCGCCGCCACGGAAGCGCTGCTGAGCGTCGACGGCCGCGAGGACGTTGCGCTCAACGTCGGCGACATCGTCGAAGTACGGGCCAAGGAGCGACCGATCCGCCTCGTGGAGCCGCGCGGCGCGCTGCCGTTCTGGGACCTCGTCCGCCACAAGGTGGAGCTCCTGCCGTCGTGAGCCCGGCCGGACCGGACCTCGAGCTGGCCGCGCCACCGGCCGCGCTGAGCGCCGGCCGCCTGATCGAACTGTCGGTGCGCGATCTCGCCCTCATCGAACGCGTCCGGGTCGAGCTCGAGCCCGGCCTCAACGTGCTGACGGGCGAAACCGGGGCGGGCAAGAGCCTGCTCATCGATGCGCTCGGTCTCGTGATCGGCGGCCGTGCCGACCCGGGGCTCGTCCGTCACGGCGCCACCGGGGCACGGGTGGAGGCGCTCTTTGACGCCGTCCCGGAGCCGCGGATCGCCGTGCGCGAGCTCACCGCCGGTGGCCGCTCCACGGCCCGCCTGGATGACGAGACCGTGACGGCCGCGCGCCTCGCGGAAGCGGTCGGCCCGTTCGTCGAGGTCCATGGCCAACACGACCAGCAACGGCTCCTCGACGAGCGCTGGCAGCGCGACCTGCTCGATGCCTTCGGCGACCTGGGCGAGATCCGAGCGGCGGTCGCCGACGCCGTGGAGCGCTGGCGGACGAACCGGACCGCGTTGGCTGCCCTGGCCCTCGACCCGCGCGAGCTGGCCAGACGCGTCGAGATCGCCCGTCATGAGGCCGCCGAGATCGCTGCCGCGCATCTGAAGGTCGGCGAGGCCGCCGGGCTCGAGGCACGACTTGGGGCTGCCCAGCACGGCGAGGCCATCGCGCGCGGCGCCGAGGCGATCCAGGACGCCCTGACGGGGGAGGGATCCGGCGCCCGCGAGACGGTCGCCATCGCCGTGCGCGAGGCCCGCCACATCGGCCGCCTCGACCCGCGCTTCGAGGAGCTCGCGGAGCGGCTGAGCGGCGCGGAGGCAGAGCTGGCCGACATCGCGGCCGAGGCGCGCATCCTGGCCGACGGGATCGACCACGACGCGGCAGCTCTGGCCGCCATCGAGGAGCGCCTCTCGGTCATCGTCGCCCTGGAACGCCGCTACGGCGACGACGAGGCGGCCGTGATCGCCCACGGCGAACGGGCAGCCGCGGACGTGGAGCGTCTGGGCGCGGTCGACGTCGAACGGGCCAGGCGCCAGGCGGACGATGCCGCGCTGCTGGAGGAGGTCGCGGGTCACGCCGCGAAACTCTCGGCCCGCCGGCGCGACGTGGGGTCGTCGCTCGCGGGGAGCGTCGGTTCGGCGCTCGAGGCGCTCGGCTTCCCGGCCGACGTCTTCGAGGTCGCCCTCGGCCGGCGCCCCGCCGGCCCGGACGAACCCGCCGTCGAGGTCGACGGGGATGCCGTCTCGTTCGACCAGACCGGCATCGACCAGGTCGTGTTCCGGCTCGCCCCGAACGCCGGCGAGCCCGCCCGGCCGCTCAGCCGGATCGCCTCGGGCGGGGAGCTCAGTCGCGTCGCCCTCGCGATCAAGGAGGTCCTCGCGGCCGCCGACCAGACGCCGACACTCGTGTTCGACGAGATCGACACGGGGATCGGTGGCCGGAGCGCGGACCCGGTCGGGCGCAGCCTCTGGACGCTCGGCCGCCGCCACCAGGTCCTGTGCGTCACGCACCTGCCCCAGATCGCGGCGCACGCCGACGCCCACTTCCAGATCGAGAAGCGCGAACGCGACGGGCGGACGATCACGGAGGTCCACCGGCTCGACCGCGATGGCCGGGTCGCCGAGCTCGCCCAGATGCTCGCCGGCGCCGAGGGCGGAGAAGCCGCCGTGGCCGGCGCGCGGGAGCTGCTCGATCGGGCGGAGGCGTGGCGAGCGGAGTCGGATGCCGGCGGCTGACGCGGCCGACGCCCCGGAGGCATCGCTCGAGCGGGCGTTCGCCGGGTACCTCGACCATCTCCAGGTGGAGCGCGGCCTGTCCCCGGCCACGATCGCGGCCTATCGCTCGGACCTCAACGCGTTCGCCCGCGATCCCGGCACGGACCGGACGTGGGCGACCGGCCCGGACGTCGCGATCCGCTACCTGGCGTCGCTCGGGGCGGCCCCCAAGGGCGCGACCAGGCCACGACTCGCCGGCACGAGCCGGAGGCGGCGCACGGCCGCGATTCGCGGCTTCTACCGGTTCGCCTTCGGCGAGGGGCTGATCGGCGTGGACGTGGCGGCCCACATCGACCTGCCGCGCGAGACCCGCCACCTGCCCGAGACGCTGTCGGTCGAGGAGGTGGAGCGGCTGCTCGACTCGGTGGGCGGGGCAGGGACAGGCGAGGGCGCGCCGACCGAGGAGCAGAGCGCGGCCGACCGGCGGCACATCCGCGACCGGGCCCTGCTCGAGCTGCTCTACGCTGCCGGCCTGCGGATCAGCGAGGCGCTGCGCCTCGACGGGGAGGATCTCTCGTTCGACGGCGGCTTCGTCCGGGTCATCGGCAAGGGCGACCGGGAGCGCCTCGTGCCGGTCGGAGACGTGGCGCTCGCCTGGCTCCACCGCTATGCCGACGCTGTGCGCCCGGCGTGGCTCGCGATCGCCCACGCGGCCCCCGTCCGCGGCGGCCCGGTCTTCCTCACCGAGCGCGGCCGGCGCCTCGCCCGCCAGCAGGCATGGTCGATCGTGAAGCGCGCGGCGGTGGCCGCCGGTCTCGACGAACGGGTGTCTCCGCACACGTTCCGCCACTCGTTCGCGACCCATCTCCTCGAGGGCGGTGCCGACCTGCGCATCGTTCAGGAGTTGCTCGGACATGCGACCATCAGCACGACGCAGCTGTACACGCACCTGACGGGCGAACGCATCAGGGAGATCTACGCTCGCGCTCACCCGCGGGCCTGAGGACGGAGAGGGAACCGATGGCGCGCTACGCGGACTCGCTACTCGCCAACGGCGAGCTCATCGCCGTGCGCACCCGGCAGCACTGGCTGGCGCCGGTGTTCGGCTCGGCCCGGCCGTTCGTCATCTTCATCGCCTCGGTCGTGATCTTCATCCTGAGCGCGAACCTCGCCCAGGACGGGTTCTCGGGGACCCTGCGCACGGTGTTCAACTACCTCGCCATCGCCGGGATCATCATCGCGATCGCCTGGATCGGGCTCGTGATCTGGCGCTGGTCGGCGCAGGACTACCTCATCACGAACCTGCGGGTCATCAAGGTCGAGGGGATCCTCAACAAGCACTCGGCCGATAGCTCGCTCGAGAAGATCAACGATGCGGTCCTGGACCAGGGCCTCGTCGCTCGGGTGCTCGGCTTCGGCGACCTGGACATCCTCACGGCGAACGAGGAGTCGGTCGACCGCTACAAGTGGCTGAACAAGGCGGCGTCGTTCAAGAAGGAGATGCTCAACCAGAAGGTGGCCCTCGAGTCGGGCTACGGACAGGGCTTCGGCCCCGGCTCACCGGCGCGTGCCCCGGCTGCCGCGGCCCCGGTCGCCCCTGGTCCGGCCGCCGACAACGCGGACGAAGTGACCGACACCCTGTCGCGCCTGGCCGACCTGCGCGATCGCGGTGCGATCAGCCCGGAGGAGTACGAGGCCAAGAAGGCGGAGCTGCTCGGCCGGCTCTGAGCCTCCCGAACCGACCCGTCGGGTAGCATTCGTCCGACCCCCCGCTCCCTCCGTACCGCGAGGACACCGCCCAGGTGCGCATCACCCCCGAGCTGATCATCGCGATCGCGATGATCCTGCTGATCTCATTCCCGGTCCACGAGTTCTCCCACGCACTCGCCGCCTACCGGCTCGGCGACGGGACGGCCAAGATGATGGGCCGCCTGACCCTCAACCCGATCGCCCACTTCGACCCGCTCGGCGCGGCCCTGCTGTGCATCTCGGCGGTCTTCGGGCGGGGCATCGGCTGGGCCAAGCCAACGCCGGTCAACCCGAACATGCTCCGCCACGGCTCGACCGGGCAGGCGATCGTGGCGTTCGCGGGCCCGGCATCCAACCTGATCATCGCGGCGATCGTGGCGATCCCCCTGCGCTACGTGCTCCACTCGCCGTTGTACGACGACGTGCCGCTGGTCGTGCTGAACACGATGTACACGTTCGTCGCGATCAACATCGGCCTGTTCGTGTTCAACCTGATCCCGGTGCCGCCGCTCGACGGGTCGCAGATCCTCCTCGCCGCCCTCGACCCGAGCACGCGCTACACGCTCGGTCCGGCTCTCATGCAGTACGGGCCGCTCATCCTGCTCGTCCTCATCTTCACCGGGGTGTTCGGGATCATCCTGGGTCCGGTCATCGATGCGTTCCTCCGCGTCCTGGTGGGCCTCTAAGGTCCGCCAGTTCCGGGCGCACGTCCGAGCGAGGGTGTCGCCGGCCGAACGCTCGGCGCTGGCGACCTGGCTCAGCTCCGCCCAGCTGGCCGTCTTCGATGCGATGCCGGTCGCCGATCGGCGCCACGGGCTCGACGTGGTCGCCCGCCTCCGGATCGACGGCGTGACCGAGGCCGATGTGCTGCTCGCGGGACTCCTCCACGATGCCGGCAAGGGTCCCGGCGTCGGGCTCTGGCCGCGGGTCGCGTGGTCGCTCGGCGAGGCCTGGGGCGACTGGGTCGTCCGGGTCGCTCGTCGGCTGCCGGGTTTCGCCAAGGCGCTGGACCGGATCCGCGACCACGCCGAGCTCTCGGCCGGGATCGCCGCCGCTGCCGGATGCTCCACGCGCACGGTCGAGCTCATCCGCTACCAGGCGGAGCCGCGCGATCCGGGCGCGGGCGCCCAGCTCAAGCGGGCCGACGAGGCCGTCTCGTGACGGAGCCGGTCGTCGGGACGCCGGTGATGGCAATGCCTGCCCCGGCGGTGGTCTTCGGGGAGGGCCGCCGGCCCGAAACGTCGACCCTCGTCAACCTGCCGGAGTTCGACGGGCCGCTTGGCCTGCTCCTCGCCCTCATCGAATCGCAGAAGCTCGACGTCCTCACGGTTCCTCTCGGCGTGCTCGCCGGCGCGTACCTGGAGGCGCTGGCGACGCTCGAGGGCGACCGGATCGGCAACGTCTCGGCGTTCGTGGCGGTCGCCAGCCAGCTCATCCTCATCAAGAGCCGGGCGATGCTGCCCCGGCGCGCTCCCGAGGCGCCCGGCGACGCGTTCCTCGACGACGGGGGCGATCCCGAGGCCGAGCTCCGGAACCGGTTGCTCCTCTATCGGGCGTTCCGCGACGGTGGCCTGCGCCTCCAGGCCGGCGCGCTCGACCGCATGGGCCTGTTCCGGCGCGAGCCGGCCGTCGCGCAGGCCGCGGCCATCGCAGGATCCCGTCCGCCGGCCGCCCCGCCGCTGGACCCCTCGGTGCTCGTCGCTGCCCTCGTCGACCTCGTCCGGATCGTGCCGCCCCCACCGAGACCACCCGAGGCGATGGCGCGCACCGTCACGATCGCGGAGCGGACCGAGGTGATCCGGGCCGCCCTGCGCCGGGCCGGCTCGATCGTGCTCCAGGAGCTCCTGCGGGACGTTCGCGACCGGGTCGTGGTCGCCGTCACGTTCCTCGCCCTCCTCGAGCTCGCCAAGCAGCGCGAGGTCACGCTCGAGCAGGCCGAGCCCTGGGGACCGATCGTGGCCCGCCGGATCGAACCGGACCTTGCCGGGAACGGCCATCGCGCGGACACCGACCGATGACCGGGCTGGAGGCGGCGGGCGGCATCGAGGAGCAGGGCGAGGACGCGACCGACGTGACCGAAATAGCCGCCACGACCGAGGCGGAGGCACGCCGACGAGGCGCCGCACGAGCTGACCGAGGCGACCCTCGAGGCGCTCCTGTTCGTCGCCGAGAAGCCGCTGACCCGGCGCGAGATCGGGGTCCTGGCCGGGGTGGAGCGGAGCGTCGTGGACGAGCGGCTCGGTGACCTCGAGGTCAGCCTCGCGGGGCGGGGTATCCGCCTCGTGGCGAGCGGCGAACGGGTGGAGCTCGTGACGTCGCCGGACGCCGGGGCGCTCATCGCCCGATACGTGGGCGCCGATGCGATCCGCCTGTCGCCCGCGGCGCTCGAGACGCTGGCGATCGTGGCCTATCGCCAGCCGATGACGAAGGCCGCCGTCGAGCGGATCCGGGGCGTCGACTCGGACTACTCGATCCGGTCGCTCCTGCACCGCCGCCTCGTCGTCGATCTCGGGCGGGCCGACGCTCCGGGCCGGCCGATCCTGTACGGCACCGGGTTCGACTTCCTCGAGCGGTTCGGCCTGACGAGCCTGGACCAGCTGCCGCCGCTCGACGCCGAGGTCGCGGCCCGCCTCCTGGCGGCCGGCGCCGAGGCCGACACGGATCCCGAGGGCACGGACCTCGAACGTGGAGGCGAGCCCGGAACGGCCGGCCTCTGATGCCGACCGAGCGCCTGCAGAAGGTCCTCGCGGCCGCCGGCGTCGCGTCGCGGCGCGGCAGCGAGGCGCTCATCGCCGCAGGCAGGGTCACGGTCGACGGCGCGGTGGCCACGCCGGGCCAGGCCGTGGATCCCGGCGTCGCCCGGATCGAGGTCGACGGCCGTCCGCTCGCCGCATCCGGGTCCCAGGCGCCGGTCCATCTCCTCCTGCACAAGCCGGCCGGGGTGACCTCCACGGTCCGCGACCGGCACGCCGCTCGCACGGTGCTCGACCTCGTGCCGCGCGCGCTGGTCCCGGATGGCGGGCGCCTCTACCCGGTCGGCCGGCTGGACCTCGACTCGGACGGCCTCCTCCTGCTCACGAACGACGGCCCGTGGGCCGAGCGGGTGCTCCACCCGCGGTTCGGCGTCGAACGCGAGTACGCGATCGGGATCCGGGCGCCACTGGACGGGCAGCGCGCGCGCGCCCTGGGGGAGGGGATCCCCCTCGACGAAGGGCTGGCGCTGCTCTTCCACCTCCGGGAGGCGACGCCGCCCGAGACGCACCGCCTCGCCGAGCTCCTCGCGCCCATGCCGCCGCCGCTCGCCTGGTACCGGGCGACGCTCCAGCAGGGCTGGAAACGCCAGATCCGGCGGATGTTCGCCGCGGTCGGCGTCCCCGTCGAGCGCCTCGTGCGGGTCCGCATCGGCCCTGTGCGGCTCGAGACGCTGCCCAGCGGCGCCGTGCGGCCACTGACGGCCAAGGAAGTGCGGGCGCTCGGTGCGGGGCACGTGACCGAGCGGCCCGAGTGATTCGGGCACTGCCGTTCGCGACCCCATCGCTATCCTGAGCCGATGGACGTCCCAGGTCCCACCCGCCGTCTCATCGTGGCCCTCGACGGGCCCGGCTCGTCGGGCAAGAGCAGCGTCGGCGCCGCCGCGGCGCTGGAGCTCGGCTACCGGTTCGTGGACACCGGCCTCCTGTACCGCGCCCTGACCTGGCTCTCGCGCGCCCGTCGCGTGCCGCCGGACGACGCCGCCGGCCTGGCCGCCCTCGTCCCGGAGGTCCACCTGGCGCCGGACGAGCAGGATCGGCTCATCCGGGTGGTCGTCGATGGCCGCGACGTCACGGACGACGTGCGGACCGCGATCGTGGACCAGCACGTCTCGGAGGTGGCCCGGACGCCGGCCGTGCGGGCGGCCTTCCTGCCCGTCCAGCGCGCGCTCGCGTCGGACGGCGGGATCGTCGTGGCCGGTCGCGACATCGGGACGGTCGTCCTGCCCGACGCGGACCTGAAGATCTTCCTGGACGCGTCGGTCGAGGAACGGGCCCGCCGCCGGTCCGAGCAGCGCGAGGTCGAGCCGGACGGCCCCGAAGGCCGCTGGATCCTCGCCCAGCTCCGCCGGCGCGACGAGATCGACCGGACGCGCGAGGTCGCGCCGCTCCGGCCCGCCGACGACGCTCGCCACATCCGGACCGACGGGAACACGTTCGAGCAGACCGTCGCCGAGGTCGTGGCGGCCATCCGCGAGGCCGAACGCGCAGGCGCGCGCAGCCCGGACGCGAGGGTCGGCTCGTGAGCGAGACCGTGCCCGAGCGAGCGCCGGAACCCGCACCCAAGCGGCTGCCGGACGACGTCACCCCGTTCATCCGTGGCGTCGCCTTCTTCGCCCGCACGGTCATGCGCTGCCTGACCCGGGTCAGCGTCGAGGGCCGATCGAGCGGATCCCGCGCGAAGGGCCCGCTGATCATCGCCTCGAACCACCTCTCGAACGCCGACGGCGTCATCCTCGGAGGCTGGCTCACCCCGAAGCTCGGCCGGCGCATCCACTGGCTCGGCAAGCGGGAGATGACCGAGTGGCCGATCCTCGGGGCGATGGCCCGCCACGGCTCGGTCCACCCGATCGACCGCGGCGGCGCCGACGTGGAGGCGTTCCGCGCTCGCCCAGCGGATCCTCGACGAGGGCCACGTGCTGGTCGTCTTCCCCGAGGGCACCCGCAGCACGACGGGCGGCCTCCAGGAGGCGAAGGACGGCCTGGCCCTGCTCGCTCTCCGTTCCGGCGCCCCGATCCTGCCGGTCGGGATCTGCGGCACGGACCGGTTCTGGCCGCGCGGCCACTTCGTCCGTCCGGGCGGTCGCGTCGGCATGCAGGTCGGCGAGGCGTTCCGGCTCTCCGACATCATCCCCGAGGGCACGGACCGCAAGACGGCGAAGGGGATCGCGACGAAGGAGATCATGACCCGGATCGCGGCGCTGCTCCCGGAGCGCCACCGCGGCGCGTACGGCGCCGCCGTGGGGGGCAGGGAACCTGCCGAACCGGTGCCGCCACGCACGGACGAGCCGTCCGCCTGATCGGGTCCGAGGCGACCCCGTGCGATACTTGAACCGAGATGGGCACCGTCGATGAGATCCGCATCGCACGCCGGACCGGCTTCTGCTACGGCGTCCGCGAGGCGATCGACAAGGCCAAGGAGGCATCCGCGGCCGGCAAGACCACCCACACCCTCGGCCAGGTCGTCCACAACGAGGGCGTCATCGCGGACCTCGAGCGACTGGGCATCCAGACCGTCGACACGCTCGACGACGTCGACCACGGCGCGGCCGTCGTGATCCGCGCCCACGGCGTGCGGCCCGAAGTCATGGAGCGCGCCGCCGAACGCGGCCTCGAGGTCATCGACGGCACCTGCACCTGGGTCATCCAGGAGCAGCGCGAGATCGTGAAGCTCGTCGAGGAGGGCTACACGATCGTCCTGCTCGGCACGCCGCGCCACCCGGAGGTCGTCGGCCTGCTCGGGCTTCGCGCCGGACGCGATCGTCGTCGACGAGGAAGAGGACTGGGACACGATCCCGCGGCGCAAGAAGATGGCGCTGATCAGCCAGAGCACCCAGCCGCCCTGGAAGTTCGAGAAGCTCGCCGCGTACATGGTCTCCCGCAGCCACGAGCTCAAGATCATCAACACGGTCTGCCCGGTCACGATCCGCCGCCAGGAGGACACGCTCGAGGCGGCCCGCAGGTCGACCTGATGGTCGTCGTCGGCGGCCGCAGCAGCGCCAACACCAAGGAGCTGACGCGGCTCTGCGGGATCGCCGGCACGCCGGCGATCCAGATCGAGGGCGTGAGCGACCTCGCCGACGCGTCGGTCTTCGACGGCAAGCGCGTCGTCGGCGTCACCGGCGGCACGTCGACGCCGATCGAGGACCTGCGCGCCGTCGCCCGGCGCGTGCTGGAGCTGGCCGGGACGCCGGAGGTCGCCGCCAAGGCCGATGAGCTGGCCCTGGCCGCCCTCGCCTCGGCCGCCACGCCGGCCGGCCGGACGACCTCGCTCCCGACGTTCACCCACCCGGCGCCGCCCGCGTCCGGCGCCGCATAGGCGCCGCTTCGATGAACGCCCTGCCGATCGTCGCCATCGTCGGCCGCCCCAACGTCGGCAAGAGCACGCTCTTCAACCGGATCGTCGGCGACCGGACGGCGATCGTCGAGGACCGCGCCCGGACGACCCGCGACCGCCTGTACGGCGACGCCGAGTGGAACGGCCGGCGGTTCATCGTCGTGGACACCGGCGGCCTGGAGGTCGGACCCGGGCGACCCGATCGAGACGAAGGTCCAGGAGCAGGCCCGGCTGGCGATCGCCGAGGCCGACGTCATCGTGTTCGTCGTCGACGCCGCGGCGGGCATCACCCCGTCCGACCAGGAGGCGGCCGTGCTGCTCCGCCGGGCGACGGCGCCGGTCCTCGTCGCGGTCAACAAGGCCGACAACGAGCAGCGCGAGCTCGAGGGCGCCGAGTTCTTCGCGCTCGGCTGGGACGAGACCCACCCGATCAGCGCGGCCCACGGCCGGGGCACGGGCGACCTGCTCGACGCCATCGTCTGGGCGCTGCCGCCGGAGAGCGAGGCCGAGCTCGCCCGCAAGGCGCGCGAGACGCGAAGCCGACGAATGGGCGCGCGACGTCGCCGAAGGCCGCCTCGAGCCGATCCTGACCGGCCTGGGGGACGAGGGACCCGAGGAGGACGAGGCCGACCTGACCCCGGCCGACATCGAGGCCCGCAAGTGGGACGCCGCGATCGCCGCCGACGCCGATCGAGCGCCGGCCGCGATCGCGTTCGTCGGGCCGGCCCAACGTCGGCAAGTCGAGCCTGCTCAACGCCCTGCTCGGCGAGGACCGCGCGATCGTGTCCGACATCCCGGGCACGACCCGCGACGCGATCGACACGCGGCTCGCCTGGGGCCGCAGCGAGATCGTGCTGATCGACACGGCCGGCATCAAGCGCCGCGGCAAGGTCGCCTCGGGTCCGGCGGCCGAGAAGTATTCGACCCTCCGCGCGCTCAAGGCCATCAGCCGGGCGGACGTCGCGATCCTCGTCATCGACGCCGTGGAGGGCCTCACCGGCCAGGACGCCCACGTCGCGGGCTACGTCATCGAGGAGGGCAAGGGCCTCGTCGTGGCGATCAACAAGTGGGACCTCGTCGCCGAGAAGACCGACAAGACGTTCGAGCAGTACGTCGAGTGGATCCGCCACGAGGTGCCGTTCCTCGACTTCGCGCCGGTCATCAGCGATCAGCGCCAAGACGGGCCAGCGGGTGGCCCGCGTCCTCGAGGCCGCGGTCGACATCTGGGGCGAGCGCCGCAGGCGCATCTCGACGGGCGAGCTCAACCGGGTCCTCGCCTCGGCGTCGGAGCGGCAGCTCCCGCCGGTCGTGAAGGGCCGCCGGCCCAAGATCTTCTACGCGACCCAGGCGGCCGTCGCGCCGCCGACGTTCGTCTTCTTCGCCAACGATGCCGGCTCGGTCCACTTCAGCTACCGGCGCTACCTCGAGAACCGGCTGCGGGACACGTTCGGGTTCGACGGGACGCCGATGCGGCTCGTGTTCCGCGACCGGAGTGCCGTGAAGCTGCCGCGGCGCAAGAAGGCCGGTCCCACGGGGCGGCGGCCCGCGGCGGGTCGCCCGTCGGCGGCCGGACGCAGCGCCTCTTCCTCCTCGGCGGCCCCGGCCGGGCTCTCCGCCGCGCCACCGGTCAAGGCGACGGGGAAGGCTGCGGCCAAGACGGCCGCGAAGGCGGCCTCGAAGCCGAAGGCCAAGTCGCAGGCCAAGCCCGGGACGAAGCGCGCTCGCCCGGCCGCGGATCGCGACCGCCGGACAACGTGACAGCGGGACCGCTCGAGCCGACCGGGCGACGCGCGGCCCGGCGCGGGTCGCGGTCGTGGGTGCCGGCGCGTGGGGCACGACCCTCGCGATCCTGCTCGGCCGCCACGAGCCCGTGACGCTGTGGTGCCGGACCGCCGAGAGCGCGGCACGGATCGCCGAGTCGCGCCGGAACGAGCAGCGCCTGCCAGGAGTCGACCTGTCGCCGGGCGTGCGCCCGACCGCCGATCCCAAGGCGGTCGCGGAGGCCGACCTCGTCATCGTGGCCGTGCCCTCGGCCTACGTCCGCGAGACGATGGGCCTCGTCGGCCCGTCCGTGAGCCCGCGTCGCCGACGTGCTCTCGGTCGTGAAGGGCCTCGAGCGCGGCACGCTCCTCCGGATGAGCGAGGTCATCGCCGACGCCGGCGGCATCGACCCCGCCCGGATCGGCGCGCTCTCGGGCCCGAACCTCGCCGCGGAGATCGCCCGCGGACTGCCGGCCTCGGCGGTCGTGGCGGCGCTCGACATCGCCCTGGCCGAGCGGGTCCAGGTGCGCCTCGGCACGCGGCGGTTCCGGATCTACGTCAACGGCGACCTGCTCGGCGTCGAGCTGTGCGGGGCCCTCAAGAACATCATCGCGATCGCCGCCGGCGCGGCCGACGGTCTCGGCTTCGGCGACAACGGCAAGGCCGGCCTCATGACCCGCGGCCTGGCCGAGATGATCCGGATCGGCATCGCGGCGGGTGCCAACCCGCTCACGTTCGCCGGCCTGGCCGGGCTCGGCGACGTCGTCGCCACGTGCGGTTCGCCCCTGTCGCGCAACCACCAGCTGGGCGTCGAGCTCGCGAAGGGCCGCAAATGGGCCGAGATCGAGGCGTCGCTGCCCGGTGTGGCCGAGGGCGCCTACACGGTCGAGGCCGCCGTCGGCCTGGCCGAACGCCTCGACGTCGAGATGCCGATCGCCCGCGAGGTCCACCTCGCCCTGTTCGAGGGCAAGGACGTGCGGCGCTGCCTCGTCGACCTGCTCGCCCGCGAGTCGAAGGACGAGCTCGAGGACGCCCGCGCCTGGCTCGCCCGCGAGGCCGCCCCCGCCTCCGACGCGTAGCGGGTTTCCATCGATTGCCGCCGGGGGAGGGCCCGCGCATCGTCGGCTCGTGCGCAACTTCATTGTGTCGACGGCCCTGGCGATGCTCGTGGTCGCCGGCTGTTCATCGGGTGAGTGGCACTGGACGGACCCGGCGTCCACGTCGTCGCCGGCGCGTGGCTCCTGGACGAAGTCTCGTGCGAGATGGACGCGCCGGACATGTGTGGCGTCGCCATCCGAGCCGCCCGTGACTGGGTGGAGGTGGACGACCCGAACCAACGGGTGGCGTCGGGCCGCCGGGCTGGAGTGCCAACGCTCTGGGTCGACGCGGCCGGCCGAGAGCAGTCAAAACGTGAACGGCGGCCTGTTCGGGCCGTCTGTGGCGATCCTGGACGCTTGAGTCAGGCGAGGTCCGATTGGTGGCCATGATGTGTGGGTCTGACCTCGCCCATGGAACCGGCGATGTGACCGTGTGCTCGCCGCAGGGCGATGTCTGGGGCCAGTACCTCGTGGGTGGTAAGCGCCCCCGGTCCTGGGCCGCTGACGGTTCGGGTCTCCTCAATCGGCTGGTACACTGGCCGCCTGTCGGGGCGTGGCGCAGCCTGGTAGCGCACCTGAATGGGGTTCAGGAGGCCGAGCGTTCGAATTGCTCCGCCCCGACCACTTACTGACGCACAAGAGGGCCCGGAGGGTGGACCTCCGGGCCTCTGCGTTTTGGGGGTGTAGCCCCGCGTCGCCCTGCGACAATCATCGGATGCGGTGGGCACGACTAGCCCTGGCGCTCGGGACTCGGCGCTGGCGGGCGTCGTGGGTTTCGCGGTCGGCACCCCGCTGCACGTCGACCAGCCCCAGGTGAGGCGGCCATCATCGGGGTCGCGGGGGCCCTGACCGTCGCGCTGGTTGGAGCCGGCGCCATCACGCTGTCGGCGCGAGTTGCGGAAGGCACCGCTCGCAAGGCCCGCGAGGACGCCGCGGCGGCCCGCGAGGAGGCGCGCACAGAGGCAAGAGCGCAGCGAGTGGACGACCGCGATGACGCGCGTCGGACGCGGTTCCTCGACGAGCGGCGGTCACGTCATCCTCGACGTCCTCATGGCGGGAGACCGGGCGGTGACAGTCGCGCTGGACCGCGGCGAGCGGGGCCCAAGGGGATTGAAGGAACCGCTTCCTAAGCCGGACGGCCCCGGCATTGACCGTGCGTTTGCCGCCATGTCTCTGCTGGCTCCGGACCTGGCCATGGGATACGCTCCGGCGTATCGCGACGCAGTTCGCGAAGCGGTATACGCATGCTTCGAGTGGGCGCATGACGAAGGGCTCAAGGCCGACGCGCCGCGACGTCGCGAGATGCCGGAGCGCGTCAAGGTCGCAATGGAGAGTCTGTCCAAGGCACAGGCCCTGTTCGTCGCTGAAGGCGCCTTCCATCTCGGTGTGATCGACTACGCCGGTGAGGCGGTCGGTCAAGGCCATGCTCAAGAACGCGGCCACGAGGGCTCAGGCCGGCGACTACGCGCTTGAGGAGGTCGTTAAGGCCATGCTCGACACCGTGGCCAAGAGCGCTCACGCCGGCCACGAAGCAGCTTCTGGCGACAAGAGTCCCCCACCGCCCCGTAACCCTTAGCGGCCGGACCCGGGCCTACGGCTGGACGTTGGCGGACGGTCTGCACGCACGAATCGAGCCCTGCCAGCGTGGCTGCACCTGGATGGGGTTCAGGAGGCCGAGCGCTCGAATTACTCCAGGGCCCGGCGGGCGTTCCGTCGGCCTCTCGATTCCGGTCCGAGGGCGAGCGAGGGCAGTGCTCCTCGTGCTTCGCGGGCGCGTAGGCTGGCGCCGTGCTCCAGCTGCTTCTGATCGTCGGATCTTCCGAGTATTTGTCGCCACTGTCGCGTTCGCGGTCGGTGGGCCATGAACGAGGACGGGCCGCGGCCGTCGATCGGGCAAGTCGATCCGTGCCACTGGCCATGCTCGGCGTGTGGCGCTCGTGATCTACCTGATCCTTGGCGCCTTCAACGTGTACACGCACGGTTGGCTCTGGTGATGCCGGCGTCGGCCAGCCCGACCTGCGCCAGGGTACCGCGCGGCCGCGGAGGCTTGGGCTCGCCTAAGACCCTCCGCGGCGCCGGCGCCACGGACCGCCCGTGAGCCAATCGATCGGTGTCTTGATGGCCCAGACGAGCAATCGGACGAGCCAGTAGAGGATGGCCAGGGGCCACGCGATGATCGCCAGGATGAGGGTGATGATGCAGCCGTGGCCGCCACCCTTCCTGATGACCACGATCTGCGGACGTTCGTTCGGCATGCCGGGATCTCCTGGCTACGAGGGTGGATCGACACAGCGTTGTCAGGACGCGCCGGACGATGATCCGTTGGTATGGCCGCTGCGGCGGCGCACCGGCATAATCGCTTGGCTCGCTCATCTTTCTTCTTCATCGGCGAGCGGTTCTTGGAGTCCACGCATGTCCAACTTCGTTTCGAGGGTCCTTGCGATCCTCGCGCCATCTTCGCGAGGACAGGGCCTCGCGGAATATGCCCTCATCCTCGCCCTGATCGCCATCGTTGCAATCATCGCCCTCATCTTCCTGGGCGGCCAGGTCAGCAAGATCCTGAGCAACGTGGGCAAGTCGGTCTGACGTCCCCCTGAGCCCGAGGACTGCGCCCCCGAAGGTACCCTCGGTTGCTCGCTTTTCCGGATGTCGGGCTGCTCCGCTGGCCAAAGCATCGTTGGTCCATGCTGGCCCGGGGGGAACGGCAGCCCGCTTCTACGACGAGACCCCGGCTTCTTTTCGTGCCGGGGTCTCGTGCCCTCTCCGTCGGCGGCGTTGGCGTCGATCAAGACGCAGACGCCAAGTCCCAGATATCGTGGAGGCGATGATGGGTCAGTCACCGAAGATCGAACGCAACCCGCCCTCGCGCCTTGGCCTGCGCCCGTTGGCGCTCGGCGTCGCGATGGTCCTGAGCGCCCTTGCCGCCTGGATCCTGCTGATCCTGGGAGTCCTCGAGGTCTTCGAAGCCGTCTGACACGCCGGGTGACGGCATGACCACCCGAGCCGGCCTCACGCCCTAGGCGACGTTGCCCCGATCAATTCGCGCGTTTGCGCTGCGTCGCGGGATCGGCGTCCCGCTGGCGTGAGCCCGACGGCGCTTCAGCGCATACATCCGCCGGTCGGCCCGGACGATCGTGGCGGCCGACCCATCGCCGGTCGACACGGACCAGCCGATCGAGAGCTTCGGCGTCAGTGCGAACTCGGTGACGCGCCACTCGCGGACGTGACGCCGGATCCGCCGGGCGATGCGTGCCGCGCCATCGGCGTCGATCGAGGGCAGGAGGACGAGGAACTCGTCACCTCCCACGCGTGCCACGGTGTCACCGGCCCGGGTGGCGGTGCGCAGCAGGTTCGCCGCGCCGCGCAGGACCGCGTCGCCGATGGGGTGTCCGTAGCGATCGTTGACGACCTTGAGCTCGTCCAGGTCCGCACTCAGGATCGCGTAGGTGGGTGCCTCACCGCCATCACCGGCCTGCAGCGAGGCCAGCGCCTGCTCCCAGCCGGTCCGATTGGCCAGGCCGGTCAATGGGTCGGTCCTCGTGATGCGGTCAAGGACCACGCGTTCGGCCGCGAGGGCCTCGCGGGTGATCGCCTGGGCGAGCAGGAGCTCGGCCGCCTCGGCCAGGGCTCGAGCGATCCGTTGGCAGAGCATCGTGAATCCGCGGGGTCGGTCCACGGAATGACCGAGCACGAACGCCCCGAGCGGCGAGCCCGCCCCGATGGGGACCGTGAGGCGTGAGACGACATCGGCATCCCAGAGTCGCGGGTCCCCGCCGACGGTCTGCTCGACCCGCAGGTCTTCCAGGGCGGTGGCCGCGCGCAGGTAGGCCGCAGCGTCCGGACCGGCGGTCCCGTCGCTGACACCGGCCTCCTGCAGGTAGATCACCTCGAGGGCCTCGGCGCCTCCGGTCGCCACCTGGACGGCACCGACGTCGCACGACAGCGACCGCGCCGCGATCAGGGCGATATGGCGCGCCGTGTCGCGCACGGTCTCGGCGCGATAGGCCATGAGCGCCCGGATGGCATGGACGAGCTCGAGCTCATCGCCAAGCAGCTTCTCCGCCGAGGCGCCGCCGGTCTCGGCCACGGTGCCGGCCGCCGCCCGCACCACGGCCGCATCGGACGCCGTGATGGGTGTCCTGCTGCCGAACACGACGAGATGTTCGTGGCCAAGCGGGACGATGACGCTGTGCCGGGACCAGTAGGGGCCGGCAACGTGGATGGGCTCCGCAGCGTCGCTCCGGACCGGCAGGCCCGTTCGCCAGGCGCGATCGATGAGGGGCTCGGCCCCGGGCTCCAGGTCCACGATGTCCGCCCAGCCCTCACCGCGTCCCGCGCCGCCGATGAGGCGGAAGCCGCCGGCCCGCCGGGCGAAGACGAGGGCGTCTTCCGCCAGCCGGTCGGCTGCCGCCGACCCGGTCCTGGAGGCGCCTTCCACGGTGGCCCCGTCGACCTCGTCCATGCGGCGGACGGTACGTCGGCGCCGCCGGGCACTCCTACGACCCGATGGTCATGGCCGGATCGGGCCCGGACGGGGGAGGGAGCGGCGACCGATGGCGATCATCCGTGACGTACCGTTCCCATCGTGGACCCGCTCCCCGCGATCTTCATCGTGCTCCTCGCGGTGGTCGCGTCCTGGCTCCTCCTCATCGCGGTCCTGTGGATCAATCGGCCGACCAGAGCGCTCATCGGACCGGCCCTCAGGCTGATCCCGGACCTGGTGCGCTGCGTCCGATCGCTCCTGGCCGATCCCACAACGCCGCGAAGCGCCCGATTCGCCCTGGCGGGCCTCCTGGTCTACCTCGGCTCGCCGATCGACCTCGTGCCCGACTTCCTGCCCGTCATCGGGGCGATCGACGACGTCCTTCTCACTGCGATCGTGCTCCGGTGGGTCGTCCGGCGCCTGGGCCGCGACCGGATCCGGGCGGCGTGGACTGGGGATCTCGCCGGCCTGGCGCTGCTCGAGCGGCTCGTCGATCGGGCCTGACCGACGCTCGAGGCCACGCTAGACCGTGCCCGGGTGGTGTGCCCGGGCAACATAGGGAGCGTGCCTGATAGACCGGGCACAGCCCTGGCGCGTAGCGTGGGCCTTGCCTGATGCGTCAGTGGCGGGCACTACGGGTCGCATCGGGCGCTCTCAGCCCCGGCCGATTCCCCCCTCGGCCGGGGCCAACCTTTCACCGCAGCTCACCGCAACTACCGCCCGCCGTCGCCACCCGGGCCTGCCATCCGCCGGACGGATCGTGCGGACACACAGAGGCCCCGGGCCAAAGCTCACCGCGTCCCGGAGCCCCTGCTGGTTATGCGATTACGTCCAATCATCTTCCGGCACAGCCCGGATCAGCGACATCAACCGTCGTCCGGCCGACCCTACGGGCGCGTGTCAAACACGGTGGGTGCGGCCCGTCACCGAGCGTGGCGCCCAGACGCTCGTGTTGTATGGACGCGCCGGGAGGGTAGCGGGTCTGGACAGCCCACCCCATACTGCCGTGACCCGCTCTTCGTTCTGATTCATCGACGCGGGAAGTGGAGGAATACGCACATGGTCACGAACGTCCTGAGAGCTGTCGATCGAGTCCTGTGGTCCACTCGCCGGGGCCAGGGTCAGGGTCTCGCCGAGTACGCACTCATCCTTGCGCTGATCGCGATCGTCGCGATCGTCGCGCTGCTCTTCCTGGGCGGCCAGGTGAGCAAGATCCTCAGCAACGTCGGCAAGTCCGTCTGATCGAGCCGGGCTGAGCGCGCCCTCGTTCAGCCCGCTTCGGCCTCCGGGAATGTCGTCTCCTTGACGAGCCGTCCGGAGCGGTCGAAGGTCCGCCAGACCCCGACCTGCCGGCCCCGATCGAATGTCCCGGTGCGCATGACACTGCCATCGAGACGCAGGTACTCCCAGGCTCCGTGCGATGCTCCGTCGAGGGAGTAGCCGCGGTACCTGACAGCCCCGGACGGGTAGTACGAGACATCGGGTATGGGTTCCGACCGCTTCACCACGGACCGAGTATGCCACCGAGCGCGCAACGAGAAAGGCCCCCGGATGGACCGGGGGCCTTTCGATTCGCTGCGCGGAACGGCGCTCCGCTACATCTTGCCGATGGCGAGCTCCGCGAGGGCCTGGGCGATGGCCTGGTCGGCCGGACCAAGGTCCTCCGAGCGAGGGAAGGTCAGGGTGAACAGGAGCCCTCCGCCCAGGTCGACCCACATCGAATTGAGACCCTGCTTGCCATTCCAGTAGCCGGCCTTGCCGGCGACGGTCGTGTCCGCACCGCCGGGGAAGGCGCTCTTGATGGCGGCCAGCTCGGCGTGCTGGGTCGTGGCGCCGATGAGGTCGCCGTTGTTGACCTTTGTCTTGCCGACGTTCCAGAGGCAGCCTTCGCCCCCGTCCGAGACGCCGGCTTCATACGTCTTCCCGGTCGCGGCACTGATCTCTGCCGCCGTGAGGAGGGAACAGATCGCGAGCGTTGGGCCCTGCGATGCGGCGGTCGTCGCAGCCGCGTTCGAGGCGGCACCGGTCGTGGCGGCCACACTTGCCGCCGCCGTGGCGGCGACGGTCGCCGCGGACGATGCCGCCGGGGTCGCGGCGCCGCCGGCGGGGGTGGCGGTCGACCCGCCACATGCGGTCAAGGCCGCGATCGTCAGGGCCGCAACCGCGGCCAGCTTCAGGAAATGCACGGATCCACCTTTCAACCGGCCGTCTGTAGGGCGCTGGCCGGTGCGAGGACGCTCTTGCGTCGACGGGGAGCATAGCCCGCATCGGGATCGGAGACCCTGCGCGGCTAGATCGCCCGCGGCCTCGTCCAGCGCCGCGGCTCGAGCCACGGCCACGCATCGTCCCAGTACGCCTCGCCATCGCGCACCAGCCCCCGGGCGGTCGCCTCGGCCTCCCAGGCGGCCACGAGGTCGCCGGCGCGCTCCGGCGCCACGCCCGAGCTCGCGAGGCGCGCGACGAGCCCGGCCCGGCGGGCCTGGTAGATCAACTCGCGGTCACGGCGGCGGGCCATGTGCGCAGGGTAGAGCGAGTGGCGTGACAGCTTGCGTGGCGCGGCGCGCGCCGCGCCACGACGCGGCGGCCCCGTGAAGCGCCGTCTCGCCTCATGGCGTCTGCCGGGGCGACGGCTCGGAGGTCGGACCACCCTCCGAGCGTCGAGCCCGCTGGATCTTCCGAGCGTGGGACCTGTCGGTCGGGGGCCTGCGGCTTCGGACGCCATCAAGAACGAGCCTGCGACACATCCGTTACGCACCTGAAAG
Source organism: uncultured Chloroflexia bacterium (assembly GCA_963849405.1). Lineage (GTDB taxonomy): Bacteria > Chloroflexota > Limnocylindria > Limnocylindrales > CSP1-4 > C-114. The sequence continues at coordinate 354,083 of CAWKHG010000006.1, forward strand.
TCCCGGGGGCCCGGTGCGTATCTGCACCTGCGCAAGGTCGGTCGTAAGGTTGGGAGAGCACGATGCCTTGCCGACCCTCTGGCTGTCCCACCCGACGCGGAACGCGATGTCTCAAGCTCCATCCTTCGGCCCGATCCCAGGTGCGACCGTAACGACGCGCCCACGGAGTCGTTACCACGTTGCATGAGGCCGCCCTCGACCGGATCGTCGCCAAGTCCGTGGCCGGCGACCCGGCTGCCATCACGGAGCTGTACGACGCGTTCGCGGAACGGGTCTACCGGTTCCTCCTCGTCCACGCCCGCGAACCGGCCGATGCCGAGGATCTCCTCCAGCGGACCTTCCTCAAGGTGATCGAGGGATTGCCGCGCTACGAGGACCGCGGCCTGCCGTTCGCTGCCTGGATCTTCCGGATCGCCCGCAACACCGTGATCGACCACACGCGGACGCGCCGGGACCATGCCTCGCTCGACGCCGTGCGCGATCAGCCGGACGACCGGCGCGGGCCGGCCGAGCTCGCGGAAGTCGCCAGCGAGCAAGAGGACATCCGATCGGCCCTGCTCCTGCTGACCGACGACCAGCGTGAAGTGATCATCTACCGGTTCTTCGCGGGCCTGAGCCCCCGCGAGATCGGATCGCTCATGGGCCGGCGCGAAGGCTCCATCCGGGCGCTCCAGTTCCGGGCGATGGAGGTCCTCCGGACGCGGCTCTCGCGTCAAGAGCTCGGGCAGCCGGCGAGGGCCCAGGCATGACCTGGCGCGAGCTGCCCCCGCCGTCCGTGTTCGAGCGGCTTGCCGCCCGCGGCGCCGAGCGCGAGTTCGCCGTCCGCGTGTCCCGCGCGTTCCCGACCGACCCTGCGGCCGTCGCCCGGGTCCGGAGCGCGGTGCTCGGCCAGGTCCCCGCAGCCGCGCCGCGCACCCTGCCGGCTCGCAGGTTCCCGCCGATCGTCTCCTGGCAGCGAGCCGCCTCGGTGGGGATCGCCGTCGCGGTCATCGCCGTGGCCGGAGTCGTGATGGCCGGTGGCCGGTCGGGCGGCTCGATGGTGGCCAGCGGACCCGCCGTGGAGCGATCCAGCCAGGCGGTCGTCCTCGACCGCTCGGCTGCGCACCTGAAGGACGCGCTCGCGACGATCCGGACGAGCGATGCGGCGACCGTCGCGGCGATGCTGACCACGCTCCAGGCCGACTTCCTGAGCGTCGAGGCGGCGCTCCGGCGCCCGGGCGCGGACCTGGCCACCGCATCGACGAGCCTGCGGGCGCAGGCGGGCGACCTCGCCACGATGGGCGTCCTCGTCCCGGCGGAGGACGCAGGCCTCTACGCCGAGGTCAGCGGCCAGCTCGACCGGATCATCGCGACCTTGCCGGATCCCGCCGGCGGTGGCTCCACCCATCCGGGCGGCGGCAACGGCAATGGCACCGGCAACGGCGGCGGGAACGGGAACGGAACGGCCACGGCCACGGCAATGGGCATGGCAACGGCGGGGGGATCGGAAACGACAAGCCGAAGGCCGACGACAAGGCGAAGCCCGACGACAAGCCAAAGCCCCACGACAAGCCGAAGCCCGACGACAAGCCGAAGGCCGATGACGAGCCGAAGGGCAACGGGGTGGGAACGGAACCAGCACCCAACGCCGCGGGCAACGGGAACGCCGACAACAACCGTGCCGATGGCAAGGTCAAGGGGCACGGGAATCGATCGACCGTGAAGCCACCGGGGCGTGCGGCGCAGCGCCATCTCGGCGCTGGTCATTCGCTGAGCTCGGGTCCGCCGGCGTCAAGGCTGCTCGGCCACGTGGGCCGCGGCTCAGCGGAGGATCGTCAGACTCAGGCGCTCGCCACCGCATCGTCGCCGCGGCGCAGGACCCGCCGGGTGACCGGGACGAGGACCATGCCCGCGATCGCCTGAGCGAGGACGACGAGGAGGATGATCGCCAAGGGGGCGCCGAGAAGCGCGCCCGGGATGGCCCAGGCGAAGGCCCCCAGCCCGCCGAGGCCGGCGCTGTCGAACCCGACGAGGCCGCCATCCAGGACCGATGGGGCCACATCCAGGCCACCGCCCGCGAGCGGCCCGGCACCGTTGCCGCCCTGGCCCGTCGTCGGCCCGGCGCCCGTGCCGGTCCCGGAGGTCGGATCCGGAGCCGGCGGCGGGTTCGTGGGATCGAACGAGGGGTTCGCCGTTGGCGCCGCGGTCGCCGTCGGGACCGGGGTCGCAGTCGGCGTTGGGCGGGCGGTCGGAGTGGGCCGCGGCGTCGGCGTCGCCGTCGGATCGGGCGTGCCCGTGGGGTGCGGCGTGGGCTTGTGCGTCGGGGTCGGCGTGGGCGTGGGGGTGGCCGTCGGTGTCGGTGTCGGCGTCGGCGTGGGAGTCGGGGTGGGCGTCGGCGTCGGTGTGGGAGTGGGTGTCGGAGTCGGCGTGGGCGTCGACCCGATGATCGTGAACGGGGCGAGCGGGGCGAGCGGAGCGCCGGCCGACTGCGAGCCGGTGTTGTGCTGGTAGGCCTTGACCTGCCAGGCATTGAGGCCGGTCGCGGTGGCGGTCGCGGTGATCGTGAAGACCGCTGTCTGGCCGCTCAGGAGCGGCTGGTAGTCGTCGACCGCCTTGAACGTCACCCGGTTCGCGCCGGTCTGGATCGAGTAGGTCCACGCGGCCCCGTTCGAGATGCTCGTCACGGACGCGCCGTTGATGACGAACCCGCTCGAGAGGGTGACCCGGACCTGGGCGATCGGGTTGCTGCCGCCGGTCACGGTCACGGCGATCGGCGTCGCCTCGTCCTGGTTGATGGTCATGGGCGACGCGCAGACCTCCCACGCGGTGTAGGCCACTGCCTGCATCGGCGTCGTCACGAGCAACGCGAGCGCGGCCCCGGCCAGGAGGGCTGCCCGGACGCGTCCGACCCGCACGATGCGCGTCATGCCACGTCCCGCTTGGCGCTCAGGTCGGGGAGGGGATGGAGGAGCGCCGGGCCGACGCGCTCGCGCCGCGGCTGGCCGGGCAGGGGAGCGTTGTCGGCGGTCCGCATCGCCGAGACGAAGGCCTGGACGAGCCGGGCGTCGAGCTGGCTTCCGGAGGCGTCCTCGAGCCGGCGCAGCGCGTCCTCGATCGGCATCGCCTTGCGGTACGGCCGCGTCGTCGTCATCGCCGAGAAGGCGTCACCGACGGCGAGGATGCGGGCCACGAGGGGGATCTCCTCGCCGGTCAGGCGGTCGACGTAGCCGCTCCCGTCCCAGCGCTCGTGATGGTGGCGGACGCCGGCCCGGATGACCTCGATGTCGGGGAGGTCGCGCACGATCATGTCGCCGAGGGTGACGTGCTGCTTGACGATCTCGAACTCGTCGTTGGTCAGCGGTCCGGGCTTGCGCAGGATCGTGTCCGGGATGCCGATCTTGCCGACGTCGTGGAGGAGACCCGCCGTGTGGAGGGCGCGCTTCATCTCGGGATCGAGGTCGAGCCGCTCCGCGATGAAGTCCGCGTACCGGGCCACGTCCTCCGAATGGCGCCGGGTGTAGCGGTCCTTCGTGTCGACCGCGATGACCAGGCCCTGGAGGATGTCGAAGGTCTTGGCATGGGCGGGCGCGTGGGCCTGCTCGGCCGCGACCCGGATCATGTCGCCGCCGCTCGTGCGGGCGTCGTCGAGGGTGACCGCGACCGCCGACAGGAGGGTCGTCACCGACTCGCCGTTGATCGGGTGGAAGCAGATCCCGACGCTGACGGTCACCGGCAGGCGCTCCGAGGACTCGAACTGGAGGCTCAGGTCGGCGAGGTTCGTGCGCAGGCGCTCCATGGCCGGCTCGAGGTCGGCGGCGCCACCGGCCGCCGAGATGACCAGGAACTCGTCGGGGCCGTAGCGGCCCCAGGTGCAGCCCGGCGGCAGCTCGTGGCGGAGGATGTCGGCGACCTCGGTGAGCGCCCGGTCGCCGGCGCCGTGCCCGTGGGTGTCGTTGAGCATCCCGAAGTTGTCGAGGTCGATGAGGGCGACCCCGGTGGAGTCGCCCTCCTTGCGGGTCAGGTCGATCCGGGCCGCGAGGGACTCGACGAGCGAGCCGTGGTTGAGCGTCCCGGTGAGGGCGTCGCGGCCGGCCGCTTGGACGAGCGCCCGGGCCTGGCGGCTGAGGCGCTGCTGGGCGGCCCGGAAGACGAAGAACAGGACGATGACGCTGACGAAGCCGGCGACGAGGGTGCTGGCCACGACGTGGAGACGGGCCTCGTCGAGGTGGGCGAGGATCGGGTTGGCGTCGCGCCAGATGGCCGCGATCGCGTAGACCTGGCCACCGGCCATGATCGGGACGTACTCGCGCAGGATCGTCGTGGAGACGAGAGGCGAGACCGCGCCGGCGACATCGGAGGACACGAGCGCCGGGACGACCTTGGCCGTGGTCAGCGACGTCGTCAGGTCGCCGGTGGTCGGTGCCGTCGTCCCCTCGCCGACGCCATCGTCCGTGACCAGGACCGTGCCATCCGGCGCGATCAGGGCGGCGTGCAGGATCCCGCCCCGGTCGACCATGAGGGCGAGGCCCTTGCGGAGCAGCTCGCGCCGGTCGCCAACGGGGCCACCGGGAGCGAGGTCGGCCGGGGTGACGTTGAGGCCGACGAAGCTGCGTACGGTCGCCGTGTCGGATCCCACCGCGGACTCGAGCAGCGCCTGCTTCGTGTCCTCGCTGACGAACAGCGCCTGGCCGCTGGCAGTCGTGCCCACGATGAGCAGGAACCCGCTGAATACCAGCAGGAGGAGGACCGGTCTGACCCTCCTGCGCAGCCTCATGACGCTCGAACCTGACGTGACATGGCGGCAGCGTAGGGAGGAAGGTCGGGGGCACCGATAGGTCGATGGTCCGGCGCCCCGGGAGTACGACTCGGGCAACTGAGCGTGGAGCCGGTGGGCGTGCGCACCACAGACGTAACCCTCGCGCGCCGCCATGGGTCATTTCCGGGGCGTCCAGGGGTACGGGGCGGGGACGGTACACTCGGCCCATGTCCGACACGTCGCCGGCCCAGGCCTCCGCGGCCGAGCTGCCGGAGCACGTCCAGCGCAACCGCGAGGCCTGGGATGCGTGGTCGCCGGAGTGGGTGGAGCGGGGCCGCCGCAGCTGGTCGGAGGAGCCGTCCTGGGGCATCTTCGGGATCCCCGAGACCGAGCTCCACCTGCTCCCGGATGTGACCGGCCTGGACACCATCGAGCTCGGCTGCGGCACGGGCTACGTGTCCGCCTGGCTCGCCCGTCGCGGGGCTCGGCCGGTCGGGATCGACAACTCGGCCGGCCAGCTGGCCACCGCCCGGATGCTCCAGGCGGAGTTCGGCATCGAGTTCCCGCTCATCCACGGCAATGCCGAGACCGTGCCGCTGCCCGACGCGCAGCTTCGACCTGGCCATCTCGGAATACGGCGCGGTCCTGTGGGCCGACCCCGAGCGCTGGGTCCCGGAGGCGGCCCGTCTCCTGCGGCCGGGCGGGCTGCTCATCGGGCTCACGAACAGCGTGCTCGCGGTCCTGGCGATGCCCGAGCTCGAGGAGGACGGCCCGGCGACGGACCGGTTGCTGCGGCCGCAGCGCATCATCAAGCAGATGGTGTGGGACGACGGCGATCGATCCGTGGAGTTCCACCCTACCCACGGCGACTGGGTCCGCATCTTCCGGGACGCCGGCTTCGAGGTAGAGGAGCTGATCGAGCTCTATGCACCCGAGGGCGCCACGACGAGCTATCCGTGGATGTCCCCGGAATGGGCCAGCCAATGGCCGGTGGAGGACGCCTGGAAGGCCCGCAAGCGCGCGTGAGTCGCGGGCGCGGGTCGGCGTGACCGCCGCCATGGCATCATTCGAACGTCGTCCACGAGGAGGTCCCCGAGCACGTGCCGCCGATCACCGGCCTGACCCGCATCGAGCCCGTCTACCTGGAACGCCTCGAGAAGCAGGGCGTGTTCACGACCGGCATCCTGCTCGAGGTGTCCGAGACCCCGACCCGGCGCCAGTACCTGGCGGATCACGTCGGCGCCGATCTCCTCGAGGTCCTCACGTGGCGCGACGAGGCACTCATGCTCAACCTGGCCGCCTTCGGGCCGGCCGAGCACCTGCTCCTCTCTCACGCCGGCATCGAGGGGCTCGAGGCGATCCTCACCCTCGACCTCGAGACGTTCGAGGAGCGCGTGCGGCGCTCGGCGCGCGAGCTCAAGGTCGAGCCGCCGAGCGAGCTCACGATGACGGGCTGGTGGGAGCAGGCCCGGACCCTCGAGACGCCACCCGAGCCCGAGCAGGACGTGGTGGGTGACGTCGGTGGCGTCTTCCTGCGCTTCGTGCTCGGCCTCGTGATCGGCGGCGTGGGCGCCGGCATCGCCGCGGTGATCGCGCCCCGTGACCCCGCGATCGCCGGCGTGCTCGTGGTCGGCCTCGTGATGCTCCTGACGGGGATCGCCGGCCGGCTGGCCGCCACTGGCCTCGCCGGGTTCACCGGCCTGCTCATCGGGGCCCTCGTCGCCCTGCTCGTCATGCTCGGGGCGAACGTCGTCATCCCGCTGCCCGACACCGCGTTCTGGCAGGCCGAGGGCCTCGGCTTCGCCCTCGGGCCGGCCGTGGGCATCCCCGCGCTCCTGATCGGCTGGCTCGGGGCGTATGTGGTTCAGCGGAGCCGCGGACGGGCGGCGCCGGCGGCCCGCAAATCGGCCGCCTGAACCGGGTTTGACCGGCGCCTGAGGCGAGCCCCGCCGCCGAGTCGGGCTAGGATGGCGGCGTGAACAGCTCCGCCACCCGCGTGGTGGCCGCCGCAGGCGTGGCCCTGGCCACGATCCTCCTGATCCTCGGTATCGGGGTCGCGGCCCTCTTCAACCCGCCGTTCGTGGCGTTCGAGCAGGGCCGGGCGGGTTCGACCGCCTGGACGGGCTACACCCAGGATGAGCTCCGAACGGCGACGGACGCGATCCTCGGCAACCTCTACCTCGGTGGTGACTTCGCGGTGACCGTGCGCGGCGAACCCGTGCTCGATCCGCGCGAGCAGGCCCATATGCGCGACGTGCGGGGCGTGTTCGCCGGGTTCTTCGTCCTCGTGATCATTTCGGCGCTGGCATTGCTGCTCCTCGGCTGGCGTTCGAGGGGCGCCCCGTGGTTCTGGCGGGCCGCCCGGAACGGAGCGATCGCCCTGTCGCTCGGCGTGGTCGTCCTGGGGGTGGTCTCGCTCGTCGCCTTCGACGCCCTGTTCGAGGTCTTCCACCGGATCTTCTTCGCCGGGGGGACCTACCTGTTCGATCCACGCACCGAGCGGCTCGTCCAGCTGTTCCCGGACCAGTTCTGGTCGGAGACCTCGATCGTCGCTGGGGATCGTCCTGCTCGCCCTCGCGGCGATCGTGGGCGTGGTCGGCCATCGCCGGGGCACGTCCGGTCCGGATCGGGATCGCGAGATCCAGGTCGGCGCGGTCGAGGCGGTCCGGTGAACAGCGACCGGGCATGGGGTGTCGCACGGATCGCCGGCATCGAGATCCGCATCCACCTCAGCTGGATCCCCGCGCTGGCTCTCGTCACGGTCTTCGTCGGGCTCGCCCCGTACGGACCTCTCGTCGAGGGCGATCAGTTCGTCCGGTACGGCGTCGGGGGCGCGATCGCGGTCCTGATCCTCATCTCGATCGCCATCCACGAGCTGGTCCACAGCATCGTCGCCCGGCGGCGCGGCCTGAAGGTCGGTCCGATCACCCTGGGCGCCATGGGCGGCATGAACCGCCAGGACGACGAGCCGCGGACGGCCGATGACGAGATCGCCATCGCGGCTTCGGCGCCGGTCGTCAGCCTCGCCCTGGGGTCCATCCTGCTGGCCGCGTCATTCCCGCTCCAGGCCGTGAACCTGGACCTCGCCTTCATCCCGGCGATGGTCGGTGGCGCGAATCTGCTGCTCGGCCTGTTCAACCTCGTGCCGGCCCTGCCCATGGACGGCGGGCGGGTCCTCCACGGCTTCGTCTGGCGGATGACCGGCGACGCGGCCGGGGGCGCCCGGGTCACGGGCCGCGTCGGGCGCTACGTCGGCGGCCTGGCGCTCGGCTTCGGGCTCGCGCTGAGCCTCTTCGGCGATGGCGTCACCGGGATCATCCTCGTGGCGGCCGGCTGGCTGCTCATCCAGGGGTCGCGCATCGTGGACCGGCGAGCCCGGATCGAGGAACTGCTCATCGGCGTGAGCGTGGCCGAGGCCATGGACCGCGACGTGTCCGCGATCGGGCCGTCCCTGACGGTCGACACGTTCGCCGAGCAGCTCCTCGCCGATGGCGAGCGCACGACGGTCCCGGTCGTCGAGGACGGGTCACTGCTCGGGCTCGTGGGGATCGGGCAGCTCCGGCGTGTCGGCCGCCGGCGCTGGTCAGAGCTCCGCGCCTCGGACGTGATGGTCGCGCCGCCGACGCTGCCGAGCCTCGCGGCAGGGGATGCGCTGTGGGCGGGCATGGAGCTGCTCCGCCGGACGGGCCTCGACGGGGTGCCCGGTCATGGCCGGCAAGGACCTGCTCGGCATCCTCACCCGGCGCGGCGTGGTCTCCGCGATCCAGGCGCGCGTGGCCGCGACCGAGGGCGGTCCCGCCGCGTGACGGTGGATGCCACGTCACGGCTGCTCTCCGTCGAGGAGGCGCTGGCGGCCGTCCTCGACGCGATCGCCGGGCCGCTCGCGGCCGAGGACGTCGCGACGGAGGCCGCGCTCGGGCGGTGGCTCGCCGCGCCCGTGGTCGCGACGACCGACCTGCCGCCCTGGGACAACAGCGCGATGGACGGGTACGCGATCCGGTCCGCCGATACCGCCACCGCGACCGAGGAGCGGCCGGTCGTCCTCCGCGTCGTCGGCGAGGTGCGGGCGGGTGAGATCTCCCGGGAGCGCGTGGAGCCCGGGACCGCCGTCCGGATCGCGACGGGCGCGCCGCTGCCGCCCGGTGCCGATGCGGTCGTCCCGGTCGAGCAGACGACGCCGCTCGACGCGTCGGGCGCGGCCGCCGGGCCGCGGGGCCGTGAAGCGACCGGGCCGCTTCCGCCGGCCTGTGCCGTGCATGTGGCCGTGCGCCGAGGGCGGCTCGGTGCGTCGGCGGGGCGACGACCTCGCGCGCCGGCACGACCGTGCTGACTGCGGGCACACGCACGGGCCCGGGCGCCGTCGCACTCGCGGCAGGTGCGGGCGCGGGCATGGTGTCCGTCCACCGGCGCCCGCGCGTCGCGGTCCTCGCGACCGGCGACGAGGTCCGCGAGCCGGGCACGCCGCTCGGGCCGGCCGGCATCCCGGACGCCAACGGGCCGGGACTCCGGGCGCTGGTCGCGAGCGCGGGCGCCGACGCCGGTCGACCTCGGCGATCGCGCGGGACGACCTCGAGGACGTGGTCGGGCGGCTCCGCGGGGCATTGCCGGACGCCGACGCGATCATCGTCAGCGGCGGCGTCTCGGTCGGACCGTACGACGTGGTCCGCGGAGCGTTCGACGAGATCGGGCAGATGGACCTGTGGCGTGTCGCGGTCCAGCCGGGCAAGCCGTTCGCGTTCGGGACGGCCCTGCGGCCGGATGGGCGGCGCATCCTGCTGTTCGGCCTGCCGGGCAACCCGGTGTCCAGCGTCGTGACGTTCGAGCTGTTCGTGCGGCCGGCCCTCCGTCGCCTGGCTGGCGAGACTGCCCCGCGGCGCGACGTCGATCGGGCGGTGCTCGGCGACCGCGCCTCGACGAGCCTGGGCCGGCGCGGGTTCCTGCGGGTCGTGGCCGAGCGGGATGCGGACGGGCGGCCGTGCGCGACGCCGCGGGGCGGGTCGCGGTCCGCCTCGCCGGCGGGCAGGGGAGCCACGTCCTGAGCGCGCTGGCTGCCGCGGACGCGCTCGCGATCGTGCCCGAGGCCGGTCGAGGTAGCCGAGGCCGGCGACGGAGGTGGCGCTCTGGTGGCTGGATCGCGGCTGATCGCCGACCGCGACGGCACGAGGAGGATCGATGGACCAGGGACCCAGGACGCGGCCCGAACGCCGGCGGCTGACCCACGTCGACCGCGCCGGCCGGCCGCGGATGGTCGACGTCAGCGCCAAGGCCGCCACCGCCCGCCGCGCCGTCGCCGAGGCGATCGTCGGTGTCGCCCGAGACGCTGAGCCTGGTCATCGACGGCGGCGGCTCGAAGGGCGACGTCCTGACGGTCGCCGAGCTCGCCGGCGTCATGGGCGGCAAGCGCACGGGCGAGCTGATCCCGCTGTGCCACCCGCTCGCCGCTGACCGACCTCGTCGTCGCGATCACGCCCGACCGCGCCGCCGGCGCCCTGCGCATCCGCGCCGAGGCGGCGACGACGGGGCCGACCGGCGTCGAGATGGAGGCGATGACCGCGGCCTCGGTCGCCGCGCTGACCGTCTACGACATGGTCAAGGGCGTCGAGCGGGGCGTCGAGATCCGGTCGATCGGCCTCGTGCTCGAAGACGGGCGGCAAGAGCGGCGAGTGGCACCGCGTCGAGCGGCCGGCGGCCGACGGCGCGAACGGCCCGGGCCGCGCCACGACCCGGCGAGCGGACGGCCGGCCGGATCGGCCGCCGGCCGGGCCCCCGCTGAGTCGGCGCGCAGGACCCGTCGTGAGCGAGCGACCCGCGACCCGGCGCACGCGCGTTCGTGCTCACGACGAGCGACCGCGTCGGCGGCCGGCGAGCGCGAAGATGCGTCCGGGATGGCCGTCGCGGAGCGCCTCGCGGCGCTCGGGTTCACGGTCGAGCGGCGCGTCGTCCCCGACGAGCAGCCGGACGATCGAGGCGGCGCTCCGCTCGGCGGCGCCGCCGGCCACGCGCTCGTGGTCACGACCGGCGGCACCGGCCTGACGCCGCGCGACGTGACGCCCCAGGCGACGCGCGCGGTGCTCGACTACGAGGTGCCCGGGCTCGCCGAGGCGATGCGCGCCGAGGGCCGCCGCTTCACGCCGATGGCGGCCCTGTGCCGCGGGCTCGTCGGCGTCGCGCGGCCGGAGCGCTGATCGTGAACCTGCCGGGCAGCCCCAGCGGCGCGCTCGAGTCGCTCGAGGCGATCGTCCGATGCTGCTGGATCACGCGCTCGAGACGCTCGCGGGCCCGTTCGACCACGCGCACACGCGCGACGGGCGGCCCGACCGGGCGAGCTGACGAGGAGTCGACGAGCGCTGATGTTCCCGACCTTCGCCGAGGTCCCGGCCTATCCGCTCGTGTTCCCGCTGTTCTGGGGCGCGGCCGCGTTCTTCGGCTCGCGATGGCCCGCCACCTGCGGGTGTTCGCGGCGGCCCGCCATCCCGGCCCGTTCGCCAACGTGCCGCGGCGCGCTCGTGGGCCTCGTCGGCTACGCGCTCGTCCAGACGCCGGATGTTCCGCGACCTGCGGGCCGGCATCCTCCACGCGGGCATCTTCTGGGGCTTCGTGCTCCTCACGATCGGCACCGCCAACATCGTCACCGGCGGGCTGATCCAGGCGGTCATCTCGATCCCGCTCGACGGCGCGCTGTGGGTCGCCGTCACGGCGATGCAGAACGTGGTCGCGGTGATCGTCCTCGTCGTCGATCGTCTGGGCGTTCTGGCGCCGCCTCGTGTCGCGCCCGCGCGCGCCTGACGCTACACCCGCGACGCGCTGATCATCCTGGGCATGATCGGCGGGGTCGTGGCGACCGAGCTGCTCGCCCAGGTCTTCGAGGTCGCCCGCTCGGCGACGATGCCGGGCGCCTTCATCGCGAACGCCGCTGGCGATCCCGCTGCGGTCGCTCGGCCCGGCCGTCGTCGAGGGCGCTGTTCGCCGTCCGTGGTGGGCCCACATCGTCCTGGTCGCCGCGTTCCTCGTCTACCTGCCGTTCAGCAAGCACCTCCACATCGCCACGAGCTTCCCCAACATCGCCCTGCGCAAGCTCGCGCCGCGCGGCGAGCTGCCGGCGATGGACCTCGAGGCCGAGGACGCGACGTTCGGCATGCGGACGGTCCAGGACCTCGGCTGGAAGGACCTGCTCGACGGCTTCACGTGCACCGAGTGCGGCCGCTGCCAGGAGGCCTGCCCGGCCTGGCCACCGGCAAGCCGCTCAACCCCAAGACGTTCATCATGGGCATCCGGCACATGGCGGTCGAGGCCGAGCACGGCCTCCACCTCATCCCGAACTCGCCGATCGTGCGCGAGACCTACGGCCTCGACGACCGGGTGTCGCGGACGCGCTCGGCGAAGCCGATCGTCGACGACGCGATCCCGTACGACGCGGTCTGGGACTGCGTGACCTGCGGCGCGTGCGTCGAGGCCTGCCCGGTGCTCATCGAGCACGTCGACAAGATCGTCGGCCTGCGCCGGAACCTCGTCCTCGAGGAGAGCCGCTTCCCGCAGGAGCTGACCGGCGCCTTCAGGGGCATGGAGAGGCCGGCAACCCGTGGGGCCAGCCGCGCTCGGCGCGCCTCGACTGGGCGAAGGGCCTGCCGTTCGAGGTCCCCACGGTGGCCGACGTGGCCGGCGGCCGGCCGGCTCGACGAGCTCGAGGTCCTGTACTGGGTCGGCTGCGCCGCGGCGTTCGACGACCGCAACCGGCGGGTGGCCCGCGCGTTCGCGACGTGCCTCGACGCCGCCGGCGTGTCGTTCGCGGTCCTCGGCCAGGAGGAGTCGTGCACCGGCGACCCGGCCCGGCGGATGGGCAACGAGTACGTGTTCCAGATCCTCGCCGGCCAACGTCGAGACGCTCAACCGCTACGGGATGGGGGAGCGGACGATCGTGACGGCGTGCCCGCACTGCTTCAACACGATCGGCAACGAGTACGGCCAGCTCGGCGGGCTCGTTCTCGATCCGGCACCACAGCGAGTACCTGTCGCGAGCTGCTCGCGGACGGGCCGCCTGCGGACGTCGGTCGGCGGACGGCGCGCGGCCGCGTCGGTCACGTACCACGACTCGTGCTACCTGGCCCGCTACAACGGCGTCATCGCCGCGCCGCGCGACGTGCTGGGCGCCGTTCCCGGGCCTCGAGCTGCGCGAGATGGAGAACAGCGGCCGCAGACGTTCTGCTGCGGCGCGGGCGGCGGGCGGATGTGGATGGAGGAGACGCGCGGCACGCGGATCAACGCGGAGCGGACGCTGCAGGCGCTCGAGACCGGCGCCGACGACGGTCGCGACCGCGTGCCCGTTCTGCATGATGATGCTCAAGGACGGCCTGGCCGACGCGGGGCGTGGCCCGGGCCGAGGACGCCGTCCGGCGCGAGGACATCAGCGAGCTGCTGGCGGCAGCGCTCGCGCCGGCCGGCGCGCCGGCGGCCGCGAGGGCCGCGCGCTGCCGGTCATGCAGTAGGCGGTCGGCCCTCGCGGGCGGCGCTTTCAGCCCGGCAGCTGCGCTTCGCACGCCGCGCACGTGCGCGCTGGTCCACAGGTTGCCCATGCCGCACTTGGGGCAGACTTCTTGCCCTCGGTCGAGACGGCGAACGGCGACTCGAGCGGCCCATGCGCGCCAGCGCGGTCGCGACGCGCGATGACCAGGGTCGCGAGCATGCCGATCGCGGCGATGAGGACGAGGCAGGACGCGACTGCTGGTCCATGACGATGCCCACCCTCACGACGCCGGCATCGCCGTCGGTCCCGCGCCGGCCGCGCCCAGAGCCTACGCCGCCGGTCGCACGAGTCGCCGTGGAACGAGGTCCGGGACGGACCGTCGCGTGCGTGCTAGATGCCGCCGGTGACGAGTGCCGCCCGCGCCCCGGGTCGACTCCGCCTCACCGAGGACCAGGTGCTCCTCCGCGACGCGGTCCGGGTCCTCGCCGACGAGCGGATCGCGCCCCGGGCCGCGGAGATCGACCGGACGGCCGAGTGCCCGTAGGACGTCCGGAGCTGCTCGCCAGCCACGACATCCTCGGATCCCGTTCGCCGAGGAGTACGGCGGCCTCGGCGGGGACCTCCTGACCCTGTGCCTCGCGATCGAGCAGATCAGCCGGGTCTGCGCCACGTCCGGCCTGATCCTCGCCGTCCAGGAGCTCGGCGCGATGCCGATCCTGGTCGCCGGCACGGACGAGCAGAAGCGACGCTGGCTCCCGGGCCTGGCGGCCGGCGGGAAGCTGATCGCGTTCGCGCTCACCGAGGCCGAGGCGGGCTCGGACGCCGCCGCGATCCGGACCCGGGCCGTGCGCGACGGCGACGACTACGTCATCGACGGCGCCAAGCGGTTCATCAGCCAGGCCAGCGTCGCGGACTTCGTCATGGTCTTCGCGGTCACCGACCCGGAGGCCGCCCGCCACCGGCGCCTGTCGTGCTTCCTCGTCGAGAAGGGCACGCCCGGGCTTCAGCGTCCCCGCGCGTCGAGCACAAGATGGGCATCCGCGGCTCGCCCACGGCCGAGCTCGCGTTCGAGAAGGTCCGCGTCCCGGCCGACCATCTCGTCGGCGCCGAAGGCGACGGGTTCTCGCATCGCGATGCGGACCTTCGAGCGGTCCCGGCCGGGGATCGCCGCGCAGGCGGTCGGCATCGCCCAGGGCGCGCTCGAGGTCGCCGCGAAGTACGCCGGAGAGCGGCGCCAGTTCGGCAAGCCGATCGGCGAGCTCCAGCTGGTCGCGGCGATGCTGGCCGACATGGACGCCGCGACCGAGGCGGCGCGCCAGCTGCTGTACAAGGCGTGCACGGAGATCGAGGCCGGTGCGCCCGATGCAGCCCGCTGGTCGGCGATGTGTAAACTCGTCGCCGGGGACGCCGCGATGCGGGTGACCACGGACGCGGTCCAGGTCCTCGGCGGGTACGGCTACATCGACGAGTTCCCCGTCGAGCGCATGATGCGCGACGCGAAGATCACGCAGCTGTACGAAGGGACCCAGCAGATCCAGCGGCTCGTCGTCGCCCGCGCGCTGCTCGACGACCGCAACTGACCTTCGACGGACCGCGCCGGGGCCACCACGGACGCTCGGTTCGATCGAGGCCGAACGTCCAGACAGGAGACCGACCGACGTGCGCATCGTCGTCCTCGCCAAGCCGGTCCCGGACGCGACGGGCCAGGAGCGACTCGGCCCCGATGGCCGGCTCGACCGTACCGCCACGTCGGCCGTCGTCAACGGCAATGACGAATACGCGCTCGAGGCCGCCCTGAAGCTGGTGGAGGCAGCCCGACGGCGGCGAGGTGACCATCCTCGCGATGGCGCCGGCCAACGCACCCGAGACGATGCGCAAGGCGCTCGCGATGGGCGCGCACGCGGGGCGTGCTCGTGACCGATCCGGCGCTCGCGGGCTCGTGCGTCGTGTCCACGGTCCGGGTCCTCGCCGCCGCGCTGCGCGAGCTCGAGTACGACCTCGTGCTTCGCCGGGGCCGACACGTCGGACGGGGGAGGGGGCGTCGTCGGTGCCGGCGTCGCGGCGCTCGTCGGGCTGCCGTATCTCTCGTACGCGGCCAAGGTCGAGCCCGCCGACGGCCGGGTGAGGGTCCACCGCATCACCGCGACCGGCTACGACATCATCGAGGCGCCGATGCCGGCGCTGGTGGTCGCCACCCAGGCGCTGGGCGAGCCGCGCTACCCGTCGCTCAAGGGGATCATGGCCGCCCGCAACAAGGAGATCGTGACCCGCTCGCTGGCCGATCTCGGCCTGGACGGTCCGCCCGTCGGCGGGGCGGCGGCGACCACGCGCCTCGTGGACTCCCGGCCGCCCGCCGCTCGAGCCGCCACGCGCATCGTCAAGGCGCCGGCCGCGGAGGCCGCCAAAGAGGTCGTCGGCTTCCTCGCCGAGCGGAGGCTCATCTGATGGCCGGCGCGATCTGGATCGTCGGCGAGGCCGCGGACACGGGGCTCGCGAAGATCAGCGGGGAGGTGGCGACGCTCGCCCGCGAGCTGGGCGCCGCGTCCGGGGGCGCGGTCCAGGGCGTTGTCACAGGCGCCGATCCGAGCCGCGGCCGCGGACGCGCTGGCCGCCTTCGTGCCCGAGGTCCTCGCCCTCGCCGTCCCGGGTGCGGCCGGCCACGCGCTGGTCCCGGCCGTCGCGCCGGCCGCTCGCGGCGCTGATCGAGAAGGAATCGCCGGCGTACGTGCTCATCGGCGCGACGCCGGACGGCCGCGACCTGGCCGGGACGCTGAGCGCGCTCCTCGGCTGGGGCGTCCTCACCAACGCGACCGGCATCGCCTGGGCCGACGGCGGGCCAGTCGTGGAGATGTCCGCGTTCGGCGGGCGGCTGCTGACGACGAGCGCGTTCACGGGGGACAAGGGGATCGTCACGGTCCGGCCGGGCGTGAAGGATGCCGCCCCGCTCGACAAACCCGGCAAGGTCCGGGCGGTCACGGCAGAGGCGAAGGCTGCGCTTCCGGCCGTCGAGGTCACGGGAAAGGTCGACGCGGCCGCAGCCGCAGCGCCCATCGAGGAGGCCCGGATCATCGTGGCCGGCGGGCGTGGCGTCGGTGGCCCGGACGGCTTCGGCGTCGTCCGCGACCTGGCCGACGCGCTCGGCGGGGCGGTCGGGGCGACGCGCGCGGCCGTCGACTCGGGCTGGATCCCGTACAGCCAGCAGATCGGCCAGACCGGCAAGATCGTGAAGCCGGCGCTGTACATGGCGCTCGGCATCTCGGGCGCCATCCAGCACAAGGTCGGCATGCAGACCGCGTCGACGATCGTGGCGATCAACCGCGATCCGGACGCCCCGATCGCGGAGTTCGCCGACATGTTCGTCATCGGCGACCTGTTCGAGGTCGTGCCGGCCATCGTGGCCGAGATCAAGGGTCGCAAGGCCTGAGACGCGTGAACCCCGTCGTCCTCGCCCCGCTCGTGCTCTTCGTGGTCCTGGCGGGCATGTTCGCGGTGCTCATCCGCCGGGCCAGCCGGCTCCTCCGGATCACGCGCGAGGCCGACCAGTTCCGGCTCGGCCTGAGCGACCTCGCCGGCCGGGTCGACAAGTCCCTCGCCGGCGTCGTGGAGCTCGTCGACGAGGTCCGGCGCCATCAGCGGGACGCCGCGACCATCGACACCAACCTGACCGCGGCGATCGAGGCGATGGCGCTGCTACGGCGACGAGGCCGCGGCCCTGGGCGTGCCGGCCACCGGGCCGGATCGCCGGCCGGATCTGGTCCACGAGCTCGACCGGGCCGGTCGGGCGCTCGAGATGATCGCCCACGGGTGCGAGCTCATGGCCAACGCGTCGCGGCCCAACGCCGAGCTCGAGGCCCAGACGTCGATCAAGCGCGGCTACCTCAACCTCATCCACGCCCGGGAGGCCATCGGCCGCCTGGCGACCGAGGCGATCGCGCTCGCGACGCCGGTGCCGCGGCCGCTCTTCAAGCGCGGGGTCCGCTGACCGTCCGTCGCTCTGCCGGATGGTGGGTGGACCACACCATGTAGTGGTATCCTCGTCGCACACCACAAGTCCTTGTGGTGCCGAGCTGGAGACCTGATGCGCTGCCCCCAGTGCGGCGAACGGGAGACCCGCGTCGTCGACTCGCGCGACCTCGACGATGCAGCGACGATCCGTCGTCGCCGCGAATGTTCCACCTGTTCCGCCCGATTCACGACCTACGAACGCGTCGAGGCCGCCCGCCTCGTGATCACCAAGCGTGACGGGACGCGCGAGGAGTTCGACCGGAACAAGCTCGCGTCCGGCCTGCGCAAGGCGCTGACCCGGCGCCCCGTGCCCGACGGCAGTGCCGAGGCCGCGGCCGAAGAGATCGAGGCGGAGCTTCGAGCGGCCGGTGCCGGCGAGGTCCCGAGCTCGCACCTCGGCACGCTCGCGATGGACCACCTGCGCCGATCGACCAGATCGCGTACATCCGCTTCGCGTCGGTCTACCAGAGCTTCGAGGACCTCGAGCGACCTCAAGCGCGAGGTGGACACGCTGTACGCGACGCGCGACCCGGAGCTCGACGCCGATGGCGAGCCGGGCGCCGACCGCGACCCCGATGCCGAGGCCGCTTCGTGAGCGTCCTCTCGGACCGCGACATCCGGGCCGAGCTCGAGGCGGGGCGGATCAGGATCGACCCGTACGACCCGGCCGATCTCCAGCCCTCGTCCGTCGACCTCCACCTGGACCGTTCGTTCCGCGTGTTCCGCAACAACCGCTACGCCTACATCGACGTGCGCGCGCCGCAGCCCGACCTCACCGAGATGCTACAGATCGAGGACGACGAGCCGTTCATCCTCCACCCCGGCGAGTTCGTGCTCGGCCAGATCCTCGAATGGGTGGAATTGCCGGACGATCTCGTGGCGCGCCTAGAAGGGAAGTCGTCTCGGCCGCCTGGGCCTGCTCATCCACTCGACGGCCGGCTATGTCGACCCGGGCTGGAAGGGCAACCTGACCCTCGAGCTGTCCAACGTCGCGAACCTGCCGATCGCCCTCTACTTCGGCATGCGCATCGGGCAGATCAGCTTCTTCCGGATGTCGTCGCCGGTGGATCGGCCGTACGGATCCAAGGGACTCGGGTCCAAGTACCAGGGCCAGTCGGAGCCCACGGCGTCGGCGTTCCACGAGGATTTCGAGGCCGGACGGCGGACCGTCGAGCCGGCCAAGCAGGGCTGAGGCGCGCGGCATGGCCGTCAACGACGCGGTCGACTGGCGCGCAGACCTCGGTGGCGGGACGACCGTGGCCATCGTCCGGGCCGGCACGTTCCGCTCGGACGCCGGCGCGCTCTTCGGGCCTGTGCCCCGGCTCCTGTGGGACAAGCTCGTCAGCGATGAGATCGACGCCGAACACCGGCTCCTCCAGGCGCTGAACTGCCTCCTGATCGAGACGCCGGCCGGGCGTGTGCTCGTCGAGACCGGGATCGGCGAGCGCCTCGACGACAAGACCCGGGCGATGCGGGCGTACGAGGGGCCGGCCATCCTGCCGGCGCTCCGGGAGGCCGGGTTCGCGCCCGAGTCGATCGACGTGGTGGCCATGAGCCACCTCCACTTCGACCATGCCGGTGGGCTGCTTGCCGCCGACGGTTCGCGGGCCTTCCCGCGTGCCACGATCGTCGCCCAGCGTGCCGAGTGGGAGATCGCGCTCAGCCCGAACAGCCGCGTCGTCGCGAGCTACGTCCAGCCCGAGCTCACCCTGGCCCGCGACTGGGGCGCGGAGGGCTGGGCCGACGGCGAGCGCGAGGTCCTGCCGGGCGTCACCGTCGTGCCGACGGGCGGCCACTCGGCCGGCCACCAGGGGATCGTCGTTCGGGGCACGGGACCCGGCGCCCGGACCCTGGCGTTCTTCGGCGACCTCGCGATGCGCCCGTGGAGTGCCAATCCCCGCTGGGTGACCGCGTTCGACGACTTCCCGCTCGATTCGGTGGACCGCAAGGCCGAACTCTTCGCCGAGGCGGCCGCCGCCGGTTGGCTCATCGCCCTGTCGCACGAGATGAAGGCCCCGATCGGCCGCCTCGTCCCCGACCGGGACCGCTACCGCTACGAGCCCCTCTGACGCGGCTCTGTAGGTGACCGCCGAGCGTCGGACCGCGACTCAGGCGGCGCGGATCGTGGGCGGGCCCGGCAGCGGCGGAGACGCGGGCGAGATCGCCGACGCTTCGGAGCGGAGCAGGAATGCCGTGGCCTCGTCGGCCGGCATCGGGCGCGCGAAGTGGAAGCCCTGGGCGCGCTGGCACCCGAGCTCGCGCAGGCGCTCGAGCTGGACCTCGGTCTCGACGCCTTCGGCGGTCACCGACAGGTCGAGTGCAGCGGCGAACGCGAGGGTGGCGGTCACGATCGCCGTGTCCGTCCGCGAACCACCGAGCCCGGCGATGAACGAGCGGTCGATCTTGAGGCTCTCGATGGCGAACCGCTTGAAGTACTCGAGCGCGGAGAAGCCGGTCCCGAAGTCGTCGACGGCGAGCCGGACGCCCATCTCGCTGAGCTGGCGCAGCGTGCCGTCGGTCTCGGAGGACTCGCGGAGCATGATCGACTCGGTGATCTCCATGACGACGGTCGACGGGTCGACGCCGGTCGCGGCCAGGATCGCCCGGGTCTCGGCGGCGAAACCCGGCTCGGCGGCCTGGCGCGGCGAGACGTTGATGTTCATCGTGATCGGCATCGTCGGGTAGGCGTCGCGCCAGGCGCGGAGCTGCCGGCAGGCCGTCTCGGTGACGATCCGGCCGAGCGGGACGATCAGCCCGGTCTGCTCGGCGAGGGGGATGAAGTCGGACGGGAGGACAAGCCCGCGTTCGGGGTGGCGCCAGCGCACGAGCGCCTCGAATGCGACGACCCGTGACGTCGTGAGGTCCACGATCGGCTGGTAGTTGAGCTCGAAGACGCCGTCGGCGATCGCCTGGCGCAGCTCGGCCTCGGTCTCGAGCCGGCTGCGTGCCCGGGCGCGCATCGTCGGGTCGAAGACGGCGTGACGTGCCTTCCCGTCGCCCTTCGCGGCGTACATCGCCGCATCGGCGTGAGCGAGCAGGTCGTCCGCGCCCGTGTCGCGACCGCTCGAGAGGGCGATGCCGACGCTGACCCCGACGACGATCGAACGGCCGTCAAGCTCGATGGGGCGCCGCAGCTCGGTGGCGAGGCGCTCGGCAGAGTCCGCTGCGTCGGCCACTCCTTGCACCGATTCGAGGAGGACCGTGAACTCGTCACCGCCCTGGCGGGCCGCGATGTCGCCGGCGCGGATCGCGTCGCTCAGGCGATGGGCGACCTCGACCAGGAGGCGGTCGCCCGCCCGGTGCCCGAGCGAGTCGTTGACCACCTTGAAGTCGTCGAGGTCGAGGAACAGGACCGCGACGTGCGAGCCGCGCCGCCGACGACGCTGGAGGGCCCGCTCGAGGTGCTCGCGGAAGAGGACGCGGTTGGCGAGCCCGGTGAGCGGGTCGTGGAGCGCGTCGTGGAGGAGCTGGGCCTCGAGGCGCTTGTGGTCGGTCGTGTCGATGAGCAGGCCCTGCGAGACGCGGCCCTTCTCGGGTCCCTCGTTCATCGCGTAGGCCTCGTCGCGCAGCCAGACGAGCGACCCGTCGCGGGCGTACATCCGGTACTCGGCCCGCAGGAGCTGGCCGCCCGACCAGTGCTCGGAATAGGCATTGAGCGCGATGTCCCGGTCGTCCGGGTGGATGAGGCTCGGCCACAGCTCCGGGTCGTCGATGAAGGCCTCCGGCGGGTAGCCCAGGATCGCCTCGATCTGGGGGCTCAGGTAGAGCAGCCGGCCACCGTCCGTGACGGCTGGGTCCTGCATGTCGATGTACACCGCGGCCGGGACGTGCTCCACGAGGACGCGATAGCGGGTATCGGCCTCGGCGCGGCGGGCGAGGGCGTCCTGCAGCTCGGCGCGCGTCTTCATCGACTGCTCGAGCAGGCGCCCTCGTTCGTTCACGAGCAGCCACTGGCGGAGGCCGGTGAGCGCGAACACGGTCGCGGCGACGCCCTGGACGAGCCCCGGCATGAAGATGTCCGCGCCCTTCGTCGCGATGAGCAGCGCGTTGACACCCAGGGCGAATACGGGCAGCGCGCCGAGGGCGACCGTGCCCCGCGAGCGATAGCGGGTGGGTATGGCTTCGCCGCGCAACGTCGCACCGCCGGCGCCGACTGCCAGGATCCCGAGCGAGAAGAAGTCGTTCACGATGCTCCCGGCCGGGCGGCTGCGAGATCGCGGCGTACTGGAGCCAGGCGACCCAGGCGATGCCCAGGATGGCGAAGCCCACGAGGATGAGGTACGCCCCACCGAACCTCGGTCGCGCTCCCGAAGCGACGAGGATGACCAGCCCACCGCCGGCCATCGCCAGGTGGACGATCGGGTAGGCAACGGTGACCGCGGCGCCGGCGAGACCGAGGCCGGCGACCTGCGCGCCGTACACCGCGAGGATGACGCCCGTGATCGTGAGGAAGATCGCCGCCGAGTCGAGGTAGACCGCGATCTCCTCGACCCGCGGCAGGCGCCCGTGCAGATAGAGGAGGAGGGCGACGACCGCGGGTACGGCGAGGAACATGAAGCCGACATCGGACGGGGCCGGCAGGCTGTAGTAGCCGACGGCGCTCTGGACGACCCAGGTCAGCTGGCCGGCGAGCCAGGAGGCGCAGCCGATCGCGATCAGGAGGCGGAACCGGCGTTCCGGTCCGCGGGCCACGCTGGCGGCATTCGCGGTGATGGCCATCGCGAGCAGGCCGGCCAGCGTCCAGTGCGCGTTCTCCCAGAGCGCCGCCTGACCGCCGATGTCGAGGCCGGCCAGCACCGCGAACACGACCACGACCGGAACCCCGAGCCACAGCAGTGGCCACGGGTCGCCATCGCGGACGCGTCGGATCAGTGAGCGCCCTTCGGAGGGCGTGTTGCGCCGGCGCACGAAACCGTACACACACGGGACGTTAGGTGACGCACGGGGTGGGGACCATTCCCCTATCCGGCCATCCGATGGTCATCGAATCGACGTAGGACCCCTGCGGACCGGGTTGCCGGGCTAGGGCGGGGGACTCGTCGTCGGCGTTGTCGATGCCGATGGCCTGGCGGAGGAAGGCGACCCGGTCTGCGCCGGCAGGAGTGCGTCGAGCTCGGCGGCAGCCGACAGATCGTCCATCAGCCCGAGGCGGACCGTGCGGACCACGCCGTTGGGGTCGATGAACACCTGCGTCGGCAGCACGTACGCGCCGTACAACCGGAAGATGTCGCCGGTCAGGTCGGCCGCGATCGTGTAGCCAAGGCCGTATTTCGCGGCGTAGGCGGCGACATCGGACGCGGTGGTCTCCTGGACGCTGATCCCGATCATCACTACGCCCTTGTCCTTGTAGGCGTTGTAGGTATCGCGGAGCACGGGGGTCTCGGCCTGGCAGGGCGGGCACCACGAGGCGAAGAAATTGATCCAGACCGCCTTGCCACGGAGGTCGGCGAGGCGGACCGGCTTTCCCTGGACGTCCGTGAGGGCGAACGTCGAGCCGTCCGGGCGCTTCACCGAGAGCTCGGGGGCGAGGTCGCCCGGCCGAACGCCCGTCGCGGGGGCGGAGGACAACACGAAGGGCGTGGGCTTCGGGTCGCGTGGTCCGGGCTGGCCCGTGCGTCCGAGCGGCGCGGTCACCGCCAGGAGGAGCACGACGGCGGCTACCACGATGACGAGCCCGCCGGCGATCTGACGCGCCCCGAACGGCCCGATGAGCCCGTGCTTCGGTGGCCGGTGCTCGAACGCCGGCCGTGGCGCCCCGGGAGTCGTCATCGGCTCAGACCAGCGGAGTGAAGTTGAAGAAGCGGGGCAGCAGGATCAGCCAGTCCATGAGCATCGCGACGCCGATCGCCACGACGAGCAGGCCGCCGACGAGCGACACGACGCGGCCGTGCCGTGCCAGCGGCGCCAGGATGGCCGGTGCGCGGTCGTACAGGAGGCCGAGGACGAGGAACGGGACACCCAGGCCGACCGTGTAGGCAAAGAGGAGCACCCCGCCCTGGGCCACCGTCTCCTGGGTCGAGGCCATGGTCAGGATCGCGCCGAGGGCGATGCCAAGGCAGGGCGTCCAGCCGATCGCGAAGATCGCGCCGAGCCCGAACGAGGCCGCGTAGCCGCCCCTCCGGCCGACCAGGCGCCCCCGAGGCGGTCGAGGCGGGATGGCTCCGGTCCGGTCCCGGGCGAGGCGAAGGCAAGCGTGCCGGTCGTCGTCGCGAGGGCGGCCGAACCGCCGGCCTGGAGCGGCCGCCACATGCGGTCCAGGACGCCGATGCGCAGGATCCCGGCCAGGCTCAGGCCCATCACGATGAGCACGATCCCACCGAGCTGGCGGAGCTGGGGGAGCACCCGGAACAGCCCGCCACCTGCGAACGTGGCCGTGATGCCCAGGAGGGTGAACACGACACCGAAGCCCGCCACGTACGTGGCCGCATGACGGAGCGCGACCCACCGCGATGGTTCCGCGCCGGCCTCACGGCCGACGACCGCGACGGCCGTCAACTGGCCGAGGTAGGCCGGGACCAGCGGCAGGACGCACGGCGAGAGGAAGCTGACGATCCCCGCCCACACCGCCACGACGATGGAGAGGTCCGTGCCGGAGCTGGACACGTCGAAGAGGACGCTCACGCCGGGACGCCGTCGAGCGCCTCGGTGAGCAGGCGCCGCAGCGCGCGTGCCGAGATGGCCAGCGGGAGGCGGCGCGGCCCGATCTCGACCACCGGGATCTCGAGGAAGAACGCCGATTCCCAGGTCGGGGTCGGTCGTGATGTCGCGCTCCTCGATGGGCGGCGCGACGAGTCCGTTGCGAGCGCGGTCGGCCAGGAGCGCCTCGAGCAAGGAACGGGTCTCGTCGCACAGGCCGCAGCCCGGCTTCGAGTACAGGACGACGACGGGGGAGGGGCCGCTCATGGCCGGCCCATTCTAGTCGGGCCTCGGCGGCGGACCCTGAGGCGGGCCGGATCGCCGGGATGGCGGGGTACGATGGGCGCCGCGCCCCCGTAGCTCAGTGGATAGAGCGCAGCCGTCCTAAGGCTGGCGTCGGCGGTTCGAATCCGTCCGGGGGCGCCATGAGTCGAGCGCGGCCGGTCTCACCGTTTCCCGAAGCCGGGGATGGCCGCCGCCTGTTCCATCCACGACGCGAGTTGGCGTTCTTCGATGTCGTCCACGGACTCGAGGTCTACGCCTCGCGAGTCCCTGCCCATCCCGATCGGTTTGACCGGCGGTACGGGCGTGAGTGATGTGCCGCGCCCGAACGTGAGCTTGACGTGGCCGGCGAAGCCGCCGCACGAGAAGCACCAGCCGTCGCCCACGCCATACCACGCGATGCCCCACTTCACGGAGCGCTGCAGGCCCGGCAGCGTGCTGGCCGCCAGGGCATCGACGCGTTCGGCGATCGCGCGTTGCGGCTGCGGCAGGCTGCTGATGTAGGCGAAGACCGGCTTGTCGCCGAGCGCGGCCTTCGCTGGGCTTGCCCTCCCGGTCATGGCAGCCGGCAGCGTGGTGAGGATCTCGTCTTGCGCGGCCGTGCTCTTCGTGGGTTTGGCTGCCTTCGGCGTCACGTGAGGTCCTTGTCCTCCATCTCCCAGGCGTGGTCGAGGGTATGGAACGCGGAGTGGCGGATCAGGAAGGGCAGGGTCCAGTTGCGCATCCGCTTCTCGACCTCGCCCGTGTTGTAGGCGCGCATTCCCGCGACGAAGTCGCGACGGTGGGTCCTCAGCCCCTCGGGGCTCAACGCCGCCTCCTCCTCGATCCGGACGCCGACCTGCTTCGCGAAGTCCTCGCTCTCGGTCCGGATCGTGTGCCGGACGATCCGGGTGCGGTCACGGCCGCCACCGCGCGGTCCCTTCCGCATCTCCTCGGACACCCGCGCGGCGACGTCGTCGAAGAAGGTCCAGCAGGCGCGAAGGATCGTGATGCCGCGCTCGAGCCAGGCCTCGTCCATCGGGTCGTCGCGCTCGAAGGACGAGGGCGAGAACGAGATTCCCCAGAAGTCCACTGAGCCGGTCCCGACGCGCTCCTCGACGACCTCGAGCGGGCCGGCGGCGTCGAACTCTTCGATCATGCCCGCCAACGTGGCGATCGGCCGGTAGCGCTCGCGATAGGCCTCGAGCGTCTCGAACGCGGCCTCGCCCGTCTTCGCGCCACGGCTCCAGCCCGGCCAATCGAGGCTGAACGCGGCCGAGCGCTTGTCCTTGGGGCCGTGCTCGATCACCGTGCGGACGGGCATGGGGCGAGTATCGCATCGCCGGGCAGGCGGTAACGCACGGCCGCCCGCCTCGACGCTGCGGTCGGCTGAACGGACACGGCGCAGGCGAACTCCCAGAATGGCGGCGATGGGTCGCGCCGATCTCCACATCCACCCGAGCGACGATCCGGATGCGACCAATTCGGCTGAGGCCTTCTACGCGGCCCTGCTGGCGAGCGATCTGGACGTCGCCGTCCTCGCCGACCACGACCGCATCGCGGTAGCCACGGAGCTGGCGCAGCGGGCGCGCGAGGAGCACGCCTCGATCGAGCTCATCGTGGGGGAGGAGATCACAAGCCGGAGAGGCCACGTGCTCGGCATCGGCCTGACGGCGGTCGTGCCGCCCTTCCTGTCGCTCGCCGAGACGATCGCGGCCGTCCATGAGCAGGGCGCGATCGCCGTGATCGCCCACCCGCTCATGCCGATCTGGACCTCGGCGTCCGAAGAGGCGGTCGCGGCCCTCGCCCAGGGCGATCCCCGGTCCCGGCCGGACGCGCTCGAGGCGATGCACCCGACCGCCGCCTGGTTCCCGCGCTGGCGCGGCCGGGTCGAACGGCTGGCGGCCCGCACCGGATCGGCAGTCGTCGGCGGGTCCGACGCCCACGCCACCCGTTCGATCGGGCGCGGCTGGACCGCGTTCGACGGAACGTCCACGGCGGACCTCTTCGCCGCGATCCGCGCCGGGACGACCCGGCCGGGTGGCACGCGTACCCCGCTCCGCAACCTCTTCTCGGTGGAGCGAAGCTCGCGTGCGGCGACGAGCCGGTACCCTTGAGGGGCGATGCCTCCCGAATTCATCTACACCTCGTACAAGCTCGCCCGCCACTACCCGCCCGACCGGACCGTGCTCGAGGACATCTCGATCTCGTTCTACCCGGGCGCCAAGATCGGCGTCATCGGGCCGAACGGCGCAGGCAAGTCGAGCCTGCTGCGGATCATGGCCGGCCTGGATGACGGCTTCTCCGGCGAGGCCCGCCTGACGCCGGGGTTCACGGTCGGCTTCCTCAGCCAGGAACCGCAGCTCGATCCGGCCAAGGACGTCAAGGGCAACGTGATGGACGGCGTCCACGAGGTGCAGAGCCTCATCGATCGCTACAACGACGTCATGGCCAAGTGGTCCGACCCGGACGCGGACTACGAGGCGATCGGGCTCGAGCAGGCCGCCCTCGAGGACCACATCGCGGCGGCGGACGCCTGGAACCTGGAACGGAACGTCGACATCGCGATGGATGCCCTGCGCTGTCCGCCGGATGACGCCGACGTCACGCATCCTGTCCGGCGGCGAGAAGCGGCGCGTGGCGCTGTGCCGGCTCCTGCTGCGCCACCCGGACCTGCTCCTCCTCGACGAGCCGACGAACCACCTCGACGCCGAGTCTGTCGAATGGCTGGAGCGCTTCCTCCAGGAGTACGCGGGCACCGTCGTCGCGATCACCCACGACCGCTACTTCCTCGACAACGTCGCCAAGTGGATCCTCGAGCTCGACCGGGGTCGCGGGATCCCGTTCTCGGGCAACTACTCGAGCTGGCTCGAGCAGAAGCTGGAACGCATGGCGCTCGAGTCGAAGACGGTAGATGCGCGCCAGCGCACCCTGGCGCGAGAGCTCGAATGGGTCCGCCTCTCGCCGCGAGCGCGCCAGGCGAAGGGCAAGGCCCGCCTGAGCGCCTACGAGCAGATGCTCACCGAGGCCCAGTCCGACAAGGGCGTCGGCCGGGACCTCGAGATCGCGATCCCGCCGGGTCCCCGCCTCGGCGACTCGGTCATCGACGTCAAGAACCTGCGCAAGGGCTACGGCGACCGCCTGCTCATCGAGGACCTGACGTTCTCCCTGCCGCGGGCGGGCATCGTCGGGATCATCGGCGCGAACGGCGCGGGTAAGACGACGCTATTCCGGATGATCGTCGGGGACGAGGCGCCCGACGGAGGGACCATCCAGATCGGTGAGACGGTCAAACTCAGCTACGTCGATCAGGGTCGCGACGACCTCGAGGCCGACAAGACGGTGTTCGACGAGATCACCCAGGGTGTCGAGTACGTGACGGTCGGCAAGCGCGAGATCCCGGCCCGGGCATACGTGTCCAGCTTCAACTTCCGGGGCACGGACCAGCAGAAGCTCGTCGGAGCGCTGTCGGGCGGCGAGCGCAACCGCGTCCATTTGGCCAAGCTGCTCCAGTCCGGCGGCAACGTCCTGCTCCTGGACGAGCCGACGAACGACCTGGACGTGGACACCCTGCGCGCGCTCGAGGCCGGGCTCGAATCCTTCCCGGGCTGCGTCGTGGTCATCAGCCACGACCGCTGGTTCCTGGACCGGATCGCGACGCACATCCTGGCCTTCGAGGGCGACAGCCAGGTTCGCTGGTTCGAGGGCAACGTCACGGACTACGAGGCGTTCCGCCACAAGGAGCTCGGCGCCGCGGCCGACCAGCCCCACCGGATCCGCTATAAGCGCCTCACGGCCTGACGTCGGCCGAGCCGAGGTCGCGGAATCGCCGCGTACCATGGCGATATCGGCGCTCCGTGTCCACCGGCTCCGTCCGTCCGGGGTGCCGCCAGAAAGCCGAGGTCCTCGATGACTGTCCACGAGACCCCGCGGTCGCGCCGATCGCTCCTGGCCGCAGGTGCGGCGGCAGTCACGGGTGCCGTCGCTGCCGCCGTTGCTCGTCCCCTCGACGCCGTGGCGGCAAACGGTGACCCGGTCATCCTCGGAACGGTGAACCAGGCGACCGCGACGACTGAGGTGTCGTCGATCGGCGGCGACCCCGCCTTGAACGTGGTGGCGGAGGCCGCTGTAGGGATACGCGCCATGGGAACGGAAGGCGTCATAGGGCAGGGCGGCCATACCGGCGTCCACGGCATGGGCGACCACTACGGTGTCCTGGGCCATAGCTTCGACTTCGGCATCGGAGTGCGAGGTGAATCAGACGACCCGGACTCCATCGGAGTGGAGGCCGCCTCACTTCATGGACTCGCTCTGCACGTCGTCGGCGCAGCCAGTTTCAGCCATAGCGGCAAGTTCACGGTGCCCGCCGGCAGGACCTACGCGACCAAGGTGGCGCCGGTCCGCGCGGGCACGCTGATGATGGCCATGCTCCAGTCGAACGAGAGCGGGGTCTGGATCAGGGCGGCCGTGGCATCGGCCTCCGGCGGCAGGTTCAACGTTTATTTCAACAAGGCGCTCACGTCGAGCGCGACCGTCGGCTGGATCGCGTTCGACTTCCCGGCGTGATGGAGTAGCGGCCAGGAAGAGGCGCGGCCGGAACGTCAGGCGGCTGACGACCCAGGCAGCGGGAACCGGCGCGCGATGTCCGACACCCGCTCCGCGGCCCGGGTGGCCACCGACGCGTCGTCGATGTGCTCCAGGACATCGCGGATGAGCGCGCCGATCTCGAGGATCTCCGGGCGACGGATCCCGCGCAGGCTCACGCCCGGGGTTCCGATCCGGAGCCCGCTCGTCTGGCGGATCGGGGCCGGGTCGAACGGGATCGGGTTCCGGTTGCAGAGGATCCCGACGGCCTCGAGCGCCTCCTCGGCCCGGTCGCCGGTCAGGCCCTTCGGCCGCAGGTCGACGAGGACCAGGTGGTTGTCGGTGCCGCCGGAGACCAGCCGGAAGCCGGCATCGGCGAGGAAACCGGCGAGAGCTGCGGCGTTGTCGACCGTCGCCTGCTGGATCTCGTGGAACTCATCGGTCCGCGCGTAGGCGAAACAGACGGCCTTGGCGGCGACCTGGCCCATCGACGGCGTGCCTTGCGTGCCCGGGAAGACGGCGCGGTCGATCGCGGCGGCGTGCTCGGACCCGCACAGGACGAAGCCGCCGTGGGGGCCGAGGAGCGTCTTGTACGTGGTCGAGGTCACGAACTGGGCGTGGGGCACAGGGCTCGGCAGGACGCCGGCCGCGACGAGGCCCGCGATGTGCGACATGTCCACGAGGAGGGGCGCCTCGACCTCGTCGGCGATCGTCCGCAGGAGCGCGTAGTCGATGATCCGCGGGTACGAGCTGCCACCGGCGACGATGAGCCTTGGCCGGTGCTCCTTCGCGAGGTCGCGGACCTCGTCGTAGTCGATCAGCTCGGTATCGGCCCGCACGCCGTATTGCTTGAAGTCGTAGAACGCGCCCGGTGATCGAGGCCGACGCGCCATGCGAGAGGTGCCCGCCGTGGCGGAGGCTCATGCTCACGACCGGGTCGCCCGGCTTGAGCAGCGCCGCGTAGACCGCGACGTTCGCCTGGACGCCGGAATGGACCTGCACGTTGGCGTGCCCGGCCCCGAAGAGCTCGGTGGCGCGCTTGACCGCCAGCTCCTCGAGCTCGTCGACGATGCCGCAGCCGCGGTGGTAGCGCCGCCCCGGATAGCCCTCGGCCGGCTTGTTGTTGAACACCGAGCCGATCGCCCGGAGGACGGCCGGGGGTGCCGTCGACTCGGCGGCGATCATGTTGAGCGTGGCGTTCTGGCGCGTCGCCTCGCGGTCGATGAGCTCCGTTACGACCGGGTCTTCGAACTCCGTGATGGCCTGGACCTGCATGGATGCCGCTCCATCGCTGACCTGCTGACCAGGGCCGAGCGTACAACTCCCGTGCTTCCTGGTGCGCGGCGTGCTTGACGTCGACCACTACGCTCGCACGAAGGCAGCCCACCACGAGGAGTCTTGAGCGATGGCAGAAGAGACCGAGGCGTTCAAACCTGAGGTCCCGCCCGAGGGGACGGAGCAGCCGTCGTGGAACGACACCGGCGCTCCGCAGCGGCTCCCGGACGGCGATTGGTCCACACCACCGGCGGAGCAGCCGTCCTGGGAGGACACCGGCGCCCCACGCCCGCTACCCGAGGGCGACTGGTCCACGCCACCGGCCGAGCAGCCGTCCTGGGAGGACACCGGCGCCCCACGTCCCCTACCGGAGGGTGATTGGTCGACTCCCGAGGAGGGTTGACCGACCGGAGCGCTTCCTAGACCCGGGCCGACCAGCCGTAGACGCGGTTGGTCCCGGTCGCCGCGATCGTCTGTCGGCGGCGGACCTTGCGTCGGTCGTCCTGCCGCTCTTCGCGGATCGGTTCGAGCTCGGGGATGTACTGCCGGCGGATGATCTGCCGCCTGTCGACCATGCGTCGCTCCGGGTGAAGTGCGGCGCTGCAGCCCGGGCAGCGGCGCTCTTCGGCGAACAGGGCGTCGAGGGAAGCGACGGTGTAGATCTGCCGTCCGCAGGTCCTGCACGCGAGATGGGCCATGCCCGCATCCTACTGCCGAATCATGTCCAGCGCGTCTCAATTCGCGCCCGATTCACCGCTGTTTGGGTGAAATTCCCGACCGCCTCACACGACCTCACACCCCGATCGGCAGCCGGGCTCCGCCGAGTCTGCGACCATCGGCCGATGCGAGCGTTCGTCATCACCGGGCCCGGCGAGGCGTCCGTCCAGGACGTGGAACCGCCCGTCGCGGGTTCGGGCCAGGTGATCGTCGAGGTCGAACGCGCCGGGGTCTGTGGCACGGACGCGGAGTTCTTCTCCGGCGCGATGAACTACCTCCACTCGGGCCAGGCCCGCTACCCGGTGCGGATCGGGCACGAGTGGAGCGGCGTCGTCGCCGCCGTGGGCGATGGCGTGGACCCGGCCTGGGTCGGCCGGCGGGTCATCGGCGACACGATGCTCGGCTGCGGCCACTGCGACCGGTGCCTGAGCGGGCGGCAGCACGTCTGTGCGGACCGGTTCGAGATCGGCATCCGGAACGGCTGGCCGGGCGCCCTGGCGGAACAGCTCGCCGTCCCGGTGTCCGCGCTCCATCGGCTGCCCGACGCGATCGACCCGGCACTCGGCGCCCTCGTCGAGCCGGGCGGCAACGCCCTCCGCGCCTACCGCGCGGCCGGCGTGTCGGCGGGTGACCGGCTGCTCGTGCTCGGTCCCGGCACGATCGGGTTGCTCGTCGCCCTGTTCGCCCGCGCCGACGGCGTGGAGGTCCACCTCGTCGGCCGGTCGGAGCCCCCGATGGCCTTCGCGCGGAGCCTCGGATTCGAGCACGTGTGGACCACGGGAGCGTTGCCCGCGCTGGTCTTCGACGCGATCGTCGACGCCACGAACGACCCGGCGATGCCCGCGCTCGCGATCGAGCTCGTGGAGCCGGGCAAGCGCGTGGTCTTCATCGGCATCGCCGGCACGCCGAGCATGATCGACTCGCGGACGCTTGCCCTGAAGGACGCCACGGCGGTCGGGGTCCTCAGCGGGTCGGGCGGGCTCGAGGGCACGATCGAGCTGTACGCGTCCGGCGCGGTCGATCCGCGGCCGCTCGTCGCGGCCACGGTGTCGCTGGAGCA
This sequence comes from uncultured Chloroflexia bacterium, assembly GCA_963849405.1. GTDB lineage: Bacteria > Chloroflexota > Limnocylindria > Limnocylindrales > CSP1-4 > C-114. Next base: position 385,817 of record CAWKHG010000006.1, read on the forward strand.
GGTCGCCGACGCCCTGGCCGGCAACCGACCGTCCGGTTCGGGTGCGGGACCCAAGATCCACGTGGATCCGCGCCTCTGAGCGTCGTGACACGGCCGTGGGCGAGCGCGAAGGCTATCCTCGAGAGGTGACCCGACCCCACGTCCCGTCCGAGATCCTCGACCTCGCCCACCAGCGCCGCGCGGCCCGAGAGGCACGGGATTTCCGGCTGGCCGACGAGCTGCGGGCGGCCATCGAGGCCGGCGGCTGGACGGTGGTCGACCGAGGCGTGGATTTCGACCTGCGCCCGCTCCATCCGCCCGACGTGGTCGAGGAGGGCCTCGTCCGCTACGGGTCGAGCGCCTCCGTGCCCTCGAGGCTCGAGGAGACCGCGAGCGTGCCGGCCAGCGTGATCGTCGTCGCGACGGAGTGGCCGGACGACGTCGAGCGGGCGGTCCGCGCCATCCGCAGCGGAAAGCCCTGCCACCACCCAGATCGTGGTCGTGGCCGACGGGACGCCCGCGGACCAGGAGCCGCGCCTGGCCGCGCTCGCCGAGGACGGCGTCGAGGTCGTCCGGACGACCCAGAGGCTTGGCCATGGGGCGGCGGTCAATGCCGGCGTGCGTCGGGCGACAGGGGCGATGGTGGTCCTGCTCGATGCGAGCGTGGAAGCGACCGGCGACATCGTGGAGCCGCTCGCCGCGCCGCTGCGCGATCCTGGCGGTCGGGGTCGCCGGGCCGTGGGGCTTCGTCTCGAACGACCTGCGCCACTTCGAGGACGCGCCGAGCGGCGACGTCGACGCGATCGGCGGCTACTGCCTGGCCTTCCGGCGCGTCGACTTCATCGAGCGCGGTCCGATGGACGAGAAGTTCGTCTTCTACCGGAACCTGGACATCTGGTGGAGCCTCGTGCTGCGCGACGAGGGCGAGGACGCGCCGCCGCGCCGCGCGGTGGCGGTGGACCTGCCGGCGATCCGCCACGAGCACCGCGGCTGGACGAGCCTGCCGGAGGCCGAACGGGACCGGCTGAGCAAGCGCAACTTCTACCGCGTGCTCGACCGCTTCGGCGCCCGGCGCGACCTGCTCATGTCGTCGGCCGCCACCGGCGTCTGCCCGTCCGCATCGTCCGTGACCTCGACGCCGAGCGCGTGGAGCTCGTCCCGGATCGCGTCCGCCCGGGCGTAGTCGCCGGCGGCCCGCAGCGCCGTCCGTTCCTCGATGAGCGCCGCGGCCCGGGGATCAGGGCGGCCTCCGTCGCCGGCGCCCGATCCAGCCCGAGCCCGAGCACGAGATCGGTATCGAACAGCAGCCAGCGCTGCTCGTCGGGCGCGAGGTCGGCGCGGGCGATCGAGCGGACGACGGCCAGGGCCGCCGGCAGGTCGAGGTCGTCGTCGATCGCCTCGACGAAGCGGGCGTGGAGGCGCCGGCCCATGTCCGTCAACGGCGCGGCGGGTTCATGGGCGCGGTCCGTGAGTGGCGAGGCCCCTCCGCCGCCCCCGTGCCCGGCGATGCCCGGGGCGATCCCGCTCGGACGCGGCCCGGCGGCGGGAGCGACCAGGGCCGGCGGCGCGGCCCACGGACCGCCGTCCGGAGCCGGCCCAGGCGCGGCCACCCGCTCGCGCAGCGAGGCGAGCCCGGCGGCAGCGGCGGTCACGCTCGCCCGCGAATACGCGAGCTTGTGCCGGTAGCGGTTCTGGAGCGCGAGGTAACGGAAGGCGAGTGGATCGATGCCATCGTCGACGAGGTCCGTGATCCGCTCGAGAGTTCCCGGCCGACTTGGCCATCTTCCGGCCGGCCTGGAGGAGATGCTCCCCGTGGACCCAGAGGCGGGCCGGGACCTGGCCGCTGAGCGAGGCCGACTGGGCGATCTCGTCCTCGTGGTGGGGGAAGACGTTGTCCACGCCACCGGTGTGGATGTCGAACCGCTGGCCCAGGTAGCGCGTCGCCATCGCCGAGCACTCGAGGTGCCAGCCGGGGAAGCCCTGCGCCCCAGCGCTCGGTCGGCCAGGACAGGAGGCGGCCCTCGCCGGCCCGCTTCCAGAGCGCGAAGTCGGCCGGATCGCGCTTGTCGGGCTCGACCTGGTTGCGGTTGCCGGCGCGCAGCTCGTCGAGGTTGTTGCCCGGACAGCTGCCCGTAGCCGGGATAGGTGGCGACCGCGAAGTAGAGGTTGCCTTCGCTCGGACAGGTAGGCGTGCCCGGCGTCCTCGAGCCGCTCGGCCAGCGTCGATCATCTCGGCGATGTGGTCCGTCGCCCGCGGGAAGACGTGGGCCGGCAGGATGTTGACGAGCGCGGCGTCGGCGTGGAAGGCCGCCTCGTACGCGGCCGCGATCTCGGCCGGCGTCTTCGACTGGAGGCCCGCCGCGACGAGCATCCGGTCCTCGCCGCGATCGAACCGCTCGTCCCGCAGATGCCCGACGTCGGTGATGTTCTGGACGTGGAAGACGTCGATGCCGTGGTAGAGCAGCGCCCGCCGGATCAGGTCGGCCAGGAGGTAGCTCCGCAGGTTGCCGACGTGGGCGTAGCTGTAGACCGTCGGGCCGCAGCTGTACATCCGGACCCGGCCCGGCTCGATCGGGTCGACGGGCTCGGTCTGGCGAGTGAGCGTGTTGCGCAGGCGCAGGGTCACGGGTGACGTCCGCTGGGGTCGGAGGGGCTCCGATGCTACAGGGTCGGTCCGCCGGCGCCCGCGGGAGCCCGATCCGGGGTCGCCGGGAGGCCGCCCGTATACTCCGGAGCATGTCGGCCTGGGACCGCCCGCAGCCTGATCCCGTGCCGCTCCGACGCCGCCTGTGGCTGGTCGCGCTGGTCGTGGTCATCCTCGTCGCCGGCGTCCTCGTCGTCGACCTCACCCGCCCGCCGGCCGCGCCGCCGGTCCCGGGCGCCGCGAGTGGAACGGTCCGCATCCTCTCCGGGGAGCCGTCGACGCTGGATCCCGCCGGCCAGAGCGACGTCGGCATCGGCCGCGATCACGGCCCAGATCTACGAGAGCCTGACCGCCTTCGACCCTGATCTCGTCCTGCGTCCGGCGCTGGCCCAGTCGTGGGACGTCCTGGATGGCGGGCGGCGAGTCGTGTTCCACCTGCGGCCTGGCCTGACGTTCTCGGACGGGACGCCGATCACGGCGGCGGATGTCGTCCGGAGCTGGATGCGGGTCATCGATCCGGCCCATCCGTCGCCCCTCGCGTCGCTCATGGGCGACGTGGTCGGCGCGAACGACTTCCTGCGCCGAGTCAGCGCGGACCCAGCGACAGTCGGGCTGACCGCCTCCGGCTCGGACGTGGAGGTCCGGCTATCGCATCCGGCGAGTCAGTTCCCGGCGATCGTGGCCAGCCCGACGTTCGGCGTGATCCCGGCCGGCACGCCCGACGGGAAGGTCGCCAGCGGCGCGTACGCCCTGCGGTCGAAGTCCGAGGACGAGATCCTCCTTGCGGCGAATCCCGAGTACTGGGCTGGCTCACCCGCGATCGCCACCGTCCATCTCATCACGTCGCTCGGGGGCAAGAGTCCGCTGGCGGCGTTCGTCAACGGCGACATCGACTACACGGGCCTGAGCGGCTACGACGCGGCATGGATCCGCTACGACCCGGACCTCGGGCCGTCCCTGCGTTCCGTTCCCTCGCTGTCGCTCCAGTACCTGGGCTTCGACGTCCGCCAGAAGCCGTTCGACGACGCCCGCGTCCGCAAGGCGTTCGCCCTGGCGGTCGACTGGGCGCGCCTGGTCAACCTCGCCTCCCTGGGCACCTCTGTGCCGGCCACGAGCATGGTCCCGCCGGGCATCCAGGGACGCTCGGAGCGCGACTTCAGCCAGCACGCGGACCCGGCCCAGGCGAAGGCGCTGCTCGCGGCGGCCGGCTATCCGGGCGGCGCCGGCTTCCCGAAGGTCACGTACATCTCCGGCGGGGGCGGGGTCGATGCGGGGATCCTGAAGCAGCTCAAGGACGTCCTCGGGATCACGATCTCGTACGAGACGATGGATTTCTCGGACTACTTCCCGCGCCTCCACTCCGACCCGCCGGCGATGTGGTCGCTGGGCTGGGTGGCGGACTACCCGGGGCCGAATGACTTCCTGGGCGTCCTCCTTGGCACGAACCAGTCGAACAACTACGGCCACTGGAGCTCCCCGGAGTTCGACGCCGCGATCGCCGACGCCGGAGCGGCCACCGACCCGGCCGCGATCCTCGCCGCCTATGAGCGGGCCGAGACGATCGTCCAGCGCGACGCGCCGGCCATCCCGCTCTCCAACGGGTCCGGCTGGGCCCTCGCCCGGAAGGGGCTCCTCGGCGCCTCCGACAACGGGCTCGGCCTGCTCCGCCTCGCCGGTCTGGCGTGGGCGCCGTGAGGTGAGCTGGCTGCCGGCCGGCGCGTCCTCGTCGCCGCAGCGACCGCAGCGATCGCGCTCGCGTCGCTCGGCGTGCCGCTCGTGGCCGCCGCCGACGTGACGTTCGGGACCCCGACCGCGAGCTCGGTGTTCGGCAAGTCGCTCTCGTTCAGCCAGCCGATCTCCGTGACCTCATCGAGCGTCACGCGCACGGAGCTCCTGCTCCTGTTCCCGGGCGCGCTGGGCCCCAACCTCAACGAGGTGCCGGCCGCGGGACCGCTCGACGCCGGCGATCACGTCCTGAAGTTCACCTGGGACACGGCGAAGGACGGGCACATCGTCCCGAACACGGTCATCTCCGCCACGTGGCGGGTGACGATGGCCGACGGCACCGTGGCCGAGGGCCCGCCGCTGCGCTTCCGCTATCGCGACGACACCTTCGACTGGAAGACGCGCGACGGCGACCTGGTGAGCATCCACTGGTACCAGGGCGACGCGTCGTTCGGGACCCGGGCCCTGGCGATCGCCGAGACCGGCGTGGCCAACGCCGAGAAGCTCCTGGGGGTGACCGAGAAGGACCCGATCGACTTCTACGTCTACGCCGACCAGGCCGCCTTCTACGCGGCGCTCGGGCCGGGGACGCCGGAGAACGTGGGCGGCGAGGCGCATGCCGACATCCGGACGATGTTCGCCCTGATCACGCCGGGCCAGGTCGACCAGGCGTGGGTCAAGGAGGTCGTGCCCCACGAGCTCACGCACCTCGTGTTCAACACGGCCGTCGACAACCCGTACCATGCGCCGCCGCGCTGGCTCAACGAGGGCCTGGCCGTCTACCTGTCGCGCGGATACACGTCGAGCGACCGCTCGGAGGTCGAGGGGGCCGGCAACGCCGGCACGCTGGCGCCGCTGGCGAGCCTCGGCGGCGCCTTCCCCAACGGTGACCGGTTCTTCCTGGCCTACGCGGAGAGCGTCTCGGCCGTGGACTACATGGTGAAGACATACGGGAAGCCGGACCTCGTGAAGCTGATCCGCTCGTACGCCCAGGGGCTGACCGACGACGAGGCGTTCAAGGCGGCCCTGGGCGTGGACGTCGCCGCATTCGACACCGGGTGGCGGACGGCCCTCGGCGCGAAGCCGATGGCCAGCACGGGACCGCTGCCGGCTCCGGCCGGTCCGCTGCCGTCCGACTGGACCGGCCCCGGCCCGGGCGCCGGCTCCGCGCCACCGGCCGCCAGCCCCGCCGCTTCGGCCTCATCGGGCGCACCCGCGGCGACGGCCCTGCCTTCGCCATCCGCGTCGTCCGGGTCGGATGGCCAGGCGGGACTCGTCTCCGTGCCGCTCGGAACGACCATCGTCGTGGTGGCCCTCGGCGTGCTGGTGGTCGTGGTCGTCGTGGTGATCTTCGTCGCCTCCCGTGGCCGCCGAACGCCGGGAAGCGGACCGCCTGCGTGAGCAGGACCCGCAGCGCGCCCCTGCGCTGGTACGGCGTCGCGAGCTGGCAGGTCACGCTCGGCCTCGCGCTCCTCGCCCTCGGCTTCCTCATCGCGGCCCAACTGCAACTCGCAGGTGCCGCGCACGACGTACACGAGCCAGGAGCGAGCCCCGCTCGTCCAGACCGCGCTCGGGCTCCAGGCCCAGCAGGACCAGCTCAAGCAGAACCTGCTCGACCTGCGGGCACAGATCCAGGCCGTCGAGGACCGCGGTCCCGGGAGCGACGCCGCCGTGCGGGCCGTCAACGACGACCTCGCCAAGGCCCGGATCTCGGCCGGTCTCATCGCCCTTCACGGGACCGGGCTCGTCATCCAGCTCGAGGACTCGGTCGACCAGGTCCCGCCGGGCGGCGACCCGTCCGATCGCCGCGTCACGGCGGCCGACGTGCGGACCGTCGTCGAGGAGCTCTGGCTGGCGGGGGCGGAGGCGGTCGCGGTGAACGGGGAACGCGTCACCGGGTCGTCGGCCATCCTCGACATCGGCGGCTCCGTGCTCGTCAACTCCGCGTACCTCGCGCCGCCGTACCAGGTGGCGGCGATCGGCTCGAAGGATCTGTACGCCACGATGTCGAGCGCGCCCTCGTTCGCCGACTTCATCCAGGTCCGCGCGGGATCGTCGGGCATCCGGATCTCGATCGCCCAGCCGTCGGACGTCGTCGTGCCGGCCTACGCGGGCGCCCTGAACCTGCGCTTCGGCCGGCCGTCCGACGCGGCGGCACCGAGCGCGGGCCCCTCGACGACTCCGGCGAGCCCGGCGGCCCCGTGAGCCACTCGATGCGGGCCACCCGGAACAGCCTCTCGGTGGCGGTCGTGGCCGTCATCCTCGGCCTGCTCCTCGTCGTCCAGTTCCGCGCCCAGTCGGTCGGCAACGGCCTGGACGCCCTCGACCGCGACGGAGCTCACTGACCTCGTCGCGAACCTGAACACCCGCAACGACCAGCTCCGGGCGGAGATCGCGTCGACGCGCGCGCAGCTCGACGCCCTGACCGCGGCCCGGGCGCGCGGCGACACGTCCCTCGGCCAGCTCCAGACCGACCTCGCCCGGATACGCGCCTGGGCCGGCCTCCTGCCGGTGACCGGTCCCGGGATCCAGATCACGGTGGAGGGCCCGATCCCCGGTACGGCCGTCCAGGACCTGCTCAACGAGCTGCGCAACGCCGGGGCGGAGTCGTATGCGGTGGACGGCGTGCGCATCGTCTCCGGCTCGGTCGTGGCCGGGCCGCCCGGCGCCATCTCGATCGAGGACACCGCGCTGGGCGATCCGTTCCAGGTCGACGCGATCGGCAATGCGGCGACGCTGACCGGCTCGCTCACGAGGGCCGGTGGCATCGTCGCCCGACTGAAAGCCACGTTCCCGGACATCCAGATCACGGTCACGCCGGTGAACCGCCTGGAGCTGCCCGCGACGACCAGGACCCTCGTGCCGAGCCATGGCCAACCACGGCTCTGATACCCTGACCGGCCGAATGGCACCTCCGCCGGTCCTCCTGCTCCTGGGCGACGTCGTGCGCCTGAAGCGCGCCCACCCGTGCGGCACCGACACCTGGCTCATCGACCGCCTGGGCGCCGATGTCGGGTTGCGCTGCCAGGGGTGTGGCCGGCACGTGCTCATCGCCCGCAGCGCGCTGGAGCGGCGGCTTGCCGGGTTCGTCGAGCGGGGCGATCCGGCGATCACGGCCGCGGCCCGGCCTGCCCCATGACGATGCTGGTCCCGACCAAGGGGACGCCGGCCGAGACCGGCAGTGGCGCGATCGCGGTCCTGAAGAACCGCCCGTTCCTCCTGCTCTGGCTGTCGCAGGCGGCGACCCAGATCGGCGGGAACATGGTCCTCTACGGCCTGACCGTCATCGTGCTCGAAACGACGGCGTCCAACGCGGCGGTCAGCGCCCTGATCCTCTCGTTCCTCGTGCCGGCCGTGCTCCTGTCGGCGCTCGCCGGGGTGTTCGTGGACCGGTTCGATCCGCGCGGCGTGCTCGTCGCCACGAACGTCCTGCGCGGCGTCGCGATCGCCGCGATGGTGCTGGCGCGCGAGCAGCTCGGCCTCCTCTACCTGCTCAACATCGTCGTATCGACGGCCTCGACGTTCTTCTCGCCGGCCGAGGCGGCGATGATCCCGCGGCTCGTCCCACGCCACCAGCTCGTGGCTGCCAACGGGATATTCACGGTCACCCTGAACGCGGCGTTCGCGCTCGGCTTTGCCCTGTTCGGCTCGCTCGCGGTGACGATCGCCGGGCCGACCGGCCTGCTGCTCATCGTCGCGGCCCTGTACCTGGTCGCGGCGGTGTTCTGCGTGACCCTGCCGTCCGCCGATGAGCACCTCGAGCGGCCCTCGGCCCTCCAGGCGGCGCGGGACGCCGAGCACGCGGTGTCGACCACCTTCGGCCAGCTCTTCGAGGGCCTGCGCTACATCCAGCAGCACCGCTCGATCGCCTGGAGCATCGTGTACCTGGGAGCGACGGCGTCCCTCGTCGGGGTGCTCGGTTCGCTCGGGCCGGGGTTCGCGAAGCAAACCCTCGGGCTGGACCCGCGCGACGTGGTCGTCGTCGTCCTGCCGCTCGGGCTGGGGGTCGTGATGGGCATCCTCGCCCTCAATAACTTCGGCCACCTGGTCCGCCGTCGCCGGCTGATCGAAGGTGGCCTCATCGTCCTGGGCATCCTGATCGCGATGCTGTCGGTCGTCGGCGAGATCTCCCGCTTCTTCGCCGGTGCGTCGCTCCAGCTGTCCCATGTCGTTTCCACGCTGAGCATCGTCGTGACGGTCGCGTTCCTGGCCGGGGCGGCTTACGCGGCGGTGGCCATCTCCTCCCAGACGCAGCTCCAGGAGGACCTCCCACCGGACGTCCGCGGGCGGGTGTACGGCGTGCTGTTCACGCTCATCTCGGTGGCCAGCTTCGTGCCGATCATCATCGTCGGCCCGATCGCCGACCTTCTCGGCACGACGGTCGTGCTGCTCGGCGTCGCGGTGATCCTGGCGGGGACCGGTGTCGTCTCGGTCGTCTGGCGGCGACGGCCCGGGGCACCGCCGGTGGTGGGGGAGGAGCCCCTGGCGTCGACGGCGGACACCCATGCGCCGGCCGAGCCGTTCGTGCTCACGCCGCACTCGCCGCCGGCCAGGCCCGAGGACGGCCGTGGCCATGGCCACGGCCCCGCCGCGCCACCGACCGTGGCCGCGCCGGCGGAGACGCCCGCGGCGGCCGCGAAAGCCGACACCGCGGAGGAGCTCGCGCCCGGCGACGGCGACCTCGGCGCCCCACATTGAGCCGCGTCGCGGTCGTCTTCCTCGGCGGGACGATCGCGTCGGCGTACGACCCGGTGGCCGGCGGCAACGTCCCGAGCCTCGACGGAGCCGCCATCCTCGCCCGCACGCCGGGCCTCGACCAGGTCGCCGACCTCGTGCCCATCGACCTTGCCCGGACGCCGGCCAGCCACCTGACGCTCGGGCGGCTGCTCGAGATCGCCGAGACGATCCGCGGCGCGGCGGACGACCCCACCGTGGACGGCGTCGTGGTCGTCCAGGGGACGGACGTGATCGAGGAGACCGCCTTCGCCTGGGATCTCGTCCTCACGACGCCGAAGCCCGTCGTCGTGACCGGGGCGATGCGCTCCTCGAGCGAGGCCGGCTACGACGGGCCGGCCAACCTGACGGATGCGGTCCGGGCGGCCATTTCGCCGGCGCTCCGGGACCAGGGCGTCGTCGTGCTCCTCGCCGGCTCCATCCACGCCGCCGATGACGTCACGAAGACGCATGCCTCGTCGCTGACGACGTTCCAGAGCCCGAACCTCGGCCCGCTCGGGGAGGTCGCGAGGGGGCGGGTCATCGTCAGCCGGCACCGGGTCGGGCGGCGACATGTCGCGACGGCCGAGGCCGCGGAACCGGTCTTCCTCATCACTGCGACCGTCGGCATGGACGGCGCGCTCGTCGACGCGGCCGCGGCCCTGGGCGCCCGGGGGATCGTCATCGCGGCCACAGGCGCCGGCAATACCTCGGCCGGTCCGCTGGAGGCCGGGCAGCGCGCGATGGCCGCCGGCATCCCCGTAGTCCTCGTCACGCGGACCCTGGCCGGTCGCGCCGGCACGGGCTACGCGTTCAAGGGCGGTGGCGCCACCTGGGTCCGGGCCGGGGCGATGCTCGCCGGGATGCTCGAGCGGGCCGAAGGCGCGCGTCGCGCTGTCCTTCGGCGTGGGCGCCGGCTTGGACGGCGCCGGGCTCGCGGCCCTCCTGGCCGGGCCCGAGGAGGCTGGGTGACGGTCGACCTCGTGGTCGTCGGCCGGATCGCCACCCTCGCCGGCGATGCGGCGAACGACCTGGGGATCGTCGAGGCGATCGCGGTCGAGCAGGGCCGGGTGGTCGCCGCCGGCCCGCACGCGGCGATCGAGGACCTGGCGGGCCCGCGAACCGCGACGGATCGCGCTCGGCCCGGACGAGGCGGTCATCCCGGGGCTGACGGACGGCCATCTCCACCTCGCCGATGCGGCGGTCGCGGCCGTCCAGCTCGAGCTCGAGACCGCGCCGACCCTCGAGGCGGGGCTGGACCGGATCCGCGCGGCGCACGAGGCCCTCGACGACCCGAAGGCGTGGCTGCGCGGCGGCGGCTGGGACGCCGGCCGGTGGGGTGCGTGGCCGACGGCCGCCGCACTGGAGGCGACCGCGCCGGGTCGCCGGGTCGTGCTGTGGTCGCACGACCTCCACGCGGTCTGGGTGAGCCCGGCGGCCCTCGCGGCGGCCGGCGTCTCGGCGACGACGCCGGATCCGACCGGTGGGATCGTCCGCCGCCTCGCCGACGGGACGCCGGAGGGCGTCCTCCACGAGGATGCGACCGGCCTCGTGACCGCCCACGCCCCGACCCTCGACGGCGAGCGCCTGGCCGAGCTCATCGAGCGCTACTGCCGCCGGCTGCTCGGCCTGGGCGTCGTCGGCGGCGCACGAGCCGGGCGAGCTCGAGTCGGACGTCCGGCTGGAGCACGGGTTCGCGGCCATCCAGCGCCTCGCCGAGGCCGGGCGCCTGCCCATCCGCGTCCACGCCGGGATCCGCAAGGGCGCCCTCGAGCTGGCGATCGCCCGCGGCCTCCGGTCCGGCGATCCGCTGGGGCCGCCGGACGGCCGAGCGCGGGTCGGCTGGCTCAAGCTGTTCGGCGACGGGACGCTCGGGTCGCGGACGGCGGCGATCTTCGCGCCGTATCTCGACGAGCCCGCGCGTGGCGCGCCACCGGCCGGACCGCTGGGGACGTTCGTCACGGAGCCGGCCGAGATGGCCGCCCTGGCCGAGACGGCGGCGCGGGCCGGGATCGCGACGCAGATCCATGCGATCGGCGATCGGTCGCTACGGGCCGCCCTCGACGCCCTGGAGCCGACGGCGGGCAGGACCGCGCTGCGGCCGCGGGTCGAGCACGTCCAGCTGGCCGATGACGCGGACCTGTCCCGGTTCGGCCGTTCCGGCATCGTCGCCTCCGTGCAGCCGGCCGACCTGCGAGACGACGCGGCAAAGGCCCACCGTGCGTGGGGCCCGCGGGCGGAGGGCAGCTATCCCTGGGCGCGTCTGCTCGCGTCCGGCGCGACGCTGGCATTCGGGACCGACGCTCCCGCGGCCGACGACAGTCCCTGGCCGGCCCTCGCCATGGCCGTCCGCCGGCGCGATCCGTCGTGGGCCGCGGACGTGCCCACGTTCGGGCTGGCCGAGGCGATCACGCTCCCGCAGGCGCTCCGGGCGGCCTGCATCGGCGCCGCGACGGCGGCGGGCGAGACGGATCGAGGGCGCCTGACCCCCGGCCAGAGGGCCGATCTGCTGGTCATCCCCGCCGTCGCGCTCACGGACCCGGAGGCCCTGCGCACGGCCCGTCCGCGTCTCGTCCTCATGGACGGCGTGGTCGTGCACGAGGCGCCCGGCTGAGGCGCCCGTGCGCGCCTAGGAGCGGAGCTCGCGGAGCGCCTCGGCAAACAGGCCGTTGAAGATGCGCGAGGTGGACGGGAACGCGTGGATCGTGTCCGCCAGGACCTCCATCGTCGCCCGCGTCTTGATGGCCAGGACGCATTCGTGGATCGCCGCCGACGCGTCCGGGCAGGCCATCGCCGCGCCAACGAGCTCGTGGCTCTTCCGGTCGACCACGATCGTCACGTGGCCGATCGTCGCCTCGACCGAGAAGCCCTTGGCACTCTTCGTGAAGTCCTGGACGCACTCGAACGCGTCGAGCCCGGCGGACAGCGCTTGGTCCAGGGTCAGCCCGACAGACGCGGCCTCGGGATCGGTGTAGGTCGCCCGGGGCAGGGCGCGGTAGTCGGGAAGGACGGCCTCGCCGAGGGCCATCCGGACCGCCAGCTCGCCCTGGTAGTGGCCCTGGTGGGTGTGGAGCTCGGGACCGGCCGGGTCCCCGACGATCCACAGCCCGTCCGCGACTCGGAGCCGGCCGTCGTGCGGGAACGATGCCCGATTGGACAGGTCGAGCCCGTAGTGCTCGAGGCCCAGGTCGTCGAGGCCGAAGTCGCGGCCGACAGCGAGCAGCACCGCGTGGCCCTCGGCGGTCGTCCCGTCGTCCAGCTCGATCGCGTGGGCGCCGTCGGTCCCCGCTCCGGCCCGGGCGCGGACCGCCCGGACGCCGAGCCGGACGCGCACGCCCGATGCGACGAGCGCCGCCCGAACGGCCTCGGAGTTGCGTGGGTGCTCGGTCGGCATGAGCCGTGGCCCGGACTGGATGATCGTCACCGGTACGCCGAACCGGGCGTACACCTGCGAGAGCTCGCAGCCGGTCGGGCCGCCGCCGACGACGAGGAGGCTTCTCGGCAGCTCGCGGGCCAGCGTCGCCTCGCGGTTCGTCCAGTACGGGATGTCGCGGATCCCGTCGAGCGGCGGGACCTTGGTGGTCGAGCCGATGGCCACGATGACGTCGCGGCCCGCCAGCTCGGTGGTGGCTCCCTCGTGCGCCACGTCGACCCGACCGCGGCCCACGATGCGGCCGGTGCCGCGGAAGGTCTTCGCGCCGGCGTCCTCGAGCGCCTTTACATGACCCGAGTCGTCGGGCTCGTCGGCGTGCGGCGGGCGGTTGACCATGTAGTCGCGGCGGGCCGACGCGCGGGCCCAGTCGTACGTGGCGGGGTTGGCGGCGTGGCGTGCCGCGGAGTTGAGAAGCGCCTTCGACGGCACGCAGCCGATGTGCGGGCACGACCCGCCGAACCACTGCTTGTCGATGACCGCGACGCTCTTCCCGAGCTCCCGGGCCTTGTTCGCGGCCGCCTCGCCGCCCGGACCGGCGCCGATGATCACGAAGTCGAAGCTGTCCATGCCGGCTATGGTGCCTCACCTTTCGTCGGGGCGGCATCGCGCTGGCGGCGTGCCTCGTAGAAGAGCACGGCCGCCGTCGCCGACACGTTGAGGCTGTCCGCGACGCCGTGCATCGGCAGCCGGACCGCCCGGACGTCGGGCGCCAGCCAGGCGGGGCTGAGCCCCTCGGCCTCGGCCCCGAGCACGATCGCGACCGGCCCGCGGAAGTCCTGCGCGGCGTAGTCGGTCGCGCCGTCCACCCGGGCCGCCACGATCGTCACGCCGCTCCCTCGCAACCAGGCGAGGGTGTCTGCCGTCGACGCGGCCACGACCGGGCGGGCGAAGATCGTGCCCAGGCTGGCCCGGATGACGTTGGGGTTGGCCAGGTCGGTCCGGGGGTCGGCGGCGATGATCGCGTCGAGACCGGCACCGTCGGCAGAGCGCAGGATCGCCCCGAGGTTGCCGGGCTTCTCGACGCCTTCGACCACGGCGATGAGGCCCGCCGCGGGCGCCGACGGTAGGCGGATATCCGAGAGCGTCGGCCGGGGCATCCGGATGACCGCGACGATGCCGTCCGTCCGGTCGCCGAACGCGATCCGGACGAGGACCGGTTCGGAGACCTCCGTGGTCGGGGTGGCGCGCTGCGCGGATGCGGGCAAGGAGTGCGCCGGCCTCGGCCGTGGTCACCAGCGACGCGGACGCGAAGACCTCGACGATCTCGACCCCGGCGTCCATCGCCCGCCCGATCTCGCGCACCCCGTCGACGAGGGCCAGGCCCATGGCGTCCCGCTCGCGCCGGTCGCGAAGGCGGACGACGGCCTTGACCCGCGGGTTGGCGGTGCTGGTCAGCTCCGGGGCGCTCATCGCGCGCGGGTCACGCGCTCATCGCCCGGCGCACCCAGCGGACCGACGCGCCGAGGTGGAGCTGGACCCCGCTCCGGGCGTCGAGGGTCAGGGCTTCGACCGTCAGATCTCCCGGCCCGAGCGCCCGCTCCAGCCAGGCGGCGATCCGCCCGCTCTCGACGTCGCCGCTGTGGGCCGAGAGGAGCACGAACGACCCGCGCCACGGCTCCAGGAGCGCCGCGAGGTCCGCCAGCAGGCCGGGCAGGTCGCGCTCCAGGCGCCAGTCGTGGCCGCCCGGGCCGTGGCCGTAGCTCGGCGGGTCGAGGACGATCCCCGCGTAGCGCCGGCCGCGCCGCCGTTCGCGTCGGGCGAAGACGACCGCGTCGTCCGCGATCCAGCGCACCGGGCGATCCGTGAATCCGTTGAGCTCCGCGTCGCGGCGTGCCCATGCGACGGCCGTCCGAGCCCCGTCCACGTGCGTGGCCCGCGCGCCAGCGGCGACGGCCGCGAGCGTGCTGCCACCGGTGTACGCGAACAGGTTCAGGACCGCCGGAGGCTCGGCCTCGGGGTTCGGGACCGCGGCGTCCGGGCCGGGCCAGCTCCCGGACCCGCGCGCCGATCCAGCGCCGGTTCGGCGCCTGCTCGGGGAACCAGCCGACCTGGCCGGATCCGGCGAGGCGCAGCTCGGCCTGGAGGTCACCTTCGCGGATGCACCACGGCTCGATGGGCCGGCCGTTGCGGGTCGTCCAGCCGGCGTGGTCCACGTCGCCTTCCACCGCGCCGGGTGAAGCGGGCGTCGGCCGACGGCCAGGCGCCGGGATCGCGCAGCGGCCACCATTCAGCAGGTGGGCACGGACGATCGAGCAGGACGGATCCGAACCGGTCGAGGCGTCGGCCGTCGCCGACGTCGATCAGTTCGTGGTCCTGGTCGGTCGCCATCGCGCCATGATGGCGGCTCGACGGCGTGCCCGCCGCAGGGAGGCGAATTGAAACGCCCCGGACAGTGCCCGGGGCGTCGAAGCTGACTGGTCGGGACTTACTGGCCGAAGACGTCCTCACCGGCGGAGCTGAGGGAGTCGCCGGCGTTGCCCCAGTCCTCGGATGCGTTGTCCTGGAGCGTGTTCGCGCCGCTGCGGATATCCGCCGCCAGCCCGTCCGCTCCGACGGCGTCGAGGATCCCGGCATCGATGTGCGCCGCGCCGCCGAGCACGGCCTCGGTGGCCGCTCCGCTCGCGTAGGCCGCGGCCATCGACGTGTCGACGACCGCGTCCGCGGCCGACGACAGCATGTCCCAGGCGCCGGACACGATTGAGGCGTTCGCTTCGGGAGATCCGGAGTCGTCGTCGAACATCAGATACCTCGGGTGTGTGTGCCCCGACCGGCAGGGCGCGCCGGCCGCGAGTGAGGCGAAATCATCGCCTGCGCCCGGCGCGGACCGCAAGATGCGGCTTCTCGTCTGGAGCAACTGCGAGGTCTTCACCTGTTTCGCGAATGAAGCGTGACAATCGAACGCCGGTGTAGGGTGGCCGGCAGCCGCATAGCCCAGCAGCAGACCGCCCAAGGAGCGAACCGATGCCACGAATCCTCGCCCGCGTCCTCGCGATAGCCACTCTCGCCATCATCCTGATCGTGTCCGCGATCGGGTTCGCGAACGCAGCGATACCGAACTCATCGACGAAGGTCTATACGGCGTGTCTGAACAGCGCTGGGACTATCCGACTCATCGACTTCCAAGCTGGCAGGCGATGCCGAACAGGCGAGAAGGCGATCGTCTGGAACCAGCGCGGACTCACGGGAGCGAATGGCCAGCCGGGTCCGACCGGTGCCCCCGGTCCCAAGGGAGATGACGGATCGAATGGGGCACCGGGATCGAACGGCGCTCCTGGCGCTCCCGGCGTCAGCGGATACGAGATCGTGACTGAAGACTTCACGATGACCCTTGGCGTCGTGTCGGGAACGTCAAGCGTTGCCTGCCCATCCGGAAAAGTCGCGATTGGCGGCGGATACGACTACTCGGACCTCTTCACCAAGGGCGTCGGCCCCAAGTGGGAGAATTTCATCGGAGCGAGTTATCCGACCGCAACCGGCTGGACCGTCAAGTGGTGGCACGAGATCGACAACTTGGCGATCGACTTCTCCGTGTACGCCGTGTGCGCTGTCGCGTCCTAGCTGCCCCATCAATCGCCCTTCGGTCGGCTGCCAAGTCCGAGGGTTGTGCCGAGAAGTAACATCGACGCGCGGCTGGGCACTGCGGCGCAACCTACCGCCACTTGGGTGGGGCATGGGGTTCCTGAAACGGCTCTTTGGCGGGAGTCCAGAGACTCCGCGAACGAACCGCGCCCCGCCCACGGTGCTGGGGGGCCAGGACAACCTGGAGGTCGTGGGCGAGTCCCACTATCAGGAATTGCTCTTCGCGATCGTCGGGTCCGGCTCAGAGCGAGTGCGCCTCGCGATCGAGGCGACCTTGATCCGAGAACCTGACAATCCATACGACTCCGAAGCTGTGTCCGTGTGGATCAGGGGTCAGAAGGTTGGACATCTCAGCCGCGAAGACGCCGCCGAGTTCTCGCCCGCCTTGGTCGAGCTCGAGAGGCGAACCGGAACCCCGATAGCCTTGCCGGGAGTCATTGCTGGCGGCGGAGACGGTCGCCCCAACTTTGGTGTCTTCCTCAACTTCGACCCGGTGGCGTTTGGCTGGGAGGCCTCGGAGCCGATCTCGTATCGCCAAGCGAGGTCGGGCGGCGAAGCCAGCATTCGGACCGGGTTCTCGAACGCGATCGAGGACGACGAAAGAGACGATGACTACGACCTGAGCTGGCAGGGCCGTGTCCCGTCAGATCGGCTCAAAGCCATGACGTTCCTTCGCGGCGAATTGCTGACTGAGACAGAGCCTCTCAGCCGCCACTTCATGTACGCCCAGTTGGGCCCCCCTCGAAGGAGCGTCGCCGCGATGGTCGCGGTCCACGGTCCGCGACGCCGGCCTGAGCGATGGCGTCGCCGAGCGGCCCTGCGGTATCATCCCCGGGCGGCGCGACGGAACCGCGTCGCATGGGCGGCTAGCTCAGCTGGTTAGAGCACTTGCTTGACATGCAAGAGGTCACTGGTTCGAGTCCAGTGTCGCCCACCATCCCTTCGACCCACCCCGCGTCGCGGCGTGCGCCTTGCAGATCTCTCGCACGAGGGACTGGGCCGTAACGCTCTCTTCATCGGTGCGTTCCTACGTGTGGCACATCCGGCTGCACACAAGGGACCGTCATGGCGCGCATCCGACAACGCTTCATCGACTGGTGGATCCGGGCGATGCGCTGGGTCGAGCAATAGCACCGGATACGCCGGGTGGGCCGGCGCGCGCGCCCGACGGCTCCGCCCGTCGCGTTGACGGCGTCGTGCGACGGCCGCGATACTTGTTCGCGCGGGTGCTGGCCGACCAGGGTTCGGCGGCCCCCGAATCAGATGAGAACGCGTCGAACGGGACACGCCCGTCGCCGATGGCCTCAGAGAGCCGGGCAGATGCTGCGAGCCCGGCGGCCGGAGCCGACGAACGCACCACCCGCGAGCGGCCGGTGAACCGGCCCGGGATCCGCCCGTTAGCGCGGCCACGAGAGCGACCGCCGTCGGACTGATCGGCGCGTCGAAGGCGGGTGGTACCGCGGGATGGTCAGACGACCTCTCGTCCTGTCGGACGAGGGGTCTTGTGATTCTGGAGGCCGGGATGAGCGACGAGCAACAAAGCGACGAGGTCGGCGAGGACGTCTTCGAGGCGCCCGAGCGCGGCTCCGCGGACGAGCTGCTCGACGCCGGCGCCCACAGCGACCTCGACGCGATGCGCCACAGCGCCGCTCATGTCATGGCCGAGGCGGTCCTGGATCTCTTCCCGGGCACCCAGCTTGGCATCGGGCCGGCCATCGCCGACGGGTTCTACTACGACTTCAAGCTGCCCCGCCAGCTGACGCCCGAGGACCTCGGCGCGATCGAGGCGCGGATGGCCGCCAGCGTGGCCGCGGACCATCCCTTCGTCCGCCGCGAGCTGTCGCCGGCCGAGGGCCGGGCCCTGTTCGTGGAGCGCGACCAGCCGTTCAAGGTCGAGATCCTCGACGACCTGGGCGCCAAGGCGAAGGCCGAGGGGGCGCCGATGCCGCCGGTCTCGCTGTACGAGCACGGCGCGTTCAGCGACCTGTGCAAAGGCCCCCACGTCGCGTCCACGAGCAAGATCGGGCCATTCAAGCTCCTCGCCCTCGCCGGCGCGTACTGGCGGGGCGACGAGAAGCGGCCGATGCTCCAGCGCATCTACGGCACGGTCTGGGAGAACGCCGAGGATCTCGAGCAATACCTGTGGCGGCGCGCCGAGGCCAAGAAGCGCGACCATCGCCGGCTCGGCGTCCAGCTCGACCTGTACAGCTTCCACGACGTCAGCCCGGGCTCGGCGTTCTGGCACCCCAAGGGCCAGATGATCTGGCGCACGCTCGAAGGCGCCATGCGCGAGCTCCAGGCCCGGCGGGGCTACCAGGAGATCAGCACGCCCATCCTCGTCGACAAGAAGCTGTGGCAGCAGTCGGGCCACTGGGACCTCTACGACGTGAACATGTTCAAGCTGGAGTCCGAGGGCCACGAGTTCGCGCTCAAGCCGATGAACTGCCCGGAGTCCACGTTCATCTACCGCTCGAAGGTGCGCTCGTACCGGGACCTGCCGCTGCGCTTCAACGAGTACGGCCGGCTCCATCGCAACGAGCGCTCGGGCACGCTGTCGGGGCTCACCCGGGTGCGCCAGTTCATCCAGGACGACGCCCACATCTACGTCCGGCCCGACCAGCTCGCCGACGAGCTCGAGGCGCTCCTCGGCGAAGTCCGGGAGGCGTACTCGTGGGTCGGCCTGACGCCGCGCTTCGCGTTCGCGACGAAGCCCGACAAGGCGATCGGGGATCCCGGACTGTGGGAGCGGGCCGAGGCGCTGATCAAGACCGCGCTGGACAAGGCCGGCGGCGACTACGTGGTCAAGCCCAAGGACGGCACGTTCTACGCGCCCAAGATCGACATCTACATCGACGATGCCCTCGGCCGGGAGTGGCAGATGGCGACGATCCAGGTCGACCTCACGATGCTTCCGGAGCGGTTCGACCTGACCTACATCGACGAGGCCGGCCAGCCGCAGCGACCGATCGCCATCCACCGCGCGATCTACGGCTCGCTCGAGCGGTTCATCGGCATCCTCGTCGAGCATTTCGCGGGCGCGTTCCCGCTCTGGCTGGCGCCGGTCCAGGCAGTCGTCATCCCGATCGCCGACCGGCACATCGAGGCGGGGGAGGAGCTCGCCGTCGCTCCTGCGATCGCGCGGGCTGCGGGTCGAGGTGGACCGCTCGGACAACCGCATGCAGAACAAGATCCGGCTCGCCCAGGAGCAGAAGGTCCCGTACATGGTCGTCCTGGGCGACCGCGAGATCGAGGCCCGGACCGCGTCGCCGCGCACCCGGGCCGGCGAGCAGCAGCCGGCCGAACCGTGGGAGGCCTTCGCCGATCGGTTGGCGGCCGAGTCGGCCAACCGAGGGGTCGGGGGAGACTCCTGAGGCCGATTGTCGGCCGAAGAAGCTTCGTGCTATCCTGCGCCGGCGGCCGCGCCCTGGCCGCTGGCGTGCCGTGCACGCGAGGCGATCGCGCCAACGCTACGAAGGGGTAAACCATCAGTCGAGACCTGCGCATCAATCAGATGATCCGGATCCCACAGGTTCGGGTCGTTGACGAAGAGGGTGAACAGCTGGGCGTCATGCCCACGCCCCAGGCCCTCGAAATGGCGCAGGAACGGGGCTACGACCTCGTCGAGGTGGCCCCGATGGCCTCCCCGCCGGTCGCCCGCTTCCTCGATTTCGGTCAGTACAAGTACGAGCTGACCAAGCGCGAGAAGGAAGCCAAGCGCAAGCAGCGTTCGGTGACCTTCAAGGAGGTTCGTCTCAAGCCGAAGATCGGCATCGGTGACTTCGACACCAAGGTCCGTCGGGCGATCGAGTTCCTCGAGGACGGCGACCGGATCAAGGTGGCGGTCCAGTTCCGCGGCCGGGAGCTGACCCATCCGGAGATCGGGCGGGCGCTCCTGGAGAAGTTCTCCGACAAGATCAAGGATCACGGTGTGATCGAGCGGGCACCCCTGCTCGAGGGCAAGTCGATGCACATCACCGTCGCGTCGGTCCACAAGCCGAAGGTCATCGAGCCGACGGCACGGCCGCACGACGGACCGGCGGGCACGACCGACGCAACGGCGACGGCGACGGCTCCGGCCGAAGCACCGACCCCCGCTGCCGAAGCCCCGACGCCTGCCGCCGAGACACCCGCGCCGGCCGCCGAGGCGGCACCTGCAGCCGCCGCACCAACGCCTCCGACCACCCCAGCGCCCGCACCGACCATCGAACCAGCCGCCGAGGCCAGCGCCCCGGAAGCGACCGCCGCCCCCGCCCCGACCACCCCCGCAGCCCCGAAGCCACGCACCACGAGAGCGAAGCCCGCCGCAGCGCCCAAGGCGCCCGAGCCGGCACCCACAGGAGAGTAGGCCGCTGATGCCCAAGATGAAGACCCACAAGGCGGCCGCGAAGCGCCTCGGCG
The DNA here is from genome assembly GCA_963849405.1 of uncultured Chloroflexia bacterium. Taxonomy (GTDB): domain Bacteria; phylum Chloroflexota; class Limnocylindria; order Limnocylindrales; family CSP1-4; genus C-114. The sequence goes on from CAWKHG010000006.1 coordinate 406,288, forward strand.
TGACCGGCGGTGGAAAGATCTACCGGGTCCGGTCCTGGCGCGGCCATCACCTCGAGATCAAGTCGTCCCGCCGCACCCGCCGCTACGCCGGCAAGAGCATGGTGGGCGTCGAGCACGCAGCGCAGGTCCGTCGCCTGCTGCCGTACCTCTAGGAGCCATCGATGCCACGGGTCAAGCGAGGCGTAACGTCTCACGCGCGCCACAAGCGCCTCCTCAACGATGCCGAGGGCCGGCGCGGCACACGCTCGCGCCTCATCAAGCCCGCCCGCGAGGCGCTCCTTCACGCGCTCGCCTATGCGACCCGCGACCGCAAGCAGCGCAAGCGCCAGATGCGCGAGCTGTGGATCGTCCGGATCAACGCCGCCGCCCGCATGAACGGGATCACCTACGGCCGGCTGATCCAGAGCCTGAAGAAGGCGGACATCCAGATCGACCGCAAGATGCTGGCCGACCTGGCCGTGCGCGACGCCGCCACCTTCGGGCGGATCGTCGAGGTCGCCAAGAGCGCCTAGTGACGGCCGTCCGGCGCGTCGTGCGTCATTCGGCCCCGGCGACGCCGCCCGGCTCTCCCGCCTGACGTGAACATCGAGGACATCCGCTCCGATCTCGAGCGGTTGCGGGAGCGTGCCCTCACCTCGTTCGCAGCCGCACCCGACCTCGCCGCCCTCGACGAGCTCGACGTGGCGATCCTCGGCAAGAAGGGCGAGCTCACCCTCATCCTGCGCGGCATCGGCGGCCTCCCGGTCGACGACCGGCCACGGGTCGGGGCCATCGCCAACGAGATCCGGGCCGCCATCACGGCCGGCCTGGAGGAACGCCGCGCGACACTCGGCTCGTCCGCCCTGACCGCCCGTCTGGCGGCCGAGACCGTCGACGTCACCACGCCCGGTCGCCGGCCCGCCCGCGGCCACCTGCATCCGCTCGTCGAGACGCAGCGCGAGATCAGCCGGATCTTCGCCCAGTTCGGGTTCGTGGACTACGAAGGGCCCGAGGTCGAGGACGACGTTACGAACTTCCAGATGCTCAACATCCCTCTCCACCATCCGGCGCGCGACCTGTGGGACACGCTGTACGTCGACATCGACGGCTACCTGCTGCGTACGCACACGTCGCCCGGCCAGATCCGGGTGATGCACGCGGAGAAGCCGCCGATCCGGGCGCTCCTGCCGGGGCGGGTCTATCGCTACGAGGCGATCGACGCCAGCCACCAGACCGAGTTCTTCCAGGTCGAGGGGCTGATGATCGACGAGGGCACGACGATGGGCGACCTGCGCGGCCTGCTCGTCGAGTTCACCCACGCGATGTTCGGCGCGGGACGGAAGACGCGCTTCCGGCCCGGCTACTACCCGTTCACGGAGCCATCCGTCGCGTTCGACGTGGAGTGCCTCGTCTGTGGCGGCATCGGCTGCCCCGCGTGCTCCAGGACCGGCTGGATGACGATCCTGGGCGCCGGGATGGTCCACCCGGTCACCCTCCAGTACGGCGGCCTCGACCCGGAGCGCTTCCAGGGTTTCGCATTCGGGATGGGCGTCGAGCGGATCGCCAACCTGCGCCACGGCGTGGGCGACCTGCGCTACTACCTCGAAGGCGACATGCGCTTCCTGGAGCAGTTCCGGTGAGGGTGCCGCTGTCCTGGCTGGCCGACTACGTCGACCTCGACCTCACGCCCGAGCAGCTGGCCGAGCGCCTGACCGTCCTGGGCATGGAGGTCAAGGCGCTGGACCGCTGGGGCGCCGACTGGCAGGGCGTCGTCGTCGGCGAGCTCCTCACGGTCGCCAAGCACCCCAACGCCGACCGGCTCTCGCTCACGACCGTCCGCGTCGGTGACGGTGAGCCCCTCTCGATCGTGTGCGGCGCCACCAACATCGCGCCCGGCCAGCGCGTCCCGGTGGCCCTGCCCGGCGCCGTCCTGCCCGGCGGCCGGCGGATCGACCGGACCGAGAAGATGGGCGTCGTCAGCAACGGGATGCTCTGCTCCGGCGACGAGCTCGGGCTGACCTCCGATGCCGACGGGATCCTGATCCTGCCGCCCGAGACGCCGATCGGCCGCGAGCTCGTCGAGCTGTACGGCGACACGGTCCTCGACGTCGACGTCAAGCCGAACCGGGGCGACGCGCTGTGCCTCGTCGGCCTTGCCCGCGAGGTCTCGGCCACGACCGGCGCGAAGGTGCGGTTCCCGGTCATCGAGGTGGCCGAGAACGGCGAGCCGACCGCCGCCCGTCTGTCCGTGGAGAATCTGGAGCCCGAGTTGTGCAGCCGGTTCGTCGGCCGGATCGTCCGCGGCTTCACGGTGGGCCCGTCGCCCGATCGCGTGCAGATGCGCCTCCAGGCCGCCGGGATGCGCCCCGTGAGCAACGTGGTCGATGCGAGCAACTACGTCATGCTCGAGCTCGGCAAGCCGACCCACACGTTCGACGCCGCCTCGGTCCACGACCGCCGGATCGTCGTCCGCCGAGCGACCGCTGGCGAACGCCTCGTGACGCTGGACCACGTCGAACGGGTGCTCGATCCCGAGACCCTCCTCATCGCCGACCCGGTCGAGGCGCTCGGCATCGCCGGCGTCATGGGCGGTGCGACGAGCGAGGTCGGCCCGACCACGACCGAGGTGGTCATCGAGTCGGCCATCTTCGATCCGGTCTCGATCCGCCGTACCGGCCAGCGCTACGCGCTCCGCTCCGAGGCGAGCCTGCGGTTCGAGAAGGGCCAGGAGTTCCGGCTCGCGCGGATCGGAGCCGACCGGGTCGCCCAGCTCATCGTGGCCTGGGCGGGTGGCGAGGCGGCGCCGGGTCGGATCGACACCGCTCCGACCGAACCCGAGCCCACCCGGGTGCCGTTCCGCCCGGCGCGCGTCAACCGGCTGCTCGGGACGGACCTCGACGGCCAGGCCCAGTCCTCGTTCCTGCTGCGGGTCGGCGTGGAGACCGAACCAGGTTCGGGGGACGGCCCGATCCCCGTGGCCCGTGGCGGCCGCCCGCTCGACGTGCCACCCGACTCGCCGGCCCTGACGGCGATCGTGCCGACCTGGCGGGCCGACCTGGAGATCGAGGCGGACATCGCCGAGGAGGTCGCCAGGGTGGCCGGCTACGAGACGATCGATCCGACGCTGCCGGACACCGCGATGCCGTCGTTCCGGCCGGACCCCATGGCCACCCGGGACGCGATCCGCCAGGCCCTCGCGGGGGCGGGCGTATCCGAGGTCGTCACGTACGCGCTGGTCGAACCGGGTCGGGCGGCGCTCGTGCGCTGGCCGGGCGACGCCGGGCCGCCGCCGGCGGGGGAGGGGGCGGCGAGCGGCGAACCGATCACGGTCACGAACCCGCTCTCGGCGAGCCATTCCGTGCTGCGCCAGGACCTCATCGGGAGCCTGCTCGACATCGTCGACGCCAACCAGCGCCGGGGCCGCGACGACATCGCGATCTTCGAGGTCGGCAAGGGCTACGGGAAGCTGCCGTCCGGCCCGACCGAGTGGTGGCGCCTCGGGCTGGCCCTCACCGGCGCCGCCGAGCCGCCGTCCTGGAACCGCCCGGCCCGCGCCTACGACCTGGACGACGCCAAGGGCATCGTGGAGCTGGTCGCCGATGTGCTGGGCATGCCGGCCGTGACCTACGAGGCCGCCACGGACGGCTACCCGTTCCATCCCGGACGGGCTGCGGTCGCCCGGGCGGGGAGCGAGCTGATCGGGCGGGTGGGGGAGGCCCATCCCGACCTCCTCGCGGCGCTCGACCTGCGGGCGGGACGGATCCTCATCGCCGAGCTCGCGATCACCGGGCTGTCCGGCGGCCAGCCGCCGGCCGTCCGCTCCAGGCCGCTGTCGCGCCACCAGGCCGTCCAGCGCGACCTCGCGATCGTCGTGCCGGAGGATCGCCCGGCCGCGTCCATCGAGGAGATCGTCCGGACCGCCGCCGGTGACCTGCTCACGGACCTGCGCCTGTTCGACATCTACCGGGGCACGCCGCTCGCCGCGACCGAGAAGAGCCTCGCGTTCCGTCTCCGCTTCGAGGCCGACCGCACGCTGAGCGACGCCGAGGTGGACACTGCGATCGGCGCCGTCACGGACGCGCTGCGTGCCGCCGGCGCCCGCCTGCGCACCTGATCGGCGCCCGTACCAGTCAGATGGTGCGGTCTGGTACCTTCCGGTCGGTTGTCGCGCCGAGATGCCCTGCTACGCTTGCGCCGCTGTTCCGCCGGTGACCTCTGTCAACGGTACGTCCGGGATGGCCCGCACGCGGAGACCTTGACCGACCGTGGACATCGTCGGGTTCATCCACAGCCTCAACCTGTTCGACCTCGTCATGGCCTTCGTGTTCGCCGTGGCCTTCATCCTGGGATTCATCCAGGGGACGCTGCGCCGGCTGCTCGGGCTTGGCTCGATCCTCTTCTCGTTCCTGCTGGCCGCGAACCTGCGGGACACCGTGGGCGGCTTCTTCGCCCAGAACTGGCACCAGTTCGTGCCGCAGTACAGCTACATGATCGGCTTCGGCCTCGTCTTCGTGGTCGCGACCGTCGTCTTCTCGCTCGTGATCCAGGGCCTGTACAAGCACCAGCCGCTGTTCGCCAAGGCGACCGCCGTGGACGAGGTCCTGGGCGGCATCCTCGGCGTGATCCAGGCGATGGTCCTGCTGGGCTGCGCGATCATCATCCTGGACTCGTTCTTCCGGCTGCCGATCGTGCCATCGGACGGCGAGCTCATCCTCGTGCGCGACCTCTGGAAGGCGATCGACAGCTCGGGCATCGTGCACGTCTACCGGGATGTGCTCATCCCCGGCGTCTACACGCTCCTGGGGCCCTTCATCCCGGCCGACATCCGCGGCCTGGTCTGACCATCTGACCGTCTTCGACCGCTCGAGGCTCGCGGGCGCGGCCGACGAGGCCGCCCGATCACTGCTGGGAGCGCACCTCGTGCGCGAGGACGAGTCCGGGACGCGGCGCGTCGGACGGATCGTCGAGACGGAGGCCTACCTCGGGCCGGAGGACAAGGCGTCCCACGCGCGGTCCGGTCGGACGCCGCGCAACGCGGCGATGTTCGGCGAACCGGGCCACGCCTACGTGTACCGTGTCTACGGCATGTACACCTGCCTCAACGTCGTCTGCGGGCCACCCGGCTCGGCATCGGCGGTCCTCGTCCGGGCCGCATCGCCGATCGAGGGCGAGGACGCCATGCGCGCGGCACGGATCCGGCACGACCTGGGGGCGCGCCGCGCGACCCGTCACGCCGATGCCGACCCGGCGGCCCGGGCACGCATCGCCACGCGCGTCGGACGCCTGCCCCTGGCCGGCCTTGCCTCCGGGCCCGGCCTCGTCGGCGCCGCGTTCTCCGTGAGTCCCGACCTCGACGGCATCGACCTGTGCAGCGCCGACGCGCCGCTCCGCCTCGAGGCGCGCCCCGACGAGGACCCCGGCACGATCGTGGCGACGCCGCGGATCGGCATCGCCTACGCGGGCGAGCCCTGGCTGAGCCTGCCGGTGCGCTTCTTCCTGGCCGACGAACCCGCGGTCTCGGGGCCGGGCACGCGCGCATCGTCCCGGGCGCGGGCCGTCTCCGACTGAGCGGCGGCATGGATCAACGATCGCTGGCCATCCTGGAGTTCCCCCTCGTTCGCGAGCGCCTCGCGGCGGCGACCGCGTTCGCGCCCGGGCGCCGCCTGGCCGAGACCCTCGAGCCATCGAACGACCCGGTCATCGTGGCCCGTGGCCTCGACGAGACCGAACAGGCCCGGGCACTGCTCATGGAACGGCCGGGGATCGGCATCGGCTCGGCCCACGACATCGGGCCCGCGGTCGAGCGGGCGGCCCGGTCCGGCCGCCTCGACCCAGGCCAGTTCCTCGAGATCGCCGAGACCCTGGACGCGGCGGCACGCCTGGCGACCTCCCTCGCCGACGAGCGGCGCCCGCTGCTCCGCGACCTTGGCCACGAGGTCCACGCCCTGCCGGCGCTGCGCAGCACGCTCGCCCGCAGCTTCGACCCCGCCGGCGAGCTCCTCGACACGGCATCGCCCCGCCTCGGCGGGCTGCGCGCCGCGGTTCGGGTGGCCTACGACCGCCTCCGCCGGCGGCTGGATACGCTCGTCGGCTCGGAGCTCGGCTTCGTCGCTCCAGGAGCCGATCGTCACGCTCCGCAACGGCCGCTACGTGGTGCCGGTCAAGGCCGACGCCCGCGCGCGGGTCAAGGGCATCGTCCACGACGCCTCCGGCAGCGGCCAGACCCTGTTCATCGAGCCCCTCGTCGTCGTGGAGCTGGGCAACGCCTGGCGCGAGGCACAGGTGGCCGAGCAGGCGGAGATCGAGCGGATCCTCGACGAGCTCTCGATGCTCGTCGCGACCAACGCGCCGCTCCTCCGCGAAACGCTCGGCGCGCTGGCCCGGTTCGACTTCTGGTCGGCCAAGGCGATCTTCGCGGGCGAGCTGGACGCCGTGCGGGCCGAGACCGTCGACCGGCCCGAGGTCGTCCTCCTTGGCGCCCGTCATCCAGGCCTGAGCGGCCACGTCGTGCCGATCGACATCCGGCTCGGCGACGGCTATTCGGCGCTCGTCGTGACCGGCCCGAACACCGGCGGCAAGACCGTCACGCTGCGCACGCTCGGGCCTGCTCGCGCCTCATGCACCAGGCCGGGCTCCACGTCCCGGCCGAGGCCGGCAGCCGCCTGCCGGTCTTCCGCGACGTCTTCGCCGACATCGGCGACGAGCAGTCGATCGCGCAGAGCCTCTCGACGTTCAGCGGGCCACCTGCGAGCGGATCGATGCGATCGTGGCGGCCGCCGGGCCCGGGCACGCTCGTGCTGCTCGACGAGCTGGGCGCGGGCACGGACCCGACCGAGGGTTCGGCGCTCGCCCAGGCGCTGCTCGACCACTTCATCCGGGCCGGTGCGCTCGTCGCGGCGACCACCCACTACGCCGAGCTCAAGGCCTACGCCCACACGACCGACCGGGCGCGGAACGCGTCGGTCGAGTTCGACCTCGAGACGCTGTCGCCGACGTACCGCCTGACGATCGGCCTGCCGGGCGGCAGCCAGGCGTTCGCGATCGCCGAGCGGCTCGGGCTGCCCGAGGCGATCGTCGCCGACGCCCGCTCGCGGCTGACCGAGAACCAGCGCAACTTCGAGGCGACCCTCGCGGCGATCAGGGAGACCGAGGGCGAGACGGCCGACGCGCTGGAGCGGGCCCGCGCGGCCGAGGCGCGCGCGGTGGAGGCGCTCCGCCACGCCGAGGACGAGCGAGCCAAGGCGCGCCACGACCGAGAGGCGGCCGTGCTCGAGGCGCGCAAGGAGGCCGAGCGGCTCGTGGCGGGCGTCCGCGAGGAGGTCACCGCCACGCGGCGGACCCTCGAGCGCGAGACCGTGACGAGCCAGGGCCTCGACGAGGCGCTGGAGCGCATCGACGGCAGCCTCGAACGGCTCCCGACGCCGGCGCCGGAACCGGTCCCCGCGGCGCCTCCTGCGCCGCACGTGTGGCGGCTCGGCGAGCGTGCCCGCAGCCTGTCGGGCGGCTGGGAGGGCCGGATCACCGCGCTCGAGCGGGGCGGCAAGCGCGCCTCGCTGGAAGCCGGCGGGATGCGCGTGACGGTGGACATCGACGATCTCGAGCCGGCCATCGAGCCCGCCACCGAACGGGAAGGGAGCACGATCGGCGATGCCGTCGATCGCCAGGCGCGGCGCGATCCGGGCAGCGGGATCGCCCGGCTGCGGGAGGACCGGGCACGGAGCGTGGCCTCGTCACTCGACCTGCGCGGCGCCCGCGTGGAGGAGGCGCTCGACGCGCTGTCCGGCTACCTCGACGACGCGTCGCTGGCCGGCCTGGAACGGGTCACGATCATCCACGGGCTTGGCACCGGAGCGCTGCGCGACGCGGTCCGCAGCCAGGCCGCCTCCCATCCGCTCGCCCGCGAGGTCCGCCCCGGCGAGCGCGGCGAGGGTGGCGACGGAGCGACCGTCATCCGCTCGCGAGGCGCCGGAGCCGATCAGGCGCGGGCCGTGGGCGGCCACGATGCCCGCCCTCAGCTATGTGTGCGCCGCGTCGTGCGCCGGCAGGGCTCGCGAGCGAGCGCCGGGGTGACCCGGCGCACGGGAGTGCCGAGAGCCGGGGCCGTGCTCAGAGAAGCAGGTTGCGTCGTGCCCTTATCGGGCGACGCGCGGCTGGCCGTCCTGGCCGGGTGGTCCGGGCGGCCCGTTGCTCGGTGTCGGGCTCGGACATCCGAAGATCGGGTCGCACGACGGCGGAGGCGTCGGGCTCGGTGGCAGCGCCGTGCAGACCTTCGTCGGCTTGAACGGTGCACCCCACGTCGCCCCGAACGGATAGAAGCCGCCGAAGTGGAAGTAGTCGGTCGGCGTCCGCTTCGGCCCGCCCCGGACGTGCGGCCCGCGCCGGGCACGGGCGATCCAGTTGTTGGTGTACTTCTGCCACGCCGCGGGCGACGGCTCGACCTTGCTCAGGTCCAGGAACCCACGCGTGACCTGCGGGCCCGTGCAGCCATCGGCCCACAGGAGCCCCGTCGCCGCATCGATCGAGACCCCGACCTTGGTGTTGTCCACGTCCTGGGGCTCGGTGCCCTTGACGAAGTGCTCCGTGATCGTCTTGCGGGTGTACGGGCCGGGCAGCATGCCGCTGTGCGCGTCGATCTTCACGTCCACGACGCCCGACGGCTTCTTGAAGTCCACGATCGGCGTGCCCTTGGTCGCCTGGTTGAGGAACGCCTGCCACAGGGTCGCGGCGCTCTCGAGGGCCATCGTCCCGTTGGGCGGGATGCTGTTGTCGCTGTTGCCCATCCAGGCGCCCACCACGAGGGCCGGCAGCTTGGGGTCCTTGGGCGGCGCGACGAAGCCCATCGCGGCCAGGTCGATCTGGTCGTTCGTGGTGCCGGTCTTGAGGGCGGCCGGTCGGTGCTTGCCGCCGTCCGTGATCTGGCGCAGGCCCCAGAACGGGTTGTCGGCGGGGACGGTGTTCGAAGGGAGCATGTCGGTCATGACGTAGGCCGGCGGCGGGCTCACGATCTGCTGGCCCTTCGGCGAGACGCCGGCGATCGCGGTCGAGACGGGCTTGCCGTCCGCGTCCTTGATCGAGAGGATGAACGTCCGGGGCATCAGCAGGCCGTTGTTGGCGATCGCGCCGTAGGCGCTGATGAGGTCGGCGTAGTGCAGCTCGAGCGTGCCGATGCCGATCGAGACGCCGGCCTGGTTTGTGGACTTCTGGAACTTGATGCCGAACTTCTGGGCCTCGGCGAACACGTTGTTCGGGCCGACCTCGGCGGCGTTCTTCACGGCCGGGATGTTCAGCGAGAGGTTGATCGCCTCGCGCATCCGCAACGGGCCGCGTTCCACGAGGTCGGCGTCGCCCGGCGCATAGCCGCCGCCGAAGTCGGTGACGACGTCCATGTACATGCTCGCCGCCGTCTTCGTGTGGTCGTCGATGCCGGTGATGTAGTTGATCGCCTTGAACGACGATCCGGGCTGGCGCCAGCCGTCGGCGAGCACGTCGAACTGGGGCTGGAACTTCTTCGCCCGTGGCTGGCGTAGTAGCCGGCGCTGCCGACGTAGGCCATGACCTGGCCGGTCCGGTAGTCGAACGCGCCGAGCGCGGCATTGAACACGCCCCGGCCCACGAGGTTGCGGATCCAGGCGGAGTGGGGGGACCTTGAGTGCCGTCCAGGTACTGCATCGCCTTGGTCATGTTGCCCTGGTTCGGTGCGATCGCGGCCGCCTTGACCCACTTCTCGGCCACCTGCTGCATCTTCCAGTCGAGCGTGGTCGTGATCTGGTAGCCGCCCGTGTCCACCTTGGGGCAGTCGTCGGCGTTCGTCTCCCCGCACAGGATCGCGCCGAGCTGGTGGCGGACCTGCCACACGAAGTGGGGGGCCCGCCAGGTGATCGGGTTGTCCTTCTGGATGATGATCGGCTCGGTGAGTGCGGCGGCGATCTGGTCGTCCGTGATCGCGGCCGCCTTGATCTCGAGCTCGTCGCCGGCCTTGGTCAGGTGCCGGTAGGTGACCATCTGGGTGAGGATGAAATTGCGGCGCTCGGCGATCTTCGGTGTCCAGCGGCACGACGAGCACGCACTTCGCCAGCTGCGCCGCGTTCGTTCCCTTGCACGGCGTCGGGTCCTTGGCGGACGCCTGGAGCACCGCGTTCTTGCGCAGGTCGAAGGCTCGTCGGCGACTGCGGGATGCCCGCCAGGATGGCCGCCTGGGCGATCGTCAGCTTCTTGAGATCGGTCACCCCGAAGTAGTCGAGGGCGGCCGCCGCGACGCCGTAACTCTGGTCGCCGTAGTAGTTCTGGTTGAGGTAGTCGATCATGATCTGGCGTTTGCCTTCGAGGCCGGTGAAGGCCTGGGTGAGCCGGATCGACTGGATGATCTCGCGGATCTTGCGGTCGTACGTGGAGCCAAGGAACGCGCTCTCGGGGAGGAGCCGGGCCCGGACGAGCTGCTGGGTGATCGTCGAGGCGCCGCGCCCGTTGCCGGAGGCGGTCGCCACGGCCGCCGAGATGATGCCCACCGGGTCGAAGCCGGCATTACTCCAGAACGTCCGGTCCTCGACCGAGGTCGTCGCGTCGATGAGGACGGGGGAGAGCTGGGCGAAGACGTCGATGACCTGGCGATGGGTCTGGCCGAAGCGGGCCAATTCGACCTTGCCGGTCCGGTCGTAGACGATCGTCTGCTCGTCGAAGCCGAGGTTATCGAAGGCGGTCTTCGGGTCGGGCAGGCCCTGGCTGTAGAAGCTGTAGGCGCCCACGGTCGCCACGAATCCGACCATGCCCAGCATGAAGAACGAGGCAAAGAGGAAGAGGGGGAAGCCGATGGCGACGGCTCTGGCCGGGCCGGACCCGCCGCCTGGTCGTCCGCCGTTGCGCCTGCGGCGCTGGCGTCGCTCGAGGCTGGTATTCATGCCGGGTCGGAAGATAGCATAGGTTCGATGAAGCCCCTTTTCCCCTTGGTTGTGGCCCGCGTCGTGACGTGTCGCCGGCGCCACCTGTGACGCGCGCGCCCACCCATACGCTCGAAACGCTGCTCGACGAGCTCGCCTGGCGGGGGCTTCTCCAGGACAAGACGCCGGGGCTCGAGGCGCGCCTCGCGACGGGTCGTCCGCTCGCGGCCTACAACGGGATGGACCCCTCCGGGCCGTCCCTCCACCTTGGCCATCTCGTCCCCATCTTCGGGCTGCTCCACCTCCAGCGGCACGGCGGCCGGCCGGTCCTGCTGGTGGGCGGCGGGACCGGGATGATCGGCGACCCGTCGGGCACGTCCGCCGAGCGGAACCTGCTCGACCGGGACACGCTGGCCGTGAACGTCGCCGGCATCCGGGCCCAGCTCGAGCGCTTCCTCGACTTCGAGCCCGGTTCCGGCGCGGCAACGATGGTCAACAACCTCGACTGGCTCGGCGGGTTCTCGATGCTCGACTTCCTGCGCGACATCGGGAAGCACTTCACGGTGCCGTACATGCTGGCCAAGGACTCCGTGGCCAACCGCCTCGATGCCGGGCTCTCGTACACCGAGTTCAGCTACATGCTCCTCCAGGCGGCTGATTTCCAGCACCTCTACCGGTCGATGGGGGTCGAGGCCCAGGTGGGCGGCGCGGACCAGTGGGGCAACATCACGGCCGGCCTGGAGCTCATCCGCAAGACCGTGACCGGACCGGGCGGCGAGCCGGCCGAGGCGCATGCGCTCAGCTACCCGCTGCTGCTCGATCCGAGCGGCGCGAAGTTCGGCAAGACCTCGGTCGGCACGTCGGTGTGGCTGGACCCGGCGCGGACGTCGCCGTACGCCTTCTACCAGTTCCTCGTGGACCGGCCGGACAGCGAAGTCGGCAAGCTGCTGCGCCTGTTCACGATCATGGACCGGCCGGAGATCGAGGCCCTGGAGGCCGAGCAGACCGCCCATCCGGAGCGCCGGCCGGCCCAGCGCGCGCTGGCGTTGGACCTCACGACCCGCGTCCACGGTGTGGCCGAGACCGAACGGGCGATGACGATCAGCCATGCCGCCTTCAGCGACGAGCCGATCCGCGACCCGGCCGTGCTGGAGGCGATGTACGAGGTCCTGGAGCATTGCGACCTGACCGCCGAGGACCTCGCCGGAGGCGCGCTGCGGGTGGCGATCGCCAGCGGGCTCTTCAGCTCGAACGGGGACGCGCGACGGGCGATCTCGCAGGGCGGATTCTCGATCAACGACGCGCGCGTGTCGGCCCCCGAGGACCCGGTCCCCGCGCCGATCGGCGGCCGCTGGCTCCTGCTGCGGGCCGGGCGCAAGCGCCTCAGGATCGGTCGGGTGAGTGGCGGGAGCGCAACGCGTCGATGACCGCGGCCGGCGGGAGGTCCCGCTCGGCGAGCACCACGAGCGTGTGATACAGCAGGTCGGCGGTCTCGCCGGCCAGGGCATCCCGGGTGGCGGTCCGGTCCGTCGCGGCGCGTTCGGCCGTGGCGTCGTCCTTGGCCGCGAGGAGGACCTCGGTCGCTTCCTCGGTCACCTTGCGCGTCACGGCGTCCACCCCGCCATCGAGCAGGCTCGCCGTGTACGAGCCTTCGGGTCGTGTCGCCACGCGTTCCGCGATCGTCGTCCAGAGGGTCTCGAGCCAGGCGAAGCCCTGGGCCGGGACGGCGGCCGGTGCGCCTTCGAGGTCGAAGCAGCTCCGCGTCCCGCGATGACAGGTGGGGCCGGCCGGCTCCACGGTCGCGAGCAGGGCGTCGCCGTCGCAGTCGAGGGCGAGGCTGCGGACCGCGAGCGTGTTGCCGCTCGTCTCGCCCTTCCGCCAGAGCCGGTCGCGGGACCGGGAGTGGAAGTGCATGTCGCCGGTCGCGACGGTCGCCGCAAGCGCCTCGGCGTCGGCGTAGGCGAGCATCAGGACGCGGCCGTCGGCGGCGTCCTGGACGATGACCGGGATGAGACCGTCGGGGCCGTAGCGCGGCTCGACGGGCGCGGGCGCCGTCATGCGGCCGGCTCGTCGACGATGGCCCGGACGGGGATGCCGGCGGCTGCCATGGCGGCCTTGACCGCGCCGATCGAGTGCTCGCGGCGGTGGAAGATGCCGGCCGCGAGAACGGCGTCCACGCCGCCGTCGCGCACGGCCGCCACGAAATCGGTCGGCCCGGCCGCGCCACCCGACGCGATGACCGGCACGGTCACCCGCTCCACGATCGCGCGGAGCAGCTCCGTGTCGAAGCCCAGACCGGTCCCGTCGCGGTCGATCGAGGTGACGAGGAGCTCGCCGGCGCCGATGGAGGCGGCGCGCGTCGCCCATTCGATCGCGTCGAGGCCCGTCGCGTCACGCCCACCGCGGACGACGACTTCCCAACCGGCGGTGGCATCGCCGGACGCCGACCGGCGCCGTGCGTCGATGGCCACGACGACCGCCTGGCGAGCCGAAGGTCGCGGCGCACGCGGTTAGGACCTCCGGTCGCTCGACGGCGGCCGTGTTGAACGCCACCTTGTCGGCGCCGGCCCGGAGGACCGCGCGCATCTCGTCGACGCTGCGGACGCCACCACCGACCGTCAGCGGGATGAACGCGCGGCGGGCCGTTCGCTCCACGATGTCCAGCAGCGTTCCGCGGCGTTCGGGCGCGGCCGTGATGTCGAGGAACACGATCTCGTCCGCGCCCTCGCGCCAGTAGCGCTCGGCGAGCTCCGGTGGGTCGCCGGCATCGACGAGATCGACGAACCGGGTGCCCTTGACGACCCGGCCGTCGGCCACGTCCAGGCACGGGATGACCCGGGCGCGAAGCATCAGGCCGCGCTCCCGACCGGTGATGGGTGGCGCGCCGCGGCGACGACGTTGGACAGGAGCTGCAAGCCGTGCGTGCCGCTCCGCTCCGGGTGGAACTGGACGCCGAGCAGGCGCCCGCGGGCGACCACGCTCGCGAACGTGGCGCCGTGGGTCGTCTCGGCCACGACGAGATCCTCGCTCCCGGCCGCCGGGCGGCCCACGTACGAGTGGACGAAGTAGAGGTCGGCGCCATCGGGGATCCCGCGGAAGGCATCGTGCGGGCGCGTCCGGACGACCTGGTTCCAGCCGATGTGGGGCAGGGTCGGCGCTCCATCGAGGCGCACCGTGCGGCCGGGCAGGAGGGCGAGCGTCTCGGCGCCGTCCTCGTCGCTGCCTTCGAAGAGGAGCTGGAGGCCGAGGCAGATCCCCAGGAACGGCCGGTCGGCCCGGACCCAGGCGCGGATCGGGTCGACGAGGCCCTGGGCCTCGAGCCGCGCCATCGCCGGCGCCGCCGCCCCGACGCCGGGCACGACGAGCAGGTCGGCCCCGACGAGGCCCGCCGGACCGGTGGCGATCGCGACCTCGGCGCCGACGGCGGTCAACGCCTGGCCGATGCTCACGAGGTTGCCCGCCCCATAGTCGACGACCGCGACGCGGACGGGATCGGGCGACGGCGGCCCGCCGACGCTCACCCGAGGCTGCCCTTCGTGGAGGCGACGCCCGTCCGGCGCGGATCGATCGTGGTCGCCTCCCGCAACGCGCGGCCGAGCGCCTTGAAGGCGGCCTCGGCGAGGTGGTGGTCGTTGCGGCCCGAGCCGCTCAGGTGCAGGGTCGCTCCGGCGCTCTTCGCGAACGCCTCCAGCGCGTGCTCCACGAGCTGGAGTGGCAGCGCCCCGACCCGCTCCCCCTTGAAGGGAAGCTCGATGACGGCGTATGCCCGGCCGCCGATGTCGAGGATCGCGGTGGCCACCGACTCGTCCATCGGCACCGACGAATCGCCGAACCGGGCGATCCCGGCCCGATCGCCGAGCGCCTCCGCGAACGCGCTGCCGAGGACGATCGCGACGTCCTCGACCGTGTGGTGCTCGTCGACGCCCAGGTCGCCGCTCGCCCGGATCGTCAGGTCGAACAGGCCGTGATGGGCCAGCGAGCCGAGGAGATGGTCGTAGAACCCGACGCCGGTCGTGATATCGGCCTCACCGGTCCCGTCGAGCCGCAGCCGGACCTCAACGTCCGTCTCCCGCGTCTTGCGCCGGACCGTCGCTGCTCGCTCCGCGCTCAACGCGGTGTCACTCGTTGCCATGGTTGTCGTTCCTCCCGTGCGCCGCGTCACCGCGGCGCCTTCGCCCGCAGGCCTTGCCCGCGTCACCGCAGCGCCTTCGCCCGCAGGTCCTGGTCGGCCAGTGCTTCGATCAGTCGGTCGTCCTGCTCCGGCGAGCGGACCGTGAGCCGGAGGTGGTCGACGAGTGCGTGGCCCGCGCCGAACGTCCGGGGCACGAGGCCGCGCTGGAGGAGCGCTTCGGCGACCGCCTCCGCTCCCGCGGCCGACCCGCAGGGGAGGAGCAGGAAGTTGGTGACCGACGGGAGCGTCGTCCAGCCCGCGGCCGCGAGGGCCGCTGCCAGGCGCTCCCGCTCGGCATGGATGCCCGCGACCCGCGGCGCGAGCCAGCCGTCCGCCTCGAAGGCCGCGGTGGCGATGTCCACCGACACGGTCGAGACCGAGCCCGGCGGCCGGTACGGCTCCATGGCCGCGATGACCTCCCGGACGGCCACCGCGAAACCCACCCGGAGGCCGGCCAGCCCGTACGCCTTGCTGGCGGTCCGGACGACGATGAGGCGCGGGTATCGCTCGCGCAGGCCGATGAGGCTCGCCCCCACGAACTCCGCGTAGGCCTCGTCGACGACCACGATCGGCGGGTCGCCGGCCGCCGCCACGGCATCCGCGGCGAGGTCGTCGAGCAGCGCCGCGATGCTCCCCTCGGGCTCCGCCAGGCCCGTCGGGTTGTTCGGGCTGCACAGCCAGACGATCGCCGCGCCACGTGCCGCGGACCGCACCGCAGGCGCGTCGATCGCGAAGCCCTTGTTCGCGCCGAGCCGGGGCACGGCCACGACCGTCGCCCCGCGTTGTTCGCTGAGGACCCGGAACATCGCGTACGTGGGCGTCGGCACGACCGAGATCCCGCCCGGCGGCAGGAACGTCTTGGCGATGATGTCGAGGGCCTCGTCGGCACCCGCCCCGACGAGGATCTCGTCGGCGGGGACGCCGTAGCGCCGGGCGGCTGCGGCCACGAGCCGCCGGTAATCCGACGGCGCGTACTCGGACAGGCCGCCCGCGAGCTCGCCGTACTTGAGCGCTTCGATGGCGATGGCGGGAGCGTCGGCGGCCGTGTTCAGGTCGAACCGGACGACCCGCTCGATCGCGACCCCGTAACGCGCGGCGACCTGTTCGGACGTCGCCTCCCAGACGTAGCCGGCGGGAGCGGTCGGCTTGGCCATCGAGACGGGCGTGGGGCTCATCGGCCACCCTTCGGTGCCGGGACCGGCTCGCGGAAGCGGATCTCGACCGCCTCGCGATGCGCCTCGAGGCCCTCGGCCCGCGCGACCGCACCGACCGCGTCGCGGATGGACGCCAGGCCCTCCCGGTCGATCCGCTGGACCTGGCACGAACTTGCCGAACGCCTCGACCCCGAGCGCCCCGGAGCTGCGGGCGAGCCCGCCCGTGGGCAGGACGTGGTTCGCGCCCGATGCGTAGTCGCCGGCGCTCTCGGGCGCGAAGGGGCCCACGAAGAGCGAGCCGGCATGGCGGAGACGGCCGACGGCCTCCTCGACGTCGTCGACCACGACCGTCAGGTGCTCGGGCGCGTAGGCGTTCACGAAGTCGATGGCCGCCGCTCGGTCGGGCGCCAGCACGACCAGCCCGGCGCTGCCCAGGCTGCGCGCGAGGATCTCCCGGCGCGCCGCGCCCTCCAGCTGCCGGCCGATCGCCGCCTCGACGAGATCGGCGAACGCCGGGGTCGGTCGTGACCAGGATGGCCGGCGAGTCGGGGCCGTGCTCGGCCTGGCTGAGCAGGTCCGCCGCCACGTGCTCGGGGTCGGCGGTCGCGTCTGCGAGGACCATGACCTCGGACGGCCCGGCGGGCAGGTCGATCCCGACCTCGCCGAAGACCTCGAGCTTGGCCGCCGTGACCCAGGCGTTGCCCGGGCCGACGATCCGGTCGACGGGCGCGATGCCGGACTCGCCGAGCCCGTACGCCAGTGCACCGACCGCCTGGGCACCGCCGGCGACGATGAACTGGTCGACCCCGACGAGGCCCGCCGCGCCGGCAAGGATCGGGTCGATCCGCCCGTCGGGCCGGGCCGGGCTGGCGACGACGAACGAGCCGACGCCGGCAACGCGTGCCGGGACGGCGGCCATCAGCAGCGAGCTCGGGTAGGCGGCCGTCCCGCCGGGTACGTACGCCCCGACCCGATCGAGCGGGGTCCAGCGGCGCTCGATCTCGATACCGGGCACGATCGTCGTGCGGGTCGTCGTCGGACGCTGGGTCGTTGCGAACCGGGTGAGGTGCTCGATCATCGTCTCGAGGCCTGCCCGGATCGGACCGGGGAGCGCGTCGCGGGCAGCCGTTAGCTCCGCCGGGTCGAGCACGAGCCGGCCGTCGGCAAGGCCGCCGCCGTAGCGCTCGTTGGCGGCCCGCACGGCCCGCTCGCCGCCGGCCCGGATCTCGGCCAGGATCTGCCGGGCGCCCTCCCGGACCGCCGGGTCGGCGACGGCGCCACGACGGACAAGGCGCTCTCGCTGAGCCGCCACGGCCGGATCGTCGGCGGCCAACGCAAGGTCGAGCCGGGCGAGCCGGATAGCGGCGGTCGGCGGCAGGGCAGGGGCGCTCACGCGACGATCTTCTCGATCGGGAGGACGAGGATCCCGGACGCGCCGCTGGCCCGCAGGCGGGGGAGCAATGACCAGACCGCGTCGGCGTCGACCACCGCGTGGATCGCGATCATGCCCGCGTGCGCGAGCGGGATGACCGAGGGGCTGTCGAGACCCGGCAGGATGGCCTCGAGCTCGGGCAGGCGCGCGCTCGGCGCGTTCATCATCAGGTACTTGCGCCCGCGCGCGGCGATGACCGAGGCCAGCATCGTGTCGATCGCGGCGATCTCGTCGGGCCGCTCGAGCTGCGCCGCGGGGCTGCCGATGAGGATCGCCTCGGACGGGAGCACGTCGCCGATCGCCCGGAGGCCGTTCATCGCCAGGGTCGAGCCGGTGGACACGAGATCCACGATCGCCTCGGCCAGGCCGAGCCGGGGAGCGACCTCGACGGCGCCCGAGAGGGTGATGACATCGACCTCGATCCGCCGCTCGGCGAAGTACCGCCGCGTGACCTCGGGGTGGGCCGTGGCGACCCGCAGGCCGGCCAGGTCCGCGATGTCCTGCATCGGCGCGTCGGCCGGGACCGCGGCCGCCAGGCGGCAGTGGCCGTAGCCCAGCGTGCGGAGCACGGGCAGCTCGGCGCCGGTCTCGGCCAGCAGGTCCTGGCCGGTGACGCCGATGTCGGCCACACCGTCACCCACGAACTCGATGACGTCGTTCGTGCGGACGAAGAGGATGTCGATGGGCAGGTTCTGGACGCGCGCCACCAGGCTCCGATCGTGCTCCTCGAACATCAGGCCCGCGTCATGCAGCAGCGCGAGCGTCGGCTCGACGAGCCGGCCCTTGTTGGGGATCGCGAGGCGGAGGCGCTCTCTCACGAGGCCGCCCGGCTCCTGGCCCGGGCACCCTTCGGTGCCGCCTTCGCAGCGGCCTTCGCGGTCGCCTTGGCCGTGCTCTTGCCGGCCCTTCGCCGCGTCTTCGCCAGCCGGTCCAGGGCCGCCCGATAGCCGCCCTCGCCATGGTTCAGCCACGACGCGATGCGGGTGATCGTCGCGGTGCTGGCTCCCGTCCGGCGGGAGATGTCCGCGTAATGGAGCCCCTCGTCGAGCATCCGGGCGACGGCCCACCGCTGGGCCATGTCGTGCAGCTCGCCCATCGTGCAGAGGTCGCGGAAGAAGCGCTCGGCCTCGCCCACGCCATCCAGGTCGAGGATCGTCTCGAAGAGGGCCCGGGTGTCCTCGGTCTGCCAGGTCTCGCCGGCCATCGGCGGCTCCTTGCTCGTGTCTTTGTGGTCGTGCTACCGTAGTAGCGTAGTAGCGTGCTGATACGCTAGCAGGCAAGCGGCGGGGCGTCAACACATGGGGTTCGAGGTCATCCCGGCCATCGACCTGCGCGGCGGTCGGGTCGTCCGGCTCGTCGAGGGCGACTTCGCCCGCGAGACGCGTTATGGCGACGACCCGGTGGCGGTCGCCCAGGGTTTCGCCGACGCCGGAGCCCGCTGGATCCACGTGGTCGACCTCGATGGCGCGAAAGGGGAGGGCCGCCAGACCGACACCGTCGAGCGGATCGTCCGGGCCGTCGCGGGGCGCGCAGCCTGCCAGGTCGGTGGCGGCCTTCGGTCGGCGGAGGCCGTCGCGGCGGCGCTGGACGCCGGTGCCGCAAGGGTCGTCCTCGGGACGGCGATCCTCAGCGATGCCGGTTTCGCGCGGACGCTCATCGCCGCCCACGGATCGGCGAGGATCGTCGCGGCGCTCGACGTCCGCGACGGCCGGGCGGTCGGCGACGGCTGGGTCCCCGGCGCGGCAGGCCGCAAGGTCGAGAGGCCATCGCCGCCCTGGCCGATGCGGGCGTGGTCCGCTTCGTCGTCACCTCGATCGCCCGGGACGGCGCGCTCGGCGGCCCGGACGTCGCCCTGCTCGAGCGCCTCGTGGCGATCAACCGAGGAGCGGTCATCGCCTCGGGCGGGATCTCGTCGATCGCCGACCTCGAGGCCGTCCGGGACATCGGCTGCGAGGCGGCCATCGTGGGCCGGGCGATCTACGAGGGCGGGGTGGACCTCGCCGCGGCGATCGAGGCGCTGGCCTGACGAGGAACGACGACGTCGGCGCCCGTCAATCGCTGTCGTGGACCTTCTGGCCCTTCCATTCACCATCGACGGTCCGGTGGCCGTCTCCGTCCTCGTCGAACACCAGGTTGTTGAGACCGAGCGTGCCATCGAAGTGGAAGCTGCCGCCCGAGGCCTCCTCGAACGACGCCTCGCCGTTGACGATCAGGTCCCGGAAGACGCCGCAGCCCGTGTAGGTGTAGTCGATCCGCGAGGCCCGCTCCGAGGGTTCGATCCTGACCGTTCCGCCGTTCGCGCAACCGATCGTCAGGCTCGTCGAGCCGTCCCACAGCGCGTGCTCCGGCAGGGTGATCGTCTCGCGGTAGACCATGTCGGCAGCGTCGATGGCCGACAGGCCGAACGACCAGATCGGCGTCAGCTCGATGTACGGATTGGCGACGCGGTCGGGGCACCTCGTCTTGCTCTCCGGGAGCGTTCCGTCGAGCAGCAACCCCATGACGGCCTCCCCGACGCACTCCGCGTCGGCGCGCCACGTCACGTGGGGTCCGCCCAGGGTCAGGACGAGCGCGGCGTGTGGCAGCCGCGCCACGATCCGGTCCGCGTTCCCCTGCGGGGTGACCGGATCGGCGGTGGCCGCGAGGACGAGGGTGGGCACGTCCGGGAGCGCCGTCGGTCCGAGCTGCGGCCCGTGCACCGGCCAGAACGCGCAGGGGAGGTCCTGCGAGACGACGGTGTCGAGGATCCGTCCGGCGCCCTTCGCCACGTCGCGCGCCGCGGCGAAGGCCTTGATGCCGGCCTCACCCGTGGCGTAGTCGAAGTCGGCGCATTCGATCGCGAAGTAGGCGGCGACCGAGTGCCCGCCGCTCGCCGCGCCCCATCGACTCCGCTCGCCCGTCGAGGACTCGCGATCGACGAGCACGAGCCGGCCCATGAGCGTCGTGTTGCCGTTGGCGACGGCTGCGATCGCGCGCAGCAGATCGGCCCGGCCGCCCTCCGTGTACAGGGCGCCCTCGATCGCGTTGGCCATGTCGTCCTTGAAGACCGACTCATCCGTCACCCCGTCCGCCGTCGGGATCGAGATCTTGGAGCCCTTCTCCGCCCGGGCCAGCAGGTCCGACACCACGACCAGCGGGTCCTTGCCGCCGAGGTCGTCCCTGCACCTCTGGTCGCCCGTACACGCGTCGAGCGTCTCCCGCAGCGCGTGGTCGAACCCGGCCGCGCTCTCCGCCCAGAACGCCGGACCGTCGGACGCCGGGTCGATCGCGCCGTCGAGGATGAGCGCGTCGAGCCGGTCCGCGTGGCGAGCCGCGTACACCTGGGCGAGGCGCGTCCCGTAACTCTCGCCATACAGCACGAACCGGTCGTAGCCCAGGGCGGCCCGGATCGCGTCGACGTCCTCGGCTGCCTGGCTTGTCGCATATACCGCCAGGTCGGCCGGTGCGTGGCCCGTCTCCTTGACGCAGGCTTCGGCGAACGTCTTGGCGTCCGCGTCGCGCATCGACATGGTGGCGCTGAACGTATGGTCGGCCCGGGCGGCGACCGGGCAGCGCAGCCCGTCCGACGCACCCACGCCGCGCTGGTCGAAGAAGACGATGTCGTACGCGTCCCGGATGCTCGGGTCGATCTCCTCGAGGCGCTCCTCCGTCATCTCGGCGAGCCCGCTGCCGCCCGGTCCGCCCACGGCCACGATGAGCAGCCGATGGCCGCCGGCGGTGGACGGCGCCACGCGGTACGCGATGTCGATCGTGCGCGGGTCGTTCGGGTGGGTGCGGTCGAACGGCACGGTCACGACGTGACAGCCCGGCTCCGGGTTCGGGCATGCGCTCGTGTCGGGCGCCTCGACGACCGCCCAGGCGACCGAAGCCGCGAGGAGCGACCCGAGCAGCGGCACAACCAGCAGCGCAGAGCGCTGGAACCGCCAGTCGGGACGGACCGGCTCCTCGGGCCGGCCGATGAGGGCGAGGATCGCGCGGCGCTCCGTGTGCCTGCCGAGCCGGCGGACCAGCGCCCAGCCGACGAGCGTGACGAGGATGAGGAGCCATTCCGCGACGAGGGCCAGCCCCAGGCCGGCGCGCACGAGCTGTCCGTCGCCGACCGAGACCTCGATGGCGGCGAGCGCGCCGAGGATGACCGTCACCCAGACGACGACGGTCCAGGATCGAGCCACGAAGTCGAAGGTGGGATCGGGGGCGCTCGCCCACATCTCGCGGACTGCGACGAGCCGGCTGCCGAGGGCGAACCGATGGACGGGGCGTTCCGCCGGGGACGAGGCGACGGGCGGCGGCCGAAGGGCGGCAAGGCGGCGGGTCCAGCGGCGCTCGATGCCGGCGCCGATCGCGAGAAGGACGATCCCGATGACCAGGAAGCCGAGGGCCGACGAGGCCGAGTCGTCGTTCGTCCCGAGCCCTCGAACGGCAGGGTCCGCGCGGAGCAGCCGGGCCAGCATCGCCGCCGTGGCGAACAGGGCCCCGACGAAGCACGCCACTGCCAGGCCGAGCAGCACGGATGCGCTGCGCGGATGGACGACCGGACCGTCGTGCACGCCCGTCGTGACGGCCAGCAGCGCTCGCGTGCCACCCCCCATCCATGGGCTCTCCGACCGCCACCCAGGGGGCGCCGATGCCGGCTCCGCGGGCGTGGGTCCCGGCGGCGGCCACGCGGGCATCGCCGGAGCAAGGGACAAGCCAGGCGCGGCCGGAAGCGCCGGGTCGCCCCCTACGGGTCCTGGATCCGGGGACGGCGTCGCCTCGGCGCGATCGAGCGGATCGGGCGCTCCGCCCGGATCGCTCGGCAGGCTCATCGCGGCGTCCCCTCCATCGCATCCCCCGAGGCCGGGTCAGTGGGCGGCGGCCTCGGCCTCCTTGCGATGGGCCGCGATGATCTTGTCCGCCACGTGCCCCGGGACTTCCTCATAGTGGTCCACGGTGGCGCTGAAGGAGCCCCGACCGTGGGTCAGCGAGCGTAGCTCGGTCGCGTACGTGAACAACTCGGCCTGTGGTACGTGGGCAGACACGACCTGCGTACCATCGCCCGACGTGTCCATGCCGAGGACGCGGCCGCGCCGCGTGTTCAGATCGCGGTTCACGTCGCCCATGTACGCCTCGGGGACGCGGACCTCGACCGCCATGATCGGCTCGAGCAGGGCCGGCCGGCAGTCCATGACGCCCTTCTTGAGCGCCATCGATGCCGCGATCTTGAACGACAGCTCGTTGCTGTCGACGGTGTGGAACGAGCCGTCGTACAGCGTCGCCTTGAAGTCGGACAGGGGGTAGCCGGCCAGGACGCCCTCGGCGGCGGCCTCGCGGATGCCCTTCTCGACGCCGGGGAAGAAGCCCCGGGGGACCGAGCCGCCGACGACCCGCTCGGCGAACTCCACGCCGTTGCCCGGCGACGGTTCGATCTCGATCCAGACGTGCCCGAACATGCCGTGGCCGCCGGTCTGCTTCTTGTAGCGACCCTCGACCTGGGTCTTGCCGCGGATCGTCTCCTTGTACGGCACCTTCGGCGTGTGGGTGACGATCGCGGCCCCGAACTTGCGCTTGAGCCGCTCGGCGATGACCGCGATGTGGGCCTCGCCGGTGGCGACGAGGAGCTGCTCGCCGACCGGGCTGCGCTCGACCCGGGCTGAGGGCTCCTCCTCGAGCATCCGGGTCAGGGCGGCCCCCATCTTGTCGAGGTCAGCCTTGGTCTGGGGCTCGATGGCGACCGTGAGTGACGGATCCGGGAAGGTGAGCGGATCGAGGACGATCGGCTTCTCGCGGCTCGTGAGGGTGTCTCCCGTCTCCGTCACGGAAAGCTTGGCGACCGCGCCGATCTCGCCGGCCTTGAGCTCGCCGACAGGCTCCTGCTCCTTGCCGTGGACGAGGAGGAGCTGGCCGATGCGCTCGTCCTCGTTCCGTGTCGCGTTCCAGGCGTGGTCGTGCGAGCGGATCGTGCCCGAGAGCACGCGGATGTAGGTGAGCCGGCCAACGAACGGATCGGCGGCCGTCTTGAAAGCGCGGACGAGGAGGGGTCCGGCAGGGTCCGGCGGCACCGGGACAGGGTCGTTGGACTTGGGCTCGTGGGCCGTGACGGGACCTTCGTCGGCGGGGGAGGGCAGGTAGCGCACGAACGCGTCGAGGAGCCCACGGAGGCCGATGCCCTTCGCGGCACTGCCGACGAGGACCGGCGCGAGGATCGAATCCTTGACGCCCTTGCGCAGACAGGCGTCGAGCTCCTGGTCCGAGATCTCCTCGCCGTCGAGGTACTTGGCCAGAACGTCGTCGTCGGCCTCGGCGGCGGCCTCGAGCAGCTGGTCGCGCCGGCGGGCGACCTCGGCCTCGAGCTCGGCCGGGATCGGGATCTCGACTTCCTTGCCGCCGTCCCACTGCCAGGCCTTGCGATGGACGAGGTCGACGTAGCCGGTGAACTTCTCGGCCGCGCCGATGGCCAGGTGGAGCGGGGCGATCTTGTTGCCGAATGCCGTGCGCAGGGCGTCCAGCGCCGCCGTCGGGTCGGCGTTCTCGCGGTCGCACTTGTTGATGAAGAAGCAGGCCGCGCGCCCGCTCGCGCGGCCCATCGAGACCGCGGCCTCGAGGCCCGATTCGACGCCCCCGCCGGCGTCCATGACGAAGACCATCCCGTCGACCGCGGCGACGCCCTCGATGACCTCGGCCACGAAGTCCGGGTAGCCGGGCGTGTCGATCAGGGTGACCCGCGTGCCCTCGTCGTCCAGCGTCGCGACCGCGAGGCTGAGCGTCTCGTGGCGCTTCTGCTCCTCGGGCTCATAGTCGAGCGAGCTCGTGCCGTCGTCGACGCGGCCAAGGCGCGCGGTGGCGCCGGTCCGGAAGAGGAGTCCCTCGGCGAGCGTCGTCTTGCCGCTGCCGGCGTGGCCGGCCAGGACGACGCTCCGGAGGTGGGGGAGGTCGGCGCTCTTCGTCGTCATCTACTCATCGGACCTCTGTGGTGAGCGGTGGGAGAGAGACGGAAACGGGGATCTTGGGCGGTTCGGCCATGATAGTCCGGTATACTCGCCGGCGATGTCCGGACATTCGAAATGGTCCTCGATCAAGCGCCAGAAAGGCGTCAATGACGTCAAGCGCGGAGCGGCCTTCACGAAGGTCGCGCGCGAGATCGGGATGGCGGCCCGGGCGGGCGGCGGCGATCCGGACGGCAACTTCCGGCTACGGCTCGCGATCGAGAAGGCGCGCCAGGTGAACATGCCCGCCGACAACATCAAGCGAGCCATCGAGCGAGCCACCGGCGCGGGCGAGGCCGAGCAGTACGAAGAGATCGTCTACGAGGGCTACGGCCCGGGCGGCGTCGCCGTGCTCGTCGAGGCCGCGACCGACAACCGGAACCGGACCGCCGCCGAGGTGCGCTCCCGGTTCGTGAAGTCCGGCGGCGCGCTCGCCGCATCGGGCGCCGTCGCGTGGCAGTTCGAGGTCCGCGGCGTGATCACCATCCAGCGCAAGGGCGTGGACGCCGACGAGGTCGCCCTGGCGGCCATCGACGCGGGCGCCGAGGACGTCGACTCGGACGCCGACCCGATCGAGATCTACACCGCGCCGACCGATCTCGAGGGCGTCCGCAAGCGCCTGGAGGAGGCCGGCGTCCCGGTCGACGAGGCCGAGTCGGCCATGATCGCCAAGCAGACCGTCGAGCTCGACTCGGGCAAGGCCCGCCAGGCCCTCCGCCTCGTAGAGGAGCTCGAGGAGATCGACGACGTCCAGCGGGTGACCGCGAACTTCGACATCCCCGAGGAGATCTTCGCCGAGGTCGCCGGGTGACCAGCGGATCGCGCAGGTCCGCTGCGTGATCGTCCTTGGCATCGACCCCGGAACCGCCTCCCTGGGCTACGGCGTGGTCGAGCGGATCGGCGGCGGACTGCGCGAAGTCGACCACGGTTGCCTGACGACCACCCCGGACGAGCCGCTGCCTCAGCGGCTGCTGAAGATCCACACGTGTGTCACCGAGCTGATCGAGACGCACCGGCCGACCCTCGTCGCCGTGGAGCGGCTGTTCTTCAGCCGGAACGCGCAGACCGCCCTGGGGGTCGGGCACGCCCGAGGCGTGGTCCTCCTGGCGGCGGCCCAGGCCGGGCTGCCGGTCCGCGAGGCGACGCCGAGCGAGGTCAAGACGGCCGTCACCGGCAGCGGCGTGGCCGAGAAGGAGCAGGTCGGCCGGATGGTGGCGATCATCCTCGGGCTGGCCGGCATCCCAACGCCCGACGATGCGGCCGACGCGCTGGCCGTCGCGATCTGGGCGGCCAACCGGGAGCGGGTCGGGGACCAACACGTCTCGACCGTCCTCGACCGGTCCGCGATCGCGCCGATGGAGGGTGGCGTGACGCCGTTCGAGCGGGCCGTGCGCGAGGCCCTTGCCCGGGAGCGTGGGGCGTCCAAGGCCGCCACGTCGCGGCCGCCCCGCCGGCGCGCTCTCCTCAGCGCGATGATCGCCTCCGTCGACGGGGTGGTCGCGGTCATCGGGATGGATTCGATCGTCCTCGAGGTGGGCGGGATCGGCTATCGGGTGTTCGCGGCGCCGCGGGTCATCGCCTCGGCCCGCCCGGGCAGCCGGCTCAAGCTGTTCACCCACCACCTGGTGGCCGAGGATCGGCAGGCGCTGTTCGGCTTCGCCACGCCCGAGGAGCTGGGGTTCTTCGACCTCCTGCTGACGGTGACGGGCGTCGGGCCGAAGGTCGCCCTGGCCATCGTCGGTAGCCGCGCGGTGCCCGACCTCCAGCTGGCGATCCTCCAGCAGGACCAGGCGCTGCTCGTGGCCATCCCGGGCATCGGCAAGAAGCTCGCCGAGCGGGTCATCTTCGAGCTCAAGGAGAAGGTCGCGGCGGCCGGATCGGCGGCGCTGGCCGGCGTCAGCGGGCCGGTCGGCGGCGAGACCGAGGTGGTCGGGGCCCTCCAGGCCCTCGGCTACAGCGCCAGCGAGGCCCGAGAGGCATCCCGCGCCGCCCTCCTCGATCCGGCCATCGGCGGAACGCTGGAGGATCGAGTCAAGGCGGCGTTGCGAACCTTGCTGCGCGAATGACACTCCCGTGCGCTGCGTCACCGCAGCGCCTTCGCCCGAGGGCCTTGCTCCGGCGGTCCTGCCATGCGCCGGGCCCACCCTGGCGCCCGCGTCTGCGAGGACCGGAGTCGATGTGAACGGATGTGCGATATGGCGTTCCGCATGCTAGACTCGCGGTGATGACGGACGACGCCTCCCGCATCCTCGCCTCGACCCTGCTCGACGACGTCGATGCGGCCGTCGAAGGCTCGCTGCGGCCCCACACCCTCGACGAATACATCGGCCAGCGCGAGGTCAAGGCGAACCTCCAGGTGCTCCTCTCGGCCGCGAAGGGGAGGGGCGAGGCGGCCGACCACGTGCTCCTGTACGGTCCGCCGGGCCTCGGCAAGACCACCCTCGCGACGATCATCGCGCGGGAGCTCGGGGTCAACGTCCGGTACACGAGCGGGCCGGCCGTCGAACGGGCGGGCGACCTGGCGGCCATCCTCACCGCACTCGACGAGCGGGACGTCCTGTTCATCGACGAGATCCACCGCCTCAACCGGGCGGTCGAGGAGATCCTCTATCCGGCGATGGAGGACTTCGCGCTCGACGTGATGATCGGCAAGGGCCCGTCGGCGCGGTCGCTGCGCCTGAGCCTGAAGCCGTTCACGGTCGTGGGCGCGACCACCCGGGCCGGCCGCATCAGCTCCCCGCTCCGTGACCGGTTCGGGGCGACGTATCGGCTCGACTTCTACGACGAGCCCGATCTCGTCTCGATCGTCCGCCGCTCGGCGGGCATCCTGAAGGTCGACATCGACGCCGAGGCGGCCGAGGCGATCGCCTCGCGCGGTCGCGGGACGCCGCGGATCGTCAACCGGCTGCTCAAGCGCGTCCGCGACTTCGCCGAGGTCCACGGCACCGGCCGGGTCGACCGCAAGATCGCGCTGGAAGCGATGCAGCGGATGGAGATCGACGGGGAAGGCCTCGATTCCACGGACCGCAAGCTCCTCGCCGCGATCATCCAGAAGTTCGCCTCGGGGCCGGTCGGCGTCCAGGCGCTCGCCGCGGTCCTGTCCGAGGAGGTCGAGACGATCGAGGACGTGTACGAGCCGTTCCTCCTGCGCCTCGCGTTCCTCGACCGCACGCCGCAGGGCCGGATCGCCACCGAGGCCGCCCGGCAGCACCTGGCCGGGCTCGGCTACGAGATCCCGCCGCCGCGCCGGCCGGATCCGGAGATGCCGACGCTGTGGGACGGCGGAACGCCCGACGGTGCGCCCGCCGACGAAGCGTCCGCCCCGTGACCGCGACCGCCGATCCCGTCGACGGGTACGCCGTCTCGACGACGGGCCTCAAGAAGACCTACGGGCACACGGCAGCCCTCGTCGGGCTCGACCTGGCCGTGCCGACCGGCGTCGTCTACGGGTTCCTCGGACCCAACGGGGCCGGCAAGACGACCACGATCCGCTGCCTGCTCGGGCCTGATCCATCCCGACGCCGGGACGATGAGCCTCCTCGGCCGCCCGTACACGGCGCGCGACCGGCGGCGCCTGTTCGACATCGGCGCCCTCATCGAATCGCCTTCGTTCTACCCGTACCTCTCGGGCCGCGACAACCTCAAGGTGATCGCGTCAACGGGCCCCGAGCCGGCCAAGGGCCGGGTCGACGAAGTCCTTTCGGTCATGGGCCTCTCCGATCGCGCGAACAGCCACATCGACGAGTACTCGCTCGGGATGCGCCAGCGCCTCGGCATCGCGGCCGCGCTCCTGCACGATCCCAAGCTGCTCATCCTCGACGAGCCGGCCAACGGCCTCGACCCGGCCGGCATCCACAGCCTCCGGGCCCAGCTGCGCTACCTGGCCGACACCGGTCACACGATCCTCGTCTCGAGCCACATCCTGCCCGAGGTCCAGCAGCTGGCCGACGTCGTGGGGATCATCGACAAGGGCCACCTCGTCCACCAGGGCTCGCTCGACGAGCTGCTCAAGGCGTCCGGCGGGGTGCGCGTGCGCCTGCTGCCGAACGAGGTGGAGCAGGCGCGGGCGGCGCTCGGGCGGACCTTCGGGCAGGAAGCCGTTGCCGACTCGGATGGCCCGGGCGGCGAAGTCGAAGAAGGCCACGGCTGGCTCGCGATCAAGACCCCCACCGATCGGGCGGCCGAGGTCAACCGTGCCCTCGCCGATGCGGGCATCTACGCCAGCGGGATCGAGACGCGGAGCGACCTCGAGGCGATCTTCCTCTCCCTCACGACGGGAGACGGGTCATGAGGCTGCTGCGGGGCGAGTTGCGGAAGTTGATCAAGCGTCCAGCAACGCGGATCACGCTGATCATCCTGCTGGCCCTGATCGTGGTCATCTACGTGGCGTCCGCCGCTTCGTTCAGGGCGCTCACGGACAACCCGACCGCGCCCAATGCGGCCCAGTCCCGCGCCGGCATCAAGCTGTTCCTGACGTTCCCGGGCGCCTACGCCGCGGTCATCTCGTTCATCGCCGGTCTCGGAGGCCTGCTCGCCGTGGGCTACGGGGCGGCCGCGGCGGGGGCGGACTGGGGCTGGGGCATGGTCAAGGTGGCCGTAGGTCGCGGAGAGAGCCGGAGCCGGTACTTCCTCGCCAAGCTCCTGGCCGTCCTGCTCCTCGTCTGGCTCGGGGTGCTCATCGCGTTCGTCGTCGGAGTCGTCGCCGCATTCGTTGGGGCCACCGTGGCGGGCATCGACACGTCCGGTGCCTCCGACTCGAGCGTCGTCCGACTGCTGCCCGAGCAGCTCCTGCGCGCCTGCTGGGGCATCGCCGAGGAAGCCACGATCGGTTTCGCGATCGCGACGTTCGCACGCAGCCAGCTGGCCGGCCTGGGGGCTGGCATCGCCCTCTTCTTCGTCGAGGGGTTCGCGTCGATCTTCCTCGCGGACATCATCAAGTACTTCCCGTTCGCCGTCGCCCAGTCGGCGCTGCGGATCACCCAGGGCGGGACCGGTGCCGGGAACGGCGGCGGGGCGCTGACGGTCCCCGCGCTCGACCCGAACTTCTCGCTCCTCCTCGTCACCGTGTACTTCGTGATCGCGGCGGTCGCCACGGTCGTGATCGTCGAACGCGCCGAGATCACGGGATGAGCGCCTCGAGCTTCGAGGTCGTCGTCCCGCCGCCGGCGGATGGCGGCACCCGCGCCCGGCTCGGGCGGCTGGAGCTCGGCCATGGCGTCGTCGAGACGCCCCAGTTCATGCCGGTCGGCACGAACGCGACGGTCAAGGCGCTCCACCCCGACGACCTCGTGGAGGTCGGCGCCTCGATCATCCTGGCCAACACGTACCACCTGTACCTGCGGCCCGGCCACGAGCGCATCCGGACGCTCGGCGGCCTGCACAAGTTCATGAGCTGGGACCGGCCGATCCTCACCGACTCGGGCGGCTTCCAGGTCGTCTCGCTGGGCGACCTGCGGGTCGTCGATGACGGCGGCGTCACGTTCCGCAGCCACCTCGACGGGTCGATCCACCGCTTCACGCCCGAGCACGCGATCGAGGTCCAGGAGGCGCTGGGTGCCGACATCGCGGTCGCCTTCGACCAGCCGGTGACGCCGTCCTCGCCCCGCGAGGTGGTCGCCGACGCCACGGCCCGGACGCATCGCTGGGCCGAGCGGTCGCTGGCGGCCCATTCGCGCGAGGACCAGGCGCTCTTCGGGATCGTCCAGGGCGGGCTGGAGCCGGACTTGCGGGCCGAGTCCATGCGGTTCATCGCCGGGCCTGCCGTTCGACGGCATCTGCATCGGCGGCCTCGCCGGCGACGAGACGGCGGAGCAGCGCGAGGCGATCCTCGACGTCACGATGCCCCTCCTCGACGACGATCCCCGCCCGCGCTATCTCATGGGCCTCGGATCGCCGGCCGACCTGCTCGAGGCGGTCCACCGGGGCGTGGACCTGTTCGACTCGGTCCTCCCGGCGCGGGTCGCCCGGACCGGTCAGCTGTGGGTGCCGGGCGGCCGGATCAACATCCGCAACGCCCGCTTCCAGGACGATCCGGAGCCGGTCCAGGCGGACTGCCCGTGCATCGCCTGCCGGCGCTTCTCGCGGGCGTACATCGCCCATTTGTTCCGCACGAAAGAGCTCCTCGCGTACCGCCTCGCGACTTGTCACAACCTGACCTTCACCCTAGACTTCATGGCCAGGATCCGCTCCGCCCTGCGGACCTCCAGCTTCCCCGCGATCCTCCCGGAACTGCGCTTACGCGCCGGCCGGGAACGCGACGGTGAAGCCTCGGTGCAGTCGGCGTGAAGGCACTGTCCCTACGATCCGTTCCGGTGCGTGAAGGAGCACGAGATGGGCTCACGAGACCGCCCCTCGCGGGAAGCCAAGAAGAAGCCGAAGGACAACGCGGCCAAGCAGAAGCTGCAGCCGCTCCTGGAGCCACCCACGAACGTCGAGTTGATCCGGAAGGAACGGAAACCGCGCCACGAGCGCGAAGAGACGGAAGAAGGCTGATCCGTCGGACGGGCGTCGCACGACTCCCCGCTCCGCCGGTCCGGTGGCCGAAGACCCCCGCCAGCACAGGACAGGAGCGAGATCGATGGCGATGACCGGAGAGCGCGGGCTCGACGAGCGAAACGGCAGCGGGACCGGCGGGACCGGCGACAAGGCACAGGCGGAACGGGGACGCGCCGTCGACGCGGCGATCCTCTCGATCGAGAAGCAGTTCGGCCGCGGGTCGATCATGAAGCTCGGCTCGGCCGAGCGGCAGTCGGTCGACTCCATCCCCACCGGGTCGATCGCGCTCGACCTCGCTCTCGGGGTCGGCGGCATCCCGCGCGGCCGGATCACGGAGGTCTTCGGCCCCGAGTCGTCGGGCAAGACGACCCTCTGCCAGCACGTCCTCGCCGAGGCGCAGCGCCGCGGCGGCGTCGTGGCCTTCATCGACGTCGAGCACGCCCTCGACCCGGGCTATGCCCGCGCCTGCGGCGTCAACGTCGACGAGCTGCTCGTGAGCCAGCCGGACACCGGCGAGCAGGCCCTCGAGATCACCGAGACGCTGATCCGCTCCGGCGGCATCGACTGCGTCGTCCTCGACTCCGTGGCGGCCCTCGTGCCGCGCGCCGAGATCGAGGGCGAGATGGGCGACAGCTTCGTGGGCATCCAGGCCCGGCTCATGAGCCAGGCGCTGCGCAAGCTCACCGGAGCGGTCAGCCGCAGCAACACCGCGCTCGTCTTCACCAACCAGCTCCGCGAGAAGATCGGGGTCATGTTCGGCAACCCGGAGACCACCCCGGGCGGTCGCGCGCTCAAGTTCTACGCCAGCGTCCGGCTCGACATCCGGCGCGTCGAGACGATCAAGAACGGCACCGAATCGGTCGGCAACCGGGTGCGGGTCAAGGTCGTGAAGAACAAGGTCGCGCCGCCGTTCCGGCTCGCCGAGTTCGACGTCATGTACGGCGAGGGCATCTCCAAGGAAGGCGGTCTCCTGGACGTCGGCGTCGCGATGGACGTCGTGACCAAGACCGGGTCGTGGTTCACGTTCGGCGACGGGCGGCTGGGCCAGGGCCGCGAGGCGTCGAAGGAGTTCCTCAAGGCCAACGCTCCGGTCGCGACCGAGATCGAGCACCAGATCCGCTCGAAGATGTCGACCGTGGCGCTCCCGGTGGAGGGGATCGAAGAGGCGGAGTGACCGTCCCCCGATGACCGATCCGGCCGACGGGGAGTGGCGCGGCCGCGGCCGGGGTCGAGGTTCCGGGTCGGACCGGCGCAAGCCGTCTCTCGCCGAGCGTCGCGAGCAACGCGCGGCCGAGACCGATCCCGAGGTCGTGCTCAACGCCGCGGCACGGTTCCTGGAAGTCCGGCCTCGATCGGTGGCCGAGGTGCGCCGGCGCTTGCGCTCGGCTGGGTACGCCGCGGGGCTCGTGGAACGTGCCGTGGAGCGGCTCGTGGAGCTGGGGTTCCTCGACGATGCGGCGTTCGCCCGTGCCTGGGTGGAGTCGCGCGACCGTGCCCGTCCCCGGGGAGAGCGCGCGCTGCGCCTCGAGCTGCGCCAGAAGGGCGTGGGGCGCGAGGAGACGGACGAGGCGCTGGGGGAACGGCGCGACGAGGCGGCCGCCCGATCCGCCGACGACGATCCGGACGGGGGAGGGGCCGGCTCCGCGGACGAGGCGGCCGCCGAGCGGTTGCTGGCCCGCCGGGCGAGCCAGCTCGGGCGCGTGCCGGATCCGCGGGTGCGTCGCCAGCGCGCCTACGCGCTCCTGGCCCGCAACGGCTTCGATCCCGGCGTCTGCTCGACGGTCGCCAAGCGGTTCGCCGAGATGGGCGACGACGACGCGGCCGAGGCCGAGGCCGACGACGGCTGATCGCGCGCTGGGCGCCCCCGGATCCTCGGCCAAACGTGCATCGGTGGGGAATTGGCCGCCCGGAGAGCCTCGGTTCGGGGGCAGCCGACCGCCGGCCGAGCACGCCTGAGCACGGATCCCGAGCCCGGGGCGCCTGGATCGGGGCCGAAGCGAGGCCAGACTTGGCCGTAGCCATCCGGTGGTGCAAGTCTGGCCAGAAATGGCTGGCGCCCGGCCGCGTGCTGCCGTGGGCCCGCCGTTCTCCTCGGTTTGACCCTCGGGGCCATCCGGCTCTACGCTACGAGGCAGACGAAAACGCGCCGCGAGTGCCGCGGCGCCGACAGGGCCCACGAGCGACTTGCGCCGGCGCGGCGGGGCGTCACCCCGCCAGGATGGTCCCCCAGCCAACCGCCGTCGTGACGCCGCATCCGAGACATGGACACCTCCGGCGGGGCGCGCCGGACGGGAGGACCGGAACGATGGTGGATACGACCATCGCCGTCGTCGTGGCCATCTTGGCCGCGGGGGCCGGCGCTGCAGCCGGATTCGTGCTGCGCGGCATGCGTGCCAGTCAACGGATGAAGCAGGCCGAGGAGAAGGCCGCGCTCATCATCGAGAAGGCGTACGGCCAGCAGAAGGACCTCATCCTCGAGGCCAAGGACGAGAAGCTGAAGCTCCAGCGCGAGGCCGAGGACGAGGCCCGCGCCAAGCGCGCCGAGCTCAGCACCCTCGAAAGCCGCCTCCTCCAGCGCGACGAGCAGCTCGACCAGCGCGGCGACATGCTCGAGCAGCGCGATCGCAAGCTGATCGACCGTGAACGCGACCTCGACCTCGCCCGCGAGGAGGTCGCCCGAGCTCGCCAGGAGCAGGTCGTCGCCCTCGAAGCCGTCAGTGGCCTCTCGGCCGAGGACGCCAAGGGCATCCTGCTCGAGGCCGTCCGCGAGGAGGCCGAGCACGACGCGGTGCGCATCGCCCGGACGATCGAACGAGCCGCCCGCGAAGAGGCCCAGGACAAGGCGCGCGACGTGATCGTCACCGCGATCCAGCGGGTCGCCGCGGATCACACCGCCGAGCACACGGTCAGCGTCATCCATCTCCCCAGCGACGAGATGAAGGGCCGCATCATCGGCCGCGAGGGTCGCAACATCCGGGCGCTCGAGCAGGCCACCGGCGTCGACCTGATCATCGACGACACCCCCGAGACCGTCGTCATCTCGGGCTTCGACCCCGTCCGGCGCGCGATCGCTCACCTCGGCGATCACCAAGCTCATCAGCGACGGCCGGATCCACCCCGGCCGGATCGAGGAAGTCGTCGCGAAGGCCCGTTCCGAGATCGACCTCGTCATCCGCCAGGCCGGCGAGACCGCCGCCTACGAGGCCGGCGTGCCCGGCCTCCCGCCCGAGATCATCAAGCTCCTCGGCCGGCTCAAGTACCGCACGAGCTACGGCCAGAACGTGCTCAACCACGTGGTCGAGACGAGCCGGCTCGCGGCCGTCATCGCGGCCGAGATCGGGGCCGACGTCCAGATCGCCAAGATGGGTGGCCTGCTGCACGACATCGGCAAGGCCGTGGACCACGAGGTCGAGGGTCCCCACGCCGCGATCGGGGCGGCCATCGCCCAGCGCCACAACCTGCCCGATGCGGGTCGTGAACGGGATCGCCGCCCACCACCAGGAAGTCGAGTACGCCTGCATCGAGGCGCCGATCGTCCAGGTGGCCGACGCGATCAGCGCGAGCCGGCCGGGCGCCCGTGGCGAGGCGATGGACACCTACGTCAAGCGCCTCGAGGACCTCCAGGCCATCGCCGAGAGCTTCACCGGCGTCGAGCGCTCGTTCGCCGTCCAGGCCGGTCGCGAGGTGCGCATCCTCGTCCGGCCGGAGGAGATCGACGACCTGGCCTCGATGCGCCTCGCCCGCGACATCGTCCACAAGATCGAAGAGACGCTGACCTACCCTGGCCAGATCAAGGTCACGGTGATCCGCGAGACCCGCGCCGTGGAGTACGCCAAGTAGGCTCGGCGAGCGCGCGACCCGCCCAGTAGCATCGCGCCATGACGACGATCGCCGAGAAGAAGAGTGCGGTCGACGCGATCGCGCTGTTCCTCGTCATCGTCCTGGGCTTCGCCGCCTGGCGCGGATCGACGGGCGCGCCGGTCGTGGCCGCGATCCTGGCGGTCATCGCGGCGGTCATCCTCATCGTCTGGCTCAACTGGCGCCGCAAGCCGCCGGCCATGCTCGCCATCTCGCCCGAGGAGATCTTCTTCGGTCGGCTGGACCAGCCCGGGACGCGGATCACCCGTGACGCGAGCGGCCGGCTCGCCTTCCGCCGGGGCTACCGCGAGTCGGGCTGGTTCCTCCGGCTCGCCGACTCCCCGGACCAGCCGGGCATCTCGATGATCGGCTTCGACATGAAGGAGGTCGCGAGCGCCTGCGTGGCGCACGGCTGGACGTTCGAGTAGGCGCCCCGGCGGCCCTCAGGCCTTCGTGGCGGCGCCGCTCGAGCCGAACGCCGCACCGCTCGTCGACTTGCCGTCGCTCTTCGGTGAGGTGTCGCCGCTCCAGTACTTCTTCTGCGACTGCCAGTATTGGTTGTCAGGGTTCTTCTTGATCTGCTTGTCGATGTAGTCGAGCTTGTCCCTGATGAACTTCGGGTCGTCGCGCGGCGGCCCCTTCTTGCGGCTGTTCAGCGCGGCCCCGGCGCCACCGGCCGCCGCGCCCGCACCTGCTCCCAGCCCGTAGCAGTCACCCGGATCGGCGCAGTTGTCGGCGAGGGCGGTCAGCGGCAGGATGAACGAGATCAGGATCAGCACCAGGGCGGCCAGCAGCCCGATGTAGAGGCCGGTGACCACCCCGGCGAGCGCCGAGGGAGGCGTGTCGGACTCGGGCTCCGGTGTCGCGTCGGAACGGTCGACCAGGAGGATCTCGATCACGAAGAACGCGCCGACAAGTCCGACGATGACCGCGAAGAAGTCGCGATCGTTGGCGGTATAGAACCGGGGGACCGTCACGAGCGCGATGGCGAACGCCGCGGCCACGGCGAGCCCGATCCGGACGATCCTCGGGATGCGCGAGGTCACGATGCCCAGCCCGGCTCGGGCCACGATGACCCAGGCCACCGGGCGGGCCAGCAGCAGGGCGCCGAACAGGATCGCGGCGTCGGTCGGGCGGATGATCAGGCCGGCCAACCCGACCGTCAGGAGGGCGGCACGGAAGACGTGCAGGCCGATCGCAACTTCGCGGCGGGCCAGGAGCGCCGGGCGCACGGGCTCCCGGCCGAGCAGGCCTTCCGATCCGCGCAGGGCGATGAACACCGCCGCTCCGATGCCCGCGGCCACCGCCACGAACCAGCCGGCGTTCTGGAGCGGGAAGATCGCCGCGATCTGGGGCACCCGCATGAACGAGAGGCTGTAGACGGGGCGGATGAGCGTCGGCACGGCAAGCGTCCAGAGGAACGCGAAGCCACCCGTCGCCAGGCCACCGATGAGCGCCGATCTGAGCCGCTCGACCGCACCCCCGCCGGCGGTCTCGACCAGCGTCCGGCCGAAGCACGGGATCTCGACGACGAGGAGCCACAGCAGCCAGTAGCTGATGAGCCGTCCGACGATCGCGTCGGGGGGTCGCATGAGCTCCAGCGGCTGCATCGACGCCGCCCAGAGGTCGAAGACGCCGAACGCCAGCACGAAGAACGCGCCGAGCGCCGGACTGAGGATCCCGATCAGCACCGCGGCCGCCATGAACAGGAGCGACTCGGTGTAGACGTCGTCGATCCGGATCCGCAGGTAGTCGACCTGGGCGACGCTCAGCGGGGTCGTCGCCGTCGCGTGGATGATCGACGGCACGAGGGCGACGACGATGACCGCGAGCGGGAGCACGAGCCCGACGAGGATCGGGTTCCGGTGGCCAAGGGCGATCGCGTCCGCGTCCGTGGCGCGGGCGAGGGACGGTCGGATCCGGCCGATCAGCCAGCCGGGGACCATCCACCACAGCGACCGCTGGAACAGCTCCGCACCCGAACCGAGCGCCGAGGTCATGACCGCTTCCTCCCGCTGCACCGGATGACCCGAAGCATTCCGGCCGACCGGGATCGTGTCAAGGTTCGACGCCCTGTTCGCGCTCGGCCGCGAGCTCGGCCTCCTTCAGCCAGGACCGGTCCGGCAGCCAGCGGTTGACGAGCACGCCGAGTGTCATCCCGAACACGATGTGGGCCAGGAACGAGACCTGCTGGAACTCCCCGACGGCCTTGATGCCGAGCCACGCCGGGTACAGCGCGAGCTGGAAGCTCTCCAGGAACAGGCCCCATACGGCTCCGAGCCCGATCGCCCACGCGAGGCTCCTCTGCGCCCGGCCGCCGAAGATGAACGTGAACGACATCCCGAAGGTCGCGCCATTGGAGATGTGGAACGCCCAGCCGGCGATGCGGGACGCGGTCTCGGGCGCGTCCGGGCCGAGGAGCACGACGCCGAAGACCCGGGTCGCCTCGAACGGGTTCCACGGAGCCGGGTCGAGGTTCGA
This sequence comes from uncultured Chloroflexia bacterium, assembly GCA_963849405.1. Classification (GTDB taxonomy): domain Bacteria; phylum Chloroflexota; class Limnocylindria; order Limnocylindrales; family CSP1-4; genus C-114. The sequence continues at coordinate 443,694 of CAWKHG010000006.1, forward strand.
CAGGAGCGCCTTGGCCACGTCGTAGGCGGCGGTGGCGATGAGGCCCGCCGCCACGCCGATGAGGAAGGTCCGCAGCAGATCCCGCCGCGTGTCCGGCGCAGCCCGGAGGAAGGCCACGACGATCGCCGTCAGCCCGCCCGCCCAGAACACGACGAGCAGGGGAGGGAGCGGGATGCCTCGAACGATGTGGAGCACGAGGGCCGCGCCGTTCGCCAGCAGGGCAAGACCGACGACGAGGTAGCCCTGCAGCCAGCGTGAGCGCACCGTGGCTCGCGATGTCGACGACGTGCCCCGGTCGTCCAAGCCCCTCGCCTCCCGATCCGCCCCCGCGGCGGCCCCGCCACGCGGAGCCGAGCTGAACAGTAGCGGGCGGGGGACGCCCCGGTAGCCCGGTTCGGACGACGGTCGACGGAGGCGCCCGCTAGTATCCCGTGGTGCCTGAGAACCCATCGACGAGTGCGGGGCGCACGATCCTCGGCAATCCCACGAACGGCAACGCGCCACGGCCGGCGGGGGCGTGCCGCGTCCTGATGATCGGCGACATGATCGGCAAGCCCGGCCGCCAGGCGGTCGAAGGATTGCTGCCAGACCTCCGGAAGGCACGGGGCATCGACTTCGTCACGGCCAACGGCGAGAACGTCGCCGGCGGGATGGGCCTGACCGGATCCACGGCCGATTTGCTCCTCGCCGCGGGCGTCGACGTGATCACGTCCGGCAACCACATCTGGGACAAGCGCGAGATCTACCCGATCCTCGATCGCAACGAGCGCATCCTCCGGCCCCTCAACTACGGGACCCAGGGCGTGCCCGGCCGCGGCTGGGGCCTGTACCACGCGGAGGATGGCTCGGAGCTCGCCGTCATCAACCTCCAGGGCCGGACGTACATGCAGCAGATCGAGAACCCGTTCACCGATGCCGACAAGCTGCTCGACGAGGGCTCCGAACCGCTGCCCCCGATCCGCCTCGTCGACTTCCACTGCGAGCTCACGTCCGAGAAGAACGCGCTGGGCCTCCACCTCGATGGCCGGGTCAGTGCCGTCGTGGGCACGCACACGCACGTGGTGACCGGCGACGAGCGGATCCTGCCGGGCGGCACCGCCTACCAGACCGACCTCGGGATGACCGGGCCGCTGTGGAGCGTCATCGGGTTCAACCCGGCCACGGTCCTGCCGCGCTTCATCAACGCGCTGCCCACGCGCTTCGAGGTGGGCGAGGGCGCGGTCATCTTCAACGCCTGCCAGATCGACATCGACCCGGCGACCGGACGAGCCCTCGCCATCGAACGGATCCAGCAGGTCGTCGAGGCCTGAGCCGATGGCCCGCACGCGCCGCGGCGCGCCCGGCGCGCCGGTCGTGCCGGAGGGCCCGTCACCGGTAGATCTCCATACGCACACGCTCCGCTCCGACGGCGTCCTCACGCCCGCGCGAGCTGGTGGCCGCCGCGGCCGCGGTCGGCGTCCGGACGCTGGCGATCACGGACCACGACACGCTCGCCGCGGTCCGCGAGCTGGCCGCCGAACCGGGCGCGATCCCGCCGTCCCTCGAGCTGTGGGCCGGCGTCGAGATCAACACCGTGACCGACGGCACGCGGCTGTTCTGGCCGGGCGAGCTGCATCTGCTCGGGCTGTGCGTCGATCCGAACGACGACGCCTTCGAGGCCCTGCTCGCGGCCCAGCGCGCCCAGCGGCGCGAACGGTTCCAGCGGATGGTCGCGCGGCTGCGCGAGGCCGGCCTGGCCGTGGACGACCTCGCCGAGCGCATCCCGGCCGACGAGCGGGAGGCCCTCGGCCGGCCGACCCTCGGTCGCCTCCTCGTGTCGAAGGGGCTGGCCCAGAGCGTGGATGACGCCTTCGACCGGATCATCGGCATCGGCGGGCCGGGGTACGTGCCGCGGAACGGGGTCGGGCCGCGCGACGCGATCCGGGCCATCCGGGCAGCCGGCGGGCTCCCGGTCCTCGCCCACACCGCCGACGCGGCCGACCGGCAGCCGGTGCTCCGCGAGCTGCGCGAGATCGGCCTCGGCGGGATCGAGGTCCACTACCACCGCTACGACCGGGACACGGTGCGGTCGGTGGCCGCCGTGGCGAACCGGCTGGGACTCGTCCCCACGGGAGGCAGCGACTACCATGGCGACCGGGAGTCGTACGCCGAGGCGCACGCGCGACTCTGGGTGCCGACCGCCGATGCCGACGCGGTCCGTGCCGCGATCGGGCGCCCGACCACCACCCTGCCGGGCTGACGCCCGAGGACGCACCTCCGACCGATGATCGAACGCCCGACCGCCCGCGCGCTGCCCGTGCTCGACGTCCTGCCGCCGCGCCCGTTGGCGGGTGCCCGTGGACCGGTCGCGGCCGCCGACGCGCGCGTCGAGGAGTACCGCCCCGAGGCCGCCGCCCTGCCGAGCTTCGCCATCTGGACGCTCGGCTGCCAGATGAACCGCAGCGACTCCGAGGAGATGGCCGGCCGCCTGCTCGCGGCGGGCTGCGCGGAGGCGCCGTCGTTCGAGACCGCCGACCTGGTCGTGATCAACACCTGCGCGATCCGTGAGGCGGCCGAGCAGAAGGTCATCGGCCGGCAGGGCCAGCTGGCCAAGCTCAAGATCGCGAACCCGGCACTGCGTGTCGTGCTGACCGGGTGCGCCGTCCGCGAGCGCGACCGGGCCGGCCTGGCCCGGCGATTCCCGGCGGTGGACCTCTTCCTCCGGCCGGACGAGGAGCCCGAGCTCGTCGACCGGCTCGGCCTGGCCTCGGCGCAGGGCGCGATCGGGATCGACTCTCGGCTCTCGGTTCGATCGGGATGACGACCGTCGTCGGGCGGACTGTCGTCGGAGCCGCCGACCACCTGCCGTCGACGCGCGCGGCGGCCGTGGGGGAGGGGACGATCCGGCGAACCTCGCCGACGAGCGCCTGGCTGCCGATCGTGTACGGCTGCGACAAGACCTGCACCTACTGCATCGTCCCGTTCAGCCGCGGCCCGGAGCGCAGCCGCCCGTTCGACGAGGTCGTCGCCGAGGCGCGGTCGCTCGCCTCCGCGGGCTACCGGGAAGTCACGCTGCTCGGCCAGAACGTGAACTCGTACGGCCACGACCTGCCGGCCGGAGGAACGGTTCGCCCATATCGCGACTGAGCGACGGACCGGCCGCCGCCTCGACCTGCTCGCCCGTCCCGACCTCGCCGAGCTCATCCGGGCCATCGACGGACTCCGCACCGCCGACGGGCGGCCGGCCATCCCGCGCCTGCGCTTCGTGACCTCGCACCCGTGGGACCTCTCGGATCGCCTCGTGGCGGCCCTCGCGGAGTGCCCCAGCGTCTGCCAGCACCTGCACCTGCCGGTCCAGTCGGGCGACGACGCGGTCCTCCATCGGATGGGCCGCCAGTACACGATCGAGCACTACCGGGAGCGGCTGGCCGCGGTCCGTGCCGCCGTGCCCGGGATCGCGATCTCGACCGACGTCATCGTCGGCTTCTGCGGCGAGACCGAGACCCAGTTCGAGGCCACGCTCGATCTCCTCCGGGCCATCGGCTACGACCAGGTCTTCGCGGCCGCGTTCTCGTCGCGGCCCGGGACGCCCGCGGCGCACCTCGCCGACGACGTGGCACCGGCCGACAAGCGGCGTCGCCTGAACACGCTCCTCGATGTCCAGGAGGACATCGGGCTGGAGAGGAACCGGGCCTGGCTCGGCCGGAACGTCGAAGTGCTGGTCGACACGATCGTCCCGCCCCGCAGCCACGACCACGAGGCCGGGGAGGGCACGCCCACCGCGGAGCCCCACCTCGCCGGCCGCTCCCGGGAGAACAAGCTCGTCCACGTGGCCGGCCCGGCGACCCTCCTCGGCTCGCTCGTCACCGTGCGTATCGACCATGCCGGGCCGTACGCGCTCCGTGGAGCCCTCGCCTGAGCGAACCCGCGGACCGGGCTGGCGCGGACCGGGCCGTCGCGGCCGCCGACATGCCGCCGCTCGTCGTCATCGCCGGTGCGACCGCGACCGGCAAGACCGGCCTCGCCCTGGAACTCGCCGAAGCGCTGATCGCGGATGGCCGCCCGGCGGAGATCATCTCGGCCGATTCGCGGCAGGTCTACCGCGGGCTCGACATCGGCACCGCGAAGGTCACGGCGGCCGAACAGGCCCGGGTCCCGCACCACGGCCTCGACCTCGTCGACCCCGACGAGCCGTTCAGCGTCGCCGACTTCGCCGACCACGCCCGCGCCGCCCTCCGGGCCATCGCCGGCGCATGGCGGGACGGCGATCCTCGCCGGCGGGACCGGGCTGTACCTGCGGGCGATCGCCCGCGGGCTCGACACGTCCGCCCTGCCGAGCGACCCGACGATCCGGGCGCGCCTTGAGGCAGACCTCGCGGCCGAGGGCGTCGCGGCCCTCGCGGCCCGCCTCGCCCGGCAGGCGCCCTACCTGGCCGCGAACATCGACCTCAACAACGGCCGGCGGGTCGTCCGCGCGCTCGAGATCGCGGAGATCCGCGGCGATGGCCCGCTGCCACCGACGCGCGGGTACGGCGGCCCGCTCGCCTGGATCGGCCTGACCCTCGATCCCGCGGAGCACCGGCGGCGCATCGCGGCGCGAGCACAAGCCCAGTTCGATGCGGGCCTCATCGAGGAGGCGGCAGCCCTCCGCGAGCGGTTCGACCCGAGCCTGCCCGCCTTCTCGGCGATCGGCTATGCCGAGGCCTGGGCGGTCCTCGACGGCGAGCTCACGCGCGAGGCTGCCATCGAGCGCGACGCCGCTCGCAACGTGGCGTTCGCGCGGCGCCAGGGGACCTGGTTCCGTTCCGAGCCCGACATCGCCTGGCACGACACGACGACCGCATCCCCCCTCGCCGAGGTCCTCGAGGTCACCCGCCGCCTGGGCTGACCGGCCCCGCTCCGGACGGTCGCATCGCGTACACCCAGCCCTGCTTGTACTCGAGGTCCTCGAGCTCGGTGGTCGTCCGGACCTCGTAGGAGGCGACCGCGACGAGGTCCTCGGTGGGCAGGTAGCGCCGGCCCGGGTCGCCGATGAGGACCTCGATCCCGCGGTCGTGTGCCAGGCGCAGCCAGGCCCGGACACGCGCAGCCAGGACTTCTTCGTACGAGCAGTCGCCGACCAGGATGACGTCCACGTCGTCGGGCGGATCCTCGTCGAGCACGTCCCGGCGGAGGACCTCGACCTTGCGTCCGTTCGCCCGGGCATTGAGCGCGATGGCCGCGGCGGAGTAGGGATCGATGTCCACCGCGATGGCCTCGGCCGCCCCGGCGACCATCGCCGCGATCGCGCAGAGTCCGGAGCCGGACCCGAAGTCGAACACGCGCCGGCCGGCCACGGACTCCGGGTGATCGCGCAGGTACCGGCCGATCGCGAGCCCGCCGCTCCAGGCGAATGCCCAGAAGGGGAGCGGCGCGTCCGGATCGCCGGTCTCGAGCTGGATGGCGTGCCAGAGCGGCAGGACGTCGTCGGCGAGATGGAGGCGGATCTCCTCGAGCCCGGGCACGGGACGCAGCCGGGTGTGACGGGCGACGAACGCCCTGGGTGCACGGGCCATCGGGGCATGCTAGCGGGGGAGGGGCTCCCGCACGTCCCGAGGTGGCGCGCTATCCTTTCGGCCCGTGTCCAGACCCACCACCATCGAGCTCACGCCGCCGATCGAACGCGCCTTCCTCGTCGCGGTCGACACGGGCGACGACAGCGGCTGGACGGCCCAGGAGTCGCTCGTCGAGCTGGCGAACCTCGCCACGACGGCCGGGGCCGAGGTGGTCGGCGCCGAGTGGCAGAACCGCCGCCACGTCGATCCCAACTGGTACATCGGCAAGGGCAAGGCCGAGGAGCTGGTCGCGGCCAAGTCGGAGACCGGCTTCGACCTCCTCGTCGCCGACGACGAGCTGAGCCCGGCCCAGCAGAAGGCCCTCGAGAGCCTGCTCAACGTCAAGGTCATCGACCGGAGCCGGCTGATCCTCGACATCTTCGCCCAGCACGCCCAGACCCACGAGGGCCGCCTCCAGGTCGAGCTCGCCCAGCTCGAGTACCAGCTGCCGCGCCTGACCCGGCTGTGGACCCACCTGTCGCGGACCGGCGGCGGGATCGGCACCCGGGGACCCGGTGAGAGCCAGCTCGAGACGGACCGGCGGATCATCCGCGACCGGATCAAGAAGATGAAGGAGCGGGTCGACCAGGTCCGCCAGCACCGCTCGACGGCGGCCCGGGGCCGGGATCGGCGGCTGACGCCGACCGTCGGCATCGTGGGCTACACGAACGCCGGCAAGTCCACGCTGCTGAACGCGCTCGTCGGCTCGGAGGTCGCCCGGGCCGAGAACAAGCTCTTCGCGACGCTCGACCCGACGAGCCGCCAGGTCCGCCTGGGCGAGGGCCAGACGGCCATCGTCACCGACACGGTGGGGTTCATCCACAAGCTGCCCCACCAGCTCGTCGACGCGTTCCGGGCGACCCTCGAAGAAGTGAACCGGGCCGACGTGCTCGTGGAGGTCGTCGACGCGTCGGATCCGCACAACGCCGAGCATCGGGCGACGGTCCAGCTCGTGCTCGATGAGCTCGGCGCCGGCGACAAGCCGCGGCTCACGGCGTACAACAAGGCGGACCTCGTCGCACCGGCGGCCCGGGACGGTAACGGGCTCGCCCCCGTCGTCGCCGGATCCGTCTCGATCAGCGCCGTGACCGGCTACGGGCTCGACGCCCTGCGGGTCGCGCTCTCGACCCTGCTTGCGTCCCTGTGGGTCGAGGTGGACGCGGCCGTGCCGTACGCCGCCGGGGAGCTGCTCGCCCGCGTCCGCGAGCGGGGCACGGTCGAGGTCGAGTACGGCGAGCGCGACGTCCGCGTGCGCGGCCGCATGGCGCCCGTGCTCGCCGGCGAGCTGACCGCGGCCGCGGAGCGCTGGGCCGAGACCCTCCGCGAGGGCGCCGACGGGGCCGATCTCGCGCCGCTCGGCCGCTGACCACCATGGCGACGACGAACGCGACCACGAAGACCTGGCTCCGGCGGGCGGGCCGCGGCATCCTGCCGGACGGGGCCACGCTCATCTGGTCGGTCGCCGATGGCGAGCGCGGCCGGCGCTGGCGGGCGACTGCGGTCCGCGACGGGCAAGGTGACCCACGCCGTCATGCTCGAATCGAGCCCCGGTGGGCGTCCGCTGCGCCTCGAGCTCGCGACCGCATCGGGCCTGCTGACCCTCCACCCGGCCGCCGACGGGCGCTCGATCCACGGCAACATCGTCCACGTCGCCGGCGTCCGGCCGCTGGCGTTCGCCTGGAGCAAGGAGCACGAGCTCGAGATCGTCGACCGGCCCGGTCCGAGCGTCCTCATGCTCCGCCGGCTGGCGAAGACGGTGGAGGTGGGGGGAGGGGAGACCGTCCCGGTCCTCTCGGTGGACGCCTCGCTCGTCGTCCGGCCCGGCCATCGCCTCGTGCGGCGCCTCGGCCCCGAGCGCTGGCTGATCGCCGATACGACGGCGGCCCGCGAGATCACGATCGACGTCGACGCCGACGGCATCCCGATCCTCGGCGCACCCGCGGACTGGCCTCTCGACGCCTGATCGCCGCGCCCCACCCGCGGCGGGGCCGCAACGCCGCATTGCAGCGGCATTACAACCTCGACAGTCCCACTTGACGCCCCGCGGACCATGTGGCTACGTTCACGCGACGTTCGTGGTCGAACTGGCCTCTCGCTGCACGGGAAGCCCCTGATCACGGGATGAGAGGGAGGGTCGGCCCACGCCCAACCCCTGACTGTGCCCGTCTTCGAGGATTCGCGGCGACGCGCGCGCCGCTGTGCGTAGCACCTTGAGGAGCCCAAATGGCCACAGCGTCCCAGGCTGTATCGAGTTATCGATACAAGTTGCCGTTTGTCATCTCCGCATCCGCGGCCGGCACCATCATCGAGTGGTACGACTTCTACCTCTACGGCGTCCTCGCGGCGTTCTTCAGCACCCAGTTCTTCCCCCAGGGGAACGACACCGCGGCCCTGCTGGCCTCGCTCGCGACCTTCGGCGCCGGGTTTGCCGTGCGACCGTTCGGGGCCGCCTTCTTCGGCCGCATCGGCGACCTCATCGGCCGGAAGTTCACCTTCCTCGTGACCATCACGGTCATGGGGCTTTCGACCGCGCTGGTCGGCATCCTGCCGACGTACGCCTCGATCGGCATCCTCGCGCCGATCATCCTCGTGACCCTGCGTCTCGCCCAGGGCCTGGCCCTCGGCGGCGAGTACGGCGGGGCGGCCATCTACGTGGCGGAGCACAGCTCCGACGCGAAGCGCGGCCAGAACACGAGCTGGATCCAGACCACCGCGACCCTCGGCCTCCTGCTGGCCCTGGGGGTCGTCGGCCTGACCCGCATCTCGATGTCGGCCGCCGACTTCACGAGCTTCGGCTGGCGTATCCCGTTCATCCTTTCGGTCGTGCTGGTCGTGATGGCCCTGATCATCCGGCTGCGCCTCCAGGAGACGCCGCTGTTCACCGAGCTCAAGGCATCGGGCCGGGCCTCCAAGCAGCCCTGGCGCGACTCCTTCGGCAATGCGGCGAACCGGAAGCTCATCATCCTTGCGCTCTTCGGCGCCACCGCCGGCCAGGCCGTCGTCTGGTACCAGGGGCAGTTCCAGGCCCTCTTCTTCCTGGGCACGAACCTCGGTGTCCGCTTCCAGGACGCCTATCTCATCGTCGGTACGGCGATCGTCCTCGCGACACCGTTCTTCGTCGTCTTCGGTCGGCTGTCGGACCGCATCGGCCGGAAACCCGTCATCCTTTCGGGCTGCCTGATCGCGGCGATCTCGTACTTCCCGATCTACAACCTCATGGTCAACTTCGCCCATCCCCAGGGCACCTTCAACCACACGATCGGCAAGTACGTAGGAGCGGATGGCACGACGCCCTCGGTCGCCCAGCCCGAGGTCATCCCGCTCATCGCCCTCGTGTGGATCCAGGTGGTGTTCGTGACGATGGTCTACGGGCCGATCGCGGCGTTCCTGGTCGAGTACTTCCCGGCCAAGATCCGCTACACGTCGCTCTCGATCCCGTACCACATCGGCAACGGCTGGTTCGGCGGGTTCCTGCCGCTCATCGCGGCGAGCCTGCTCGCCTCGACCGGCAACCTCTATGCCGGCCTGATCTACCCGATCGTGGTCGCGCTGATGACCGTGGTCATCGGCGGATTGTTCGTGCGGGAGTCGCGCCACGTCCGCATCTGGGACGAGGTCGGCGGCGAGACCGAGAACGTGAGGCTGGCCGGCGGGGCGACCTGATCGCGTCCGCCCGGGGTCCGTGGTGGACGGGCGGTGGACAGGGTGCTCGGATCGGACCCTCCGAACGCCAAACTCGTGGATAACCGGGTAGCGGCTGGCTCCGTCCGGCGGTTACCGTAGGTCTTGCCCGGAGGGGCCGAAAGACCGGAGCTCTGGCGACGCAGGTGCTTGCACCAGTGGCGCCGAACCGGACCGGAGGTTCCTTCGGGCATTTTCGTGTGCCCGCGACGCGGGCGGGGCGCTATCGCGTCAACCGGCGCGGGTGGATTTCCGTTGCCCTATCGGGTAGGCTCCTGGCGACGGCGCGCTCCCGCGCCCGACTGCCAGACCGAGCCCCCACGCGGCGCGGCGATGCGGCGGTAAAGGGGATCCGGATCCTCGGGACGAACCGGTCGACCATCCGACCGGCCGACGACGTGGCGGTGTGGGCGCGTGCGTCGACGGCCGTGACGGAGAACTGACCGATGACCACCGACAAGGCCTTCAAGCGGGTCGTCCGTGCGCGCATGGCCAAGACCGGCGAGCGGTATGCCGCCGCCCGACGGACCCTGCTCGCGGGCGCCACGGACGGACATGACGCCGATCCGACGTCCGATCCCGCGACCACGACCGGCTACAAGATGCGCGGCGGCCTCCACCCGGAGACGGCCACGCTGGCCAACGTCCTGGCGAACCAGGGCGTCGTCTCGGGCGTGACGGGCGAGCCATTGACCGAGGCCGCGATCCTCGGCATCGGCGGCGGCCTGGGCGCCGGCTACATCCTCTGGGAATTCAAGACCCTCGGCGGGCCGGTCCTCACGCTCGGGTTCCGCAACCAGTGGCAGTACCCGGCGATCCCGGGCTGGACCGGCAAGACGCTCGATCGCCTCGGCATCGAGCCGGACCTGCACGAGACCGGCGGTGCGAAGGCCGCCCGCGAGGCGCTCGACGCGCGTCTCGACGCCGGCGTGCCCGCCATCGCCTACGTCGATCTCCAGTCGCTCCGGACCTGGGGCCAGCCCGAGGGGCTGTCGGGGCACTGCGGCCTGATCGTCGTCGTCTTCGGCCGTGACGCCGATGGCTCGTACCTCGTGGATGACCGTGGCCGGAACCCGTTCCGGGTGTCACCGGCCGTGATGGCCGCCGCACGCGGGCGGATCGGCTCGTACAAGCACCGCATGCTCGGGCTGCGAACGACACCCGGACCCATCCCGGCCGAACGGCTTCGGGCGGCGATGCGCGCCGGCCTGGAGGACCAGGTGGACCACCTGCGATCCGCATCGGACTCCTTCTCGCTGCCGGCCTGGCGCAAGTGGGGCCGCCTCATGGCCGACGAGCGGAACGCGAAGGCGTGGCCGCGGGTCTTCGCCGGCGGCCACGGCCTGTTCGGCTCGCTACTGGCCATCCAGGAAACCGTCGACGGCCAGGTCGGGCCATCGGGCGGGCACCTGCGAGAGCTGTATGCCGCGGCGCTCGATGAAGCGGCCGTCGCGCTGGACAACCCTGCGCTCGGCGACGCCGCGCGGGCATGGCGGGGCGTCGCCGACCAATGGGAGGAGCTCGCCGACGCGGCGGTCCCGCCCGATCTCGACGGCGCCGCCGATGCGGTCGAAGCCGTGGAGACGCTCCACGAGGCGGTGATGGCCGGCGAACCGGGACGGTCGCGTGTGACCGCGGCCGCGGAGACGGCTGGGGCGATCCGGGATCGCTATGCCGACGCCTTCCCGTTGCCACCGGACCGCATCAGGGCGATCCTCGAGGACCTCGGCGATCGGCTCGGCGCGATCTACGGGGCCGAGGTCGCCGCGCTCGAGGTGACCGCCCGCGCCATCGGCGAGATGAGACCGGCCCGCCAGGACGCGGTGCCGGAGCGAGGCCGGATCGAGGCCGATCCACGTGGAGAGCGGCGAACCGTCCACATCCCGAGCGGGACCGATGTGGACGGTTCGTGGACGGAGACCCCGAAATAGCGACTCCAAGTCCAAAACTCGTGGATAACCCTATAGGCGATGGCGAGGCGCGGCGGATATCGTAGGTCTTGCCCGAAGGGGCCGGAGCGGACCGCCAGCGGCGGCGCAGGTGTTTACATCGGCGTCGAAGCAGACGGACCGGGGTCAGTTGGAAGACCGAGTCGCAGGTGCTTGCATCGGCGGAGACGGAGCCAGCGGACCGATCGGTTCCTTTGGGCGTTTCCATGTCTCCCAGGACCGGATCGGCGCTTTGCCAGGGACCCGATTGGCATGATGACCTCGACGGACACTTGGCGCCTCGACCCCGAGCTCGATGCGAGCTCGCTCCTGGCCTCAGCCGAACGGATCCCCGCGGCGTTCCGCGACAGCCCCCAGTACGTGCACGACGGCCTCTCCGCGCGCGTCGGGCGTCCGGTGATCGTCAAGATCGAGACGGTCAACCCGATCGGCGCGTTCAAGGGGCGGGGCACGTGGCTCGCGATCCACGAGCTGGCGGGGGAGGGGGTCATCGGGCCCGGGAAGCCGGTGGTCGTGGCCTCGACGGGGAATTTCGGCCAGGGCGTCGCCCACGCGGCCAGGGCTCACGACATCCCTGCTGTCGTCTTCTCGGACGAGCACGCCAATCCGCTCAAGGTGAACCGGATGCGCTCGTTCGGCGCCGAGGTGATCCTGGCCGGCCACGACTTCGACGCCGCCCGTGAAGCCGCAGAGGCGTACGCCAGGCAAACCGATGCGTTCCTCCTCGTCGACGGTCGCGAGCCGTGGGTCGCCGCCGGTGCCGCGACGATGGCCATCGAGCTCACCGATGCCGCCACACGCGGAGACCTGCCGATGCCCGCTTCGGCGTGGATCCCCGTCGGCAACGGCGCCCTGATCATCGGCGTCGGCGCCTGGCTGCGCTACGCGGTGCCGGAGTGTCGGATCGTCGGGGTCCAGTCCGACGCAGCGCCATCGATGACCCTGTCCTGGCGCGAGCGCCGGCCCATCCAGACGAAGACGGCCGCGACGTACGCCGACGGGATCGCCTCGCGCGTCCCGGTACCGGAGGCGCTCGAGATGATGGTCGGGCGGGTCGACGACATGGTCCTCGTGAGCGAGGCGGAGATCCACGCCGCGCAGACCGAGCTGACGAGTGCCCTGGGCCTCACGGTCGAAGGCGCTGCCGCGGCCGGCTGGGCCGCGCTGCTGGCCGCGCGCGACGCGCCGACGGGTGCCGCCCTCCTCGTGATCACCGGCGCGAACGTCAGCACCGCCGCGCTATAGGCGCACCCCGGCCGTTAGCGTCGTTGCACGTGGCCCGGGTCGGACGTCAGCGTCGTGAAGTCGTAAGACGCTGGGGGACCGAACATGTTGCTCACGAACGGCAGACGCTGCGGGGTCGCCGCCGCGATGCTCATCGCGTCCCTCACTGGGTGTGTTTCGACCCCTGTCGTGCCCACGCCGGTCGCCCCGACGCCCGCGCCGACCCCGGTCCTGACTCCCGTCCCGACCGTCGAGGCGCCTGCCCAGGGCGCAGGTCCGCCGAGTGCCCTGGAGCGCATCGCAGACGCCAAGATCCTGCATGGCGATGCCGTCGGCGCAGCGCCACTCGTCGCGCTCCCGGGTGGCGGGTTCCTGATGTTGAAGTCCGAGGATGTCCCGGACGGCGGCGTTCTGCTCCGCTCGGACGACGGTCGAACGTGGGCCGAGCTGGACGCCAGATCGTCGGGTCTGGATGCGGGCGCGATCCTGGACCTGGCCGCGAGTGACACGACCGCGGTCATCCTCGGCGCGACCAAGCCGAGGAGCGGCGACGGGAACGACCCTGTGGAGCTCGCCGAGTGGACATCCGCCGACGGGGTCACGTGGACACGCCAGCCCGATGAGGGGAGGGTTCTCACGGACTTCGGCACGCGTTCGATCGTCGGATCGCCACGTGGTTTCGCCACGCTCGGGGACCCACCACTCACGGTGCAGGTCGCAGGACCCGACGGTCGCCACTGGCGCTCCACGGACCTGCCGGTGCCGGCAGTGGCCCAGGGGAGCATCGACCAGGTCGTACCGACCGCGGATGGCTTCCTCGCGGTGGGCTCTCTCGAGGACCAGACCGCCGTATGGCGTTGGGTCGGGGCTGGGTGGTTCCGGACATCCCTGCTTGCGAGCGACTCGATCACGACGATCGCGGGTGCGGGCGCACGGATCATCGCGACCGGGACGCTCGAGACGCCCGATCCCCGAGATCCGGACAGGCTCGCGCTCGCCGCCATCGCCTTCGAATTGGCTGACGGCGGCTCGACCTGGAGTCCCTCGGCTCTCAAGCTCGACGGCATCACCGACATAGGCGTCTTCGCGGCAGGGGGCGGGTTCCTGGCTGTGCTGTATCCGGCAGACCCGCAGAAGCAGCTGTCGATGTGGCGATCCGTTCGTCCAGGCGCCTGGGAGTCAGTACAGCTCCGGAACATGCCGGGAGGTCCGGATCAACCGTTGATGTCAGCCGTGGCTGTGAGCGGCTCGCGCGTCGTCATGGCCGGCGACACGGTAGGCACGGGAGGCGGCGGAGATCGGGTGGTAGTCCTGGTCGGCGACGTGTCGGCACCCTAGAGCCGGCTTGGGCCTAGCATTGCCCCATGAGCGAGAAGCGAACGACTGCCCGGGCATTCCACGACGCCGTCGGAGTCGAGGACTGGCGGGTCCTTTTCTCGGGCGCCCACGCCTACTTCCGTGTCGGATCGTTCGCGGACGCAGCGAGGTTTGTGGCCGCGATCGCCGAAGTAGCGGAGGTTGTTGGGCATTTCCCCGATGTGGACGTGCGACCCGAGGGAGTCACCGTCCGGACCGCCTCCGGGGAGTACGGAGCGCTGAGCCAGCGTGATGTCGAGCTGGCACGCCAGATCTCGGCAGAGGCCCGGAAGTTGCGGATCGAGCCGGACCCCTCCCAGGTCCAGATCGTGGGCATTGCGGTGGCCCAGGATGCAGGCAGCGACGTGGGTCCGTTCTGGGCCGCAGCCCTCGGGTACCGGAGCCTTGGACCGAAAGAGGACGTCGTCGACAGGCACCGACGTAACCCGTACGTGTCATTCCAAGGCATTCACCCTCCCAAGCCGGGGCGTGGCCGGACGCACATCGACGTCAGCGTGCCGGCCGATCAGGCCGAAGCAAGGGTCGCGGCAGCACTCGAAGCTGGCGGACGCCTGGCGGACGGGACGCACGCGCCCCATTGGTGGACACTCGCGTCGCCCGAGAACCACGGCGTCGACATCGCGGCTTGGCCGGACTTCGAGGACGGCGAGGGGGACTGACCGAACCCTCTGCGATCAATGCCGGCGGCGGAACCGGCAAACTCGGGGCTCTCGAGCTCGCCGACTATCACTACCGATAAGGTAAGTTATGTCTACCCGTGGTGTTGACCCTTCCGGTTCTCTGACCCTCCATGACACGAACTGACAGCAACCTCGGCGCCTAGATCGATTCCCGCCGGAATGAGCGGCTAGAGCCGGTGATCGTTACGTGATTAGCTCGTCGCCTTCCCCGGGAACGGCGCCACTGGAAATCCATGGCTCTTGGTCGAAGGGCTCGGGCCGCCAGCCGTCTGCGTATCTCTTGGCCAACTGCACCACGTCGCGCGTTCGTCCTTCTGATGCGCCCTCATCGACGACCAAGCTGGTCACGCGCGCTCGGAGGTTGTCTGGTGGTGTGAGGGCCTCGAAACTGGCCCACGGAAGGCGATATTCAACCCTCGTCACCCCGTCCCCGGTCGTAGAAAGCCTCACCGAAGACCGCTTGCGAGCGACACAACGAGGCGCCGCATTGCGTCGGCCATGACAGCATCTAGGACAGCCTGATCGGTGGGCACGGCCGCCTTCTTCAGCAGGTGAAGGAGACGGAGGAGTTCTCGCTCCGTGGCGAGTTCGCCGACCGAAGCGGCGCGGATCTGCTGACGAAGTTCGTCTTGTCCGTCTCGATCCACGGCCTCCCGAGATCAGCTTGGATCCCACGTTCTCACGGTGGCCCGCATGCAGGATTGCCCACATGCGGGCCGACAACGTACTGATCTCGGGAAGAGCTGACTTGAGCACTGCTTCACGTCGCTCTTCGGGCTCGACCTTGCGCAGGAGTCTGAGAAGGACCCGATCGAGCCGAAGTTCGGGACCCGTGCCAAAGGTCAACAGCCGCCCACCTGGCGGGAGACGAGGCCGCAAGTTCGCCAGTGCGATGAGAGCACCGGTCGGGTCGTTCGGAAACTCCAGCTCGTAGTCTTCAAGTCGATCGAGGAGAGGTCCGAGTTCACTATCGGACATGCGCGCGAGCAGGGCGTTGCTCGAGCGACTCCTGATTGGTAAGAGCGGCGAAGGCGAGATCGACGATGGCAGCGGATAGCGAGCCTGGCGGCAGAGTTTGGGTGAGATAGAAGCCGAAGACTTCAGGACTCGCCACGCGGCACTAGCGCCGCCGCTCCTTTGCCTGCTCCGGACCATACGACCAGTTCGATAGAAATTGCTGACTCGCAGGAAACACCTGATCGAACAAGGCCGCGACTGCTTGCGCGTACTCGCCGGCCTCGGATTGCATCCGCTGCAGAGCCGATTTGAACTCGGCCTGTTTGCCCTCGTAGGGATTTGTCAAACCGATGACTCCAGTCCCGACTGTGGTCAGCGCTGGAACTGATGCCACCAGATGGTCAAACGTATCCGGTAGAAGGACCCGATACGCTTCTAGAGCAAGGATATCTACCAGGTTGACTTCCTGGCCGAGAACAGGCATCGCGGCTCGCACCACGTTTTTGAATAGCGAGCAACGTCCCTCGGCGTCCGGAGCAGTGGTTCGATCGCCCGATGGAAAGTCCTGTTCCAATAGGCCGTATCGAGGGGGCGCGCCTGTGAAACGTCAGCACCGCATCCAAAGCCTCGAACGTCAGGCGTTGTATAGCTTGGCGGTCGGGCATTGGGATGGGATGCGTCACTTGGACGATCTTCTCCAAATAGTCGCGACCGAGAGTCGCATTACCACGACCGAGGGCCTGCTCTACTCGTTTGCGATCAAACGCGAGCAGGTAGCTGACCCGCGGGAAATCGGCAACTAACCGAACGAGCCGCACCACATCCCGCACCTCGTCTTCTTCAAGACGGTCGATGTCATCAATGAACACGACGAAGTACTTTTGCGTGGCTTCAAGGGCCAACTCGATTTCGGTCCGCTGGGCCCGGACACTGGATGCGTGGAATTTCGCGCGGTTGCCGAGTACTCCCTAGAAGGCCGAGACCCTTGCGCCCTGCCTTTTGCGAATCCACCGACTCCGGGAACGTCGCCAAGGGGGTCCAGTAACTCGCTGTACTTTTCAATGCGGTCCGCCGCCGTGCGGATCCTCTCGTCCTTGCTCGACGACAGTTCCGCGACCAGTTGCCCAAAGAAGGCCTGGACAAGCTGGTCTGTTCCGGCGAAGAGCCAGGGATTGAATTCGATGCGAACAATTCTGCTTTCGTCCAATCGCGATCGCACGAGGTGGAGCACCGATGTCTTCCCGCTACCCCACGGCCCAATGACCGCCGCCGCGAGCCGGTGGATGAGCTCAGGTCCGCCGCGATGGCGTCGGCCAAGCGCGTTCGCCCGAATTGATCCTCCCTGTCCGACGAGATCGGCCGATCCGTGCCCGGTCGTGGGCTGGAGGCCATTTCCCCCACCCCTTCTGACGTCCGATCGTTCATGACGGATGCCCGTCCTCGCGCGGATGCCCGTCCTCGGCGTCCACATAGCGGGTCGCTCATTCACAGTATTGAGGATGACCACCGCACAACCTGACTCACGGATGAAGTATGCAGTGAGCGCCGTCGTCCACCAACCTGGAACGACCATGATCCGACCGCGACCCCGCCGACCCTGTGCGGCTCGTTTGGAGCGCCCAGCGAGCTGCGCGTCACGCCACCATCCCCTCGATCCCGTCGCCGCCTCCGAGGTCACTGCACTCCCCTGACTGAGGGACTTGAGGTGGTGTAGTGCTCGTCCTCAGGTTCGATTGCCTCGGCCCTCCGGGCCGACGAACTGATAGTTTCGCTACTCGGAGGGTTCGTAGACCCCGAGGACGTTCCCGGAGGGATCCGCGAAGGTGAACCGCCGGCCGCCCGGATAGTCGTGCAACGCGACCTGGATCCGGCCGCCCGCCGCCAGGACGCTGGCCAGGGCCGCGTCGGCATCGGCGGTGCGGATCAGCGCCAGCACCCCTCCCCCGCGCGACGCGACCGGCTCGGTGTTGAGGCCGCCGAGCTCCCCGCCGGTCCTCGGGTCCTTGATGCCCGCGTAGTCGGGGCCGTAGTCGTTGAATTCCCAGCCGAGCGCCTTCGCATAGAAGGCCTTCGACTGCTCCAGATCGTCGACCGCGAACTCGATGTAGTCGATCACATGTGCCATGGCCAAATCGTACGCGAACGAGGCCGGCGCGTGGCATCCTCCTTCCCACGATGACCAGATACCTCATCCTCCTGCGCGGGATCAACGTCGGCGGGCGGAACAAGCTCCCGATGGCGGCGCTGCGCGAGCTCCTCGAGTCGCACGGTCACACGAAGGTCTCCACGTACATCGCCAGCGGCAACGTGATCCTGAGCTCGGACCAGTCGGCCGCCGCGATCAAGCGCGAGCTCGAGGAGGCGCTGCCGAAGACCTTCAAGCTCGACAGCGAGCTGATCGCGGTCCTCGTCCTGACGCTCGCCCAGCTGCGGGCCGTCGTCCGCAAGCGGCCGAAGGGGTTCGGCGACAAGCCGGATACCTACAACTGCGACGCGGTCTTCCTCATGGGCATCGACGCCGCGACGGCGATGAAGGTCTTCGATCCGCGGCCCGGCGTCGACGAGGTGTGGCCGGGAACCGGCGTGATCTACTCGCAGCGACTCAGCGCGCAACGGACGAGGAGCCGTCTCGGCAAGATCGTGGGGACGCCGGCCTACAAGTCGATGACGATCCGCAGCTGGACGACGACGATGGCGCTGCTCGAGCGTATGGAGGCGCCAGAGGCCGACGCCTGACCGAGCGATCCTCGCGCTGGGTCAGTCCTCGCCGCCGAAGGTCCAGCGGGTCGCGTCGTGGTGTCGGTCGTCCTCGAACATCCCGAACATCCCGGGCAGGCCGAACACCTTGGTCGGCTCGAGCCGGTAGATCGCGTAGGGCGGCGGGCCGGCTGTCGGCCCGTGCGGACCGAAGACCTCGCTGCCCCTCGCCTCGAGCGGCCAGCCCTCGCCACCGAATTCCTCCGCGAGCCGGCGGACCGTCGCCTCGTCTTTGACGGCCTTCGGCGCGCCCTTCGACGATGATGTCCATCGACGGAAGGGTCAGATTCCCGGTCCCGATCACGCATCGCTCGTCGGCGGCAAGGTTGCGGCCCTTGCGGGTTTCCAGGCCGGCGAGGAAGTGGAACGCACCGTCGATCCAGAAGGCGATGATCGGCATGAGGTGCGGCCGCCCGTCCGGACGGACGGTGGCGAGCCAGTGGTTCTGCCCTGGGGCGGGATGCTGGAGGCGCTCGAGCGCGACGGACCAGGGCGTGGTCTCGGTCTGGCCTTCGATCATGGGCGTCTCGGACTGGGTGCGCGTTCGGCGGTCATCGTCGTGCCTTCATTCCGTCTGGGTCGTTGAAGGTTAGACATCCGGCCGAACCGAAACTCATCGGATGACGCCTATCGCTTGACCGCGAACTCCATGAAGGTCGCCCAGCGGGACTGGCGCACGCTTCGGTTCTCGAGGTCGAGAGACGTCGTGAAGTCCTCGAAGAGGCGCTTGCCGGCCCCGAGGATGACCGGCGCGACGATGATGTGGAGCTCGTCGACGATGCCGGCCTCGAGGCCCTGGCGGATCACGTCCCCTCCCCGCCGATGCTGACCGCCTTGTCGCCGGCGGCCTCTCGTGCCCGGTCGATCGCCTCCTCGAAGCCTCCGACGAACGTGAACTCGCCCGTATCGGGCTGCTCCTCGGGTCGGTGGGTGACCACGAAGACGGGCATGCCGAATGGGTTCTTCTCGCCCCAGTGGCCCGCGGCTTCGTACATGGTGCGGCCGACGACGATGGCGCCGGCCCGTGCCGTCATCTCGTTGAAGTAGGCGGCGTCCTCGCCATCGGGCTCGACCGCGCGCTCCGCTCTCGTAGGTCCAGGGCCCGCCGAAGACCCAGTAGTGCAGGCGCTCCCCTCCTTCGCCCAGCCCCTTGTCCGGGCCGTCGTTCGGGCCGGTGATGTAGCCGTCGACCGAGGTCGTGATCGCCGCGATGACCTTCGTCATCCGGGGCTACCGGCCGCTCTTGTGCTTCGACTCGTTGTGGTGCTTGACCACGGTGGCAGCGGCGATCGCCTTGGAGCGCTTCA
Source organism: uncultured Chloroflexia bacterium (assembly GCA_963849405.1). GTDB lineage: Bacteria > Chloroflexota > Limnocylindria > Limnocylindrales > CSP1-4 > C-114. The sequence continues at coordinate 463,199 of CAWKHG010000006.1, forward strand.
AGGACTTGCCGCTGTCTCGCTCGCTCTCCTTGATGTGCTCGTACATCTTCTGTTCCTTGTCGCTCACGTTCGGAAGGTGTTCGTTCGTGGGCATGGGGTCACCTCGCTGCGGGATCTGCGACCACAACGCTACGCGCCCTGCCTTGGGGTCGCGCCGGCCCGCGGCACCCACGGTCTTGCGTCTGCGATGCAGAACACCAACGGCGCCGCCGGGTACTCTCACGCCGATGGACACGTTCGCTCGGTTCGCCCAGCCGTGGCTCGATCGCGCCGCGAGGATCGGTGCCGATCCGCGCGACGACGACGAGCGTCCGGTTGCGCAAGGCGCTGCTCGTCCTCGTCTGCATCCTGATCCTGCCGATCTCGCTCGTCTGGGGCGCGATCTACCTCGCCCTCGGCGCCCAGGCGGGCCTCATCGCCTGGCTGTACCTCGCTCATCTCGGTCGCGGCGATCGCGATCTTCTCGCGCACCCGCGACACGGAGTGGCTCCTCCGCGTCGAGCTGCTCGACATCCTGCTCGCTCCGACGATCTCGATGGCGTTCGTGGGCGGCTTCGTCGCGTCGGGCGCCGTCGGCCTGTGGGGCATCCTGGCGCCGCTCGGGGCGCTCGTGTTCGACGGCGCGCGGGCGGGCGTGCGCTGGTTCGTCGCGTTCGTCGCGGTGTTCCTCGTCTCCGGGCATCGTCGGCGAGCTGGCCAGCGGCGGCCGGTCGCCCCTCCCGCCGTGGTTCGCGAGCACGATGATCGCGCTCAACGTGACCGTCGGCCGGTGCCGTCGTGTTCGGGCTCCTGGCGCAGTTCGTCCGCCAGCGCGAGGAGGCGCTCGCGGCCTTGCGCGTCGAGCAGGACCGGGCCGAGACCCTGCTGCTGAACATCCTCCCCCGCTCGATCGCCGACCGGCTCAAGGCCGACACCGCGCACGATCGCGGACCAGTTCGCCGCGGCATCGATCCTGTTCGCCGACGTCGTCGACTTCACGCCGCTGTCGGACCGCCTGCCAGCCGGCCGAGGTGGTCGGCATCCTCGACCACCTGTTCACGCACTTCGACCTCCTGGCCGATCGCTACGGGGTCGAGAAGATCAAGACGATCGGCGACTGCTACATGGTCGCGGCGGGCGTGCCGACGCCCCGCGCGGACCACGCCCGGGTGATGGCGCTGATGGCCCTCGACATGCGCGACGCGATGCGCTCGCAGGACGCGGTCGGCCACCTGGGCCTCGAGATCCGGATCGGGATCAACTCGGGGCCGGTCGTGGCGGGCGTCATCGGACGCAAGCGCTTCCTGTACGACCTGTGGGGCGACGCGGTGAACATGGCGAGCCGGATGGAGTCCCAGGGCACGCCCGGCCAGATCCAGGTCACGCGGGCGACGTACGAGCTGCTCAAGGACGAGTTCGAGCTGGAGCCGCGCGGCACGGTCGCCGATCAAGGGCAAGGGCGACGTCGAGACGTGGTACCTGGTCGGCCGGCGGCCCTCGATCGCGGCGGTGCCGGTGACGTCTGAGGTCGGGCGCGCCTGAAGCGAACGGAGGCTGCTCTCGCCGAGCGCCTCCTGCAAGGTCCGCGGCGAACTGCGCCCTAGATCGAGGTCTCGGCGTCCTCGGGGATCGAGCCGCCGCCGGCGCCACCGCCGAGCTCGCCGCTGTCCATCTCGCGCCAGATCTCCTTCTGGATCTCGTCGTCGTTGCCGCCGATCTGGCCCGATTCACCGGGCAGGATCCCGGTCGGCATCAGGTCGCCGAGCCCGCCACCGAGCCCGAGACCGCCACCGGCGTCACCGCCGGGGGCCGGCTTGTCGATGGCGTCCCAGATGTCGCTGGCGCTTGGCAACTCGGTCGGCGCCTCATCACGCGGCGCGTTCGGGATCGGGTTGCCGTCGGCGCCGATCTGGAACGGCTCACCGATGATGCCGGTGACCCACTCGCCACCCTTGTCCGCGTCATCCGTCATGTCGAACCCCCTTCATGAAGGTGCGACCGCCCGTTGGCGGCCGCATGGCTCGGGCCGGTCGGACATCGCTGCCGGCCGGCCCGCGCAAACGCCTGGATCGGTCAGTTCTCGTCGGCCGGGGGCGGAGGCGGAGGATCGTCGTGCGCCGTCTGCGAGTACGACATCGTGACTTCCTCGGGGCTGCCTTCGATGTGGATCTCGGGCGGTGCCACCGCGTCGACGTGGCCGGTGATGCCGTCGATGAAGTCGCTGACGCCGTCGACGATCGACTCGCCGGTCGACAAGGCGAACTTGCCGATAGCCTTGGCGTGATCGCCACGGTCCCAGTCGTCCGCGGCAGACTTCGCGCGCTCCGGGTCCTGGTTCGTAGGCAGCATCAGCCCACGCGTCAGTCGCGCCGCTCTCCCTGCCCCACCGCTCGCCGCGCTCGTACGCGCCCTTGGCGGTCTCTTCCAGCTTGTCGATCCCATCGAGAACGGGATTGCTGTCGTCGCTCATGTCGTGAGCCTCCATGAGTTGCGATGCCCCGACGGCAGGTCGCTCGGCGGGGTAGTTGGGATGGACGACCAGTCTACAAGTCGGTTGTCAACCCGTGGTCAGCCCGTCCGCCCATGACGACGCCCTGCGGTCACAAGCGTTTCACCAGCCACGCGCCGGTGCATCATGGCCGGCGTGAGGCCGTTCCAGTTCATGATCGGGTTGCGTGACGTCGTCGACGCGCGGACGGTGGCCGAACGCGCCCGGTGGGCCGAGAGCATCGGCTGCAGCCACGTCGCCATCCACGACCATCTGAGCACGCAGCACGCCCCGATCCCGTTGCTCACGGCCGTGGCGATGGCGACCGAGCGGCTCCGGCTCTGCCCGCTCGTGTTCAACAACGACCTGCGCCACCCGGCCGTCCTGGCCCAGGAGCTGGCCACGCCTGGACATCCTCAGCGGCGGGCGCCTGGACGTGGGCATCGGGGCCGGCTGGAACGAGCCCGAGTACCGCGCGACCGGCCTCACCTTCGATCCGCCCGGGACCAGGATCGAGCGGATGACCGAGGCCATCGCCATCCTGCGCGGGCTGTTCGCCGACGGCCCGTTCAGCTTCGCCGGCCGCTTCTACACGATCGACGCGCTGGACGGGCAGCCGAAGCCGGTCCAGCGGCCGCACCGCCGTTCCTCATCGGCGGGACGCGGGAGCGCGTGGTCCGGCTGGCGGCCCGCGAGGCGGACATCGTCGGGCTCGACCTGCGCCAGGACCGGGAGGCGCATCCTGGACGCCTTCGCGGCGCGGACGGACGTGCGGGTCGGCTGGGTCCGCGAGGAGGCGGGCGATCGCGTTCGGGCGGGCTCGACCTGAGCGTCCTCCGGCTGCTCGGCGACATCACGATCACGCGCGAGCCGCTCAAGGTCGCCGCCGAGGTCGCGCGCGGGCTCACGAGGCGGACCGGCGTCTGACGATCAGCCCGCAGGACGTCCTCGAGTCGCCCTATTCCCTGATCGGGACTGTGCCGGAGCTGGTGGACAAGCTCCTCCGCGATCGCCAGCGCTGGGGCATCAACTCGTTCCTCATCGGCTGGTTCGACGAGCCCAAGCTGCGCGACCTCGCCCCCGTCGTGGAGCAGCTGGCCGAGGCGTAGCGCGACCCGGACCTCTTGACGGACGGGCCATACAACCGTATGGTTGTATCAATGCAGCCCGACCTTCGACGCCGACCGCGTCTTCGCCGCCCTTGCCGATGCCACTCGGCGCGACATCGTCCTGCGCGCGCTCGAGCGGCGGCGAGGGCGTCGCCGAGCTGGCCGGGCACTACCCGATGAGCTTCGCGGCCGTGCAGAAGCACGTCGCGGTGCTCGAGCGGGCCGGCCTGGTCACCAAGGAGCGCACCGGCCGCCGCAAGGTCGTGCGGACCAACATCGAGGGGCTCCGCCTCGCGCGGGGCCTGCTCGACCGAGTACGAGGCGCTGTGGCGCGGCCGCATCGACCGCATGACCGAGCTCATCGCCAGCACCGAGGAGACCGCCACATGACCGTCACCGCCGTCCGCAAGGACCCCGACGCCCTGACCATGACCCTGACCGCCGAGTTCGACGCGTCGCCCGAGCGCGTCTGGCAGCTCTGGGCCGATCCGCGCCAGCTCGAGCGCTGGTGGGGCCCGCCCACCTACCCCGCCACGTTCACGGCCCACGACCTGGCGCCCGGCAGCCGCGTCGAGTACCACATGACCGGGCCGACCGGCGACCAGCCGCACGGCTACTGGGACGTCGTCGAGGCCGATCCGCCGCAGCCGGCTCGTCTTCCTCGACGGGTTCGCCAACGAGGACGGCACGCCGAACGACGACTTCCCGCGCAACGAGGGCCGCGTGACGATCGAGCCGATCGACGCCGGCCGCACGCGGATGTCGATCGAGAGCCGCTTCCCGAGCACCGAGGCGATGGAGCAGGTCCTGGCCATGGGCATGGAGGAGGGCCTCACCCAGGCGGTCGGCCAGATCGACGCGATCCTCGCCGGAAGGATGCCGTCGCGCCCACGCATGACGACCACGATGACCGAGCCGACGACCCACACCCTGGACGTGCCCGGCGCGGTCCTGACCTACGACGTCCGGCGAGGCCGACTCCCGCCGCGCCGCCGCTGCTGCTGATCGGGTCGCCGATGGGCGCCGGCGGGTTCGCCACGCTGGCCGGCCACTTCCCCGACCGCACGGTCGTGACCTACGACCCGCGCGGCGTCGAGCGCAGCACGAAGGCCGACCCGGCGAGCCAGTCCACGCCGGAGCAGCACGCCGACGACCTGCACCGGATCATCGCCGAGCTCGGCGCGGGTCCGGTCGACCTCTTCGCCAGCAGCGGCGGCGCGGTCAACGCGCTCGCCCTCGTCGCGGAGCATCCGGAGCAGGTCCGGACGCTCGTCGCGCACGAGCCGCCGCTCGCCTCGATCCTGCCCGATCGCGAGGGCGCGCTCGCGGCCACCGAGGCGATCCACGACACCTACCAGCGGAGCGGCTTCGGCGCCGGCATGGCGCAGTTCATCGCTGCCGTCAGCCACAAGGGGCCGATTCGGTCCGGACTTCGCCAGCCAGCCGGCGCCCGATCCGGCGATGTTCGGGATGCCGGCCGAGGACGACGGCACGCGCGACCGACCCGCTGCTCGGCCAGAACATCGTCGACCTGCACCCACTACGAGCCCGACTTCGACGCGCTGCGGGCGGCGTCGACCCGGATCGTGCTCGGCCGCCGGGGCGGAGTCCGAGGGCGAGATGGCGCACCGCGGCGCGGAAGCCGTCGCCGAGCGGCTCGGCACGACCGCCGTGACCTTCCCGAGCGACCACGGCGGCTTCCTGGGCGGCGAGTACGGCCAGGCCGGCGAACCGGACGCCTTCGCCGCCAAGCTGCGCGAGGTCCTCGCGAAGGCATAGGTCGCCAGCACCGGGACGTCGGAGGGCGCTCGTCCCGCGGTGGCGTCAGCGCTGGGCGAACGTGGTCCCCACCTCGTGTGCCTGGCCGTCCGCGATCGACGCGTAGGCCTGCGAGGATCACGTCGAGGACGTGCCGCGCGTGCTCAGCCGTGAGCACCGGCGTCTCGGTGCCGAGCAGGCAGGCGATGAAATGCCGGGCGCCCATCTCCACGACGCCGTGCTCGTCGCGGGGCAGCTCGACCGCCGGCCGCCACTCCCCTACCCCGTCCGGTGCCTCGAGGATCATCGACCGGCGCGTCGAGCTCCCAGGACTTGCCGCCGAAGCTCACGACGCCCCGTTCAGAAGTGCATCTCGAGCCACGGCGCGAGCGTGTCGGCCGTTGCGAAGCTCGCGAGGAGCTGCCCGAGGACGCCGGACTCGAATTCGAGGTGGATCAGGACGTTGTCGGGCGTCGTCACCTCGATCGTCTTGCCCGTCAGCGGTCCGCCGAGCACGCGGCGCGTCGGCAGGGCGATCGTGCCCATCGCCTGGACCCGTCGGACGGGACCGAGGACCGTCGTCATCTCGTGGAGACGGTAGACGCCATGGTCGAAGACGGGGCCGACGCCTTCGCGGTAGAACGGCGTCGGGTCGCCGGTGTACTCGTCCCAGGCCGCCGGACCCGGGTCGGCGAAGTGGGCGACCGCCAGCGTCGGAGCACCCATCTGCCCGGATCGCGCGAGGTCGCGGAGCCAGCGCACGCGCTTCGTGACGGCCGACCCCGGGGCGCACAGGAACAGGACACCGCGTGTCTTGGCCAGCTCGATGAGGGCGTCGGCCTCGGCGACGGTCGAGGCGATCGGCTTCTCGCTGTACGTGGCGATTCCCGCTTCGAGGATCGCCCGGTTCACCGCGCCGTGCCTTGGCGCGGGCGTCACGTTGAAGACCGCGTCCAGTGGCGTCTCGCGCAGCATCGTCTCGACGTCGCGGAAGACCTTCGTGCCGGGCGACCAGGCAGCGGCGGCCTGCCGCCACGGCCTCGCCTGCCCCGTCGCGGGGATCCGCCACGGCCGCGAGCGTGACCACGTCGGCCATCGACGCAAGGGCCGGCAGGTAGTGGCGGTGCACGACGTCGCCGCAGCCCACGATCCCGACCCTGATCATCCCGGCCGCCCATCCGCCGCGTAGAGGCGCCAGCGGCCCGGGACGCCCTTCAGGACGCGGCTCCCGCGGGCCGTGAATGCGATGCCCGACCCGGCGACGAGGTCATGGACGGTGCTGCTCACGAGGATCTCGTCCGGACCGGCGAGGGCTGCGACGCGCGCGGCCACGTGGACCGCGAGCCCGGCCACGTCGTCGGCGGTGACCTCGATCTCGCCGGCGTGGAGGCCCGCCCGGACGTGCAGGTCGATGCCCGGGGCTCCCGCCGAGATCTGACGGGCCGCCTCGATCGCCCGGCCCGGTCCATCGAAGGTGGCGAGCACGCCGTCGCCGGTCGTCTTGACGACGCGGCCCCCGCCGCGCTCGATGGCGGAACGCACGAGCGCATCGTGCCGGCCGAGGAGCTCGCGCCACGCCTCGTCGCCCACCTCCACAGCACGTTGCGTCGAGCCGACGATGTCCGTGAAGAGCACGGTCGCCAGCCGGCGATCCGACATCGGCGCGGACCGGGCCCCGGTGACGAACGACTCGATCTCGGCGATGACCGCCGCCTGGTCACTGCCCCACAGGACGCTGTCCGCACCGGGCAGCTCGACGTATCGGGCTCCCGCGATGTGGTCGGCGAGATAGCGACCGAATGCCGGCCCGAAGGTGTGGGCGTCCGTGTGCTGGATGATGAGGGTCGGGACGTGGATCGCCGGCAGGACGTCCCGCACGTCGAGCTCCATGAGGTTGCCGATCATCGCCTGCGCAACGCCGGGGCTCGCGGCGAACCGCTCGTAGCGCGCCCATGCCTCGCGCAGGCCGGGGTCCGATCGCATGCCGGCCCCGAAGTTCTCGAGGATCATGCCTCTCCCCCAGCCCATCTCGGTCTGCCTCCGTACCCGCTGGAGGTCCTCGGGTCCGAGGCCGATCGGATAGTCGGGGGCTGCACCCGCCTTGGCCCAGCCGTCGACGACGATCAGGGCGCGCAGGCGGTCTGGATGCGTGGCGGCGAAGACCAGGCCCATCATCCCTCCGCCGATCGACGTCACGAGCGCCGCGCGGTCGCTGAGTGCCGCGTCCATCACCGCACGGACATCGTCGATCCAGGCATCGATCGGTGGCAGCGACCGGAGCGGGACCGGATCGGACATGCCGACGCCGCGCTTGTCGAACGTGATGAGGCGCCCGATCGCGGCCAGGCGCCGGCGCGCCTCGACCAGTGGCGCGACTTCCCACTGGGCTTCCTGGTGGCTCATCCACTGCTCGGCGAGGACGATGTCGATCGTGCCCTCGCCCACCGTCTGATAGGCCACGTACAGCTCGCCGACCCGCGCGAAGTGTGTCTCGGGCGTCACGGCACCGAGGATAGCGGGCTGTCAGCCCTTCTCGAAGGCCAGCGCGAAGTCCTCGGACGGGCCGGAGTGGCCGGCCGACTCCTCCGGGGTGTGGGTGAGGGCGAACGCAAGGTGGGCGGCCTCGTGCCGGACGATCTCGCGGAGCTCACCGAGGGCCGTCCAGTTCGCGAAGATCCAGATGAGTGTCGGGTAATCGGTCGTGTAGGAGCCCTTGAACCCGTAGCGCAGCCCGCGAGCGGGCGGCGGCTCGACCGTGTCCACGAAGACGATCTGGGCCTCGGGGATGTCCAGCTGGCGGCACGCCTCGTCGAGGGCGTTGAGGGCCGTCTCGACGTACTCCGGCGCGGGGTGGGCGACGCGCACCCGGTCCGACTGGATGTGAACGCCGAGGCGGGCGAAGAAGCCGAACTTGGGGAACTCGTCGCGGCCGATCGTGAAGATCCCGTCCGGCGACTGGAGCGGCATCTCGCCGATCCGCACACGCGGCTCCACTCCCCTATCCCGTCGCGGCGAACAGGCGCCAGGTGTCGGGCACGCCCTTGAGCACGTGCTCGCCGCGCGCCTCGAAGTCGATCCCGGAGCCGGCCAGGAGGTCCTTGACCGTGCTCGACGCGAACACCTCCCCGGCCCCGGCGAGGTTCGCGACGCGGGACGCGATGTGGACCGTCAAGCCGCTGGCGTCGTTCTCGCGGAGGTCGAACTCCCCGGCGTGCACGCCCGCCCGGACGGCGATCCCGATGTCGGCGGCCGATCGGACGATCGCCTGGGCGCAGCGGACGGCGCGGGCCGGGCCGTCGAAGGACGCCAGGAAGCCGTCGCCCGTCGTCGCCAGCTCGCGGCCGCGGAACCGCTCGATGTCGCGGCGAACGAGGATCCGGTGCTCGTCGAGCAGGGCGTGCCAGCGCTGGTCCCCCAGGTCTGCCGCGGTCCGGGTCGAGTCGACGATGTCGGTGAACAGCAGCGTGGCCAGGACGCGGTCCGGTTCGGCGCCGGTCCGGGTGCCGGTCACGAACTCCTCGACCTCGTCGATGATCGCGTCGCTGTCGCCGGTGAACGGGAAATGGTCGTCGCCGTCGAGCTCGTGGAGCGTGGCGCCCGGGATGAGCGAGGCGACCTGGCGGCCGAGCGCGACGGGGATGACGGAATCGCCCCGCCGGTGGAGCACGAGCGTCGGGACGGCGATCGTGGGCAGGATGTCGCGCAGGTCCGTCAGGAGCGACTGGCGGAAGAAGTGACCCATCGTGCCGGGCCGGACCGCCGAGCGGGTCATCCGGGCGACCGACGCGATGAACCGGGCGTCCGTGGCGCGACTCGGAGCGAGCCCCGGGATCATCCCCTCGGCCCCGTTCTCCATCTCCCGGACCATGGTCTCGACGATCACGTCGACCGTGGCCAGAGCGTTGTCATGCGGGAAGTCCGGCGCCTCCATCGAGATCGCCGAGGGCGCGTAGAGCACGAGCTGGCGGCAGCGCTCCGGGTGGGTCGCGGCCAGCAGCATCGCGATGAGGCTGCCGACCTGGACCGCGAAGATGGCCGGGCGTTTCGAGCCGGCCGCGTCGAGGATCGCCATCACGTCGGCGACCTGAGTCTCGAGATCGGGCACCCCGCCGGGCGGCACGGGATCCGAGAGGCCGGTCCCGCGGCGATCGAAGTGGATGAGGCGCGCGAACCCGCTCAGGCGACGCAGGAAGCGGGCGTACTCGGCGACTTCCCAGATGAGCTCGACGTGGTGGACCCAGTCGTCCACGAAGAGGAGGTCGATCGGCCCGTCGCCGATGACCTGGTAGGCGAGATGGACGTCGCCGTTCCGGGCGAAGCGCGTGGCGGGGACGTCGGCCATGAGCGGATTATGGGCCGGATGCCGGCGATGACCCCGCGACCCGATTACCCTGTCGGACATGAGCGACGCGATGCGCGTGATCCTCGAGATCGGCAAGAAACGCCGGGTCGTGGCGGGCGCCATGGACTGGCCCGGCCTGGACCGCTGGGGCTTCTCGGAGGACGCCGCGCTCGAGAAACTGGCGTCCTATCTGCCCCGTTATGTCGGTGTGGCGGAGCGGGCCGGTCTCGCGAGCGCGTTCAAGCGGGCGCGCGACTTGGACGTGGTCGAGCGCGTTCCCGGCTCGAGCTCCACCGACTTCTGGGGCGTGGCCCACGTGCCGTCGCAGATCGAGCGCGAAGTGCTGTCAGCGAAGGACCTGGACCGGCGGTTGGGCCTCCTCGAGGCCTGCTGGGCCTACTTCGACGACGTCGCGGCGCGGGTCCCCGCCGAGCTCCGCCCCGGTCCGCGCAGCGCCGGTCGCACCCGCGACCAGATCATCCGCCACGTCATCCTCAACGAGCCCGAGCAGTTCTCGCGGAAGGTCGAGGTCCGAACGCCCTTCGAGGACGTCCTCGCGCCGGGCGGCCTGTCGAAGCATCGGCAGGCGTATCTCGAAGGCATCCGCGCCTACAACGCCGAGGGCAAGCCGGCCCGCTGCTGGCCGATCCAGTTCCTCATCCGCCGGACCGCCAACCACGTCATGGACCACGCGTGGGAGATGGAGGACCGGGACCCGAGCTAGCGGTCCGGTCGGTCCGCGGCCTCCAGGCGGCCTTCGCGCAGCTCGTAGACCTCGTCGGCGATCGCGAGGAGCACCGGGTCGTGCGACGCGAGCACGATCGTGAGTCCGTCGCGCTCCACCCGCCGGCGCAGGAGCGCCGCGATGGCCCGGCTCGTGTCATGGTCGAGCTGGGCCGTGGGTTCGTCGGCCAGGAGGATGCGCGGCCGGCCAACGAGGGCCCTTGCGATCGCGACACGCTGCTGCTCGCCGCCCGAGAGCTCGCCGGGCCGGTGCCCCGCCCGCGGCAGCAATCCCACGTCGTCGAGTGCCGCGGCGACCCGCTCGTCCCGTTCGGAGGACGCGACCCGGCGCAACCGCAGGGGGATCTCCACGTTCTCGGCGGCGGACAGCGTCGGGACGAGGCTGAGCGCCTGGAACGCGTAGGCGACGGTCTCGCGGCGGAGCCGGATGAGTGCCGCGTCGTCCATCGTCGCCCACCTCCACGCCGTCGATCCGCACCTGCCCGGAGGTCGCCCGGTCGAGGCAGCCAAGGACATTGAGCAGCGTCGTCTTGCCGGCGCCCGAGCGTCCCGTGACCGCCACGATGTCGCCCTCGCCGACCGCGATGTCCGCGCCGCGGAGGACGTGGACGACCGTGTCGCCGCTCGGGAAGTCGCGGACGAGGCCGATGCCGTCGAGGAGCGGGTTCGCGTCCGGCAGGACTCGGTCAGCCATCGTCGTCCTCGGCGCGCGGGCGAGGCTCGGGCGGCCCGGGCCGGTCGCCCGGCCAGATCCGGACATGGTCCGATTCGAGGCGCAGGCGGACGCGCCGCCGGAGGCCCAGCGCCTCCACGTACGCGCGCGGCAGCTCGGAGCCGCCCGGCCTGGTCGAGGATCGCGTACTCCTCGCTCGTGACCTTGCCCGCGATGCCCGAGCGGGCATCGGGCCGGTGGACCGTCTCCGTGCTCGTCCGGCCGTCCCGGATCGCCACGGTCCGCTGGACGTGCCCGGCGACCAGAGGGTCGTGGGTCACGAGGAGGATCGTCGTCTCGAGCTCGCGGTTGACCCGCCGCAGCACCTCGAACAGCTGCGCCGCGCCGGCGCCGTCCAGCTCGCCCGTGGCCTCGTCGGCGAGGAGGACCGCCGGCCCGTTCGCCAGCGCCACCGCGACGGCGACCTGCTGCTGCTCGCCGCCGGACAGGCGGCCGGCCTTGAGCCGCGAGCGTTCGGGATCGAGGCCGACGAGGTCGAGGAGGTCGCGTGCCCGGGTGCTCCGCCGGCTCGCCCCGGCCCCGTCGAGCAGCAGCGGCAGCTCGACGTTCTCGACGGCCGAGAGGTACGGCAGCAGGTTGCGGTCCGTCTGCTGCCAGACGAAGCCGATGACGCGGCGCCGGTACGTGGATCCGCGCGGACTCGCGCATCCGGCCCACGTCGTGGCCCGCCACGATCGCCCGCCCGGCCGTCGGAGCGTCAAGGCCGCCGAGGATGTTCATGAGCGTCGACTTGCCGCTGCCCGACGCGCCCACGATCGCCACCATCTCGCCGGGCTCGACACGCAGGTCCAGGCCGGCCAGGGCGACGACCTCCAGGTCCGCGACCTTGTAGATCCGGACGAGGTTGTCGCACAGGATCGCGGGCTCATCGGGCGATCGGCGGTTCGGAAGGTCCTCGATGATCGAGCTCATGCCTCGCCCATCCGCAGGACGGTAGACGGCGCGGTCGCCCGGATCGAGAAGACGATCGGGATCGTCACGGCCAGGCTCACGAGGAGCGGCCCGCCGACCGCGGCCAGGACGCCGGGCAGGTCGACGGCCACCGCCGGGGCGCCGGGCGTCCCCGCGAATCGCTCGATGCCGAGACCCGGGACGGCGAGCCAGGCGATCGCCAGGCCCAGCGCCACGCCCGCGCCTGCGGCCACCGCGATCGTCAGGCCGAGCTCGCCGACGACGACCGCGACGACGCCCCGCGCGTTGAGGCCGAGCGCCCGCAGCACCGCCATCTCCCGCGTCCGCAACGCGAGCGCCTGGGCGAAGGCCGCACCGACGACGACGGCGGCGAACGCGGTCGCGACGAGCAGCGCGCCCAGGAACCCATCGCGGATCGTGCCGACGAGCGGCGCGTCGCGCAGAGAGCGCTGGACGGCGGCGGCCGAGGCGAGGGCCACCTGGCTCTGGTACGGCGCCAGGACCGCCTCGATGGCTGGGACGTCCGCGGGCGCCCCGCGAAGGAGCACGACAGCGTCGGTCGCGGACCAGTCCGGCAGCGCCGCACGCATGGCGTTCAAGGGGACGATGACGCTGTCCGCATCCAGACCCAGCATGTCCGTCTCGACGGCGTGCACGACCGCGGCGATGGTCTTGCCGCCGATCGCGAGCGAGACGTGGCTGCCCGGCGAGAGTCCGTCCGTGGAGACGCTGGCAGCCGGGACGAGGAGCGGGAGGACGAAGAGTGGGGTTCCCGTCGCGGGATGGGCGGCCTCGGCGGAGGTGAGATCCGCCGCGAGCCGCCCGTCGGCCGCCGTGCCGCTCACCACCCGCGCGTAGCTCGCGGCATCCATCGCGACCACGGTCACCGGGCGCCTTGAGAGGAATGCGCCCGAGAGGCTGCCCGTCGCCTCGGACATGACCGCGATCGGCCCGATGGCCTCGAGTGCGTGCAGGTCGAGACCGGTCGGCAGCTTGTTGGTCGCCTTGCTCGAGATGCGGTAGTCCGCCCCGACCGAGGTCAGCGCCGCGGTGGCCTGGCTCCGCTCGAGGGTCGTGGCGACGCTCGTCGAGAAGACCCCCGCCGCGACCGCGATGACGACAACGACGAACGGCAGGTCCAGCCGGCTCGCGCCCCTGGCGAGCCCGCGAAGGGCGTAGACGCCACCGAGCCCCCGGGTCCGCCCGGCCAGCCAGCCGATCACCGCGGCCGCGACCCCGAACAGCCGCAGCAGCACGAGGCCACCGGCGATCGCGAGCAGGACCGGCACGCCCGCGACGAACGGATCGAGACCGCCCGCCGTGCTGGTCGCGGCACCCGCCGTGCCTCGAGAGCTGAGCGAGGCGATCCCCGCGATGGCCACGCTCAGCACCAGCGCTTCGATGACCAGTCGACGCGGCGAGGCTCCGGTCATGCTCCGTCGGTCGGTATCTCGTGACGTCGCCCCTCCCCGGAGGATCGGCACGGCGCTCGCCACGAGCAGCCCCGCGGCGACGACCGCCACGACGGTCGCGGCGACGATCACGGCGCCTGCATCGGGCCGCCCGAGGATGACCAGCGATGCGCCGACCCCGCCGAGCAGCGCCGGGACCACGGTCAGCACGGCGGCGTCGACCACCTCCGCGCCCAGGATCCGGACGCGCCGTGCTCCACGCGCCCGGAGCAGCCGCACGACCGGGGCCCGCCGCCGAGCCAGGGCGGCCGCGGCGAGGCCGAGCAGCCCGACGCCGGCCGCCAGGGGCCCGACCGACGCCAGGGCGAAGGCCGTAGCGGCAGTCCGCCGTTGGAGGCGGTACTCCTCGAGGACGGAGAACACCCCGGAGGTGAGCCCAGGAACTTCGGCGACCTGCCGCGCGCCGCCGCGGTAGGGATAGGCCGCCTCGAGCTTCGCCATGTCGGCGACCAGCCGATCCACGTCCACGGACCCGGCCTTGGCCGGCTCCACCGGGAACCGCCATCGGTACCGGAGCGGCGCCTCGCCGATCGTGGGGTCGTCGACGAGGACGCGGTACGCGTCGGGGGCGAGCAGGCCGACCGCGTGGAAGATGAAGGTGTCCATCGTCACCTGCTCGCGGAACGGCGTGGCCAGGCTCGTGTCGGAGAACCAGCGCGGATCCGACGGGTCCGTCACATCGAACAGGCCCACGATGTCGACGACCACGGCCCCATGGCGGGTCGAGGCCGGCACGAGCACGGGGCGATCGCCGAGCCCGACCTCCAGCGCACGCGCCGTTCCCGTCGAGAGCGCCACCTCGAGCACGGTCGTGTCGATGAACCCGGAGCCGCCCCCGACGGCGTCGCCCGAGGCTCCCGCGGTCCGATCGCGCGTCTTCTGGGTCCCGACCTGGCCCGTCGGCGCCGCGCCCCTGCACGAACCGGATGCCGGCCTCCGCCGCGGGCTCGACCCGCAGCACGAAGCGGGTCAACACGGGTGCTTCCGGGACCTGGTATTCGTCCGTGTCGGCCAGGTCGAGCCGTTGTCCGAGCACGCTCACGATGCTGGGCGCCACGCTGCGCCCGATCGCATCTCCCGCCGCGGTCACCGCTTCGATCGGAGATGCGTCGGCCCTGCCGAGCCAGCCGTACCGCTCGAATTCGAGCCCACGTTGGCCCGCGGGCACCGTGGCGAGCAGCGTCGGGAGCCCGGTGTCCGCGGCGCGGCCGAACCACAGCCCGGCACCAGCGAGGATGAACGCCGCCAGGAACACGACCACGGCCATCAGCAAGGCCATCCGGGGCGCGGTCCGGACGAGCGTGGCGACCAGGCCGCCGCGGCCCAGCGAAGCCATGGGCATCCTCACGCTTCGGCCCCCTCCCCCACGCCGCGAAGCGTATCGGCGACTCCCACGGCCTCGATCCCGCGGAGCATCAGCGCCGTCGTGGCGACGATGGCCAGCACTCCGGCGACCGCGATCAGCCCGACGAGGTCCCACGGCACGGCGACGAGCGCCGCCGGGATGGGCGGCGTGCCGTCCGGGGCACGCGTGGTCGCCGGCAGGACGACGAGGCCGAGGACGATCCCGAGGAGCACCCCGCCGCCGACCCCCAGCGCGACCGGGAACGCCTGTTCCGTGGCCATCCAGGTCGCGAGCTCCCGGCGCCGGAGGCCGAGCGCACGGATGACGGCGAACTCGCGGCGTCGGCCGCGCCCCGCCGCCCACGCGGCCGCGATCAGCCCCACCCCGGCGAACACGACGGCGGCCGGGGCCGCAAGCCGGAGCGTCCCGAACAGGGCGAGCGCGACCGGGTCCTCGAGCCGGGCATCGGTCTCCTGGCGTCGCGACCGCACGTCGGCCAGCCCGAACGGCGCGGCCGCGACAAGGTCGGCGATCGCCTTGTCGTCGACGCCGTCGGTCGCGAGCCACCACTCGCCGGCGGGCGGGACCGTGCCTTCGGCGCCGTAGGTCGGCGGCCTGGAGCGCGCCGAGGTCCACGATCGCAGCGCCTGATCCCTTGACGCCGGGAACGGAGGCCACGACCCCCGTCACGATCAGCGTCCACGTGTCGGCGAAGCCATGGCGAGCGAGGACGGTGTCCCCGATCCCGACCCCTGCGGCGGCTGCGGCCCGCGCATCGAGGATCGCCCCCATCGGTGACTTGGCGAGCCCGTCGAACGCCTTCGGACGGAACGCGAAGGTCGTGGCCTGGAACCCGGGCACCCGGTCGCCCGGACCGATCACCGCCCGCTCGGGTCGTGCCGGGTCGACGGGTACCGGAACGGCCCCCGTGCCGTACGAAGTTCGAGAGAAGGCCCAGGCGCCGCGCGTCGGCCCGAGATCGATCGCCGCCCAGTGGCCATCGCCGGTCGGACTGCCGCTGGTCTGCAGCCCGCTGACCGCGAAGCTCCCGACCAGACCGGGGCCCCCGGGTGGCGTGACCACGACTTCGACCGCGACGATGCTGATCGGTCCGGTCCTGGGGCCCGCCGGCGCATCGCCATCGAGCGACACGACGAACACCTTGTTGGAGGCATTCGGAGCACCGGACGCCGGGATCCGCGAGAGCGCCCCGCTGGCGTCCTGCACGATCAGCGCCACCTCGACGCCGATCGAGCTCTCGGGCACCGGCGCAGTGCCGGACGCGGGCACGAACGACGTGTCGAGCGTCACCCGCACCCGGGCCACGTCGGGCGGCAGCGCGAGGACAGTCAGCGCGGGCCGCGCGGCGGCCAGGTCGCCGATGAGCGCCGACAGCGGTCGATCCGCGAGGTCGGAACGTGCCGCACCGGCGCCAAAGGCCGGCGCCGACGACAGCGCGATCAGCCGCCCGGTCGAGAGGTCGGGCCCGAGGTCGAACGTGTCGCGGAGGACCGGCGAGGCTGCCGTCACGCCCGGGATCGCCCGGTACGCCTGGGCCACCTGGAGCAACGGCCGCCGGTCGGCGGTGGCCGTTCCGCTGATGTCCGCCCCCACGTCATGGGCGACCTGGTCCCGCTGGGAGGTGGTCCACGTCCGATCGAACTCCACGCTGTACACGGCGATCGCCGTGGCCGCGACGAGCAGGAGCACGGGCCGGGCGTATGCCTCCGCGTTCCGTGCGATCCCCCGCCCCGCGAGCGCGCCGGAGATCGCGTTCCCGCGGGCCATCGCCCGTTCGATGAGGCGGCCGATGAGCGGCGTCAGGCGGATCGACAGCACCGCACCGGCCAGCAGTCCCATCGCCGGCGCGGCGAGATCCACCGGATCGAATCCCCGGGCACTCGAGCGCGCGGACCGGAGCTGCCACAGGGCCAGGATCGCGAGCGCGACGAGGGCGATGTCCAGGCCGCTCCGGGTCAGGATCGCGGCCCCGCGCCGGCCGATGCCGGACCGCCGCAATCGCATCACCGAGCCGACGTTGAGGACGACGGGTGCCGCCATCCCGAGGATCGCTGCCACCGCGGTCCCGGCCGCCACCGTCAGCATCGGCGTGGTGATCTCCGGCGCCTGAGGGGCACCGGCAGTGGGCAGCGGGACCCCTGACACGAGCCGGATGATGCCCGCCCCCAGGAGCAGCCCGATGCCGGCGGCCGGAATGGCGAGGATCGCCGCCTCGAGGCCGACCAGGCGCAGCTGGGCGAACGCGGTCGCGCCACGAGCCTGGAGCATCGCCGTGCTGCCGCGGCGCCGCTCCACCACCAGCGCCGCGACGAACACGAGCGAGTACACCGCGAGCACGAGCAGCTGGGCGCCGACGACGCCCGACCCGGCGGCGCCTTCCGCGAGGCTCGCGTCCACGTCGGCGAGGATGGCGGGCAGGCCGGTCTGCACCTTGATGGAGGGCCCGCGCCCGATCCTCGCGCCGACCCGCCCATCCACGCCCGCGGCGGCGGCCGCCAGCGAAGGGATGTTCGCGATCTCCAGGTGGGTGAAGTCCGGGAGCGCGAGCCAGGACATCGTCGCCGTGCTGACGATCGTCCGGCCAAGGAGGTCGTCACGGGTCACGAACAGCGGCCCGACCGTCGTGAACGGCCCGGTCTGCTTCGCACCCTCGACGATCAGGGGATCGCCGCCCCAGACCGGGTCCGCCGGGTCGTCCGGGACCACGATCCCGACGATCCGGACCGTCAGCCGGCGAACGGGCGCGAGGTGGGAGCTCACCCTCATGGGGGTGCCGAGGGCGACGCCAAGACGCTCGGCGGCCCGCTGGGTCACGACCGCCTGGACCTCGGGCTGGCCGGCGACCGGCCAAGCACCCTGGGCCAGGTGCACGTGGCGGTCCAGCTCGTCGGCGAACGCGAACTGCGTGGATGGCGGGTAGTCGCCGCCGCCCTGGCCGCCGAAGTCGTACGACTCGGACGCGCCCGATGCCGCGATCTGGCCGCCCATCGACCCCATGGCGTCCGTGAGCACCGCCCGGACCGGCGCATCGACGTCGGCGATCGACGCGGAGCGGACGTCGATCCGAACCGAGATCGCGGTGGCGAGTCGATCGGCCGCGACGAGTCGGCTGATCGCGCCCTGGCGCGCCGCTGCCGCCGGATAGCCCGCGGCGGCGACCAGGACCGTCGAGGCGACGAGGATGATGAGCGCGGCGGACGCAACGAGCGGACGGTCGGCGGCCGCGCGCCGAAGCACGAGGCCGGTCCAGCCACCGGTCAGCACGTCAGGGCCAACGCCATCCGCTCGGATCCTCGAAGGGGTTCACGTTTAGATACTGGAGAGCGTAGCGCCGGGTTCATCCCTCGGGCGCTTGAGGCGATGCCTTCGGCTCCGCGGCGGAAGGCGAGCCGTGAAGGAGCCTCACACCTCGATGCCTTCGGTGATCGGAAGGGCCAGCTCGGGCGCGTGGGGAGGCGCCAGGGAGGCGGCCCGCAGACCGCGGACCTGGCTGAACACGATGGCGATGACGCACAGCGAAGCGCCGAGGATCGCCAGGGTCATCGTGCCGCCGAGGGTGTCGATCAGGATCCCGCCGATGAGGCTGCCGATCGGGATGAGGCCCAGCGCCATGACCCGGGCCGTGCTCGCGATCCGCCCGACGAGCGCGTCCGGGGAGTTCGCGGCCCGAACGCTCACGTAGACCACGACCAGCGTCGCTTCGCCGGCGCCGGATAGCGCAGTGAGTGCGACGAGGACGGGCAGGGACCCGATCGCCGCCGCGGCGATGAACGGCGCCCCCATCAACAGGAGGGCGAACACCAGGACGCGGGCGACGTTCGTCCCCGGGCCGAGCCTCGAGGCGAAGAGCGACCCGACGAGCGTCCCGACGCCGAGGCCCGTCAGCGTGAGCCCGAAGGCGGCCGGGCTCTGCCCGAGGTCGCGCACGATCCGGAACGTCATCGCCGCTCCGATGGAGGCGAGCGTGGCGAGTGCTCAGGGCGAACAGCAGGATGACGGTCCGGAGGACCGGGTGCCGCACGACGTACAGGACGCCCTCGCGGATGTCGTCGACGATCCGCGACCGTGGACGATCGGCCGGTGCCTTGAGCTCGCGCCGGATGAGGAACAGGCCGAGTGACGAGATCGCGTAGGACGCCGCGTCGACGCGCGAGCGTGGGACCCGGGCCGATGACCGTCACGAGGAACCCGGCGAGCGCCGGTCCGACGATGAACGAGGCCGCGAACGCCGTCTCGAGGATGCCGTTGCCGCGGGCCAGCTGGGATCGGCCGACGAGGTTCGGCATCGAGGCCAGGTATCCGGCCCGAAAGAACCCGCGGAGGATCGCCAGCGGGGCCGTGACGAGGAGGATGACGGCCATCGTCGGTCCGTTGACCAGGGCGCTGAGCGGGACGAGCGCGGTGAAGATCGCCCGGCCCAGGTCCGCGATGAACATCATCCGCTTGCGGTCGCCGCGATCCGCGAAGGCGCCGGCGATCGTGCCCATGACGAAGTCGGCGCCGGCATCGATGGCCCCGACGATCCCCATCGCGAGTCCCGAGCCGGTAAGGGCGAGGACGAGGAGCGGCATGGCCGTCGAGTTCACCGCGTCGCCCGCCGCCGAGACGGTCTGGCTGACGAGCAGCGTCGAGAATCGCGGTTCCGTCGCAGCGGCTCGTCGGCCGGGACCGTGGGGCTGTCGTTCACCTCAAGAGGCTAGCCGGGAACGTGGTCGCGACGCTCGTCGGGGGCTTGACATGCGGTGTCTAAGCTCGCGGTATGAGTCCTGAAGTGTTGCCGACCGGGCCCGACCTGGAGGCTGTCATCGACCACCTCCGTGAGACATACCCCCACGCCGACGTCGTGACGATCGACGGCGCCATCTTCTTTTCCCTCGACGCCGAGAAGCACTTCCCGAACTTCGTGACGATCGTCTGGATCGACGAATTCGACGGCGACAAGGTCTCCGACCTGACCGACCGGCCGGGGGTGTTCCGGGTGAACATCGGCGTCAGCCGCGAGACCTGTGACCGCCTCGCCGGATCGATGGCGAACGCCGACCCCGCCGCCTTCGATCGACTCTTCCCCACCCTGTATACGCCAAGCAGCACTGGATCTCGATCCTCAACCCCTCGGACACGACATGGCGTGACGTCGTCCTGCCACTCATCGCCGAGGCGCACGACCGGCTGGCCGCGGCCCGTGCCCGCCATCGTGTCGACCGCCGGCTGACGATGCGGGTCCTGTTCACGTCCGTCTCGGCGATCGGCCACGTGCATCCGATGGTGCCGCTCGCCCATGTGCTCCGCGATCGTGGCCACGAGATCCGGTGGCTGACCGGACCCGATGCCACGCCACGGCTCGCGGCTGCCCGGATCACGGCCGTCGCCGTCGGCGGTCCGTGGGAGGACATCCGGGCCGAGTACCGGCGGCGCTACCCGGAGGCCGCATCCCTGGCGCCCGTGGACGTGCCCGACCACGTCTTCCCGAGCCTCTTCGGCGAGATCGCCCCGCCCATGGTGCTCGACGGTGTCCTGCGGTTCGCTCGCGAGTGGCGTCCCGATCTCATGATCAATGACGCGGCCGAGTTCAGCTGGCCCGATCGTGGCCGCCGCCTTGGGCGTCCCGTCGGTGACCCATGGTTTCGGCGCGCTCACCCCGATCCAAAGGGTCGCGGGTGCGGCGGAGCGGGTGGCGCCGCTCGTGGCGTTCCGTCGGCCTCGAGCCCGCGCGCGTTCGGCGGCCTGTACGAGCACCTCTATCTCGACATCTACCCGCCGAGCCTCCAGGTCGCCCGACCGACCACGTCCCGCACCGCCAGCTGCTCCGGCCGGTGGCGTTCGACGACGCCGGCGACGCATCGACCGTCGATCTCGAGGCCGGCCCGATGCGGATCCGCTCGTCTACCTCACGCTCGGGACGATCGATCGCGACCGGGCGCCGCTGCAGACGGCCCTCGCAGGGGTCGTGGGCCTTCCCGTGCGCGTGCTGGTGACCGTCGGGCCGGCCGGCGACCCGGCCGCGTTCGGTCCGCAACCCGATCACGTCCGGGTGGAACGCTACGTGCCCCAGACGCGGGTCCTGCGCCATTGCTCCGCGGTGGTCTCGCACGCGGGCTCAGGAACGTTCCTGGCGACGCTCGCCCAGGGCGTCCCGCAGCTCTGCCTGCCCCAGGCCGCGGATCAGTTCCTCAACGCCGCGGCGTGCGCTGCCTCAGGGGCCGGGCTCACGCTCCAGCCTCACGAGGCGACCGCTGAGACGATCGGGGCCGCCGTGTCGCGCCTCCTCAACGAGGCCACCTTCCGGGACGCCGCCCGCAGGCTCGCCGCCGAGATCGCCGCGATGCCCGGGCCGGCCGATATCGTGGATGTCCTCGCGGCGCTCGCGACCGGAGCGTCGGTGCCGGGGGGTGTGCGCGCGCGGCCGGGCCAGCGCCAGAAGAGCTGAGTACTCGGCCAGCGGCTCAGCGACCGGGCGCCGACGGTTCCGATGCGGTGGCCCACGGAGAGCGGACCATCCAGCCGGCGAGGTCCGCCTGGTGGAGCAGGCGCCCGCTCTGACAGGTCGGGCGGATCGCGGCTTCTCGTCGGATCGCGGCGAGGAAATGGCGATCGAACGCCCGCCGCGGGAAGGCCCGCATGACGCCTGGCCTGTACACGTCGACCAGTTCGTAACCGTCGCCCCGGACGTCCAGACCTGTCGACCGATCCAGGAGCACGGATTCGATCCCGTCGTCGAGGGTCACTCCCGGCGCCATGTGCAGGATGATCGTGACGGCAACCCGATCGGCCTCGGAGGCCGGCATGCCGTGGCGCTCGAGGAAACGGCGAGCGAACTCGGCACCCTCGAACTCGAAACACATGGTGTTGCGTGGGATGGTCCGGAGTGCAAGGTCGTGCATGAGCGACGCCGTCCAGAGGATCCGCCCGTCGAAGGACCAGCCCTCCCCTGCCGCGATCGCCGCGCCCCAGCAGTACGCCCGCACGGAGTGCGCAAGTAGGTAGTCCGGCAGCGAACGGTTCGCCCATGCCCAGGTCGCCGCCGAGATCTCGTCCTCGGGCACGGCGATGCCCGCTATCTGACGTGGGAGGGGTGGCACGGCTCGCACGACCGACATCGTGCCATGGCTCGCAACGCCCGTTTCGGGAGGACCGCGTATCGTTGCGGCTGCAACCACCCGAACACCTGAGGATCCATGAAAGCCTTCGCCCTGACGACCGCCGGCGAGCCCGCCGCGCTGACCGAGCTGCCCGATCCTGAGCTCACACCCGATGGCGCCCTGGTTCGCGTCCAGGCCGCGAGCGTGAACGGCTTCGACGTCTTCGAGGCCAGCGGCGGCCTGATGGGGATGATGGCGCACGAGTTGCCCACCGTGATCGGGCGCGACCTCGCCGGCGTGGTCGTCGCCGTCGGGCCGCACAGAACGGACGTCGCCCCGGGTGACGAGGTGCTTGGCTTCATCACGAGCGCGCCCCCGCTCCATGACGGGACCTGGGCGGAGACGGTCGCCGGCGGGGCGAACCTGATCCTCGCCCGGAAGCCGGCTCGGCTCTCCTGGGACGTCGCGGCGGCGATCCCGCTGGCGGCGTCGACCGCCCTCGATTTCGGTCGACGCGGTCAGTCCGGGACCGGGCGACACGGTCCTCGTCGCAGGTGCGACCGGCGGCGTCGGCTCATTCGCCGTCCAGCTGGCGGCGCAGCGTGGCGTCCGGGTGATCGCCACCGCGAAAGCCGGAGACGAAGACGCCTTCGTCCGGTCATTGGGCGCGACCGAGACGGTCGACTACACGCAAGGCAACCTCGGAGACGCGATCCACCTTCTCGCCCCGGACGGGCTCGACGCGCTCATCGACCTGGTCAACCGCGGCGAGGCCTTCGCGCCGGTCGCCGCGCTGGTCCGCGACGGCGGCCGGATCGCGACCACGCTCGGTGCCGCCGACGTCCCCGCGCTCGCGGGACGTGGCATCCGGGCGACGAACGTGCAGGGCACTCCCACGCCCGAGAAGCTCGCCGCCCTCGCCGACCAGGCGGCTTCCGGCAAGCTCCAGGTTCCCGTCGAGCGGACCTTCGCGTTTGCCGACGCACCGGCCGCCCTGGCGGCATTCGGCGCCGGGACTCGAGGCAAGCTCGTGCTCACGGTCGGCCAGGTCGCCGCCACGGCGCGACAATGACGACCTACTGAAGGAGTCGGCCTTGACCGGATCAGATGCCCACGAGCACGGCCACGAGCACGAACACGAGCATCACCACCACGCGCCACTCCCCTATCCCGACGCCGTACAGGCGTTCCGCGCCGACAAGGACGAGTTCTTCCGGACCAGCCCCGGCAGCCCGATCCCCGAAGCGGAGCGGGCCAGCTTCGCGGGCCTTCCCTACTTCGACGTGAACGAGGCGCTCGCGTTCGACGGCCTGCCGCTCGAGCCGTACACAGGCAGCGAACCGACGAGCTTCCAGATCCCGACGTCGGACGGCAAGCTGCGGCCGGCGGAGCGGGCCGGAACTTTCACGTTCACGTGGGGGCCGTCCCCGTGACCCTGACCGGATACACGTTCGAGAACGACCGGTCCGGGTCGGTCTTCGTGCCCTTCCTCGATGGCACCTCCGGGACCGAGTCCTACGGAGCGGGACGCTATCTCGACCTCGAGCCGGACGACGACGGCACGTACACGATCGACTTCAACCTGGCCTACCACCCGTCGTGCGTCTACGACATGAAGTTCTCGTGCCCGCTGACCCCGGCGGAGAACCGCTTGCCCGTGCGGATCGAGGCCGGGGAGCGCCTGCCTCCCGAGGGCTGACGCCGCAGGGGTCCGTTCCGGACCATCGGCTGGGGGACGGCGAGCAGATCGGGAGCCACCCTGTTGGTATGGGTCGGTTCCACCGCGTCGCGGCGCTCCTCCTATGCTCGGTCGCGCTCTGGGCCTGTGCGCCCGCGCCGCCGGCGATCCCACGGTCGACCGGACCGGTGCGGCTGCTCGTCCGCTTGAATGTCAGCTTCGGGGGTTCCGGCGGCTTCTACAACGATCATGTCGCCGACTATCTCTCTGACGGAACGGTGCTCCGGGCGACTGGCAAGGCCATGCTGCCCTACCGGCCCATGGAGACCAACAGGTTGACCGAGGCCGGCATGGGTTCACTCCTTACGCGCCTTGCCAGCGACGCCGACCTGCTCGGCACGCCCGTACAGATCAAGCCGCGCTCGACCATGTACCCGGCCGATAGCACGCACAACATGCCTTCGGCGATCGGCGAATACGTCAACACGTTCGTGCTGGAACGGCCCGACGGAAGCCGCTACGTCGTCAGTGCGCCGAGCCGTCACCGAGGCAGTTCGTTCGCCACCGATCCCGATCCCACGGTGGAGCGCCTCACCGCGCTGGCCGATGCCCTCGCCGATCCGGCGAACCTGTTCGGTTCCGGTGCATTCGTCGAGACGGCCTGGAGGCCTTACGAACCCGCCATGACCGCAGTCGTCGTGGGCCTGGAGACACCCAGGTTCCAGGACATCGTCAACGACGGTACCGTTCCGCACGTCGGCCCAGCGACCTGGCCCTTCGAGGGCAGCCCCCACACCTTCGGAACGGTCCTCGCGGGACCTGCCAGCCCAGTGTCGCGACGGTGCGCCTTCCTGCCGAGCGGCGAGGCGACGACGGCCCTTGCCCGCCTCCCGAGGGCACTTGGGGGAGCTGGCGACCGACACATGACGATGACGATCTGGGTCGCGGGGAGCGAGGCCGCGCTCCTCTACGTGCAGGCGTTCGCGCTCCTGCCCGAGGACGACGCACGCACCTGCGACGACGCGCTCGCCTACTGAGCCGGTCCGCCGCATCCTTGGCGCAGGCGGGACCACGGGGTTGACACGCCGGGTTTCATTAGAGGTGAACCCCCAGACGCTCGGGCCGCGATCTGTCCACCCGCTCACGTGGAGGAACCGCGAATGCGCACTCTGGTTCGTCGATTCGTGCTGCTCACGACCCTGTCGGCACTCTTACTCGGGGTCATGGGCGCCACGGCGCCTGCTGCTCTCGCCGGACAGCCCCAAAATCACGACAACGGCAATGGCACCTGGGTCAACGGCATCAACGTCGATGCGACGACGATCCCGCAGCTCCAGCGGCTGATGGACCGCGGACGACTGACGTCGGTCGACCTCGTGAAGTTCTATCTCCGCCGGATCCACAAGCTGAACCCGAAGCTCAACGCCGTCATCACCGTCAGTCCGACTGCGCTGAAGGACGCACGGGCGGCCGACCGGGAACGGCGTCACGGCAACAAGCACGACGGCGCCCTGCACTGGGGCGGTCACGACAACGACCACGGATCCCTGCTCGGGATCCCGGTGATCGTCAAGGACAACATCGACACGACCGGCATGCCGACGACCGCCGGTTCCTGGGCGCTCGCGGGCAGCTCGCCGCGCGACTCGTTCATCGTGAAGCGGCTCAAGGCGGCCGGCGCCATCGTGATCGCGAAGGCGAACCTGTCCGAGTGGGCCAACTTCCGCTCGAACCCCTCGTCCAGCGGCTGGAGCGGCATCGGCGGCCAGACCAACATGGCCTATGTCCTCGACCGCAACCCGTGCGGCTCCAGCTCCGGCACCGGCGTCGCCGTCTCGGCCGATCTGGCGACCGTCGGCGTCGGCACGGAGACGGATGGCTCCGTCGTCTGCCCGTCGGGCGCCAACGGCCTCGTCGGCATCAAGCCGACGCTCGGCCTGCTGAGCCGGACCGGGATCGTCCCGATCACTGCCGAGCAGGACACGGCCGGCCCGATGGCCCGCAACGTGACCGACGCCGCGGTGCTCCTCGGAGCGATGACCGGCATCGACAGGAAGGATCCGGCGACCGCCGCCCAGGCGGGCCACGCGCTGCACGGAACTACACCCGGTTCCTCGACAAGAACGCGCTCAAGGGCGCCCGCATCGGCGTCTGGCGCGACGGCACGTACGACAAGACCATCAGCCCGGAGATCGAGGCGATGATGAACGCCACGGTCGCGACGCTGAAGGCGCAGGGCGCGATCATCGTCGACCCGGCCCGGATCCTGATCGAGCCCGCGTATGGCCCCGAGTTCGACGCGCTCCTGTGCGAGTTCAAGTCGGACGTCGCGTCATACCTGCAGACCAACACCCGCCATCGCTATCCGAAGACGCTGCAGGACCTGATCGACTTCAACAACGCCCATCCCGAGCTCGAAGGCCCGTGGGGGTCGGAGCTCTTCGAGGCCGCCCAGGCGACCGGTGGACGGGCAGCTCCCTCGTGCGCCGCCGCGCGGACGCTGGCGACCTCGACCGCCAAGGCGGCGATCGACGATCTCATGGCGGCCAACGACCTCGACGCGATCATCGCGCCGACGAACGGCGCGGCCTGGGTGACCGACCCGGTCAAGGGCGACCTGGGTGGTGACTTCTCGAAGTTCGTCGGCTCGTCGAGCCCGTCGGCCATCGCCGGCTACCCCGACATCACCGTGCCCGCGGCCTTCGTCGGTCCGCTTCCGCTCGGCGTCACGTTCATCGGCGGGCGCTGGGACGAGCCGGAGCTCATCGGCCTCGCCTACGCGTTCGAGCAGGCGACCCACGTCCGCGTCCCACCGAAGTTCCTTGCGACCACGGCCTTCCCGGCGGCGGTCGCGTCATCCCCCAACGTGCAGCGCAAGGCGGTCGCACCGGACCGGGACATCCGCTCGAGGATGCCGGCCCTGCGCTAGCCGTCCATCACCTTGCACCAACCGAGGGGCGGTCGTCGTCGCGACCGCCCCTCCCCATGACCAGGTGCCGTCCCGCGATGGTGGTGCCGCAACGCACCCGTGCGCCGGGTGGAGACTCCACGGACCGACGATCAATCCATTGACGCCTTCGCATAGGGGGCCCATCGTGGATCGACCTTCAACAAAAGATCGGGGGATATGGTCGGGTCCGGCGGTCGACTCCGGCGTCATGGCACGATCAGCGGACTGAGGCTGGCCGCGGTCCTGTTCGGCGCGGTCGTCTGTGCCACGGGATTGCCCCTCGCCCGACCCGCCGTGACCAGCGCGGCGTGGTCCGACTCGGCCGTATCGATCGAATACCCGGTCGGCGACGTCAACCGAGCTGCATCGGTCTACCTCGAGGACCCGCGGATGGTCGACGCCGACCAGGGCCACGCCGGCGGGCCGAATGGGATCGTCCTGCAAGTGTTCGGTGCGACGGACGCCGACCTCGTCGACATGCTCAACCTCAACGCTCCGGTCGGAGAGGGGCTCGCGGTCGGAACGTATCAATTCAAGTCGGCGATAGCGTCTTCCGGAGACCCGACGGCGGCTCATCTCAACCTCGCGCGAGAATGCAACGCCTTCAGTTCGGGCTGGTTCCGGATCGACGAGATCGCCTGGTCGGGCTCCACCCTCGACAAGCTTTCGGTCGACATCGTCTGCGTCCCCGAGGATGGGTTCCCGGTCGCAGCGCAGTTCCGCTACCACTCGCAGCGGCCGATCGTCGACATGACCCAGAGCGTGGACGAGCTGCATTTCCCGGTGACGCCCGTTGGCCAGGTGTCTGCCCCACAGTCCGTCACGCTGCGCAACCGTGGTGGCGTAGCCATCGTGGTGGCCACGTCTGGCATCGCCCATGTCGACCCGCTGTCGCCGAACTTCGACGACGTCACGGACTTCGCGGTCGTCGCCGACGGTTGCCGGGGTCGGACCCTCGCACCGGGGGACACCTGTTCGATCAGCGTCCGCTTCGCGCCCCACGACCGACGGCTCGTCCAGCGCTTCGCTTTCCTCGAGATCAACGACAGTACCGTGAGCGGGGTGCGCAGGGTGGGACTCTTCGGCCAGGCACTCCGGGCGACACGTCTCACGATCGCCCCGGATGCCCCGGTCAGTGTGCGCACCGAAGCCGAGGCGCCGATCCGGCCGCTCCTCGACACGGGCGTCGGGTCGGATTGCTGGTTCGTGCCGCAGTTCACCTGGTACGTGGATGGGACGCTGTACGGCACGAGCTCGAACATCGACGCGGACCGCGCCGCGATCACCGTCCAGCCGCTCGGGGAGCACAGGATCCGGGCTCAGTACGGGGGAAGCCAATACTGCGCCGCTGCGACCAGCAACGAGATCACGCTGCTGGTGGTCTCGAAGCCCCAGATCGAGTGGTCCGTCTACGAAGAAGCCGACGACCCGGGCACCTTCTGGATCCAGACGTATCCGTCTGCGGTCGTCGACCTTGCCCACCCGGACACCGGCGCGATGTTCACGCTTCGCGATGACAGCACCGGCGAGATCCTCGCCGAGATCGTGCTTCCGTCGTTCTCGACCGGCGGTCGGGGCATCTCGCTGCGGCACGTGCCGATCGTGGGCACCCACACCCTCCGGGCGACGTACAGCGGCGTCGCCCCCTTGTACCTTCCTTCCGAGTCGACCTACATCGTGAGCGGCGAACCCGACCTCGTTGCTCCGACCGCCACCGCTGCCGGTCGCGTCGCTGGTCGGCAAGGTGGTCGCCGGCACGACATCGGTACCCGTGAAACTCGCCTGGACCGGCACGGACGGGGATTCTGGAGTCGCCGGCTACGACCTCGAGCAGCGGATCGACGGCGGTGGGTGGACGGCGCTCACCACCAACACGCGCGCTCGGTCTGTCACCCTGCCGCTGAACTTCGGCCACACGTACGACGTGCGCGTTCGAGCGACCGATGGCTCGGGCAATGTCGGCGTCTGGGTGCAGGGCGCCCCGATCCTCCTCAGCGGGTTCTCGGAGCGCAGCGCACGGATCGCCTACCGCGGCAACTGGCGGGACGCGCGGTCCGCCTCGTTCCAGGGCGGCGCCGACCGTTATGCGACGACGAGCACGGCGCGGGCAACGTTCCGCTTCGTCGGCCGCTCGGTCGAGTGGGTCTCGGCCATCGGCCCCACCCGTGGGACGGCGCGCATCTTCGTGGACGGCATCTACGTCGGTACCGTCAACCTCCATGCCGTGAAGAGCGGCGCGCGCCGGATCGTGTGGTCCAGGTCATGGAGCAGCGCAGGCACCCACACGGTGGTCATCCGAGTCGGCGCCACGTCGGGTCACCCACGAACCGACCTCGACACGCTCGTTGTGTTGAACTGAGGGTCTGCTTCTTCGGATTCGCGACTACGGCGCGATGTTGTGGTTCAGGTGGAAGACGTTGTCGGGATCCCAGGCCCGCTTGAGGGCCGTGAGCCGCTCGAGCTTCGCGTCGCCGTAGATGGCGCGCGTCACCTCGGGCCCGGTCTCGGCGTTCTCGTTCGCGTAGCGGCCGGCGACCCGGCGGGTGTCGGGCTCGACGATCGCCATCGCCCGGCGCACCCAGCCGACCTGCATCTCGTCGTCGGCGGGGTCCTCCCACGCCGTGTCGGCGCTCACGTCGAACCGGGCGTTCCTGCCGGTGAACGCCATCGCATCATCCGGGACGCGTCCGATGGCGCCGCCCTGGACCGTGATCGAGAAGGAGCACCCTTCGGGCCCGCGGGCGACGTGCTCCACGATCGCGTCGAGGGCCTCCGGGCGGACGTCGTCGGCATAGGCGCCCAGGATGTAGGTCCGGTGGCCCGGTCCCATCGCGAGGTCGTTCGCAGTCTGCACCTCCAGGTACGGCTGGCTCCCGCCGGTGAGCGAGACCGGCTCGGGACCCTTCAGGATCGGGCCGAGATCGCGATCGACGGCGGCGGCGTCGCCACTGTGGTTGTAGCCGACGACCACGATCGGCTTGCCGGCGACCGACCCGGGGTACTCCTCGGCAGGCTCCGCGCGGCTGATGGCCAGGATCAGCGAGACCGTGTCCGGCAGGGCGCGCGGCGTACTCGCGGACGATCGGCCATACCTCATGGACCTGCGATGCGGGGTGGATCCGCGCCCCGCGGTGGAGCAGCGGACCGAACTCGCGCAGGCCGAACTCGAACGCCGTGACCACCCCGAAGTTGGGACCGGCGCCCCGGATGCCCCAGAAGAGCTCGGGCTCCTCGGTCTCGCTCGCCCGGATCGTGCGGCCGTCGGCCGTCACGAGCTCGACCGCCTGCAGGTTGTCGATCGTCAGGCCGAAATTGCGCTGGAGCCGGCCCACGCCGCCTCCGAGGGTGAGGCCGGCGACCCCGGTATGGCCGATCACGCCGATCGGGCACACGAGGCCGTGCGCCTGCGCGGCGACGTCGAGCTCGCCGAGGAGCGCGCCGCCGTTCGCACGGGCGATCGCGCCGCGTCGGCGTCCACGGTCACGCCGCGCATCCCGGACATGTCGATCACGAGGCCACCGTCCGTCGTCGAGTGTCCGCTCGCGCTGTGGCCGCCCGACCGGACGGCGATCTCGAGGTCGTGCTCCCGCCCGAACCGGATCGCCGTGGCCACATCGCCGACGCTCGCGGGCCGGACGAGGAGCGCGGGCCGCCGGTCGAACACCGCGTTCCAGACGCGGCGCGCCTCGTCGTAGACCGCGTCGCTCGGCGTGATGACCTGGCCGCCGCAGGCCTGGCGCAGGCGGTCGAGATGTCCCGGATCGAGCCCCATCAGCGCTTCGGCCATGCCTTCGGCCTCCGTTCGTCGCGGTTCGGATCGTCAGGAGCGACCTTACCCGCTCGCCCGATCGCGCGCGCGACAGGCGGGCGAGAACGAGGCGTCCGCCCTCGGCGCGGGGCGGCGGGAGTGGGCCGTCAGGCGGTGTCGCCGGCGTGGACGATATGGTCGAACTGCCGCCACAGGATGGCGACGAGCAGCGCCGAGCCGATGAACCCGAACCAGAACGGGGCCGTGATCCCGAACGTACGCGCCAGCAGCCCCCCGATCGGTGTCCCGATCACCATCCCGCCGACGATCGCGACCCGATAAACGCCGCCCACCCGTCCAAGGAGCTCGTCGGGGACCGCGCGCTGGCGGACGACGGTCGAGGTGGTGCCCCACACGAACTCGTGCGCGCCGAAGACCACCAGGGTCGCGAGCGCGACCGCCGCCGACGTCGTCAGGGCCAATACGAGATGCGTGGCGGTCTCGATGAGGAGGCCAACGCGCATGATGTCGGCCAGCGAGAAGCGCCGCTCCAGGCGCCCGTAGATCGCGAGCCCGATGAGGCCGCCGATGGCGGCGGCGGTCGTCAGGAGCCCGAATCCGACCTCGTCCATGCCGAGGCGCTCGATCGCGTACAGCACGAGCACCGACCAGGCTGCGCCGAACGTGACGTTGAACATGACGATCGTGAGTGCCAGCGTCCGCATCGGCGGATGCGCGACGAGCCAGCGGATCCCTTCCACCATCTCGGCCCGCAGGCTGCTCGTCGCTCCCCGACCGCTCGCGGGCGCCCGTGACGACGCGCGAAACGAGCACCGCGCCGAGCGCGAAGCACGCCGCGTTCGTCGCGAATGGCAGGAACATGCCCGCAGCGAACAGGAACGCGCCGATCGGCGGCGCCAGGAGCTGGTTGGTGAGGACGGACGCGCCCTGCATCCGGGCATTGGCGATGCCCAGGTCCTCGCGAGCAACGAGACTCGGTATCAGCGTGCTGCCCGCGGCGTCCGCGAAGTTCTCCGCCGTCCCGAGGATGAACAGGACGATCAGGACGACCGCGATATTGACGGTACCCGAGACGATCACCGCCACCAGGGCCGTCAGGACCACCGCGCGGCCGATGTTCACCACGATGACCATCCGCTGGCGGTCGAACCGGTCCGCCAGGGCCCCGCTCAGGACGCCGAAGAGCAGGGCCGGCAGGTATTCGCTCAGGAGCGCCATCGAGACGAGGAACGGATCGCGCGTCTGCGACGCGACGAGCAGCGGGCCGGCCGAGATCACGACCCCGTCGCCGACGTTGTTGATGACCGTCGCGGCCAGGAGCCAGCGGAAGCTCCGCCCGAGCCTCCGCGGCGCGATGGCCTCGGTCAGCCGCTCGGTCGGTCGCACGCGGGAGAGGGTATCAACGCCCGGCTGCGCCGGTCAGGTTACGGCCCGTGGCGGTCGGGTCGCCCGGCGCGATGAGCCTGGGTCAGCGCCAGCCGATCGCGTCGATCGTGATCACCGGTCGTCCGGACGTCGCGAGGTTCGTGATGACGACCGTGTGCGCACCGGCGCTCAGCCACTTCGAGAGGAGCAGCTCGCGGTAGTGCGTCGAGGTCGCCCGTCGACCGCCATGGAGACCGGAGTCCACGATGTAGCTCTTCCCGTCGATCGTGACCCGCATCTTGCCCTTGCTCACGCCGGTCGTTCCGATGAGATAGAAGCGATCGCCGGTGAAGTGCACGACCATCGTGGCGCCCGCGCGGCTGGTCGAGGTCTCCGTGCCGCGGAAGGCTGCCGAGTTGTGGCGCCGGACTGTCCCGAGGTCGAACTGGAAGGAGCGGTCATCCCTGGGGACGATGACCTTGACCTCCTTCCATGCTGTGACATTGCCGATGGCGTCGCGGGCGGCCACGGCGATGTACCAGGTGCCCGCGCCGAGGTTCGCGAACGTCCGCGAACGTCCGGCCTGGGAGGTGACGGACGACCACGTGCCCGTCGCGCCCTTCTTGGTCTTGATGAGGTAGCGGGTCACGGCCTTGTTGTCGGTCGCCCGGAAGTTGACGACGAAGGAGCCGTTCGCCGAGCGCACGAGCAGTGGAGCGGAGAGTTCGCGCATCACCGGGACGCTCGCGTCCACGACGACGTCGATGTACCGCCAGGCCGACCAGTTCCCGGCGGCGTCCGTCGCCCGGACGCCGATCCGCCACGACCCGCTCGCGAGGCTGAGGACGCCCGCCGCCGGCATGGCCACGGGCGCCGACCACGAGTGCGTGCCCCGCCGGGTCCGTACCTGGTAGCCGGTGACCCCGAGGTTGTCCTTGGCCGAGAAATGGATCTGGAACCGGCCGGGGACCTTCGCCGGGGCGTTGAGGCCGGTCATCTTCGGCACGGCGTCGTCCGGCAGGAGGGTCATCACGGCGGTGATGTTCCGGAGGTACTGGAGGTGGCGAGTGCTTCCCTCGTGAGTGCCCAGCCAGTGGGCGCTTGCCTGGCTGATGGTCACGTAGCCGGCCCCGTCGTACACGACGACCAGGTGCGCGAAGGCCTTGACTCCAGCCAGCCAGCTCGGGAACCTGGCGTACGTGTAGCCGTTGCCCGGGGCGTAAGGCGTGGCGCCGTACACGTCCTGCCACGAGTGGTAGAGCATGTTGCCCCAGTTCAGGGTCGTCCTCGCGTAGCCCTTCGTGCCGGAGGCGCTCTCGGCCTGGAAGAGCCCCAGCGCGAATGCCGGGTTGACGCCGCTGCTCAGGAGCTCGCTGTAGATCGCGGAACCGGACGAGTACGCGGGCGAGTTCGTCGCGCGCAGGCGATCGATGAACGAGGCCCGGGTGATCGTGGGCCCGGCGAGGATGTGGTCGGCGGCGTGATTGGCGGTCGGCGGGGCCGGACAGAGCGAGCGGTTGAGGGTCGCGCTCGCCGTGCCGGTGACTCCGTCGGCGTCGGTGATCGTGACGGTCACGCTCTGCGTGGTGATCGAACAGTTGTTGACGAGGCGCTTGGTCAGGACCGCGGCGGTGGCGTTCCCACTGGCCTTCGCGACGCCGCGCACGGAGAACACGTAGTGGTAGGGCGCGGTGAAGCCGGCGAAGTGCCCGGTGACGTCAACGCTCTCGAGGTTCGTGGGGCCGATGCTCACCGCCGCCTGGGTGATCGACACGGTGATCGGGCCGGCGGCCGCGGTGGACGCGGGAGCGGCCAGCGACCCCAGCGCGACGAGGGTCACGAATGCGGTTGCCAGGATGCGTCGGAGTGCGCCAGGGACGCCGGAATTCAGGAACACGTGCAGCTGCGGTCGAGTCCGCCCTCCAGATGGTGAGCCTCTGAGGTGTCTCGTTCAGGTCGCGTGCGACCGGCGACAAGGGTAACCCGGGTGCGCAACCCGGTCGACAGTACTCATGTAAGGCGTTGCGGCCGGTATGCTGGTCCGAAGAGAAGAGACCTGCACGGAACGGAGAACCGCATGGATTTCAACAGCATCCTCATCGGGTCGGAGGACCCGCAACGGCTCGTGGAGTACTACAGCAAGGTCCTTGGCGCGCCGACGTTCTCGGACGGCGGCTACACGGGCTGGCAGATCGGATCCGGGTTCGTGACGGTCGGGCCCCACAGCGAGGTCAAGGGCCGCAACGCCGCGCCCGGCCGGCTCATCTGGAACATCGAGTCCAAGGACGTCGCCGGCGACTTCGCGCGGATGAAGGCGGCCGGAGCGATCGTCATCGCCGAGCCGTACAGCTTCGAGGGCGCGCCCGGCTCATCGATCGCGACGTTCGCCGATCCGGACGACAACTACTTCCAGGTCATGACCGCGATGGAGCCGCCGCCCGGCAGCTAGCCCGGCCCGACCGCCGCGGGGCCGTCGATCGTGACGATGACCTTGCCCTTCGCGTGGCCGTCATCCACCCAGCGGAGGGCGTCCACGACCTCGCTCAGCGGGTAGCGCCGGTCGATGGACGGCTTGACCAGGCCACCCGCGATCAGCTGCTTGAGCGTGGCCACGTCCTCAGGGTCGAACGGCTTCCACCACAACAGGAGGCCGCTCCAGCGATCACTGAATTGCGAGATCAGCGGCCCGACGATGAGCGCCGCGAGGATCGGCAGGGACGTCCCGCCGAGCGTGACGTAGACGCCATTGGGCTTCAGCGAGCGCCGGACGCGCAGGATCGAATGGTGCGAGTCCGTGTCGACGATCCAGTCGTACTTCTCGCCGGTCTTCGTGTAGTTCACGCGCTTGTAGTCGATCACGTGATCGGCGCCGAGCGACCGGACGAAGTCCACCTTGTCCGTGCTGCAGACGCCGGTCACCTCGGCCCCCAGCGCCTTGGCGACCTGGACCGCGAACGGGCCGACGTTGCCGGACGCCCCGTCGATGAGGACGCGGTCGCCCGGCTTGACCGTCCGGCCGTTCCTGAGGCGCAGGCCCTGGAGGGCCAGGATCGCGGAATGCGGGAGAGCAGCGGCCTCCTCGAGCGACATGCCGGCCGGGATCGTCTGGAAGGCCCTCTCCGTGGCGCACACGTACTCGGCGAACGCACCCTGACCGCGGTAGGCGAACATGTCGCCGAACACCTGGTCGCCCGGCCTGAAGCGGGTCACGTTGGGCCCGACGGCCTCCACGACACCGGCCGCATCGAGGCCGATCCGATGGTCCCGGGGTGCGCGAACACCCATGAACAGGCGCACGAACTGCGGTCGCGGCGTGAGCCCGTCGAGATCGGCCCGGTTGACGGACGCGGCGTGCACGCGCACGAGCACCTGGTCCTCCGCAGGTTCGGGACGGTCCACGTCCGTCACGTGCACCACGTCTGTCGAGCCGTACCGCTCGTAGACCGCAGCCTTCATGCAGGAAGGGTACCGCCGCGAATCAGTGCGCCTTCGCGATCTCCCAGATATGGCCGGCCGGGTCGCGGAAGCTGGCCGTCCGGATGCCCCACGGGCGGTCCATCGGCCCGTTGAGCAGCTCCACGCCGCGCTGGGTCAGGTCCGCGCACATGGCGTCCACGTCATCGACATCGATCGTGAACTGCATCCTTGCGCCGGCGTCGGGCGGCGCGACCACGGCCGGCGCGATGAGCTCGGGAGCAGCGTCCGTCTTGAGCAGGTTGATGAGCGTGTTCCGGAAGTGGAACACGGCCGACGCGTCGTCCTCGAACATGATCGGCAGGCCGAAGGCGCGCCCGTAGAACTGCTTGGCTGCGTCGAGGTCCTCGACGAACAGGGTGATCGCGCTGATACCGCTCGGCCACGAGGCCATGGTCACGTCCTTCCTTTGGTCGACGGCCGATCCGGCCTCGCCCTAGAGACACCGTTCGGACCAAAAGCTCATCGGCACGAAACCGTCGCTCGGCCTATCGTGATGCCATGGCACTCACGGCGTCCCCTCCCCCGCACGCGGACCGGCATCGGGTCCTGATCGTCGGCGGCGGGTTCGGCGGCCTGTACGCGGCGCGCAAGCTGAGCCGCGACGAGCGGGTCACGGTCACGCTCGTGGACCGGCGCAACTTCCATCTCTTCCAGCCGCTGCTCTACCAGGTCGCGACCGGCGCGCTCAGCCCGGGCGAGATCGCCCAGCCGCTGCGCTCGATCTTCCGCAAGCGCCCGAACACGACCGTGCTGCTCGGCGAGGCGGTCGCGCTCGATCCGGTCAAGCGCGAGGTCGGCATGTCCGACGGCGGGCCGATCGGCTACGACTCGCTCATCGTCGCGACCGGCACGCGGCACTCGTACTTCGGGCACGACGAGTGGGCGAAGGACGCGCCGGGCCTCAAGTCGATCGACGACGCGCTCGAGATCCGCCGGCGGATCCTCATCGCCTTCGAGGCGGCCGAACGGGAAGCCGACCCGAAGCGGCGGGCCGAATGGATGACGTTCGTCGTCGTTGGCGCCGGACCGACCGGGCGCGGAGCTGGCCGGCGCGCTCGGCGAGATCGCCAAGGACACCCTGAAGCGCGACTTCCGCTCCATCGACCCGACCCACTCGCGGATCGTCCTGATCGAGGCGATGGAACGCGTCCTGCCGCCGTACCCGAAGGATCGCTCGGCCTCGGCGCGGCGCCAGCTCGAGCGACTCGGGGTCACGGTCCGGACGGACACGAAGGTCGTCGGGATCGACGACCGCTCGGTCCATCTCGAGGTCGACGGCAAGGAGGAGGTGCTGCCCGCGCGGACCGTCCTCTGGGCGGCCGGCGTCCAGGCCTCGAGCTTCGCCCGCGTCGTCTCCCAGGCGACCGGCGCCGAGACGGACCGCAACGGCCGGATCGTCGTGGGTCCGACCTGTCGATCCCCGGTCATCCCGAGATCTTCGTCGTCGGCGACGTCGCATCGCGGCTGCGGCGCGACGGCCGGCCGGTGCCGGGCGTCGCCCAGGGGGCGATCCAGGGCGGGTCGTACGCCGCCGGCGCGATCCTGCGCCGCCTCGACGGCGAGCCCACGAAGCCGTTCAAGTACTCGAACCGCGGCGAGGTCGCCGATCATCGGGCGGCTGTCCGGCGTCACCGACATCCCCTGGCTCGGGCCCTTCGGCCGCCAGAGCGGCTTCATCGCCTGGCTGCTGTGGCTGGGCATCCACATCGCGTACCTCATCGGGTTCGCCAATCGGATCGTCGTGCTCACGCGGTGGGCCTGGTCGTTCGTGACCCACGGACGTGGCTCGCGGTTGATCACGGGCGAGCCGCACCTGCCGCCCATCGAGGCGCCAGAACCGCCGGCGACTCAGACGGCGTCCGCGTCAGCGTCCGAACCGACAGCGAAGGAGCGTGATCCATCACTCGTGGGGTGAGGCCGGCGCGGCGGGTTCCCAGGCCGTCGGGACACGTCGACCGATGAGTACGCGGCGCTGATCCGGTCTGATCGGTAGCGGACCACGCATCGAAGCCGCGAAGGAGGAACCTACCGTGACGACGACCGAACAGGCACAAGCAGCCCAGGGTGCCGGCACATACGCCGAGATCAACGGCATCCGCCTCTACTACGAGATCCACGGCTCTGGTCGGCCCGTGATCTTGCTGCACGGCGGCCTCATGTCCGGCGAGGCGTTCGGGCCACTCCTCCCGGCGCTCGCCGCCGGCCACAAGGTGATCGTGCCCGACCTCCAGGGGCACGGCCGAACGGCCGACATCGACCGGCCGATCGACCCGCGCCTGATGGCCGGCGACATCGTCGCGCTCATCGGCCACCTCGGGCTCGACAAGCCCGATCTCGTTGGGTACTCGCTGGGTGGCGGCGTCGCGTTCCATGCAGCGGTCGCGCACCCGGAGCTGGTCCGGCGCCTCGCGATCGCGTCGACGAATGTCACGCGCAACGCGATCTATCCGGCGATGCTCGGCCAGCAGGGCCAGGTGAGTGCCGCGGCGGCCGAGTTCATGAAGCAGACGCCGATGTACCAGCTCTACGCGCGGGTGGCGCCAAGGCCGGAGGACTTCCCGCGACTCCTCGAGAAGATGGGCCAGTCGATGGCCAAGGACTTCGACTTCCGCGAGGAGGTCCGCGGCATCAAGGTGCCGATGCTGTTCGCCGCCGCGGACGCCGACATGTTCCCGCCGAGCCATGCGGTCGAGGTCTGGGAGCTGCTCGGCGGCGGCCAGCGTGACGCCGGCTGGCAGGGCGAGGACCGACCGGCGGGCGGGCACGCCTTGGCGATCATCCCGGGCGCCACGCACTACAACATGCCCGAGTCTCCCGTCCTGGCGGCAGCGGTGCTGGCCTTCCTCGACGCCCCAGAGGCCTGAGGCGCGCTCATCACTCTTCGACCACGCCGAGCCTCGCCCGGACCGCGTCCACCGAGACGGGTTCGTCGTAGCGCCACTCGATGAGCCGGATGCCGGCCCGCAGGCAGGCGTCACGCTTGCGCTCGTCGAGCTCGCGGCGGTCGGCCAGCCCTGCCTCGCCGCCCCAGTGCTCGAGGGCAAGGTAGTGCTGCTCGCCCTGGTACTCGATGGCGACCTCGAGCGACGGGATGAGGATGTCGAGGGACTGGCGTGACCCGAGCCACGGCGGACGGGCCTGGCGAACGATCTCGACGTCGGGCAGGGCCGCCTCGACGCAGCGCACGAGGTGGACCTCGCTGACCAGTCCCTCGCCGCGCGCCGGGAGTCCGAGCTCGGCCCGGTAGCGAGCCTCCATCTCGACGAAGAACTCGGCCTGGTCGCCCTCGTCGAACCACTCCCCGGCGTCCGGGTGTGGAGCGACCTGCCCGCCGGGCATCGTGGTCGCGTCGTCCTGCCACCAGCCGGCCGGCGGTTCGGAGCCGAACCGCGCCACGAATTGTTCGTGCCACCAGGCCTGGCCGTCGCGCTCGACGATCGAGGCGATCCCGTCGCGGTGACGTGCGAAGAAGCTCGCACCGTCTGGTCGGGGTCCGCCCCGGGCCGCTTCACGGCGGGCGAGGTCGGCCGCGGGCGGACTCAGCTCGGATCCGGTCGCTTCCTGCGCGCGGCGCAGGCTTGCGGCCAGTGGGTCGAGCGCGGCGCGCCGGGCGTTCGGCGACGCCTCCTCCTCGTCCAGGCGCTCTTCGATGGCGGCGTGGGCCACGACGGCCGCAGCCACCCACCCGTCGAGTGCCGCTACCCGATCAGCGTGTGCCTCGGCGATCCAGGTCAGGTGCTCGCGGGCGCGCAGGTCCGCCACGTGGGCGTGGATCAGGTCGGCCGTCGCTCGCGGGTCCGCGGTGGCGACGAGCTGGGCGGCGAGCTCGGCCTCAGTGCGGTGGTCGCCGGCGTCGCACGCCTCGCGGATGGCCCGGTCGAGCCGATCGAAGGCCTGTCGTCGGGGATCGGCCATCTACCTCGCGGGCAACAAAACGCCCGAAGAAATCTGTTGATCACTAGTTGTTCCTGCACATGTAAACACACGCAAGATCACTAGATGTTCGCTAGACCCCTCCGGGCAAAAATGACTATAGGCCACGCGGACGGGCCGCGTCCATACCGGAATTCGCGGCCCACATCGCAACGGCGTGTCAGCCCCCTGCCGGCACGTAGACAGCCCGCAGCGGCCGATCTCATCACCGGGCCCGGTGACCTGCCACGATGAGGGCCGCCCGGGCAACCGACCACGCCGGGCACTGAGCCGAGGAGCGCACGTGGATTGGCCGACGCACACCGGGATCTTCGCGGCGGGCGACACCCCGCTGGCCTCGGGCGAGGTGCTGCGGGACGCCCGGCTGTC
Source organism: uncultured Chloroflexia bacterium (assembly GCA_963849405.1). Classification (GTDB taxonomy): domain Bacteria; phylum Chloroflexota; class Limnocylindria; order Limnocylindrales; family CSP1-4; genus C-114. The sequence continues at coordinate 502,722 of CAWKHG010000006.1, forward strand.
CTGGAAGACCCACGGCACGCTCTCGCTGGCCCGCGACAACGTCGTCGCTCTACCCCTGCAGCTACTCCGCCCAGCACACGGACCTCGAGTGGCTGATCGGGCCGGACGGCGTGCTCGACCCGGCGCGCTGGTTCATCGTCATCCCCGACATGTTCGGCAACGGCCTGTCGTCGAGCCCGTCGAACACGCCGGACTACCCGTACCTCGTGACCATCCGCGGACAACGTCCGGCTCCAGCGCCGGCTCCTCACCGAGCATTTCGGCGTCGACCGGCTGGCCGGCGTCTACGGCTGGTCGATGGGCGCGCATCCAGGCCTATCACTGGGCGGCGCTGTTCCCCGACGCGGTCGAGCGGGCGATCGTGGTATGCGGCGGCGCCCGGACCGCCGATGCACAACCGGTCTTCCTCGCCGGCCTGATGGCGACGCTGGAGGCCGCGCCGGAGCACCTCGGCGGCGGCCGGTTCTCGGCCGAGCCGGCGGCGGCCAAGCGGGCGTTCGGGCGCATCTACGCGGGCTGGGCGCTGAGCCAGGACTTCTACCGGGCGGGGCTGCACCTGCACCGGCCGCCGCAACTGGGCGCGCCGGACCTCGACACGTTCATCCGGACGCGACTGGGAGGAGGCGTTCGAGCGCCGTCGGCCGCCAACCTCTACGCCCAGCTGCGCGACCTGGGAGACGGCCGACATCAGCGCCAACGCCCTCTATCGGCGGCGACCTGGAGCCGGGCACTGCGGCGCGATCCGCGCGCGCGTGCTGCTGATGCCCGGCGCGACCGACCTCTACTTCCGGGTCGCCGACAACGAGGCCGAGCTGCCCCACCTGCGCCACGCCGAGCTGCGGCCGATCCCGAGCATCTGGGGCCACCGGGCCGGCAACCCGAAGGAGAACCCCGAGGACATCGCGTTCCTCCGGACGGTAGTCCGCAGGTGGATGGACCGCTAGGCGTCCGACCAGGCGCGAGCGTCCGGCCCTTCCCGGCCAAGTCTGAGAACATCGGGCCATGACGTCCCCTCGGCGGTCCCGATGACGCGGCGCGGCCTGATCCTGTTCGGGCTCATGTCGGTCATCTGGGGCATCCCGTACCTGTTCATCCGCATCGCTGTCGACGAGATCTCGCCGGCCACGCTCGTCTTCGTGCGCACGCTGATCGGGGCGGCGATCCTCCTGCCGATCGCGCTCCTGCGGGTCGACCTCCGGCCGGTGCTCCGGCGCTGGCGCTGGCTCGTGGCGTTCGCCGCGGTCGAGATCGCCCTGCCGTGGTTCTTTCTGGCGTCCGCCGAGCAGCACATCTCGAGCTCGCTGGCCGGCCTCCTGATCGCCGGGGTCCCACTCGTCGGCACGGCAATCGCGCTCGCGACCGGGGGCGCCGATCGCCTGGGTCGGACCGCCGTGTTCGGGCTGCTCCTCGGGCTGGTCGGGGTGGTCGCGATCGTGGGCGTCGACTTCCAGGCCTCGGATGCGACGGCGTTCGTGCAGATCCTGCTCGTCGTGATCGGCTACGCCGTGGGCCCGGCCATCCTGGCGCGCCGGCTGGCCGACCTTCCCTCGATCGGGGTCATGGCCCTGTCACTGACGATGTCGGCCGTGGTCTATGCGCCGATCGCCATCGTCCAGTGGCCCACCGTCGTCCCCTCCCCCAATGCCCTCTTCGCGGTCGCGATCCTCGCGATCGTCTGCACGGCGCTGGCGTTCCAGCTCTTTGCCGCCCTGATCGCGGAGGTCGGTCCGGTCCGCGCGACGGTCATCACCTACATCAACCCGGCCGTGGCCGCGGTCCTCGGCGTGCTCGTGCTGCACGAGACGCTGACGGTGGCGATGGGCGTCGGGTTCGTGCTGGTGATCCTGGGGTCGGCGTTCGCGACGCGCCGGTCGCGCGGCGACGCCCCGGCGGCGGCTCCGGAGCCGAGCCTGACCGCGGGTTGAGCGCTGCCGCGGCACGATCTCGTTCAGTGCGTTCGCCGTCCGTGGTGTCGCCGCGATTGGCCCAGGTGCCAAAGGTCGCAGAAGGCGCAGTGGTAGGGCGAGACCTGGCCGTCCGCGTGGCGGCCATGGCGAGCGAGCGATCGTGCCTCGGCGCGCGACACGTAGGCGGCCTTCGACCCGCAGCCACGCTCGCGAAGCGGGAAATCGCGATCGATGAGGAGCCGGTACGCACCTTGAGTGGCACGAGTGGACGATGATCGCGTGAAACGGGTCAAGGACGGAGGGCAGCGTGACGACACCGGGCTACCAGTCGGGACAGGCCCTGGTCCTGCTGTGGGCCGGCGTGCTCGCGCCGGTGCTGTTCACCGGTGTCTACCTCGTGGCTGGAGCGACTCGGGCCGGGTACGACCCGCTCCGACACCAGGTGAGCCTGCTCAGCCTCGGCGACGGTGGCTGGGTCATGGTCGCGAACTTCCTGGCCACCGGGACGCTCCTCACCATGTTCGCCGTCGCGCTGCGAACGCGCCTCCGTGACGGCCCGGGCTCCCTTGCCGGACCGGTGGCGCTCGGGTTCGTGGGACTCGGGCTCATCCTCGCCGGGCTCTTCAGCACGCAGCCGCTCTTCGGCTATCCCCCAGGCACGCCCGAAGGGATGGCGACCGACGTCTCGCCGACGTCGGTGCTGCACGTCCTCGGCGCGTTCCTGCTCGTGTTCGGTCTCATCGCCGCGACGTTCGTCCTGGCCCGCCGCTTCCGGCGCGAGGGACGAGCTGGCTGGGCAATCGGTTCGGCCATCGTGGGCCTGGTCGTATTCGTGTTCTTCGGTGCATCCGGAGGCGGCCCGTCCGGCCAGCTGATGTTCCCGGCGATCAGTGGACTCCTGCAGCGGATCTCGTTGATCGCCGGGCTGGGTTGGGTGGCGGCCATCGCCCTGTCCGAGATCCGGTCTTCGAGGACGTGAGGGATGGCTGACCGCGTTCATGGGCGGCCACCCCCGCCAACGACCTCGACGTTCGACGTCGCCTCCTGGGGCGACACGTCGTTCTCCGGGACACGTCATGAGGCCGTGCTCTTCGTCGGCACCGATCTCACCGATGTCGACGAGCGGGGAGCCTCGTTCACCAACTGCACGTTCCGAGATGTCCGGTTCAATGCCTCGACGCATACGGACGCCTCGTTCACCAACTGCACGTTCGTCATGTGCCGGTTCTTCGAGACCCGGTTCGTCCGGTGCAAGCTCGTCGGCAGCATGTTCGACCAATGCACGTACTCGCTTCTGATCGTCGAGGGCGGCGACTGGTCGCTCGTCGGCATGCCGGGAGCCGACCTGCGCAAGGCGTCGTTCACAGGCGTGAAGCTGCGCGAGGCGGATCTCACCGGGACCCGATTCGACAAGGCGACGATCCGCGACGCCGACCTTTCGGGCGCCCTGCTCCACAAGGCGTCGTTCCATGGAGCCGACCTGCGGGGCAGCGACCTGTCCGCTGTGGATCCACTCAACGTGGATGTCCGTGACGCCCGGATCGACTACGACCAGGCAACGGTGATCGCTGAGTCGCTGGGACTCAAGGTCGGATAGCGTGCTCGTGTCGGATCACAGGGGCCGGTAGACTCGGGGCATGTCCACGATCCGCATCGCGGTCGCATCGACGCCATTGACCGCGACGCTCGACGAAGCGGTACCGGCGGCCATCGCGGCCGTCGACGAGGCTGGCCGGCTCGGAGCGGAGATCGTCTGCCTGCCCGAGACCGGCCTGCCCGGCCACCGCGTCCAGGCGCGGTCCGTCCCGGACGTCTCGAGGGCCGAACTCGACGATGCCCTCGCGGAGGTCGCCCTCGCGGCGCGCGCGCGCCAGGGTCGTCACGATCGTCGGCACCGAACGGCCCGATGCCGGGTGGCCGCGAGATCGTCTCGGTCGTCATCGGCGCCGACGGGACGACGCTCGGCGAGCAGGTCAAGACCCAGATCGATCCCACCGAGGAGGCCGACTACGTGCCGGGAACCGGCCGCCGGGTCTTCACGGCCGCGGGCGCGACGTTCGGCATCGCGATCTGCCACGAGGCGTTCCGCTACCCGGAGATCGCCCGCTCGCTCGTCCTCGCAGGGGCGCAGATCGTGTTCGTGCCCCACTTCGTGACGACCGATGACGGCTCCCTGCCCGCTCGCTGGTGCGACGCCCCGAACCCGTACAACGAGAAGGCGATCCTGTGCCGGGCGCTCGAGAACACGGTCTACGTCGCCGCGTCCAACGTGGCCGGCCCGGACCAGGGCTCCCTCACCTGCATCATCGCCCCGGACGGGCGGCTGGTCGCGAGCCTGCCCTACGGGACGGTCGGCGTCGTCGGCGGCCGACATCGACCTCGACGCGGCCGACCGCCGGCTCGCCCTCCGCTGGGCACCCGAGCGCAACGCCCAGCCGGTCGGAGAGATGGCCTAGGTTCGGCGAGGCCCGGCCGGGCGACGCTCGGCGGCGGCGTTCTCGGCCACCCGGATCCGGACGATCCTCGTCACGAGCTCGGCCGGGATGGGCTGACCGGCCGGGAACCGGATCGTCCCCTTCCCCGCCAGGAACGGCGAGATCTCGTCCCCGAGGGCCTCCACGACGGCCCCGCTGGCCGGGAACAGGCTGTAGTGGCGCTTGTACGCGTCGTAGGACACGAGGAACTGGTCGCCGTGGCTCCGGAACGCGGGCATGTTGTAGGCCAGGGACTCGGTCGCCTCGGGTGCGCCGGCCCGGATCGCCTTCCGCAGCACCTCCATGTCGGCGCGCCGCTCGTCCGGGAGCGTGGCCAGGTACTCGTCGACGGTGCTCGGTTGGGCCATGGCTGTCTCGGGCCGCCCTCAGCGGGCGATCAGCCGACCCGGTCCTGTCCGGCCGGGACCGATGTGGCGGCCGGCGTCTCTTCCTCGGGGCCCTGGGCGAGCCGCAGCTCGGCGATGGACGTCGCCGGAGGTAGCGGCGCATCGTCAGGCGGTCCTTCGTCGCGAGGTCCCAGTGGCAGCGGCAGAGGCCCCGCGGGCATCCGGCGTGGGGCAGGCGCGGCGAGCGGAGCTCCGTGCTGATCCTGGCGACGAGGCGATCGTCGCCCCGGCAGATGTCGCAGCAACGAGCGCTCACGAGCTCGGCATCCCTGGCGATCGCCGCGACCCCGCGCAGCTCGGCCGCCACGCCGTCCCGGAAGATCGCGATGACCTCATCCGGTGGCTGGGCCGGCGAACCGGCGAACCGGTACAGGACGGCGGCCTCGTCGCGCCGCAGTCGGGACGCTTCGTCCCAGTCGCCCTCGTTGCGCGCCGTCCGGAACGCCCGATCGACGGTGTTCAGGTACAGCTTGCGCGCCGCGCTCACGACCTCCGCGGAGAGTCGCGCGACGGCGAGCTGCGCCATGCGTTCGGCCGGCGCGCCGGCGGCGGCGGCGTGCTGGAGCCAGCGATCCCGATCACGGGCCCAGCGAACCGAGGCCATGACCCGTCGGCGCTCGGCCTCGAAGACGAGCACGGCGGCTTCGGTCAGGTAGACCGCGGTCCCGTCGATGCGCTTCACGACGATCCGCTGGCGGCAGCGATCGCAGCGGCGGCTCGCGGTCGGCGCGGGATCCAGGAGCTTGGCGCAGTACGGGCAGTAGGCCGTAGGGGCGGCCGCCGGAACGGAGCGGGTCTTCCCCGCGGACCGCTTGCTTGCGGCGGATCCCGGCTTCGCCGCCGGTCGGGCCTTCGCCGCCGGTCGTGCCTTCGCCGCGGGCGGAGGCGGCGACACCCGGGCACTCGCCGGCTCGACGCGAGCCTCTGGTGCGGGCGGAAGCGCCGGTGCCACCCGGGCCGTGGTCGGCTCGACCCGGGCCTCGGTCGGCTCGGGCTTCGGCGCCGGTCGCGTCTTCGGGGCGGTAGCCCGCCTGGGGCGTTCGGTCGGGGCCGGACGTGGGGCCGTGGCTCGCCGTTCGGCCGAGGCGGACCCCGTTCGCTGTCGGGTCTCGCGTGCAGGCGCAGCCGGCGACGTGGCAGCGGAGCTCTCGGCCTGGGCCCTGGTGACGACGGGGCGGGTGCGCGGCACACGGCCCGGCGTCGCGGCCACGGTCGAAGTGGAGCGCTCCACCACGCGCCGGATCGCGGCATCGCGGACCGGCTTCGTGCGCACAAGCGATGCCAACTCTTCGTCGACCCGTTCCTCGTGGGGCTCCTGCTTGGCGAACACGTGCGCTGCCGGTGGCAGGCCCGGGGCCGCCGGGACTGCGCGCACGAGCACGGGGACCGGTTCAGGCGCAACTTCGGGCAGGCGCCAGGTGTCGTCGCCGACAGCGTCGCCGGCTCGAGCCATCACGCCGATCGGCTTGGCGGGTCCGGCCTCGTCCGGCTCGGCCATGACCGGGGTGAGCTTCGGCTCGCCATCGCCGGCGCTTGCGAGGCCGATCGGCTTCGCCGGGACGATGATGTGCTCGGCGACGACCGTCTCGGCTGCAACGACCACGATAGGGTCGGCTGGCGTCGGCGGCTCGGGAGCGGCCGGGACCTCGGCCGGCGGGGTCGCCGCGATGATCGTGGGCGGCGGAGAGTCGCCGAGATGATCGTGGGCGGGGTGGCTCCGATGATCGTCGGCTGGACCGGTCCGGTCTTCGGCAACACCGAGACGATGTCGGACACGCCGACCACGACGATGGGCGGCCGCGGACCGCCCGGCCATGGCCCCGGACCGACCACGATCGTGGAGGGATCGGGCGCGCCATCGGCGTCCTTCGCCTTGTCCCGGGCAGCCTTGTCCTTGGCCGCTGGGTCGCCATCCGATGGGAAGAGATCGCCGAGCCGGGCGGCAGTCCGCATCTGGGCGATCGCCCACTCGGCGTCGTCGATCTTTGGCTTTCCCCGCATGAATCCGCGCATCTTCGGCATGCTGTTCTCTCGTCGTGCCCTTTGGCGAGCCACAGTCCGCTCTGAATCCTTGGACGGGCAGATTACTCCCTACCTACCCAAACTCGTCCAGACCTCAACAGTTCCGTTGCATCTTGGCACCGGGACCGGGCGAGGACAACGGGTTTGCACGCCCGGTGGTCGACTCCTTTAGAGGACGCCCCGCCCACGGGCCATCATCGCCGGCTGGAGCTCCGTGGCCGCGACGATGTGGCGACGGTTCAGGACCGCGAAACCGTATCGGGAGATCACGCGCCGGTCGGCGAGCGAGCGGGTGCGCACGTCGGTCATGGGGACCCACATCGGATCGCGCGATTCGATGAACACGGAGAGCACCGCTTCGGGATTCAGGTGGACGGCCCCGGTCAGGGTGTGACCAGGCGTCACGACGATCAGATGGGAGGCCTGCTTCTGGCGGTACTCCATCCCGATCGAGTCCTTCTCGGCGACGTTGCTCATCTCGCAGATGAGCGTCACCTCGTCGGGGTTCACCCAGATGCTCGGCGACGTGACCTTGGTCGGGTCGCCGTTCCGCCGCAGGACGGTCACGTCTCGCAGCTTGATGAGTCCCTCGTGGTTGTTCACGAAGTCGGACAGCCGGCTGTGGTAGCCGAGGCTGACGGTCCCCGACAGCCGGAGGTGCTGGCCGACGAGCTCCAGGGGTACGCCCTCGGCGCGCTCAGCGGGCTGAGGGAGCGGGACGGCGACGAGCCCGAGCGCTTCGAGGTGTGTCGCGGCATCGCCGTCGACGATCTCGTTCTCGGGGAGTTGCTCCTCGATCATGGTCTGGCTCCGTGGTGAGTGCGTGAGCAAGGCCGGGAGGTGTCCAACGGCCCGGAACGTGGGATCCGGACACCGCGCCTCCGGATTGTAGCCGGACTCGTCATCCGGCCCGGAACGTCCTTCAGGGCTCCTCGAGGTCGTCCGATAGCTCCTCGGCCGAAGGGGCAGCGGGATCGACCGCGGCCGCGGTCACGGTCCCGGATGGTCGGCGACGACGACGCTTTGGCAAGGCCTGGACGGCGGGCCACCAGTCGCAGGCGCACAGGCCGCGCGGGCAACCCTCGTGCGGCAGGCGCGGGGTGCGCAGCTCGTCGACGATCTTGAACACCTTCTCGTTGTCGGCACGGCACGCCGTACAGCACGCCGCCCCGACGAGCTCCACGTTGCGGGCGACGGCCGATACCTCCCGGAGCGTCGCCGCGAGCGCGTCGCGGTGGAGCGCCACGACCTCGTCCGATGGCGGCGGGCTGCTGCCGGCCTCCTCGTAGAGCGCGGCGGCCTGCTGCCGGCGGAGGCGCGCTACGACGTCCCAGTGCTTGTCGCGACGGGCTTCCCGGACGGCCCGTTCCACCGCCACCAGGTACAGGGTCCGGGCCGCCTGGACGCTGGCCGCGGAGAGCTGCGCGTCGGCGATCCGCTGGCGACGGTCCGGTGCGGCGCCGACCAACCGTCCGAGGGCGAGCCAGTCGCGACGCTGGCGCGTCCACGTCTGCTCGAGGGCGGTCCGGAACCGCTCGGCCTCGAAGACCTCGACCGCGGATTCGGTGAGGTAGAGCGTCCGCCCCTCGAATCGGCGGACGACGATCCGGCGCCGGCAGCGCGGGCACAGGCGGGTGCTCGTGGGCGGTGGATCGAGCACGACCCCGCAGTTCGGGCACGCGACGACGGCCGGCGCCACGGGTGCGGGCGCCGGCGCCTCGACCGCGGGGGGCGGGGTCAGGAGGACCGGCGTCGCCCGTGTATCGGCGTCAGAGTCCAGGCCAAGGAGCCGGCGCAGGAACCCGATCTGGTCACCTCGCTTCGTCGGGCCACGGACCGCGCCGGGTCAAGCCTGAAGTCGCCAGTGCCCGGGCGCCACTTCCCTGGTCCGTGGTCCGCACAGGGTACTCCGCGCTCCCACGGAGGCAAGTACGCGGGAGCATGGGCGGCGACTGTGCTTGGCGGATCAGGCGGGCACGCCCTCGTATGCCTCGCGCAGCTTCTCGACGTCGATCTTGGTCATCTCGAGCATGGCCTCCATGGCCCTGGCCGCACCGGCCCGGTCGCTGCCGTCGAAGTAGCGCTCGATCGCCTTCGGGATCACCTGCCACGAGACGCCGTATCGGTCCTTGAGCCAGCCACAGACGCTGTGCTCACCGCCGCCGGCGACGAGGCCGTCCCAGTACCGGTCGACCTCGGCCTGGTCCTCGCAGTCGATGCTGAACGAGATGGCCTCGTTGAACTTGAAGTCCGGACCGCCGTTCAGGCCGATGAACTTTTGTCCGGACAGAGTGAAGTCGACCGTCAGGACGGCCCCGGCGGGCGTGCTCGGGTTGTCGGCCGGCGAGCGGTGGACCTTGTCGATCCGGCTGTCCGGGAACAGGGACGTGTAGAACTGGGCCGCCTGCTCGGCCTCTCCGTCGAACCACAGGCACGGGGTGATGTTCGGCATGGTTGCTCCTCTGGGCTGGTTCTCAACGAGGCCACCCTACACGGGCGTGGGGCCAGCCCGGACAACGGTGGTCCCCGGGCCGCCTTTCAGGACCCTTGCGGGTCCTAAGCCGCCATCACGAGCCCCTTGCGGGGAGTCCCTCGCGCTCCTCGTTGGTGGCGATCACCTGGTCGATGAGGCGCTCGATCTCCCGATCGGACAGCTTCCGGCCGGCCTCGGCTTCGATGCGCTCACGGGCCAGGCGGAGGACCTCGGCCTTCGGGACACGAAAGCCGCCGGGCAGGCGGACGCCCTCGATCTCACCGGCCCGGATCATCCCGCGGATGGAACCCGCCGAGCGATCAAGGACCCAGGACATCTCCTTCGTCGAGAGGGTTTCATCCACCACTGGATCCTCCGGATGCAGGGACGGGCTCGGGCGGACCCAGGGGCGACCAACCAAGGACGGCCTTCGCCTTCGCGTTCGAGACCGGCCCGTCGTCGTCGACGATGTTGAAGGTTCCCGGATCGCCGCGGTGATCGGCAGCCAGGAGAGCTGCCCAGGCGGCCGCGCGGATGTGCACGGTCGGGGGCTTGCCCGGTCGGTCGGTCCCCGCCCCCGGGCCGTACAGAAGGCCGTAGCGGAGGACGGTCCCCTTGATGCCCGGAGTCATGGTGACCGATCGCTCGAGGGCGACGATCCCAGGCAACGTGATCCTGGTCCACGGCGCGGTCACCCCGAGCGGATCCGCTTCGCCGTGCGGCTCCGGTCCGTGCGCGTAGAGCATCGCGATGCTCTGGGCGACGATCCGTCCGGCACCGGCGGCGATCGCCGCTCGGACGAGGTTGGGCGTGCCGTCCATGCGAAGGCGTGCCGTCCGGGCGAGCTGTTCGTCCGTGAGCTCTCCACCGGACCCGCCGCCCAGATCGGTGAGCTGGTGGATCACGACATCGGGCCCGGCCGCGACGACGGCGGCGGCGAGCCGTGCGGCATCGAAGACGTCGACAACGACCGCGTGGGCACCGGCGGCCTCGAGGTCCGCGACCCGAGCCACCGAGCGGGTCGTCCCCGTGACCTCATACCCGGCGGCGACCAGCATCGGGACGAGTTGGCGGCCGATGGCGCCGGTCGCGCCCGCCAGGAAGATCCGCATCGTCGGGATCAGTCCGGCGCGATGCTCAACGGGCTCGTTGACGCTTGAGCGCGGCGAGGTCGACCAGGATCGGCCGGTCGTCGCCGTCCACGAGACGCCAGCGGACGCCGACGGTCGTGTCCTGGCCATCGGCGAGGATCCGGACCGCATCGAGGACGGTCGCGTCCTTACCCAGTGCCGCGATCTCCCGGGCGATCGCGAAGGAGGCCACGGCCGGGACCTTGCCGACGATGTCGCGCCGGGCCATCCCCTCCGGATCCGGGGCCCCGGCTGCGGTGAGCCGCTGGACGAGCTGTCGCGCCGCGCGCCGGTCGGCCGGTTCCAGGTCCTTGATCCAGCGTGGCTCGGTGGGCGGTTCCTCGCGGGCCGGCGCCTTCTTCGCAGGGGTCGCCTTGGCCGCTGCCGGGCGCTTCGATGACGGGGCGGCTTCCTTCGCGGGCGCCGCCGGTGGCCGCTCACGTGCCCTGGCCAGCTGGGCGGCCAGAGGCGATTCGGCCGGCTCGGACTGCCGGGCCGCTCCGATCGCCTCCTTGGCTGCGGTCAGGCTGCCGAACGGCCCGCGGACGCGGGGAAGGCCGAGATCGTCGGTCTGCTCCGCGTCGACGACCACCCATGTCCCGGACTGCGGCTCGATCGTGAACCGTTCGTCGCGCGTCTGCCAGCGCCCGCCGCCCAGGCGCTTGAGGGAACCGTCATCGTCCGCGGGCTTGGCCATGACGCCCACGATACCCCGGCCTTCGCGCTCGATGTCGCGCATCGTTGCGGCCGACCGTGACGGGACGAACGCGTGCATCCTGTTGTTCGACCATGCGGCGACGCCATAGCATTCCCGCGTGACCTCCACGCGAGACGCATCCGCGCCGGGCGCGGCGCTGACGCTCGAGCAGCTCGACGGGGACCCCTACGGTGCGCTGGCCCGCCTCCGGGAGACCGCGCCTGTCGCGTGGGTCCCGGTGCTCGATGGCTGGCTCGTCACCCGCCGGGACCTGTGCATCGAAGTCATGCGGGACGCCGGCCGGTTCACCGTGGACGACCCGCGCTTCTCGACCGCGCAGGTCGTCGGCCCGAGCATGCTGTCGCTCGACGGCGACGAACACCGCCGTCATCGCGACCCGTTCGCCCAGGCCTTCCTGCGGCCGGAGGCGCGGAGCCGCTTCACGGAACGTGTCCAGCGAGAGGCTCGCGGGCTCGTCGACGCGCTTGTCCCGGCGGGCAAGGCGGAGATCCGCCGGGACCTGGCCGGACCGCTGGCCGTCCGGGTCGTCGCGAGCGCGCTCGATCTGCTCGACGTGTCGCCCGCGGTCGTCCTCGGTTGGTACGACGAGATCGTGGCCGCCGTCGACCGGGTGTCCGTCGGCGGCGAGATCGGTCCCCGGGCCCGCGACGCGGTGAGCGCGCTGAGCGGCCAGGTAGCCGGCACGATCGAGCAGGGCCGGGGCGTCCTCGCCGATGCGACGGTGACGCTCGCGCCGCCCGAGGTCGTCTCCAACGCCGCGGTGATGATGTTCGGCGGCATCGAGACCAGCGAGGGCATGACCACCTCGCTCTTCTGGCATCTGCTCAGCGATCCGGACCAGATGGCCGCCGTGCGCGCCGACCGATCGCTGGTCGTCAATGCCGTGGAGGAGTCGCTCCGGCTGGAGCCGGCGGCAGCGCGCGTGGACCGCTACGCGACAGCGGATACGGAGCTGGCCGGCGCCGCGATCAAGCGCAGCGACCTCGTCATCGTCTCGCTCACGGCCGCCAACCGCGACCCGGCGACGTTCCCCGATCCGGACCGGTACGACCTGTCCCGGCCGAACTCGCGATCGCACCTGGCCTTCGCCCAGGGGCCGCACGCCTGCGTCGGGATCCACCTGGCCCGGCTGGAAGCCCAGTCGGCCCTCGAAGCCGTGCTCGACGGGTGGCCCGGAGTCCGCATCGATGCCGGCTCCACGCCGCCCAGCGGCGTCGTGTTCCGGAAGCCGCGCTCACTGCCGGTCAGCTGGGACTAGCGACCGAATCAGCGCATCGCGTCGCGCAGCGCCTCCTCAGCCTCGCTGTCGAGGTTCGTCTGGATCACGTCGCCGCGGTACGGCCGGAGGGCGGCCATGACCGCATCGGCTTCGGCCTGCTTCACCACGAGGAAGAGGGCCGAGCGGCCAGGGCGCAGCGTCGTCTTGACGTCGTCGATGAAGTCGCCGCTGACGCCCGTATCGAGGCTCGTGCCGACGGCCGCTCCGAGCGCCGCCCCGATCGCCATGCCAAGGGGCGGGAACGCGAAGGTCACGAGGCTGCCGATGACCGCGCCGACGAGCGCGGCGGTCTCGGTCGTGCCACTGACCTCGTTCTTGACGTGGACGGTGCCATCCGGGTCCCGCTCGACGATCGCGGTGTCCTCGAACCGGATCCGACCGGCGTGCTCGAGGTTCCGGAGGGCCTTCATGGCGGTCCGGGCGTCATCGAAGTGATCGAACGCGATGACCATGAGCTGGTTCACGCGGATCCTCCTGCGCGCCGCGCGGGAAGCCCTGGCTGGCGATCCCTGCGTCCTCTTGCGCGCGACGATCGTAATCCTCCGGCGGGTTGCCGGCGTCTGTATGCGTCGGCTGCCTCAGCGCCCCTTGGCGGTGATCGCCCGGCGGACGATGGGCCGGGGCGTCGAGGTGGCGGTCGCCTGGCGCATCGCTGCGACCTCGAACCCGGCCCGCCCGAACATCGAGAGCGTGCCCTTGAACGCAACCTCGGCGGAGATCCGGCGACCGCCGGTGTCCACGGGATATGCCTCCAGCAGGGTCGCGCCGTGCGCCCGCGCGTAATCGATGGCGGCGTTCAGCAGCGCGTGGGCCACGCCCTGTCCACGCTCCGCACGGCCAACGACGAAGCACACGATCGACCAGACCGGCTTGTCGTCCAGCGGAGCAAGGACGGTCGAGCGGGACAACCGCTCGAAGTCCTTTCGCGGTCCGAGGCTGACCCAACCCACCGCGCGATCGTCCCGGTACGCGACGAGGCCGGGCGCCGGCGTCCGTTCCGCCAGCTCGTCGAGGTACGCCTGCCTGTCGGCCTTTTTCGATTTCGAGAACGCCTGGTTCGGGAGGCGGAACCAGGTGCACCAGCACTGTTTCGGGTCGCCGCCCTGGTCGAAGAGCGACGCGAGGTCGCCAAGGCGATCGGGCGTGAGCGGCTCGATCGTCAGGTCTCCGGCCGTGGCCTTCGCTGTCGTCACGAGACGATGGTCGCACGACGACCGCCAGGAGTTGGCATGTTCCCGGGGGCTCGATTCGCCTTGGTCCGCCTCGGCCGTCAGATCGTGACCTTTGGCCCTGCGCGAGCCGGGCGCCCAGGGCCACTGTGGGGCCACAAGAACCGCTTTTCGAGGCGAAACCAGATGACTGCCATCGCCGAAACCTTCCGTCCCGGATCCATGACGTCCGACACGATGCGCGCGACCGTGTTCCACGGCCCGAACGACATCCGTGTCGAGTCCGTCCCCAAGCCACGCCCGGGGGTCGGCGAGGCCGTCATCCGGGTCACGACGACGACGATCTGTGGCACGGACATCCATATCCTCAAGGGCGAGTACCCGGTCCGGCCGGGGCTGGTCATCGGCCACGAGCCAGTCGGTGTCATCGACGAGCTCGGCCCGGGCGTCACCGGCTATGAGATCGGCCAGCGCGTGCTCGTCGGGGCGATCACCCCGTGCGGCCAATGCCGGGCATGCCTCTCGGGCAATCTCAGCCAGTGCGGCCACGGCGACGGCTTCGAGGCCCTCGGCGGGTGGCGCTTCGGCAACACGATCGACGGCGCGCAGGCGGAGTACCTCCTCGTCCCGTCCGCCCAGGCGAACCTCACGCCCATCCCGGATGGCGTGACTGACGAACAGGTCGTGCTCCTCGCCGACATCGCTTCGACCGGCTTCAGCGGCCCTGAGTCGGGCGGCGTGAAGATCGGCGACGCGGTCGTCGTGTTCGCGCAGGGCCCGATCGGCCTGTGCGCCACCGCGGGCGCCAAGCTGATGGGTGCATCACTCGTCATCGGGGTCGACAGCGACCCGGTCCGACTCGCCACGTCCCGGCGCATGGGCGCGGACGTCGCCCTCGACTTCACCCAGGTCGATGTCGTCGCCGAAGTCAAGCGGCTCACCGGCGGCGGGGCGGACGTCACCGTCGAAGCCCTCGGTACCCAAGGGACGTTCGAGAATGCCCTGCGCTGCCTGCGGCCGGGAGGCACGCTCTCGAGCCTCGGCGTGTACTCGGGCAAGCTCGAGATGCCCTACGACGCGTTCGCTGCCGGGCTCGGCGGTCACCGGATCGTGACGACCCTTTGCCCGGGCGGCAAGGAGCGGATGCGCCGGCTGATCGCCACGGTGGCATCGGGACGCTTCGATCCGCTGCCCCTCATCACCCACCGGTTCGCCATGGACGACATCGTCGAGGCGTACGACCTCTTCAGCCATCGCCGCGACGGCGTGCTCAAGGTGGCGATCCGACCCTGACCCGGACGACCACTTTCACTCCCCTCGTCCGATCCGGGCGGGGGGAGTGTCGATTCCTGCCCACGCCGTTCGTTGTATGGGCGAAGGGCAGAAGAGGCGACCCAGACCTCCGTCCCGCAGAGGAGAACCGACCATGACAGAGCCGCGCGTCATCCACTTCGAGATCCTGGGCAATGACCAGAAGGCGCTCCAGGAGTTCTGGAGCGGCGTCTTCGGCTGGAAGTTCGACACCAGCAATCCCGGTGGCTACGGCATGACCGATCCGGCCACCACGGGCATCGTCGTCGGCGTCGGCGAGAAGCGCGGCCCGGCCGGCCACGTCACCGGCTACGTGCGCGTCGCCGACATCAACGCCACTGCGGCCAAGGCGGTCGAGCTCGGCGGATCGGTGATCATGCCCCGGTTCAGCGCCGGGCCGGACGCGTGGCTCGGCGTCATCGCCGACGCAGAGGGTCACGTCGTCGGCATCAGCGAGTAGCCGCCCCGGCTTCGGCCGGGCGACAACCGTGGAGGCCGCCGGGTTCGACCGGCGGCCTCTTCATGCACCCGACGCGGGTCCTGACCGATGATTGGCAACGAGCGAGCATGGACCGCGGAGGCGAGCAATGAAGATCGGCGCGATCATCCCCCAGGGCTGGGTCGGTGAGTACGATGGCTGGGAGCCACTGAAGGCGTGGCAGCGGACGAGCGCGGTCGCCCGCCAGGCGGAGCGTCTGGGGTTCGAATCGATCTGGCTGTACGACCACTTCCAGACCGTCCCGCGACCGACGGACGAGATCACCTTCGAGTCGTTCACGACGCTGGCCGCCCTTGCGGCCCAGACAGAGCGCGTCCGGCTCGGGCACATCGTCATCTGCACCGCGTTCCGCAACCCCGCCCTGACGGCGAAGATGATCTCGACGATGGACACGATCAGCGGCGGCCGGATGGAGCTCGGCATCGGAGCCGGCTGGAAGCGGGACGAGTGGCTGGCCTACGGCTACGGCTTCCCGGAGACGGCGGAACGGCTTGCCCGGCTCGGGGACGACCTGGGGGTCATCAGCGCGATGCTGGCCGGGGACAAGCACGACCACGCCACGTTCGAGGGCACCCACTCCCACGTCCGGAATGCGATCAACGTCCCCAAGCCCATCCAGCAGCCGCGCGTGCCGATCATGGTCGGTGGCAACGGTCCGAACGTGACCTGGCGCCTGGCCGCGCGGTACGCCGACGAGCTCAACGTCGACGGCTTCTCCCCCGCCGAGGTCGGTGAGGCACTCCCGGTGATCGCCAGCCGCTGCGAGGAGATCGGCCGGGACCCGGCGACCCTTCCGGTGTCGGTGCACGTCGACAGAGCGGCGATCGAAGAGGTGGGCGCAGCACGGGTCGACCGGCTCGCCGAATACCGCGACCTGGGCGTCAGCCGGGTGATGGGCCTCGTCCGCGATTCGGTCCGCACAGATGAGGCCCTCGAGGCGCTGGTGGCCGACGCGCGCGCCGCGGGGGTCGAATTCGCCTAGCGGGCCACGGCACGACACCTACGGCAGATAGTTGCTGAGGCAACCATCGTCGTGTAGGATGGGCAGGCCACCCATCATCGGAGTCAACATGCAATTCGGAGTCTTCACGGTCGGCGACGTCACGACCGACCCCACCACCGGCCACACGGTGAGCGAGGAAGAGCGGATCAGGATCATGGTCGCCGTCGCCCTCAAGGCGGAGGAGATCGGCCTGGACGTGTTCGCGACGGGCGAGCACCACAACCCGCCGTTCGTCCCCTCCTCCCCCACCACGATGCTCGGCTACATCGCCGCGAAGACCGAACGGCTCATCCTGTCGACGGCCACGACGCTCATCACGACCAACGACCCGGTCAAGATCGCCGAGGACTACGCGATGCTCCAGCATCTCGCGGACGGCCGGGTCGACCTGATGATGGGCCGCGGCAACATGGGTCCGGTCTACCCCTGGTTCGGCCAGGACATCCGCAACGGGCATCCCGCTCGCGGTCGAGAACTACGCCCTCCTCCACCGCCTGTGGCGCGAGGACGTCGTCGACTGGGAAGGCCGCTTCCGCACGCCGCTGACCGGCTTCACCTCGACGCCCCGGCCGCTCGACGGGGTGCCGCCGTTCGTGTGGCACGGCTCCATCCGCAGCCCGGAGATCGCCGAGCAGGCGGCGTACTACGGCGACGGCTTCTTCCACAACAACATCTTCTGGCCGAAGGACCACGTCCAGCGGATGGTCGAGCTCTACCGCCGCCGCTTCGAGCACTACGGCCACGGACCGGCCGACCAGGCCATCGTCGGGCTCGGCGGGCAGGTGTTCATGCGCCCGAACTCCCAGGACGCGATCCGCGAGTTCCGGCCGTACTTCGATCACGCGCCGGTCTACGGCGGCGGGCCGTCGCTCGAGGACTACATGGACCAGACGCCGCTGACGGTCGGCAGCCCCAGCAGGTCATCGACCGGACGCTCGGCGTTCCGCGAGATCGTCGGCGACTACCAGCGCCAGCTGTTCCTCGTGGACCACGCGGGCCTGCCGCTCAAGACGGTCCTGGAGCAGATGGACATCCTGGGCGAGCAGGTCGTGCCCGTGCTCCGCACAGGAGTTCGCCGAGCGCCGGCCGGCGCACGTGCCGGACGCGCCGCTCCACCCGCGCGTCCTGGCGGCGCGGACGCCGAGCCAGGACGTGCTCGGCCCGACGGCCGCCCCGCACCGAACCGGTGCCCGCGTGAGCGAGGCGGCTGCCCCGACCCCGCGGTCGCTCGTCGTCGTCAGCGCGGGCCTGAGCCAGCCCTCGTCGACCCGGCTGCTGGCCGACCGCCTGGCCGCGGCCACGGATCGGCACCTTCGCGACGGCGGCGTCGCGCCCGACGTTCGAGGTGATCGAGCTGCGCGACCACGCCCAGGACCTGATCGAACAACCTGCTGACCGGCTTTCCCAGCCCCGAGGCTCCAGGCGGCGCATCGACGCGGTCCTGGCGGCCGACGGCCTGATCGCGGTCACGCCGATCTTCAGCGCCTCGTACAGCGGCCTGTTCAAGATGTTCTTCGACGTCATCGAGCGCGACGGGCTGGCCGGCAAGCCGGTGCTCATCGCGGCGACCGGCGGCACGGCCCGCCACTCGCTGGCGCTCGAGCACGCGATGCGGCCGCTGTTCGCCTACCTCAACGCCGCCGTCGTCGCCGACGGCCGTCTACGCCGCGACCGAGGACTGGGGCGGCGGCGGGATCGGTGCCGATGGCGGCCTCGTGGAGCGCATCGACCGGGCGGCCCGCGAGCTCGCCGGCGCGATCGCCGGGCGCGTCACGCCCGTCCGCGGCGACCCCTTCGCGGACCCCGTGCCGTTCGACCGGCTGCTCCGCTCGAGCCGGGACGCGTCCGCCGACTAGGCTATTCATCGGACCACCGATGAGTTCTGGCCAGGCCCGTCGTTACATCTCCAGAAGATCGGTCAGACCGACCGATCGCCCCTTGGAGGATCCATCGTGGACTGGACACTCGAACTCATCGTCGTACCCGTGGCGGACGTGGACCGGGCCAAGGCGTTCTACGCCGACCGGTTGGGCTGGGACGTGATCGCCGATCACAGCGCCGGCGAGGACTTCCGTGTCGTGCAGCTCGGTGCCGCCCGGATCGGCCTGCGCGATCGCGCTCCTGAAGAAGCAGGAGATGAAGCCGGGCTCGCTGCACGGCCTGCACCTGTGCGTCTCGGACATCGAGGCGGCCCGGGCCCAGCTCGTCGAGGATGGCACGGATGCCAGCGACTACTTCCACTTCGGGGCGCAGGGCCAGCAGGCGGGCCTGTCGCCGGGCCGCGGGAGCTACGAGACCTTCCTGTCGTTCCACGATCCCGACGGCAACACCTGGCTGGTCCAGGAAGTCAAGCGCGGAGCGGCCCAGGCGTGACCGCGACGCTGCCAGGCACGGAGGCCGCCTTCGGTGGCCTGACCGAGCGCCACCGACGGGAGTTGCACGTCCACTGCTACCGCATGCTGGCCTCGTTCGACGAGGCCGAGGACGCCGTGCAGGAGACGCTCCTCCGGGCCTGGCGGAGCCGGGACACGTTCGATGGCAGCTCCCAGTTCCGTGCCTGGCTGTATCGCATCGCGACGAACGTCTGCCTCGACATGCTCCGGCGGAGCGCGCGCCGGCTGACCTCGATGCACACGCTCGCCGAGGTGCCCTGGCTCCAGCCGTACCCGGACGCGCTCCTCGACGAGGTCGCGCCGAGCGACCAGCAGCCGGACGCCGTCGTCGTGGAGCGCGAGACGATCGAGCTCGCGTTCCTCGCGGCCATGCAGCTCCTGCCACCCCGGCAACGGGCTGCCCTGATCGCGAGCGACGTCCTCGGGTGGTCGGCCCGGGAGACGGCGTCCGTGCTTGAGACGACCGTGGCCGCGTCCAACAGTGCCCTCCAGCGGGCCCGGGCCACGATGCAGGCGCACCTGCCCGCCCAACGTGCCGAATGGTCCGCGGGCGAACCGAGCGACGAGGACCGCGCCCTCCTGGCTGGGTTCATCGACGCCCACGAGCGCGGTGACGCCAGGGCGGCCGTCGCGATCGCGGCCCGGGACATCCGGATCACGATGCCGCCGTATCCCTACGTCTTCGAGGGCATCGGCGTGATCGGGCCGCTCATCGAGAAGGCCATGAGCGTCGAGGACGGGGGCGACTGGCGACTGGTCCCGACATGGGCCAACCGGATGCCGACCGCCGCGAGCTACCTGCGACGGCCGGGCGACACCGAGTTTCGCGCCCAGAAGTTCGACGTCATGCGGATCCGGGACGGGCTGATCGCCGAGATCACGACGTTCGGTCCCGAGCTCTTCCCGGCGTTCGGGCTCGCCCCGACGCTCTGAGCGCGGGTCAGCTCGTGGTCAGCACCGAGAGGATGTTGCCGGCCGGGTCCTTGAACCAGGCGATCGTCGGACCCCGGGGATCCCGCACGATGCCCTTCGGGTCGGCCTCCATCTCCGGATAGCGCTCCATCCTGATCCCCGCCGCGACAAGCTTGTCCACGGCGGCATCGATGTCGGACACGATGAAGTTGAGGACCGTGAAGTTCGCCGGGGCGTGGTCGGGCTTCGGGTAGATGGTCACGGGCAGGCCCTCGCCGACGTGGAGCTCGATGAGGCCCGGCTGCTCCCCGTCGCGGACGTCGAGGCCCAGCGTTCCGCCGTAGAACGACCGCGCGGCGTCGATGTCGGGCACGGCGAAGGTGGAGAACACCTGGCTGTCCTTGAACATGGATCCCTCCTCGAGCGGGTTGGGGCGGGCCGCGGTCCGGTGACCCGGCATCCGGCGCGCACGGGCGTCCGGTACATGGTGACGACGTAGCTGTTCCGGTGCATCAACCGTGCGGTTCCGTGCGTGAACGATCGGTTGCAGTTCCGGTGGCGCGTGCGTCCGGGTGGTGCGGGCAGGTCCCGCCCCGCGCACCGGTACCACTGGGCGGGGCACAGGAACGCCCTCCGGGTGCACAATCTCCCTGGACGTGCAGCATGTCCGCACGGGGCACACATCGAGCCTCGCCGCCACCGGCAGGTCCGGATCCACGCTCACCGTGACGATCCCATGGCCACCCCGTCCACTCCTGCCCGGCGGCTCGTTCATCGGCGCCGCGCGATCCGCGGCGTTCCGACGGGAGGAGGAAGACATTGCGTGTTTCCAACGGCGCCCATAGGGCGTCACAACTGATCGTCGGCCTGCGGGCGCTCGTCCTGGCAGGCATGCTCGTCGGCCTGATCGGGATCGTCTCGGCCCCGGCCGCATCGGCCGCCACCACGCAGGTGAAGGTCGTCATCGTCGTGGGGCCCACCGGTTCCGGGACCTCGCACAACATCTCCGACGCGCGATCGCTCGCCGCCCAGGCGCGGAGCGCCGGCGCGAAGGTGATCGAGATCTACAGCCCGAACGCGACGTTCTACAAGGTCCGGATCGCGGCGACCGGCGCCAACGTCCTGATCTACATGGGTCACGGCAGCGGATGGCCGAGCCCGTATGCGCCGTTCAACGCGGACCGCAAGGACGGCATGGGCCTGAACGCGGCCGCCGGCCACGGCAACCTGAACGTCAAGTACTACGGCGAGACGTACCTCAAGAAGTACATCCACCTGCGTCCCAACGCCGTCGTGCTCCTTCGTGGACTGTGCTACTCGGCCGGCAACTCCGAGCCGGGCAAGGCCGCCCCGAGCGCTACGGTGGGCCGGGCCCGCGTCGACAACTACTCGGCCGGCTTCCTCCGGACGGGCGCGAAGGCGGTCTTCGCCGAGCCCTACGGGAGCGTCAGCTACGTCCTCGACTGGGTCTTCCACGGCAGCTCCACCGTTCGTGACGTGTTCATGAGCGGCGGCAACAGCTGGGGATCCTCGGGCTCGATGAGCTCGACCGTGTTCACGTCCAAGCGCAACACCTGGGCCACCGCGATCTCGCAGCGAGACAGCAGCGGCAAGTTCCGGCGCTCGGTCGTCGGCAACCTCAACCTCAACGCGAGCTCGGTCCGCTAGGGACCACGAGCTCGGCCGCGAGGCCCCGGGAATCCTCAACGAGGCGTCGGATCGATCCGGCGCCTCGTTCGTTCGGGCCGGCCCGGCCCATGCCCGGTAGGATGTTGCCATGAGCGACGTCCTCACCCAGCCCGTTGCCCCACCCGTCGCGCCCGACATCGCCATGCAGTTCGAGCGCTACCGGGTCGAGCTCACCGGATACTGCTACCGGATGCTTGGCTCCGCGTTCGAGGCGGAGGACGCCGTCCAGGAGACGTTCGTCCGGGCCTGGAACGGCTTCGCCAAGTTCGAGGGCCGCGCTGCGGTCCGTTCGTGGCTCTACCGGATCGCGACGAACGTGTGCCTGAACATGCTCGGCGCGCCACAGCGCCGGGCACGGCCGATGGACCTGGGGCCGGCCAGGTCGGCCGACTCGCAGCTGGGAACCCCGCTCCCCGAGAACCGCTGGGTCGAGCCGGCCCCGGACGACCGCCTCGTGCCCACGGGTGGCGACCCTGCCGACGTTGCCATCGCGCGCGAGTCGATCCGCCTCGCGTTCGTCGCCGCACTCCAGCATCTGCCGCCGCGCCAGCGGGCGGTCCTCATCCTGCGTGAGGTCCTCAACTGGAAGGCCGACGAGGTTGCCGAGCTGCTCGACACGACCGTGGCGTCGGTGAACAGCGCGCTCCAGCGGGCGCGGGCGACGCCTGCCGAACGGGACATGAGCGACGCAGATCGCCGGACGCGATGGACGCCGACCAGCAGGCCCTGCTCGAGCGCTACGTCGCCGCCTTCGAGCAGTACGACATGGACGCCCTCACCGCCCTGCTCCACGAGGACGCGACCTGGAACATGCCGCCATACGAGCTCTGGCTGCAGACCCACGAGGACATCGTGAAGTGGTGCCTCGGCCCGGGCATCGGCTGCCGCGGTTCGCGCCTCATCCCCATCACGGCCAACGGCTCGCCCGCCTTCGGCCAGTACAAGCCGTCGCCGGACGGCGGCCTGGAGCCGTGGTCGATCCAGGTCATGGAGATGGCCGAGGACCGGATCGCCGGCATCACGTTCTTCCTGGACACCGCCAGGTTCTTCCCGCTCTTCGGGCTACCGGCGCGCCTCGACGCCTGAGTCCCCGGGACACGGCAGCACCTCGCTGAGGCCGGCCAGGCCGATCAGCTCGCGGACGGCCGCCGGCGCGTGGCAGCAGCTCGAGCCGGCAGTCCAGCCGCGCCGCGAGCGAGCCAGACGCGCGAGGGCGTCCACGGTCTGCAGGTCGGGCTTCGTGAGGGTGCCCAGGTCGCAGACGATGCGGTCTGCGTTCGCCGGTCGCAACGCCGCCGGCTCGGCCATGAGCGGCCCTCCTGTCGGCTGCCCCGGGTGTCGGAGGCGCCGGTGGAGCATCTTCGAGCGTTCCACCGGCGCCATGTGTTAGACATGGGCCGACCCGAAAACTCATCGGTCGCCCGGATGGCAGCGCGAAAGGCTCCGCACACGAGCACGCGCCGCGCTCGACCGATAAATCCCGCGCCGCCGCCCGGTCTGATAGTCGAACGCTGAAAGAGCCTGACCCCGTCCGGTCGGCATCGAAGGAGGACCTCATGCAGACCACATCCGCCTCGACCCTCTCGATCCCGGAGCTGCGCGCCACCATCCATGGCCGGGTCATCGCCCCCGACGACGGTGGACTACGACGAGGCCCGCGATGGTCATGTTGGGCGGCGTCGACCCACGCCCGCCGTGATCGTCCGCGTCGCGGATGAAGCCGACGTCGTGGCCGTGATCGCGCTGGCCCGCGAGACCGGGCTGGACCTGGCCGTCCGAAGCGGCGGCCACAGCGGCGCGGGCCACAGCACCGCGGACGGCGGGATCGTCCTCGACGTGCGCGACCTGACCTCGCCTGGACATCGATGTCGACGGGCAGGACCGCGTGGGCCGGGACCGGGCCTGACCGCCGCCGGACTCAACGACGGCGCTCGACGCCGCACGGGCTGGCCGTCGGGTTCGGCGATACCGGGTCGGTCGGGGATCGGCGGGATCACGCTCGGGGGCGGCATCGGCTACCTGGTCCGCCTGTACGGCATGACGATCGATTCCCTGCTCGCGGCGGAGATCGTCACGGCGGACGGCGAGGTGCTGCGCGTCGACGCGGAAAACCACCCGGATCTGTTCTGGGCGATCCGCGGCGGCGGCGGCAACTTCGGGGTCGCGACGCGGTTCCAGTTCCGCCTCTCGAGGTGCCCGTGATTCGTCGGCGGCATGCTCATCCTGCCGGCGAACGCCGGAGACCATCGCGGCGTTCATCGCGCGCCGCCGAGGCGGCGCCCGAGGACGCTCTCGACGATCGCCAACGTCATGCCGGCACCGCCGATGCCGTTCCTGCCCGAGGAGGTGCACGGGCAGCCGGTCATCCTGGGCATGCTCGCGTTCGTCGGCGACGAGGCCGCCGCTCGGGCCGCCCTGGCGCCGTTCCGGGCGCTCGCCACCCCGCTCGCCGACATGGTGCGGCCGATCGACCTACCCGGAGATGTTCCCGCCCGGAGGACGACTCGTACCACCCGACCGCGGTGGCGCGAACGATGTTCATCGACCGGGTGGACCGCGATGTCGCGACCACCATCGATCGAGTACCTCCGGGCGTCCGACGCCACGATGCGGGCCGCCCAGCTGCGGGTGCTCGGCGGGGCGATGGCCCGCGTCGCCGTCGACGCGACGGCGTTCGCCCATCGAACCGATCCGGATCATGGTCAACGTCGCGGCGTTCTACAACGGCCCCGAGGATCGAGGTCGTCCGCCGGGCGTGGGTCGAGGAGTTCGCGGAGGCCCTGCGACCAGGGCGACGATGCCGCGTACGTCAACTTCCTCGGCGACGAGGGCCCGGCGCGGGTCCATGACGCGTACCCGGGCAGCGACCTGGCACCGGCTGGCGGCCGTCAAGGCGCGCTACGACCCCGAGAACCTGTTCCACCGGAACCAGAACATCCCGCCTGCGACGACCTAGCGCCGGGCGCTATCGGGGTGGATCGGCGGCGTCTTGTCGGCGCCGCGACATGGCCTCGTCCACGGCGGCGATGAAATCCCTGGACGGCACCGGCTTCGAGACGAACACGGCGCCGCCGGCGACGAGTGCCTGGAGGTCGAGCGCCTCGGCCAGGTACCCGGAGACCAGCACGAGCCCAACCTCCGGGTTGCGCTCCCGCACGTCCTCGGCGAGCCTGATGCCGGAGATGCCCGGCATGACCACGTCGGTGACGAGCACGTCGATATCGCCCCGGCCCTCTGAGATGTACGCCTGCGCGGCAGCACCATCGGCCATCGCCACGACCCTGTAGCCGGCACGCTCCAGGAGCTTGGTGCCCATCTGCCGGACGGTGTCCTCGTCCTCGACGAGCATGACCCGGCCTTCGCGGCGCGTCGGTCGTCCGCCGCCGGGGCAGCGCCTCCGTGACGTCCGCGGCATGCGTCGGGAAGTACAGCTTGAACGTCGAGCCCTGACCTGGTTCCGAGTAGACCCAGATGTGGCCGCCGGCCTGGCGCACGATGCCGTAGATCGTGGCGAGCCCGAGCCCGGTCCCCTTCCCCACATCCTTGGTCGTGAAGAACGGCTCGAAGATGTGCTCCCGGGTCTCGCGATCCATCCCGACGCCCGTATCGCTCACGATGAGCTGGGCATACGTGCCCGACGCGACCTGGAAGTGTCCCGCCGGGGCTTCGTCGTCGAACGTCACGCTCTGCGTGGCGATGGTGACCGAGCCGCCTTCGGTGATCGCATCTCGCGCGTTGACGACCAGGTTGACGAGGATCTGGTCGAGCTGGCCGGGGTCGACCAGGACCGCGCCGATCTCGGCACCCAGCGCCATCGTCAGCCTGATGTCCGCCCCGATCAGCCGACGGAGCATCGGCTCGATCGCCTCGACCGATCGATTCAGGTCGGTCGACCGGGGGCTCACCAGCTGCCGGCGGCCGAAGGCGAGCAACTGAGCCGTCAGGACGGACGCGCGGTCGGCGGCCACATTGATCGTCGCGACGCTGGCGAGCGCCGCTTCGTGATCGAAGAACGGCCGGTTCTCGGGCGCGAGATCCTCGGCCAGCATGTCCGCGAATCCGCGGATCGCGAACAGCATGTTGTTGAAGTCGTGGGCGATCCCGCCCGCGAGCCGACCGATCGACTCCAGCTTCTGCGCCTGGAGCAGCTCCGCTTCGATGGTCTTGCGTGCGCTGATGTCGCGCGCGACCGACGATGCCCCCAGGATCCGGCCCTCGACGTCGCGGATCGGCGAGATCGTGAGCGACACGTCGACGAGCGACCCATCCCGGCGCGCACGGACCGTCTCGAAGTGGAGGATGCGCTCACCTGCGGCGATCCGGGCAAGGAGGGCCGGGATCTCATCCGGCTGATCGGGCGGCGCGAGGATGCCGACGTTCCTGCCGATGATGTCGCCCGCCGTGTATCCGTAAAGCCGTTCCGCCCCGGCGTTCCAGCTCGCGATCGTCCCATCGAGGCTCTTGGTGAAGATCGCATCGTCGGCCGACTGGACGATCGCTTCATACAGCGATGCCGTTGCCGGGAGCGCGAGGACGGGGTCCGGGGACGGTTGGGAGCGCGCCTTCGCCTTGGTCACCCGCTCGTCGTCCGGGCGTCGGGACGAGCCGCCGCGCCGTCTGGGGGCGCTTCACGGCTCGAGGTGCGGGTCTGGATCGGCCGGTGACGCTGGGGATCCTATGTCGACGCCAGTTCGTGAGGTCTCTTGACCGATCACGGTACTCCGGTCGCGATCTCTGTCAAGGAAGCGCCCCGCGGCGATCCTCGCTTCGGATCAGCTCCGGCGGCGGCGGTTCAGGTCCTCGATCAGGCGCTTCGGCGCCCGCGAGCGCCAGCCGTCGGTGATCAGCCGCTCGAGGAGGTCGGGCCGGACCAGCGGCAGCCGGACCATGATCGCCGGGTAGCCGTCGTAGTGACGCTCCGTGAAGAACACGTTCGGGTCCATCCCGATGAGCGCGTCCTTGTCCGACTCGTCCGCGACGCGCACGGTGATGACCTCGGCGTTGGGAACCCGGGCCTTCTTGGGGTCGACCCGCTCGAGCCACGACCACAGGAAGGCCTTGCCCTCGACGAAGAACCGGAAGCTGAGCGGGTCCTCGGTCGTCTCGGGCAGCGCCAGCGCGATCCGGCGGACATCATCCTGGGTCGCCATGGATACGATCGTACCCGGTCGGTCGACCCCGATCAGCGCGCCCGGCGCGCCGCGATCGCCTCGAGCGCCCGCTCCAGCACGGCGTTGGCCTGCCGGAGTTGACGCTCACCCACCGCGGCACCCAGCTCGTTCGCCCACGGCCGCTGGCTCGCCTGGATCCGGGAGAGGGTCGCCCTCCCCTGCTCGCGTCAGCGTCACGAGCCGCGCCCGCCGGTGGCGCGGGTTGTCCTCGTACGTGACGAGCCGTCCCGTTCGAGCACGTCGGCCACGCGCTGGACGCTCTGGCGGGCCAGCCCGAGCTGCGGGCGATCTGGGCGACCGTGAGCGGCGCGTCCTCGGCGCTCGCCAGGACCTGCCATCGGGCGGTCGTCTGGCCCGCCGGGCGCGGCAAGCTCCTCTCCTTCCGCCGCGATCAGCCCGTTGAGCCGGAACAGGCGCACGACGAGGCCGCTGAACGCGTCGCCGGCGGGCGTGCGGACGCCGTTGTCGGGTAGCCGACTCTTGACAGTATCCTGTCGTCTTGGTACCTTACTCATGACAGCATTCTGTCATATCGGCCCAGGAATGCAAGCGTCCCGAAGGAGGCCCATCGTGGATTGGAAGCTCGAGCTGGTGGCGGTCCCGGTCTCCGATGTCGACCGCGCCAAGGCGTTCTATGCGGACCAGGTCGGCTTCAACGTCGACCACGACCACAAGGTCAGCGATGAGCTTCGCTTCGTCCAGCTCACCCCTCCGGGATCGGCCTGCTCCATCGCCATCGGCAAGGGGCTCTCCGACGCGAAGCCGGGTTCCGTGGGCGGCCTCCAGATCGTCGTGTCGGACGTGGCCGCCGCCCGGGCCGAGCTCGATGGCCGGGGCGTCGCGGTGACCGAGGTCCAGGAGTTCCCGTGGGGCAAGTTCGTCTTCTTCAAGGATCCCGACGGCAACGGCTGGGCCCTCCAGGAGCTCATGCCCCGCCCCTGAGCCCCGGTCGATCTACTCGGGCGTCCAGTAGGTGTCGTGGCGCAGGTAGAACGCGACCTTCTCCTCGTCGCTCAGAACGAGACCCTCGCTCACCCGGGCGAGGGTCTCGAAGTAATCCTCGCGGGGCGCGCCGGGCGCGAACAGGATGAGCATGGACGCCGGGCCCGCCTCGTTGCGGAAGGCGTGGATGCCACCCTCCGGGACGAACAGGAAGTCGCCGGCCGTGGTCTCGATCCAGCGCCGGCCGTCGAAGAGCCGGATCGTCCCGGACAGGACGTAGAACGACTCCGAGATCGTCCGGTGGAAGTGCGGCCCGGGGCCGCTCGGAGCGTCGGCCATCTCCCATCGATACAGCCCGAACTGGCCGTTCGTCGACGCGCCGGTCGCGAGGTAGCGCGCCGTGCCGCCCGAGGCGTAGCGCACCTCGGGTGCTCGATCGGCCGGCCGATAGACCGCGTTCTTGAGGCCCGGCTCGCCCAGGTACACGGGATCCGGGTACGACATCAGCCTCCACCCTCCGCGACGTTCCTTTGACGTGCGAGGGTAGCGCGGATGGCCGACGCCGGACGGCGGCGCTGCCGTGATAGTCCGAGAGAGGCGCCCCTCAGAGCTGGGCGTTGAAGGTGTCGCAGCCCTTCTCGGTGCCGCCCTGGAAGCCGTTCGTGAACCAGGTCCGCCGCTGCGCCGCGGAGCCGTGGGTCCACGTCTCGGGGTCACCCGGCCCTGGGTCTCGCTGCTGGATCCGGTCGTCGCCGACCGCCGACGCCGCGTCGAGCGCGTCGGCGATCTCGGCCTCGGTGAGGCTGGCTCGAGGAAGCCCGTGGCTGCGGCGTGCTTGGCCCACATGCCGGCGAAGCAGTCGGCCTGGAGCTCGGTGCGCACCGACGTCCCCGTGGCGCCCTGCGAGCCGGGCGCCGCCCTGAGCGTGCCGAGCGAGGTCCTGGACGTGGTGGCCGTACTCGTGGGCGAGCACATACGCCTCCGCGAACGGCCCGCCGGTGCGCGCCGAACTTGTCGCGCAGGTCGTCGAAGAAGCCGAGGTCGATGTAGACGTGCTCGTCGTTCGGGCAGTAGAACGGGCCGACGTCGGCGGTCGCCAGGCCGCAACCCGTGTCCGGGAGCCGGTGAAGAAGCGTGTGGTGGCGGGCTGGTACTGCCGCCCGCTGTCCTGGAAGGACTTCTGCCAGAACGCCTGGACGCTGTTCACGTAACCCAGGATCCGGCAATCCTCCTTGGCATTGGCGTCGACGCCCGTCTTGCAATCGTCCAGCGTGGACGCCGCCGGCCCACCCCCGCCCCCGCCCGCAGCCGGGCCCCCGGCCCCACCGAGATCGCCCGGGTTGCCGCCGAGGAGCACGTAGATGATCACGAGCACGAGGCCGATGCCGCCGCCGCCGACGGCGATGCCCGTGCCACGGCCGCCGCCGCTCGACCCGCGCATGTCCTCGACCTGGGACGGGTCGAGTTTGGCCCCTGGTTGGAATGTCACGTCCGCATGATGGCCGCGCGCTGGGTCAGCGCCCGATTGCGGGCGCGGGCGCTGGCCTCTCAGACGCGTAACGTTCCCGGGGCTCAGACGAGCAGGAAGATCCCCAGCGCGATCAGCCAGAGCGACCACGCGATGTAGGCGATGGGCACGATCGTGCCGGCCAGCGGCCAGCCGTCGCGCTCGTTCGGCCCCACGAACTCGAGCGTGCCGATGAGCAGCGCGACGCCGATCGGCAGCCCGACGATCCCCAGCCAGGCCGGGAGGATGGCGGTCGCGAGGACGGACCACGCCACGAGGAGCGTCCACAGGCCGGTGAACAGGTAGCCGAGGTGCTCGCCGATGCCGACGCCGAACAGCCGGTGGAGCACCGCGAAGACGACTTCCACGCTGTGACGCGTCGCGTCGCCGCCCGGCCCGTCCTCCGCCGCCACGTAGCGGCGGGCCAGCTCCGGGACGGCGAACGGCCAGCGCACGAGCCCCACGGCCTGGACGAGGGCCGCAGCGGCCCCGGTGACGAGCGCGAGGGCCGTCAGGGCGAGGGGCGCCCCCAGGACGACGGCAAGCAGCGTGGAGAGCGGCATCATCGCCAGAGCACTGATCAGCAGCGCCTGCCAGCGCAGGATGAGCCCGGAACCTCCGGCGGCGAAGCGGCGCAGGATCTCGTCGGGTTCCTTGCGCAGGATGTTCGGGTAGTCGAAGGCCCGGCCGAGCTCGAAGAAGGCGAGGTTGAACGCGATCGGCACGACGATGAGCAGCACTGCGCAGACCGTTTCGACCGTCACGCGGGATGCCCCGATGCTCTGTCCATGCCCATCAGTCTAGGCGCGCCGGCCGGTCAGAAATCGCGCCGGCCCTCGAAGCTGGCCTCGACGCCGGGGCGCGAGAGCTCGTAGATCGCCAGCCGCTGCCCGCCGGGCGCGCGAACGAGCACACCGGACCCTGCGGGATCTCCAGCGTGTGCCCGCGTTTCCACCCGCGCCCCTCCAGCTCCGCGATCGAGGCGTCGAGGTCGTCGACCCGGTAGACGAGCACCGGCCGGTCGCCGTCGAGATGGCCGGCCAGGAGGATCCGTGGCGGTTCCGCCGTCAGCTCGACCATCGCCACGCGCGTGCCCATCCCCTCCACGGCGAACACGAGGCGGCCGCCCAGGACGTCGGTGAAGTACGCGACGTCGGCCGCCACGTCCGTGCTCGGCATGTAGATGTAGTCGAGCCGTTCGAACATGGCCCACGTCCTCTCTCGCGGTAGCGCCGCCAGCTCGCCCTCAGGCGCGGCCTTCCCGCAGCGACGCCACGGACTTCTCGATGCGGCGCTGGCGCGTCTCCGGCGCCTTGGCGGCCTCGACCGCGAGGACGTGGCGCTGGCGGTTGCTGTACGAGAGGCCGTCGAAGAAGCGCGCGGCGGCCGGCTCGGCGTCCAGGGCCGTCCGGAAGTCGGGCGGCACGATCACCTCGCGCGGCTGGGTGTCGAGCTCGATCTCGAGGTCGACCGTGTCGCCCGCCGCGACGCCCGCCTTGACCCGGTTCTCGTTGCTGATCCCGACCATGTACGCCCCGTTGATCGTCGCGATCGTGCTCCGATACGTGAAGTCGCCGATGGTCAGGCGGACGGGCGGCTTCCGGCCCGCCCCGAGCGCCTCCACGACGTCCGGCGGGATCTCCATGCCGGCGGCGGTCTTGCCGGCACCCTGGATCAGGACGCGGATCTTCATGGTCGAAGTATGACGTGCGGCGCCACGGGCCAAGGCCGTAGCATCAGGCGATGAGGCCCCCGAGCATGGCGAACGCGTGCCGCGACCGCCCTCGCGATCGCCAGCGTCGCCCTCGCCTCGTGCGCGGGACCGGTCGTGCCGCCGTCGCCGACCCAGCGCGACGCCGATCGTCACCTCAAGCCCGACGGGCACGTCGACGGTCTCACCGGCGTCGCTTCCGGCCGGATCCATCACCCCGAAGCCGACGGTCCCCGACCTCGGCGTCGCGCCGGGGCCTCCCCTTCCGGCGCACGTGTTCGCGCCGTACATGCAGATGTATGCGGGCGACACGGTGCATGAAGTCGCGAACGCCTCCGGCGCCCGTCACATGACGCTCGCGTTCCTGGAGACGAACGGGACCGACTCGTGCGAGCTCGGCTGGAACGGCGCCACAGGCTTCGGCGACATCATGAGCCTCCAGCTCATCGTCGACACCGCATCGCTCCGGAGGGCAGGCGGCGACGTCATCCCTTCGTTCGGTGGGTACTCGGCCGACAACAGCGGGCGCGAGATCGGCGACTCGTGCGCCGATCCGGAGGCGATCGCAGACGGCTACGCCTCGATCGTGACGATGCTCGGCGCCACCCGGCTGGACATGGACGTGGAAGTCGAGTCGCTCGAGCGTCCCGAGGGGATCGACCGGCGCAACAAGGCGTTGCGCATCCTCCAGGACCGGCTGGCGACGCAGGGTCGCGCCGTGCAGATCCAGTACACCCTGCCGGCGAGCCCGAACGGCCTCGATGCGGGCGGTCTTGCCGTCCTCCAGAACGCCGTGGCCAACGGGACGCGCGTCGACATCGTGAACATCATGACCTTCGACTACTACGACGGGACCACGACCGACATGGCCGTCGCGGCGATCCTGGCCGCCAAGGGCCTGCACGCGCAGCTGGCGAAGCTCTACCCGGACCGGTCGGCGGCCCAGCTGTGGGCGATGGTCGGGATCACCCTCATGCCCGGCATCGACGACTACCCCCAGAAGACGGAGCTCACGACGCTGGCCCACGCCCGGAAGGTCCTGGCGTTCGCTCGCGACCGCGGCATCGCCAGCCTGTCGATGTGGGCGCTCCAGCGCGACCATGGGACGTGCCCGGGCGAGGCAGGCAACGACGACTGTTCGGGGATCGAGCAGGCCGACTGGGCCTTCACGAAGCTGTTGAGCGGCTTCACCGGACCCTGACGGGCGTCGCTCAGGGCGTCGTCCAGATCCGGAGCGGCCCCAGGCGCTCGAAGCCGAGCTCCACCATCGCGTCGAGCTCCGTGCCCCGCTCGTAGCCGACGACGGCCAGATCGGGGAACGTCGACATGACCGCCGCGACCGCGCCGGCGCGATGGGCGTCCCGAGCGTCCTCCGGAAGCACGAGGTTCGAGAGGCCCACGACCGGTCCGGACCCGTCGTCCGACCGGTTCGCCACGACGAGGCCCAAGGTCTCCGTGTCGCGACGGGCGGCGAGGAGGACGATGTCGGGATCCTCGAGCAGGTCCGGCATGAACACGCGCTCCGGACTCTCCGCGGACAGGGCGTGGCCGTGAGCGGCGCGCCAGGCGGCCTCCCAGGCCGCGAGACCGTCAGCGGAGCTCACCGGCTCCCACACCACGCCGGAGCGGTCGGCGCCGAACAGGGAGCGGCCCGCCGGCAGGCCCAGCCACTCGGCCTCGAACAGCACGTCGAGGCCAAGCCCGGCGAGATCGAGCGCGCTGAACGAATCCTTGTGGGTCCAGCCACTGGGCAGGCCGGCCTCGACCATCTCGCCGATCCGTCGCAACTGGTTCTCGGTGCCGGCCCGACTGAGCGAGATCGCGTTCGGATAGAACGGCGGGGACGTCCCGGAGTTGATCCACAGGTCGTCGACGAAGTCCGTGTCACAACCCAGGGCCTGGCACACGGCATCGCACCAGACGGCGTTGTTGAACACCGCGGCGGCGATCAGGTCGGGGTCCGGCACGCGCGCTCCCTCGCCTCAGCCGGATGACGCCGGCGGGATGTTGAGGTTGTAGCGGAAGGCGTTGTCCGGGTCGTACCGGCGCTTGATCCGGGCCAGGCGTGCATGGCGCTCTGCGCCGAATGCCGCCACCACGCGCTCGGGAGTCTCGTCGACGGGCGAGTAGTTCGCGTACCCTGCGCCGCTGAGGGATGACGGGCGCAGCGCATCGGTGAAGGTCCGGGCCCAGCCGATGTGGATCGGGTCCTCCGCGACGTCCTCCCAGACGGCGATCGAGCTGATGTTCCACTCGGCCGCACGCTGGCCGAAGGCCGCCCCGCCGGCGGGCTCGCGACGGGCCGCCCCGGTGATCGCCTCGAGGAGCACGAACGAGGACCCAGCGGCACGGCTCATGCCCTCGATGACCGTGTCGATCGTCGGCGCGTCGAGCGTCCGGACGAAGTGGCCCTTCCAGTAGTGCCGGAGGCCGAACGCCATCCGGCCGCTCATCTCCTGCGTCTCGACATAGGTCTTCTGGCTGAGGCTGCTGCTGAGCCGGGGCAAGGCCAGGATGGGCCGGATGAACGGCTCTGCCTCCTCGGCCGAGCCCTGGTAGACCGTGGTGATCCAGAACCCGATCGGGGCACCGACTTTTGGCTCGTCCGCACCGTCCTCGATCAAGGGAGAGGGGCCGCCCGCGAAGATCGCGAGCTCGGGCGGGGCCGTGCGAGTCACCTCGGCGATCACGCGCATGGCCTCGGCCGCGTGCTCGATCGGCACGGCCACGTCCCCGGCCCACAGCGTCCCGACCGGCTGGAGCGCGAACTCGAACTCGGTCACGACGCCGAAGTTGCCGCCACCACCGCGCAACGCCCAGAGGAGCTCGGGGTCGCCGCCCTCGCCGGCGATGACGACCGATCCGTCGGCGGTCACGACTTCCGCGCGCACGAGCGTGTCGCAGGTGAGCCCCGAGGTGCCCATCAGCCAGCCGATGCCGCCGCCGAGGGTCAGGCCGGCGACGCCCGTGTCACCGAACGTGCCGCCCGGCATCGCGAGGCCCTGGGCGGTCGTTGCCGCGTCCACGTCCTCCCACAAGGCTCCACCGGCGACCCGTGCCCTTCGCCTGCCGGCATCCACGGCGACCGCGCGCATGCCCCGCAGGTCGACGACCAGCGCGCCGTCGGCCACCGCATGGCCGGCCACGTTGTGCCCGCCGCCACGGACGGCGATCGGCATCCCGGCGTCATGGGCCCAGCGGACCGCCGCCGCGACCTCGTCCGTGGAGCGGGGCATGACGATCGCCGCCGGACGCCGGTCGACCGTCGCGTTGAAGGTGGCCCGCGTCTCGTCGTACGTCGCGTCGTCGGGCAGGACCACGTCGCAGGCCATGGCCGCGCGCAGCGTGTCGATCCGGATCTCGATCGTCATCGGCTCTCCTGTGGGTCGGTCCCCGGAGCATGACGGGCGGATGGCCGCGTGGTCAACGGCCAGCGCCGGCCGGCCCACCCGGGTAACGTTTCGGGCATGGACGACACGGATCGCGCGAGGCTGGACGGAGCGGTGCGGCCCCTCGGCGTGGAGTACGAGCTGTTCCCGTGCGACCCGGCCCTGGCCGATACGGCCCAGTTCTGCGCCGCCTATGAGTTCGACCTCGACGAATCGGCCAACACGATCGTGGTCGTGGGCAAGGCCGACCCGCGCGTCTATGCCGCGTGCATCGTGCTGGCGCCCCACCGGCTCGACGTGAACCACGCCGTGAAGGCCCGCCTCGGCACGCGGAAGGCCTCGTTCGCCGGGGCCGACGAGACGCGCGAGCTCACGGGCATGGAGATCGGCGGCGTGACGCCCTTCGGCCTGCCGGCCGACCTGCCGGTGCTCGTGGATGCGGCCGTCATGCAGAGGCCCCGGATCGTGCTCGGTGGCGGCAGCCGGAGCTGGAAGGTCATCGCGCCGCCGTCGATCCTGCTGGCGCTCCCGAACGTCGAGGTCGTCGAGGGCCTGGCGAGCTAGTCGCCAGCGGCCGCCGGGGACGCGGGCCAGGGCGGTCCCATCGTGACCTCCCGGGTCGTCGCGTCGTCCGCGACGAATGCGACGAGCGCCTCGCCCTCGCGCGCGAGCGCCTCTGCGTCGGCCCCCGAGAGCGGGACCAGCGGCCTGATCACCAGCCGGGCGTGGCGCCGCTCACGCTCGATCTGCCACGTCCCCGCGACGAAGCCGTCGATCAGGTAGGTGCTGATCGACTCGTTCTGACGGACGACGATGTTCCGGACCCGCTCCGGCAGGATCGCCCGGGATCGATCGGCGTACGAGAGCAGCATGTTCTCGTAGTCGTACAGGAAGCGCGGCGGCGCCGGGATCTCGGGATCCGGACGCGGCGCGTCGGGCAGGTCGAACAGCTCGCGGCCCTGCTCGTCACGGAACGCGAGGAGCTGGGGCCGGAGGCGCTCGAAGACCTCCTTCAGCCTCGTCAACCCGCACCACATCTGGGCGTCCATCACGCTGGCCGGCCCGAACGCCCGCAGGTAGCGCAGGACCAGCTCATCGAGCGTGAGCCACGCCGGGGGTGCGTCGCCCAGCCAGGCCTCGATCGAGGTGTGGGCGACCGGACCGCTTCGCCCCCACAGGCCACGGGGCGGCACCTGGACGAGCGGCACGCCCGTCCGGACCGTCATCTCGAGCGCCAGGTGGTCGTGGCCCGGCCAGCGTTCCAGGAGGTGGGCGCCGAGCGCCTTGAACGTCTGCGGCTCGAGGTCGAGGAACGCCCGCCCGGCCGCAACGACAGCCGACGTGTCCACGTCCTGGAGGCGTCGCCCGAACTGGCCCTGGTGCATCCGGTCGTGCACGACCTGGATGAGCGGCCGCAGCGCCCAGGCGTCGCGCGCCGTGACCAGGAAGATCGTGGAGCGCATGAGGGCGATCCGCACGACCTGGCGGTCGAGGAGGAGGTCCGAGAGCTCGCCGGCGCGGAACCCCTGCAGCCGCGTCCAGAGGCCGACGTAGGCCGTGTGGGGCGTCTGCGCCTGCATCCCGACCAGGTGCTCGAGGACCTCGGGGACCGACATCGTCGAGCGTTCGAGCAGGAGTTGGCGGGCCAGGGTCGCCCGGTTGAGCGCGCGCCGCGTCAGGACCGGAGCCTGAGCACCCATCACGCCTCCTCTCCACCCACACCAGCCGCCAGCACTCGTCAGCGACGAGTCTGGGCGATAGGCACGGCGCGTGCCAACCTGCCCGACGCACATCGGCCCTGCGTTCCTGCCACACTCCGTCCGACAACTGATACTTGACCACTCAACGGGGTGAGCGTGCCGTCTCCGACCATCCACGTCGCGCGCGACCAGGTCCGGTTCGGGTGGGACCGCAGCTTCGAGCCGTCGCACTCGGTCCGCAGCGGGGACGAGATCGTCGTCGAGACCCAGGACGCCTCAGCCGGCCAGATCCGGCGCGACGCGACCGTCGAGACCGTCCGGACCCTGGACTTCGAGCGGGTCAATCCCGTCTCCGGGCCGATCCTGGTCGAAGGTGCGCGACCGGGCGACGTCCTCCAGGTCGACCTGCTCGACGTGGTCCCCGGCGACTTCGGCTGGACGGCCCAGATCCCGGGCTTCGGACTGCTGGCCGACGAATACCCGGAGCCGTGGCTGCACCTGTGGACCCTCGAGGCGGACCGGGCCTCGTTCCGGCCGGGCATCTCGGTGCCGCTGGAGCCGTTCTGCGGCGTCATCGGCGTCGCGCCCGCCGAGCCCGGCCTCCACAGCGTCGTCCCGCCCCGGCGGGTCGGCGGCAACATGGACATCCGCCAGCTCGGCGCGGGCGCCACGCTCTACCTGCCGGTCGAGGTCGAAGGCGCGCTGCTGGGCATCGGCGACACGCACGGCGCCCAGGGCGACGGCGAGGTGTGCGGGACCGCGATCGAGTCCGCGATGACCGTCCGGGCCCGGATCACGCGTGCGCCGGGACATGGCCATCGACGGCGCCAGAGTTCGAGGTGCGCCGCCCGCTGGAGCGTCCGAGCGCGGCCGCGGCCGGCTATCACGTCACGACAGGGATCGCGCCGGACCTGCTCGAGGCGGCGCGGACGGCCGTCCGCCGGATGATCGCCTACCTCGGGAGCGACGCGGGACCTCAGTCCGGCCGATGCCTACGGGCTCTGCTCGGTCGCGGTCGACCTGAAGATCAGCGAGGTCGTGGACGCCCCGAACTGGGTGGTCTCGGCCTTCCTGCCCGGGGATCTGTTCAGCGACTGACTTCCGGCTCCTGCTAGGCTCCTCGTACGCCGGGCACGCCCCGAGCGAAGGAGCAAGACTCCCGAGCGAAGGCGCCGCGGTGGCGCGGCGCACGACCCGGCGCACGCGATAGACATACTGCCGATCTCCCTCGAGGAGCATGTGCCCGATGCCCGATCTCGCGGTCACGATCCAGGCCACGGGTGTGCTGGTCGCGCCAGGTTCGAGCACGTCGTTCACGGTCGAGGTCACCAATCTCGGCACGGTCGTGGACCGCTACCGCTGCGAGATCGTGGGCATGGACCCGAGCTGGGTGACGGTCACGCCCGCGTCGATGGAGTTGTTCCCCCAGGCCGGCGACGCGCGCCCGCGCCCGGACTCCCCGCCGTCGGTCGGCCGGTTCACGATCACGCTCCACCCACCACGCGTCCCGGCGGCGGTCGCCGGTCCATGGCCGATCGGCGCCCGGGTCACGAGCGAGCACGATCCGGCCAGCCGGCGGGTCGAGGAGACGATCGTCGCGATCCTGCCATTCGGCGCCCTCGACGCGAAGCTGCATCCGTCGATCGCGGGCGGCCGCCTGGGCGCCAAGGCGAACATCCAGGTCACCAATCAGGGCAACCGGCCCGAGGCCGTCACGATCCTGGGCTCCGATCCGGCCGACAAGCTCTCGTTCGAGTTCCGGCCGCCAACCGCGAACCTGGGTCCGGGCGACTCGCTCGGCGTCGTGGCGCGCCTGGCCGGCGGAGGCATCAAGCTGTTCGGCGGGACCGAGACGCGCCCGTTCAAGCTCGACGTCCGCGCCTCGTCGAGCGACACCGAGCCCCAGGTCCTGAGCGGCACGTTCGAGCGGCGGGCGCTCGTCCCGTCCGGGCTGGGCGCCGCCCTGGCGGTCATCGCCGCGCTGGCGCTCGGCGCCGTGGCCGTCTTCGGGCTCACCCGGCCGCCCGCCCCCGTGGCCACGCCGCCTCCGGGAGCCACGCCGCTCGTCCTGGTCGTCACGGCACCGCCGACCGACGCACCACCTACGGCCCCGCCGACCGCGCCGCCGACCGAAGCCCCGCCCAGCTCTGCACCCCCCACTGAGCCTCCCCCGACGGCGCCGCCGATCGATCCGAACACGTGCATCCCCGGCTACGTCTGGCGGGAGGCCTTCGAAGGCGACGTCGTGTGCGTCACCCCGGACGAGCGGCAGCGAGCCGCGGACGACAATGCCGCCGCGGCGTCGAGGATCGATCCGGGCGGCGCCTACGGCCCGAACACGTGCATCGCAGGTTTCGTGTGGCGCGTGGCGCGCCCGGAGGACGTCGTCTGCGTCCTCCCGGAGGAGCGCCAGCGCGTGGCGGACGACAACGCAGCGGCCTCCTCGCGCCGGGTCGGCCCCTGAGGCTGAGGGCTCAGACGGCCACGATGCGGTTGCGGCCTGCCCGCTTGGCCATCGAGAGCGCCACATCCGCCGAACGGATCAGGGATTCCGGCGTCGTCTCCCCGACCTCGGCCTCCGCGCACCCGGCCGACACGGTCACCGGGGACTTCTTGCCGATCGCGTCGACCATCGGCGCCGCCTCGAGCGCGCCCCGGATCTCCTCCGCGATCCGGCAGGCGTCCGCCCGCGAAGCGCCCTGGAGGATCGCGATGAACTCCTCGCCGCCATAGCGCCCGACCAGGTCGGCCTCGCGCAGGCGCCCCTGGAGCAGCTTCCCGAACGTTCGCAGCACGTCGTCGCCGGCCAGGTGGCCGTGGAGCTTGTTGAACGCCCCGAAGTGGTCCAGGTCGAACAGGATGATCGAGAGCGGCTGGCGCTCGCCCTCGGCGAGCCGGGTGCGTGCCGCGGTGAGCGTGCGGAACGCCTCATCCAGGAAGCGCCGGTTGTGGAGGCCGGTCAGGGGGTCGCGGATCGCCAGCTCCGCGACCTCGCCGTGGAGCAGGGCGTTGCTCACGGCCAGGGTGATCTCGCCGGCCAGCAGCTCGAGGGCCTCGAGCTCGAGGTCGGTGAACGGCCGGTCGTGGTCCGCCCGGGCGACCGTCAGGGCGCCGAGGATGCCCCCGTCCCCGATGAGCGGCACTCCCAGGGCCCAGCCGTATTCGTCGAGGGCGTTGCCGCCCCGCAGGGTGCTCGGGTAGTCCGCGCGACGGAAGTGTTCCACGCGGACGAGCTTGCCCTCCTTGATCGCGCGGCCGGCCATCCCCTCCCCCGGTTCGATGACGTTGCCGCTGGCACCCGTGCTGCCCTGCACCGCACGCGCGATGTACGAGCCCGACGAGTTGCGCACGATCACGGCGACGAGCTGGGCCGGGACGACGTCGTCGACGGCATTCACGATCACGTCGTACAGCTCGTCGGCCGCGAGCACCGAGCTGACCTTGGCCGAGAACGAGACGATCCGCTGGAAGACGCGGGCGCGCTCGGCCAGGTTCGCCCGTTCGATGGCCAGGGCGAGCGTGACGGCGACCCGGTCGGCGACCACGCTGACGGCGGCGAGGTCGTGCTCGTCGAGCGGAGTCGGGCTCTCCACGTTGAGCACCCCGAGGAAGGCTCCGTGGGCCAGGAGCGGGACCGAGATCTCGCTCTGGATGCCCGGGTCCGCGCTGATGTAGTCGGGATCGACCGACACGTCCGGCAGGAACGCCGCCTCGCGGGTCCGGGCGACGCGGCCGATGACGCCCTTCGATGGCTCGAACTCGTAGATCGGGTTCGCGTAGCCGCGCTGCGCGCCGAGTCGGAGGATGGCGCCATCGCTCGTGTAGATCGAGGGATAGGTGTAGCCGAAGGTGTCCACGAGCAGGCCGACGACACCGTCGAGGGTCTCCTCCGTCGGACCCTGTTCGGCCAGGGC
Organism: uncultured Chloroflexia bacterium; assembly: GCA_963849405.1. Taxonomy (GTDB): domain Bacteria; phylum Chloroflexota; class Limnocylindria; order Limnocylindrales; family CSP1-4; genus C-114. Next base: position 542,442 of record CAWKHG010000006.1, read on the forward strand.
GCGACCGATGGCCTCCATCCCGCGGAGCTGGCCGAGGGTCACCTCGGCGCGCCGGCTCGCCGCCCGGAGGTCGCGGCGTCGCTCGTGGGCGGATCGGGTCTGTTCGACCACCCGGCGACGCGTCGTCCCGAGCAGGGCCTGGCCGACGAGGCTGATGATCCCGCCAAGGGCGAAGCCGGTCAGGAGGCCGACTCGCTCGCGATCGATCGCCGTGTTGTCGCCGCCGGCCACGAAGACGCCCGCCAGCAGGGCCGCGCCGGCCGCGAGCCAGACCAGGTGCTGGCGTGTCCCCCACGGTACGAACAGGATGAGGGCCATCGGCAGCATGCCGACGAGGGAGACCGCGTAATCGGAGACACCCGGCGACTCGGTGACGACGGCGCCCAGGATCCCCGCCAGGCCGAAGAACCCGAACACGCCGGCCAGCGCCGACAGCCAGCGGTCGGGGAACCGGCTCGCCAGGACCCACAAGCCGGCGAAGACGATGCCGACGCCGAGCGCGACCATCGTCGTGGCACTGGGCGCGCCGAGGACGACGTGGACCACCGCCGAGCCGAGCGAGAGCCCGGAGGCGATGATCGCCGCGACCTTGAGGCCGCGCCGCAGCTGGCGCGCCTCGGCGCGGCGCAGCACCTTGTCGTCCTCGGACATGGGCGGCCGCAGGGCACGCCCGGATGCGTCCGGCGGGACGGATTCCGAGACTGTCACGTTGCGAGATGCCTCGCGGGAAGCTCGATCGGCCGACTATAGCGCCTTGCGTTCGGCGTGAACCTTACAGATCGCGCTGCGTGAGGCGGCGCCCGCGACGGTCGGTGACGGGCGATCGTCAGGCCGGGAAGGCCAGGAAGGTCCCGTCCTCCGCGCGCGGGATCGGCACGATACGGACCACGGCCTCGCGCGGGATCGATCGGTAGATGTGCGGGAAGCGCCGTTCCTCGTCGTCGTAGCGCCAGTCGTCGCCGAGCCGGCCGAGGTCGATCGACGCCACGAGGAACGGCCGCGGGTCGTCGCGGTAGAAGCGATCGCCCGAGGCCCGCAGCCCTTCGACCCCGTCCGTGCAGTGGACGAAGCCCTCCGTCGCGAGCGACGCCGGTTCATAGTCGGCGCCGGGCTCGAGCGCATCCCAGGTCTCGGCGGCCACGAGGTGATAGGTGACGTGCGCGGTCGCGGCGGACGGTGCCGCGATCTCCGCCGCGGGAGTCGCCGTCTCCGTCGTGGGGGTGGCCTCCGAAGCGGAGACGTCCTCCTCGGACCTGGGCGGGGCATCCACGCTGGCCGGATGGTCGATCGAGACCCAGCGCCGGTCGAGCGGCAGGTGGATGACGGTCGGGCCATCGGCCACCAGCGCCTCGCGCAGGACCTCCTCGAACTTCGCGTCGTCCTCGACCAGGACGCCTCGCGCCCCGAAGCCCTCGGCGAGCTTCACGACGTCCAGCGGGCCGAGCTCGGTCCCGACGCCGAGACCCGTCCCGCGCAGCCCCTGGTGCATCCGGATCGTCCCGTAGCGCCGGTTGTCGAAGACGAGCAGCACGATCCGGCAGTGCTCGCGGACGGCCGTCTCGAGCTCGGCCATGGTCATGCCGAACCCGCCGTCCCCGGTCACCCCGATCACGGCCCGCTCGTGGTGGACGAGCGAGGCCGCGATGGCCGCGGGTAAGGCGTAGCCCATCGCGCCGGACGTCGGACCAAGGAACGTGCCCGGCCGGCGGCAGCGATAGCCGCGGGCGAGCCATCCGGCGAAGTTGCCGGCGTCGGTGGCGACGATCGCCTCCGGCGGCAGGACCCGGTTCATGGTCGCCACGATCCGGCCGGGGTGCACGCCCGGGCCGTCCCACTCCCCACCGTCGACGACCGTCGCAGCCTCCCAGGCGGCCCGGTCCGTCGCGTTGGCGATCCGCCGGGCATCGAGGCTGTCCTTGTCGTGCACGGTGCCTGCGAGCAGGCGCGCCGCGACGCGCAGGAAGGTGCGTGCGTCGGCCTGGATCGCGAGGTCCGGCGGCCGGAGGCCCGCCTTGGCGGTCCGCGGCTCGACATCGACGTGGGTCCAGCGCTGGCGCTCGCCGGGTACCAGGTAGTCCATCGAGGTGGGCTCGTTGAGCCGACATCCGACGACGAGCAGCTCATCCGCGTCGGTGAGCCGTTCGGCGAGCACCTCGGGGGCCGCATAGCCGGTCATGCCAAGGTACAGCGGATGGTCGTTCGGGAAGACGTCCGCGCGCCGCCAGGACGCCACCACCGGCACCTCGAGGATCTCCGCGAGGCGCACGAGATCCGCGGTCGAGCGGGCCCGCAGCACACCGGCCCCGGCGACGATCAGCGGGCGCTTGCCTGCGGTCAGCCGCCGGATCGCCGTGCGCACGACATCCGGGTCGGGATCGGCCGGTCGGCTGCGGACGACGTGGGCGACCTCCGTGCCGTCGGGCATCGTCTCGTCCAGGACGTCCTCCGGCACCGCGATGACGACGGGGCCGGGCCGTCCACCGAGGGCCTGGCGGGTCGCTTCGGACATCGCGGCGGGCAGCCGGGCCGGGTCGTCCACCTCGATGGCCCAGGTCGCGAGGCGGCCGATGGAGCCAGGCAGGTCGGCCTCCTGGAACGCTTCCCGGCCGCGAACGGCGCGCGGCACGTGGCCGAGCACGGCGAACATCGGCGTCGAGTCGGCCTTCGCCGTGTGGATCCCGATCGCGAGGTTGGATGCTCCGACCGCACGGGTCGCGAGCGCGGCCGCAGGCCGGCCGGTCAGCTGGCCGTACGCCTCGGCCATGAACGCGGCGCCACCTTCGTGGCGGGTCGCGACGACGCGGATGCCGGCCGGCCCCAGCGCATCGAGGAGTCCGAGGAAGCTCTCGCCGGGCACGGTGAACGCGACACGGACGCCGGCCGCATGCAGCGCGTCCGCCAGGAAGCGACCCGCCGTGCGCGGTGGGCCGGGCGGCGGCGGAGGCGGTTCGGGCGCGGGGGGCGGCCCGGCCGCCGGCTCGGGGGCGCTGGGCGGCGCAGGCGGCGCGGCGGGCGGCGCGTCCGCCGTCGACTCGTCGGGGGGCGCGATCGTAGCCGCCGCGGGCGCGGCACCGGCCGTCGCGGGCGCGGACTCGTCACGGAGCCCGTAGCCGGATGGGGGCGGGGCGGCGTCGCCCGACCGCTCCACCGCCGGCTCGTCTGCCGGGGGCGCGGGGGCCGTGCTGTCTTCGCTCCGGACGTCGGTCACGATCAGCGGTAGTTCTGGAACTGGAGGGGCACGGCCTCGTCGAGCTCGCGCAACCGGCCGATGACCCGCTGCAGGTCGTCCTTGCTCTTCGCCGACACGCGCACGGCGTCACCCTGGATCTGCGACTTCACCCTGGGGAACTCGTCCCGGATGAGCTTGGTGACCTTGCGGGCGAGCTCGTCGCCGAGGCCGCGCTTGAGCGTGATGACCTGCTTGACCTTGTTGCCGCCGACCGGCTCGACCTTGCCCCAGTCGAAGATCTTGAGGCTCAGGTTGCGCCGGATCGCCTTCGTCTCGATCAGGTCCTTCACGGCGGTCGCCCGGTGCTCGTCGTCCGTGAGCAACGTGAGCTCGGTCTTCGCCTGGGTGAGATCGACGGTCACGCCCTTGAAGTCGAACCGCTGCTGGATCTCGCGACGCACCTGGTCCAGGGCGTTGCGCAGCTCCTGCTCGTCGAACTCGCTCACCACGTCGAATGAGACTTCGCCCGCCATCCAACCTCCTCATCGCGGTGGTCGCGACCTGCCCGTCGCTCCCCTGCCCTGCACGGCCGGCCGCCATGGTACCCGCCCCCGGCGTACGGTGCCGTCGGCACCTGGCGTGTTGAAGCCACGCGAGCAGCCCTCGCGCGATCAGGCGAGGCGCTCCAGGAGCAGTTCGCCGATGCGGTAGCTCCGCCCGCCACCCATGACGAGGACCGCGTCGCCCGGTCGCACGTGCGTCGTCAGCCATGCGGCGGTCGCCTCCACGGACCCGGTCGCGGCCACCTCGAGCCCCGGCCGGCGAGCCGCCACGGCACGGGCGAGGCCCTCCGGGGATGCGATCGTCGTGTCGGGATCGCGGCCCGCCCAGATGTCGGCGATGGCCACCGCGTCCGCCTCGGCCAGCGCGGTCGCGAACCCGTCGAGGAGCGCCGCAGTCCGGTGGAAGGTCAGTGGCTCGTACACGGCCCAGACGCGCCGGCCGGGCTCCCGCTGGCGCACCGCCGCGAGCGTGGCCTGGATCGCCGTGGGGTGATGGCCGTAGTCGTCGTACACGACGACGCCGCGCGCCTCGCCCTTGCGCTCCAGGCGCCGGCCGATGCCGCCGAAGCTCGCCAGCCCCTCCATGGCCGCCCCGGCCTCCACGCCGACGGCGCGGGCCGCCGCGAGGACGAGCAGCGCGTTGGCGACGTTGTGGCGGCCGGCCGCGGCGATGTGCACGGTCGTGGGCTCGTCCACGACGGACCGACCGAGGACTTCGACCGTGGATCCATCCGGGTCCGAGCGCGCGATCCGGCCGATGACGACCGCCGCCTCGCCCGCCGGCGTCGCGTACGCCTGGGCCATCCCCCTGGCGTAGCCGGCCATCTTCTGGAGCGGGGCGTCCACGAGGGCCGTGACGACGAGACGGCCAGGCCACGTGGGGGCGAGGCGCCGGACGAGCTCCTCCCCGCCGGTGTCCGCCACGTTGGCGATGAGCGTCGATCCCGCGTTCGCGCCCTGACCGTCGCCCTCGATCCAGCCGGCGAATGCCTCGATGACGGCGGCCCGATCGGCGAATACGTCCGGGTGGTCCCACTCGACGTTCGTGACCACGGTCACAGCCGGCCGGTACGCATCGAAGTTGCCGGCGTACTCGTCGGCCTCGACGACGAACGTGGAGCCCTTGCCCGAGCGCGCGGTGGCCGGCGGCCCGCCGGTGATCCCCGGCCCGAGGAGCGCGCCGACCAGCGCGGACGGATCGGCCCCGGCGGCTGTGAGCACGTGCACGAGCCAGCCCGCGGTCGTGCTCTTGCCGTGCGTGCCGGCCACCGCCACGAGCGTCCTGCCCGCGGCGGCATCGGCCACGAGCTGCTGCCACGACTCGAGCGGGATGCCGGCCCGCCGCGCGGCCGCCAGCTCGGGGTGGTCCGGGGCGATCGCCGTGAGCGCCTTGGTGACGGCCAGGCGCTGGGGCGGGTTCGGTCCCGTGACATGGGCGGCGTCGTGACCGGCCGCGACAGGTATCCCCGCGGCCGTCAATGCCGGTGTGTACGACGATTCGCCACCTTCGTCGCAGGCGCTGACCTTGGCGCCCGCGGCGGCGGCCAGCAACGCCGCCCCGCTCGCCCCGGCGCCACCGGCCCCGACGACATGGATGCGCTCCCCGGCGGGGATCGGACGGGCCGCCCTGGGCGCCGCGAGGCCGGCCCCGATCTCGGCGGCCGTGCGGGTCATGAGCGGGCGGCGGCCGTCCCCGCTGGTTCGGGTGCCGCTGCATCCGGAGCCGCCGCGTCGGCCGCGGCGAGGAGCAGCTCCAGGGCCAGGCCGGCGCTCGACCATTTGTTCGCGTTGCGGTCGCCCGTCCAGATCACGCGGCGGACCTCCATACCGGCGGGACCGGTGACCGCCAGGTAGGTGAGACCGACGGGCTTGGCCGGCGTTCCGCCGTCGGGTCCGGCGATCCCGGTGATCGAAACCGCGAGGCTCGTGGCGAGCGCGGCACGGACGCCCTCGGCCATCGCCCGGGCCACCTGGGCGCTCACCGCCCCGTGCGCGTCGAGGACGGCCTGGGGCACGCCGAGCTGGCTCACCTTCACCGCGTCGGAGTACGCGACGACCCCGCCGAGGAGGTAGCCGGACGAGCCCGAGACCTGGGTGATGCAGTGGGCGACGAGGCCGCCCGTGCACGACTCGGCGGTCGCGACCGTGAGTCCGGCCGCGATGCAGCGGGCCTGGAGCCGCTCGGCGAGGGCGGAGAGCCCGGCCTCCGGGCCTTCGGTCGCCGGCGTCACGCCCTCGTCCATCGGCCTACTTGTTCTGCGTCTGCTTGGGCTGCGCCCCGGCCGTGAACAGCCACGTCTCGGGGTTGAGCGACGTCCCGAGCTTGCCGAACGACACACCGTTCATCGTGAAGAACGTGGCCGCCGACGCGCCGGTCCGGACCTCCACCGACTGGTCGCCCGTGAAGGTGAGGACCTTGCCGTCGCCGAAGACCTTGCCGGCCGCTCCGATCGATGGGACGAGCACGCCATCGACCCAGACCTTGAGCCAGGCCCGGCCGTGGATCGTCACGACGACGCTCACCCCGTGGTAGGCGATCGTGACGTTCTTCGTGAGCGTCGTCTTGCGGCCTTCCGCGTTCGAGGCGGTGATCGTGACGAGCCAGCGGCCGTTGGCGAGCTCGTACGGCGTGTTGAACCGGCCGTCCGGCCCGACGGCGATGGTGACCGGCTGCGGCGCCGTGGGTGGCTTGGCCGTGGGCGTCGGCGACTTGCCGGGCTTGGGCGTCGCCTGCGGCCCGCCCGTCGCGCCGACATAGCTCGCGCTCACGACGACCTGGGTGGCGTTCGTAGCTGTCCCGGTGATGGGGATCGCCCCGTTCTGGAAGCTCGCCCCCTCGGCCGGCGAATCCACCTCCAGGGTGGGCGCCAGGACCGCCGAGATCGGCACGTTGACGATGTACGCGAGCGTCTGCTCGGAGTTCTTGCCCGTGTCCGGGTCGGTGGCGGAGATCTTGAAGTCGTTGCGCCCGCGGCGCAGCGGCACGACCTGGCTCCACAGGCCGATGCTGTCGGCCGTCGCCTGGAGCTGGTGGCCGGAGGAGTCGCTGATCGTCACAGTCCCGTGGGGGATCGTCGTGCCCCGGAACGTGTACTCGGTGTCGGTCTCGGACGTGTCGCTCACGGCGGTCGGCGGGTCCGACACCGCGATCGACGGCGGCTTCGCGAACCGCAGCAGCTGGATCGCGAGGTAGCCGACGAACAGGAGCAGGACGACCGTCATGAGGGCCGCGACGACGATCGCCGGCGAGAACGTCAGGCCCTGGCGCGGCGCCGTGAGCGGCCGGGGCAGGACGATCGATGGCGAGGTGTCGACCTTGCCCTCGCCCTTCTCGCGCCGCCACTGGAGGAGGATCTCGTCGGGGTCGAGGCCCAGGTACTGGGCGTAGTTGCGCAGGAAGCCCTTCGTGTAGACCGAGCCGGGCAGCTCGCGGTACTCGCCCCGCTCGAGGGCGCCAAGGTATCGCGCCCGGATCTTCGTATCGCGCTCGGCACGATACAGATCGACGCCTTTGCGTTCGCGGGCGGCGAGCAGTCGTTCGCCAAGGCCGGCCACCGGTTCGGCGACCGGCATCGGCCGGTTGGTCGCGGAACGGGCTTCGCTGCGGCGGCGGGCCTCGTCTCGGGTGGTCATGCGGTCGGTCTGTCCTCAGGGGGCCCGAGCCGCGCGCTCCGGCGTCCGGTCCCGCGGTCAGGATACCCGACGTCGTCGACCGCCCCTCCTGGAAGGGCCGTCAGTGGCCGGGATCGTCGATGTCGGCGTGGCTCACGAGCCAGTTGTCCGGTCCATAGACGATCCGCGGCACGGCCGGGTTACGGGGGTCGCCCGGCCCGATGATGCCGTAGCGCTCCATCTCGTCCATGAGCCGGCTCGCCCGGCTGAAGCCGACCTTGAGCTTGGTCTGGAGCATCGAGGTCGACGCCTTGTTCAGGGTCGTCACGAGCTCGGCCGCCAGGACGACCATGTCGTCGTCGGCCATCGCCGCGAGCCACTTGAACTGGCCGTTGCCGCCGCCGTCCTCGGCGCTGAAGTCCATGAACGACTCGTCGTAGAACGTCCGGCCGCCGGCCAGGTCGAGCCAGTGCTTGCCGACGGCATTCACCTCCGCGTCGCTCACGAAAACGCCCTGGAGGCGCATGGGACGGGGCAGGTCGACGGGCTGGTAGAGCATGTCGCCCCGGCCGATGAGGTCCTCCGCCCCGGGCGCGTCGAGGACGGTCCGGCTGTCGATCATCGAGGCCATCGCGAAGGCCATCCGGGACGGCACGTTGGCCTTGATGAGGCCGGTCACGACGTTGACCGACGGTCGCTGCGTCGCGAGCACGAGGTGGATGCCCACGGCGCGCGCCTTCTGGGCGATCTTGACGATCGGCTCCTCGACCTTCTGGCCCTCGCGCATGATCAGGTCGGCCAGCTCGTCGATGATGATCACGATGTACGGGAGGCGCTCCTCGGCGGGGACGTCGGGGCTCGCGTTGAACGCGGCGATGTTGCGGACGCCCTTCGAGGCGAGGGCCTTGTAGCGCTCCTCCATCTGGCGCACGGCGCCGTTGAGGGCGGCCTTGGCGTTCGACGGCTCGACGATGACGGGCTGGAGCAGGTGCGGCAGCCGGTCGTACGGGGCGAGCTCGACCCGCTTGAGGTCGATGAGGATGAGCCGGACCTCCTCGGGCTTGGCGTGCATCAGGAGGCTCGTGATGAGCGCGTTGATGCAGACGCTCTTGCCCGAGCCGGTGGCCCCGGCCACGAGCAGGTGGGGCATCTTGGCGAGGTCGACGGCATAGGCCTTGCCCGAGACGTCGCGCCCCAGCGCGAACGAGAGGCGGCTGTCGGCGTCGAGCATCTTGGTGTCCTCGACGAGCCGTCGGAAGCTCACGATCTCCGACTTCACGTTGGGGATCTCGATGCCGACGACGTCCTTGCCCGGGATCGGCGCCTCGATCCGTATGGAGCGGGCCGCCAGGGCCATCGCCAGGTCGTCGGCCAGCGCCTCGATCCGGGAGAGCTTGATGTGGCGCTCCGGCCGGACCTCGTACTGGGTCACCACCGGGCCGGTGTTCGTCGCCACGACGGTGGCCGGGATCCCGAAGCTGTTGAGCTTGTCCTCGATGATCCGGATGTTGTCCTCGTGGTTCGCCCGTGTCGTGGTGACGGGTGGGTCGGGCACGACCGTCAGCAGGTCGATCGGCGGGAGGATCCACGTCGGGCCGTCGGGCAGGTAGCCGTCCTCGGCCTCGAGGAGGTCGACCGCCGTCGCCGACGGGGCCCGCAGTGCGCCGCCGCCACGGGCATCCGCCCCGCCCCGCAGGCCGCCCGACACGACGGTCTGGCTCATGGGGGCTTCGCTGGGTACCGGCGCCGGTGAGCGTCGCGGCGGGGCGATCTCGCCCGGATCGACCATCGTCGGGCGCCCGACTCCCCGATCGGCGGCGGCCTTGGCCTTGGCGGCCCGGGCAGCCGCGGCCTCGGGGGCCTCCGCGACCACCGTGCCGAGGCTCGTCAGGCCGCGCCGGAACGGGGCCACGAACTCGGCGAGGCGCAGGTTGGCGGTGATGAGGATGCCGCCGACGAACACGGCGGCCAGGACGATGAACGCCCCGGGCCGGGTGATCAGCGAGCCGAGCACGTCGGCGAGGAACGTCCCGATGCGCCCGCCGCCGCGCACCGGCAGGAACTCGAACAGGCCGAGGAGGGCGGCGTAGGAGACGATCGCCGCCACGAGCCGCGTCCGCCAGCCCGGACCGAGGGGCCGCCACTCGATGAGGCCGCCGGCGGTCAGCAGGAAGATCGGCAGCAGCCAGCGGCCGGTGCCGAAGTTGGGCAGGACGACGTTGCGGGCCCAGTCGGTGAGGGTCCCCTGCGAGCTCGGGATCGCCAGCATGATCAGCGTCAGGGCGCCCAGGACGAGGAGCGTCAGCCCGACGAGCGAGCGGACGACGTCCGGCGGGATGTTGACCGAGGGCATGCCCAGCCCGCCGCCCCGCCGGGGACGGCTGCGGCGCGCCGGTGCGCGTCGTCGGGAGCTCACTGGCTAGACCTCCACGACGACCGGGAAGACCATCGGCCGCCGCTTCGTGCGCTCGTACAGGTGGCGCGAGACGGCGTCCTTGATCTGGACCTTGAGGAGCGCGATCTCGCTGATGTGGTCGCCCGGGTTCTCGATCGCCGCGACGACCCGGTCCGTCGTCGACTCGATGATCGGGTCGTTCTCGTTGGGCACGAAACCGCGGGTGATGATCTCCGGCCGGCCGATGACCGTGCCGGTCTGCTTGTCCACGGTCACGACGATCATGAACATGCCGTCGTTGGCCAGGGCCCGCCGGTCGCGCAGGACGACCTCGCCGACCTCGCCGACGGAGAGGCCGTCCACGAACACGTAGCCCCGCGACCACGGGCTGGCCGCGGCGGGCGGAGCCGTCGGGCAGGATCTCGATCGGCGTGCCGTTCTCGATGATGAACACGTTCTCGGGCAGGACGCCGGTCTCGATCGCCAGGCGGCCGTGCTGGACCTGCATCCGGAACTCGCCGTGGATCGGGATGAAGTGCTTGGGCTTGGTGAGCCCGAGCATGAGCTTGAGCTCCTCCTGGCTGGCATGGCCCGAGACGTGGGCCCGCTTGATCGTGTGGTAGAAGACGTTCGCGCCGGCCTTGAACAGGTTGTCGATCGTCCGGCTCACGTATTCCTCGTTGCCGGGGATCGGGCTGGCGCTGACGATGACCGTGTCGCCCGGGACGATCTCCACGAACCGGTGGTCGCGGTTGGCCATCCGGGCCAGGCCGGCCATCGGCTCGCCCTGGGCGCCCGTCGTCGCGATGCACAGCTTGTCGGCCGGGACCTCGCTGATCTTGTCCTTGGCCACGATCTGGGACGGCGGGTACTTCAGGTAGCCGAGGTCGGTCGCGATCCGGAAGTTCTGCTCCATCGACCGGCCGATGACGGTGACCTTGCGGTCGAACTGCGCCGCGGCGTCGAGCACCTGCTGGACGCGGGCGATGTTGCTCGCGAACGTGGCCACGATGACCCGCCCGTCGAGCGGCTCCATGATCTCGCGGAACGCCTCGCCGACCGTCCGCTCGGATGGCGTGTAGCCGGGGTTCTCGGCGCGCGTGGAGTCCGAGAGCAGGCACACCACGCCTTCCTCGCCGAGCCGGGCCAGGATCGCGAAGTCGGACAGCTTGCCGTCGACCGGCGTGTGGTCGAACTTGAAGTCGCCGGTGTGCACGATCGTCCCGACCGGCGTCCGCAGGGCGATGCCCATCGCGTCGGGGATCGAGTGGCCGATGCGGAACGGGATGACCGTGAACGGGCCGATCGTGACCTCGTCCCCGGGCTCCAGGGCCAGCATCGGGTTGTTGTGGAGCTTGTGCTCCTTGATCTTGTTGCCGAGCAGGCCCCGGGCGAGCGTGCTGGCGTAGACGGGCACGCCCGGGAACTCGGGCAGCACGTACGGCAGGCCGCCGACGTGGTCCTCGTGGGCGTGGGTGATGAGGAACGCCCGGACGTTGGCCCGGTGTTCCTTGAGATAGGTGATGTCGGGGATGACGAGGTCGATGCCGAACATCTCCTCGTCCGGGAACATGAGCCCGCAGTCGATGACGACGATGTCGTCGCCGTACTCGAAGAGGTACATGTTCTTGCCGATCTCGCCCACCCCGCCGAGCGGGATGATGCGGAGCGGTCGGGTTTCGTCAACCATGCGGGTAGTGGTCCGTTGCGGGTGTGGTCAGAAGATCGTTGCCTGCGCGAGTGGATCGGTCCCGGGTGCAGGATCCGGGGACTGGGCGGATGTCGGTGGGTCGCCGGCGGGGGCGTTAGCGGGGGACGGCGGCGACGCCGCCGGTGGGGCGGGTTCGCGCCGTTCGCGTGCCGCGACGAGGGCGCCGGGCACGCGGGCCATGTCGTCGAGGAGCGTCTGGCGGAGCGAGCCCTGGTGGAGGGCCGCGGCCGGATGGTACATGGCGAAGACCTGTGCCTCGCGGGCGCCCGTCTCGGGGTCGGCGGCCTTCGTCGTGCCGTGGACCTGGCCGATCCGGGCGCCCGGCATGAAGCGGCCCATCGAGTGGCGTCCGAGGGTCACGACGAGGGCCGGGTCGAGGGTCTCGAGCTGGCGGCGCAGGAACGGCGCGCAGGCCGCGATCTCGTCCGGTTCGGGGTCCCGGTTGTCGGGCGGCCGGCACTTCACGACGTTCGTGATGAACACCTCGTCCCGCTTCCAGCCGACGGATCCAGGAGCTCCGTGAGGAACGATCCGGCGGCGCCGACGAACGGCCGGCCCTGGCGGTCCTCGTTGTAGCCGGGGCCCTCCCCCACGAACACGACCTCGGTGGACGGGTGGCCCTCCCCCGGCACGGCCTGGGTGCGTCCGACGTGGAGACGGCAGGCCGTGCAGGCCCGGACCTCGCTGGCGATGGCCTCGAGCGCCGTGCGACGCTCGGCCTCGGTCATGCGGCCCCTGCTCGGCCGTGATGCCCGGCGCTACCCAGCCGCGGGCCGCGATGAGCTCGGCGATCTCCACCGCGTTCGTCGCGGCGCCCTTGCGCAGGTTGTCCGACACGACCCAGAACGCGAGGCCCCGGTTGTCCGGGATCGACGGGTCCTGGCGCACCCGGCCGACGAACACCTCGTCCCGGCCCGTGGCCTCGGTGGCCAGCGGGTAGACGTGGGCGGACGGGTCGTCCTGGACGATCACGCCCGGCACGGCCGCGAAGAGCTCGCGGGCCCGGCTCGGGGTCATCGACGATCGCGAGCTCGACGTGGACCGCCTCGGAGTGGCTCACGAACACGGGGATGCGCACGGCCGTGGAGCTGATCCGCAGGTCGGGCAGGTGGAGGATCTTGCGGCTCTCCGTGACGATCTTCCACTCCTCCTTGGTGTACCCGTTCGGGAGGAAGACGTCGATCTCGGGCAGGGCGTTGAAGGCGATCGGGTGGGGATAGACATGGGGCTCGGACGACCCGCCCGGCCACGTGGGCGCGGACCTGGTCCTCGAGCTCCTCGATGGCGTCGGAGCCCGTGCCCGAGACGCTCTGGTACGTGTCCACGACGACCCGCTCGATGCCGACCGAGTCGCGCAGCGCCATGAGCACGGGGACGAGCTGCATCGTGGAGCAGTTGGGGTTGGCGATGATGCCCTCGTGGGTGGCGGCGTCGTCCGGGTTCACCTGCGACACGACGAGCGGGACGCCCTCGTGCATGCGCCACGCCGACGAGTTGTCGATCACGGTCGCGCCGCGGGCGACGGCCTCGGGCGCCAGGGCCTCGGAGACGCCGGCGCCGGCCGAGAAGAGGGCGATGTCGACGCCTTCGAATGATTCCGGGAGGGCCTCGCCGACCTGCATCGTCCGGCCCTCGACCACGACCTCGCGGCCGGCCGAGCGGCCCGAGGCGAGCAGGCGCAGCTCTCGCAGGGGGAAGGCACGTTCGATCAGGACCTGGATCATCGTTCGGCCCACGGCGCCGGTCGCCCCGACGACGGCCACGGTGATCTTCTTTTCGTTCACGGGCGGCACGGCTCCGCTGAGTTCGTCATGTTCCCGGGCACGGCCGGAGTATAGCAGCGCGCCGCCGGCTTCCCGGCGGCGCGCTCCGTTCGAAATGACCGTTCGGCGTGCTCAGGCGCACGCTCGACGGGACTTCAGACGGGTTCCTTGGCGAGGTGGCGCTGCATGGCCGCCTTGCGGCTCAGGTTGACCCGGCCCTGGCGGTCGATCTCGGTGACGACGACCATCACCTCGTCGCCGACCGACACGACGTCCTCGACGGACGGCACGTGGTAGTCGGCGAGCTCGCCGATGCGGACGAGGCCTTCCTTGCCCGGCAGGATCTCGACGAACGCGCCGAAGCCCATGATCCGGGTGACCTTGCCGAGATACAGCGCGCCGATCTCGACGTCGCGGGTGAGCGACTCGATCCAGGTGATCGCCTTGCGGGCGTTCTCGCCCGAGACCGCGGCGATCTCGACCGAGCCATCGTCCTCGACGTTGATCTCGGTGCCGGTCTCTTCCTGGATCTTGCGGATCATCGAGCCACCCTTGCCGATGATGTCGCGGATCCGCTCGGGGTTGATCTTGATCGTCGTGATGCGCGGCGCGAAGTCGCTCATCACGTCGCGGGCCTCGGGCATGACCTCGGTCATCTTGCTCAGGATGAGCAGACGAGCGCGGAGCGCCTGGGCGAGGCCCTGGCGGATGATCGCCTCGCTGATGCCGCGGACCTTGATGTCCATCTGGAGGGCGGTGATGCCCTCCGACGTCCCGGTGACCTTGAAGTCCATGTCGCCGAACGAGTCCTCCTTGCCGAGGATGTCGCTCAGGACGGCGAACTGGCCGTCGGGGCCGGAGATGAGGCCCATCGCGGCACCCGCGACGGGAGCCTTGATCGGCACGCCGGCATCCATGAGGGCGAGCGTCGAGCCGCAGGTCGACGCCATCGAGGTCGAGCCGTTGGACGTGACGCACTCCGACACGAGCCGGATGACGTACGGGAAGTCCGCCGCGGACGGCAGGACGGGCAGGAGGGCGCGCTCGGCCAGGTGGCCGTGCCCGATCTCGCGCCGGCCCGGGCCGCGCATCATCTTGTTCTCGCCCGTGGAGTAGGGCGGCATGTTGTAGTGGTGGAGGTAGCGCTTCTCGGTCTCCGGGCTGATCGTGTCGATCCGCTGGACGTCCGAGCTGGCGCCGAGGGTGGCCACGGTGAGCGCCTGCGTCTCACCACGGGTGAACAGGCCCGAGCCGTGGGCGCGGGGCAGGAGTCCCACCTCGACCGTGATCGGGCGGATCTCCTCGACGCCGCGGCCATCCATGCGGATGCCCTCGGTGAGGACGAGCTCGCGGGCCGTCTTCTTGTGCACGAGCCCGAATAGGCTCTTGCTGACCCGAGCCTGGCGGCGGGCCGCCTCGAGGAGGCCCTTGGGGTCGGAGCCCTCCTTCTTGTAGGCGCGGATCGAGCCGGCGATCCCGTCGTGGAGGGTCTCGATGCGGTTCGGCAGGTCGCCGGCGAAGGCGAGCAGGAGCTCGGCGGTCGCTTCCGCGTCCGGGAGGGCGCGGTGGTTCGACGTGAGCTCGATGCCGAAGAACTTGGCGAGATCGGTCAGCTTGTAGCTCTCGCTGAACCCGGGGAAGCCCTCGCGGGCCAGCACGAGCGTGTCGAGGTAGCTGTCCTGGGCGAAGCGGAAGCCGTCGCCCTTGGCCGCCTCGATGAACCCGAGGTCGAAGCCGATCGAGTGACCGACGAGGGTCGCCTTGCCCGCGAACGCGAGGAAGGTCTCGGCCGCTTCCTTGGGCGACGGGGCGCCCTTGAGGTCCTTGTCGGTGATGCCGTGGACCTGGTGGCCGAAGACGGAGCGTCCCGGGTTGACCAGGGTCGACCACTTGTCGGTGACCTTGCCACCCTTGATCCGGACGGCGGCGATCTCGACGAGATCGGCCATCTTGGGATCGGTACCCGTCGTCTCGGTGTCGACCACGACGAACTCGTCGTTGGCCTGGACCTTCGCGACGAAGTCGAGGACCGACTCGGTGCCGGGCTCGATGTACGGGGACCTGCTTGGCCTTGCCGACGAGCTTCTGGAGCTCTTCCTGAAGGTCGATGATCGGCTGGAGCGCGCGGTGGCCGAACAGGATCGCCTCGGCCATCACGTCCTCGGTGAGGAGCTTGACGCCGGCCTCGACCATCATGATCGCGTCCCGGGTGCCCGAGACGATGAGGTCGAGCGACGAGTCCGCGAGCTGCGTGGTCGTCGGGTTGATGACGAACTCGTCGTCGATGCGGCCGATCCGGACCGCGGCGATCGGGCCGAGGAACGGGATCTCGCTGATCGTGAGCGCCGCGGACGCGGCGATCGTGCCGAGGACGTCGGGGTTGTTCTCCTGGTCGGTCGAGAAGACCGTGATGACGCACTGGACGTCGTCCTTGTACCCCTCGGGGAACAACGGGCGGATCGGCCGGTCCGTCAGGCGGGCGGCCAGGATGGCCGCCTCGGACGGGCGCGCCTCGCGCTTGATGAAGCCGCCGGGGATCTTGCCGGCCGCGTACATCCGCTCTTCGAAGTCGACGGTGAGCGGGAAGAAGTCGAGCCCGGGTCGGGGCTCAGAGCGGTTGGCGGTGCCCAGGACGAGCGTGTCGCCGTAACGGACCGTGACCGAACCGCCAGCGAGGCGTGCGATCTTGCCGGTCTCGATGGTCAGCGTGCGACCACCGAACTGCGTCTCGAGAGTGTGAGACACGGGGTAAAGGACCTCCTGTCTCGTGGAGAGGAGCGAGCCGACGGGCTCGGGAACCGGGAACGCCTGGCGCCTGACACGACGAGACCCCGGATTCCCCGGGGTCCTCGATAGGCCAGCCTAGCGGCGAAGACCCAATTGACCGATGACCGTGCGATAGCGCGCGTTGTCCTTCTTGATCAGATAAGCAAGAAGGCGGCGACGCTGGCCTACGAGCTTGAGGAGACCGCGACGGGAGTGGTTGTCCCTCGGAAAGCTCTGCAGATGACCGGTGAGCCATTTGATCCGCTCCGTCAGGAGCGCGACCTGGACTTCCGGTGATCCGGTGTCACCTTCGCTTCTTGCGAATTCGGTGATGACGTCGAGCTTTTCTGCCCGCACTAGCGGCACACGATCCTCCGACACGAGACTTCTGTGTTGAACTACCTAGTCATTTGAACCTGCGGATGGTAGCAGCCGCCAGTCTCCTCGGCAAACGTTCGGGTCGGCGCGGCGGGAGCGCTACCGGAACGAGACGCGGACGCGGCCCTCCACCGGCGCATCCAGGGTGAGCCCGTTGCCCGAGACCTCCGCCGTCGCGCGGGCCGGGCGGCGGCCGGTGGCGCTCACGCCTACGGGGTAGTCACCGGCGGGCGGCAGGGCCACGGGGAGCGGGAAGCTCACTCGGCTCTTTCTCTCCCCCGCCCCAGGTGATGCGTCGCCCACGACGGCCACAGGACGGCCGAGCAGCGCCCGGGCCCCGGCCAGGTCGCCGGCGGCGATCGCGTCGCGGATGTCGGTGCTCCGGACCGGGTGGCCTTCGAGCGTGAACGGCGGCGCGACCTCGACCTCGAAGCCGGCCTCCTCGCCGAGCGCGGCCACCGTCTGGGGCGTACCGCGACGTTCGTGGCCGAACGCCGCATCGGGCGTCATGAGGAAGCCAACGAGCTCGGTCCGTGCCCGGATCCGGTCGATGAAGGCGTCGTACGGCGTCATCCGCAGGGCCTCGTCGAAGTGCTGCACGACGGTCGTCTCAACCCCGGCGGCGGCCAGGCGCTCGAGGCGCTCGGCCGGGTCGCACAGGAGCGGCGGGGCGGCCCCCACGAGGATCTCGTCGGGGTGGTGGTCGAAGGTGATCACGCTCGGCCGGGCCTCGCGCTCCCGCGCGCTGCGCACGAGCCGGCGTAGCAGGTACATGTGGCCCCGATGCAGCCCGTCGAACACGCCGACGACGACGAACAGCCGGCCCGCGGACCGATCGAGCGCGTCGATGCCCTGGACGACGTTCACCCCTCGTCCTCGCCGGCTCCACGGCCGTCCTTCGGCGGAACGAACGGGGGCCGATCCGGCAGGTCGCCGGTCGACGCGGCGTCAACGAGCACCTTGTCGGGCAGGAGCGTCCCGCCCCGCCAGCGACCGATCGCGACCAGCCGGCCTCCCGCGTCGAAGAGCCGAACCGGCGATTCGACCGGATCGCTCTTCGTCGAGCGCACGGCCTGGCCTCGTGCGACACGAGGCACGTCCGCCGGATCGAGCGTGAGGGCCGGCAGGGCCTCGAGGCCCGCATCGAGCGGCAGCAGGAGCGCGGCGAGCTCGGCGGCACCCGGGCCGGCGCTGTCGGGCGCGTCGGCGTGCTCCCCTCCCGCGGCCTCGCGGAGCGTATCGAGCGACACCGCATCCTCGAGCCGGAACGGGCCGCTCGAGGTCCGGACGAGCGCCCCGAGGTACGCCGCGTTGCCGAGCGCAGCGCCGAGGTCCCGGGCGATCGCCCGGACGTACGTGCCCGCCGAGCAGTCGACCTCCAGTACGGCGACGGGCCGTTCGGGGTCCGAACCATCCCATTCGGTGAGCTCGAGGCGGGAGATCGTCACGGTGCGCGGGCGCAGCTCGAGCGTGCCTCCCGCCCGTGCCACGGCATAGGCCCGCCGCCCGGCGACCTTGACCGCCGAGTAGGCCGGCGGCGTCTGCTCGATCGATCCCCGGAACGCCGCCAGGCCCGCCTCGACGCGCGATCGGTCGGGCGCCGGGCCGGGCACGGGCGTCAGCTCCCCTTCGAGGTCGTCCGTCGTGGAGGACGCTCCGAAGCACACGGTCGCGCGGTAGGACTTGGCGTCGCCAAGGTGGTATTCGACGACCCGCGTCGCCCGCCCCAGGAACAGCGGCAGGACGCCGCTGGCGAACGGATCGAGGGTGCCGCCGTGCCCGACCCGCCGCGTCGCGCTGATCCGGCGGACGAGCGAGACCATGTCATGGGACGTGGGCCCGGGCGGCTTGGCCAGGACGAGGATCCCCTCGAGGCCCGACCCCGCGCCGGGCGTGCGACTTCGACCGTGGCGCGACATCGTGACGCCGCCGCCGACCGTCTGGCTCAGCGGGCGACGTCGGCCGCGAGACGCCGGGCCTCGACGAGGACCGCGTCACGCGCTTCGGCGAGGGGCAACGGAACGGTCGCGCCGGCCGCGCGAGCGTGCCCGCCGCCGCCGAACAGGCCCGTCAGGACGGTCGCGTCCACCCCTCCCGGCCGCGTGCGCACGCTGATCCGGGTGGCGCTGCCCTGTTCCTTGAACACGATCGCCACCTCGGCCCCCTCCGCCTGCGAGACGAGGTCGATGATGCCCTCGGAGTGGGCGGCGACGCTGCCCGTCTCGAGGAAGTCCGCATCCCGGATCGTCGACCAGACGACCCGCCTGTCGGGGCTGCTCTCGAGCCGGTCGAGGACCCGTCCGAACAGGCGCAACTGCTCGTCAGGCTTGCTGCGATACAGCAGGCGAGAGATCTCGGACAGGGGCGCCCCGGCCGCGACGAGGGCGGCCGAGACGGCCAGGGTTCGCGGCGTGGCGTTGGGATGGGCGAACGTCGCCGTGTCCATGACGATCCCGCCCATCAGCGCCGTCGCCAGGGAACCGCCGCCCGTCTCGAGCGGGACGTGCAGGCGGCTCGCGAGGAGGGCGACCATCTCGCACGTCGCGGCCGCCGCCGGATCGACCCAGTCGGTGGACGTGGCGGCGTCGTTCGAGACGTGGTGGTCGATGACGACGCTGGGCAGCTCGTCGAACAGCCGTGGATGGCGGCCGCGCACTTCGCCGATCCGGTCGAGCGAGCCACAGTCGGAGATCACGAGGAGGTCGTACGCCGCGCCCGGATCGGGATCCGTGCGGAAGCGCTCGATCCCGGTCAGGAAGTCGTACAGGGCCGGCGGCGCGTCCGTGCACACCGGCGTCGCCCGGCCACCGAGCGCCTCGACGATCGTGACCACGCCGAGGGTCGCCCCGAGCGTGTCCGCATCGGGGTTCTCGTGGCTCACCGCGAGGACGCGCTGGGCGCGCGACAGGCGGTCCACCACGGCGTCCGGGACGGCCACCGCCCACGGCGCCGAGGTCGAGGGCTGCGGCCGCCCGTTCCGCGGTCACCGGCTCGTGCCCGATCCGCGTCCGCCGGGCCCACCCGCGGCGCGCCGGTCACCCGGCTTGCGCGGTCGCCGGGCATCGCGCCGGGCCGCCTGGGACGCGGCGAGCGATGCGGCGTACTCGGCCGCGGCTGCTCCGAACCCCTCCCCCGGATCGGGTGGCCCGGGCAACGGCGGCAGGCTCCGCGCACCATCGGCCGCGCCGGCTGGTGCGGCGCCGCGGCTGGGCGTCGGCAGGGACTCGCCCTTCGGCGCCTCGCCCGCCTCCTGGCCCGTCTCGATCGAATCGAGGACCTGCAGGATCCTCGTCCCGCGTTCGATCGAGTCGTCCAGGCGGACGTGGAGGTCGGGGATCCGCTTGAGCCGCAGGCGCGTGCCGAGCTCACGCCGGATGAAGACCATCGAGTGATCGAGCGCCACGAGCGTGGCTCCGCGCTCGGCCGTGCCGCCGATGATGCTCACCCACACCCGCGCATGGCGCAGGTCGGGGTCCGTCTCCACCTTGGTCACGGTGGCGAAGCCCATCCGCGGATCGGCGATCTCGCGCTCCAGCATCGCCCCGATCTCCTGGCGCAGGAGCTCGTCGAGGCGGTCGGTCCGCTGGCTCATCGGTATCGCCTCCGGTCGGGCCGCGCGATCAGTTGGACGGCGCCCGGCTGACGGTCTGGCTCGAGAAGCACTCGATGATGTCGCCCTCGACGATGTCGTGGAAGTTCGCCAGCCCGATGCCGCACTCGAAGCCGGTGGCGACTTCGCGGACGTCGTCGCGGAAGCGCCGCAGCGACTCGATCCGATCGGTCGCCACGATCTTGCCGCCACGCCAGATGCGGGCATTGCTGCGGATGATCCGGCCGTCCGTGACGTAGGAACCGGCGATGACCGTGTTCTTGCCGACCCGGATGATCTGGCGGACCTCGGCCCGGCCCTCGACGACTTCCACGACCTCCGGCTCGAGGAGGCCCTTGAGGGCCGCATCGATGTCGTCCGTCAGCTTGTAGATGATGTCGTAGAGGCGGATGTCGACGCCCTCGGACTCGGCCGCCCGGCGGGCCGTCTCGGTGATCTTGGTGTTGAACCCGACGACGATCGCGTCCGACGCCGCCGCCAGCATGATGTCGTTGTCCGTGACGTCGCCGGCCGCCTCGTGGAGCACGTTGATGCGCACGTCGTCCGTGCTCAGCTGCTCCAGCGCGTGGCTGATGGCACCCAGCGAGCCCGACACGTCGGCCTTGAGGATGATCCGCAGCTCCTTGGCCTGGCCGGCCTGGATCTGGCGGTACAGGTCTTCGAGGGTCGCCCGGCCGCTGCCGTCCCCGCCCCGCGCGCTGGCCTGGGCCTTGCGCGCCTCGACCATCGTCCGGGCTTCCTTCTCGTCCGGGACGGCACGCAGGATGTCGCCCGCCTCGGGGACCTCCGCGAGGCCGAGCACGACCACCGCGGTCGATGGGCCTGCCTTCTGGACGCGCTTGCCCGCCGAGTTCTCGAGCGCCCGGACCTTGCCGAACGTCTCGCCGACGACGATCACATCACCGACGCGCAGCGTGCCGGTCTGGACGATCGCGGTCGCGACCGGGCCGCGGCCCTTGTCGAGCTCGGCCTCGACGATCGTGCCGACTGCGGCGCGCTTGGGGTTGGCCTTGAGCTCCTGGAGGTCGGCGACGAGGAGGATCATCTCGAGCAGCTCGTCGAGGCCGGTGCGGGCCTTCGCCGAGACGGGCACGAGCGGCGTGTCGCCGCCGTACTCCTCGACGATCACGCCGGCTTCGGAGAGCTCGGTCTTGACCCGATCGGGATTGGCATCGGGCTTGTCGATCTTGTTGAGGGCGATGACGATCGGGACCCGGGCCGCCTTGGCGTGGTGGATCGCCTCGAGGGTCTGGGGCATGACCCCGTCGTCGGCGGCCACGACGACCACCGCGATGTCCGTGACCCGGGCGCCGCGGGCGCGCATGGCCGTGAAGGCCTCGTGGCCCGGCGTGTCGAGGAAGACGACCCGCCGGCCGTCCTTGTCGACTTCGCTCGCGCCGATGTGCTGGGTGATCCCGCCGCGCTCGCCGGCCGCGATCTCTGTCGTCCGGATCGCGTCGAGCAGGCTGGTCTTGCCGTGGTCGACGTGGCCCATGACCGTGACGATCGGGGCGCGGGGCTCGAGCAGCGCCGGGTCGTCCTCTTCGTAGAGGACTTCCTTGGTCGCTTCGTCCGCGGCCGGCTCACCGTCCGTCTCGACGGCGCCGTTGCCGGTCGCGAGGACCGGTTCGGCGATCTCATAGCCGAGCTCGCCCGCCACCAGCGACGCGGTGTCCCGGTCGATGAGCTGGTTGATGGTCGCGAAGATGCCGCTCTTGATGAGTTCGCGGATCACGTCGGCGGGGTTCACCCCGAGGAGCTCGGCGAGCTCCTTGACCGTGATCGTCGACGGGACCTCGATCGCGCCACGTTCTCGCGGGTCGGCGACCTGCGTGATCGTCGGCGTCCCGCCGTTCTCGCGACGCGGTGGCTTCCGGGGGCCGCGCCGGCCGCGGGTGCCGCTCCTACTCCTGGCCAATGGTGCCTCCTGGGGTCATGGTGTGTTCGGGTGGTGTGGCGCCTCTCTCGAGCTCGCTCCGGAGGTCGTCCGGCAGCGGCACGCCGAGGGCGCGGGTGAGGATGTTCTTGCTGAGTGCGGTCCGCCGGCAGGCCGGGTCCACGCACAGGTAGGCGCCACGGCCGGCGAGCCGGCCCGTCGCGTCGAGCGTCATCCGGCCGTCCGGCGTCCGGACGATCCGCACGAGATCCCGCTTCTCGCGGCTCGTCCGGCACGCGACGCAGGTCCGCGTCGGGGCTCGATGGAGGCGTCCCGGCATCGGTGGCCGCCGGGTGCCTGCGGCGGCTACGACGCCACCTCGCCATCGGCCGCTTTGCGGGCACGGGGCTTGGCCGGCGCCTTGGCGGCGGCCGCGACGGCAACGGGCTCCTTCTCGGCCTTCGCCGCCTTGGCGGGCTTGGGGGCCTTCGTCGGGGTGGTCTTCGTCGCGCTGGCGGTCTTCGCGGCCGGGGCGGGCTTCGTCGCGGTGGCGGTGGCGGCCTTCGTCGCGGCCGTCGTCTTCGCGGCCGTCGTCTTCGCGGCCGTCGCCTTGGTCGCCTTCGCGGCGGCCGGGGTCGCGGCGCCATCCTCTGCGGCCTTCGGGGCGGCCTTCGCGCGGGGCTTGGCAGGCGCCTTCGCGGCGGCCGGCTCGGTCCCGTTGCCCGACACGGCGTCCGCGGCGACGGCGACAGCGGCCGGAGTCGTCTCGCGCCGAGCCCGCCTCGTCCGGTGCGGAGGCGCGCGCGGCCTTGGCTTCGGCGACCGAGACGTCGCTGCGGATATCGATGCGCCAGCCGGTCAGCTTCGCCGCCAGACGGGCGTTCTGGCCCTCCCGGCCGATGGCCAGGGAGAGCATCCGCTCGGGCACGGTGATGCTCGCGATGCGGTGCTCCTCGTCGATGTCCACGCCCAGGACCTGGGCGGGCGAGAGGGCGTTGGCCACGAACACGGCCGGGTCGTCGCTCCACGGGATGACGTCGATCTTCTCGCCGCCGAGCTCGGCCACGACCGACTGGACCCGCGCCCCGCGCTGGCCCACCGTGGCACCGACCGGGTCGAGGCCCTCCTGGCGGCTGCCGACGGCCACCTTGGAGCGGCTGCCCGGCTCGCGGGCGATGGCCTTGATCTCGACCGTGCCCGCGTGGATCTCCGGCACCTCGAGCTCGAACAGGCGGCGCAGGAAGCCCTTGTCGCGCCGGCTCACGAAGATCTGGGGCCCCTTCGTGGAGCGCCGGACCTCGAGCACGTACGCCTTGACGTTCTGGCCGATGCGGTAGTGCTCGACCGGCGACTGCTCGGTCGTCGCGAGGATCGCCTCGACGCCCTTGCCGACGTCCAGGATGATCGCCCGCGGTTCGACCCGGTTCACCTGGCCGGTGATCATCTCGCCTTCGCGGCTGGCGAACTGGTCGAAGACCACGTCGCGCTCGGCCTCGCGGAGGCGCTGCAGGACGACCTGCTTGGCGGTCTGGGCGTGGATGCGTCCGAAGTGGCTCGGATCGAGCTCCTCGATCTCCACGAGATCGCCCACGTTCGCGTCGGCCTTCAGGGCCTTGGCCTCCTCGAGGGTGAACTCGGACAGCGGGTCCTCGATCTCCTCGACCACCGTGCGAGCGCGGTAGGCCCGGATCTTGCCCGTATCGGCGTCGATCTGGACGTGGATGTCCTCCACCCCGTCCGTGCGGCGCCAGGCGGCCTCGATCGCCTCTTCGATGGTGCGGATCAGCTGCTCTTTGGGGACCTGCTTCTCGGCGTTGAGCTGCAGGAGGGCGCCGACGAAATCGCGACTCATGCTTGCGCCTCCCGACTTCATCGTTCATGCCGGGCCGCTCACAAAGAGACGTGGGGGTCACCCACGTCCAGGAGGCGGCCATTCGAGTTAAGACGCGAAGTATACACCGAGGGGGCTTCCGAGCGCCCCGAGCGGACCGTGCTCCCGCGCTCGGCGCGCCGGGATCCGTGCTCGACCGACCGGCTCAGGCTGCCGGCACCGCCGGGAAGCGACGCTCGATGTACGCGTCCAGGATGGCCAGGAACTCCGGGACGATCGCGTCGCCGCGCAGGGTCCGGTCGAGCTTGCCGTCGATGAACACCGGCGCGACCGGGTCCTCGAACGTGCCGGGCAGGCTGATCCCGATGTCGGCGTGCTTGCTCTCGCCCGGGCCGTTGACCACGCAGCCCATGACCGCGACCCGCAGCTCCTCGACGCCGGGATGGGTCTCCCGCCAGGCCGGCATCGACTCGCGCAGGTAGGCCTGGATGTCGCGGGCCATCTCCTGGAAGAACGTGGAGGTCGTGCGGCCGCAGCCCGGGCAGGCCGAGACCTGGGGCAGGAACGAGCGGATGCCCATCGACTGGAGGACCTGCTGGGCGATCTCGACCTCGCGCTCGCGGGGCGCGCCCGGATCGGGCGTCAGCGAGACCCGGATCGTGTCGCCGATGCCCTCGTTGAGCAGGATCGCCAGCCCGGCGGTCGAGGCGACGATGCCCTTGTCGCCCATCCCCGCCTCGGTCAGGCCGAGGTGCAGCGGCAGGTCCGTCCGGCTTGCCAGGATCCGGTAGACCTCCACGAGGTCGGCGACCCCGGAGACCTTCGCCGACAGGATGATCCGGTCGTGGCGCAGGCCGACCGACTCGGCCAGCTCCGCCGAGCGCGTCGCCGACTGGATCATCGCCTCGATCATCACGTCACGAGCGTCCCGCGGCTCGGCCGTCCGGGCGTTGGCGTCCATCAGCTCGGTCAGGAGCTGCTGGTCGAGCGAGCCCCAGTTGACCCCGATCCGGACCGGCTTGTCGTTGTCGATCGCCACCCGGACGATCGTCGAGAAGTGCTCGTCGTGCCGCTTCGCGCCCACGTTGCCCGGGTTGATCCGGTACTTCGCGAGCGCGGCCGCCATCTCCGGGTACTTCGTGAGCAGCAGGTGGCCGTTGTAGTGGAAGTCGCCGATGATCGGGACGTCCACGCCCAGCCCGCGTACCTTGCGGGCGATCTCGGGCACCGCCGCGGCCGCCGCGTCGGTGTTGACGGTGATCCGCACGAGCTGGGACCCGGCGTGGGCGAGGCGAGCGACCTGGATCGCCGTCCCGTCGGCGTCCTCCGTGTCGGTGTTCGTCATCGACTGGACGACGACCGGATGGGCGCTCCCGACGAGCACGCCGCCCACGTCAACGCTCACGGTCGATCGGCGGACGGGCTTCATGGCGCGGGTGTGCCCACGTTCCGGGCGATGTCGAAGAACGTCACCCACAGGATGAACGCCATGAGCAGGCCGAAGCCGATCGCGTAGGTCACCCGCTCCACCCGGATCGACAGCCGCCGGCCGGCCAGCGCCTTGGTCACCAGCACGAACATCCGGCCGCCGTCGAGGGGCGGGATCGGCAGCACGTTCACGAGGGCCAGGTTGGCCGACAGGAGGGCGGCCAGGCGCAGCGTCGCCACGGCTCCCTGCTGCCAGAAGACGTCGCCGACGCCGACCGCGATGCCGACCGGACCGGCCACGCCCGGATCCTCGGTCGGGTGGTTCACGATCTGGCCGCCGAGCTGGGACAGCCCCTCCGTGATGAGCCCGAAGGCTTCGCCGGTCTGGGACAGGCCGAAGTTCAGCGCGGCGCCCGGGTCCCGGGTGAACGTCACGTCCAGCACGCCCGCGAACACGTTGCCGATGCCCAACGCTCCGCGATTGGCGGCCACGTCGGCCGGGCTCCGCAGGGTCACGACGACGTCCGAGATCGTGCCCGACGGGTGGGCCACGGTGATGGTCACCGTCTGGCCGGCCCGCGCACGCAGCGCGTCGACGAGCCGCTGGGGGCCTTCGTAGTCGTGGAAGCGCTGGCCGTCGA
This sequence comes from uncultured Chloroflexia bacterium, assembly GCA_963849405.1. Classification (GTDB taxonomy): domain Bacteria; phylum Chloroflexota; class Limnocylindria; order Limnocylindrales; family CSP1-4; genus C-114. The sequence goes on from CAWKHG010000006.1 coordinate 568,185, forward strand.
CGGCGATGATCTTGTCGGACGGCAGGTCCGGCGTGTTGGCGCCGGATCCGATGAGGCCGGCCTGGGCGGCCGGCGAGTCCGGCTGGACCGTCTCGAACCCGATGGCGGCGGTCTGGCCGGGGGCCCAGGCGAGGGCCGTGAAGATAACCACGGCCAGCAGCGCGTTCATCGCCACGCCGGCGAGCAGGATGATGAGCTTGACCGGCAGCCGGGCCCGAACGAACGAGCGCGGGTCATCCGACTCGCCGTCCTCGCCCTCCAGCCGGACGAATCCACCGAGGGGCAGCCAGTTCAGGGTGATGAGCGTGTCGCCCTTCGATCGGAGCACCTTGGCCCGGGGCGGGAAGCCGAGGCCGAACTCCAGGACGCGCACGCCGGCCAGCCGGGCGACGACGAAATGGCCGAGCTCGTGGATGACCACGAGGAAGCCGAGCATCGCGAAGAAGATCACGATCGTGATCCCCGAGCGGACGAGGCCGGTGAGGATCTCCATCAGGCGCCGGCCCCCGGCCATGCCGCGGCGTCGAAGGCGGCCCGGACCTCCCGGTCGAGCGCGACGAGCTCGTCCACCGACGGATCCTGCTCGGAGCCGCCCCCGAACCGGTCCACGGCCGCCTCGAGCAGGCGCGGGATCCCCGGGAAGTCGAGCGAGCCGGCGAGGAACCGTTCGACGGCCACCTCGTCCGCGGCGATCAGCGTGGCGGTCGCCCGAGACCCGATCCGGCCGGCCTCGCGGGCGATCCGGAGAGCCGGGAACCGCGCCTCGTCGGGGGCGCGGAAAGTCAGCGAGCCGAGCCCGACGAGGTCGGGCGGGCCGGCCGGCGACGCGGCCCGGTGCGGGAAGGTCAGGGCGTACTGGATCGGGAGGCGCATGTCGGGGGTGCCCATCTGGGCCTTGAGCGAGCCGTCCACGAACACGACGGCGGAGTGGACGACGCTCTGGGGATGGATCACCACGTCGATCGCGTCGTAGTCGACATCGTACAGCCAGTGTGCTTCCACGACCTCCAGGCCCTTGTTGGCCAGGGTCGCCGAATCGATCGTGATCTTGGCGCCCATCTTCCACGTCGGGTGCCGCAGCGCCTGTTCGGGGGTCACCGCGGCCAGCTCGTCGGGGCCGGCCTCCAGGAACGGCCCGCCCGAGGCGGTGAGCACGAGCCGCGCGATGTCCCCGGCCGACTCGCCGGCGAGGCACTGCCAGATCGCCGAGTGCTCGGAATCGATCGGGCGGAGCCAGGCCAGCGGGCTCGCGAAGGGATCGTGGGGATCGGCGGCCGCCCGTTCCGCGGCCAGGGCCCTGGCGAGCGGCATGACGAGGTGGCCGCCGGAGACGAGGGGCTCCTTGTTGGCCGTCGCGACGACCTTGCCGGCACGGAGCGCGGCCAGCACGGGCCGGAGGCTCACGACACCGCTGGTGCCCACGACCACGAGGTCGACGTCATCCCGGGTCGCCAGCTGCTCGAGGGCATCCGGTCCGCCCACCCGCACCGTGCCCGACGGCAGGTCCAGGCCGGCCGCGGCGCTCTCGACGGCGACGCTCACCGCTTCGGGCCTCAGGAGGGCGGCCTGTTCGGCCAGCACGTCGGCGGCGCTCCCGGTCGCCAGGGCGACCACCCGGAAGGCGTCCGGATGGCGGGCGAGCACGTCGACGGCCTGACGGCCGATGGAGCCCGTGGAGCCGAGGAGCGCGACGCGGATCGGCCGCTCGGGCGGCCACGTGTCCCCCGGCGCGGGACGTGGCGCGGCCCCCTCCCCCGTGCGGCCGCCGCTACCGGACGATCGCGACGACATACAGGGTCACGATCGGGGCGGCGAACAGGAACAAATCGATCCGGTCCAGGATCCCGCCATGGCCGGGCACGAGCGTGCCGGAATCCTTGGCGCCGGCCGCCCGCTTGAGCATCGACTCGGCCAGGTCGCCGGCCTGGGCCGCGAGGGCGGTCACGGGTCCCAGCAGGATCGCGCCCCACGGCGCCGCGCCGAGGGCCCAGAGCATCACCCCGACGACGACGGTCGCGGCCACCACCCCGCCGACGAGCCCGGCGTAGGTCTTCGACGGCGAGATGTGCACGAGGAACCGGGCCTTGCCCCAGCGCCGGCCCACGAGGAACGCCCCGGTGTCGTAGGCCCACACGGCGAGGATCAGGAGCAGGATCCAGCCGCGCGTCGCGCCGAGTGCGCTCAGCGGCGCGCTGGCGGGCAGGTCCGGCGCCACGAGCCCGAGCCGCGCGACGAACCCGAGGAGGCCGACGTACACAGCGCCGAAGACGGTCGCGGCCCACATCGTGAGGCCGATCCGCGGCTCGGGCTGGCTGAACGACCCGACGGCGGCGAGGACGACGCCCACGGCCAGGAGCAGAGCGGCCTTGTCGGCGAGCACGGCCGGCGCCGCGGCGACGAGCGCGACCGAGCCCGCCAGGACGATGCCGAGCCACGGCTGGGCCGGGTGGCCGGCCGCGTCCATGAGCCGGAACGCCTCGCGCGCCCCGACCACCGCGAGCGCGGTCAGCCCGAAGGCGATCCAGGGCATGCCGAGGAAGAGGACGACGAGGAGCGGGGGGACGAAGACGAGCGCGCTGATCGCCCGCTGGCGCACCGTCGGCCGGCCCGACTCAGCGACCGAAGCGGCGTGTCCGCCGGGCGAACTCCGCAAGGGCCGCGTCGAAGGCGTCCGGTCCGAAGTCCGGCCAGAGCACATCGCACATGTAGAGCTCGGCGTAGGCCGACTGCCAGATGAGGAAGTTCGAGAGGCGCTGCTCGCCGCCGGTGCGGATCACGAGGTCGGGATCGGGCAGGCCAGACGTGTACAGCGCCCCGGAGATGGCCGATTCGTCGATCGCCTCGGGCGGGGTCCCGCTCGCGGCGAGGCGCCGGAACGCGTCCACGAGCTCGGTCCGGCCGGCGTAGTTGAACGCGATGTTGAGGATGAGCCGGTCGCCATCGGCCGTCTCGGCGAGCGCCGGATTCGATCGAGGTCCGCGTCTCGGTCGGCAGCTCCTCGAGACGGCCGAGGAGGCGGACCTGGACGCCCTGCCGGCGCAGCTCGTCGGTCTCGTCGCGGATGGCGGCCTCGAGCAGGGCGAACAGGCCGATCACCTCGTCGTCGGAGCGGGCCCAGTTCTCGCGGCTGAAGGCGTAGAGCGTCAGGACGCGGACACCGCGGCGGACCGCGTGGCGGAGGATCCCCCGGATCGCCTCGACCCCGGCGGCGTGACCGTCGAGCTCGGCGAGGCCGCGCTCGCGGGCCCAGCGGCGGTTGCCGTCCATGATCACCGCGACGTGGCGGGGCAGGTCGGCGGGCGGCGTCGTGGCGGCCGGCTCGGCAGGGGTCGGTTCGGCGACCCCCAGGGCGGCCGTTGGAGCGTGCGCGATCGGAGGCGCGTCGGTCGGGCGCGCGAGTGGAACCCGGACGTCCGGTCGACCCACTAGACCTCCATGACCTCCTGCTCCTTGTGGGCGCCGATCCGGTCGATCTCGGCCGTGAACCGGTCGGTGACCTTCTGCAGCGCGTCGAGCTCGCGGTGGATCTCGTCCGTGCCGAGGTTCCCGTCCTTCTCTTCCTTCTTGAGGTGGTCCGCGCCCTCGCGGCGCAGGTTGCGCACCTCGACCCGGGCCTCCTCCATCCGCTTGTGGACGAGACGGACGATGTCGCGACGGCGTTCCTCGGTCAGGGGCGGGATGTTCAAGCGCACCACGGTACCGTCGACGTTCGGGACGAGCCCGATGTCACTCTTCTGGATGGCCTTTTCGATCGCCCCGAGCACCGCCCGGTCCCACGGCTGGATGACGATCTGGTGGGCCTCCGGGACGCTGATCCCGGCGAGCTGGTTGAGCGGCGTCTGGGTGCCGTAGTAGTCGACCAGGATCCGCTCGACGAGCGAGGTCGACGCACGGCCGGTGCGGATGCCCTGGAAATCGCGCTCCATGACCTCGACGGCCCGGGCCATCTTGCGTTCCGCGCTCGACAGGGCCTCGGTGCTCATCAGCGCTTGCTCCCCGAGGGGGCGCCGGAGATCAGGGTGCCGACGGGCTCCCCGATCGCGACGCGCCGGATGTTGTCGGGCTTGTTGAGGTCGAACACGATGATCGGCAGGTCGTTCTCCATGCACAGGCTCACGGCCGTGGCATCGAGCACCTTGAGCCGGTCGCGGAGCAGGTCGGCGTACTCGAGATGCTCGTAGCGCCGCGCGTTCGGGTGGGTCAGCGGATCCGCGTCGTATACGCCGTCGACCTTGGTGGCTTTCAGGATCACTTCGGCGCCGATCTCGACGGCCCGCAGGGCGGCGGCCGTGTCGGTCGTGAAGTACGGGTTGCCGGTCCCGGCCGCGAGCAGGACCACGCGGCCCTTCTCGAGGTGGCGGACCGCGCGGCGCCGGATGTACGGCTCGGCGACCTCGTTCATCCCGATCGCGCTCATGACCCGCGTCTGGACACCGGCCCGTTCGAGGGCGTCCTGGAGGGCCAGGGCGTTCATCACGGTGGCCAGCATCCCGATGTAGTCGCCGGTCGCCCGGTCCATGCCCTTCGCGGCGGCCGCGAGGCCCCGGAAGATGTTGCCGCCGCCGACGACGATGCCGACCTGGACGCCGAGCGCATGCACTTCCGCCACCTGGCGGGCGACGAACGCGCAGAACGCCGGGTCGACGCCGTACGGGCGATCGCCGAGGAGCGCCTCCCCCGACAGCTTCAGCAGGATGCGCCGGTAGCGCAGCGGCCGGCCATCGGCCGTGTCGACGGTCGCCTTGCCGGCGACCACGGTCCCGGTGTCGCTCACAGGTCCTCCCCGAGCTCGTAGCGGGCGAAGCGGCGCACGCGGATGTTCTCGCCGATCGTAGCGATCGACGTCGTGATGAGGTCGCGCACGGTCATCTCGGTGTCGCGGAACGGCTGCTCGAGCAGGCAGACCTGCTTGTACCACTTGGCGAGCTGGCCTTCGACGATCTGGCCGCGCATCGCCTCGGGCTTCTTCTGGGTGAGCGGGTCCTCGAGGAGCTCGGCCCGCTTCGCCTCGAGGACGGCCGCGGGAACGCTCTCGATGTCGACATACTCCGCGCGGAGTCCGGCGACCTGCATCGCGAGGTCCTTGACGAGCTTCTGGAACTGCTCGTTGCGCGCGACGAAGTCCGTCTCGCAGTTCACCTCGATGAGCACGCCGATGCGCCCGCCGGCGTGGATGTAGCTGCCGACGAGGCCTTCGCGTGCGTCACGGTCGGACCTCTTCGCAGCGGCCGCGTGACCGCGCTCGCGCAGGAGGACGACCGCGGAGTCGATATCGCCGCCGGTCTCCTCGAGGGCGCGCTTGCAATCCATGAAGCCGGCGCCGGTCTTCTCCCTGAGCTCCTTGACCGCCTGGGCCGAGATGTCCGCCATGTGAGTGTTCTTCTCCTGTCGTCGTGTTCGCGGCGCGCCGAAGGCGCGGGAACCGTGGTCGTTGTCGTTCGGCCGGGCCGCTGCCCGGCCCTCTATGTCTTCTCGGCTGCCTCGCGCGCCAGCTCGGCGGCGATCTCGTCGGCCGAGGCCTCCGCGGCCGGCACGGCACCCTCGGGGGGTTCCGGAGCCGCTCGACGGACACCGGGCAGGAGGTCCTCCTCGTCGGGCTCGAACGTGATGGCCGCGCCGCCGGCGAGGGCCGCCACGTACGCGTCCGCGCTGCGCTCGTCGAACTCCTCGACCGCGACGACCGCCGGTTCGGCGACCTCCTCAGGCTCGGTGGCCAGGCGGGCGGAGCGCTCGCGGGCGCCCTCCAGGCACGCGTCGGCGATGAGCGAGCAGATGAGCCGGATGGCCCGGATCGCGTCGTCGTTGCCCGGGATGATGTAGGCCAGCTCGTCCGGATCGACGTTCGTGTCGCCGGTCCCGACGACCGGGATCTCCAGCTTGATGGCCTCGGTGATCGCGATCCGCTCGCGATGCGGGTCGACGATGAAGATCATGCCCGGCAGGCGCTTCATCTTGCGGATGCCGCCGAGCGTCCCGGTCAGCTTGTTGAGCTCCTCGGTGAGCTTCGCCGCTTCCTTCTTGGGGATGCGCTCGAAGTCACCGGCCATCTGGCGCGCCTCGAGCTGCTCGAGCAGGCCGATGCGCTTCTTGATCGTGGTGAAGTTCGTCAGCATGCCGCCGAGCCAGCGCTTGTTGACCCACGGCTGGCCCGCCCGGGCCGCCTCCTGGGCGATCGGCTCCTGGGCCTGCTTCTTGGTGCCGACGAAGAGCACCGCCTCGCCGCGGGCGACCGATTCGCGCACGGCGTCGAGGGCGACGTCGAGCCGCTTGACGGTCTGGGCAAGGTCGATGATGTGGATCCCGTTGCGCTCCGCGAAGATGAACGGGCGCATCTTGGGATTCCAGCGGCGCGTCTGGTGGCCGAAGTGGATACCGGCCTCGAGCAGCTGCCGCATCGAAACGGTGGGCACGGGATAGGACCTCCTGTCGGTTCGAACCTCCGCGGACCTCGTGTTCGGGGACCGGGTGGCGATCTCTCGATCCGCCGCCGCGGCACCGTCCCGATCGGACCGGTCGCGCGTGTGAGCTCCGTCACGGCGCACTGTGCGTCGTGCGGGCGATGTCGCCGCTCGTGCGGCCGGCGGAGTGTAGCACCTTGCTTCAGCGGCGGCCGTAGCGGCCTCGGCGGCCGTGGGCGGCTCGAGGCGGGCCCTCTCGTGCGGGCGCCTGGCGAACCTCCTCCAGGTGATGCCCATCGGGGCATCCTCCCGAAACGAGAATCTCCGAGCACGGATCGTCGGCGAATCCATCCCGAATCGATGCCCGCTAGGGCATCAACGGGGGCTGTGGGCCTAGCCGCCGGACGGGCTGGCCAGGCCGAGCCGGTCACCGGCAACCCGGCGACGCAGCAGGCCAACATCACCACGACAGGGTCGAATCCTGTGATGCCCGCGGGGCATCAGATCGGCTTGGGTTCGGGCCCAGCCCGAGCACGGAGCAGGCAGTTCCGAGCGTGATGCCCCGAGGGGCATCATCCGGGAGGACCATTCCAGGACGCCTACGCACGAGAACGCCGAGGTCGCAGCGGCAGAGCCTGGCGGTCTCAGTCCTCGAGCACCGCGCGATGGTGGCGGAAGCGGGGCGGGTCGCCGACCCGCAGGGGTGGCTCCACGGCGACGAGATCGACCCGGACGGGCAGCGCGGGGAGCCTTGTACCGTCCGGCAGCACGCCGCCAGCGATCAGGCGCCCGACCGCGCGGCGTAGATGGTCGCGCTTGCGCCCACCGAAGGTCTCCTCCGGGAGGCCGAAGGAGCGCGAGCGCCGCCAGCGCACCTCGATGACCACGAGCGCGGCTGGCGGCCCCGGATCGATCGCGACCAGGTCCAGCTCACCCCGGCCGACGCGGACGTGGCGCGCCAGGATCCTCCACCCCGCGGCGACGAGACGATCCGCGACCGCCCGTTCGGCCTCGTCCCCGGCGAGCTGCTGGGGCGTGCGGACCCCGACCATGGGACGGAGCATGGGCACGCGCCATCACCGCGGACTTATCGGACGAGCTCTTCCTCGTCCACGCCCTCGAAGGGCGCCGCCTCGTCGAATGCCTCCTCGTCCACGCCCGGCCCGACGGCCTCCCAGAGCACGGTCTGCTCGACCTCGGCGCACGAGGCGAACGTCAGGCGGTGGATCGGTGTCGTCCCGTGCTCGCGCAGGCCGGCCCGATGCTCGGGGGCGGCGTAGCCCTTGTTGTGGGCGAGGTCGTAGCCCGGGAAGCGCCCGTCGAGCTCGACCATGAGCCGGTCGCGGGCGACCTTGGCGACGATGGACGCAGCCGCGATCGAGGCGCACAGGCGGTCACCGTCGACGACGACCCGTTGGGGGATCGAGAACCCGTCGAGGTAGAGCGTGCCGTCGAGAAGGAGCGCATCGGGCCGGACCGGCAGGCGGCTGGCGGCAAGCTGGGCCGCGAGCAGGGTCGCCTGGAGGATGTTCACCCGGTCGATGACCGCGGGCTCGACAGCCGCGAGCGCCCAGGCCACGGCGTGCAGGAGGATCTCATCGGCGAGCCGTTCCCGGGCGTCCGCCTTGAGGATCTTGGAGTCGCGCAGGCCGTCGGGCAGCCAGCCGGGAGGCAGGATGACCGCTCCGACCATGACGGGGCCGGCGAGACAGCCGCGGCCGACCTCGTCGACACCGGCGACGAACCGATAGCCGAGGTCCCAGTAGTCCCGCTCCATGGAGAAGTCCGGATCAAGGCGCAGGCGATGCCCGGGTGACGCGAATGCTCGGCCGCCGGGTGCGGCAGGCGCCGCGTACGAGGCCTTCCGGCGGGGAGCGACGAGGGCGCCGACCAGGTCGCGGGAGTCGGTGGCGCTAGCGGAGCGGGAGGCGGACCGACGAGCGGTGGTCGCCATGCTCCGTGGGCCCGATCAGGCCTTCGCGGCCGGTTCGGGTGCGGCGGCCGCGGTCGCCTTGCTCTTGGCGGCCTTCGCCTTGGCCTTCGGGGCCGCCTTCGCGCCGGCAGCGACGGCCTTCGGGCGCCGCTCGCGCAGCGTCGCGGCCTTGCCGACGCGGTCGCGCAGGAAGTACAGCTGGGCGCGGCGGACCTGGCCGTGGCGGATGACTTCGATCTTCTCGATGCGCGGGCTGTTGACCTTGAAGGTCCGCTCCACGCCGACGCCGCTGGCGATCCGGCGGACCGTGATCGAACGGGCGATCCCGCCGCCGCGGAGGCGCATGAGGATGCCCTCGAAGACCTGGATCCGCTCTCGCGTGCCCTCGACGACCTTCGCGCTCACCCGCACGGTGTCGCCCGAGGCGAGGACCGGCAGGTCGGTGCGCAGCTGGTCTGAGACGATCTCGTCGAGGACGTTCACGCGGCGATCCCTTCGTGTTCGGCGCAGCCTGCTGCGCTTGTCAGAGCCCTTGGAATACCGCGGCGACTGCCTTCGGCCGGCGGGAGTATAGCACGGGGTCCGCCGGGCTCGGTCGGCCGGGTATGGGTGCGGTCAGGACCCTTCGTCCCGCTCGGCCGCCAGCTCGTCGAGCATCCGGCGCTCCCGGGCGGTGGAGTCGCGGTCGACCAGCAGGTCGGGCCGGCGCTCGAGCGTGCGCCGGAGCGCCTCGCGCTCGCGCCAGCGCCGGACCGCCGCATGGTCGCCCGAGGTGAGCACGGCCGGGACGTCGTGGCCATCGAACGACGCGGGCCGGGTGAACTGGGGGTACTCGAGCAGGCCCTCGGCATGCGATTCCTCGGCGGTCGATGCCGCGTCGATCGCGCCCGGCAGCAGGCGGATCACCGCGTCGATCACGACGAGCGCGGCGAGCTCCCCGCCGGTCAGCACGTAGTCGCCGATGGATAGCTCGAGGTCGGCCATGGCCCGGATCCGCTCGTCCACGCCCTCGTAACGCGGGCAGATGAGGACGAGGTGCGTGGCCCCGGACAGGGCCTGGGCCCGCGCGTGCCGGAACGGCTCCCCGGCCGCGTCCAGCAGGATCACGGTCGACGATGGTTGCCGGAGGTCGGCGAGTGCCGCCGCCACCGGTTCGGGGCGGAGGATCATCCCCGCTCCCCCGCCGTACGGGTAGTCGTCCACGCTGCGGTGCTTGCCGAGGCCCCAGTCGCGCAGGTCGTGGACCCGGATCGCGGCCAGCCCCTGTTCCTGGATCCGGGCGGGGATGCTGTCGGCCAGCGGCGCCTGGATCATGCCCGGGAACAGGGTGAGGACGTCGATCTCGAGGGTCATGGTCCGGCCGGCGGCTCGGCGGAAGGCTCGGCGGGAGGTTCGGGCGCAGGTTCCGCCGCCACGACACGTGGACGCCGGCGGGTGGCCTTCTGGGCACGCGGCGCCCTCGGCGGCCGGGCCGGCTTGGCGGGCTCGAGCGCCAGCGCTTCGACGTCCACCACGATCTCGCCGCGGGCCGGGGCGAAGATCCGGATGAACGCGCGGACGACCGGCAGGTCGAACTCGCCATACGGCTCGCCGCGGACGACGAAGACCTCGGCGCCGCCCACCCGGTAGACGTCATGCACGACGCCGATCGGGCGGTCCTGGAGGTCCTTCACCGTCGCGCCGACGACCTGGTGCCAGTAGTACTCGCCGACGGGCAGGGCGTCGCCCGCCTCGGTGGCGGCCTCCAGGTACGTCTGCCGGAGCGCGTCCGCCGCGGTCCGGTCGGGGACCTCGTCGAAGCGCAGCCGCCAGCCGGGACCATCCGGGATGGCCTCGGCGGACGCGATCGTCAGCGGATCGGCGCTGCCCTCGCGATGAAGGACGGCACCGGGGATGAAGCGCTCCTCCGGACGATCGGTCAGGACCTCGACCCGGACGGCGCCCCGCAGGCCGTGGACGCCCCGCACGAGGGCGACCACGAGTCGGTCCTCCGTCAGAGGATCTCGAGCGAGACGGACTCGCCGTCCCGTGCCGCGGTCACCTTGAGGAGGGTCCGCAGCGCCTTGGCGACGCTGCCGTTTCGACCGATGACCTTGCCCATGTCGTCCTCGGCCACGTGCAGCTCGAGGACGGTGCCCTCGGGCTCGCGGACGATCTCGACGGTCACCGCATCGGGGTCGTCGACGAGCGATCGGGCGACGAATTCGACCAGTTCCTTGGCAGGCATCTCGATCTCCCTACTTGCTCGCCGGCAGGATGCCCTGCTCGCGGAACAGGCGCGCGACGGTGTCGGACGGCTGGGCGCCCTTGGCCAGCCAGGCCTTGGCCTTGTCGGCGTCGATCACGACCTCGGCCGGCTCGGTGCGCGGGTTGTAGTGGCCGAGCGTCTCGATGGACCGCCCGTCACGCGCATTGCGCGCATCGGCGACGACCACCCGATAGGCGGGTTGCTTCTTCGCGCCGACGCGCGTCAAACGGATACGGACTGCCATAGGTGCGTGCTCCTCCGGTCTGGGGTTCGGGTGGGCCGGCCCGGGCGGGCCGGCCCGAACGGTTTCCTACTTGCTCACGGTGACGACGAAACGGACATGCTCCAGGTCTCCCGCCTGGGTGCCGAACCCGAACGCCGCGAACGGCGCCACGTACGGCTTGCTGTCCTTGACGTAGGCCTTGAGGACATCGGGCGGTAGCTGGGCCTCGACGGCCTTCACGATCGCCGCGACATCGACGTAGCCCTGGCTCGTGTTCGAGGCCCCGACCCGCCCGATGGCGGTCTTGTAACGGGCCTGGTCGGCCAGCGAGGCGCCGGCCTTCGTGTCGAGCACGGCCTTGACGAACCCGTCGCCGCCGACGCCGATGACCGCGAGGTCATCGGTCACGGTGTAGCTCAGGGCGATGCGGGCATCGGTCATCGACGACGGTGAGGCGCCGAACATCGACGCGCCGTTGGGCACGAGGCTCTCGAGATCCTTGAGGGAGCCCAGGTCGATCGTCGTGATCGTCGCGGCTCCGTGCGCTTCGCTCGTCACCTTCGCGCCGGGCAGGCCGGCCAGGGCCACGAGGTTCTTGAGCGCTGCGAACTTGGCGGACGCGGCATCGGCCGCGGCTTTGTCGGGCAATGCGACGACCACGCCGCCGCCCACCGTCGTCCCATCGAGGGTGACCGCGATGGCCACGTCGCCGAGCCAGGACGTGAACGAGTCGAGCCCACCGACCTTGTCGATGGCTTCCAGGACCTTGTCGACGTCCGCCTTGTAGGCCGGCATCGACTGGTACGACGTGACGGCGGCCTTGATGGCCTTCCCGACGTCGTGCATCTCGAAGGTCGCAACGGTCGAGGCCGGCAGGTGCGCGGCGATCGTGCTGACCCGGTTCGCGGCGGGGGTCGTGCCGGCTGGCTGCGGCGCGACCTCGTCGAGGATCACGCTGTCCGACTCGAACAGCGCGCTTCCGCCGACCCACGCGGGGATCTTGTCGAGCAGTTCCTTGCTCATCGGCGGCAGGCTCGGCGTCAGGGCCATCTGGGCATCGAAGAACTTCTTGAACTGCAGGTAGAAGAAGCCGACCCGATCCTTCGGGGAGTTGGCGAGCGCGGCCTTGAAGTCGGCGGTCGCAGCGAGCCCATCGGCGCCCTTGGCATCGATGATCTTGTGGACGGTATCGAGGTCGCCGCCGATGAGGACGACGTCGTCGACGCCCACCGCCGTGGCCTTGTCGCCGGTCCCGGAGACCGTGAGGCTCACGCCGCCGTACGTGGCGGCTGTCGCCCTTGCCGGCGATGACCTTGGTCAGCCAGGCGCTGGCCTTGGCCGCGTCGGTGACCGAGAGCAGGATCGCGCCGTGGAAGGGCATGGCCCGGGCGCTGGTGAGCGAGCCGGAGGTCGGGATGGCCGAGACGGCCACAGCCGCCTGCCCGCCGAACCAGGGCTTGATGTCCGTCGAGTAGTCGTACTTGCTGTCCGTGCCGGAGCGGATCGCCTTGTCGAAGGCCTCGGCCAGCTTCGCGTCGAGGCTGGCGGGGTCCGCAAAGCCCGGGAACGCGGAGAGGAACTGGCCGGCCTTGGCGTGCTGGTCGCCGGGCAGGTCGAAGCGGGCTTCCATGTACATGATCGTGTCGGCCGGCGCATAGCGCGCAACGGTCGACGGGGAGGCAGCCCCGGCAACGATGAAGAACGCCGCCGAGGCGCTCGCGGCGACGAGGACGACGATCACGGCGGCTACGAGCCAGCGCAGGCCGCGCCGGCGCGACGAGGCGACGGTCACCGGCTGCACGGGTGCCGCGGCGTAATCCGCGCTGCCCTGGGTCGACCAGCCGGCAGGCGGGGCCGAGCTCCACATCGCGCCCGGTGCGGGCGTCGAGGTCAGGGCCTGGTCGGGACCGGTCGGCGGCTGGATCGGCTGGACCTGGGCGTCCGGCACGGGTGCCGGAGCCTCGGGCGTGAGGTTGGCGTCGGCCTGCGGTTGCAAGCCGCCATCGGTCTGGTCGGTCATCGGTTCCCCCTGGTTGTCAGCGTCGGTTGAGGAGTCCCGCAGCACCACCGCGGCGCTGGAGACCACTGAGTTGCTTCATCATCTTGCGCATCTCGTCGTACTGTTTGACGAGCTTGTTGACCTCTGGAAGGACGGTCCCGGCGCCGGCCGCGATGCGCCGCCGGCGTGAGGCGTTGAGGATCGTAGGATCGCGCCGCTCGCGCGGCGTCATCGCCCGGATGATCGCTTCGGTGCGTCGCAGGTCGCCCCGGTCGACGGCCGCCTGCGCTTCCTTGGCCATGCCGCCGAAGCCCGGGATCATGCCGACGACCTGACCGAGCGGACCCATCTTCTGGATCTGCTGCATCGAGTCGAGCATGTCCTCGAGGGTGAAGCTCGCCTTCTGGAGCTTCTCCTGCATCTTGGCGGCCTGCTTGTCGTCGAAGGCGTCCTGGGCCCGCTCCACGAGAGTCAGCACGTCGCCCATGCCCAGGATCCGGCCGGCCAGCCGGTCGGGATGGAACGCCTCGAGCGCATCGGACTTCTCGCCCGTGCCCAGGAACTTCACCGGGAGGTGGGTGACCGCGCTGATGCTGAGGGCCGCGCCGCCGCGCGCATCGCCGTCGATCTTGGTGAGGATGAGCCCTGTCAGCGGGCACGGCAGCCGCGAACGCCTCGGCGACCGCGACGGCCTCCTGGCCGGTCATGGCGTCGACGACGAGCAGGTTCTCCGACCGGCGAGATGGCTTCGGCGAGCGGTCGCGATCTCGCGCCATGAGCGCCTCGTCGATCGCTCAGCCGGCCGGCGGTGTCGACGATCACGACGTCGCGGGCCAGACGGCGGGCGGTCTCGAGGCCGCCCTTCGCGATGTCGATGACGGTCGTGCCCGCCGGGGAGCGATGGACCGGGAGGTCGAGCGCCTTGCCGAGCGTCTCGAGCTGGTCCGCGGCGGCGGGGCGGTACGGGTCGGCGGCCACGAGGAGCGGCCGGCGGCCCATCTTCACGACGAGGCGGGCGAGCTTGGCCGCGGTCGTCGTCTTGCCCGAGCCCTGGAGGCCGACGAGCAGGATGACCGCCGGGTTGCCCTGGAGGTGGAACGCCCGGTCGCCGGCCGACAGGAGCGCGGTGAGCTCCTCGTTGACGATGCCGACGACCTGCTGCCCGGCGGTCAGGCTCTCGAGGATGTCCGCGCCGATGGCGCGCTCGCGCACGCGGGCCACGAAGTCCTTGACGACCTTGAAGTTGACGTCGGCCTCGAGCAGGGCCAGCCGGACCTCGCGCATCGCGGTGTCGACGTCGGCCTCGCTGACGCGGCCGCGGCCGGTCAGGTTGGCGAGCGTCGTCCGGAGGCGGTCACTGAGCGCATCGAACATGCGGAAGAGATGGACTCCTGTTGGATCGGCCCGGACGACGGCGAAGCCGACCGGGGGTGCGCGGGTTCTGGCGACACCGAGGCTTCGCAGTGTAATGCATGCCTTCGGGAATCCCGGTCATCCGCGGTGCTCGCCCGCCCCGCCAAGACGTCAGGGGGTGAGGACGGACCTACTGGTGTGTTGACGGTTCGATGGCCCGCCTGTTACCGGTACCCACGCCGTCGTTCGCCACTCACGTGCGCCGCGCCACCGCGGCGCCTTCGCTCGCGAGCCTTGCCCACGCCGTGCGCCGCGCCACCGCGGCGCCTTCGCTCGCGAGCCTGCCGCCGCGTGCCACGACCCTCCCGCGCGCCGCGCCACCGCGGCGCCTTCGCTCGGGAGCCCTACGCGAACAGGGCCGCCACGAACGCGTCCGGATCGAACGGGAGCAGGTCGCCGACCGCCTCCCCCACCCCGACGTAGCGGACGGGGACGCCCACCGACGCCTCGATCGCGAAGACGATGCCGCCCTTGGCCGTCGAGTCGAGCTTGGTGAGCACGATCCCGGTCAGCCCGACGGCCTCGTGGAACGCGCGGGCCTGGGCGAGGCCGTTCTGGCCGGTCGTCGCATCGAGCACGAACAGGGTTTCGGGCGTCGCGCCGGGTAGCCGCCGGTCGATGACCCGGCGCACCTTCGAGAGCTCGTCCATGAGGTCCGTCTTGGTGTGGAGCCGGCCGGCCGTGTCGGCGATGACGACGTCGATGTGCCGGGCGATCGCCGCATCGATCGCGTCGAAGACGACCGCTCCCGGATCCGCCCCCGGAGCGTGGGCGACGACCGTCGCGCCGGCCCGGGTCGCCCATACCTGAAGCTGCTCGATCGCCGCGGCACGGAACGTGTCGGCCGCCGCGAGCAGCACGCTCCGACCCTCGGCCCGGAAGCGGGCGGCGAGCTTGCCGATGGTCGTGGTCTTGCCCGTGCCGTTGACCCCGACGATGAGGATGATCGCAGGCCCGCCCGTGTCGGCCGGCCGGGGCGCCCAGTGCGGATCGCGTGGGACGAGGAGGGCGGCGAGCTCGGCCCGGACGGCGGCCTCCGGTCCGGCCGGATCGCGCCGCTCCTTCGCCCGCTCGACGACCGCGATCGCCAGGGTCGCGCCGACGTCGCCGGCGATGAGCGTCTCCTCGACCTCGTCCCAGGCGGGTCCCTCCTCGCCTCCGAACAGCCCGCGCAGGCGGGACATGAACCCGCCGCGGCTGCGGGCGAGCCCGGCGTCCAGGCTGCCCGCGACGTCGACGGGTGCGACGGGTTCGAGTTCGGGGGCGGCAGGCGGCTCCGCGTCCCGGGATGGCTCGCCCGGCCAGGCGATCGGGGCGAACGGTGGCGGCTCGGCGGGTGGTTCGGGCGGCGCCTCGGGCGTCTCGGGGGGCGCGTCCGGCTCGCCCTCCGCCACGGCTGGCGTGTCGGGTTCGGTGCCCTCGTCCTTCGGTCGGCGTCGCCAGAACACGGGCGTTGAGCTAGCCGGCGACCGGGACGCGTTCGAGGATCGCCCGGTCGGCGATGGCCGTCGCCTCGTCGAGACGGAGGCTGACGACCCGGCTCACCGAATCCTCCCCGACCGTGACGCCGTACAGCGCGTCGGCCGTCTCGATCGTGCCGCGGTTGTGGGTGATCACGATGAACTGGGTCCTGTCGGCGAGGGACCGGAGGGCCTCCGCGAATCGCCCCACGTTGGCCTCGTCGAGCGCGGCGTCGACCTCGTCGAGCACGCAGAACGGGACCGGCCGGACCTCGAGCATCGCGAACAGCAGGGCGACCGCGGTCAGTGCCCGCTCGCCGCCCGAGAGCATCGCCAGCGCCTGCGCCTTCTTGCCCGGTGGCCGGGCGACGATCTCGACCCCGGTCGAGGCCAGGTCGTCGGGCTCGGTCAGGCTCAGCCGGGCGAACCCGCCGCCGAACAGCTGCTGGAACCGGGCATCGAAGGCCCCTTCGAGGGCATGGAACGTCGTGCGGAACTGGTCCGCGACCATCGCCGAGAGCTCCTCGATGAGCCGCCGCGTGTCCACGATCGCCGCGCGCAGGTCGCGTTCCTGGGCCTCCATCGCCTCGAGCCGTTCGCGCACCTCGGCGTACTCGGTGACCGCGAACGGATTCGAGGCGCCGAGCTCGTGATAGCGCCGCCGCAGCGTGGCGAGCCGGCCGGGCGATGGCGGAGCCTCGGGCGGAGGGGTGGCCGACCACACGGCCGCCGCAGCCTCGAGCCCAGCCGCCAGGGCGCGATCGTCTTCCGCGGTGTCCTCCTCGGCCAGGGCAGCATTCGCGTCCACGGTCGCCGACCACTCGGCAACCGCCGTGTCGTCGCCGGTGACCACGCTGGCCAGGGCCCGGAGGCCGAGCTCGCCGAGGGCCGCGAGCTCGACGAGCAGGCCCTCCCGGATCGCATCGAGGCCGAGCCGGGCCTCGAGATCGGCGACCTCGGTCGATCGTGATCGCGTCTCGGCGGCGCGCAGCGTCTCGCGGGCCGCGGTCGCGGCCGCCTCGGCTGCGGTAAGGCGCTGGCGATCCGTGACGTCGGCGGCCTGGGCGAGGTCAAGAGCCGCCCGGGCCTCCGTTTCGCGGCTCCTCGCGGTCGCGAGCGCGCGGCGCGCCGCGTCGAGCTCCAGGCGCTGGGTGTGCTCGCGCTCGACGAGCGCCGCGATCTCCCCGTCGGCCGACGCGATGCGCTCCTCGTCGACCGTGGCGATCGTCTGGGCACGCGCGCGGCGATCCTCGGCGGTCCTCCGCTCGCGGTCCCGCTCGGCCTGGGCGGCGGCCAGCCGGTCGCGCCGCGATCGCAGCTCGGTCGCGCGACTCTCCCAGGCGGCGGCGGCCGCGGCATCGACCGAGGCGCCGCCCTTGGTGCCCGCGGTGCTGGTGGCTCCATTCGCGGTCAGCGCGATCGCGTTCGCCTCGGCCGCGGCAACCTCGGCATCCAGGCGTTCGAGCTGGGCCGTGTGCCAGGCCGCCTCCCGGGCCGACGCCTCGCGCGCACGCCCGGCGATCCGCTCCTCCTCCTCCGCGCGCTGGCGTTCCGCGGCGGCCCGATCCTCGGTGGTCCGGACACCGTCGAGCGCGGCACGTGCGGCCGTGGCGGCGCTGGCGGCCGCCGTTGCCTCGGCCTCGGTCCGTCGTTCCGTTTCGCGGGCCGTGGCGAGCTCCGTCGTGAGCTGGTCAGCGGCGGCCCGTCGCTCGAGCACGCCCTCGGCACGGCCGAAGGTCAGGGTCAGCGGGCCGGCCGCGACCGTCCCGTCGCGCACGACGCCGAGCCAGCCCGGCGGCAGGTCCGGCTGGAGCTCGAGAAGGGCGGCCAGGTCGGGCACCCACACGGCGGTGGCGAGCCAGCGAGAGGCAGCGCCGAGCGGGTCCTGGCGGACCGCATCGGCGAGCCGCCCGCCACCGAGCGCGGTCGCCGCCGCCACGGCGCGTGCGTCGCCGTCCTTGGTCGCCTTGCCTGTTCCATCGGCCTTCGAGGGCTCGACCACGAGCGTCCCACGGGCGCCACCGACCTGGGCCGCCGCCGACCGCTCCACCTGGTAGGCCCGGGCGACCTCGCCGAGGGCGGTCTCGACCGCTGCCCGCAGCCCCGGCTCGACGACGAGGCCGGCGTCGACCCGCTTGCCGCCGAACCGGCGGACGACCTGGGCGATCGGCCGCGACTCCTCCTCGGTCGTCCGCGCTTCGAGGGCGGCCAGACGGCCGGCGAGGTCCGCGGCCAGGCTGTAGGCGCGAGACGCGGCCTCGCGGGCGCGGTCGCGAGCCGTGTCGGCGGCCTCCGCGGCGTTCCGCGCCGCCTCGCGACCATTGCGTGCCTCCACCTCGGCCGCGATGGCGGCGGCCAGGCGCTCCCTGGCGGTGACCGCCAGTCGATCGTCCTCGGCGGCGCGACCGGCGACGGCCTCCAGGTCCGCCCGCTCCTCGGCGGCTCGACGGGTGGCGTCGGCGGCTCGACGGCGCGCGGTCTCGATCTCGGCCGCCTGGGCGGCGGCGGCCCGCTTGAGGGCCCCGGCGGCCGCGCCCTCGGCATCCCGGGCAGCTCCAAGGCCGGCCAGCTCGGCCAGCGCCTCGGCGAGGTCACGTTCCGCGGACGACAGCTCCGCCTCGGCATCGACATCCCGTACCGGCACCGGCTCGGCGACGACCCGCCGCTGGACCGCGAGATCGGCTGCAGCCGTCGTACGCTCGCCCTCGAGCCGGGCACGCTCGCGCCCGGCGTTCGCGAGATCCCCGGCGAGTCGCGCCTCGGCCAGGCGCCCTTCGGCCAGCGCGGCCCCGGCGGCATCGTGCTCGGCGCGCCGCTCGGCGACGATCGATGTTCGGGCGCCCAGGTCGCGAGCGATCGCCGCGGCGTCGGCCTCGGCGGTGCCCAGGGCGGCGAGCGAGCGATCCACGTCCGACCGGGCGGCCGCCAGGCGCTCCGCGGTGAAGGCCACGCGTGCCGCGACCTCGTGCCAGCGGACGTGGGCCGACGCGAGCAACTCCCGGACGAGATCCGCCCCGGCCGTCTCGCGCGTCGCCTGCTGCTGGGCCTGGGCGGCCAGCCGGCGCGCCTGCGGCCGTAGCTCGGCCAGGATGTCCTGGACCCGGGCGAGGTTCGTCTCGGCCTCGGTCAGCTGGTCCTCGGCGCGTCGCCGCCGGCGCTCGTGGCGGCGCACCCCGGCGACCTCCTCGAACAGGGGCCGCCGCTCGTCCGGGCGCAGCGCGAGGGCCTGGTCGACCATGCCCTGACCGATGAACAGGAAGGCGTTGTCCGCGAGGTGGGCCGCGTCGAGCAGGTCCACGAGATCGCGCAGGCGGATCCGGCCCTTGTTGAGGAGGTAGTCGTTCTCGCCCGAGCGGTACAGCCTCCGGCCGATCTCCAGCACCCGGTAGTCGACCGGCAGGAGGCCGTCGGCGTTGTCCAGGATCAGCGTGACATCGGCCATGCCGATCGCCGCCCGGCGCTCCGAGCCGGCGAAGATGACGTCCTCGCTCTTGCGCGTCCGGAGTGAGCGGCCCTGCTCGCCGAGCGCCCAGCGGAGCGCATCGGCGAGGTTGCTCTTGCCGGAGCCGTTGGGCCCCACGACCGCGCTGATCCCGCCGCCGAATTCGACGACCGTGCGCTCGGCGAAGGACTTGAAGCCGTGGAGGCGAAGACCGAGCAGGCGGGGCGGGGCGCTCATGGGCGCCCGCTCACGGCCGTCGGCCCGAGAACGCCAACCGCGGGCGTGGCAGTTCGGCCCACCCGATCACGAGGCGTCCTCGGCCGCCAGCGCGGCGAGTGCCTGTTCCGCGGCCGCGGTCTCGGCCACCCGCCGGGACGGCCCGACGCCCCAGCCGAGGGCGCGCCCGTTCACCGCGACCTCGATGCGGAAGGTCTTCTCGTGATCCGGCCCCGATGCGTCCACCACGCGATATTGGGGCCGCTCGCCGGTCGTCTGTTGCGTGCGCTCCTGCAACCGACTCTTGGGGCTCTTGAGGTTCGTGAGCGTGGTGATCCGCTCGAGCTCCGGCGAAGCCAGTGCAAGCAACCATCGGCATGTGGCCTCGTAGC
Source organism: uncultured Chloroflexia bacterium (assembly GCA_963849405.1). Taxonomy (GTDB): domain Bacteria; phylum Chloroflexota; class Limnocylindria; order Limnocylindrales; family CSP1-4; genus C-114. The sequence continues at coordinate 587,909 of CAWKHG010000006.1, forward strand.
CGAGGTCCAGGTAGAGCGCGCCGCAGACCGCCTCGAAGGCCGACGCGAGGAGCGATGGCCGGCGGCGGCCGCCGCGGGTCGCCTCGCCCTCACCGAGGAGGAGCTCGTCGCCGAGTGAGATGCGGGCGGCGAGCCTGGCCAGGCCGGCGGTCGAGACGATGGCCGCCCGGCGGGCCGAGAGCAATCCCTCGTCGTCCTCGGGATGGCGGAGGTACACGGCGTGGCTGATCGCCAGGTTCACGACGGCGTCACCGAGGAACTCGAGACGCTCGTTGTGGGTCGTCGCGACGTCGGGGTGCTCGTGCAGGTAGCTGCTGTGGACGAGCGCCTGATGGAGAAGACTCGGATCCCGGAGGTCGAGGCCGAGGCGGCCCGCGAGTGTGGCGGCCGCGCTCACGAAGCCCGGATCGACCGGATCGCCCGGACTAGGTGGAGCGCTCGTCGATGTACTCGACCGCGTCCTGGACGGTGCGGATCTTCTCGGCATCCTCATCCGAGATCTCCGTGCCGAACTCCTCCTCGAGACTCATGATCAGCTCGACGAGATCGAGTGAGTCGGCGTTCAGGTCGTCGACGAATGAGGCTTCCGGCTTGACCTCGTCCTCGTCGACGCCGAGCTGCTCGACGACGATCTTCTTCAGGCGATCATAGGTCGTGGCCACTGACTCTCTCCTCGTGGGCGGGCTCGCTGGGTGATCAGCCCCCGCTGGGTCCGGCTGGTCGGTTGTCGCGCCGGGCTGGCGCGCCAGGGCTTTCCGAAGCGATCTTCCCGAGCACCCCGTTCATCAAGCGGCGCATCGGGTCTCCACTGTAGATCCGTGCCAGCTCGACCCACTCGGCGATCGCCACCCGGGCCGGCGTCGTGCCGGAGTGTAGCACCTCGCCAAGCGCGCAACGGAGCAGTGCGCGGTCCATCCGGGCAAGCGAAACGACCGGGTACTGGGGCGCGGCGGCGGCGATCGCGACATCGATGCTCTCGCGCTCGGCGACGACCGCATCGACGATCGCGCGGGCCAGCGCGGCGGTGCCCGGATCTCCTTCGACCTCGGCCAGGTGACGCTCCAGGATGGCCCGCGGCGTGCGCTGCCCGAACTCTGCCTCGAACACGGCCGCCAGGGCCAGGCGCCGGCCGGCCCGCCGCGATCGGGCCCGGTCGGACCGGGCCGGAGTCGCCCGGCGTTCCGTCACGGCCGCGCCCCGGTCAGGCACCGACGCCGTCGACGACGACGCTGACGCTCCCGAGTTCCAGGGCGAGGAGGCGCTCGAGGGCCGCCCCGACCGCATCGCGGACCGCCCGAGTGAGCGGGCCGAGGGGCTGGGTCGGGCGGGCGACGATGGCCAGGCGCACCTGGACCGCTCCATCGATGATGTGCACCCGGACCGCCCGGCCGCCCAGCCAGCGGCGCCACACCGGCCCGCCGCGGCCGATCCGGCAGACGCCCGGCACGCCCATCGCCGCCAGGCGGACCATCTCCTCGATGACGGCGGGGCCGACCGCGAGGCGCGGGCCGCTCACGACGATGCCTCGGCCACCGGCAGGTCCTCGGCGAGCGCGTCGTCGACGAGCAGCTCCTCCGGGACCGGCGCGTCCGGCACCGGATCGGACTTGAAGGCGTCGGCGATCGCGGCGGGGATGCCGGCCCGGGCGGCCGCGGCTCCCACGGCGACCGCGTACGAGATCATCCGGCGCTTCGCCCGGCCGTGGGTGATGAGCACGGTGCCCCGGACGCCGAGCAGGGGCGACCCGCCGAGCTTCTCGTAGTCGAACACCTCGCGGATCCGACCGACGCCCGGCTTGAGCAGGAGGTAGGCGAGCTTGCCCCGCCAGTCGCGCTCGAACTCGCGGCGCAGCAGGCCGCGCAGGATGAAGTTCGAGAGGCCCTCGAAGAACTTGATCGTGACGTTGCCCACGGCCGCGTCGCAGACGACGACATCGGCGACGTGCTCGGCGAGATGGCGGCCCTCGACGTTGCCGATGAAGTTCAGGTCGGTCGTCCGGAGGAGCTCGGTCGCCTCCTGGACCCGGGCCTCGCCCTTGCCGGATTCCTCGCCGATCGACAGGAGCGCGACGCTCGGCCTCGAGACGCCCATGACCCGCTCGGAGTAGAGGGCGCCCATCCGCGCGTACTGGGCGAGGTTGAGGCCCGTCGAGTCGGTCGTGGCGCCGATGTCGAGGAGCACGAACGGGCCCTTGTCGGTCGTCATCTGGACCGCCAGGGCGGGCCGGTCGACGCCGGGCAGGCGCTTGAGGGTGAGGATGGCCGACGCGACGCCGGCCCCCGTGTGCCCGGCAGTGACGACCGCGTCGGCCTCGCCGTCGCGCACGAGGCGCATGCACACATTGATCGAGGCGTCGCGCTTGTGGCGGACCGCGCTCGCGGGGTGCTCGTCCATGCCCACCACGCCGGCCGCGGCGACGATCCGCACGTTGGCCGGGAGGCCGCCCTCCGTCGCGACGACCGCCCGGATCCGCGTCTCGTCCCCGACGAGGATCATCTCGTCGCCGGGCAGCTCGCGGGCTGCCATCAGGGCGCCGGCCACGACCTCCTGCGGGTGCATGGTCGCCGCCCATCGCGTCGATGGCGACCCGCGCCAGGCCGCCACCGCTGGCACGCCGGACGACACTCAGGTCCATCGTTGGCCCACGCGCGCTCGGGTCAGGTCGGGGTCGGGGCTGTGGTGGAAGCGGCCGGGCCTAGGAGGCCGGGCGCTCGTCGGCGACGGACTTGATCTCGATCGCCGGGTGCCCATCGTAGTAGCCGCAGTTCGGACAGGCGTGGTGCTGGAGCTTGGGCTGGTGACAGTGCGAACACTCGTCGAGGTGGGGCAGGCTGATCGCGAGGTGGGATCGGCGCTCGCCCTGTCGGGCGTGGGACACGCGTCGCTTGGGAACACCCATGGCGGTTCGAGGCTCCTTGTGTGATCGCGGGCCGGGCGGGCGCGCGCTTGTGTGCTGCGAGGCTGGCCGGCCGGCTCGTGCGGGAGCGCGAGGAACAGGTGGCGCCGACGGGCGAGTTTAGTCGTTCTTGCGACCCCCGTCATCCGGCGTCGCGACGCGGAACGCCCGAAGCGCCTCCAATCGCGGGTCGATGTCGGCCTCGGCGTGGTCATGCGGCCCGCTGCCGAGCTCCAGGCCGCAGGTCGGGCAGAGTCCCGGGCAGTCCGGGCGGCAGAGCGGCGCGATCGGCTCGGCGAGAGAGATCGCCTCGCGCACGATCGGCTCGAGCTTCAGCTCGTGGTGATCGGTCAGTCGGAGCACGTCGGGCTCGGCCGAAGCATCGAGCGCCTTGCCCGTCGCGATGTCGATCGACGGGAGCACCTCCTCGTCGATGTCGAGCGTCAGCGGCACGTCGATGTCGCGCAGGCAGCGACTGCAGCTCTCGGCGAGGCTGGTCTTGAGCCGGGCAGTCACGAGGACGCCCCGGTTCGTCCGACGAACGGTCACGGAGCCCTCGATGGGGCCGGCCAGGCGCAGGTCGTCGTCGAGCGGGATCGTGACCCCGGACAGGGGCCAGGTACGGGCGGCGCCGGGCGGCTCGGCAAGCAGGCCGGCCAGCGGCCAGGTCAGCGGGTCGTGATCGAGGGGCACGCGCTTAGTAACGGGTCGCCTGAGCGGCTCCGTCCGCCTCGTCAGCTTCGTACGGCTCGGCATCGGGGTCGAGGGGGGCCTCGTCGCCCTCGGCCACGCGCAGCATCGCCCGCCGCTCGTCGAGCAGGGCGATGCCCTTCTTGATGCTCTGGAGGGTGCGCACGACATCGCCCTCGAGGCCGATCAGGACCGACGCGGCGTACTCGTCCGCGCCGCGCCGAACCTCCTCGGAGTCGGCCTGACCGGCGGCGATGATCTGGCGGCTCTCCTCCTCGGCCTGCTGGGTCAGCCCCCGCTCGTCGATGAGGAACGCGGCCTGCTCCTGGGCCATGGCGATGATCCGCTCGGCCTCCTGCTGGGCCTTCTCGATGATCCGCTCGCCCTCGGAGTTGATCCGCTTGGCCGCGCGCACCTCTTCGGGCACGGCGACGCGGAGCTGGTCGATGAGGTCGAGGGCCGCCACCTGGTCGACGACGACGTTACTCGTCAACGGCAGCTTCTTGCCGTTCGCGACGATGGACTCGAGCCGCTCGACGAGGAAGATGATGTCGATCGGAAGGTCCTCCTGGGCCGATGATCCCCGACGCGTTCCACCGATTATGGCACGGCGTGGTGGCGGCTCATGCGGACGGCGCGCGCGATGGGCGACGCGGCGATCCCCGGAGGTCGCGGCTGGACGTCAGCCGCGCTTGGCCAGGCCAGTTCGCAGCGCTTCGAGCGCGGCCGCGGGGACCATCCCCGAGACGTCGCCGCCGAACTGGGCGATCTCCTTGACCAGGCTCGAGCTCACGTAGCTCTGCTCGAGCGACGTCATGAAGAACACCGAATCGACGTCCGGGGCGAGCACCCGATTGTTGTGGGCGAGCTGGATCTCGGTCTCGAAGTCGGAGATCGCGCGCAGGCCGCGGACGATCGAACGAGCACCGTGGGTGCGGCAGAAATCGACCGTCAGGCCGTCGAAGGTCGCGACCTCGACCCGTTTCGCCACGTCGGCCGACCCGGCGTCCAGGGCCGCCCGCACGATCGCGACCCGCCGCTCGGCGTCGAGGAGGGGCGCTTTGCGGGGGTTGCCTAGGACGGCCACGACGACCCGGTCGAAGACCGCGGCGGCCCGGCCGATCACGTCAAGATGGCCATTGGTGACGGGGTCGAAGGATCCCGGATAGACCGCAACGCGCGGACCGCTCATCCGACCTCCTCGGCGATGCGACGGTAGAACGTGAGCGCCGTCTCGCCGAAGCGGCGCTCCCGCTCGGATGCTAGCAGCCCGATCCGCTCGGGCGGACGGTCGCGCCAGAAGTGCTTGGCCACGACCCTGGCCGCCGGCGCGAGCGGCGCATGCTGCGTGCCAAGCTCGGCGAGGACGGCGGCGAGCAGCTCCGTCTCGGCGTACGGCGGGTCGGTGACGACCAAATCGAAGCGGGGGCCGTCCGTCGTCGCGGGTCGACGCAACCACGCGAGGGCGTCGGCGGTGACCACGACGGCCGCGGCGCCCGCGAGGCCGGTGGTCCTGAGGTTGTCCGCGATCGTCTTCGAGGCCCGTCCATCGCGTTCCACGAACGTTGCGGCCGCGGCTCCTCGCGAGAGCGCCTCGATGCCGGCGGCGCCACTGCCAGCGAACAGGTCCAGCACCCGTGCCCGGTCGAGGTCGGGCTCGAGGATCGCGAACAGCGTCTGCTTCACCCGGTCGGCGAGCGGCCTCGTGCCCTCCCCCGGCGGCGCGGCGAGACGGCGACCGGCCGCGCGTCCGGCGATGACCCGTCCGGCGTCAGCCACGGGCGGCTAACAGGTCGTTCACGTC
>CAWKHG010000007.1:0-82199 GCA_963849405.1 uncultured Chloroflexia bacterium
CGCGGACGCCGAAGCCTGGCGGCGAGCCGGCCGATCAGAGAGTGCCGGTGATCCGGCCCTCCGATCACAACGCCCGGCGTGGTCCAGTACTGGGGAGGGCTCACGCGCGTCACGGTCGGTGTCGCGCGAGGCGTCCTCGCGCCCGGCGATCGAGCTCGCCGCCGGCGGTTTCCCGGCCTGGGACGGGTACATCGCGGCGGTCGAGGCGAGCGGCCGCGCATACCCGAGGTCTCGGATGGAACTGCCGGACCGCGAGCACGGGCTGGGCCTCGGTCTATCGACCCCGAGGCCGGCCGTGGGACCGGGCGAGGTGGTCCGGCTGCCGGCCCTCGCCCGGACGCTGGAGCGGATCGCGGTCGTCGGGATCGACGACCTGTGCGACGGTGATCTCGCCGAGCGCCCGGCGGCCGAGGCTGGCGCGGGCGGGCTCGCCGATCACGGTCGCCGACCTGCACGCCCAGGGTGCGACCTGGGAGGAACCCGATCGGGATCGAGCCGGGGCGTCCGGGCGACGAGCCACCCGCCGAACAGCTCGGGCCTGGTCGCCCTCGGAGATCCTCGGGCTGCTCGGCGCGGTTCGAGCCACCGCCTGCGAGCGCCTTCGATCCGGCCGGCGTCGCCGATGCCCGCTGGATCCACCTCGGGCTGGAGGCGTCGACGGTGGCCATGGCGGACGGGACGCGCTGTTAGCCGATCCGGCGATGGCCGAGGACCCGACGAGCCTGCATCCTGTCCGACGACCGTCTGCGAGCCCTCGCGGGCCGCATCGTCGAGCGGCGGCGGCGCCCGCCCCGCGCAGCCCACGTCCCGCGCGGAGGCGGACGATCTACATTGCGGTGGTCGACGCGCGACAGCAACGCGGTGAGCCTCATCCAGTCGAACTTCAAGGGTTTCGGCTCGGGCGTGCTCGATCCCGAGACCGGGCTCATCCATCCACGATCGCAGATGGATGTCCATCTCCGGGCCGGGCATCCGAACGAGCGTCGCGCCGGGAAACGGCCGCTCCACACGCTTCCTGCCGGGGATGCTCTTCCGTGACGGCCGGCCCTGGGTGGTGGCCGGTTCGATGGGGGGCCACGCGCGGCCGCGGTGCTACCCAGGTGGCCTCGGCCCTGGTCGATGGCGGCGTCGACGTCGCCACGGCCGTCGAAGCGCCCCGCTGGTTCGTCGACCCGGAGGCGGCTGCGCACCGCCGGTCAGGACGTGCGCCTGGAGTCCCGTTTCGCACCGGGATCGCCCGGGCCCTGCGCGACCTGGGCCATCCGCGTGACCGAGATCGACGCGTTCGAGGGCACGGTCGGCCACTGCCACGCCATCGAGCTGGTGGCCGGGGGGCCGGCGGCTCGGACGGGTCGGTGGCTGCCGCGACCGACCCGCGGAGCTGCCGGGCTGCCCGCCGTCTGGTACCCGCCGGGCGATCCGGCGGGGCGTTCGGCAGGCTCGGGCCTCGCACGACCCGTCGTCGCGACCACGTCCGAACGTGAAATAGCCGCCTTTCGAGCCCGTGCCAACGGTTGCATCGGAGGCAGTGCGCTGCTAGAGTTCGGCCACGCGCGCAACCGATTGCTCAGCATCGGACGGGGCGTGGCCTGGGAGGGCGAGATGACTCCACCGACGCCGGCCGACGATCGGCCTGTTGCTCATCGGCCTCGTTGTGGCCGCATGTGGAGGCACGGCAACGCCGGCTCCTGCCTCAGGACCGGCCGGCTCCGGTCCCGCCGGGTCCGCTGCCGCGTCCGGTGCTCCCGTCAAGGGCGGCACCGTGACCCTGTCGGTGTTCGAGGACGCGGACACCCTCGACCCGACGTTCGCCGGTACCGCCGGCACCGCGCGAAGTCTTCATCAACATGTGCGAGAAGCTCTACGACCTCGACCTGCAGGGGGCGCTCGTCCCGCAGCTCGCGACCGCGATGCCGGAGGTCTCCGAGGACGGCCTGACCGTGACGATCCCGTCCGCGAGGGAGTCAAGTTCAATGACGGCACGCCGATCGATGCCGCCGCGGTCGTGAAGAGCCTCGACCGTCATCGAACGCCGAGGCTCCCGGCGAGCAGCGAGCTGAGTAGCGTGGCGTCCATCGAGGCGCCCGATGCCGAACGACAGTCGTCCTGACCCTGAAGGCCCCCGACTCCGCGCTCACCGGAGCGCTCAGCGATCGCGCCGGCATGATCATGTCGCCGGCCCAGATCGACGAGCTCGGCGCCGACTTCGGCAACGAGCCCGTCTGCGTCGGACCGTTCGAGTTCGTCGAGCGGGTCGTCGGCGATCACACGACGCTCCAGCGGTCCGAGCGACTACTACGACAAGGACAACGTCTACCTCGACACGATCATCTACCGGCTCGATCGACCGACGAGACCGTGCGGACCGCCAACCTGCGCTCGGGAGACCTCCAGGTCGTCGACCGGCTGGCCACGACGGATGTCGAGGGCCTGCGCAGGCGATCCGGCGTTCACGGTCCTCGACAAGGTCTCGAACGCGTACACGTTCATGACATTCAACATCGCCAACGCCAACGGCATCGCGGAGCCACCCGGCGAGGTCGACAGCCCGTTCGTCGATCCGAAGCTCCGCGAGGCGTTCGAGCTGGCGATCGATCGCGACCAGATCAACCAGATCGTCTACAGCGGCTTGCAGGTGCCCGGATGCGGCCCGATCTCGCCGGCAAGCCCGTACTCCGACGGGAGCACCTGCCCGCCACGCGACCTCGCGCGAGCCCAGGAGCTGGTGGCCGACATCCGGCCTGCCCACCCCGATCACCGTCGAGTTCAAGATGCCCTCTACGCCGGTCAACATCCGGCTCGGCGAGCTCCTGCAGTCGCAGGTCGCCGAGGCCGGCTTCGACCTGCGAGATCGTGCCGCTCGAGAACACGACCGCGTTCGACGAACCAGACCAACGGCGACTTCCGAGATGATGCTGGCGCGCTGGTCCGGGCGGGTGGACCCCGACGCCAACATCCACCGCTTCCAGCACACCGACGGGTCGGACAACTACGGCAAGGCGAGCGATGAGGCGATCGACGCGCTGCTCGCCCAGGGCCGCGCGGAATACGACCCGTGAGGCCAGCAAGGCGATCTACACCGCAGGTCGTGAAGCTGGTCCAGCAGCGCCGCAACATCCTCTATCTCCAACACGAGGTCCTGTACTCCGCCGTGCACGCCGCGGTCCAGGGGTACGACGCTCTACGTCGACGGCATGCCGAGGCTGAAGTCGCCTACCTGGCCCGGGGCTGACCTGGCGGGCGCCGGCATCCCGGCGCCGTACGAGTGACTCGATGGGCCGGTTCCTCGTCCGGCGCGCCTTCGAGTCGCTCGTCGCGCTGCTGCTCGCGTCGATCGTTCGTGTTCGCCGCGGTGCGGAGCCTGCCCGGAGACCCGGCCCTCGCCCTCTCGGGTGAGGGCCGGGATCCAGCGGTCAACGCGGCGATCCGCGCGCGGTACGGCCTCGACGAGCCGATCCCCGTCCAATACGTCCGCTGGCTGTCTCGCTCGCGGTCACCGGTGACCTGGGCACGTCGATCCGGACGCAGGCAGCCGGTCATGCGCCGAGATCATCCGCCGGATCCCGGTCGACGCTCGAGCTCGCGCTCCTCGCCGGCCTGTTCGCGATCGTCGATCGGCGTCCCGCTCGGGATCCTCGGCCGTCCGGAGGGCGTCGCGGATCCGACTACGTCGGCAAGCACGATCGGCCTCGTCGGGCTGTCGATCCCGACGTTCTGGCTGGGCATCGTCCTCATCCTCGTCTTCGCCGTCGGGCTGGACGTGCTGCCGGCGTCGGGATACGTCCCGCTTCTTCGAGGACCCGGTCGACAACCTGCGCGGATGATCCTGCCCGCGATCGTCCTGGGAGCCGGGCTCGGCGCCGTCCTGCTGCGCCAGGTGCGCTCGGCGATGATCGCGTCGCTCGGCGTCCGACTACATCCGCACCGCGCGAGCGAAGGGCCTGTCCGAGCGCGACGTGGTGCTCGGCCACGCGCTGCCGGAACAGCCTGGTCCCCGTCGTCACGATCCTCGGCCTCGAGCTGGGTGCGCTCGATCTCCGGATCGGTCGTGACCGAGTCGATCTTCCTCATCCCCGGCTTCGGTCGGCTGATCATCGAGGCGATCTCGACGCCGCGACTACCCGGTCATCCAGGGCGTCGCGCTCGTCAGCGCGGTCGCCTACATCGGGATCAACTTCATCGTCGACGTGCTCTACTCCGTGCTGAACCCGCGGGTCCGCGTGGTCGGCCGAGCCACGAGATGACCGCGACCGCCGCGTGCCACGCTCGTTCGTGGGCCCGGGTCCGTCCGGCGGCTGCTGCGCGCGGCCGCCCGGCGGCGATCGGCCTGCTCGTCGCCGCGTCGGTCATCGTCGGCTCGGCGATCGCGGCGCCGATCGTGGCGCCGTTACGAGCCCGGCCGCGAACGACTTCAACGCCGTCCTGTCGCCGCCCGACGGGCAGTCATCCGTTCGGGACCGACGAGCTCGGGCGGGACATCCTGTCGCGCGTCATCTGGGGCGCCCGGGCATCGATGCAGGCCGGGGTCCTCGCGACGCTGCTCGCCGTCGTCGTGGCCGTCCCGGTCGGCCTGGTCGCGGGCTACTACCGGGGCGTGCTCGACACGATCGTCATGCGCGTCACCGATGCGCTGCTCGCGTTCCCGTTCCTGATCATCGCGGTGCGGCCTGGCGGCGATCCTCGGGCCCGTCGCTCCTGAACGCGACGCTGCGCGATCGGGATCGTCCAGATCCCGAAGCTGATCCGGGTCACGCGGGGCGAGGTGCTCTCGCCTGCGCGAGGAGAGCGTTCGTCCAGGCCGCCGATCGCCGACGGCGCCCCGGACCGCAGCGTGATCTTCCGGCACATCCTGCCGAACGCCTTCAACGCCCTGCTCGTCCAGGCGACGGTCATCCTGCCGTTCGCGATCCTGGCCGAGGCGACCCTGTCGTTCCTCGGCCTCGGCGTCCAGCCGCCGACGCCGTCGTGGGGCGTGATGCTGACGGCCGCGCAGCCGTACCTCGGCACCGGCGCCGTGGTTCGCGATCGTCCCCGGCCTGGCCATCCTCGTGACCACGCTGTCATTCAACCTCGTCGGCGATGGCCTGCGCGACGTGCTCGACCCGAGGCTCGCCGATGACGCCGGTCCTCGACGTCCGGGACGTGTCGGTCCGGATCCGCGCTCCCGGGCGGGCGCGGCGTCCAGGCGGTCGACCGCGTCTCGTTCACGGTCAGCCAGCGGCGAGATCGTCGCGGTCGTCGGCGAATCGGGTTGCGGGAAGACGATGCTGGCGATGTCCATCCTGGGCCTGCTGCCGAACGGCGGCGAGATCACCTCGGGCAGCGTCCTGCTCGACGGCGAGGACCTGCGGCGCGCGCCAGGCCGGCCCGGATGCGCGACATCCGCGGCAAGTCGATCGGCACGATCTTCCAGGAGCCGATGACCTCGCTGAACCCGGTCCTGACGATCGGCCGCCAGATCGGCGAGGTCCTCGAGCGTCACGAGCGGCCTCGAGCCGGACGCGCGCGCGCCCGGGTCGATCGACCTGCTCGGGCTCGGTCGGGATCCCCGATCCGATCGCGCCGGATCGACCAGTACCCGCACGAGATGTCGGGCGGCATGGCCCAGCGCGTGATGATCGCGATGGCGATCGCCTGCGGGCCCCGCCTGCTCCTCGCCGACGAGCCGACGACCGCCCTCGACGTGACGATCCAGGCCGCCATCCTGCGGGTCATCGACGACCTCCGGAAGCGCCTCGACATGGCGGTCGATCCTCATCACCCACGACCTCGGGGTCGTCGCGGACGTCGCGGACCGGGTCATGGTCATGTACGCGGGCCGCGCCGTCGAGGAGGCGACCGTCGACGACCTGTTCGCCGCGCCCGCAGCATCCCTACACCCAGGGCTGCTCGCGCGCGGTCCGGCATCCCGTCGCAGACCGTCCCTCGGTCGCGCCTCGTCGAGATCCCCGGCGTCGTGCCGACGATGCTCGCGCCCGGCGACGTCGTGCTCGTTCGCGCCGCGCTGCCCGCGCGCCGACGATCGCTGACGCGTCGGAGCTGCCGCTGCCTCGAGGACGCTCGCGCCCGGGGCACTCCGTGGCCTGCTTCCACCCGGGGCCGGGCGATGATCGCGCAGTCGCGACCGGCCGAGGCGCCCGGCCGAGTCCGACCGCGACGCCGTCCTGGATGTCGTCGGGCCTCGAGATGCAGCTTCCGGGTGGGCGGCGGGGCGTTCGGGCACGGCGGCGTCGCTCCGGGCGGTCGACGGCGGTCTCGCTGCGATCGCACCGCGGCGAGACGGTAGCGCTCGTCGGGGAGAGCGGCAGCGGCAAGACGACGGTCGGGCGGTGCATCGTCCGGCTGCTCCGGCCGACGCGGCGGACGCGATCGTCGTCCTCGGCCGGGACATCACCCGTGTCGGCCGCCGCGCGCTGCGACCGCTGCGCCGCCAGATGCACGTCGTCTTCCAGGATCCGTACTCGTCGCTGAACCCGCGGATGACGGTCGGCCAGATCGTCGGCGGGCCGCTCGTCCACCACGGGCTGGTCGGGCGCGGCGAGCGGCGAGAGCGCTGGTGGCGGAGATGCTCGAGCGCGTCGGCCTCCGGTCGGAGCTCCAGGATCGGTACCCGCATAGCCTCTCGGGCGGGCAGCGCCAGCGCGTCGCGATCGCCCGGGCGCTGATCATCCGCCCGGACCTGCTCGTCGCCGACGAGCCGATCTCCGCACTCGACGCATCGGTCCAGGCGGCGACGCTCGAACCTGCTCGTCGACCTGCAGCGCGAGATGCGGTTCGCCTGCCTGTTCATCACCCACGACCTGTCGGCCGCGCGAGTTCCTCGCCGACCGGATCGCGGTGATGTACCTCGGGCAGATCGTGGAGGAAGGCACGCGCGAGGCGATCTTCGCGGCGCCTCGACACCCGTACACGCAGGCGCTCCTGTCGGCGGTCCTCATCGCCGACCCGGCGCTGCAGCGCACGCGGACGCCAGATCCTCCTGCCGGGCGATCCGCCGAGCCCGCTCGATCCCGCCGCCCGGCTGCCGCTTCCACACGCGCTGCCCCATCGCGATCGACCGCTGCCGCGTCGAGCCCCCGCTCCTCGTCGATCCGGCCGGCGGGACGCACCGGGCGAGCTGCCACCTCGTCGGTCCGAACGGCGAGGCGCCGCGCATCGTCGTGGACCCGGCAGCCGCGGACGCGTGAGGACGACGGACGCGCCCGGCCTGCTCCGAGCGCCGATTTCGCGGATAGTGGAGCGGTGATCGATCCCGGCCATCTCCTCGCCGCCGCGGCGCTCGCGGTGTTCGCCGGGACATTCGGCGCGTTGGTCGGCGTTGGCGGCGGCGTGGTCGTCGTCCCGGCCCTGACGATCCTGCTGGGCGTGCCCATCAAGACGGCGGCCGCGGCCAGCCTGCTCGGCGTCATCGTCACCTCGCTGGTCGCCGGCTCGCGCTACCTGGACGCCGGCACGGTGGATCGGCGCCTCGGGCTCGTCCTGCTGGCGGCGACATCGTCCGGTGCCGTGCTCGGCGGGTTCATCGCCAACGCCGTCGACGCGACGATCCTGTCGGCCTTGTTCGGGCTCGTCCTGCTCGGCGTGGCCGTCCAGGTCGGCTGGTCGCGCGAGCGTCCGGCGTCCCACGTGGTCGAGAGCGGCGGGTTCCGCTCGTCCTACGTCGAACCGTCGACCGGCGCCACGGTCGAGTACCGCGCCGAGCGAGTTGGGATCGGCCTCGCGTTCTCGGTGGTGGCCGGCGGCCTCTCCGGTCTGCTCGGGATCGGTGGCGGCGTGGTCAACGTCCCGACGATGAGCACGATCATGGGCGTCCCGTTCCGGGTCGCCGTCACGACGAGCACCTACATGCTCGGGGCGACCGCAGCCGCGAGCTCCGCGGTGTACTACGCCCGCGGCCAGCTCGACCCGTTCATCGCGGCGCCGGTCGCCCTGGGGATCATCGCCGGAGCGCAGATCGGGGCGCGGGTCGGGCCGCGGGTCAGCACGACCGTCCTGCGCTGGGTGTTCGCCGGGCTGTGCATCCTGCTTGCGCTCCAGATGCTGGGGCGGGCCCTGTGATCGCGCCGCGGGCCACGAGTCGCCTGACGGCGGCCGTGATGCGGGCCGGGGCCCTGGTCGCCGGGATCGGCTTCATCGTGGGCCTCGTGCTGGCGCTTGCGAAGGGCGGCGCGGCGATCGGGACGGTGGCCATCGGCGACGTGGCGCCGGGCCTGCTGCGCCTCGACCCGTCGGCCTGGCTCACCGCGGCGTGCATCGTGCTGATCTGCACGCCTGCCACGGCCCTGGTGACGACCGCGTTCGAGTCCTGGGGCACGGACCGCCGGTCCGTCGCGGTCTGCGGCCTGCTCCTGCTGATCTTCGGCGTCAGCGTCTTCGTGGCGACCCGGACCTGACCGAGAGCGCCGTTATACTCGCTCGGCCGAGGTGGCCGCTCACCCCGTCGCCCCTGTCTCCCGCGCCCTTGGAGGACCACCGTGACCTCGAACGTCGGCCAGAACTATCCGTACTCGAGCGAGACGGACGCCGATCGTTCGGTCACGATCAACCGCTTGCTGGCGAGCCGCGACGGGCTGTCCGCCACGGTCGAGGCGGAGACGACGCCGCTCGACGAGAACGATCGATGGTGGGTCTGGAAGTGCCCCACGAAGGGCTGCCCAGGCCTGCTCCACGCGGCCGGCTACGCGCGGGACAAGCACGCCCTGTTCGTCGTCTGCGACGGCACCTGCGGCAAGACCTACCTGCGCTGAGGTAGTCCGCGTCCGGACGCGGACCCGATCGCCCATCCGATGACCGCCCCCATCGCCCCTGCCGTCCCTACCCTCCGCGAGGCTCGCCGGCGGCTGGCGATCGACATGCTCGGGATCATGGTGTCCGCGAGCGCGTTCGGATTCGTCTTCGGGCTGAGCGCGGCCGAGCACGGCCACTACTCCCTCGTCGAGGCGATCGCGATGAGCACGATCCTCTTCGCGGGCGCCGCCCAGTTCGCCGGGGTGAGCCTGGTCGCGTCGGGCACGCCGTGGCCGGCCATCGTGCTCCTGACCGGGCTCCTGAACATCCGCCATCTCCTGTACTCGGCCGCCCTCGCGCCGTGGTTCCAGTCGGTCCCGCGCGTCAAGCGCCTGGTGGCGGCCCACCTCCTGACCGACGAGGCCTTCGCCCTCTCTCTGGCCCACTTCCGGCGGCTCGGCCGGATGGACCTGGGCGGCTACTTCATCGCCGCGATCGTGTCCACGTTCATCCCCTGGAACGTCGCCACGATCGCCGGCTTCCTCGGCGGCCAGCTGATCGAGTCGCCCGAGCGCTACGGGATCGACGTCGTGTTCCCGGCCGCGATGGCCGGCCTCGCCGTCGGCCTCGTTACGGGCCGCCGGGAGATCGTCGCGGCCGGCGCCGGGATCGCCATCGGCGTCGCGGTCGCGCTGGCCTGGGATCCGCGCGTCGCGGTGGTCGTCGGTGGGCTCGTCGGGCCGCTGGTCGGCCTGGCGGTGCCGGGCCGCGAGGGCAGGGCGTCCGAACCGCATCTGGTTCCCGCGAACTCGGTGCCGCTCGGACAAGCCACCGCGCTTGCCGACGTCACCGCGGAAGAGCTGGGCGGGGGCCGCGCGCCGAGCGCCGCCTTATCCCGCCACCCGTACCGTTCGGGGACCTGCCCGACGTGTCCGACGCAGAGCACGAGGAGCGGTCGTCATGAGCGTCGAGCTCGTCGGCCTGGCCCTGCTCATGGGCGCGGTCACGTACCCCGCGCGGGCGCTGCCGCTCATCGTGCCGGGGATCGATCGGCTGCCCCCGGTCGCCCTCGCCTATCTACGTCTCGTCGGGCCGGCCGTGCTCGGGGCGCTGGCGGCGGTGAACACCGCGGTCGTCGTCGACGAGGCCGGGCGCGGTCACTTCCACGTGGGCGTCGAGTGGCTGTCCGTGACGCTCTGCGTCGTCCTCGTCGCGTGGCGCAAGAACCTGTTCCTCGGGCTGATCGCCGCGGTGGCCCTCGCGGCGGCCGTGCGCGCGCTCAACCTGGGCTAGGGCGGCCCTAGCCGCGTTGCGCGTCGACCTCGATCTCGATGAGCAGCGACGGCTCGATCAGTGCCGAGACCTCGACCATCGAGGCGGCGGGACGGATCGTCCCGAAGATCTCGCCGTGGACCTGGAGCACCTCGGACGAGCGGGCGATGTCCGTCACGAACATCCGGGTCCGAACCACGTCGGCCAGCGTGAACCCGCCCTCGACGAGGGCCGCGCCGATGATCTCGAAGACCGCCCGCGCCTGCGCGCCGATGTCGCCAGGATGGCTCGACCGCCCGTCGGGGCCCGCGTCGGTCGTTCCGGATACCCAGCAGCTGTCGCCGACCACGAGGGCGCGCGAGTAGCCGGCTCGGCCTTCCCACGGACCACCCGAGGAGATCCGTCGCCGATCGGTCATTGGGAGCTCAGCCGGCGCGCCACGAGCCCACGACCGGATCGCGGGCGACGGCCAGCAGGAGTCCGGCGGCGAGCGTCGTCCGGGGCACGATCGAGTCCACCTCGAGGTACTCGCCCGGGGCATGGTCGTTCCCGCCGATCGGCCCGAGACCGTCGAGGCTCGGGATGCCCATCCCGGAGGTCGTGTTGGCGTCCGAGGCTCCGCCGGTCGCCGCGTCCCTGAGCGGGAAGCCGAGGCGTTCGGCCAAGGCGACGGCGGTGTCGACGAGCCGCCCCGAGCGCTCGAGCTTCTCCATCGGCCGCCACGACGCCATCGTCTCCATGTCCATCGTCACGTCCGGCACGGCGGGTGCCGCCATCAGCTCCCGGACGGCCGCCACGGCCGCGTCCAGGTCCTCGCCCCGGATCGCCCGCAGGTCCACCTCGAGGCGGGCTTCCTCGGCCACCACGTTCGGACGCGTCCCCGCGTGGAGGACCCCGACGTTGCAGGTCACGCCCGGCCAGCGCCCGGTGAGCGCGTGGAGCATCGGGACGAGGTGCGCGGCGGCGAGGATCGCGCTGCGGCCCTTCTCGGGCTCGACGCCGGCGTGCGCCGCCCGCCCGTGGATCGTGATCCGGGCGTCCACGATGCCCTTGCGCGAGCTCACGATGTCGCCGTTGGCCCGGGCGCACTCGAACACGAACGCCGCGTCCACGCCGCCGGCGAGCTCGCGGATGATCGGGGTCGAGGTCGGCGAGCCGATCTCCTCGTCCGGGTTGGCGACGAACCACAACTGCTCGAACGGCAGCTCCCCGGCGGCTCGGGTGAGCGCCGAGAGCGCGTACAGGCCGGTCGAGCAGGCCGCCCTTCATGTCCGTGACGCCCGGGCCCGAACGCCTGGCCATCCGCGACCCGGAACGGGCGAGCGGCCGCGGTGCCCGGGTCGAAGACCGTGTCCATATGGCCGATGAGCAACGCCCGGCGCCCGCCGGGCCGGCCCCGGAACTCGCCGACGATCGTGTCGCCGAGCGTGGCGTGTTCGTGGCGCGTGACGGTCGCGCCGAGCCGTTCCATGAACCCGGCCACCCAGCGCCCGACCTCGTCGACGCCCGCGCTTGCGTGTAGCTCGCCGCAGTCGATATTGACGAGCGTCTCGAGGTCGGCCAGGAAGGCCGGCAGGTCGGCCGCGACCAGCCCCTGGATGGCTTCGAGTTCGTCGGGGCGCACCGTGGCGCCGGCGGCCGACGCACCGGCCGAGTCGAGGTCCAGCACGAGGCCAGTCTATCGGCCCCATCGCCTTGCTATCCTGCCTGAGCCGTGCGACTCGTCGAGGTCAGGCCGCTCGAGGGACCGAACGTCTACCGGCTGGCGCCGGTAGTCAAGCTGGAGGTCGCCGTTGGCCGGCGGCGGACGTGGTACGGCCAGCGCGAGCCGGCCCACCACGCCCGGGTCCGCCTGGGGGCCGCGGTCCCGGCGGCCAAATGGCCGGACGGCGTCGCCGCCATCGCCGCGTGGGTCCGGCGGCTCCGGATCGACCACCGCGACGGCACGGCAGGGCTGGTCGTCCACCGGACCTCCGAGCCCGGGCACTGGATCGTGACCTGGCCGATGGCGTCGGTGGAGCGCGGGCGGGCCATCGCCGAGGCCGCGTTCGCGCTCGCAGAACGCGACGTCTCCCCCGCCCGCCGGGCGACGCTCACCGGGGCGCAGTCGCGGCTCCTCGAGCGCCACACGAGCGCGATCGCCACCGCATCGCCGGCCGGGCCCACCTGGATCCGCGACACGGAGCGGCGAACCCCGATCGTGAGCATCAGCGGCACCAACGGGAAGAGCACGGTCACCCGGCTCATCACCCACATCCTCGTCCTGGCCGGCCGCCACGTCGGAACGACGACCTCCGACGGCATCCTCGTCGACGAGCGGATGGTCGAGGAAGGTGACTGGACCGGGCCGGGCGGCGCGGCGCGCATCCTGGAGCGCGCACGACGTCGACGTCGCGGTCCTCGAGACCGCCCGGGGCGGGATCATGCTCAAGGGCGTCGGCTACGAGTCGAACGAGGCGAGCGTGCTCACCAACGTCTCCTCCGACCACCTCGACCTCCAGGGCATCCACACCCTGCCGGAGCTGGCCGAGGTCAAGGCGACGATCGCCCGGATGACCAAGCCCGACGGCTGGGCCGTCCTCAACGGCGACGATCCATACGTGGTCGCGGCCGGGCGAGGAGTTCGCGCGCAGATCGCGTACTTCTCGCTGGATGGCGAGGCCTCGGCGGCCGTGCGCCGGCACCGGGCCCGCGGCGGTCGGGCGTACCTCCTGCGTCGCGGTGCGCTCGTCGAGGTGGACGGCGCGAAGGGTGTCACCCACGAGATCGCCCGGGCCCGCGACATCCCCATCGCGATCGGCGGGCTGGCTCGCCACAACATCGCCAATGCCCTTGCCGCCGCCGGCGCCGCGCGGGCCCTCGGCGCGACGATCGAGGAGGTCGGCCGCGGGCTGCTCGACTTCCGGCCATCGATCGACCGCTCACCCGGACGGCTCAACATCTTCCGGCTGGGCGCGCGGCTGGTCATCGTCGACTTCGCCCACAACGAGGCCGGCATCTCGGCCCTGCTGGACGTCGCCGAGGGGATCGCCGGAGGCGCTGCGGGCCGCGCCGCGCCGATCACCGCGATCATCGGCACGGCCGGCGACCGGCCCGACGACACATTGCGCGGGATCGGCCGGCTGGCCGCCCAGCGAGCCCAGCGGGTCGCGGTCAAGGAGACCGTCAAGTACCTCCGCGGGCGGACCCGCGAGTCGGTCATCGGTGAGCTGATGGCCGGCGTCAAGGCGGGCGGCGTGAAGGTCGCGGACGTGCCCGTCTACCCGTCGGAGACCGCGGCGCTGCGGGCCGAGCTCAACGGCGCGGGCGGCACGATCGGCGCCGGCTCGGGCGCCCGGCCGGATGCCCCGCGGATCGTCGTGCTCATGTGCCAGGAGGACCGCGAAGGGGTCTTCCGGCTGCTCACCGAGCTCGGCGCCCGGCCGGTCGACATCGCGTCGGAGCTCACGGCGCTCGTGCCGCGGCTGCAGGACCGCGAAGGGAGCTAGGCGCGGTCGGAAGTCGCCCGGCTACCCGTCCGGGGCTTCGAGCTCGCCCGGATCCGCGAACGCCGAGCCGCCGCGGGCGGACGTGCCGGAGGCGGCCATCGCCTCGCGATAGACGCGCGACCGCATCGTCGACGCACATCACGACGAGGTCGCCCGCCTTCGCCTTCGCCAGCCCGGCCCGGACGGCCGCCATCTCCTCGAGGATCGCCTCGGCGTGCCGGTCCGCGCCCCGCCGGCGGCCCGGGCCGCCTCGACACCGGCCAGCACGTTCGCGGCCGAGGCGCCCGCCTCGCGACCGCGGAGGTTCCGGTCCTCGCGCACGATGATCTCGTCGAACGCCCCCGCCGCAAGGGCGCCGTACATCTTCTGGTCGTCGTCCCGGCGGTCGCCCGGGATGCCGAGCACGCCGATGGCCCGGCCCGTTCGTTCGCGGCGTTCGGCGTCGGGCGCCGGCCCCTTCGACCGCCGCCGTTCGGTGCGCACGTCGGAAGCCGCCGAGTCGACCATCATCCGGTTGACGAAGTCGGCCAGGTGGCGCATCCCGTCGACGTTGTGGCAGTAGTCGATGACCGACCCGGACCCCGCCGCCCAGCTCGAGCATGTTGAGCCGGCCGGGCGCCTGGAAGAACGAGGTCGAGAACGTGCGGAGGCCCTGGCGGATGTCGTGCAGGTGGGCGCCCGACGGCCCACGCGGCGGCGGCCGCGGCGAGCGCGTTCGCGACGTTCATCCGGGCCCGTCCGCCGAACGTCGCCGGGATGAGGTGCGTGTACAGCACGGGCATCGTCCGCGAGCCGAGCCGGAGCACGACGAGCTCGCCCTCGTCCGTCTCCTGGAGGATGAACGCGGCCCTGCCGCGCGCCGGCGTGCCCATCGACCCGGTCGAAGCCGTCCTCGCCCTTGGCGGTCTGCATGCTGAAGTAGACGACCCGGCCGGCGCAGTGGCGGCCCATCCGGGCCACGTGCGGATCGTCGGCGTTGAGCACGGCCGTGCCGCGACCGCGGCACGGCCTCGACGACCACGCCCTTGACGTTGGCCAGCTGGCCGATCGAGTCGATCCCGCCGAGGCCGAGATGATCGCCCGTGACGTTGGTCACGACGGCGACGTCGTTGCGGTCGTAGCCGAGGCCCTCGCGGAGGATGCCGCCCCGGGCCACCTCGAAGACGGCCGTGTCCACGGTCGGGTTCTGGAGCACCATCTGGGCCGACTTCGGCCCGCTCATGTCGCCCTTCTTGATGAGCCGCCCGTCGATCACGATGCCGTCCGTGGAGGTCATCCCGACCCGCCGGCCCATGAGCTTGAGGATGTGGGCGATCATCCGCACGGTCGTCGTCTTGCCGTTCGTGCCGGTGACGGCGAGGATCGGGATGCGCGACGTCGTGCCGGGCGGGAACAGCGAGTCGATGACCGGCCGGGCGACGTACTGCGGCTCGCCCTCGGTCGGGTGCGTGTGCATCCGGAACCCGGGCGCGGCGTTCACCTCGACGATCGCGCCGCCGGTCTCGCGGACGGGCGTCTCGATGTCCGGGCAGATGAAGTCGATGCCGGCGATGTCGAGGCCGACGACGCGCGCCGCGGTCTCGGCGATCTCCACGTTGTCCGGGTGGGCCTCCAGGGTCCGGTCGATCGACGTGCCGCCGGTCGACATGTTCCCGGTCAGGGCGAGCTTGACCCGGACGCCGCTGGCCGGGACGGCGTGAGATCGAGGCCCTGCGTCCCCAGGAGCGCCTCGGCCGCCTCGTCGAGCGCGATCCGGGTCAGCACCTTCTCGTGGCCGATGCCCCGGCGCGGGTCGGCATTCGCGGTGTCCACGAGCTCGCGGACCGTGTGTTCGCCGTCGCCGACGACCGAGGCGGGGACCCGCTCGGCGACCGCCGCGAGCGACCCCCGATGACGAGGACGCGATAGTCGTTGCCGTGTGACGTACGTCTCGACGACGACGTCGCCCGCCCGGCTCTCGCGAAGCGCGCCGGGGAACGCGGCCCGGACTGCCTCCTCGCGACTGGAGGTCGAGGTGCACGCCCCGGCCGTGGTTGCCGTCGAGCGGCTTGACCACGCACGGGAAGCCGAGCCTCTTCGCGGCCGCGACCGCGGCGTCCTCGGTGTCCACCACCTCGGAGCGCGGGACCGGCAGGCCCGGCCGAGTCCAGGAGGCGGTTGGTGAGGCTCTTGTCGGACGCGATGTCGACGCCGATCGCGGACGTCTGCGACGTCATCGTCGCCCGGATCCGCTGCTGGTGGACGCCCTGGCCGAGCTGGACGAGGCGAGTGCCGGTCGAGCCGGATGTACGGGATGTCGCGGCTCACCGCCTCGTCGATGAGGGCCTGGGTGGACGGCCCGAAGGCGCTCCGCTCGGCGAGCCGGATGAGCCGCTCGAGCTCCGCCAGGAGGTCGAACTCGGGCGCCGCGTCGTCGGGTCGACGAGGTGGTTGACGAGGCGCGACCGCGATCTTGCCGGCCTCGATCCCGACGCTCTCCTCGCGGTACTCGTAGATGACGTTGTAGTGGCCGACCGGGCCGGCGCCGCGCGTCTTGCCGTGGCGGACGTCCGTGCCGGCGAGGTTCTGCAGCTCCAGCGCGACGTGCTCGGCGACGTGGCCGACCCAGGTCCCGTCGCGCAGCCGGCTGATGAAGCCGCCGCGCCGGCCGAGCGAACAGGCGTGGTCCTCGAGGCTCGGCAGGAGCCCGACGAGCGCGTCCGTGAAGCCCGGGAGCGTGTTCGACGGGAAGTGCTCCAGGACGCCGAGGTCGACGAGCATCCGCACGACGGGCTCTCGGGCCCAGTAGTTCGGGCCGCGCAGCACCGCGCGTCTCAGGATCCGCAGGGTCGGCGCGGGCTGTCCGGCGCGTGCCGGAGCCGTTGCCCGCCACGCCCACGGCCCCGCCCGCGACGGCCTTGCCGGCGTTCCGGCGTGGGCGCGAGGCGGGTTCGGTCGAAGCCACGGTGATCTCCTCGGGGCGCGCCCTTCGCGGGTGCGACCCATGTCGTCAGCTGGAGGCGGCCTCGCCGCTCGCCACGATGCGCAGCGGCGGAACCCTCGACGCGATGGCGCCCCGGAGGTCGAACCGGTAGCCGGCCGGCAGCGAGTGGAGGACGACGTTGCTGAGCATGATGGGCCGGTGGCCGCCGACCTCCCAGGCGTCGGTCTCGAGGCCGCCCCGTCGACGATCGTGATGCTGCCCCGGCCGATGACCTCCATCACGTGGTCTGGGCCGACACGCCGGCCGTGTCCTCGTCGATGCCGAGGCCGAGCAGGCTCGGGTTCTGGGCGATGAGGCTGAGCAGGCGCCCAAGGCGGTTCCGCTGCTGGAAGTGCTGGTCGATGATCACCCCGGGCAGGACGCCCGAGACCCGCGGCGATCTGGGCCATCCGCTGCTTGGGGGTCGCGCCGGACGCCCCGAAGGCGATCATGTGACTGCTCAGGGCTGACGCCCCCGCCGACGTCCCGGCGACCGCGGCTCCCGCCGCGGAAGCGGGCGGGGATGGCCTGGGCGAGGTGGGTCCCGCCGATCGTCGACGAGAGGCGGAGCTGGTTCCCGCCGGTCAGGAAGATACCGGTCGCGTCGGCGACGGCCGCGACGCCCGCTCGTCGTTCGCCTGCGGGCGGGTCACGGTGTGCAGCGGCCGGACCTCGCGGGCGCCGAGCTCCGAGAAGACGCGACGATAGCGATCGCCGGCCTCGGTGCCGAGGGAGCTGGCCGTGCTGAGGACCACGATCTTCGCCTGCTCGCCCCCGGCGAGCGCGACGAATCGGCTGAGGATCACCCGGTCGCGGACTTTGTCCTCCGCGCCGCCGATCACGATGACGGTTCCTTCGGCCACAGCCAGTGCGCGCCTCCTGACTCCCGAGCGAGGATACAGGAACCCCGGGGGGCGACGGTCGCGGCGGCGGACGGCGCGACGGACGGCGCGGACGATCGACGGTCCGGTCAGGCCTCCGAGGGGTCGCGGAACCACAGCCCGACGGCGAACCCGAGCGCGGCCCCGGCGGTGTTCGTCACGACATCGGTCGCGCTGGCGGACCGCCCGGTGGCCTCGACGTACTGGGCGAGCTCGATGCCGGTCGACAGCGCGGCCGCCGCGACGATCGTAAGCGCCCACGAGCGGCGACCCCAGCGCAGGGCGGCGATCACGCCGAGCGGAAGGAACGCGATCACGTTGAGGACGATGTCGCTGGCCGCGTCCCAGACGCTGCTGAAGCCGTCCGCGACGCGCTGGATCGAATCGAGGAACGGGATGAACGCGATCGGCTCGGGCGGCCGGGCCTGGCCGACGGGCACGACCGTGAGCATCAGCGTGAGGGCGAGCCACAGCCCCAGGGCGAGGTCGAGAGCCGTCGTCCGGACGGCCTCCTGCCTGGGGGCCGACCGCGAGCGCACCTTGTACAGCACGGCGCCGAGCACCACGACCACGAGGAGCACGATCGGCAGGTAGCCGGCGATGATGCCGGGGGCGAGGTCGAGCACACCGGGCGGTCGCATGGTCCGCCACTCTACGGGAGCCGCCCCGCACGCACCGGCGCCGGGGGCGGCGGGCGGTGTCGGCGGCCGCCGCGACCCCGGTGCCGACCGGTGCGAGTGCGAGAATGGCGCGGCCATGTCCGCCGTCGCCGAATCGCGCGCTCGACGCCACGCCGGCGTGTTCCGGCGCGCGCTCCGCCGCGAGGCCTCGCACCTGCGCGATCGCCGGCGGCTGCTGGCGATGGCCATCATCATCGCGGTCGGCGGGCTCATGGCCGCCGCGATCGTGGCCCGCGGCGACCCGGCCGGCGCCGACGCACGGGCGTACTGGGCCGGCGGTCAGGATCTGGCTCAACGGCGGCGACCCGTACCACCCCACCGGGCCGTTCCTGCCCTACGTCTACGCCCCGTGGATGCTGCCGCTCTTCACGCCGTGGGCCGTGCTGCCATGGGACGTGGCCTGGGTCGTCTGGCGGGGCAGCTCGATCGTTTTGCTCCTGTGGAGCCTGGACTGGGCCTACCGCCGGCGGCCCCTCGCCACGGCCGTGGCCTTCCTCCTGCTGTTCTTCCCGATCGGGGCCAACCTCGACACCGGCAACATCGACATCTTCCTCGTGTTCATGCTCTGGGGCGCCCAATCGGCCGAGCCGCGCCTGGCCGGCCTCCTCTGGGCCATCGCGACCTGGATGAAGTGGTTCCCGGGGCTCTTCCTGATCATCCTCGCGCCGCGGGCCCGCCTGTGGGGCCTCGTCTGGCTCGCCGTGGCCGGCGTCCTGAGCATCGCGACCTTGCCCCTGACGGTCGTCCAGATCCAGACGCTGTTCGGGTTCGGGACGCGTCCGATCCGCCTCGACTACCTCGTCTTCCTCTGGGCGCTCGTGCCCTGGTGGTGGCGCCACCCGGACCCGCTGTGGTTCCTGCGGCCGTCGCGCTGGCCCGGCATCGTGGCGTCGTTCCGGGCCAGGGCCGCCCGGCTCCGGACTGCCTGGCAGGCCAGTCCAACTGTCGCCTTGGCGAACGTCTGGCGCGGGACCCGCGTCCGCCTGCGGACGTACTTCGGGCTCGCCAGCGTCCGGCCGTGAGGATGTCTAGGCGGCGACGGCCTCGGCTGTCTCGTCCTCGTGACGGGTCGGGTCCACCGGGACCAGCAGGAGCGCAGCCAGGCCGTAGAACACGACCCCCACGATGAACGCCACCCGCGGTCCGGTTCCGAGCCCGGCGGCGCTGTTGACCCCGTCGATGACGAAGCCGGCGATGAACACCGAGACCGGCGCCGAGGCCCCGGTGGCCACGTTGCTCAGGCCCATGTACCGCCCGGCCGAGGCCTTCGGGATGATGTCCGTCATGAGCGCCCAGTCGACCGACAGGAACATACCGGCCGACGCGCCGTAGAGCGCGCCGCCCACGATCGCGATCGGGACGCTCGGCGCCAGGGCCGCGATCAGGACGCCCAGGCCGCCGATGGCGCACGAGGCGTAGATGATCGGCTTGCGCCCGACCCGGTCGGACAGGCGCGAGGCCGGGATCGTCGTGAGGACCGTGGCGATGGCGACGACGACGATCAACGTGAACTGCACGCCGGCGGCCTCGTCCTGCCCGAGATGGTGGACCTGCTTGAGGTACGTGACGATCTCATTGAACAGGATCCCGCCACCCATGAGGTAGAAGAAGCGCGACGCGAGGAGCCAGACGTAGGAGCGCTCCTTGAGGATGTCCGTGCTCCACGCCTCGCGGGCGATCGCGAGCCAGGACCGGCCTTGCCGCGGGCGCGGCGGCTGGCCCGGGGCCACGCGGTAGACGACGCTGATCATCGTGACGAGCTCCACGATCGCGACGGCGATCATCGAGAGCGGCATCGCGTTCAGGGCCAGGGAGATCGTCACGAGCGCGATCCCGGTGATGTTGCCGAGGATCTGCATGAGCCCGACGAGCGCACTCGCCATGCCCACCTGCGGGGCAGCGATGAGGTCCGGGACGTAGCCCTGGAAGGGCCCGCGGGCGATGTTCGTGCTGACCGCGAGGAGGGTCACGAACGCCGCCAGCGAGAGGACGCTGTTCGACGTGGCGATCCCGACGAGGAAGACGACGTCGAGCACGGATCCGAAGACGATGAACGGCTTTCGCCGGCCCCAGCGAGTGACGGCGTAGTCGCTCATCTGCCCGACGGTCGGCTGGAGGATGATCCCGATGATCGCGCCGCCGATGCCGATGAGGGCCTGGGCGCGGCCGACGTCGAGATCCTGGACGAAGCCGCCGTAGTTCACCCGGTTCTGGGTGAACAGGCCGACGGCCGAGTCGATCGCCGTCAGGCCCAGCCAGTAGGCCGACAGCCGGGCCAGCTGCCCGAGGGGCAGGAGCGCGGTCGGGCGCCCACCCTTCATCGCGGGTGCGATCGCGAGATCCGACATGGAACGCCCTCCGGTGCGCATCCTACGCTCATCCATCCCTCAGGAATACGGGTCAGACGTGCAGCGCGCGGGAATGTCACGCGGGGGTCCGTGCCATGCCGCGCTCGTGCCAAGCCGCACGGTCGGACCCGATCCGTGAGCCACGGCCAGCCTTAGGCGCGGCCGTGCTCGCTGCATGGACGCTGGGAGCGCACGAGCGGCGCCAAGGCACCTGGCTGGGCTCTCCAGGTCGCGACCACCCTCAATTCGAGCACAGCGCGTCCTCCGGTAGGTGGTTCGGGAGCGCAAATGCGCCGGTCTCCCTGCCCTATCGCCCGATGTTGTGCTCGGAGCGACCATGCACCCGACCTGGCGAGGGTCTAGGCCGGCTCCGGCCCGCCGCGCCGCGAGCGCCTCCCCCGGCTAGTCCAGGCGGGCGGTCGTGCCGAGCGGGACGAGGCGGCGGTCCGTGGCGGTCGGCGCGACGAAGCGGAAGAGTGATCGATCGAGCGAATAGATCCCGGTCGATGCCAGCCGGATGTCGCCAAGGCGGAACGTGAACACCGGGTTCTCGCGGTTGCCCGCGTAACTGTGGACGGCGCCGTCCTGCTCCAGCAGGGCGAGGTTCGCCTGGCCGCCGAAGACGTCGTGGAGCGAGCAGAGCGCCTCGCCGGCCGGCGTAGCGGGTGACCAGTGGTCCTCGAGCCAGCGCTGGCCCACCTCGGAGTCTGCCTTGCCGTGGATGCGGCCCTCAGCGCGGTAGCGCTCGCGCCACGGCTTGTGGCCGGCCAGATCGCCGTTGTGGCTGAACACGAACCGGCCGGCCGGATCGGGGAACGGCTGCGTATCGGGCTCGCCGAGCGTGGACAGCCGCGACGGGCGGCGCAGGTGGACGAGCAGGCTCGACGTCTCGATCGCGCCGACCCGGTCACGCGCCGGGTCGTCGCGGAACGCCCGCACGTCACGATGGGTCTCGAGCCGTCCGCCCGGCGTCAGCCACGCGGCGCCCCAGCCAAATCCGGCGATGCCGAACCGTTCGAGCTTCTCGGTGAAGCCCCACAGCTCGTCGATCCGGAACGGCTCCAGGGAACGGGCGACGAAATGCTCACACACGACGCCCGATGATACGGCTACGCGGAGCCGGCCTCCGTTCGCTGGCAGGACGGGCACCACCATACGGTCCGCGGCAGCTCCCGGCCCAGGCTCGTTGAACGGATCGGGGTGCCGCATCGGCGACACGGCCGGCCGGACCGGCCGTAGACCCACAGCGGGGCGCCGCCGGCCTCGCGGGCGCCCTCGGTCGTGGATCGCTCCGGGCCTCGCGTCCGGGCGACATTGGCGAGCAGCAGCCGGCGCGCCGAGGCCACGAGCCGTTCCAGGGTCGCGTCGTCGAGCGAGGCGACGCTCGCGAACGGATCCACCTTGCCGATGAACAGGATCTCGGAGCGGTAGACGTTGCCCACCCCCGCCATGACCCGCTGGTCGAGCACCGCCTCCCCGATGGTCGCCTCGGCGCGGGCTGGATCGCGCAGGCGGCGGAGCACCTCGGCAGCGTCGAACTCCGCGCCGAGGAGGTCCGGCCCGAGCGGCGCGAGGGCCGGGTGGAGCCCCTCGGCGCGCGCCTCGAAGAGCTCCACGACCGGGGCGTCGAAGCAAACCGCGACGGCACCCTCGACCTCGAGCACGAGGACCGCCCGCGCCGCGGGCCGGCGCCAGCGCTCGCCGGGCCGATAGCGATGCCACGTGCCGTTCATCCGGAGATGCGTCCGCAGCTCGAGCCCGTTCGAGAAGCGCAGGAGGAGGTTCTTGCCGATCGTGTCGACCGAGTCGACCGTGGCCCCGACGAGGCGCCCGACCTGGGCGCCACCGGTCGCGCGGGCGGCCCGGACGGGGCGTCCACGAGGTATGGGCGGAGGCCGGCCGCCGTCCGGAAGAGGGTGTCGCCTTCGGGCATGTGGGGCGTTCAGCGCGTCGGCGCGCGTCCGGCCGGCGAGCGGATCGCGAGTCCACGGTAGCCGGGCACGAACCCGGCCTCGAGCAATCGCTCGCGCCACGGCGACCCGGCCACGGGAAGCCCGTCGACCTTCGAGATGACCAGCTCGCGAACCCGCCCATCGGCCACGAGCGTGCCCAGGGCGCGCAGCGCGTGACCTCCCACTGCCGCGTCGTCGGCCGCCGGGAAAGCCTGGATGCCGGAGCCGCCTCGCTCCAGGTAGATCGCCGCCTGGCCGTCGACGAGGACGACGTACGCGCCAGCCGCCCGCGGGATGGGCCGCCGATCGTCGTCACCGCGGCGTGGCCAGGCGAGCGCGGCACCGTACGGGTTGGCCGGGTCGGCCGCGGCCAGGAGGTGGATCCGCGGCTCGGCCGAGCCGTTCGCACCCACGGGCTCCCGCACGGCACGGAGCCGGTCCAGCGCGCCCGCCTGCGCGAACTGGGCGGCCCCCAGCCCGTCGACGAAGTAGCCGCGGCGGATGCGCCCCGCCTCCTCCATCGCCCGGAGGACCGGGTAGACGGCCGAGAAGCCTCCCGCCACCGCCTCCGCCGCGACCGCCTCGCGGGTCAGGACACCGTGGCGCTCCAGCAGGGCGAGCGCGAGGGCGTGCATCCGCTCGGTGCGGGCGGCCGGCCCCGCCGCCGCGGTCCCGGCAGCCGCCGGCGCGTCCTCCACGAGCGACCATCGGCCGGCGGCCTCGGGCGGACCGAGCGCCGTGAGCCGGCCCGGTCGCGGGCGAGCCGTCTTGCGGGCCGGTCGGTGCCAGCGCAGCGCACGGAGCGGGGCGAACGTGTCGTTCGTGACCTCGCCGGCCCACACGAGGTCCCACAGCGCGTCGAGGACGTCGCGGTCCGGCCCGCCGCCCGCGGCGCCGTAGAGCTCGCGGTAGAAGCACGCCCCGCGGCGGGCGAGGTGGGCCCGTATCGCCTCGTGACGCGGCCCCTCCGGCCGTGCCGCCTCGTCGCCCGCACCGGCGGCCGCGCCACGCAGCACTTCCCGGCCCGGCCGGAACAGCGCGATCCGTCCGTCGTCGCGGTTCAGGCTGCCCCGGCCGACCCAGGCGACCTCGCCAAGCGCGCCGAGCTCGTCGAGGAGGCGCGGCTGGTAGCCGGGCACCCGTGCTGGCAGGACGTCGCGCTCGAGGACCGACGCGGGGATGGCGACGCCGGTGAGCTGGTCCACGACCTCGGCGAGCCGTTCGAGGGCCGCCTGGCCACGGAGCGGGGGCCGGTCTCGCTCGCCGACCGGGGCGATCCCGTGCCAATCGGGCAGGAACCGGGCGAGCGCGGCCGGCTCGACAGGTTCGACCTCGTGGCGGAGGCGTGCCAGCGACCGCCGGCGCAGCGAGCGCAGGACGTCCGGGTCGCACCATTCGCGCTCGGCGCCGCCCGGCCGGAACTCGCCGCGCAGCAGCGTCCCGGCCGCCAGCAGTCGCTCCAGCGCATCCTCGACCAGTCGCGCCGGGAGCCCCCATCGGGCGGCGGGCTCGTCGGTCAGGAACGGCCCGTGGGTTCGACCGTACCGGGCCAGCAGGCCCTCGAGGGCTCCGGCGGCAGGCGCCAGGAAGACCTCGGGCACCCCGCGCGGCGGCGAGACACCGAGAGAATCGCGGTACCGTGCCGCGTCCTCGATCGCGATCCAGCGCTCCTCGCCCGCGATCCGGACCGCGACCGCTCGATGGGATGTGACGAGGCCCGCCAGCCAGGTCGCCGCGTTCGCCTCGGGTTCTCCGACCGCCGGACCCGACGCCAGCCGTGCCACGACCTCGTCGATGCGCAGGTCGCCGACCCGGCGGAGCAGGTCGTGGACGCCGTCCTGGGTCGAGACCCGCCGGTCCTCGGCCAGGCCCTGGAGGGCGAGCTCGAGGTCCGCCAGGGCGGCCGGGTCGAGCAGCTCGCGCAGCTCCTCCTGGCCGAGCAGCTCGCGCAGCAGGTCGCGATCGAGGGTCAGCGCCTGGGCGCGTCGTTCGGCGAGCGGCGCGTCCCCGTCGTACATGTACGCGGCGACGTAGTCGAAGAGCAGCGAGCTCGCAAAGGGCGAGGCGTGGACGGTCTCGACCGAGTGGACCGCGATCTCCCGCCGCGCGACGCCCCCGAGGACCTCGCGCAGGGCGGCAAGGTCGAACACGTCGGCCAGGCATTCGCGATACGTCTCGACGAGGATCGGGAAGCTGCCGTACCGGCTCGCGACGGCCAGGAGGTCGGCCGCCCGCTGGCGCTGCTGCCACAGCGGTGTCCGGGTGCCGGGCCGGCGGCGGGGCAGCAAGAGGGCGCGCGCCGCGTTCTCGCGGAACCGCGACGCGAACAGGGCCGAGTTCGCGACCCCGCCGACGACGAGATCCTCCACCTCGTCGGGCTCCGGGAACAGCAGCGCCTCCACGGCGCCCGGATCCATCTCCAACTCGCCTTCCGGCAGGCGGATCGCGATCCCGTCGTCCGACCAGATCGTGCGGACGGCGGCGCCCAGTCGCTCGGCGAGGCGCGCCTCCAGCGCCACGGACCATGGAGCGTGGACCCGCCCCCCGAACGGCGTCAGGACGACGATCCGCCAGTCCCCCAGCTCGTCGCGGAAGCGCTCCACGACGATGCGCTGGTCGGTCGGCAGGGCGCCCGAGACCTCCTGCTCCTCCTCGAGGTACGCGACGAGGTTCTCGGCGGCGAACGCGTCCAGGTCGTTGCGCTCGCGGAGGCGGGCCACCGATGCGGACCGGCCCCGGGATCCTCGGGCCAGGTCGCCCTCCACTTCGCGCACGAAGGCGCCGATCGCGCGGCCGAGCTCGATGGGCCGGCCCACGGCGTCCCCGTGCCAGAACGGCAGCTTGCCGGGTACTCCGGGCGCGGGCGACACGGTGACCCGGTCGTGACCGATCTCCTCGATCCGCCAGCTGCTCGCCCCGAGCATGATGACCTCGCCGGCCCGGGCCTCGTAGACCATCTCCTCGTCGAGCTCGCCCACGCGCCGGCCGGGCGTCCCGAGCTCCCCCACCATGAACACGCCGAACAGGCCGCGGTCGGGGATCGTGCCGCCCGATGTGATCGCCACGACCCGTGCGTCGCGCCGGCCGGCGATCTCGCCGGTCACACGGTCCCAGGTCAGGCGGGGCTTGAGCTCGGCGAACTCGTCCGACGGGTAGGCGCCAGCAAGCATGCCGAGCACGCCCTCGAGCGCCTCCCGGGTCAACGTTTCGAACGGCGCGGCCCGGCGGACGATCGCGTCGAGCTCGTCGACCGTCCAGCGGTCGAGCACGGCCATCGCGACGAGCTGCTGGGCCAGGACGTCGAGCGGGTTGCGCGGGAGGGTCGTCGTCTCGATCGCCCCGGCGTGCATCCGCTCGACGACGACCGCGCACTCCAGGAGGTCGCCCCGGTACTTCGGGAAGAAGATGCCCCGCGACGGCGCCCCGACCTGGTGGCCGGCCCGCCCCACCCGCTGGAGACCGCTCGCGACCGAGTTCGGCGATTCGACCTGGATCACGAGGTCGACCGCACCCATGTCGATCCCGAGCTCGAGGCTGCTCGTCGCGACGAGGGCGGGCAGCCGGCCGGCCTTGAGGTCCTCCTCGATCGTCAGGCGCTGCTCGCGGGCGATGCTGCCGTGGTGGGCCCGGACGAGGTCTTCGCCGGCCAGCTCGTTCAGGCGCTGGGCGAGCCGCTCCGACAAACGGCGGCTGTTGGTGAAGATGATCGTGCTCCGGTGGGCGCGGATCAGCTCGAGGATCCGGGGGTGGATCGCCGGCCAGATGCTCGTCCGGGCCTCGGGGTTGGTCGCCGGGCCACCGGGCTGCTCGTCGAGCGGCAGCACCTCGCCGATCCGGCTCATGTCCTCGACCGGGACGATCACCTGGAGCTCGAGCGGCTTGCGCATCCCGGCATCGACGATCGTGACCGCCCGGTCGGGCCCGATGCCGCCGAGGAACCGGGCGATCGTCTCGAGCGGCCGCTGGGTCGCCGAGAGCCCGATGCGCTGGGGCGGGGTGGCCGTCAGCTGCTCCAGCCGTTCCAGGCTCAGGGCGAGATGTGCGCCGCGCTTGCCGCCGGCGATCGCGTGGACCTCGTCGACGATGACGTGCTCCACGCCCCGGAGGATCTCGCGGGCGCCGCTCGTGAGCATGAGGTAGAGCGATTCGGGGGTCGTGATCAGGATGTCCGGCGGGTGACGGACGATGTCGCGGCGGGCCTCGCTCGTCGTGTCCCCGGTCCGCGTGGCGATCCCGATCGCGGGCACCGGCAGGCCGAGCCGACCCGCCGCGATCGCGATCCCGGCGAGCGGCGAGCGCAGGTTGCGCTCGATGTCATAGGTCAGGGCCTTCAGTGGGGAGACGTACAGGACGCGGACCGTGGCGTTCGGTCGCCCGGCGGTCGCATCCGCCGGCGGGGTGGTCGCCAGGCGGTCGAGGCACCACAGGAACGCGGCCAGGGTCTTGCCGCTCCCGGTCGGGGCGTGGATCAGCGTGTGTCGGCCGGCCGCGATCGACGCCCAGCCGTCGGCCTGAGCTTTGGTGGGCGCCTCGAAGGTCGCTTCGAACCAGGCCCGCACGGGCGCGCTGAACAGGGCCAGCGCATCGGGGCCGGCGGTCTGGGCGGTGGGCGGTTCGGTCGCTGGGGCGGTCCTGGCCACGGGACGGAGAGTATAGGCCGGGACCACGATTTAGACCAGATGTTCTGAGCGAATCGAAGCGGCCCGGGCGTGGAGCCCGGGCCGTTCGACGGTGCGTATGGCGGCTAGTGCGCGGGAGCTCCGTGCGCGGTCACGGGCGGCGGTGCCTCACTGACCTTCGCGTGCCATGGGACCCCGAGGCGCGGGAGGAGGTAGCGATCGAGGCCGTAGTAGCCGGCGACCCGCCAGGCCAGGATCAGGCCGACCTCGAAGAAGAACAGGACCGGGTTGGTCGAGGCCGAGCCCGCGAGCATGAACGACATGTTCATCGTCGCCCCGAAGAAGGCCGCGATGCCGACGAGGGCGCCGACGAGGATCCCGATCCCGATCGCAAGCTCGCCGATCGTGACGAGCCAGGCGAACCAGCCCTGGGCATTGTTGTCGATCAGGGTCTGGAGGAAGGTCCGATACCACTCGAAGGTGATCGGCGGGCGGCCCGGCGCCGCCGGGACGGCGACCGCGTTCTTCCAGAAGCCGAGCAGGGCGCCGCCGCCGTCCACCCAGCCGGGGCCGGTGAGCTTGTGCCAGCCCGCTTCGATCCACTCGAACCCGACGAAGATCCGGATCGGCAGCCAGAAGAGGCCGGCCCGGGTGTTCCCGAAGAGGTAGCGGGTGAACGCCGGTCCTTCGACCTCGACGACCTGCGCCTGGGGGTCCTTGCGGTCCTCGAAGAGGAGGACGACGACCACGATCGAGATGAGCCAGAAGATGACGGTCAGCACCGGTGTGATCGAGGTCGGTGGCGTGATCCACGGGTTGTAGAGGTAGAACAGCACGATGGCCGCGATCGCCGCCAGGGGGACCGCATAGCCGCAAATCCTGGACATCTATCCGCGTTCCTTCCATCTACGGACCGCCTGACGGGCGGACCTCGCGGCCTCTGGTGCACTCACTCGAGTGCCTTGCCGCCTGCCTGGAAGACTGGCGATGAAGCCTCCGGTGAACACGGGACGAATGGCCCGATCCGAGGGGTCCGCTTGGACGGTTTCGGGCACGACCCGACGCAGTCCGAGTGCTGTCCCCCCGCGACGTTACGCGCGTTCGAGCGCGTCGGAAACGATGAAAACCCGCAGTGATCAACCCGAGCCGCGGAGCCGCGCCACGGCCTGCTCGATCGCCCGGCGCGACGTCCCGTCGGCGATCTGGGCATGCCGGTCGTGCTCCCCGCCGACGCGCGCGTCGTCGTCGAACCGTTCTGGCATGCCGGGCGTGCCGAACGCCTCGGCCTCCGCGGCCCAGCGCTCGCGCCAGGCCACCGGTGTCGCGTCGGGTGCGCGGCGATGGGCGCCGGCCAGCCAGACGAGCGCCCACATGCGGGGCACCACCCGGTAGGCGTCGTACCCTCCCCCGCCGGTCGCGAGCCAGCGGCCCTTGGCGTAGCGATGGGCGATCTCGTCGACGAGGCGGGCGGCCGCGCCCATCGCGGTCGTGGTCACCCGCAGATGCGCCAGTGGATCCCAGGCGTGCGTATCTGCGCCGTGCTGGCTGACCACGATGTCGGGCCGGAACCGCTCGGCGGCGAGCGGGACGATCGCCTCGACGGCCTCGAGCCAGGCATCCGCCCCGGTGAACGCCTCGAGCGGCACGTTGACGACCGTGCCTGGCGCCGCGCCCGGCGGGACCTGGTCGAGGAAGCCGGTCCCCGGGAAGAGCGTTCGCCCGGATTCGTGGATGGACACGGTCATGACCCCGGGATCCGCGGCGTGGATCGACTCGACGCCATCGCCGTGGTGGGTGTCGAAGTCGAGATACAGCACGCGCAGGTCCCGCTCGCGGGCGAGAGCGATCGCGAGGGCCGGATCGTCGTAGATGCAGAACCCGGACGCGTGGTCGCGCATCGCATGGTGCAGCCCGCCGCCGGGATGGAAGGCGTGGGTGACGTCGCCACGGAGGATCGCCGCCATCGCATCGAGCGAGCCGCCCGCGACCGCGGCGCCGGCCTCGTGCATGCCCTCGAACGGCGGGTCGTCGCCGTACGGCGCGATGCCCCCGCCGGGCGCGCCATCCGGGTCGGCGCCAAGGCGCCGGACGGTCGCGATGTATCCCCGGTCGTGGCACAGCGCGAGCTGGTCGTCGGTCGCCGGCTCGGGGGCGAGGCCGGGCACGGCTCCCACGGCCGCGAGCAGGTCGATGCCAGGCCCGAAGCGCCGCGGCGTCAGCGGGTGACCAGGCCCGAAGTCGTACGTCGTCGACCGCGGGCCGAAGACAAGGAGCGGGCCCTCCCCGACCCCGCCGGCGGCGACCCGTCGGTCACGGGGTGGGACATCCTCGCCTCGTCAGGCCCCGTCCGATCGCCTGGCCGCCCGGGCGTCGCCCGGCCTTGCGGCGGCGGGCTGCGGCTTCACCGGTGGCATCGCCACGCGGAAATCTGGCCGGTCGACGAGCGTCGGTTCGTCGATCCGGTCCACGAGGCCGAGCTCGAGGCACTCGTCGGGCCCCAGGAAGCGATCGCGCCCGGACCAGATGAAGCGCCGCCACCACGCGGCGTCGCGATGGGCGGTCCGGGCCGCGAAGAGCGCCGCGACGACTTCCTGGTAGTGCTCGGACAGGCGTTGGTAGTCCTTGAAGACCTTGGCGTCCTCGCCCGAGATCGTCCACTCGCTCGAATGGAGCATCAACGTGCCGAACCGCCCGATCGACCGGGTGTCGCCAGCCTGGGCGACGATCGCGCCCATCGAATAGGCGTAGCCGAGGATCGCGGTGTCGATCCGCACGTGGTACTTGGCCCGCATCAGGTTGATCGACTCGATGATCGCCAGGCCGTCGCCGACCGCCCCACCGGCCGAGTTGATGTACACGGTGATCGGGTCGTCGTGGGGCTGGCCCGCCCGGGCGGACGCCATGACCAGGAGGGCCTTGGCGAGGTCCTCCGCGTGGGCGGCGTCGATCTCGGTGATGAAATACACGCCGCTCGCGTCGAGGGCGACGCGGCGCATGTGCTGTGCCTGCAGCAGCTCGCTCAGGTCCGGACCGCGGAGCATCGTCGCCTCCTCGGGGGCCGCGGCTCACTCGCCCGCTGGCCCGCCGAGCGTACCCCAACCCGACCGGGGCGGCACCGTCCCCGCGGCCGGTGCGGTCCCGCGCGGTACCATCCGTGCATGGGCATCCTGACCGCGCTCCTCATCGTGATCCTGGTCGCGGCGCTGCTCGTCCGGGGCCCGAAGAACCTGCCGTCGATCGGCCGGATGCTCGGTCGCGGCGTCAAGGCCACCAAGGACGAGGCGAAGGCCTGGCAGGAGGGCGATCCTCCGCCGGGACCGGACGCCGGTTCGCCCGGGAGCCCGCCGCCCGGACCCTGACCGCAATCATCAGAGAACGCCGGTGTCGTGGACCGGCACGCCCTCGATGAGCGTCAGCAGGACCCGCGCTTCGCCGATCCGGTCGGTCGGTTCGGCCTCGATGTCCCGATCCAGGACGACCAGGTCGGCCAGCTTGCCGACCTCGATCGAGCCCGTTTCGTCGTCGAGGTGGTTGACGTAGGCGGACCCGATCGTGAACGCGGCCAGGACGTCGACCAGGTCGAGGGCCTCCTCGGGACCGAGGGGCGGCTCGTCGGGCGACTCATCGTTGCGCCGGGTGACCGCCACCTGCGCCTGGGCCATGACGTCGGGCGTGCTCACGGCCCAGTCGCTGCCGCCGGCCAGCCGAGCGCCGGCCCGCTTCAGGCTCGCGAACGCGTACTGGCGTTCGGCCCGCTCCGGTCCGAGGAACGGCACGGTCAGCAGGGTCATCTGGGGATCGCGGCAGGCCCACAGCGGCTGGATCGTGGCGACCGCGCCGACCTCGCGGAAGCGCGGCATGT
This sequence comes from uncultured Chloroflexia bacterium, assembly GCA_963849405.1. Classification (GTDB taxonomy): domain Bacteria; phylum Chloroflexota; class Limnocylindria; order Limnocylindrales; family CSP1-4; genus C-114. The sequence goes on from CAWKHG010000007.1 coordinate 30,792, forward strand.
CCGCCGGGTCGACCAGCTGGAGATGGGCCAGGTGGTGACGGCCGTCGGTCGGGCCGTTGGCCACGCGCGCGGCGGCGATCGCATCGAGCGCTTCGCGGACCGCCCGGTCGCCGAGGGCATGGAAGTGGACCTGGAACCCGGCCGCATCCAGCGCCGTGACGACGTCCTTCAGTTCACTGGGAGCCACGAGGCTGTGACCGCGGTTCCCCGTCGGCCGCCCGTCCGGCCCGAGGTACGGGTCGAGCATCGCAGCGCTGAAGTTCTCCATCACGCCGTCCTGGAAGATCTTGACGCTCGTGGCCCGCAGCCGGCCCAGCTCAGCGTGGCGGCGGGCCTCGATCATCTCGTCGATCTGCTCGAGCCCGCGTTCCACCACCCAGTACTGGGAGGCCCTGACCCGCGCGGTCAGCAGCCCGCGCTCGGCGAAGGCCCGATACGCGGCCAGCCCCGGCGGCGAGACGCTGGCGTCCTGCCATGCCGTGATCCCGAGCGCGTGCAGCGTCGTCTGCGCAAAGGCGAGGCCGCGCAGCAGGTCGTCCTGCGTCGATGGCGGGATGAGCAGCTCCACCATCTCGGCCGCGCCCTCGTGGAGCGTCCCCGATGGCGTGCCGTCCGGGTCGCGTTCGATCCGTCCGTCGGGCGGGTCCGGCGTGTCGCGATCCATGCCCGCGATGGCCAGGGCGCGGCTGTTGACCCATGCGCCGTGGCCGTCGCGGTTGACGAAGTACGCCGGCCGATCCGGCACCGCACGGTCGAGATCCTCGCGCCGCGGCGTCCCGCCCGGGAAGGCGGCCATGTACCAGCCTTCCCCGTGGATCCACTCGAGGTCGGGATGGTCCCGGGCATACGCGGCGATCGCCTCGACATACGCCTCGGTGGTGGTGGGGAGGTCGTAGAGCGGGCAGCGAAGCAGCCCGATCGCCTCGATCGGATGGCAGTGGGCGTCCTGGAAGCCGGGAAGCAGCGTCCGGCCCTGGAGCTCGACGACGCGGGTGCGCGGGCCGACGAGGGGTCGCAGGTCTGCCGATCGGCCGACCGCCACGATCCGACCGCCCCGCACGGCCACGGCCTCGGCCGGCCGGCGCTGGGCATCCATCGTCATGACCCGACCGCCGGTCAGGAGGACGTCGGCCGGCGATGCATCGCGGGCGGGCATGGCGGAACGCACGGTCACGACTCCTCGCTCCCTGACCTCGATGGCGGCCCCACTATTATCGCGTGGCCGGCCGCCGGTCGACACGTGGAGGCGCGAGAGTGAGCGATGGCCGGAGCGGGCGCGACGACGGACCCGAGATCGTCGACCTGCGCGCGCTGCTGGAGCGCCCTGGACCCGGATCGCACCGCGTCACGCTCCGCGTCGGTGGCCAGGACGTCGAGACGCTGGCCGACCTGCCCCCGGCGCGCGGCGGCCTCCTTTTCGTCGGCCTGAATCCATCGCCGGTGAGCGTGAGCGCCGGCCACTACCACCAGGGCACGCTGGGGCGCCGGTTCTGGGAGAGGCTGCGGACGATCGGGGTCCTGCCGGCGAGCGTGCCCGTGGAGGCCGCGGATGATGCGATCGTCGCCGCGGGCCACGGGATCACCGACCTGCTCAAGGCGCCGACCGCGCGCGACGAGGCATCCGATGACGACCTCCGGGCGGGCGTCGGGGCGCTCTGGCAGAAGATCGCCCTCTGGCGCCCCGCCGCGGTCGTCTTCATCTACAAGCGCGGAGCGGAGATCGCGGCCGGCCGGCCGATCGCCGAGCCGTGGGGCCACCTGGTGGGCGTGGCGCTCGCCGGCCGCCCGTGCTTCCTCATGCCGGGTCCGTACGCCCGGTCGAAGGAGGTCCGCGAGGGCCTCAACCTGCTGCGCAATCTCGTCGCGTCCCTGCCCGGCGACTGACGGAACGTTCGCCGCGGCGTATCGTTTGCAGAAGCGGTGCACCCTCGCACCGTTTGGCACATCCGCCCGCTTTCGGTCCCCGTACTTTCCCAGTACTTTGGTACTAGCCCGGCAGCCGGGCGGACGCCATCAGAGCGCGCGGAGGAAACGCAGGTGATGACGAGACGGTCCCGGGTCGTCGATGTCGTTGTGGGGACTCCATCGGCCGCCGCACGGGTCTTGCCCGGGCCGGTCCTCCGCCTCCGCCTCGCGGCCCTCTTTGCCGCCCAGCTGTTCGACTATGGCACCTTCACGCTCATGGTCGAGCGACATGGGATCCATGCGGAGCTCAACCCGATCGTGGCCCACGGGTTCGCCACGTTCGGCCTGCCGATCGTCGCGCTGGCCAAGCTCGCCCTGATCATGCTCGTCGGCTCGATCATCGTCGTGCTCGCGCATGACCGCACGGCGAGCCGGACGACGACGCGCGTGGCCACGTTCGTGGCGATGCTCGCCGTCGCGAGCGGCCTCGTCGGCGGCATCTCGAACGTCCTGACCTAGCCCGGTCAGGCCTCGCGCTCGAGGCCCACCCAGGACCGATAGGCGAGCCGGTCGGCCGGCCTGTCCGGCAGCTCCACCACCGGGAACGGCAGCCACGCCGCGCTACCAGGCGGGCCGAACACCGACACGCCCGTCCGCTCCGAGAGCTCGTCGGCGCCGGCCGAGCACCCCGGTTCGGCGCTCGAGAGGGCGATGGCCGCGACCCGGCCACCCGCTTCGCGCGCGACCTCCAGGATCGAGGCGAGCGCCTCCGGCGAGGGGTCGCCCGGGTCGATGACCAGCATGTCGCGACGACCGAGCAGGAGGGTCTCGACGGCCTGGCCGGGTGCGCCGCCGGCGGTCCACGACGTCAGCCGGACGATGTCGGGCGCCGGGCGCTCGCACCGTCGAGGCGTGGGCGGGGCCGATCGCCAGCCGCTCGGCCAGCGCCTCGAAACCCGGCAGGTCGACGAGCCGCTGGAGCGTCGAGCTCGTGGGGATCCACATCTCGATCTCGTGGGCGGCCATCGCATCCAGCGCCGCGCGGGGCGTCGTCCAGCGGTGGTCGGCCACCTCGTCGCCGACGAACGTGGGCGTCGCGCCGGGTGGCAGCTCGGCGGCGAAGAAGCGAGCATCGAACCGGCGCGGGTACGCGACGGGGGTCAGCCACCGGGCGATGGGCACCAGGAGGTCCGGGCGGAGGCGCAGGTCCAGTCGATCGGCGACGTCGGCGAAGGTCGTGCGCCCGGCGAGGAGGTCGGCCCGCAGCGCGGCCGGGCCTTGAACGCCCGCGACGGTGGCGTGCGCGCCGGCAGCAGCGGCCGCAACCCCGACGTCGGCCAGCAGGATGCCCGCCTCCTCGAACAGCTCCCGGATCGCCGCGACGTGGAGCGCGGCGGCGAGGTCCGGCTCGGCGCCCCCGCCCAGGCGCTCGGCGGCAGCGGCCGGGGTCAGGGCGGACCTGGCCGCCAGAGCCGGGTCGGAGTCGGCGGCGTCGACCCGGCCGCCCGGGAACACCATCATCCCGGCGGCGAACGCCATGGTTGACGGCCGCCGGGTCAGCAGGACTTCGATCCCGCCGGCACCGGGTCGGACAAGGACGACCGTCGCGGCCGGATGCGCTCGGACCGGCTCGCCGATGACCGGCGCAGGACGGCGGCCCATCCGGGTCAGGCGGCGCCGGTGTCGGTGGTGGCGTTCGCGGTCACGGCGGTCGCGGCGAAGTCGAGGCTGTAGGCGAGCAGCAGCAGGCCCGGATCGAACTGCCAGTCGCGGGCCGGGTCACGGCGGAAGCCGTACCGCTCGTAGACCCGGTGCGCGGCCGTCATCGCGGGGAGTGTGTACAGGGCCATGCCCCGCCGGCCGTCCGCCCGTGCCCGCGCGATGAGCGCCTCGACGAGGGCCGTGCCGACGCCCTTGCCCTGAGCCTGGGGGTCGACAGCGAGCATCCGGATCCCGGCTTCGCCTTCGCGCTCCAGCTCGGACAGCGGCGTGCCCGGACCGGGCACGTACGTCGCCCCGCCGATGACCCGTCCGCTCACCGGGTCGACGGCGACGTAGACCGGACACGACCGGGCCCTGCCGGCGACGTCGCGCAACTCATCGACGTACTCGCTGTCGTCACCGGTCTCGGGGAAGATCGAGTACGCGGCGACGGTCAGGTCGCCGATGGCGTCGTATTCGGCGGGCACAGCCTCACGGACGAGGGCCGTCATCCGCCCGCCCATGACGCGACGGTGCCGGCCAGTTGCGCCTCGAGCGCTTCCGGTTCGTGGACCGGCTGGCGGCACGCGAACGATCGGCAGACGAAGGCCGTTGGCCGGCCATCGAGCGCGAACCGGCCCTGGAGGAGCGGTACGGCGCTCCCGTCGGGGTCGGCCGAGGCGGCGAGGACCCGGTGGGGCCGGAAGCCGCGCCGGATCACCTCCCGCAACCGACCCATCGCCGGGTCGTCGGGGCCGATCAGCGCCACCTCGTCGATCGGCGTCACCGCCAGGTCGAGGGCGATGAGCCACTGGGCGAAGAACGTGGGGTGGCGCGGCGCGACGTCGATGACCGCGGCCAGCGCATGCTCGGCGGCCGCCTCGTACCGGGTCTCCCCGGTCAGCGCGGCCAGGCGCAGGAGGACCGTCGTCGCCATCGCGCCGCCCGACGGCATCGCGTTGTCCTGGAGGTCCCGCGGCCGGGAGACGAGCGTCTCGGCGTCGTCGGCCGTGTCGAAGAAGCCGCCATCGGGATCCGCGAAGTGGTCGAGGATGACCTCGCTGAGCGCGCGAGCCTCGACGAACCAGCGCTCGTCGAACGTCGCCTCATACAGGGCGAGCAGCCCGTCGGCCAGGTCGGCGTGATCCTCGAGCACGCCGTCGGCGGTCGCCCGGCCGTCCTTCCACGAGCGCCGGAGACGGCCGTCGGCGGTCCGCAGGCCGGCAAGCAGCGCGTCCGCGGCACGCACGGCGATCGCCCGGTAGCGTGCGGCGCGGGCCGGGTCGTTCGTCTCGAGGGCCGCCGCGGCATCCGCGTAGGCCGCGATCGCGAGGCCGTTCCAGGCTGCCAGGGCCTTGTCGTCACGCGCCGGTTGGGGACGCTCGTTGCGCCGGGCGAGCAGGGCGGTCCGAGCCTGCCCCAGAAGGCGTGCCACGTCCGCCGGCTCGAGGCCCAGCCGCGCGCCCACCTCCTGGTCGGAGCGGACGCGGCTCAGGATCGTCGCGCCCTCCCAGTTGCCGGCCACGGTGACGCCGTACGCCTCGATGAACGGTTCGACGAGGGCGCCGTCCGCGCCGGCGAGGACTTCCCGAACCTCGGCGGAGGTCCACGTGAACGTGGCGCCTTCGACCCCCTGCGTGTCGGCGTCGAGGCTCGCGGCGAACGTGCCGTCGGGCCGCGCCAGATCGCGCTCCATGAAGTCGAGGACGCCGGTCGCGACGTCCAGGTACGCCGTCTCCCCGGTGAGCTGCCACGCGTGGAGGTACACCCGGGCAAGCTGGGCATTGTCGTAGAGCATCTGCTCGAAGTGGGGCACGAGCCAGTTGGCGTCCGTCGAGTAGCGATGGAAGCCGCCGCCCAGCTGGTCATGGATCCCACCGGCGGCCATCGCGTCGAGCGTCCGGCGGGCCATCGCGATCCCGCGCGGATCGGCGTCGCCACCGAGCGAGCGCCGGAGCAGGTACTCGATCGTCATCGACTGGGGGAACTTGGGCGCCCCGCCCCAGCCGCCACGGCGCTCGTCGAACGCCGTCGCGAGCGCCGACGCGGCCGCCTCGAAGGCCACGCCCGCTCGATCGGCGACGCTCCCCCCGGCGCTGCCCGGAGCGCCACTCCCCGCGAGCCGCTGGTGGTCCACGAGCGCGTCGACGAGCCGCTGGCCGGACAATTCGACGGCCGCGCGGTCGTCGCGCCAGGCGGCGGCCACGCCGGCCAGCACCTGCCGGAATGCCGGCAGCCCGTGGCGGGGCTCGGGCGGGAAGTAGGTGCCGCCGTAGAACGGCCGCCCCTCCGGCGTCAGGAACATGCTCATCGGCCAGCCGCCGCCCCCGGTGAGCGCCTGGACGGCCGACATGTAGACCTGGTCGATGTCGGGGCGCTCCTCGCGGTCCACCTTGATCGCGATGAAGTCGCGGCGCAGGTCCGCGGCGACCGCCTCGTCCTCGAACGTCTCGCGCTCCATGACGTGGCACCAGTGGCATGCGGCGTAGCCGATCGACAGGAAGATCGGCTTGTCGCCGTCCCGTGCCGCGGCCAGCGCCTCGGGTCCCCACGGGTACCAGTCGACGGGGTTATGGGCGTGCTGGAGCAGGTACGGGCTCGTCTCGGTCGCCAGACGGTTCACCCGACCGATGGTATAGCGCGAGACCCGACGGGGGCCCTATCCTGCGGCCGTGCTCACCGGCGTCCTGCATACCTTCGGCCGAAACGCCACGATCCTGGCGGTCGGTGGCCTCGGCGCGACCCTGGCGACGTTCATCCTGCGCCAGGTCGGGCGGCGACCACGTCCTCGTGTTCGTCATCAGCGCCGTGGCGCTGGCCGGCCTCGCCGGCCTCGTCGGCGAGGGCACGGACCAGCTCGGCCATCGGTTCGGCCCGGGCGCGACCGGCGTCCTCCAGTCGGCGCTGGGCAATCTGCCCGAGCTGTTCATCGCGATATTCAGCCTCCAGGCCGGCCTGGTCGTCGTCGTCCAGACGGCCCTCATCGGGTCGATCCTGGCGAACTCCCTGCTCGTGCTCGGGCTCGCCTTCCTCCTCGGCGGCCTGCGCCACGGGACGCAGACGTTCCACGCCCCGGCCGTCCGCTCGATGGCGGTCCTGCTCGTCCTGGCGGTGGCCGCGCTCGCCGTCCCGACCCTGGCCACGATGCCCGGCGCGCCCGACGCCGGCCATGCCCAGGACATCAGCATCTTCGTCTCGGTGGTGCTGCTCGTCGTGTTCGCGGCGTCGGTGCCGTTCTCGATCCGCGGCGGCCCCGGGGCGAGCGTCATCCAGAACCCGGTCGAGCACCTCGACGTCTGGCCGCTCCGGCTCGCCCTGGGCGTGCTCGTCGTGGCGGCCATCGGGGCCGCGTTCGTGTCCGACTGGTTCGTCGAGGCCCTTGCGACCGGCGATGGCGACGCTCGGCCTGTCCGAGGAGTTCGTGGGCCTGGTTATCGTGGCGATCGCCGGCAACGCGGTCGAGAACGTGGTCGGCGATCCAGATGGCGCTGCGCAACAAGCCCGACCTGGCGATCAGCCTCATCCTCAACAGCTCGGTCCAGATCGCGATCGCGCTGACACCCGCCCTGGTCCTCATCAGCCTGGTCGTGGGCGGCGGGCTGACGCTCGTCCTCTCCCCGCTGCTGCTGGCGGCGCTGACGCTGGCCGCGCTGCTCACCGCGTTCATCGTCTTCGACGGCGAGACGAACTGGCTCGAAGGGCTGGCCCTGATCGGCCTCTACCTGATCATCGCGGCGTCCGTCTGGTACGGCCAGCCGATCCAGCGTCTGAGGGGCGACCGGCCCGAGGGGCTCAGACGACGGACTTGGTGCTCGGGAGCGAGGCCGTGCCGACCGCGGCGCTGACCGGCAGCGCACCGGCGGGCGCGACGCGGATCCGGCGATACCAGACCAGGCCAAGGACCGCGGCGATGGCCGAGACGACGCCGCCCCAGGCGATGGCCGCCGCAGCCCCGGCGTTCGAGGCAAGCGCGCCGAGGACCAGGCCGCCGATCGGGCTCGTCCCGGCGAAGACCGTCGTGTAGACGCTCATGACCCGCCCGCGGAGCTCGTCCGGGACGACCATCTGGATCGTCGTGTTGGCGGTCGCCATCATCGTGATCGCGCCCGTCCCGGCGATGAACATCAGGATCAGGTCGATGTGGTAGTTGCCGACCACGCCGATGAGGATCTCGGTCACGCCGAGCACCAGGCCGCCGAGGAGCATCCGGGTCGGCCGCGTCCCACCGAAGGCGATCGCCAGCGCGGCCAGGAGCGAGCCCACGCCCGAGGCCGCCATGAGGAACCCGTAGCCCTCGGCGCCCACGCCGAGAACGCCCTGGGCCAGCGGCGGGATGAGGATCGTGAAGTTGATCCCGAACGTGGCTACGACGCCGATGATCACGACGGCCAGGAGGACCATGGGCGTCCGGCGGACGTACAGGAGGCCCTCGCCGAGGTTCTCGAAGACTCCCCCGACCGTCGTCGGGCGGGCGAAGATCGGCGACGGCCTCAGTTCGGTCTCGCGCATGAGGAACAGGCCGAGGAGCACAGCCAGGAAGCTCAGGGCATCGATGAGGAAGGCGATCGACACGCCGAAGGCCGCGATCGTCAAGCCGGCGATGGCCGGACCGAGCACGCGGGCCGCGTTGAACATCGCCGAGTTGAGCGCGACGGCATTGCTGATGTCCTCCCGGCCGACCATTTCGACCGCGAACGCCTGGCGAGTCGGCAGGTCGACCGCGTTTCGGACACCCATCACCCCGGCGAGCAGGAAGACGTGCCAGACCTCGACCGCGTGGGCCGCCGCGAGGGCGAACAGCAGGAAGCTCACGACCATCGCGACGATCTGGGTGACATACAGGGTCGGGCGCTTCGGCAGGGCGTCGGCAATGAGGCCGCCGAACAGCCCCAGCACCAGCACCGGACCGAACTGGAAGACGGTGAGGAGGCCCAGGTCGAACGGGTTGCCCGTCAGCTGGAGGATCAGCCAGCTCTGGGCGACGCTCGTCATCCAGGTCCCGATGAGCGAGATGAGCTGGCCACCGAAGAACAGCCGGTAGTTGTGGTGGCGGAACGCCCGCCAGCCCTGGAACGCGGCGACGGATCGGACGCTCATCGGACCTCTCCGGTGCCGCCGGCGTCGAGGTCGGCGAGGCGGGCGCGGAGGCGCGTCCGTCGCTCTTCGGCGGCCTGGACCATCGCCTCGAGCCGGTCGATCTTGGCCTGGAGGATCCCCACCTGGCGATCGGCCCGTTCGAGCGAATCCGTCACGAGGGCGCGCCGTTCAACAAGGTCGACGGTGTGGTCGAACGCCTCGCGGCTGCGGCCCCGGGCCGCCTCGTCCTCGAGCAGCTGGCCGATCTCGGCGAGCGAGAACCCGGCATCGTCGCGCAGCTCCTTGATGAACTGCAGGCGCTCGATGTCCGACGCGTCGAACAGCCGGTAGGCGCCCTCGCTCCGGGCGGCCGGCGAGAGCAGTCCGAGCTCTTCGTAGTACCGGATGCGGCGTGTCGTCAGGCCGAGCTCGGAGGCGACCTCCTGGATGCGCAGGAGGACGGGCTCGGGGCCCGGAAGGGCGGACGCAGGGGTCAGTGAGGCTGGGACTTCAGGACGCGGCACCAAGGCATGATACCCCAACCTTACCGTTCACGTAAAGGTTACAGTTGGCGACTCTATCCAGTCCCCATGCGCCGTGCTACGGTGCCGGCGGAGGCGGCAAGAACCGCCGGGACGGGGGTACCCATGAACGACCCGCTGGTCCTCGGACTGATCGTCATCGTCCTGGTCGCGCTGCTGGTCGCCGTGGACCGGATGCGCCGCCCGCGCCCGGGCGATGTAGAGGCGGCGATCGGGCGGGCGGCGGTCGACGCCGACCGGGACGCGCAGAAGACCGCGGCGATCGAGGCCGAGGAGACCGCCGCCCACCAGTTTCCGCCCGGGGGATCACTCTAGGCACTGACCGGCACGCTCCCCGAGGGCTTTCCTGAGGGTCAGCCCGCAGCGGTACCTCTTTCGGTGGCCTCCGTGCACCATCGATTTCGGATACGCGTACATCCGTATTGACGGCGCGTTTGCGTGGCCCAACACTCGCCGGACCCGTTCAGGGGTGGACGCATCGAGCCGGGAGTTCGATGAGCGCAGCGACGGTACGGCGGTTCCGGGTCGGCGTCAGCATCGCGTCCGCGATGTTGCTGGCGATGCCGATGCAGGTCGCCGCCGCCCGCCCGAGCCCGGCTGGTCCGCCGGACGCCGTCGATCTGGCCGCCGCGGCCGGCACGACGAGCTGGATCGTCACCTTCAAGAAGGGCGCGGACGCCCGGCAGACGGCCCCCGGCCTGGCGAAGGCCGCCGGCGGTAAGGCCGGCCTCGTCTTCCGCCACGCGCTCAACGGCTTCGTGTTCAAGGGCTCGGCCAAGGCCGTCGCCGCCCTCCGGAAGAACCCCAACATCCGGACGGTCGTGCCCAACGCGAAGCTCACGGTCCTCGACGATCAGATCACGACCGGGATCTCCCGGATCCGCGCCAACCACCCGACGGAGCCGAGCGCCTATGCCTCCGGGTTCACCGGGAGGGGCGTGCGCGTCGCGATCCTCGACACGGGCATCGACCTGACCCATCCCGACCTCGCTCCCGAACCTGGACATCGGCATGGGCCGCAACTGCATCACGACCGGGCCGCCGCAGGACGGTCACGGCCACGGCACGCACGTCGCCGGCATCGTCGCCGCGGCCGCGCAACGGGATCGGCGTGGTCGGCGTCGCGCCCGACGCGCGGCTCGTGCCGATCAAGGTCCTCGACGACACCGGCCAGGGCGAGTGGTCGAACCTCATCTGCGCCGTCGACTACCTGACCGCGCTGCGCGACCGACAGCAGACCCCAACAACGATGTCAAGGTCGCGAACATGAGCCTCGGCGACGTCGGGACGATCGGGACCTGCACGGACGGCGGCATCCGGGAAGCCATCTGCACACTCGGTCGCGGCCGGGGTCACGTACGTCGCGGCGGCCGGCAACTCGACCGTCGACACCTCGACGTTCATCCCGGCGGCGTTCCCGGAGGTCATCGCCGTCTCGGCGCTCACCGATCTCGACGGCGAGCCGGGCGGGCTGGCCGGCTGCTGGCTGTTCTTCTTCTTCTGCGACGACACGCTGGCCGAGTTCAGCAACTACGGCGCCACGGTCGACGTCACCGCGCCCGGGACCCAGATCTACTCGACCTGGACCGGCGGTGGCTACGCGACCGAGATGGGTACGAGCATGGCCTCGCCCCACGTCGCGGGCGTGGCCGCGCTGATCGCTCGCCGCCACCCCGGGGCTCACGCCGGCCGAGGTCCAGGACCGGCCTGAAGTCGTCCGGCGAGTGCCCGAACGGCGAATTCGCCGACGCGGACGGAGACGGCGACTGCGTCGGCAAGGGCCAGTGGGGCAACGATCCCGACGGGATCGCCGAGCCGCTCGTCAACGCGCTGCACGCGGTCGACGGCGGCGACGCCGGGCGACGCACGTCCGGTCGTCCGGATCACGTCCCCGACCGACGGCGCCGTCGGTGACCGCGCCCGTGACCGTGACGGCCACGGCGACGGACGACATCGGGGTGACCAAGGTCGAGTTCTTCGTCAACGGCGTCCTGACGCCACCGACACCAACGGGTCGAACGGCTGGTCCTTCGCCTGGAGCCGCGAACGTGGACGGGGCCGGCTACGTCATCAAGGCGACCGCGACGGACACGATCGGCCAGACATCGAGCCGGTCCGTGAGCGTCCGGACGAGCCCCGGCGTGCAGGGCAGCTGGGTCGGCACGTACGGCCACGACGGCTACATCCTGGCCAACTGGGACGGCACGAACGCCGATCTGGCGAACCTGCCGGCCGGGGTGACCTACGCCCTCGAGCTGGGAGCCCGGGCGACCTGGGTCTCGCCGACGAGCGACGTCCGGGCCCTGACCAACCCGGCCGGGACCGAGCGCCGCTCGCAGACCTTCTACGCCGCCGACAAGCTGCGCGTCCGGCTGAGCTTCGCCAACGCCTACAGCGGGACGCTCCACCTGTATGCGGTGGACTGGGACGCCTACGGCGGCAACCGCTACGAGAACATCACCGTCGACGACGGCAGCGGACCGCGGGTGGCCCACCTCCTGACGACCTTCGTGCCGGGCGCCTGGATCCACGCCCCGATCAGCGTCCCGGCGGGTGGCTCGGTCACGGTCACGGTCGACCGGACCGCCGGCAACAGCGCCGTCCTGGCCGGCCTGTTCCTGGGCGGCGCCAGTGCCCCGCCGCCGCCGCCGCCGTCCCTGCCGTTCGACATCCCGGGCTTCCAGGGCACGTGGCTCGGCCACTACGGCGCCGACGGCTACATGCTGGCCAACTGGGACGGCACGAACACGGACCTCGTGAACCTGCCGACCGGCGTCACGGCCGCCCTCGAGCAGGGCGCGCGCTATACGTGGGCCTCGCCGACGAGCGACGGCCGCGCCCTCAGCGATCCGAGCGGCTCCGAGCGCCGGGCGCAGACCTGGTACGACGCGAACCAGATCCGGATCCGACTCCACTTCACCAACGCCTACAGCGGCACCATGCATATGTATGCCGTGGACTGGGACGCGTACGGCGGCAACCGCTACGAACAGGTCAACGTCGACGACGGGACCGGCCCGCGAGCCGCGCGGCTCACGACCTCGTTCGTGAACGGCGCCTGGATCCATGCCTCGATCGCGGTCCCTGCGGGTGGCTCGGTCGTCATCACCGTGGACCGGATCGGCGGGACCACGGCCGTCCTGGCCGGCCTGTTCCTGGGTGGCGCGAGCGCCCCGCCGCCACCGCCGCCGACGCTGCCCGTCGACAGCCCCGGCGTGCAGGGCAGCTGGGTCGGCACGTACGGCCACGACGGCTACATCCTGGCCAACTGGGACGGCACGAACGCCGATCTGGCGAACCTGCCGGCCGGGGTGACCTACGCCCTCGAGCTGGGAGCCCGGGCGACCTGGGTCTCGCCGACGAGCGACGTCCGGGCCCTGACCAACCCGGCCGGGACCGAGCGCCGCTCGCAGACCTTCTACGCCGCCGACAAGCTGCGCGTCCGGCTGAGCTTCGCCAACGCCTACAGCGGGACGCTCCACCTGTACGCGGTGGACTGGGACGCCTACGGCGGCAACCGCTACGAGAACATCACCGTCGACGACGGCAGCGGACCGCGGGTGGCCCACCTCCTGACGACCTTCGTGCCGGGCGCCTGGATCCACGCCCCGATCAGCGTCCCGGCGGGTGGCTCGGTCACGGTCACGGTCGACCGGACCGCCGGCAACAGCGCCGTCCTGGCCGGCCTGTTCCTGGGCGGCGCCAGTGCCCCGCCGCCGCCAACACCCACGCCAACGCCGACGCCGACACCGACTCCAACACCCACGCCCACGCCGACGCCGACGCCCACGCCCACGCCGACACCAACGCCCACCCCCACGCCCACGCCTACACCGACTCCTACTCCGACACCCACGCCGACGCCTACACCGACTCCAACGCCGACACCAACGCCCACGCCGACACCCACGCCCACGCCGACACCCACGCCTACGCCGACGCCCACGCCGCCGCCGAAGGTGCCTGGTGCGCCGACCGGCCTGACCGCGACGCCCTTCAACGTCCAGGTCGTCCTGTCCTGGACGGCGCCGGCCTCGAACGGCGGGAGCCCCATCACCGGTTACCGGATCTACCGCGGCACGGCCTCGGGCGGCGAGACGCTGCTGGCGACAGTCGCGGTCGTCACGAGCTTCACGGACACGGCCGTGACGAACGGCACGACCTACTTCTACCAGGTCGCCGCCCGCAACAGCGTCGGCGACGGGGCCCGCTCCACCGAGGTCTCGGCGAGGCCGGCCACGGTCCCCGGCGTGCCGCGGAACGTCGCCGCGTCACGGAACGCGACGCAGGGGGTGAACCTGTCCTGGACGGCGCCGTCCTCGAACGGTGGCTCAGCGGTGATCGGCTACCGGATCTACCGCTCGACGACGACCGGCACGGAGGTCTTCCTGATCGCGGTCGGCAACGTCACGAGCTACATCGACCGGGCGACGACCCGCGGCGTCCGCTACTTCTACAAGATCACGGCCGTGAACGCCGTGGGTGAGGGTGCCCGCTCTCCCGAGGTGAACGCCCTCGCCCGCTGACCGCCATGCGGCCTCCTCGGCCGCAGCCCCGGTCAGGGGCTGATCAGGCAGCCGAACTGGGGGCTCATCGTGCCGTCCATGATCGGGCCGATCGCGTCGTGGGACAGGTCCAGGTCGCGGGCCGCATCCGGGTCGAGGACCCAGTCGGCGGGATCCTCGCCGGCGGTCTTGAGCATCGGCGCGGCCAGATCGACCCCTTCGTCCGCGCTCGCCAGCGTGTCGTCCGGTGCGACCACGTCCGGGCCGACCGCCGCCGGCGCCGTCCCGAACGCCCGGTTCAGGAAGCGCATCGTCTCGCCGCGCTTGACCGATGCGGTCGGGCAGAACGTCGTGGTCGTGCAGCCGGCCATGATCCCGGCCTCGAACACCCGGTTGATATTCGCCTCGTCGGGGCTGCTGTTGTCGTCGGTGAAGTGGTCGTCGTCGGCCGGCGGCAGGTCGAGCGCCGTCGCGAGGACCGTCGCCACGGCGCCGCGGGTCACGAAGCTGTTCGGGCAGAAGGTCGTCCCGGTGCAGCCGGCCATCACGCCCGCCTGCGCGACCCGCTCGATGTCGGCCTCGTACGGCGAGGTGTTGTCGTCCGTGAAGTGATCGGTGTTGCTGGCCGGCAGGTTCATCGCGCGGGCGACGAACTGGGCGAATTGGCCGCGAGTCACCCGGTCGTTGGTGCAGAACATGTCCACGTCGCAGTTCGTGGCGATGTGCTGCGCCAGGGCCCAGTCGATGTCCGCGTCGTAGGCCGATCCGTCGTGGTCGTTGACGCAGCTCGTGCCGTGGGCGAGGACCTTGACCTTCGTGCCCGTCGCCCCGAACGAGATCCGCGTCCACGTGCAGTTGTTCTTCTCGGAGAACTCGGTGAACTTGTCGTACAGGTCGATCTTGCCGCGCACGGTGTAGGTCCCGGCGGGCACGCCCGTGATCTCCAGCCACTGGTAGGCAAAGGTGTCCGGATAGAGATCGGCCCAGCCGACCGAGATCCCGACATGGGTGCTCCGGGAGTTGCGCGTGCCGCAACCGCTCTGGAGGTAGTGGCGGCTGCGCGGCGATCCCGGCAGCGACGACTTGTGGTTCGTGTCGAAGAAGCAGAAGCCGATCTTCGCGGCCTTCAGGGTGCTCTGGGTCGGCGAATACATGTGGTAGGTGAGCATCCGCAGCACGTGCCAGTGGTTGTGGCCGTCGCCCGCATAGCCCATCGTCGCCGTCGTGTGGATCCGCCGGGCGCTGCCGTTCGACTGGTAGATGACCTGGTCGACCTTCCACGGCGCCGAGGTCGACGTGCGGCTGCCGCGCAGGTCGAAGGGCCCCTGGCCCGTGTTGAGCAGCAGCCCGCTGAAGCGCAGGTAGCGCCGCCCGGATGGGCTCAGGGCGATGCGGAAGTCGAGCGTCGTGGCGACCTTCAGGTCGGGCAGCTTGTCCGTGGCGGCCATCACGGGACCGACGGGAGCGGCTGCGAAGAGGAGGCCAAGGATCCCGACGATGACGGCAAGCCGACGCGTCATGGGGCGGTGAGCTCGCGCCATTCGGGCACGGTACACGGTATGTCGAGGCGTGTCCTCAGGCGAACGTAACAGCTCCATTCCAATCGACGCTGAAGACGCGCTCGCGACGCGGCCGGTGCAGGATATCGCCATGGCCACGATCGTCCGCGTCCCGAACTTCCTGCCGAGCACGTCCGGGCTCAGGTTCGCCAACTCCTGGCCTCACGAAGCCGACCTCACGCTGCGGCTGCAGGGCAAGTTCATCTTCGGCATCGGCGACGCCGCCAACGGCCTGTGCGGCGGCATGTCCTTCGTGACGGCCGACCACCACATCGCGAACGTCCCGATCTGGGCCGACGCAGTCGCGCCCGCGGCCGAGTCGCCGCATTTCAAGACGATCGTGAGCCGCCAGCTCGAGAGCCTCCGCTGGGGCCTGTTGCCCATCAAGTTCTACTCGATGATGGCGTTCCGGCCCGAAGTGCCGACCGTCCTAAGCAGGCTGTTGGGGCGCACGCCGCAGGCGACGGCCGCGATCCGCGGCGAATGGCCCAAGATCCGGGCCGGGCTGGACGCGGGCAACCTCGTGAACATCGGTCTGGTGCGGGCTTCGGGCAACGACCCGCGCAAGCTGACCTCGAACCACCAGGTGCTCGCCTACGCCTACACGCTCGAGAGCCCCTCGCTGCGGATCGCCGTCTACGACCCGAACCACCCGGGCGACGACACGGTCGAGCTCCAGATCGAGATCTCGCCCGACGGCCGCGTCGGCAAGATCGCCCAGTCGACGGGCGAGACGCTGTGCGCCTTCTTCGAGTACCCGTACGAGAAGAAGCCCCCGACCGACTGAGCTGGATCCCTTGGGGCCGCGGAATCTCGATACCATCCGGCCATGGACTACGGACTCGCGCTCCCGAACATGCTGGCCGGTGCGTCGGCCGAGGGCATCGAAGCGGCGGCCGACGTCGCGGAGCGGCTCGGCTACACCACGGTTTGGACGACCGACCACGTGCTCGTGCCGCGCGACGCGGCGAGCGATGACTACAGGCGGATCTTCGATGCGATCCTGACGCTCGCCCATGTCGCGGGGCGGACGACCAAGGTCCGGCTGGGGACGAGCGTCATCGTCGTGCCGCAGCGGCAGGCGGTCGTGCTGGCCAAGGAGCTCGCCACGCTCGACGTGCTGTCGCGGGGCCGGGTCATCGCCGGGGTCGGCATCGGCTGGAACGAGACCGAGTACGCCAACCTCGGCGTCGCCGATCGCTTCCATGTCCGGGGCGCGTACCTCGATGAGGCGATCCGCCTGTGGCGGCACCTCTGGTCCGGTTCGCAGGAGCCGTTCGAGGGCCGCTTCCACAACTTCACGGACTTCGTGTTCGAGCCGCTGCCGGTCCAGCCGGGAGGACCGCCGATCTATGTCGGTGGCCGATCCGAGGCCGCGTACCGGCGAGCCGGCTCGGTCGGCGACGGGTACCACTTCTCGACGATCCCGCCATCGGCCCTCGCCGAACGGCTGTCGATCGTCCGTGCCGCCGCCGAAGCCGCCGGGCGGCCGATGCCCCCAGTGTCGGGCCGGGTGACCATCCGCTTCGACGAAACGGAGGCGCAGGCCGGTGTCGCCTGGGCGTCGGTCGGTTCGGCCGAGGCGATCGCGGCCGACATGCGGGCGTTCGCCGCGGCCGGCGTCTCGCACGTGGCCCTGATCCTGCGCGAGACGGACCCCGCTCGCTACGTGGCGATCGCCGAGCGCTTCGCCCGCGAGGTCATCCCGCTCGTCTGAGCCTCGTCTCCGCGGACGCCTACTTCAGCGAGCCGAGGCGCCCGAGCACCTTCTCGGCCACCGTCCTGGCCTGGGCGAGGGTCGGCGCCTGGATGAGCATCGATGGCGGCTTGGCTGGATCGGCGAGCCGGACCACCAGGGACGCGTCCCGCTGCAGGCCGCCGACATCGACGCCCAGGGCATCGAACCCGGCGACCGTGACCGGGACGGCCGCCGCACCACCGAGCGTCAGGAGGTCGACGTTCGTCTTGACCGGGAACGGGTTGATCTCGACCTTGAGGAACGTCCCCGGGGCCATCGTGTCGTCGGACCGCCAGCCGCAGTTCGTACCGAGGTTGGTGACCGTCCCGTCGGGCGTACCGACCAGTTCCTTGCCGAGGATCTCCTTCGCCTCGGCTCCGGTCAGCAGGGCGCATACCTTGGCCGTCGCGGCTTCGGCCAGGCCGGTAGGGTCGACGGTCTTCCCGCCCGTGCCGATCGGCGGCACGGAGGGCACGGCGTTGACCGCCGTCGTCGGGGAGGACGATGCGGCCGGGACGACCGTCGCCGGCCCGCACGCGACGAGGCTCGCGACGAGCACGGCCGCCGCGGCGGCGTGACGGAGCCGCATGCTCCTGACCCTCCCATGTGGATCGACCGACGGCGCCATCGTACGGCCCATCATCGGTCGGCCGCCCGTTCGGCTCCTCACGAGAGCGGCGGCAGCTCCTGGGCTTCGGTCAGCGCGCCGGCGAAGAGGTCGCCCCGTTCGGCGACCCGCGGCATGATCGAGCGGATCGTCCAGCGGTCGGGCCGCAGGTCGGGATCGTCGAGCTCGTCCCACGTGATCGGCGCGGAGACCGGGGCTCCGGCCAGAGGTCGCACCGCATACGGCGCGACGAGCGTCTTGATCGAGGCGTTCTGGGTGTAGTCGAGACGCGCCCGGCCGCGACGATCCTTCACCGACCATTCCCACGAGACGAGGTCCGGCACCATCGCCCCGACTGCCTGCGAGACGCCGTGGACCCACTCGCTCGTCTCGGAGAACGAGTAGCGGGTCACGATCGGGATCCAGATCTGGATGCCTCGCTTGCCGGTCACCTTCGGGAAGCCGGTCACGTGGAGATGACCGAGGGCCGTGCGGAAGAGCCGCGCGAGCGTGACGGTCTCGTCCCAGGTCGTCTTGTCGCCGGGATCGATGTCGATGAGGGCGTATGTGGGTCGCATCGGGGCGTCCAGGCGGCTCGTCCAGGCGTGGACCTCGAAGCTCGTCTGGTTGCCGAGCCAGCACAGCGTCGCGACTTCGTCCGCCACGAGATGGTCATTGGCCTCGCGATGCTCCGGGCCGACCGGGTGGTCGCCGTGCCATCCCGCCTCCCAATTCTCATGCCAGCGCCGCAACCAGGACGGCGCCGTCTCGGGAATGTCCTTCTGCCAGAAGCTCGGGCCGCCGACGCCGTTCGGGAACCGGTTGAGGTTCAGCGGCCGCTCGGCGAGGTGCGGGAGCATGAACGGCCCGATCCGCCCGAAGTACGCGATGAGGTCGCGTTTCGTGATCGGCGGCTCGTCGGGCGTGGTCGGGTGGGGCGGGAAGAGCACCTTGTCGAGGTTGGTGACCTTGAGGTCGCGGCCGCCGACATGCCAGACGCCCTCACGCCCGAGCCCGGCCAGCGCCTCGAGCTCCTCCTCGGTGGCGACCTGGGGCTTCGTCGCGGCCGACGCCTTCTTCGGCGCCGGCTTCGAGGCGCTCCTGGCCGCCGTCGACGGCTTGGCCGCCGGCGTTTTCGCGGCCGCCGTCGAAGCCTTTGCGGACGGCTTCCTGGGGGCCGATCGAGGCTTCGGCGCCATCTCCTCCTCCTGCGGCTCGCCTGTCGCGCCGGACGGTTCGCTGGGAGCTCCATCCGAAGCGGTCGGGACGTCCACCGGTCGTTCGCGCACGACCGTGTGCGGGTCGCGACCATCGAGGATGCCCTTGAACGCAGTCTGGCGGACCGTGCCGTCACGCGTCCACGCCGCGAACTCGGCGCGGATAACCATCTCGGGCTCGGCGAAGCGGGCCTCCCGGAGCTCGCCGGTTCGCGGCGGAGCCGGGTCGAACGGAGCGCTCGCCCTTGCCAACCCGTCCAGCCGGGCCTTGATGAGCTTGCGCATCTTCGTGTCGATGCCGCTGCCGACCCGCCCGGCGTAGCGCAGGTGCTTGCCCTCGTACACGCCGACCAGCAGCGCGCCGAGGTCCTTGTGGCTCCCCTCCCCCGGGATGTACCCGCCGACGACCAGCTCCTGCTCCGGGCGGACCTTGATCTTGAGCCAGTTGTCCGTTCGGCGGCCGGGCTCGTAGCGGCTCCGGCGCTTCTTCGCCACGATCCCCTCGAGGTGGCGCGCCTTCGCGGCCTCGAAGAACGTTCGACCCTCGCCGTCGATGTGGCTCGCGTAGCGCACGCGCCCGTGCTCGCGCAGGACGCCCTGGAGCAGCCGTTTGCGATCGACGAGGGGGACCTTGAGGAGCGACTGGCCGTCGAGGTAGAGCAGGTCGAAGGCCATGTAGACGAGGGGCGCATCGGCGACTTCCGGGACCCCGCTGATGCGCTGCTGGAGCAGCTCGAACGAGGGCGCGCCGTCCGGATCGAGGGCCACGACCTCACCGTCAACGACCGCAGAGTTCGCCCAGATCCAGCTCACCGGTGAGAGGAGGCCCGGGAAGTAGTGCGCGGCGTCATTCCCGTTCCGGGTCAGCGTCCTGACCGACCCTTCGTTCACGATCGCCTGGACGCGATAGCCGTCCCACTTGATCTCGAAGAGCCAATCGGGCGAGTCGAACGGGTGGGTGCCGAGCGTGGCCAGCATCGGCTCGATGAACGTGGGCAGCGGTGCCTCGGTCGCCGCGGTCAGGTCCACCTCGGCCAAGGCGGCCGGCGCCTGCGACATCCAGATGGCGTCGCGGGCCGCCTTCACCTCGTCGTTGGTCCGCCCGGTCTTGACGCTCTGCGGGTGGTCCTCCGCGTCCCAGCCCGGTGACGCGTCGGCGTCGTTCTTGTGGATCAGCAGCCACGGCTCGCCGCTCTGGCCGTCCATCGGCCGGGTCTTGACGATCGTGAACCGCCCGCTGATCTTCTCGCCTTTGAGTCGGAACTTGAGCTCACCCTCCTCGATCGCGGTGATCGGGTCGAGGGTCGCCGGGTTCGGGGCCGGCTTGCCCGGCTTCGATTCGGGGCCTTCCTGCTCCCAGGTCCCCCAGTCCCAGACGATGACGTCCCCCGCGCCGTACTGCTTGGACGGGATCACGCCCTCGAAGTCGAGGTACTCGATGGGATGGTCCTCGACGTGCATCGCCATGCGGCGCTGCTTCGGGTCGAGCGTCGGGCCGCGCGGCACCGCCCAACTGACGAGGACGCCGTCGATCTCGAGGCGGAAGTCGTAGTGCAGGCGGGTCGCCCGGTGCCGCTGGACGACGAACCGGCCGCCCGGCACGCGGGCGCCCCGGGACCTGGGCGTCGCGGGAGCCGGCTCAGGCGTCTTCGCGAAGTCGCGTTTGCGGCGGTATTCGTCGAGCGGCACGCGGTCAGTGTGCCGACCGGCGTCGGCCGCGGCAAAGGGCCCGCGGCGTCAGGCGGTCGGCGCCTCCGGATCGGGGGTGGTCAGGCGCTCTTGCGGCGGCGGGCGGGTCGCGCTTCGGGCTCTGCCTCGGCCTCGGCTTCGGCGGCCTTCTTGGAGCGAGCCTTGGTCCCGGCAGCCTTGGCCGCGCGGGCGTCGCTGACCGAGACCGGCGTGTCCGTGCGCGACTTCTTCGCCGCGTTGACGCTCGCCTCGAGCGCCGCCATGAGGTCGACGAGATTGCCGCCGGTGGCCTGTGGCGTGGCCACTTCCTTGACCTCGTGGCCGGCGACCTTCTCTTCGATGACCGCCATGAGCGCCTCGCGGTACTCGTCGTGGTACGCCGACGCGTCGAACTCACCGGTCATCGCGGCGACGAGCTGCTCGGCCATCTTCTTCTCGGCCGGCTTGAACTCCTGGTCCGCGGCCGGCAGGTCGAGCTCGCCGGTGGCCCGGATCTCGTCGGGCCAGTGGAGCGTCGTCAGGAGCATCGTGTCCTCGAACGGATCGAGGGCGGCGAGTGCCTCGCGATCCTTGATCACGACCTTGCAGATCGCCGTGAGCCCCTGCTCGCCGAGGACCGTCTTGAGCAGGCTGAACGCCTTGTGGCCGACCTTGTCGGGCTCGAGGTAGTAGGCGCTCTTGACGAACCGGATCGGGCCCTCGTCGCGGGTCGCCTTCGTGAACTGCTCGATCTCGATGCTGCGGACGGTCTTGAGCGGGACGCGCTCGAGGTCCTCGTCGGTCACGACGACGTACTCGCCCGGGGCGTACTCGAAGCCGCGGACGGTGTCGCTGCGGCTGATGACCTCGTCGTCGACCGGGCAGAAGGTCTTCATCTGGATCCGCGAGAGGTCCTTCTCGTGGAGCATGTTGAAGCTGATGCCCTTGGAATCGGTCGCCAGGTAGAGCTTCACCGGGATGGTGACGAGCCCGAACTGGATCGCCCCTTTCCACATCGCGCGCGCCATGCTTGTTCCTCGCTTGCGGCCCCGTTGCCTAGTGCCCGAGATCCCGGGGCGGTGACGATAGCCTCACGCGTGGTTCGTGGCAAGGCCGCAGCGGCGCGCTGGCGTGTCGAACCCGTGGCGGTTCGGCGCCAGCTAGCCGGCCGCGCGTCAGATACCGCTCAGGGCGGTACTACGGGCTCCGGCCGCGCGGTGGGCTGTCATCTACCGGCCTGGACGGTGCTACGACCCAGATCGGTTCCGTGTCGTGTCATCTAACGGCCGGGCAGGTGGTAGGTGCATCGAACCGGTTGGCGCGAGCTCGCCCGAGCCGATTCCGTGCTCGATTGGTGACGTGGTGGGCCGGCGGATGCGCTTCGGCGCTGACACCGCAAGTCGTGCACCTTCCCGGTGGGTAGGTGACACGAAGACGATCCCGGCGAGTGATCCGGTCGGCCGCTGCAGCCACTCGCGAACTCGGCTACCCCTCGCCGGGAGGGTGGCGTCAAGTACGGCAGCGTGGCGGGCGACCGCGCGCCGCGGCGTCGAGTCAGTTGGGAGGACCACGATTCGGCTCACGACATCGGCTCGCCAGCCTTGGGCCTCACGACAGATCGCCGGAGCAAGTCGCACCTTCTCGTCGAGCTTGCGAAGCATTGCCTCCACCGATGTCAGCTCCGTCTTGACCTCGACGACGAGCAGCGACCGCGCCGCGGAGTGCCAGCCAACCAGGTCGATCGAACCTCGCTCGCCGTATCGCGAGTAGGAGAGCTCGGCGAGGGGAAGCCATCCGCACGACTTCAACAGCTTGAGGGCCTGGCCGACCAATACGGCGTGGCGCTCGTCGAGCATGCGATCGAGCGCCCCTCCGCGCCAGCGGACTTCAAGATCCAGGCTTGCATCCAGTGCCGCGAAGACGCGCCGAACCCGTGACAGGCTCATTGCCGCGAATTGCCCACGCTCGCAGTCCGAGACGAAGGTCTGGCTTACGTGAGCCGCAGAAGCCAAGTCGTCCTGCCGCCAATGGCGTCGCTGACGCAGGCCACGGAGCGCCGCCCCAACCCGAGGATCATTCACCCGAGGAGCGTGACGTTCGGGACTTACCCGCCGCTCATCGGGACGGGCACCCGCCGGGAAAGGAAAGTAGCGGCTCCCCCCTGGCCGCTACTTGTCCCTTAGACGCCGCGCAGCGGCAAAGTGCTACAGCCGGTTTCAGTGGGCGAGACGGAGCTCCGTCTCCGCTTCGACGACACGGGCCAGGATGTTCGAGCGGAGGAGGTCGAGGCTGCTCCAGACCGCCTTCGTCGTGTTGGTGACCGACGTGAGCTGGCTCTTGAGCGTCGAGATGAGGTCGAGCTGCTCGCGGATGCCGGCCAGGGCCGCTGACAGGGCCGCCGCGTCGATCTCGACGTCGTGCTCGAGGAGCGAGGCCACGGCCACGAGGCGCGCGAGCCGCACGGCCGCCTCGAGCGTCGACGCCTCGGGCGCTGCGGGGTCGATGACGCAGTAGACGTCGCCGGCCCGCATGTCGAAGGGCGCGATGCCCGTCGGAGCGTGGGCCGGCGTGAACACCACCAGCCCGACGGCCGCACAGCGGTTGGTCTTGGCCTCGCGGAGCTCGTCGCGGATCGCCCGGAGGGACATGGTCCGGTCCTTGGCCTCGACGACGATCTTGAGGTCCGCGCCGCGTGCCAGGCCGTCGTTGACGGTCAGGACGAAGTCGCCCTTCTTGCTCTTGATGACGTCGCCGGTCTCCCCGCCGGTCCGATCCAGCAGGTCGCCGTTGGCCCGGGCGAGGTCGCCGAGCATGGCCTCGAGCACGTCCTCGAAGTCGCCGCCCTTTGCGGTGGACCGAGCACGCTCCGAAGCGCGGGCCGCGGCGGCCGCCTCGATCGCCGTGAGACGGTCGTTGAGCTTCGCGAACCCCGCGCTGATCTCCTCACGGAACTGGTACATGGGAGAGCCGAGCCGCGTCGGGTCGATGAGGCGGGCGAGCTTGGATGCGTCGCCGTCGAAGTACGTGCCGAGGAGCTGGCCGATGCGCCCGATCGCGCTGTCGCGCTTGGTCTCGTCGAACAGGTCCGCCACGAACACCCGAAGCTGACCGCGATCGCCGAGGAACTTCTCGAGCGTGCGGGGCAGGCGGCCATCGCCGTCCGCGAAGTTCGTCCGGAGCGTCTGCTCGAGCGCGGTGGCCGCACGCTCGTTGGTCGCCTGGCTCTGCTGGAGGAGCGCGGCGAACTCGCGCCGGACCACGTCCACGTTCACGGTGACGCCCGCGTCCTGCAGGGCCACCAGTCCGATCTTGAGCGCGCGCTCAACAAGGGTCGCGCGCTCCTCCATCGGTCGCTCGGCGACGAACGCCGCGAGCGCCGGGTCGAGGAGAGTCAGGCGGTCGACGAGGATCCGGTCACCCTCGGTCCGGACGATCGTCGCCGGCAGCACGGCCGGCGTCGGGAGCGAGACGATGTTGCGGGCTTCCATGACGCCATCCTCGACGGTCCGCGTGACACCTAGCCTGTCACGCCCTCCGGGGCATCGGAATCACGCTCAACCGGGGTCGGCGCGGACCACGCCCTGCTCGATCAGCTCCGCCGGACCGTCGCTTCGATGAGGCCGTGGGGCTCGCGCGTCGAGATGAAGACCAGACCCGGGTTGTCGAGATGGAACGGGGCCAGGTCGACGAGCCAGTGATGGAGGTTCGGCATCGCCATCGAGATCTCCGCGACTTCGGCGTGGCGCTCCAGGATCGCCCGTCCGATGATCCAGATCGACGCCTGGACCGACGGGCTGTCGTGCTCCGCGAACACCTCGAGGAACGTCGCGCGCACGCCCTCGAAGAGCGCATCGTGATCGACGTCCGGTGAGGCGTACCGCCAGCGAGCGCTGACCTGGGTGGCCATGAGCCGGTCGGCCGCCTCGGGCAGCGTCGTGTATTCGTCGCGCGGGAAGCCCGTGAACGATGACTTCGTGGTCTTCATGACCGCGAGGTCCTCGATGCCGGCCTCGATCGTCACGCCGTCGCGTGCCGCCACGACCGACGCGACCCTGGTCCACGATCCATCACGCGCGAAGGCATCAGCCGCGGGCGCCTGGCCGGCCAGCGCGATCGGCGTCCAGCGGTGCTCGCGGAGGGCGATCGTCGCCCGGTCGACCTGAGGGAACGCCGCGAAGTGCTCGGCGAGCGTGCGTCCGAACGCCTCGATCGAGCCGTCGAACCGGTCCCGCGCGAACGCATAGACCGTGTTCTTCATCGTGTCGGTCGCGATCACGTCGGTGTTGTCGCCCGCGACGTACGAGTCTTCGAACGCGCCGGCGAGGGTCACGCCCACCGTGACGTCCCGGACCGCGTGGCCGGCAGCATCGCGAACGACGCGGACGAGCTGGATCGCCTGCTTGCCGTAGCGGTTGTCACCGAGCTCGATCACGAGTGCCTCCAGCGTTGCCGGCAAGCTTGGCGTATCGGTCGGCCGCGATGTCGACGACGGCGTCGAGCGCCCGCCCGAGCTCGTTCTCCGGGTCTCCCTCGAGCGCCGCGAGCATGCCGGGCAGCAGCGCCTCGCGCGGGCGCCCAGCGACGAACACGCAATACCGGTGGCCGAAGCGGGCCTCGTACGCGGCGTTGAGCCGGTCGAGCTCGTCGGCCAGGCGAGCGCGCTCCATCGCGGATTCGGCCGCCCTGGCGTCGGCCGCCTCCTGGTCGTAGCCCTGCTCGCGGAACGAGAGGGCGGACACCGACGCCGGGGGCGCGCCCAGCCGCGGGTGCGCGTCGATGAGCTCGTGCTGCTCGTCGCGAGTCATCGCGTGCGCGATCGTGCGCGCGGCCGCGAACAGCGCCTCCGGCGAGCCGAACGGCCGGCCAGCGGCCAGCCGCCCAAGGAACCGTGGCGCGCCCTCGAACAGGGGCGCGACCGCCGCAGTGAACGCCGAGGTCGGGCAGGTGTCGAGCGCCTCGATGTCCATCGCCGGCGCATCCGCTGAGTCGCCAGCCCGTGGCGCGGCCACTCAGGTCCCCCGGTACGTGCTCATCGAGTACGGCGCGAGCAGGAGCGGCACGTGATAGCTGCGAGCCGTGTCGGTGATCTCGAAGTCCACGGCCATCGTCTTGAAGAAGACCGGCGCGCCGTCCGGCACGTCGAAGCGGAGGCGGTACACGCCGGCGATGAGGGGCCGGCCCATGAGGTCGCGCACGCGCCCGTCGTCGTCGGTCAGGCTCTCGCTGACCCGGATCGGCCGTCCGTCGAGCTCGAGCTTGAACAGCGTCACCTTGAGGCCCGCTGCGGGCCGGCCACGTCCGGTGTCGAGGACGTGGGTCGAGATCGTGGGCGCGCTGTCGACCATATGGCCACTGTAGCCGACCCTTGGCCGCCCATCCGGTCCGGTATGCTCCGGGCGTGGGTGACCTCACGATCCGTGTCGGCGATCTGGCCTTCAAGGCGCGCTGGGAAGCTGCTGCGCCGCAGACGATCGAGGCCATCCGACGCATGCTCCCCATCAAGAGCAAGCTCATCCACTGCCGCTGGAGCGGCGAGTCGACGTGGATCCCGTACGGGGAGTTCCGCCCGGGCATCGACTACGAGAACCACACCTCCCACCCCGCCCCCGGCCAGCTCGCCCTCTACCCGGGCGGCATCAGCGAGTGCGAGATCTTCTTTCCGTACGGGGCGTGCATGACGAGCTCCAAGGTCGGTCAGCTTGCGGCCAACCACTTCGCGACGATCGTGCCGGACGACGGATGGGCCGACCGGTTGCGCGAGGTCGGACGGCGGTGCCTCTGGGAAGGGGCCCAGGCGATCGTCATCGAGGAGGCGCGCCCGCGCCGTCCCATCCCGAACCCGGCCACGTAGGGTGGCGATCGCGCTCGCCGTGATCCTCATCGTCGCCCTCGTATTCACGATCCGCGTCGCGCTGTTCCGGCGGGCGGCGATCGGCGCCCGGGCGCGGACGGCGATCGACGGCCCGCTCGCGCCGGTGCGCCGGATCGCCCGACGGCGCCGCTCCGGGCGCTGACCTCGCCCGTGCCCGCATGACCGACCTGCTCGTCCGGGGCGGGACGGTCGTGACCGCCGGTGGCTCGCGCCGGGCCGACGTCCTGGTCTCCGATGGCCGGATCGAGGCGCTCCTCGAGCCGGACGAGGGCGAGCGGGCGGCGACCTCCGCGCGCGACGTCGAGGACGCCACGGGCCTGCTCATCCTGCCCGGCGTCATCGACGTCCACACCCACACCCGGGTCGCCTCGGACGACGAGCCGGACCGGTTCTTCCAGGACACCGTGGCCGCCGCGTTCGGCGGCACCACGACGCTCTTCGCGTTCAACAACCCGAAGACCGGATCGTCCGACGCCGCGGAGCGTTCGCTCGTCACTGGCATGCACGAGTGGCGGGCGGTGACGGCCGGCGATGCCGCGATCGATGTCGCGCCGAGCCTGTCGATGAGCGGCCGGGCCGACGACCCGATCGCCGAGATCCCGGCCATCGTCGACGGAGGCGTTCCCACCGCCAAAGCCTTCATGGTCTACGACTTCCGATTGGACGACCGGCGGCTGTTCGACGCGATGGGCGCGATGGGCCGGGCCGGCGGGATGCTCGAGGTCCACTGCGAGGACCCGGTCCTCATCGATGCCGGCGTTTCCGCGGCGCTCGCCCGGGGAGACACCCGGCCGCGCGACCACGCCGTCTCCCGGACCCCTGCGGCGGAGGCCGTGGCCACCAATCGGGCGCTGGCGTTCGCGCAGGCGGCCGATGCCCCGATCCACATCGTCCACCTGTCCTCGGCGCTGGCCCTCAGCCAGGTTCGGCGGGCGAAGAAGGCGGGCGTTCGGGTCTCGGTCGAGACGTGTCCCCACTACCTGACGTTCACGTCCGATCGGTACGACGGCACGGACGAGGAGGCGATCCGCTACGTCATCTCGCCACCGTTGCGGACGACCTGGGATCGTGAGGCGCTGTGGGCCGGGCTGGCGGACGGGACGCTCGACCTCGTCGCCACCGACCACGTCCCGGATCGACTCGCCGTGGAGAAGCGGGTGCCGGCGCCGCCGTTCCCGGAGATCAGCAACGGCGCACCGGGCGTGGAGACGCTGCTCGCCATCGTGTACGGCGAGGGCGTCGCGCGCGGCAGGATCACGGTGGAGCGGATGGTCGACCTGCTGTCGACGACGCCGGCGCGGCGATTCGGCGTGACGCGCAAGGGGGCGATCGAGCCCGGCCTCGATGCCGATCTCGTCCTCTTCGACCCCGGCGCCCGACGGACGATCCGGGCCGCCGAGCTCCATCACACGAGCGACTACACCCCCTACGAGGGGCTCGAGGTGGCCGGTGCGGTCCGTTCGGTGTTCGTCCGCGGCCGGGCGGTCGTGCGCGACGGGCTCTTCGTCGGGCAGCGCGGCTACGGCCGGTTCGTGGAGCGCAGAATCAGCGCCTGACCGACCGCCTCGAGGAGCCGCCATGCCGCCCACCGCCAGCCACCCCCAGACCATCGCGTACTACTACCTGATCCGCTGGGGCAACGTGGACGAGTTCATCGAGCTCTTCGAGCGCAACCACTGGCCGATCCTGCGCGAGCAGCTCGCGGCCGGCCGCTTCACGGACGTCCGCGCCTACGCCCCGCGCTTCCACGGCGACGGCCGGGCCGACTGGAACTTCCTCGTCACGATCACGTACCGGAACTGGTCGGCCATCCAGGACCACTCGGACGCGGAGATCGCCGCGCGCCTCTACCCGGACCAGAAGACGTTCGCGGCCGAGGAGGCGCACCGTTTCTCGCTCCTCGAGGCCCACTGGGACGTCCCGCTCGAGGAGCGCGTCCTGCCCGCCGGCTGAGCCGCGGGTGTGCGATCCGCGCCGTCCATTACCATCGCGGTGATGGACCAGCCAGAACGATCCGGGGCGCCGACGGCGTCCGATCCGGCGATGGGCGAGCGGTACCTCGTGCTCGCCGACATCACCGGCTACACCGGCTTCATGGCCGGCGTCGAGCAGGAACACGCGGTCGACTTCAGCGGGGGCATCCCCGTCGGGTATTCCGTGCTCGGGGCGCTCCTGAACGCCGTCATCGAGGGTCTCGCGCCCGACTTCGAGGTCGTCAAGCTCGAGGGCGACGCGGTCTTCGCCGCCGCATCGGCGTCCAGCCTCGATGGCCAGGGCGAGCGGGTCGCCGGCCGACTCGGGACGATGTACCGATCCTTCACCGATGCGCGCACCAATGCGATGCCGGCCAGCGATCACATCTGCATCGCCTGCCCCGCCGTGGCCCACCTCGATCTCAAGGCGGTGCTCCATCGCGGGACGGCCGTTCGCCAGACGGTCGGGTCCGGCAGCGACCTGCTCGGCCCGGCGGTGACGGTCGCCCATCGGCTGCTCAAGAACACGATCCGGGAGCGGATCGGCACCCGTCCCTACCTGTTCGTGACCGACGCCGCGGCGACCGCGCTCGGCCTGTCGGAGGCCGGCCTCGCCCACGGTGAGTCGTATGCGGATGCCGGCGAGGTGCACGGCCGGATCCTCGACCTCGGTCAGCCGGTCGGCGGACCCGCGTTCGCCTGAGCCTGCGCAGCCCGAGCGGCCGCGGCGCCTCAGTCGAGGAGGCGGTAGGCGCCCAGGGTCAGGAACTCCGCGAAGTCGTCGGACAGGACGAGGTCGTCGAGGAGCGTCGCAGCCTCCGCCAGGCGGCCCGCAGAGGGACCACCCAGCGCGGCGAGCTCCTCGTCGCGGATCGTCGCGTACAGCTCCGGCGTGATCGCCCGGCCGTCGTCGAGGCGGTCGCCACGGGCACGCCAGAGCCAGAGCTGGGAACGGGCGATCTCGGCCGTGGCCGCGTCTTCCATGAGGTTGTTCAGGGCGGCTGCGCCGTTGCCGCGCAACCAGGAGTCGAGGTACGCGAGCGCGACCGACACGTTCGCCCGCAGCCCCGCCTCGGTGCGTTTGCCGCCGGCGATCCGCAGGTCGAGCAGCTCGGCGGGCGAGCCCTGGGCCTCCCCGACCCGGCGACCCTTCTGGTGCGGCGCCGACCCCAGCACGGCCGTGAAGACCTCGTCGGCGAGGGGCACGAGATCGGGATGGGCGACCCACGTCCCGTCGAACCCGTCCGACGATTCGCGCTCCTTGTCCTCGCGGACGCGGGCCATCGCGACCGCGTTCACTTCGGCGTCCCGGCGCGACGGGATGAATGCCGCCATCCCGCCGATCGCGTGGGCGCCGCGCCGATGGCAGGTCCGGACGAGTCGCTCCGTGTACGAGCGCATGAACGGGACCGTCATCGTCAGCTGGGCGCGGTCCGGGAGGTCCACCTCGGGCCGAGCGCGCAGGTTCTTGATGAGGCTGAACAGGTAGTCCCAGCGCCCGGCGTTGAGCCCGGCGGAGTGGTCGCGCAGCTCCCACAGGATCTCGTCCATCTGGAAGGCGGCCGGGATCGTCTCGATGAGGACGGTCGCGCGGACCGATCCCTGCCGGACGCCCAGGGCCTCCTGCGCCGCGACGAACACGTCGTTCCAGAGCCGTGCCTCGAGATGATGCTCGAGCTTGGGCAGGTACATGTACGGTCCGCTGCCGTGAGACAGGGTCTCAGTCGCGTTGTGGAAGAACCACAGCCCGAAGTCCACCAGGCTGGCACTCAGCGGGGAGCCGTCGAGGAGCAGGTGGCGCTCGTCGAGGTGCCAGCCGCGTGGCCGGACGAGGAGCGTGGCGGTCCTGTCGGCGAGGCGGTACGCCTTTCCGGACGCCGGGTCGTCGAACGTCAGCTCGCGACGGACCGCCGCCCGGAGCGCCAGCTGGCCACCCACGACGTTGGCCCAGGTCGGCGAGAGGGCATCCTCCAGGTCGGCCATGAAGACGCGGGCGCCCGAATTGAGGGCGTTGATCATCATCTTCGGCTCGGCCGGGCCGGTGATCTCGACCCGCCGGTCGTCCAGGTCGGCCGGGGCAGCGGCCACGGACCAGTCGGACGAGCGGATCTCCGCCGTCTCCGGGAGAAGGTCGAGCGTCCCGCCCGCCGCCAACGCCGCCCGGCGTTCCGCGCGGGCAGCGAGGAGCGTGCGACGCCTGGGCTCGAACGCTCGCGCGAGGCCCTCGACGAAGGCGAGCGCTTCGGGGGTCAGGATCTCGTCGGCGCCCGCAACGGGCGCGCCGGCCACCTGGATCGTCACCAGCCACCTGCCTCGCGGATGAGTCGATGGAGGACCCGCGCCGCGACGGCACGACGGTACTCCGCCGTAGAGCGGACGTCCTCGATCGGCGAGATCTCGCCGGAGAGCGTGTCGGCCGCCCGGTCCGCCGTCTCGGGCGTGGGACGGGAACCCTCGAGGAGGCGTTCGGTCGCGCGGGCACGGATCGGCGTCGCCGCCACCGAACCGAGAGCCAGCCGCACCTCGCGCCAGACTCGCGGCCCGAGGCGCGTTGCGCCGGCCTCGTCCCGCCAGGACAGGGCCATGACGACCTTGCTGATGGCCTGTGCTCGGCGTGTCCCCACCTTGTGATACCGGGTCTCACGGCCGGGCGCGAGAGGCAACCGGATCCGCAGGACGAGCTCGTCGGGGGCGAGCGCCGTCTTCCGGTAGGCGGGCCAGAACCGCTCGGCCGGGACCGACCGTTCGCCGCGCGGCCCGCCCACATCGATCATCGCGTCGGTCGCGAGGAGGACCGGCAGCGAGTCGCCGGCCGGCGATGCATTCGCGATGTTGCCGCCGAGCGTCGCCCGGTTCTGGATCTGCGCCGCGCCGATGGTCGCGGCCGCGTCGACGAGCGCCGGCACGAGCTCGCGGCACAGGACGGACTGGCGGATCTCCGCGAACGTCGTGAGGGCCCCGAGGACGAGCGAGCCCGGATCGTCCGAGCCGTCGTCGGCCGGCTGGACGGCGATGCCGCGGAGCTCGTCGAGATGCCACAGGTCGAGGCAGGCCTCGGGCGGCGCGCCGATCTCGCCGGTGATCTGGACGAGCAGGTCCGTGGCGCCGGCGACGGGACGGAGCGGTGCCTCGGCGGACGCGTCGGCCAGGAGCCCATAGGCCTCGGCGAGCGTCCGAGGGCTCGAGACCGCCGGCTCGACGACCATCGCTCAGCGCCCCCGGCGACGGAAGACGAGGAAGCTCACGACCACTACGACGATCACGAGGGCCGCCACGACGAGGAGGCTCTGCGGATCGATGACCGGGATCATCACGTCCATCTCAGGTTGCCCCCTCGGCAGTTCGGCGGTCCGCGGCGAGCGCGATGGCCTCGACGATCTTGGTGTACCCCGTACAGCGACAGAGGTTTCCGGCGATCGCCTCGCGGATCGTGTCCTCGGTCGGCGCGGCGCCGGAGGCGAGGAACGCATGGCCCGCCATAAGCATCCCGGGCGTGCAGATGCCGCATTGGGCGCCGCCCGTCTCGAGGAACGCGCGTTGCAGGATGTCGAGGTCGTCCAAGGACGGTGGCGCGTCCGTGCGCCGGGCCGTGCGCCGCGCCACCGCGGCGCCTTCGCTCGGGAGTCTTGCGCCTTCGCTCGGGAGCCCTGCCCGTGCCGGCGCGAGTCCCTCTACCGTCCGGATCTCGGTGCCATCCACCTGGCAGACCGGGACGAGGCACGAATCGACGATGACGCCGTCGACGAGGACCGAACAGGCCCCGCACTCGCCCTCGCCACAGCCCTCCTTCGTGCCGGTCAGCCCCAGGTCCTCGCGGAGGACGTCGAGCAGCCGCCGCATCCCGGGCACGTCGAGCTCGGTCGCGGCGCCGTTGACCGTGAAGGCCAGCGCGCTCATGGCGTGCTCACGCGGCACCCGCGCGCGCCGGATCGCCGCCATCGTCCGCGCCGCCGACCGCGTCCAGAGCGCCGAGCGCTTCGAGGATCCGTTCCGGACTGGCCGGCAGGTCGGGGATCCAGACTCCGACCGCGTCGTGGATCGCGGCCACGACCGCCGGGGCCCCCACGTCCATCGGCAGCTCGCCGACCCCCTTGGCGCCATGGGGAACGCCGTCGAAGGGCGCCTCGACGAGGATCGTGCTGATCCGCGGCGCGTCGAGCGCGGTCGGGATGATGTACGTCGCGAGCCGATCGTTCAGGTACCGGCCGTCGGTGAGCTTGATCTCCTCGATCGTCGCGTAGCCGACGGCCTGGAGCGTGCCGCCCTCGACCTGTCCCTCGGCCAGGATCGGATGGATGACCCGTCCCACGTCGTCCGCCGCGACGACGCTCCGGACGGCGACCTCGCCGGTATCGAGGTCGACATCCACCTCGGCGACCGCCGCCGCCCACCCGAAGGCCGGATACGCGTCGCCGGTGTACGTCGCGTCGTCGAACGGGACGCCCGGATACGGCTCGAACTTCTCGTCGATCCGGGTCGCGCCGTGGGCCTTGGCGTCCGCCTGGTACGTGTCGGCGAACGCGCCACCGGTTCGGGCCTCCACCTCCGCGCGCAGCCGGCGGCTCGCCCCGATCACGAGGCCGCCGACGACCATCGCCGTCCGCGATGCCACGGTCGGGCCGGAATCGGGCACGAACGCCGTATCGACCGGCGCGATCTCGACAGCCTCGACGGGCACCCCGAGCTCCGCGGCAGCCAGCTGGGGGAAGATCGTCTTCGTCCCCTGGCCCATCTCGGTCGATCCGGTCAGGACGACGATCGTGCCCTCGGAGGTGAGCTCGACGGACGCCACCGACGCGAGGTGGACCTCGCCCGAACCGGTGAACCCGGCGCCGTGCCAGGCAAGCGCGAGCCCGATCCCGTGGGCGCTCCGATGCCGGCCGCCATCGAACGGGGTGGGCGGGATGAGCCCCGAGCCGGCCCGGTCGGCACGCGCCCGCGCCGTCCGCTCACGCACCCGTTCGTACTCGGACGCCTCCGCCGCGCGCTCGAGCACCTCCTCGCCGGCCACGCTGTCGAGCAGCACCTGGCCGGTCGGGGTGACGTCGCCCGGCCGGTAGACCCACTTCCGGCGCAGCTCGAGCGGCGACATGTCGAGCGCCTCGGCGACGCGGTTCACCTGCATCTCCGCGGCGAACTCCGTCTGCGGCGCGCCGAAGCCACGGAACGCCCCGTTCGGTGGCGTGTTCGTGGCCACGACCCGCGAGTGGATGCGGACGTTGGGGCACTTGTACGGGCCGCCGGCGTGCAGGGTCCCCCGCGACAGGACGACCGGGCTCAGCGTGCAGTACGCCCCGCCGTCCATGAGGATCTCGATCTCCTGGGCGATGAGCTCGCCGTCGTTCGTCACGCCACTGCGGTAGCGGACGATCGCCGGATGGCGCTTCGTCGTCGCGGCGATGTCCTCGTGCCGGTCGTAGATCATCCGGACCGGTCTTTTCGCCGCGCGCGCCAGCAGCGCCGCGTGGATCGCGAGGATCGACGGGTACTCCTCCTTGCCGCCGAAGCCACCGCCGGTCTCCGCCTGGACGACCTGGGCGCCGTCGTCGTCGAGCGACAGCGCCCGCTTGAGCGCCCGATGCACGTAGTACGGGCACTGGAGGCGAGCCGTGGACGGTCACCCCGCCGTCCGCCCGGGGCACCGCGATCATCGCGTTGTTCTCGATGTACAGCTGCTCCTGGTGGCCGACCCGGTACTCGCCCTCGATCACGATGTCGGCGGCGGCCATCGCGGCATCGACCTCGCCGCGCTCGATCGCGTACCGCGCGAAGACGTGCTCGCTCTCGAGCGGGTCGAGGATCGGGGTGCGCTTCTCGGTCCGGGGATGCGAGACGCGACGCGGCCTCGCGCAGGGTCGCCCGGTCGGGTGCCGCGATGAGCGCGAGGGGCTCGGCATGGTGGCGGATCTCGCCGCCGACCGGGACCAGGATCGGCTGGTCCTCCTGGATGAGGCTCACGATGTTCGGGCCGGGGATGTCGGCCGCCGTGACGACGACGACCTTGGTCCAGTCGAAGTCCTCGTCGCGATCGAACGCGATCAGTCGCGCGTGGGCATCCGCGCTCCGGATCGTGGCTCCGTACCAGGCGCCCGGGAAGACGAGGTCGTCGGTGTACAGGGCGACGCCGGTGAGCTTGGCCGGACCCTCGCGGCGCAGCGGGCCGGCCGCGCGGGCACGGCCGGGGACGGTCGTGCCGCGCGGTACGACAAGGGGCGCTGGATGCGTCGTCGGGGCCGCTGGCGCAACGGGCGTGCGGCCGGCGTCGAAGGCACGCTCAGGAAGGCCGTCTGACGTCGGACCGGCCGATCCGCTGGGGGTCGTCACGAGGCTGGGGCGTCTCCTCGCTGGCGTCGTCGGTGCGTGGTTCGTTCAGGCGACGATGCCGCCCACCCCGCGGGCTGTCAAGGGTCCGGCGTCAATGATCGACCTTGGCCTTGTCGAGCGCCGCGCGTATCTCTACATGGTGGTCGCGCCAGGCATCCCAGACGGAGGCCGCCCACGCTCGTGCCCGGCTGTCGTGCTCGGCCTGGTCCGCGGCGCCGGCGACATCGAGCAGCGTGAGTTGGCCCGGGCCGTGGGCGCGCTCGAGGATCGGGTAGTCCGTGCGGCTCGCCAGCACCCGCCGGAGCACGTCCGGGGAGCGGGCAGGCGTCCCGCCACGCTCGAGTACCGCGCACAGGGAGGCAAGGTGGACGAACACGGACTGGCGGTCCCGGCGATCCGTGCCGTCGCCGGGATGCTGGGCCATGTACGTGTCGACGATGAGGTTGTTCTCGGGCGAGCCGGGGAAGCGCTGCATCTCGTCGGCCCTGAGGGCACCGAAGGCCGCCCAGCAGCCGGGCGCGCTCGGGACGTAGACGTGCCGCGGGCCGTCGATGTCCGGGACGAGCGCGCCGCACTGGGGACACGCGACCGCGGGTGCGTCGCTGTGCATCGGGTCAGTCGCGGCCGCGGCGGAGGGCTCGGCCGGGCGGGGCGCCCGTGTGCTTGCCGCCATCCACGACGAGGGTGCCGTTGACAGCGACGTACTGGATGCCCTCGGGGAACTGGCGCGGCTCCTCGTACGTGGCCAGGGAACGGACCGTCGCCGGGTCGAACACGACGAGGTCCGCCGCGAGCCCGTCGGCGAGGCGGCCGCGGTCGTCAGGCCCAGGCGGGCGGCCGGGGCGCCGGTCATCTTGTGGACGGCCGCCTCGAGCCCGAGCCAGCGCTCCTCGCGGACGAGCTGGCCGAGGATGCGCGGGAAGAGCCATACGTCCGCGGGCGACGGCTTGTCGCCGATGAGGACGCTGTCCGTGCCCACCATCGACGACCGGGTGGCGATAGGAACTGGCGGATGCCGTCGAGGTGCGGGCCCGGGCGTCACCTGGTTGACCTGGAGGTCCTCCGCGAGGAGCAGGTCGCAGATCGCGTCGACGGCTCGCGCGCCCGTCGTCGCGCAGGACCTCGCCGAGCGTCCGGCCCTCCCAGGCCCGATGCTCGGGCAGCGCGAGAGTCGCCCAGCGCGGATCGTCCCAGGCGCCGGCGCCGGCGAACATCGTGCCCCGTGCCTTGCATCTCGTCGCGGATCCGGGCGCGCACCGCCCGATCGGCGAGGCGCTCCTTCAGCCGGTCCGGCCCGCCCGCCTGGACCCAGGTCGGCAGCATGATCAGCAGGCGCGTGCTCGACCACTCGTACGGGTAGAGGTCGAACGTGACGTCGAGGCCCTCGGCGCGGGCGTCGTCGACCAGGGCGAGCATCTGCTCCGGCGGTCCCGGCGAACGTCGCCCGATGGTAGAAGTGGGTGATGTGGGCCGGCGCCCCGCTCCGGCGCCCGATCTCGATCGCCTCCCGGAACGGGTCCAGGAACCCGTCGCCCAGCGGGTAGCGGACGTGGGTGTGGTAGATCCCGCCGAGTCGGCCGGCCTCCCTGGCGATCGCCGCGAGCTCCTCGGTCGTCGCGTAGGCGCCCGGCGGGTAGTCGAGCCCGGTCGACAGCCCGAACGCCCCGTCCTCCATCGCCTCGCGGAGCATCGCGCCGCTGGTCCTCGATGGCGCGTTCGTCGGCCGCGCACGTCGTCCCAGCCGAGCGCGGCGATCCGGAGCGGCGAGTTCCCGACGAGGGACGCGACGTTGACGCTGACGTCGGCCGTCGTACCGGTCGAGGTGCTCGCGACACGAGTCCCAGTCGAAGTCACCGTGTCGTCCGGGCGCCCGTCGAGGCCGGCGTTGAGGCGCACGAAATCGAGCAGGTCCTGACGCTTCGGGAACGGCGCGTACCCGTTGCCGTCGACGCCGATGAGCTCGGTCGTGACGCCCTGGCGGACCTTCGGCTCGTGGCGCGGCTCGGCGAGGACCATGAGCCCCCCGTGGCTGTGGAGGTCGATGAACCCGGGCGCGACGACGTGCCCGCGGACGTCGATCACGCCGCGCCGCCGGCTCGCCGTCGAGCTTCGCGTCCGCGTCCGTACCGGCCGCCGTGACCCGCAGCCGCCCCTCGTCCGTGACGGCCACCGTCCCCGCGTACCCGGGCGCGCCGGTCCCGTCGAGACCGTGCCGCCCGCGATGCAGCGAGGTCGGCGCGCTCACGCGACCCCCGGCGGCCGTCGAGCGCGCGGCCGCGGACCCAGGCGAGCCGGACCATGGCCGGGTGGGGGCGGAACGCGAGCCGGGACATGAGCTCGGCCGGGTCGTCCGAGTCGGCATGCTCGGCGAGCCGGGGCGACGGTCACGCGATGGTCGACCGCGATCATGTCGGCCTCCTTGCCCGCCTCGAGCGAACCGATCGCGTCCTCCAGGCCGAGCGCCCGGGCGCCGTCCAGCGTCGCGAGCCGCAGCCAGTCGAGCGGGGCCAGCGGCTCGGCCCGCGTCGACGTCCGCGAGCACGCGGCGGCCGCTCTGCGTGTACGCCCCCGCCCGCATGTCTGCGAAGATCGACAGCTCGGGGCCGGCCGCCACGTCGGAGCCCAGGCCGACCCGGATCCCAGCGCCTGGTACCGGGCGAGGGGCATCGCGCCCGAAGACGAGGAACAGGTTCGACGCCGGGACAGTGCGCGACGCGCGGTGCCGGTCTCGGCGAGCCGGGCGACCTCCCGGTCCGAGAGGTGGATCGCGTGGGCAAGGATCGTCCGCGGCCCGAGCCCGCCGGCCCGGTCGTAGACGTCGAGGTAGTCGATCGGCCTCGGGGAACAGGCGGGCGACCTCGGCGAGCTCGCCGTGCGTCCTCGGAGAGGTGGGTCTGCCAGTACGCGCCGGTCGACGCGGCCAGCGCCGCCGACTCGCGCAGCATGTCCGCCGAGCACGACACGGCGAACCGGGGCGTGAACGCGTAGTGCAGCCGCCCGCCGTCGCGGCCGTGCCAGCGCGCGCACAGGTCCGCCGACTGGCGGAGGCTGACGTCGAGGATCTCGCCCGGCGAACGCTCGTCGAGTCGTAGCTCAGCGCGATCCATCATCACCTTGCCGATGATCGCCCGGATCCCGTGCGCCTCGGCCGCCCGGAACGCGGCGTCGAGCGACGGCTCGTAGACGCGCGCCGTAGATCAGGGCCGTCGTCGTGCCGGCCGCCGCGAAGGCCCGGAACGCGGCCGGTGCCAGGCGCTCGGCCGTCGTCCTCGTCGAAGCCGCGCTCGAGCGGGAAGATGTAGCGCTCGAGCCAGTCGAGCAGCTGGAGGCCCGAACCCGAGCCCGCGTTCGGGAGCTGGGGCAGGTGGACGTGCAGGTCGACCAGGCCGGGGATCACGCACCAGCGGCCGGAGGTCGATCACCTCGGCGGCGATCGCGCCGCGCCCCGGCCCCGGCCGCCGGCGTCACCGTCGCGATGCGCCCGTCGGACCCGACGGCGATGAGGGCGTCGGCTTCGTCCCGGGTCCCGCCGGTCGTCAGCGGGGTGATCGCCCGGGCACGCAGGGTGAACGGCGGACGATCGGGCAGGACGCGGCTCACGAGCGGCGATGCTAGCACGCGACCTTCACCACACCGCTCTCCACCGCAGTCCCCCGCGCGTTGTTGGGCAGCACCAGAAACTGGTCAGGGGTGGCATGCTCCACTCGTCAGGGTGCGTCCCTCACCCTACACTCGGTGACCCGCGACAGGCGGGAAGCCTGGAGCCAAATGACCGACTATCAGATCCTCACCATCATCGCCGCATTCATCATCGTCGACATCGCCGTCCTCTCCCTGGTGGCCATCCCCCTGATGCGGCGACGCCTCGCCGCGCGCATCGATCGGACCGCGGCGGAGGAAGAGCCCACCCCACCCCTGCCGGCCGATCCGCTCGGCACGGTGTCGGCCGGCCGTCTTGCCGCGGCCATCGGCGGGCGTCCGACGCAGTCGGCGGCGGTGACGACCATCGGCGCTGTCGACTCCGATGACGAGCCGCTGACGGCGTCGCGCGGCGAAATCGGGGAGAATGACGTCTCCGACACGGTGGCACCGGACGTGATCGAGGCGATCGCCGCCGCGCGCGCTGCGACCGAGGCCGGACAGGATCCCACTGCCCACACGACGGGTTCCCACGACGCCCGCGACCGGGAACAAGACGAGGCAAACAGCATGGATTCAGCCGAGATGAGCGTCGCCCGAGCACGTGGGTTCGCGATCCACCCCGAGGATCCGCTCGTGGCGTCGACCATCGACCGGTTGCTTGGCGCCCGGCGTGAATGGGATGCCGCGACGGCCGGGGCGACCGGCGAGGCGCCGGTGGCCACGCAGACCCCGGCACCGCCCGTCGACGCGAACGCTTCGGTCGAGGCCGTCGCCGCCGACCCGAGCGCCACGACCGCGGCGAACGGCAGCCAGTTCAACGCCGGCGGCCAGCCTGCCCAGAGCGCCGAGCCGGCCGGTGTCGCGCCTTCGACGCCCGCCCCGGCCACCCAGAGCCACGCCGCGGAGCGCGGTACGGGGGCCGGACGGCCGGTCATGGCCTCCGGCGTCTACACGACCGAGGGCGTCCTCGTGCCCACGATCGACCTCGAGACCGGGCTCGACAACCAGCTCTCCTGGTCGATGGCGATCACGATCGAAGAGGCCCGCTCGGGCCGCTACGGCCGGCCCGTGTCGATCGTCGTCGCCGAGCTCGACGGGCTCGACAAGCTCGCCGAGCTGTTCGGCGCGGAGGTCGCCGACAGGCTCATCAAGCCCGTTGCCGACGCCCTGCGCTCGAACGCCCGGGCCGCCGACCGCGTCGCCCGCCTCAGCCACACGCGGTTCGGGGTCCTGCTGGTCGAGACCGACGAGATCCGGGCCATCAACTACGTCGAGCGCGTCCGTTCGGCCTGCGATCGCTGGCTCGAGGCCAGCGCGATCGCCCTGCGCCTGTCGATCGGCTGGGCCAGCCCGGCCACCGACGGCGACCTGAAGAGCGCCGTTCGCATCGCCGAGGACCGGATGCATCGCGAGCAGCACCGTCCGGCGCCGTGGCGACCGGAGCCCGAAGCCGCGCCCCAGGGCTCGGCGCCGGCGCCCAACGCGGGTCGCGCCGACAACTAGCCGAGCGGGCGGCCTCCCGCCGCCGAGCGCCGCGCCCCCCGCCCTCGCCCTACGGCGTCAGCAGGCTGTCGTCCACGAGCTTGTCGATCGGCGGCGCCGAGGCGACCGTGCCGTCCTTGAGGCCGACCATGAAGTCGGCCGTCTTCTGCCACGCCGCGCGGTCGATCGCGCCCATGCCGTGGGCCACCGTGTAGTCGCTCGACCAGATCGCGACGGTCGCCTTGAGGACCGCCAGCATCTGCGCCTTGTCCGCGGTCGCCAGGTTCGGCGCCTGGGCGATCGAGGCATCGATCGCGACGTTCGGATCGGCGGTGATGTCGGCCATCGCGTGGAGCGTCGCCGCCACGAACGCCTTGAGGGCCGCGTGCTTGTCCCGGAGCGTGTCGACCCCTGCGATGAGGCCGTTCCCCGGCAGCGGCAGGATCGAGTCGACCGAGATCACCGTCGCCGGCGTCCCGGACAGCTCCAGCTGGACCGGCTCGTTGTTCACGAACCCGGTAGCCGCGTCCACCGCGCCCTGGGCGAGCGCCGCCCCCTGGCCGTAGTCCGGGTAGAGCTGGATGTCGAGGGCCGATGTCTTCAGCCCGGCCGAGCCGAGGAGGGCCTGGAGCATGATCCAGCTGCTGCCGTACTTGCCGGGCGTGCCCAGCTTCTTGCCCTTGAGGTCGGCGACCGTCTTGATCCCGGACGACGCCTTGGTGAACACGATGTTCGGGAGCTTCGCGTAGATCGTCGTGACGTAGCGGACCGGCACGCCGTTGGCCACGGCCGGGATGACCGACGTCCCGTCGGCGAGCCCGATGTCGACGGCCCCCTGGCCGACCAGCGTCACGAGCGTGTCGTCCTGGCCGTTCTGGAACGTGACATCGAGGCCGGCCGCGCTGTAGTAGCCCTTCTGCTTGGCCAGGTAGAACGGCGCGAACTGGATGCTCTGGATGTAGCCGAGGCCGACCACGAGCTTGGTCGGGGCGGCGCTCGACGGAGCGGCGGCCGACGGCGCAAGGGTGGGGCCGGCGCTGCAGGCGGCCAGGATGAGGAGCAGGAGCAGGGCGGCGAGTCGGCGAAGCTGGGCGTTCACGGGACCTCCAGAGGTGGTGGGTTCAGCCGCGCGCGCCGACGACTCGGCGCTCCACGGCGACGACGACGAGATAGCAGGCCACGCCGAGCGCGGCGATCGTGACGAGGGTTGCCAGGGCGAGCGGCATATCGAAGCGGCTGCCCTTGGCGATGAGCAGCAGGACTCCGAGGCCGTTGTCGGCCCCCGCCCATTCGGACACGACGGCACCGATGACCGCGAGCGTGGCTCCCACACGCAGTCCGCCGAAGATCGACGGCAAGGCGCCCGGGATCTCGACCCGCAGGAGCGTCTGGAGCCGCGACGCGCGGAACGCGCGGCTCATCTCGAGCAGGCTCCGGTCCACCTCGCGGATCCCGACCATCGTCGCGATGGCGACCGGGAAGAACACGATGAGCGAGCACATGACGACCTTCGACAGGAGGCCCGGCCCGAACCACAGGGCGAACAGCGGGGCCAGCGCGAGGACCGGCGTGGACTGGGCGGCCACGACGTACGGCGACAGGAGCTCCCGGGCGAGGTTCGACCGGGCGAGCAGGTAGCCGATGACCACGGCGAGGCTCGCGCCGACGGCGAAGCCGAGCACGACCTCGAGGAGGGTGGCCGCCGCGTTCGGTCCGATCGTGCCGTCCGCCCAGCCGCTGATCAGCCGCGCCGCGACGCTCTCCGGCGGCGGCAGCACGAACGGCTTCCAGTCGCCGATCACGACGAGGAGCTTCCAGGCGACGACGAAGATCGCGGCGGCCCCGAGGATGCCGACGATACGGACGAGCGGGCGGCGCATCAGCCGCGGTCCTCGGGCGTCTCGTCGAGCGCGAGCAGCTCGCGGACCCGGGTCGCCGTGGCCGATGCGATCGCGACATCGAGGTCGACCAGGCTCCGGGGGTGGTCGAGCGGGACCGGGACGTCGCCGACGATCCGACCGGGCCGGCCGGCCAGCACGAGGATCCGATCGGCGAGGAAGACCGCCTCCGGGATGTTGTGGGTGACGAGCACGATGCTCGTCCCCGTCTCGCGCCAGACGTTCTGCAGATGGACGTTGAACCGCTCGCGGGTCAGGGCGTCGAGGGCGCTGAACGGTTCGTCGAGGAGCAGCACCGCGGGTTCGAGCACGATGGCCCGGGCGATCGCCGCCCGTTGGCGCATCCCGCCGGAGAGGAGGTGCGGCCGGTCGTTGTCGACACCGCGCAGGCCGACCAGGTCGAGCGCCTCCCGGGCACGCGCCTCGCGTCGCTCGCGCGACCAGCCGGCGAGCTCGAGCGGGAAGGCGACGTTGTCGAGCGTGGACCGCCACGGCAGAAGGCGCGGGTCCTGGAACACGAAACCGACGCGCGGGTCGGGCCCGCTCGATGGCCGGCCGGCGATCGTGACGCTGCCACGTGCCGGCGTGAGCAGCCCGGCGAGGAGCCGCAGCATCGTGCTCTTGCCGGTCCCGTTGGCACCGATGAGGACGACGAACTCGCCGGGCGCGACGGTGAACGAGATCCCCTCCACGACGGCGCTGCGGCCGCCCGGATAGGTGAACGCGACGTCCCGGGCTTCGATCGCCGGGGCGTCCGCGACCAGCGTGGTGTCTGTCCGTTCGCCGGGTCCACCCCGGCGCTTCGCTCGGGAGTCTTGCGCGTCCAACCGAGGCTCCACCTGACGCCTCGGGACACGTCGCGGACCGGCCGACGCCGAGAATGGCGTTCGACCGTGCCCTCTTCCATCCGGACTGTACCGTCGGCTCCGGTTCGGCGGCTCGTTGCCACCGCTCGGATCTGCTGGCACTCCCCGGCGCATCCGCCGCGGAGCCGCTCGTGGGCTCGACCCGCCTGCGCGGGCCCTACCACCGGTCGGGAATCGCACCCTGCCCCGAGAGCACCGGGAGTCTAGCACGGTGCTCGCGGGGGCCCGGGCGGACGCGTCAGGCCCGAGGCAGCTTCCGGAGCCGGCGCACGGTGGGCGCGATGGCCGGCCACAGCCGGACGTAGGTGTCGTAGAGCGTGTCGTACCGGGCGGCGAGGGCGGCGTCGGGCTCGATCTGGTGGTCGATGCGGACCATCGCGCGGATGGCGCCACGGACGTCGGCGTGCCACCCGACAGCGGTCGCGCCCAGGATCGCGGCCCCGAGCACGGCCGTCTCCCGCATCGCAGGCACGTCGACGGGGACGCCAAGGACGTCGGCCTTGATCCGGTTCCACGTGTCGTCGCGGGCGGTCCCACCGGTCACGACAAGCTCGTCGATGCGCAGGCCGGCCGCCAGGATCGGAGCGGCGACGTGGCGCAGGGCGAGGGCGGCCGCCTCGAGCACGGCGCGGGCAAGGTGCGCGCGCCCATGGCCGAGCGTCAGCCCGACGAATGCGCCGCGCGCGCCGGGATCCCAGATCGGCGACCGCTCCCCGGCGAGATACGGCAGGAACACGAGGCCGTCCGCGCCCGGAGCCACGGCCCCGGCCTCGGCCAGGAGCGAGTCCGGGGTCGCCGAGCCGCCAAGCACCGAGTCGGCCAGCCAGTCGAGCGCCTTGCCGGTCGCCGTCATCGCGCCACCGACGATCCAGCGGTCCGGGATCGGCGCGGGGGCGACCCACGATCCGGGTACGTCGACCGCGCGATCCCAGTAGACGGCCAGCCCGCCGCTCGTCCCGCCCGTGTCGACGGCGTCGCCGGCATCGAGCAGCCCGGCCCCGTGGAAGCTCGCGAACGAGTCCACGGTCCCAGCGACCACCGGTACGCCGGCCGCCAGGCCGAGGGGACCGGCAGCCTCGGCCGTGAGCGGACCCACGACCGAACCCGCGTCGGCGACCGACGGCAGCCGGCGGACGGCCACTCCCGCCTCGGCCACCCGTGCCGGGTCGGGGAGCGCCTGGCCGAGGGACTGTGTCGCGACCGCCCGGCCGCTGAGCCGGAACGTCGCCCACTCCCAGGAGTTGAGGTACCAGTTGGTCCGGTCGACTTCGGCAGCACCGGCGTGACGCTCGAGCCAGCGCGCCGCGGGCAGGATCCCCAGCCCCCAGCCGGCCAGCCCGGTCGCCGCCTCGAGCGCAGCGGCTTCGGCCGCCGGGCGGCCGTCCATCCACGTGATCGCCGGATGCGTCGCGCGTCCCCACGCATCGACGGCCACGAGCGTCGGCCCCTGCCCCACGACGCAGATGGCGGCCACCTCCACGGTGCCCGCCGCCTCGAGCGCGCGCCGGGTAGCCGCGACGAAGGCCGCCCACCACGCCTCCGGGTCCTGCTCGGCCGCGCCGGTCGCTGCGTCGACCGCGATCGGGTAGGCGGCATGCTCGACCGCGAGCGCGGCTCCATCCGCCGCGACGAGCCCGACCTTGACCTCGGTAGTGCCCAGATCGACCGCGAGGATCGCCTGTCCGGCAGCCACCGCTACAGCACTTTGCCGGGATTGAGCAGCCCCAGCGGGTCGAGGGCGGTCTTGATCGACTGCATGACCCGCAGGACGTCCGGCCCGACCTGTTCGACGAGCGATGCCCGTCGGCTCGAGACCAACGCCGTGCTCGGCCGTGATCGTCCCGCCGAGCTCGATCGCGGCGCGATACAGGTCGATGCGGACCACCTCGTTGAGCTCCTCGGCCCGCGGGTCGTCGCGCTCGAAGATGAGGTTCGGGTGCAGGT
This sequence comes from uncultured Chloroflexia bacterium, assembly GCA_963849405.1. GTDB lineage: Bacteria > Chloroflexota > Limnocylindria > Limnocylindrales > CSP1-4 > C-114. Next base: position 75,311 of record CAWKHG010000007.1, read on the forward strand.
TGCCGTCACCGGCGTGACCGAACGTCGCGATCCGGACGCCGTGCTTCTGGCCGATCCGATCGATCGCGACGAGGAGCTCGGGCACCCGGCCGCGGGGCACGCCGACGTCCTCCATGCGGACCGTGCCCAGGCGTTCCAGCGCCCGTAAGCGCCAGTCGTCGTGCCTGGCGCAGCCAGTCGGCCTCCTGCGGGTCGGTCGCCTGGATGACCGACGACGCGCCCGCCTCCGTGCATGCGACCGTCGCGCGCTCGATGTCGACCGCGGCGGCGGCGGCCGGCAGGTCCGTCTCGACGAGGAGCATCGCTGCGGCGTCCCGGTCCAGGCCGAGGTGATGCCACTCGTCGACCGCCTCGATCGTCAGCTTGTCCATCAGCTCGAGGGTCACCGGCGCGATCCCGGCCGCGGTGATGGCGCTCACGGCCGCGCCGGCCGTGTCCAGCGTCGGGAAGAAGGCCAGCAGGGTCGCCCGGGGAGACGGCATCGGCCGGAGCCGGAGGGTCGCCTCGGTGATGAGCCCGAGCGTTCCCTGCGACCCGACGAACAGGTGGGTCAGGGCGTACCCGGCGACGTCCTTCACGTTGCGGCCGCCGGTCCGGATCACGGTCCCGTCGACGAGCACGACCTCCAGGCCCAGCACGGACTCCCGGGTCTGGCCGTACTTCACGCAGCACAGGCCGCCCGCGTTCGTGCCCAGGTTGCCGCCGATCGAGCAGATCTCGTAGCTCGCCGGATCCGGAGCGTAGAACAGCCCCTCCGCGGCGACGGCGGCCTTGAACGTCGCGTTGAGGATCCCCGGCTGGACGACCGCCACAAGGTTCGCATGGTCGATCTCGAGGATGCGATCCATCTTCGTGAACACGATCGTGAGCGCGCCCTCGGTGCCGGCCGCGCCGCCGCTCAGGCCCGTCCCGGCACCTCGCGGGACGACCGGCACGCGGTGCTCGGTGGCGATACGCATGAGCTCGGCGACCTCGGCGGTCTCGGTCGGCAGGGCAACGCCGAGCGGCAGGCCGGTCCGGAGATATGGCGTCTCATCACGGCGATACGACTCGCGATCGACGGCGTCGGTCAGGAGCCGCAGGTCGGGGAGTCGCCGGCCCACCTCGTCGAGGAACGCCACCTGGGCAGGTGTTGCCGCAGCCGCCCCATCGGCGACGGACACCGGCGCTTCCGCTGCTCGTTCGTGCATGGGTCGGAGTATGCCAGTGGCAGGCGCTTTCGAACCTGAGCGATGATCTGCCCGACATCGACCACGAGGAGAGACGATGGAAGGCGTCGCACGATCAGCCGATGGCGTCCCCGTCCACTACGAGGTGCATGGTTCGGGCGCGCCGGCGCTCGTGTTCGTCCACGGGTGGTCCTGCGACCGAAGCATCTGGCGCCACCAGATGAGTCACTTCGCGGCGGACCACCAGGTCGTTGCCGTGGACCTCGCCGGACACGGGGCGTCGGGTGTGGGTCGCACGTCGTGGACCATGCCGGCCTTCGGTGAGGATGTCGTCGCCGTGGCCGAGCAGCTCGGCCTGGAGGACATGGTCCTGATCGGCCACTCCATGGGCGGCGACGTCCTCGTCGAGGCGGCGCTGCGCCTGACCGATCGCGTGCGTGGCCTGGTCTGGGCCGATACCTACACGACCCTCGACGATCCGATGACCGCCGATGAGATCGAGGCCTTCGTCGGCCCGTTCCGAGAGGATTTCGTCGGCACGACACGGACCTTCGTCCGCGAGATGTTCCTGCCCGGTTCGGATCCGAGCCTGTCGATGAGGTGGTCACCGACATGTCTGCCGCCCCGCCCGAGATCGCGGTCGACGCGCTGGCGCACGCGATCGGCAATGACCCCGGCGGTCGTCGCAGGCCTTCGGCGGCTGACGACGCCGGTCGTGGCGATCAACCCTGATCGACGCCCGACGGATATCCAGGGGCTCGCCCGTCACGGCGTGACGACGGTGATGATGCCGGGGGTCGGGCACTTCCTGATGATGGAAGACCCGCCGGCGTTCAGCCGGCTCCTGACCGAGACGATCGAACGGTTCAGGGCCTGACGGCGGCGACTCGCCGATCTGCGGCGAGCGCCTTCGGCATCTGGCGGAACCCGCCCGGCAGGCGCGGCCGCCAGAAGCGAGCCCCGCTCCCGAGCCAGCGGGCGACGAGCTCGTGGCCGGGCCCCCACGGGATCCCGAACTCCTCGCGCAGCCCGGCCGGCAGGTACCCCACGGCCGTCCAGAGCGTCCAGTCGACCAGCGGCCCGGGAACGACGCCGAGCACGGCCCCGAGCGGGCCGGCAAAGGGCCCGGGCAGCCATGCCGCGAGCGGGCCCATCGGCGGGTGGAGCACGGCTTCGGCGAGCGATCGCGCGGTCGGCGTTGGATGGACCGGCCCGTCGGGCGCCAGCATCGCGGCGACATACGCCTCGAACGCCGCGAGGTCGGCCGGGACCCGTTCGGCGGGCACGCCGAAGGCCACGGCGATCGACCGCGTCTCGAGATAGAAGGCCTGCCGGCGCGCCCGGGAGAGCGGCTCGACCAGCGCGTCGTAGGCGACCATCGTCGAGTCGACGAGCGTCGCGTGGACCCACAGGGCGAGGTCGGGATCGCGCCCCGATAGGCGATCGCGCCGGTCGTCACGACGGCCGCGGGATCGCGCACCGGCCCGGCCACCCGTCGGTGGAGCCTGTTCAGGCGGGCGATCTCGGCCCGCGCCGCGGCCCTCGTCCCGTACACGATCGTGAAGTAGCTGCGCAGCGTGCCCGACAGCCGCCGCCACGGGTCCGCCCGGAAGTCGCTGTGCTGGTCGACGCCCTCGGCCACGAGCGGGTGGGCGATCTGGAGCAGCAGCGAGCGCGGCCCGCCGACGAGGAGCATCGTGGCCTCGCGACTCAGCCGCCAGGCCTCCGACGATGGCCCGTACAGGCCGTCGACATCGCCGTCCGGCCGCGTCGCGCAGCCGGCCGTCATCCCGACGCCGGCCTCCTGCGTACCCGATGGCATGACCACGACGCTACGATAGCCTCGATGACCACGAAGGCCGCGAGCCGCCCAGGAAGCGCCGGACGACCACCCCGGACGCGCCGAGGCCCTGGCGGAGGCGCCAGCCAGGCGTCGGCCGTGCACGCCCGCTCGCGCTGGGGCGCGGACTTCGACCCCGACCGCCTCGCCCTGCTCGAGACTCCGGATGTGGAAGGCCTACTACCGTCGCCAGCCCGCCCGGCTCTTCGGGACGCTCGTGCTCGGGCTCCGCGAACAGGCCCACGTCCAGTGGCCGCGGGCGCTCGTCGCGGCGATGTTCCTCACCAAGGCCGCGGTCGGCTTCGCCCGCGCGACCGGCGACTACGAACGGTTCGCGCCGGACGTGGCCCGCGGCTATCGCTGGCTCGGCCTGCCCGGTGACGTCGACATGAGGCCGTGGCCCGCGAGGAGCTGCGCTGGTGGGTCGTTCGCCGCGAGATCGGCCTGGCCGCGGGTTCGGCGGCCGGCGAGACGATCGCCCGGCTGTACGCCGCGCTCTACGACGTGCCCGTCGAGACGGTGGCCGAGGCCGGCAAACTCGCGGTGTCGCCGCCGAGGTCCGCGATCGCGGCGCGTCGGCGGATCCGAGAGGGTCCGACGGGGCGCGGCGCCGCGTATTGGCCGGAAGTGGCTCGGCTCCTGCGACTGTCGTATCGGCGGCTGGCGGAAGCTCTCGCCTGAGCCGGCGTCGCGGCGCGGCGGATCGGCGCTAGCCTTCGCCCGGCCGGCGGCCGACGACCCACCACGCGACGGGGAACAGCCCCGCCGCCAGGATGAGCTTGATGGCGTTCTCCGACGAGGAATGGCGTCAGGCCCTTGGCGATCGCCGTCGGGCCGTCCATCCCGGCGCGGCCATGAGCCAGGGCAGGCCGATGCAGTAGATGACGACGTTGCCAAGGAACATCGCGCCGATCGCGCCACCGATCCGCCGATCCCAGCCCAGCTCGGCGAGCCGGCCGACGAGCGCGCTGGCGAAGACGAAACCGAGGAGATAGCCGCCCCTCGCCCCGAGGACGAGATGGCCGTCCTGGATCGTGCCGATCACGGCGATCCCCGACTTGTGATCGGCATAGACAGGGAAGACGAGGCCAAGCGCCAGATAGAGCAACGTCGCGAGCATCCCACGTCGATACCCGAGGGCCCCGCCGACGAGCAGCACGGCGAACGTCTGGCCGGTGACCGGAACGGGCGAACCCGGCACCGGGATGGAGATGTTGGCCGATAGCGCGATGAGCAGCGCGCCGGCAACGATGAGGGCCACGTGCCGGATGCGCGAGCCGATCCGCTCGGCCGACCACGACACGGGACGAGGAAATCCCCGATCGTGATACCCCGTTCCAGGGCAGGAACGCGGGTCAATCGAGACGTCGCGATCATCGAGCCTTCCTCCGTCGCATCACCGTCCCGGCGGCGATGGTGGACGCAGTCTAATCGAACTGGACAGCCCGAACGATCGAAAAGCCACTCGCGAGTCGTGCCGGGTAATACGCGGCCAGCATCGCGATCGCGATCCCGAAGAGCGCCGCGAGACCCATCGTCAGCCAGGGCACGTCGAGCCCGGAGGCGCCGATACCGCCGCCGGTCAGGGCGATCAGCGCGGCACCGGCGCCCAGCCCGGCGAGGCAGCCGAGCACAGCCCCGATCACGCCGAGCACGCCGGCCTCGATGACCACCATCCGCCAGACCTGGCTGCGGGTCATGCCGGTCGCCCGCAGGACGCCGATCTCGCGCACCCGCTCGACCACGTTCATCGTCAGGGTGTTGACGATCCCGAGGCCGGCCACGAGGACCGCCACGACCGCCAGGGCATCGAAGAGTCCGAAGACCTGGCCGAGCGCGTCCCCGATCGCGCCGCGGACGCGCTTCGAGCGTGTTCGGTTCGAGGGCGAGCTCGCGGGCCGCCGCCTCGAGCGCCGGACGGGCGTCGGCCGAGGCGCCCGGCGCGAACCGGACCGCGAACGAGTCCGCCCCCAGGACGCCGAACAGCGCGGTCGCGTCCGACCAGCCGACGAGCACGGTCTCGCCGGCCTTGCCGGGGAGCGTCCGCTCGACGATGCCGGCGACGCGCAGGTTGGCGGGCGCCGCGGCACCGACCGTGAACCGCATCGTGGCGCCGAGTCCCAGCCCCAGCCGCTCGGACTGGCTGCGCGGCAGGATCACCGTCCCGCCGCCGTCGAGCCCGGTCAGCGCCGAGGTCCGGTCGCCGGCCACGAACGTGAGCCGCCCGTCGGCGAGGAGGTCCTTCCCGGTGATCGCGGCCGCATCGAGCCGGATGCCCTGGTACGCCGCATCGAACGTCGCCATCGGCGTCACCCTGGCCACGCCCGGCACCGCCGCGAGCGTCGAGCCGGGACCCTCCTCGTCGATCGCCGCGGGCACGATCGAGGTGACGATCTCGTCGCCCGGCACGACGTCGACGAGCCACGCGTTCGCCGACCGGCGGGCGTTCTGGGCCACGTCGCCGACCGCCACGACCATCGCGAGCCCGACGAGGAGCGCGCCCACGGTGAGGGCCGTCCGGCTCGGATCGCGGAGAGCCACTCCCCGGGCGAGGCGCTCCTCGGTCCGCAGGATCCAGCCGAACGGGATTCCGGCGATCCGGGCGAGCGGCGGGAGGATGAACGGGGTCAGGACCGTCGCGCCGAGCAGGATCGCGTAGACGACGAGCGCCCGGAGCGGCGAGCCCGCGGCGCCACCGGCGGGCCAGGCGAACGAGCCGGCCACGGCCACGACGGCGAAGACCACGATCAACCAGCGCAGGCGCGCCTGTCCGCTCGCGGCCAGGTCGGCCGGCCGGGCGCGGAGGGCCTCGATCGGCGAGACCCGGCCGGCCCGGATGGCGGGCTCGAGCGCCGCGGCGATCGTGACGGCCACGCCGACGACGATCGCGAGCACGATCCCGACCAACGGGACGGACAGGCCGTCGATGGGCACGCTGGCGATGCTCCGGACGTAGGCGACCATGACCGCCGCCAGTCCGAGCCCGATCGCGATCCCGATGGCCGAGCCGACGATCCCGAGCACGAGCGCCTGGGCGAGCACGATCCCGGCCACCTGCCGGCGGGTCGCCCCGGCCGCCCGGAGCAGGCCGACCTCCCGGATCCGTTCGGTGACGGTCATCGAGAGCGTGTTGAAGATGAGGAACGCTCCGACGAAGAGCGCGACCGCGGCCAGGAGCGAGGTGAGGGCCTGGAACGCGCCGGTCGATGCCCGCAGGCTCGCGCCCAGGTCACCGGGGCCGGTCAGGACGTACGGCTCGGTCGTGAGGGAGCGCTCGAGGGCGTCCGACACCGCCGCCGCGCTCGCACCCGGATCGAGGCCAACGTCGATCCGGCTGATGCCGATCTGCCCGAAGACGACCCGGGCCTGGGTCAGCGTGATGACCACGGTCCGGCCGGCGGCGTCGAAGAGCGGCCCGCTGCCCCGGCAGGATCCCGACGATCGTGACCCTGGACGCCGCCGGATCGCCCAGGCCCTGGAGCGTGATCGTCGAGCCGACCTTCAGCCCGTCGGCGGTGGCGAGCCGTTCCGAGACGAGCGCGGTGGCGTCCGCCGGGTCGCTGGAGCGCGGAGGAGCCGGTCATGTCGTGGAGCGCCGGGTCCGCCTGCGGATCGATGGCCAGGACCGTGACCGGCGCCCGGGTCACGGGGCCCGAGCCCGTGGGCGCGAGGAACGTCCGCCGCTCGATGCGCGGGGCTGCGACGGCGACGCCGGCCGTGCCCCGGATCGTGCCGACGGTCGCGTCCGCCAGCCCGCCTTCGGCGAACGCCGAGATGCGCAGGTCGGCCCGGCCGACGAGGTCACGGACGGTCCGGTCGACGGACCGGTCGATGCCGTCGTTCGTCGCCAGCGCGGCGAACAGCACGCCGACGCCGAGAC
>CAWKHG010000008.1:0-55270 GCA_963849405.1 uncultured Chloroflexia bacterium
GATCATCACCGGCGAGCGGGTGTGGTGCCAGCTGTTCTCCGAGCCCGACGCCGGCTCCGACCTCGCGTCGCTGCAGACCCGCGCCGAGCGCGACGGCGACCGCTGGGTCGTCACCGGGCAGAAGGTGTGGTGCTCGAACGGGCGGGTCGCCGACCGCGGCATCCTGCCTGGCCCGCACCGATCCCGACGCCGCGCCGCACCGCGGCATCTCGTTCTTCCTGCTCGACATGCACGCGCCCGGCGTCGAGACCCGACCGCTCCGCCAGATGAACGGCGGCGCCGAGTTCGACGAGGTGTTCCTCGCCGAGGTCGCGCTCCCCGCCGACGTGCTGCTCGGCCCCGAGCACGACGGGTGGACGGTCGCGATGTCGGCGCTCACCAACGAGCGCGGGTACATCGGCGGCGCCGGCGTCGGCCTGCAACGCCGGCTCGACGCGATGCTCGCGCATGGGCGGCGACCTCGACGCCGCTCGGCCGCCAGGAGCTCGCCGCGCCTGTGGTCACGCGGCACCGCGCTGCTGGGCGATGGGCCAGCGCCAGGGTCCGGTGGCCAGCGTCGCTCAGCTCGGTCGCCAAGCTCGGCACCACCGAGCTGCTGTTCGACACCGCCGAACTTCCGCACCGAGCCCGCCGGCGCCGACGCGATGCTCGCCGGCCCGGCCGCCGACGGCCTGCTCGTCCGCGCCCGGCGGCCGCATCGCCGGCGGGACGAGTCAGATCCAGCGCAACATCATCGGCGAGCGCATCCTCGGCCTGCCCAAGGAGCCGAGGCCGACGACGCGGCGTAGCGTCAGCCCGCGGCGGCCGAGCGGCGAAGGAGCTCGAACCGCGTCGGGATCCGACGCCGGCTCGGTGGTCGCGAGGAAGTCGAGCAGCACGCGGTGAACCGCGCCGGGCGCCTCGGCGTGGGGGAAGTGACCGACGCCCTCGAAGATCTCGAGCCGGCTGCCGGGCATCGCGTCGTGCGCGGCGATGCCGTGGCTCACGGGGATGATCGGGTCGGGTCGCCCCACACGATGAGCGTCGGCATCGCGGCCGCGAGGTAGAGGCGGTCGGTCGCGCTGACGGCCTGGCCGCCCGGTTCGATCACGGCGTGCACCGTGCGGAGGAACGCCTCGCGGTGCTCGGGCGTCGTGAGCGTCGCGTACGCGTCCCACATCTCGGCGAGGCGCGGCGGCGCGCACGCCGAGCCGTTCGGCGACACCGGCGACGCGGTCGCCGACGGTCGCGCACGAAGCCGCGGGAAGAGCACCGGCGCGACGTACTCCGCGCCCGGCAGCGAGAGCGCGCGGATCATCCAGCTGACCTCGCGGCCGAGCCCGCCGCTGCACGACGAGCACGAGACGCTCGGCGAGCTCCGGGTGCTGGTACGCGAGCTGCATCGCGACGCCGCCGCCGAGCGACTGGCCGACGATCGTCGCGCGCTCGACGCCGAGCACGCCGAGGAGGTCGCGGAGGGTCGCGGCGAGGTTGCCGAGGCGAGTAGTCGCCGGTCGGCGGCTTGGCGGACTCGCCGTGGCCGAGGAGGTCGGGCGCGATCACGTGGTAGTCGCTCGGCGAGCTCGGGCATCACCGCCTTCCACGTGCGCGAGCTGCCGGCCATGCCGTGGATCAGCAGCAGCGTCGGGCCGTCGCCCGGCCTCGCGGTAGGCGAGGTCGTGGCCGTGGAGCGGAGACGTGCTTCGGGGCGAACGCCGAGGATCACGAGGCCGATGACCAGGAGCGGCCACCAGACGATCGAGACGTTCGCGAACAGGATGACGACGACGACGCCGGCGATGAAGCAACCGAACACCTCCTGAGCCTAGCGCCTCCCGTGGTTGCGGGCGTTCGGACGGGCGGGCAGACTCGAGCCATGCATCGGTACATGGAGCGGTCATGCGCTCGCGGGTGAGTGCCGGCCTGGTGCTCTGGCGGCGCGGGCCGAACGGCATCGAGGTCCTGCTCGGCCACCCCGGCGGCCCGATCTTTGCGGCCCGGGACGGCGGCTACTGGACGATCCCGAAGGGGGAGGTCGAGCCCGACGAGCGAGCCGAGGGCGAGGCCGGCCTGGCGGCAGTCGCCCGGCGCGAGTTCGCCGAGGAGACAGGCCATCCGGTCCCCGACGGGGAGCTGATCCCGCTCGGCTCGATCGTCCAGAAGGGCGGCAAGGAGGTCTACGGCTGGGCCGCCGAGGGCGACCTGGATCCCGACGACGCCCACTCGAACCTGTTCACGATGGAGTGGCCGCCCCGGTCGGGCCGGATGGGTTCGTATCCCGAGCTCGACCGGGTCGCCTGGTTCGACCTGCCGGAAGCCCGCAAGCGGGTCAAGGAGACGCAGATCCCGCTGCTCGACCGCGCTGGAAGCCGCGTTGAGCTGAGTCCCCGCCGGGAGGCGGTTTGCACCCGGTGCACACAACGGCCCATCTCGGGACCCCAAGGGCCCGGTAACCGTCGGTTCCTTGCATGGGGTGCAAGGGATCGAACCATCGGCACCGACCCTTGCATCGGGTGCAAGTCCCGGGCCGTCCAATGCGCCTCCGCAGCCGTTGTTGCCGCCCCGTGCAAACCCCGCCCGGATCTGCCCACAAGGATGCAAAGAAACGGAACCTGGACCTGAGGCCTTCCTGAAACCGGCGACGGATCGGGCGGCGTAGAGGAGACGAGGCGCCTGGGCCGCTGAGGCAGCCGGCGAAACCTCGAGAGGAGAACCAACGATGACGTTCCCAGTCCTTGGAACGCGCGCCCGGATGCTGTCGATGGCGGCGATCGCGATGATCGCTGTCGGGGCATGCTCGAGCGCCGCGACCCCCGCCCCGACCGCGGCTCCGCCGACCGCGGCTGCGACCGCCGCCCCGGCGACCTCGGCCCCCGCGAGCCAGGCTCCGGCCACCTCTGCCCCGTCTTCGAGCCCGTCCGAAGCGGCCGGCGAGACCTACACCCTCGCGGTCGTCAGCGGAGCCGGCGATCTCGGCAAGTACCTCACCGGTGAGGACGGCAAGACGCTGTACATCTTCAAGAACGACACCGTGGGCGATGGCAAGAGCTCGTGCTACGACGCCTGCGCGACCAACTGGCCGCCCATGATCCTGGACGACGGCGAGAAGGCCGTCGCCGGCGCCGGTGCCAGCGGGACGATCGCGACGATCACCCGCACGGACGGCAAGAAGCAGGTCACGTACAACGGCGCGCCGCTCTACTACTTCGCCGCCGACGCTGCTGCCGGCGACACGAAGGGCCAGGGCCTCAACGGCAAGTGGTTCGTCGCCCCCGCGTGAACCACGCCTGACAACGCGAACAGCGAGACCCGGGGCCACCACGGTCCCGGGTCTCCTTCTGTCCACCCGCGCGACTGCGCATCGGCGATCCCTTCACGTGGTGAAGTTACGGACGCATCCCTGCCTCGAGTGGCAGGAATGCTTCGTGGGGTGAAGCGACCGGCCCACTTCGCGGCCTCGACGATCGAGATGGGTTCGTTTCCGTCACCCGGTGAAGGGAATCGAGACCATTCGAGCGGCGGCGCGGCTTGCGTGCGCCGTTAGCTTCACCCCGGCGAAGAGCGCGCCGCGGATAGCGGCGCTGGGAGTCACTCCTCGCGGAAGTAGTCCGTGATGTACTTCTCGCCCTCGTCGCAGAAGAGCGTGACGACGTTCTGCGCGTGCGGGTGGGCCGCCCGGTACGTGTGGGCCGCGACCAGGTTCGCGCCGGAGCTCGGGCCGACGAAGAGGCCGAACTCGCGGGCCATCCGGCGCATCTCGCCGATCGCCGCATCCGAGTCCACGGCCACGAGCTTGCCGATGAACGCCCGGTGGCGGGCGACGATGCCCGGACGAAGCCGTCGGAGATGCCCTCGATGAGGTGCTTGCCGACCTCGCCGCACATCAGCGTGCACGACTCGTTCGGCTCGACGCCCACGATGTCGCAGGCCGGGTTGACGGCACGGAACGCCTGGCCGACACCGACCAGTGTCCCGCCCGTGCCGACGCCATCGACGATCGCGTCCGGCACCACCCCGGCGGGGAGGCCGGCCAGGATCTCCGGCCCCAGCCACTCGCGGTTCTCGTCCACGTTCCACTCGTTGTCGAACTGCTGCGGCGCGAAGAAGCCCGGCTGCGTCCCGATCTCGCGCGCCCGCTCGAGCGCTTCGGTCACGTGGAAATCGCCGACCTTGAGCACCTCGGCCCCGAACGCCCGCGAGATGGCCATCCGTTCCGGGCTCATCCCGTCCGGCATCACGACGAGCATCCGGTAGCCCTTCACGGCCGCGACCATGCTCATCGCGTTGCCCGTGTTGCCGCTGCTCGCCTCGACGATCGTGTCGCCCGGCCGGAGGAGGCCCTCCCGCTCGGCGCGCTCGATCATGTACTTCGCGATGCGCGCCTTGATCGAGCCCGAGGGGTTGAGGAACTCGAGCTTCACCCAGATGTCGTCGACCCGGATCAGCGGCGTGTGGCCGATCGCGTCGAGGATCGTGGCGGACCCAGGATCCGCCGGGGCGCCGGGGACGGAGCCGCGAGCCGTGGCGCTCGATGACGTGGACGGGACGGGTGAGACGCCACTCATGACGGGCTCCTCGCGGCATCGACGGCGCGGCTGGACAGGCGCCGACCGGGGACGGACGCCGGCCGGCCCATGATGCGCCACCGCCCGGCCCCGATGGGACCGGGCGGTGCACCCTGTGGTTCCGATGATCGCCGCTGGCGACGGGCCGCAGCAGCCCGTCCGACGGCCCTACGCCTCGGCTACGGCAGCCAGGCCTTCCACTTGTCGGTATTGGCGTCGAGCCACTTCTTGGCCGCCGCGTCGTCCGACATCTTCTGGTCGGTGATGTACGCCGCGACCAGGTCCTGGTCCTCGTTGGCCCACTTGAACTTCGAGATGAGCGTGTACGCCGGGCTTCCGCTATCCGCGAACTTCTTGGAAACGATCTTGTTAGGTGGTACGGCGGGTAGTCGCACTTGATGTTCTTGGGGTCCTTGTCGCAACCGGTCGTCCAGGCCGGCAGCTCGATGTGGACGAGGTCGACCTTCGAGCTGAACCAGTTCGGCGTGTAGTAGTAGCCAGGATCGGCTTCTTCTGGTCGATGGCCGTCTGGATCGCCTTGTTCGAGGCGGTCTCGCTGCCCGAGTAGACGACCTTGTAGTTGAGCCCGAAGCCGTTGATCATGCCCTGGTCGTTCGTCACGAACGACGGGTCGCCGTCGAGGAACTGGCCCTTGCCGCCGGATTCCGACGTCTTGAACTGATCCGCGAACTGGTTCAGGACCGTCGGGTCCGTCTTGGCGTTGAGGATCGTCGGGTTGGCGTCCGCGAAGAACTTCGGGACGAACCAGCCGATGACGCCCTCGTTGCCGGTCAGGCCGGCGTCCTGGGCGACCTTGTCCGTGGTGATGTACTTGGCCGCGAGGTCCTCGTGGCCCCAGTTCTCGAGGATGGCGTCGACTTCACCGGTCGGGAAGCCCTGCCATGACACCTGCTCGGTGATGTTCTTGAGCACGACCGTGCAGCCGAGCTCGTTCTTGAGCAGGTAGGCGACGACGGCCACGTTGGCCTCGTAGCCGACCCACGGGTTGACGGCGATGTTCACGGTCCCGCAGGGGGCCTTGGTCGCGGTGGACGTGGCCGCGGCCTGCGATGCCGGGGCCGAGGCCGGTTGCGAGGCGGCCTGCGATGGCGCCGCTGTTGGTGCCGGGGTCGCGGCCGCCGTACAGGCCGAAAGGACGATCGCCAGCGTGGCGATGCCTACGGCAACTCTCCGTGTCCCATCCAGTGCCAGATTCACGCGTCCTCCTCCTTGGTCCCTTGTCGGTCGGCCGCCCATTGCTGGCGGGGAACCGTGATCGATGGTTGTGGACGTCATCATGCCTCCTGCGTCACGCGGTTCGAGTTCAGGCCGACGCCCAGCCGGCCCACGACCCCGCGGACCGAGCGGCGCTCCCCCGCGCCCTGGGTGATGCGGTCGAGCACGACGCCGAGCAGGACGATGCCCAGGGCCGCGGCGATGCCCCGGCCGAAGAAGTCGCGCTGCGAGAACCCGGCGACGACGTCGAAGCCGAGTGCCTGCGCCCCGACGAGCCCGCCGAGCACGACCATCGCCAGCACGAGCACGACCCCCTGGTTCGTGGCCACGAGGAGCGATCGGCGGGCCATCGGCAGGAGCACCTTGACGATCAGCTGGAGCCGGCTCGCGCCGCTCGCGGTCGCGGCCTCCACGACCGAGGCGGGCACGTTGCGCACGCCGTCCTCGACCAGCCGGATCACGGCCGGCACCGAGTAGATGATCGCGGCCAGGATCGCGGTGAAGCGGCTGGCCCCGAAGAGCGCCACGGCCGGCAGCAGGTACACGAACGACGGGCAGCGTCTGCGCGGCGTCGTTGATCGGGCGCAGGATCGCCGAGACGACGCGGCTGCGGGCGGCCCAGACGCCCATCGCGATCCCGATGATCATCGTGATGACCACCGCCACGATGACCATCATCAGGGTCAGCATCGCGTGCTCCCAGACCTGCAGGACCACGATCAGGGCCAGGGCGACCGCGACGACGATCGCCGCCCGGACCGAGTTCACGATCGCCGCGATGCCGGCGGTCACCGCGATCGTCAGCCACCACGGCGCCGTCGTGAGGACGGTCTGGATCGGATCGAACAGGAACTCCGACACGAAGTTCTTCACGGCGTCGGTGTACGACCCGAGGTTGATCTCGACCCAGCGGACCGCATCGTCGAGCGGCTCCGAGATCGAGACGTGCCACTCGGCCGGGAACACGGATCCCACGTGCAGGACGATCCCGCCGACGACCCCCACGATGGCGGTGGCGAGCCCCACGATGCGGACGGTCCGGCGCGGGATCCGCAGCGGACCGATCCTGATCACGGGCGGCGGTCCGGCCTGGCTCGCGCTCGCCGTGATCCGGTCGAGGACCATGGCGAGCAGGACGATCGCGACACCGGCCGTCACCGCGTCGCCGAAGCGCAGCTTCTGGATCGCCACGATGATCGACTGGCCGAGACCCGGGCGCGTCGATCAGGGCGGCGATGACGATGATCGAGAGCGCCATCATGATCGTCTGGTTGACCGCCAGCCCGATCGTGCGGCGGGCGATCGGCAGCTGCACCTTGCGCAGGACCTGGCCTTCGGTCGCGCCCAGCGAGGTGGCCGCCTCGACCGTCTGGGGCGGCACGCCCCGGATGCCCAGGGCCGTGATCCGGATCGCGGGAGGCATCGCGTAGATGAGCGTCGCGATGACCGCCGAGGCCGGCCCGATGAGGAAGATCAGGGTCAGCGGCGACAGGTAGGCGAACGTCGGCATGATCTGCATGAAGTCGAGGACCGGCGTGATGAACCGCTGGAAGCGGTCATTGCGGCCGGCGAGGATGCCCAGCGGGATGCCGATCGCCAGCGACAGGGCGACCGCGTTCGCGATCAGCACCAGCGTCTGGATCGTCTCGGTCCACAGGCCGAGCAGCGCGATCGCGATCAGGCTGCCGAGCACGAGGACGGCGGTCCGCCATGAGACGAGGACGAGCGCGATCGACCCGGCGATGGCCATCAGGCCGACCCAGCTGAACTGGGCCAGGACGAACGAGACCACGTCGTCGAGGATGTCGATCCCCGCCCGGATCGGGCCGAGGACATAGACGAACACGGGGTTGATCGTCCGGTTCTCGTCGACCCAGTCGCGCACGCCGTTGAGGGTCAGGAACAGCGGCGCGCCGTCGTCGTGGGGCAGGGTCGACGTCCCCTGGAACAGGACGTACAGGACGACCCCGGCGGCGAGCAGGAGGCCGAGCTGCATCCATCGCGAGAGGTGGATCTCGGGGCGCCGCGCGAGCGCCCCGGCGACGGCGGTCACAGCACGACGCTCGGGGTGGCGGAGGCCGCGAGGTCCTCGGCCCCGCCCGCGACGGCCTCCAGGATCTGGGCCCGGTCGACGATGCCGACGAGGCGGCCGTCCTCGACGACGCGGATCGGCTTGCTGGTCCCGGCGGCGACGTGCAGCGCCGAGCGGATGATGGCGGTGGCCGGGAACTCCGGGCCGTCGAGCGCATCCTCGGGACGCGGCTGGCGCATGATCCAGCGCAGGGTCAGGACGTGCGACTTGGGCACGTCGCGCACGAAGTCGGCCACGTAGTCGTCGGCCGGCGCGCCGACGAGGTCCTCCGGCCGGCCGAGCTGGACGATCCGGCCCTCGCGCATGATCAGGATGTGGTCGCCCAGCTTCAGGGCCTCGGCCAGGTCGTGGGTGATGAAGACCATCGTCTTGCCGACTTCCTGGTGGAGCCGGATGACCTCGTTCTGCATGTCCCGCCGGATGAGCGGATCGAGCGCGCTGAACGGCTCGTCGAAGAACATGACCTCGGGATCGACCGCCAGGGCCCGGGCCAGGCCGACCCGCTGCTGCTGGCCGCCCGAGAGCTGGTCCGGGTAGTTGTAGGCCATCCCGTTGAGGCCGACGAGCGAGATCATCTCGAGCGCCTTGGCGTGGCGCTCCTTCGCGCCGTCGCCGCGGATCTCGAGCCCGAAGGCGACGTTGTCGATGACCCGGCGGTGGGGCAGCAGGCCGAAGTGCTGGAAGACCATGCTGAACCGATGCCGGCGCAGCTCGCGCAGGCGCTTCGTGTCGCACTTCCGGATGTCCTCGCCGTCGAGCAGGATCTCGCCCTTCGTCGGTTCGATCAGCCGGGTCAGGCAGCGGACGAGGGTCGACTTGCCGCTGCCGGACAGGCCCATGACGACGAACACCTCGCCGGGCCGGACCTCGAAGCTGACGTCGCGCACGGCGACCATCGAGTTGTACTTCTCGCGCAGGGCCAGGTTGTCGAGGCGGTCGACCTCGGGCGAGTCGGCGAGCTTGCGCTCGGCGGGGCCGAAGATCTTCCAGAGGTGACGGACGGAGATGGCCGACGCACCGGTCGAGGCGGGATCCTCGGCCGGGCCCGCGCCGGCGCCGGCCGTGGGTGTCGCGACCGCCTCGCTCATCGGGGCCGTGCCTCGCTGCGTCGCGGGGACTGGCTACCGGCCCCGGGCGCGGACCGGACACGGCGACAGGGGGTCGGCACGGGCAACCTCCTCCAACCCGCCGCTGGCGAGGAACGCCATATCGGCCGGGTGATGCATGAGGATGTTGACTCGCGCGCCGGACGTCAAGCAGTTCGGCGCGATGGCCGGACCGAGCCGCCGCGACGGGACGGTTTGCAGCCGCCCGACGGGTCAGTTAGGGTCACGGCTGCGTTTCCCGATGAGGGCCGGTTCGTACCCGGCGGAGGATGGTTTTCGGCATGAGCGGGCTACCGGAGCGGGCACGGGTCGTCGTCATCGGCGCGGGGATCGTCGGCAACAGCATGGCCTACCACCTGGCGAAGCAGGGCTGGCGGGACATCGTGCTCATCGACAAGGGCCCCCTCCCCAACCCGGGCGGCTCCACCGGCCATGCCTCGAACTTCATCTTCCTGACCGACCACTCCAAGGAGATGGCGGCGTTCACGATCGAGAGCGCCAACCAGTACCGCGAGCTCGGGCGTCTACCACGAGTGCGGCGGCATCGAGGTCGCCCGCACGACCGAGCGGATGGAGGAGTTGAAGCGGCGGATGGCGTCGGCCACCTCGTGGGGCATCGAGGGCACGCGCCTCCTCACCCCGGCCGAGGTCAAGGCGATGGTCCCGTTCATCGACGAGACCGTCATCCTCGGTGGCTTCTACACGCCGGGGGTCGGCGTCGTCGACTCGCTCCAGGCGGGCACGCTCATGCGCAAGGCGGCCCAGGACCTCGGCGCGCTGACCGTCGCGGCCGGCGTCGAGGTCACCGGCATCGACACCGAGAACGGGCGGGTGACGCGCGTCCGGACGGACGGCGGCGACATCGAGACCGAGGTCGTGGTCATCGCCTGCGGCATCTGGAGCCCGCGGATCGCGAAGATGGCCGGGGCGTCGATCCCGCTCACCCCGGCGGTCCACCAGATGATCGACATCGGGCCGGTGCCGATGTTCGCGACGGCGAAGAGCGAGGTGGACTACCCGATCGTCCGCGACATGGACACGAACATGTACGAGCGGCAGCACGGCAACGGCTTCGAGATCGGCTCGTACGCCCACCGGACGATCCTCATGGACCCGGACGACATCCCGTCCATCGCCGCGGCCGCGCTCTCGCCGACGATGCTGCCGTTCACCCAGGACGACTTCGACCCCCAGCTCGAGGACGCCCTGGAGCTCTTCCCCGAGATCGTGGGCGACGAGTCGGTCGGCGTGAAGCTGGCGATCAACGGGCTCCTGTCGCTGACCCCGGACGGCAACCCGATCATCGGCGAGACGCCCGAGGTGAAGAACCTCTGGTCGGTCGCCGCCATCTGGATCAAGGAGGCGCCCGGGATCGCCAAGACCGTCGCCGAGTGGATGACCAACGGCGAGCCCGAGATCGACCCGCATGGCTCGGACATCGCCCGCTTCTACGACCACCACAGGACGGGCCAGCACATCGCCGCCCGGACGACCGAGGGCTTCAACAAGACCTACGGCATCGTCCATCCGATGGAGCAATGGGAGTCGAACCGGCCGATCCGCCTGTCGCCGGCCTACGACCGCCACGTCGAGCTCGGCGCGGTCTTCTTCGAGGCGGCCGGCTGGGAGCGACCGTTCTGGTACGGCACGAACGAGGCGCTCGCTGGGCGAGTACGGCGAGCGGGTGATGCCCCGCAAGGCCGAGTGGGAATCCCGCTGGTGGTCGCCGATCATCAACGCCGAGCACCTGGCGATGCGCGACCGGGCCGGGCTCGTCGACCTGTCGGCGTTCGCGATCTTCGACGTCACGGGGCCCGGCGCCCTGGCCGCGCTCGAGCACCTGTGCGTCAACAAGGTCGACGTCCCGGTCGGGCGGACCGTCTATACGCCGCTGCTCAACGCGGCCGGCGGCATCCTCGCGGACCTGACGATCATGCGCCTGGCTCACGATCGCTTCCGGGTCGTGACCGGCGGCGGCATGGGGATGCGCGACCGGAAGATCTTCCAGGACGCGCTGCCGGCCGATGGCTCGGCGCAGCTTCACGACGTGACCAACAGCTTCACGACGTTCGGCCTGTGGGGCCCCAAGGCGCGCGACATCCTCGGCGGCGCGGCGGACGGGAGCGCCGACATCAGCCACAAGGGCTTCCCGTTCCTGTCGTCGAAGACGGTCGACATCGACGGGGTCCGGACGCTGGCCTCGCGGATCAGCTACGTCGGCGAGCTCGGCTGGGAGATCTACGTCCCGATCGAGCAGGGCCTGCGCGTCTGGGACGCTCTCTGGCGGGCCGGCCGGCCGCACGGCATGGCGCCCGTGGGCATCGGCACGTACGCGGTCACGTCCCGGCTCGAGAAGGGCTATCGCGCCCACGGCGCCGAGCTGGAGCTCGAGTTCGACCTCGTCGAGGCCGGGATGACCCGGCCCACCCTCAAGGACGCCGACTTCGTGGGACGGCAGGCCTACGAGCGACAGCGATCGCAGCCGCCCGTCGCGACACTCTGCACATTGACCGTGGACGACCCGACGTCGTCGTCGGGCGTGCGCCGCTACATGCTCGGTCGCGAGCCGGTGCTGGACCTCGAGGGCCGGCGGATCGTCGACGCGAAGGGGCGCGGCTCGTACGTGACGTCGGCCGGTTCCGGGCCGTCGGTCGGCAAGCATCTTCTGATGACCTACCTGCCGCCCGAGCACGCCAAGGTCGGCGAGAAGCTCCTCGTCGAGTACTTCGGCGAGCGCTACCCGGTCACCGTCGCGGTCGCCGGCGCCACGCCCCTCTTCGACCCGGAGAACGCGCGCATCCGCGCGTAGGCCGGCGTGAACATCCTCGTCTGCGTCAAGCGCGTGCCGGTCACCGGCGGCCGGATCATCCTGACCGGCGACGGCCGTTCGATCGACGCGCGCTTCCTGGGCTTCACGATCAGCCCGCACGAGGAATGCGGGGTCGAGGAGGCGGTCCGTCTCGTGGACGCCCAGGGCGGCTCGTCGGCGGTGCTGACCCTTGGGCCGGACGCGGCGACCGAGCAGCTCCGCGACGCCCTGGCCGTCGGCATCGAGCGGGCGATCCTGCTCGAGATCGGCGAGGGCGAGGAATGGGACGCGGTCTCGACGGCGGCCGCGATCGTGGACGCCGTGCGCGCCCAGGAGGCGGCCGGCGCCCCGTTCGACCTCATCTTCTTCGGCACCGAGGCGGCCGACACCGGCGACTACCAGGTCGGGATCCGGGTCGCCACGGCCCTGGACCGGCCGATCGTGAGCGGCGTCAAGCAGCTCGCGATCGAGGGCGGGCGGATGACCGCCCGGCGCGAGGCGGCCGGCGGTGGCTGGGAGGTCTACGACGTCCCGCTGCCGGCGATCGTGTCCGTGCGCGAGGGCCTCAACCTGCCGCGATACCCGTCCGTGCCGGGTCGGCTGCGGGCCAAGCGCCAGCCGATCGAGCGGATCGTGCCGACACGAGCGGCCGCGACGGGCACGCTCACGATGGAGCGGCTGCGCCTGCCGGTCGAGCAGGAGCGCTCCGCCGAGATCCTGGGTCACGGTCCCGACGCCGCGCCCAGGGTCGTCGAGATCCTGCGCCGGCTGGGGGCCATCTGATGATCCTGACGATCGTCGAGCACGCCGAGGGCCGGGTCGACCGGCTGAGCCTGGAGGCGCTCGTCCTCGCCCGGCGCCTGGCATCCGGCGGCGGCGGTCCCGTGCACGCGGTGCTCATCGGCGAGGGCGCCCGTGCCGCGGCCGCGGGGCTCGCCGGACAGGGCGTGGCCGTCGCCCACGTCGCCGAGGACCCCCGGTTGACGGAGTTCGCGCCGGCGGCGTGGGCCGCTGTCGTGCAGGCGGTCGTCGACGCCGCCGCGGCGACGGTCGTGCTCGCCCCGGGCAGCGACCGCGCGACCGAGGTCCTTGCCCATGTGGCGGCCCGGACCGGCCTGCCGATGGCCGCCAACGTCGTCGACGTCGCGGCGGGTGCCGGCGGCGACGGGCCCCTCCGGCTGACGCGCCAGCGCTGGGCCGGGAGCCTGCTCGAGGACGCGGTCCTCGACGCGCCGGTCAAGCTGATCACCGCCGCCGGGCACGCCTTCGAGCCGGAGGCCGCCACGGATGCGGCCGCGCCGGCGATCGAGACGGTCGCGCCGGCCGTGACGGACGCCGACCTGCGGGTCCGGGTCGCCGGGCGCGTCCCGGCCGAGACCGGCAAGATCTCGCTCACGGACGCCAAGATCGTCGTCGGTGGCGGGCGCGGCCTCGGCAGCGGCGATGCGTTCGCGATGCTCGACGAGCTCGCCGGGCTCATCGGTGCGGCCGTCGGCGTATCGCGCGTCGCGACGAGCGCGGGCTGGCGGCCCCACACCCAGCAGATCGGCCAGACCGGCCAGCGGATCGCCCCGGACCTGTACATCGCCTGCGGCATCAGCGGCGCGATCCAGCACATCGTCGGCTGCAAGGCCGCCAAGCAGATCCTCGTCATCAACAACGACCCCGAGGCGCCGATCCTCGCCCGCGCCTCGTACGCGGTGATCGGCGACCTGCACGCGATCGTGCCCGCGATCACGGCCGAGGTCCGCCGGGTCAAGGCCGCCGGCTGAGACGCGGCTCCCGCCGCTTCGACGTAGACTCGGGCCATGACCGGCTCCGCGAACCGCCTGCCCGTCGGCTTCGTCGGCCACGGGAACCCGCTCAACGTCGTGATGGAGGAGCGCAACGCCCCGTGGCGCCGCTGGGCGAGCACGCTGCCCCGGCCGAAGGCGATCCTCACGGTCTCGGCGCACTGGGAGGCGACGCCGGTCACGATCGGCCGCACCGCCGACCACGACGCGCTGCTCTACGACTACTACGGCTTCCCCGAGTTCATGTACCGGCTCCGCTACCCGGCGCCCGGCGCGCCCGAGCTGGCCGACCGGGTCGAGGCGCTCGTCAGTCCGCACAGCCCGGTCGAGCGCTCGGACCGCCCGATCGACCACGGCGCCTTCGTCCCGCTCATCCACCTCTTCCCCGAGCACGACATCCCGGTCCTGCAGGTCTCGATGCCGATCGGGATGAACGAGGAGGAGCTGTTCGACCTGGGCGCCGAGCTCTCACCGCTGCGCGACGAGGGCGTGTTCATCCTGGCGACCGGCAACCTCGTCCACGACCTGCGCCACGCCAACTTCTCGCCCGAGGAGCTGCCGCCGGTCCCCTACGCCGCGGCGTTCGACGCGTGGGTCGCGACGGCCCTGCGACGGCGCGACGACAAGGCCCTCACCGGCTGGCTCGACGCGGCGCCCGATCCGCTCCACAGCCACCCCAGCGCCGAGCACTACCGGCCGATCCTCGTCGCGGCCGGGGCGGCCCAGAAGGACAGCGTCGTGTTCCCGGTCGAAGGCTTCGAGCACGGGACGATCGCCCGCCGCTGCGTCCAGTTCGACTAGCGGCTTCAGGCACCCCGGCCGAGCGACGCCGAGATCCGGCCGGCGGCGGAACGCAACAGTCCCGAGATCCGCGGCTCGTCGCCGGCTGCCGGGAAGCGGTACGACGGTCCGTGGACGTGGATCGCGGCGACCGGCCGGCCGCGATCGCCCAGGACGACGGCGGCGGCCGAGTTGATGCCCACGTCGAACTCCTCGTGGACCCATGCGACGCCCTCCGCCCGGATCCGGTCCAGGCGGGCCAGCAGCGCGCCCGCGTCCGTGATCGTGTTCGGCGTGAACCGCTCGAGCGACGTGCCCAGGAACCGCGCGAACTCCGGGCCGGGGAGGTAGGCCAGGAAGGCCTGCCCGGAGGGCACCGCGTGCATCGGGACGCGCGTCCCCGTCCAGTCGCGCGCCTGCACCGCATTCTTGGTGTCGGCCTGGTCGATGTAGTGGACCCGGAAGCCATCCGGGACGCTCAGGCCGGTCGCCTCGCCCACCTCGGCCGCCAGCTCTTCCAGGGTCGGCCGGGCGAGGCTCACGAGGCTCGCGCCGGGCGTCAGTCGTGCGGCGAGGAGGGCCATCCGCTCACCGACCCGGTAGCGGGTGTCGCCGGGGACCTGCTCCACGGCGCCCTCGTGCTGCAGCGCGCGGAGGATCCGGGCGACCGTGCTCTTGGGCAGGCGCACCCGATCCGCAACCTCGGTGACCCCGATCGGACCGTCGGCGAGGGCAGCCAGCACCGCGAATGCTCGTTCGACCACCTGTACTCTGGACACCGGCCTCCTCGTGGGATACGCTGCGGGGTACGCCTGCGTTCCATGATACGGCACGGTTCCACATCGCGGAACGCAGCGGATGAGCGAGAATAGCAGCGACGCGGACCCGCCTCATGCGCGAGCGGTCCACACGAACCCCGGAGGGTCACCGAACCAGATGGCGCCGGACGATTACCAGGACGTCGACCTCGCGAGCCTGTCCGACGACGAGCTCGCCGAGCAGATGCAGAACGACCTGTACGACGGCCTTGGCGAGGAGATCGTCGCCGGGACGAACATCCTGCTCGGTCGCGGCTGGACGCCGACCCGCGTCCTGGACGACGCGCTCGTCGCCGGCATGAAGATCGTCGGCATCGACTTCCGCGACGGCATCCTGTTCGTGCCCGAGGTCCTGCTCGCCGCCAACGCGATGAAGGCCGGGATGGCCATCCTGCGGCCGTTGCTGACCGAGACCGGCGCAGAGCCGATCGGCAAGGTCGTCATCGGGACCGTCAAGGGCGACATCCACGACATCGGCAAGAACCTCGTCGGGATGATGCTCGAGGGCGCCGGCTTCGAGGTCTTCGACCTGGGCATCAACACGGACGCCGACAAGTTCCTCGCCGCGATCGACCTCCACAAGCCCGACATCCTGGGCATGTCCGCCCTGCTCACGACGACGATGCCGTACATGAAGGTCGTCATCGAGGCCCTCAAGACCAAGGGCATCCGCGACCAGGTCATCGTCCTCGTCGGCGGCGCGCCGCTCAACGAGGAGTTCGGGGCGGCCGTTGGCGCCGACGCGTATTGCCGCGACGCCGGGATCGCCGCCGAGATGGCGCGCACCCTCATCGAGAAGCGACGTGCCAGCGCGGCCTGAGGCCGGCCCGATCGCGGCACGAGCGACCGAGGCGCCGCGGGTCCTGGTCATCGGTTGTGGGGCGCTCGCGCGCGAGCTGCTCGCCCTGACCCGCAACCTGTCCGGGGTCAAGGTCGTCTGCGTGGATGCGGCCCTGCACATGCGCCCGGAACGGATCGCCGATGCGGTGTCCACCCGGATCGAGCAGGCCCGCCGCGACTACGGACCGGACCTGAAGATCTTCGTGGCCTATGCCGACTGCGGTACGCGCGGCGCCCTCGACGAGGTGCTGGCGAAGGCCGGCGTGGAGCGGATCGTCGGCGCCCACTGCTACGAGTTCTACGCGGGTGCCGCCTCGTTCGCGGCGCTCCAGGACGAGGACCCCGGCACGTTCTACCTGACCGATTTCCTCACCCGCCAGTTCGACACGCTGATCATCCGGGGCCTCGGCCTCGATAAGCACCCGGAGCTCATGCCGCTGTACTTCGGCAACTACCGGCGGCTCGTGTACCTCGCCCAGAGCGACGACAAGGCCCTCCGCGCGGCGGCCCGAAGAGCGGCGCAGCGACTCGGCCTCACCTACGAGTACCGCCAGACAGGCTTCGGCGAGCTCGCCACGGCGATCTCCGCGCTTGTCACCCAACCCGCCCCGTTCCCGACGGCGACCCTCTGATGGGCGTCCTCACGGTCATCTGGTGGCGCGACATCCCGGCCCAGGTCGTGGCCAAGGACGGCCGCCGGGCGAGCAAGATCGTCCTCCACCCGCGCTTCCAGGTCGCCATCGACCGGGCCGCCGTGAAGGCCGGCCGCCGCTCGATGGATGAGTACATCGCCGAATGGCACAAGGTCCAGCGCCCCTGCGGCGACGACCTCGAGGCCGAGGCGACCGCCGAGGTGGCCCGCCTGGAAGCTACGTACACGCGGCGCGTCCTCGACCATCTCGTGACGACCGGTGGCGCGGAGGACCCGAACTCGCCGGCCACCGGCAAGCCGGCCGCCACCGCCGGCACGACCGCCCCCAAGCCGGCCGCCGAGGAGCCCGGGTGACCCTGACCGTCGTCGGCTCGATGACCCGCGAGGTGGTGATCGGGCCGAACCGGCCGTTCGTGATCATCGGCGAGCGCATCAACCCCACGGGGCGGAAGATCCTCGCCGAGGAGATGAAGGCGGGCGACTTCAGCCGGGTCGAGCGCGACGTCCTGGCCCAGGTCGCAGCCGGCGCGCACATGCTTGACGTCAACGCCGGCATCCCGCTGGCCGACGAGCCGGCGATCCTCGCGAAGACGATCCAGCTCGTCCAGTCGCTCACCGACCTGCCGCTGTCGATCGACTCGTCGATCGTGGAGGCGCTCGAAGCCGGTCTGGCCGTCTACCAGGGCAAGGCCCTCCTGAACTCCGTCACCGGTGAGGAGGAGCGGCTCGAGCGCGTCCTGCCGCTCGTGAAGAAGTACGGCGCGGCCGTCGTCGCGATCTCGAACGACGACACGGGCATCAGCGAGGACCCCGACGTCCGCTACGCGGTCGCGAAGCGGATCGTGGAGCGCGCCGCGGACCACGGCATCCCCCGCGAGGACGTGATCGTCGACCCGCTGGTCATGCCCATCGGCGCGATGTCGACGGCGGGCCGGCAGGTCTTCGCGCTCGTCAAGCGCCTGCGCGACGAGCTCAAGGTGAACACGACCTGTGGCGCGTCCAACGTGAGCTTCGGCCTGCCGAACCGCGAGGGCATCAACGCCGCGTTCCTGCCGATGGCCATCGCCAGCGGCCTGACGACCGCGATCACCAATCCGATGCTCCCCGATGTCCGTCGGGCCATCATGGCCGCCGACGTCCTCATGGGCAACGACCAGGACGCCGGTCGCTGGATCAGGACCCACCGCGAGCCCCCCGCGGAAGGCGAGCGCGGCCGGCGGGTCAACCGCGGTCGCGGCGGTTCCGGCGCCGATGCCGGAGCCCCCTCCCCCGGCTGATCGGCCCATGGCCGCACCCGTCGAGCCGCTCGTCATCTTCACGCCCTCGGGGAAGCGCGGCCGCTTCCCGGCCGGCACGACCGTGCTCGACGCGGGGCGCGCGCTCGGCGTCGACATCGATTCCACGTGCGGCGGACGTGGCCTGTGCGGTCGCTGCCAGGTCGTCCAGGGCCTTGGCGCCTTCGCCAAGCACGGGATCACGTCGCTCCCCGACCATCTATCGCCGAGCGACTCGCTCGAGAGCGAGTACCGGACGACCCGCGGCCTCGCCGACGACCGCCGGCTGGGCTGCACCGCGCACCTCCTCGGCGACGCGGTCATCGACGTCCCGCCCGAGAGCCAGGTCCATCGGCAGGTCGTCCGCAAGGGCCTCGACCTCCGGTCCTTCGAGGTCGACCCGGTCGTCCGCCTCCACTACGTCGAGGTCCCGCCCGCCGAGCTGGCGACGCCGACCGGCGACCTGTACCGCCTCCAGGTCGAGCTCGCCCGCGACTGGAAGCTGGAGGATCTCGACACCGACATCGGGGTCATCCGAGCCCTGAATGCCGCCCTGGAGAAGGATCGCGGCCGCGTCACGGTCGCCGTGCACGAGGGCGGGACGATCATCGGCGTCTGGCCGGGCCTCCACGAGAAGGCCTACGGCGTGGCCATCGACATCGGCTCCACGACGATCGCCGGGCACCTGGCCGACCTGGCCGACGGCTCGGTCCTCGCCTCGAACGGGGTGATGAACCCGCAGATCCGCTTCGGCGAGGACCTCATGAGCCGGGTCTCGTACGCGATGATGCACGACGAGGGTGCCGGCGAGATGACCCGGGCCGTCCGCGAGGCGCTGGACACGCTGATCGCCGGGCTGGCCGAGACGGGCGGCATCGCGAAGGAGGACATCCTCGAGCTCGCGATCGTCGGCAACCCGATCATGCATCACCTGCTCCTCGGGATCGACCCGATCCCGCTGGGGTCCGCGCCCTTCGCGCTGGCAACCGATCGGGCGGTCAAGACGACGGCCGCGGAGCTCGACCTGCACCTCCACCCGGGCGCCCGGGTCTACGTCCTGCCGTGCATCGCCGGACACGTGGGCGCCGACACGGCCGGGGTGATCCTCGCCGAGCAGCCCCACCGCTCCGAGGTCATGCGCCTGACGGTGGATGTCGGCACGAACGCGGAGATCGTCCTCGGCGACAAGCATCGGCTCCTGGCCGCCTCGAGCCCCACGGGCCCGGCCTTCGAGGGTGCGCAGATCAGCGGCGGCCAGCGGGCCGCGCCCGGCGCGATCGAACGGGTCCGCATCGACCGCGAGACGCTGGAGCCACGCTTCCGGGTCATCGGCTCGCCGCGCTGGTCGGACGAGCCGGGCTTCGAGAGCGTCGTGCGCCGGCTCGGCGTGACTGGCATCTGCGGGTCGGGCATCGTCGAGGTCGTCGCCGAGATGTTCCTGGCCGGCGATCGTCACGACCGACGGGATCGTCGACGGGTCCCTTGCCGAGCGCTCGCCGCGGATCGTCCCGGACGGCCGGACGTTCTCGTACGTCCTGCACGAGGGCGAGGGCGAGGGCTCGCCGCGCATCGTGGTGACCCAGAACGACGTGCGGGCGATCCAGCTCGCGAAGGCCGCCCTGTACGCCGGCGTGCGCCTGCTCATGGACCACCTCGGCATCGAGGAGGTCGACGAGATCCGGCTGGCCGGGGCGTTCGGCAGCCAGATCGACCTGCTGCACGCGATGGTCCTCGGCCTCGTCCCGGACTGCGACCTCGCCCATGCCGGCCCGGCCGGCAATGCCGCCGGCACCGGCGCGCTCATCGCCCTCCTGTCGGGGGCCGCCCGGCGCGAGATCGAGACGGTCGTCCGCCAGGTCGAGAAGATCGAGACGGCCGTCGAGCCGCGCTTCCAGCACCACTTCGTCGAGGCGATGGCGTTCCCCCACAAGACGGCGCCCATGCCGCACCTCCGCCTCGCCGTCGAGCTGCCGGCCGGGCGCTCCGTCGCCGGCGGCCAGCCGGCCAGCTCGGGCGAGGGTGGCGAACGGCGCCGGCGTCGGGCCGTCGTCGCCCAGGCTTCGGAGGACCGCTAGATGGTCGAGCAGGCGCACGGACGACGAGCCGGTGGTCGAGCGGGCCGCGTCGCGCTGCGGGCGAGCCAGCAGGAGAACGTCGAGCGGCTGCCGTACCTGACCCGGGCCCTCAAGCCGTTCGAGATCATGAGCGACGAGGGGCTCTCGATCATCGAGGAGAACGCCGACACGATCCTCCAGGAGGTCGGCCTGGAGTTCCGCGGCGACGCCGACGCCCTGCGCCTGTTCCGCGAGGCCGGCGCCGACGTCCAGGGCGAACGGGTCCGCTTCCCGCGCGGCATGGCCCGCCAGATCGTCCAGGCGAGCGCGCCCGCGCCTGTACGTGCAGGAGGCCCGCAACCCGGCGCGGAGCGTCCGGATCGGTGGCCCGCACACGGTCCTCGCGCCCTCGTACGGGACGCCGTTCGTGCGCGACCTGGATCGAGGCCGGCGCTACGGGACGATCGAGGACTTCCGCAACTTCGTGAAGCTCGCCTACATGAGCCCGTTCCTCCACCACTCCGGAGGCACGGTCTGCGAGCCGGTCGACGTGCCGGTGAACAAGCGCCACCTCGACATGGTCTACAGCCACATGCGCCTGTCGGACAAGCCGTTCATGGGCTCGGTCACCCATCCGGATCGGGCCCGCGACACGGTCGAGATGGCCAGGATCCTGTTCGGCGAGGAGTACCTGAACGAGCACACGGTGATCACGAGCCTGATCAACGCGAACTCGCCGCTGGTCTGGGACGCGACGATGGTCGGGGCGGCCCGGGTCTACGCCGAGAGCAACCAGGCGACGATCATCACGCCGTTCATCCTGGCCGGCGCGATGGCCCCGGTCACCGCGGCCGGCGTGTGCGCCCAGACCCTGGCCGAGGCGCTCGGCGGGATGGCCTTCACCCAGCTCGTCCGTCCCGGAGCGCCGGTCGTCCTGGGCTCGTTCGCCAGCTCGATCTCGATGCAGTCCGGGGCACCCACGTTCGGGACGCCGGAGCCGGCCCTCGTCCTGTACGTCATGGCCGCGCTGGCCCGCCGGCTGGGCGTGCCATTCCGCTCGGGTGGCAACCTGTGCGCCTCGAAGATCGCCGACGCCCAGGCCGCCTACGAATCGGCGGCGACCTTCAACCCGACGATCCTCGCCGGCGTGAACTTCGTCCTCCACGCCGCCGGCTGGCTCGAGGGTGGGCTGGCCATCGGCTACGAGAAGTTCATCCTCGACGCCGACCAGTGCGGGATGGCCGCCGTGTTCGTGAAGGGCGTCGACATGAGCGAGAACGGCCAGGCGCTCGCGGCGATCCTGGACAACGGGCCGGGCCACCACTTCCTGGGCACGGCCCACACGCTGGCCAACTTCGAGACCGCCTTCTACCGCTCGGAGGTCGCCGACAACAACAGCTTCGAGCAGTGGCAGGAGGACGGCAGCAAGGACGCCGCCGTCCGGGCGAACGCGGTCTGGAAGCGGATGCTCGCCGAGTACGAGGCGCCGCCGCTCGACCCCGGCATCGACGAGGCGCTCCTGGACTTCATCGCCCGGCGGAAGGCCGCCGCGCCCGACTCGGAGGTCTAGCCCGTGCTCTTCCGGCGCCACGCGCCGCTCGCTCCGAACGCCCGCGCCGCGCTCGCGAACGCGCTCCAGGCGCCCACGTTCGAGCTCGTCCCGCTCAAAGGGGCGCTGGACCGCGCGGCGGCCCTCCCGCGGGGCGCCACGGTCGCGATCACGGCGTCGCCGGCCAAGGGGATGGAGGCGACGCTCGACCTGGCCGAGGCGCTCCAGGCCGCCGGCTTCCGCTGCATCCCGCACCTCTCGGCCCGGATGGTCCGCGACCGGGCGCACCTGACGGACCTCATGGCCCGCTTCGACGCGATCGAGGTCCGGCGCGTCTTCGTCGTCGGCGGCGACGCGAAGGAGCCGGGCGACTACCCGGACGGGCTGTCGCTCCTGCGGGCGATGGCCGAGGCCGGCCATCCCTTCACCGAGCTCGGGATCCCGTGCTACCCCGAGGGCCACGCCTTCATCGCCGACCGGATCCTGCTCGAGGCGCTGCGGGAGAAGGCACCGTTCGCCAGCTACATGACGACCCAGATGTGCTTCGACCCGAACGCCATCGCGCGGTGGATCGCGGCCCGGCGGTCCGAGGGCCTGGCCCTGCCCATCCACCTTGGCGTGCCCGGCGTCGCGGAACCGGGCCGGCTCCTGGCGATCGCGTCGCGGATCGGGGTGGCCGACACGCATCGGTTCCTCGTCAAGAACACGCGGTTCGTGGCCCGGCTGCTCCGCTCGGGCGGGTTCTACCGCCCCGACGGGTTGCTGCAGGCGCTGGCCCCGGTGATCGCCGACGAGGTCGCCCGGATCGTCGACCTGCACATGTACACGTTCAACGCGGTGGCCGAGTTCGAGACGTGGCGGCGGCGCTATCTCGAGCGGCTCGGCGCCGTCGTGGCCGCCTGAGCGCGACGCCATGACGACCGTGGAGCGCGCGGCCCTGGTCGAGCGGTTCCGGGCCGGTCCGGAGCAGGTCGCCGCCGTGGCCGGAAAGGCAGCCGCGGCTCGCGGCGGTCGGGCGCCCGAAGGCTGGTCCGAGCGCGAGATCGTCGCCCACCTGGTCCGCGTCGACCGGGAAGTGTTCCAGGTCCGGCTGCGCGACCTGGCCGGGCCGTCCGAACCGCAGTGGTCGTGGGTGGAACCCGGCGCGGAGCCCGGACGCACGACGTTGGCCGCCCTCGTCGAGCGGTTCGCCACGACCCGGGAAGCGACGATCGCGCACCTCACCGATCTCGACGACGCCGGCTGGGCGCGGTCCGGCGTGCATGCCACCTATGGACGCCTCGACGTCGCGGCGCTTCTCGGCATCGCCATCGACCACGACGCCGATCACATCGCCGAGCTGGAGCGTCGCGCGGGCTGAGGTACGCCGGACCCCGGAGTACATGACAGCTTCTGTCAACTTCCCCCTGCTACCATCGGGCCGATGAGCCCTCGACCCATCGGCGCCGCGACGGCGCGCCGATTCTTCGCCCGTCGCCATCTCCTGGCCCCGCCCCGCTCCCTGCCGAGCGGCCCGACAGGGGTCATGGCCGCGGTCGAGCGCCTCGGCTCGCTCCAGTTCGACCCGCTCGAAGTCGCCGGGCGCAACCACGACCTCGTCCTGCACGCCCGGGTCGCCGACTACACCCGGGCCGTGGGCGACGACGTCCTGTACGGCAAGCGCCTGCTCTACGAGACGTACAACAAGGGCCTGTCGCTCGTCCCGACCTCGGAGCTGCCCTACTTCCGCGTGACCTGGGACCGCCATCGCACGTCGCACGGCGACTCCACGTTCGACGAGCACGCACCCCTCGTGGAGGAGCTGCTCGCGCGGATCCGGGCCGACGGACCGCTGTCCTCGACCGACTTCGAGCCCCGCGCCGCGATCGAGTGGTACTGGCGGCCGACGAACCAGGTCCGGGCGATCCTCGAGGCGCTCGCGGAGGCCGGCATCCTGGCCCTCGCGGGCAGGGAGGGCAACCGGCGCGTCTACGACCTCGTGGAGCGCCTCTTTCCCGACGAGCTCCTCGCCCGGCGGCCGAGCGAGGAGGAGCAGATCCAGCACAAGCTCCTGTCGCGCTACCGGGCGCACGGCATGCTCGGACGGACGGGATCTGCCGAGATCTGGTACGGGACGTCGCCCGGCCCCGACCTCGGAGCCACGCGGCGCCGGATGACCGACGAGATGCTCGACGACGGCCGGCTCGTCGCGGTCGCCGTCGAAGGCCTCAAGGGCGAGCGATACATCCTGGGTTCCGAGGCTGCCTGGCTCGATGACGCCGCGATCGAGGTCGGCGAGGCAGCTGCCGGATCATCGGCGGCGACCCCGCCCGTCGCGAAGCCCGACGGCCTGACGGGTGCCACGTTCCTCGCTCCGCTCGATCCGTTCGTCTGGGACCGCGACTTCACCCGCCGGCTGTACGGCTTCGACTATGTCTGGGAGGTCTACGTCCCCGAGAAGAAGCGGCGCTGGGGCTACTACGTCCTGCCGCTCCTGTTCGGCGACCGGCTCGTCGGCCGGATCGAGCCGCGCATCGACCGCAAGGCCGGCGCCGTCCGCGTCCTGGACATCTGGTGGGAAGCGGGCTTCGATCCCCTCGCAGAGCCGGGCTTCGTCGACGCCCTGGCCGACGCGCTGCTCGCCCATCGGCGGTTCGCCGGCATGAGCCGGATCGTGCTTCCGCGGACGGCCCGCCATCGCGACCTCGCCCGGGAGCTCCGGCCCCGCCTCGGCTGAGGCCGAGACAGCTCAGGCTTCGGTCCGGGTACCCGTCTCCAGCACTGCCTTGAGGCGGCCGAGTCGTGCGGTGAGGTCCCGCTCGATGATCCCGCCAGACATCGCGACCATCACGCGCCCGACGATCGACGTAGGGACCAGGTCGTCGACGACGGTGACCGTGGTCCCGGTCGCCGACGCGACGAAATCGACGGTCTCGGTGAGCTCATAGCCGGATCCCCGGACGAGCATCGCCAGACAGGCGCCCGGCTCGAAGCGCGTGTTCTCCCACGCCGTCGTCACCTTCATGCCCGGCCCCACATGCCTCCGCATCGTCCCCGTCGCCCCGTGAACGATCCTGTCGCGGGGCTGGACCTCCAGGAGAGCCGGGTCGTGGGTCGCCCAGGTCGTGGGGTCCGCGAGCTCGTCGAAGACCGCCCCG
This sequence comes from uncultured Chloroflexia bacterium, assembly GCA_963849405.1. GTDB lineage: Bacteria > Chloroflexota > Limnocylindria > Limnocylindrales > CSP1-4 > C-114. The sequence goes on from CAWKHG010000008.1 coordinate 24,685, forward strand.
GGCGTGCGGGCGATCTCGATGCGCCGCTCGACGATCATCGGCCGATCCTACTCGACCCCCGAGGAGCTGAGCGACAATACGGGGGACCGAACGAGGAGAAGAACATGTCCGCCGTCCGCACTGCATCGTCGACCTGGAGCGGAGACCTGGCCACGGGTTCCGGGATGATCAACTACGTCTCGAGTGGCGCCATCGCCCGCCTGCCGGTCTCGTGGGCCGCCCGGACGGAGAAGCACGACGGCAAGACGAGCCCGGAAGAGCTCCTCGCGGCCGCCCACTCCGCCTGCTTCTCGATGGCGTTCTCGGCGCGCCTCGGCAAGAACGGCACGCCGCCGTCCAAGCTCGACGTGTCCTGCGAGGTGACGTTCGACAAGCTCGAGGCCGGCTGGAAGGTGACCGAGAGCGCCCTGACCGTCTCGGGCGTCGTGCCCGGTATCGACGAGAAGACGTTCCTTGCCCTGGCCGATGACGCGAAGGAGAACTGCCCGATCTCGGTCGCCCTCGAAGGGCAACGTCAACCTCAGCGTGAAGGCGACCCTCGCCTCGTCCTGAGCGTGGCGGCGGGCCCTAGGCGACCGTCAGGATCCGGACCGGGTTCGTGACGGTGATCTGGGTGATGTCGGCCTCTGACGCGCCGGCGGCCGCGGAGGCGCGGCAGGAACGACTCGTGGAGGTGCACGTAGCCGTTCCCCTCGTAATGCTTGAGCTGGCTGTTGTGGCAGACGTCCTGGGAGAGCAGGACCCGGTCCGCATGGCCGCGGGCGATCAGCTCCATGACGAGTCCGCGATCCGCGGCTCGCCCAGCCGCTCGACGGCCGAGAAGCTCATGCCCGAGGAAGTCGAACTCGACGTTGGCGCCGCGGCCGACGATCTCGAGGTAGTGGTCGAGCGACGGGAACGAGTCGGCATGGCCGATGACGACTCGGGCCGGGTCGGCGCCCTCCTCCTCGAAGATCCGCAGCTGGGCCAGGCCGACGTCCGAGAGGACCGCGTGGGTCGTGATCGGCCAGGCCGGTCCGGCGGGAGGCCCGGGCGGCGGCGCGATGGACCCGCTCCTCGGCCGGTGAGAGCCACGGCTTGTCGGTGCCGATCTCGCCGATGATCCCCGGCCGGACGCCCGGTCCCGGCCACCCCTTCGGTCGCCTCGCGGACGAGCTCATCGGCCAGGTCGTCCACGGAACGGCGGTCGATGCGCGCCTCCGGCGGGTAGTAGGGCTCGCGGTACCAGCCGCAGCCCATGACGACGTGGACGCCCGTTCGCTCCGAGAGCGGAGCGAGCCGAGGCGGGATCGCGACCGACCCCGTCGAGGGTCAGGTCGACCAGGCACGACCCGCCGGCGGACCGGAACAGACCCAGCTCCGCGTCGATCACGGGCTCGTCGCGGTCAGCTCCCAGTAATCCCAGCGGCCCTTCGGCAGTGCCACAGCGCGATCGCGGTGTGCTCGTGGGGGAGCATGAAGCCGAACGTCTCCGGGGCGAGCGGGCCGCGAACGGTCTGGACGTGCCCCAAGGCAGCCTCCGGAACTCTCAGTCGACGCCCGCCGGCGGAGCGTACGGCGTGGCAAGGGCCTTGGGTGCGTCGGGCCGCGGCGCGTTCGCGGCGGCGAGGAGGGGCTCGATGAGCGCGCCGGCCTGCCGTTCCGCGTCGGCCGGCTTGTAGCGCGTGCCGGCCTCGAGCCGGACGGAGCGCCAGGCCGTCGAGCATCGCCGATAGGCGACGGCGAGGGCATCGATGTCGAGCCAGGCGGGCACCTCGCCCCGGGCCAGCCCTTCGGCGAGGAGCATCACGGCCCGATCGTCGTCATCTGTTCGCGGCGGCGGGCGAGCATCTCGCGCACGGCGGGCTCCTGCTCGGCCTCGGCCCAGGCCTGGAGAGGAGCGCTGGCTCGGCCTTCTGCCGGCCGTGCCGTCGAGCGTGTCGAGGTAGAAGCCGACGGCGATGTCGAGGCGCTCGCGGGTCGTCGGTGCCCCTCGGCAGCCGGGCCGCGATCTGCGCCGGCGACCGACTCGGTGGTGAAGTCGCAGCCGGCGAGGAACAGCTCGTCCTTGCTCCCGAAGTACGTGTAGATCGCGCCGACCGAGAGCCCGCTCGAGGCGACGATGTCCTGCATCGTCGCCCGGTGGAAGCCGAGCTCGCCGAAGACGTCGTATGGCGGCCCGGACGATCCGGTCGCGGACTTCCTGCTCATGTTGTGCGCTGACTCGCGGCATGGGCGCGCGACTCCAAAACGAACGCTCGGTCCGCGAGCATAGCGAGTGGCGTCGCCCGCTGCAACCCGAACGTGACTTGACAAAGCGAATGGTCATTCTCTATGTTGCCGGCGTAGTCACGAGACACGGTCGCGTCGCGGCCCGTCCGAAGGAGGATCCGATCGATGTTCAGCCGCTGGGGCGCCTTCGTCTATCGGTTCCGGCCGCCCGATCGCGCTGGTCGCTGCTCGTCGCGTCGCGATGGGCTTCTTCGCGACGCACGCGTCGCAGCCACGTCTCTCCTCGGGCGGCTGGCTCGACCCGGGCTCGGAGTCGGCCCGCGTCGCCGAGCGCCTCGCGGACGAGTTCGGGGCCGGCCGGGGCACGGTCGTCGCCTCTTCCGGGGCGCCTCGGGACGGACGCCGCCGGCCCGCGTTCCAGAAGGCGATCGCCGAACCCTCGCCCCGGCTCGCCGGCGACCCGAACGTCGCGGGCATCATCGGCTACGCCCAGACCCGCGACCGGCGCTTCATCAGCACGAAGGGCGACGCGGCGTACGCCGTCGTCCGAGCTGACGGTCACGGACGACGAGCCGTCGCGCTCGATGACGGCATGCGGGCCAGAGCATCGACCCGCCGGCCGGCTACAGACGTCCAGCTCACCGGCTACGGGCCGCTCACCGAGGACTCCGCCGCGCCTCCGAGAAGGACCTCCAGCGCGCCGAGACCGTCAGCTCCCGACCGTCCTCGCGCTCATCCTCATCGCCGTCTTCGCCGGCCTGGTCGCGGCGGTCCTGCCGCTCCTCGTTGCCGTGCTCGACGATCCCCACGACGCTCGGGCTGATCTTCCTCGCGCGCAGGCCGTCGCCGATGAGCATCTACGTCCATCAACATCGCGACGATGCTCGGGCCTCGCGCTCGCGATCGACTACTCGCCTGTTCATCGTCAGCCGCTTCCGCGAGGAGCTGCGGCGGGGGCGGACGGTCGGCGAGGCGGTCGAGAAGTCCGGTCGCGACGAGCGGCAAGGCGGTCGACGTTCTCGGGCTTCGCCGTCGCGATCGGCCTGTCGGGCCTGCTCCTGTTCCGGCCGACGGCACGCGGTCGATCGGCATCGGCGGGCTCGCTCGTCGTCGTGGCTCGGTGTTCTTCGCGCTCACGTTCCTGCCGGCCGTCCTCGGGATGCTCGGCCCGCGGGTCAACGCGCTCAGCCTGGGCGGCCTTCGACGCGATCCGTCGCCGCCTCGGCCGGCCCACCGCGAGCAGCGGCGGTCAGCCGGCGCCCGCTGGGAGCGCGTCGCCCATGCCGTGATGCGCCGGCCGATCGCCGTGCTCATCCCCGTCCTGTGCTGTTCCTGCTCCTCGGCCGGCACGCCATTCCTGCGCCTCAGCCAGGGCGTGCCCGACGCATCGATGCTGCCGCCGGACTCGAGAGCCGCGACGCCGTACCGTCGCGCTCCAGAAGAGTTCGCGACCGGCGAGACCACACCGATCGATGATCCTGGCCGACGTCCCGGGCGACCCGACGAGCCCGGACAACGTCGCGCGACTCGTGCAGTACGCGGCCGCGCTCGACGGCGACGCCCGGCATCGACCGGGTCGAGGGCGCCTTCATGCCTGCGCGGACCCGACAGACCGGCACGGCGATGCCGCCCGAGCAGGGTCGCCGCGTTCTACGCGATGCCGGCCGACCAGCGCCGCCGGCGCTCGTCGCGGCTGCGCGACCAGCTGCTCCGAGGCCTACGTCCGCGGCGGGACCGTCCGCCTCGACGCGATCAGCCCGCTCGATCCGGCCAGCCCCGCCGGCGACGACGTCGATCCCGACGGTCCGCGCGATCGTCCCCGGCGAGGGCGTCACGGCGCAGGTCGGCGGCACCGCGGCCGCCGGCCACGACTTCCTCGTCGCCCAGGGCAGACCGCGCCCGTGGGCCGTCGGCGGTGACGCTGATCGCGCAGCGCCGTCGATCCTGTTCCTGCTCTTCGGCTCGGTCGTCATCCCGATCAAGGCGGTGGTGATGACGCTGCTGTCGATCAGCGCGAGCTTCGGCGCCCTCGTCTGGATCTTCCAGGAGGGCAACCTGCCGAACGTGCTCGACTTCAACGCGCCCGGGCTACACCATCGCCGGCAACCCGATCATCATGTTCAGCGTCATCTTCGGCCTGTCGATGGACTACGAGGTCCTCCTCCTGTCGCGCATCCAGGAGGCCTACCGGCGGACCGGCGACAACACCGCGTCGGTCGCCGAGGGCCTGGCCAAGACCGCCGGCGTCATCACCGGCGCCGCGCTGATCATGGTCACGGTGTTCGCGGCGTTCGCCCTGGCCGACAGTCGATCACGATCAAGAGCATCGGCGTGGGCATGGCGATCGCCGTGCTCCTCGACGCGACGATCATCCGGGTCCTGCTCGTGCCCGCGACGATGCGGCTCATGGGCCGCTGGAACTGGTGGGCGCCCGGGGTGCTCGGCCGGCTCGCCGATCGGCTCGGGTTCAGCCACGTCGAGGACGGCGACGCCGGACCGGATGGCGCGGCGAAGGTCGGGGCGGTCCGGCTGACCGCATGACGACGACTGCGCGACGGCGACGATGGAGCGGTCCATGTCGTGAACTGGGGCTGGGGCGGCCAGAACCAGCGAGCGGGCATCCCGTGGGTCGGCATCTTCCTCGTCGTGTTCGGCGGGCTCCTGCTGCTCCAGCAGGTCGCGCCCGAGTTCCAGGCGGCTGGCTCGCTCGTCGCGCTGGCCATCGGGGTCGCATTCCTCGTCTCGTGGCTGGCCAACCACAGCACGTCGGCGCTTTATCTCGGCGCGATCATCACCGCGCTCACCCTGCCCGACGTCCTGGCCGGCGCCAGGGTCATCGACGGCGGCGAGGGCTGGGGCACGTTGTTCCTCGGCGTCGCCTTCCTGCTCATCGCGGCGATCCGGGCCGTGCAGCGCGGCGGCTGGGGCTGGCAGGTCGTCTTCGGCGGGCTGCTCGTGCTCATGGGGAGCTCGACGGTCGCCCGCCACGTGGCTGGGTTCCCGGCGATCGGCCAGTACGCGTGGCCCATCGCGCTCATCGCGCTGGGGATCGTGCTCGTGTTGCGCGGCGGGATGCGTTCCCGCTGGTCCTGACGCGCGGTCGCCGCGTCTAGCGAGCGGCGGCCTCGACGCCGGCCACGGCCGTGACGATCGCTTCAGCGACTCCGTCCGCGAGGCGGACCAGCTCCTCGTCCGTGATGACGAACGGCGGGCCGAGCAGGATGAGATCGCCGTTCGTGCCGTCGGCGTTGCCGGTCCCCGAGTAGACGAGGACACCGAGCTCTCGGGCCGCCCGGACGACGGCGTCGGTCAGGCGCGCCGACCGGGGCACCGCCACCCGCGTCGCCCGGTCCGCGACCAGCTCAAGTCCGACCATCAGCCCGCGGCCGCGGATCTCGCCGACGTTCGGGTGCTCGCCCAGGCGCTCCGTGAGGAGTTCGCGGAGCCGCGCGCCCTTGTCGGCGCTGGCGGTCACGAGGTTCTCCGTCTCCAGGATCCGCAGCACCTCGCGCGCCACAGCAGCCCCGACCGGCGAGTGGCTGTACGTGAACCCGTGCACGAACGGACCGGCGTCCGTGATCGTCCGGTAGACCTCGTCGGACACGGCGGCGAACCCGAACGGCCAGTAACCCGAGGTGGCGCCCTTCGCAGCGACGAGGATGTCCGGTCGCTGGCCCCAGTGGTCCATCGCGAACCAGCGCCCGGTGCGCCCGAAGCCGGTCATGACCTCGTCGGCGACGAGCAGCACGCCGTAGCGGCGGCAGACCTCGGCGATGGCCGGCCAGTACCCGTCCGGCGGCACGGCCGCGGCCAGCGTCGCGCCGACGATCGGCTCGGCGACGAACGCCGCGACCGTGCCCGGTCCGGCCGCCTCGATCGTCCGCTCGAGTTCCGCGGCGAGCTCGTCCGGATCGGCCATCGCGTGGGCGCCCGGTTCCCCGTCGCGGTACGGGTAGGCGGCACTGACGTGGCGGAACCGACCCAGCCAGCCCTCGTACGGGCGGCGGAGCGGCATGCGACCCGACAGGTCCAGGGCTCCGAGCGTGTTGCCGTGATAGCTCCCCCAGCGGCTGATGACGATCCAGCGCTCGGTCTCGCCGCGAGCCAGGTGATAGGCGCGGACGAGCTTGAGGGCCGTCTCGATCGCCTCGCTGCCGCCGCTGACCGGGTAGATCGCCGGGCCGTCCATCGGGAGGTAGATGCCGATCTCCGCCGCGTAGGCCTCGAGCGCCTCGGACGTGAACGTGCTGCCGTGCGCGAAGGCGACGCGACCGGCACTCTCGGCCATGACCTGGGCGACGGATGCGCGCCCGTGACCGACGCCGACGACGACCGCGCCCCCCGCCCCGTCGAGGTAGGCCCGGCCGTCGGCGTCCCAGATCGTCGAACCCTCGGCGCGCACGGCGACCGGCGGGTCGGCCAGCGCGGAGCGTCGGAAGACGCGGCCGGGGACTGGATCACTCACCCGCGGATTGTATGGGCGGCGGCGTGCGACCCGGCGGTCTTCGCGGTAGCCGGCCCGCCCCCTCTTTGCACCGGGTGGCAACAACGGCCCAATTCGGCCGCGATCCGGCTCGTTTCTTTGCACCCGGTGGCAACGATGGCAACTTCGGCCTATTCCTTGCACCGGATGCAACTTTCGGGCCGTTCCCGCGGCCAAACCGGCCGACATGTGCACGGGGTGCAAACCGAGGCGGCGGTGGCGCGGCCCGGCGGTGTTCGGCCCCCGGGAACCGGGCTAGCCTGAGCGGTGTACGTATGGCGAACCTGTGGAGGGCCGTCCACTGGAGGACACCGAACTCATCGAGCGGGCCAGGAAGGGCGACGTCGTCGCCTACGGCGAGCTCGTGCAGCGCCACCAGGAGGTAGCCGTGAGAACCGCCTACCTCGCGTGCGGCGACGCCACCGAAGCCGAGGACGCCACCCAGGAGGGGTTCCTCAAGGCGTATGCGGCCCTGGCGCGCTTCCGACCCGACGCGCCGTTCCGGCCGTGGCTGCTGCGGATCGTGGTGAACGAGGCGCGTAACCGACGGCGCTCGGCCGGCCGCCGGACCGGCCTCGCCCTGCGGATGGCTGAGGACCGCCCCGCGGACGATGCGGCCCCATCGCCCGAGGCGGCGGTCCTCGCCGCCGAATCGCGTCGTGACCTGCTGGCTGCGCTCGAGCGGCTGGGAGAGGACGACCGGATGGTCATCGGGTGCCGATATCTGCTCGAGCTCTCCGAGGCCGAGACCGCCTCCGCCCTGGGCGTCCCGGCCGGCACCGTCAAGTCCCGCCTGTCCCGCGCGCTCGCCCGCCTGCGAACGACGATGAACCCGGAGGTGGTCCGATGACCGCCAGCCGCCCGATCGACGACGCCGAGCTCATCCAGCGCCTGGGCGCGCTCGCCACCGGACATCGCCTGGCCGGCGACGCCCGACCTGGCCGGGCGCGTCACCGCCGCGATCCAGGCCACCCCCGCCCGCACGCCCGGCATCGTGGACCGAGTCCGCGACCTGCTTGGCATCGGTGGCGTGGGCGTGCCGGGTGGTCGTCGCATCGCTCGGCGCAGCCTCGTGTTCGCCCTCATCGCGCTGCTCGCCATCGCCGTAGCAGCCGCCGCGATCGGGCTCGGCGTGCCGGGCATCCGGGTCCAGCTCCAGCTGGGTCCGCTCGCGACGCCGACACCGGCCGCCAGCCCGGGACCCTCGTCCTCGACCGCCCTCGGGAGCCCGCCGCCGAGCATCACCGCATCGCCGCCCGGCCCGGAGATCGGGCCGATCGTGAGCCTCGACCAGGCCCGGTCCGGCGCCGGCTTTGGGGTCCTGCTGCCGGGGGCGACGGGGTACACCCAACCGGCCGAAGTGCACATGATCGGCGCCCAGCCATTCACCCGGGTGACCATGTGGTACGCGGACGGGACGATGCTCACCGAGTTCCTGGGCGAGGTCCAGCCGGACGCGTTCCAGAAGATCGTCGGTGACGGCACGACCGTGGAGGCGGTGCGGGTCGGATCCGTCGGCGGGTGGTGGATCACCGGACTGCCGCACGAGATCATGTTCCTGTATCGGGACCCGGACGGCCAGACCCGCTGGCAGAAGGTCACGGTCAGCAACAACGTGCTCCTCTGGCAGGCCGGCCCGGTGACGCTCCGGCTGGAGACACCCCTCGACCGGGAGGCGGCGGTCGCACTGGCGGCGTCGCTGCACTGAGCGGCGACGCGACACAGGCCCTCGGAACCGGTGCCAGGCCGGCGGTGTAGTAGGGGCGAAACGGGCGACCGACCGTCGCCCCAGCGTCCCAGCCCCGGGAGACCGCCATGACCCGCCGAACCATCGCCCCGACCGTCGCCGGCCTGGCGGCACTCGTCGCTCTCGCCGTCGCGTGCACGACCGGTACCACCGCGCCGACCGCGACCGCGCGGCCATCGGATGCCCAGAAGCCGGCGCCGACGGCCGGCTCGGTCGACGCCCCGCTGGGGCAGATCGACGACCTGCTCGTCCTGCGGATGGCCGCACCGGCTGCGCACTCCGCCTATGCGGTCATCGAGCCCGGGAGCGGCCGGTCCATGCTCGAGATCGGCGATGGCGTGATCTCCCACGACTGGCACACCCTGGCGTCCATCACGACGACCGACGCCTCGACCAAGGTCGAGCTGACCACGCCCGAGGGCGGGAGCATGCCGACGGCCATCTCGGTGCCGGGTGCATGGCGCGTGCCACGGGTCGGCATCGCCAAGACCGCGAATGGCCTGTCGGCCGACGGCAGCCTGCTCGTGCTGGAGGAGGCCGTCGATCGAGGGCCGGCCAGCCCGACGAGCAAGACCAGGTTCGCGATCGTCCCGACCATCGGGTCCCGGCCCGTCCGGGTCGTGACCCTCGCCGGCTCCTTCGCGTTCGATGTCCTGTCCCCGGACGGCCGTTGGCTGTACGTGCTCGAATACCTGCCCGGCGGCGATCCGACCCACTACCAGGTGCGCCGCGTCGACGTCTCGACGGGCCAGCTCCAGGACGGGACGATCGTGGACAAGCGCAACATCGATGAGCAGATGCACGGCTACGCCCTGACCCAGGAGATCGGCCGGAGCGGCTGGGTCTTCACGCTCTATCGGGGACCTGAGGGCGCGTTCATCCATGCCCTCGACACGCACAACGGCGGGGCCTTCTGCATCGACCTTCCAGGCACCGAGGATGAGAGTCCCGACACGAACGGCGACTGGGGCCTGGTGGCCGACCCGTCGGGCTCGGTCCTCTACGTGACCGACCCCGCGGAGCGACGCGTGAGCGCGATCAGCCTCGAGGACTTCTCGATCAGGAAGAGCGCCACGATCGCCGTGGCCCCTTCGATCCAGTTCGCCAAGCTCGAGACGGCCAAGCCGGCCGGGGGCCGGGCCGCCTTGAGCGCCGACGGCAAGTCGCTCTACGTCATCACGAAGGCGGGCGTCGCCGTGGTCCGGACCGCGGACCTCGTCACGACGGGCCACCTGGGCGGGAGCGGCGTCTTCCGCAGCATCGCGACCGGATCGGGCGGAGCGGTCTATGCGATCGACGAGGCCGGTCACGCCGTCGCCCTCGGCGCCGGCACCAGCGCCCCGACCAGCATCGCCAACGGCACGTACGACTCGATCGTCGCGATCGTCCCCTTCAACTAGCGCCATGCGAAGGCGCGACGACCGGCCGGGGTTCGCACCCTGGCCGGTCGTCGTCGTTCCCGAGGGCCTTGTTACGGGTGGACCCCGTTGACCCGATCGGTCATCCGCTGGGTGATCGTCGGCTTCTTCGCGTCGGCCTGGGCCTGGGTCAGGGTGCCGGCCTTGACTTCGGCCGCCAGCTCGTCGAGCTCGTCGGCGACGAGCGCGTCGATGACCTTCTGGACGTCGACGTTGTGCGCTTTGGCCACGGCGGCCATGGTCTGACCGCCCTGGAGCGCTGTCTCGAGCTCGGCCTCGGTGATGCCGATCGCCTTGGCGGCGACGAGGTTGTCGCTGATGGCCTCGACGTGGCCGCCCGGGCCGCCGGGCCCGCCGCGACCGCCGTGACCGGGGCCGTCGGCATCCGTGGTGGTGCCGGTCGACGGAGCAGCCGAGGTCGTCGGGGCGCCACTTGGCGTCGGTGAGGCAGCGTCCGCCGATCGCGTCCCAAGGATGGCTGCTCCGCCGGCGCCGCCAACGAGGAGCGAGCCGAGGATGGCCGCGGTCACGCGCCTGCGCCCGTTGCCCGGGCTCGACGGCGCCTTCGGCGTGATGGGTTCGGCCGGCAGCGTGTAGACGTCGCCGGCGGGATCCGGGCGTGGTTCCTGGCTGGGGTGGTCCTGATCGTCCATCGATGGCTCCTGAGAACGTGCTGACGGCTGATCGCTGTCGCCGCCGTCGAACGACGTGAGTCGCGTTGTGCGGTTCATGCCGGCAGTCTCGGATGGGCCACCTTGCGCGGGGATTACGTGAGCCGCGTCACCCCGCGGTCGCCAGGAGACGTCGGACCTCGGCGTCGTCGACCTGGTCGAAGCGCTGGTACCAGGCACCCACCGCGCCGAATCGCGGCGGGACGACGACGGCCACGACCGCATCGGCCACCGCGCCCAGGGCCGTCATCGCCTCCTCGGCCGCGACCGGGACCGCGACTACCACCCGGGCGACGCCCGCCCTCCGGGCTGCCTCGACCGCCACGAGCATCGTCGAGCCGGTGGCGATCCCATCGTCGACGAGCACGGCCGTCACCCCCGCCAGCGGAATGGCCGGTCGCCCGTCGCGCAGGTCGCGCTCCCGGGCCTGGGCCCGTTCGATCTCGGCCGCGGCCGCCAGGGCGAAGCCCTCGTCGGACACGTAGATGGCGGCCCATCCCTCCCGGCGGACCGATCCATCGGCGGCGACCGCGCCGACGGCCAGCTCGGGCTCGCCAGGTGCCCCGACCTTGTGGGCGACGAGGACATCGAGGCGCGCGCCGAGCGCGCGAGCGACCGCCGCGGCCACGGTCACGCCACCGCGGGGGATGCCCAGGACGACGATCCGGGATGGGTCCTCCGCCAGGGGTCGCTGGGCATCGGCCACCGAGAGGGCGCTCGCGCCGAGCCGCGCCGCCAGCACGCGGCCGGCCGTCTCGCGATCGCGGAACGGGGTGCGCGCGTCGGTCCCGGGCGCCTCGGTCGGAGGCGATGCGGGCGCGCGGCGCCACCAAGCCATGTGCGACCCTCCGGGACGCCTCTCCGGTCGATGGGCGAATGCTAGTCCCCCGGTCCAGCCCTCCACGACGCGAGGCCCGCGCGAGAACGAGGGACAAGCGGACCGCGGAACCGGGCCGTTCGGCACGCTCCCGGCGGAACCCTGCCGGCTCATGATCGAGGCGTGGTGGATGGCGGAAGGGACGCCCGTCGTCCACCCTTCCTCCTCCCTGGGATATCCCGGACCAGACTTTCGGGTCGGTTGTCGTGTTCCGAAGCGGCGCTACCATCGCGCCAAGGAAACGACCATCGATACGCCCACCGACCCACCACCGCCGCCGCCCGACCGCCGCTGGGCCGCGCCCGACCCCTCGGCCGAGGCCGCCCCTGTCCCGGCGACCTCGCCTGATCCATGGTCGGCGCCCGATCACGCCGCGGCCGGTCCGTCCCGATGGGTGCAGCCGGTCGCCCCTCCGCGATGGGGCGGCTGGACCCCGCCGCCGGACGAACGGACGATCACGGTCAGCCGGGTCATCAGCGAGGCGTGGCGAACCTACCGGCGGGCGTTCATGCCCCTCCTGGCCATCGGCACCGTCCTCGGCCTGCTCGCGATCCTCCTGAGCCTGCCCACCATCGTCTACTCGCTCCGCACGACCGAGGCCTTCATCCGGGTGATCGTCGACCTTCTGGATCAGAACGGGAACAACAACGGGATCGTCGACCCGGTCCTGTTCCAGGACCAGATCCAGGCGCTCGCGCTCATGCCGGCCAGCACCGCCATCACGCTCGCGATCACGGACGCCGCGGCGCTCGCGCTGGGCATCCTGGGTACGGCGGTCCTCACCTCGGCCGCGATGGCCGTCCGAGCCGGCCGCCGCGTGTCCCCCGCCGAGTCGGTGGGCGCGGTCCTGGCGCGCGGCTCGGCCCTCATCATCCCGGCCATCCTGCTGGCGGTCGGCAGCGCGACGGTGACCCTCGTGATCCAGTTCAACCAGCCGACGATCCAGGCGGCGCGGTTCGAGACCGCGGAAACCTCCACGATCACGACCGTGCTCAGCATCGCGGGGATCGTCGTGGCGGCGGCGATCTTCTACCTGTCCGTGCGCTGGGGGCTCGCGATCGTGGCCATCCTGGCCGAGGGCATCGGCCTTCGCGCGGGCCTGCGCCGGAGCAGCGAGCTGACCCGCGGTCATCGGCTGCGGCTGGCCGGCATCGTCCTGTCCGTCGGGATCCTCGAGGCGTTGACGGTGACGCTCCCGGCGGTCGTGATCGGGCTGGTGATCGGTTTGAGCGCCAACGCTGCGGGGACCGGCATCTTCGCATTCACGATCGCGAGCGTCATCGGCAGCGCGATCTGGGCACCGTTCATGCCGGCGGTCACCGTGGTGGCCTACGACCTGCTCAACGAACGTGCCGCCGAGCGCGCGGCCGCCGCGGCCGCAGCGCTCCAGCCGGCCTGACCCGGCTCGCGTAGTCCGCGGCGAAAGAGCGTCCGTTCGGCCCGATCCGAACGGGCCAGACGGCTCAGGGCTAGGCACCGGGCGTACCATCACGCTGCCCGCATGGAAACCGCAGCGCCCACAGGCGACCCGCAGACTCAGATCACCGTCGACTCGCCCCTGACCCGGCGCGGGTTCCTGCGCGGAGCGATGCTGACCGGTGGCGGCATCGTCGCCGCGGGCATCGCTGCCTGCACGACGACCAAGCAGGCGGGCTGGACATTCCCGGCGGCTCCGAGCGCGCCCGCGGGAGCCGCCCCGTCGGCCGCCGCGAGTGTCTCCGCGACCCCCGCCGCGAGTGGCGCGGCTTCGGCAGCGCCGTCGGCCGGCGCATCCGTCCCGGCGGCCGGTCCCCTCCCCGCCGGCTGGGCCGAGCACGACCTCCACGCCCGGACCGTCATCCGGCGCTACGTCGGCAATCTCGCGCCCGCGCTCAAGGGCATCTACGGTGACGCGACCTTCGCCAAGCTGGCCGACATCCTGGGCACCGCCGACGACTATCCCGAGCTCAAGGTCAAGCCCGCCTTCGCCCAGGTGCCGCAGCTCGTCCTGAACGACCTGCTCACGCCGTTGAAGCCCGAGCTGGACGGCAATGTCAAGGTATTCAAGCTCACGATCGACGACATCGACCAGCACATCGACGAGCTCCTGCCGACCACGAAGGCCCTGGGCTACAACAAGCAGTGGCCAGGGCCGACGATCCGGGTGACCCAGGGCGACCGGGTGCGGGCGATCTTCACCAACAACCTCAAGGAGACGACCGGGGTCCATTTCCACGGCGTCCTGTTCGACGACTTCTTCCAGGACGGCGTCCCGTTCGTCACCCAGAAGCCGATCGTCCCTGGGGAGACCTACACGTACGAGTTCACCGCCACGAACGCGGGCTCACTGATGTACCACTCGCACCACAACGCCACCGACCAGGTCGGCCATGGATTGCTGGGGGCGTTCATCGTCGACCCGAAGCCCGACCCCGTGAAGGTCGACCGCGACTACGTCTGGATCTCGAACGACTCGGTGGGCGGGTTCACGATCAACGGCCACGGGTTCCCGGCGACCGTGCCGGTGCTGGCCGCGGTCGGGGAGACCGTACGCATCCGGTTCATGAACGAGGGAATCATGATGCATCCCTGGCACGTCCACGGGAACATCATGAAGGTCATCGAACGCGACGGCCGGCCTCTCGGGAGCGCGGCCTTCGAGTGCGACACGCTGGGCGTCAACCCGGGCGAGCGCTACGACGTGCTCATCAAGCCAGAACATGTCGGCCTATGGGCGTTCCACTGCCACATCCTGCCCCACGCCGAAGCGACGGCCGGGATGTTCGGGATGGTGAACACGATGATCGTCGTGCCCCAGAAGGCCCACGTCGACGCGATCGTAAAGGCCCTCGTCAGCTAGAGCCTGCGGCCGGGCCGCCGCGCCGTCCCTTGAGCCCATCGATGTCCGCTGCATGGACGCTGCGAGCGTAACGACCCGCCCAAGCACCGTTCTTCGCCGAATTCCTCGGGCTGGCGGAGGCGGATCGTGCTCGGAAGCCACGCGAACGTGCTCATGGGGCGCTCGCCGGGACTCCTAACGGTGCCGCTAGCGCTCAGGGCGACCATGCACCGAGCGCGACCGCTCGCAAAGGGTCGCGGGACCGCTGGGCCGAGGCACCGGGCCGGGATCCCGGGCACGCTCAGACCCGCCTGACCAGCCTAGACGACGATGTCCTTCAGGGCGGCCACCACGTCGTGGGCCAGGTGCCCGCCCGACTCCTCGTCCAGGATCGCGATCGCCTGCTCGTAGGGCATCGCCTTCCGGTAGGGCCGGTCGGCGGTGAGCGCTTCGTACACGTCGGCGACCGCAACGATCCGCGCGCCGAGCGCGATCGAAGGGGCGGCCAGGCCGCGGAAGTAGCCCCGCCCGTCGAGCCGTTCGTGATGGCACGCGGCCATCTCGCCGACCGCCGTCAGTTCCGCGACGGGTGACAGGATGCTCAGGGTCAATTCTGGGTGGCGCTTGATCTGCTCGTACTCCGCCTCGGTCAGCGCGGACGGCTTGTCCAGGATCGCGTTCGGCACACCGAGCTTGCCGAGGTCGTGGAGCAGCCCCGCCCGGCGCGCATCGGTGGCCTCGTTGGGCGACAGCCCCATGTGATTGGCAAGGGCCCACGCATACCCGGCCACGCCCTGGGAGTGGGATGCGGTTAGCGGGCTCTTGGCGTCGACGATGTCGGCGAAGGCCGAGGCGATCCGGTCGAGGTCCTCCGCATCGGAGATCCGGGCCAGGCGGACGGGCTCGAGGTCCATCGTGCGCCCGACGAGGTCCGGGGCGGCCAGCTCATCGAACAGGCCCTTGTCGAGGAGGTCGAGGAGACGACCCGACACGTCCGGGTCGTACCACGAGCCGCTCCGCTCGCGCAGGACGCGGACGGCGACGGCGCGACCGCGGGTCGCCCGGAAGATGTCCAGGCCCTGGCAGGTGGCGAGGATCCGCGCCAGCGGGTTGATCCGATCGCGCGCCAGCCCGCGCGGCTGGCCCTTGCCGTCCCAGTGCTCGTGCAGGTCGTGGATCGCCTCGCCCACGCGGTCGCTGAAGCCCGCCTTGCGGGCGATCGCCGCGCCGCGCTCGCAGCGCAGCTGTTCGACCATGTGGTGCTCGCGCATGCCCGTGAGGCCGATCCGGACCAGGCGGCGCAACCGGAGCGGCAACGGCTCGGTCGTGGGCAGGTTTCGGATGGTGAACGCGGCGTACTCGAGGATCCCCCGGCCGACGGTCTGCTGGCGACCCTTGAGGGCGATGTCGTCGCCGCCGAAGATCCGGGTGACGGCCGCCGCATTGCTCGAGCAGCCGGCGTCTTTGAGCATCGCCGCGTAGAACAGGTCGGCGAGGGTCTCGTCGTCGAAGCCCATCCCATCCGCGACGCGCATCGCGAGGTAGCAGGTGCGCACGGCGTGCCCGGCGATCTGGCCCTCGGTCAGGTCCAGCGCGGCCGACAGGGCGGCCAGGAGTCGCGAGGTCTGGACGCCCTGGCGCTCGACGAGGTACGGCCGATGCGCCGTCCGCGCGCGGTCACGCAGCGGGCTCGCCGCGCTCGTGCCGTCGAGATATCGGATCTCGGTGGCCGTGTCGGCGATCGGGTCGTGGTCGTCCGCCGGGCGGGCAGGAAAAGCCATGCTCGGAGCGTGCCAGCAGCCGGCGGCGGCGTGAGTCTCCCGAAGGTACCCATGCCACCCGTCCGGTGGTCACGCTCCCGCCAGGTTCAGCGCGTGTACGTGCCCTCTGGATCGAGCTCGACGCGGATGAGCCGGAGCTCCTCGGCGGTGGGTTCCGCTGTCGTCCGGAGGTCCGGCGCCACGCGGACGTCCCAGCCGATCGTCTCGCGGACCTGCTCCACGGTCGCGCCCGGGTGGAGCGAGTCGAGGCGCATCTCCCCGTCGTCGTCGAAGTGGTAGATGCCGAGGTCGGTGATGACGACCGACGGCCCGCGGCCCAGCCAGCCCTGCTCCTGGCGGATGCGCGCCGCGTTCTCCGCCCCGCCCAGGTTCCCGGCCGAGGTCCGGAAGTCGAGCTTCTCCACGAAGCTGCGCTTGTTCTGGCGCACGATCACGAACACCTCGCGGGCGTTGATCGCGATCTCGCACGCGCCCCCGGAACCCGGCAGGCGCGTCGTCGGGTGCTCGTAGTCGCCGATGACCGTGGTGTTGATGTTGCCGAACCGGTCGATCTGCGCCGCGCCCAGGAAGCCCACGTCGATGCGACCGCCCTGGAGGTACAGGCTGAAGAGGTCCCACATGCTCGTCACGGCGGTCGCCCGGGTCACGATCGTCGGGTCGCCGATGGACAGCGGCAGGCGCGCTGGCTCGGCGCCGAAGACGCCGGCCTCGTAGACGAGCTCGAGGTCCGGCGCCACGGTCCGCTTGGCGAGGTTGACCGCGATGTTCGGCAGGCCGACGCCCACGAAGCAGACGTGCTGGCCGGCGAGCTCGCGCGCGGCCGCCACGATCATCATCTCGGACTTGCTGAACGCGGGCTCGGTCACGGGACCTGCTCGATGTCGGTGAACACGGTCTTGCCCAGCAGGCGGGCCGTGGCGACCATCCGATCGGCCCCCTCCGACGGCCCGCCGATGCGCAGGCAGGCGTCGCAGCGGGCGAGGACGCGTTCGGCGACGGGATGGAAGAGCTCCTCGTACGCGCCGACGTCGCCGATCCGCTCCGCCTCCTCGATCAGGGGCAGCGCGAACCATTCGCCCATCACCGGCAGATGGCCGCGGGTGTAGAGCTCGAGCGCGGTGCGCGTCATCGCGTCCACGTTCGCCTGGATCCGTGCCGGATCCCCGTCCGTGCCGGATCGGTACGGGCCCGGCGACCAGGATCATGAGCGGCTCGCTCATCGGTACTCGCCGTAGTCGACCGAGCCGGACGGCGCCGATCCGGACGGCCGAAGGGACGCCACACGCGTCCGCGCCCAGCTTCTCCACGTAGGCCGGCCGGCCGTCGAGGTCGTAGACCCAGTCGCGCAGCCAGGCCTGGAGCGACGCTTCGTCGCGGGTGATCGGGTCCCAGTCGAGGTAGAACCGGTTGTCGCGGTCGTAGGCGCCCTGGACGTACGACGGGTGCGCCCCGAACGGCTCCACGACGACCGCATCCACGATCAGGCCGGGGATGATCGTCCGGTTCGGGATCGCTCCGGATCACCGCCTCGTCGACGAGCTCCTCGACGACCACGATGACCCGGTCGGCCGCGAACGCCGCCTCCTTCTGGCAGCCGAGCAGGCCCCAGACCTGGGTGTCGCCGGCGGCGTCGGCGCGCTGGGCGTGGACGATCGTGACGTCGGGCTTGAGCGGCGGGACGGCGTAGACGGTGCCGTCGCCGTAGGGCGACTCGATCGGCCGGATGAGCGGGTTCGCCTTCGGCAGGTCGGTCTCGAAGTAGCTCCGCAGGGGGTAGAACGGCAGGTTCGCCGCCCCCGCCGTGTACCGGCCGACCATCCCGAAGTGGCTGTATTCCTCCACCTCGAGCGGCGCCGGGTCGGCGTCCTCGATCCGCCGGCGGATCGCCCCGAGGCCGCCGACGCCCGGGTTGCCCAGCCAGCTGAAGATGAGCTTGCGAGCGACGCCGGCGGCGACCATCTGGTCGTAGATGAGGTCCGGCGTCATGCGTGCCAGGACGAGGTCGCGCTTGCGCTGGCGGATGATCTCGTGGCCGGCGGCGAAGCTGATGAGGTGGGTGAACCCCTCGATCGCCACGGTGTCGCCGTCGCGCACGAGGTCCGCGACCGCGTCGCGCATCGTGGCGACCTTGGAAGTGCTCACCGCGGCATCATCGCAGGGTCACGGGGCCGGACGGGCTGCGAGACCCGCTGAACGTCAGCCGGCCACCTCGGCGACCGCCTCGCCGAACAGGCGCAGGGCCGTCTCGACCTCGTCCGAGGAGACCGTGAGCGCCGGGCACATCCGGACGGTGGACTTGCCGCACTCCAGGACGAGCAGGCCGCGCTGGAAGGCCGCCGTCTGGACGGCGTCGGCGCGGGCGCCGGTGTCGAACTCGATGCCGATCATCAGGCCCTTGCCGCGCACCTCGCGGACGACGCCCGGATGGCGCGTCACGAGCGAGGCCAGGCCGGCCATCGCCTGGGCGCCGCGGGCCGCCGCGTTCTCGACGAGGCCGTCCTCGAGCAGGGCGATCGTGGCGAGCGCCGCCGCACAGGCGAGCGGGTTGCCGCCGAACGTGGACCCGTGCGCGCCCGGGACCCCAGTGCTCGAGCAGGTCGGCCCGGGCGACCAGCGCGCCGAGCGGCATGCCCGACGCGATGCCCTTGGCGGTCAGCAGGATGTCGGGCTTCACGCCCCAGTGCTCGACGGCCCACATCTTGCCGGTCCGCCCGGCGCCCGACTGGATCTCGTCGGCGACGAGCAGGATCCCGTGCTTGTCGCAGATCGCTCGCAGGCCCTCGAGGAACCCGTCCTCGGGGACGATGTAGCCGCCCTCGCCCTGGATCGGCTCGACGACGATCGCCGCGACCTCGTTGGCCGGGACGAGCTTGTCGAACAGGACCTCGTCGAACCAGCGCAGGTCGTCGACCTTGCCGAACGGCGCGTGATAGACGCCGGGCAGCAGCGGCCCGAAGCCCGCGTGGTACTTCGCCTTCGACGCGGTCAGCGAGACGCTGCCGTACGTCCGGCCGTGGAAGGCGCCGAGGAACGCGACGATGTACGGCCGGCCGGTGGCGTGGCGGGCGAGCTTGATCGCCGCCTCCACGACCTCGGTGCCGGAGTTGCCGAGGTAGGCGCGGGCCGGACCCTCGATCGGGGCCAGGCGGGCGAGCTCGCGGCAGACCTCGGCGTAGATCGGCAGGTAGAAGTCCGAGGCGCTGAAGTGGATGAGCTCCTCGGCCTGCGCCTGGATCCGCGCCACGACGCCCGGGTGGCCGTGGCCGGTCGACGTCACGGCGATGCCAGCCGCGAAGTCGAGGAAGAGGTTGCCGTCGATGTCCTCGACCGTCAGGCCCTCCCCGCGGACCGGCACGATCGGGTAGGCGCGGGGCAGGCTCGGCGACGTCCACGCCTCGTCGAAGGCGATGTGGGCACGGGCCTTGGGGCCGGGCAGCTCGGTCACGATGTGCGGGACGGAGCGGGTCTGCGCGAGCCGGGGTCGCTGCCGAAGCCACGAGGCACCTCCGCGACTGAGCGTCGGGCCGGCGGGTCGTCCCGGGCCGCTGGACGCATAGGATTTATGCAGGCTGGATACTGCCAGGCAGTCTCAGCAGAGCGGCCGTGCTCTCCGGCCCGCCCAAGTCGGGGGCGAGGCGCCCCAAATCGACCCTCAGTCGACGACGGTCTGGCGACTGCTCGCGCATGAACTGCTGGACGTAGTAGAGGCCGCCGCCGGACTTGCCGGTCGCCGTCGAGCCCTTCCAGCCGCCGAACGGCTGGATGCCCGGCCAGGCGCCGGTCGTGGCGCCGGCGCGCCGGTTGACGTACACGACGCCCGCCTCGATGCGCGTCGAGGAACGCTGCTCGATCTCGGCCTGGTCCTCGCTGTAGAAGCCGGCCGTCAGGCCGAGGTCGATGTCGTTGGCCAGGTCGAGCGCCTCGTCGACCGAGTCGACCGGCGCGACGGCGACGAACGGCACGAACAGCTCGTCGCGGAACAGGCGATGGTCCGTCGGCAGGTCGGCGACGACGGTCGGCGCGACGAAGTAGCCGCTGTCGAGGCCGTCGTCGGTCACGCGCTCGCCGCCGACGACGACCCGGCCGTCCCGGCGCGCCTCGCCGACCGCGTGTCTCGTAGCGCGCCACGCGCCTTCTGGTTGATGACCGGCCCCAGCCAGTTCTCGCGCTCGACCGGGTCGCCGATCGTGATCGCCTCGGTCTTCTCGGCCAGCAGCCGGATGAACTCGCTCGTAGACCGGCCGCTCGACGTAGACGCGGCTGTTGGCCGAGCACTTCTGGCCGCCGAACCCGAAGGCGCGCGCGCATCACGCCCTCGGCCGCCTCGTCGAGGTCGGCGCGTCGCGGTGACGATCGCCGGGTTCTTGCCGCCCATCTCGACGATGACCGGCTTGGGGTAGCGCCTGGCGAAGTGCTTGTAGAGGTCGAAGCCCGACCTCGAACGAGCCGGTGAACAGGATGCCGTCGACGCCGTCGTTCTCCTGGAGCTCGGCGCCGACGGTCTCGCCCGGGCCCATGACCATGTTGAAGACGCCGTCCGGGATGCCCGCCGTCGCGCATCGACCTGGGTGAGGCAGCACGCCGGAGAGCGGCGCGTCGCGAGCGACGGCTTGTAGACGACCGTGTTGCCGGCGACCAGCGCGCCGCCCGCCGGGCCGCCGCGACAGCGCGAACGGGAAGTTGAACGGGCTGATGATCGCCCACACGCCGTACGGCTTGAGCACCGAGCGGGTGTGCACGGCCGCGTCGCCGAGGTTGCCCATCGGGTGGTCGAAGCCGTCGTTCTGCTCGACCATGTCGCACGACCAGCGGATCAGGTCGGCCGTCTCCTCGACGTCGCCGAGCGCCTCGAGCCGGTTCTTGCCGACCTCGATCGCGATCAGCGCGGCGAGCTCCATCTGGCGCTCGCTGATGAGGTCGGCCGCGCGGCGCAGCAGCGCGACGCGCTCCTGCCACGGCCGGCCGCGACCACGCCGGGAACGCCGCGCGCGCGGCCGCGATGGCGTCCTGGACGTCCTGCCGCGTGCCCTTGGCGAACGTGCCGACGAGCGACGCCGTCGATCGGCGAGCGCTTCTCGAACGTGCCGTCGCCGTCGCGCTCCTGCGCCGCCGATGAAGTTGCGGTGGCTGCTGGCCGAGCATGCGCCCGCGCCTTCTCGAGGCCCGCCTCGAACTGCGCGTGCAGCTCCTCGTTGTCGTTGCGCAGCGTCGCGTAGGTGATCTTGAGGCGCGGTTGGGTCTCGGCGGTCATCGATGTGCTCCTGCGGGCCGGCACGGGGCATGGGTGCCGGTGGGTGTCCGGCGCGCGACCCGGACGACCTGGGAGCGTGCGCCGCGGAAGTCGGCCTAGTCTAGCGCCGCCACGACTTCGGCCATGGAGCCGGCCACGAGGTCCGGGACGCCGCCGCCGCGACCGGCATTGGCCAGCCTGGGTCGAGCTCCTCGCGACCGTGCTTGCCCGACAGGACGAACACGCCGCGCAGGCCGAGCCGCTGGGCCGACAGGACGTCGGTCCACAGGTCGTCACCGACCATCGCGATGTCGCCCCGGCCGGGCCGCCCGCCGCTGCTCGACGAGATCTCCTCGAGCAGGGCCGCCGACGCCTCGCGGAAGAAGTCCTCCGAGGGCTTGCCGAGGACGAGCGCCTTCACCGAGGCCGCGTACTCCAGGCCGGCCACGTAGGCGCCCGAATCGAGCGTCGGGCCGGCCGGCGTCAGCCACCAGCGGTTCTTGTGCATCGCGATGAGCTGGGCGCCGCCACGGATGAGCCGGAAGGCGCGGTTGAGGTTGTCGTACGTGGCTTCGTCCGGCGAGTCGCCGATGACGACCGCCGCCGCTTCGGCGCCCTTGCGATCCGCCTCTGATGCGCTCAGGAGCTTCTGGCCGGCGAACTCGTCGCGGGCGTCCTCCGAGGCGATGACGAACAGCGAGCGGCCGGGGAACGTGCGGGCCGTGTAACCGGCACTGCACGAGAGAGCGGACATGATCCGGTCCGGCGGGATCCGCAGGCCGAGGCTCTTGCCCCACGTCGAGAGGGCCGGGCGGCTGACGAGCGAGGTATTGGTCACGACGCGGTACGGGATGCCTCGCCGGTCGATCTCGGCCATCGCCTCCTGGGCGCCCGGGATGGCCTTGCCCTGGAGGACGAGGACGCCGTCAAGGTCGAGGAGGAGGCCGCGGACGCCCGCCATCGGCGCCATCGAGCGCCGGCTCTGCCAGCGGCTCATCGGGCGGCCACCATGTGGGATGTCGACGGAACGTCATGAGATGCCATCTGGGTGCCCTCCGGGGCGGGGTCTATCGCGCTGTCCGTGTTACCAGAACCCTACAGTACCAGCGAGCCGGTCCAGCACCGCGTCCGGCGTTCCCCCCGTCGCCGGAAGCGGTCGGACGGCGTAAAGCCGGCCATGTGCGATGCACGCTAGCGTCGCGAAACGGGCCTCGTTATCCCCCGGTCGGCGGTACCCAACCCGCCGTTCGGCTCATGGACAAGCCGCGTCGAGCGCGAATCGGGGGCCGTCCGCGGGTCTGCGGCGGGTATGCTCGGGGCCGGACGACCGGTCGGCCGTCGCGCGGGAGGCATCGATGGGACTGCTCGAGGGCAAGAAGGCGCTCATCTTCGGCGTCGCCAACGATCACTCGATCGCCTGGGGCATCGCCCAGGCCCTGCACGCCGAAGGCGCGTTCGTCGGCTTCTCATCGGTCGAGAGCCTGCTCGAGCGTCGCGTCCGACCCCTCGCCGAGCGTCTCGGCTCGACCTTCGTCGAACCGTGCGACGTCCAGGACGACGCGCAGATCAAGGCCGTCTTCGAACGCTGGAAGGCGGCCCACGGCGAGATCGACGTGCTCATCCACGCCCTCGCGTTCGCGAAGCGCGAGGACCTCGAGGGCGAGTTCGTGAACACGTCGCGCGACGGGTTCGCCCTGGCGCTGGACGTGTCGGCGTACTCGCTGGTCGCCCTCGTGCGCGAGGCGCGTCCCCTGCTCCATCGCGGGTCGACGATCCTGACCCTGACCTACTACGGCTCCGAGAAGGTCGTCGCGAACTACAACGTGATGGGCGTGGCGAAGGCGGCCCTCGAGGCGTCCGTGCGCTACCTCGCCGCGGACCTCGGCCCGGACGGGATCCGGGTCAACGCGATCTCCGCCGGCCCGGTCCGGACGCTCGCGGCGGCAGGCATCAGCGGGTTCAAGTCGATGTACAGCTCGTTCGCCTCGGTCGCCCCGCTGCGGGCCAACATCACGATCGAGGACGTCGGCCGGTCGGCGGTCTACCTCGCGTCGGACCTGTCGTCGGCCGTGACCGGCGAGGTCCTGTACGTCGACGCGCGGGTTCAACATCCTGGGGGTGCCGGTCGGCGACTGAGGCCCAAGGTCTCGAAAGCCCCGCGGTTCGCGGCCGGGCCTACCAGCCGAACGAGCCCGGACCGCCCTTGAACGGTCCCACGATCCTGGACGTGATCCAGCCGCCGTAGAAGTGGCCGGGCTGGGGTGTCGCCCGCTCGTCGCCCACCCACGCCTCGTCGACGCGACCGGCGTAGAAGGCCAAGTGGTCGCGGATCGCCTCGTAGCCGGGTAGCGGATCTGGATACGACCAGGCGACGTTCCCGATCTCCCGATCTCCCAGCCGCAGCGTGTGGTAGCGGGCCGTGCCCTTCCATTCGCACTCCGAGCGATGCGGGCTCGGCCGCAGCAGGTCCAGCCGGACGTCCTCGGGCGGGAAGTAGTACACGGGCGCGCCGGCCGTCTCCAGGACCCGGAAGCCACGCAAGGTGGCCGCCACCGTCTGGTGGTCGACGAGGACGCGGAGCGGCTCGCGTCACGCGCTCGACCCGCGGCGGCCGCGGATAGTCCCACACCGACTCCTGGCCGGGCCCGGGGACCACCCGGTCCACGGGACCGGACCGGGTCCCGGCCATCAACCCTGCGAGGGTCCTGTTCGTCATCGGAGTCGAGTCACTTTCTGGGCCTGCGATCCGCGTCTGGCACGGATACGTACGCCGAAGCCCGTTGGATCACTCGTCGAAGGACACCGAGCGCAGGACCTCGTCGAAGAGCGCCCGGTCGTCCGGGTCCCTGGTCGTGGTGGACTCGAGGCCGAACGCAAAGCCGCCGGTGCCCTTCACGACCTCCGCCTCGAGGTACAGCGTCACGTACGGCGGGATCCGCAGGTGGTACATCGAGAGACGGCCCGGCTGTCCGCCGATGGTGAGCCCCTCGGACAGCTCGGCGGCCAGGCGGTGCTCGGTGGCGAGGTGCGTCGAGACCGGGCAGACCCAGTCCGTCAGGCGCATGCCGGCCGGGACTGTGAACCGGATCACGTACAGGCGCGTCCCGTGGCCGTCGTCGAACGTGTCCACGCCCGGCTCGGCCGGATGCAGGCCGCCCGCGCCCGGTGTCTCCGTGGCCGTGAACCCGGCCGGGACGGCGAGCCCGTAGCCGTATCTCGTGGAGCGGAAGGCCGTGGGTGTCGCGGGTGCGGTCGCGCTCGAGATCGCCCCGGTGCCCGTGGGCGCCGGCGAACCGCCGGGCGTCGGGGCGTCCTGGAGATCGAGCGCGACGGCCGGCGAATCGGCGGGCCGGAACGTGACGCACACGGGCGTCGCCAGCGCGCGGTGCTCGCGCAGGTGCCCGGGCACGAACGAGGTCGGCCCGAGGCGGGCCGGCACGATCTGGAACGAGGTCATGGCGCCCAGCGGGGAGCGCAGGCTGAAGCTCCGGACATCGGTGATCGAGGCCTGCTGGATATCGATGACGACGCCGCACGTCACCTCCGTCCGGGTGAACCACCAGGCGACGGGCGCACCCACTGCCGCGGCGACGATCACGAGGGCCGCCACGAGCCGCAACGCGCGAGCTCGGTTCACTGGCGTCGCCGCCAGCGCCCGCCCGGAACGCCGCGCCCTCGTCGCCGTGGACGACCGCGCCGCGCCCGGACCGTGAACCCGGCACCCAGGAAGCCGAAGACCAGCGGGAGCCCGAGGACGACCGCTCCCGGCCCGCCGCCGCCGGTCGGATCGCCTGCGGGAACGGATCCGTTCGCCGGCGTGAGGCCGTTGATCGAGCGCAGGTAGTTCACGAGCTCCCAGCGCTGCGTGTCGGTGAGGCTCGTGCCCCAGGCGGGCATCCCGCCCGGCAGCCCGTTGGTGATCCAGTACCAGACATCGCCGTCCGGATGGGAGCCCAGATGGCCGGACACGAGCGACGGCGGCCGGACCGCGGTCGTGCCGGCCTGCGGCCCGCCGCCCCGGGCGTCGACCCCGTGACAGGCGGCGCAGTTCGCCACGTACAGCGACTGCCCGGCCTGCACCGAGGTCACCGTGAACGGCACAGGGTTCGGCGTGCGGGAGTTCGGCGTCGTGTCGAACAGGGTCGCCGATGCGAGGCCGATGCCCACGATCGCCAGCGCGATCCGCCCGAAGCTCACGAGCCAGGCGTGGCGCGGCCAGCGCCGGGAGATCTGCCGGCCGAACAGGAAGAGGAGCGCGGCGACGGCCAGGAGCTCGATCCCGACGACAAGCCCGAGGGTGAAGTTCACGTTCATCTGATCGATCCGCCCGCGATGATCAACGCACCAACGGCGGTTCCCACGCCACTGCCGGCGACGAGGACCTGGCGGCCCCAGGCGGGCGGCGTCCGCGGGATCGAGCCGCCGGCGATGCCGAACGCCAGGCCGAACAACCCGGCCACGGCCAGGAGGAGGCCGATCGCGAGCACGGGGTCGATGGGCGGCAGCGCCCGGCCGGCGCTCACGCCATCGGCGTCGACCGAGAAGGTGAAGTGGCGCCGCCCCACCTCGGTACCGGAGGCGTCCGTCACGGTCACCGTCGCGTCCCAGCGACTGTCCGCGACGAGGAGCCCGCCGTCGGCCGCGTAGATCACGCCGAGCTGCGGATCGGACGAGGCACGCAGGGCGATCCGGGCCGGGCTGGCCCCCGAGTCGAGCCGTTGGAGGATCAGGGTCACCGTCGTACCTTGCGGCACCGGCGTGCCGCCCGCAGCGGCGATGAACCGATTCGGGCCGGGCCGGCCGGGCTGGACCGCGAAATCGATGGCCGCATCGGCGGTCGTCGAGGGCGCCGGGGCGATCGCGATCGGGCGGTTCTCCCAGGACGGCGAGCCGCTCGTCAGGTTCGCCGTGACGACCACGACGCCGACAGCGAGGCCGAGCTCGAGCAGCACGCGCCGCGACAGGCCGCCCAGCCAGCGCCGGTCCGTCCCGCCGTCGATGAAGTTCAGCGCGCCGATGCCAAGCGCAGCGAGGACGAGGAGGACCTTGACGTCGAGGTTGATGGCATACGGCGTGGCGGCGGAGATGAGCTCGCGAGTCTGCGTCCAGTCGGCGTAGATGCCGGTCGCGCTCACGAGCCCGATGCTGACGATCGCCACGGCCGAGTAGCGGGGCAGGACGGCCCGGATCGACGGTGGGTCGAAGCGGCCGCCGAAGTCGCTCAGCACGGCCAGGCTCAGCAGCCCGCTCAACCAGGTGGCGCCCGACGCGACGTGGACCACGTCGACGAGGACGGGCACGGAGGTGTCGAAGGCGGCGGCGTGTCCGGAGATCGCGAGGAGGGCGATGCCCAGCGTCGACCCGCCGAGCGCCACCGCGAACGCCGCGCCCGCCCGGCCGATCCGGGCAAGGACGATCCCGATCGCACCGGCGACCAGCGCCACGACGAGGCGGGCGACGAGCAGCTGGCCGGGCCGCGTCGTCGTCAGGAACACGCCCGCGTCCGGGCGGGGTGCCGTGCCTCCAGCGCTCGGCAGTGACGCGACGCTCACGACGATCAGCAGGCCGATGCCGACGGCGACCGCGACATGGGCGATGCCCGAGCCGAGCGCGAAGACCCGCGGCAGGCGCCCGCCGAGGGCGGGCCGGATCACGAACCAGGCGACGAGCGGCAGCCCGAACGCGAGCATCACGCCGCCGTACGCCAGCACCTTGCCCTGGACCTCCACCGCGGCCTGCGTCGCGTCGTGGCCGACGTGGATCGTGTCGCTGCCCTGGACGGGCGGCCCCACGGGTCCCGCACCTGCCGATGCGCCCGGCGAGGCGGACGCCCCGGACGTCACCGCGAACGTGAAGGCACCCTCGGTCACGTGCCCATCCGCGGCCGAGAGGGCACGCCAGTCGACCGTGTACGTGTCCGGGGCGAGGGCGGGCAGCGCCCCGACGAGCAGGTGATCGTCGGTCGCGTCGACGTGACCGGCCGTCAGGATGAGCGTCTTGCCGGTCCCGTCGAGCACGTCGAACGACGTGTACCCGGCCGCGATCGACTCGCTGAACTGGAGGCGCAGCTCGGTCGGCGGGGTGTCCACCGCCTGGCCCGCGCCGGGGATGCTGCTCACGAGCTGGGAATGGGCCGCCACGACCGGCCCCAATGGCCGCGGCAGGATCGGCAGGACGACGAGGAGCCAGCCGGCCGCGACCAGGCCGAACGCCGCGCGGGCGAGCGACCGGGGCGAGGGGATCGACTGGCTCCTCATGGCAGGGTCAGGCAGGCCGTCGGCGGCCGGCCAGGCTCACCGCCAGGGCGACGAGTCCGAGCACCGCACCGGCGGCCCCGAGCCCGATCGCCAGGGGCAGCTGGCCGGCCGCGTCCGCGCCCTTCTGGGCGTTGGCGGCAAGCTCGGTGGTCGTCACCAGGACGTTCGGGAACTGGCCCGTCGCGGCTTCCTGGACCTCGTTGAACCCGGTCGGGCTGCTTGTGAACGACTCGTCGACGGTCTGGCCCTCGATCGTGCCGGTCAGGTGGAACGTGTACTTGCCGGCTGCCGTGGGGATGAAGACCGACTCGTACCAGCCCGGGTCCTCCTCGCGCGCGGCGAGCGTGAGGTCCCGCTGCTGGGTGCCGAAGATGACCTGGGCCTTGAGCGTCGTCTCGAGGCCCTCCACGGCCTTGTCGTCCTTGGTGACGTGGATCTCGAGGCCGCTCCGCTCGCCGACGTAGACCGGCTCGGCGATGAAGCCGACCTCCACGTCGTAGGCGCCGACCTTCCGCTCCTCGTGGGCGAGCACGGTCGAGGCAAGGCTGAATGTCAGGAATGTCGCCACCGAAATGGCGGCGATGCCGACGCCGAGACGCCGGAAACGTGTGGATGGCATGCGCACGATGACTCCTTGGATCGTCCAGCAAGGTGCGCCGGTCGCGCCGGCGCCCTTGGTCGGCAGACTCTCCGGTGCGCACGGGTCACCCCGGCGCCTTCGCTCGGGAGTCTGCTCAGGCGAACGCGATGCGGGCCGGAGGAGCGCGGCCGGCGTCCTGGTGGACACCGATCCGGGCGAGGGCCGAGGTCGCGCCGACGAACCTCCAGCGACGACCGGGCCGCGACGCGCCGATCCGCCGCGGGGGCGTGCCTTCCGCGGTGCGGCCGATCCGGGCGACATAGACGCGGACGCGCCAGCGGACCAGCGCACCGAGTGCGGCGCCGCACAGGCTGACGAGCAGGAGCCCCGGGATCGCGAAGGAGCCTTCGGGGCCCCAGAGGATGTTCGCGCCGGGGAGATGGCCCTGCGCGGCGAGGTGCTCGATGTTCTCCTGGATCGCGTACAGGACGGTCGTGGCCCCGAACAGGCTCGGCCACAGGGCCTTCAGCTCGTCGCCGAACGCGGGCAGGGGCGTCCCGTCGGCCGCGCGGCGGCGGCGCGGCGCGCGCTTCGCCAGTCGCCACAGGCGGGCGATCGCGGTCACGACCAGGACCGTCACCCCGCCGCCCACGACGAGGATGAACGCCGGCCAGTACGCGTCGTGACCCTCGATGCGCATCGCTGTGGCGAACGCCTCGCCCGTGCCGTAGCGGGCGATGAAGATCGTGGTGTGCGCCACGAACAGGCAGGCAAGGACGAGGGTCGCGAAGCGCGCCGCGGCGAGCGCCCGGGCACGAGCCACGCCGGTGGTGATGACCATCCGGCCGATGATACCGGTGATAGCCCCGATATCCCCGGTGTTACATTCGCCGGGGCTTGGCGTCCCTCCAGGCACGTAGCGCCCGAGGGAGAGAGCAGATGAGCGACCCGGAAGCCCACATCGCGGCATGGGAAGCCGCCGGGGTCATCGATGGACCGACCGCAGCGCGCCTGCGCGCAGCCGCTGGCCCGATACCGGCCCCGGCATCCATCGAACCGATCGCACCGATGGCAGCCGCCACAGGCGACCACGCCGTCGAAGCCGTGACTCGGCCTAGCGCCGCCTCGGCGCTCTTCGGCCCGGGCGTCTCCATCGGCGAGATGTTCGGCTACATCGGCGGGGCGTTCCTGCTCGGCGCCTGGACCGCCTTCCTGGCCCGCATCGGCGGCAGCCAGGCGAATGCGCCGTTCGTCATCGGCATCGGCTCCCTGATCGCGGCCGTCGTCCTGGCCGGCCTTGGCGTGTGGCTTGGGCGGGGCTCCGACCGGTTCCGGCGGGGCGCCGGGGTCGCCTTCTTCGTCGCGGCGGGCCTGGTCGGCGTAGGCGTCCTCGCGCTGTTCGGGTCGACCGATGGCCAGCGTGACAGCCTGGCCGGTGTGGTCGCGGCTGCGGCGGCGCTCCTGGCGGCGATCGTGTTCCGGACCTACCTGCCCGCGGTCATGACCCATCTCGGCGTGCTGGCGGCGGCGACATCCCTCGTCGCCACGGCCCTGAGCTGGATCCAAACGATCCTCGTGCCGCCTCCGACCTACGACGACTTCGGCAACACGAAGGTCCTCGCGGCGCCAGGCGCCGATCCGCTGCTCCTTGCCGTCGGCCAGGCGGCCGCGTGGGTGGTCCTCGCGATCGTCATCGGCTTCATCGGCCTGCGCGAGGCCCGGATGGGCACGCCCGAGGCCGACCGGCGTGCCTCGGCGAGCCGTGCCTGGGCCGGGTTCGTCGTGGTGCTCGGGGTCGCCCAGGCCGTGACACAGCGGCGCTACGACGCGGACTTCACCAGCCTGCGGGTCATCGAGCCGTGGCTCGGGGCCGTGATCATCCTCATCGTCTGCGCCGTGCTCATCGAGCGGGCGTTCCACCGGGAGTCGAGCGCCTTCGTGTACCCGGCCGCCCTCGGCTTCATCATCGCGGCGACCGACCTGAACGTCACCTACCTGTCGAGCTCGATCGAGATCGCCCTGCTCGTCGAGGGTGCCGTGCTCCTGGGTGCCGGCGTGATCGCCGATCGGCTGCGTCGCCGGCTCGGCGCACGGCCGCCGGCCGTGGGACCCGTGGCCGCCCCGGCGTAGGCCAGAGCGTCCTCGACCCGGGACCAAAGAGCGGTGGACCGGCGCACCGAAGCCGCTGGCACGTAGCCCGGGCGCAGCCGGAGCCCCATCGGCCGGGGTACGCTAGGCGGCGCGCGAGCACCCATCGACCGCGATCACGGGAGGGCGGAATGCTCAGGGTCGTCATGCTGATCAGCGCCGTCATCGCGGCGTTCCTCGTCGTGACCAGTCGCGTCGTCTCCATCAGCGGCCTGCCGGTCCTGGAGGACCAGACCCTCATCGGGGTCGTGCTGGGGCTGACCCTCGTGTTCGGGGTGAGCGGGGCGGTCATCACGACCCCGCCCGATGCCCAGGCCGGGTATGCGAGCCGCCTGCGGCGCTTCGTCGCGGCCCTGTTCCTTCTA